>JANQSI010000001.1 GCA_028284125.1 Cyclobacteriaceae bacterium
GTGGAATCTGCGCCGGATGAAGCATGTAACACCGGTACTTCTACAGGTATCGCTACGGCTACTGCTTTTGTCAGTGGTGCTTCGCAAGCTGCGGCTGACTTCATCTTTACCTGGTATGCCAATGACCAGGTCACGCTGCTCGATGCTGCAGGACTGGGAGCTACTTTCAACGGTGCTGGTAATGGTACGGCTGGTGCTAATGAAGTTTCTACTCTTCCTAATAACCCTGCTGGGGAATCATACTATGTGCAGATTACAGATATCACTGGTACGAGTATCGGATGTACGAGTTCGCCGCTTGTGCCGGTAACTATCACCCAGTTCGAACCTACTTTCTCGCTCATTGAAGCAGCAGCTGACTTTACTACTCAAGATGCTTCTGATTGTGAGCCTACTAATGGTAACTTCGTCATCGCTACTGTTACTACTTCTAATCCTGTCACGCCTTCTAACCCAACTGGGGCTTCTACCCAAGAAGCGGCGGCTAACTTCGATTATCAGTGGTTCCAAAATGGCACACAGATCTATCCTATCCCTTTCACGCCTGGGGTAGCTACGTGGGTCGTAGGGGAAACTGTAACCTTCGATGGTGGTAGTGCTACCGCTACGCTCATCTCTTATGATCTTACTAATAACCAACTGCTCGTATCTGGCCTCTCTGGTAATCTAACCAACGGATGGACCATCGCAGGGGCTACTGGTACAGGTACGGTGAACTTTGCCGGTGGAATTACAGCCGGTGGAGCTACCGACGGGCTAGCTAGTGCTTATGGGCTCGTAGCGGACGATTATACCGTCATCATCAATCGTGTAGCCGATGGATGCCCTACAGTTGTTGACTCTCAAATTACGCCGTTTACTATAACCAACGAAACTCAGGAAATCACAATAGCGAAAGACGATTTGAATTCTTCAGATGATACCTACTGTGTTAACACGGGGAATTCTGGCGATGGAGTAATTATGGTAACCCTTACAGAAAATGGAGCTGCGGCTACAATAGCTGATTACACCATTGAATGGTATCGAGGAACTTCAACGAGTGCAGCAAATCAAATTTATCCTGCTGATGGAGGTACCAGAGGTACAGCCGTGGACTTAAGCGGAGATCTGACACAAATTGGTGGTCTTTCCACTGGAGATTACACAGTCGTAGCGACAAAAACTACGAACACACCTAATATTGGATGCTCTCAAACTGCAGTATTCAATGTGGGATCAATGGATAATATCCCAGAATTTGACTTAACAGCAATTCTAGCAACAGTGGAACCTGATACAGTTTGTTCTCCTCCAGGAGTTTCTAGTGGTACATTTACCATCACAGATGCTGATATCACTCCTGGCAACTTGTCTGATTATGATGTCACTATCAGACAAACAACAGCAACTGGTACAATCGTATTCAGTGCAACGCCTGCTTCTTCTCCAATTTCTCTCACAACATTGGCTGGTGATGATTACTACGTATTTGCTCAAAACAGAACTACAGGATGTTTTGCTCCTACTGCTCTCATCAACGTACCAGACTCAATAAGAAATCCACAAATTGGATTGGTCAGTATTACGCCAAATCAAGATTGTGGTGGCGGAGCTGAAGTTGGAGGGCTGGAAATTCTTATAGATAATCAGTTTACTCATACTGCAGGTCATATCGATATTCAGTGGGTAGATGTTGCATCTACGATGAATGTAAGTGCCGTTTATGCTGGAGTAACTGATACGGAAGCGATATTAACTGGAGTCCCAGCCGGAGATTATCGAGCCGATGTTACAAACAATTTAACAAGCTGTACATCGAGTCTAACATTCACTGTGCCAAACGAGCAAGTGCTGCCTGTCATAAGAAACTATGAAGTCAATGATGTGACCTACTGCTTTGACAATGGTTCATTTGTACTTCTAGGGGTAAGCTTTGATGGAACATTGCTTGATTCAGCTACCATGAGTGGAGATTATACACTGGAAGTATACGATGATCCAGGATTAGCTCCTGCAGATCGTGTGACGGATGGAGATGGCAATCTTACCAACTTCATTGTTGCTGGTCTTGGAACTGGAACGTATTATGGTATCACAAGAAAAACAGATTCTGATTGTCCATCGGAAGCGGTACAATTTGAAGTTGGGGATAATATATTCTTACCTGAAATTCAAATAACCTTGGTTGAAGCAGATTCTACCTGTGCAGCAGGAGGAACACCAAATGGATCTCTTTCCGCAATGGCAGATTCGAATGACGATACCAACACCGACTACACCTTTGAATGGTTTGCTGGATCTGGAACAGGCGGAACTTCTGTAGGTACAACTTCTACTGTTTCTGGACTCTCAGCAGGTACATATACTGTTCGTGTCAGCTTTACGCCGAGCACATGCTTTAGTACTGCAGAAATCGAAGTTCCTAGTGTACCTGCTGATGTTGCAATTTTAGATGTTACTTCTACTGCTGCCACGGCTTGTACTCCAGGAGACGGTGTTATTACTGTTACCTCTGTTAGTAGAGATAACATCACAGATTATACCTTCGATTATTATGATGTTGATCCTACGGTAGGCTCTCCTACCCCCGTCTTTACAGGATTGGCTGGTGCAGCATATACACAAGCAGAAGGTGGAATCACTTATTATGTAATTGGCACAAACACCTTATTAAATTGTGAAACACTTCCATTCGAAATAGCTGTAGGCGAAAACTTCATAAGACCTCAAATTGAGTTGAGTGCTTTTGATGAGCAAGCGAATTGCGATCCATCAAATCCTAATGGTAGCTTAACTGTCACTGCTGATGGAGGAACTCCTACTAATGTTCAATGGTACTTTGGAACTGACACCAGCACACCACTTACAGATGCATTGATCGGAGGAAATGGTACACTATCCGGAGAAACTACCGCAACGGTATCTGGGCTTCCAGCAGGTTTTTATACTGTTGAAGTTTTCAATGCTAACGGATGTTCTTCAACAGAAACTTACGAAATGGCGGATGATGTTCCTAACCCTACATTAATTTCCACTTCGACATCTGCTAACACAAATTGTGTGAATCCGAATGGTCAGCTAGGCGCGTCAGTTATCATTCCTGGACCAGGAAGATCGGTTAGTGATTACAACTACTATTGGTACATTGGTGATTTGACAAATCCTGCAAGTAATCCACTAACATCTGGTTCAATTACACCGAACCCTGCTCCTGATTTCACTGGATCTCTTATTACAAATGTGGATGCTGGTACATACACCGTATTTGTTGTTGACACAATGGATCCATTCTGTCAATCCGAAGGTACTTTGGTTGAAGTAGAAGACGGTACTTCTCCTCCTGAGTATACATTAACTATCGATAACCATGTGACGGTTTGTTTCGATGTGAAGGATGGTTTTGCAAGCGTTGAAGTTCCTGATTTCTCCAAAGTGAACGTTGAATGGATCGATGATTCAAACACAGTAATCAGCACACAATTCTTCGCAGATTCATTAGATGCTGGATCTTATATCGTTTCATTGACGGATGTCAATACTGGATGTGTGGCTCAAGAGGTATTTAACATCAATAACGACGCAATCATCCCATCAGATCCAATGGTGATTGTAAACAATAACAGAACGAACTGTACCACGCCAAATGGAAGCGCGGTGGCTAACGTGGATGGATCTCAAACTGGTTTCTTATTCGAGTGGTTCGATCAGGATGACATGACAACTCCATACACGATCGGTGCTGAAGTTTTCAATCTTGACTCGACTACTTACCTAGTGAGAGCAACGAACCTGGCAACAGGTTGTGAGTCTGCATTGACTTCCGTGACAATTGAGTATCAAGTGACTGATCCAATTTTTGAAGTCTTCTTCACTTTGGCTACATGTTTAAGAACAGAGGATGGGGCTACCAACCAGTTTGATGGTGAAGCTCAAGTTAATATTGATGAAGAATCGAATCCACAACAGTTTGCTGGTCAACTTAAAGCTACCGATTACGAGTGGAGAGATAGTAATGGTGATATCATCAGTACGGATGCAAAACTGATTGATGCGGCTCCAGGCAGCTACACTGTTTCGTTTATGGCCAGAAATGGATGTACGTATACAGCTGGTTTTGATATGACAACCCAGTTAATGGTTTATAATGGAGTTTCTGCGAATGACGATCAAATGAATGATTTCTTCCTCATCGACTGTGTGGATCAATTCCCTGGAAACTCTGTCAAAATATATAACAGAGCTGGAACGTTAGTTTATGAAGTTGAGGAATACGATAATGTGAATACAAGGTTTGCTGGGCAGAGTAATGTTGGATCAAGGCAACGTGATCTTCCTGAAGGAACTTACTATTACATCATCGATAAAGGGGACGGAAGTGACTTAATTCAAGGTTATTTAGAATTAGTTAGATAAATTTAGCACATGAGAAAGGTCATCGCTTTTATTTTCCTAGGCACGATTGCGTTCTGCTCACTTGCGCAGCAACGGCCTGTGATGTCTACCTACATGTTCAATGGACTCGTTCTCAACCCAGCATATGCTGGCAGCCTTAACTTATTTGTAAGCACTTTCATTCATAGAAAACAATGGATCAATGTTGAGGGTGCTCCAACGTCTAATGTGTTTACAGTCCACAACTCATTTTTATCCAACCAGATCGGTGTTGGGCTTTTGGTGTCACAAGATCGGGTTGGCGTTCACGAAGAGACAGCCCTTTACACAAGTTATGCCTACAAAATAAAAACCTCAGCTGGAATTTTGTCATTCGGACTTCAGGGTGGTTTTGATAACCGAAGAGCCGATTTCAGTATGTTGACAGTATTAAATAGTGAAGATCCCCTATTGAACTCAGCGTCTTCGAAATTGAGTCCAAACTTTGGAACGGGAATTTATTTCGCAAATCCGGTCATGTATGCTGGGATTTCTGTTCCGTACATCCTAGAAAACAACTTGTATCAGGTGGAGAGTATCACGACACAATCTAGAGAAAGTAGATACTACTATGGAACGGCTGGAGTCATCTTGGATATCAACAGAAACATAAAACTAGCTCCAGCTTTTCTAGTAACTGTTCAGGAAAAAAACAGACCTACTTGGGATTTCAATGCTACCGTGATTTTTGATGAAATCGCTTACGCAGGTGTTTCTTACAGAAATGGGGATGCACTTGTTTTGTTAGCTCAGATGATTTTAAATGAAAATTTCCGTGTCGGCTACTCCTATGACGCAACTGTGTCTTCACTCTCGAATCATTCGAAGGGATCGCATGAAATCATGCTTATTTACAGACGAAAGTTCAAGAATTCGAGAAACGATCCTCAATGTCCGGTTTACTTCTGATCTTCTTTCTGGCTCAAATCCGAAAGTAGAGAATTTGTCAGTGATAGCACCAAGCTAAAAAGCAACGCCCACCAAAATCCATCAACTTCAAAACCAGGGACAAGCGAACTTGCCATCAAAATAATCAAGGCATTAATCACCAGTAAAAAAAGTCCCAGTGATAGTATGGTGAGTGGAATGGTAAAAATGATCAACAGAGGTTTTACGGTGACATTTAGCAACGAGAGCAATACAGCAATCACAATAGCTACCATAAAACTATCTACATAGATTCCGGGAAGGATGTAGGAAGCAATAATTACCGCAATTGAAGACAGAAGGATTTTCGTTAGAAAGTTCATTTTTCAGATTCTTTAAACCAGCCTGCGTACATGTTGTAACTGGAAGCTATACGTGATTGCATTTTCCTATTTTCCTCATCAATCTCTTTGATCTTTTTCCCCGGTATCCCTCCTATCACCACGTTTTCCTCAACTACCGTATTGGCCAAAACGACTGAGCCTGCTCCAATAATGGAACCTGATTTGATAACAGCATTGTCTAAAATAATGGCCCCAATTCCAATCAACACATCATCTTCAATGGTGCAACCGTGAATCACCGCATTATGTCCAATTGTAACGTTATTTCCAATGGTCGTAGAAGCTTTTTCATAAGTCCCGTGAATGGTGACATTATCTTGAATATTGGTATTGTTCCCAACAGTAATTGAATTTACATCACCACGGACAACTGCACTGAACCACACGGTACAGTTATCACCCAATTCCACTTCGCCAACGATTGTGGCGTTTTCAGCAAACCAACAGTCATTTCCGAATTTGGGAGTAAATCCTCTTACTTCTTTGATTAAAGCCATTTATTATGCATTTATCGACTAAACTAATAGAAAATTCAGAAGGTTCAATGCTGACAAAATGTCACAACTGTTTCTATCTTTGCGCCCATGCAGGGATTGATAGCAGATATTGATTTAGTTGAAGAGGAAAAGGCGGAAGCATGCGATTACAAAGTATCCGCCGACGAGAAGTTTGGAGCCAAAAAACTCTACATCGAAAGTTATGGTTGTCAGATGAATTTCTCAGATAGTGAAATTGTCACTTCTATATTAAAAGAAGAAGGGTTTGGAACTACTTCGCAGGTTGAGCAAGCCGATGTAATACTGATCAACACTTGTTCCATTCGCGAAAAAGCAGAGCAAACGGTTAGAAATCGACTGAACTACTTCAGAGGGGTCAAGAAAAGAAACGGTGAAGTGACAATTGGAGTATTAGGCTGCATGGCCGAGCGACTTAAATCAAAATTGCTGGAGGAAGAAAAGATCGTTGACCTAGTATTGGGGCCAGATGCGTACAGAGATCTTCCAAAATTGGTTAAACAGGCAGAGGAAGGTGAAAAAGGCATCAATACGTTCCTGTCCCGTGAAGAAACATATGCAGATATCGCTCCAGTTCGGTTGAATTCGAATGGAGTGACAGCTTTTATTTCCATCATGCGAGGCTGTGACAACATGTGTTCCTTCTGTGTGGTACCATTTACAAGAGGACGTGAAAGAAGCAGAGATCCCCAATCCATTGTTAAAGAAGCATCGGACCTATTTAATCAAGGTTTTAGAGAAGTGACCCTGCTTGGTCAAAATGTTGATTCTTATAAATGGTCGGCAAGCGAAAACAACAAGGCCAGATTGGAAAAGAGTAACGAAGATGAGATTGTGAGTTTTGCAAACTTGCTTGAAATGGTGGCGAAAGTTCATCCAGATCTCCGAGTCCGGTTTTCTACTTCACATCCGAAAGACATCACAGATGAAGTTCTCCATACCATGAAAAAGTATGACAACATCTGCAAGAACATTCATTTACCAGCACAAAGCGGAAACTCCCGAGTACTGAAATTAATGAACAGAACCTATGATCGTGAATGGTATATGGGACGAGTCGATGCAATTCGGAACATTCTTGGAGAAAATTGCGGAATCACTTCTGACATGATTGCCGGTTTTTGTTCCGAAACAGAAGAAGAACATCAGGATACTTTATCGCTGATGGACTATGTGAAGTATGACTTTTCCTACATGTTTTTCTACTCGGAAAGACCTGGAACGCTAGCGGCAAAAAAATACGAAGATGATATTCCATTGGAAGTCAAAAAACGAAGGCTTCAGGAAATCATGGAAAAACAACGAGAGTATTCCATTAAACGAAATCAACGAGATGTTGGAAAAACATTTAAAGTGTTAGTCGAAGGCAAAAGCAAAAGATCTGACGAGCAGATGCAAGGCAGAAATTCAGCAAACAAAGTGGTGGTCTTTGATGGTGACTACCCGAAAGGATCTTATTTAAATGTTGAAGTGTTTGATTGTTCGGCTGGAACATTGTTCGGTAAAGTAGTAGCATGAGTGAAAAAGTAGATCCGGAAGTTCAAGCGATTAAGCAACGCTTTGAGATTGTAGGCAATTCTCCTAAGCTAAACAATGCTATACGTGTGGCGTTGCAAGTGGCACCGACAGACATGAGTGTATTGATCACTGGAGAAAGTGGCGCTGGTAAGGAATCATTTTCCAAGATCATTCACAGCTTATCCCATCGCAAGCACGGACAATTTATAGCTATCAACTGTGGCGCGATCCCTGAAGGAACCATCGATTCCGAACTCTTTGGGCATGAGAAAGGAGCATTCACAGGCGCATCCGAAAGCAGAAAAGGATATTTCGAAGTAACTGATGGAGGAACGATTTTCCTTGATGAAATCGGAGAAATGCCTCAAAGTACCCAAGCCAGACTTCTGCGTGTGTTGGAAAATGGTGAATTTATAAAAGTTGGCTCTTCTAAAGTGCTCAAAACCAACGTGCGCGTAATCGCTGCAACCAATGTGAACCTTTTGGATGCAGTCAACAAAGGGAAATTCAGGGAAGATTTATTTTATCGACTCAGTACCGTTCCAATTTATGTCCCGGCGTTGAGAGAACGAGGTGATGATGTGATGCTTTTGTTCAAAAAGTTCACCTATGATTTTTCAGAAAATTACAAGACCGAGCCCATCAAGCTTACACCGGATGCCCAGGAATACCTCAAATCACATCGTTTTCCTGGCAACATTCGACAGCTGAAAAATTTGGCTGAACAAATGAGTATTCTCAGCGTCGATCGAGAAGTCAACGCCATTCAATTGGAGACTTTTCTGCCAAGATCAGGTAGCAACCTTCCTGCATTGATTGACAAAGCTGAATCACAAGATAACTTCACAGAGCGAGACATTTTGTACAAGGTTTTGTTCGATATGAAAGCTGATATGGCTGATTTGAAAAAATTGGTATTTAAAATGCTGGAAGGAACAGAGAACAAAAGTGAAATTCTAGAAGAACACAAGAATCTGTTTACAAATGCGGAATCAGTGCCATCCGTAATCGAAGAAAGCACACCAGATCCGGAACCTCCTACCCTGGTCATTTCTTCCAATGAAGAAGACTTTGACGAAGAAGTAGAAGACATCACACACGAAACGGAGTTTGAAGATTCGTTGCTTTTGGAGAAGAAAGAAAAGGAAATGATCATTCGGGCGTTGAAGAAAAACAACAACAAAAGAAAATACGCTGCTGAGGACCTGGGAATATCGGAACGAACTTTGTATAGAAAGATCAAACAATATGAAATTGAGAAAATTTAGTCTGATCTTTTGCCTTTTGTCTCTAGGAATTTTTACTGATTGTGGGATTTATTCCTTTACAGGCGCTTCCATTTCGCCCGACGTTAGAACTATTTCTATTCAGACTTTTTACAACAATGCACCACTTGGACCCTCAAATATGAGTGTTCTATTTACAGAAAGTATCAGAGATTATTTCCAACAAAACACAAGCTTAGACCTTGTAGATTCCAATGGCGACCTTCAATTTGACGGATTCATCACTAACTACACCATTACTCCTGTAGCAGCTACCGCCTCAGGACAAAACAATGGAATTGACGTTTCTGCACTTTCCAGGATTACAATAACCGTAAGTGCATCCTACATAAATGTGAAGGATCCGACCTTCGATTTTGATCAAAATTTCTCTTTTTTCAAGGATTACGACAACACAATTGATCTTTCGTCGAATGAAGAAGCATTTGTAGAGGAAATATTCGACCAAATCATCCTGGATATCTTTAACGCTTCAGTTGCAAATTGGTGATTTTGCTTAATTTTAGCATTAACACCTTCTACCAAACCCTGTGAATAGGAACGATTTAGTTGACTTTATTAGAGATCCTGAATCTCTCAAGACTGAAAACCTGACACAATTAGAGGACATTGTGAAAGACGCACCCTATTTCCAAAGCGCAAGGATGCTTTTGGCGAAGGGAAGTGCCATTTTAAATGAGCCAGCTACAAAAAAACGAGTCTCTTCAGCAGCCATTTATGCCACAGACAGACCACTTCTGAAGAAGTATATCAGTGGAAATCTATTGTTCCTTACCAAACCTCCGGAGGAAACCAAATCCGTACCGAAACAAGTAAAACCGGTCGAAGGCGAAGAACCACCAGAGATCAGAGAGCCTAAATTCACTGATGCAAAAGCCAAAGAATCCATTGCGGATAAAGGTGAATTAACTACAGAAGCTCCAACAGACGACAAGCTGTTTATCCCTGGAATTCCGGTGGGAGCCTTGGACGCAATTCTTGATGAATTGGAGCAGGACATGGAAGATCTTAAGTCTTCCCGATCGAAGTTTGCCGATTTACAGGACAAGCTTGATGACGAGGATGTAGAAGAGATCGCAGAGCCATTAGCGGAAACATCTGAAGAAGAAAGTGAAGATACCGCTACAATACAGGAAGATTCACAAGAGCCTGTTGAAGAAACTCCGGTTTCAGCTCCTGATCTGGATTCAATCGAGGAAGTTGATGAACCCGAGGTGAAGGAAGAAGTTACTGTCCCAGAGAAAGAGACAGAAACTCAAGAGGAAGAAGTTCCAGCATCGGAAGAACCCGCACGGGAAGTCGTGCAAGAAGAATCAACACCAGTGGAACCTGATGAAGCAGAGGATGAAGAGGACGAAATGGAGAAGGCCATTGCTGAGAAACTAAAAAATCTTCAAACGAAAAGCGCACCTAAGCCAGAAGAGAAATCAGAGGAACCAGAACAGTCAGAACAAACTGAAGAACCAAAAGAAGAAACACCAACGGAATCTGCCCCTCCTGTTTTAGATCAGCTAACAGAAATAAAACTGGAATCTGATATCAAGCGAGAAAAGCGAATGGAGAAGCGCATGGAACGAGAAAAACGCTTGTCCAGTCTCAATAAATTATCTGCTTCCAGTATCAAGAAACTGGAAGACCAAATGTGGGGAGATGCTGATGATGACACTGCCAAAGAAGAAGTAAAGGAAGAACCTAAACCAAAAACTGAAGCTAAAACCAAAGCTTCAAGTACTAAAAAAGAGTCTCCAAAAACTGAATCAACTAAAAAAGAAGATTCAAAAAAGAGCATAGCAAGCACAGAAAAGAAAGCTCCAACAAAAACAACTTCCAGCACCAAATCGTCATCAAAAACGACAGCTAAAAGCGAGCCTAAAAAAGAACCTGCCAAGAAGAGCCCAACAGCAACGACCAAGAAAACTACAGCTAAAAAAGCTACAGCTACCAAAGCAACTCCAAAGAAAGAAGCACCAAAGAAAACTACTGCAACAAAAGCAGTAGCTAAGAAGACAACAACCGCAAAGAAATCCACAACTGCTTCAAAGGCTACTACAGCTAAAAAGCCTGTCACAAAAAAGACCACTACTAAATCAACAGCAAAGTCGACTGCAGCTAAAAAGACAGCTACCAAAGCAGCAACTTCGAAATCGACCGTAGCTAAAAAGACAACTGCAGCAGCCAAAAAGACGACAACAGCCAAAAAGGCAACAACGAAAACGACTACAGCTAAAAAGACACCAGCTAAAAAAACAGCGGCCAGCAAATCAACAGCTGCAAAAGCTACCACAAAGAGGAGCACTACTAAGAAAGCCGCTCCTAAAAAAAAAAGTGACGATGACGCCAAAGGCGACCAAGAAAAGGTGATCAACGCATTCATCAAAGAGAATCCGTCCATCACCAGACCCGCAAAAAAAACAAAAAGTACAGTTGATCTTTCGGCTGACAGCTCTACCTGGAACAAGGAATTAGTTTCTGAATACTTAGCTGAGATCTACTTAAATCAAGGAAATAAACAACGAGCAATTGAAATCTATAGGGCATTAAGCTTGAAATTCCCCGAAAAAAAATCTTACTTTGCGGACTTAATTTCAAAGATCAAGTAGATGTACGGAGTAATAGTGACCCTTATTGTAGTTGTGGCCATCCTTTTGATTCTAGTAGTACTAGCTCAAAACCCAAAGGGAGGCGGACTTTCCAGCCAATTCGGTGGTTCAGGATCAACACAATTGATGGGAGTTAAGAAAACTGGAGATTTGTTGGAAAAACTGACTTGGGGTTTCGCAATAGCTCTTTTGGTACTTTCCGTGGCAACAAACTTTGTACTCCCTCAGGAAACAGAAGGATTATCAAGTCCGAACATTGATAATGCTCAAAACCAGGTAGTACCTACTCCTGCGTTCCCAACACCTCAAGATGGCGCTCAGCAAGAGCTGAACCTAGAGACTGAGGCTCCAGAGGATTCGCTGTAAAGAATTATTGATTCTTGTTTTAGTTTGACCTTACTCCGGAATACTCGTTCGGAAGCTTGAAAAGGTCCCGTCTTTTTGCAACGTTTCCACAAACAATTGAAGCCCTGGGGTTTCATTGCGTTCAAGGATCTCAGAAAAAAACACTTGATCACTAAGCTTGAAAAGTTTTGTCGTTCCAAATCGATTAAGCATATCATGCTTATTGTTTTTATTTTCCTCTATTCCGTTTATTGATGTGAAATTAGCATCAAGAGCGTCTGAAGGAATAGTAATAGCATCTGCAGTCGTAACTATGAGCACCCCTCCTGAAAATTTGGTTCCAATAGTCAATAGATTCTCTTTCGAATCTATCACGTGTATCGACTTAATATTGGCTAAGGGTAAATCAAATAAAATTGAATGATCTTCTATGACCCGATCATTTAGTATAACCAGTTTGGGTTCAGTCGGATACCCTTTAAACGGATTCAATATCCGAAGGGACTTTTTACTATTTTCATTACGAACAGAAACATTATGTACTGCTTCTTTAATGAATTCCTCAAAATCAGCAATATCCCGATAATCTTCGACATTAAAAGTTGCATCGATTGGGAGATTGGTCCAGAAAGCATCATTTGGTTCTTCAAGATCAGCAAAAGTCGATAACACATAATAATGTTCATACTTCGAGTAAAGCAATGAATCAGAATAGTCTTTCTCCAAATAAGCTGAATTAGGGATATAGGATAAATATGGCCCTGAATCAAAAACAATTTCAAATTCACTTGATAGGTCTTTTCCATCCCCATTTATGATAAAAGCATATGCATAATCATCTGGAAGAGGGTAATTAATATCCATTATCACCTTACCATTTGGACCAATAGGTATAGAAAATTCAACATTTTCTTCAAAGAAATGGATACTCAGAATGGCTTCATCTAGAAGAGTTAAATCCCCTTCTATTTGAGCCCTTAGCTGAGAGTTGACTTCAGGAATATATGCATAACCATCCGGAAGAGGGTAATTAATATCCATTATCACCTTACCATCAGGACCTATAGATTTGGAAAACTCAACATTTTTGTCAATGAATCGGATGCTAAGAATGGCATTATCAAGACTAGTTAAATCTCCTTCTATTTCAGTCCTTAACTGCAAGCTAATTTCAGGAATATATTCATTCACATCCTGTTCGTCAATAGAGAGAATGTTTTCCCAAAGCTGTAATCCGTTGGAAGGGAGTTCAATTAACGTTTTTGAGTTAGAACTATTATCAAAAGAATTCTTCACCCTAGAACCAAAGTAGATTTCACAAATCCTTTCAAATAATGTAGCATGATTTGTTATTGGTTTATTAAGAGCTACACTGGTAATCAGATTGTCGGGAACAAATAGCTTTATTGAATCTTGATTCAAGGTGTAGCTAGGCTCAAGAGCACCAACCTCATGGTTCACTAGAAACGATTTTGATGCCATTACTTCTTTAGAATTACTGATTACAGTCATCCGTTGAAAGCTTCCACCCAACTTCTGCTTTGGCAATGAAGTAACATGGGGATCAAATTTTTGAATAAACTCAATGCCTTGAAGTCCCTCTCCCACCAGATAGAACTCTTGGTCAACTTTGTTGTTAGGAATTTCAATTTCAAACAAAATCCTATCAACCTCCTCTTCTACATTTAGGCTTATTTTTTTTTCTGGCAATGTGACTTGTTGCTCATATTTGATCGAGATGTTATGATCCATCGCAATACTTTGAGTTGGCTCAAGGGTATTTTGAATATACAGCAATCTGCGATCCATCAACCTATTTAAATCGAAGTTTCGCATCGCATTGGTATAAGCCACCAGTTGATAATTACCTGTAGGGATATCAAGGGGTAGTTTAATGATTGCAGAAATTAACCCATTCTCTATCTCATACTTGTATTTCCTTCGATATTCATTATTCTCATGAATAAGTTCTAGGTGAACAATCTTGCTTATCGTTGAAGGCTTTAGGAATTGATCAAACAATACGGCATTAAATGCTATCTGCGATCCGCTATAAAAAACACCATTGTCTATGGCGAGGTAGGCATACTCCGCTAAATTTTTACTAGTATAAGCATTATATCTTTTTAGAATTTCACTTTGAATGGTTTGACCGTGAACCTGGTTTATGGAAACCAGTAAAACGAAAAAAAAATACAACCTCATTGTTCTCATTATGTCAGGCGATATAGTCATTGTACTAAAACTCTGAGTTCTCTTTGAACAGAACTAACAGATTCTGATACAGCTTGAAACAAACCTAAGGTCTGATTATCACACCCTGTACACTCAACGTTACCTTCAACTGGGAAAGGAAAAGTATCAAAAATTAATCCATCGTTGTTTCTCAGTTTTTCTACATTTTCCCAATAATCGTAAGTAGCCGGAGAGAGACTTTCCTGAACGAGTCTAAAGTCCATAACCCAACGATCTTCGAAATGACAACAGGGATTTCCACAACAAGGATTAGGACAGTTAAACAGTATAACACTATTACAGAACGCAGCTGGTTGAGTGGCATCAAAAAACAGCCACGGTTCATTTACCCTTATTCCTAAAGGAATTATCGCACCTGAAGAAGGTATGTCTACCTGAAAGTTATTGAAGAGTATGAAATTATCTATCTCCTCCACAATGGTACTGTCGCTCATCCAATAATCTTGGTATGCATACACCAATTTAAGTCTTGAATAAAAAACATCAGATGTAAAAGGTACGATGGCGGTAGATACAACAGCCTCTGTCAAAATAAAAGAATCCAGGACTGTACTAAGCTTTAAAACCAGCGTATCTGCAATATTGATATCAATAGGAAATGAGTCAGGAATTGAATCATAGGATGAATCGAATAGAATTCCATCATTGTTGAAGGCACTGAAACGGTATCTAACTCCATTATCCCCTCTAAATGTTGGATCCACTGGCAAATAATTACCTGACGATCGATCATAGGAAAAATCAACTACTTCCCCCCTATCTGAAATTACCTGAACGGTAAAGTCATTTCTTAACGTTTCGGTGCTATCATTAAGCGCTATAATTCTCACATAAGAGCCACCCTCTGCTGTTGACACCTTTGCATCGATTACATTAAAAGCGCCTTCTTCAACATCAAATTCAAATGGTTCACTACATGAACTAAGAATAAATAAGAGGAGTATTATATGTTTTAAGTACCTCACTAGATTTCAAATTTGTATGTTAGGGTTGGTACTAAACGTCCGATGTTGACCAACTGAAATGGCTGAGATGGAGCATCATTTTGATTGGAGAAATAGATGTTTGCTACATTCTCTCTTCCATATAGATTGTAGAGTGTAAGCACCCACCTATCATTGTTCTTCTTTGTACGCCTAATCCTACTCTTTCCTGTAATCACCAAATCCAGCCGGTGATAATCAGGAATACGCTCCGAGTTACGCTCTGAAAAATATGGGATGGATATGCCATCTACTTCAAAAACGGTAATCGGGGCACTAATGGGCGCACCGGTAAGGAAAATGAAGTTTGAAGACACTGTCCATTTTTTAGAAATCTTCCAGTCTACGTTAAACTTGATATTGTGAGGTCTGTCCGTGTAATAAGAATACCATTCACCATCATTGATAGAAACATCCTGAAGGCGATCTTGTACTTTGGCCAGTGTGCGAGAATAGGTGTAAGATGCTGAACCAGAAAGTCGACCACTATTTTTTGAAACAAGTAATTCTGCCCCATAAGAGACACCTTCCGCTCTGAGTATTTCCTGTTCCAAACTCTCGTTCATCAGAAACGTAGCTCCATTCCGATATTCTATGAGATCATCCAATTCTTTATAGTAGCCATCAATTGAAATAGATAGATCACGTTCATCTACCGTGTATTGATATCCCAATGAAAACTGGTCGATTTTAGTCGGTGGGATATATCGGTCACTCCCTTTCCAAACCGAGGAAGGATTTACCAACACTGTATTTGAGATTAGATGTAAAAACTGGTTAGTCCTGGAGTAACTGGCCCTCAGGAGGTTGTTTCCCAAAGTATAATTAACACTAACCCGAGGTTCTACTACGAAATCAGAGGAAATGGCTTCACCCCGACCTACCCTTTCTACGTTCTGAACATTTGCCGGCAATAGTGGGCTCTCCTCGCGATAGATATTGACCTCACCGGGACCAAGATTTTGAAAATAATTTGCTCTTAACCCCGCGTTCACTTCAAGTCCACCCGTACTTTTGAAAATACGATTGACATGCGCTCCGATATTCAAAAGTCTTTCACGATCCAGCGTACGATCATCTACTTGTGTAGTCTCCGTAGCAGGGGCTATTTCACCAGGTTTGATTGAATAGTTGGTGACATCTAAACCAAATTCAAATTGACTGTTTGATAACGTTCCTCTAAGGGCTGTTTCTGAAAGGCCATTGTTGAATATAAACTCATCATTTTGCTCAAGGCCTTCAGAAGTATTTGATAAGGTACTTACCGCTAGCTCTGACTCCAACACCCAATCGTTAGTTAGAAGACGAGACCACCTTAGCCCTCCATTTAGTGTCCTCCATTTATAAATAATCCTGTTGGAATATCTAAAAAAATCTTTTCCATAAAACCCGGTCAAGAAAAAGCTGTTTTTCTCATCCATAATAAACCGAGAACTAATATTTACATCCCCAAACCTTGCTGAACTTCTAAGTACATCTTCATCCCGGACATAATTTAAAATCCAGTTTACATATGAGATCCTTCCTCCAAGGTTTATATCCAACTTATTATCCATCAGTTTACGCTTGATCCCAAGATTGGAGTCAATTAATCCTAGCCCACCGTAAACATTCAGTTCTTTTGTTCCCCATTTATTCATCTTCACATCAAGTACAGAAGATGATCGCATTCCAAACCTTGTTGGTATACCCCCTTTGTAGACTGCCATATCAGAAATAAAATCACCATTGAAGACAGAATAAAAGCCTAACAAATGGCCGGGATTATAAATGGTGGTCCCATTCATTAAAATGAGCGTTTGATCATTTGTACCACCTCTAACATTAAGGTAAGAGGAGCTCTCCCCTGCCGCTGCAATCCCAGGTAAGGATGTAGCGCTTTTAATAACATCTACATTTCCCAAAAAAGAGGGTAGCTTTTCAAGCTTTTCAAGGCCTATTCTTTGGACTCCCACGGATCCATCCTCAAATATCTGACCCGATGAATTTCCCTCTATAACAATTTCATCTAGCAAGCGTGAATCTGGGAATAGCGACGTGTTAAGACTACCGGAAGAATATACCGTTACAAGCTTCTTTTCTGACTCGAGTCCAACAAAGCTGTATAGCAGTTCATAATTACCTGGCTTTAAAACGATACGGTAAGTTCCCTGCTCATCGGTGCTAGCAGCAAGATTACCATTTACCTGTATATTGACGCCTATCAGTGTCTGACCAAATTCACCAGTTACCACTCCTTCGATAACCGCGTCGGTATCTTTGTCATACTCTTCAGGATCTCCTACTTGTAATTCCTCAATTTGATCCTTCCGGCTTCCCTTATTATTTAGCAGTAAATTCCTTTCAAATTCTAATCGATTTGGATAGATAAAAACAAAGGTATCTTCATAGATGTAAAGCTTCAATCCTTTCTTTATGATCGCGGACCTGATAATGGATAGCTCGTCTAGGCTAGAGGAAGGGTCCACATAGATAGAATCGATCCAGCTCTCTTTATAGAGAAATTCCCTACTACCCTCCAGTTCACTTAGGTATTGCTTTAGGCTAATCAATTCCTGGCAAAATGCAATATTCACGATAGTGAATAACTGCATCAGCAGTAGGGTCCTCTTCATGCCGTTGAAGTTAGCAAAATTCAGGCATTGAGATTTATTAAATTACGTTGACGGTCACATTATTGTGAGAAGAATGACTGACTTATTGTAAACAAAGATTAATTGATACTAATTTTCCTCACCAACATCCGTTTGGCCACAGGTAAAACGGTTTGCTCAAGCGGGAACTTCAGCTTAGTCTCTACCATATAAGTAGCAGGGTTAGGGAGCTCTTTAAACTGTTTAGCCAGATCTAATTTAAGATTCTCATACGTGCGATTGATTTTCTTTATCTCATTTTTGACAAAGGTTGTTGCCATACTTCTGAACTTCTCCTCAGCGTGTTCAAAAAATGTGAGTTGATATCGATATACTGCAACATCTATGGACGAATCCTGATTGATAAACAGATACCCTTCGTCCTCATATATTGGTGACACTCCGACCGGCTCCATGACGATATTCTCCTCTACAAACTCAAAGAGTTCTTTTCCTTCTTCAAGGGTCTCTTTCATTTTGGGAAGTGCAAATTTTAAGATCTCCTCTATCTGCTCCATAACCTCATCGTCATTGATAATTTTCTTATACGTTAGCTGCAGCTTCTCAAAATCAGCTCTAGAGAGAGATTCAGGGAAATGCTCATACATCATCTCTTTACTCTCCTTGACTTTTACCAGGTTTCGATAGTGAAATACCAAATCTGCCATAAAAGGATACAGCTCTGATTGATTGAACCTTTTTTTCACATCTTTCAAATAAGCAAGAAGAATGTACTTCTTGTATTCGTAATCAATGAGTCCCTCAGTCAGCCAGTCATGCTTCAATTGATCCATATCCTTTGTTTTATTAATAATACGATCAAAATGTCAGAAAATCCAGAAATCATCGTCCCAGATCGATGAGTAATTGCGCATATCTGCAAAAATGTCAGTATTACTGACAGAATTCGGACAAAATTTCCAATTGGCACACTTAATGATCAAGCGTCAGGAAATTGAATTCAAACTAAACTATAAACGTTTAACACATGTCAAAATTAAGTTTCAAACCACTTGCCGACAGGGTTTTGGTTGAACCTGCGGCAGCCGAAGAGAAAACTGCAAGCGGAATCATTATTCCAGATACAGCAAAAGAGAAGCCTCAGCAAGGCAAAATTGTCGCTATCGGTAATGGTACGAAAGACGAACCGATTATTGTCAAAGTTGGAGACCAAGTCCTTTACGGCAAATACTCTGGCACAGAAGTTACCATCGAAGGAAAAGATTATCTGATCATGAAAGAATCAGACATCTACGGTATCGTTTAAAAAACTAAATCTAAAAATTGAAAATCATTTAAATCATGGCAAAAGATATATTCTTTGATACTGAAGCAAGAGACAGCATCAAAAAAGGTGTGGACATTCTTGCTGATGCGGTTAAAGTAACGCTAGGTCCTAAAGGACGAAACGTAATTCTAGACAAAAAATTTGGAGCACCTACTGTAACCAAAGACGGTGTTTCTGTGGCGAAAGAAATCGAGTTGAAAGAGCCAATTGAAAACATGGGCGCACAGCTTGTGAAAGAAGTTGCTTCTAAAACTGCAGATGATGCTGGAGATGGAACAACAACAGCTACAGTTCTTACCCAATCAATTTTTGGTCACGGCATCAAAAACGTTGCAGCCGGAGCTAACCCAATGGATTTGAAAAGAGGAATCGACAAAGCAGTTGCGACTGTAGTGGAGAATCTTAAGAAACAATCTAAAGGGATCAAAACGAACGAAGAAATTGCACAAGTTGCTTCTGTATCTGCTAACAACGATGCTGAAGTTGGAGCGATGATCGCTAACGCAATGGACAAAGTTGGAAAAGATGGTGTGATCACTGTTGAAGAAGCAAAAGGAACTGAGACTGAAGTAAAAACAGTTGAAGGTATGCAGTTCGACAGAGGATATCTTTCTCCATACTTCGTAACGAACACAGACAAAATGGAAGCTGAGCTTGAAAGCCCTTACATTTTGATCTACGACAAGAAAATCTCTAACATGAAAGAGCTTCTTCCAATCTTGGAAGCAACTGCTCAGACTGGAAAACCTTTGTTGATTATCGCTGAAGATGTTGAAGGCGAAGCTTTGGCTACTCTAGTTGTAAACAAAATAAGAGGTTCGCTGAAAATTGCTGCTGTAAAAGCTCCTGGCTTTGGTGACAGAAGAAAAGCAATGCTTGAAGATATCGCTGTATTGACTGGCGGAACTGTTATCTCTGAAGAAAGAGGTTACAAACTTGAAAACGCAACCATCGATTATCTTGGAACTGCCGAGAAAGTGAACATTGACAAAGACAACACAACAGTTGTTAATGGTGCTGGCAAGAAAAAAGATATTGAAGGAAGAATCAATCAGATCAAGCAACAAATCGAAAACACTACTTCTGATTACGATAAAGAAAAGCTTCAAGAAAGATTAGCAAAACTTTCTGGTGGAGTAGCTATTCTTTACATCGGTGCTGCTACTGAAGTTGAAATGAAAGAAAAGAAAGACAGAGTGGATGATGCACTTCACGCGACAAGAGCAGCCGTTCAAGAAGGTATCGTTGCTGGTGGTGGTGTTGCGCTTATCAGAGCAATCAAATCGCTTGATAAAGTAGAAGTTGATAATGCTGATCAGGAAACTGGTGTTTCTATCGTAAAAGCTGCACTTCAATCTCCGCTTAGAACGATTATTGAAAATGCAGGAGGCGAAGCTTCTGTTGTTGTAAATGAAATTGCTGCTGGAAAAGGAGATTACGGATACAATGCTGCAACTGGTGAGTACGTCAACATGTTCGGTGCTGGTATCATTGACCCTACAAAAGTGACAAGACTTGCGCTTGAGAATGCTGCATCAATTGCTTCTCTTCTATTAACTACAGAATGCGTAGTTGCAGATGAGCCAGAAGGTGATGCGCCTGCAATGCCTGCAATGCCTCCAGGTGGAGGAATGGGCGGAATGATGTAATTAAATCAATATACATACATCCAAAACCCTGTTGCTTTGCGACAGGGTTTTTTATTATCAAGTTATCAAGTTGAAGTGATTTACAAGAAACAAAACCGTGCTTGGCGTGATATTTCTTCTGACTAAAAATCGACTGACAGAGGTCTCTTTTTGCATTCAAATTTCTGTCAACAGATTAACTCAATAAGTTTTACATTAGTTGAATGAAAAAACAATCCTTGTGGCCAATAGTCTTCGAATTCCTTTCCATTGTATTTGCAGTCTTATTGGCATTGGGTCTGAATTCCTATAAAGAGAATTGGGATTTGCAAAAAGAAAGCGAAGTTCTTTCAAAAAAAATCATACTTGAATGCAGAAAAAATTCAAGCAAGTTGGACTCTGTAATCACTCAAAATCAAGCTTTTAAGTCCTATTTAGATTCTCTTTTAGCACAAGAAACAGTAACAGATTTTAGCTTTGATTTCAACAATAAGTTACTTTCTGCCAGTGCTTGGAAATTCACGCAAATATCAAGATCATTTCCATTAATGGATCAAGAGTTTCTGGATTATGCGACTGAAATGTATGAAGTGCAAAACTATTACATGACGATCTCCAATAACATGTTTCAAAATCTTGGAGAAATGATCATGAAAGCCGAAAATACAGAACCAAGGATATTTGTCCTTGTATCCCATTATTACTTAACAAACATATTGGATGCCGCACTAGCACTCAGAAAAACCTATCAAGGATTTCTGAATGAGTACGATATTGAGCAGAATCAATCTTAGTTTTTCCAAGTTAACTTGGCGAGTTTATTAGAGCTTTTTCATCCCATTAATGATGGTTTTCCATTCTTCTTGAGGAGAAAAAAAGTAGCCATTAATCAAGACGTATTCCAATACTCCATTCTTATAGAAAAGCAGAGATGGATTAGAACCTAGACTCAGTCGCGAGGCATTGGAATTATTATTCCCATTTGCAATTTTAAAAGGAATAGATTTTCGATCTGAAATGGTCGGATCAAACTCAACCTTTATGTCAGTAACGCCTGATTTCAATAAGCCATGCAGGGTTCCTTTCTTTAATTGGTCAGCGCTTGAATATATTTCTTCACTCATTTTTCCTTTTTTAACTTCATAGCCCTCAACATCATGAATCAAGTACCCACCAGAAGTGCTCAAATCTCCAATATCAACTAAACTAGCTCTCAAATAGTACTCAGATCTAGACTCATTTTCTCGTTCTTGAAAGTTGAACGCAATGTCTGTGATGTTCCCACCTAAAGATTCCGGCAATTGGATGTTTTTGACAATCACATCCCTAAAACCACGGTTGGTCGGAGGAATTTGGAAATAATCATCGGTAGTGAATCGATTGTAAGAGTCAGTTGCGATACCGTGTAATGCCATCAACATGGCCATGAAATTCAGTTTTCGAATTTCTTGTTTTTCCCTATCATAAATCAACCCGCCTGATTCAATCAATATTGTTCGTGTACCCCACTTCTGAATGTTATCCCCAAAAGCTCGCGGCTCAAAAGAATCATCATATTGACTTACTTGATCAGGTATGAATTTTTGGAAGCTTTCATTCATCAAAGCAATCAATTGCATGGCATTTCCACGCTTTTCATTTATTGACTTTGGAAAATCATATGCTGGAGCGAGCACAGATATCGTCGCTGATTTATCTGTTATATAAGAAGCGCGACCTTGATCATGAAGATTAAAACCCCAATCCGCGTCTAAGCTATCTCTCATTCGCTTCAATATTCTTCCTTCAGGAGTTTGTAAACGCAACGCATCCCGATTAATATCAATACCCTGATCATTACGCCTAACATATTTGTCTGCTCCATCCGGATTCAACATCGGAATGAAATGAACAGATAAATTTTCCGATACCAATTTGCGATAATCGTCGAAACCATCATTTGAAGCAGTTAGAAAGTTAAAAATATCCATCAACGCCATGGTGGCAGTTGGTTCGTTTCCATGCATCTGAGACCATAATAGGACTTTGGTTTCCCCTTCACCATAACTCACCATTCGTATTTCCTTTCCAGCAACTGATGAACCTACTTTTCGCAATTCGAGTGGACTCTTCAGATCATCTAAGTAGTTCATAACCTGTTCATGCTTGAATCTTCGATTGACAATAAAATCAGCTTTATATTTTTCATGTGACTGAGAAATCTTTTCATCAAGGTTGATTTCTGTATTTTGGCCATTGGCATGGATGGTAACAAAAAGAAAGGTCGTATACATTATTAGGTTTTTCATCGCTCTATATTGGTCTATTGATTTCGAATTTCCTCTAAAACTATTAAGTGGCGCAGGTAAATTCCTGCCATTCATCAAATTAGTTATCTTGGTGGCTTAACCAAACTTAAAAATGACCTATCTCATAGTAACCCTTGTCTATATTTTAATACTGACTGGTATCATTATCTACAAAAGTCGGACGATTAAAAATGAAGAAGATTTCGTAGTTGCAGGAAGAAGTGTACCCGTTTATTTATTGGTTGGAACGCTGGTCACTACATGGATTGGGTCAGGAAGTTTGTTTGGTACAGCTGGTCTCTCTTTTCAAGTAGGTTTTGCTGAATTATGGTTTTCGCTCGGAGCCTGGATTGGAATTTTAGCAGTCTATTTCATTGCTGCGAGAGTTCGAAGGATTTCTCAGTATACGCTGACAGACATCCTTGAAAAAAGATATTCTCCTTTAGCGAGACTTCTTGGCACCATAACTATTATCGTTGCTTATCTGATTATTGCCGGTTATCAATTCAAAGGTGGCGGCAGGTTTTTATCCATACTAACAGAAGGAGGAATCAACGTCGATCAGGGGACATTCATCACCTTCATAATCATTATCATTTTCACCGCTTTGGCTGGAATGGTTTCCATTGTTTCCATTGATATTTTCAATGGTATTATCATGATTATTGCCATCGTTTTGGCAGTCCCGTTTGCGATTTCCGGTTTCGGTGGCTGGGATAACGTGGTTTCAACGATAAACGAAGTAAGTCCGGATCACCTCTCCGTGTTTGAAGGCCACGAACCGCAATGGTACATTGGCATCATGCTACCAACTTTAATTCTACTTCTAAGTGAGAGTAGTGTGTATCAGAAATTTTCATCTGCCAAGGATGCAAAGTCTGCGAAGAAAGCGGTAATGGGAATGTTCATTGGAGTAGTTTCCATTGAGTTTCTCATGTGCTTACTTGCAGTGGTAGGATTTGCCATTTACGCCCATGACCCACGGTTTTTCCTTGCTGATGGATCTGTGAATGCACCAATGTCCGAAGAGATTATTCTCCGAATCGGATTTGAGCAGTTACCTCCATATGTGGGATCACTACTCTTTGCCGGTGGAGCTGCTATTATTCTATCCACTGGAAATACTTTTTTGATGGTTACATCCACAAATTTTTCTAGAGATATTCTGGAGAAGTTCTTTATCAAAAATCCTTCGGAAAAGAAAAAGTTGGTTATCCAACGTGTGTCAATTGCCATTCTCGGATTGGTAGCGTTCCTAATCATGACTCAATTCGAAGAAATTCTCGAAATGGCATTCATTTCGTATACCATGATTGGCGCTTCCCTTGCTCCAGCATTGTTGGCTACCTTCTTCTGGAAAAGAGTGACCAAGCAAGGTGGTATAGCCTCAATATTGGCAGGAATGCTTTCTGTGATCATTATAGAAGTTATGAATCGGGTTTATGCGACTGATCCAATCGACATAGGAATCATGTCATTTCCTTACGATTCCAAGATGATTGCAATTCCGGCATTGCTTGCTTCTATCATTGCACTGGTGGTTGTCAGCCTGCTAACTGAACCAACGAAAAAAGAAATTGTCGATCCTTTTTTCGAGAAAGACTGAGTATAGCTAACTTCGCGCAAGTGTTCTCAATATCAACATTTTAGGTACTTAAAATAACTTTCTAACACACCAAAACATGCAAGAATTCGGCGTAAAGTCAAGCAAAAACGATCTCTCAAGTCTCGGAATAAATGTCAAAGAAGCTCATTGGAATCTAAGTCAGTCTGAACTTATTGAAGAAACGCTTAAAAATGGAGAAGGCGTTCTTACATCTACGGGTTCACTGATGTGCGATACCGGCAAATTCACTGGTAGATCTCCTAAAGATCGATTCATCGTAGAAGATGATAAAACCAAGGACTCTGTTTGGTGGGGAAATATCAATATTCCATTTTCCGAAGAAAACTTTGATAAGCTATATGCCAAGATGTTGAAGTTCGTAGAGGACAAAAAAGTCTACGTTCGAGAAGCATATGCAGGTGCCGACAAAACCTATCGATTGAGAGTTCGGGTAATCAACACAATGGCTTGGCACAACCTATTTGCCTTCAACATGTTCCTTCGACCAGAACTGTACAAGCTCAAAGAATTTGACCCGAATTTCACAATTCTGTGCGTTCCTGAATTTGAAGCTGATCCCGAAGTAGATGGAACTCGACAAAAGAACTTCGCAATCGTGAATTTCACCAAGCGAATGATCATCATTGGTGGAACTGCCTATTCGGGAGAAATGAAAAAAGGAATCTTCTCAGTTCTTAACTACATTCTTCCTCATGACGAAGGTATTTTAAGTATGCACTGCTCGGCCAACATGGGTGTTGAGGAACACGACACTGCGATCTATTTTGGGTTATCAGGAACTGGAAAAACTACCCTATCAGCAGATCCTAATCGTCTATTAATCGGAGATGATGAGCACGGCTGGACAGATAAAAATGTCTTCAATTTTGAAGGTGGCTGCTACGCCAAAGTGATCGATCTTTCAGAAGAAAAGGAACCGGACATTTACAATGCCATTCAGTACGGTGCAATCCTGGAAAATACAAGATTCAAAGAAGGTTTGAGAGAAGTTGACTACCAGAACTCATCCGTCACGGAAAATACCAGAGCTTCTTATCCACTCTACCATATTCGAAACGCGGTAGATCCATCTATCGGTGGAATTCCAAAAAATATTTTCTTCTTGACTTGCGATGCATTTGGTGTTATCCCTCCTATCCAACGACTATCGAAAGGTCAGGCGATGTATCACTTCATTTCTGGATATACTTCCAAAGTGGCTGGAACAGAAGCCGGAGTAACCGATCCGGAACCTGTTTTCTCGGCATGTTTTGGCGCACCTTTCTTACCGTTACATCCCACTAAATACGCGGAAATGCTCGGCGCTAAAATGGATGAAAACGATGTGAATGTTTGGTTGGTTAATACTGGCTGGACCGGCGGACCATACGGTGTTGGAAGTAGAATTAGCTTGAAATATACAAGAGCTATGATCACTGCTGCTCTTAATGGAACACTGGACAATGTTGGGTACAGAACTCACTCCATTTTTGGAGCAGAAATACCGATGACTTGTCCGAATGTTCCCGGTGAAATACTTAGCCCAAGAGAAACCTGGAAGGATGATATTGCATTCTATACGAAAGCCAATGACCTTGCGCGCAAATTCAACGAAAACTTCAAGAAATTTGAAGAATTTGCCAACGATGAAATTATGGCTGGCTCTCCAACACCAAACTTGAAGTATGTGAAGGAATAAACACACATTTCCAAGAAATTGAAAGCCTCGTTCTCACATGTTTAGGACGAGGCTTTTTTTATTACTTTCATACAACCTTTATATGATCGCCCCATCTTATAACCAAATGCCGATACTTACCTAGTGACAGATATTCAACATGTATGGATCAATCAATTGAAGCAGGGCAATGAATTGGCAGCTTTCAATATTTACAACAGTTACTCAAAGGCGATGTATAATACCCTTATTCGGATAACAAGTGATCAAGAAACAGCTAAAGATCTGTTGCAGGAAGCATTCGTAAAGGCTTTTCGAAAAATAGACATGCTGGATGATCCGAAAGCATTTCCAGGGTGGCTTAAGCGAATTGTGGTAAATACAGGAGTAGAACATTTAAGAAAAAAGAAATACGAATTCGAAGAAATAACTAATCAGACAGAGGAATTGGAAGAAGATCTGGAAGATGGACTTCCAATAGAGCCGGAAATGCTTCATGCAGCTATCAAAGAACTTCCTGATGGATGCAGAAGTGTATTGAGTCTTCATTTATTCGAAGGCTATAAACATGCGGAAATAGCTGAACAAATGGGAATATCTGAGTCAACATCGAAGACACAGTTTCGCCATGCAAAAGCTTTATTAAAAAAGAAATTAGAAGGGATTTATGCGAATTGAAGACATTATAGAAAAGCAAAGAGAACAACTCGATCTTGAAAACCCGCCTGAAGAAATTTGGGAAGGAATTAAAGCCGAGTGGAAAGATGAGAAAAAA
The DNA here is from genome assembly GCA_028284125.1 of Cyclobacteriaceae bacterium. Lineage (GTDB taxonomy): Bacteria > Bacteroidota > Bacteroidia > Cytophagales > Cyclobacteriaceae > Ekhidna. The sequence continues at coordinate 27,084 of JANQSI010000001.1, forward strand.
GGAAACAACTATCAGTGGTGGAAAGTAGCTGCTATTGTATTCATCTCCACTTCAGTTGTTCTCCTCCTTTACTCTCTTTCACTGCAAAATCAAGTGAACCAACTGGCGTCCTTGGGAGATATCTCAAGCGAATACCAGGAAATGGAAACGCAATATGAGCAAGAAATTGCAAGTCTTGAGTCAGTGGTGAATATCCAGGAAGTAAGTGAAACTGATGATTTCGGATGGATAATTGAAGAGATGAAAACGCTTGAAGAGATCAATGAACTTTATAGAAGGGACATAGGAAAAGCGGCTGATCAGCATCAACTAGTAGGTGCGCTAATCGATTATTATGAGAAAAAAATTAAGCTCTTGAAAAAGTTGGAGCTTGAGATGAATAGGACCCAAAAATTCGAACCAAATGAAAAAGACAATACTGATACTGTTAGCATTTAATTTAGTTTTTGCCACAGCATTGGCTAATAAGGATGACGGAGAAACAAGAACCGCGACATTTACCTATCAAGTAAGCCCCAATGATGCAATTGATCTTAAGGCAAAATATACGGATGTCTTGATCGAGGCGTGGGATAAGAGTGAGGTTTATATAGAAGCCACAATTCGCTTCGACGGTAAAATGAATGATCGAGTTCAACGATTCCTGGATTCGTTTGAAGAAGAAGTAGAATCCAATATTTCGGAAAGCCCAGGAGTACTTTATATCAAAACGAAGCTTGACGAGCCAAACAAGTTTCAACTCGGCAGCAAGGGAATCGGAATTCAAATCGACTATGGCGATGATGAACTAAGGCTAGAATACAAGCTCAAAGTTCCGGCCACAAACAAACTGAAAATTGAAAATTCATACAGAGACGTGGTTCTCGATGGTGATTTCGGTGAGGTAGAGATTGATCAGTACTCAGGCGATCTTGAAGTAGGAACAATCGACGAGGCAGAGATTAAACTAAAATATGGAACAGCCCTTTTTGAAGAGATCAAGGTTGGAGAAATGGAGTTGTATGAGCAAGATTTAACTGTCAATGCAATTGGACAGCTAGATATTGAGACAAAATACTCGGAGTTAAAAATTAAAAATCTTGGAAACACAGAAATTGTTTCTTATGAATCAGATTTCGAGATCACCAATCTCACTTCACTGAATGGCAATCTCAAATACGGAAAACTAGAAGTGACCGAAAGATTTGAAGAAGGTGAGTTAGTTACTTACGAATTTGATATCGAGGCTAAATCCATTGGGTCTTTAACTTTCAAAGAAAGCAAATATGGAAAGGTAGAAGCTGACTTAATTGAGACACTAACGCTTGTGGAATCATATGAAGATGATTTCGAATTAGAGTCTATTGGAACGCTAAATGTGGAAGAATCTAAGTATGTGAACTACGACATAGGCAACCTGACAGGAAAACTCGAAATCGAGCAAGGCTATGAAGGAAGCGTAGATATCGATGCGTTGGGAGACAATGCTCGCTCCATAGAAATTACCGGCAAATACATAGAAACATCAATAGATACAGGCGGAATTGCCTACAAGCTTCTTTCTGATACAAAATACGGCTCAGTAAACATCGATAAGGACAGCATGAACGTAACTAGGTACATCAAAGACGGGGATCAGCTCGAAATTGAAGCAACCTCAAACACTAAAGATTCCGACAATCCATTACTTATCTCAATCAAAGGTTATGAAATGGACCTGAAGTTGGATTGATCTAAATGACTATTTCTACCAATTCTATATCAAATATGAGACTAGAATTAGCTGGAATTTGTCCCCTTTGTGCATTACCGTAGGCATAAACTGAAGGAGTGTAGATAGTGATCTTCCCTCCTTCTTTCATTGTAGGGATCATGATCTGCCAAGCAGGTATTAGTTGATTTAATTGGAAAACAGCACCTTCAGCATTTGAGTCCACTACTGTGCCGTCAAGAAGTCTAGCTTCGTATATAACTCGGATCAAATCAATGGGTTGCGGAGAAATGCCAGTTCCTTCTTCAGTAACAACAAACCGAATTCCGGATTCATGAACCTCTGTCGTTATTTCATTTTCATTCAGATACGCATCTATTAATTCAAGATCCATCGCTAACTGTTCTTCGAAACTTACCGTTTCTGTCGCATCACTTTCAAGGCAAGAAGTTGCGATGAAAAACAAAACTGCAATAGCTACTAACCGATTCATATTTCAATCATTTTTCTTGGAAAAGAAAACCAACACCTTGAGGTCTTCTTCAATATCCACAAAGGTATGTTCGATTTCAGCCTTTACGAAAAGAATAGAACCCGGACGGGCTTCATACCGCTCATTTTCAACCTTCAATGTCGCCTTCCCTTCTAAAATGTAATATAGTTCATCATACTGGTGAGGCTGTTGATTGTCAACATCACCTTTTTTCAACTGGTAAATTCCCGAGCTTAGTCGCTCATTGTCGATAAACCTCAGGTAATTACCTCCTTCCTCTTTTGCTTGCTTGTAAAGCTCCTCTAACTCAAAACTTCCACTATTCTGTGCCATAGAAATACTAACTACTGGAAAAACCAATAGAAACAAAAAACGCTTTTTCAAGATGTTTAAGTTTTATTCTTCCTCTTCGTCGAGAAAAGTAATGTTCTCTGTTAGAACAGTTATGACTTGCTCCTCCCCATTGATCATCACCTTTACACCGCGAGCTCCATTGTATCTCTTAGAAAAAAGTACACCTTCCGAACATCTGGCCACATGAATGGTGTCCTTGTAAAAATTTTCAATTTTAAAAGCCTCTTCTGCATCAAACTTGGCCTTATCATGAGAGTAATCTTTCAATAAATCCAGCGACCTTGTATTGGTTACACCTACATTCTCATAAGCGGAATCACAGAAAATTTTAACCTCCCGAGTATGATGCCTGTGCAACTCGAAATACTCATAGATAAGAACACCAGTTCCAGAAAGAGCTAATACACTGAGCACGTACCAGGCAAATTTTCGAAAGTTAATATCCATAATTAGGTGATTAGGTTTACAATTATACTTAAAGTTAACTTACCAATTCGATCCTTAAACCGACACCCAACATTTTATCCCCATTGACCCAAGTAGCCTTAACATGTATTTCCGCATTGTTTTCTATAGCGGGATGTACCTTTTCAGCTAACTCTCTATTTAGGTATCCAATCTGGTTTCCATTTCTGGACAAAACTTTGACGGCATTTTTATCATAAGCATTATCCGGCTCCATTTCCAGCTTCAGTTTATCTTCTTCCTCCACCTCTCGTTTTATTATTTCCTGCCTTGAGGTGCCGTCATCATTAGCCTTGGAAACACCTACCACCTTGGATTCATAAATAAATACTGATGGTATTTTGATAATTTTAGCCATAATCAAATCTTAACCAATGAGATCTAATTTAGTGTTTCTTCTTCTGATTTCAAGCTCGATTCTGTTTTCTCAAGATGTCGGGAAAATGAGTGAAGATTATATATCCGAAAATGGAGTACAGATTCTCAACGACTTCAAAGAACTCCTTTCCATTCCAAATGTCGCTTTCGATCTGAAAAACATCAATAAGAATGGGGAGCACATTATATCGGAACTGGAAAAACGAGGAGTAGAAACTAAACTTCTCAGAATGGTCGGTACTCCACCAATCGTTTATGGTTATCTCCCTGTAAAAAAAGCCAAAAGAACGTTAGCATTCTATGTTCACTACGACGGTCAACCCGTAGATAAAACCAAATGGACCAATGACCCCTGGCAGCCGACCTACTACTCCAAAGCAATTTTCGAAGGTGGAGAGCCGATTGATTTTCCTTCAAAATCATCCGATATTGATCCAAACAATCGAATCTATGCTCGCGCAGCAGGAGATGACAAAGCACCAATCATTTCTATACTTAGCGCACTTGATTTAATCAAAGAAAATAAATTGAAAATCACTTCAAATCTGGTTTTCTTCTTTGAAGGCCAGGAAGAGGCGGGATCAAGACAGTTAAGAGAATACCTGGAAGACAACAAGGAATTGATTGATCAAATAGATCTTTGGATGTTCTGCGATGGCCCAGTTCACCAATCCAGAAAACCTCAACTGGTATTTGGTGTCAGAGGTGTAACAGGAATGGAAATCACCGTTTATGGTCCAAATCGTCCACTGCATAGTGGACATTATGGAAATTGGGCACCTGTACCTGGACAAATGCTCTCCGATCTCATTTCCAGCATGAAAGATGAAAAAGGAAATATCATTATAGACGGATTTTACGATGATGTGGAGCCACTTTCTGAAAGCGAAAAATTAGCGCTTCAGAATGTTCCGGAAATTGATTCTCAACTTAAGTCAGAACTTGGTGTAAACACAACAGAAGGTTCAGGCTCTTATTATGAAAGATTGCTGCTTCCAACATTAACTATTCGTGGCTTAAGCAGTGGAAATACGGGCAAGCTTGCTAGAAACGTAATTCCTGCGACCGCAACAGCGTCCATCGGAATTCGACTGGTCAAAGGTTGTGATCCGGAGAAACAAAAAGACCTTGTAGAAGCCCACATCAAAAAACAGGGATACCACATTGTGAGAGAAGAACCAGATCAAGAAACAAGATTGAAATATCCAAAAATCGCATTCATCACACGAGATAGTGGCTATCCAGCAGCCAGAACCTCGATGGACACTCCGGTTGTCCAATCAGTAATCAATAGAACCAAGGAAGTTATTGGCGAAGATCTGATTCTTCTTCCAACGTTAGGCGGTTCTCTCCCACTCTATCTCTTCACAGATGTTTTACAAAAACCAGCTATCATCGTCCCCATCGCTAACCACGATAACAATCAACATGCGGCCGACGAAAATTTACGGGTTGAAAATTTATGGTATGGAATTAAGCTAATGAGCGCCTTGATGACAATTCAGAAATAATCAGAATTGTTATTTAGCTTATTATTTTCAACTAACTAAATCGTAAATGGAAGAGATTTTTCTAACCGCGAGAATGACGGTTACTCTATTGACGCTTGCTGCTGGAGCTATACTTAGCTTAAAGTCAATATTAAGTTTATTCTCGGGACTTAAATACACACAATTTGACAATGTACTTGCTCAATTTTTTATTGTGGCAATATACGTTCAGTTTACCCTAGAGCTAGTCAATTTCTTTAGTTCCACTCATACCTATGAAGAAAGCTTTGAAGCAATAGAACACATCGCTTTAATCATTGTAGCTACGGCATGTACCCAGGTTGGACGGATGATAAGTATTAAATCAGATGATGATCTCGTAAAGTTCAGGTTCAGAACAATTTTTTACGGGATTGCAACTCTTCTCCTTCTCTACAGCTACGTTCTATGAGCATAAAACTGAGCGGCTTATATTTGGCGAAAATATAAGTCATGTATACCTTTTTCTTGCATTTTCACTCGGGCTTAAGATGGTTAATCTTGTTAGCTGCAGTAATTGTGGTTTTAAAATCATTGGTTGGCCTTTTTGCAGGTGGTCAATACTCTAAGTTTGACAAAATCACTGCCACCTCATTCACGATGTTGATGCGTGTTCAATTCGTGATTGGAATTGTCCTGTATTTCTTCCTGAGCCCATTCACGACTCGATTTACGTTCAATATGAGTGATGCAACGGAAAGGTTTTGGTCTGTTGAGCACTTGCTCCTCATGATTTTTGCAATAGGCGCCGCTGAAATGGGAAGCAAAATCAGCAAGAAATCGGATGACGCAGTTGTGAAATTTAAATTCCAGGCAATCCTGTTTGGAATATCACTTTTGCTCATGCTGATAGGAATTCCTTGGAACAGAGTTTAGGGACACAAAAACTCATAAATACCTTTCCAATTCTTTGTTGTAAATGCAGCATCAATATTTTTATCAGAATAAATAGAATTGAGGTAGATCGCTTTACATCCAAGGTTGTTAGCTAACATGACATCAGTAGCTCGATCCCCAATGACAAAGGAGTTGGCAATGTCATACTCTCCAGTCAGATAACTTTCCAGCATACCTATGCCAGGTTTCCTATTCGGGTGATTATCAGACTCGAAGTGCTCGTCAATGTGGATCGCATCGAATTTGACCTTCTCTCCTTCTAATGTCCTTACAATAAAATTTTGAACAGGCCAGAATTCTTCATCAGGGAAATAGGAAGTTCCCAATCCATCCTGATTGCTTACCATTACAAATAGGTAATCGGTCTCTTCTTTGATTTTCCGTAAATAATAAATTACATCTTCCAGAAATGTGAGTTTCTCAATTCGTTCAATTTTTTCATCTTCAGTCTCATGAATGATTACTCCATCTCGGTCAATGAAAAGGATCGGTCGCATACGCTGCATTTTTTCCCGAATTTAAAATCAAATTACCAACTTCTCCATCGCCTGGGTAAATTAGCTTTTGAACTATGAAAGCAGTAATCTACGATCGCTTCAAAGGAGCGTTAGAAGTTCAACGAGTAAAAGATCCTACTCCTCAAAAAAATGGAGTTGTTATAGAAGTGAAATCCTCTGGTTTATGCCTCAGCGATTGGCACGGCTGGATGGGACACGACAAAGACATTGAACTTCCACACGTTCCAGGCCATGAGTTGGCTGGAACCATTACTGAAGTAGGTAAAGAAATTAAAAACTTCAAAGTTGGAGATCGGGTAACAGTTCCTTTTGTCTCTGGTTGTGGGAAATGTCCAGAATGTGAAGCTGGAAATCACCAGATCTGTGACAATCAATTCCAGCCAGGCTTTACTCACTGGGGTTCTTTTGCTCAATATGTAGCTATAAATTATGCGGATATTAACTTGGTTAAGCTCCCGGATGAAATGGAATTCGCAACAGCTGCAAGTCTCGGCTGTCGGTTTGCTACCTCCTTCCGGGGAGTCGTCGATCAAGGCAAAGTCAGTCAAGACCAGTGGGTGGCAGTACACGGTTGTGGCGGAGTTGGGTTATCTGCTATCATGATCGCAGCAGCTTATGGCGCAAAAGTCTTGGCAGTAGATATCAATCAAGAGGCTCTGGAACTTGCTAAAAAGTTAGGAGCATTGGAAGTGGTCAATGTAAGTGATTCCACAAGTGTTTCTGAAATGATCAACGAAATTACGAAGGGCGGTGTACACCTATCCATTGATGCTTTGGGAAATCCAGAAATCTTGTTGAACTCAATGAACAGTCTGCGAAAACGAGGAAAGCATATCCAAATTGGCTTGATGCCACCTGCACATAATTCATCAAAAATTCCAGTTGACAAAATCATTGCGCGAGAGCTGGAATTGTTAGGTAGCCACGGAATGCAAGCTTACAGATATGACGAGATGATTGATTTAATACAATTAGGAAAACTTCATCCTGAGAAATTAATCTCGGATACCATTTCACTCGAAGATGCAGCCCGGGAATTGCCATCTATGAATCAATCTTCATCTACTGGTATAAAAGTGATTACAGATTTCAACTAAAAAGCTGATAACAAATGAGTATTCTTGAATTAATAGGCTGGCTGGGGGCATTTTTCCTTTTATTGGCATTTGCGCTCAACTTGTATCACAAAATAACCACAGAATCCATGAGTTACCTGCTCATGAATATTGCCGGATCGGCACTGCTACTTTACAATGCATATGAAAACCAGGCCTACCCCTTTGTTGCTGTTAACCTCGTCTGGACGGTTGTATCAGTATTTAAGTTCGTCAAGATTCATCTTTAGCTGAAACGCACAAAAAAATTTCTTTTCACCCAGCAACTATTCCGAACTATTGAAGTTTGTCCTTTGAATAGCAAAAACCATTGGAAAGCTTAGAAGATAATTATTTGATGAAAAAAGTCCAGGACGGGGACTTTAGCAAAATGGGTGAGCTATTTGATCGTCATCATGGAGCACTTTTTGGATACTTCTATCGGATGACGAACAATGCAGCTCAAAGTGAAGATCTGATTCAAAATGTGTTTTACCGCTTATTGAAATACAGACATACTTACAAGAATGATGGAAAATTCGTGTATTGGATGTATGCAATCGCAAGGAACATTTACAAGGATCAGTATCGAAAAAAAGACCCAATGCTATACTCGGATGAATTATCAGAAGTGAGTGAAAAAGAATCTGAAGATATGAATATGGAGGAGCACATTGAATCGACCGAGCAAGAAGCACTTTTGAAAAAGGCAATGAAGAAAATTGATCCGGAAAAAAGAGAAGCTATTGTACTCAGTAAATTCCAGGGGCTCAAATATCAGGAAATAGCAGCCATGGCTGATGTTTCAGAAAATGCAATTAAGGCACGTGTCAGGCGTGGTTTGATGGAATTAAGAAGTATTATGGAAGGTACAGAACTAGAATGAACGATGAAAGAGATAGATGATTTTTTAAGCAACGAATGCAAAGATGCTAGTGATGAACTCACACTTAAGTTGAATCAAGGCAATGCAAGTGCCGAAGATCTTGAGATTCTGTGTCTAAAGCATCCGGATTGTGAAAAGACACTTAGAGAGATTTTTGACACCTGGCAGAAACTTGACGATCTGAAATTACCCAAGGAAAGCTCAGATCGCCGGGATCGATTCTACAAAATGCTCGGTGATTTCGAAAAAGAGAACCAGGAAAAAGTAGTTCCTATTTCGAGCGCCCGATCATTCGAATTTTCTTCGATCTTAAAATTTGCAGCAGTTCTAGTTATTGGAATATTCATTGGCGTTTTAAGCGCAAATTATACCCCAGGTGATAGCAATGGAGATAATGGTTCCAACACCTCTATTTTGACTTCAATGGTTTCTGCCTCGACTACAGAACGGCTAGCTGCCGTCCAGTCCATTAAAAGTATTGACAGTCCTGAAGATCATGTATTTGAAGCATTGTATCAGGCAATCATTAATGATCCGAATATCAATGTAAGATTAAGCTCCATTGAAGCCATTCTTCATTTTGCTGATCAGCCGGCTGCACGATCTAAGCTTATTAAAGCACTTGTTTATCAAGATTCTCCTATAGTTCAAATGACGTTGGCAGAAGTAGTCATCCGATTGCAGGAAGAAGGAGCTATTGAAGAATTACGCGAGCTAATTAAAACGAATCAGTTGCATCCGGAAGTGAAAATGCAGCTTAGAGAAACACTAGAAAGTTTGTAAAAAGAAAATAAACTCAAAATGAAACTAATAGTCACAACCACATTTCTACTCCTTTTTTTTGTTTCGGTTGGACAATCACATACCGATAAGCAGGAGTACACCATTGATACCAAAGGACTGGAAGCCTTCCATCTTTACAATAGAGACGGATATGTGAAAGTCACGGGTATCGCAGGTCAGATTGCTAAAATGAAAGTTACTCGAAAACTAACCACCTCCTCTTCAAACCGATTGGAGGAAGCAAAAAAGGACATTCAGATGGATTCCGTTCGAGAAGAAAATAATATCTACTTCTTCATCCAATCTGATGAGCACACTTTTCGAATCAATGAAAAAGGCATTGGCTATTACAACAGTTGCTGTGACCCAGACTGGGATGATAACAGGCGCGAGGTAGATTTTGAATTTACCATTGAATTAGAAATTCCAAAGTCATTGGATCTATTCGTTGCAACACACAGAGAAGATTTGGAAATTGAAAATTTCGACGGAGACCTGTACGCCAGAAATCATCATGATGACCTGACCGCTAAAAACCTGGGGGGAGTTGTAATGCTTCGAACACATCATGGAGATATCAACGCAAGTTTCACAAAAAACCCTTCTGATGATTGCTCTTATAAAACACATCACGGAGATATTAAGATCAAATATCAAGAAGGACTTTCCAGTGTAGCCTATTTTCAAAGCCACCATGGATCTTTTTTTACAGACTTTGATTGGAGTCCCGAAACAGTCCCAGTGGTGAAAACTAACCTTAAAAACGGAACAAGATATAAGATGAGCAACCGAACAGCTGTAAAAATTGGTTCAGGAGGACCTGAACAAGATTTCAAAACCTGGCATGGAGATATCTATCTGTTAAAGGAATAATTAATGAAAACATTCAATTTTAGGATAATGAAAATACAAAAACTATATACACTACTAATTGCACTCCTAATGCTGATGCAATTTGAAGGAACCGCACAAAGTTCCAGCAAACAAGAATACACGCTACCACTCAGCAATCCTGGTCAACCAGGGAAACTGTACGCCAAGCTACATAGAGGAGCTATCAAGGTCGAGGGTTATTCTGGTAAAGATGTAATTGTAACAGTTCTTCCCGGGGATGACGATGACGAAGATGGTTATTCCTCAAGATCGTCACTTAGAAGGATTCCTAACACCGCTACTCAATTTGAAATTGTAGAACAAAACAACGAAGTAAGAATCCAGGGAGTGAACAACAAGCACATCAACTTTGAGGTAAAAGTCCCGACAGATTTCTCGCTGCAACTGAACACTCACCATGATGGATATATTGAAGTTTCAGATGTAAATGGAGAAATAGTAGCTGACGGACATCACGAAGATATCGTTCTGAGGAACATTGGTGGATCTGCGATTGTAGATACACATCACGGTGAAATCAAAGTTTCTTTCACATCAGTTACAAAAGGAACACCAATGGCTTTCAGTACCTATCATGGAGATATTGATGTCTCTTTCCCAGCAGGGATCGATGGATCTACGAAGATAAAAACGACAAAAGGTGAGATCTACACGGATTTTGATATTGACCTTAAAGTAGAGTCTGCAGTTGTGAAATCAGGAGGATCAGGAACAAAAATAGAAGTAGGTGGCTGGTTAAGAGGAGATATTGGTTCTGGTGGAGCAGAATATTTGTTTAGTACTTACCACGGAGATGTAATTCTTAGAGAGAAGTGAAAACCTCTCAACCTATGAGAAATGCCAATGAGAATTCATTGGCATTTTTTATTTCTAAATGATTTGAAAAACTGGTTGAGAAATTGATAAGGCTCTTCTTTGCTAGATTTGTCATGATCTAAGAATTTGTATGAAAAAAACAACTGAAACTACAGAAGAAATTGTTTGGATATACAACAGAGAAAAAAAGATCATCTATTACGAAGAGCCATACTCTACAACCAAAGAACAACTTGACCACAATTTTCAAAGGATTTCCAAATTGAGTCGGGAATTTGGAAAGTTCTTTTTAATCGTTGATTTAACAAAGGCATCAAGGCCTAACGCAGAAATCCGACAGCATATTCATCAAAAGTTCGCTATTATAAAATCTACAGTAATTCACGTTTCCATTTTCACAGAAAAAAATCTTCTACTTAACATGGCAGCCACCTTTGTCATGAAAAAAACCGGATTACCATCGTTTTCTATTCACAAAAAATTAGCCGAAGCAGAGAAAGCAATTGAAAAACACCAAGGATAGAAATATTACCAATGAGATCCTGAATCATATACTCGAAATCACCTCGGGTAAGTGCAGCATTACAGAGAAAAGCATTTTGGAAGAAAAAAATGAAGATCTTCAGCTTATTCTTGGCGGGCTTCTCCATATGCACGAAGATTTCCAGTTGCAAGTGAGTAAGCTGAAGAAAAACGAGCAGCTCGAAAAATTGAATTCTCAACTCACAGCTAAAAACCGTGAAATGGAACAATTTGCTTATATCGCCTCTCATGATTTACAAGAGCCTGTTCGCACCATTTCAAATTTTGCCAAACTACTTGATACCAACTATTCCGGAAAATTCGATGAGACTGCTGATAAGAGTCTGAAATTCATCATTGAGGCTTCAGATCGTATGAGCTCCCTCATTAAAGGACTGCTTGATTATTCCAGAATTGGCAGAGAAATAAGACTCGCTACAGTCAATTGCAATCAACTTTTGGTTGATATAAAGTACGATTTATCAACTATCATTGAAGAAACTGGAACTACACTCGAAGTAGGTGATCTACCCAACATTCTTGGAAATCCAACAGACATCCGACTGGTCTTTCAAAACCTGATTAACAATTCAATTAAATTCAGAAAACAAGACGTGTCTCCGAGAATTAAAATCTCTTGCAAAAAGCAAAAAACTAATTGGAAGTTTGCTTCTAGCGACAATGGAATAGGTTTTGAAAACAAACACAGCAAAAAAATCTTTCACATTTTTCAGAGACTACACAGCCGAAAGGATTATGATGGAACCGGGATCGGACTGTCGCATTGCAGAAAAATAGTGGAGCTTCATGGTGGAAAAATTTGGGCAGAATCTAAACCAAATGAGGGAACAACGTTTTATTTTACGATCCCAAATTAACACCAATGAAGAACAAACTGAATTGCGTCTTACTAATCGATGATGACGAATCGACAAATTTTCTTCATGAGATTATCATCAACCAAGCGGAGATTACTAACAAAGTAATCGCACGCCAAAGTGGTAGTTCAGCCCTTGAATACCTCCGTCAGAAGAAAATGAATGGAGAATACCCTCAACCAGATCTGATTTTTCTGGACATAAACATGCCGGGAATGAATGGTTGGGAGTTTCTCGAAGAATACAAACAGCTTGAAAAAGCTCAACAAGGAAAATTTGTGGTTGTTATGTTGACCACATCACTCCATCCAGAGGATGAAGAACGAGCTAAGGGAATGTCTGAGATCAATGATTTTATGAACAAGCCTTTGACCGTTGAGATGCTTCACGAAGTGATAGAAAAGTACTTTCCCGATCATTAATAAGGTTTAGCCATGAAACTCAATCCTGAAGTCGACGAATATCTCAAGAACAAGAACCATCCACTTACTGCAGAAATTCAACGAGTTAGGGAAATCATCATGGCCACAGATGATAAGGTAGAAGAAACGATTAAGTGGAGCAGTCCTACTTTCATGTATAAAGGAAACATTGCCTCCTATTTCATGAATGCCAAAAAACATGTGAGTTTAATGTTTCATAAAGGAGCCAACATCAAGGATGAGAACGGTCTACTCGAAGGTGATGGCAAAGAGGCAAGAACCGCTAAGTTTTATGATCTCGATGATATAGAAAGCAAAAAAGAAGCACTAGAGGCGGTTGTCAAAGAATGGATCCGAATGCAAGATGCTAACTAACTGAGTTTATCACTCTCCTCTCCTCTCCTCTTTTCCTACTGTTTTTCATATTTATTCTCAAAAATAGAAACATATTAATCCGAACTGACGTACTTACATTTATTCTCAAAAATAGAAACATATATGAAAGGCTATTTAGGTGAATTTGAAGAACTCGTCCTGCTGACGATTGCGAACCTTGGAGAAGATGCTTACGGGCTTGCCATTTTACGTGATATCAACGAACGGGCAAAACGAAACTTAAGCATTGGGGCAATACATTCCACACTGACCCGTCTCGAAGAAAAAGGATTCATTACCTCCTACCAAGGTGAACCGACAAAAGAGCGAGGTGGTAGAAGAAAACGATACTTTGAATTAACAAGTAGTGCCATTACCGGACTCAACGATATGAAATCGCTAAGAGACCAACTCTGGGCAAACGCCAAGGTGGAACTTACTTTAAAATGAAAAGCGAGCGAAAAATAGAATCTCCAAGACTAGCACGAAGTTTTTTCAAATGGTGGTCGCAACGAGCAGATACAGACGATTTGCTTGGTGATATTGATGAATATTTTCAAATCAACGTTGATGAGAAAGGGAAATCAAAAGCTCAATTCATTTACTTCCGACAAGTTTTATCACTCTCCTTTTCCTATGCCTTAAAGAAGCGAAAAAGGTCCGCTTCGTACTCAAATTATTATTATCCCAAAAACTCAATTTCTATGTTCAAGAACTATTTCAAAATCGCGTTACGAAATTTCGCTAAGCAAAAACTGTTTACACTCATCAACATTGGTGGACTAGCGATGGGGATGTCTGTTAGTTTGTTAATTCTCGCCGTGCTCAATCAAGTTGTTCAATTCGATGATTTTCAAGAAAACAAGGATGACATTCACCGTGTGGTGACAAATGTAAGAGACCAGGAGGAAAATAGAACTTACGCCACTACCTCCCAGAGCATTTATGATGCATTCAATAATGATTATCCAGGGATACAAAACCTTACGAGAATTAACTATGGATTTGATCCTATTATCATTCATCAAGACAATGAAATAGAGCTTTCTGGAGTCTATACCGATCCTGATTACTTCAATATGTTCTCCTTTGATTTAAAAAGCGGAGATAAGAATACTGCCCTTAGCGAACCAAATAGCATCATTCTTTCCTCAGAAATGGCCATAAAGTTCTTTCCCGACAAAAATCCTGTGGGTTTGATTCTTAACTCAAAAGAAATGGGTGATTTTAAAATCACCGGAGTTCTTGAAGAACATCCAAGGCAAACTCACTTAAAGTTTGACGCACTTGCCTCCTACAGTTCATTGGAGCAAAGAAGGAGCATAAGTGTGACCGAAAAATGGCAAATATACTGGCGAGACTATGTCTACCTTCACTTTGAAGAGGATAAATCACCAACAGATTTTGGTGCTGCATTGAATGACTTGTCTGCAAAAACCAATGAGTTTTATGATGACAGAACAATAACATACGATTTGCAAGCATTCACTAAGATCAGTCCAGGGCGAAACTTGAATAACGATAACACTCCCTTCGACTGGTTGATGACCATTCTACTTTTCTTCATGGGATTCTTGATCTTAATTCCAGCGTGTTTTAATTATACGAACCTCATGATTGCCAGAGCCCTTAAGCGAGCCAAGGAAATTGGGATTAGAAAAGTGGTCGGAAGCAGTAGAAAGCAAATCGCTTATCAGTTTATTGTAGAAGCTGTAATCCTGACCAGTATTGCCCTTATCGGAACAATTTTCATATTCACTATGATAAGAGCAGAGTTTTCCAATATGGTCGCTGGATCAGAAATGTTAGACTTATCACTGACCCCTAGAATGATTGGATGGTTCATTGTTTTCGGTTTATTAACCGGATTGGGTGCAGGTGTTTTTCCGGCGTTATATTTTTCTAAAATTGAACCCTTACAGTCACTTAAGACAGAAATTTCCACAAAATCTGTAAGTATATCAGTGGTCAGGAAATCATTGATGGTTGTACAATTTGTCATTTCCCTGGTATTCATCATCGGCATTGGCGTAATCATCAAGCAGCACAAAGACATGCTCAGCTACAACCTGGGATTTGATAAAAACAACGTTCTCGCGGTTCCGCTAAAAGGAATAGATGAACAATTACTATATAATGAGTTTAGTGCAACCTCAGGAGTTAATAGTATTAGCCTCTCATCAAACATGCCAGGGCTTGAAGCGGGATTAAACTGGACAACAGTGAAGCAAACGGATAACCTGGAGGATTCTCTTCTAGCCTACCAAATCTTCATCGATGAAAACTTCATCCCCTCCTTGGGTTTCAAAATCAAGTGGGGAGAAAATTTTGAAAGTACCAACCAGAAAACCAATGAGCGTTTTCTAGTGAATGAGGAATTCATGCGAATAAATCGTATCATCAATTCTGAAGGTGACTCATTAAGTTTCGAGATTGCCGGACAGCAAAAAGGCACAATCGTTGGCGTTATTGAAAATTTCAACTTCATGCAGCTCAACATGGACATTTCTCCGCTAATTCTCAGACAATCAACAGAAGAAGCCAGATATGCATTGCTTAAAGTCAATGGAGAAGATATCATTAGAACAATAGACCAATTAGAAAAGAAATGGGAAACCATAGACCAAGACCTCACATTTGAATCTTTCTTTCTTGACCATCGCATTGAAGAATCCTATGAATCAACATTAGGAATCTTAAAGATATTCAGCTTTCTGGGAGCATTATCTATTACCATATCCTGCATCGGTTTGTTGGGAATGGTGGTCTATTTTACCGAAAATCGAGTGAAAGAAGTAGCTGTTAGAAAAATCATGGGAGCTTCTTTGATGGATCTTTACAAAGTTTTGGGTTGGAGTTTCTTCAGACTATTGGTGATCGCAACGCTTATTGCTACTCCTATTGCCTACATCTTTTACGACAAAGCGTTCGTCAATATGATCAATAAATACAATGTAGGTGTCGGATGGATGGAGATACTACTCAGCATTTTATTCATGTTCGCTCTCGGGGGTTTACCTATCCTTTGGATGGTGAAAAAGATTTCCAACGTAAATCCGGCAAACAACTTGAGAATGGAATGATTCATCTAAAACTCCTACTCTTTTGCGTAGGATTTAGAATCATGATGCAGAACTAAGATCATTTCCGAAATGTCTATTCTGTTCATTAAAACCTTGAAAAATCCACCCAACACTTTTAGATGCCAAAAAATATGAATAATGCTTAAATTGATCGGATTAACCAAACCGAGTCTATCAGCTAATGAGCACTTCATCTCTAAAAAACCATTCAATAGTTTCTTTTATAATTCTAGCAATCTGCCTGGTTTCCTGTCAACCCGCAGCTCAAAAATCAGATTTTAAGGTTGCAGTCGTTCGATACATGCATGAGACCTGCACCTTCTGTCCAGGTGGTGATACACAAACGGAAGATTGGCGGGGTCTCGCCGGGGGTGAAGACCTTCTCAATTCAGGCGGATACATTGGAGGATTTGTCAAAAGAGCAAGGGATTATGGCGACATTTCCCTTATCGGAGTAAGATCTCCAGGCGGTGTATTTGGAGGTTCTTCCAGAAGTTGGAATAGTGAAGAAAGCTTCGATCACTTCATGGGAATGATCTTAGAGGATATTAATGCGAACATGCCACTGGATGGTGTGTATTTAGCATTGCATGGAGCTATGGCTACAAGAAACATTCCGCGTCCGGAAGCAGAAATCGCGAAGCGAATTAGAGAAGTTGTTGGACCTGACGTACCAATTGTCGCAACTTTTGATCTACATGGAAATGAAGACGAGGAATTTCTCCAGTGGGCGGATGGAGCTTTCACGACAAAACGATACCCGCACTATGACGCCTATCTCCAAGGTGAACGAGCAGCTCATTACATGAGAAATATGATGCTGGGAACCTACAAACCAGCTAAAGCCACACGAAAGCCAGGGATCATATCTGCTACCGTTGCTCAATGGACGGGTCAGTCCCCATCAATGGATTTAATGGAAAGAGCTAGAAGATGGGAATCTCGACACCCGGATGTATTTGTCAATGTATTCTTTGGGTTTCCATGGTCTGATGTTCCGGATGTCGGAACAACTATTCAAGTCATGACCAATGGAGATCAAAAATTAGCTGACAGCATCGCTGATGACGTGAATGAATTTGCGTGGCGTACCCGAAAAGAATTTGTAGATCGAGATTATCCAATGCCAGATGTTGCTGCCAATAGAACTGTTGAAGCAGTTAGAAAAGGTGAAGTTCCAGTCGTGTTGGGTAACTACTCAGACAGGCCGGGTGATGCAACCTGGATTTTGAAAGCACTTATGTCAAAAAATTTGGAAAACATTATCTACAGCGCACTAAGAGACGAAAAAGTCCTGGACTCACTTGCAAAAACCAATGCTCAAGTTGGCGATTCATTTGATTTCGAAGTAGGTGGATTTACAGGACCGCAAGCCGGAACACCAATTAGACTGAAAGGAACGATCAAATATTTTGGTCCTCGTTGGGGATATGATAATATAGCTGCTGTTGAGCTTCCTGGAAATAACCTGGTAATTGTTGTACCCGCATATGAACAGATCATTTACCCATCACAGCTAACATTTGACACGATCAACGCAGATGATTATGAAATCTTCGTGGTGAACTCAAGAGTACATTTCAGACGTGGCTTTGACGAGACCGGGTATGCAAAAACCATTATGGTCGTGGACGCGCCTGGTCCTTGGTTTGGTACGACACGACTCAATGCTTTGGACTACCAAAATGTAGATATACAGTCGTTGTATCCATATAACAGAAAGTAGATTAAAAGTTTGCACATAATTAGAATAGTTGATTTGCTATTTTCAGGACACCATTGAAATCGGTAAATTGACACTAGAAATTAACAAAACCTTTCAATGAAAATCTTGAAATTTATATTGCCACTATTAGTATTTATTGGATGTACTCCTACTTCAGAAGTTAGAGAAGTCAATAAATACACCATCGAACAGTTTTATGAAAACGTTAAACTTGGCGGTGGAAGCTTTTCACCAGATGAATCTAAGTTACTGATAAGCAGCAACGAATCGGGTATTTACAACGCTTACGAGATTAATGTCGAAAGTGGTGAAACCACTATGCTGACGAATTCCACAGAAGAATCTTATTTGGCACAAAGCTATTTTCCGAATGACGACCGATTCGTTTTCAGCTTTGATGAAGGTGGGAATGAAAACTTCAAAGTGTATATGATGTCCACCGATGGAGTAGCCAAAGACCTTACTCCTGGTGATAGCATCCGGAACGGCTTTTGGGGTTGGAGCAGAGATGATAAAAGCATGTTCTTGATGTCAAATAAGCGAGATCCTCGTTTTATGGACATTTATGAATTAGCAATCGAGACAATGGATGACGAAAATCCAATCAGTGAGATGCTCTATCAAAACAATGATGGAATGAATGTGAGTGCTATTTCTCCAAACAAGCGGTTTTTTGCTCTCACACAGACGCTCACTAGCGCAGATTCAAAAATGTACCTGTATGATAAAGAGACTGGAGAAAAAAAGGATATCAGCGTTCATGAAGGAGATGTTCAATACAGTCCACAGTTTTTCAGTTTGGACAATTCTGAACTATACTATACCACTGATCAAGATGCGGAGTTTGTGTATTTAGCAAAACTCAATATCGAAACAGGTGAAGTGGAAAAAGTGTATGAGGATAGTTGGGATGTTTGGTATTCATATCCTTCGAGAAATGAAAAATATCGAGTAGTTGGAATCAATCAAGATGCAAAAACGAATGTGAAAATTTTTGATCTTGAAAATGGTGGAGAAGTTCAGTTGCCAGAAATTCCAGGTGGAAGTATTTCTTCTGTGGGTATTTCTAAAAGTGAGAAATTGGCACGATTAACTGTCAGTACTTCTTCGTCTCCAAACAATATGTACCTCTATAATTTTGAGACAGGTGATTTGAAGCAATTGACAAATACGCTTAATCCTGATATGGATCCGGCGGATTTAGTAGAAGGTCAAGTCGTTCGATTCAAATCATTCGATGGACTAGAAATCCCTGCCATCTACTATCAACCAAAGCAAGCTTCTGAGAATAACAAAGTGCCAGCATTAGTGAGAGTTCATGGAGGCCCAGGTGGTCAATCAAGGCTCAACTATTCAGAGCTAAATCAATATCTCGTTAATCATGGATACGCTGTATTGGCGGTAAACAACAGAGGGAGCAGCGGATACGGAAAAACCTTTTTCCACTTGGACGACAAAAACCATGGTGATAAGGATCTGAAAGATTGTATTGCTGGCAAAGACTTCCTTGAGTCCACAGGGGTGATTGATATGGATAAAGTTGGTATTCTGGGCGGATCTTATGGCGGTTATATGACGATGGCCGCACTCGCATTCGAACCTGAAGCGTTCGACGTGGGCGTAAACATTTTTGGAGTTACCAACTGGTTGAGAACCTTGAAATCTATTCCACCTCACTGGGAAAGCTTTAGAAAGGCACTTTACGATGAGCTCGGAGATCCGTTTTCAGAAGATTCCGTTAGACTTTATAATATATCTCCACTGTTTCACGCACAAAATGTAACCAAACCTTTGATTGTGTTACAAGGAGCAAATGACATACGAGTTCTCCAGGTTGAATCTGATGAGATTGTAGAAGGTGTGAAAGCAAACGGTGTCCCCGTTGAATACATCATTTTCGATGATGAAGGACATGGGTTTAGAAAGAAAGAAAATGAGATAGAGGGATATGGTCAAATCAAAGTTTTTCTTGACAAATATTTGAAACAAGTCGAATACACAGATTAAATGGAGCGAACCAAATGGGTAGAACGAACTTTCAATTTTGATTTTCCAGAAGGAATTCTACCCTCCATTTTGGAACGCTTAAAGGGTACAGAGTTGAGAATGCTCAATCTCACAAGGGGATTGTCTGAAGCGGAAATGTCAGTTCGTCGTGAGGAAAAATGGAGTGTAAAGGAAGAAATTGGTCACTTGGTAGATCTGGAAGATTTACATATTTCCAGGTTGAAAGAAATGATCGCTCGAAAACCTGAACTATCGGCGGCTGATATGTCGAATAAGAAGACAGAAGAAGCGAATCACAATGAAATGACAACTTCCGCATTAATCGACGCATTTTCAATCAAACGCAAAGGATTTATTGATCTGCTCGAATCAATGGATGATGATACTCAGTTGTCCAGTTCGTTGCATCCTCGATTGCAAATTCAAATGAGACCCATTGATGTAGCATTTTTCACAGCGGAGCACGATGACCATCACCTGGCGAGCATGCGGGAAATTTTAGGATAAAACTTCTTTGTTCTATATTCAAGCCATGAGCTTTGACATTGATAAAATCAGAAAAGATACACCGTATTGCAGCGATAAATTATTCTTAAACAGTGCAGGGTCATCCCTCATGTCAACGGTGGTCGTGGATAAAGTGGAGGAATATCTTGAAGCTGAGCAGCAGTTGGGTGGATACAAAGTGAAGGACACTAGAAATGATGAAATTGATGAGCTCTATGATGAGGCGGCAAGATTAATTAACTGCGAACCACGCAACATTGCCTTTACACACGATGCGACCGATGCCTATGGAAAAGCACTCTCATCCATTGATTTCAAACCCGGAGACAAGATCATCACTTCCAACGACGATTACATTTCCAATCAAATCAATTTCTTGTCGCTTCAAAAGAGATATGGAATTGAAATCATAAGAGGAAACAATCTTGAAAATGGAGATCTAGATTTGGATCATTTCGATAAATTGATTCGCGAGAACAATCCAAGACTAGTGGCCATCACACACATCCCAACCAATTCGGGTTTGGTTCAGGATGTTGAAGCCGTTGGTCAAATCTGTGAAAAGTATGACCGATTGTACCTCGTTGATGCCTGTCAGTCCGTTGGACAAATTCCGGTTAATGTTAAAAAGATTAAGTGTGATTTTCTAAGCACCACAGGCAGAAAGTATCTGAGAGGTCCTAGAGGCACAGGATTTCTTTTTGTTTCAGATAAAGCGTTTCAATCCGATTACGCTCCTCTATTCATTGACATGCGTGGCGCGGACTGGACTGCCAAGGATAGTTATAAGGTACGAAGTGATGCAAAGCGATTCGAGACATGGGAATCACCCTATGCACTAATCATTGGATTGAAAGAGGCAATCAAATATGCAAACACTGTTGGTATAGAAGCGATTGATAATTATAATCAACAAATTGTTTCAGAGTTAAGAGACCTGATGGCCTCAATACCTGGAGTCAATGTTTATGACAAAGGATCTACCACTTGCAGTTTGGTCACTTTCACTAAGGACGGAAAATCTCTTATCGAAACAGAGAATCATCTATCTCAAAACAACGTATTTTATTCTGTCACGGATGTAAGCAGCGCTCGAATTGATTTTGCTAAGAAAGGCATTGAATGGGCTATACGACTATCACCGCACTATTTTAATACCTCGGATGAGATGAAGAGAGTTGCTGATGTTATTAGGGAAATGTAACTCGTTTGTCAAACAACTAAATCATGATAAGTTCCCTCTACATATACCTGGCATTGAATGATCTCCCGTAGTACAGTAGGTTTTAAGAGCGACTTGCCCATAAACACGCGTCCGCATTCCTGAATCCCTTCAATGATAGATGGATGTGGATGAATCAATTCGGCTAACTCAATAATACTTTTATCTTGTGATATGAGAAGTGCTACGGCTTGGATGGCACTTGACGCATGTTCACCAACAACACGCATTCCGAGAATTCTCAATTTCTCATCGTTCGTAACCAGAATCTTGATGAAGCCCTGAGTGTTTCTCATCGCCGTTGCTCTTGGAATACAGCCATAGTCAAGACTCACAACTTTGTAATCAAGTCCTGCTTGTTTTGCCTGGATCTCGTTCATTCCCACGCCGGCCACTTCTGGATCCAAAAACATAATCGTTGAAATGTTCTTGTAAATCAACGGCTGTTCAGGCTTTCCAAATATTCGCTCGATAGCATAACGTCCTTCCAATTCTCCTACATTGACCAATGAAATATCAGCAGTAATATCCCCTACCGCATAAATGTTGGAAACACTGGTTTGGGTCAAATCATCTTTGATTCCTCGATCGTCAATTTCAACACCCAAGTCATCTGCCATTAGATCTTCGTACTGTGGAACTCGGCCAACCGAGACAAGCGCCTTCTCTACTTTAAATGTTTCTTTTTTCCCATCGGTATATTCGAGGTTATAGACGACCTCTCCATCTTCTATTGACATGTCAACCAGCTTAGAATTCCGATGAATCAATACACCTTTTTCCTCCAGGTTTCGCTCAATTATCTTCACCACATCTTCATCCTCAATTGGTAGAATTCGATCTCCTTTATCGATAAGATGAACCTTCGTTTGTCCGAAATTTGAAAAGATGGTAGCAAACTCACACCCAATCACCCCGGCACCAACAATCACAATGGATTTGGGGAAATCCTCTAGGTTATCCAATCCGTCGCTAGTAAAAACTATTTTTTCATCAATTGGAAGATGAGATAATTTCCTCGGAACACTTCCGGTCGCAAGAATGATGTAATCTGCTTCGATTTTATCTGTCCCATCCGAGGTAGTCACTTCAACCTCGTTTTTACCTACTACTTTGCCTTTGCCTTGAATAAATTCAAAAAGATCACGCCCCATTCCAGCATTTATCCTATCCATATGACTAGCAAGCAAATTGTAGCGTTCATCAACTGCTGACATTACTTCATCTCGAACATTCTTATAATTGAAGCCATTCGATTCGAGGTTTAGCGCTTGACCATGGAGATATAACATTCGTGATTCACGTGATATCTCCCACCACGTTTTACTCCATAAGGCACCTTGATGAATACCGGCACCTCCGAGTTTGTCTTTTTCAATAAGGACTACAGATTTTCCAAAATCGAGCGCACGCATAGCGGATGCATATCCAGCTGGACCTCCACCAATGACGCAAACATCATATTTTTTCATAAATAGGCGGTTGGGTTCCTTAAAGATAAGCTTTTTGTAATGTTCTATAGAAATAGAACTAAGAAGGGCTTAAAAAGCAAAAAGGGTGAGAATTCATTGCTGAATATCACCCTTTCAATTCTGCAGGTGCCGTAGCTCCTGCAAAACTCCAAATTACTGTTCGGTGTGCCTTCAGATCCGTTGCTTCAGGTTGCCCTTCCACTCGGTCTTCCTCTCAACCTTTCAAACTACGCTAACCAAACCGTGGCTTAGCTAGCTTCCCTTCGAAAGGCTGGAAACTCGCGTTTCGGTTTCCTATCCCTCGTTTGGTATTACTAATGTAAGTTCTAATTTTACATCTCCAAATTTTATAACTACTTAATTATCAACAAGTTTTACACGTAGTTATACCCTACTTATACACCTGGTTATCCACAAGTTTTTAACATTCTCAAGAAAAATCCACGAGTATTGGATGATGAGCTTCAATGAAAGAAATGTTGTTGGGAGTTAAATGATTAAGAGGGTAGAAAACAAAAAGGGTGAAAATCCATTGCTGAATTTCACCCCTTTAATTTTGTAGCTGCCGTAGCATCTACAAAACTCCAAATTACTGTTTGAACTCCTTCAGAATCCGTGGCTTCAGGTTGCCCATCCACTCGGTGTTCATCTCGAACTCTCAAATTTCGTCAATCAGAACCGAGGTTAAGATTAACTTCCCTTTGAGTGATCGGAAACTTGCGTTTCGGCTTTCTATCCCTCGTTTGGTGATACTAAGGTAGACCCTAACTTTACAATTCCAAATTTTGTAACTCCCTAGTTATCAACAAGTTTTGAACCTGATTATACCTTAGTTATGCACTGGGTTATCCACAAGTTTTCTTTATCGATTCGTTTAAAAAAAACCTGCAATACTTGATAATTAGATATCTTATACTTAAATTAATACAAGTATTTCATTAAATTATCATATTCATTTCCCAATGGATGGATAATTATCCACTAACGTATACAACCATGAAAAGAACACTCACCTTTCTATCTGGTCTGTTTCTAGTATTATTTTCTTTTTCTCAAAACCAATTAGATGTAACCATTGGAGCTGGATATACGGCAATAGATATCGAATCCTTGGTCGAGGAAGATGAAATAAGCGGAACAGTAGCCACCGATTGGGATCAATTTACCATCGGCCTAAGCGCTCAGTACTTTTTCTTAAATACTTCCAGCTTTCAATTTGGAGTAGAAGCGATGTATCATCATTTGTATTGGTATAGTGTACGTGTTCCCTTTGGAAGCCAAGACATCAACCGAGAGTACACTGTAACAGCTTTCCGGATTACGCCCATTTTTAGATTTGGAAAAGAGAATTTTGCATTCGACGTTGGACCCGAGCTAAACTTCAATGATGGGACTGAAATTGGATTAATGCTTTCCGCTAATCAATACTTTCCAATCAACGACAAAATTGATATTCCAGTCAAGGCTCGACTAGATATCATCAATGGTATAGTTATTACGGTTCCAATCACATTACATGCTGGTGTGAGAGTCAGAATTTGATTCCCAGGCTAGACTAGCTGCTCCAATTTAGAAGCCAGTAGCTCCTTTATTGCGGGAATGGACTCATATAATTGCTTGTATGATTCTGTAACAAAGTATTCTTTTTGGAAAACATCCTTTCTATAAGCGGTGTCTAACATATGCTCTATATTGAACTCATGCTTAGGCGGTTCTTCACTAAGCGAAAATTTGGTCTCCCCTGCCGATGATAGAATTCCTGCTCCATAGATTCGAAGACCTTGTTCTTCCTGAATCAAGCCAAATTCTACCGTGAACCAGTAAACTCTGGAAAGGAGTTGAATGGCTTCATCATTACCAACATAATCCAAACCTATTTTGCTCAACTCTTCCAGGAAGTTCACAAAATGTTGATTCGTCAATAATGGAACATGAGCAAAGACATCATGAAACATGTCAGGCTCCTCGAGATAGTCCAACTCTCTTTTTTTCCTTAACCAGGTAGTTGCAGGAAATCGTTTATTGGCCATTAGTTCGAAGAACGTATAATCAGGAACAATCCCCGGAACAACAGCCAATTGCCAACCGGTCGTTTCTTTTAAGATTTGATTGGTCTCCTTAAAATCAGGAATGATACCGGTCTCGAAATTGGCAATTTTCAATCCCTCCAGATAGGCTTTACTGGCATGCGTAGGAAATTGTTGAATCTGTCGATCAAACAGAATCTTCCAAACTTCAAAATCTTCATCACTATAATGTTCGTAAATCTGCTTCATTCCTCTTCCTTATTCTGCGTTCGTTAATAGTTCTCTTAACTGATTTAATCGCTTGATCAATCGTTCGCTCTCTCCGAGATCCAGCGTTTGTTGTCCATCCGAATACGCTTCTTCCGGTTTTGCATGGATCTCGAAAATGATGCCATCGGCTCCAGCAACTGTGGATGCCATCGCAATTGAATCCACATAATCTCTGATTCCTATGCCGTGAGAAGGATCCGCGATGACTGGTAAATGAGATTTCTCTCTCAAAATCGGGATCGCATTAATGTCGAAAGTGTTTCTGGATGCACGTTCATAAGTTCGGATTCCACGTTCACAAAGAAGAAGTCGCTCATTTCCTCCAGAAAAAACATACTCAGCGCTATAAAGTAATTCGTCTATCGTTCCGGAAATACCACGCTTTATCATTACTGGTTTATCTACTTGTCCCAGCGCATCAAGTAAATTATAGTTTTGAGTGTTTCGAGCTCCAACCTGGAACATATCCACAAAGTCATGCATTGCTTCAATTTGAGAAACTTGCATTACTTCTGTCACGATCTTGATTCCATTCTCTTTAGCTATCTCATACCATAATTTCAAGCCATCAATTCCAAGTCCTCGAAATGAGTAAGGAGAACTTCTTGGTTTATAAACTCCACCCCGCATGATGGCTACATTGTTTTTCTTAAGAAAATCAACCGTATCCTCGATGTTCTTCTCCCCTTCTATGCTACATGGTCCAGCCATGATTGAAAAAATGCCATCTCCAATCTTCACATCATCGCCAAGGTCGATCTGCGTTCGATTCACCTTCCACTTTCTTGATACCAACTTGTAGTCATCCGAAACCACATGGATATCCTTAATCCCATCAATGTGACCAATTTTTCTGATATCAAAAACCTTTTTTCCGGTTCCGATCAAATAATCACTATACTGTGTTTTGACTGATGTTGTTTTGTATTTTAAGTCACTCAGTTGGTCTTCAACTGAATTCCTCATTTCATCCTTAATCCCTTTTTCTAATTGTATGATCATTGCTTCTTTATTGAATGAACAAATTTCTGAATGCCTTCATCTGAAGGCTCTTTTTCCAATTGATTAATAAATGCACTTCCGATTATTGCTCCATGAGCATGTTCGCATGCTATGTTAAATGTTTCGCTATTTGAGATCCCAAATCCAATGAGTCTGGGGCTTTTCAAATTCATATCCTGAATCCGCTGGTAATATTCCAGCTGTCCGTCTTGAACACTCTCCTTAGCTCCAGTTGTGCTGGCAGATGAAACCATATAAATAAATCCATTCGAAATAGCGTCGATCGTCTCGATTCGTTCTTCAGAGGTGTTCGGACTTATTAGAAAAATGTTCTCCAAGCCAGCTTCTTCGAAATGGTGCTTGTAAGTATCCAGAAATTCCTGAACTGGAAGATCGGGAATGATTGTCCCGTCGATTCCAACCTCTTTGCACTTTTTACAAAACTCTTCTATTCCAAACTGGAGGATAGGGTTTACATATCCCATAAGAAGCACAGGTATTGACACTTTTTCTCTCAAAGTGACTAACTGATCAAACAAAAGTGCCAGTGTCATTCCATTATCCAAAGCTTGCTTCGAACTCTTTTGGATTGTCGGACCGTCCGCTACTGGATCTGAAAATGGAATCCCTATCTCCAACATATCAGCTCCACTATTTTCAAGTGCGCTGGCAATTCTAATTGTGTCTCTCAGATCCGGAAACCCCGCCGTAAAGTAGATATTGAGAATGGAATTCTCTTTTTCAAAAGCTTTGTTTATCCTGTTCATTTCTAAGAATGACGATTTATTCGATTTATGATTTATTCAATTATTTATTCTTTGAACAATCGAGTTAATCCACTAATTCCTTTAATCAAATCAATCATCAATATTTCCCCCATTTGATGTAAGTCTCAAGATCCTTATCTCCTCTTCCAGACAAATTAATAACCACAACATCTTGTTTATTGAAATCCATTTTTTTCAACACAGCAAAAGCATGTGCCGACTCAATCGCAGGAATAATTCCTTCCAACTTGCTTAGTTCCACACCAGCGATCATTGCCTCTTCGTCTGTAATGTCATAAAAGGATGCACGCTTAGAATCAAAAAGATGAGCGTGCATTGGTCCAATTCCAGGATAATCCAGACCGGCAGAAATACTATGTGGCTCTACCACTTGACCGTCTTCAGTTTGCATCAACAACGTTTTGCTTCCATGTAGCACTCCTGACTTTCCAATGAATGTCGTTGCGGCAGATTTCCCTGTTGCTACTCCATGACCTGCGGCTTCAGCAGCAACTAATTTAACTTCTGTGTTTTCCAAAAAATGATAAAATGCCCCAGCAGCATTACTTCCTCCACCGACGCATGCGATCACATAATCCGGAGAATTTCGACCTTCTTCTCTGGATAGCTGATTTTTGATTTCCTGACTGATTACCGATTGAAACCTCGCTACCATGTCAGGATATGGGTGAGGTCCAACGACAGATCCAATGATGTAATGCGTATCGTCTGGGTGGTTGATCCAATGTCGCATGGCTTCATTCGTAGCATCCTTGAGCGTTTTGCTTCCTGAAGTTGCAGCCTTAACCTCGGCTCCCAAAATCTTCATCCGTTCGACGTTCGGTTTCTGGCGTGCCATGTCCACTTCTCCCATGTAAACAGTACAATCCATTCCCATCAAGGCACAAACAGTTGCGGTAGCTACACCATGTTGGCCTGCACCCGTTTCCGCGATGATTTTGTCTTTTCCCAGTTTCTTGGCTAGTAAGATTTGCCCGATGGTATTGTTCACTTTATGTGCTCCGGTATGGCAAAGGTCTTCACGCTTCAAATAGATTTTTGCGCCATATTTTTCTGACAGTCGATTGGCGAAATAAAGTGGAGTTGGACGACCTACATATGTTTCCAATAATTCCTTAAACTCGGCTTGAAAGTCTTCTGAATTAATGATTTCCAAATAGTTTGCCCTTAATTCCTCTACATTCGGATACAACATTTCAGGAATGTAAGCTCCGCCAAAGCTCCCATAGTATCCGGTATCGCTGACATTGAAACTACTCATAAGTTACTCTTTAGTTCTTGGATCCTGTTGATGTCTTTCATTGCTGGCGAAATTTCAAAACGACTGTTGACATCAATACCCACAAGATTTTTAATTCCCAATTTGGTTACTTCTCGCATGTCTTTGCTTTCAATTCCTCCACTTAACAAAACAGGAGTGTCAAGGTTGTAAGTCTTCAAAATGGACCAATCAAAATGACGGCCGGAACCACCATAATCCGGGGTGGCGGTATCGAAAAGAAAGTAATCAGAATATTCACTGTAGCTAACCAATGAATAGGGTAAACTATCCAACACGTGGAAAACCTTAATGATCCCAACCCCATGTTTCTTAAGCTCTTGTGAATACTCCAAATCCTCATCTCCGTGTAACTGGACATAGTCAAGCCCATATTTTTCATATAACTCGAGGACTGTTTCAATGTCTTCATTTACGAAAACTCCAACTTTCTTAATGCTAAGAGGTATTCTGGCAATAAGATCCTCATCTAGCTCTGCAACAAAACGAGGTGATTTATGATAAAAGATAAACCCAATGAAGTCGGGCTTCAACCTTATCAATTCCCTGATGTTTTCGGGATCTCGCATTCCGCATACCTTTAATTTCAGCTTATTCATTGCAATTGTTTAATGAATTCTTTTGCAGCTTTTTCGGGACGTCCATGACTCATGAAAGTCTCTCCAATCAAAAACCCTTCGAACCCGTGATTCTTAAGTTCTTTAACAGTTTCCGGGTCTGACAATCCACTTTCAGATACCTTAACAAAATCAGATGGAATTGATGACGCCAATGATTTTGAAACCGCAACGTCTGTTTCGAAGGTTCTAAGATTTCGATTATTAACTCCTACCAAATTGGCATGGTTTCCTATTGATTTTTCCAATTCTTCTGCATTATGAACTTCCAGGAGAACTTCCATTCCCATACTTTGAGCTAATGATCCAAGAGACTCCAATTCATCTTTATCCAAAATGGCAGCTATCAATAAGATTACATCAGCGCCTATGGATTTAGCCTCAATCACCTGGTATTCATCAATAATGAAGTCTTTTCGAAGAATTGGACAAAAATTGAAAGCACGAGCTTCTTTTAGGTCCTCAGCGGAACCTCCAAAAAACTCCTTGTCGGTAAGGATAGACAAGCCGGAAGCTCCCGCCTGCATGTAACCAATGGACGTTTTTTCAATGGAGACGTGTTCATTAATCACTCCTTTTGATGGAGATTTCCGTTTGATTTCGGCGATTACCCCCGACTTATCTTCTCGCTGGATGTACTTTCTTAGTGAAACTGGTTGTCCCTCAAAATAGGTGCTTTTCTCTAGTAATTTGACTGGGTAAAGTTCTTTTTGAGAAGCTATTTCCTTCTGCTTATGTGCTACTATTTTTTCTAGTATGTCCATTCTATTTGTTGACCTTTATGAATTTTTCGAACGCTTCTTTTGCGTCTCCTGAATCCAATGAATTTTTAGCCTCTTCAATGCCTTTGTTAAATGAAATTTGTTTCGCTGTTGAAATAGCAAGACCTGCATTCGCCACAACAGCTGCTGACTGTGCCTTAGTTCCTTTCTTATTCAAAACATCAAGGAAAATTTTAGCCGAATCTTCGATGGTTTCTCCTCCGTACAAAGACTCCTGATTCAACAGTTCAAAACCAAACTCTTCAGGTGTGAAAAGCTTTTCTTCATTGTTAGAAATTAGCTTGAAATCACTTGTTAGAGAAATCTCATCATATCCATCTAGTGAATGAACAATTGAAAAGTTTTTATCCGTATTCTGATATAAATAACCGTACAATCTTGCCAATTCAAGGTTAAAAACTCCTACCAGCTGATTCGGCGGGAATGAAGGATTGACCATAGGGCCCAACATGTTGAAAAAGGTCTTTACCCCAAGTTCTTTTCGAATTGGTCCTACATTTTTCATCGCCGGATGGAAAAGTGGTGCATGCATAAAACAAATGCCACTCGTATCCATCGATCGCTTCATCTGATCGGGCGCTCCAGAGAACTTACATCCCAGCGATTCGAGTACGTTGGATGAGCCGCTTACTGAGGAAACTCCGTAGTTGCCGTGCTTCGCCACATTTACTCCGGCTCCTGCAACAATGAATGAAGAAATAGTTGAAATATTAAATGTATTCTTGCTGTCTCCTCCTGTTCCACAAACATCGATGGCATTATATCCATCCAAGTCGACTTGGACGCAAAGCTCGAGCATCGCATCTCGGAATCCTTCGAGTTCTTCGACGCGAATCGCACGCATCAGATAAATGGTTAAAAATGCTGCCACTTGACTATTGTTAAATACTCCAGTGGCCAGCCCGGTCAAAACCTCTTTGGCCTCTTCTTTCGAGAGCGTCTGATTTTGAATTAAGCGATTAAGAACTTCTTTCATAGGTTCAGCCAGTTTTGGATCATCTTTTCTCCATGTTTTGTCATAATTGATTCTGGGTGAAATTGAACACCCCGAACACTGTATTCCTTATGCCGCACAGACATTATGTTCCCATTCTCTGCTACGCTCGTCACTTCAAGGTCTTCACCCAAGGATTCTTTCTCAATTACCCATGAATGGTACCTACAAGCTTCAAACGCTTTAGGAATATCTTTGAAAATTTCATCTTCCTGAATCACCTCCACCTGGGTGACAACTCCATGATACACTTGGGGCAAATTGAACAGTTCACTTCCAAATGCTTCGCCAATTCCCTGATGTCCAAGACAAACGCCTAACATGTTCTTTGTTGGCGCGTACCGTTGAATTACTTCGGGCATAAGACCTGCTTCGCTTGGCAACCCTGGACCTGGAGATAACAGAATATGATCATAATCCGAGATCTCATCCAACTCAAATTGATCATTACGAACAATCCTTAAGTCATCCTTCAATCCCAACTCGCGCAGTATATGAACCAAGTTGTAGGTAAATGAATCGTAGTTATCTATAACAATCACTTTGCTCATATCTTTTCAGCCTCCTCTATTGCCTTTTGTAAGGCTCCAATTTTGTTATACACTTCTTGTAACTCACTTTCCGGTTTTGATTGCGATACAACTCCAGCACCAGCCTGAAATCGAAGCATGTTGTTTTTGCTTAAAAAACTTCGAATCATGATCGCATGATTAAAATTTCCTTTGAAGTCCATAAAACCAACGGCACCACCGTAATATCCACGAGAGTCTTTTTCGTTTTCATCTATGATTTCCATTGCCCTCAGTTTTGGAGCACCTGATAAAGTTCCAGCCGGAAACGAGTTGGCAACAATATCCATGAAGTTGGAACCTTCTTTGATGTCTCCGCTCACTTTGGAAACCATGTGAATGACGTGCGAATAGTATTGGATTTCCTTATAGGTCTCGACCTGAACATTTTCACAGCTGTGGCTTAGATCGTTTCTGGCAAGATCAACCAGCATTACGTGTTCTGAATCTTCTTTTGGATCTTTTTTCAATTCTTCTGCCAACAACACATCTGCTTGATCATTTCCTGTTCGTTTGAATGTTCCTGCGATTGGGTAGATAATCGCTTTTCCATTTTTCAAAACAATTTGTGCCTCCGGAGAGGAACCAAATATTCGGTGGCTTCCATAGTCAAAATAGAAAAGGTATGGAGATGGATTAATGGAACGCAGTGTTCGATATACTTGAAAATCATCTCCTTGATAAAGAACTTCAAATCTCCTTGATAACACCACCTGAAAAACATCACCAATATTACAGTGGTGAATTCCTTTCTTCACCATTTCCATGTAGTCATCATCTGTGATCCCTGATTCAGCTTTTCCGCTCTTACTAAACGAATACCCTGGAAGGTTTTTTTGCTGAATGAGTCCGATAATTTCTTCAAACAAGGAGTTGTTTGGCTCATCAACAAATGACTCGATAACGTAACATTCATTTTTAAAATGATTGAAAGCAATGATGAATTGAAACAACGAGTAATGAACAAGAGGAATTTCATCCAATGTATCCTTCAAGTCAATTGCTTCAAAATGCCGAACTGCATCATAGTTAAAGTACCCGAACAAGCCAGACTGAATGTATCCTAGTTCTTCCTGCTCACTTTTAAAAGATGTAGCAAAGTCAACAATTTGTTCTTTCAGATTGGTTACAGACTCTTTTCTTGTTTCACCTGAAGGCATTTTAATTCCTACTTCATCATTTTGAACCTTGAAACTGGCGATTGGAGAACAGCATATGTACGAGAAACTATTCTCGGAACCGTGGTAGTCTGAACTCTCTAGCAAGAAAGAATTGGCAAACCGATCCCGAAGTTTCAGGTATACTCCAACCGGCGTTATTGTATCCGCCAAAAGGCTTTCTTGTCGAGTGTGTATTCTTATTTTACTCATAACATAAAAACAAAAAACCCGCCAACAGGCGGGTTTCGTTTATATCTTTTGACATACTGATGACCTGTTAGCAAAGTATTCTGCTAATCCACCACCAATATGTTTTGTTATTCATCATTTCAATGCGAAGCAAAAACAAATACTTTTAAAAAACAATACCGCCTGAATTATTTTTTTGAAACTTTTTTTTAATTCTCAATGTAAGAATGATTGATAATGATCGTTTTTTACTTTTAGCCTAACTTTCCGCTATGTTATCCACAGAAGACCAAATTAGCATTCTAGTTCACCTTTCAAAGGCAGACAAGGTGATTGCTGAAGAAGAATACCGTCTAATCATTCATGTAGCAGAAGGTCTGGGCATGAATAGTGATGATGCCGCCAGGATCATCAATGACCCTAACCCGATTCCAAAGCTGAACGATTTACCGCCGGATGAGAAATTCGAATACTTGCTGAACGTTGTGAGGTTAATGAAAGCAGATGGTAAGATCCATCAAAAAGAAGTTTCATTTTGCGAAAAACTAGCGTTCAGACTTGGCTACAAACCAGGCGTCATATCAGAGCTGTCTGCATATATCTACAGAGATCCAGACATTAACACAAATCGGTCCTATTTAAGATCAATTGTTGATCAACATTTGATTCCCATGAACGAACAGAAAGACTAACTCGCCTTTAGTCTTCTAACTTACATAAACCTCTAATACAAGAGTCTAGCAAAGATTTAAGCCACAAAATTCAGATTTGCTTCAGAATTTTATCAGAAACTATTCAGACGATATAACTAATCTTGCGCAATGATTCGAAGGGTTCTTTCTTTCATCGTTTTTGTCACACTTTTTAACTGGATTTTCGCTCAAAATCTACCTGGGGAAGCGGACTATCATATAAAACGTGCAACCTCTGAAATAACGATTGATGGAGTCCTGGACGAAGAGACCTGGAAATCCGCAGAAGTTGGTGGTGGCTTCTATCAAAATTTTCCTACTGATAGCCAGCCAGCATTGGATTCTACTCAATTCATGGTGTCTTATGATGATCAATTCATCTATGTAGCCGCCATTTGTCATGAACTTCTTCCCGGCAAGCCGATAACCAACACTTTACAAAGGGATTTCAGCTGGCAAAGGAACGACAACATCAGTTTTTACATTGACCCTTACAACGACCGATCCAATGGCTTTACTTTTCAAGTCACTCCAGATAATGTTCAACGTGAAGGTTTAGTGATCCTGGGCGGAGATGTACAAGATGACTGGGACAACAAATGGTTCAGTGCAGTCACCATGGGAGAAAAAGCCTGGTATGTTGAAATGGCTATTCCATATAAAAGTATCCGTTACAATAGCATTCCTGAATGGAATCTTCAGTTTATCAGAAACAATCAAAAGCGGAATGAGCGCTCATCCTGGATTCAAGTTCCGCAGCAGTTCAGAGCTAGCGATATGCTTTATTCGGGGAAAATGAGATGGGACGTTCCTCCACCGAAAGCCGGAACCAACATTGCATTGATTCCTTATGTGACTGGAAGCATTGGAAAAAATCATGAAGATGGGGAATCCACTATAACAGATTCTGGAACTGGTTTTGATGCAAAAATTGGTCTTTCAAATTCAGTCAATCTAGACCTGACGTTCAATCCAGATTTTTCTCAAGTAGAGGTAGATCAGCAAGTGACTAACCTTCAACGATTTGAAATTTCTTTTCCTGAAAGGAGACAGTTTTTTCTAGAAAACCAAGACCTGTTTGCACAAAATGGATTTAGATCTGTCAGACCATTCTTTTCAAGAAGAATAGGAATCCAGGGTCAGGGTAGTACTCAACGAAACGTTCCGATCATTGGTGGTGCTAGGGTCAGCGGAAAAATTGGTAACAATTGGAGGATCGGTGTTCTCAATATGATCACGGATGAGGATAGAACATCAGAGGAGATTTCTCCGGCACAGAATTACTCGGTGGCTGTGCTTGAGCGACAGGTTTTCAGACGTTCGCGGGTCAGTGCTGTATTTGTGGGTAGAACCAACTTAGGGAACAGCTTAGTTGAATATGATTCTACTGAATTTGCCAACACTGGTCGACTTCAGGATTTAGGTGGTAACGAGCTGAGTCCGGAAGATACCTTAATCACACTTTCTAAGCACAATTACGTTTACGGACTTGACTACAACCTTGCAACTGTCAGTAATCGCTGGGAAGGTAATTTTTTCTACCACCGCTCGCTGGACCCAGGAGAGCAGGATGAAAATTCAGCTTTTGGAGCTTTCTTAAGATATCAGACTACTAAAACAAATGTTCGATTATTTGCCAGATCAATTGGTGAAGGATACAATGCAGAAGTAGGATTTGTACCTAGAAGAGGAATAAGTTCTATTGGAGGAAGAGTAGATTTCAACTACTTCACAGATGGGAAAGTTCAACGACACGGGCCGTCATTCGGTCCAAGCTATTTGGTTAATGCGGAAGGCAAAATCCTTGATAAGAACTTCTCTACTGATTATGAATTCCAGTTTCTAAATTCTTCCAGATTCAGAGTAGAGCTTGAATGGCGTTTTGTGACACTCACCCGACCTTTTGACCCATCGAGAACTGGAGGCGAGGAATTACCTGAGGATGCTGCTTTTGATTGGCTCAATTTTTCTATGTCCTACAATTCGGATAACAGGAAACCATTTACTTATGAATTGTTTGCAAATTCAGGGAGTTTCTACAATGGCAGCAGATCAAATGTGGGTGGAAATTTTGTCTACAGATATCAACCCATCTTTCAAGTAGGAGTGAACTTTGAGTACAACAACATTCAATTACCTGATCCATTCAATGATGCAGATCTCCTTCTGCTCGGCCCAAGAATTGACCTTACATTAACCAACAAGGTGTTCTTCACAACTTTCATTCAGTACAATACACAGGATGAAAATCTAGGACATAATTCCAGATTCCAATGGAGGTTTAAACCAGTTTCCGACTTATTCATCGTATACACGGACAATTACTTTACAGATGATTTTTCTGTAAGAAACAGAGCTTTGGTTGTGAAGCTTTCTTATTGGCTAAACCTGTAAATCAGGCGGCCTCTCTTAGTTTAGATTCTCCAATTTTTTCCAATTTCTTATTCATTACAAAAAACCAGATTGGAGGGATTGTAGCCAAAAGCATCATCCCGGGATAGCCGGTTGGCATTTGCGGACTTTCATCAATGTGTCTCAAAATCTGATACTTCCTACTTGCTATGTAATGGTGGTCTGAGTGCCTGGACAATTCGAACAAAACAAGACGACCTACGACATGATCAGAATTCCATGAATGTTGGGGCATGACTCGTTCGTATACATCTCCCCTTTTATCCCTGCTCAATCCATAGTGCTCAATGTAGTTCACGGTTTCAAGCAACAAGAATCCCATTATCGCAGCAAGCACGAAATAACCTGCAACTAGCCATCCAAAGAAATAGGCAATAACCGATACCAAGGCTATTTGGATGAATTGAAAAACAAGCATTTCATTATGAAAAGAGAAGAAAGAATGGCCTTTCTTCTTCAATTTTTCCAACTGTATTTTCCATGCGGAGATGTAGCTAAAAACCACAGAACGAATCCAAAACGCATACAGCATTTCATTTCTCCGAGCGGAAGATGGATCTTCTTTGGTACTCACATTTTTATGGTGGCCTTGATTATGCTCTATAAAAAAGTGCATGTATAGTGAGCTTAGCAATAAGATTTTCGCCATTAGTTGTTCGTGTGGTTTTGACCGATGGCCCAGCTCATGTGCCACATTGATTCCAATAACCCCACACATCAAGCCCATGGCTGTAATTCGACCGATTATGTCTGTTACCACCAATTCTGGCTCACCAATTGAGTTAAGGAAGAGAAAAACAATTACGCATTGAACGGGAACCATCAAGTATACCTGCCAATCATAGATTGGATCTTTTTTTCGTAGCTGTTCCTCTGTTTCAGAAAGATTGGTTTCATCTGCCTTAATGAACAATTCAAGTAATGGAATAAGTACAAACGCGTAAATGATAGGTAAAAATGTCTGCCATCCATAACTCGTGAACGAGACATACGCCAAGGCTGGAAGTACCAACACGTTCATGTATTTAAACTTACTCATTCAACCATTTTAAGTTTTCCAAATGAAATCAAGTAGCCTATTGAAACTCCAAAACTCCAAAGATTGGAGATATCGGGAAGCTGATCATTTGACAGATCTCCTGCATCAATAAAGTTACTAAAGCTGTAGGTAAAGAACCCTTCCAATTGCAGTGTCCCAAATGAGAAATCTCGCCAGGCACCACCACTGAATCTTGCACCATAGCCTCCTCTCCTGTCTCGACCTTTTTCATAGGTGGCAAAATCGATGTTCGTCAAATCTGCTGGATCTTGATCTTTGGTTGAACTTACGAGGTATTCAGCAAAAAATCCTCCTCCAACGAAATACTTCGTCTGGTTTCCAAAATAGCCAATACCTTCAATTGGGAACTCCAAATAGTTCATGGTTATGCTATAATTGGGAAGTCCAGTACCCTTAAAAGTTTGCACCCAACCACGCTGAATGTAGTTGACACCTCCTTGAATTCCCGTGT
Source organism: Cyclobacteriaceae bacterium (assembly GCA_028284125.1). Classification (GTDB taxonomy): domain Bacteria; phylum Bacteroidota; class Bacteroidia; order Cytophagales; family Cyclobacteriaceae; genus Ekhidna. The sequence goes on from JANQSI010000001.1 coordinate 64,387, forward strand.
TTAAAAAGGTTTTTCTTTTTTTTGGAAAATGTTTGATTACTAACCCAGTGTTTAGACCCGACTTAAACGTGTTGTTCGCACGAAAATTGAAAACTGTGTGCACCATATATGCCGAGTTGATTTGTGCTCCAGTCTTTAACCCAACATAAGTTTTGGATTGTCCTAAACAACCTAACGTGATCACTAAAAAGAAAAACAACGGAAGTACTCTCATCTATTCAAGCAAGAAATAACGCTACAGGCAAAAATGAATCCAAAATTACCCGAATATTTCGGGGAATAATCAAGGCATTCAATCATAAATTAGAGATTAGCGATTAACTTTTCCATTTCGACCTAACTAAAAAGACATAAATGAACGAAGCAGCGATAACCAACGACGCGGTAATTTTTGGAATACTTATGCTCATGCTGGGTTTGGTATTCTATACTTCTAATCTCGATTCTCCTTTCTGGAAAAAGTTTTACACATATGTGCCAGCCTTATTGGTTTGTTACTTTCTTCCTTCCATTCTGAAAGCATTGGGGTTAGTAAATCCATCAGAATCAAATCTGTATTTTGTGGCTTCCAGATACCTTCTACCAGCAAGTTTGGTATTGTTAACTATAAGTGTTGATCTCAAAGAAATTGCGAAACTTGGATCGAAAGCAGTGATCATGTTCGTCACAGGAACTGTGGGAATCATGATAGGTGGACCATTGACCATTCTGATTTTTTCACAATTCGCTCCTGATCTTGTAGGTGGAGTAGCTCCAAATGAAGTATGGCGTGGAATGACGACTATTGCTGGATCATGGATTGGTGGTGGTGCCAATCAAGCCACTATGAAAGAAGTTTTTGAAGTGAACGATCAACTCTTCTCGACAATGGTGACGGTCGATATTATTGTTGGAAACGTTTGGTTGGGTGTTCTAATATTTGGTGTTGCGTTCACCAAATTCATCGATAATCGACTAAAGGCTGACGCTTCGGCAATAGAATCCTTGAAACAAAAAATGTCCGACTACCAGGAAAGCATTTCCAAAATTCCTAGTCTCACAGATCTAATGAAAGTGTTGATGGTTGGTTTTGCTTGCACAGGCTTTGCACATTGGGGAAGTGACACTCTCGTACCTATTCTTAGAGACAATTTTCCAGCCCTCGAACAATACAGTTTGCTATCTGGGTTTTTCTGGCTCGTAGTTATTGCTACTACACTTGGCGTGCTCTTATCTTTCACAAAAATGAGAGAACTTGAAGGTGTTGGAGCTTCAAGAATTGGACGTGCATTTGTCTACATTTTAGTCTCAACCATTGGAATGAGTATGGATATTCTGGCCATTTTCAGCAATCCTGGATATTTCTTGCTGGGCATCACTTGGATTCTGTTCCATGTATTGTTACTCGCATTGGTTGCTAAGTTGATTAAAGCTCCTTATTTCTTCATCGCGGTGGGCAGCACGGCAAATGTTGGTGGGGCCGCTTCAGCTCCAGTTATTGCTTCTGAGTTTCACCCTTCCCTAGCTCCTGTTGGTGTACTAATGGCCGTATTAGGCTATGTGCTCGGCACCTATGGAGCTTACGTGTGTGGACTGCTTATGCAAGGAGTGGCTCCATGATAAATGAACATCAGTTAGAGGTATCAATAAAAGCTCCGTATTTCACCTTAAATGAGCTAACGCCACAAACAGAACGAATTTGGCTAGCTTTTCATGGGTATGGACAATTAGCTAAGTTTTTCATCAAGAAATTTGAAGCACTCGATCCTAAGAAAAACTTCGTCGTTGCACCACAAGGGCTATCGAAGTATTACCTCGAAGGCTTCTATGGAAGAGTAGGTGCTTCATGGATGACCAAAGAAGATCGACTCACCGAAATAGAAAATCAATACCGATACATAAAGTCCGTTCTTGATGATATTGGGGACATATCCAACAAACAGCTGATCTATTTTGGCTTTTCACAAGGGACTGCAACAATGGGTCGGTTTGCAGCATGGGCTAAAATGCCTTTTCAAAAAATGATCATTTGGGCGGGGACCTTTCCTCCAGATATTGAACCGAATGCATTTAATTTTCTATCAGGAAATGAAGAAATTGCTTATTTTACTAGTAAGGAAGATCCCTTTTTCAAGGAGGAGATGATTGAAAATCAGAACAAGGTAGTCTCAGAAGCAACAGGAAAAACTCCGCAACTACATTGGTATGAGGGAGGGCATACAGTAATCCCTGAGCTACTTTCAAAAATCTAATCCACTGGAGAAATAGGATCATTAAGGCATATAGTCAAAAAATGAAACGGCTTACTTATATATTATGGATTCCCTTATTGATAAGCTGCGTTTCAAAAGATCGATTGGCACCTTATGCAAAAGAGTTAGAGATCAAGGAACCCATTCCTCTTTCCGAAACAATAAAAACGCTTAACGGTATTGCCTTCTCTAAAGATGGTTCATCCTTATTTATATCTAAGCAAATTGATCGAACATTTGATAATGGTCGTTATTATGCATCCATTTTCAAATCTGAATTTAAGAATGGAAACTACAGCGAGCCAACAGAATTTGAATTAGGACTTGATATTGATGCGTATCATCCTGTCCTATCTGTTAATAATGAATATCTCTTTTTCAATTCCAGATCTCACCTGGACTCTGGCAATACATCAATCAAACATAACATATGGGTAATTGAATTCACTGGTGAATCTTGGAGTAAACCAAGGATGGTTGAAGGTGTAAATTCTGAAGGGTACGATTCTTATCCAACAATCGCTGCAAACAATAATATGTATTTCAATTCTAATCGAACTGGCGGTTTAGGAGGTATGGATATTTATGTATCAAAATTCGTGAATGGTGAGTATAAGAAGCCTGAAAACATTGTCGCGTTAAATTCAGCTGATGAAGAAAATGATCTCGTTATTGATCCACATGAACGATTCATCATCTTCAACCGATATTTTCATTCAACACAAAGCCTTGATTTATTCATTGCATTCAAAAAAGATGATGGTTGGACCACTCCAAGGCTATTGGACAATATTAATACAACCGAAGGATGGGAATTGACTCCTTCATTATCGCCAGATGGCAAGTATTTTTTTTATGAGTTGAATAGCCTCATTATGCAAATTGATTTGGCACATTTGATTTATCCGGAAGAATTATCTGGATTCGGTAAACGAGAGTTCTGAGTCCATTTTAACACTCGGTCAAAAACCATTATCATTTCAAATACCTCATTGGAACAATTTTTCTAACAATTGTGTTAAATCATTGGCTTGAAATTTGAGGTTATATTGTTACACTAAACTGAATCTGAAATGGCAAATAGAATTCTTCTCATCCTCACAGTTTGTTCCCTTTGCATTTCATGTAATAAATCAGAAGAAATTGACGAGCAAACTTCGCTTATTGAATCATTAAATCAAGAACAAGTTCCTTTAACGGAAGATCCTCTCCTCTGGTCAGATACAGAACTCACTTTCCTTGACGACATTGCTAACAGCTCTATTATTGGTTTGGGAGAGGCTACCCATGGTACAGCAGAGTTTTTTAAAGCCAAGCATAGGATTTTTCAATACCTGGTTGAAAACCACGATTACAAAGTTTTTGCGTTTGAGGCTGATTTCGGGGAGTCTATTTTCATAAATGAGGCCATTCAGACCGGAAATTGTGCCGCGATCGAGGACTTGATGAAATACAGAATGCATTTCTGGACATGGAGAACTGAAGAAGTAAGAGACCTACTTCAATGGATGTGTGAATACAATATTGGTAAGGCAGATATAGAAAAAGTACAATACGCTGGAGTGGATTGTCAATACAATACTTTCCATCCTGGAATGTTAGAAAGTTACCTCATGAGTGTATCCCCTTCCATTCTTGCTGATTTCCAGGATGTATTGGATGAGGCAAAATTGAATTCAACTGAGAGGTTTGATAACTACACACTCGTTCAATTTAACACTTATGATTCCAAACTATTTAGATTGAGGAATACAATGAATTCTTTTGCTGAGGAACTAATCTCAAAATCTTCTGAACAGGAGTATGAGCTAAACGTGAGAATATTGGATGTTATTCGTCAGGTTTCGAAAGTAAGGTATCAGCGTAATAAGGATGCCATAAGAGATCAGTTTATGGCTGAAAACACCTCATGGCTTTTGGATTATTTTGACAAAAAAGTAGTAGCATGGGCTCATAATGCACACATCGCTAATGATTTCGAATTTCTTGGAGGAAATGCAATGGGGTATCATTTAAGAAGAGAACATGGAACCGACTATACCGCCTTGGCATTTCTCTTCAGCAAAGGAACTTTCACAGCTCGAGGACATAATGGAGAACAATCTACAAATATTGAAACTCAATCCTTGGATTCGGAACCTTCAATACATTCTGTCAATCACCTAATGTCTGAAAGTGAATCATCCGTTTTTTCTGTGGAAATTCAAGGTTTGAAAAAAAATAGAGAATGGATTAATACTGTAAATAATCTGGTGTTCTTTCAGTTAGGGGCTGTATTCTTTCAGCAAGATCCAAGAAGACATTATCAAGACTTCAATGATGAGTATTTCGATTATATTATCTATTTCGACAATACCACAGCTTCAAAATTGATCCCCTATTAATTTGCTCATATCAGTAGTCAAAGAATTAAAAAATTTTGTCTACTCTCCTAGTTCTGCATTCGTCAATAGGTCAAATGAGTTAGATATGTACTCAACTAAACCTATTTAAAACACTTAATCTTTACAATTATGCCAGAAATTCAAATCAATTTTCTTGCAATCGGAATTGCAGTAATCGCCACATTCTTTTTCGGATTTATATGGTACACCCCATTATTTGGAAAGGCTTGGGCAAAAGAAATGGGAAGAGATCCTGATGCTAAACCATCAGGAGGACACATGGCCAAAGGTATGATCATGATGGTTCTTGGAAACTTCTTTATGGCCTACGTTTTTGCAAACAATCTTGCGGTATGGAACCCTGAAACCTGGGGACAAGGGTCGATGGAAAATTCATCGCTAATGTTTGCATTTTCTGCCTCATTTTTCACTTGGCTTGGTTTTTTTCTTCCTAACGATCTAAGTACAGTCGCTTGGGAACAAAAATCCTGGAAGTTATTTAGCATCAACACCGTATACCATTTTTTGTCACTTTTAATTGCTGCTTTGATACTTGTTAATATGTAAAAAATCAAATCTGCGTTGAAAAGCTTGTACTGTATGTTGACAACTTGAACTAGACTACTTCGTTTATTTCAATATTCTTTATTACATTGTAATGTCAACCTTAGACTAACTAGTACAATGAGCACAGGAACAGTAAAATTTTTCAACAACGCTAAAAGATTTGGTTTCATCGTCCCAGACGAAGGTGATAAAGACATTTTCGTCCACCAAAGTGGGCTGGTAGATACAGTCACCGAAGGAGATAAGGTGTCCTACGACATTGAGGATGGTGAAAAGGGTCCGAGTGCTGTTAACGTGAAAAAAGCATAAGATTCTTTAAAATATTCAACAATCAACCCACTGGCAACAGTGGGTTTTTTACTGTCTTTTCAGAAAAATAAAGTCTCCTCCCTCATCGCCAGCTTGACTAATAGGACCATATTGTGGAACTTGACCGTTGGGACTATTATTTATTACTGCAATTTTAAAATTTCTGAACAATTGATCGGCAGAGAGCAAAGGAGCTGAATTAGATTTTAAGTTTTTCAAAAGGTATTCGATAAATACACTCTTATCCGGAACAGTCTTTAGCGTTCCACTCGTCATAGCCTTTCTGCTTGGCAATTTATAAAGCTCAAGAATAGCACGACTGTTTTCGAAAACGGCTCTTTCTTTTAGAATACCGCCACTAAAGCACGCATCAGAAATGAGAAGTGTATGCTTAGATTTAATTCCTCCAACATAATCCCGAATGGTACTATTAGACAACCAATTAGACTTAGAGTTGATCGATGCATTGCTCGGAAGCCAATACCCTTGATTAAGTTGCTCATTCCAGATTCCATGACCGGCATAAAAAACAAGCAAGTTATCCTTATCAGTCACTTTAATACTTAACTCGTCAAGGGAGTTGATGATTTCTTCTCTGGAAGGGTTTTTGAGAAGAGTTACATTTTCCTTCTCGAAGGAATAATTTGTAATCAAGACATCTGCTAAACCTTGGGCATCTTTTATTGGATTATCCAGTTCTTGAATTTGATCATCCGGATAGTTATTGATACCTATAATTAAAGCGTAGTACGTCCGATTACCAAGCTCATTGATCAATGCATTTCCAATATCATCCGATTCATCAAGAGTTCTAACAGGTTCACTCAGATCATTTTCAATCCTAGTTACAATTTCCTTATCCCGAGTTTTATAAAGTTTTAGATTTCCTCCAACCGCTGGAGGACAGGTTTTTAGACGAATGTCTCCCTTCCATTTTCCAATTAGTGAATATTGATTATCCGTCTCAGAGAATTCCAGAATTGAGTTAGACATACATGCAGTTCCGGTCTTGTATTCAAATTTTTGTGGATACAATTTAACTGTGGTTCCATCGATCACGCCAGTAAAAACTACCTTGGAAGAGTCTTTTCCATTCATTGATTTGTTTATGGTAAATCCCTCCAACTGACTTCCTTTCTGAATGATTGTGGTTGTGATTTGATAATCAATTTTTAAGAAGTTGGAATTACCATTCCATTCGCCAGAAACGTCAATCAGTTCTTGTCCTGATAAGAGGATTGATAATGAGAAAAGGAATGAATAGAGTGTCAACCGCATACTTAAAGTTAATGCTTCAAAAAGTTAGACTTACTGTCCAGCCGCAGCATCATCTTTCAATTTCTCCGCTAGCTCATCTCCGAGGTATTTGTCAATGATGCCATGCCCGAGATAAATGATTGGAGTAAGAACAATAGCCACTGTGAATTTGTAGATATAATTAATGATTCCCACAGAAACCACCTGAGACAATGGCCATCTACTTTCAGCCGGTGCTAGAATATAAAAGGCGATCACAAGGACAACAAAGCTGTCAATCAATTGGGAAATCAATGTAGAACCAGTGGCTCTGAGCCAGATCTTTTTTTCACCCGTGATTCTTCGCAATCGCTGAAAAACATAAACATCCAAAAACTGACCAATAAGGAATGCGATAAGCGAACCAACAATAATTCCCAACCCTTGCGTGTAGATCTTATTGAATGCAAAATTCACATCGAAGAAATTTCCCTGGTCATCTGTGTTGTTCACATCCAGCCAAAAGGTTGCAGGGTCAAGTTTGGTCACTAAAAAAATCATGAAGAAAGCGTACGAAATACACCCTACGGCAAGGAAACTGACTCTCCTAACTCCTTTCTTGCCAAAGTATTCGTTGATAATATCTGTTGTCAAAAAAACCACAGGCCAGATGACAACTCCTGCTGTAAGGTTAAAATCAAGCGTATAACCTAAGATATTGATATTGGCAGGATTGAATCCGAACGTGGATTCAGCAGAGAAAATCTTAACGCCAATCATCTCAGCCAAAATTGCATTCGTAAGAAAAACTCCAGTTAGAATTAGAAAAAGCCTTTGTTTCTTTACGCTCTCCATCAAGTATCAACCTTTATTTGAAATCTCGAATTTTGTTCCCTCAATTGCTAACTCTGTATTATCAAAAACTGTTTTCGCTTCTTCTAAAATCACATCTAATTCTCGATATCTTGCAGAAAAATGACCTAATATAAGTTTGCCTACATTAGCTTCCTTCGCAATACTTGCCGCCTCTTTTGCTGTAGAATGAAAAGTACCATGCGCGCGTTCTTCCATATCATCAGCGAACGTGGATTCATGGTATAGTAAATCCACATCTTGAATTTGATCTATGATTCCTGGCTTATACTTTGTGTCTGAGCAATAGGCGTAAGAAAACTGAGGAAGAGGATCAAGAGTCAGCTCTTTGTTCTTGTGCTTTATTGATCCATCTGGATTCACAAGGTCTTCTCCAATTTTTAACCGGTTAATCTCAAGAGGAGAAAGATCAAGACCTGAAAAAACTTCTCTATGAATTCTTCTTTTTTTTTCTTTTTCTCTAAAAAGAAAACCAGCACAAGGAACTCCATGATCCATCGGAATAGTGTGAACAGTGACCTGTTGATTTTCAAAAACGAGTTCTACCTCATCAGGTGTCCATTCCACAAAATTGATTTTATACATCAGCCAAGTTTGAGAATGCTTCAGCTGTAAGGAAATGATTTCTGCCAATCCTGGAGGAGCAATAAGTGTTAATTCCTTTTCTCGGCCAAAAAGATGCATCGTTGAAAGCAATCCAATGAGACCGAAATAGTGATCGCCATGTAAATGCGAGATCAAAACATGATCAATCTTGGAGATCTTAATTTGATATTTCTTTAACAACAACTGTGTGCCTTCACCACAGTCGATTAAGAAAAGTTGGTTTTGAATTCTAAAGAGTTGAGATGTGTGGTGCCTTCGATGAGCAAAGGCAGCCGAGTTTGATCCAAGGATTTGTAGTTCCGGACCCAAACCTATTCTGCAGAGCCTTGTCCTTTTTCGATCTCTGTCATAAATACATAATCCACAGCTTCTTCCTTCGATGGTAGAATAGTCATAACCTTATCAAGCTGACTGATTGAAATAAGTTTCATCACATGATCCGTGACATTGTACAGAACAAATGCTCCATTGTCAGTAAAAGATCTGTTTCCAACCAAAAAAGCACTCAGACCACTTGAATCAACATATTTAACATCTTCCATGTCTATGATTATGCTTTTAACACCATCCTGGCTGAGGTTCATGAATTCAGATTTCAGTTCCGGAGCGATCGAACTGTCTACCTTCTCGTCTGAAATTTTTACAATGGAATAGTTATCGTATTTGTCGGCGTTAAAATTCATAGTGTGTCTGAAATTTGAGCAATACTATTTTTTATTTGGGCTAATTTATCGTGGTAATCATCCTTAACAAATTTTTCGCCCGATATGTTTTCATAAAGTTCGATGTAACGACTTGAAATCTGGTCCAATCTTTCATCGGGCATTTCTGGCATTTTTTCGCCTTCCTCACCTTGAAATCCTTCGGAGATCAGCCATTGGCGAACAAACTCCTTCGAAAGCTGACGCTGAGGTTCTCCTTTTTCTTGAAGCTTGTTATACGTGTTTCCGTAAAAGTATCGGGATGAGTCAGGCGTGTGGACCTCATCTATCAGGTAGATTTCGTCATTGTATTTTCCAAACTCGTATTTCGTATCGACCAGAATCAACCCCCGTTCCTTGGCTACTTCCGTTCCCCTTTCAAATAATTTGTAGGTGTAATCCTCCAGTTTCTGATAGTCAGCTTCTGACACAAGTCCTTGGTCTAAGATTTCTTCTCTAGTAATATCTTCATCATGGCCTTCATCGGCTTTTGTAGCAGGAGTGATGATTGGTGTCGGAAACTTATCGTTCTCTTTCATTCCATCAGGCATAGGAACTCCGCAAAGTATTCTCTTTCCATCACGATATTCTCGCCACGCATGACCTGCTAAGTAACCTCTGATGACCATTTCTACTTTGTAAGGCTCACACCTTTTTCCGAACGTCACATTTGGATGTGGGGTAGATTCAACCCAATTCGGAACAATGTCTTTTGTCCCCTCGAGAAATCGTGCTGCCAATTGATTCAGCACTTGACCTTTGTAAGGGATTGGCCTGGGTAAAACCACATCAAATGCAGAGATCCGATCGGTAGCGACCATGGCCAACTTGTCTCCAAATTCGTAGACCTCACGTACTTTTCCTGTGTATTTACCTGTTTGATTTTTGAATGAAAAATCCGTTGAAGTGATCCCTGTAGACATAAGGGCACAAATATAACTGGCTCACTGTTTTTTGGTGGAAATGGCTTTCCTTAATTGAGGAATCAAAGAAGAGTCGGAGTTTGGGTTGATTTGTAATCCGGAAGGTCTCTAGATGAGAGTTGGCAGAGAGATTCAAAGAAAAATGCTGATCTGTAATGAAAAACCTTTCATGTTATTGGGCTCATCCGCCGACAGACGGATGCCCAATAACGTAACCCATAGCTAAGCCGCTGAAAGACCTTGTTTCATAAACGTTTTGCATTTTTCCTTCGTCCCGATGTAGAGGATGTTGTAACCTCTCTTCACTACCCAATCATCACCAGTGCGGGACTTTTGAATCCTTAATTGATTTTTGTCTCGTTTTGCGAACAGTCTAAAAAGATTCATGATGCTAAAAGTTTAATTAAAAATTGTATTTATTAAATATTAAACATTAATATAATAATAAATGTTACATTTTAATCCAATTTTTTATTGAAATTATACCATTTATACACGAAACGTACAAATCCTTCGACCAAAGTCTCAGTTTTTCTAAAAAATCAATGATTAATCACCACCTTATCAAAGCGGACGCCCAGGTAAAACCGCTACCGAAAGCAGCCAAACAAATCAGATCCCCTGACTTTATTTTTCCTTCTTGCCATGCTTCACTCATAGCTAGTGGAATTGAGGCGGCCGTGGTGTTGCCATACCTCATGATATTATTGTAGACTTGATCATCAGAGAGTCCTAGCTTTTGCTGAACAAACTGACTGATTCTCAAATTGGCTTGATGCGGAATCATCAAGCTGACATCTTCAGGTTTGTAGCCATTGGTCATTAGAGCCTCACCTATTACCTCCATGAATCTGGTCACTGCATGTTTGAAAACAAAGTTTCCATTCATATATGGATAATAGGATGAGTCTTCGGGATCATTGGCCTCAATTATTTCTGGCACCCATCTCAAGGTGCTTGGTCCTTCCAGTGCCAGCTCTTTTGCATGTTTCCCCTCAGAATGAAGGTGGGTTGACAATATACCGGTTCCCTTCTCTTCATTCCGCTGAACAACTACCGCGCCAGCTCCATCACCAAAAATTACGGTAACTCCCCTTCCTCGTGTAGATCTTTCCAATCCGCCAGAGTGATTTTCTGCGCCTATGACCAGGATGTTCTCATACATTCCTGTTTTTATGAATTGATCTGCAACTGATAAACTGTAGATAAAACCTGAACATTGGTTTCGGACATCTAGCGCACCAACTTCTTTGATTCCCAGCTGCTCTTGGACCATCACGCCAGGTCCCGGGAAATAATAGTCAGGACTGAGCGTGGCGAAAATAATGAAGTCAACATCGTCGGGTGTGATACCTGCATTTTCGATTGCAAGTCTTGCAGCCTTTGTTCCCATGGTAGATGGAGTATCATCCGATTCGGGATCAATCCATCTTCGTTCTTTGATGCCGGTTCTTTCAGTGATCCATTCGTCACTGGTGTCCATGATCTTAGCTAAATCATCATTGGTCACTACGTTCTCTGGGACATAATGACCTATTCCGGCAATTTTTGAACTGTACATTTTCGGGGTGTTTTATTCGAATATACGGATAATTCCGCCTATTCAATAACCACGATCTCGATACGACGATTCAATTCTCTTCCATCAATTTCATCATCGTTACTGGCCAGCGGACGAGAAGAACCATATCCTTTAGGAACCAACCTGGAATCTGATATCCCCGACGAGGTTAGCCATTTCACAACAGATTGAGCTCGTTCCATTGAAAGTCTATTATTCATCTCCTCATCGCCAACATTATCTGTATGTCCTGCTATTTCTATTCTAAGCCCTGGATTTGAATCCAAAAGATTTTTTATCGTTCTGAGAGAAGGTAAGCTTTCATCTTTGAGATGACTGGTGCCAAAATCAAAATAAATATGGCGAACCGCTACCCGATTAGAAACTCTAAATTTTGTTCCAAGTTCATCCAATAACATTTCCTCTGTTACGACACCTCGATCAGGTTCAGAAGTGTTGATTGAATGTTGAGCTACTTTGTGTGAAGCAGTTGCCTCTCCTTTGCCTAAATAAAAATCTTTGATGTGTGTCGTGTTATCTCCATCGGGTGCATGCACTTCGAATTCTTCTTCGTGAAGGATCTCACCGTTTCTCTTTATTTGAACCTTGAACCGATCATCAGACGTGATTTCAGCTCTGTATTTTCCTTGATCACTCAAATCGGAAAAGAAATACATATCCAAATATTCGTAAGGTCTGAAAAAGATTTGCGCATCTTTCATTGGCTGACCTGTATCCGTATCAACCACTCTTCCTTCAATTTTAATTTTGCTGATTTCCCAGAAGAAGAAAATGTCATAATCTCCTAATGTGTTCAGACGGTTAGAAGTGAAGTAACCAGACTTCTGATTTGGATTCATTTTGAAATGAATTTCATCCTCAGGTGAATTCAATGGGAATCCCATGTTCACAGGCTCTGACCAAGTTTGTGTCGTTTCATCAAATTCGGATTTGAAAATGTCATAGCCTCCCATCGAACCATGTCCGTCTGAAGAAAAATACAAGGTTTTTTCATCCGGACTTAAATAAGGACTGTCTTCATTAAAATCACTATTGATGTTTGAAGCAAAGGGAGCTGGTTTACTCCAGTTGCCGGTTTCGTGACTTCTAAATGACTGCATCAAGTCCAGGTTACGATTCTTTTTTGAACCTACTTCCGAAGCGAAAATGATACGATCCTCATGCTCGTTGATAAAGAAATGAGAACCTAAATGCGTTGAACTTATTTTGCTGTCGAACTCCACAGGCGCTGACCAACCCTTCAGATCACTAGTCGGTTCACTATAATAAAGATCTCCACCTTTTACTGGTCTGAATTGGAACATTCTTCCATCCTGATCGACTACCTCAATGTTTGCATTTTCTCTTAAGAAAAGTCCCTGACCATACACAGGCTCAGGATCAGACCACTTGCGATCTCCCTCGTGAATGGTGTGATAGATCTGGTATTCGTTTGGATTGGAATCTCTGTTTGATAGAAAGAGTAATTCCTCATTTTCAACAAAATATACAGGACTCAACTCTGCATATTCTGAGTTCACCTCTCTTTCTAAAAGATGAATCTCATAATCATCCGGATTATCCATGTAGGATTTGGCATTACCTACCCAATTCATCCATCTCCTTGTCTCCTCCTGAATCTCATTACTTAGATAAGCATCTACATTTAGAAAATTTCGAAAAGCTTCGTTGGCCTCCTGCATTCGATATTTTCTCATCATCACTCGGCCTTTCCAGTAATAATAGAATTTATCTTCCTGGATCATTTCATCCTCGTATTGAAGGAAACTTTCGATTGGCTTGTTTTGGTACTTAGTGAGGAGTGAACAGAGCTCCGCTTTGTAAAAAACTCGATTTCCGTAGTTTAGTCCACTTGCAACTAGCTGTTCGTAATTGACAAGGGCTGTTTCAAAATCTTCCAGATACAGAGCCTCTTCTGCGGTCTTAAAAATTTTATCATAATCCTGAGCTGGCGATTTCGAAACCAATAGTACAAAAATGCTAAGCAGTAAAAACTTATTCATTATTCTACAATTAGATTCCTGCACAAGTTGAAGCAAATCAATCTAAATGCCTAATAATAACGTAGTTATTGGTTGAAATAGCCAACTTTTACGTTAAATCCTACGAAAAAGCCTGTGAAATTTTGACTTTCTAGTTCCGGAATAATGATCTCTGACATGGATTGATAGCCCAAAATAAGTTCGGGACGGACATATCTGAGGAAGGGTGTTTCAATTTTAGCGCCTATTTGCCAAAGAGAGAATTTCTCCCTTGCAAAATCTTCTTTCGTATCTAATCTCTCCCAGACCAAGTCACCTAATTGAAATGAAAGCTGAGGTGCTACGTTGATGTATTTTGATTCAATTAAATGATAGGCAAAATAAGCTCCACCATGCGCATAGGCCAAACGGAAAAAATTGGGAAACACCAACCGTTTCTCATATTCATCCTGAACAAATGAAAATATTGCTCCTCCTTCATATTTATCATAGCGCATTCCAATTCCAAAATTTGCCAACGTGTTGCTACCTGTCGGTCCAGGCGATTGATTAAAACCGATCAAAAAGTAGCCACCAACCAAATGCTTTGGAGGTTCCTTGATCAAAGAATCAGTTGCTAAAGAGTCCAACTCTTGAGCGCTAGCACCTAGTGTTACAAATAGAAATAAGATGAGGAATTTCCGCATATCAATAATTCGCACTAAAATTAACAACATCATGCAACCCTGAAACTCTTAGCAAGTCTTTATACCGAATAACCTAAAAATTGAAAACTAGCTCTGTAAATATTCACGCGGATCTTATCGAAAGATGTAGAGAAAATGATTCTGCAGCGCAGTTTGAGATATATAAACTTTATAACAAGGCGATGTATAACACGGCATTAAGAATAACAGGAGAACAACCCGATGCAGAAGATGTACTGCAAGAGGCTTTTGTTAGTGCCTTTCAAAACCTTAACAGTTATAGAGCGGATGCAGCCTTTGGCGCATGGTTAAAAAAGATCGTGATCAACAAGGCATTGAATCATGTGCAAAAAAGCAAGCGCGATTTAATGATCGCCAATGAAAGTGAGATGGATATTGAGGCTCAAGCATGGACAGAGGAGACGGAACCAAACTATTCCGTTGATTCAGTGAAGCGGGCAATGAACAATCTTCCAACAGGATTTAGAACTGTTTTATCTCTCTACCTTTTTGAAGGTTATGATCATAAAGAAATAAGTGAAATTCTGAATATCTCTGAGTCAACTTCAAAGACTCAGTATAAAAGAGCAAAAGACAAATTGAAAACAATATTAAAAGCGGAGGTGAATTATGGGTGATCAACTGGAACAATTCATAATGAATAATAAGGATGCTTTCAACGATGCTGATCCATCTGAGAAAGTCTGGAAGGGAATTAACAAAAGGCTTGGAAGAAACAACAACTTTTTGCAAGTAGTCTGGAAAGTGGCTGCCATTCTCTTCATGGTTTCAACCATTTACTTGTTAGCAGAAAAGAGCTTTGTAGAAAGTCAAGCAGGGCCCCAATTCTCCGAAGAATTCAAACAAGCCGAGGATTACTACACCCAGCTTATCAGTGTGAAGCGGATGGAGATTCAGGAAAAGCTTTCTCCTGAGGAACAAAAAGAACTATTAGAAGAAATTGATCAATTAGATGTCTTATATGTCGAACTAAAGAAAACCTACCAAACGAACGCTGCTAGTGACCGCATTGTGGATGCCATGATCAGCAACCTACAGCTTAGACTGCAGATTCTGAGTAAGCAGCTGGAAATTTTGGAAAACATTAAAGATCAAAACCATGAAATTGAACCAAATCGTGAAATATAATTTAATACTCCTTCTCCTCTTTTCGGCCAACATTGGGTTGAGTGAAGATCAATCTGAGAAAAAGAGGATCGTAGAGAAATCATATAATGTGAGTTCGACCACCTCACTGCAGATTCGAAACAAGTTTGGAAAAATAGAGATCAATTCCTGGGATAAAAATGAGTTCGCTATAGAAGTGGAAATCATAGGCCGAGGAAGAACCGAGGAGCGAGCACAACGAATCTTGGACGAGATTGAAATTGACATTGACGAAGGAAGCTCTCAGATTTCTTTCGAGACTTCAATCGACAAAATGAAGAACAAAAACAATGAAGGATTTGAAGTGAACTACACCATTTCCATGCCTGAAATAAATCCACTAGAAATCAAAAACAGTTTTGGTGATGTTTTAATGGGAAATCGTAGTGGCGATCTTGATATCAGTGTATCCTACGGATCCATGCGGGTTGGCGATGTGGCTGGAGATACAGAACTTAAGCTGTCTTTTGGAAGCGGAGATATCAATAACATTAAGAATGGTGATCTCACGATAAAGTACAGTGATTTTTCAATGGAATCTTCAGATAATATCGAACTCGACCAAGGCTTTTCTGATGTTGAAATTGGTGAAGTCAAAGACTTAGAATTGGAAAGCAAATACGGAGACGTTGAAATCGAAAAAGCTGATGTGATAGACGCAGATATCCACTTCTCTGGATTTGAAATAGAAGAGCTGACCGGAAAGTTGGAAATGGAAGCCAGTTACATCGGTGACTTCAAAATAGGACGTTTGGCTAAAACATTCACCCTGGTGGACATAGAAGGAAAATTTGGCTCGTATGAAATTGGACTTGAGCCGGGACTGAACGCAAATATTGAAGCCGAATTCAGTTTCGCTGACCTCAAATCCTATTCAGGACTAGATATCGACTTTAACTACAGAGTAAAAGAATCTAACAAGAGTTACTACCGTGGAAAGATTGGAAACGGTAATGAAAATAAATTAATCAGAATTGATTCAAGCTACGGTAGCTTAAGGCTGAAAGAGGACTAAGTAAGTACACGTTTTACCCAAATGAAAGACATGATTTACCGATCATGTCTTTTTTATTTACATCTATCCAAATATTTCTTAGTTTACCAACCAATAAATCCAAAACGATGAAATACTCCACTACGCTCTTCACGTTGGCTCTTTCCATTTCACTTCTAGCACAAGAAATGAGTGAAAATAGTCGGCTCATTCCAGTCGATAAGACAGTCGGTACAAATCACCAAACAACAATTAAAGGCAAATCGGTTTCTTACAAAGCGACAACAGGAACTCAACCGGTTTGGGATGATGATGGAGAAGTTTTAGCTGCGGTACATTACACATACTACGAACGAACAGATGTTCGAAACAAGAGTACACGACCTTTAATGATCTCATTTAATGGCGGGCCTGGATCAGGTTCCGTTTGGATGCACCTAGCCTACACAGGCCCAATGATTTTAAAGATAGATGATGAAGGATTTCCTATTCAACCTTATGGAGTGAAAAGCAATCCCAATTCCATTTTAGATGTAGCCGATATCGTTTTCGTGAATCCAGTCAACACCGGCTACTCGCGGATAGTAAAAAAAGATGCGGATCGAAGTACGTTCTTCGGTGTTAATGCAGATATCAAATACTTGGCTGAATGGATCAACACATTTGTTTCTCGAGTGAACAGATGGGAATCTCCCAAATATCTGATCGGAGAAAGTTATGGAACCACACGAGTTTCCGGTCTTGCGCTGGAGCTGCAAGGCAGACAATGGATGTACCTCAATGGAGTAATTTTAGTTTCTCCGACGGAGCTTGGCATTCACAGTGGAAATGGAAGAAGAGACGGTCCATTAGGAGCAGCATTGAGACTCCCCTACTTCACAGCGGCTGCCTGGTATCATGAAAAACTTCCTGCAGACCTTCAGCAAAAAGACTTGGATGAAGTTTTGCCAGAAGCGGAAAAGTATGCCGTAGAAGAACTATTGCCAATTATAGCCAAAGGAGGTTTCGTGGATGAAGCAGAACGAACACAAGCAGCCAAAGAAATGGCGCGATATTCAGGAATCTCTGAAAAGGTGATTTTACAGTACAACCTGGATGTACCGACAGCTTTCTATTGGAAAGAATTGCTTCGAGAAGAAGGCTTCACTGTTGGCCGACTCGACTCACGCTATAAAGGGCTTGACCGGACAGAAGCAGGGATACGACCTGATTTCAACTCGGAGCTTACATCATGGCTTCACTCTTTCACTCCTGCGGTGAATTACTACTACAAGAACATACTCAAATTTGAGACGGATGTGAAATACAACATGTTCGGGCCCGTTCACCCTTGGGATAGAGACGGCAACAATACTGGGGAAAATTTGCGTCAGGCGATGGCTCAAAATCCGTACCTCCACACCATGATTCAATCTGGTTATTATGATGGTGCTACAAAGTATTTTGATGCCAAGTACACAATGTGGCAAATCGATCCCAGTGGCAAAATGAAAGACAGATTATCGTTCAGAGGATATCGCTCTGGTCATATGATGTATTTGAGAAATGAAGATTTGATCAGTTCCAATGATCATTTGCGCGAGTTTATTCAAAAAACAACACCGCAAGCTGGGGAAGCAGCGAAGTATTAACCAATCAAGAAGGTTCGATTAAGACTAAATGTCCTTGAATCCAAATGGCTCACGAAAGGATTTTTGATTGGTGGTCAGTAGTAATCATTCTTGGCATTGTGCAAGGAGTGATTATTTCTCTTGCACTGCTTTTCAATTTGAAAAAGCGGCCTGCACTCATCATGTTGGCACTTTTGATTTTGGTGCTAGTATGGCACCATCTTCAGAGCATTTCCATTTACCTGAATTTTTTTAGAGAATTCCCGCACTTCTATGGTGCTGATTTGGGGTCTCTCTTTTTAATTGGACCGCTCTTTTATTTGTACATCAAGCTGGTAACGAGCGAAAACGGAAAGTTGGTGAAATGGGATCTATTGCACACACTTCCTTTCTTTATAACTACAGCAGTTCATCCAATCATTTTTTTACCAAGTGATGCGAAAGTGAAGTTGATTATGAATTGGCTTACTGCCATCCGGTATGATAATCCGCATTTGCGTCAGGCTTTCCTCCTTGACGATATCATTTTCGTGCTAGAGTCCATCCACATGATCGTATATTTTGCGCTCGCAATTGCGCTTTTAAGAAAATATGCAAGGCAGAGAAAAGAGTTTGTTTCTACGCTACATCATTCGCATTACCAATGGCTTACAGTAATTTCCATACTGGTGGTAATCGTGATTTCAGTTTCTTTTATCCTGCAAAAAACACTTTATGTGCAGCTAAAATATTACTACTACTCGCTGGATTATATCTACATTCTTCCGATGACCATTTTCATTTATGTGATCGGTTTTTATGCACTTAAGTCACCTTTACTTTTTGCCCACAACCTGGATTTCAAAAAGATCAACTCCAAGTATTCAAGTTCTTCATTGACGGAGAAGCAAGCGGAAGATTATAAGGGACAACTTGAAAATCACTTAAATAATGAAAAACCTTATCTCAATCCAGAGATTACCTTACCTGATCTTGCTGATGCACTTGAGATTCCACCGAATCATTTATCACAGGTCATTAATGATAAATTCGGTCTCAACTTCTTTGATTTAATCAACCAATACCGAATCGAAGAAATCAAACAACGATTTGAAGACCCACAGTATAAAAATGATAAGCTCTTAAAAATCGCGCTGGAATCCGGATTCAATAACAAAGCTTCCTTCAATCGGTACTTCAAGAAGATCGTTGGAGAAACTCCTTCGCTTTATCGTAAAAAATTCAACAATTAAGTCAATCCTTACATGGATAGACGATTTTAGATTAAGTCCTCTTTTCATTTGGTCTTAAAAAATGAAAAGACAACTAATCGTATTGATTGCCGCAATCAGCAGTGGCCTCACATTTGCGCAATTACCTGGTGATTTCTATACCATAGATGCAAGTCATTCAACGTTGATGTTCAAGGCCAGACATATTGGTGGAGGTTCAGTAGTTGGTAGGTTTGACGCATACGAAGGTACCATCTATTTCGATCCATCAGACTTGTCAGCTACAAGTGCTTCGCTGATAGCTGAAGCTAGATCAATCAATACCAACGGTGGATTTCGAGACACGATATTGGTGAAAGAATTCTTCCAAGCTGATCTCTATCCCTATGTGACTTTTGAATCAACTGGAAGTAGAATTGAAGGCGGGCAGTATTTCCTTAATGGAAATCTATCAATGGGATCATTTACCAAAGAAGTGGAAATTCCCTTCGAACATATTTCAGGTCCGAGCAAAGATCAATTCAGCCATTTCAGAATCACGCTAAATGGTGATCTGACTGTAGATCGAACGGATTACGATCTTAAATATCGTTCCAATGATTTCTGGGATGGCATTGTCGCAGATGAAGTAAAAATTGAGATAGAATCTGGAGCCAGAGTCTATAACTCTTTGGAAACCATTTTTCCTTTCAGGGAGAATTCTATCGGACGAATAGCCTTCGATGCTTATCAAGAAGGAGGATCTGATCTAATGAGAAAGAAAGTAGAGGAAGTATTGGCTGACCCTGAAAATTATATCACGAATAATAACCAACTATTACGAGGAGCCACTCATTTAGCTCAATCGAATGAGATAGCTGCCGCAATTGACCTCATCGATTTAGGAATAGAAAAAATCGAAATGGTGGATGAATGGAAGTCTGAATTTTTAGCTCGAAAATCAAAGTACTATTTGCAAATGGGGAAATCAAAACAAGCTGCTCAGTTTTCAAAAGAAGCGCTTGAACTAAATCCTAATTCACTCGCTAAGGAAGTTCTTAAGAAAACAACTAAATAATTCGTGATGTTGGAACTATGATTTCTTAAACTCATTTCTACTTTAACAAAATCATTAATATTAAAGTAGCGAATGGAACTGTTCGATCATTACATAGATCCAGAGAAAAATCTACTTCCCCATGGAGGTGTAGTGAATTACTACAATAAGATTTTATCCAAGCCAGAAGCTGATCATTATTTTGACCGCCTATTCACAACCCTGGAATGGCGACATGACGAGGCGGTAATTTTCGGAAAACACATTTACACGAAAAGAAAAGTCGCTTGGTATGGAGATAAACCTTTCGACTATACCTATTCCAATACAACCAAAAAAGCTTTAGCGTGGACTCCAGAACTCCAAGAGCTGAAGAAGCTGGCAGAAGAAAAGACCCAAGAAACTTACAATTCCTGCCTGGCTAATTTGTATCATTCCGGAGAGGAAGGAATGGCCTGGCATAGTGACGGAGAAAAAGACCTTAAGCGAAATGGAGCAATCGCTTCTATCAGTCTTGGAGCTGAGCGCAACTTTGGATTCAAACACAAGCAGTCGGGTGAGAAAGTGATGATGTTTCTGGAACACGGAAGTTTGATGGTTATGAAAGCAGAAACTCAAACTCATTGGCTACACAGATTACCTCCTACCAAAAAAATAACGACACCCAGAGTAAATCTTACTTTTCGAACAATTGTCAGTTGAATCAATGACTTAGGTTCATTTGTTAGGCAAGAAAATTGTGACAATCACCGAACTGAATCAACAGAAATGTAGTTGAACATTTAACTTCTAATCACTATGACCAATATCAGAACTATTATCCAATGCTGCTTCGCAATTCTGATTGTTCTAGTCTTTAGCAGTTGCGACAATAATGAAGATACCACAAAACCGGTCGCAGCTTTTGACTTACCAGACGAACTAATTGCAGTTAATGAACCACTTACGGTAGTTAATCAGAGCACTGAAGCAGAGAATATTAACTGGTATGTTAATGATGAACTTAGGATAGAATTGTTCAACAATTCAAGCCCGATACTTTTTTTTGAATCACCTGGAGAATATGAAGTAAAATTGGTGGCGTCTTCACAAGGAATAAGCGATAGCATTATCCAGGTGATTAATGTGGAATACTTGACAATAACCTCCATCTCATTCATCAATTATTTGGAAGACTTTAAGAATTGGGATCCAGATAGCACGGGCGTCAAACAAAATCCAGATGTTTTATTTCGTAGACAAATAGGTGCAGATATCCTGTTCGAAGGAGTAACCCATTGGAATCCAAGCCAAGATGATCTGCCTATCGAGATAGCAATTCCAAATGACTGGAAATTCGGATTCAACTCAATTCCTATTACGGAATTCCTCTTTTATGACGATGATTTCACTAATGCAGAACCTATGTTCCGAAGCAGTTTTGGACAAGACTTTCAGTACGATACGGTGTTTAACAACGGGCAAATCACTGTCCAGACAGGGGCAGTAGAATATGTTATTGGGTTCAGCATTCTGTGAAGAATATTGCAACCTGCAACATCTCATGCAGTCGGCAACATAAGCAATTAGCAGCTTATTCGAAATCCGTTAGCGCTAGTAGACCCAGAATCTACTTTCAAAATGAGATTAATCCATTTAGCTGTCAGCATTGTCTTGCTGATCCTTTTTATTTCTTGTAAAACCACCAACAAAAAAGTGTTGATCGTTCATGCTCGTGGAACTTCGTACCCACAAGTGTTAGCATATTTGAAACAAGTAAAAGGAGGGTTCTTCCATGATGCCAACGAACAAGAGATTCTTCACAAGCTCGAACCCATTACCAATGGAGTTACCATTTCGAACATCGCTTCATTTGAAACCGGAAGCTTGCCATCAAAGCACGGTGTAATAGGTCACAATTTCGCTGCTTTCCGCGAGGGAAGAATCCGTCTCGTCAATGGATTTTCGGTTCGGTTTGAAAAGGAGACTTTTTGGGAAAAGGCCGATAAGAATGGAAAAACTGTTCTCAAATTGGGAGCACTGACATTGCACGGAAAATACGAGGATCACGATAATGTGGATTGTGTTGCCCAAGGATACCCAACAAGTGGCTCTCGAATGCTTACGCTAGTTCCTTCCAAAGAGGATCAAGAACTCATCAAATACGAAATTGCCCCTTCAAGTTCTCCCTTACTATTGAAGGACTCAACTGAAATCAAATTTTATAGAAACCAAGCCGCAACCTCCATTTTACTAGATAGAGACTACAATGAAGAAAATGGGACAATAGGAGAATTGAATCAGAATGAATGGCTTCAGGTCACTGAAAATAGTCCTGGAGAATTAACAAATGCGTTTAGCATAAAATGGGAATCAGTCATTGGAGATACACTCGTCTTTTACAAAAGAGCTTCCTATGTCAATAGAGGCTATCCTCAAGAATTTCTACTGAAAGTAGATAACGGAGCTGGACCCGCTCCAGGTTGGCCAAACATTCCATACTACAGTGCCAATCGGATTTCAAGAGAAACGTTGGTTGATGAAATTTCTACTGAAATGGCATACATCATGAAATCTTTTGAGGTAGCCACCAAGAACAAGGAATACGATCTTATTTACATCGATTATCCTGCCATGGATCGATACGGACATGCTATGTTGGGCGAAGATCCATCCGTTTTCAAGTCGATGTTCGAGCAAATGGATTCCAATTTCAATTGTTTGCAAGAGTTCTGTGAAGAAAACAACTATGAACTCATCATCACATCCGGACATGGATTTTCGGCCATTCACACTTCTGTAGACCTCAATCAATTTCTGGTCCAAAACGGAATTGAAGCTGATCCTAGAAAAGAAAACTGGGAGGCTGTTGGAGCACCTGGAAAAGTATCTTCCCACATTTATTTCAACCCAGAGCTATCGGCAAGTGAGAAAAAAGTTTTAATGAACAAAATCACGGGTAGGCTGAGGGGCATGGTTGATGATAGGACTAAAGATTCCGTGATTGAAAAAATCGTTAGAAAGTCCGAGCTCAATGAGGTCGGTCTCGATCATACGAAGGCTGGTGATCTTTTTTTGTTACTCA
The DNA here is from genome assembly GCA_028284125.1 of Cyclobacteriaceae bacterium. Taxonomy (GTDB): domain Bacteria; phylum Bacteroidota; class Bacteroidia; order Cytophagales; family Cyclobacteriaceae; genus Ekhidna. Next base: position 87,549 of record JANQSI010000001.1, read on the forward strand.
AACCTGGATATGTTTTTGCAAACACAACTCAGAAATCCGTATTTGACACCCCCATTTTTAAGGGTGATCATGGCTATTCATTGAGGCACGAAGATTCATATGGTTTTGCCTATAGCAAGAAGAAATGTGATCCATGTAAGACACATAATGTCTCAAATCTTGTTTTAGAGACATTGGATGTAAACTAACCTGAATCCTAACAATACTGTTCACATCCATCATATCGTGCCCGAAAATGAACAATGTCGTTTCTTACAAAAAATGACTACCTACTGAAAATCAATTAGTTGTAACTAATGGCATAACGATTGGTATTTATGTAAACAACCAAAACCCCACTACCCATGCAGACCGATTTAAAATTCACACTAAGAAGGATTTTCAAGAACAAGCTTGGAACCATTATCAATACGATAGGCCTAACAATAGGAATTTTCGTTTGTATCGTCCTACTCAACTTTTTTATTCAGGAGTCTACTTACGATCACCATCATACAAAGTCGGACAGGATCTTTAAGGTTTATACCCAAGTCGCTTTTAACCCCGGGAGCACAGGGACTTATGGAATCACGCTCGGAACATTGGCAAAGGACTACAGAGAAAAATTTCCTCAAGTTGAAAACACAGCCCGTCTCTATGGACCACATAATATCGAGATGGACATTGATCAGGATAGATTCAATAACACCAGGGTTTTACAAGTGGATTATGCCTTTTTTGAACTTTTTGATTTTCCTGGAGTCAGCAAAGAAGCTTTTAATTCTCCAAGCAGTGCAGTAATCAGTCAGCAGTTTGCGGAAAGACTTAATGATATAAATCCAATCGGGAAACAAATAGAAATTGAGGGAATCACATACATCATTCAAGCAGTTACAGATATCCCATATAGTACGGTTTTCCAATTTGATGTTGCCCTTCCGGTGGCTGGAGACCCCCATTTCAAGCAACTCGAAAGTGGTGGAATGGAAATCGAGACGTATGTCCTTCTGAATGAAAATGTTGATCAGGAATCAACAACTGAACAGTTAAGGCAACATTACAGTGAGGTATTGAGCTCTCGTTGGCCAATGTATGAATCTGATAGCTATCTACTTCCTCTGAAAGAGGTCTACCTTGATAATAGAGCGCAAAACAGGATGGGTAATGGTAATAAACAAGTGCTCGTTATCATCTTGACCATTGCTCTTTTAGTCCTAGGACTCGCAATCATTAATTACATCAACCTTCAGATTGCAAACAATCACAGTCGAACACCGGAATTTCGAATAAAGAAAATCATGGGAGCCGGCAAGAATGTCCTCTTGAAACAGGGAATGATAGAATCACTTTTTATCATTGGCACTTCAGGAGTATTGGCTATCATTCTCTTGGATTTATTTTATACATCAGGTGCTAGTACACTAATAGGTAAAGACATCCTGACTATTAGCAAGTGGAGTTTCTCCTATTGGTTGATTTACGTTGCTAGTCTTCTCGTAATTGGTACGATAGCTGGGGCTGTCCCATCAATTAAATTGTTCAAGCTCAAATCAATCACGCAACAAGAGTTGAAACAAAAGAAACTTGGCAAACTGACCATCTCATTGGTGATTTTCCAGTTTTTCGTCACTACCTCATTACTAACAACCATTCTATTTGTCAATTTTCAAATGAATTTTTTGAAAAACCAGCCGACTGGATATGACTCAGACCAAGTGGTGATGATTAACAACTTGAATGACGATCATAAAGACGCTTACCAGCAGATCAAAACTCAACTTGAACAATTTTCAGGAATACTAAGTGTAGCGGGATCTCAAAATGCTCCTGGCAGTGGTGCAAGTGGACAATTCGTTCATAGAGAGGGGCAATCGGAGGATGATGGCATTTCCATTGCACATATTCGAACTATTAACGGTTACGCTCAAACACTTGATTTGGAGTTTGTTTCCGGAAGTGATTTCACTATCACAACCTTGGGCGGTGAAACGCAATTCATCCTTAACGAAACAGCAGCAAACAAACTTTTTGCAGACGGCACTAATCCGATCGGTCAGATAATCAACATGAGTGAGCGAGTTGGGAAAGTAGTCGGGGTAGTAAAGGATTTTCATTACCTATCCTTTCACTATCAAGTAAGTCCATTGGCCATCAATATTGAAGAACCTTATAACCTTACATTGATGGTTAAAATTGCTCCCGAAAGTGTTCAAGGCAGTCTTTCAGAAATTGAAAACGTCTTGGCAGCAATAGATCCAATGTATGTTTTCGATTATCAATTCCTTGATGATCAGTTCGATCGTTCATATAGAAAAGAACTTCGCGCGCAAACAATTATTAGCTATGCTACGCTTGTTGCATTTTCAATTTCCATTCTTGGGCTATTGGCTTTAAGTATTTTCGTAATCAACTCGAAGATCAAAGAAATCGCCATAAGAAAAGCTTTAGGAGGCAGCCAAGCACATATTTTCGGAAAGCTATCTTATCAACTGGTCAGTTGGATTGTAATTGGAAATCTACTCTCTATTCCAATTTCATATCTCATTGCTGAAAGTTGGGTTCAGGACTTTGTTTATCAAGTCAATTTGAGCAATCTTCTTTGGATGAGTCCAGCGTCTACTGTAGTAACACTGATAGTTGCCATGACGGCAATTACAAGAAAGTTGTATAAAACAATGGTTATTAACCCTGTTGAGTTTCTAAGGAACGAATAATAAAGACAATAAAAGAGGGTGTACCATGAGTTCATGTGAACTTTTGGGACACTCTCTCTTCAATGTTTACGTTTATAGGATTCTGAAATAAATTCAGAATGACCAAAGAGGACGATTTACCTCACAACGCCAATACCAGCATCTGTTAATTGCTTGTTGTAAGCCGGAACATCCGTTTCCATAATTTCAACAGCTCTCGCATTGAGTTTTTCCCATTCCGCATTCAATTCATCCCTCCTGGCCTTTGTTGGTTGATTTACTCTTGGGATAGCACTTTCGGCAGAATTGATCATGAAAATGTATTCAGCTGTGAATTTATTCGGGAAATTCTCAACATCATCGTACGCCTTTGATTTTCGCTGAACCATATCTTCGTCCCAGGCTTTCATTTTATCAACCAAAGACTCACCTTTCTCTTTTAATGCAACAAAATCTTCTTCGTTAGGAAGATCTTTGAGTACCTCTTTCAGCCGATTTTGCATTTTCATCATTGCGTTCACTTTGTTGTGCATCTCGGTGAAATTAGCTTCTACAGCCTGCATGAATTCATGATACTCTGAATAATCCGCATCGGTGATATCATACAGTGGATTTGGAAGAATTTTGAAATCAGTGGTAACATTCTGATCTCCAACTTTTAATGTCATTGTGTAATTACCAGGAGATACTTTGTGCCCTCTGAAGCTTCCTTCGATGTATACTTTCGGCGCACCTGGCATGGTCGGATATCTTAGATCCCAAACAAATCGGTTGATTCCTTTTTTCTTACTGATAGTAGGTTCTGATGGAGGCCCGCCAGCATAACGAACATACTCTGAGTCACGCTTAGAACTGATGGAACGAACAAGCTGACCGCTCGAATCCTTAATTTCCAATACAATGTCCGTTTCCTTATCTACCTCAGGCAATTGGTAATAAATCACAAGCCCATTGGCTGGATTTACTCCTTGAAATGGATTGGTTCCATCACTTGAATTTCCATTCAAGGGACTTCCCCAATTTCCTAGCATTGCATCTTCAGGTTTGTAAAGGGTCAATGAATTATCTCCTTTTTTATACTGCCGAAGAAGTTCTAAATCATCTAAGATCCAAAAGGATCGACCCGCTGTTGCTACGACCAAATCTCCATGGCGTGTGATCATGTCCGTAACGGGTGTAACTGGAAAATTGAGATTGAACGGCTCCCAATTTTTTCCACCGTCCCAGGAAATATAAATCCCGGTTTCAGTTCCCGCATACAGTAAATCTTTGTTCTTTTCATCTTCTCTTACCACTCTTGTATAAGCTCCATCGGGAATTCCATTGGTGATATTCGTCCAAGATTTTCCATAATTAGTTGTTTTATAAAGGGCAGGCTTTAGATCATTGAATTTGTATCGAGTAGTTGCGATGTAAGCCGTTGCTGGATCATTTGGAGAAATCTCAATTGAATTGATTAACGTTTCCGGTAGTCCCTTTGGAGTCACGTTTGTCCAAGTTCCTCCGCCATCTCTGGTGAGTTGTACCAAACCATCATCACTGCCTGTCCAGATCACTCCTTTTTCATGAGGAGATTCTACGATGTAGCTCAAGGTTCCATAGTTTTCAGCACCCACTGCTTCAACAGTATAAGGTCCACCACCTTTACCTTGTTTCTCATCCTCATTTCTTGTCAAATCAGGTGAAACTTCTTCCCAAGTCTGACCAAGATCTCTGGTTCTTAGCAAGTACTGTGCTCCATGGTAATAAGTTCCAGGTTCATGCTTTGACCAAATGATCGGTGAATTCCAGTTAAAGCGATATTTCATATCTCTACTGGCACGGCCCAAATATTGAATTGGTGCAGTTGGAATTCCAGTAGTTGCCATCGCTTTGTTGTCAAGGACTTGAATTGAACTCAGATAACTTCCACCCAAGACGTATCTTGGATCATCAGGATCAAATGCAAGAAAAGCACTCTCACCTCCTGCCGATCGGTCCCAATTTTGAGTGGATATACTAAATCTTCCTAAAGCCTTGCTCTCTATTCGCACAGAACTATTATCCTGCTGTCCTCCGTAGATTCGGTATGGGAAATTATTATCAACATTTACCCGATAAAACTGGGCCGTTGGCATGTTTTGCTGAGTAGACCATGTCTTAGCGTAATTGAAACTTATGGCAGCTCCACCATCATTGGCAATTACCATATTGTTGGAGTTATTTGGGTTGATCCACAAGTCATGATAATCTCCGTGAGTTCCGGTAATTCGTTCCCAGGTCTTCCCGCCATCAATTGATCGAAGTGCTGGAGCACTTAGTACATATACTGTGTTTTCGTTATTAGGATCCGGGAAAACTTCGATGTAATACCAGGCTCTTTGAACAAGTCTATGGTCGCTGCTGACTTTGGACCAGTTCCTGCCACCATTATTAGATACAAAGAGTCCACCTTGCTCTTTATCACTATCACTTTCAATCAATGCGTACACTTTGTTTGAGTTTGATCTACAAACTGCTATAGCCATTTTCCCCATCTCCTTAGGTAAACCTGTATGGATTTTTTTCCAGCTTTTACCCGCATCTGTCGTTTTGTAAAGCCCACTACCTTCTCCACCACTGATCACTTTCCAAGGAAGTCTTTGATGTTCCCACATTGCCGCATACATCACATTTGGATTGTTCATATCCATGGACAACTCCGAACAACCAGTGAGGTTGTTAACAAAGAGAATTCTGTTCCAGGTAACACCGCCATCTATTGATTTATAAATACCTCGTTCTGGGTTAGGGCCATTCACAGCACCTTGTGCAGCTACATAAACAATGTCCGGATTTTTGGGATGGATGATAATCCTTGAGATTTGTCTTGTTTTTTCCAAGCCCATTTTCTTCCAAGTCTTTCCAGCATCAAACGATTTGTAAACACCATCTCCATAGGAGGTCATTACACCTCGAGGAGCATGCTCACCCATTCCAACATAAACAATGTTTGGATCTGATTCAGAAACGGCCACAGCTCCAACCGAGCCCGTAGTGAAATAACCATCTGAAATATTTGACCAGCGTTGACCAGCATCTTCGGTTTTCCAAAGACCTCCGCCAGTCGTACCCATATAATAGGTCAGGGGATCTCCAATCACTCCGCTAGCACTAACCGATCTTCCACCTCTAAAAGGGCCAATGTTGCGATATTTTACTGATTGAAAAATGCTATCCAAGGTCTGTGCGTAACCGCCAACAGCCAATAGGATAACCAGTGATAATGTAGTAGTTTTTTTCATTGAAATTTGGGATTAAGAGAAAGCCCAAGTTAAGGCTAAATAACAGGTCTGACAACAGGTGTATTCACTATCTGAAATAGGAAGCCGAAAACACCGTTTATATAAATTAACAACTTTCTTAATTGTCAGACTGTTCTTACTTGTAAACTTGTAATTCTATTCGTCAAAAACTATGAAAAGACTGATCTCATCATTCATTTTACTTATTTCTCTTGGTTCATTTGCCCAAGATCCTTACAGAGTCACAATAGACTTGACCCGGGCGCAAAATGATCAAGTACCAGTAGAGGTAATCGTTCCTTCAATCGATAAAGATGAGGTAGAGTATCACATGGCCAAGATCGTACCAGGGACGTACAGCATTTCCGATTTTGGACGATTTGTAGTAGGTCTTCGTGCTTTTGACAAAGACGACAATAAACTTGATGTTAAGAAAGTATCAACCAACAGATGGATGATAAGTGATGCAACCAAACTGCACAAAATCACTTACTGGATGCACGACTCTTTTGACGAATTTGATGGGTATGGAAGTAACAAAGTGTTTGAGCCAGGAGGTATGGGAATTGATGCAAATAGAAATGTGCATGTGATGAATACGTTCGGTTTTGTTGGATACGTTGACGGTATGAAGTTCAACCCCTATGAACTATCTGTCAAACATGATGAATCCATCTATGGAGCCACTTCTCTCAAGAAGATCAAATCAGATAAAACAACAGATACTTTCTCAGCTGAGAATTTCAACTTTTTAGCAGATGCTCCAATCATGTATTGCGAACCGGATACGGTGACTAAAACGATTGCTGGAGCCAAAATTCTTGTTTCCGTTTATTCACCAAACAATAAGTTATCGGCTGCAGACGTGATGGATAACATCGACGAACTAATGGAGGCTCAATCTGAATACCTTGGAGGAAAACTACCCGTTGATCGATATGCTTATCTGATATATCTATTCGATGGTCCAACTATTTCAAACGCATGGGGAGCATTGGAGCACTCATATTCTTCTCTTTACACACTTCCCGAAATGGATCCGCTTCGGATAGGACAAACGGTGAAAGATGTAGCAGCGCATGAGTTTTTTCATATTGTTACTCCCCTGAATATTCACTCCGAAGAGATTCATGACTTCAACTACATCGAGCCAAAAATGAGCCAACATTTATGGCTGTACGAAGGTGTCACTGAATATTCCTCTCACCACGTACAAGTAAAATATGGACTTTATGGTCTTGATGATTTCCTGACTGAGATGAAAGGAAAAATGAATGCTCAAGACCAATACAATGTAGATATCCCTTATACCGAGTTTAGTGCCAATATCTTAGAACCTGCGAATGAGGCCAGATATGGAGATGTTTACAGTGGTGGTGCGTTGATCGCAATGTGTCTTGATTTGACAATCATTAAATCCACGAACGGAGAAAAAGATCTTCAGGCTGTTTTGAGAGAAATGGCAAAAAAATATGGTCCGTTCAAAGCCTTCAAGGATGACGAACTTTTTGGAGAAATTGAAAAGTTAACCAATGCGGAAGTAGGAGAATTCCTCAGAAAACATGTGGGTGGAATAGAACCACTACCCTATCAGGAAGCACTTGGCTGGGCTGGAATTAGCTATTCTCCCGAAAACTCAAAAATGGTGGCAACTACAGGAAGATTCGGGTTTGGTGTCAATGATGATGATGAAATTTTTATTCGTGATGCATCCAACCTAAATGATTTTGGAAGGGCCATGGGTTATCAAGAAGGTGATGTCTTTTTAAAGTGGAACGGTGAGGATGTAACCTTACAATCCATCAATAGTATTCTTGATAAGCATTATGGAGAAACCAAGCAGAACGGAAAAGTGAAAGTGGTGGTACGCAGAGAAGTGAATGGTGAAATGAAAGAGTTGAAATTGAAAGCAAAGGCGGTACATGTGAAATCAAGTGAAAAGCATATGCTAGAACCTATGGAAACGCTTTCAGCAGATCAGACTAGAATAAGGGAAGTGTGGCTTGGAAATAGCTAAGTTGAAACTTTTATGACTCGGTCAAACTCTTAGTGTTTGGAAAGGTAATTTTTACTAATTCTGAATATGAACTTCTATGAAACATTGCAAAGACTGTCCATGTTTAATATAAAAATAAATAGTAAAGAAAATGAGTAAAAAAACACTCTTATTTGGTTCAGGAGCAGCCATTCTAATCATACTATTTTTCGTTTTATCAGGTAGCTCCTCTGAAGGTGAAAGCAGCATCCTTATCACACCTGAGGAAGGCGAATTCATCGTTGATATCACTACCTCTGGCGCCTTGGAAGCTAAGAATTCTGTGAAAATTTCTGGTCCAAGAGGTCTGAGAAATTACAGAATCTGGAATGTTACCATTCAGGACATCATTGACGAAGGTACCTATGTAAAGAAAGGCCAATATGTTGCTCGGCTGGATCCATCAGAATTAACCGGAAAGATCAAGGATTCACAAATTGAAGTGGATCAACAAACGTCAAAATTCACACAAACCAAGTTGGACACCGCCTTGACTATGCGTGAAGCACGTGATGAACTTATCAATCTTGAGTACGACGTGAGAGAAAAACAATTGGTCCTGGATCAATCACAGTTCGAACCGCCTGCCACCATTCAAAAAGCTGAGATCGAGCTAGAAAAAGCCAAAAGATCCCTTCAGCAAGCCAAAGAAAATTATACAATCAAGAAAGAGCAGAACATTGCCAAAATGCAAGAGGTGACTGCCAACTTAAGAAAAGAGACAAACGAACTTGATGGACTGGAAGCTTTAGCAGAAGAATTCACAATCATAGCTCCTGAAGATGGCATGCTCATTTATAAGAAAAGTTGGGACGGAAAACCGGTAAAAGAAGGATCACAAATCGGTGCCTGGGATCCTATTGTAGCCACTCTTCCTGATTTGTCAAAAATGCTTTCCAAAACATATGTAAATGAAGTAGATATCAGGAAAGTAAAGCCTGGTCAAAAAGTACAAATTGGATTTGATGCTTTTCCAGATAAAAACCTTCAAGGCGAAGTGATTAAGGTAGCTAATGTCGGAGAACAGCGACCAAATTCAGACGCCAAGGTTTTTGCTGTGGAAATTGAAGTATTTGGTTCAGATGATCTTTTGAAACCGGGTATGACGACAGGAAATAGAATTATCACACAGACGGTAACTGATGGTCTATTTGTACCTTTAGAGTGCCTTCACAGCCAGGATGATTCAATCACATTTGTTTACAAAAAGAATGGACTGAAAGTATTGAAACAAGAAGTGATGGTCGGTGAAGCAAATTCTGATTACGTGCTCTTACTAGGAGGTGTAAATAAAGACGATAAACTCTACCTATCTGACGTTCCTGGGCTTGAAGACGATGAGGTCGCTTTACTACCGGAACTTGATGGTTTAAGAAACAAAAAAGAAGAGCCCCAACCTGCACCTACCGAACAACCGCAGAGAAGAAGAGGCCGGCCTAATTCTTAAATCTGATGTTGAAAGACAGATTATTATCCAATCTCCTGATTGCGACTGAAGCAGTCTTGGCAAACAGAGTACGGTCTATGCTAACTGCTCTGGGGATCATATTTGGAGTTGCAGCGGTGATTGCGATGTTGGCCATCGGAAATGGAGCTCAAAAGGAAATACTTGAACAGATCAGATTGGTTGGAGTCAACAACATCATCATTAAACCAATTGTTGAACAGACCGAAGAAAATCTAAGTGAGGAAGAAGAGCAAAGTGAACAGAAAAAGTTTTCCACCGGTCTTACACTTGCAGACAAAAATTCGATTCAAAGTACTATTCCAGGATTGGCCTCAATCAGTCCTGAAATTCTTCTTGACACCTATATCATCAAAGGTGGGATTAGGAGATCAGCCAAATTGGTAGGTGTCGAGCCTTCCTATTTCGACATTTTCAACTATCAGCTGGCAGAAGGAAAGATGTTCAATGAAGACCAACTAAAAAATGGAGCAGCTGTTTGTGTGATTGGAAAATCGATTAAGACCAAATTTTTTGCATCAGAAAACCCGATTGGAAAATCCATCAAGTGTGGATCCAAATGGTTGAAAGTGATCGGAGTTTTGGAGGAGCGATTTGTGAGCGAATCCAGCATCAATAAACTTGGAATAAGAGATTTCAACATGGATGTTTATACTCCACTTCAGACTGTCCTTTTGAGGTATAAAAATAGAGCCGTTCTTACTGAGGAAATGATAAGAGCCTCCAATCAAAGTTCATCTGGAAATTTCAGAAGAGGTGGCAGCTCTTCCAACACAAATGATGACGAAACTCCTGTGCAAAAGAATTACCATCAACTGGATAAATTGGTGGTCCAGGTTGCCGAGACAGGGAAAATGACTCATACTGCTGAAATTATCTCTAGAATGCTTGAGAGAAAACACAATGAGGTGATAGATTTTGAAATTGAGATTCCGGAATTATTACTCAAACAACAGCAAAGAACCAATGATATTTTTCGGTACGTCTTAGGCGCAATTGCTGGTATTTCGCTCATTGTAGGCGGGATTGGAATTATGAATATTATGTTGGCTTCTGTCCTTGAACGAATCAAAGAAATTGGGCTTAGGCTGTCCATTGGAGCGAAGAAATCAGACATTGTAAATCAGTTTATGTTTGAATCCATCATGATAAGTGTGACAGGAGGATTCATCGGAATACTTCTTGGTGTTTTCATGGCTCTGGCAGTAAGCCAATTTGCTGATATACCGACCGTAATCACCTTTAGCTCTATCCTAATTTCATTTATCGTAGCTACTTCTGTTGGATTGATTTTTGGAATCGCCCCAGCAAGAAAAGCTGCACTCCAGGATCCTATTACCTGCCTCAGATATGAATAGATTTTTAAGTTTCACCTTCCTAATTCTTGTTTCTTTAAGCTCATACTCTCAAATCGAGTACTCACTCAATCAGATAATTGACCTGGCGAAAGATCAATCTTCAGTGGCCAGGCAAGCAGAGACGAGAAAAGAAAATAGGTTTTGGCAATACCGTTTTTTCAGGTCCAACTACAATCCCCAGCTTGCTTTAAGTGGAAATGTTCCTGGATACAATAGAGATTTTTTACAAAACAGGTTAGATGATGGAACCATTTCATTTATAAGCAGGGAACAAACCAGCTCAGCATTGAATTTAGGTTTACTACAACCTATTGCACTTACCGGCGGTAATATATCTGTCAATTCCAGGGTACGACAATTTGATGACATCACACGCGATATCACACAATGGAATACTACAATCGTAGACGTTCGATTGAATCAACCAATTTTCGCTTTCAATCAATTGATTTGGGACAAAAGAATTGAACCGCTTCGATTTGAGGAATCAAAAAGAAGCTTTGTCGAGGAAATGGAGTTTGTTTCTAGGAGCTCAGTCGAACGATTTTTTGATTACTTGGACGCACAGGTCAATCTCCAAATAGCCACATTCAACCTCGCGAACAACGACACTATTTACAACATCGAGCAAGGACGCTACAATATTGGGACTACTTCGGAAGATAAACTACTTCAGGTTGAGCTTCAACTACTAAGATCTCGACAGGATGTAGCACAAGCAAACCTGGACTTACAAAGTGCTCGATTGGCACTCCGTACCTTCATTGGTTTGATCGAAGACCAGGATTTTAACTTGGCATTACCGGAATCAATTCCAGAATTTGTTGTAGAAGAACAGACGGCCCTCTCCTATGCCTCGAGCAATCGAGCCGATTTTATCGCGTTTGAAAGGCGGAGATTGGAAGCCGACCGACAAGTCGCCCAAGCAAGGGGCGAACGATTTCAGATGGATCTAAATGCCTCCTTTGGATTGAATAGTGCTGGCAACACGTTGAGTCAATCTTATCAAGATGCAAACAATCAGCAAGTGTTTAATCTCAGTCTCAATATCCCAATCATTAACTGGGGAAGAAATGAAGCCAGGATGAAAACAGCATTGGCAAACAAGAAATTGACGGATTTTGTCATCGATCAGGAGGAGCAAAATTTCGAACAGGAAATATTGACGCAGGTGAGGCAATTGGATGTTTTAAAACAACAAATAGAAATCTCTAAAAAATCGGATGAGGTGGCACAGAAAAGATATGAGGTGGCCCAGAATCGCTACTTGATTGGGAAAATTGACATCACGAACCTAAATATCGCTTTGACTGAAAAAGACAATGCTAAGCGCAGCTACATCGGAGCCTTACGTTCGTTCTGGACAGCCTATTATGATTTACGAAGGCTGACGCTTTACGATTTTGTTCAAAATCAGTTGTTGTATATTCCTGAGTAATAACCTCTCCTCTCGGTTCATTTTTGATCTGATTCGCAAGTCAATTAACTTGTCAAAGGACAAACCTCTACCATGAATCAAAATGTAGATGATTATTTTACTGAAGGATGTGGTCGGTGTCCACTTGGAGGCACTCCGGATTGCAAAGTCAATAGCTGGACACAAGAATTGCATGCAATGAGAAGAATCATTCTCGAAACTGGATTAACTGAGGAATCCAAATGGGGAGTTCCTTGCTACACTCACAATGGCAAAAACGTACTCACACTTAGTGCTTTGAAGGAATTTGCTGCAATCAGTTTCTTCAAGGGTAGTCTTTTACAAGATCCTGAAAAACTATTGAGTGCCCCTGGTCCTAATTCTCAAGCTGCACGATACGTGAAAATTACTGACACAGAACAGGTTGCAAGAAACGAACAACACATTAAAGCATACATTTTTGAAGCCATTGAAGTAGAAAAGGCAGGCTTAAGTGTTGAGTTCAAGAAAAACCCAGAACCCATTCCAGAAGAGCTTGAGGCCAAATTGGAAGAAGACCCGTTTCTAAAATCCGCTTTTGAAGCACTTACTCCTGGTCGACAAAGAGGCTACATTCTTCATTTTTCTGCCCCTAAGAAATCCGAAACACGTGTATCAAGAATTGAAAAGTGTACAGAACAGATTCTGAACGGAATTGGCCTTCACGATCATTACAAGATGAGTAAATAGCCTTCATAGTATCCTCAACCCTATTGTCCTAAACTTGAATCAATTTTATACTACAATTAGGAATTTAATAATTTATTCCTTAGCATTGTATTATACTACAATTAGGAATTTAATATGGGTAAATATCAATTAGGAGAATTTGAAGAAGTTGTTTTGTTAACGGTAGGTGTATTATACGGTAATGCGTATGGTGTTTCCATCAAAAAAGAAATGGAGGCTCGTCTTGATCGAAAAGTAAGTGTTGGAGCACTCCAATCGGCGTTAAAAAGACTAGAAGACAAAGGTCACATCGTTGCTAAATATGGTGAAACCACCACTGAACGAAGAGGTCGACCCAAACGCTATTTCAGTATCACCTCGCATGGTAAAAAAGCAATAGAAGAAACTAGAGCTGTTCGGAATAAGCTATATGGAGATATTCCTAAAGTGGCCTTCGATGTTAAAATTGTTTGACATGAATAATCCGCCAAAACTTCCACTCCGATTCTTTCGCTGGTTTTGTCATCCAGATTTGCTCCCTGGCATTGAAGGCGACTTGTTGGAACTTTTCGATGAGAGTACTATTCATCATGGCTCAAGAAAAGCTAAGTGGAAGTTTACTTGGGATGTTCTAAAACTTTTCAGGCCTTCGATCATTCGACCGGCTGGAGGAACCCACCGAATGAATTATTATGGTCTTTGGAAGCATCATTTCAAAATGGCCAGGCGGCAACTGTTTAGAAACAAGGCTTTTTCACTTATCTCAATACTGGGATTGGGATTTGGTTTTGCCGCTTTTTTTGTAATCCTGCAGTATGTTTCTTATGAACTAAGCTTTGATCGGTTTCATGAAAACAAGAATGAAATCTATCGTGTGATATGCTTTCCTGGAGATCAACCAGTCTCCGCCGGAAACTATAAAGGCCTTGTTGAACACATAAAATCCAATTTTCCCGAAGTAAAAAAAGCCACGCAGCTTGTAAAGTATTGGAGTATGGATGGGCGTGCGGTTAGAATTGGAAAGCAGATTTTTTATGAGCAAAATGTGCTACATGTTTCAAGCTCTTTTTTCGAGGTTTTTCCTACACTCTTGAAATCTGGAGATCCGGCACAAGTTCTAAGTGGCGAGAATTCTGCAGTAATAACGGAAGCTTTGGCACGAAAATACTTTGACAATGAAAATCCTATTGGACAAACCATTGATTTTGGTTACATGGGTAAATACATCATTTCCGGGATCAGTATAGATATCCCCGATAATGCGCATTTCAAAGCGGACATTTTTGTTATTGATATACCAACACAACGAAACGCCTGGAAAATTGTCAACGGTATTGGTTATTATTCATACATAACACTAGATAAGACGGTTTCTGTTCCAACTCTTGAAGCCAAGTTGATCCAATCTATTCAGAATTTAAAGGCAGAATTTCCTCATTTGGCTGATGACTCATTTAAACTTCAGTCCATAACTGATATCCACTTGCATTCAGATTTGACTCGTGAATTGGGATCAAATAAAAAAGGAAGCACTATTTACTTTTTGGTAGTTATTGGCTTCTTGATATTATTCATGGCTTGGTTCAACTACATCAATCTATCAACTTCTATTTTCTTTTCCAGGGTTCATGAAATGAGTATTCGAAAAGTAATTGGATCGGGAAAATCCAATTTGATCTCACAACTTTTTTCTGAGTACAGCTATGTTTTGATCCTTGCAGCAATTCTTGCTATACTCTTAATAGTAACTCTTTCTCCATTCTTAGTTAAAGCAGGGATTATCCCTGATACTAATCAAGTTTACAGGTATGACATTTTCAGAGCAGGAATCTTCCTGCTTGTGGTGGGCTCACTCCTGATAGGTCTTTATCCGGGATTATTACTCTCAAAATTCAAGTCCTATTCAGTACCAAGGGGCAATTTCACCAGAACGAAGTTTGGTGTTATTCTACGATCTATATTGATGGTCTTTCAATTTATGGCTTCTTTCTGCTTGATAGTTGGAGTAGTCATTTTGATGAAACAACTGAATCACATCCGTTCTGCAGACAGAAAAATGGATGTAGAAAATGTCATAGCCGTAAACAACCCAATTGGAATTACGGATCTCGACATCCGTCCTCCAATCAAACTAAAGAATTACCTCAACTTCAAAACAAAAATGGTAGCTCATTCTGCCATTGAAAACCTGACAACTTCTTCGGATCTTCCAGGTTCACCTGTAAATGTCTCTGTAGCCAACTTGTTAAAAGTAGATAGAACTGCTCCTGATGACCTAAGACCATTTAACATTATGTATATCGACGATGACTTTTTTGATGTCTATAAAATTCCATTACTGGCTGGAAGAAGCTACTCGTCTAACATTCAGCAAGATTTGAATCGAGGGTCAATTATCTTGTCGAGATCAGCAATTGAGCATCTAGGATTTAAGTCCCCTAGAGATGCAATAAATAAGAAAATTCACTCTGCCGCAGAAGACGGGTATCATTGGTACAATTATGAGATAGTGGGTGTATTTGATAATTACCTGCATACATCGACCAAGACAAAAGGCAATCCAACGATTATGCTTCTTAATCGAAAAACAGATGATATCTACATAAATCAATATTTCTCTTTTACGATCAATAGCGCAGATCAGAGGAAAGGTGCCATCGATCATTTAGTCAAAACTTGGGAAGCTGTTTGGCCAGATAGAGACTTGGAATTTTATTTTGTTGACGAGTTGTATGACCAACAATTTCAAAATGAAAAAATACTCAGCAGCAGTTTTATCTTTTTTGCTGTCATAGCAATAATAATTTCAGGGTTGGGCTTATTAGGTGTGACTGTTTATGAGATCCGATTGCGTACAAAAGAGATAAGCATTCGAAAAGTAATGGGTTCTTCCACCGCCAGCCTGGTTCGACTTATATCAAGAAAATACATCGGTTTACTTGGGATTTCCATTTTTATAGCTACACCGATTTGTATCTGGCTAAGTAATATCTGGCTTGATGGTTACTTAGACAGAATTGAATTGACACCACTACTTTTTGTTCCAGCTGTAGTCCTCATGTTAACCATAGTATTGGTTTCTTCTGGAACTTCTATTTACAAGGCAGCCAATTCAAACCCCACCGAAAACTTAAGGGATGAATAGTCAGCTACAACTTCAACTTCCGCATTCCTTTAAAATACAACCACATCATCTTTAGCTTGGATCCGCCCTTTTTTCTTCCCATCTCCATGGCATCCCATAATTCTTCTGGAATTGCTTCCAACTGGTTGAACTCTCCTGCTCCTTTCAGCCATTCTCCACCATCGATGGTGATCACTTCTCCATTGATATAAGACGAATAATCCGAAACCAAATAAGCTGCAAGATTTGCCAACTCTTGGTGGTCGCCTACTCGCCCTAGTGGAACCTTTTTAGCTGGATCGTATTTTTTCTTCAAGTCTCCTGGCAACAATCGATCCCATGCACCTTCAGTAGGAAATGGACCTGGGGCGATTGCGTTGCTACGGATGCCATATTTCGCCCACTCTACAGCCAAAGAGCGAGTCATGGCTAACACACCGCTTTTCGCACAAGCGGATGGCACCACATAACCCGAACCGGTCCATGCATAGGTAGTGACGATGTTTAGAATGGTACCTGTTTGTTTATTATCGATCCAATCCTTTCCCATAGCCAGGGTGAAATTGTAGCTTCCTTTCAACACAATATCGACGACTGTGTCAAAAGCCCGATTGGACAGACGCTCAGTAGGACTTATGAAATTTCCTGCTGCATTGTTAAGCAGCACATCCACTCCTCCAAACTTTTCCTTGGCTTGTTCAATGACCTTTTCCACCTGTTCATACTCACGAACATCGCATGCTGTGCATAGCACTTCACCTCCGGATTTTCCTTTGATTTCTTCAGCCGTTTTTTCCAGCACCTCAATCTTCCTGCTTGTAATCACCAGATTAGCCCCCAGTTCGGAAAAGTAGCTACCCATCGATTTTCCAAGTCCTGTACCTCCACCTGTGACAATAATTGTTTTTCCTTTAAGTGAGTCGGGACTGAGCATTCCTGATGTATGATCCATAAAGACAATTTTTCAGTAAGATATGATTTGAATGTCTGGGACAAAAAAAAAGGCCAACTTTTTAGAGGCCTTTTCATTCATACACGGTGATTAGAACGGTGATTAGATTCTATAGTATAAAGGTAGAGGAGCCGAATATCTGTGTCAATACCCATTTTAGGGTATTTTAAGAGCGATCCCAAAGCTTGAGAATGACGTAAACACAGCTTGCAAAAACAATTAAAAGAGTAGCAAAAAGCAGATAATTACCATAGACCAAATTTCCTATAGAGAATAGTGCAGCATAAACTCCAATGGATCCGACAAACATGCTGATGATGTTGTTCGTGAATTTTCCTGACGATTCATTTCCAAATCTTTGCCATCCTATTGATGGTTGAATTTTCCTAACAAAGCTTTTTAAAACTTCATCGTCTTCAGGTTGAGAAACCAGCGCGGTTGTAATCCAGGCAACCGAAGTAATCAGTGTTGCGAGCAGAAGTTTTGTAGTAAACTCATCCACCACTTCATTTCCTAAACTACCTTCAGGGACTGCCAATACCAGAACAAAAGCATTGATAGTCGCAACGATCATCGCTACAATCTCGGTCCATGCATTGATCCGCCACCAAAACCAACGAAGCAAAAAGATGGCGCCTGTGCCCGCTCCCGACAAGAGTAAAATATTGAAAGCTTGTGTTGCATTTTCAAGAAAAGTAAGTGCCATCGTTCCAGCAATAATCATTAGAACGACAGTAGAAATTCGTCCAACGAGCACTTGTTCTTTATCTGAAGATTCAGGACGCAAAAACCGAACATAAAAATCGTTGACTACATAGGAAGCACCCCAATTCAAATGGGTACTAATGGTCGACATAAATGCTGCTATCAATGAGGCCAGTACGATTCCCAACCAGCCAGGAGATAACAAGGTAAGCATGACTGGATAGGCAATATCTTCTCCTAAATACTGCGGGTCTATGGATGGAAATTGTGTCTGTATTGATTGTAGACTAGGAAACAAGATTAATGAAGCCAATGCGACAATAATCCAGGGCCATGGTCGAAGTGCGTAGTGAGCAAAGTTGAAAAGTAAGGTCGCTCCAATTGCGTTTTTTTCGTCTTTAGCCGCCAACATTCGTTGAGCGATGTATCCACCTCCACCTGGCTCAGCTCCCGGATACCATACAGACCACCACTGCACAGCGATCGGAATGATAAACATGGAAACAAGCACTGAGCTATTACTGAAATCAGGTAAAATATCAAGTTTTCCTGCAAGAGAAGGGTGATTGATTAATCCACTCAAACCGCCAACTTCTGGCTGTGACAAGGCTACATGAGCTGCATAAATAGCACCAGTCATCGCAATAATGAATTGAAAAAAGTCTGTCCAGATTACGCCTTTTATTCCCCCTATTACCGAATAGGCAGCAACAACAACCGACCCGATTAAAACTGTTTGAAGCGGTGTAATACCAAAAAGTATCGTAGATATTTTAATTGCTGCCAAAGTCACGGACCCCATAATCAAGCAATTGAAAAACACGCCCAAGTACAATGCTCGAAATCCCCTTAAGAAAGATGCGGACTTTCCACCATAACGAAGTTCATAAAATTCCAGGTCCGTCATCACTCCTGACCTCCGCCATAATTTGGCATAAATAAAAACAGTTACCATCCCGGTAATCAGGAAAGACCACCACGCCCAGTTTTTCGCCACGCCATCTTCTCGAACAAAACCAGTTACAAGATTAGGAGTGTCTGCTGAAAAAGTGGTTGCCACCATGGATACTCCCAGTAGCCACCAGGGCATTGACTTACCGGCAAGGAAAAACTCAGATGAGTTTTTGCCTGCAGTTTTCGAAGCAACCCAGCCAATGGTCAAGACAATGATGAAAAAAGCAAAAATGATGAGCCAATCGGCTGTGGTTAGGATCATAATCTAGTTACTGACAACTGACAACTATCTCAAATCTAACTAAATCTCACTCTGCAATAACATCAGAGATTATCAGTTTAACCCTAACCCGAGTAACCTTTCCAACTTTTTGAAGTACTCTATAAAATTTCGTGCAACTCACACGGAAACAGTTGGTCTATTACTAAAGCTCAAAAACTCAGGACATGCTACGCAATTTCTTCATTATCACTATTCGTAACCTTAAGAAAAACAGCCTTTACTCTTCAATCAATATCTCAGGACTATCCATTGGGATTGTTTGTAGTGTACTCATACTTCTTTGGGTTGCGGACGAACTCTCTTTTGACAAATTCATTCCTAAATCTGACAGACTCTATCAAGTTTGGATGAGTTCTGATTTCGACGGAAAAATCAACAACTGGCGATCAGTTCCACTTCCAGTTTACGACGCAATGAAAACTGCGGACAGCAAAATAAAAAATTCGGTTGTTACTGGATGGGGCTCAGATCGATTACTCGCTTATGAAGATGTGAGAATATTAAAACACGGTTACTACGTGAGCGAAGAGTTTCTCGATATGTTCGAATTTCCTATGATCTCAGGCTCTCATGACCTGGCTTTGGATGATCCAATGTCTATCGTTTTATCTGAGTCTTTGGCAAAAATTCTCTTTGGCGATGAAGATCCAATGGGAAAAATGGTGAAGTTAGAAGATGAAGGAACTCTACAGGTAACTGGTATTGTAAAAGACATTCCCAAGAATTCATCATTTCAGTTCGATTATCTGGCCACCTGGAAATATCGAGAATCTGTAAATCCATGGGTTGTTCGCAATAGAACTAACTGGGGGAATTCTTCTTTTCAGGTTTTCATTGAGTTGGATGACCCAGCAAGTGAGTTGGATGTAGAAGAAGCTACTGCGGAAATGATCATCAAAAACAAAGATGACAATGACGTGCTCAATTATGTTTTCCTACATCCGATGGAGAGGTGGAGACTTCATTCCTCATTCAATGATAAAGGAGAAGAAAGTGGCGGAATGAGCGACTATGTCCAGTTATTCACTGTAATTGCCATGTTCATTTTAATCATAGCTTGTATCAACTTTATGAATTTAGCCACCGCCAGATCTGAAAAACGAGCACGAGAGGTGGGTATTCGGAAAAGCCTTGGGTCCAAACGTGGTGAACTAATTGCTCAATTCATTGGCGAATCCATTATCATCACAGGAATAGCGTTCGTGATTGCAGTTATCCTCACAGAAGTCGCACTTCCTTTCTATAATGACTTGGTTGATAAACGGTTGTACATCGACTATTTGTCACCAGTGTTCTGGTTGGTCTCTCTTGGAGGAATCTTATTGATTGGTGTTGTTTCCGGAAGTTATCCAGCGTTTTTCCTTTCCTCATTCCGTCCCATTACGACACTCAAGGGAACCATCAAAATCGGAAAAAGTGGAACAACCCCAAGGAAAGTGCTTGTCGTACTTCAGTTTCTTTTTTCCATTCTGCTCTTGATAAGCACAGTTGTCATTGTTCAACAGATCAATCACGTAAAAAAAAGAGATTTAGGTTATCAGCAAGAAAACTTGATCTCGGTGGAAATTACTAATGACATCAGCGATAATTATGAAATACTAAAGCAAGAACTACTTCAATCAGGAGTGGTTGGTGCTGTTACAAAATCTAACAGCCAAATCACCTCAATTAATTCAAACAATTTCCTTGGCTGGCCTGGAAAACCTGAATCTCAACATGTGATTTTCACAACAATAGCAGCAGACTATGATTATGCAAAAACGATGGGAATTGATGTTTTGCATGGAAGAGATTTTATGAAGGAATTTTCCAGCGATACGGATGCCATTGTTATCAACAGAGCAGCGCTTGAGTTGATGCAATTGGAAGACCCAATTGGAACGCCATTGGATCTTTGGGGAGAAAAAAGAAATCTTGTTGGAGTTTTGGAAAATTCATTGATGGGTTCGCCCTATGAACCAGTAAAGCCCATGTTCGTCATGATTGATGATTGGGGTGGTTATGTTTCAATTCGTCTGAATAAAACCAATGATCTTCAAGCATCACTGGAAACAATCGAAGGAATATTTAATAAACACAATCCTGCTTATCCTTTTGAATACAATTTCGCAGATGTTGAGTTTGCTAGAAAATTCACAACCATTACGTTGACTCGAAAGCTCGCAAGCCTGTTTGCCGTTTTGGCATTCATTATTACGGGATTAGGATTATTTGGACTTGCTTCCTTCACAGCGGAGCAGAGAATCAAAGAAATTGGCATCAGAAAAGTATTGGGAGCAACCATTTCAAATCTCATTGGATTGATGTCAAAAGAATTTACCCAACTGGTCATCATATCATTTGTGATTGCCTCGCCGCTTGCCTGGTATTTATTGAATCAATATCTAGAGCGATATACAATTCGAATAGGTATTGAATGGTGGATTTTCCCGGTCGTTGGAATAACAGTCCTATTGTTTGCATTGGGAATTGTTTCGAATCAGGCGAGCAGAGCGGCCAAAGCTAATCCGGTTCAGTCCTTGAGGAATGAATAGATAAATCATAGCTTTATTTTCGTGAGACAGGAAGATTTCTGTTTGATTTAAAACAAGCAGTATTATCTTTCGTTCATCCTAATCACTTAAATATATTCCTATGACATCACATGAAATAGACTACACCATCACGGGAGACGACATGCAAGTCGTTTCCGTACAGCTTGATCCGCAAGAAACCGTCATCGCTGAAGCTGGTGCAATGAACTGGATGGATCGGGGCATCACTTTTGAAGCAAAAATGGGTGACGGCTCCAATCCTGATAAAGGTGTTTTCGGAAAGTTATTGGATGTTGGCAAGCGAGCACTAACCGGTGAATCTATTTTCATGACGCACTTTACCAATACAGATGTTGGAAAAAAGGAAGTGGCCTTTGCCGCTCCGTATCCTGGCAAAATCATTCCAGTAGATCTCTCCACTGTCGGCGGAGAAATCACATGCCAAAAAGATGCTTTCTTGTGTGCAGCGAAAGGTACGGAAGTAACCATTGCATTTACCAAGCGACTGGGAGCAGGTTTCTTCGGAGGTGAAGGATTTATTCTTCAAAAACTGAGAGGCGATGGACTAGCTTTCCTGCATGCTGGGGGAACGATCGTTAAAAAAGAACTAAACAACGAATCACTCTTAATCGATACTGGTTGTATTGTTGCTTTCGATCAAGGGCTAGATTATAGCATTGAACGAGCTGGAAATTTGAAGTCCATGTTCTTCGGTGGAGAAGGGCTATTCTTAGCGACACTACAAGGAACCGGAACTGTTTATCTTCAAAGTCTACCCTTTTCAAGATTGGCAGATCGTGTTATTCAGCATGCACCTAAAATGGGCGGTTCTTCTAAGGGCGAAGGATCTATTCTCGGTGGAATCGGTCGATTAATTGATGGAGATTAGTCTTTGGTTTTATTGGTTAATTAGTTGAATAGTTAATTGGCTGATTGACTAGTTAATTAGTGGAAGGTTACTTGAAGCTTGAGACTTATAACTTGAAGCTTTGATCTAAGACCAATAGCTCACTAACTGCGCTTCTTTCTTCACATACAAAGGATGTTTTGGACTTCCGTCTAAATTCTTAGCAATGCATTTGGCATTCGGAAACATGCCAGAGATTTTCTCTGCTCTTCCATTTGTTTCTGTTGCTCCCCAGGCGAAAACTACTTCCTGGCATTTACTGTAATACTCTTTTAGTTTATGATCATTCTCTCCTACCGGATCATTGCAAGCTTCCAATTCTTCAGGATAAGGCGTAACCCACGCGAAGAGATTTACCATATATATACCACCGAATCCCCAGGAAGCTGCTAATCTTTTTACTCTTCTAATAGTAGGATCATCAACCGATTCGTCAGCTTTAGAAGGATTCAGTCCAATGATCAAAACTTTTGGTTTGTCCTCATCCCAAATACGCCACAACACATAACGATACTTTCTATCATCACTGAATTCAGCACCATTTAATCCAAAGAGATCCATTCATCAAACTTAAACTCCTACAATTAGAGGATGAAACACTACAAAATCATTACCTTATGTAAAGATTTCACCACCATGAAAACTAAGTTCACCATTTTATTGATCATTCTTGTTTTGACAGGTCAAGCACAAAAAATTGAGCTAGCCACTGGAATGGCATTCCCTGATACATTCAATTTTGGAGTTCGAGCAATTACACAGAATTCAGCTTTTGGTTTGACTTACGGTTTTTTGCCCGGATATAATGAAAGTCTAAGAACATTTGGGCTCGATGCTGCAGTCTTGTATGGGAAAAATTTCAAAAAAATCGAATCAAAAAGAAGTCAGTTTCGATTCAGCCTAATGTTTTATCGAGAAGAGACTGAAAGATATATTTTCAAGAATACTTTTCTTGTTGCGAGAGCTGGGAGTAATTTCCTATTTACCAAAAACTGGGGTTTGGGATTCGAGTATGGATTGGTTTTTAATGTTGCAGAAAGCAAAGAACGAAAATCAGGTGTTACTCAATCTTTCTTTGATTTAGCAATCGAATCTGCAATTCTACCTTCCTTAGGAGTTAGAACATTCTATAGACTGTAAGGAAAGGCTAAGAAACATTTCCCTAAATTGTATCCCATAAACCTAAACCTCATGACAATGAATCACCGATCAAAATGCCTGATATTGCTTTTATTCCTATTTATCTCTTGTCAGAAAAAAGAAGAAAGCTTAGCAACTAACAGCGTAGTATCTGCGGCACATCCATTAGCAACACAAGCAGGTCTGGAAATTTTGCAAAAAGGAGGAAACGCAATCGATGCAGCGGTAGCTACTGGTTTTGCAATTGCCGTTGTAGAACAAAGCATGAATAGTCTAGGTGGAAGATTCCAGGCTATCGTCAGAAAAAGTGATGGCTCGATCATTGGAATTGATGCCACTACCCAAGCCCCTCTTTCTTATGATCCAACCACTGCAACGCAATCAAGAAATGGATATCCAACGATTGGTGTCCCGGGTGTTGTAAAAGGCCTAACAACGCTGCTTGAAAAGCATGGAACAATGGACCTGGCTACAGTAATGGCACCTGCGATCAGGTATGCTGAACAGGGCTATGAATTGTTGCCAATGGCTGCAAGAAGACATGCAGCTGCCATTGATCATATTAGAAATTATGAAGGAACTTCCCAATACTTTTTGAACGGCGATACTACCTATTTAGCAGGAGAATTATTTGTTCAAAAAGACCTGGCCAATACCTTGAAGTTGATAGCTGAACAAGGAGGTGATGTTTTTTACAAAGGAGAAATCGCTGAGAAAATGGTTGCTGATGTTCAAGCCAATGGCGGCTATTTAGATCTTGAGTCCCTTGCCGCATATGAAGCGGAAGAATCCAAAATAGTGACTGGAAACTACCGTGGTTATGACATTAGCAGTTTGTGGATTCCATCTTATGGCGCAATTACCATTCAGATGTTACATATCATGGAAAATTTCCCTATGAATGAATACAATGAAGCCGAATGGGGAAATGGCTTTTTCCAGGCAAATACGTGGGCATATAAAGATCGTAGAAGACAGGACAGTGAGGCAATGGCCGATTTGTTCACTTCTAAAGAGTATGCGAAAAGCAAAGCGGACAGCATTAAGACTGAAACATCTGCTGAAATCGCAATGGCCTACAATGAAGATTGGATGGTCAAAGATGGACATACCACTCATTTCTCAGTTGCCGATAAAGACGGTAACATGCTGGCCGTCACACAGACTGTCGGTCCAAATATGGGATCAAAAGTAGCTTCTCCTGGTTTGGGCTTTGTTTATGCGACTACTTTGGGAGGATACCTTGGCGACTTTCAAGCAGGTGAAAGAGCCAGATCTCACATTTCCCCGACAATAATTACAAAGAATGGAACTCCCTACTTGGTATTGGGAGCTGCAGGGGGTAGTCGTATTCCTACAGCCATTGTGCAGACAATAAGCAGGATGATTGACAGAGACATGAACCTTGCCCAGGCGCTTGCTGCTGGTCGGGTTCACTCAATCGACACAGCAGCTTTGGTAGAAATGCATCAAGGGACTACCTGGAGTCAGTCTGATATTGAGGAAATGAAAAACATGGGACTGAATGTAGTAGAAGTTGATCGAACAGGAGCTTTTGGCAGGGTTCACGCGATTCATTTCGATGCGGAAAGTCAGCAATGGGTTGGAGGTGCTGATCCGGATTGGGAAGGAACGAGTGAGGAGTGGAGATTTTAGATTTTGGGGTTTTAGAATTATGAATTTAGAATTACGAATTCAGAATTGAGAATCAAACCGTCACTGCGAGCTTACGAAGCAGTCTTATTAAGAATTAGAAATTGAGAATTAAAATTGCAATCGTCACTGCGAGGTAAGAAGCAGTCTTGATTGATCACTAGAAACTAGATCTTAGAGTTATGAAGAAACTACTAGTCATTTTGATTTTGTTCGGAACCGGTTCCGGGTTTGCGCAAGAAGATTACACAAACAAAGTAAAAACCCTTGACAGTACAATAGAAACCCTTTACAGCGTGATTTCTGGTGATGCTGGAGAAAAGAGAAATTGGGAATTATTCAAGTTTCTTTTCACAGCCGACGCTCGGCTAATTCCCTCGGGTCCTAATGATGAAGGAAAGGTGGGCTATCGGTCAATTACGCCGGATGGGTACATCGAAACATCAGGAGAATTTCTTGAGACAAATGGCTTTTTCGAAAAAGAGATTTATAGAGTGACCGAGACTTTTGGTTCCTTGACTCATATATTCAGTACGTATGAATCGTATCGCACTTCCAAAGACGAAGAACCTTATGTGAGAGGTATCAATAGTATACAACTTATGAATGACGGTGAAAGATGGTGGATTCTCAATATTTACTGGACAAGTGAAAGAGATGATAATCCTATTCCTGAGAAGTATTTACCAAAAAAATAACCCGTATTACTTATTTAGGGGATTATAATTTCCTCGCAGAATTCCGTTCCATCTGGACAATCTGGAGTTTCTGTAAAAATGCAAACAGAATACTCCCCTGGTTCAAATTGAAATTCCAGGATGTTGTCTCCACCCTGTTCTTCCACTTCTTCAAAAATGAGATCATCCAACCTAAAGACGCTCCAGACATAAACAAGCTGATCTTTCAACTCGAAATTTGCGGTGAATTTGTAGGTGAAGTTATTTAACTGCTCCACGGCAAAAGAAAGCTCCGGGCATGGATCTTCTACTTCAATAAACTCGCAATACTCCACGCCAGCTACACAATCAGGTGTTTCTGCTTTTATGCAAATCTCGTACTCTCCAGGCTCAAACGTCTCGGCTAATTGATTGTCTCCGTTTACGCCAACTCCATCCGTTTCTATAAAATCACTATTAATGAACCAGTCATAAGAAAAGAGGTCCTCGATTCCTTCAAAATCCGCTGTGAAAACATATCTGGTCCCACCAGAAAAATCTACATCGAAAAATAATTGAGGACATCTCTCACAGGTATCAAATACTTCGAAAAGCTCAAAATGATTCGTAACTTCCACTACTTCGTCATTCGAGAAAACGATGACATCCAGTGGGAAAACAAAAACCGGCTGCTCATCAAAACCCTGAAGTCGCTCGAATGCAAAGTATTCCTCTTGACTTCCAATCTGAACTTCACTTCCCTCTTTATCGATCATTGTGATTGGATAATCAAAATCAATGCATTGGGTATAGAAGAGATCAAACTCGTCCCTCAATGTTAAAAGGTCACAATCTTCGAGAAGCTCGATTAAGTCTTCTTCGTCTTCAATGTTTCTTACATCCCCAACCTTCGATGCAGTAAAAGGAAACACAACTCCATTGACGTGTAAACCAGGAGCTTCGCTTCTGGCAACTTCTTCCAGCCCATCAAGATTGTTGATCGTAATCGTCAATTCATTGCTGAAACCAAGATTTATTGGAAAAAAGAGCTCAATGCAAGGCTCATCTTTAGTCAACTTTCCAAGCTCTACCGACCGGAGAAGGGATTGTATTGCAACACTTGGTGATACTGTGAGGGTATCTGTTTCTTCGGGGGGAAAATCAAGTTCATCCTCACTTAAACACGAGGAAAGTGTGGCAGTGAGAAAAAAGAGAAAAACAAGTAAATACCACAATCGGATCATCCATTCATCATCTTTAGCACTCTACGTAAGTTTAGGTTGGTGTGGAAAAGCTAAAGTTAACGTTTAGCAAGCAAAAAAGAAGGAACCGCCCGATCGCTCGGGCAATTCCTAAGAGTAGACGGAAATCTAATTCGGTAATGAGAATACTTTACACAATTGTGATTCCTCACAATTTCCATCTTGTCGCAAGCAGATCTCATACTCTACTCCTTCATCAAATTGCCATGAGAATTGATGATCGTCAGTGCTTCCAGCTTTTCTAACTTCTTCGCCTAGTTTTACATCGTTTACATATATCGTCCAGATGTATGTCACTTCATCTTTACCTTCAAAATCGGCAGTGAATGTGAATGACGGGGTTCCCGCTAACTGAACTCCTGTGAAAGAAAGTTCTCTACAGTTTTCTTCAACAATGATTGTTTCACAGTACTCTACCGATTCACAACCTTCCTGATCAGTAACTATACATACATTATACTCTCCCGGTTCAAAATCCCAAATCAATTCATGGTCGGTTGTAATTCCATCGAAGTTTTCCTTATCTACAATTTCATCATTGATGATCCACTTATATGGTGTGATATCCATTCCTTCAAATTCAGAAAAAAAGCCATAGAGGTAATCAGTTTCTTTCTCATACTCAAAGAATACTTCTTCTACACAATCATTTTCAATCTCAAATGAGATACAGAATTCAATATCATCACATCCTTCTAACTCAGCTACAATACACACAGTGTACTCACCAGGTTCAAACTGCCACAATAGCTTATGATCTGTTTCAAAATCCACAAAGTTTTCCTTGTCAACCTCATCATCGTTGATGTACCACACATATGGGATATGATCTTGGTTTTCGAATTCGGCGATGAACTTGTACGTGAAACGTCCTTCTTGTTCCACTTTTTCGAAAAATAGTTCTTCAGGACATTCTTGTTCGATTTCAATTTCCTTACAGTACTCCACCTCACCACAATCAGGGCTTTTCGCTACAATACAAACAATATGTTCTCCAACAGGGAATTCCCATTCAAGGAAATTTGCTCTATCAGAACCTAAAGGCTCTGTTTTGATTGAATCCTCATTTACCCACCAAGTATATTCGATGTTTTCAATGCCTTCAAACTCGGCAAAGAATTTATAGACATGGTCGCTTTGTTGATCTGTTCTAAACTGAAGCCCTAAGCATTCTTCTTTATTCGGGTCAGGAACTTCCACTTCTTGACAAAACTCTAGCGTTCTATCACAAGTTTCTGATTGAGCAGTAATACAGATATTGTATTTTCCAGGCTCAAACTCAAGATCAAAAATGTTCTCAGCAAGTTCACCTATATCTACAGAATCAAGCAGAACATCATTTATCGTTATTTGATAGGTAAGATTCTCAATGCCTTCTGCTTTGATCTTTACCTCGCTGTTCACACTATCAACTTCAATCGCAAGCTGAATATCCGGACAGGGATTCTCTTCTGGTGTACATGATCCCAATAGAATCACTCCAAGCACAGTAAAAAGAATACTATATCGATTTAGTAGTTTCATGAGTATTTTTTTCATTAGTTTTTAAAAAAATTCATTCGAGGTTTTTCCCTCGTTTGATCGTAAAACGCAGAGTGATGGAATTGACCCTACCCCCTTTTTAGAATTATTTCGTTATTTAATTTGATTTTTTTCAGATAACCCTAAAACCGGATAGCTACAGCCCCGATGCCTGAGACAGACAAACCTTTATGCAATGAAGAGCAGTTTGATGCCTTCTATTCTGATCATGCTAAATCATTGAGGAATTTCATTTTCTACAAATTCGGGGATGCTGACCAGTCAGATGATGTGGTTCAGGAATCGTTTATTAGGCTTTGGAAAAACTGTGCGAAAGTCACACTAGAAACGGCTAAGGGGTTTTTGTATCGAATTGCAATTAATCTCAGCACCAGTATTAAGCGGTCAGAAAAAGTCAAATTGAAATACGAAGAAAGAGCCGTCCGCTCTGAAGCAGATCAAGAATCACCTGAATTTCGAATACTGGAAAAGGAATTTCTTGAAAAATTGACTGAAGCAATCTCGAGTCTACCGGATAAACAACGTGAGGTTTTTTTAATGAATCGAGTGGAGAAAAAGACGTACAAAGAAATTGCGGAGATTTCTGGAGTATCTGTCAAAGCCATTGAAAAATCAATGCATAAAGCACTTTTAAAACTCAGAGAAAAAATCGGAGACATATGAGTGGTAGGGTAATTCAATCATTTGAGCGTTGAGCATATGAGTATAAAAATGAACGACAATTTTAAAGACGATACTTTCTTAGCCAGGTGGCTTAACAATGAACTCACAGCTGAGGAATTGGAAAAATTCAAAGCAAGTGAGGATTATGCATTCTATGAAAAAATCGTGGCTGGAACTTCTACCATTCAATCCGAATCATTTGATGAGGGTAAAATGCTGGACCTTATCAAGGAAAAGCGATCTGTCGGCATTGAAGTTAAATCAGCGAGAAGAGTTTGGATGTATGCAGCAGCCGCTTCGATTGTTGTCGTTCTAAGTTTTGTTGTTTTCAACCTGTTTTCAAAACCAGAATTAATAGAAGTGATCAGTGAAAAAGGTGAAAAGAAAACGCTCGTCCTTCCCGATGGATCAGAAATGGTATTAAATGCTAATTCGAGCGCATCCTATTTCGAAGATGATTGGGAAAAGAACAGGTTTGTGAATCTTGACGGAGAAGCCTATTTCAAAGTCAAAACAGGAAATCAATTCACTGTAAAAACGAGTGGCGGAAATGTAAGCGTATTGGGCACACAGTTCAACGTTCAGGCAATCAACGAATTTTTCGAAGTGCAATGTTTCGAAGGAAGCGTACAGGTAAAAAGTGGAGAAGATGACGAAATTCTAAGGCCAAAAAAAGCATACAGAAGAATCAGTCATAAGAGAGGAACGCTTATCTCAATTAAAGAAGCGGCACCATCCTGGACCAAGAATGAAAGTTCATTTGCAAGCGTCCCAATCAAATACGTTTTAATTGCATTAGAGAATCAATACAATATCGGTTTTCAAGGTAAAACCGCATTCAATGACTTAACTTTCTCAGGCACATTCCCCCACGACAACCTTAATGTGGCACTTAGAGTCGTTCTAGGTTCACTTCAAATTGAATACACTGTATCGGGAAATGGAATCGTGACTTTGGAAAATTAGGTTATGAAAACATATCGGTTGCTATTCATCATATGGTGCTTGCCGTGGATATGTATCGGCCAAAACAATTCCCCCACAGAGACGGAGTTAAGTGATCTAATACCCCAGCTTTCCGATCATTACAATGTTCGATTTTCATTTGTTGATGAAACCATCGCCAATAAAAAACTCCAAACTCCCAATTATCAAAATCAGGCAATTGATGCGCTATTAAGCGATCTAGAACAACGGACACTTCTTCGATTCGAGTTGGTTGATGAGGGATATGTCGTTGTAAGACCATTCAATGAGCAAGATGTCATTCGGGTCTGTGGATTCATAAACGATGGAAAAGGAAATCCGCTAATTGGTGTTACAGTGAGCCAGTCTCAGTTGAAAGGAACCATTTCAGATGTCCAGGGATATTTTGAATTGGATTCTGTTCCTTACGGTTCGGCTCTAAACATACGCTATGTTGGATTTCGACCGATACAAATTCAAGTAGATGAATCAAAAATGTTCGATTGCTTCACCACTCAAATGAATGAAGCTGTGAAGGTACTTCGTGAGATTGTAGTCCAAGATTATTTAGCCACTGGTATCACCAAAAGGAGAAAAGACATTGAAATCTATCCGCAGCAACTGCGAACCTTAACCGGATTAATTGAACCAGACATTCTGCAAAGCATTCAACAAAGCCCAGGGGTTAATAGTCCATTCGAAACTGCTGCTGGTTTGTATGTTCGTGGTGGCTCTCCAGATCAAAATCTTGTTTTATGGAATGGCATAAAAACGTACAATCAAGGTCATTTTTTCGGAATGATCTCTGCGTTCAATCCTTACATCGCCGAAGAGGTAACATTTATCAAGAATGGAACAAGTTCGGAATATGGAGATCGAGTTTCCTCTGTAATTGACATCAAAAGCAATCAATCGGTCATCAATGATTTTTCGGGAGGTGCCGGATCCAACTTGCTTTATGGTGATGCATTTGTAAATCTTCCAATTGTCAAAAATGAATTGTCACTTCAGCTATCTGGGAGAAGATCCTTTACCGACCTTTTTGAAACGGTCACTTACAATCAAATGGCTGATCGGGTATTTCAAAACACGAAGATTGCCGAAACTACTACTAGTGCTCAGCAGTCAAACAACCAGTTTTACTTCAATGACTTCACAACAAATCTGGTCTGGCAACCGAATGAAAAGAATAAGCTGGCGATAAACGCGATTTATAACAAAAATGATCTGGATTTCTCATCGCGAAACGATTCAAATTCTCAGTCCTTCAACGATCTTTTGTTCAATGCGAATGAAGGTCTCAATGCACTTTGGAGTCGATCTTTTGACGATCGATTTTCTTTCAACATGGATATCAACTATGCGAAGTATCTATTGAAATATGAATTTGTTCGAACGGCCGGTGATACATCCGAAATTTCCTCCAAGAAAAACTTGGTAAGAGATATTGGATATCGTTTCAATTCTGAATTCAAATTCAATGACGAACACAAAATAAAAGGAGGCTATCACTTTTCGAATAATCGAATCCAATATGCGTATGAAACCTCTACTCCATCCTACCGCTTAACGCTAGACTCAGACAATTCTACCGTTAACACCCATTCGATTTTTTCCCAATATGAATTTGACAATGACGTCTTTTTGGTTCAAACAGGCCTTCGTGTAAATCATTATGCTGAATTGGATGCCACCTTCTTTGAACCTCGGTTTTATGTGGAGAAACGAGTTTCTGATTTCTTCAAGCTAAATACTTCCGCAGAATATCGAACCCAGGTAGCCAGTCAAATCAAGGAGTCTGTGGTGAGTGATCTATCGCTTGAAAACAAAGTCTGGGCACTTTCTTCAAAGGATCGTTTCCCCGTGATAAAAAGCTATCAACTCACACTTGGATCAAACTTTAACAATGGAGGCTGGTTGATCGATTTGGAAGGCTATTTGAAACAGATCAATGATGTGACAACTCTGACCTTCGGATTTCTAAACCCTATAGACAATGAATTCCGTCGTGGTGACAGTGACATCATTGGTGTCGACTTGTTTATAAAGAAACAGTTTTCAGGATATGAATCCTGGCTAGGATATTCTTATATACGAACAGAAAATCAGTTTCGAGGATTAAACAATGACCAGCCTTTCCCCGGCAATTGGAACATTGAGCATACGTTGAAATGGTCACATATTGTCTCATACAAGGATTGGGAATTCTCATTAGGATGGATATGGCATACTGGAAAATCGTTCACAGACGTGACAGAAATTTCGTCAGCAAGTGGACCAGTATCGATTCAATTTTCAGATTTAAATGCAAATAACCTTCCTGTCTACCATCGCCTTGATTTTTCAGCAATGTATGATTTCACATCAAAAAATCAGAAGCTGCGATACCGTGCTGGTTTATCAATTCTTAATATCTACGATCGACGAAACACACTGAATCGTGAATTTCGAACCACGCCATCTCTGGAGAATGAACTGATTGACACTCGGGTTTTTTCGTTGGGGATTACGCCTAATTTAGTTTTCCGTGTGTTTTGGTAAAAGACCTCATTAATAGAAACTGTAGTTGTAAAGCTTCCTTTGTAGTTAATAACTACAATTTAAGTATAAATACATATTTATCAATTAGTTAAATAACTTAATTTATTTTAAAACTTCAATAAATAAAGAACATACAGATAATACGTTAAAACAATAATCTAACACTTTGTACTGTACCAGATACCTGAATAGACACAAAGATCATCCGCTGATATGGCTTTGATCATATGTTCTTAGGCATTACCTTTCATCTTTGTCCTAATTAATTTGTAATCAGAGAATGGGTGATCAAAGCATTAAAGCAACCACTGATGAAGAAAGTCACAATCGATTTGTAAGACACATTCTAGATGACATTAAAGCATTGGATCTGATGCTGGAAAGAGGGTTGATCGAAAGTGGCATTACCCGAATTGGAGCTGAGCAGGAATTTTGTTTGATCAATGAAAACTGGCGACCAGCCAAGACTTCAGAACAGATTCTTAAAGCAGTTAACGACCCTCATTTTACCACTGAGATTGCACGTTACAATTTGGAGATCAATCTCGATCCACTGGAGCTTACAGGTGATTGTTTTTCTGTGGCTGAGCAAGATCTTAGAGAACTTTTAAACAAAGCTGTGGATGCAGCAAAGAAATATAACACCCACATTTTACTTACAGGCATCTTGCCAACTATTGCTAAGAGTGAATTAGTATTTGATTACATGGCACCAAACCCTCGTTATTCGATTTTGAATGAAATGATGAGGAAACACCGTGGTGACGATTTTCAGTTGCGCATACGTGGTATTGATGAGTTATCCATCATGCACGATTCGGTACTTTTCGAGGCGTGCAACACAAGTTTTCAAATGCACTTACAAAGAGAGGCAGACGATTTCATCCCAAGTTATAATTGGGCGCAAGCGATTTCCGGACCAGTACTTGGTGTATCCACCAACTCTCCCCTGCTTCTCGGTCGTGAGCTTTGGAGCGAAACACGAATTGCCTTGTTTCAACAAAGCATTGATACTCGAACATCATCTTACGCACTGAAAGACCAGCAAGCCCGTGTCACTTTTGGAGACTCATGGGCGTCTGGTACTGCAGCGGATTTTTTCAAAAATGAAATAGCCAGATACAGAGTTCTTTTTTCAAAAGAGATAGAGAGTAATTCTCTTGATGAATTGGAGAAAGGCAATATTCCAAAACTACAAGCGCTCAACACACACAATGGAAGTATCTATCGCTGGAACCGTCCGTGCTATGGTGTTGGAAATGGTAAGCCACACCTAAGGATTGAAAACAGATATATTCCTTCAGGTCCTACTATTCTCGATGAGATGGCCAACTTCGCGTTTTGGGTTGGCTTGATGATGGGTAGACCTAAGGCTTTTGATGATATGCATAATGCCATGGATTTCAATGATGCAAAATCAAACTTCATCAAAGCAGCAAGGACAGGAAAAGAATCAGTCTTGTATTGGAATGGGCGATTGATGTCTGTTCGTGATCTGGTCACTCGAGAATTACTACCACTTGCGCACACTGGCCTGGGAAAAGCCAACATAGACAAAGAGGATAAAGACCGTCTACTTAATGTAATTGAAGAACGAGCCCATAAAGTTACTGGCGCGCAATGGTCAATAAGGAAGTATCGAAACTTGAGAAAAACAAAACAAAGAGATGATGCTTTACTTGCACTCACCCAATCCATGTACAACCATCAATTTGTAGGCAACCCTGTCCATGAGTGGCCGATCGATGAAGATTCTTCCCACATCCACGACTCAGCTCACTTGATTTGTCACATCATGTCTACCCAGCTCTTTACGGTCAATGAAAAAGACTTGGCTGATCTGGCTATTAAAATCATGAAGTGGCATAACATTCATCATCTTCCGGTTGAAAATGATTCAGGTGATTTGTGCGGAATTTTAACCTTTACACACATCGACAGGTTTGAAGAGACGAATGAAATCACCGAAAATATGAGGGTATCTGATATTATGACAAGAGATATTTTTACCACTTCCTTAGATACGCCTATTCAGGAAGCCATTTCACTTATGAAAGCCAATGAAATCGGGTGCCTGCCTGTCACTCAAGATGATCACCTGGTCGGGATTGTCACCATAGCTGATCTAAGAAAATTTGATAATGATTGAAGTGCATAGTAAAGCACTAGACCAATCCATCGAAACTGATCGGATCATTGATCACATTGAAGGTTCTACTCCTGGACCAACGTTGATATTCATGGGTGGTATTCACGGAAACGAGCCTTCGGGAGTATTCGCATTAAAAAAAGTATTACAACAAATCGACAGGAGTCTTGTCAAAGGAACCATATACGCTATTTCTGGAAATCTCTGGGCACTTGAAAAAGGAGTAAGATTTCACAAAGAAGACCTAAACCGTGTATGGACCGAAGAGCGGGTACGAGCATTGCCTAATTCTCCAGCGAAAGCATCCAATGAAGACGTTGCTCAACAAATTGAGATTTATGAGCTTGTCCAAAAAATTTTGGATGAAGGAAACGGACCATTTTACTTTTTTGATCTACACACCACTTCAAGCGAGACTGTACCTTTCCTAACTGTGAATGACAGTTTGCTCAATAGAAAATTTACCATTCAATATCCACTGCCAATTATCCTTGGAATCGAGGAATATTTAGATGGACCTATTCTGAGTTACATAAACGAGATGGGTTATGTAGCCTTTGGGTATGAAGCGGGTCAACACGATAGCATGTCATCCATCGAAAATCACATGGCCTTCATTTATTTGTCGCTTGTTTTTTGTGGTAGTGTGGGGAAAGAAGACATAGATTTTCACAAGTGCTACGATCGACTGGCAATGACAACAGGGGATGTAAGAAGCATTTACGAGATTTATTATAGATACCTTATCAAGCCTGACGAAGACTTCAAAATGAGGCCCGGGTATTTTAATTTCCAAAAAATCCGAGCTGGTCAGGAAATCGCAGAGAGTGAAGAGGTACCGGTGAAAACACCCATGGACGGTCGGATTTTCATGCCGCTATATCAGACACAAGGAGACGAAGGGTTTTTCACAATTAGAAGAATTAGGCCGGTGTACCTTGTCTTATCCGCTTTCTTCAGAAAAGTAAGATTTGATCGTTGGCTCACCATTCTTCCCGGTGTTAAATGGCAGGACAAGAAAAGACACACATTACGAGTTAACCTAAAGATCGCTTTTCTATTCACGAAGCAGTTTTTCCATTTATTGGGTTATAGAAGCAAACGCATTGATCGCACACATTTGGTGATGAAAAACCGAGAAGAGGAATCTCGAGATGAAGAATACGAGAATGAAATTTGGTACAACGGGAATAGCCGATAGAGCTCACTTTACTTAATGAGA
Source organism: Cyclobacteriaceae bacterium (assembly GCA_028284125.1). Lineage (GTDB taxonomy): Bacteria > Bacteroidota > Bacteroidia > Cytophagales > Cyclobacteriaceae > Ekhidna. Next base: position 123,720 of record JANQSI010000001.1, read on the forward strand.
TGTGTCCCTACTTAAAAAGTCTGCAGGACTGACAGATTTCTCTTACTTTCATACTGTACCTAATAAAGGTTAGAGTAATGGAGATTAAATATTAAAGAAGACTATTAACTTGAGGAAGACTATTAATAAAATAAGAGATTACTTGAAGTTTCACTCACAACTGTTAACAACCTTGACTCGATAAGAAATATGACAACTCAAATTAAATTAGGGATTTTCGAAATACTATTGTTCCCTAAAATATTATCATCACCCAACATGAAGAAAAACATCTTATACTTACTTTTTTTGTTATCGGTTCAATTGACATTTTCCCAATTGTCGTATTATGACCTTGAAGAAACTTATATAGGAACCGGCCATCCAAACCATGTCACTTATGTTCTTAGCTATGATTTAGACAATGATGACTTAGAAGACCTCTTACACATTCAAGGGAATGAGTTATTTGTCAAGAAACAAGAAAATGGGACATTCATAGAAGATGAGGTTATCTACACTCATTCATCTGATTTTTACAATTTTTCTAACAAAACAGATATAAATGATGACGGATATGTAGATTTTTTGATTGCAACTGAAAACTCTATTCTAGTATTCCATGGTACATCTGAAGGAATTGAATTTGGTAATGAAATCAATGCTCAATCACCGCAACAATTACAGGTTATTGATTTAAATAAAGATGGTAATACAGACATCATCTACAACTCTTCTGATTTGATGAGTCCTTACATAAACGAACTCTATTTCATTGAGGGGAATAATGATGGAAGTTTTGCATCCGAAATTGCTTTAACCGAAGACATTGAGGTCGTGAACCAAATTAAAGATTTCAAAATTGATGATGTAGAGAAGGACGGTGATCTGGATATAGTCATCCGTGAATTTGACGGTATTCACGTTCTTCTTAATGATGAATTTAGCTTCTATCTTAATTACTCTATTGAGGATCTTAGCACTAGTTTTTCCCAATTTGAAATTGGTGATTTCAATCTCGATGGTTTAACAGATGTTGTTGTAACAGACCAATCCAACAATCTACATGTTTACTCAAACAGATCTACGACATTAGAAAAGACTTACACATATGAGACAATTAATCTGGCTTCCATTATTTCTGTTGATTATGACAACAATGGGCGTCTGGATTTGATTGTAAGTAATATCTTCAACTCCATCACATTCATTTCTAATAATGGTGATGAAACTTTTGCTGATCCCGTTGAAGCAAGTCGGAGTATTCCTAAGATAGTAAATCCCTCACTTTCTGATTTCAATAATGACGGTCATTTGGATATTGTAGCAACTGGTAATATTCAAACGGGCCTTCAAAGAGCGATGCTAATTCCATTGAATCCCGGACTGAGTACAAATATCCCATTTATCAGTGTGAGTCTAAGACCTTACGTTTCATTTAGAAACGGTACGGTGTTTGAAGATTTGGACAATGACGGATATGCTGATATAACTACTTTTAGTAAAAATGGCGGTGTTTATATTTTTTATGGAACAGAAGATGGTTTTGAGTCAGATTATCAGTTCTTAGAATCACCAGTTTTTACTGACGGAGGCTTCTTAGAAGATATTGATAATGATGGAGATATAGATATTATAACAAGGAAACACTCCCCAAGCAATGGAACAAATGGTACAGATATCATATTTAATGATGGAAATAGAACTTACCAGAATTTTCAATGGTTCAAATATCTTCCTAATCCATCAGGCATATCTTTGGTTGACATTGACAACAATGGAACCATGAATTTAGCATGTCATATGTCGTTTGGTAAGGAAGTTGTTTTCCTTGAACCAGATGATAACACTGCTGATTACTTCGACAATTCTATTCCTAGAATTCTTACGAACGATTTTATAGAATCAATTTTATATGAAGATTACAATGGTGATTCTTGGGTTGATGTCATCATTTCTCTTACGAATTCCGACAAAATTCAAATTCATCTCAATGACCAGGTTGGGGGGTTCGAGTCACCGATATTCTTTGATCTAGAAACTGGAGATGAGGCAACAGCAATGTCATTGAAAGATCTAGATGGAGACAACAAAAAGGAATTCATTATTGCAACAACAAACTCATCTTCAGATCCAAAACTGAAAATATTCAAAAGAGTGAATGAGTCAAATCCGTTTGAGTTAGATGAAGAATTTATTATTGATACTTTCTCAGGAGCCACTAATATTGTGATAGATGACTTTGATGGCGATGGGAATTTAGATTTCTACTTAAAGAATACACCAGGGTTTTACGTTTACTCCGAAGATTCAAGTCCAAAGTATGTTGAAAGTAATTTTGAATTAAGTGATTTCGGAAGTTTTAATATTGGCTTCAGAGATTTTAACAATGATGGATTCAAGGATTTTGTACGAGTTAAGGCCTCCAATGCTACGTCGATGATATCAATAAACAACACGGTGGTTGAACCCGGCGAATCATCAACCACTTCTTCGGTTTCTCAGTCTGTACTTGGTTCAGCTACATTAAACATGAATGATGTCTCAAATTCTGGACGATTGGTCCTTATAAGTACCGAAGAATCGGACAGTGGCGTTCCGCAAGATGGAATCTTTTATGCTTCAAATCCCAGTGTTGGTGTTGGTACTCAAATAGGAAATTCTTATGTCGTATATTCAGGTGATGCATCAGATGTGGATATTATTAACTTGACTCCTCAAAGCACTTATTTTTTAAGAATCTTTGAATACAATGTAAATGAGCCAGATAATTCAATCATAAATTATAGAACTTCTTCATTTACAGCAGAGTCTTTTACTGCCAAAGAATCCCAATCACTTTCATATCCTAACCTTAGAAACCATTTACTAGAAGAGCAAACATTTGAGATTGAAGTTATCTCTTCAGCAGGACTAACGGTTAGCTTAGAGCTTGTATCTGGTCCTATCACTTTAGAAAATAATGAAGCAACTATAACTGGCCTAGGAACAGTGGTTATAAAGGCCATTCAAGAAGGGAATGATGAATTCTTGTCTGCAGAAGAGGAGTATGAATTTGAAATTGTGGAAGCACTTTCAGTGATTGATTCAAAAGCAAAGCTAATTGTAGCTCCCAATCCTTTCGAATCTTTTTTTACGCTTAAATTATTGAATGACGAATACACAGGGTCTTTCCAGGTTCTAGAGGTCGGTGGAAAAGTAATCAAAGAAGGGTTTCTTGATCAGGGAAGAAAAATCGAAATGATAGATGCCAAACCAGGAGTTTATATCTTAAGATTGAGACAAAAAGGTGAAAGTTCCACCACAAAAATTATAAAGGCAATTGATTAAGAAAACAGCGCCCCAGCAATCGTAGCAGTCATCATTGTTGCAAGAGTGGCTGCTAACAAAGCCTTCACACCAAGTCTTGATAAATCTGCCTGACGGTTAGGGGCCATACCTCCTATTCCGCCAATTTGAATAGCGATTGAGCTGAAATTAGCAAAGCCACATAGTGCATAAGTAGATATAACAATCGATTTTTGAGATAGGATGCCGGCCGTTTTCATATCCGCTAGGCTCAGATAAGCAACGAATTCATTGATTACCGTTTTTTGCCCGAGGAGACTTCCAACTTTAATGGTGTCAGCCCATTCCACGCCCATCAGAAATGCGAATACTCTAAAAACCTGACCTAAAATGTATTGCAAAGAGAATCCATCAAATGCGCCACCAGTTGATTCTATGACCCACTGATTTAAACCAAACAGCTCACCAACTCCGTCAACCAAGATCCAATTCATTGCGTAAATCACTGCGATAAAAGCCAATAGCATTCCTCCAATGTTCAGGGCCAATTTAACACCGTCAGATGCTCCACTTGCAAGTGCATCAATCACATTAACCCCTACACTTTCCTTATTTACGCTTAGGTTGGAATCAATTTTTTCAGGTTCTGTTTCAGGGAGAAATATTTTCGCCATTACTATGGCTGCCGGGGCATTCATTATGGATGCGCTCAAGAGATAGGTAGCGAACATTCGCTGTTGTTCAGGATCTCCACCTCCCAGGAAAGAAACGTAGGCTCCTAAGACACTTCCAGCTATGGTAGCCATTCCGCCAGTCATCAAACAATTCAATTCTGAATTGGTCATCTTGGCTATGAATGGCCGTACCAACAACGGAGCTTCTGTTTGACCTAGAAAAATATTTCCAGCAGCTGACAAACTTTCTGCTCCAGATAAGCGCATCGTTTTCGCCATGATCCAGGCAAAACCATACACGACCTTTTGAAGGATTCCTAAATAGTAGAGCCCTGCGGTTACGGCAGAAAAGAAAATAACAGTTGGTAATGCCTGAAACACGAAAAGAAACCCGAGGTTGTGTTTCACATCCGAAACTGCTTCATTGTTGTAAGCAAGGTCTCCGTAGAGAAACTCAGCTCCCTTCAGTGCAAAATTCAAAAATTTAACGAATGCTGCACTAGCCATCGAAAAGCCCTGATTCACAATCGGAACATAGGCGATCAGCATTCCAATGATGACCTGAATCAGAATTCCCGTTCCGATAATTCTGAAGTCAATTTTTTTTCTGTTACCTGAGAGGGCCCATGCAATCGCAATTAAGCCTACTAATCCAATTAGTCCTCTCAAATAATCCATAAAAAGCTAGTTACGTTTGTTCAGCATATCGCGGATGCGTGCTGCTTTTTCGTAATCTTCATTCTCCAGTGCCTCATTCAGAAGCTTCTCAAGTTCTGCGACAGGCATATCATCCATACTCACTTTTTCTGGTTTTTCGACGTGAGCCATCTCTTCTTCATATTCATCCGTGAGGACAATACCTGCTTCGCTGAGAATAGTTTCGTTTGTGTAGAAATCAACAGAAAATCTGAGACCAATAGCAATTGCATCAGAGGGTCTGGAATCGATTTCAAAAACCTTTCCTTCGTGCTCGCAGATAATCTTAGCGAAGAAAACACCCTCTTTCAAATCAGAAATGTAAACTTCCTTTACAGAGATATCAAAATTGTGAGAAAAGGCTTTGAAAAGGTCGTGTGTCATCGGGCGATTAGGAACGATCTTTTCAATCTCAATGGCTATCGCCTGCGCTTCGAACATACCAATAATAATGGGCAAACGCCTATTTCCTTCAACCTCGCCTAATACAAGTGCAAAGGATCCAGATTGGGATTGACTTGAGGACAACCCCAGGATCTCAAGTTTTATTTTATCGTCGGCCATCAGCCCTGCGCCTTCTTAATCGCTTCTGTTAATTTAGGCACCACATCAAACGCATCGCCAACTACTCCATAGTCCGCTGCTTTGAAGAAAGGTGCTTCAGAATCTTTGTTTATGACCAGAATATACTTCGAAGAATTGACTCCTGCAAGGTGTTGGATCGCTCCCGATATTCCAACAGCGATATAAAGGGATGGACTCACCTTAATACCTGTCTGACCAACGTGTTCGTGGTGAGGTCTCCAATCCATATCAGAAACAGGTTTACTACATCCAGTCGCTGCACCCAATGTCTTAGCTAAGTCTTCAATCATTCCCCAGTTTTCTGGACCTTTCAACCCTCTTCCTCCAGACACCACCAAGTCTGCTTCGGGCAATAAAATATCTCCCTCAGCCTTCTCAGTTTTTGTGGTTGTCACTGTAAAATCAGCATCATTTGTAGCAGGAGAAAATGCTACCACATCTGCACTTCCACCATCTTCTTTAATGGCTATTGCATTCTTTTTTATTGAAATAATTTTCTTGCTTCCTTCTAGAGAAGTCACAGCAAAAGCTTTTCCGGTATATATACTTTTCTTAACCGTGTATCCGCCACTTGTGTCAGGGAGTTCACTCACGTTTGAAGCCAGCGCTGCATCTACTTTGATTGCTACACGAGCAGAAACGGGATCCCCTAAAGAGCTCTTCGCCAAAACAAGCAAGTCTGATCCTTCCTGATTCATCGCTTCTGCAATAGCTGATGAATATGCCATGATATTTGGAGTAGTAAGTTTTTCATCCTGAACATGTAGGACTTTGCTTGCACCTGCTGCTCCAATGGTGTCCGGATTTTCAACAGTTCCAAAGACAATGGCGGTAACATCACCTGCAACAGCATGTGCATAGCTCACAGCCTCTAATGATGATTTCTTTACGTTTCCTTCGTCAGTTTCTACAAATGCTAATGCTGCCATATCAAATTACTTTCGCTTCGTTTTTTAATAGATTAACTAATTCATCCATGTTATCAGGCTCAATGAGCTTAACGGTACCTTTCTCTGGAGGTAGTTCAAACGTAGAAACGTTCGTCTTAGCTGCATCTCCAGTAGGCTCTTTTACTTCAAGAGGCTTGGTACGTGCACTCATAATTCCTCTCATGTTAGGAATTTTCCATTCAGCAATGGGCTCCTGACATCCAGCAACAAATGGCATTGGTAATTCCATGTATTCTTTTCCACCCTCAATTTCTCTCGTGATCTTAGCAGAGTTTCCTTCCACATCCAAGGTCATTACTGGAGATACGGATGGAATTCCCAACAACTCTCCAACCATACTATGTACTTGTCCTCCGTTGAAATCAATCGATTCTCGTCCCATCAAAATCAGATCGTATCCCCCATCCTTAGCAACAGCTTCAATCTGTTTTGCAACAAACAAAGCATCTGTTGGGAAGGCGTTCACTCTGATCGCATCATCTGCACCAATGGCCAATGCCTTTCTAATGGTTGGTTCTGTTTCGGCCTCTCCTACATTTAATACGGTGATACTTCCACCTGATTGTTCCTTTAACTCAACTGCGCGTGCGAGCGCATAATCATCATAAGGACCGATGATGAATTGAACACCATTTTTGTCAAATTTGGTGTTTCCATCAGTAAAAGCGATGCGCGAGGTAGTATCTGGCACATGCGTTATACAAACTAAGATTTTCACTATATAAGAATATTTTTATTAAAGCTTTTGGAGCTCCAAATCGAACTTGAAACCCTGAAATTTTCGAACCTCGAAGTTAGCAATTATGTGGAATTTCCATTGAGACAAACAATGGCAATTGCAAATAAGTTTGATCATTTCGCTACATTCTCAGTGCCTTTGTAGACGTCAAATTGAAATGGCGTGTAAATGACGTGTAAATTTCAATGACTAAAACCGATGATTTGAGTCATGCATCGTTAGCATTGTCAAAATTTGATTCGAAATGAAACAACCCGAACTAGGACAAAGATTAACAGAGTTAAGAAAGACCAAGAATTTGACACAAGAAGAATTGGTGGAAGCCTGTAATGTGAGTGTAAGGACGATTCAACGCATCGAGTCCGGAGAAGTAACTCCCAGAACCTCAACCATTAAAATAATTCTTGCGGCACTTGGCGAAGATCTCCGTTCCTTTCACCAATCTCATCAAGGTAGTGGAAATGAAGCTCTGGAAAGGTCAGAAAACTCCCTACAGATTGCCTGGGTTGCTGGGATCGTGTATTTCATTATAGGTTTCCTTGAAGCTGGTCTTGATTATGCCAGAATCGAAGAGGGTGACAGCAGTGTTCCATTGGAGTTCTATATTCCGGTAAAAATAGTTTCACTCCTTTCATTTGTCCTTTTCATGGGTGGCATGGTTGTTCTGGCTAATTTCTTCAGTAATTCAATTCTAAAAATTGCCTCTTACTTATTGATAGGATTTACAACTGTGATCTTGGTTTTTGATGTATTCACCCTTTTTGTTCCAGTAAGTGATCAAACGTTATTATTTATAATGCCCTCACAATCCATTTCCATTGGTGTAGCCGCGATCATTTTTGGGATTGGGTTAATAAAACTTCAAGACGGTATGGGCAGAATGGCTTTTTTAGCTGGTGTCTTTGAACTCATCATTGGGTTTTGTTTTGCAGTAGTGATACTCTTCATATTGGGTTATATCCTGATGATTCCGGCAATAATCCTGGAGATCGTCATCCTTTACAAAGGATATGAGTTCATAAAATCGGAAAGGAGAAAAGAAATTTTACAGTGATGAAATGTCAATAATGCAGCCTAAACTACCTTCGCTGCATGAATCTAGACGTTTTGATTATTGGGGCCGGACCTATTGGGCTTGCTTGTGGGATTGAAGCTGAAAAAGCAAACCTCTCATACATCATCCTGGATAAAGGGTGTTTGGTTAATTCGCTTTATAACTACCCAAAGAACATGACGTTCTTCTCCACTTCTGATAAGCTGGAAATTGGTAACGTGCCATTCATATCTCATAATCCAAAACCAGTACGTGCCGAGGCGCTCGAGTATTTCAGAAGAGTTACTTCTTCATGGAACCTGAAGACGAATCTCTATGAAAAAGTCAATGCTATCAATAAAGACAATGGCACGTTTACGATTGAGTCAAACAAAGGAGCGTATGAAGCAAAAAATGTAATCCTCGCCACTGGTTTCTACGATCTTCCTTATCTGCTGAATGTTCCTGGTGAGGATCTTCCAAAAGTCAAACATTATTATGATGAACCTCACCCTTACTATAACATGAATGTTGCTGTTGTCGGTGCTGCAAATTCTGCCGTTGATGTTGCGCTTGAGTTATATCGTAAAGGGGCCAAATCAGTCACAATGGTTGTCAGAGAAGAAGAGATAAGTAAAAGGGTAAAGTATTGGGTAAGGCCTGACATTGAAAACAGAATCAAAGAAGATTCGATCAAGGCTTACTTCAACTCAAACATTACAAAAATTAGTGAACGATCGATCACGGTGAAAACACCGAAAGAAGAGTTGGAAATAGAAAATGATTTTGTTCTAGCCATGACGGGTTATCAACCAAATTTTACGTTTCTAGAAGAAATTGGAATTGAGATTGGGACGGATGAATTCAAAACTCCGATTTACAATTCGGATACAATGGAATCAAATGTGGCTGGAGTATATCTCGCCGGAGTTATCTGCGGCGGATTGAAGACCAATATTTGGTTTATTGAAAATTCAATTGTTCATGCAGATTTGATAATTTCAGATATCAAAAACAAGCTGTGATATGTCTTCACGAATTGAAAAGCTCTCACATTATGGAATTGTAGTCATTGCGGTGGTCGCGGTTGTTGTTTCGATCTGGCAAGTTCGAATTCTTCAGAATCACAACAAGCTTTCCGTGAAACCACTCATGGACTTTCTGATTTTGACAGAAGACAGTGTAATGAACCTTAGTATTTCGAATCGAGGAATTGGACCTGCAATCATCCAAGATATTACTTACGTTTATGAAGATTCAGTTCATGGAGAATGGTATTCAGTTCTAAGCCAGGCAGGAGTTCTGGAAGACGCTATTACCCAGATGAATTATGGGAAAAACACTGTATTATCTCCAGATACTGAATTAATTATTTTGCGATTAAAGAAAAAGGACTTTGAACCCATCGGCATTTCTTTAGACATCTTCTACGAATCGATCTATGAAGATAAGTATGAAATGAACATCAGACTGTAGCGTTATTTTACATACTTATCAAACCAACCCAAAACTCGTTCGTACCTGTCCTTGATAAACGAAGGTCGTCTGAATCCATGGTGCTCGCCGGGATAAACCACCAGTTGAGTCTCTCTTCCCAATCGTTTCATTGCCTGGTACATCTGTTCTGAATTAATTATCGGCACATTCCAATCGCTACCTCCGCCCATCCATAAAGTCGGGGTTGTGATGTTTGCCACCTTGTTAAATGGAGATATTCGTTCCCAAGCTTCTGCATTTTCCCACGGAAGGCCGAGCTCCTGCTCCCAGTACCTCTGATAGTGATCATGTCCATAATTGGTTCTGTAAAGTGCCTCACTTGCTCCAGACATGGCGCCTTTAAAACGATTGGATTGAGTGATGACATAGTTGGTAAGAATGCCGCCGTAAGACCAACCTCCTACTCCTAGCCGATCTCCATCAACATAGCCTGCATTAATCACATGGTCCACCCCGGCAATCACATCCTGAAAATCCTTGTTTCCCCAATCTGCAAATAGAATCTCGGAAAAAGCCTGGCCGTAACCTGAAGATCCTCTCGGATTAATAAGCAGGGTCACATATCCATTCGCTGCGTACAATTGCGCAAAAGTGTGGAAGTAAAACTCGTACTGACTTACAGGCCCACCGTGATTCCAAAGAATGGCGGGATATTTCATGTTGGGATCAAAACCGATTGGCTTTACCACAAACCCTTCGATATCGGCACCATCGGCACTTTTGAAGTTAATTTTTTCGACAGTAGGTTTTTCAAGGTTATTAATTAAATCATCATTGACGCTTGTAAGCTTATTTAGTTGGCCATTCTGAAATGCGAAAAGTTCGTGCGGTTGATTGCTTTTTCCTAAAAGTGGTACGATCAACGACCCTCTCATATCATACCCCCTAATACTAATATCTCCGGACACCACTCGTCTGAAATTTCTACCTGAAGGACTGATCGCAGCAATGATTCCAGTCCCCGATTCTTCCAATTCGAAAAAAATCGATTTACCATCATTAGAAAACCTGGGATTACTCATGTTCCGATCCATCTCTTCAGCTAGAAGCGTAGGTTGTCCTCCAGTGGCAGAAATAACTGCCAATTTGTTGGTAGCATACCACATGGCATCACCATCTGTCACAGTAACATATGCGATGGAATTTCCATCCGGACTCCAAGCAGGTGAGGAATCTGAATTTTCATTGGTCGTGATCTGTCTTAAAGTTTGACCTTTATCTGTATTGTCAGCAGAAACGACCCAGATATCGTTGTTGGAATTACCATCCGGATTATCCGATCGATTACTTACGAATGCTACAGATTTTCCATCTGGACTCCACGCCGGACTGTTGTCATCAAAATCTCCAGAAGTAATCTGTATCGCTGCAGTATCTCCTGGCGTATAAACATATAAGTGCGTTCTTAGTCTATTTAAGTATCCCGCATAGTCACGTTTAAACTGCAAGCGATCAATCACAAAAGGTTTCGCCTTCTTGTCGTCACTTTTATCTTTTGTGAGCTCTTCTGGTCTGGGATCTCGGATGCTCAACAGCAACCGCCTTCCATCAGGCGACCATTCATGTCCTGAAACACCTTGTTTTATGTTAGTCAATTGTTGCGCCTCACCGCCTAGCCGGTTAAGTGTCCAAACTTGCGTTTTACCACCATCTTTTGAAGCCTGAAAGGAAAGGTATTTATTGTCAGGACTCCACTTTGGTGCACCTGCCGAATACCCTTTAGCTGTCATTGGAATAGCCTCTCCTCCTTTGGCAGGAATCATCCAGATCCTTGTCTCAGATTTATCTTTTTCCATATCAATTTCAGATACAGTAAAAGCTACCCACTGTCCATCAGGACTGATTTTAGGGTTTCTAACTGTCTTTAGGCTTAGTAGATCATCAATAGTCAACGGTCGCTTTGACTCTTGTGAGGCTGCTAAAAAGGAAGTTAAGGCTAAAAAATAGATGAAGGTGTTTCGAAATAATCTCATTTCCGTGGTTTTAATTGTGGAAGGTCGAAAAGTTACGAAATTATGACTTCTGGGCAGCCACCGCTCTTCAAATTAATCTAAAATGAAAAAGTGGACCCAAGTGGGCCCACCTTACTACTACCCTACATTATAAACCAAAAAATATGGAAGCAACACTGCTTGTCGCATGAATCACTCCATTTAGTAGCCTGACTGAGTCAGGGTGAAATGTTTAGTAGTAGAACAAGTATGATTAGATTTTGTTTGGTTTCAATCGCAACAATTAATAGTTGATGTGGCGATCCATGATTTCCTGGTGGATATCATCAATAGTCACAAGCAAACCAGTCTCTTCTACGCCACCAAAATCCGGATTCATGGCTGTACCAAAAGTGATCATGGTAGATGAGAGATTCATGTAGATATTGATCAACGGCGGGATCCATTCACCTCTTTCTTTCAAAAGCTTATATAGTAGTTTGAAACCATCTTCATAGGAAATGCTTTCGTCGAAGTGTTCATTGAATATTTTATTGTTAAATCCTGCATGAAATTCAGGTTTCGGTTCGCATAAGTCTTTCCTGTTTGGGAAATAGTGTGCCATAAATGAGAGCAGAATATCTCTGGCTTCTTTGTTGTAGGTCGTGTACATGGTCACTTTTCCAAAGAAGTATTTGTTGTCAGGATACCTCAAAACGAGTGTGCCTAAGCCATCCCATATGCCAGCGAGTGCGAAAACCCCCTTTCTAGGATTAATGGAAGGTTGATAATTGGGTTGTACCCACGATCTACCTAGCTCGATTGCGTTAGCCAGGTAATCCCTTTTCATCGCTTCTGTGAAATTGAAATAATGCGAAGTAGATAGTTCGAATTCTCCTGTGCCCGGGTTATAAGCCCTTTCCCCAGTAATGTATCGGTATCCGCCAATGATTTCTCTGTCTTCAGGGCTGTAAACGATCAGTTGTTCATAGCATCGTTCACAGGTGTCGTATTCGTCTATATCAATTTCAAGTCCTGTACCTCCACCTGCATATCTAAATGAGACTTCTCTCAACCTCCCAATTTCCCGCATCGTATTTGGGGCATTGTGGTGATTAACAATGTAAATCTTATTGTTTCCCTTGTTTGTATCACGAACAAATCGATCGTTGGATAATTCACTTTCGATCAACGCTCGCTCAACAGGAGGTATGATTTCTTTTTGTTCCGTCTTCTTCATATTGGCGGTTAGGCCGACTTAAGTTCATATGCCTTTGCCTTCACCCAGTTCGCCCAGTCTTTGTCTGATCGTTCGCGAGTAAAAGTTTCAGGCATGATTGGTTCACCAATCACAATGTCAATCCTCGTGTTCCTTTGTTTGAACAATTCGTCGACAAGGAAGAACATTTCAATATTCAATTTAATACCTAAAAATTTTCTAACGTTAGCTAGTCGATAAAAACGGTTGGTGAGTCGACCATCGATGTGAACAGGAATCACAGGTTTTCCGTATTTTTTTGCTTTAGATATGAACGTTTTCTTCCATTCCAGGTCTTCAATTTTACCTTTGGTTTTTCGACTAACTAGACCTGCTGGAAAAATAAACGTGGCAGTTTCTGAGGCAAATTGTTTTTCTACCATTTGAAGCGATTCAACCGCATTTTTCCCAACTTTGTTGACTCCAATAAAACGATCTTTCAACGTTCTCACATTCATCAAGAGATCGTTTACGATAAACTTAATATCAGGTCGTACTTCCCTGAAAAGGTGAATGATTGCAATCGCATCTAAACCACCCAACGGGTGATTGCTCGCGAATATGATCGGTGCCGGAGGTCTTGGAATATTTTCAATTCCTTCTAAATTGAGTTCCAAATTGAAATCATCAACAGCCGCTTGGCAAAAAGCGAAGGAATCATCGTCCTTGTGTTTTGCCATAAATTCATTGACCTCATCTTGATGGATCACTTTTTCAATCCACCGGATAAAGAAACCAGGAAGCCATTTCAGCAGCTTTTTGTTTTTGCTGATTATTAATCGTCTGATGTCAACAAACTTGTCCATTCCCGAAAAACCTCAAATTACAAGTTGTACATAAAATTTCAAGTTTCAATTTCAAAACCTCCACTCATAAAGAAGTTGAGATTTTGCTTTTTCGAAATTATTTGATTTTTAAAACTTGAGATTTACTTGTCGCCAAATAATCGCCAATAGTCGGATTCCGCTGCTAAGTATGCGAATGAAAAACGATTTCCATTTTCCAGCAATTGTTCATATTCTACCTTAGCCCTAGCAGTATCTTGATTATTGTACAGGTACCAATTTCCAATGCTATATGCGTACACATCGTTGGAAGATGTGTTTGATCCAATCGGTTGCAGTTCTTCTTCAGAGATCAACCCATTGTAGAACAAACACATTTTAAAATAACTTGTATTCTCAATGATCTCCATCTCTTCATGAACTTTTTCGATTGCCGAATCTGCTTCATCATCAAGTCCCATCCGGCGCTGGATCATATAAAGCCAATGACCACCGGACACAATATTGTCATCATATCTTTCTGTGACAGTCCGATTACTATACGCTCTCAAAGCGTTTTCCATATCATTCTTCAGGTAATAGGCCAAGCCTAAATGATACCAAATGTTTCCATGCAAGGTGCTCAGTGGTATGTTCCGATCATTGGGCTGTCCGTCCGGTTCTATTTGATCTTCAGACCCCTCAATCAGCTCAGCTGCTTTTTCAAAGTCCGCAATTGCTTTGTCATACTGACGTGTGGAAATGTATCGATGCCCCCGGTGCCTGTACATTCGAGCATCTTCAGGAAACTTTTCTATCCCAGTAGTATAAATGGCAATGGCATCTTGAAATAAGCCGAGGTAAGCGGTTCTTCTTCCATACCAGATCAAAGCATTGGCATCATCTGGATTGCTTTCATATACTTTTTTTGCATTTTTGAAATTATCAAGGGCAGATGGAGTGAAAAGTGTATCACCCAAAAGAGTCACGGCTTCTATACTAGGTAAGTCAATTTCCGATTCTGCAGTTTCTTTTTCCTTGCCAGGCTGACAAGCAAGACAAACTAAAACAAAAAAGTAGGTTAGGTTTTTCATGATACAATTTTAATCGATTATTAACGATCGCAATCATTTCTCAAGCGTATACAAAACAATTTTTTCATCCTTGCCTTTAAATGAGTGCTCTCCTATTTCCACCAGGTTGAACTCTTCATTTTTCTCTATTCGATTATACAAGTCTGAAGAAATCAAAATATTCTTTCCTAAAGAATGCGCAGACCCACAAATTCGAGCTGTTGTGTTGATTGCATCACCATGATAGGCAATCTCTTTTTTCGAAATCCCAATTTCAGTGATACTTACTTTTCCTATATGCAGCGCCGCTTTGAAACTCGGAAAGAGCTCCCAGTTTTTTAAGTAGTGTTCTCTTCGCTTCTCAAGTATTTCCGAGGCAAGAACAAAAGACTTCAGACAATTGCCATTTCTTAAGCCCGCTTTTGTATTCCATATAACCACCACCTCGTCACCGACATATTGAAAAACCTGTCCATTCGAAGCTGTAATCGCCTGGTCAATATCCATGAAAAAACTTCGTAGCAACGAGCTATATTCTATCGGTCCCAGCTTTTCCGCTAATGTTGTAGCATTATCCAAATCCAAAAACATAAATATCCGGTCTTCGACGCGTGGCTTGTGGTACTTTCCGATCAGGTAGTTGCTCAAAACATTTTTGCCAAAAAACGCCTTTAACTGCCAAGAAAAAGATCCAATTAGTGCAATAAGAAGCAAATACAACAGGTTCACATTGGCGAGGAAATAAACACGACTTACCGCTTCAAACGCTCCAGGATCCTGCAATGCTACCGTCTCAAGACCTATTGATTTTAAATAAAGAACCAAGAATAGGTACACGAACACGATGAGTACGACGAAATATAGAAATGACCGTATGGTGAAAGCCACCAGATAAGGAAGGTTTTTAAATAAACGAGCCAATAATGGCTCAATTGAGCCAAGAATAATACCTACCAAAAATCCATTCGCGATTGTAAAATGGACTGCCTGAAGATTTCCCCATATGGCATGTAGGAAAAATCCAATCAAAGCACTTGCCAGACCGAATTTTAGGATCGTCAAGAATCGGCGAGGGAAACCAACTTTCATTTAGCTCTTCAAAAGATCTAGTTGCTCACCGGTATTACTTCAGGTTCTCCTTGAAAAATTCGATGGTTCGATTCCACGAAAGAGTTGCCGCTTCTTCGTCGTAGCGAGGGGTAGTGTTATTGTGGAATCCATGATTTACTTCCGGATAAAAATGAGCCACATATTGTTTGTTATTTTTCTTCAATGCTGCTTCATAGGCTGGCCATCCTTCATTTACTCGTTTGTCCAAATCCGCATACTGAAGCATTAAAGGCGCATTAATTTGACTTACCATTTCATCTGCCGGTTGACGTCCATAATATGGAACTGCCGCAGCTAAATCAGGAATATTGACTGCCATCATGTTCGAGATCCAGCCACCAAAGCAAAAACCAACTACTCCTACTTTACCGGTACAATTTTCGTGAGTTTTTAGATATTCATATGCGGCCATAAAATCCTCTAGCATTTCGTTGCGATTGCGCTTTCGTTGCATGGTTCTTCCTTCGTCATCGTTTCCGGGATATCCGCCGAGTGGAGTAAGTGCATCAGGAGCAATCGAAATAAAACCTTCGAGTGCCGCTCTTCTACCTACATCTTCGATATAGGGATTTAAACCACGATTTTCATGAACGACTACAATTCCAGGAAGCTTCTTTTTTCCTTTCTTAGGTTTTGATAACAATGCACGAATACTCCCGCCTCCTTTTGGTGAATCATAGTTGATGAACTCCGAATCTAATCGTTTATCATCCTGCTTGACCACTGCGGTCGTTTCATAATCGGGCATCATGAAACTCATCAACGAAGTGACTGTAACTCCGCCTACGGCATACAGTGAGAGTTTTTCAACAAAGCTTCTTCTATCAATTTTGTTATGTGCATAATCATCATAGAGGTCAAAAACCTCCTGGCTAATATCTTCTTTTCGTAGTTCTTTCATGGTTTTAATTCAAAGTATGGTACTTAAAGGTAATGAGGTTCTTTGAAGGAATTTTGAAGTGATATTAATATTTGAAGACTTAATATTGAATACGATATGCCAGTGCCAAATAGATTAGGAGTTATAACCGCTTCTTCATTAGTGATTTCATCTATGATAGGGACAGGTGTTTTCACGAGTCTTGGTTATCAGGTAGTTGATATCAAAAGTGGTTTTTCGATCTTGTTTCTCTGGATCTTGGGTGGAATCATTGCTTTTTGCGGCGCTGTGACCTACGCTGAGCTTGGAGCTGTCTTTAAAAGATCTGGAGGTGAGTACAATTTGCTGCGAGAGCTTTATCATCCATCATTGGGCTTTGTCGCAGGCTGGATTTCAGTGACGGTAGGTTTTGCCGCCCCAGCTTCTCTCGCAGCGATGGCATTAGCATCTTATTTATCGACAGTTATTCCAGGAATTCCGCAGGATCATTTAGCTGCATCTACGATTCTATTATTTACAATTATTCATGCCGTTTCTGTAAATATTGGAAGTAGTGTGCAGAATGCTACCACTGCATTGAAAGTCATTCTCATCCTAGTATTCATTGCGTTTGGATTTGGTCTTGATACTCCCGAAGATGTGTCCCTGATTCCAATCGATAGCAGCTGGTATGAAATTGTTAGTCCGCCTTTCGCTGTTGCGCTGATCTATGTTTCTTATGCATACACCGGCTGGAACTCTTCGATTTACATCATTGATGAAATGAAACAACCAACCAAGGATCTTCCTAAATCTTTATTCTTGGGAACACTGATTGTCATGATTCTTTACGTCTTGCTCAACTTCATTTTCCTCTACACGGTCCCAATCGATCGGTTGGCTGGACAAATCGAAGTGGGTTTTTTATCCGGTCAGTCCATTTTTGGAGAAATCGGTGGAGCGATCATTGCGATTGCAATTGCTGTTCTGCTTCTATCTACCGTGAGCGCTTATGTTTTCCTTGGCCCGAGAGTAAGTAAAGTGATGGGAGAAGACATCAAAGCCTTCAATATTCTGTCAAAAACCAATTCAAAAGGTATTCCAGCGAACGCATTTGTCTTCTCCGCCCTACTGAGTTTGTTATTCATTTATTCATCCACTTTTGAACAGGTTTTATTGTATACCTCCTTCCTGCTCATTCTCATCACTACCATAACTGTCGGTGGTGTGTTCATTCTTCGGAAGAGTAAAGGTGGTAGTGAATCTGAGACCTATAAAACATGGGGCTATCCCATTACTCCGCTAGTTTTTATTGTTGTTAGTATATGGACCTTGGCATTTGTGGCAATTGACCGACCAATGGAAAGCCTAGTTAGTGTTGGAATTCTTGGAGCTGGAATCCTGATTTACTTTTTGGTAGAGAGAAAAGGAAGGGGGAATTAGTGGATTTGTAGATTGGGTGATTGGAAACTATAATCGTCATTGCGAGCACAGCGAAGCAATCTTGAGTTGGGAATGAGGGAATCAGCGGATTAGTTAAATAGTTAATTGGTGGATTAGTTTATTAGAAAAATGTTCATTTTTATCGCGTAGCACCTTAATCCTCAAACGTCATTGTGAGTGTAGCGAAGCAATCTTTGGCCAAGGAACGAGATCGCTTCACCATCCTAACGTCGGGTTCGCGATGACGAAGATGTTGGGAACGTCGGATTAGTGAATGACAAAGGCCTTCATACAATCCAAAATCTTTAAATTTCCTAATCCCACAATCTACAATCCAAAATCCAAAATCTCACAATCCAATAATCCAATAATCCAATAATCCAAAATCAACCAATCTCATCTTCCACTTACCAGCAACTCACGCAAAGCTTCGTCTTCAGTCAGCGACTTACCCTTGATTTCCTTTTCCAAGGTTTCTTTTGGTTGTTCGGTTCTTGTTAGATAAACCGGTACCTCAACACGAACTTTTCGTTCAATAAAAACCGTGTCAGAAGGTAGCTGAACAGTAATCGTATCTATAACCGGAACTTTAACGGTCACGGGTTTTTCAACGATCACTTCTTTGGAAGGAAGTAGCACCCAAACAAGAAATACAAGCATCAACATCGTTAGCACATTCACATAAAGTGGCGTTTTGTAGCTAAGCAAGCCGGCGAATGCTCCTCTGTTCTTCCGCTTCATCTCCTTCAAAAGATCAGCTTTCACTATGGGGTTTACTGTTCTTGTTTTTTCGTGAGAAAGAGAGGCTACCATCGAAGAAAGCTCTTCGAAATTCTCTTTTCCTAAAGACTCATCGATCCAGGATCTTTCTTCTTGAGTGAGATCCGCATAGGCTTTCGTTCTCAATAGGTTGTCCAGTTTTTTAAATACTTTGTTTTCCATGTCTCTCAATTTTTAATTGAACGCTCCACGTACTTCTTAATATGAAAAAGGCGAGACTTAACTGTGCCTTTCGGTATTTCAAAAATTTCTGCTATTTCTTCTATAGTTAGGTCTTGCTGATATCTGAGCAAGAACATTGTTCTCCTGTCCTCATCCATTTTTTCCAGTGACCGCCTGATCTGATCTGTTATGATCTCATCGTCCAGCTTTTGCTCAACTAAAGACTCAGCAATTCCAGACTCCTGAAGTTGCTTCAAATACTCCATCTCAAAAGCTCGCTTGCGATAACCATTTTTGCACATGTTGGAGGCGATCTGAAAAAGCCAGGGCTTTACGAGATTTCCTTGTTTGAACAGATGAGGTCGCTCAATGATTTTGGAAAAAAGGTCATGCACATAATCCTCCGCCATTCTGGAATCCGACCAGAGCATCCGAAAGAAAAAAGCATTCAGTCGATCTGCATAGCGATTGTATAGAGAAGAAAAAGCATGATAATCCCCTTTTTGAATGAGGACCATCAATTGCTCGTCTGTTTTTTTCTTGTAGTTTTTGAACAGCATCAACTACTCTTCTATTACCTCCATAAATAGTCTGAATCCAACTGCTGTATCCGGGCCTGAATAATTCACCACGCTTGTAATCGTACTTTCATTTTCCGGATGATTCCAACTACCACCCATAGCAACTCCCTCAATGTCGGTCATTTCAGCAACATTACCAATCACATCATAAAGGCCCAGTCCATTGGCAAAATAGGTGCCTACAGGTGAGGTAATCGCAAAACCATCTCCTTCAATGCCTGCAGGACAAGTGATACCTTCAGGAGTTTTAATATTGGCCAAATAACATTTCTTTTCGTTCAACACACTATTTCTATACCCCCAGGAACGGTGAAACCAGGGATAAGAAATAGTATGATCCTTTAAGTCGTAATCCAAAGGTTTCTTATCCTTGTAATTCAACGTCGCTTTTACTGAGTTTTCCTTTAGGTTCCACGATTGAAAGTCCTTGTATCCGAGTGCAGCCATGGTCCACTCTTTTTGGGTTGGTAAGCGAAATTTTACCTTTTGGTAATCGCGACCTTCCTGGACATTGTATTGAGCCGTCAACCATTCACAATAAATCTTAGCTCCTTCAAACGGTATGTCCATGGCTGGATAATCGTCGTAATTGCCTTGCTGCTTCCTGTTTATGCCTTTACTTGTGTGATACTTTTTGTGAAAAACTAGTGAAATACCTTCATAGGCTGAAAGGTCGATTGATGCTCTTTCAAAGAGATCATCGTATCCATTATCCTTTAAGTAATCCAGGAAAAACTCATATTCCATGTTCGTCAATTCAACTTCAGATGCATAAATATTGTCTTTGATCTTTTTCCATTTCTTGTCAAGGCTTTTCATATCCAACTCAACTTTTTTAAATGATTGACGCTGTTGTTCTTGCTTGCTCAGCAAAAGCTCAACTCTCGCTCGAAGCTCGGATTTGTCTGCGACATTCATCAATTTTTCTGTCCAGTACTCGGACTTTTGGCCATTTCCCAACTCATCGTAATATTCTTTGAGCAACATAAAGGGAACGATGTAGTTGGTTTGAAGTGCCTTTCCCAGAGACGTGTTGGGTTCGCCGTTAAAATCAAGCGTCAGGTAATCGAGTAAAAATCTGCTTTCTATGTTTTCCCTAAGCGATTTGTAATGATCTAATCGCTCGGACTGGTATTGCGAAGCAAGCCCTACCACAAACAGTTTGTCTTCAATCTCGGTGAGGTTATTCCGAGATAGGGTGAGTGCATAGTAAAAATCCCGATCCGGATTGGCCGCTGGGATGGACGAAATCTTCGCATCATTAGTCCATTTGAGTCCACTGGAAGTGAGTTTCCTTTCCAAATACTCAGTGGCCTGACTTAGCTCAAGGTTTACAATGACCACATCTTCCCGGACAGACATGACGTCTTGCAAAATCCAGAGTGGAATTGTGGTGTGGGTAGCATCGGTAAATAAAACTCCGTCTTCACCCACGGACATCAACACATTGTAGCCATAATTCAACGTACTTCTAGAGACCAATCCTGATTCATAGACTTTGGTGGAAAGATTTTTCCTTTCCTGATTCATCTTGAATTCAGAGAGGACCAATTGATCTTCTAAAAAGTACATTGAATTTTTATTTGCTGCTATCGCTTTTTCCAGGAAATCATTTCCTTCGGCATTCCAGCCAATAATTCTGGACTTCACATAGTTTGCGGTTGAAGATCCGGGGAAATTCAATGCGATCCTTTCCGATAAAGCATTCAACTCTTCAGCTGACATTCCACCATAATTGGCAGCTCGGTACAGCTGGAGCCAACCTTTCTCATCAGTTGGATTTTCTTCAAGGTAATCCGTCCATATTCTGAATTTTTCGAGGTACCAACTTTTGACCTGAAGTTCCGACAACTTAGATGGCACATTTTCTGGTCGAGATGCGGCTTTTAAATCCAGCATTAATCCAACCATCAGTGATAGTATCAATAATTTTTTCATCATTTCATGTTTCTAAATTCGATGACTTCCGGAATATCAAACATTAGTACACGCAACTCGTACAGAGGTTCAAATTCATTCTACTTTTTTGAAAATAAGATCCGAAAGGAATTGATAACTTCGTTTTTGTGAATAAGGAACGAATCAGATTGTTGGAGGAGTATATAAAGGATGAACCCGATAATCCATTCAATAGATATGCCCTGGCGATGGAATATTACGAGGAAAACATTCCTGAAGCGCTTACACTTTTGAAATCGCTCATCGACCAACATGCGGATTACTTGCCTACTTATTTCAAGCTCGCTCATTTGTATTGGGAAATGGAGGAATGGGACGATGCGGAAATCATTTTCACAAAAGGTATTGCATTAGCCGAACAGCAGAATGACCAAAAGGCTTTAGGTGAACTGAAATCTACGTATCAGAATTTTTTGTTCGAGAAGGAGTGAATTGTGGATTAGTAGATTTGGTGATTGGTTGATTAGTTGATTTGTGATTTTGGATTGACTACTGTGATGATTTGGTTTCCAATTTAAAATCTTCAACCTTATATTCTAAAATCCTCCATCCAATTCAAGATTGCTTCGCTGTGCTCACAATGACGGTTGAATGATTAAGAGCTTCTCAATTTCTCCGTCATCGCGAACCCGGCGTTAGGAGTGTGAAGCAATCTCGTCCCTCAGTCAAGATTGCTTCGCTGCGCTCGCAATGACGATTCTCAACATTTCTCAACAACTCTCTAATCCACTAATTAACCAATCCACCAGTTTGCAATCAACAAATCCAATCATTCCAAATTCAAGTATCTTTAATTAGAAAAAACAGACAAAAAAGTTACATGCTGAATTTGCCAATAAACAAAGCTGCATTGGTCGTTGGGATTGCGTTCATTACCTCAGTAGTTATAGTAACTATCGTCGATGATCTTCTATTGGCCAATTTTGTAGTTCCAGGAGATACAGAAGCATTGGCCAACGATATTGAAGCCAATCAAAGGCTATTTGTCTATGCTGTCATCGGCTACTTTCTTGTATTGGTACTCGACACTGTAATTGGTCTCGCACTCTTTGTTGTATTAAGACCCGGAAACAAGAATCTTGCATCACTTACCTCGGTTCTCAGAATTCTGTATGCTATTCTTTTAATTATTGGCGTGTTTGCATTAGCATTCGAAATCATAGATGCGTACAGTTATTCTTCAATAAAACGTATTGGCTACATCTTTTTTGCGCTACACCTCTTTGTCCTCGGTTATTCCATTCTCAAGTCGAGGTACATTCCTAAAAGCGTTGGTGCATTATTGATCATAGCATCGTTGACCTATGTGGTCTTTTTTGTGGATTTTCAGCTACCTGAATCGGTTTTGGTATTCATCATGTTGATCATGGCCTTAGCCGAACTTTCACTAAGCGTTTGGTTAATCGTAAAAAGAAACAGGCTTCAAGAGAAGATCAACAATCTACACCGTTAACCAACCTACAACATCCAAATTCTCCAATCTTCAATCCAAGCATTCACTTCATTATGTTCCAAGATTGCTTCGCTGTGCTCGCAATGACGATTCTCACCAATTCTACAATCCACAAATCAATCATTCTACAATCAACCATTCCCTCATTCCAAAATCCATTAATCTCCAAATCCCTGAATGACTCTTAAATAAACAAATGGCAGTAACTTGCCCGCCACATTAAACTCCTGTTCTTATGAAAAACCTAACCCTACGTTTGGCAACTTTGACACTAGCAATTGTTCTATTAAACGGATGCCAGCCACAGCAAAAAAATGAACTAAAAAATGCGCTCACCTTCTTTCTTTCGTTCGATAATGGTTTCGATGCGGACGTTGCGAAAGGTGACAAAAGCATGTACACTGCGACCTCACGAAGAGCATTGGATAGTGCGAGACAAGGCATGCACAACGCGGATCACCAAATTCTTAAGGGTCAAGGACAATTTGGTGATGCTTTCCGATTTGGGAGCAGAACGGATACGGTCGTTTTCTTCAAGGCCAAGGACAATATTGTTTATGATTCGCAAAGCTGGTCAGGTTCCATCTCCTTCTGGTTGAGTGTGGATCCTGCCACAGACCTGGAGCCAGGATTTACGGATCCGATTCAAATCACGGATTCACGATGGAATGATGCCGGCATTTGGGTAGATTTCACCCGAGAAAATCCTCGAGATTTCCGACTGGGCGTAATTGGTGATATGGCCTCCTGGAGTAAAGACACTGTTGATACTCCATGGACAGAGTTGCAAGAACAAAGAATGGTCACTGTAAAGAATCCACCATTTACAAAAACCAGCTGGACCCACATTGGCATCACCTTCCAATCACTTGGGACCGATCAGAGCGTATCTACCCTTTTTCTGAATGGTGAAAAAATAGGTACGATCAGCGGTATTAATGAACCCTTCACCTGGGAATACGACAAAGCGAACATCTACCTTGGCCTTAGCTTTATCGGAGCAATGGACGAAGTTGCCATCTTCAACCGCCCACTTTCGGATGCGGAAGTGAAGACTATTTATCAGTTGGAAGGTGGTATAGGGTCGATGCTGTAGTTAATTGGAGGATAGTTGATTGGTGGAATGGTTAACTGGTTGAATAGTTAATTGGTTAACGGATAACACCACTAGTTCGGAAGTTACGTCCCGACTTTGTTTGTTTGTCACGGAACTAAGTTGCTCCAGATAGAAAGTAAAACCTACCAGAAAAAATGACAACAGACAGAGAACTAAAAACATTAGAAGAAGCGAAAAGCTATTTCATTTCAATGGGCTGTAGTCACTTTCATTTAGACAGGGAAGATTTTAAACTAGCGAAAAAATATAGGTCTCTTAACATTAGCTCTGAAACAGAGTCAAAATGGAGAAGAGAAGAGTTTGAAAGAAAGCTGAAGAATGATTTCAATAAAGACCAACCCGAACTCGGCTTTGCGTTTTCTAACCTAGCAGATATGTCCGAGACAACAGACTATTATCTCGAACAGTTGGCTGACTTAACAAACCAAATCATTGGCAATATATCAAATAGTCAAATCGGAATAACCCTATCCACTATTGCTGGAAGGAATTCCTCCAACACACAGGGCGGATTAATCGAAAAGGCTTATAAAATCCAAAGAATTGATTTGGGACAGATTTTTATTAAACACGCCTTAAATCTTATTGACAGAGCTGATATTAATAAGGTAGATATAACTTTTCAGAGGGGTAACTTAGCTGATATTATTCATCATTTTAAAATATCTGAACTTAATGATATTGCATTAAAGCTACGAGAGGTTGACGAAATCCATGGTTTTGTTTACTACGAAAACGGAGCTAAAGAAGGAAATATGTTCTCTATGAATATGTTATCAAAATATTATAAAGAAGGGAAAGGATGTAAAGTGGACTTGGAGAAAGCAAAATATTGGGAGGAAAAGGCAAAGAGATAAAAATCCTGTGCCTAACACTATATACAGCAAATAGGGCGTTTTGTAGTTTTAGAAAGTTCAGTACTATTTACTACACCGCCAAATCGTTGATTTGGCTTTTAAGGATGAAAGATTAAAAACAGAATACAACGTTTTGGCTAAGTGCAAACTTGAAAGTTTATCGCTTTCTATTGCCCTACTTGCCATATACTAAACATTATCGGCAATAATGAGAAAGCAACTAACTAGGTTTTTGGGAGTTCTATTAATGATGGCTTTGGAATTTAACTTGTTTAGCCAAAAACATTTTGAGCATGATACAACAGAAATCAAAAAACCAAAAGCTCTAACTTTTTTATTGGAACCAGAAAATTCTATCCTAGATTATAAAACCCAGCTAGCGCGCGTTTGCAACGCGTGCCAATCTCTAAACCGCTCTACTCCACACTACTCAACAACTCATCTAATCCTACTTCCAACGCCTCGGCAATTAATTGTGCCTGAGTAATGGAAGTAGCAATCTCTCCTGCTTCAATTCGCTGAATCTGCCTAATATCAGTTTCGGATTTCACAGACAATTGCATCTGAGTGAGATTCTTCTCATGACGAATGCGTTTTACATTCTGCCCAAAAGTTAGCTGAAGTGCTTTTTGCCTTGCCTGGTCCATCAGTGGTGAAAGTGACGATAGCAAGTAAATAACCGTACGACATATTTGTCGTATTACACTAATTCTTTCTACTTTTGTGACAGCTATGGACCTTATCAATCATTTTGAATCGGAACAGAAAATGTTACAGGAGCTGAAAGACCTGTTTGCCTTTGTTCATCCTGCCAGTATCCGGCGCAACCTGGAAGACCTCTATTTTCTTTATCTCTCTAGCTCTGAAGATCCTGACCTTCCCACCGGGTTCGCACAGAATTTCTACTTCCTGGTCAACTTTTTAAATGAGATGGAGGAATTAGTTGACAGGAGTTAGTAGCTAGTTGTCAGTAGTAAGTGATTGTAATAGTAGTTGGTTGTCAGAAATTGCATTTTTGGATTCACTTCCAAAATCGACGACATTAGTATGGCACAAACCATTCGATTATGGTCTTTGAGAATGATTATTAAGATCCACAAACGCCACTATTCAGTAAAAAGGCAGAATTCATCTACCGTTGAATATGAAAAGATGTAAGAATTGCTCTAGTGAGTTTGAAGGGAAATATTGTCCTGAATGTGGTCAAATATATCTTGAACGAGTAACCTCAAAATATCTACTGCAACAAATCCTGGATGCATTTGACCTTAAGAAAGGTATTTTGTTGACAATCATTAATCTCTTTTTAAGACCAAGCAGGCTTATAAACGATTACACTGAAGGTAAGACAAAACCGCTTGTAAATCCCATTGCTTTCTTCATTGTTGTATATGCCATTTTCTATATCATTTCTGAGACAAGAATATTTGGCTTTGAACTCCTATTGCTAAAAAATCAAGAGTTAGAAACACTATTGACCATTGTCATACCAGTGCTGATTACCAGTATTCTTGTTGGGGTCATTCCTTACATGAAGTCTACACCGGTACATGTTACTATCGTCAATTTCTATTATTTCGCCTCGCTTTCAATTATTTTTTTAACCATTGAAATTGCTGATGGATTTAGCTGGATCTACTCCTTTTATGTGCCAAACCTTATGTTCTTTGCAATCCCATATACCATCTTCTACTTTGGGTCCATTTATAAATTCAGCATTCACAAACCACTGACTATTGCTGTTGTATTTATCGGTATAAACGTCTTAGGGGATTTATTGTCTTACGATGACACGTTCGAAAAAACAGAAAAAAGCTTCAATCTATCAAGTCTGCCACGATGGATTGGAGCTGAAATTGTACACAAAAGAGACAAGTTTAATGGCTTTACACAATTTACAGGGCTGCAACAAAATCCAATTATTTCAGATCTGACTAACGATAAAGTCCGCGATGCAGCGCTAATGATAACAGATTCATTAGGTCACTATTACATTGCATTTTTTCATTTCAAAGAAGGTGATTTGAATTTTTGCCTACTCAATGATTTAATTCCAGAATTGCAACAGCATGAAATTGAAAACTGGAAATTGAGTCATGATCGAAATTCGATAGAAGTAGAGTTATCCAACCAGTCTATCCATAAGCTTCAATGGAATGGATTACTCTACCAAATCATAGACTAGAAAGTGGTTGGTAATTAGTAATTGGGAATTGTTAAGGTATAGTCAATTCTGACAGAGTTACAGCCTTTTCCTACAACTGTATAACCGTTTCCGACAAGAGTACAGGCTCTGCCAACAACTATATAACTGATCCCCACAAGAGTACAGATCATGCCGACAACTATATAACCAATCCCGACAAGAGTATAGACATTACCGATAACAGTATAGTCAATCTCCACAAGAGTATAACCTCTACCGACAACTATATAGGTAATCCCGACAAGAGTATAGACCCTGCCGACAACTATATAAGTGATCCAGACAAGAGTATAGACCCTACCGACAACTATATAGCCAATCCCGACAGAGTTATAGTATCTACCTACTTGCTTGTATCAGTTAATTAGTTAAATGGTTAATTAGTAGGCAAGTAGATGGTGGGTTAGTCTCTTAATCCATCAATTAACAATTCTCTTATTACTATTTCAAGATTGCTTCGCTACACTCGCAATGACGATTGAAGGGTTATCAGCTGCACAATTAGAATACACAGTCACTAACTATCTAATCAAACTAATCAACTAATCTTCAAATCAACCAATCATCTAATCCACTACATTTACTATATGAAAATGGCTAAGACAGTTGAAGAATACTTCGATGATCATTCGGAATACCGCAAGGAGCTGGAACAGCTAAGATCTATTCTGAATTCGACAGAGCTGGTGGAAACGGTGAAGTGGGGCATCCCGACCTACACGATCAACAACAAGAACGTAGCAGGAATCGGGGCGTTCCAGAGTTACTTTGGCATCTGGTTTTTTAATGGCGTATTCATGAAAGATCCGGCCAAAAAAATGATCAATGCGCAAGAAGGCAAAACCAAAGGCATGCGGCAATGGCGATTTGAAAGTGCCAGTGAAATCGATGAAAAGCTGATCATTTCTTATCTGGAAGAAGCCATCCAAAATCAGAAGGATGGAAAAGAAGTAAAGCCTGAGAAAAAACCACTCATCCTCCCTGATGAATTGAAAGAAGCCCTGGCCTCTGATTCGAAACTCTCGGAACAGTTCGATCAACTTTCACTAACCAATCGTCGCGATTATGCCGAACACATTACTGAAGCCAAACGTGAGGAAACCAAACAAAAGCGGTTAGAAAAGATCATCCCGATGATCAAAGAAGGCGTTGGGTTGAATGATAAGTATAAGTAATGGAGAATTACGAATTATTGAATTGAGAATTTTCAATTACTAATTCGTAATTGACAAAACAATCTTCCCAAAATGATCCGCCGCTTTAAAGCGATTGAATGCTTCTAAGTAGTTGTCTAATTCAAACACTTTATCGATGGTAGGCCTGATCTTCTGGTCGTTGACAAACCGGACCATTTCTTCAAATTCTGAATCGCTACCCATGGTGGAACCTATGATCTGAGCTTGTGACCAGAACAACCTAAACACATCCAGCTTTTCAGGATAGCCTGTGGTGCTTCCATACATAATGATTCGACCTCCGGGTTTGACCACTTTCAGGTAATTGTTCATTTGATTACCGCCTGCACTATCAACAATGACATCAAAACCGATGACAGCTGCTTCTTTGAACCAGTCTTCTTCTTTGTAGTTGAAGCCTCCGGCCGCTCCCATTTGAATGCATTTTCCAATCTTATCAGGATCGCCACTGGTGACATAGGTGTTGGCTCCAGCTGCCACTGTAAACTGGATCGCCAGTTGGGAAACGCCACCACCAGCACCTGTGATCAACACATTTTTTCCCGGACCAGCCAATCCTTTCTTGATGGTTGCTCGAAAGGCAGTTAAGCCGGCCAGTGGAAGTGCGGCTGCTTCTTCATCATTTAAGTGCTCAGGTTTTGCGATCAATCGATGTTCAGGAACCGAGATATACTCCGCAAGCGTGCCATTTTCCGGCATTCCTAAGACCGAATACTTGGAAGATTGTACTTCGGGATCATCACCCCAGTTGACATTGGGATTGATGATTACTTCTTTGCCGTTCCATTTTTCAGGACCTTCTTCTACTACGCCACACGCATCGGAACCAAGGACGCAACCAAAACGAATGCCAGGGTACATTCCTTCTCGTATCCATTGATCCCGACGATTCAATGCAGCAGCTTTTACCTTAACCAAACATTCTCCAACACCAGCTGTTGGCATTGAAACCTCGGTCAATTGAATGGGTTCTTCTGCTTCTGTTATGGTGATTGCTCTCATGGGAACTGATTAACTAATAAACTGATACTGACAACTAACCACTAGCAACTAAATCCTAAAATGGCTGATCATCATCGTCCGGTGAATCCGGATCGTTGGCCTTGCTTGGTAAGGTAATTGTGAAATTGGAATCGGTATTTCCGGTGGTTGGGAATGCGCCAAAGCCATCACCACTGTTTCCATCCCAATCGGCAAATTTGGTGTACTTCCCAATGAACTTGAGATTGACGGTATCGGTACGACCATTCCTGTGCTTCGCAATGATCACTTCACCCAGTCCGTTCAATGGCATTCCGGATTCGTCGGTGTCCAATCCGTAGTACTCAGGTCGGTAAAGGAACATCACCATATCTGCATCCTGCTCGATGGAACCTGATTCCCGCAAGTCAGAAAGCAATGGTCGCTTGTCTCCACCCCTTGTTTCGACGGCCCGACTCAACTGTGAAAGGGCAATCACAGGAACGTTCAGTTCTTTCGCGATACTTTTCAATGCCCGTGAAATGGACGCAATTTCCTGCTCTCGATTTCCGCCCCCTTTTCCACCAACTTCACCGTGCATCAATTGCAGGTAGTCAATGATGATCAACTTCACCCCATGCTGTGCCACCAGTCGCCTACTTTTGGCTCGCAATTCAAGGATAGTCAGCGCCGGGGTGTCATCAATGAAGATCGGCGCTTGTGAAAGCTTATCCGTTTTATGCATGATTTGCTCCCACTCATAATCGGCTAAATCTCCACGCTTGATTTTTTCGCTTTCCAATTCCGCCTCCGCAGAAATCATCCGGTTTACCAGCTGTACCGAACTCATCTCCAATGAGAAAATAGCTACCGGTGTCTGGAAATCGATGGCGGCATTTCTTAGGGCTGAAACCACAAACGCTGTTTTACCCATACCAGGCCTTGCTGCAATAATGACCAAATCGGATGGTTGCCATCCGGAAGTCATCCGGTCCAAAGCGGTAAATCCACTAGGCACTCCAGTGAGTCCGTCTTTCTTGTCTTTTTTCGCCTGGATCTCATCAATGGCCTGGTGAAGCAACGAACTCATTTTGTCGTAGTTCTTCCTGATGTGCGATTCGGAAACATCAAACAACGATTGCTCCGCACGATCTAATAGTTGGAAGACATCAATCGTATCCTCATATGCATCACGTTGTATCTCAGATGAAATCTTAATCAACTCCCGCTTGATCGACTGCTCCGCAATGATTCGAGCGTGGTACTCAATGTTTGCCGCCGAGTTGACCTTGGCTGTAAGCTCTGAGATGTAATGCGCACCGCCAACCAATTCAAGTTTTCCAACTTTTCTTAACTGATGCGTTACGGTTTTTATATCAATCGGCTGGCTGTCATTGAACAGATCAACGATCGCAGCATACACTTCCTGATTGGAATCTTTGTAAAAACTTTCCGGGTGAAGTATATCTATGACAGTAGAAAGCGCATCACGCTCCAACATCAACGCACCCAAAACCGCTTCTTCAATTTCTACTGCCTGTGGGGGGAGTTTTCCTAAACTTTCGGAGATGGTGGATAAGCCGATTCGGCGGCTTTTGGAAGTGGAAAGTGGTGTCTGTTTTGCTCCGTCCATTCAGGTGATCTTCTGTTTAAGGTTAGGACTACAAACTTAGCCTTTAGCACTTCGAAAAAATTATTTACCAATTGCTAATTATAATCAACTTATCAAGATTGTTGTCCACATCATCTTTAACGTCTGCTCGCATGACTATATTTGGCTTCTGACTAATTTTCATACGAGTCAAGTCTCACATTAATAACGAGATCTTTGGCGCAAACGATCCGCATGTTCAAACTCAATTTAAAAAATCCACTTGTCGTATTTGACCTTGAAACCACCGGTACCAATATTTCTCAAGACCGAATTGTCGAAATGGCGATGATCAAAGTCTTGCCCGATGGTTCCACCGAGGAAAAACATCGTCGGATCAATCCTACCATTCCAATACCGGCAGAATCGAGTGCGATACATGGTATTTACGATGAAGACGTGAAAGACGAGCCGACTTTTAAACAAGTGGCAAAATCGATGGCTCAATGGCTGGAGGGTTGTGACTTAAGTGGGTTCAATTGTGTTGGTTTCGATGTACCGATGTTAGTCGAAGAATTTCTACGCGCGAATGTTGATTTTGAGGTTGATCACCGCAAAATTGTCGATGCGCAAAAGATCTTCCACATGATGGAAAAGCGAAATCTTACTGCAGCTTATAAGTTTTACTGCGACAAAGACCTTGTGGATGCGCACAGTGCCTTAGCTGATACACGTGCAACCTATGAAGTATTGCTTTCGCAGGTGGAAAGGTATGAAGGACAGGAAGCGATGGATAACCAGGGAAACAAAGTGACCGACATCACCAACGATATGGAGGCGTTGAATAAACTCAGTACTTCTCGAATGATTGATCTGGCCGGTCGAATGATCTATAAGGATGGAAAAGAGATCTTCAATTTTGGAAAACATCGTGGCAAGGAAGTTTCTGAAATCTTGCAGAAAGAACCAAGTTTTTACGACTGGATCATGAAAGGGGATTTCCCATTGGATACGAAACGAAAACTCACACAAATCAAGCTTCGAGGATTCAATAAGTGATCCACTTTCATTTAGTAACTTGGAGATACGTTAGATTCTGAAATGAATTCAGAATGACTAATTGTTAGATCAACTGCAGAGCCGAGATCGAAAAAATAACGCTTGATCATATCGTCAAATCTTTTGGTGACAAAGAGGTCATAAAAGACATCAGCTTTTCCATTGAAGAATCGGAGACCGTTGTTCTTCTCGGGCCTAGTGGTTGTGGGAAAACTACACTCTTGCGATTGGTCAATCGGATGGAAGAACTGGATGGCGGAACCATTTCAATTGATGGAAGTGACATCCACCAACAATCAAAAGAAAGCCTGCGACGAAGTATCGGCTATGTGATTCAGGATACAGGTTTACTTCCGCATTTAACCATCAAGCAAAATATTGAACTGGTTGGGAAAATTTCACAGCAGGAAATTTCACAGGAAAAAGTATATGAACTCCTGTCGTTGATAGGATTAACTGATGATGTTTTGAACAAACGTGTTTCAGAGCTCAGCGGCGGACAACAGCAGCGCATCGGCCTGGCGAGAGCTTTAGCCACTGACCCTGAGATTATCTTGATGGATGAGCCATTCAGCGCGCTGGACAATATCACGAGAAATCAGCTGCAAGATGATTTTCTAAACCTGAGACACCTGGATGATAAAACCATTTTGTTAGTCACTCATGATGTACAAGAGGCATTCAAGCTGGGTGACAAAATAGTTTTGATGGAAGAAGGACAAATTCAACAATATGGAACTCCTATTGAACTATTGAATAATCCGGCAAACGAAAAAGTTGATCGTTTCCTGAAGAAAGATAAGTTCATCCTCGGGCTCCAGACTTCCTCTCATGAAGGAGGATCATTATTCGATTTCTTAAACAAGAACGAAATAAGTAGCGAGGAAAAACAACTCGCCATGGACAAATTTTTCAAAAGTCTTTCCTAATGGATTTCTGGAATTTCATCATATCACATCTTGACGAAATCCGTGATCAAACGGTTGAGCACCTAATTTTGACGATCGCCTCCATGGTATTGGCAACTTCAATCGGGATTAGCATTGGTATTCTTTTGACTCGATTTGAAAAGCTCTCGAATCCAGTTCTTGCAGTGGTTGGCATCATTCAGACGATTCCGAGCCTGGCACTGCTGGGTTTTCTACTTCCCATTTTCGGTATCGGTGTTACGCCAGCGATCATTGCTCTTTTCCTGTATGGCCTGCTACCGATTGTCAGAAATACCTACACAGGCATCACAGAAGTGGATCCTTCCGTAAAGGATGCCTCGGTTGGAATGGGGATGACTAATTCGCAATTGCTTAGGTATGTGGAATTGCCGTTGGCTTTCCCTGTGATTCTAGCAGGAATTAGAACCGCCACCGTGATCAATGTTGGGATCGCTACTTTATGCGCGCTCATTGCCGCCGGCGGTCTTGGAGAGTTTATCTTCAGAGGCATTTCCCTGAATAATCAACACATGATTTTGGCTGGTGCCATCCCAGCTTCCATTCTTGCCATTTTACTTGACACCACCATTGGTTTCATTCAAAAGAAACCGGCAAGCAAAAGAACCTGGGTCATTATTGGAGTGGCTTCACTACTAATCGTGAGCGGTTTTTTCGCTACGGGTTCCAGGTCTGAGTCCAGGTTGATAGCAGGGTTCAACTATGAATTCATTGAACGTGAGGATGGTTTCACTGGACTGGATGCGCTCTACAACCTGCCTATGGAAATCAAAGAGATGGAGATCTCGCTCATGTACCAGGCGCTTTACAATGGCGATGTGGATGTCATCGATGGATTTAGCACGGATGGAAGAATCAAGGAATTCAATTTGAAATCACTCGTTGATGACAAAAACTATTTTCCACCTTACTACGCAGCTCCTGTTGTCAATGGTAACACACTAGAGAAATATCCTGAAATCACGGAAGCACTGAGTTTGATCGCAAATCAGCTAGATGATGAAAAGATGGCAGAACTCAATTATTTGGTTGATGGCCAGAAACAAGAATTAGCAGAGGTCGCAAACACATTTTTGAAGGAACTCAATATTTACACCAGCACCGATGCTGGAAATTCTGATGAACCAGACATTATCATTGGTTCAAAAGCATTTACTGAGAATTTTTTGCTCGCTCACCTGTTTGCTCAATTAATTGAAAACAAGACTTCTTTGAAAACCAAACTCCAGCTGGGATTTGGAGGTACCAAACTGATTTTTGATGCGATTCGAACGGGAGAAATTGATATCTACCCGGAGTATACGGGTACAGGATATCTGGTTTTACTACAAAAATCTTCGAAGGATGTTTCGGATTTTACTGATCCTGATGTGATCTATAATGATGTGAAAAAGGAATTCATTGAAAGGCACAATTTACATTGGCTCGAACCCCTGGGATTTAACAACACCTTTGCCTTAATGATGCGAACAAAGCACGCAGATTCGCTTCAAATAACAACCGTTTCGGGCCTGTCTGACTACTTAAACGGCAAATAAGACCTCTTTTAAGCCGTAACAACCTAACTCTTTATGTTATATTTGACTTTTACCGATCCTTTATGCCTAGTAACCTTAAAAAGAATTTACCTCTTCGGATAGCTCTTCAGATTGGACTGGTTTTAGTCATTTATTTTGCTCTCGTTTCCTTATTAATCTACGTCGAAAAGGATAGCGAGCAATCTGCAATCACGAATTATCCGAATGCAATTTGGTATTCACTAGTCACCCTGACTACCGTTGGTTATGGTGATTTGTTCCCTGCTACCGTCTATGGCCGGTGGATAGGTTTTATATTTATACTGACTAGTGTTGGGATTTTTGGGTTACTAATTGGAAAACTAACAACGCTTATGGCTACACTTAAAGAAGATAAAAAGCTGGGATATTCCGGCACAAACTTTAGCAATCATGCACTGATTATTGGTTGGAACGAGTTTGGCTGGCAAGTAGCTGATCAACTAGTGGGTGTTGGTAAACAACTAGCCATTGTTACCAACAAAAAAGACGATGTTGACCTCATCCAGGAAAAGTATCATTCTAAAATGGTACACGTGCTCTTTAGCGATTACAACAACTTTGACCTGATCAAAAAAGTCAATATCGAGGATTGCCAGATAGTTTTTGTAAACCTGGAAGACGACACAGAAAAGCTCGTTTATGTACTCAATCTGAAGAAATCGTTCCCGGAAACAGAGTTTGTAGTTACCCTTGAAAACGGGGACCTGAAGAATACATTTCTGGCAGCTGGAGTTTCTAACACCATTTCTACCAAAGACATTTCTTCTAAACTTTTGGCCTCTTATATGTTCGAGCCAGATGTGGCGGTTTACAGTGAGTCCATTCTTTCCTTCGCCAAGTCAGATGGTGACTATGACATGAAGCAATTGATGGTCACTCCAAAAAATCCATATGTTGGAAAGGCGTATCAAGATGTATTCTTTGATCTCAAAAAGCGATACAATTCTGTGCTGATCGGAATTACAAAGCGAGATAAATTCGGGCAAAAGAAACTGATCAAGAATCCACTTGGCGATCTCAAAATCGCTCCTGGCGATCACCTGATTGTCATACTCAATGGAAAAGCATACAAACTCCTCAGAAAAGTATTTGGAGTGGAAGAAGGATACTTGAAAACCATTTGATCATGAAAAAGTCGCTCTATCTTCTCTTGCTTGTGTTTCTTGCATTTTCCTGCGAAAACAGAGATATAAACGAAGGCGAAGAATTTCGTCCAAGGGAAGTAAGCGAGGATTTCCAACAATTCCATTTCAATCGAATTGTGTACGATGGGGTTGAATATCTAATAACCGAAAGAGATAATAACAACCCGCACGAAGGTTTTGGATTCATGGCGTTTGGAGGAAATAGAATGGCTTCTGAACTGGATTCACTAATGGCATATGTTAAAGCCAATGGGGAAATGCAATCCAGGATCTATGCCCGTATATCAGGCATCTCAGATGCTGCTAGTGATTCACTGTATTTATCACTATTCAGATATTACCTGCAACAAGAGAAGGCACAATCCGAAGCGAGATTACAACAAGTATTACTTGAGCAATCCCAAGAGGATGCTGCCGATGATTCTCAATAAATTCGAATTAGTTACCGAAGAAAGACTTCAGTTGCTTTAGAACAGTGGACATGTCATCATCTACTTGAGGTGAATCCACAATGTCTTTCCCAACTTTTTCCGCGTCGATGAGCTCATCTCTATCTCTGAATACTTCAGATAGTATTCCACAGTCATAGATTAAAGAGAATAGAACCACGAAATGAGGTGAAGGTTTGGCGCTTTTGAAAACGATGGCCTTCATTTGATTTCTTATCTCCTGCTCAAAAGCATAGTTGGCATTGTCCATTCGATCAGACAATGGAATCCAAAGGAGTTTGGTTTCTTCCTTTTTCAAAATTCCTCGCTGGGCGAGTAGCGCATTTAGATCTTCTTGAATGTCCTTGAATTTTCCCGCAAGTCGAGTTAACTCATCAGGAACGGATTTTTCATCTTCAAGCTTATTTAAAACACTATCAAGTATACCATTTCCAGTACCAACCTTATCCTGTACATGAATTCTACCACCGGCAAGATTCACTTTCTTCATCAAGGCAAGTTCAAGAATACATGCCGCGATCACTCCAGGTATGACAGTCTTTTCTGCAGCTGCTAAAATTCTACCTTCCTCATCGTCAAGGGCGATCAAATAAAAACCTTCTGCAATACTTAATTTCATAGCGTGTTAAATATATTTTTTAATCCAATGGCGAATTTCACGAAATTTTTGTCAATAGAAAATGACATTCGCCTATTTTTTCATCAAAGCACCAATAGTCAGACCCTGAACCAGGATTGAGAAGACCACTACCGAATAGGTCGTAAATAAAATCGTCTCTTTTACCCCCTGATCAATCCATTCAAAATCTGATAGCGATAATGCCAATGCGACTGAAATCCCTCCTCTTAGTCCACCCCATGTTAGAATTTGGATTGTTTTAGGCTCAAATGTCCTAAACCTTGACATAATAGTTATTGGAATACTCACTCCGAGGAATCTAGCGGTCAATACAATGACAATTCCAATTACACCAATCAGAAGGTTACTCATGGTGAATGACTCTGCGATCACCATCATTTCAAGCCCAATAAGAATGAACAAAATTGCATTCAATGCTTCATCCAATAAATGCCAAAATTTAAATACGTATTCTCCAGTTGCGTTTGCCAACTGTTCGTCTCTTCCCTGATTGCCAATGAAAAGCCCCATCACAACCATACCTAATGGAGCAGAAACGTGCAACAACTCACAAATTCTTCCTCCAACCATCACTAGGGAAAGCGTTACCAATACCTCTAATTCTACATGGTCATTGTCAATGTAATCAAGAAGCTTAAAGCCAAAGAATCCGAACAGTGCACCGATCAATATACCTCCAAACACTTCCTTTCCAAATAATCCAAGGACACTTAATGGAGTGACTTCTCCTCCACCATGACCACCTTCTTCATGAATTCCAGCTTGGGCCATAGCAATCTTCAAGATGGTCAAAAAGACCACAACACCTACCCCATCATTGAACAATGATTCTCCAGCAATTTTGATTTCTAATTTCTTCGATAATCCTGCCTTCTTCACTAGTGC
Source organism: Cyclobacteriaceae bacterium (assembly GCA_028284125.1). Lineage (GTDB taxonomy): Bacteria > Bacteroidota > Bacteroidia > Cytophagales > Cyclobacteriaceae > Ekhidna. The sequence continues at coordinate 161,145 of JANQSI010000001.1, forward strand.
TAATACAGCAATCGGATCTGTCGGAGATATCAACGCTCCAAATAACAAACAGTAAATAAGGTCTATTTCGTAGCCTACAAGTGGGAAAACATTAAAGACCAGAAGTCCAACAATAAATGTTGACATCAACGTGCCTGCTGTTGCTAAAACCAACACAGGCCAGCGTTCTTCCATCAGTTTGCTCAGATCGATCGATAGTGCCCCAGCAAAGAGCAAGAAGTTCAGCATCACGTTCATTAAAACTTCTTGAAAGTCAAACTCGGCGACTATGTGTTCCGCTGCTTCTGTAATTGCTGGGAAGAAAATACCCAACAGCAAAATACTTAAGGACATACACAACGCGATGATCATCAACCCGATGGTCGATGGTAATCGAAGCACTGTGATGTTAATTAAAGTAAATCCGGCGGCTAGGAATATTAGTAACGTAATTAGGTCGAGTATACTCATTGGTGAATCTTATGTGTAGGCGTTGGTTTCTTAAGTTTAGCTTGCGCCAAAATACATGAAAAATATCACAAAAAAAATAACTTGATGATTGAGGAATTGTTTGTATTTTGGGCGAAGCTTGCTCTCTATAGCCTATAAAAGCTGTTTTTTCAATTCTAACTGGAACAGTAAATCATGAAGAATATTGGAATATTTTGGGTTCTATTATTGATTGTCGCAGCATGTTCATCTGTGAAAAACTTAGCAGTTGATAAGGACATTGAAAGGACTCTGAATCAATCCCCAATATTTAGTAATCAATTCACTGGCTTCAGTCTGTATGATTTAGCGGCTGAGAAATTTATTTCCGGCTATAACGATACTAAAAGGTTCACTCCGGCATCCAATACCAAGCTTTTGACCATGTATGTCAGTTTGAAAAGCTTTCAGGATTCCATTCCAGGGCTTCTTCATTCATCATCGGGCAACACAATTTTGGTTCAACCTACAGGAGATCCCACTTTTTTAGACAGTCGATTTGAAAACCAGCCGGTGGTGCAGTTTCTGGATAGCATGGATTCTGTGAACATTGCCTGGCCACAAAATGAAATTGAAAAATTCGGTCATGGCTGGGCATGGGACGATTATAAATATGATTACCAGGCGGTTCGCAATTGGTGGCCCATGTATGGAAATCAGGTAACAATCCTGAAAGAAAAGGATTCGCTTGAAATTACACCGCGATTTTTTCGTGATTTTGTTGAAGCAAAGTCTGATGAGGGAAATGGGAATGGTAACGGGAATGGATCTGACAGAGAAGTGAATTATAATCTATTCACAGTGCATCCTCCAACGGATACTTCTAAATATGAAGAAAGCATCCCATTCGAGTTTTCGAAAGATCTTTTGATTCAACTGCTTTCTGATACGCTGAAGAAGGATTTCCAATTTACCGATGAGATGATTATTAATCCGGACACACTTTTCTCGCAAAGTATTGATGATGTGTTGTCTTTAATGATGAAAGTCAGTGATAATCTGATTTCGGAACAGATGCTAATTCTATCGGCTTGGAAAAATGGATATACCTCTATTGAACCATTTATCAAGCATGCAAAGCTTATTTGGTTAAGTGATTTGAATGAATTCGTTTGGGTAGATGGTTCCGGTCTTTCCAGGTATAACTTAATAGCACCTGTAGATCAGGTGCGACTACTCAAGAAAGCACAAGAAGAATTTGGGTTAGAACGTCTTAAGAACATTCTCGCGGTTGGTGGGGAATCCGGAACAATTAAAGAATGGTATGCGGCCGAAGAACCTTACGTTTATGCTAAAACAGGGACGCTAAGCAACAATCACAACCTTAGTGGCTTCATGAAAACACGATCAGGCAGATGGATGATATTTTCGTTTATGAATAATCATTACACCGTACCGACCGATGATGTGAAAGCTGAAATGCAAAAGCTGCTAGAGGAAATTAGAGATTCGTACTAACTCAAAAAAAATTAAAATCGATTACCATATATGAAAGAAATCAGTGTCCAGGAACTCAAATCACTAGTGGATCAGTCTGCGGATTTTCAGTTGATTGATGTCCGAGAAAAACATGAATTTGACATCTGTCATCTAAATGGAGAATTGATTCCGATGGGTGAAGTTCCCTATCAAGTAGATAAAATTTCAAGAGATAAGCAAGTGATTGTTCACTGCCGTAGTGGTGCAAGAAGTGCAGACATCATCCGATATTTGGAAACCAGACACGAGTATGATAATCTATACAATCTAACAGGAGGAATTTTAGCATGGTCAGATCAAATTGATCCAACCATGCCTAAGTATTAACCTAGATCAAGCTACTGATTATACTCCCGAACCAACCCTCCTGTCAAACGCATAAGTTCAACTTTCGAGCTGATCAGGTTGTATGCAGCTTGTAACCGTAGTATTGAAGAGGATAAGTAATTATTTTGAACGTCCCGATAGTCGAATGAATTGATGCTTCCGTTTCTGAACTTCTGTTCCGACAAATCAAGATTTACCGCTGCTGCACTCTCTCGTCGAGCATTAATACCATACAGCTGCCGTCTTATATTGTATTGATCTAGCGCTGAAAGCAAGTCTCTATCCAGTGAGTTTTCAAGCTCATCCACTCTCAGCTGTCCTACTCTTTCATTCACAATCGCATTCCTAATTGCGCGCTTAATTCTTCCACCGTTAAACAAGGTGAACGATAATGTGAAATTCGCAGAGTAAGTATCAGTTGTGCTATTCAATCTTGTACTCGGGCCATCCGTAAAGCCATCTCCGGTGAAAAAGTTCGCATTGGATAAATCAAGACTATTTCTGTTCTCTGAAAAACCTCCATTAAACGAAAGTGTCGGATATTTATCTGCGTGACTCAGCTTGGTCGCCTGACCTAGAACCGATTGTGTAATGTATTGTTTCTTCAAGTCAACATTCTCAGCCAACATTTTTCCTCGTAAGTCTTCCAGCGTGTACGCTTCATCAGGAATGTTCAACGAATCTGTGAACGTATAGAATTTTGCTACATCTTCTTCGGCTAAAAGCACATTGAGATCTCGAACTGCATCTCTGTACTTTAGTTGTTGATTGATGTAATTGATTGAATCCGTCAAATAATTTCCCTCTTCAAGCAATACATCTGTGCTTACCGCACTTCCTAATTCTGACTTGACCCTGGTGTAATCGAACTTGTCTTTCGACAGCAAAAGTTGCTTATGAAACTCCTCTAATCGTTCCTCTTCAAGCACCGCTAGGTAATAACCAAGAATAATGCTTTGAAGCGTATTCGCAATTACAATGGACGCATTTCCCTCTGTTTCTGCCTGTAGCAACTCAAATCTCTTCTTACTGATGTTAACTCTGAATCCATCAAAAACGGTCCAATTTAGATTTATGGCAGGTTGTGTTGAATTTGAAAGTGTTTGCCCTCGTGTGGATGTCGGAAAAGCAACCTTCACATTGTCAGTTAGTACATTGTTTTGATTCAGGTTGAATGTAATATTTGGTTGTCTTCCCGCTTCTCCCCAACTGTTGTTGTTTTGAGCCACTTCCACATTCCCTTCCTCGATAAGCAAATCATAATTTCTCTGTAGTCCAATCTGAATCGCATCAGAAAGTGAAAGATTTTCTTGAGCCTTTACGGAATAAGTAGCACACGCAATTCCGATGATATATGGTATTATCCTTTTCATGTCCTCTTTATTTCTTAATTGATGATCAAGCCGATTCCTTGTACTCTTCTAATCTTCGTTGATCAATAAGCACTCGCTCGACATCTTCCCGTGTCGGTTTCTTGCCTGTCCAAAGCCATTTTGCCGCTCTTCGGATATCATTGAAAAGCACAATGAAAACAGGGAAGAAAAGCAGAATAATGAATGTTCCAATCAATACACCATAAGCCACGGATATGGCCATTGGAATTAGAAATTGAGCCTGGAAGCTCGTCTCCTTGATTAGTGGAAACAATCCAAGAACAGTTGTTATGGAAGTGAGCATAATTGGTCTGAATCTGGACAGACCGGCATTGTAGGCAGCCTGATACACCGTCATTCCTTCATTCTTGACCATTGTATTGAACTTTGCAAGGAAAACCACTGCATCATTAATTATTACTCCGGAAAGTGCAACCATTCCCCATGCACTCAAGAGTGAAACCGGCAGCTCTTTATCGGGAGAAATCCAATCTTCGATCCCATGGCCAAGGATAGCTCCAAACCACCCTAATGGAATCATCATGATGATCAACAGCGCCTGGTAGTAAGATCTGAAGGTAATCATGAGAATAAAAAAGATGAGTAGAAATGCACCACCAAAATACAATCCAATCTCTTGGCCCGCTCGTTCGCTTTGTTGGGATTGACCTCCATAATCAACAACTACGGATGGATATTTTGTCTTCAACGCTGGAACAATTTCCTCCTTGATTTTTTTCAGAATTGGCGGAACTTCACCGAATGGATCGATCATTTCTGCCTCCACCGTGATAGCCCTGGATGTGTTGTAATGCTTGATTCCAGATACTCCGCGTTCTATTTTGTAATCAGCCATTTGTGTCAATGGAAATTCCTGACCTGAAGTGGTCTTCACCTTAATATCCTCCAATTGACTCACACTTTTACGTCCTGAATCCGGATATCGAACCCACACTCTCAATTCGTCATTTCCTTTCATAAAACGCTGAACCTCTTCCCCAAAAAATCCTTGACGCATTTGCTTGGTGATGTCATCATGCGTCAATCCCATGAAGTAAGCTTCTGGTCTGAGATCGAACAACATTTCTCTCCTACCTACCGGCACATTGTCTTCGATCTCTTTCAGATCGGCTATTCCAGCCAGTTCATCTTTTAGAAACTTCTTAGCTTCTTCCAGCTCACCGTAGTTTTTCCCGATTAAGCGCATGGAAACAGGCTTACCGAATCTATTCCCTCCTCCTACTGCATATTTTTCAGCTTCGGTCACTGGACCAATTTCGTTTCGAACCCGCTCAACCAAATCAAACTGGTTGATACCATACTCGTCCAATTCTCGGTAGAAGATGTTGATCGAACCGGCATGCGATCCGGACTCCCATTGTGAAAATCCAATGTTGGCGAATGTGTTGTTAACGATATCTTCATCCGTGTCAAGCTCTTTTTTCATGTCATCATTGACTTTCCAGATGGCGTCTTCAAAGCGCTTCAGGTATTGCTCGACTTTTTGTTCACGCTCACCGGGCTTAAAAGCAATATTTACATTGAAGCTATTAAATGGAATCTGAGGAAAGAAGGTAGCTTTAATCTGACCTCCTGCTAGCAGTCCTGACACAATGATCAGAAATGCGCCGAGCATTGCCAGAGAAATGGACCGGTTTTGCATGGTGAATTTCAATGCTCTGCCGTACCAATTTATTTTCATGTATTCAATGACACCATTCAACGCTTTTCTAATCTTGTAGCTTCTGGTGTCTTCCTTTTTCACCTTGAGCACATGCTTACTGGCAAGGTGTGCCGGTAGTACGAAAAATGCTTCTAGTAATGAAAACCCGAGACTAAAGCATACGACGTAAGCCATGTCTCGCAGAAACTCAAAACCACCTGTCAATAAAAGAAGTGGTGTGAAAGCTACGATTGTGGTTGTAACTGAAGTGAATACTGCCGGTAGTACCTCAATTGTTCCCTGAACTGCAGCTTTGATCGGATTTCCATGTTTTTCAAAATGGGCGTAGATGTTTTCTGCAATTACAATTCCATCGTCGACCAGGATTCCGATCACAAGGATCATCCCGAACAATGAAATCATATTGATGGTGAGACCGACAAAAGAACCCAGGATGAACATTCCCAAAAAGGATGATGGAATACCCCATGCCACCCAGAAAGAAAGTCTCAAACTAAGAAATAAACCCAGAGAGATTAGAACGAGTAGCAATCCGATCATTCCATTGCTCGTCAACAGATCCAGTCGTTGTCCCAGGAATTCCATAAAATCGAAAACCATGTGCAATTCAACTGCTGAAGTTCTTTTATTGTAATCCTCAACGTACTTGTTGACAACCGCAGAAATCTTTTCAAGGTCTTCAGTTTCCAGTTTTTTCACCTCGATAAAAACTGCCTCTTTTCCACTCAAGTATGCTTTTGAAGGAACGTCCGCAAATTGCTCTTTGATCACAGCAATGTCTTTGAGAAGAATCTCACTGCCGTCTGGATTACTTCGGACGACAATATCTGAAATCTTCGCAGCGTCTGTTTCTTTCGCTCGAGATCGAATCAAAATTTCCTCATTAACCGCCTTAACCGATCCAGCTGATATATCTCGATTATTTTGTCTCACCGCATTGGCGACTTGATCAAAAGTCAGATTGTAACGGAGCAGATCTTGCTCTGTCACTTCAATTGAAATTTCTAAGGCAGGAAAACCAGAAACATTGACCTGCGAAATATTGGGATCTGCTAGCAGCTCATCTTCAATTTCCTCAGCAAAAGTCTTCAGCGTTTTTAGATCAACATCTCCAGTCAATCCTAACCACTGAGCCGTTGATTGCTGTTTTTGCTTGAAAACAATTGGTTTTTCGGCACTTGCAGGAAACGAGTTAATTCCATCTACTGCATTCTTTACCTCTGTATAAATGTCATCAATATCATAGTTATCTAAGGTGATAATGGTGATACTGGCTGAATTCTCTGATGAAGTAGAAATCAATTCATCTATCCCAGCGATCGGATTAACAGCCTCCTCAATTTTCAACGTTACCCCTTCTTCCATTTCCTCCGGGGAAGCTCCAGGATAAGATACCGAAATGCTGATGTTTCGATCTGCTCGTGTTGGGAAGAAGGATTTCTTAGCGTTGAGCATTGCCACCACTCCCCCAATAAGTGTCAATGCGATAAGGATATTCGCGAGAATTGGGAACTTAACAAAGTACTCTACAAGATTCTTTATAAAAGTCATGGTTTCTAATTTCTAGATTAGCGATTTCCAGCTGGTATGGCTGTACTTGTATCTGGGTTTATGGGCTTATTTCCATCTTCCTGCTTAAGTTCAAGATCAATGTCTTTTAGCTCATTCTTCTTCACCAACATGTTGTTGTAACCACCTATTATTGGCTCAACTACCAGGTCATCTCCTTCCTTCAGTCCATTGAAAATGGCATTTTCTTCCGTGAGTCGAATAACATTGATCTCACGTTTTTTAAGCAAAGAATCATTTTCAACAACAAAAACTTCATCTCCATTGTAAATGGCATTTCTGGGCATAATCATACCGTTTGTCACGGTTCGAGCCGGAATTGCTGCCTGGAAAAATTGTCCATCGTAGATCTTTTTGCCGTTAGACCGAATAGCAATGAAAACATCAACCGATTGTGTGTTCTGATTCACATAATCGCTGATCCTTGTCACATAGCCATCCCAATACTGTTGAGTCTCACTGGAGTAAATCTTGACTGGTGATGCTTGCTGGATCCATGGAATATCTTTCGTCTCTACTGCTACTTTTAATTCGTGAAGACCTGCTCGAATGATTTGACCTATTTTGGTTCCTGGATTCACGAAAGAACCAGACTGTAAATTCACTTCTTTTATACTACCTGCGAACGGCGCGTAGTATCTGTGTTTCGATAAATTCACCTCAGCACTTTTGATCGAATAATAAGAGGAATAAATTCCTTTGGTAGCAAGGAATGTTTTCTCCTTTTCAGAGGTCGATTTTGGGAGATCAGGAAATCTTTTGTCTATGTCCAGTGAATTGAAATATCCCTGCCAAGAGTCAAAACTTTCACTGAAATCAATTTTGATATCGGGAAGAATTCCAGCTAAATCCCTCAAGAAATTACTCTTTTGTGATTTTAGATTCAAGGAAGCTTCTTCATCATTTATATAAAAAAGCAAAGCTCCTTCCGAAAATCGTTCACCCTCTTTCAGCCTTATCTTTCCCTGGGACATCCGACCAGATACTTCAGATAAAAGATCTAGAGACTGTGCGGTCTCGACTCTTCCGTAGGTTACAATGTTCGTTTTGAGATTTTCATAGTTAACCTCTCTGGTATCTACTGTTTTGATTGGCTTAGGAGGTTCAATATCTTCAGGCTCCTTTTTTTGACTTGCAAACATTCCTGCCAAGAGTACGGCCGCAACAAGAATGCCAAGTGTCGAACCAATGACCGTTAGTTTCCTTTTCATAATTTTCGTTCGGTTAGTCCCACCTTATTAATGCAAAAAGCCTTTACTTAGTTACAATAACTTTTGGATTAGTGATGAGTGGAAAAAAGGCAGCCTGAACAGCAATAAACAAGGCTAGTTGGTAATACATAGAACTTTGACAAAACCGAAAAGAAATGAGTAAAATCAGCAAAAACGAAGAAGATTGGAAAAAAGAACTCAATGAGGAAGAATATCATGTTTTGAGGGAAAAAGGAACAGAAAAACCGTGGACAGGGGCATTACTAGAAAACAAAGAAAAAGGCATCTATGAATGCGCTGCATGTGGTAATGCACTTTACTCTTCAAGTACAAAATTTGACTCTGGTTCCGGATGGCCAAGTTTTTATGATCCTATCTCTAAAGATGCGGTAGAATTCGAAGTAGACAAAACATTTGGAATGATCCGAACAGAAGTGAAATGCGCCAATTGTGGAAGTCACTTAGGACATGTTTTTCCAGATGGACCAGAGCCTTCTGGTCAGCGCTACTGCATGAATTCAGTTGCTATGAAATTCAAAAAGGAAGATTAGGAGACAATATTCTTGCTAGAAATCTCAATGAACTTCTCATCAATCATCCAAAGGAAATAAGGCGAAATATTTACTGCAACTCCTTTAAGCGCGGATTTGACGAAAAATTGGGTTCTATTCACATCATTTTGATGCTCAAGGTATTCATTTACCTCCTCTCCTTTCATTGATCTCATTTGAGGTACTTCCATATTCAACTGAACACCAAGGAATTCAGATATCTCGGTAATTGACATGGAAGCAATCAAATTTTCAATCTCTGTCATAAAATCATGCTTCATCATAGTTGCCTCTGAGTTTCGCGTGGTGTTCACACTTTCAGGAAGGCAAACTTTATTGATCAACTGTGTCTCATGAACATTAATAATGAAATAGAAAGATCCTTTTAATTCACCTCGAAAAGCCACCTTCACCACATTGACTTTGAATCGCCCAAGTAAATCAAACTCTTCTATTGGTTCCAGGAGACCGGCACCAAAATCCATAAGGTCATACTTCATCCGAATACGAAGCATCTGCCCCATGGCTTGAGCTGCTTTATCGAGGGCTTCTTCTACCATTTCTCGATAAACCTCTATATGAGCTTCTGAAATATCCTGGTATGGCATTTAAGTTAAATTGTGACGGTAACTCAATCGAATTTCACTTATCGAAAATGCAATTTAAATCACATTGTTTGCTTAGAGTGACATATATCGACGAATTCATGTTCTATCCTTTTCAATTTGAGGGTTTACGAGATAATCCTTGTCTTATTTCTATAAAATGTCTTGAGATTACGTTACCCTAAGTATCATGAAAAAAATAGCAACTCTTTTCTTCATCGCCTTCATATCAGGACCAATCCTTTTTACTAATTGTAGCTCCGATGATGAAATTGATCCTGGGGTCGCCCCTGAGATTCCACCAATTTCTACGATGATTATGGATTTTGGAATAATAAGTGCAGATGGAGGAAGAGTAGCAACCCAAAATAACTGGGGATTTTCTGTGATTAACGTTGCCTTTTGGAATGCCGCTATCACATTGACTTTTACGGTCCCAGTGCTCTCTTTTGCAGAATCCTTTAATCATACACCAACTTTCGATCCTGACATCCCTGGCTGGGTCTGGGAATATGATTTTGGGGAAAATTATTCAGCTAGACTCGAAGGAGTAGTTACGACCGCAGCTGTTGAATGGACTATGTTTATTTCCCAAGATGGTGGCTTTACGGATTTCAACTGGTACTCAGGAACTTCTTCATTGAATGGACTTTCTGGCCAATGGATTTTGAATAAAGATCCACAAGAACCACAGCCTTTCATCCAGGTTGATTGGAATCGTTCTTTGACTGGAGATGTTGCTGACATCAGGTATTTAAATATTACCCCAAACAGCAATGACAATGGAAGTTTTATCCTATTTGAAGTTGCTGATTTCGGCGATTACGATCGATTTTATGACGTCTTTTCAAACCCACAGAATAATACAACCGAGATTGAATGGAACAGCACCAATCAAAACGGACGTGTAAAAGATCTTCGTCATTTTGGAGATGAAGAGTATCACTGCTGGGATGAGATGCTGGAGGATATTGATTGCCCCACTTAAGTCTGAAAAAGGATTTTATTTTCTTAAAATCTGTTAATTAAGGATCAATTTCCTATTTCTTCACGGATTAATCTAACCTGTAGACCCAATCGTGACGTAGTACTATTTATGAGCTAACTTTTTTGCAACTATTTTTGAAGTAAGCAAGTAAGCTAGAGTAGACGGTTATCAAATGAGTAGAAATGTTGTCGTAATTCCTACGTTCAATGAGAAGGAAAATATTGAAGCGATCATAAGCGAAGTAATTCGCCTAGATCCTCAATTCAACGTGCTCATTGTTGACGACAACTCACCTGACGGAACCGCCGATATTGTCAAAAACATCATTTCTGAGAATCCGGATCGTGTATTTTTAATTGAACGGGAAGGTAAACTTGGACTTGGAACGGCTTACATCACCGGCTTCAAATGGGCACTCGAAAATGGATATGACTACATCTGCGAGATGGATGCAGATTTTTCCCATAATCCGGAAGATCTGGTTCGATTGCTTGAAAAATGTCAGGATGGTAACGACGTAGCAATCGGTTCAAGGTACATCCAAGGCGTCAATGTGGTTAACTGGCCAATGGGAAGAGTTTTGATGTCCTATTTCGCTAGTATATATGTTAGGCTGGTAACAGGAATGCCCTATAAAGATTCTACTGCAGGCTTTAAGTGTTACTCCAGGAAAGTGCTTGAAACAATTAATCCGGATAGGATCAACTTCATCGGATACGCTTTTCAAATTGAGATGAAATTCAACGCTTGGAAACATGGATTTAAGGTCGTAGAAGTTCCGATCATTTTCACTGACCGCACAAAAGGCACTTCCAAGATGTCAAAAGGAATTTTCAAGGAAGCCGTATTTGGCGTGATTGAGATGAAAGTGAAAAGCCTTTTCAGAAAGTACGAACCTGTCTAATCAAATCGAATGGCCTCAATCGGTTGAACCTTCGAAATAATCGATACTGGGATAAAAAGAGTCAAACCAATCATACCCAGTACTGAGAGATTAAGCCACAAAATAGTCCAAAAATCAAATTGAATGGGGACGTGGCTCATGTAGTAGTTCGCTGCATCCAGTGGAATGACCTTAAAGAAATATTGAATGGCTCCAAGCGAAATTCCAATCAAATTTCCGAGAAGCAGCCCTTTCATCAATAAGTGAATTCCATTCCACAAGAATATATTTCGTATAAATCGATTAGATGAACCAAGTGCTTTCAGAGTACCAATCATTTGCGTTCGTTCCATAATGAGAATGAGCATAATTGAAATGATACTCGTGCCGCTCACGAATAAAATAATGGTGAGCAAAATGATGACGTTCCGGTTCAAAAGGTTCATCCAATCAAAAATTTGAATAAAGCGATCGGATACCTTATCAACATAAAGGTCAACGTTCACAGAATTGAACAAGTCCATTTCTGCCTTCTCCAATTCATCAATATCTGAGATAAATATTTCCAAGCCACCTGCAAGGGAATCAGGCCAATTATTGATTCGGCGCACCAGGTCCAGGTCCCCAATAATGATCTTTTCATCAAATTCTTCCAACCCGGTCTCGTAGATTCCAACTACCTGCAGCCTCCGAAATCGCGGTGGATTTTGAACAAAATATACTAATACCTCATCCGCTATATCAAGCCTCAGGTAAGAAGAAATTTTGTTACTTAGTGCTACTTCAGTTGAGTAGTTTTCATCAGAAAAATCAGGAAATCTTCCTTTGATCAAATGCTTGGAAAAACTTGCTGTATCAAATGAATCGTCCACTCCTTTAATCAAAACGCCCTGCACTTCTTCATCAGTTTTTAGCAAGCCTGCTTTCATAGCAAAAGGCTGCACACGACTAGTCAATGGATAAGACTCCAGCATATCTATCAACGAATCGTCGACCACTATTGAGGTTTCTTCGAATGAGGTAGAAAGTGTGTACTTGTTGATAATCAAATGACCACTAAAACTGTAAATCTTATTCTTGATTTCACCTTTAAAGCCATGCAAAATCATAAAGGAGAGGATAAGGACTGAAAGTCCCAACGCAATGCTGATAACCGCAATTTTGCTGATTATAGTAGAAAATGACCCGGCAGTCTCTTTGGAAATTCTATTTGAAACAAAAAATGAAAACTTCATTTCGGTGACTATGGTAATTGCTTTTTAAACGTCAGATCATTCAATTACAATATTAAGTGTTTTACCTTGTGATCATTATGGTGAGTAAATGGTTTTTCGTATTTGCCATGCTATTTGCATGCGGACCTAGAAGTGAAATTCAGTCAGTAAAGGAAGTATTACCCGGAGCTCATCAGATGGATGAATACCTGGCAGACCTATCTGGAAAAAATGTTGCTGTCACAGTAAATCACAGTTCGGTTGTTAACAGCACCCATCTCGTTGACACACTTCAAAGCAACGGAGTAAATCTCTTGAAAGTATTTACTCCTGAGCATGGTTTTACAGGAACCGTAAGTGACGGTATTGAAATTGAATACGACGAGAACCAAGAAAAATACGAGCTCATTTCACTTTATGGAAAAAACAAAAAACCGACAGCAGACCAACTTTCCGGGATCGATATCATGCTATTTGATATCCAAGATGTAGGAGCACGGTTCTACACCTACATCAGTACGATGCACTACGTAATGGAAGCTTGTGCTGAAGCTAACATTCCAGTGATTATTTTGGACCGTCCAAATCCTAATGCTAGCTATGTGGATGGACCAGTTTTAGATACAGCATACAGTTCTTTTGTTGGCATGCACCCTATTCCAATTGTGTACGGAATGACTATGGGTGAATTAGCACAAATGATAAATGGTGAAGGGTGGTTGGAAAACGGAATAAAGAGTGAAGTTCGAGTTGTGAAAAACAAAAATTGGGATCATCAAACCACCTATTCACTTCCCGTCAAGCCGTCTCCAAACCTTCCCAATGATCTGAGTATTTCTTTGTACCCAAGCCTTTGTTTGTTTGAAGGAACCATTGTTTCGGTGGGCCGAGGAACAGACGCTCCTTTTCAGCAAATTGGCCATCCTGACTATCCTGATTCAACTTATGTTTTTACTCCAGTTTCTATGGAAGGTTCTAAGTGGCCGCCCTACCAAGATCAACTGTGTAAAGGAAAATCATTCACTGATGTTGAACCAAGCTATGAATTCAACCTAGGCTATTTGATTGAAACATATAAAATGATGGATCGAGACGACTTTTTCAATAACTATTTCAAAAGGTTGGCTGGCACTGATAAACTTCAGCAACAAATTGAATCCGGGATGAGTGAAAAAGAAATTCGTCAGACGTGGGAAGAAGGTTTGAGTAGTTTTATGGAGAAAAGAAAACGCTATTTACTATATGATTAAGTTGTACGCCTATGAAAAAGCGAAATAAGATTATTTATTGGATATCCACCGGACTGCTATCCTTAATGATGTTAATGTCAGCGGGAATGTACCTATTTAATACAGCAGAAGTATCCAAAGTATTTGTGCAACTCGGTTATAACACCCGCATTGTTGTTCCGCTGGCGTTTATAAAAATTTTAGGTGTTACAGCTATTCTAACAAGCAAATCGAAAATGCTAAAAGAGTGGGCTTATTTTGGTTTTTTTGTTGATTTTTTGTTGGCATTAGAAGGTCATTTATCTGTTGGCGATGGTGAACATGGAGGAGCGCTAATTGCACTTTTCCTATTGATTATTTCCTATTCTTATGGTCGATTGGTGCATAGAGAGAATAATGCGTAGGCCTTTTATATACCTTCTTTCTAATTTAGAATCAAGGATAATTCCTCTTAAATACCTAATTTTTGGATATGAATAATCCAGTTAACTGGTTTGAGATCCCTGTCACGGACCTAGATCGGGCCAAACAATTCTATGAGGCAGTCTTTGGGTTTGAGATTGCAATTAATGAAATGGGCAATGCGAAGATGGGCTGGTTTCCGTTTGATCATGAAGCCCCCGGAGCGACCGGTACATTAATTCAAAATGAAAGCTATGTTCCTTCCTATGATGGAACGCTGGTTTATTTTTCAGTAGAAGAAATTGATAACACGCTTAAGAAAGTAGAAGCCACAGGAGGAAAAATCATTAACCCAAAATTTAGTATTGGTGAATACGGGTTTTGTGGACATTTTGAGGATTGCGAAGGAAACCGAGTGGCATTGCATCAGGCAGCAGACTGATCAAATCAGACTGAAAATAGACCATTAAATCCATTCCTGATCACGAACTGTCTTTTCATGCTCCACCTCACCGGTATGTTTTGTTGCTTTTGGTTCAAAGAGTAGAACCCAAACTTCTTCACCATTTTCGGTTCTAGGAAAATGCTCGACTCCTCTTGGCACAATAAGCATATCTCCTTCCTTAAGAGTTTCAATCCGATCTCTGAATTCCAAGATGAGAGTTCCTCTAAAAATCATGAAAAGCTCGTCTTCTTCTTCATGACTATGCCAAACGAATTCATCTTTAAACTTAGCCAACTTCACCTGCTGACCATTGAGTTCACCAATAATCTTGGGTGTCCAATTCTCCGAGAATAAGTTAAACTTCTCTTTGATGTTAACAGCAGTCATTGTTCTAACTCTTTTAATTCTTCTTCCGTGTAGTCCGTTGGTTTGCCCAGGTACTCAAATTTTTTAACCTCTTCTTTGAACTCTGCAAGTTTAATTCCTACTCTATTGTATGCTGGTCCGCCAAGAGGCAGGTGTACTGGTGGATTCTCTAACTTAGTCAATTCAAACATGGCTTTAACAGCCTTGACAGGATCTCCGATTTGATTTCCGCTTACACTACGAATAGAATCCATGTTTCTAGTTGCTGTTTCCTTATAATCATCAATTGTAGATTCATTATAGGTAGCTGATCTTCCGGCCCAATCCGTCCGGAATGGACCTGGCTCGACATTGGTGACTTTTATTCCCAAATGACTTGTCTCAGCTGCAAGTGCTTCTCCAATTCCTTCGAGCGCGAACTTGCTGCCGTTATAAATACCAACTCCTGGAAATCCGTTCAGCCCTGCAATAGAGGTAATGTTCAAAATATGCCCTGATCGTTGTTTTCTCATAAACGGTAACACCAATTTGATCATTCGAATTGCGCCATAAACATTCACATCAAACTGGCGATTGATTTCTACATCAGAAGTCTCTTCAATGGGCCCAATAGTTCCATAACCTGCATTGTTTACGAGAACATCAACTTTTCCATAATTCTCAGAAATTAATTGACCAGCATCATCAATGCTTTGTTGATCTTGAACATCCAATACCACTCCCCTAATATTGTCTTTATTCAATGCTTCTAATTCCTCAATTTGTTCCTGTTTTCTTACCGTTCCAATAGCAATTTCACCATTGTCTGCAACCACTTTTGCTAGCTCTTTTCCAAAGCCAGTAGAACATCCTGTGATTAACCAAATTCGTTTATTCGTCATTTTTTCTTTTGTTATCGAACACTCAACTTGTCGCTAATGTTCGCATCAAAGTATTAAATTAGCAATACCTAAACATTTAAATCATTTGATCCAAAATTAACCGGCACATACAAAAGAATTACCATGAAAAGATTAGTATACTTAGCTGCGTTTGTTATGGCCTCTTATGCCAATGCACAAATGCCAATAACTACCATTCCATTTGAGTTATATGGAGACCATATCATCATCAAAGTGAGTATCGATGATTCAGAACCTTTGGAGTTCATTTTTGATACTGGTTCCGGACTTACAGTTCTTGATGTTGATGTTGCGGAAAGAATGAACTTGAACATGAAGAAAGTAGAGTTCAATCAAACTAAGTCTACCTGGCATTTGATCAAGCACAATACGCTTGCTATAAATCATTTTTTGATGGAAAAAAACATTAAGGTTTATACCACTGACCTTAATCACCTGGAAATAAGTTTGGGTCATGACATTGATGGAATTTTGGGCTATGACTTGCTTTTCCATCATTCTGTTCACATTAATTACGACGATAGAACCATGAACATATACGATCATGGAAATGTGCCAAAAACAGGGGATGCCATTCCTTTTGATCTTAACATTTCAATACCTGTAGTTAATGGAACTGTTGTTCTAAACAATGGCGAACCTCATGATGGTACGTTCTATGTAATGACCGGTGCTGGAACCACATTGGATTTCAATTCACCTTATGCCGAAAAGTATGATGTCATCAACAAGACGGGTAAACATTATTCGTATCATGTTATGGGGATTTCAGAAAATGAAAGTCTTCATTATGAAGGACATGTACAGTCATTTTCATTTGGGAACCAGAAAATTGAAGATCTTCCAATTGGGATAAGTGCCTCGCCAGATGGAATTCAAGGAGACAAAAAAATAGCTGGTATTATTGGAAGTAAAATCTTACGGATGTTCAATATCACTGTTGATGTGCCAGATGGAATGATCTATCTGAACAAGAACAGCAGATGGGGAGAAAAATTTCATGTTAACTGCAGTGGGATTCAAATCCAGAAGGATCATGACAAAAACAAAGTTTTGATTCACTATGTGTTTGATGACAGTCCAGCTTCTGAAGCCGGCATAAAAGTAGATTCTGAATTGCTGTCTGTGAATGGAAAAACAATGAGTGAAGTCACGATGGCAGATGTGAAGAAAATCCTTCGACAAGATGGTGATACTGCCGAATTGCTTGTTCGTCAAGACGGGGAAGAAAAAACATTCACATTACAACTTCGATCGCTGATTAAATAATGAAGGTTCTATTTCTTTGCTGTTAAGATGAGCAAAGAACTTAGAATCATTTTTCTTGGAACGCCAGATTTTGCAGCTGAAAGTTTAAAAAGGCTCGTGGAATCTGGCTTTCTTATTGTTGCCGTGATCACAGCACCTGACAAACCTCAGGGCAGAGGGAAAAAAATTGGCTCATCTGCAGTGAAGCAATTTGCGATGGAAGCTGAACTTCCCATTTTGCAACCCACTAACTTGAAATCACCGGAATTTCTAGAAGAACTCAAATCGTATAATGCCGACTTGCAAATTGTCGTAGCTTTTAGGATGTTGCCTGAGGCAGTCTGGAACATGCCAAGATTGGGCACTTTCAACTTGCATGCTTCGCTTTTGCCTCAATACAGAGGAGCGGCTCCAATCAACTGGGCCATTATTAACGGAGAGACAGAAACTGGAATCACTACTTTTTTCCTTAAACATGAAATTGATACGGGAGAAATTATTTTTCAAGAAAAAGAACCAATCCATAAATCCGATAATGTAGGGACGCTTTATGAGCGATTAATGAAAAAAGGAGCCGATTTAGTTGCGAAAACAGCAAAAGCAATCACAGAAGATAATTACTCATTAAAACCACAAAGTAGCGATCAACCATTGGAATCAGCACCAAAGATTTTCAAAGAGGATTGCAAAATCGAGTGGAATCAATCGAGTGAAAGAATTCATAATTTCATTCGTGGGCTATCCCCCTATCCGGCTGCCTGGACGAAACTGGATGGAAAAGTATTGAAGGTTTTCGCCATTGAAGAATCTACTCAAGAAAGTAAGAAAGGAACGGGCGTATTTGAGTCAGATAACAAAACGTATTTGAGAATAAAGACAAGCGATAAATCGGTCAATATTTTAGAACTCCAACTTGAAGGAAAAAAGAAAATGAATGTTGAAGAATTTTTAAGAGGTTATCAATTATGAAGAGCGAAATGATCATATCAATGATAGCAGCAATGGGAAGCAACCGGGTAATTGGAAAAGACAATGATATTCCCTGGCACTTACCGGACGATTTTAAATACTTCAAGGAATCGACCAAAAATCATCATGTGATCATGGGTAGAAAAAATTGGGAATCTCTTCCACATAAATTTCGACCCCTTCCTAGTCGTCCGAATTTTGTAATCACAAGGCAGGATAACTATCAAGCTGATGGAGCGACACTGTTTAGATCATTAAAAGATGCGCTATCAAAAGCCGAAGAAATGGGTGAAAAAGAAGCTTTTATCATTGGTGGTGGTGAGATTTACCGAGAAGGACTCTCTTTTGCGGAAAAAATATATTTAACCGAAATTAACGGTACTTTTCAAGGTCAAACCACATTTCCGGAATTTGACAAAGAACAGTGGATAGAAGTATCAAGGGAACATCACAGAAAAGATGAAAGACATCAATATTCCTTTGATTTTGTAGTATATAAAAAGAGGTAATCATGGATCTATATTCTCACAAGAAAACACTTAGCATCATTCATATTTGCTATGGAGCACTATACACCGTTCTTTTTTTACTAATCATTGGAGTTTTTACAGCGTTCTTTCCTTTCATTGAAACTGCCATCATTGAAGAAGAAGGTCGGGATGCCGCATGGGTTCTGCCGTTAGTAGAAACGGTTGTTAAAACGATACTTTTCTTCTTATTCTTATTCGCCGCACTGCCATCCATTATTGGAGGAATAGCCACTCTTCAAGGAAAAAAATGGGGTATGGTATTTTTAATGATCGCTGGCTGTCTTTCTATTTTCAGCTTTCCAATTGGAACCGCGATTGGAGCATACACCATCTATGTATTTATAGAGGACAATAAACAAAAGGAATGACAAAAGTTTCTGAAAAAGTAATATGGCTGACTGGAGCATCTTCCGGAATCGGCGAAGCATTGGCGCGCAAACTTTCAAAAAAAAGACTTAAGCTAATACTTTCAGCACGTAGAAAAGAAGAACTTGAACGAGTAAAAAAGGCTTGTTCGGATGGACAAGCTAAAATTGAAATACTTCTACTTGATTTAGAGGATCAGGCCAGCATACAACAAAAAGTAGAAGAAGCAATATCACTTTTTGGAGCTATTGATATTTTGATCAACAATGCCGGAATCAGCCAACGAGATCTGATTATTAATACGACACTGGATGTTGACCGTAGGCTTATGGAAATCAATTATTTCGGAACGATCGCACTTTCCAAATACTTGCTTCCACAAATGATAGAGAGAAAAGGTGGGCACCATGTAATCGTCACCAGTGCAGTTGGAATTGTGAATACTCCTTTTCGGTCAGCCTACGGTGCATCTAAGCATGCGCTCCATGGTTTTTATGATGTATTGAGAGCAGAACATCACAAAGACAACATCAAAGTGACTTTGGTCCTCCCTGGTTACATCAAGACCAATATTTCTTACAATGCATTGATGGGAGATGGAAACCCTCAAAACAAAATGGACAATGCTCAGGATAAAGGTATGTCTGCCGATAAATGTGCGCGATTGATCGTAAAAGCCATCGAATCAGACAAACAACAAGCGTATATTGCTGGAGCAAAGGAAAAATTGGGGATCTACCTTAAACGTTTTTGGCCTAAAGCCGCATCCATAGCGATTAGAAAGTTGAGCGTGACATAACACAAATGATGAGAGGACTTCTCACATGTGCCGTATTATTACTACTAATTTTCTCAGTCCACTCACAGAGAAGGTATCAGCTTCCTAGTGGAATTTCAGAACGGGAAATTAATCCGGAATGGATTATTGTAAAAATCAAAGGTGATGGCACTGATTTCTCGAATCTTCCCAATGAAGTCCAATTGCTCCACCGGACAAATCAAGCAAAACCCTCCATTCTGGATGGGATTTGTAAAATCAAGGTTCGCACAGATCAGGATCCGGTTCAATTGATTAACGAGCTACTGATGAACTCCAATGTTGTTTACGCTGAGCCAATTGTATCTTATCAACCACTTTACACGCCTTCAGATCCCGCCAACGGAACAGAGCAAAGTTATCTCGATCAAATAGGCGCATATGATGCCTGGGACATCACTCGTGGAGATGACGACATTGTCATTGGCATTATCGATACCGGAGTAGACCTTGATCACGAAGACCTTCAGTCAAGTATTTGGGTCAACGAGGCAGATCCGATAGATGGAATAGATAATGACAACAATGGATACATTGATGACTATCAGGGCTATGACTTTGCCGATGGGGACAATGATCCTACGGCCGATGGCAATCAACATGGAACCAGAGTAGCTGGAGTAGCTGGGGCCTCCACTGACAATGGAATTGGCATGTCAGGTATTGGTTTTAACTCCAAAATAGCTGCGTTAAAAGGTTTCACTACTTCCGGTACACTTTCAGTGAATTTATTTGATGCCATAGTTTATGCTGGAGACATGGGAATTCAAGTACTAAATCTGTCTTGGGGCTCAGCACGAGAACCTCTTCAATCGGAACAGGATATTCTCAATTATGCGGTATTGGAAAAAGATGTAGTCATTGCTGTTTCAGCTGGAAACGATGGTGCCACGTCAGATCCCGAAGCTTTATTCTACCCAGCCAGTTATGACAATGTATTATCAGTTGCTGGTGTGGATGCCTCAGACAATAGGTTTACTACTTCCACTTACAACTATTTGATAGACTTAGCTGCTCCTGGCGCATCATTGTATTCAACGGTAAATGACAACACCTATGGCAACCAGTCAGGTACCTCTTTTGCGTCTCCTTTGGTGGCCGGTGTAGCCGCATTGGTTAGAGATGCGTTCCCAGATCTCAATGCGCTTCAGGTAATGGAGCAAGTAAGAGTCAGTTCGGATGATATTTACGGAATTGGAACCAACGCATCGTTTGATGGGAAACTTGGTTTCGGAAGATTAAACGCTTTTTCTGCAGTCTCTCAGGAAGATTTAAAATCTGTTAGAGTAACCAGCCTTGATGCCCAGACTCCATACAGTGAAAATTTGTTTTTTGGAGATACGGTTACAATTACTACCAACCTGACAAACTTCCTCTCTACCACAGACGAAACGCAAATAACATTATCCTCTCCTGAAAATGATTTCACCATCATTGAGGGGACTGATTTCCAGACTGGGTTGAACTCGTTGGAAGAAGGTGAAGCTTCGTTTTCAATTGTTTTGAATGATGATTTAGATCCCGAAACCAAATTTTTTGCCCGATTTGATTTCATGGATGGGGCATACAATGATTTTCAACATATTCAATTATCCACTTCACCTGACCATTTCGATTTCGGATCGGGTCTTAAAATGACCATTGCAGGAAATGGAAACCTGGGATTTGGAGATATCTATTTCTATGAAGGTATTGGTTCCGAATTTGACGGGAATACGATTTTGACCTACGCCGGCATTTTAACCGCCACTTCAGAAACTACTGTGTCTGACAACATTATCAATGACTATGCGCTTGAAAATCGTGAACAAGATTTCAACTCTGTTACCAACTACAAACTTCTTGGACATCCAGTGGCTGACCAATTTGGCTATTCAGAATTCGAAGATCCAATCAATAATTTGATAATAGAACAATCTAGTTACTCCTGGACAGGCTCAAACTACATTTTGTTACGGTATCGAGTGATCAATAATTCTGCAGCTCAGCAAAACGATGTAAGCGTCGGCTTTTTCACTGATTTCGACCTGGACAATCTCTTGAAGAACAAGGCCTCTTACGATGCTGCAAACAACTATATGTTTACCAATAACCTCGACGAAACAGTATTTGCAGCTACTAAGATTATTGCTAATGGAACCGTCGGATATTCCGCACTTGATGTAAGCAATGAAAATGGAAATAGCTTTGATGTAGAGGCTGCATTTAGTGATGCAGATAAATTCGACTTTCTTAAAAATCAGTTTATAGGATCCGCAGGAGATCTCGGCGATGGGAACGATGTGGCTATGTTAAATGGAGTAACGATTAATCAAATTGACGCATTTGAAAGTGAATACTTTACGGTATTGGTAGCTGCTGCCGGAACCAGAAATGACCTGGAAACAGAACTTACCAATGCGCAAAATAGACTAGATGAAATCATCGCAAATCCAAGAATTTTATCCTCAGTATTCAGTTGTGATAGTGATGTAACAATAGACCCAGAAGAAGGAGAAACTTATCGATTCTACGAAGATCCTGAAGGTACTATTCAATTACACGAGGGTACTGCATTCACGACTGGATCAATTACTACCGATACAGCATTCTATGTAAAAAACATGGACGGCACTTATGCTTCCGACATCTTTCAAGTCCAAGTTAAGCTCATTGAAGATGTAGCTGATTTTTCCATGCAACCAGATACGTTGTACTTAGATCATGAAACCAATGTGGTCAATTTCTCTGATCAGAGTTTCCAAGCAACAACCTGGAGTTGGGATTTCGATCAAGGCACGACTTCTTCAATCCAAAATCCGTCACTTTCTTTCAACCAAGTGGGCGAATATGAAATATCACTATTCATTGAAAATGAATCGGACTGTACTGATACAGCGATTAAGAACCTGGTTGTAGCAAATCGCCCTGATAGTCCAGTATTCAGTTCCTTCACTATCTGTCCTGGCGATAATGTAATGCTTTCCGATCCTTCAGCAGACTTTCTTAGAGTCTTTGATACCAACGAAACTGAAAATCATTCATACAAAGGAAATGATTTGGAAGTAGGTCCTTTTTATGAAAATTCAACCATTTATGTGAGTGGGATATACAGTCAATTTGAGAGTCTGAGAATTCCTATTGAAATCCAAGTGGAAGAAGTCTCAACTGATTTTACTATTGAAATTGATACAACTACCGTCTCACATCAAATTATCGTGAAAGCGCCAGAAGGTGTCGAGACCATCGAATGGTTCGTCAATGATATTTCTATCGGAACTGAAAATCAAATTGTGATTGATTCATCAACACTTGAAACAACTATTCGATTAGAGCATACCAACTCCAACAATTGTATGGTGAGTGAAGAAAAGACTTTTGTTTTCAGCAGTTCAAGCATTCCAAGTCAACAAGATGTCAATTTCTGTGCAAACGAAGACCCAATACTCAAGCCACAAAATGGTGAAATTTTTGGTTTTTATAATGATGCTGAATTGACCGATCTAGTCAAAAAAGGGACTGAATTTGAGGTGTCTGAAAACATGAAAATTTTTGTTGTTGGTCTGGATGATGGACTACCAAGCGACCCCAGAGAAGTAAACATTACTTTCGAGGAATTTGATTTGGAAATTGTGAGTTCAACAGAAAAAATCGGTAACAGACACCAAGTATCATTAAGTACTGACCCAGTTGAAGGTATCAATGAATTCAAGTGGTATGTTAATGGTGAACAATCTGCCAGCTCCGCTGCTCCCGTTTTTGTTTTAGAAGAAACCCAGCATGAAATTGTCGTTGAAATAATTAATGATAATGGCTGCTCGCATAGTGATACACTACAATTAGATCTTGTACCGCCACTTGCTCTTGATGAGACCGATATTATCGAAATCTACCCGAATCCCTCACAAGGATTCATCACGCTCTTTTCCGCAACAATTATTGAAAATGTGGTGGTGTGGGATATGGCGGGAAACTATATCTTTGAAATCACTGACACAGATAACACCATCGACCTCAACCAGCTCAATTCCGGAATATATCTGTTGAAGTTAAAAACAAACGAAGGGGTTTTTAACAAAAAACTGATTATGAAGTAACATTCTCCACCCTAGCTAGCTCTATGAAAAATCTATTCTCGATGCTAAGTCTCGTCTTAGCTACTCTTGTATTTGCCCAAAAGGGCGACTTTCTTCTAACCCATCATTTTCCATCTTACCCAAACATTGATAACACCAACTTTGAGATCATAAGCGACAACAACGGACTCATTTGTCTCGCCAACAGGTCGGGTGTACTAACTTATGATGGTGACTCATGGGACTATTTTCAAACACCGTCTGCCGCGCTCTCAATCGACACGGATTCAACCAATACCATTTATGTCGGCAGCATCGATTCATTCGGAAAAATTGATATAGAAGAAAATGAAATTACTTATCAAAACCTATTGGAAACTGACACAATAAGCGACCTGTTTTTTCAAACCATAAGTTTTGGTGATTATGTGTATTACCTCGGAAACCAAAACCTGGGCATTTACAACAGGCTGACGGAGGAACTAACACTAAAAAGGGGAGATTTTGTAAATCTATTTCAAATTGAAGGTGAGCTTTTTCTTAACTCTCAAGAGGAAACATTCAAAATAGAAGGTGATGAACTGACGGATCATGAGATGGAGATCTTAGTTTCATCATCCCATCACAGGGAGAATAGACCTCCACTATTGGTCGATTTTGAAGGACAAATCTACGCCTGGCAAGATCGAGCAATCAGTATCGCACATAATAAGCTAATAGAAGAAAATGGTTATGAAATAGAAGAAGCAAAATGGATCAATGATTCGTTGATCGCCTGTTCTACTTTTTCTAGTGGCGTTATTTTCCTTAATTATAACAGCCTGGATTATATCGAGGTGACAGATTACAATTCTGGTTTGCCTGATAACCAGATCTACGCTATGCACACAGACGCAGGTGGTGGCGTTTGGATCGCACATCCTTTTGGATTGACTAGTGTTTCGCCACTTTTCCCGGCATTTAGCTACTCCAACTTTCCTGGACTTAAGGGAAACCTCACCGGTATTTTCCAGCACAATCGAACACTGTGGGTGACAACCAGCCTCGGTCTTTACTATTTCAATACGGATACAATTTTCAAAAACCATGTGTATTACACCAAGGTCACAACCAAGAAGTCCCAACCAAAACCTGTTGTAAAAGAGCCAGAGCCAGAAACTCCAAAAAAGAAAAAAGGGCTGAGAGGACTTTTCAAGAAAAAGAAAGACATTCAGGCTACCTCAACGGACACAAATAAGAAAAAGCCGAATTTCTTTAGCAAGATCGTCAAAGGAGTTGAGGATATTCTGGACAAACCCGAGAACACGGAGAGGATAAGCAGGAAACAGGCAAAAAACACAAAGTATGTACGAAGAGTACGAAAAGTTCCGACACGAATAAACCACCACTTTGATAAGGTCGACGGGACAGATGGAAAATACTTCGACTTGATCAAGTACAACGAACACCTTTTACTGGTTGGAAACTCAGGAATTTACGAAGCAAGCAAGGATGGTTGTGAGTTGGTTATTTCAGAAAATATCAAATCAGCAATGGTCACATCTGCCGGACAGTTGCTGATTAGTACTCATGATTTCCACCTGAAATCTTTTACACTGCTTAATGACATCTGGATAGAGCAAAGCAGCCAGGAACTGGAGGATATTATTGTCAATATCAATGAAGACTCGAATGGAAAAATATGGCTAGCAGGTTCTTCGAATCTTTACAATATCTCCCTGACAGATAGCTCATTTGTTTTTACTAATCAGTATGCACTCAACAACAAATTCCTTGATGATGTAGATATCATAGAAAGAACGGATACTACCTATTTCATCAATGCGCAAGGTTATTTCTACTATGATGAATCGACGGACGGAATCAAGGAAAACACCCAGCTAAAATCTCAGATTGGATCGGCCGTTTCATCAATTACCGAACCGACAAAAGACAGGGTTTGGATTAACAATGGAAATACTTGGTTCCTAATTGATCAAAATGGAAACATTGATCAGTTTGACTATATGAGTCTATTTAAGGATCTCATTTCAATTTCCAAGGACCGAAACTCAAATGAATTTTGGTTGTTAACCAGAGAAAATCAATTGCTTAAATACAATCCTGAAAAAAGCAGTGAACTCGCCTCCTATCAACTTTTCATTAAGAAATTAAGCAATCAGAAAGGTGTCATCGATAAGCGGTCAAAATTTTCCCTTTCTTATGATGAGAATTTCCTCACGGTAGAACTTTCCAAACCAGATTATTTGGGAATGCTTAACTCTGAATTCCAATACAGGCTTGATGGTCTTCATACCGAATGGTCGGATTGGACAAAGAGTAAATCCATTGATTTTAGCTACCTACCTGCTGGTCAGTACTCATTGAATGTTCGCTCGAAAGATGCTTTTGGAAGATTTGAAGAAGCCAACGTTCTGAATTTTTCAGTGAAAAGTCCTTATTGGCAAAGACCGTGGTTTTATGCATTGCAAATCCTATTTTTCGGGACACTTGTTATTGTTTCATCGAGAATGAACCAGTCGAAAACTCAAAATCAATTGATTAGCGGTGGCCTTTCTGTTTTGACTTTGATTTTGATTATTGAATTTATCCAATCAGCTGCAGGTTCCCTATTGAATGTTCAAAGCACGCCGGTTGTGGATTTCTTGATTGATGTGTTTGTGGCCCTACTTATTTTCCCATTAGAGAAATTCCTGCGAGAATATTTGTCAAAAGGAAAAGTGGATGAATCGATTGCTCAAGTAAAAGCGCTAAAGAAGCAAAAGCAAACGACTTAAAACTAGAAGTTTCCAAAAAGCCAGTTCCCAGGAGCACTTTCATCGTCACTTTTAAAGAATTCTTTCACAGCACTTATGAGCTCGCCTCGGCTAATAAGGTCATCGTGATTTAGGTCTATCTTCCTGAAGGCTTTGGCTGCAAATCTGACTTCTATCCTGTAAGCGCAAAATAGATCGATGAATTCATCCAATGAAATGTAGCCATCTTTGTCAGCATCGAAATTGTCAAATATTTCTCCAGCAAAATCATCTACGTAATTCTGGTATAATTCATCATTTCCATTGATGATAACCTTGTCTGCAAATTCAACCAGATGAGCCCAATTGGCAATTCCTTCATCATTGTTAACAAAATGATAGAATTTTTTCCATTCATCAGAAAACTTAGAGATGACCTTGTTGTACTCAGGACTCCCCTCTCGCAATCCCCATAACACACACAAATTTTCAGCGATTGCCAAGAAATCATCTTCTTCTATCACACCGTTACGATCAAAATCAAGGATATAAAAGAAGCGCTCTAACTTATTAGTTTGGAATTTGGTTAGCATAACAGGCGATTAAATACCTGGTAAAGGTAGTCAATCTTGCTCTTTGAACACTTTTTTGAGTAATTCCGTAGTTCTTGCCACTGGATCAACTCGTATGTTTCGCTCTTCTTTTGCGATCATAAAAAAGAGTCCTTCCATCGCTTTATCAGTCGCATAACCCTCTAAACTTGGGTTCACTTTTTCTACTAAAGGGATCTTGTTGTAGGTATTGATGATGTCAGAATAGTACTTAGTCGCATTGGTCTTATCAAGTGAGCGTT
Source organism: Cyclobacteriaceae bacterium (assembly GCA_028284125.1). Lineage (GTDB taxonomy): Bacteria > Bacteroidota > Bacteroidia > Cytophagales > Cyclobacteriaceae > Ekhidna. Next base: position 188,414 of record JANQSI010000001.1, read on the forward strand.
TAATCACTGGAGTGAATTTTGAACGAAGTTGATCAGAAGTAACACGTTTCAAATAGTTTGTTGCCGCCTCTTTATCATCTCCTTTCAAAATATTCCAAGCATCGTTGATTGTCATCGATGTAATAGCCGACACAAAGATTGGTTTAGCTTCCTTAGCCGCCTCCTCAGCGCCTCTGTTTAGCGTGGTTACAAATTTGTCAACTTCTTTTCCAAGCCCAATGCTTCTTAATTTGTTTTCAACCTTCTGAACATCCGGAGGAAATGGGATCTTGATGTTAGGATTCTTAAGATAACCGTCCAATCGACCAACATTATTGGTTCCTTTTGTAATGCCTGAAACAAGAGCTTCTTTCAAACCAGCAGCTACATCACCTTCCGTAAGCTTATCTTCACCAAGGTATCCATCAATGGTTTGTTGAATTTGTTGGGCAGTACACCCGACAAAGAGAACAGAAATTAGAATTGTGCGGATCAATGTGTTCCTCATCTTCGTTGTAATTTTAAGCGGCTAAAAAATGGTCAGTGTAAAAGTAAGAATTTCTTGAGCCCAAATATCCCAAAACTTTAATATGTCAACAACTGCTGAAATCATTACTATCGGTGATGAAATTCTTTATGGTCAAACGTTGGATACAAACTCACACTGGATCAGTGGTGAACTTGACCAAATTGACATCAAGGTAATTCGCAAAACAACAGTTCCGGATCTTGAAGAACAAATCCTAATTGCGTTAGAAGAAGCCGAAAAAAGAGCTGACATCATTCTCATCACAGGAGGTCTTGGACCAACTAATGACGATCTGACAAAACCCACGCTCGCAAAATATTTCGAAGTGGAGCTAGTAATGAATGAATCAGCATTAGCGGAGATCACCGAGCGCTATGAGAGGGCCGGAAGAGAGTTGAATGAACTAAATAGAGGACAAGCCATCCAGCCAATGGGATCTACAAAAATCACTAATGAGCTAGGGACAGCACCCGGGATATGGCTGGAAAAGAATGACACAATTTTTATTTCAATGCCTGGAGTTCCTTTCGAAATGAAAGGGATGATGGAAAAGGAGATTCTTCCGAAGCTCAAAAGCAGGTTTGTGAAGGCAAAGATCTATCACAAAATCATTCGTACCGGTGGTATTCCAGAATCAAGATTAGCAGAGAAAATTCAGGATTGGGAAAGTAATCTTCCGCCACATATTAAGCTTGCGTATTTGCCAACTTTAGCACAAGTCAAATTAAGACTTACTGCTACAGGATCTGATATGGTACAACTGGAAAAGGATGTTGATGAGCAGATCAAATTATGCATGCCGCTAATAGAAAAATATGTTTATGCAACAGGAAACATTGAATTGGAAGAACGAGTTGGTCAATTGCTTAGAGAACAAAACAAAACCATTGCCTGTGCCGAAAGCTGTACTGGAGGTTATCTCTCCCATTTAATTACATCTGTTCCAGGAAGTTCAGACTATTTTCAAGGCTCCTACGTGGCATATTCCTATGATATCAAAGAAAAAGCGTTACAGGTGGACCATGATATACTGGAAACAAAAGGAGCGGTAAGCGAGGAAGTTGTCATTCAAATGGCAGAGAATATCAGAAAAGTATTCGGTACTTCCATTGGGGTATCGTTGAGTGGAATCGCAGGGCCTGGTGGTGCCACAGAAGACAAACCAGTAGGTACCGTGTGGATAGCTTATAGTGACGATCAAAAAACAGAAGCTAAAAAATTCGTATTCGTGAAAGATCGGAAAGTAAACATTCAATTAAGTGCCATGGTAGCACTTAATATGGTTCGTGCCAACTTGATGTCTAAATAGCGAAACACAACGAATTTTAGTCCCATTTCTTTTATGCCTTACCACTTCATTATCAAAATAAAATTTTACGTAAATAAAATTTTAAAAAATTAAAATTTATTATTTCTCAAAAATCCATACGTACTCCTTTTTTCTCACCCTTTTACTATCTTTGCAATAGACGAATTAAAAGCAATAAATCATGGCAACAGTCGAAATGGTAATGCCTAAAATGGGCGAGAGTGTGATGGAAGGAACCGTTCTTTCATGGATGAAAAGTGTCGGAGAAACGATTGAAGAAGACGAATCAATTCTGGAAGTTGCCACAGATAAAGTTGACACGGAGATTCCCTCAACCCATGCGGGAGTTTTAAAAGAAATTTTGGCGCAAGAAGGAGATGTGATAGAAGTTGGGAAGCCTATTGCAATTATCGAAACCGATGGAGCATCGTCTGAACCATCGAATGGAAGTTCTGCTCCTGAACCTCAACAAGATCCAGTGGAAAAGGCGGAAGAGATTCTAGAAACAGCCATGGCAACAACCTCTTCCAATGGAAATGGTGTGCCAAGAGTGTCTGATTCTGGAAAATTCTATTCACCGCTGGTAAGAAGTATTGCCAAAGAAGAAAACATTTCCATCGCTGAGTTAGATACCCTAAGTGGTTCAGGAAAAGAAGGCCGAGTTACCAAAAATGACATTCTGGCTTATGTCAAAACCAGAAAACCAGGAGCCACACCAGCACCTTCTACACCAGCTCAGCCAACGGTTCATCAACCTGCTCCTGTAGCAGTCAGTGGCGCAGACGAGATCATTGAAATGGATCGCATGCGCAAAATGATCGCCGAGCGAATGGTTGCTTCCAAGCACATCTCACCTCACGTTACTTCGTTCGTTGAGGCTGATGTTAGCAAGGTTGTAGCATGGAGAAACAAAACCAAAGAATCATTTAAAGCGCGAGAAGGAGAAAGCCTAACCTTCACTCCTATCCTTATTGAGGCCATCGTTAGGGCCATCAAAGATTTCCCAATGATCAACGTTCAAGTGGATGGAGACAAGATCGTGAAGAAAGGTGCAATCAATATTGGAATGGCTACCGCGCTTCCGTCAGGGAACTTGATTGTTCCTGTAATTCATAATGCAGATCAGCTAAGCCTTCTTGGACTTACCAAAAAGGTGAATGATTTGGCAAAAAGAGCACGTGAGAACAAACTCAAGCCAGATGAATTACAAGGAGGTACTTACACTGTTTCCAACGTTGGATCTTTTGGTAATGTCATGGGAACACCAATCATTATGCAGCCTCAGGTGGCAATTATGGCTTTGGGAGCAATTCAGAAAAAGCCATCGGTGGTGGAAACACCGGAAGGAGACTTGATTGGAATCCGAAGCAAAATGTTCCTATCACACAGCTATGATCACAGAGTAGTAGACGGAGCACTCGGCGGAATGTTCGTCAGAAAAGTTGCAGACTATTTGGAAGCTTTCGATTTAGAGCGAACAGTCTAGTTAGACCCTCCTATTTTTCTTCTAAACATAAATCCGTAGATGGTCGGATTTATTTTTCCATATCCAGCAAAGTCTCTTCCTGTTAGAAATGAGGAGTATGTCGGACCAATTTTCCATAAACCTAAATCAATCAAATAGGTAAGCCTAAAATTTGATATTGCATTTGAATAGCTTTCAAATTCACCATTTGAAAAATCAAGAAAATTAATTCTTCCGCCTAATTCCAACCCAAGTGTTCCGACTCCAAGAATCCCGTTATGGTGATAATCAAACCCAATGGAGCCTCCGATATCTAACCTGTTATTTTGAATAGTGGCAGAAGGATCACGTCTATTTACTACTTGAAAGTGGAATTGAGTCTTGTAATAGTCAATGCCAATCGAGTAATTAAGCGAAAGCCTATTGATAATTCGTTTGGAGTGTCCATACTGAATATTCACTCCAACTCGATCTAAAAACCCAGGTTTTTGACTCGGATCACCAGTAACTACATTCTCATCTATTCTTGATGGTGCCAATGTGTGATACGATAGGTAGGGTGCAACAGACCAGTATCGTGTATGCAAGCTCTGGTTTTGCTCTGACAATTCGATTGGAGAGATTACCGGAACACTCGTTACTGCTAATTGAAGGTCAGAAGATATGGGGGTTAAGAATTTTAGATCCAATGGATTATTCGAATCATTAATTACCTCATCTTCTTCTTTATCGGTAGGGATTGGTTTTGCTTTTTCTACTATTGGATCAACCATGTAATTAGGCGTTGGCATTGATGAAGTCTTTGGCTCAGTTGTGATAGTTGATTTTTTAGTCATTGGTGTATCTCTACTTGCCAGTGACTCAATTTGTCTCATTACATTGGTTTCCTCACTGATCAAAATCGCTTCCGGAATTTCTCTCTTGGACTCATTGGTCAATTCATACTTCATTGAACTGATTTCTTCAGTTGGTTCCAGATCAGTATTGGCCTTATTACTTGCAAAAAATACAGCGGAAAGAATTCCGATAATAGCCACAATTTTAGCCGTTGAAGCTAAGAGACTAGAAGAAGTCTGAGGGGGAAGAGAGTTTTCTATACCCTCCCACAAATGTCCGGATTCAAGTGGTTTGGATTCAGCGATTTTTCGACTAAATAATTTCTTAAGCTGTTTATCATTAAGAGGCTTCATATCTGAAAATTCCTTGTGATTCTAACTTTTTCTTTAAATACTCCTTCGCTCTTGAAAGCTGAGATCGTGAAGTAGATTCTGAAATTTTTAACTTTTCAGAAATCTCTTTATGACTATAACCATCAACGAAATACATGTTGAAGATCACTCGATATCCATCGGGTATAGAATTGATCATATTTATAAGTTCATCTCCTGAAATGAGATCAAGAACGTGTTGATGACTTTCGTCTAATATCTCGTCAGATAAGTCTTCATGCTTCCCTTTGCTCGACTTGTAGTAAAATGAAATATTCGTATTGATTGCTACTCTTGCTATCCAGCTATCAAGGTCTTTTATTTTACTTTTTTCATTTTGCAATGACTTGAAGACTTGTATAAAACACTCCTGAAAAACGTCTTCACAACTGGATACATCGGAACTGTACCTTCTAGAAATGGACATGACCAACCCTCTGTAACTGCGAAAAAGCTCGTTCTGAGCTTCTCGCAGATTTTTTCTACAGTCTCTTATTAAGTTGGCCTTGTTCAAAACTTATCTAAATCATTTGTCTACTACATCAATAGTTGCAAGAGCTACGTAATAAAATTGACATCTGCCCAATGGGTCAAGTAGGACTTCATCCACTTGCTCACCGATTTCATCAGCATGAATAGGAGGATTTTGAATCTCCCAGCCAAAGCACAGTTCATATACAAACTCCAATCGACCTGTGAAACCAGCAGGAGGAGAATAATTTAGTATGGCAGATGAGCCGGTAAGCTCAGAGATTTGGGGCTCTTCACCCAATGTGATAGGATCTACAAATGTTAATCTTACTATAGCATTACTAGTAGGCTCCCAGTTACACAAGGCATCATTTCCCATAAGATCTACTTCCAAAGTGTCTTCGGGAGAGATTCGATGGTAATCGCTAAACCCGGTATCAGCACAATCATTTTCTCCCAATAACCTAATCTCCACCGATCCATTTCCAATTACTTGCTCGTTTTGAAGCACTTGAATATCAATTAGATCTGATGTAGTACCTGGTAGGTATTTTAGAAACCGTACATCATCATTTATATCATAGGTCTCCAATTGATTGGCTAGCTCAGATGATGATAATATGGTAATGTCTGCATCATCGAAATCACCCCATATGGGAATAATCATTGGGCTGTTTTCACGTGCATATCTGAGCGACTCAAGTGTTATCGGGGCAGTGGGATCATCTTCTTTTACCTTGTCACATCCAACAATCAAAAGAAAGGATACTATAGCGATTTTAGTGATGTGTTTCATCTCCTTTAAATTTTAGTTCTATACCTATAGTCTTCAACTTTCTGTAAAGCGCTGCATCTAGTTAAAAAACAATTGACCTTTTGATAGCGTATTCTATCTAAGAATGTATACGGATAGAATTAGTTGTGATTGGTTTGGAACCTAGAATTCAACCACGCGACAATTGAATTCGAAACCCAAGATGAAATCTAAGAGCCTTACTAAATTCGTGCTTGTATGCACTTCAACAAGGTATTAGGGACGATTTTAGTATTCTGTTCTCTTCTTTCAGAAGCCCAAAAGATTCTAAGCAGAGAAATTCAAGGTGAAAATGACAATGATGCATACACGTTGGACTTCTCAAGAGATCAGTACTACACACAAGGTGTAGCTCTTAGATACAGATTTCTAACTGACTCTTCAAAGTGGAAACCATCCCTCGATAAAAAGGTAAGATCCTACGTCCTAAACCATCGATTTTATACGGCAAAACATCTTTGGTGGGAAGACACAACGGAGATGGATAGACCTTATGCTGGTCAGATCTCTTTATCAGCAACGAATGAGTATTACTTTAAAAACAGTTCTTACATCTACGCTGAGTTGGAACTTGGATGGATGGGACCAGCGCTTAGGATGGGTGATTTACAATATAGTTGGCATAAGTTCTTTGGCATGCAACTTCCACTAGGATGGGACTACCAGATAGATGACACTCCTATCATTAACGTTTATGGAAAATATGCCAAAGCACTTCTCGAAGGAGAGGATATGGACCTATTGTCAGAATCCAATTTTGCCTTTGGTACAGGGTTTAGTCATTTCCGACAAGAGTTTGTTTTTCGACTAGGAAATTTTCTTCCCATTCACAAGTCTACCCAGTACAATGGAGCAATAGGAAGAGTAAACAATGGACCTAAGCAATTTGAAGGATACTTTTTCCTCAGTCCGGGTATTGAATACGTGACGTACAATAGTACAATTGAAGGTGGAGTTATCGGCTCGGAATCTGTTTTTACAAAGACTTCTGAAAAATGGATTTATCAGACAAGAGCGGGTCTTATGTTTAGTTGGACCAAGTTTGATTTTGCCCTCATCTACTATCGAAGAACGAGAGAAACACCGGAATCTACGTTTCATAAATACATGGGAATCAGGCTCGCACAACGATTCTAGATACACCTACCAGTCACATGGATGAGTGACCATTCTAAGAAAAAAAGGCAGGTTCCTCTCACCTGTTGGTATATTTGAATCCACAGAAACTACAAGTTTCTACCACGAAATCACTAATTAACTAATTGAATCATGCTCAAAAAAATCTTACCTCTGCTCTGTGTGGCACTTTTCCTTAAGTGTACGCCACCGCAACAAGAATCTGAAGCCAACTTCAATATCGAGTTCGAAAAATTTGAATTAGATAACGGGCTGGATGTAGTATTTCATATTGATCGATCCGATCCTGTGGTTGCAGTCGCCCTGACTGCTCATGTAGGATCTGCAAGAGAAAAGACTGGAAGAACTGGTTTCGCTCACTTGTTCGAGCACCTGCTATTCCTTGAATCAGAAAACCTCGGAAAAGGAGGACTTGATAAAATGAGTGCCAGAATTGGTGGTTCAGGCGCAAATGGATCTACTTCAAGAGACCGAACCAACTATTTCCAAACGGTCCCAAAGGATGCACTTGAAAAAATGATTTGGGCCGAAGCAGATAAGTTGGGCTGGTTCATCAACACTGTTACCGATCCTGTTTTGGCCAAGGAAAAACAAGTGGTTAAGAATGAAAAAAGGCAAGTCGTAGATAATCAGCCGTATGGTCACACCAACTATGTGATCGATAAGAATCTTTACCCGGAAGATCATCCATATAATTGGCAAGTGATTGGTTCATTAGAAGACCTACAAAATGCCACATTGGATGATGTAAAAGAATTCTTCAATAGCTGGTATCTTCCAAACAACACCACGCTGGTGATCTCCGGCGATTTTAATCCGGCTCAAGCAAAAGAATGGGTAAAAAAGTATTTTGATGAAGTAAAAGCCAGTGAAGAAATAACTCCTTTACCCAAAAGACCGGGAAGAGTAGAAGAAACGGTCAAATTGTATCATGAAGATAATTTTGCTCGACTTCCTGAGTTAACACTGGCATGGCCGACTGTTGAACTTTACCACCCTGACTCTTACCCTTTAGTGGTTCTTGCTCAATACTTATCACAAGGAAAAACTGCTCCTTTATATCAGGTGCTAGTAGAAGACAAGCAGTTGACTTCAAGGGTAAGAATGTTTAGTCGAAACAACGAATTGGCGGGTCAAACGCACCTAGCCGTCCGTGCCTTCCCTGACAAAGACTTAGATGATGTACTAGTTGCGATTCAAGAAGCATTTTCAAAATTTGAATCTGAAGGGATCTCTGAAAAAGACCTAAATCGTATTAAAGCTGGTCAGGAAACACAATTCTACAACGGACTCTCAAGTGTGCTTGGCAAAGGCTTTCAATTAGCACAGTACAACATTTTTGCTAATGACCCTGGATTTATCAACCAAGACATTCAAAACATATTAAATGTCACACCCGAAGATGTTACGCGTGTTTTCAATACCTATCTAAAGGATAAAAATCATGTTGCTACCAGTTTCGTTCCTAAAGGAAGACTAGAGCAAGCGCTGGAAGGTTCGGAAAAGGCTGAAGTGGTGGAAGAAGCGATAACCCTCGGAGCTGAAGAAACATTTGATGCATCTATTGAGGCAACTTATGAGCCATCGCCATCCACTTTTGACAGAAGTACAGAGCCGCCGTACGGAGAAGCTCCAGTAGTTACTGTACCTGAAGTTTGGGAAGACGAACTTAGCAACGGACTCAAGATTTATGGAATTGAAAACACTGAGGTCCCATTGGTTCAGTTCAACATTGTTGTAGAAGGTGGATTGCTTTTAGAAAATCCAGATAAAGTGGGCGTTTCCAACCTTCTTGCAAATCTGTTGACAAAGGGGACGAAAAATAAAACTCCACAAGAGTTAGAGGCTGCGATCGAACAGCTTGGAGCTAATATCAATGTTTTTGCTCAACAGGAAAGTATCACCATCACTGGAAATACATTAGCAAAAAATTATCAAGCAACCATTGATCTTCTTGAAGAAATTTTGCTAGAGCCTAGATGGGATGAAGGCGAATTTGCTTTGGAATTACAACGAGTCAAGAGTCAAATCCAACAGCAAGAAGCAAACCCTAACGCCATTGCCCAGAATGCATACAATCTTTTGATCTATGGTGAGAACAACATCAAGTCAAAAAACAGGTTTGGGTCAATTTCATCCGTAGAATCCATTTCTATTGAAGATCTAAAAGATTACTATGCTAACTATTGGTCTCCTTCGATCGCGAGAATGCACATCGTTGGGGCGATGAGCCAGTCTGAAATTATTAACTCTTTGAAAGGAATAGAAAATGGTTGGGAGGGTAAAGAAGTTACTATCCCTAGACCTCCTATTCAGGAAGCACCACAAAAATCTCAAGTGTATTTTTTCGATGTTCCTAGCGCAAAACAATCCGTGCTGAGAATCGGATATCCAGCTTTGGCTGTGACGGATGATGACTATAATGAAGTGACAGTTGCCAATTACATTCTTGGTGGTGGTGGATTTGCTTCTAGGCTTACACAAGAATTGAGAGAAGGGAAAGGTTATACTTATGGTATTGGATCTTCATTTTCAGGATCAAAAGATCGCGGACCATTCACGATCGGAAGTGGGGTGAGAAGCAATGTAACCCTTGAATCCGTCCAGTTGGTGAAGGACATTCTGGAAAATTATGGATCTACTTATACGGATAAAGACCTTGAAACAACTAAAGGCTTTCTCATAAAGAGTAACGCAAGAGCGTTTGAAACTGCAGGTGCAAAGCTTCGAATTCTTCAAAACATCAGTGCTTACGACTGGGATTATGATTATGTGAAACAGAGAGAAGAAATCGTAAAAGGAATGACTGTTGATCGTATCCAAGAACTATCAGATCAGTACCTGGACCCAAATAAGATGATTTGGCTAGTTGTAGGAGATGCCAAGACACAATTCGATCGCTTGAAAGATCTAGGGTTTGGAGATCCAATTCTGATCAATGATATGACTCCACCGGAAAGATTGTAACACAAAAAAGGGAGACCCATGTAGAGTCTCCCTTTTTTGAAATTATTGAATTTGTTAAGATCCTGTATTCAACTTGAGCATCCCGTCGATATGGAAGGCCCCATACACACCATGCATCACTTGCTCTAGCTGATCATTATATCCTTTTAAAGGATCTCCCATACCCATGTGATCTACAATGGTTCTAAATGGTCTTTCTCCAGGAGTTCCATTCACTAGATCTCCAACTGCGTCAGCCACTTTTTGGGGATCTTGCTCTGGAGTGTTTGCGAGAGCTTCATTGAACCCCTCACCCATTTGCTCAGGAGCATTCATAAACTCACCATAACTTTCATTTCTTGATTGATCGCTTGGCTGCATTAGATTACCAAAAAAGGATGTAGCAAACCCTCCTGGTTCTACAATGCAGTTATCAACTCCGAAACCTGAAAGCTCTACACGGTAGTTTTCAGCTAAAGCTTCCAATGCCCATTTAGATGCATTGTAAGGACCATAAAATGGAAGTGTCATTCTTCCAAGCAAACTTGAAATATAGATGACAAGACCTGATCCTTGGCTTCTGAAATGTGGAAGCACGGCTCTGTTTACACGCTGAACACCATAAACATTCACATCAAACAATTTCTTAAAATCATCGATAGTAAAATGCTCTTGCATTCCAGCAACTCCAACTCCAGCATTGTTCACTACAACGTCCAATCCGCCTAACTTCTCAATTGCTTGAGCTACTCCAGCATCGACACTGTCATCATTGGTAACATCAATTTCTACAACAGGCACACCCGCAGCTTCCAACTCCTTAGCTGCTTCCTGGTTTTTTCCATTAACACCACGCATTGCGGCAGCTACTTTATTATTCGTTTTTAATAGCGTATCGACCATCATTCTTCCAAAGCCGCTATTTGCCCCGGTGATAAGTACTTTCTGATTCATAATTTTGGTTTTGAGGTTATAATACTCTTTAACCAATCGTCGAGCCTTCTTGTTCATTTTTGATGAAATGAATTTTTGATTAGCAATAACAAACTCCACGATTGGATATAGTCTTGAAAATATATTTTCAAGTATTTGTAAGAATTTCCTTTAATCATCTACTAGTTTGTGTAGATCGATTGAAATGACGGAAGAGGAACAGCAACAGATATTTAATTCCTGGATTACGAACCATAAAGGATTACTCTTTAAAGTTCTTCGAGCATATGCATTCACGCTTGAAGACCAAGAAGATCTTTTTCAGGAAATAGTAGCCCAGGTGTGGCGGTCAATTCCAAATTTCAGGCAAGAATCTGCAGTGACAACCTGGCTGTACCGAATCGCACTCAATATTGCCATTAGCTGGAGCTCGAAAGAGAAAAAGAAAATCGACCCTCAATCCATCGATGGAATAGAGCATCTGATATCAGAAAACGATATTTCATCAGATGATCGTTTGGAATGGCTATATGGAGAAATCAAGAATATGAATGAAGTGGATCGTTCCCTCACATTGTTACTTCTCGATGGATTTAGCTATAAGGAAATGGCCGAAATGATAGGAGTTTCGGAAAGTAATATCGGAGTTAAGATTCATCGAATCAAAAAAGAACTAATTAAGAGATCAGCAAAATACGAGTATCATGGAGTTTGATGAAATGCAAAAAATATGGGATGATCAACGAAATGAAACGTTGTTTGTAATAAATGAAGAAGCTATGCATAATCGAGTAAAGGTCAAGAAAAAACAAGCCAATAAAATAGTGAATGTAACAGAGATCGGTTTGATGATTGTTAATTCAACTACTGCGGTTATGTTGTTAATTGATGCCATAAGAGATAAAGAAGGTATTTATAGTTACGCAGGAGTAGTCATTATGCTTTTCACCGTGGGCTACCTAATCTATATTCGAAGAAAAAGAAAAAAGAGCGATCAGCGATTCGATCGAACAATCCTCGGAGAACTTGATCACGCCATTTCCAATACAACATCAACTATTAAGATAGGTCGTACCATGATCTATTGGTACTTCATTCCTATTGCGATTTTCATTGTAACAAAAATGATCTATCAGGAAGCCTCGCTTGAAAAGTGGTTGCTCATTATTGGAGCGTTCCTACTTGGAAGTTATGTGGCAAATTGGGAAATCAAGAAATGTCATATTCCACGAAAAAGACATTTAGAATCGTTGAGAGAGAAGTTGGTAGAGTAAACACATCCTACCAAACAGAAAAGATAAACCGCAATTCAATACAATATATCACTCGCGATTGAACACCCGAGGATTTACAGAACAAGTTGATAAGACAAAAGTATCATCAGAAAATTCGATTCTAAATTCTTTGTATTTGGAAAAACAGAAGACATTATCAGCAATGGGGATGATTTCAAATTTTGACTCTCCATTGATATAGTAGAGCAGATCTCCCTCTAATTGAATACTCCTTTTTCCATCAAGAGCGTTACCATAAGTGCCCTCAAATTCTTTCATAGCTGGTGCTTCTATTTCGTAAGCTAATGAAACTATTGCATCTTCTTTCTCGAAAATCAACGCTTCAATGTCGCAGGTGATTGAAGCTGATCTAACGTCCTCATTATTACCAAGAACAGCAATGAAAACATCTTCATATGGATAGTAGACAATTCGACTGCTATAGCCATGGGTACCTCCATTGTGGTTGTACATGATTCTTCCATCCTTTTCGAGGATTTGCCAACCAAGGCCGTAGTTATCAAGAAATGGATCAAACATTGTTTCACGAAGTTCTTCTTTTATAATTGCATCTGTGTTTAGCGCATCTAACCATTTCAACATATCATTGGTGGACGATAATAGCCCACCTGCAGAATATCCTGCAGGATCTTTTAATGCATCATTCGCCAGCTTTCCGTTAGAAAATTTATAGCCTTCTGAACGATCAGTAATAATTATTCTAGGATCGTCATAAAAGGTTTGATCCATTTCCAAGGGATCGAAAATGGCTTCTTTCAAATAATCAAAGTAATTTTCGCCGGAAACAACCTCAATGATTCTGCCCAATAATACATAGCCAAAATTACTGTAGCGATATTCTTTACCTGGCTCATTATTCAACCCTCTTGGGTCTTGCTTTTCCATTTCAATCACCTTCTCTATTTCCATATAAGTATCTTCAACCGGCACTGCATCCAAGTCTCCAAAGTAATTCGGAACACCTGAAGTGTGAGTCAGCAACTGATGAATAGTTATTTTCTGCCAATCCTTAGGAAGATCAGAAAAGAAATTTGACAAGGGATCATTGATGGAAAGTGAGTTATCATCAAAAAGCTTTAAAACACCGATTGAAGTGAATTGCTTAGTCAAAGAACCTATTCTGTGAACAGAGTTAGAATTATTAAGAACATTCTGTTCGTAATCAGCTTTTCCAAATCCTTTGTTTATAAGAATCTTATTTTTTATGCTGACCGCAACCGAACCACTAAAAGATTGTATGGTTGCTATCTCAGATAAGTAGTCCTCAATTGGTGATTGGCTTTTTGAAGCGTGTGTAAGAATCAGTAAAAAACAAAGGACAGAATACTTCATGGGTAGGTTTTACCCTAGGATGTTCTGTCCTCCGAATAGTTGTATGTTAGGAAATCTATTCGTTTCTTATACTTTGAGTTGGATCTGCTACAGCTGCTCTATAAGTTTTGACAATAATCGTTAGCAATGCAATCACAACCGCAATGATTCCACCTAGTAGAAAAGTGTACCAATAATCTGGAAGTTCAATTCTGTAGGCAAAGTTTCCTAACCAGTTTTTAATGAAATACCAAACCGTAGGAGAAGCGATAACAGTGGCTATTGCGACCAAGATTACAAAATCTTTTGAAATGAGATTTATAATTTGTTGTGGAGTGGCTCCCAATACTTTACGGATGCCTAGTTCCTTTTGACGCTGTTGAGCAGTATAAGCAGCAAGTCCGAAAATACCCAAGCACGCAAGTAAAATGGATATTCCCGAGAATGCGATAAACACCTTGGCTTGCTTTTTCTCGTCTTCATACAATTGAGCCAGACTCTCATCAAGGAATCGGTAACTGATTGGATAATTAGGCGAAACTTCCTTGTACTTTTCGTCAATGAAAAGCAATGTATTGCCAATATCTTCTGTATTCACCTTAACCGCAATTTTTCTATGTCTGCCACCTGAAATGATGGCCATAGGCTCGATATCATCACGAAGTGACTTGAAATGAAAATCTTTCACGAAACCTATAACTGGAGCATTCTCAATATCCCAGCCTGGCATCCTTACTCTTTTTCCAATGATTTCTTCTGGAGATAAACCTATCTCTTTGGCGGCTTTTTCATTGAAAATCATGGCATTCTCTTCATCTGTAGACATGTCTTTTGAAAAGCCTCTGCCGGCTACTATTTCAAGTCCAAACAAATCAAAGTAATCTCGGTCCACAAAGACCGTTCGCATACGAGTGTTTCCCTCTACTCCGGAAAATATGAACCCTGAGGCATCATGGTATCCACCCGGCTCACCAGACATGGTCGAAACCCGTCTCACATTGCTGTTCGTCAATAACCTTTCCTTGAAAGACTCCAATCCAGATCGAATCTCCGAATTGTTCAGATCAATCGTGACTATTGCTTCTTTATCAAAACCAAGATCTTTGGAATTCAGATAATTGTTCTGAGCAGCGATAAGGAAAGTCGCGACGATCAGGAATATTGAAATTGAGAATTGAACGATTACCAGCGCTTTTCTCAATCCAACATTTCTGCCAGAAGATAACTTACTTCCTTTTAGGACCACTACAGGCTTAAAGGAAGAGAGCAAGATTGCTGGATAAATTCCTGAGGTAACAATTATTGTTACAATCAATGCCAAGAAGAAGACTATCACATTCGGATCTGACCAGTTAAGCGTCACATCTAGCCCAAAGGCCGAGTTAAATAACGGTTTTAAAAGCTGACATATTCCTACCGAAAGAAGAATTGAGAAAATCAAAATCATTAAAGATTCACCCAAAAATTGAGTGATTAAGCGAGAGCGAGGAACCCCAAGCACTTTCCTCACTCCCACTTCTTTAGCTCGCATAAATGATTGAGCAATAGACAGATTGACATAGTTAAAACAAGCGATGAACAAAATCGATACTGCTACCAATGCTAGTATCAAAACTGATTGAATGTCTCCATGTCTTACAAAGTCAAATCTGGTTTTGTTGTTGAAATAAATATCGTTTAAAGGTTCCAATGTGAGATCAACTCTTCGTCCAGAAGCCTTAAAATCATCACCGAAATACTTATCCATAAACCCTGGTAACTGATCAATTACGTTCTGCGCTTGTGCAGGAGTGGAAATGTGGACGTAAGTGAATAGACCGTTGTTCCACCAGTTCGAAAACCATTCAAATCGTTCATATATCTCGATAGGAAATACCATGTCAAACTCGAGGTTGGATTTTGCTGGAAATTCATCCATCACGCCGGATACAATGAATTCGAATCGATTATCCACTGTTAGAATTTCCCCCATTGGATCTTGTTCTCCGAAATATTTTTTGGCGGCCGCCTTCGTCAACACAACTGAATTGATATCTTTCAGTACATCCTCAGGACTTCCAATCGCAAGTGGAAAAGAGAAGAAGTCAAAAAAATTCGCATCTGCGAAAAGGAGATTTTCTTCAAAGAATTTCTTTTCACCAAAAGAAACTAACCCATCTTCTGGGTACGCTCTAGTCACAGTGTTTATGTCATCAGGAAAATCATTAAGCAACGCCTTTGCAAACGGTCCTGATGTCACTCCAATATTGTACGGTGAGCCGTTAATTCCTGAAACCCGAATCGCTCGATAAATCCGATCTTTCTCTGTGTGAAAAGAATCATAGCTAAGTTCAGAGTAGATATAGAAATAAAGGAATATAGAAGCTACCAAACCAAGGGTAAATCCAAAGATATTGATAAAGGAAGTAGACTTGTGTCGCAATAGGTTTCGAAAAGTAAGGATGGGATTAAAGTTGAACATGGTGTGTAGTTTTAAATTAGTCACTTTTAATGTTGAGGGTCTCAGATAGTTAAAGACCTGGTACCAGTATTTGAGTTTTTTGAATGATGAGTTTTGAAGTTGAGCATGGTATTCTACCAGATTACCCTCAAGTTCCTCCACAAGATCCCTTTTACACAACCGTCTGATCAGCTGTAAGGAAATGGCAGGAGGTTCTATCGGGTTCCCTTTATGCATGAATGAATTTTAAGGAAAATTCTGGTATTTGATTCCACAGGTTAGCCCGCATTTCTTTCACGTCATTCAATGCGGCTTTCCCAGCAGCAGTTAATTCATAAATGCGTTTTCTTCTGCCACCACGCTCTTGAGTCGCTCCACCTAAATCCGACTTTAAAAAGTCCTTCTTCTCCAGACGTGAGAGCGTGGTATGCAAAGCTCCCATCGAAATGGATCGGTTCACCTGACTCAGAATTTCTTCACGAATGCGAATCACATACGCATCTTCTTCGAGGATAAGTACGATGAGCAGAAGCAATTCTTCGAACTCACCAAGGTTGGTTCCTTTCATTAGTTTCTATTTTGCAGTAAACTAACGAAAGAAGTAATTTATTTGTTTCGATAAAATAGAAACAAATAAGATAAAAGATTTCAGTTATAATGTAGATGAACCACAAAATTGACGAAATCTTATCCCTCTTTAAAGCAGAGATTAAGGTTTAGGGAGTCCTAACCCTCCAACAACCTTCGATGATAATTGATCTGGCCCATATGGTAGTTTAGGTGGCCGTACAAATGTAAAATGAATTGGGACTTGGTCATCGGATATCCAAATGGTTGAAGTGGATACGGATCGGACATGTCATCAACCGAAACACGCTCGAAGTAATTAGCCAACATTTCATTCGTTTCCTCAATGTTCTCCACCAACTCTTCTTTTGATACTTTCCCAGAAAACTCAAACTCTCGGTTACGTTCATAACCGGTTTTGTTGAGCGTTGCGCCGATGAAATGTTGAAGATTTCCGCATAGATGAAGAAACAGATTTCCAGCAGAGTTATTTATCTCTCCTTTTACAATCCAGAGATCTTCATCGTTTTGGTAGGAGTTGAGTTCTTCGCTCAACTTGTCAAGGTCACGCGCAAATAGCGCACTCAGTTCAGACGGTAATTTCATAATCATTTGGTGATTGACATTTGCAAATTATAAAGGTCTGATGTTTTGTTGTTCAATTGATCTATTAATTGCGACTTCATTCGGGCCTTAATTCGACAATCCTCCTGAAAATCACGATCAATGACGGATATATCCAACTCCGAAATCAACCTTTCCACAGCACTTAATAAGTCATATGGAAATTGAAACACTACATCTACCTCTTCAAAAATTTCCTTTTTTGAAGCTTTCGTTAAAGCTTCTTCCGTTGCTGTCTTATAGGCATGTATCAACCCTCCTACCCCCAGTTTAGTTCCACCAAAATATCGAACAACTACTACTAGAACATTGGTAAGTTCAAAAGACCTGATCTGTCCCAAAATGGGATCGCCTGCAGAATGTGATGGCTCGCCATCGTCGTTTGCTCTGAATAGTTGATCTTTCAAACCAACGATGTAAGCATAGCAATGGTGTCTTGCATCATGGAATTTTTTTCTTACCTCATCAAGGCGGTTTTTGACCTCTTCTTCTGAAGTAACTGGAAAAGCAAATGAAAGGAACTTACTTCCTTTCTCCTTATACAAACCTTCGGTTTCTCTTTTGACGGTAAAGAATTGGCTCACAATTTAGCTAATAATTCCTTGGCTTCTTTTCGTATTTGTGAAGTCTCAGCAAACTTAACAGCAAGATTTAGATTTCTCTTCGCTTCTAACTGTTCTCCTTTTTTAGCCAAAAGACGACCCAATCCCAAGTAACCTAAACCCTTGAAATATTCTCCATGATGCTCCAGTTCATCTCCGTATTCCAACCCTCTTCGATAAGCATATTCGGCCTTCTCATCACTTTCAACGGCAATTTCTTCGTAGTATCCAAGAAAAACATACCCAGCCAATTTGTAATAGGAATTCTCATGCGTCATTAAGGAATAGATTAACTCAATCGGTGCATTTTTAATATCATCCGGATTGGCCAATGATTCCAGGTATTTTCCTTTAGCATAAAAATTATTAGGATACATTTTTATAATCTGACCTAAATATTCCTGTGCTTTTTCTGGTTTATACTCGTATCTCAAGTAGATATAGCTGAGATAAACATAGGCTTCAACCTGTGTCAATATTGATACTTCACAAGCTTTTTTAAGTTGCTCCAGTCCAAGTTCAATATCCCCACCTCTGAAGAACCAAAGCAGAGGTTTATAGATTGGATGTTTCTCCGGATATTTTTCCCTGAAATAATTATAAAGTCCTGTAGTAAAAAGAAACTCGGGGTGAGTATCTACAATTTTGAATCCTTTCTTCATTAAACCATAGGCTTTATTAGCCTCTCCAACTGCTCTTAAGTTGAAGCTCTGATCAGCGTAATATTCTGCTAAAAGTCCATGAGAAGCCATTGCAAAAAAGATCATTTCAGGATCTTTCAAATCGGGATCTCTCGTCTCAGCCAATTCTATTGCATAAAACAGTTGATCTTGCATTTGACGAAATAGCTCCTCCGTGATAGTAGGAATATTTGCCCAGAGTAGTGTCATCGCTCGCATCAATGGTATCACTGGATGATCCTCAATTTCTAGCTCAATCAATTCAATATAGAATCCGGCAGAATCCGGATCAGCATTATAAATGTGATCTGCACCTTGCTTTACCAGCTTTTTAAGTGCTTCATCCTCAAATACTTGGCCGGAAATTGAAAATGTAAAGAGACATAACAATATGGTGGTTTGTATCTTCAGAATTGATTTATCCTAGAATTAATTGTATAAATCATAGACCTAAGTTAGTATGACACTCCAGTTTATGAAATGGTTTATCCATTATTTTTAACCTCGTGAAAAACGCCATTGTTATCCACACTTCGTCCGATTCATTTGATAACGATTTTTCGGTGCTTTATTTCAATAGGTCTTACTTAAAAAATCAAAATCACTCGAACCTTGTTTGCTACGAAAACAAGGATTTCTTTTTTCCAGTATCAATCGAACAGGATATCGCAATTAGCATACCAAGAAGCCCATTTGGATCTTTCTTCGTTAAGGACAGTTCAAACTTAGATGAGTTTCTAATTTTCGTTGATCACGTCAAAGCTGATTTAAAAAAAAGAAATATCAATCTTCTAAAAGTAGTTCATCCGCCAAGTGCCTATGAAAGTTTCGTCGATACGAGCTGGCTGATAAATACTGGATTCCAAGTTGAATTTGAAGATATCAATCAGCACATCAATCTGACTTATGAGTGGCACGAAGAAATTCATGATATGCAAAAACGAAAACTTGTGACTCTCGAGAACGAAGGGTTCGTCTTCCAAAAAATGGAATCGGACCAACTTCAAGTAGCTTATCAATTCATTGAAGTTTGTCGGATGACTCAAGAGTTGGCTGTTAACATCACTTTTGATCTTTTAAAGTCATTGTTCGAAACGACCCAGGCTTATGATATTTTCGGTGTATTTAGAGAAAACAAGATTTCTGCTTTATGCATCTCTGCTCGAGTGACCGAAAAAGTGGCTTACTATTATTTGCCTGCTACAAGCCCAATGTTTAGATCTCAAAGCCCAATGGTTTTACTCATCTCAGGAATGGTGGCATATTATCGATCGCAAGGCTTTGATCATTTTGACCTTGGTGTTTCTTCAATCAAAGGAAAACCCCAAGAAAGTCTAAGAATTTTCAAAGAGCGAATGGGTGGTGTTCAGGCCGGAAAAACCAGTTTCACATTACAGATCTGAAGATTTTCTCTACGCTATCAGCCCAAACTCTTGGTGAAAACTTTGTCTCAACTTCATTTCTGATTTTGATAGCATCGAATGAAGATCTATTGCTAAGCATTGAGTTCATCTTCTCGGAAAGATCGACTGGATTTGGTTCACACAAATAACCACTAGTTTCCGAAACGATTTCTTCAGGACCACCACATTTTGTTGCCACTAAAGGTTTTCCACAAGCCATTGCTTCGAGAAGGACATTGCCGAACGTTTCATACGTACTTGGTAGAACCAAAAAACTGCAACGCTGAATCGTTTCTTTAAGCTCAAGTCGGTTCATTTCTCCGATGAATGAAATTTTGTTTTCTAAACCTAACTTAGATGCATAAGCTTGAAACTTACTCCAAAGAGAACCTGTTCCAACAATCGTCAAGTTTGAATCGACACCTTTCATCGCTTCAATTAAAATATCAAAGCCTTTCTCCTTCTCAAATCTTCCGATAGCAAGAATGCCCTTTCCCTCATTTTTACTTTTATCGAGATTGAAAAAATTAGTATCGACAGGATTATGTAGCACGGTGGCAAAAGGAATATAGGATTGAATTGATCGAAGCTGGGAACCACTAGTAGTTGTGACCAAGTTGGCTTTGTTAATACTTTCAAGAAAACCATCCTTCATTCCTCCTAGATCTTTTAGAAGGTTTTCAAACATAAAACCTCCAAACCGTACATGAACAATGTAGGGAATTTCATATTTGAGTGACAGGTGTCTCCCAACAAATGCTCCCGGATATGAAGCTTGAACCCAAAGAATATCTGGCTTTCCGAATTTCTTTTTGAAGCTGTTAAAGTTGGATTCTGAAGCTTTAATAATGCTGTTCAAATTTCCTCTCTTAAACCTTTTCGTCCAACTCAACGCAGGATGATAATAATGGTGGAGATTTGACGAAATCTGTTCGCTACATGGTTGTTCTCTTGAATGGTTAAAGATCTTTTTCAGGTTTATGAAATGATCTTTTGCCCAAAGGAGTTTTCTGGAATCGCCCTGTCCCCAAGTACTTACTCCAACTTGCCAGTTGGGTCTTTCTTTCGCTAGAAATTCTAATTGTTCTTTGATGAAAATTCCATAGTACGGATTTGATTTTGAAGGAAACCAGGATGGAATGATGAACACTTTCATGATGGGTTCTCTTTAGGTGCCAAAATCAACCATCCAATTGAACTTCCTTCGTCTTTTCCTCGCCATTCCTGCATCAGGCTTTTCCAATAGCGTGACAAAGCCCATCGGAAAAGTCTATTCATTTTAAGGGGAAAATCTTTCATGGTCCTCGGTTGAACAGGAATGAATTCCATTTTAAAGAAAGAATTCAACTGCCGAATGAATTGATCTTTGACGCTGATTCCATGAATCTCAATTATCCAGTATGAACTTGCTAATCTATTTACTACACCAGAATTCAAAAATTCAATCTCTTCCCCTTCAATATCCATAAAAATCAACGACTTATTAACGTTTTCAAGAGATTCTGGCGTACAAGTTCCAAGAAAGTCGGGAGCATTAGTGCCATTCATCGATGACAGTTCTTCAATTGCCTTTTCCGATTCTTCATTTCTCTCATAAGCTACCACTGGTGCATTAAAATAACTTGATAAGCCAACGGGATAATAGCCTTCTCCCGACCCAACCACAGCAATTTGATTGAAGTTAATCTTTCTTAAACTTTCTAACGCGGCTGTGAGCTCCTTCTCATAAGTACCCAGAAGTTTGGCGAAATACGCTCCAGTCAGTGTGTAGCTTAAATATTTCATTCCTTTGAAAGGGCCTGAATGAACCGTTTGATTTGTATACTTGAGCAAAAATCTCTTACAGAAACTCAAAGGTCGCAAGCGAGCCGGAACAAGATCTTTAAGTTTCTCAAAGAGCGAACGTGATTGCATGCATCAACCTCTGGTATCGGTTATTTGTTTATGCCACAATCATAATGAATTTGTGGAAGAGTCCATTCAATCTGTTTTGGGACAAGATTACCCTCAGGTTGAACTTATAGTTGTCGATGATGGAAGCACCGATGGCAGCAAGGATACCATTAAGAAGTTAATCGATGGAAAAGACTTAACGTTTATCTCAATTTCCGACAACATTGGTAATTGTAAAGCCTTTAATCAAGGATTTAGAAAATCATCCGGAGCGTTTATCATAGACCTTGCCGCTGATGATGTCTTACTTTCTAGCAGAATTTCTGAAGGGCTGGTAGCCCTCAGTTCCGACGAAACGGGCGTGAACTTCTGTGACACATTTCTTATTGACAAAGACGGGAACGAAATGGGTACTCATTACAAACGAGAGGAAACTGGAAAACTCGCTGAAGATATACCTCAAGGAGATTTGTATCAAAAATTGATTCATCGGTTTTTCATCTCAGCACCAACCATGATGATTCGCAGGGAGGTGATGGAAGAACTGGACGGATATGATGAAGATTTGAAGTATGAGGATTTTGACTTTTGGATCCGTTCTTCTAGAAATTGGAAGTATACTTTTAGCGATCAAGTACTGGTGAAAAAAAGAATTCTCGATAATTCAAACTCTGCACAGCAATTCAAACGATTTACAAATCATCAAAAAAGTACACTTAAAGTCTGCCAGAAAATAAAGCAATTGAATCGCAACGAAGAAGAAAATCAAGCACTCAAAAAACGCTGCTGGTATGAGATCAGGCAATGCATAAAACAAGGAAACCTGGGATTGATTCCAGGCTTCCTAAAGCTCATTTACTAGAGTTCGATCGGTTAAAACAGATTCTTCACTGCGTTCAGAATGACATTTCTAATCATAATCTTTCTGTCATGCTGACGTAGGAAGCATCTTTTCACTAATTCTCATGTTTTTTTTCTAGTCAGACTATAGCTCTTGCCGATTAACTCATTCGTACTTAAGAGTTTTTGCTGGATCTAAGGAAGCGACTTTAGATGTTTGATAACCGACCGTTGCTAATGCAAAAACAGAAATTAATGCACCTGCAATAACAAGCATCCACCATGGGAAATCAATTCTGTAAGCATAATTGTCTAACCAGCTGTTCATAAGGAAATACACGATTGGTGATCCAATCAATACTGAGACAGCAATTAGCACGAAAAAGTCTTTGTAGAAAATGGCCACAATTTGTGTCTTGGTCGCTCCGAGCACTTTTCTCACTCCAACCTCCTTTGATCGTTGAATAGAAAGAAACGATGAAAGTCCAAACAGACCAAGTATTGCAACTAGAATTGCCAGCAACGCAAACACTAAAAACGTATCTCCAAAGCGCTTATCTTGATCATAAAGAGAAGCAAATCGCTCATCCAAATAAGTAATATCCAATGGTGCATCAGGATAGAAATCCTTCCACGTATTTTCCAAATGCTCAATTCCAGCCAGGTAATTGATATCATTCAGTTCAATAACAAGATTATCTGCATTCATCCATGGTAGATAAATGGTGGGTTCCACTTCGGTCTTAAGTGAAGTTCGGTTGATGTCATTTACAATCCCAATAATTGTATACTTACGATTCGTTTCCTTTTTTCCAAACTGCATCTTTTCTCCTAGCAAATCCTCAATATCAGCCACATTGAATCGCTCAAGAAATGATTTGTTCACGACTACAGAAACAGTATCTCGTTTGATGCTACGATCGAAATTCTTCCCAGCATAAAAGTCCATGTCAACTGCGTCGAAGAACTGATCATCGGTAAACTGAACATAAGTCGTCCCCTCCAATCGATCTGATAAGCCCACAATACTTACTGCAGAAGTAGTAGAATTGATATCATTTTCATCTCCCCCAGGCACATTGGAGGTTCCGCCTACAGTCTCAATTGCAGAGTGGCTTCTAAGTGATTCCTTGAATGAGTTAAAACGGTTTAAAAAAGCTTGTCTTCCCTCTTCATCCTCATAATCATCTTCTGGAATAAGTACATTGACAACTTTATCAACAGAAAGTCCAATATCTTTTCCTATCATAAAATTGATCTGGAGGTAGATGATAAACGTCGCTGCGACCAATACCATCGAAGCTGCAAATTGGGCAATGACTAACCCTCTTCTTAGTGCCACACCTTTTTTCGAATTGTGAAATTTTCCTTTCAAAATCGCAATTGGTTTGAAGTCAGAAAGGACAAGTGCAGGATAAAATCCGGAAGCGATAGTTCCACCTACGGAGAAAACAACAAGTGAAACCAAAAATGGTTGGTGATTCCAAACATGATCAACGATGACCTTGTCCACCAATAAGTTGAAGTATGGTAAACTGATCTCAGCTATTGCCAAAGCCACAATCGCACCGACAAGATTAATCAGAAAAGCTTCGCATAAAAACTGAATAATCAATTGTGTTCGAAAGGCTCCGATCACTTTTCGCAATCCGACTTCTTTTGCTCGATCCATGGCACGAGCAGTGGATAAATTAATATAGTTGACCCATGCAATCGTGATTATGAAAATTGATATGATTACCAAAAAAGTAATCGCCTTCTGACTTCCAAGCGGTTGAGGATTAAAATAGAAATCCGATTTTAAGTGAATATCTCTGATCGGATGAATATCAAGTCGGGTTCTATTGTTCACATCTGCATCTTCACCGTCAATGAATTTGCCCGTTGCGGCATATACTTTATCATCAAGCATTGATACATCCACACCAGGGGCTGTTTTGAGATATACATAATAGTTATTGTAGCTCCAGTTCTCATAATCATGAGTTCCATCTAGTGTCTTATCAGATATCATCATGTCAAACCTGTAATGAGTATTATCCGGCAAATCCTCGATGATTCCAGTCACCTTTAAAGTTGCTTTATAATTTGTCGTGACCTGGAGTGTTTTCCCCATTGGATCTTCATCTCCAAAATAAGCTTTTGCCCTGCTTCTAGAGAGTACGATTGAGTTGGGTTCATTTAAAAAGGTTTCCTTCGAACCTTGAATGACTTGATAATTAAAGAGCTTAAGGAAGTTAGAATCAGCAGAAATGATACCTGATTCTTTGAAGAAAACATTTCCGTTCTTAAGAATCATTGGATCAAACTTCTTGGAAACTGTATGCTGAATGATTTCTGGTAATTCCTCATTCAGGACGCTTCCAACAAGGTAAGAAGACATTGCATCCTTGTCTCCATCCTCACCATTGATCACCTGAACATAGGAGACGCGATAAATTTGATCCACATCTTCATGAAAACTATCGTAACTTCTTTCAAACCTGATATATTCATTGATCAGTAAAAAGCCAGCGAGTCCTATCGCTAAGCCGATGACATTTATTCCTGTGAACATCTTGTGCCTGGCAAGATTCCTCACACTTATTTTAAAATAGTTCCTAAACATACCTGTGTCCTTTATTATTGGGTATTGAGTTATTGGTCTTAATAATGAAATTCTAAAAAGAAGAGCTACATCTATCAAGTACTTCCACTGTGCCAACTTTTCACTCTTCTCTAAATGATCTGAATAAATTTCTTCCAGATCGCCTTTAATGTCAGGGTAAAAATCTGGGTTGCAGTACCACTTGAATAGTCTATCGGCCCAATTTTTTAGCATCTCTTTTCTTTCTAATTCTTATTCGTATTTCAGCGTTTTTGCTGGGTTGAGTAAAGCCACCTTAGAAGTTTGATAACCAACCGTCACCAACGTAAAAACTGAAATCAATAGTCCAGCTAACACCAAGATCCACCATGGGAAATCAATTCGGTAAGCATAATTATCAAGCCAACCGTTCATAACAAAATAGACTGCTGGAGCACCAATTGCGACGGAAATTCCAATGAGGATCAAAAAGTCTTTATAGAAGAGCGAAATGATTTGTCCAATCGAAGCACCCAAAACCCTCCTTACTCCCACTTCTTTCGTTCGCTGAGTAGCCATGAAGGAAGAAAGTCCGAAAAGACCGAGGATTGCTACGAGTATTGCAAGCAATGAAAATGAGCCGAAAACATTTCCGAATCGTTTATCCTCTTTATATAGTCGTTCAAATCGTTCATCAACGAAAACAATATCCAACGGCGCATCTTTGAAAAATTGTTGCCATGATTGTTCAATAAAATCAATTCCTTCCAGATAAGTTTCCTCTTCTAATCTCACAACCGAATTGATAATTCGAGGTACCGTGGAGTTGAACCAATTATCATAAAAGTAGCAAGTCGGCTCAATGGAATTCTTAAGCGTTGTTCGGTTAAAATTGCTCGCAACTCCGATGATTTTAAACTTATCATTTTCCGGACTAGTTCCGAATTGAACGTACTCCCCTATGACATTTGAATGATCGGCAATTCCAAACAATTCCAAAAAGGCCTCATTGACAATTATGGCCAAAGTATCTTGAGCAAAGTCTCTATTAAAATCCCGACCTAGCAGATCCAATCCCATTGTTTCATTGAATTGATCGTTAATGAATTGAATGTAAATGGTGGCATCCAACCTGTCTCTGATTCCAACTAATGTCACACCTCCCGACATAGAACCAATTTCATTACTAGCACCTCCTGGAATGACTGAACTTGTTCCAGCAGATCTTACTGCGTAGTGTGAAGTGATATCATGATGAAAGAGTCGAAGTTTTTCTTCCAGGGAAGTAACCTGGTCTCCAGGAACTCTCGGATTTGCAAAACCAATCACGTGATTCATATCAAATCCATGATTTTTTGACTGCATAAAATGCACCTGATTTCCTACAATCAAGGTTCCTGTTATTAATGTAATCGAAACAACGAATTGAAACACAACCAGACCTTTTCGCAATACAACTCCCTTTTTCGAATGTCTAAATTTTCCTCTAAGAGCCGCAACTGGTTTGAATCCTGACAAAACAAGTGCCGGATAAAACCCAGAAACAAACGTTCCGATCAAAAAGAAAATAAAGACAGCTTGAAGGAACCCAACATCATTCCAAAGATGCTTGGTGATCTCTTTGTCAATTAGGTTGTTAAAAAACGGAAGTGTCAATTCGGCAATAGCAATGGCCAGAAGAGCTCCAAAAAAGTTGATCAACAAGCTTTCCGTAAAAAACTGACCAACTAACTGCTTTCTGTGTGCACCAATCACTTTCCTCAGCCCCACTTCTTTTGCGCGATCTACGGCTCTGGCCGTTGAAAGATTGATGTAATTGACCCAGGCAATGACAAGAACAAAAATCGAAATGATCACCAAAAAGGAAACAGCCTTATGACTGCCATGAATTTCCGGTTCAAAAGTGAAATCTGAATAAAGATGTATGGATTCAACAGGTTGAATGTTGTACTCGAGCGATATCTCTGAGCCTTCGTGTTTCCTGAGTAGTCCTTTGAGCTTCGATTGAAGTAGTTCGTAATCCGCATTCGGATCAAACTTAAGGTAAGTGTAATAGTTAAAGCCATTCCATTTATCTCTGGCAAGTTGATCTTCAATGCTCGTCAGGGACATCAGCATTTCGAATTTGTAATGCGTGTTTTCCGGAACATCTTTCATCACACCAGTCACCTTGAAAGGTCGATTGAAATTGCTCAAAATCTCGATTTCCTTACCAATTGGATCAGCATTTCCAAAATAAGCCTTGGCTTTTGATTCTGTTAGAACGAGACCATCAGGAGCATTTAAAGCAGTTTTCGGATCTCCTTGCAACAAAGGATAGTCGAATAACTCTAAATAATTAGAATCTGCAGCAACCACCATTTTTTCATAACGAACCTGGTTATTCTGTCTGAAAACCAATTCAGAAAATTTGAAAGTAGTTGTATAATTGGTGATCTCAGGAAGTTCATCAGCCAGAATTGGTCCGCTTGGATTAAATGACATTGCATCTCTAGTTCCCACTACACCTTCACGGATTTGATCTGTTGTCAGTCGATATAGCAACTCTGATTCAGAAAAGTGTCGATCATAACTTCTTTCAAAAGAGATGTATTCATTAATTAAAAGAAAAGCTGCCAATCCAATGGCCAATCCAACAATGTTAACTGTCGAGTAGAGTCGTTGCCTCGCTAAACTTCTAACACCGATTTTGAAATAATTTCTTAGCATTCCTTTACTAATTAAAAGTGGTTTGCAAAAAAAAGGTCTCATCAAAGAAGGTCGGAGCAATTGGAGAACAGAAAACAGATGTTTCCACTGGGTCCGCTTTTCTCCGAATTCAAGTCGGTCTTTGTAGGTCTCCTCCAGATCACCCATGATATCCAGGTAATAGTCTGGATGGCAAAACCATTTAAAGAACCGATCCGACCAGCGCTTTATCATACAAGTTTCAAGTCAAAAGCAATCTCCGGTATTGAGTTCCAGAGGTCCGTTCGTACGTCTTTGGAGTATTCCAATGCTTGCTTTCCAAAAGCTGTAATGGTAAAGTATCGTTTCGGCTTTCCTCCTCTTTTCTTATTCATCTCTCCGAGTCGGCTATCAAGAAAGCCCTTCTTTTCCATCCGACGAAGCGCGGATTGCATAGCACCCACACTGACCTTCCGCTCAAGACGATTTTCTATTTCATTTTTTATTGCAACACCATAGGCTTCATCATACAATACTCCTACCGTGAGTAGCACAATTTCTTCGAATTCTCCTAGTTGAAATTTTTTCATAGTATCAATATCCTAAATGTAGTATTCGTATACAAACCTAAAAAGGTTACATAAATTTCCTAAATGTAGTATTGATTATTTTGTTACATGAAAGACGATTCGAACCAAAAGCTCTGGTGTTTGGAACTTATAGATCATATCTTTTCTTTTTCGATTATGGTTTACAGTTATAAAGGCACCGCACTTGGTTCACTCTTCGGACTAAGCACCAATTTCCAGGAAGAATATCAGCATTTTGAAGGGTCTAAAGGCCTAATCAACATTCTCTGGAATCAGAATTCAGAACCTGTGGATATAGAAAAAGACGGAATTCCCCTTCGCCTTCTACCCAATCAAATCACAACAAGCACCTACTTACAAAAAATTCATTTTAATCAAAAAGAGCTTCCGTTAATAGGTTTCACCTTCAATAGAGAATTCTATTGTATCCAGGATCATGACCATGAAGTCTCTTGTAATGGCATCATCTTTTTTGGAACTCAAGCTCCGCCTATTATCACGCTGAATGAAGAAGAAGCTTCAAAGTTTAATATGCTATTGGAGGTGTTTATTGAAGAGTTCACCACACGAGATAATATTCAAGGGGAAATGCTTGTTATGCTTTTGAAACGTCTTATCATAAAAATCACACGCTTAGCCAAAGAGCAGTTGATCCCGACTGAGCTGAAAGACAGCCAAATCGATATTGTTAGGAAATACAATGTTTTAGTAGACACACATTATAAAACCAAAAAACAAGTAAGTGACTATGCGGACCTGCTTTTCAAATCACCAAAGACACTTTCCAACCTTTTTGCTAAATACAATCAAAAATCTCCGCTACAAATCATTCATGAACGGATTATCCTGGAGGCTAAAAGACTTTTAATCTACACAGAAAAAACCTCAAAGGAAATCGCCTACGAACTAGGCTTTGAAGAAGTAGGAACTTTTCATAAAATGTTCAAAAAGATCACAAATCAGACTCCTCAGAATTTCAAAAGTGAGCTAAAACCCAACTAGGGAAAAATGAACACTCTGTAGGGAAATGTGGCCTCTCACCTGCCCTCAGCATCGGCGTAAAATTGTATTGTAAAACGAATTTTAAAAATTTAAACAATACAAAAATGTCAACAACATTCAACGTTCCTACGAGAGAGGAAGTAAGCGAAAATAACCAGGCTATTTTCGATCAATTAGAAAAAGGAGTCGGATTCGTTCCAAACCTTTATGCAACTTATGCTTATAACGAAACTGCTCTAGGTGACTATTTAACTTTTAGCAACAGAAAAACCACATTAAGCGCGAAAGAAAAAGAAGTTATCAATTTGGCAGTTAGTCAAGTAAACGAATGCCAATACTGTCTTTCAGCTCACACGGCAATTGGAAAAATGAACGGATTTTCTGATGAAGAAATTCTAGAAATTAGACAAGGAGAAGCTTCTTTTGATTCAAAATTGGATGCTCTTGCAAAGTTTGTAAGAAACATCACAGTTAACAGAAGCAAGCCAAGCGAAGCGGCTGTAGAAAGACTTTTCGAAGCTGGATACGACAAAGCAAACTTGATTGATATCTTGATAGTAATCGGAGACAAAACAATCAGCAACTTCATTCACGGAACAACTCAAATTCCAGTTGATTTCCCTGCAGCACCAGAACTTGAAACTGTAGCTTAATTAGAATACCTCAAAAATCTAATCAAAATGAAGAGTTTTAAAAGTTTAGCATTGACATTGGCAATAGTTGCCGGTGGATTATTACTAGGAAGACCATTGTTCATTCGTGCAGCGATTGTTCAAGATGCAAGAGTTATCCTTCTTGACCAAACTCCCGGAGAATTCGAAAAAACTGAACTGACATTGAAAGCTGGAAAGTCATACATTTTTGAAGTAACCAATGAAGGAGTTGATCATGAAGTAGGTTTTGTCCTTGCACCAGCAGGTAAAACAGAAGCATCAGATCACATTCAGAATGCCTATCTGTCTAAAACAATCAAAGATGGAGAGTCCGCAAGATCGCAAGAGGTTGTTTTGGAAAAAGGTGAGTATGTGTACTTCTGCCCATTAAACCCAACTCCACAATACAAATTAGTAGTAAAGTAGTAGTGTTTTTAAGGTTGTAGTTAATGATCAAGCCGCCCCGATTGCTATCGGGATGGCTTTTTCTTTTTATAAGCTTCTTATCAAGTTCTATTATCATCCTGGAATAAAATTCCAAGGTAGCTCTCAAACCTCCGCTCAGTTATATCATAACCAACTGCAGCTTTCACCGCACAACCTGGTTCTTCAAAGTGTAGACAATTATGAAACTTGCACTGGCCCAGGTATTTCCTCATTTCAGGAAAATAGTGAGACAACTCTTCCGGTTCTATTTCTGCCAATCCAAGTTCCTTAATTCCGGGAGAGTCTATCACTGAAGAATTCGTATCAATTTGGAATAGCTCAGCAAATGTCGTAGTATGAACACCCTTGTTGGCAAAAGAAGAAACCTCACTCACTTCTTGATTAGCACCCGGAATTAGTTTGTTGACCAGAGTAGATTTTCCTGAACCGCTATGTCCTGAAATCAAGCTCATCTTTCCCTTGAAGACCGGATTCAACATCGAAACGTCTTCAAGAAAAGAAGTTAAAAAAACCGAGTAACCAATCGCTTCATACTGTTCTTTGAGCTCCTCGAACAACGCTAATTCTTTATCGCCATACAAATCTTTCTTATTGAAGATTATTACTCCAGGAATTCTAAAAGCCTCAAGTGTAACCAGAAATCTATCTATGAATCCAACAGAAGTTCTTGGTATTTTAAGCGTGACAATAAGTACCCCTTGATCTACATTACTTGCTAGCAGATGCGTATGCCCTTTCCTTCGCGGACTTTGCCTTATGATGTAATTCTTTCGCGGCTTTATCTCAGTGATGATCCATTCATTCTCTACTTGGTCGTTTTCTTCTATCTCAACTTCATCTCCAACCGCAATCGGATTAGTGATTTTCTTATCCTCTAATTTGAATTTTCCCCTGAGCCTGGCCGGATATACTTTCTTGTCAACAAGTACATCGTACCATAAACCAGTTGATTTAACTACCAAGCCAATCATTTTTGGAGGTTTAGAGTAAAATCCATTTGGATAAAGTGAGACATTTATATGATACCAAAAATCTTTTGAGGCCAAATTAAGGGAGTTCTCAACAAATAATATCCCCTTGAGGGGATTATAGGGGTGTTTTTGATTTGATACGACAGCTTCGATACAAAAACACCCTCCTAGCCTCCCTCAAGGGAGGAATTCCTATTGAAAATCGATCTTCAGATTCATCAAAAGAGTGATTGTAATTCCTCTGTTTTCTTGAATTATGCTAAAAATTAATAGACGAATGGCCAAATAGAGTGGATAAGGTCTAATTGATAGTTTTATTATTTCCTTAGATTTACAAAAGACTTAATCTCAATTATGTTAAAATGAAAAAAGTAAGATCACTACTCTTAACTTTCGCTCTTGCCGCCTTAATCTCATGTGGTGAAGCGGGGTTTGGCTTTGATGTGGCCGCAGAAGTACCGGTTGATCCGGGAGAAATTGTAATACCTGTTCCAGCGGCTTCAACTATTCTAGATCCGAATCCGTTCACATTTAATTATGATCTCAACGATGTGGATGGATTTGCAGATGCCGTTGACGAATTGAATCGACAAGGTGCACAAGTTTATCTTTTGGGTATTTCCTATGAAATTTCAGGAGTTAATGATCCTGGTGACACATTCAACGAGTCAGTTGGTGTTACAACGAATCGTGTGGATTTTAACCTTTCCAGTGGAGTGGTTAGTGTGGACTTACCTCTTTCAGGTGGAATACTTCAAGATGTTCCAAAAACTGCTTTGGATATAACTAGCTTGAAAAGTGTTGTTGAAAATGAATTATTGAGCAGACAAGGGTTCACAATGGATTTTGTATTTGATGCAAGTGCAGTATTAGCACCATCAGATCCTGAAATTGTTGACTTTAATGTTTTGATCTATTTCGATGTTGCACTTCGTGTGAGAGACATCAACAACTAACCTATCGCCTATCATGAAAAAACATATACTAATACTAATTATAGTGCTTCCATTTGCTGGAAAAGCTCAAATTGATTTTGGAACTTTCCTGGAGGCGGGTACAGCAGATGCTGAAAAATTATTAGAAGGATATTTGGAACCAGCTTTCTTAGGTTTTGGATACGGTATAAACAGCGGTTGGTACAATACTGCAAAGCCACACAAATTATTGGGTTTTGATATCACACCGACCGTATCATTCGCTTTTGTTCCTTCTAGTGCCGAATTTTTCACCATTGATGAAAATGATTTTACCAATGTAGAGGTAATTGGATCAATTGATGCAAATGGTAATACAGGGCCAAGGTTTACGAGTTCCCCCACTTTGTTTGGACCTAACCTTCCAAATGAGGAGCTTCCTTTTCTCAGGTATACTTCTGATAATGGAACGCCTGGAGACCCTTCCGATGACACGCAAGTCAGCTTCAGTGCACCAACAGGACTAGGATTGGATGAGGAAATAGGATTTAGTGCTGTTCCATCTGGGATGGTCCAGGTTGGAATTGGATTGATGAAGAATACCGAATTGAAGCTTCGAATCATTCCTAAAATAGAATCTACCAATGATCAAGGCCAAACAGATTTCTCGTTCGAAATGTTTGGGGTTGGATTCATGCACGACCTTAAGCAATGGGTGCCAGGATTCAAGCAATTGCCAATTGATGTCTCTGGTTTTATTGGATGGAACCGGATGAAAACTACGATAGCATTGGATCCTGACCTTGGTCAAAGCGCTTCTTTTTCTACCAGCAGTTTTACCCTTCAAGGACTTGTATCAAAGCAGTTCGCAATCCTGACGCTTTTTGGTGGAGTGGGTATTGCCAACACCACTACAAAATTTGATTTGCTTGGAGAATATGAAACAGAAGCCGGAACTTTCGTAGATCCAATTGACTTTAGTTTCGCGTCTACAGGGCCAAGAATAAATCTTGGGTTTAGATTGAAATTACTGATTTTGACACTACATGCTGATTACGCCCTCCAGAAGTATAGCACGTTGACTACTGGTATTGGAATAAGTATTCGATAAGAATAAAAATCTTAACAAAACAAAAGTCCCGCCAGAAGCGGGACTTTTTTACTTGTAAACAGGTGTATGAATAAATTTGTGTTATGAACCTATATATACAGGCACTTGAAAAAAAGTAACCCCTCTTTTAAAAAAAATGATAAAAATTTTATTTGTGTGCCTTGGAAACATCTGTCGTTCACCATTGGCAGAAGCGATTTTCAAGCAAAAAATCACTCAAAATGGGCTGGAATCGAAGATTTCATGCGATTCGGCAGGTACTGCAAACTATCACGTTGGTGAAACTCCCGATCCGAGAACAATTGACGTAGCAGCCAACCATGATGTGCCAATTCACCATTTTGGTCAACAATTCAAAAAACATCACGAAAGTGAGTTTGATTATCTGATCGCAATGGATCGCTCAAATAGAATGAACATGATTCGAGAATTAGGTGGTGAAACCGATTCACTTTTTCAAATGCGAGATTTTGATGTCGAAGCAAAAGGAGAAGATGTTCCGGACCCATGGTACGGTGGAATGAATGGTTTCGAAGATGTTTTTCAAATTTTGGACAGATCTACGGATGAACTTCTGAAGTTCATCAAAGAAAAACACGGCTTGTAAACGTGGACTCTTTTTACGGAAATGTATTTACCAATCATTTTGGGCCTGAAATAGCGATCAAGACTATTTCATCTGTTCCTGGCGGATGTATCAACCAAACAAGCAAAGTCACCACTAATCAGGGTTTATTCTTCATTAAAGTAAATTCCGAAAATCTATCTGATCTTTTTGAAAAAGAACAATTGGGACTAGAGTTGCTTGGTGAAAAATCAAGCTTGGGAGTACCTAAAGTACTTACATCTGGCACGCAGAGCGGCAAATCTTATCTCATCCTAGAATGGATCGAAAAAGGTATTGCTAATCAAAACTTCTGGGAGCTATTTGGTCAAAAATTAGCAGAACAACACAAGGTGACTTCTGATCAATTTGGGTTGGATCATGAAAACCACATTGGTCGATTGCCTCAATCAAATAACTATCATGGAAATTGGACAGAGTTCTTCGTAGAAGAAAGACTGAAACCTCAGTTGAAAATCGCCAGAGATTCTGGTTTAGTTGGAAATGCGACTATGCAACAGTTCTATTTCCTCTTTTTAAATCTGAATGAGCTAATTCCAGAAGAATCTCCAGCTTTTCTTCACGGTGATTTATGGAGCGGGAATTTCATGTGTGGACCTAATTCTTCACCTTATATTTTCGATCCAGCCATTTATTTCGGACACAGGGAAGCGGAAATAGCCTTCACAACCATGTTCGGCGGATTTGACCAAGAATTCTATTCCTCATATGAGGAGGAATTTCCATTACAACCTGGATTTGAAGACCGAGTTGAAATCCACAATTTGTATCCACTTCTCGTGCACGTCAACCTATTCGGGCCCTCTTATCTTCCGGGGATTGAGGGAACCCTGAAGCGATTCGCTTAGCGATACAAGACCTGGTAGTTATTTGCTGTTTTCTGCTCCATCAAAATGGAACGATTCCAAGGCAAATAGTTGAACGAATCTGGTTGATAATTCTTAATGGTTGCCAGCTTCAATGGACTTTCAAAAGAAAGAATGAAGTCTCTATTCAGGAGTTCCTTGATCTTCCGTGCTTTGAATTCTTTGTTGTCCATGCAAAAGGAAAAAGTAAGTGCTGAATTTTGCATCAAATTGATCTTTACATTCAGCAAGTCAAGCACTTGGAGTATCATTCCTAGCTTTTGCTCATTCATGAAATTGTGGTCCTTAACTTCTGCTGTTACCAACAATTGATTTTCCTTAAATACGAAACATGGAACCGTCTTCTTGGTATTCTGAGAAGAAATGAGCGTTCCGTCCAAATCAAGATTCTCAAAAGAACGAACCATTAATGGGATATTTTTTTGTGCAAGAGGCTTAAGCGTTTTCGGGTGGATTACTTGAGCTCCGTAGTAGGTCATTTCCGTAATTTCTCTGTAGCTGAGCCGGTCGTACTTTTCAGTATTTTCCATGATTCGTGGGTCTGCGTTTAGAATTCCTTTCACGTCCTTCCAAACAGTAAAACCCTCTGCTCCAAGACAATAAGCGAAAATAGAACCTGAAAAGTCTGACCCTTCTCTTCCAAGAGTAGTAGAATTTCTTTCTGCATCGGATCCAATGAATCCTTGAGTCACCACCATCCCATCGAGATCACCAAACGCTTTAGAGATGCGCTTCTCTGTAACTACCCAATCCACATTTGCTTCAGTAAAGTATTGGTCAGTTCTGATCACATCTCTTGCATCTAACCAACTACAGTTTCCTTTCTGATTCAAAAACGCTGCAATAATCGATGTGGACATAAGCTCTCCATGAGGAACGATTTGGTCATACGACCACAACAGGTCTTCACCATTCACCTTTTGACAGCTTTCTTTGAGCGAATTCTCCCATCTGAGATATTCTTCCGGTACATCGTTCAATACCTCTTTAATTATGGAGTGATGGTACGCAAAAACATCCTCCAAAACCTCATCATGAGCTTTTCCATTTACAGCCAAATCAACTAATTCCTCCAGCTTATTGGTCATCTTTCCCATAGCTGAAACCACGACCACAGTACGTTTATTACCAAATTTCTGAATTACTCGTTCTAAATTTCGAACTCCTTCACCGTCTTTTACAGAGGCTCCTCCAAACTTGAAAATTTGCACTTCGCAAACGTTTTAACTTTTGAATCAATTAAGTTTGTGGGCTAATTACTTGAATAATTAAACCATCCATGAACAAAAGTAATCTGGGGCTTCCTATTGGCACTACGCTTGACAGATTTATTAAGCAAAAGCAAGATCAATTTTCTTCTGCAACAGGAGAACTTTCTCAACTACTTAGAGACATTGCATTAGCTGGTAAAATCATTAATCAAGAGGTGACAAAATCAGGATTACTTGACATTGCAGGAGGTTTCGGCTCTAAAAATGTTCAGGGAGAGGATCAGCAAAAGTTAGATGTAATCGCTAACATGCGTTTCACGAGAGCGCTGAAAAATGGTGGAATGACCTGTGCTGTAGTTTCTGAGGAAGAAGATGATATCATTCACCTAAACCCAGATTGTCGATATGTGATCGCGATGGATCCGTTGGACGGATCATCTAACATTGATGTTAATGTGTCTATAGGCACCATCTTTTCCATTTACAAAAGGATTTCGCCGGTTGGTGGTCCGGTTCAGGAAGAAGACATTTTGCAAAAAGGAACCGAGCAAGTTGCCGCAGGCTATATCTTGTATGGATCTTCCACAATGTTGGTTTACACGACAGGCAATGGAGTCCACGGATTTACTTTAGAACCGAGTCTTGGAGAATTCGTCCTTTCTCATGACAGCATGACCTCACCGGAGGATGGAAAGATTTTCTCTATCAACGAAGGAAATTATCTGAAGTTTGATTCCTGGGTTCGCGAATACGTAGATGATTGTAAGGAAAAAGGTCTGACGGCCAGATACATAGGCTCACTAGTAGCTGATTTTCACAGGAACATGTTAAAAGGTGGGATTTATTTGTATCCAAATACCGAAAAAGATCCAAATGGAAAGCTCCGACTCCTCTATGAATGCAACGCGCTGGCATTTATTGTTGAACAGTCTGGAGGACTTGCGACTAATGGAGAAGAAAGAATTCTAGAAATTCAGCCGAAAGAATTCCATCAAAGAACTCCGTTTTATCTGGGATCGAAGAAAATGGTCGAAACGGCAATGTCTTTTGTTAAGTCGACCGAAACTGTTGCCGGGTAATCACCTTTTGCCGCTCTCTTTCGATAATAGCCTTCGCAATGTTTCTTGCGATCTCATCCCCTTGGGAAAATTGTAGCAGTTCTTTCATCTTTGATTCCGAAATGTCAATTCGGTACAAAGCATTTAGTAACCGATTAAAATCATGATCAAGTAAATAGTTTATCTGTTTGGTTAGGTATTCCTCCAACCAATCAAAAGCAATTTTAGCCTCCCCTATTTCGCTATCCTCCTCTAATCCAAAATCCCTCAGTATCAGGTGATAACTTTCCATGGCTAGTGTAACTTCATTCATGAATTTAAGCATTTAAGATCCAATAACTCAATCGATTATGAGACTACTACTTACTACTTTATTACTCTTTGTCTTTTGTATTTCCAATGCTCAAAATAATGACAAGGAAAACATCATGAAAGTTGTTAGCGATGTTTTTGAGGCGATGCGAACAAACGATAAAGAGCTCCTTTTAACATGTTTTGTTGAGGAACCAACCACTTTTACCGTATTCCGAAGAGAAGGTGAAACACAGTTTAGAAGAGATAACTTTCAAGGCTGGGTTGATGCAGTTGGAAAGCCCAAAGAAGAAACGTGGAATGAGCCTATTTGGAACGAAAAAATTCAAATTGATGACGACCTGGCCTCTGTTTGGGTTGATTATGCATTTTATCGTGGAAAAGATGGAGATCAATTCTCACATTGCGGCGTTGACGCTTTTCATTTAGTGCGACTCGATGGCGATTGGAAAATATTTCACTTGGTGGATACGAGAAGAAAAGAGGGATGTGATGTTCCGAAAAAGGTTAAGCCTTAGCCTTGTCTGGGATCCATTCAAAATCTTCAGACCGGTAGGAATCAATCATCAAATCGCTGAGTTCTTTTGGTGGAACGGTAGTTCTACGCTGAGCTAGGTCCAACCAGGCCCCATCAACATCTACTTTAGCAGCAAGTTCTCCATCTTTATTGTAGATATTGTGTCTAAAAGACCATTTTGATCCGTCTTTTCGAAGTTTGGAAATAGTAAATCCCACTTCAAATTCTTCATTCATTCTTACTTCTCGGAAGAATCGCGTATCCTCTCTGAAGAGAATGGGGCCAATTCCCATATCTATCAGTTTGTGAAAAGGCATGCTGATTTCCTCGAAATACATCAATCGAGCTTGAGCGCAATAATCGTTGTATGAGGTGTGGCGCATGTGGCCATTCGGATCCAGATCTGCCCAGCGAACTCGAAATTTGAATTTAACCTCACTCATTTTCTGCTTCTTCTTTCTTTTTTGATTTGGCCTTTCCCTCCGATTTTTTCTCTTCTTTCTCTTCAAAAACTTCAGGAGCTTCAACAACCAAAAGATTATACCAGTTCACTAATTTTTTAATATCGGAAGTGTAGACCCTGTCCTCATCGTAATCAGGTAAAATGAATTTCAAGAAAGATTTAAGCTCATCAGCTTCACTGTTCTTGTCCAAATCGGTATCGCCATCGAATTCTTTGTGGATCTTTTTCATCACATCCTCTAAAGGAACCGCTCCTTCTGAATCTGTTGTGTAAATGGAGATTTCCGACAAAACTGAGACTTTGTTATGAACACTGGCCACCATTTTTTTCTTGAGCTCATCCAATGATTCGAGAATCACGCCCGTACGAGTTGGGGAAACAATTTTAAAAAGGCCCCCTTTGCCAGAGACCGAAGCAATATCACTAAATTCCATTTACTGTTTGTTTGCCGCAAAAATATCCTATTGCTGGATAGACTGATTAATCGAATGAATAAATTCCAAAATTTCTTCTCTTCCGAGTTTTTGCTCCGATGAAGAAATAAACATTTGAGGAAGTTCCTCCCAACTCCTTTCCAGGGATTTCTTGTACGCTGCTTGATTGGATTGAATTTGAGTTTTTCCCAACTTATCGGCTTTAGTGAATATAATAGAGAATGGAATTCCTTCCTCTCCCAACCATTGAATGAATTCCTGATCGATTTTTTGGGGTTCATGTCGGAGATCTATTAGAACAAAAACATTGACCAGATTTCTTCTGTTCTTTAGATAGTTCTCAATCATTTTCTTCCAATCCGCTTTACTTTTCTTACTCACTCTAGCCCAACCATATCCCGGAAGGTCCACCAAGTACCATGAATCATTGATCATAAAATGGTTGATCAATTGTGTTTTGCCTGGAGTCGATGAAGTTTTGGCAAGTTTCTTTCGACCCGTAAGCATGTTGATCAAACTTGATTTGCCAACGTTCGACCTTCCGATGAATGCATATTCTGGTAATGACGCCTCTGGACAATCAGATTCCTGCGTACTACTTTTTACAAATGCTGCATTTTTTATCTCCACGGCGAATTATCTCCTAACATTTCACTTTAGCGAGAGTTTATTCCACTAATATTGCGAAAATTATGACGGTAGTTCCCTACAAAGATAAGTCTGATGCCAAGAAGCAGCAGGTAGCTGACATGTTTGATAGCATCAGTGGAAAATACGATTTTTTAAATCATTTTCTAAGCCTGGGAATTGACATCATGTGGCGAAAGAAGGCCATTCGGATGCTGAAAGAATTAGCTCCTAAAAAAATCCTCGACATTGCCACTGGAACAGGTGATTTTGCAATTGAATCACTCAAGCTAAATCCCGAACAGGTGATCGGTGTGGACATCTCGGAAGGAATGCTTGATGTTGGGAGAGTCAAAATGAAGAAAAAAGGCATAGATCACATCATCTCGATGGAATCCGGTGACTCGGAAAACCTTCGATTTGACGATAATAACTTTGACGCTGTGATCGTTGCATTTGGAGTGAGAAATTTCGAAAATCTTGAATTGGGACTCAAAGAAATGAATCGCGTATTGCGACCGGGAGGGAAAGCGGTGATTTTAGAGTTCTCAAAACCTACCATTTTTCCCTTTAAGCAATTATATAATTTTTATTTTCGCTGGATATTACCGAAGATTGGCAAGCTCGTATCCAAGGATAATGCGGCGTATACGTACTTGCCTGAGTCAGTTAAAGAATTTCCTTTCGGACAGGATTTTCTTGACGTCTTGGAAAAGACTGGATTTAAAAACACAAGATGCAAGCCACTAACACTGGGCATAAGTTCAATTTACATTGGAGAAAAGTAGCAATTCTTGTCTTGCTGCTTACATGTTTTGTATCGAAAGCGCAAAACAATCCAGCGGATAATCTCATCAACTACGATGAACAATGGATCCACTATGGATTCCTTCTTGGTGTCCATTCATCCAAATACGTCATTAAACATTCTGAGACTTTCACTTCTCCTGCAATGGATACGGTGCACTCGATTGTTCCAGGCAACCTGGGTGGTTTTAAGTTGGGTTTTATTGCCAACATGAAAGTAGCCCCACAACTTGATTTCAGAAGTTCCATCACAGTTGCCTTTTACGAAAATGATCTTCTCTACCGATTCACGGACAATACCGATTTAAGAGAACTGAAAGATGCTACAATGGTGGAGTTTCCATTGCTACTTAAGTACAAATCGAATCGTCGAGGAAATGTCGCAATGTACGTTCTCGGCGGGTTTACACCTTCTTTTGAAGCAGCTTCAAAGAGCAGCAAAGAAGACGTCATAGAAAAACTGGAACTTCGTGGTTGGAACTACGCTGTTGAAATAGGTGCCGGATTTGACATCTATTATCCATTTTTTAAATTCTCGCCTGAAATACGATACTCTTACGGGTTGAGAAACATGCTAGATGGCGAAAATCAGTTTAGCCAAGGATTAAGCCGTTTGACCACACAAAATCTTACTGTTTTTCTCACATTTGAAGGTGGGCCTACACCAAAGCAAAAGCGTGGTGGAAAAATAAAAGGACAGACATTGAGGAAATCGGGTAACAAGAGGAACAAGGCACAACGAAAGTTTAAGGGAAATAAAAATGGATAATCAACCGATCGCATTGATCACTGGAGCCACAAGTGGAATTGGTGAAGCTACTGCTAGAATTCTTGCTAAGAATCACAACTTGATTCTTTGCGGCAGAAGAGAAGAACGTTTAGCAAAACTTGCCGAGGAATTGGAAACTAGCGTGACGACCCTGAGTTTTGATGTTCGTGAACGGAAGGCGGTTTTTGAATCCATCGAATCCTTGCCTTCAGAATGGAAAGAAATTGATGTACTTGTCAATAACGCGGGCAATGCCCATGGCTTGGATTTAATTAATGAAGGGAATCCTGATGATTGGGATGCCATGATGGACATCAATGTCAAAGGACTTCTTTACGTGAGCAAAGCAATAATTCCAGGCATGGTAGCGCGCAAAAGAGGTCACATTGTGAATATTAGCTCACTGGCAGGCTTGGAAGTTTATCCAAAAGGGAATGTCTATTGCGCATCTAAGCATGCGGTTGATGCCCTTACCAAAGGAATGCGCCTGGATCTTAATGCACATGGAATCAAAGTCACTTCCGTCAATCCGGGCCTTGTTGAAACTGAATTCAGCGAGGTAAGATTCAAGGGTGACAAAGAAAAAGCTAAAAGTGTGTATCAAGGATTCACTCCATTGACAGCACATGATGTTGCAGAAACCATTGAATTTGTATTAAGTCGACCGGACCATGTCTTGATTGGTGATGTGCTAATGTTAGCCAAAGCTCAGGCTAGTTCTACGATTGTGAATAAAAATTCACAATAAGCTTTTTAATAAAATTCTGATCAATACATATTTGCCGTCATGCAAAAAATCCTGGTAATCGGTGCTGGCCGATCCTCTACATCCCTAATCAATTATCTTCTTGATCATTCCAAAAAGGAAAACTGGGAATTGACCCTGGCGGAAAAAGACGTTTCCCTAGCCGAAGAAAAAATAAACGGACGTGCACAGGCAAAAGCGGTCTCCTTTGACGTATCTGATGCTGATTCTTTGAGAAAAATGGTCACTGAAAATGAGTTGATCATTTCCATGCTCCCAGCCTCACTGCATTTAACTGTAGCAGAAAAATGTGCAGAGATTGGTCGACATCTTTTGACCGCTTCTTATCTAAATGATGAAATCAATGCATTGGCCAAGCAATTTGAAGCAAACGGCAAATTACTGATCATGGAAATGGGACTTGATCCCGGAATCGACCACATGTCAGCAATGAAAGTACTGGACCGGATCAAAGAAGAAGGGCATGAACTGACTGCATTCGAAACATTTACAGGTGGGCTACTCGCTCCGGATGAAGAAAAAGAAAATCCATGGCAATACAAGTTCACATGGAATCCAAGGAATGTCGTAATTGCTGGACAAGGATTTGTGAAATTTATTCAGGAGGGAAGGTACAAGTACATCCCTTACCACAAACTTTTCAGAAGAACAGAAGTCATCCATATTCCTGGGTATGGATACTTTGAAGGATATGCGAACCGAGATTCACTCAAATACCTTGATCTATATAACCTCAGAGGAATCAATACCTTGTACCGTGGCACATTGAGAAGACCCGGATATTGCAAAGCTTGGGACGTTTTTGTTCAGTTAGGAGCAACCGACGACACTTTCGAAATGGAGAATGTGGGAGAGATGACTCATCGTCAATTTATCAATTCATTCCTTTCTTACAATCCCAATGATTCCATCGAATTGAAGCTTGCCCACTACATGAATCTCGATATGGAAGATGAGATCATGTACAAGTTTAAATGGCTGGGCTTGTTTTCAGATGAGCCCATTGGATTGAAAAAGGGTACGCCGGCTCAAATATTAGAACACATTCTTAAGAAAAAGTGGACACTTGACAAAACTGATCGTGACATGATTGTGATGTGGCATAAGTTCAACTACATCGAAAACGGAGAAGCTAAACAAATAGAATCTCACATGGTGGCCATTGGTGATGATGAAACAAACACGGCTATGTCAAAAACAGTTGGTCTGCCGCTCGCTATTGCTGCTAAGTTAATTCTACAGGGAAAAATCAATTTATCCGGAGTTCATATTCCAACGAGAAAAGAAATTTACAATCCAGTGCTCGAAGAACTTGAGCAACTCGGTTTTGAATTCTCAGAAAGATTGGTAGAACCTAGTTAATCACGTGAGCCTGAACCACAGAATCAATTTCTGCCATCACAGCGTCAATCGCTGATATATCATTTTGTAAGTGTTCCTCAATAATTCTGTTTAGGTGAGAAGCAATTTTCATTTCCTCCTCTTTTTGATCACCACGGGCATACTTAATGGAGTTTTGCAAGTGCTCCATTGCATAATGAAGCGTCTTATCAGCTTCGTCTTGTTTGCCTTCTTTTATCAACTGTTCTGAAACCCGCAATGAGGCAAAAGCCAAAGAATTCATTGCGTCCGCGAAAGCCTCGTACATGAGATCATCGTTTACATCCTCCGCTTTTATGTGTGCTTCTATCGCTTCAAGATCATGAATAGCTACTTCTATTGCCTGCATACTAACCTCATCACCGTCTTTTTCTAACAACTTCATAAGCGCAATAGCATCCTCTAGAAACTCGATTGCCGCTAATCGCTTGTGATCATGAAGATACCGATCTGCAGAATTGATCAAAAGATCTGGTTCAACTGCAAGTTCAGTAATCTGAGGATGTTCCTCATTTCTTTCCCTAGTGATTTTCAAGTAAACAGTAATGCCTGTTAGAATAACAACAAGGAAAAGGATGTAATAAATGTTTTTGGTCTTCATATTAGTTGGTTGAAACAGACAATTTCCACTCTCTAAGTTAAATTATCCACTATTTCTTTCAAAAACTTCGTCTTTAAGTAAATGGTTTCCTTCTGCAGCTTCAACGGCTAATTGATCACATCGTTCGTTTTCAGGATGTCCGGCATGTCCTTTGATCCATTCGAAGTGAACATTGTGAGGTGCTGCAGCCTTTAAATAACGTTCCCAAAGATCTTGGTTTTTTTTGCCTTTGAATCCTTTTTTGACCCAGCCATCCAACCATCCCTTTGAAACGGCATCCACAACGTATTTGCTGTCAGAAACCACTTTCACGTTCCATTTAGGCTTTTTGATTGCTTCTAACCCAACGATAACAGCCAATAACTCCATTCGATTGTTGGTTGTCAATCGAAACCCCTGAGAGATTTCTTTTTCCTTGTCCTTAAATCGCAAAATGGTTCCATACCCACCTGGTCCCGGATTTCCTTTCGCAGCTCCGTCTGTATAAATCGTGATCATACTAACACGTGATTTTTAAAGATCTTAATGGCAATTGAAAGTAGTACAATCCCAAAAACTTTACGTAAAATATTGAAGCCTGCCTTCCCAATTTTTTTCTCCAGCCATCCACTTGTTTTCAACACGAGGTACACAAAAGCAAGATTGACCACTACTCCTACCAAAATATTGGCAGTGGAGAATTCAACTTTCAATGATATCAAAGTGGTCATGGTTCCCGCTCCGGCAATTAAGGGAAACGCCAGTGGAA
This sequence comes from Cyclobacteriaceae bacterium, assembly GCA_028284125.1. Classification (GTDB taxonomy): domain Bacteria; phylum Bacteroidota; class Bacteroidia; order Cytophagales; family Cyclobacteriaceae; genus Ekhidna. The sequence continues at coordinate 232,965 of JANQSI010000001.1, forward strand.
CAACCGAAGCACTTGCGGACTCCTCAGGGTCCGATTTGAATAATTGCATGCCGAGCACCATTTCCATCCCAATCAGGAACATCACAACTGCTCCGGCTATTGCAAATGAGGCAATATCAATCCCTAGCAGTCCTAAAATACTTTCGCCAATAAATAGGAATGCCACCATAATCACGCCTGAAACTATGGTTGCTTTCCCAGACTGAATATGCCCGAATTTTTTTCTCAGATCAATGATTATTGGGATACTTCCCAAAATATCAATGACTGAAAAAAGGATCAGTGATACCGACAGGATTTCCTTGAAATTCAACATTTGAGGCCTTATTTATTTTTTTAACACAAAACTAATCTGAATGATGACCGTTTTAGTATAAATTTTATTCACTTTGCAGAAACTAAATCGGCACTGAATAAGTCTTTCAGTAGAAAACCTTCCACTTATAAAGATCATTTTAAAAAATAGCTAATGAAGCAAGTATTCGTTTATGTCTATGCCTTGATTTTTTCAACCATGACATTTGCCCAAAAAGGGTGGACATGGCCTGAAGATGAAGCGTTAAAAAATACGGCAATTGAAAAGGAGGCATATTATAAGGTTTTAATTGCACAAAGTAAGCATGAAGAGGCCATGCAACCACTTAACTGGTTGTACACTAACAATCCGGAATTGAACCCGTCCATCTACATTAATGGGGTTAAAACAATCAATAATATTATTAAAGCAGGAGTTGATGCGGAAAGAAAAGTTCGCCTTCAAGATTCAATTCTCTGGATGTATGACATGAGAATCGAGCATTTTGATAATGATGCTTCGATAATGGATAGAAAAGTATATGAAGCTTTTCGGATGTACTACAACAAGAAAGATAAATACCCACTTCTAGCCGATCTATATGCCAAAGCCTACGAAATGAATGGCCCAGATATTTCGTACTTCAACCTGAATACCTACATGATGTTGGCAAGTAATTACTATAAGACCAACCCTACCGAAATGCCAGCAGAAAAAGTTCTCGACGTGCACACTCAGATTTCTGATATCATTGAGCAAAAGAGAAAATCTGGCGGAAATATCGAGCGTTTAGATAAAGAACAGGCCAAAGTGGATGGATTCCTTGGATCCATAAGTGATGTATTGAATTGCGAGTTTATTGAGAACCAATTGGTCCCAAAATTCAGAGAAAATGCTGATGACATCAGTACTGCTAAAAAGATATTTACTTATTCAGTTCGAGCGAAATGTACCGATCAACCGTATTTTCTTGAAGCAAGCGAAACTGTCTACGCATCGCAACCAACATTCGAATTAGCTAAAGTGCTAGCAAGCAAATATCTCGTGAATGGTGAGTATGAAAAATCCATGCAGTACAACACCAAAGCATTGGAGTTAACAACTAAAAATGAGGAAAAATCAGCTGTTTTGCTGGGATTGGCTTCAGCCTCTAATAAGTTAGGACGGAAAATAATCGCAAGAAAACACGCACGAGAGGCTCTGAGTTTTGTCCCGAACAACCCTGCGGCCTTCAACTTAATTGGAAACTTATATTTTACGAGCTTCAATGAATGCCAGGCCGGAGAGAGTAGAGTGATAGATCGAGCGATTTATCTGGCAGCATATAAAATGTATGAGCGCGCCGGAAATACAGAACAGATGAAAGCATCTAAAGAGCAGTTTCCATCCATTGAAGAAATTTTCAATGAAAACTACGAAGAAGGACAAACGATCACAGTTGGATGTTGGATCAACGAAACGGTAACGATTCAAAGAAGATAGTATCAACCAACAAAGTGTTCTATGCCAATTGCATAGCCTTCCAATCCCATTCCGTTGATCGATCCAGCACAAACTTCACTGACGTAGCTTTTCTGTCTGAAATCTTCTCGTTCAGCTAAGTTTGAAATATGCACTTCAAAAACAGGTGTTGTAATTGCAGAGATTGCATCTCTCAAAGCAATTGAGGTATGCGTATAGCCGCCGGGATTGAAAACGATTCCATTAAAATCAAAACCTACTTCGTGCAACTTATCAATGAGTACTCCTTCATGATTCGATTGAAAATACTCGAGATCATGATCATTAAACCGATCTTTCAATGTCTTGAAATAGTCCTCAAACGTTTCACTACCGTAAATCTCAGGCTCACGCTTTCCAAGTAGATTTAGATTTGGTCCATTTAGTATCAGTATCTTCAAATTGGTTGATTGGTTAAATAGTTGATTGGTTAACTTGGTGATTATTGTTTACGAAGATATCTAATTAACTATTTAACTAATAACTAGTCAACTAACTAACAATTTGTCCTGGGACGCATACACCAAACAATTTAAAAGCTACCTGAAATTGGAGCGGTCTTTAGCTCCAAACTCAGTGGACGCCTACTTATCAGATATTGGTAAGCTACAGGAATTTCTAACCATAAATGAACGGGATACTCCACCAACTAAAATCGTTCAACAAGACCTGATAGATTTTATTGAATTCATCAATGAATTGGGAATGTCACCCTATTCACAGGCCAGAATGGTTTCCGGATTGAAAGCTTTCTTTCGCTTTTTGATTTATGAAGAAGTGATCACCAAAGATCCATCTGAGCTACTAGAAGCTCCGAAATTGGGACGCAAACTTCCCGATACACTGGATTTTCCGGAAATTGAACAACTGCTCGCTGCGATTGATTTATCCAAACCAGAAGGAACAAGAAACCGAGCTATGCTTGAAACACTGTATAGTTCCGGCCTTCGCGTTTCGGAATTGATTGAACTCAAGATCAGCAACATCCATGAAGAAATTGGCTTTCTTAAAGTAGTTGGAAAAGGCAGCAAAGAACGATTGGTTCCTATTGGAAGAGAGGCTCTAAAACACATCAGATTGTACCGTGATCATGTCCGAATACATATCCCTGTACAGTCTGGTTTCGAAGATCATCTTTTCTTAAACAGAAGAGGAAAAAGCCTGACTCGCGTGATGATTTTCACCATCATCAAAAATCTGAGTGCCCAAATTGGTTTGAAGAAAAACATCAGTCCTCACACATTTCGTCATAGTTTTGCAACACATCTGATTGAAGGTGGAGCCGACCTGAGAGCTGTGCAAGAGATGCTGGGACATGAATCTATAACTACAACAGAAATCTACACACATCTGGATCGGGACTACCTAAAACAGGTTATAAAAGAATTTCATCCACGAAGTTGATGTACAAACTCTTAAAGCCTTTCCTCTTCTTACTCAACCCTGAAAGTGCGCATGCTTTTACTACCAGGCTCCTTCGAATCACACTCAAAATTCCACTAGGAAAAGGATTGATCAATCTCTTTTTCAATTACCAACTTCCAGCGTTGGAAAAAGAATTGTTCGGAATAAAATTCAAAAACCCAGTCGGGCTCGCTGCAGGGTTTGATAAAAATGCAGAATTGATTGATGACTTTTCTAACCTTGGCTTTGGCTTTATAGAAATTGGAACCATTACACCAAAGGCTCAGCATGGTAATGATCAACCCAGATTGTTTCGACTGAAAAAGGATCGAGCCTTAATCAACAGAATGGGTTTTAACAATGATGGAGTTGAAGCAGCAGTCGAACGGTTGAAGAAGAGAAAATCTAATGTGATCGTTGGAGGTAACATCGGTAAGAACAAAGTGACTTCCAACGAAAATGCTAAAGACGATTATTTGAAATGCTTCCATGCGCTGAAAGATCATGTCGATTATTTTGTGGTAAATGTGAGTTCACCTAACACTCCTGGACTTAGAGAACTACAGGAAAAAGAACCTTTGAAAGCACTGCTTGCATCTCTGCTTGAAGAAAACCTTAATTCAGAGGCGAATAAACCGATCCTTCTCAAAATAGCGCCAGATCTTGAAGAACCACAGTTGGACGACATCCTTGAAATAACTTCAGAATTGAATCTTGATGGACTGATAATTTCAAATACTACCATCGATCGAACCGGATTGAAAACATCTGACGCTAACCTGGAGCAAATTGGAAATGGTGGTCTAAGTGGAGCGCCAGTACTCAAAAAATCAAATCAAGTTTTACGGTATATCCGAGAAAAAAACTCCAAAGTTCCAATTATAGCCGTGGGCGGAATTATGAGCCCTCAAGACGCTTTGTCAAAAATTGAAGCTGGAGCAGATCTTGTCCAAATCTATACGGGACTAGTCTATGAAGGACCTGGTCTGGTTAAAAGGATTAATAAAGCGTTGGCAAGTCGTTTGAACTAGCCTCGATCTCCATTACTTTTGAGCTCAGATAGAAATCGTAAATCACCTAACTCACTTACTACTTAATAAACTAACGAGTCGAAAAGTTTGGCTAAGAACACCTACAAAAGCAAATCAACGAAAAAAGAAAAGCCTACCATCAAATTCAATTTTTTGAAGGATAGAAAATTCCACCTCTTTGTTGGATTCTTTTTGCTGTTAGCTTCGATTTTTTTAGCAGTATCATTCATTTCCTATCTAAACAGCGGACCAGCTGACCAGAGTGTGGTCAAGGCATTTCTCGAAACAAATGTCAAGGAATCAGGCAGAGAAGTTCTGAATTCATTTGGATTGATTGGAGCTATCTCTGCACACTATTTCATTTTTCTCTGGTTTGGAATTGCGGCCTTATTAATTCCTATCTTTTTTTTCATTGCCGGTTACAGAATTGTTTGGCAAAAAACAATTGTGCCAGTCAATCGGGCTTTTAACTTTACTGTTTTCTATTTAATCTGGACCAGCCTACTAATGGGCTATTTTCTTATCCAAAATGAAGAAACGACCTTTTGGGGATTCCTTTCTGGTGGCATTGGATTTGAATTAGCGATTATTCTCGAAAGTCTGATGGGATGGGGAGCGCTACTATTCATCATTTTCGTGTTCCTAGTTTTCAACATGTACTTTTTCAACATCACCAAACTACCGGCACTTTCCAATGTTGGCGATTATGTGATTGCTTTTTTTCAAGGATTGAAAGACGCCTTACCAAAAAAGAAAGAACCTGAGCCTGACATTTCTTCTGTCATTGAGAAAGTGAAAATGGAGGTTGAAGAAGAAGACAACTCAAAGGATGAGTCGGAAACCTGGGTAGTGAAGAAAGTACCGCCCAAAAAAGCAGAAAACAAACCGAAAGCAGATCCTGAATTCACGATTGACCTCCCTCCCGTTACAGAAGAAAAAGAACCAGAGCCAATTACTGAGGTAATCGAAAAAGCTGATTTACCAAAAAAGGAAGCACCAGTTGAAGAGAAACCAGTAAAAAAGGACGAACCAGAACCAACGTTTGAGGTTGAAGAAAAAATTGAAGAAGCAACCACTGAGGAACAAATCAACTACGATCCCACACTTGATTTGCCGAGCTACAAATTTCCAACGCCTGCTCTTTTAAAAGAATACCCTGACAAAAACGTTCAGGTGACTAAGGATGAACTTGAACAAAACAAGGATCGGATCATTGAAACGTTGGTCAATTTCAAGATTGGTATTTCCAGTATTAAGGCGACCATTGGTCCTACAGTTACACTATATGAAATAATTCCTGAAGCAGGTGTTAAGATTTCAAAAATCAAAAACCTGGAAGACGATATTGCTTTGAGTCTAGCCGCCTTGGGAATCAGGATCATCGCACCCATTCCAGGCAAAGGAACTATCGGAATAGAAGTTCCTAACAAGAATCGTGAAATGGTGGATGCTCGTTCGGTCATTACCACAAGCAAATTCATGGAAAGCAAGATGGAGCTTCCAGTGGTATTAGGTAAGACTATTTCGAATGAAGTTTATGTGACGGATTTGAGCAAAATGCCTCACCTACTAATGGCTGGAGCAACCGGTCAAGGAAAATCAGTTGGGTTGAACATCATGCTAACTTCGTTGCTATATAAGAAGCATCCATCCCAATTGAAGTTTGTGTTAGTCGATCCTAAAAAAGTGGAATTGACACTTTTCAACAAGATTGAACGACATTTCCTTGCTATGCTTCCTGATTCTGAAGAAGCTATTATAACGGATACAAAAAAAGTGGTCAACACACTCAATTCCCTTTGTATCGAGATGGATTCAAGGTATGATTTGCTCAAACTCGCAAGCTGTCGAAATCTCAAGGAGTACAACAAGAAATTTGTCGAGCGAAAGCTTAATCCAAACAAAGGTCACAGATATCTTCCCTACATAGTCTTGGTCATAGATGAGCTAGCGGACTTGATGATGACAGCAGGGAAGGAAATTGAAGCACCAATTGCCCGGTTGGCACAGTTGGCAAGAGCGATTGGAATACACCTTATTGTCGCAACCCAACGGCCATCTGTAAACGTGATAACTGGAGTCATAAAAGCTAATTTCCCAGCCAGACTATCTTTCAGAGTTACATCCAAAATTGATTCTAGAACTATTCTGGACACTGGAGGAGCGGATCAGTTGGTGGGTATGGGTGACATGTTGCTATCTTCAGGTTCCGATATTACCCGTCTTCAGTGTGCATTTGTGGATACGCCAGAAGTTGAGCGAATATGTGAATTTATTGGAGATCAACGAGGTTATACCACTGCCTATATGCTTCCAGAATACGTTGGTGAAGAAGAAAGTGGGATCGGAGATGTAGATCTTTCAGATCGTGACGCACTTTTCGCAGATGCTGCCCGACTAATTGTCATGCACCAGCAAGGGAGTACATCGTTAATTCAACGAAAAATGAAACTAGGATACAACCGTGCAGGAAGGCTAATCGACCAACTAGAAGCCGCCGGTATCGTTGGAGCCTTTGAAGGAAGCAAGGCGCGTGAAGTTTTAATTCCAGACGAACACAGTTTGGAACAGTTATTGACAGAGTTAGAAAACAAATATTGAAGTTAGATTTAGAAATGAAATCCCTAGTACTAATTACACTGCTTGCTATCAGCACCTCGATCGTAGCACAATATGATCCTGAAGCGCTTGCAGTTCTTGATGCCATGAGCAGCAAGTACAAAAAGATAGAAGCTTTCAAAGCCACTGTAAATCAGCAATTGACAAATAAAGCTGCTGGGCTAGACGAATCGTTCTCGATGGGAATCACTGTCAAGGGCGATAAATTTATGTTGGAAGCTTCCGACCAAAAGATTTTTAATAATGGCACTGATGTTTATACCTACAGCGAAGAGCTCGGAGAAGTTACCATCAGCACATATGACCCTTCTGAGCAAGAAATCAACCTTAGCAATGTCTATGATTTATATAAAGAAGGATTCAAATATGCCTTAATCTCTAAAATGGCAAATGGAGTTAGAGTAATAGAATTAGATCCGGAAAGTCGAGATAAGTCCTATTTTAAAATTCGGATGAACATTAACAGCCAAGACGAAATTGAGTCGTTCATCGTTTTCGAAAGAACAAACAACATTTATACCTATTCAATCGAGGGATTTGAAGAAATATCGATCGATGACAGTTTTTTCACGTTTGACACGTCGAAGTATCCAAACGTAGAAGTCATCGATTTTCGCTAAATAGAGACAATCCCAAATAAAAAGATACCTTTGCCACACATTCAGAATAACTGAATGGATATTTTTTATTTTTTTAACTGTATTAATGAACATTTTTGTAGCCAAGCTTAACTATGCAACTTCAGAAGACGCATTGAGAAGCGCATTTGAGGAATTCGGTACTGTGGATTCCGCTAAAATTATTATGGATCGTGACACACAGCGATCAAAAGGATTCGGGTTTGTAGAAATGCCTAATGATGATGAAGCCAATCAAGCTATTTCTAGCCTGAATGAAACTGAAATTGATGGCAGAACCATTGTCGTCAAAGTAGCAAACTCAAGAGACTAAAATCTAAATTATTATATTGCTCATGTGAATTATTTTCACATGAGCATTGTTTTTTTCTTACTATATTATCTGAAAATCAGATTTAAACAGAATTTATTTTGGCAAGACCCGCAACTACACCGGTAAAATTAAAAGAAGGTTATTACCTCGAACTTCGCCATAAAGGGGAAAGAAAAGGTATCAAAATCAGAAGCGAGACTATTTCTGAACTTCACCAGTCCATAAAGAAGTATGAGAAATTATACGACGTTCATTTCTATGGAGAAGTGAAAAAAGGCAAAGTCGTAAACGATAAACTTCCTGAGCTCAAATAGGAATTTTCAATATTTGCAAAAACGTCTAGGTTAAGGGAAATTATTATCTTCACGCAACCCTAATCCTTCACCTATGACTCGACTTCAACTCTATGATAAAATAAGGGATAAAGAATCATTCCTTTGCGTGGGGCTTGATACCGATATCACAAAAATCCCTAAACATCTTCTCAAAGAAGACGATCCGGTTTTTTCTTTTAACAAGCAGATCATTGATGCAACACATCAATACGCTGTTGCCTACAAACCCAATATTGCCTTTTACGAAGCTCAAGGCACTAAGGGCTGGGAATCTTTGGAAAAAACCATGGAATACATTCCCGATAACATTTTCACAATAGCTGATGCAAAACGTGCAGATATTGGGAACACTTCAGCGATGTATGCCAAGGCTTTCTTTGAAAAAATGAATTTCGATTCGATCACGGTGTCTCCCTATATGGGACATGATTCAATCAAGCCGTTTCTGGAATTTGATCGCAAGTGGGTGATCATACTTGCTGCCACTTCTAATGCTGGATCATTCGATTTCCAAAATCTATTAGTAGAAGATGGAAGTGAAAGCCTTCACGAGCGAGTAATCAGGAAAAGTTCGGAATGGGGAAATAAAAACAACACGATGTATGTGGTTGGCGCAACAAGAGTAGAATCTTTGGTCAATATCAGACGGCTAATTCCTGATCATTTCTTGTTGATTCCTGGCGTTGGCGCTCAAGGAGGTGATCTACATTCGGTATGCCACTATGGAATGAACTCGAGATGTGGACTTTTGGTAAATGCCTCAAGATCAATACTGTACGCTGACTCCTCTCCCAATTTTGCTGAAGCAGCCGGAGCTGAAGCCAAAAAATTAAGTGTACAGATGGCTCAACACCTCCAAAACATGTAGAGACTTTCTATCTTGGTGGAGATGGATGAACAATTTCTTCACCACGTATGGAAATTTCAAAAACTTCAAGGCAGGCTAAAAACAACTTGTGGTCAGGAGATAATCGTGATCAATCAAGGAAATCACAATCACAACTCAGGGCCCGATTTTGAAGAAGCACGAATAAAAATTGGTGATATTGAATGGGTCGGGCAAATTGAAATTCATGTCGATTCTTCCAATTGGCAAGCACACAAACATCATTTAGATAAGGCTTATGAAAATGTGATCCTTCATGTCGTTTGGAAACATGATAAGGAAGTGCTTTTGAATGGCTCGCCAATCCCAACATTGGAGATCAATGATTTAATCAATCAAGATGAATACATGAATTATCAAGCGTTCATCAACCAAAAGAAGGACATTCTTTGCCAAGAGCAATTAACTAATGTCTCTTCCTTGAATTTCACCAATCTCTTAGATCGGATGATGGTTGAACGATTGGAGCAGAAAGCGGAAGAAATTCTTGATTTAGTTAACTCTAAAAAAGCGGATTGGGAAGAAATTACTTATCTAAGTCTTGCCAAGAATTTTGGTTTTTCGGTAAACAAAGAACCTTTTCTAACAATGGCTGCTTATTTACCTCACAAGGTGATTTCTAAAAATACGAGTAATGCCAAATCAATTGAAGCTTTGATTTTTGGGCAGGCGGGTTTTCTTGAAGGCGAAATCGACAATTATCATCAAGTGCTCAAAAAGGAATATGAATTCCTTAAAAGCAAATTCCAGCTACAAAGCAAACTGACCAAATCGATGTGGAAATTTGGAAGAATGCGTCCATCTAATATTCCGACAGTGCGGCTTGCTCAATTTGCGAGTCTGCTCTACAAGAATGATCGATTATTTTCAAAATTGATTGAAATTGATGACCCAAAAGAAGTGCCAAAACAGTTTGAATTTGATGTAAGCGAATATTGGAATACTCATTATGATTTTGGCAAAGTCCGAAAGAAAAAAGGTGGCAAAATGGGAAGTTCAAGCATTGATAATTTGATCATTAATACCATTGCTCCACTCCTTGCTGCTTACAGTATCTACATGGATGATCGGTCATACATGGAGAAGGGTATTCGAATTCTGGAGGTACTTCGGCCTGAAAACAACAACATCACAAAGAAATGGACCGCTGTTGATAGAGCTCCCAAAAGTGCTTTCGACTCTCAATCATTGATTGGTCTTTACAAGAATTACTGTTCAAAAAAGAAGTGTCTGGACTGTAGTATTGGGGTTGAAATCCTTGGCAGATGATATTTTGGGTTGGAAATATCGTCTTTCTTGGCACCATCGTCTTTTTACTTTATAAGAATACCCGGACGGAATTATCGACCTTTACTTTCACTACTGCCCTAGTTCTCCGAATCCTGGCCGGCATTGCTACTGGCTTGATATTTTATAAGCTTTATCCAGGAGGGGACAGTTTTGGTTTCTTCAACACTGCTTTAGTAGCGCTCGAAGAGAATTCGTATTGGTCAATTATTTCTGGGAATTTTGAAACGGAAAGGTATTCGAATCAGCCCCGAGTTATCTTTTTTATTCAAATCCTGAGTGGTGTTGTCCATTTATCCGGAGATTCCTATTGGATTTCCATCTTTTATTTTTCACTCATAAGCTTTGTTGCATCCATCTATTTCGTTGTTCAATTCAACAGAATTTTTCCTACATACAAAAAACTCACTTACATCTGCTTTCTGTACCTCCCTTCGGTTCTCTTTTGGTCGTCAGGGATTCTTAAAGATACCATCTCATATAGTGCGTTCATTATTGCAATAGTCCTTGCTTTGAAATTCTATAAAGAAGATAAATTCAAGTTTTGGGAAATAGCATTGGGGGCTGTTTCATTACTTGTGTTGTTTAAGATCAAACATTACCTCTTGATTATCTATCTGATGTTCGCTGGGATTGTTATCAGTATTTATTTCTTCAAAAAACTGAACGGGGCTTTAAGGTGGTCTTTATCTATCTCAACAGTAATAGTTTTTTTGGTATTGACTCAGTTCGTTCATCCATACTTAACTGTTTCCAGAATCCCACAAACCATTTTTGATAACAATCAAACCATCACATCACGGACAAGAATTGAAAATCAATTGGATATTTTAGTGACTGAGCCATCTTGGAAATCAGTTCTCCACGAAGTACCAAAATCTGCTTATACTGGGCTATTTCGCCCAACCATTTTTGACAAAACCCCAATTGTTGGTATTGGACATAAAATCGAGAATTTCATTCTAGTAAGTCTCGGCTTTTTCACGTTATTGATCTTAATCAAGCGAAAACCAGAAATCAATTGGGAGTTGATTTTACCAGCAGTTTTCTGCATTGGAGTTTTAGCAACACTAATGGCAATGACAACTCCAAATCTCGGTACGCTCGTTCGATATAGAAATGCTTACCTACCATTTCTATTCCTACTTCTTGGCCTGTTGCCTTTTCAATACCTGACTTCAAAATCGAGCTAAGAATCGCTACTTTTGCGCCCTTATTGAATTTTGATGGAAAAACCAGTAATTATATTCGGGTCAACAGGTATTGCCAAGGCCGCACTTGAAATCTTCAACAGTAATGAAATCGTTGTATATGGATTTCTTGATGATGACAAGACCACTCATAATGAAGAGATCAACAGTGTGTTAGTATTAGGGTCGACGGATGATCATGGATTCTTGAAACTCATTGGCCAAAAGTGTGAAGCTTTCGTCGCAACGGACGACAACAAATTGCGAAAAAAATATGTAGAATACCTCATGGAAACACGTAAGGTGATGCCTGTCAACGCCATTCATCAATCTGCTACGATTTCGGAATCATCAATTATCGGCCATGGAAATTTCATCAATGCCGGAGCAATTCTTTCCAACGATTCGGAAATCGGTCATCACAACGTTATCAACTCAAAAGTCTTGATTGAACAGGAAGTGTCCATTGGAGATTTCGTACAGATTGGGGCCGGAAGTATTGTCAATTCTGGAGTAACCATTGAAGAAGGGGCTTTCATTGGCTCTGGTGTGACCATCGTATCAGGAGTTACAATCGAAAAAAATGCTCGAATCGGAGCAGGCTCTGTTGTCGTCGGAAATGTGGAAAAAGGTCAAACGGTATTTGGGAATCCAGCGGTTGAGGTCAGTAAATAGTCTATAGTTAAAAGTCGAAAGTGAAAAGAGGATGAATAATTTCCGAGACTTGAAAGTTTGGCAGAGAGCCATTAACCTAGCCACTGAAATTTATTCCATAACAAAATCATTCCCGGAAACAGAAAAATTTGGATTGACTTCCCAACTTCAAAGGGCCGCTGTTTCGGTCAGTTCGAATATCGCTGAAGGAAGTGGAAGACAAACCAAAGCTGATTTTAGAAGTTTCTTGTCTTATTCACTTGGGTCACTTTATGAAATTGAGAGTCAGCTTACGATTGCTAATAATTTAGGGTATGTTACCAATAATGACTTTCAATCCATGATTGAGGAGGTAATTGAAATTCAAAAAATGACCCATTCACTAAGATCGAAACTATAATCTCTTTCTACTAATTACTTACCACTTTCAACTACTTTTGCTTCGCAAAAATCAAAACACCCTGCTGAAACAGGGCACGTTTTATGGAACATTACGTATTACTTTACTACTGCTACACGCAGATAGAAAACCCTGAAGTATTTAGGGAAGAACATCATCAGCTTTGTTTAGATCTCGATCTGAGAGGCAGAATTATTGTTGCTTCAGAAGGATTGAATGGTACCGTTTCGGGATCGCAAAAAGCTTGCGAAGCGTATATGGAAGCGGTAACAAGTGATCCTCGATTCGCTCATTGTGAATTCAAAGTTGATGTGAATGACCAGCCTGCTTTTCAAAAACTTCATGTGAGGCTTAAGTCAGAAATTGTCCATTCATCTTTATCACATGTAGATCCAACACAGAAGACCGGCGAATACATCGAGCCTGAAGAGTTTCGAAAGGTACTCGAAGAAGAAGATGAAGATACGATCATTCTCGATGTTCGTTCGAACTACGAACACATGATTGGAAAGTTCAAGAATGCAGTAACGTTGGACATTGACAACTTCCGAGATTTTCCCGACAAAATTGCCGAGCTCAAAAAATATAAGGATAAAAAAGTGATCACCTATTGCACAGGCGGAATCAAGTGTGAAAAAGCCAGCGCCTATCTTTTGGAGCAAGGTTTTGAGAATGTCTACCAACTTCATGGCGGCATCATAAAATACGGTTTAGAGGCTGAGGGAAAAGATTTTGAAGGTAAGTGCTATGTGTTCGACAACCGGATTGTCAAAGACGTCAATAGCGTTAACCCTACTACAATCTCTAAATGTTATGTAACCGGTGAGCCTTCCGATCGAATGGTAAATTGCGCCAACCCACATTGCAACAAGCATATTCCAATGAGTGAAGAAGGTGCAAAAATCTACAATGGGTGTTGCTCAGCTGAATGTCAGAAAAACCCAGATGCTCGACCATATGATGGAACCGGATTTTATCAAAAAGAGCTCAATGGCTACAATCCAAATAAGGATTCGAAAAGGCTAGATTCTGAAAATCAAAAGATCAAAACAACATAAGTCAAGCAATCACAAATTTCAAATTCCTAAGCTTAGAATTTATCATTACTAATTTGGTGCTTAATTGTTTGAATAGAAGACCCTGAAACAAGTTCAGGGTGATTTTCTTAACTATCGTACAAACCTGGAGCCCCGAGTCATACTGTCCCAATAGCTATCGAGACCAGCATCCTTCAAAGAAAAATCATAACTAATTCATTCAGCTAAACCTTCGTGACAAATTGCCGTTCTTACATTTGTTTTTTGATTACAAAACAAATGAATAGAACCTTTATTAGTGAACTTGAAGAACTGGTTTTATTGTCCGTAGGAGTTCTTTATCCCGAAGCTTACGCTTACAGCATCAGGCTAGAAATCAAAGCACAGATTGGCAAATCACTTTCTCTTGCTTCAGTACACACTGTCCTTTATCGATTGGAAAAAGAGGGTTTATTGAAATCAGAACTAGGCGGAAAAAGTGAGAAAAGAGGAGGCCGAAGCAAGCGATTGTTTTCATTAACTCAGCAAGGTGAAAAAACAGTTCATGACATACACAGTGTCCGACAAGCGATGTGGGCTCGTATGCAATCCACTTAAAGAATGGAAATCAATCAGCCACCAAAGCGACCTCAACAATTACTAACCTGGTTTTGCAAGGACGAGTGGGTTGATGAGCTATTGGGAGATTTAGAAGAGGAATTCAAAGACAATGTGAACGAAAAAGGAAGAAATAGAGCAATACTCTCCTATTACAAACAGGTCATTTTACTACTAAGACCACACATTTTAAAACGAAAAGAAAGGACACCGAGCATGTTTAGAAATTACATCAAATCCGCTTACCGAAGTTTATTGAAAAACAAAGCCTACAGCATCATCAACATCTCAGGATTGACAGTAGGAATTGCTTGTTGTCTGTTGATTTCATTGTATGTGCATGATGAAATGTCCTACGACAAATTTTTCAAGGACAGTGACCGGATTTATCGTGTGGCGCTGGAAAGAGTGTATCCGACAAACACCCGTTTCTTTGGTTCTTCTCCAGTCAACATGGCTCCCACCCTCTTGGAAAATTATCCGGAAGTAGAAGAAGCTGGAAGACTTCATCGGCTCTTTTTCCAAAATGAAATTGTGGTAGCTATTGGAGAAAAAACCTTCATTGAGGATGAATACCTATTCGCAGATAACAATTTTTTCAATGTCTTTTCATTTGAGTTTATTGAAGGAAATCCTAATACAGCGCTAGATGCATTTAACAAAGTAGTTCTGACCAAATCGACTGCCAAGCGATTTTTTGGAGGTGAACCCGCCTTAAACAAAACCTATCAGATTGATACTTCCAGCTACATCATTTCAGGAGTTATTGAAGATGTACCAGTGAATTCACACATGGCCTTTGATATACTGGGCTCAATCGATGCGCTTCCATTTTTGGTACAGGCAGCAGAATCCAACAGTTGGATCAACCCATGGCTGTTCACCTACATAAAATTGGGAGAAGGAGTTAGTCAAAATGAATTTGAATCCAAACTACCAGAAATGGTTGAAACGTACGGAATGGCTAGTATTTTGAGCCTTCTTAATATCAGCGCTGAAGACTATCCCGAATCTGGAAACGACTTTAAATACTTCCTCCAGCCAGTAGAAGACATTCACTTGAAATCCAATCTTTCAGTAGAAATAAGACCAAACAGTGATATCACTTATGTCTATTTATTGATTGCGGTTGTTGGATTTATTCTAATCATTTCCTGTATCAATTTTATCAACCTTGCTACTGCACGCTCAGCAGAACGAGCCAAAGAAGTGGGTGTACGAAAAGTATTGGGGAGCAGACGCGCATTGTTGATCAGGCAATTCCTGACAGAATCCAACTTAATTTCATTCATTGCTTTGGCGTTATCCATCGGCCTCACTATCCTGGTCTTACCAAAATTCAATGGGTTAGTTGAAAAAGAGCTAAGTCTTCAGGTGATTACTGATCCTATGGTAGCGCTTGGGCTTTTGGCAGGCATCCTTTTCATCGGTACGCTTGCCGGTTTGTACCCTGCATTAGTGATTTCCTCCATTAACTCTGCATTAGTGTTGAAAGGAAAATACAACACCAGTTCCAAGGGAGTGTGGCTAAGAAATTCACTAATTGTTTTCCAATTTTTTATCTCCATAAGCATGATCTCTGGGATGTTAATGTTGAACAAACAAATGCGCTTCATGGAAAATAAACAGCTTGGTTTCAACAAGGAAAATGTGATCGCAATTGATCAAGCGCAGGAGTTGGGTCAACGTCAGCAAGCATTCAAAAATGAACTTCTAAATCTAGAAGGTGTGGAAAAAGTTAGCTACTCCTTTGCACTTCCGGGAAATTTCATTGGGAACTTAATTGTAAATTCAGAGGATCCTGACATCCCACAGGTAAGGACTTTTACTGTTAGCGTAGATGATGATTACATTCAAACGTTGGAAATGGAGATAGTGGCGGGAAGGGCATTTTCACCTGATTTTAGCGATTCGCTAAACGTAATCGTAAATGAAACTGCGGCTTTTTTGCTTGGATACGACGATCCTGTTGGCAGAAAAATATACAACCCAAGTCCAGGTTCTAATCAAAGCCCTGAACTTACTATCGTTGGTGTGGTTAAGGATTATCACCATCAATCGCTTCATTCAGAGATACCACCAATGATCATGTTCAATGTACCTCAGCAGGCCACTTTGCCCAGGATTGGAATAAAGGTGAGTGGGAACAATAATTTGTCCCTTCTAAAAAACATTGAAGATCGATGGAAAGCTTTTGACATTGAGCGACCTATTTCTTATGGCTTCCTGGAAGATCGATTAAGTGCACTTTATGAGTCTGATCAGCAAACTGGGAAAATATTCACGCTTTTCACAGCAGTAACTATTATCATGGCATGCGTCGGATTATTTGGATTAGCAGCTTACGTTACTCAACAACGAACGAAAGAAATTGGTGTGAGAAAAGTACTTGGTGCTTCTATTGGAAATATCATCCTGCTTCTCTCGGTCAACTTTACCAAACTGATTCTGCTGTCATTCCTAATTTCAGTTCCACTTGTCTATTTCGGGATCGGTGAATGGCTGGGAAGTTTTGCTTATCACACCAACATTGATCCTTTGACCTTGCTCGGAGCTGGTATTCTAACCATCATCCTTGCCTGGCTTACGATCAGCTATTATTCCATTAAGATTGCGATGCTTAATCCTGTGAATAGCTTGAGAAGCGAATAAGGGAGATTTAAGATTTTTGGTTCTTGGATTAAGAGATTTCAGACTCAACTACTACTTAAACATTGCCTCAAAAGCTCTCCGGATTTCTGTAGCAGCTTCGTTGAGATGAATTTTGGCGTGCTCCCATTTTTCGCCACTGCTTGAAGAATAGTCTTTGAAGTCCTCTTCGAGTTTATCCTTTTTCTTTTTTAGATCCTGAATCTTTTTTTCAGCCTCTTCAGAAACGTTGCTTCCGGCTCTCTTAGTCTCTTCTATTAGTTGATCCATTTTCTTGCCTAGCTCGGCAAGGATCTCTTCTACTTTTCCTTTATCGTCATTCATATGTTAGATCGGTTGAGATCACAAATTAACTGCTTTTTCCGTACCATTTGGCAATGATCTTTTCCGCTGGTTTTCCCTGAGGCGTGAATCGTGTTTTGTTTCGCTCCGCACCGCGAGTGGTCAGATGCCATTTCCATAGAAAACCTCCTGCAAACCAGGACTCATTCCATATCGATTGAAACGTCGCTTCATAGGCTTTGCTCTGGATCTCCATGTCAGCATTTTCGTGTGCTTTATCAACTTCCCAATGCTTACCTGCTCCTCCTTTAACACTTTGAAAACCGTACTCAGTGAATAGGATTGGCTTCCTCCATTTTTTGGAAAAGGTTTCCAATTCTTCTCTTAGTGGATTCCAGCCAGCTTTAATTTCATCCAAGGAAGGACTATCTCCTTCAGCCAAAGGAAAATAGGAATCTATGCCGATATAATCGACCTCATCCCACCAAGTGATGTTCATGAAATTGTCCCAGTTGGATGCGTAAGTGATCTTTCCTGAATATTCTTTTTTGATCTTCTTGATCAAGCCGCGCCAGAATTCAGGACGCTCCTTAGCAGGAGTTCGATATTCCGTTCCGATGCATAGCATTTCGACGTTTAATGAATCAGCTATCTGGGCATGGTGTAAAATGTAACTGGAAAAATCCTGCTCCCATTTTTTCCATTCTTCTTCAGTTGAAAGTTTGTAATCTCCGGTCCACCCCTCTCCCATCACCCAGACATGTGGTTTGAGCATTACCTTCAATCCATTTTTCCTGGAGCTTTTTATCAATTCACAAGTACCTTCTGTTTTTTCGCCCCACCATTGCCGATCATGATCGAATGTCACTTGTCCTTGTCCGGGTCTTGAAAAACCATAAGGAATGACCGAAACCCATCCGGCATTGATCCGCTTGACCTCACTCACTTTATCTGAAGGAATTTCTCGTGGTGGAGAAACCAGGCTCACACCATTGATCTTTTCTTCTGATTCAGACGGGATAAATACTAAGGCAGAAATACCAATCAGAAGAACAAAACTTAAAGCGAAAAGGCGCATGGGATAAAGATACGGGAAGTGCGGGGATTGGTTGGGTTGTAGATGACCTCCAATTATCTGACTAAAATAAGTAATTGCTATTATCTTACTATTATTTGAAAGCAAGTATCGATTTTCAGAAAAGAGCTTACGAGGGTTAATAGCAAAGTATTTGATTTTGCTTTTATGTAATTGTCATTAGTAATAGAAAAATAAAAAGAGATGATTAGCTCTAGATTACTTATAATTTTTGTCTATTCCATTTCAGCACTATTTCTAAAACATAAACTAGTTGCTCAAGAGCAAGAACCTAAATTAAACAGAGAAGAAATCTCTATTGCTATTGACTCTATCAGCAACAAACTTCAATTAAACTATGTGTTTCCAGATGTTGCGAATAAGATGGCGCAAGTTCTTAATGCAAATTTGAAAGAGGGAATATACGACTCGACAGTTCATCCAAAAGCATTTGCTAAGCAACTTACAGAGGACCTACAAACGGTGAGTAAGGACAAACATTTGAGGGTGATTTATAATCCGTCAATAATAGCCAGAGAAAATTCTATGACTGATGAGGATCGAGCGAATGAAGAAACTGAATGGATCAAAACATTAGTACAGCATTTAAAACGTGACAATTATGGATTTAGGGAAGTCAAAATTTTAGAGGGCAATATTGGATATCTAGACTTACGTGAATTTGTAGATCCCAAATATGGAGGGGAAACGTTAACAGCAGCCATGTATGTCCTTAGTAATACTCAAGCATTGATCCTTGACTTGCGTCAGAATGATGGAGGTCATCCTGCCATGGTTCAGCTTCTTTCCAGCTACTTTTTTTCGTCCGAACCAGTGCATCTTTCGAATCATTACAACCGACCAAAAGATGAGCTAACCCAATCATGGACACTACCATTTGTACCCGGAAAAAGACTATCAGATGTGGATTTATATATCCTTACTAGTAACGAGACTTTTTCAGCAGCTGAAGCATTTAGCTATCTTATGAAACACCTAGGAAGGGCAACTGTTGTTGGACAGCAAACTTCTGGTGGTGCGCACCTAACTGGGTCAGTCATTGCTACTGACAAGTTTTATGTGAGAATACCCCAAGGTCGACCTACCAGTCCTGCAACTAATTCAAATTGGGAAGGCACTGGTGTATTTCCAGATATTGATATTGGGATAAATGATGCATTAGAGATCGCTTATGAAATTGCGCTTGAAAGATTGAAAAATAAAAAATAAAGTAGATAACAGCAGATAACGGAATTAATTCACAAGAGAAGAGTCCCCTAAACATCCAATAGTTCCTTCACTGTAGTATTTAGTCCATTAGCTATGATCGACGAACTAATAAAATACTTTGAAAGCTATGTTCCTCTTGAAAATCAGGAAAAGGATTTTATTCGAGAAAATATTGAAGTCAGAGAGGTAGCTAAAAATGCTTTTCTTCTTCGTGAAGGTGAAATTTCAACCGAGTTCTTTTTTGTATTCAAAGGAGGAATCAGACTGTTTTACACCAACAATACAATTGAAAAAACGGCCTTTTTCTATTTTGAAAATACGTTTGTCAGTTCTTATGAAAGCTTTACAAAACAGCAACCAGCGAAACATAATTTGCAAGCCGTTGAAGATTCAACAGTAGCTGTCATCTCATTTCAAGTTGCTTATCGTATCATAGAACTGTTTCCAAAGTTCGAATTTCTTGCAAGAATGATGATGGAAGAAGAGTTAATCGTGTACCAGGAGATCATTTCCTCATTCGTTACACTATCAGTCGAAGAGCGTTACATAAAAATGCTGAAGTCAAATAATCAAATTCTCAATCGTATTCCACAACATCAATTGGCTACCTATTTGGGAGTTACTGCAGAGACTTTAAGCAGAATTAGAAAACGCATTATATCAAAAGATATTTCTTGACAATCGTCAATGACTTAATTGTCTGAACCTTAGTTTTTTTGGCTAAAAAAGAAAGAGCCATGAAACGCAAGTATCTATTTTTAACCATAATCGGAACCATTCTTCCCAACATATTCGTCACGCTGGAATCAATAAATTCAGGAAACTACTTACTCTATGCTGATCCATTGGCCACATTCAGTGGAATGTTTGTCAATAACATATCTGCAGCGTTTGTAACAGATTTACTTTTTATTGTCGTTCTATTTTTAGTTTGGTCATATAAGGAGGCTCGAAAACACCAAATGAAAAATTGGGTTTGGACATGGGTGTACGCTTTTGCTTTCGGAATAGCAGGTGGGTTGCCACTATTCCTATACTTGAGAGAAAAAAGTATAAGCCCTAGCTAGTACTCATCATCTCATTGCATCACTCATATTTCAACGCTTTCACCGGATTAGAAGTGGAAGCTTTGGCCACTTGATAAGCGATAGCAGAAGCTGCTACCAAGACGATAATCACAAATGAAAGCAGGAATGGCCAGACGCTCATCTCAGTTCTAAAGGCAAAGCCATCCAACCAATCGGTAAACACATACCAGCAAATAGGCCAAGCAATCAGGTTGGCGATTAGAATCAATCCGAAGATGTCTTTACTCAAAAGCACAACGATACTTTGAATACTTGAACCAAGTACCTTTCTAATTCCCAATTCTTTTGTTCGTTGCTGAATTGAGTAAGATGATAATCCAACAAGTCCAAGGATTGCAACCAAAATCGTCAAGCCGGAGAAAAAAGAAAGTAACCGGCCAAATTCCAACTCAGTCTTGTACTGCGCATCAAAACTTTCTCGTAGAAAATGATAGTTGAATGGATTTCCCGGGAAGAAATTAAACCATTGATTTCTCACCAAGTCTATGGTATTGGAAAGTTCGCTCATTCCCATACCAATTGTGTTTAGTTGGATGGAATAGAAATTTGAAGCGTTTTCATTTCTGAACATGATCACCGGGCTGAAATCATTCTTAAGCGACTGCTGATTGAAATTTTTTAATACACCGGCAATTCGCCATTTTCTTGATTCAGGATTACTCGGATCTCCGGAAGTGATGGACTTTCCGATGGCATGCTCTGCACTGTCAAATTCGAAAAGCTCAGCGGCTGCTTCATTGATCATTATTACGCCTTGATCGGTATCATTGAAGTTTCGTCCAGCAGCAAATTCCATCTCATAGTTCACAGCAAAATCATTATCAAACGAATTAATGTAGCAGAACTTTCTATCCGCTTCAGGGTTGTCAACTCGCGTAAACCAGGTTGCTGAGTTATACTCTTTTCCCGGAATACTTTGTGTAGCAGTCACCCCTTTAATTGCTGGTAACTGTAGCAGTGAGTTTTTGAAAGCGTTGTATTTTGAGTTATAAGTGGAATCCGAAACCATCGGCCCTTTCAAGACCAGCTTATCATCTATGCTCATTCCAAGCTGTTGATTTCTCATATAGGTGATTTGTGTGTAGATGATGATCGTGCCAATGATCAAACATACAGAACTTGCAAATTGAAAAATCACCAAGCCTTTTCTCAGGAAAATTCCTTTACGATTAGTAGCCAATTTTCCTTTCAAAACAGAAACCGGATGATAGGAAGAAAGTACCATTGCTGGGTAAAATCCGCTCAATAAGGATGAAGCAGCCCAAATGATTAAAACAGCCAACCAAAACCAGGGCTGTACAAAAACATTGACATTTTGAAGTTTAGTGGCCCCCAAATCATCTAGAAAAGGTTGGACGAGTAAAACAATCGCAAGGCTAAAAGCAATGGCGAAGAAATTAACAACAAATGATTCGGTCATGTACTGCGAAATCAGCCGTGACTTATTGGCACCAATAACTTTTCGAACTCCAATTTCTTTTGCCCGCTCCATCGCCCGAGCTGTGGCCAGATTGACATAATTTACCAAAGCAATCAAAAGGATCAGGAATCCGACAATGGACATGTAATCCACAATCTGGGCATCTCCATTGATTTCAGCCTCATGCTCAATATGTGAATGAAGATGAATGTCATTCAGCGAAATCATCCCAAACTTCAATACCACATCCTGCTCAGCCAACCTTCTTCCACCAACAAACTCCATGACAAAATCAGGAAATTTTGCACGTAAAAGATCTGGTTCGGTTCCTGGTGTGGTTCGAATGAATAGGTGCCCATGAAAAACCTGGAGGTTGTCCTCAGACCAATAGCTAGGCATAATCACTGAAAGCGTCGAATGGGACAGCAAAAGATTGATCTGCATGTGGGAATTTGGCGGAGTATCTTTCATCACTCCTGTAATCATGTAATTCTCATCCCTTCCCTTTCTTATTGTTTTTCCAATTGGGCTTTCATCACCAAAGTATTTCTTGGCCATACTTTCAGTGATAACTGCCGTGAACTGATCATTAAGTGCCGTACCTGGATCACCTTCCAATAAATC
Organism: Cyclobacteriaceae bacterium; assembly: GCA_028284125.1. Taxonomy (GTDB): domain Bacteria; phylum Bacteroidota; class Bacteroidia; order Cytophagales; family Cyclobacteriaceae; genus Ekhidna. Next base: position 255,519 of record JANQSI010000001.1, read on the forward strand.
ATAGGTAAAAATCTCGAAAAAAGAAGGATCTGCGAAGTAAACATCTTCTTCCTCAAAGAAGTTATCCTCATATCTGATAAGCGCCCTGGAGGTGATCAAACTTGCCGGACGCATTCGAACGTAATCAATCACCTCTGGAAATTGTTCCACCATTAAAGGTCCAACACCCGAATACGTCAATACTGTATTGAATGACTCTACACCTCCTTTTTCCTTGGAATAACTGATTCGATAAATGTCATCTCTGTTTTCATGGAAATCATTGTAGCTGGTTTCAAAAGTGACATATTGAAGAATGAGCAATGCACCCGCCATTCCTGTTGCCAACCCGAAAATATTTAAGGAAGAATGTAGCTTGTTTTTGACAGTGCTGCGAAATGCACTTATAATGTAGTTTTTGAGCATGACCTTAGACCTTTATTTGATATATCAAAATAGATTCAGAACTTGTTAAGCCCAAGCTATTTTACTTGAACGGTTGTTGAAGGTCATACTCTGTATTTGATCAACAGTTACTCAAAGCTCTCTTTTTTCAAAAAGTGAATTAAAGGTACCTTTTGTACATTCACATAATACTCAACCAAGAACATGCCATGAAAGAACGAATGCTTTCCATCGATGTACTTCGTGGAATGACCATTTTTTTAATGATTATCGTTAACACCCCTGGATCTTGGGCTTACGTTTGGGCGCCATTAAAACATGCAAAGTGGCACGGAGCTACTCCAACGGATTTGGTTTTTCCAAGTTTCCTCTTCGTCATTGGACTATCTATGGCATTTTCCCTAAAAAGTTCTCTTGAAGAATCGTCCGTATCGAAAGATCTTTTGTTGAAAATCCTGAGGCGTGCAGCGCTCATCTTCTTGATTGGTTTATTGCTCAATTGGTTTCCATTCTACTACAAGCACATTTCCAACCTCAGAATTTTTGGTGTTTTGCAACGAATCGCTTTAGCCTATTTATTGGCTGGCTTAGCGATTTCTTTTTTTAGAAAAAACCATCTTATTCACATCGCTGCTCTGGCATTTCTGATCCTTCATTGGTGGATATTGCTATTCTTTGGTGGAGCTGATCCTTACTCTTTGGAAGGAAACATAAGTGGGCCAATTGACCTTTACTTTTTCAGTGAATCTCACATCTATAAAGGATTTGGAATTCGTTTCGATCCTGAAGGCCTGTTGGGAACGCTGAGCAGTGGAGCACATATCATGATCGGTTTCTTGATAGCCAAAAAACTCATTTTAGGGAATGAAGCCAATCTTTCCATGGTGAGAAAACTGATTCTCTATTCCGTGACCATGCTTCTTGTAGGTACGTTATGGAGTCCATACTACCCCATTAATAAGCCACTATGGACAGGTTCATACGTTTTGTACACCTGTGGGATTCTCGGGCTTTTTCTCGCCTTCTTAATTTGGCTGATTGATATTACTGGAATCAAAAAGTGGACACATCCTTTCAGAGTATTTGGTCTCAACCCACTAGTAAGCTTTGTTTTTTCCATCCTTTTGGTAAAGGTATTTCTCTACATTTTCAGATTCGAAAATGGAAATCTATATGGTCTTGCTTATAAAGGCTTTTTCCAACCGGTTTTTGGCAACTATCTCGGAAGCTTCCTTTTTGCACTCGTGTTCACAGGAATCATTTGGTTCTTTTCATTCTTACTTTATCGAAAAGGGAAAGTTGTTAAAATATAGGAAGAGATGACATTTGACAGTTAATGTCAATTCTTGCTGACTTAGTTTTAATCAAATTAGGTTACAAACGAATATGATTGCGAGCACTTTTTCAAGCTGTAAAATTTATCAATGCGCTTTCAGAAAGACCCTTTCATTCTTTATAATCTTGTTGTCAATCGCAATTGAGGTTAGTGGCCAGGACAACCAAAATCCCTATTTGGCTGATTTTGATGAATTAGTCCAAAAGTTAGTAACAGTACATCCCGATCCATATTCTAACTATGGCGGACAAATTGAGTTTTATAGGAAAAAACAAGATTTCGAAAAACAAATTGAACGTGTCTCGAGTGAATTTGAATTAGCGCTCCGATTGAATAAATTCTTATCAATACTTGGCGATGGCCATACATTTATTAGCTATCCCAAGAATTCAGAGGAACAAAGGGAAAAACTTCCACTTGATCTTAAGGCTTCCAACAATCAGCTGTTTATTCAAAATGCATCAAGTCTCTATGCCGATCATATTGGTAAAAGAGTTTTATCTATCAACGATGTACCACTTGCAGATTTGGTCAAAAAAACAAATGAACTGTATCCGTCCGAGAATATTTCCGGGTCCTATTTCAACCTTATAAGAACATTAAGATCGAGAGCTTCTTCCAAACTCCTGTTAGAACCATCCGAACAATTAACATTTGTCCTTGAGGACCAGGATGAGACTCACACTTTGGATGTTAAATATGAAAACAATCCAATGATAATTACGAGGGAATCTAAGCTGAACATTGAAAAGAGTAATGGGCTTCTAGATTGGGATATACTTGGAGAGCAGACGAAAGTCGGTTATTTATCATGGAATAGTGTTTTGAGCCGAGAAGTGTTGGAAGAAGCCTACCAAACAACCCCTGAATCAGTAGGAAATTTTCTAGGTTGGGCCTACAGCTTTTTGAATAAGTCCCGACCCAAAGATCCTTCACAAGCAATTCAACTGGTACCTGTGCTTTATGAAGAATTCAGCCAATTGGCAAGTGCTATGCTAAAAGAAAAATCAGAGTACTTGATTATTGATCTCAGAAACAATTCCGGTGGATGGACGCCAATTATAGACCCACTTCTTTACATGATCCATGGTGAAAAGTTTCTAAACTTCGATTTTGAAGCGCAATACATCAAACGAATTAGTGGTAATGATTCTTCAAATGCGTCTTTTCAGTACTCATTTGGAAGGTTAGGTGGCCTTGATCTGGAACTTCCTTTCGCCGAAAGAATGGCTCAAGTAAAAAATGGATATGCAGGATTTGGTAAAGCCTTCGTCAAAGATTTTCAAGCTGAAGGATTCGAACCAACCATTTTGGTACTAACCTCTCCTACCACTTTTAGTGCCGCTTATCATTTCACTTACTTTTTGAGAAAATTGGGAAAAGCACACATTGTTGGTGTAGCTTCTCGCCAGGCAGGTAATTCATTTATGGAAACCACTCCTATTGTGTTAACTGAATCGCAACTCAAAGGAAGCATTTCGAATGCTAAACAAATTCTTTTCAAAAACGACCCAGAAATGGGTAAAACCTTAAAGCCAGATTATCCAATGAATTGGAAAGACTACAAAGCATTCAACTTTGATCGGAATGCTGAAGTGTTAAAAGCACTGGAATTAATCAATAGTAGTTTTGTAAAAGAATAGCTTGCAATTCTAAATGAAAGATTCTAGTTACTTCTGACCAATTCTTCAATGATTTTTTTCGCGCCACTTGTCCCAGTCATTTTTAGCTCAATTCCTTCTTTATCAGGCCTTATCTTCAAATCAAATTGGAAAAAGGGACAACATTCGACTTCAGCTAAAATGTAACCCATAAGCTTCTCCAAAAAGTCATCTTTGTCCTCAAAATGGAAGAGATATCCCATTGGTAACTCTTCGTGTTGCATCACATTGGCAAAGATCTCTTCCTGCAGATCACTCTTTCTTTTTTGAAATTCAGGACCAGATAGCTTACATACTAATAAAGGAGAATTGAGAGTTGAGTCCATAAGATTTGTTTGGTTAGAATTCAGATTTTGGGCTTGAATCATATTCAAGGTTATACCAATGATCAAGGCTGAAAATCCGTATTTTTTCATTTTTTCTTTGTTTATCTTAACATACGAATTGGAGTCAACTCCAATGTTTCAAAAAATTTACATTTATGTTGATAAGTGAAGTCTCCAACCAAACTGGTTTTTCAAGAGACACCATTAGATGGTACGAAAAAATCGGATTGATTAAGCTTGATAAAACGTCTAGGACAAAAAACAACTACCGGAATTATGGTGCAGAAATAGTTCAACGTTTAATCCTAATCAGACAAATGAAATCGTTCGGATTTTCATTAGATGAAGTGAGAGAACTTTTGTTGTTGATCAGCATTGATGATGTCAACTGTGACAATGTTTCAAAAGTTATAGATCCAAAAATTCTAGCTATCGAAAAGAAAATCATAGAATTGAAGCAGCTCAAATCCAAACTCGTTTTGGCAAAGGAAACGTGTTCTGGGAATTGCATAGAAATTTTTGAGAATTGACTAAACCCCAGAAAGACACAAAGGCAGAATAAGTTTTCTGTAATAAAAGGGGTTTATACAATTCATAAATGAATTTGATTCAAAAACCTCGTTACAATGGAATCAGTTTCCGATTTTAGTACTTAGCTATTTTATGATGATGAAAAAGAAACACTTCTTAATCTATTTGTTACCCGCCTTTCTCTTGTTTTCTGGCTGCAGCGATGATGATTCAGTCACTCCCGATTCAATTACTACTGTGCTTCAGAGAATAATGAATGAAAATAGTGTGAATATTATCGAGCAATGCTCACAAAGTTTTGGGTGTGCAGGAGCACTTTACTTTCAAAATGAGTATGAATTCATTGGTGAGAGCATGCTCAGACTGGATGAAAGATTTTTTGATCTAACACAGTTAAGAAGATATAGCATAGCCACGGTCGATGATGTCAGACGGATACAGTTGTTTTTTGAATAGGTAAAAGTTCGACTAATCGATCCGCTCAATCTTTGCTCCTAAAGCGTTGAGCCGCTGATCTATGAATTGATATCCACGATCAATCTGTTCGATGTTATGGATCTCACTTACACCATTAGCAGAAAGTGCAGCAATAAGTAGTGAAACTCCCGCTCTAATATCTGGTGATGTCATAGTAATTCCTCTCAACGAATGCTCGCGATTTAAACCAATCACTGTCGCTCGGTGTGGATCACACAAAATAATTTGAGCTCCCATGTCGATAAGTTTATCAACAAAAAACAACCGACTTTCAAACATTTTCTGGTGAATGAGAACTGTGCCTTTGGCCTGAGTAGCTGTTACCAAAATCACACTCAAAAGGTCAGGAGTCAAACCTGGCCAAATAGCATCCGCAATGGTAAGAATGGAACCATCAATGAATGTTTCAATTTCGTAATTCGATTGTGAAGGCACGTGAATGTCATCACCTTTGAACTCCATCTCAATCCCCAATCGTCTGAAGGTATCCGGAATGATTCCCAGCCGATCAATCTGGGCATTTTTTATGGTGATATCGGATTGAGTCATTGCAGCTAATCCGATGAAGCTCCCTACTTCAATCATGTCAGGAAGTAACGTGTGCTCCGTGCCAGATAACGAATCAACGCCTTGAATTCTTAACAAATTAGAGCCTATACCATCAATTCTAGCCCCCATTCTTGTGAGCATTTTACATAACTGCTGAATGTATGGTTCACAAGCGGCATTGTAAATGGTTGTTTCTCCAGAAGCCAAAACTGCAGCCATGATGATATTGGCGGTACCAGTAACTGAGGCTTCATCCAGATGCATGTAAACTCCTTTAAGACTCGAGCCATCCACAGAATAAAAGGATGAATTAGCATCGTAATTGAACTTTGCTCCAAGCTTTTGAAAACCTACAAAATGTGTATCTACTCTTCTTCTGCCAATCTTATCTCCACCAGGACTAGGCATTTTTGCCGTACCGAATCTTCCGAGCAAAGGCCCCAGGATCATGATCGATCCCCTCAGTTGAGCTGCTTTATTTTTGAAATCATCTGTCTCCAGAAAGTCCAGGTTTACATTCGTGGCTTTGAATGAATACGACTCATTCCCAAGGTCTTGAGTCTCAACTCCAAGGTCTCCAAGTAGTTCTATAAGTTTTAGGACGTCCCGAATCTGCGGGATCTTGTGAATGATAACTTCCTGGTCTGTAAGTAAAACAGCAGAAATAATCTGAAGTGCTTCGTTTTTAGCACCTTGAGGAATGATCTCCCCACTTAATCTGGTTCCACCTTCTACTTTGAAAGATGACATTTTTTTAGTTTGGTGAATTAGAGGATTAGTGAATCGTTAATTAGTAGAAGAAAAATAAAGAATGGAATTTACTAATCAACTATTCAACCATTCTACTAATTGTGTCTTCTTCGGTTTTGTCCGCCGTTTTTTCCACCTTGACGTCTACCTTTCCCTTGATTTCGACGACCACCTCCTTTACTGTTGCTTCTGAAATTGCGACTAGCAGGTTTTTTATCAGAGTCAAACAGGCCTAGTTCCTTTACCGTCTCGAGATTTATGTCCAGTTGATCCTTAGAAAGTTGTTTGATGTTCTTCAAAACTTGTTCATCCTCGATGGCATCCTTATTCCAGGTTAGATAAAATGATTTCATCAAACGTCCGATCGCTACAACAGCACCTTCTTTTTCTTTTGGATCTTCCATTGCCACGGCCTGTTCGATCAACATTTCAACACCACGACCATAGTGCTTGTACTTTATTTGGTTGGTACTGTATCCAACTCGATCTGGTTTTTTATCCAGGATCTCTGGTTTAGGTTTTTCAAATGGCCCTTCAAAGTCTAATTCGAAATTTGAAATGATATAGAGATCATCCCACACCTTTTGATCGTAATCACTTGAATCCTTATTTAAATCAGGATTAATCGACTTCATCAGCTCTACAAGTGTGGCTGCTTTCCTATTTCTTTCTTCCTTATTCTCGATGGTTTTAAGGTGCTCGACAAGATTCTGAACGTTTCTCCCGTATTCCCTTAGCTTCAGATGAGCTCTCTGCGTGTTATAGTCCATTTTTCAGTATTAGGCCTCAAAAATAACCCTTTTCAATAAAGGTTATTCATATTTCCAGGTAAATGCAAATCAGGCATTTGTGTTAAAAAACCATAATTGTGATAAAGCGTTCATGTTCTAGCAAATCAATTACATAATTTTCTGCTAGTCAAACTCAAAATAACGTGCTCAAGAATTACTTTCTGGTGGCGATTCGTCACCTAAAACGCCAACCAGCGTACGCTTTTCTCAATATTTTCGGACTGACCATAGGTATCGTATCCGCACTTTTGATCACGCTTTACCTCAATCATGAACTCAGTTTTGATAAGTATCATGTGAATGGAAAAAACATTTACAGAATTTCAGCTGATATCACCGAACCCGACAATGCATTTCGTTGGGCAACAAGTCAGGCACCATTAGGACGTACAGTCAAAGAAGAATTTTCAGAAGTTGAACAATATACCCGATTTGCAGGAGGTGGAAACACCCGATTACGCTTGAATGACATTAACTACTTTGCTGAAAACCTTTACCTGGTTGATTCAACAGTCTTCAAAGTTTTCACTTTTGATTTTTTACAAGGAGACAAGGCTGCAGCTCTGAACGCCCCCAACTCAATTGTATTGAGTAAATCATTTGCTGATCAAATATTCAAAGGCGAAAACCCAATGGGACAACTCCTTGAAACAGATAGGTTTAGCTATGAAGTAACCGGTGTTTATGAAGATATGCCCGATAACTCTCATCTGATTGCTGATGCGCTGGTTTCGTTTTCAACAAACCAGAACTTTTATAACTCACAAAACTGGGGTGGTTTTGGACTTTATACCTATGTGGTGCTGAATGAAAATGTGGATACAAAGGTCGTTACAGACAAATTGAACACGGATATCATGGAAAAATATGTTGCCACCATATTTGACCAGTTTGACATCAAGATCAAATATGAGCTTATAAGCATCCAAGACATTCATCTGTTATCTACCTTCGAAGGGGAACCTACGGCCACTGGAAACATTGACTACATCTATATTTTTCTGGCAGTCGCAGTTTTCTTAATAGTTATTGCGTGTATTAATTACATGAACCTGGCTACCGCTAGGTCAATGAGAAGATCTTTAGAAGTTGGATTGAGAAAAGTGATGGGAGCTCAACGTAACTCTCTCGTTAGACAGTTCATAGTTGAATCCGTGCTTATTACTTTGGTTTCTTTTGTTTTAAGCATCACAATACTCTTATTAGCCGTTCCAGCTGTCAATAACCTGGTCGGAACAAATCTACTCTTAACTGATCTTTTATCAACAGAAATACTTCTGGCGTGCATTGGGATTCTAGTGGTAACAGGAATTTTAGGCGGATCTTACCCTGCGTTTTACCTGTCGGCCTTTAGTCCTGTTAATGCCATCAAAGGTGGTGGTACTAAGAGAACCGGAAACGTTTGGCTCAGAAGAATCCTGGTAGGGCTCCAATTTGCGATTTCAATTTTCATGCTAGCAGGTACCGTAATCATTTACCAGCAAATGCAATTTGTAAGGAACGCTGATCTTGGCTTTGACAAAGAGCAAGTGGTGAATTTTAGCATGAATAGAAATGTAAGAGATCGGTGGCCTGTTCTCCAAAGCAAATTATTGGAAAGTCCAATCGTTACTAAAGCTGCTACTTCCAGCACTGCGCCAGGTTTTGGTTATGGTAAAAACATAATGAGTGTTGAAACAAATGAGGGAGTCATGGAAACTTATGGTGTTGATTCATACAATATAGATTATGACTTTTTCAACACATTGGATGTTGAAATAGTAGCTGGTCGGGATATATCACCAAATTTCGCAAGTGATACGGCAACTGCAGTTTTGATCAATGAGGCTATGGTCGATAGAATGGGATGGGATGAGCCAGTTGGCAAAAGGTTTCAATTTGATCAGGATAGCACTGTTTTCCACAAGGTGGTTGGTGTCGTTAAGAATTTTCATCAACAGTCAATGTACAATCCCATTGAAGCGCTATTATTCATTCCAAATTTGAGTAACTCTCAAGCCCTTGTTAAAATAGAAGGAGACTTTGAACAGGGAATCGCTCACGTCAATTCTTCTTGGGAAGAACTGTTCCCAAACATTCCGCTTGAATACACACTTTTGGATCAAAATTTTATTGAACAATATGAGGAAGACCAACTCAGAGGTCAGCTTTTTCTCGGCTTCTCATTGATGATGATCATAATTTCTGGCCTTGGATTATTGGGACTAGCATCTTTCACAGCGGAGCAACGAACCAAGGAGATCAGTATCAGAAAAGTACTCGGTGCGAGTGTAAATGGCCTAGTCAGACTGCTTGTAAGAGATTTTGTATGGCTGGTTTTGATTGGAGCACTTCCGGCATTCTGGATCAGCTACAATCTGATGAACAGGTGGCTGGACAATTTTGAATACCACATTACCATTGGATTCTTTGTATTCGCAATTGTTCTGGTTGTAGTTGTAATACTAGTTATACTAACAACCGGATATCACGCGTATAAAGCATCGACAAGTAATCCTTCCAAGAATCTGAAGTACGAGTAGCGAATTTCAAATAATAAGTCATTCCGAATTTATTTCGGAATCTTCCTAAGACATGTGGAAGATTCTGAAACAAGTTCAGAATGACTTTTTTATTAGCGCGTGATTGCTACCTCAAGAACAACAATTCTCGATACTTCACCAACGGCCAATCTTCATCATCAACTAACAATTCTAGCTTGTCAACGGCATAGCGAAGGTCATCAAAGTACTTGTTCCTGATGTTATCACAGTACTCAATTGCCCGATCCCTGGTATCTTCAATTTTGTTAATTCGTTTTCTCTCTTCTGTCATTTCATTGGAGAGTTTTCTCACCGTATTGATGTAGCCAGAAACTTCCTCAATTGTTTTCTTGATTTCGCTAGCATCAATCCCTAATTCAACAAGTCCTTTGGCATTCTCTATCAATTTGGTTTGATACTTTGTAGCTGTTGGAATGATATGATTTTGTCCAATATCTGCCATCACTCTTGATTCTATCTGAACCTTCATGATGTAGTTTTCAAGCTTTATTTCGTGTCTGGCATCAATCTCTACTTTCGTAAGTACTTTATGTTTCTCATACAACTTCACAGCTTTGTCACTTACTGAAAAGTCAAGTGCTCTTGGAGTATCCTTTACATTTGAAAGACCTCTTTTCTCTGCTTCTTTCACCCATTCCTCAGAATACCCATCACCTTCGAATCGAACCTTCTTGGAAGATTTTATGTAATCCCGCAACACGTCAATGACAGCTAATCTTCTGTCCTTTCCACCATCAATCAACTTTGAAACCTTACTATAAAAGTCGGTTAATTGCTCAGCTACAATCAGATTCAAAACGGTCATTGGGAAAGAAACATTGGTGTCCGAGCCAACTGCCCTGAACTCGAATTTATTTCCAGTAAAAGCAAACGGTGATGTTCGGTTTCTGTCTGTGTTGTCCAGAATGATTTCCGGGATTTGATCAATTCCCAATTTCATGTACAGGTTATCACCTTTCTCGACCATGATATCTCCAGATTTTTCCAACTGATCCAATACATCAGATAACGTCGAGCCTATAAATACTGAAATGATTGCCGGAGGAGCTTCATTCGCACCTAATCTGTGATCGTTACCTGCTGAAGCAATGCTTGCCCGCAACATATCTGCATGCTCATAGACCGCCTTAATCGTTGTAACAAAAAAGGTCAAGAAAAGCAGGTTATCCCTAGCGCTACTGCTTGGTTGAAAAAGGTTCACTCCAGTATCCGTGACTAGCGACCAGTTATTGTGCTTTCCACTTCCATTAAGACCAGCAAATGGTTTTTCATGGAACAAAACCTTGAGTCCATGTTTATTCGCCACCTTATCCATCACATCCTTTAGCAGCTGATTTTGGTCTGTAGCTTCATTTACCGGACCATACATTGGTGCTGCTTCATATTGTGCTGGTGCTACTTCATTATGACGAGTCATGAGCGGAATTCCAAGCTTATGAGCTTCAATCTCATAATCTTTCATGTAATCATAAATCCGTGTTGGGATTGATCCAAAATAGTGATCATCTAATTGCTGTCCTCTTGCGGGATTGTGTCCAAAAACTGTTCTTCCACCCATGACCAAATCTGGCCTGGCAGCATACAAGGCTTTATCCACCAAAAAGTACTCCTGTTCCCAACCCAGCGAAGCATTCACTTTGCTGATGTTTCGATCAAATAATTTGCAAACTTTCACTGCAGCCTTATCGACCGCATCAATCGATTTTAATAGTGGTGCTTTATAATCCAGCGCTTCTCCAGTGAACGCTACAAAGACAGTAGGGATACACAAAGTCTTTCCGTAAATAAATATCGGTGATCCCGGGTCCCATGCTGTGTATCCTCTTGCTTCAAACGTGCTTCGAATTCCTCCATTTGGAAATGAGGAAGCATCGGGTTCTTGCTGAACAAGCGCTTCGGCTCTGAAATTTTCCAGTCCTTTATGTGGATCAAAAAATGAATCATGTTTCTCGGCGGTTGCACCCGTAAGCGGCTGAAACCAGTGCGTGTAGTGTGTAACTCCCCTTTCCAAAGCCCAGTTTTTAACGGCGGCTGCTACAGCGTCAGCCGTATCAAGGTCAATTTTCTTTCTATTCTTTATGGCATCAGCAATTCGTTTGTATACTTCAGGAGATAGCGTTGACCGCATTTGTTCCTGGCCAAATGCCATTTCTCCAAAGTAATCGGAAATCCGTTTCGAAGGGGCCTGAATGTCCACCTTCTTTCTGTTTTGAACTAAATTGAGTGCGTTAAATCGTAAATGAGCCATGGTTTTAAGTTTCAAGGTGTGTTTATAAACTCAAAAATAGATGAATTACGGAATTTTTTGTAATACTGGTTCATTTTTTATCTACTTGATAGATAAATGACGTAAAATTTGATTTATCAGGGTTAATTGATAATTAAAATGGCTGTTTTTTACGAAAAAAGAATAAAGGAGGGTGTAAAAGTGCTTTCAGAGGAAGAATCCAGGCATTGCACACAAGTTTTACGGCATAATTCAGGTGATGAAATACTAATTTTTGACGGAAACGGTGGTAAACACCGTGCAAAATTGAACGAGGTATCTAAGAAATCATGTTCATTTGAAATTATTGAGTCCGAAATTGAACCAAGGAAGAAATTTTACACTCATTTGGCCATTGCTCCCACAAAAAATGCAGATAGAATGGAATGGATGGTCGAGAAACTAGGCGAAATCGGTGTTGATGAATTGTCTTTCATCCAAACTCAGCATTCCGAAAGAAAGCATCTTAGAACAGATCGGCTTGAGAAGAAGACCATCAGTGCAATGAAACAGTCAGGAAATCCATTTAAGCTCCAAATCAACGAAATGATGGATTTCAATAAATTCATAGATCAAACAACAGCTGATCAAAACTTCATTGCACACGTAAAACCCTCACATCCTTATTTTGGAGATGCCACAAACAACTCCAATAAGATCTGCATACTAATTGGTCCAGAAGGGGATTTCAGCGAACAAGAATTGAACCTTGCAATGGAAAAAGGATTTACTCCTATTTCACTTGGAAATAATACCCTAAGAACAGAAACAGCAGGCTTTGCCGCCTGCTGCATCGTAAATGTCATCAATAAGTACTGAGAGGACTACTTTCCAATCTTCCAGTCATCATCTGGAGTTCCTTTGAAGCAATTTGGCGTCACTGGAAAATCAGTCGTGATCACATAATAATACGTGCCATCGGGAAATTCCGGAGTTATTCCTGATCTGCCATTGCATTCATCCAGATCTCCGAGCCCCTCCTCGTATTCATAATCTTGGATATAGGTTCCATCGTGCGTTCCATCCGGATAATCTTTTCCAGCAGTTCCTGTTCCGGTTCTTGAACCAGATTTCAGTTTATAACTTGATTTTAACTCTTTGATAGCACTTGAAGGATCATCTGAAATAGTATATCCAAACTTGTAATAGATTGGGAAACCATCACCCGCAAATCCATAAAGCAATGAATGCCTGCTTCCATCTTCGTCGGCTAGGCCAGTAATGTCTCCGTGATAATGGTAATTTCCCTGTGAAGTGACATGAGCCCCATATTGATCCACATCTGTTTCGCCTTCAAATGCAACTTTAGCTTGCCATGCCCAATTTTCTTCTCCATCGTCTGGGTTGGTCCAGGGTTTAAGTCCCATTGGATGGAATTCTACACCATTCGTAGCAATACCAAATTGCCAGAAGTTATCATTCGATGGAGTTGGCGGACCGGTTTCGTCAAAGACATAAATAATGTTTCCTGTCAAAGCTGGAGTTAGATCCAGTTCTCGTGTAACCTGAATAGCTGTAGGATCAGCATTAGGGAAATTCCCTGTAGGATGATCAGCTAATTGATTTGATGAAATGATCCTTAAATCACCATTAATCTCAAAGCAAACCTCACTTTCGGTTGTGCTTGTAGTTGAACAACTTGTGGTCATCGATTCTTGTTCTTCTCGAGAATTGTCGAAAACAAAATTTCCTATATAAGGGAAAACCTTGAAATAATAAGTTGTCTGATCTTGAAGTAAGGTTATTTCGAGCGTTTCAATGGAAGTCCCTTTATAAATTACTTGTTCTCCAGTACCAACATATGTCGTGCTGAACAAGGGTTCTTCGCCGTTCGTACGATCAGCAATATCGCTATTGTCACTGATTACCAGCACATAACCATCTACAGATGTCAATGGAGACCAGCTGTTAATATCAATACTAGTACCTCCATTACTGCCAAATGTAATGGTTGCAGCACCTGTTGTGCTGGAAACGGTGACATCAAAATTCTCAACGACAGATCCACCATTTCCATCTTCAGCAATAATAGTAATATTGGAAGTTCCAATTCCAACTTCCGTAATGGTCAAAATGGTGCCATTCAAGCTGACAGTTACTACCCCCTCGTCCCCGCTTGTAGCCGAATACGTCAATACATCTCCATCAGGATCTGTAAAAACATTGGCAATATTGATTTGGATGCTGCCGAAACCTTCAGAAAGCTCTTGATCTGCAATAGCATTAGCAACACTTGGAATACCATTCATCGGTGTAGCATTTACAGTAACCGTAAAAGTTGTACTCACTGTTCCCTCATTCCCATCATTTGCCGTTACGGTAATTGTCGCAGAACCAGCTCCTACTTCCGTGATGGTAAGATTGTTTCCATTAACGGCTACCGTGACAACATTTTCATTGCTACTGGATGCTGTAATCGTAAGTTGATCATTATCAGCATCGGTAAAGACATTAGAAACATTAATAGAGTTCGTGCCAAATCCTGCATCAAGGTTGACATTTGCAATTGAATTGGCGACTGTAGGAGCCGAATTTTCTGCATCAGGGGTTTCATCCCCATTGCAACTTGCAAATAGTAAAAGCGCTGCGGCAACTAATATTGAAAGGAAGTTAAGCTTGTTTTCCATTGCTCGTTGGTTAGTTAATTAGTTTGAAGTTAAGTTATGTATTTAGACGCCAATAATGCTAAGCTACTTGCGGCCTCTAGTTCTTTTTTTATCTAAAAAGCACCCGATGATGCGTAGTTTTTCCATCATAAGAGATAGAAAGAATGTATTGACCCCTGATGGAGTACGCAGGAAGCAAGATTTGCTCCTCGATCCTTCCATCTGTTCCCACAAAGACTTCTTTTCGGAAGACATCTTTTCCATCCAAAGAATTAAGCCATATTTTGATTTGTGACCCAGGTGTTAAATTGTTCATCTCCAATGAGACCCCATCTTCAAGTTTGGAAGGAACCGGGTAGATTGAAAATTGAGGTTCATCCGTACTAAAGAAATCCAATTCAACTCTAACCGTAGGACTAAAAGAAACTGTCCCATCAAAATCCGTTTGCTTAATTCGGTAATATGAGATACCAGGATATGGAGAATGATCGGTATGTGAATACGTTAGAACACTACTAGAATTTCCGGCACCATCAATCGTGGCGATATCTTCAAAGCTCTCAAAATCAGCCGTTCGTTGTACAGTAAAGAAATCATTGTTAAGTTCCGTTGCAGTAGCCCATTCTATTAAAACATCTTTTTCAACTTCACTTGCTCTCACATAGAGCAACTCTACTGGTAGCGGATTATTAGGGTCTTCTGAAGCGGTGATTTCACTAAATGAAGTGATACCTGTCCATGTAATCGTATTTGATCCGGTATTTACAGATCCTCCACTTTCCCATGTAGCAGCACTGTATTTGGCCCCCGCATAATTTGATTCATTTCCAGAAACATCTGCATCCACATAGGTGAAACTGATATCATAATCGATGGATCCAGATATACCCGAAGGTACCACATTGTAAAATCTTGTTATGAAATCATCTACACCTGCTGGTAGATTCCCATTTTTAGCATCTCTTAAGTTTATCGAGATACTGGCGGATGCCAACGTGCCTCCTTGTAAAGTCAACGTAAATGGTGAGTATTCATCATTATCTCCGATAGGGAATGTGACAGCTGCAGCAGGAACAGCCGAGTAAGATTTTACAACAGATCCTACCCCATCCGCTTGAATGTATGTACCTGTTCCACCACCTGAAACAGCACCCGAAGTTCCCAAAGTAAGATTATTGGAACCTAGAATTATATTTCCTTGGGTCATAGTCAGCGTTCCATTCACTGTAGCTGCTGCATTAATTGTCAGGTCCGTACTGGCTGATTTGTTGATGGTCAGATTATTAAACGTCTGTGCGCCGCCTGTTGAAACTTGCTGAGCGCCAGTTCCATCAAAGATTACTGTTCCACCTTGACTAGTGAAAGTTCCATCGTTATTCCAATCTCCAGCGATGTTAATGCTATAATCCATTGCTCCGTCCACATCAAGTGTAACGCCAGCGTTGGCAATAAATAGATCATTATCTACATCAATATTTCCACAAAGTGTTTTGGTGCCAGTACCACTCAGCGTCAGGTTATAATATGTTGTTCCACCTACACATTGAGCTCCAGAAGCTGCAAAATCCACTGTTCCGGTTCCATCATCAAACGTGCCTCCAGGATCGACAGTAAAGTCCCCATTATCAATAGTAAGTGTGCTCGAACCTAGAGTTAAGATTCCTCCATTTTCAATCGTGATTGATCCAATGGTTTGATCTGCAGTAACTGAAACGTTATCACCATTGGCAATCATAACCGCATCTCCAGAGCCAGGGACTACACCAGAAAGCCAAGTAGACGTGTTGTTGAATGGTCCATTTTGAGTTGAAACATTTTGAACAACTCCTAAAGCGACCCTATTATTATCCGCAACTCCAACCAAATCCACGAAGTAAGAATTGCCACTTTCTTGAGTCAACGGGTAGGCAGTAGGTGATCCAGTTGTGAAATCTCCATCTGTGTCGTTATCCACAAGCACTACATAATTATCAAACCCTGATGGTAATGCTGGGAACGAAGTAATGTCAACAGTGAGTGTTACAGTTCCAACATCTCCAGTCTCATCGAGTAACCATTCTCTGGTTAACCGTTGGTATGCAGCGTTAGGAACATCTGATGCAGACCAGGCAGCAATGCTTCCATTGTCATGCCCAAACAGAAGGTAGTCCGTTGCATCCAAACTGCTTGAGTTCCTCATTCCTAAAATACCACCTGATTGAGCTGTGTTATTTTCATCTGAAGCTCCCTCGCTTCCGATTCCTGCAACCTCATTTGGATAAGACCCTTCGTTATATCGGTCGTTGGCGATTGTAATCGCGTATTTCGCAGACAAATAATTCTCAACGATGATTAATTCAGCTGCGTTAAGTGCACTTGTCCAAATAGAATATTCAGCAACATCTCCATTATATAAAGTCGTACCGACCCCTTGAGCTCCTAGTGTAAATGTTCCGGTATTTGTAGAAACACTTTGCATACCATCTGTGTTACTGCCATATGAGGTGCCATCAATGAATAATTCCCGATTGGCATTATCAATGTGAACAATCAGGATATGTCCATTTCCGTCATTCCAGGTATTGGTATTGTCGGTAATATATGTGTGTGCAGAATTTGCATCATTCCTTGCTAAAAATCCGGCATATCCACCAGTCGCTGTGCCAGCATTGGAATTAATATCGATAGAGACCAATGTACTATTGGCACCATCTCGTTTTAATGAAGACAAATATCCTCTCTGTGATGATGAAGTTTGATAGACCGTCACCAAAGTGATGTCTTCAATATTGCCTCCAATCAGCGCATTTGTTGCTGGACCAATGAGTAAATCATCTGCACCATCAAACCGTACTACCGGTAAACTATTCAAACCACTTGCTATATAAGCTGGCTGATTCATCGCTGTACCCTGGCTAATATCATTTCCGTTTCCGGATTGATCAGCCCATGTGGTAACAGGCGTTGCACTCAAATCATTTCCCCTTACCCATAACACATTATTGGTGCTACTACCAACTCCACCTGGTCCTGTAAATCCATCGTCATCATTATCAGAAATAGTGAAAGTATTCACCGTATTTGAACCAAGCGTAGCATTTGTAGGAGCTGAAAGTGTAACAGTAAATGTCTCAGCCGATTCTAAGTCACTATCATCAATAATGACAGGGTCAATGGTGGCTGTGGTCATTCCCGCCGATATGTTCAATGTTCCGCTGGCTAACGTATAGTCTGTTCCTGAACCGGTAGCGGTAACATCTGCAACGGTATAGGTAACCGAAACGATATTGCTTGAGGCTGCCGATAGTTCAACTTGAATATTTGCAGTCCCGACACTTTCAACTTCTGAAGAAGTGGTGTTGGTGAACTGAATAGTCGGTGCATCATCATCGTCTGTAATCGTGAATGTGTAAACAGTATTGGTAACGTCTAGATTTCCATTAATTGGATTAGTCAACGTAATCTCAATGTCCTCATCTAACTCATCCTCAGAATCATCGACAATCGCAATATCAAAAGTAGTTGAGGTAGAAGTATTGTCTCCAGGAATGGTCGCTGTACCAGCAGCAAGAGTATAATCTGTTCCACTTCCTGTTGCTGTTCCACCAGTCACCGAATAGTCAACTGTGATATCTGAACTACTTGGAGAGGTACTTTGTACAGTCAGCGTAACTGGAGTTGTTCCTTCAGCTCCATTGGAACTGGAAGCAGTGAAGTTAATTTTTCTCGCATTGTCATCATCACTGATGGAAAATGTATGAGTGGTGTTCGAACCTAACGTAATCCCAGAGGAAGGATTTGACAGGAGAAGTTCAATTGTTTCGCTCGATTCTAAGACAATATCGTCAATCAACGTAACGGCGATATTGGAACTGGTATTACCAGAAGTGATCGTTACCGTTCCATTGGACAGTACGTAATCTGTTCCACTTCCTGTTGCTGTCCCTCCTGTAATGGTATAATCAACAGTAGCATCAGAAGACAAAGCAAGGTTCAAATCAACAGGAATAAGTGCTGGTCCATTTGGTTCAAATTCTTGGCTACTCGTAGCATTAAATTGGATGATTGGACGAATGACACCAAAGGCCAGATAATCATTATCTGTAATATCAATTCCGCTCACTTCGTACTCATTTCCGCTCAAAAGTGTCATTTCATGTGTCGTAGCTCCAGAGGTAAAATCTCCATCTGCATCGAGCATGACAATCAATTGAGAGTAGCCTGTTGGTAATGATGGTAAACTGGTAATATCTAGTCCGATTGAAACTGTGCCAACATCACCTGTTTCATCAAGTCTCCATTCTCTACCAATTCGTTGAATATCAGCACTGGAACCAGGAACGTCTGACCCAGACCATGCACTAATACTTCCATTATCATGTCCAAACAGTAGGAATTCATTATCACCAAGTCCACTTGGACTGCCTATTTTCAATAGGCCTCCTGACTGTGCAATGCTATGTGTATTACTTGCATCCACACGACCAATTCCAACAACTTCATTTCCATGAGCAGCCTGATGTGCATATTGATCATTGGCAATCGTGAGGTCATATTTGGCGGCTAAATAGTTTTCAACAATGATGCGCTGAGCACTATTCAATGCTGTAGTGTAGATCATGTACTCAGCAATGTCCCCATCGAAATCCAGTTGAGTACCATCAAAGCTTCCGAGTGTGAAAACGCCTGTATTTCCACTGGCATCAAACATCCCATCCGTGTCACTTGCTTCCGATGTTCCGTTTATGAATAATTCTCTGTTGAGTTCATCAACCCAAGCTGTCATTAGGACTGGCGAGTCATCATTCCATGGACCGACATCAACGGCTCTTGAAAAGCCTGTATTCGCTTCATCCTGGGTTAGAAATCCGGTATAACCAGCATTTGTCCCGGTACCGTCATAGTTAATTTCGAGTGACAACAATGAAGCAGCTCCAGTAGTACGTTTAAGAGACGAAATATACTGCCTGTCAGTACTAACGGTGTTGTACACAATAATAGTTGTAAGATCTTCCTGAGCATTTCCAATCAATGCGTTGGACGCAGGACCATCAAGAAAATCGTCAACGCCATCAAATCTTACAATAGGTAATCCGTTGATTTGAGCATCCACCCAAGTAGGCTGGAAGCCTCCGGTTCCTTGTGAGACGTCATTTCCATTTCCAGATTGATCAGACCAAGTGCCGACTGGTGAGGCAGATAAATCATCTGCTCTCAGCCACATGACATTCGTCGTATTATCTCCTACTCCCCCAGGTCCTGAGAATCCTTCTGAATCATTATCTCCAATAGTAAAGGTGTGTAGTGTATTGGATCCGAGGGTTGCTCCACTTGGAGAACTCAATGTGACCGTAAATGTCTCGCCACTTTCTATAATCGCGTCATCCGTAATTGCAGGATTGATACTGGTGACTGTCTCCCCAGCACTGATGGTTGCCGTTCCGTTCGTTAATTCATAATCAATCGTTCCTCCAGTAGCCGTTCCATCTGCTACTGTATAATCAACCGTAACATCCTGACCAGAAAGCCCTGAAAGACTGACCTCAATGGAGGGACTCGAAGACTCGGATCCACTTCCAGTTGTACTGGTAAACTGAACTACAGGTGGATCATCATTGTCATTAATTGTGTAGGTATAAACCGTATTTGTTGATTCCAGATTACTATTGGTAGGGTTAGTTAGTGTGATTTCAATTGTCTCATTCGTTTCATCAATCACATCTTCATTAACCACAATATCTAAAGTGGTTGTCGTATTGGTAGCAGTGATCGTGGCTGTTCCTGCTGCTAATGTATAATCTGGGCCTCCACCAGTAGCCGTTCCTCCTGTTACTGAGTAATCAACTGTGGTAGGGTTTGTGGCATCCGCACTGTTGATTTGAATGGTCAAAGAAACTGGAGTTGTCCCTTCGTCTCCGTCAGAACTTGAAGCCGTAAAATTTATTTTGCGAGAGTTATCATCGTCATTGATGGAAAAGGTATGCTGGGTATTTCCCTCCAAAGTAGCTCCTGAAGGGGAAGCCAAATCAATGATGATCGTTTCGTCTGTCTCAACTGCTATATCATTTGTTAACGGCACATTAATATTCGCTGATGTATTTCCAGCTGTTATAGTTAAGGTACCTGCAGCGAGGGTGTAGTCTGTTCCGCTTCCAGTTGCGGTACTACTTCCATTAACTGAATAATCAACAGTTACATCTGCGTTGAGAGAGAAATTGAGGTCCACTGCAATCGCAACGGGACCATTGGGTTCAAAATCCTGACTTGCGGTTGTGTTAAACTGCACCACAGGTCTTACAACTGCAAAAGAAACATATTGCCCATCTGAAATATCAAGAGTGCTAGCCTCGTACTCATTCCCACCTAGTGATGTCATTGGATAGGTAGTGGCACCAGAGCTAAAATCTCCATCGCTATCAAACATCACCACAAGGCTTGAATATTCGCTTGGTAAGGATGGTAATGAGGAAATATCCAAACCAATCGAGACATTGCCTACATCACCCGTCTCGTCCAAGCGCCATTCTCGACCAATTCTCTGTATGTTTGATCCGGAACCTGGAGCTTCGGTGGTTGTCCATGATGAAATATCTCCATTGTCATGTCCGAAAAGAAGGAATTCATTGTCACCTAATCCATCCGGGCTTCCAATTTTTAAAATACCCGAGGATTGAGCCGTCTGGTGAGTATTGGATGCATCAACACGGCCAATACCAGCCAATTCATTTCCATGTGAGATCTCAAATAAATAGCTGTCATTAGCAATGGTCAAACCATATTTAGCAGCCAGGTAATTTTCTACAATGATTCGCTGCGCACTGTTTAGTGGAATCGTGTAAATCATGTACTCGGCAATGTCTCCATCAAAATCCAACTGTGTTCCGTCGAAACCTCCCAATGTGAAGACTGATGTATTTCCACTCGCATCAAACATCCCATCGGTATCGCTTACCTCTGAAGTTCCGTTAATGAACAATTCCCTATTCAGATCATCCACCCAGGCGGTCATTAGCACGGGAGAATCGTCGTTCCATGGACCCGCATCGGACATTCGTGAAAAACCCGTATTTGCCTCATCCTGCGTTAAAAAACCTGCATAACCGGCGTTCGTTCCGGTACCATCATAATTTACTTCCATTGATAAAAGGGAAGCGGCAGTTGCGGCTCGCTTAATGGAGGAAATATATTGATGGGTGGTACTGGCGGTATTGAAAACAACCAATGTTGTCAAATCCTCCTGTCCATTTCCAATTAATGCATTGGAGGCCGGGCCGTTCAATAGATCATCGACACCATCAAATCTGACTATCGGTAAACCATTGACTTGGGCGTCAACCCAAGTAGGTTGTAAGCCACCTGTTCCTTGTGCAACATCGTTTCCATTTCCTGACTGATCTGACCATGTACTGACTGGTGAAGCAGAAAGGTCATTGGCTCGTAACCACATGACATTGTTGTTACTATCGCCAACACCCCCAGGACCAGAAAATCCCTCTGAATCATTGTCGCTAATCGTAAATGTGTGAACTGTATTTGATCCCAAACTTGCACCTGACGGAGAACTAAGTGTAATTGTAAATGTCTCGCCACTTTCAATATCAGAATCATCTATTATCACGGGATTTACGAAAGTCAACGAGTTTCCTGCAGTTATGGTAGCCGTGCCATTGGCAAGTTCATAATCAACAGTTCCTCCCGTCGCAGTACCATCTGCTACGGTGTAGTCAACAGTAATGTCCTGACCAGAAATACTTGACAAGCTTATTTCAATCGATGGACTGGAAGCCTCAGACGCACTCCCGGTGGCACTTGTAAATTGTACACTCGGTGGGAGATCATTATCTGTTATTGTGAAAGTGTAAACCGTGTTTGTTGACTCAAGATTACTATTCGTTGGATTAGTTAATGTGATTTCTATGGTTTCATCCAACTCATCAATGATATCTTCATTGATGTTTATATCTAGTGTGGTTGTGGTTGTGGTCGCTGCAATTGTGGCCGTTCCTGCGGCCAACGTGTAGTCTATTCCTGAACCCGTTGCTGTTCCTCCCGTGACTGAATAATCGACTGTTGTTGGGTTGGTAGCGTCAACACTATTGATCTGAATTGTTAATGTAGCAGGTGAGGTTCCTTCATCGCCAGAAGAACTTGAGGCAGTGAAATTGATCTTTCTATTATTGTCGTCATCATTAATCGAAAAGGTGTGTTGAGTGTTACCTTCCAACGTTGCTCCTGAAGGTGAGGCTAGGTCGATAATTATTGTTTCATCAAGTTCAACACCGGTATCGTTCGTCAAAGGAATGTTTATATTGGCTGATGTGTTGCCAGCAGTAATTGTAAGCGTACCAGCTGCTAGCGTGTAATCTACACCACCTCCTACTGCAGTACTACTTCCATTTACCGAATAATCTACAGTTACATCCTGATTAAGAGAAAAGTTAAGGTCTACCGCAATCGAAACAGGTCCATTTGGTTCAAAATCCTGACTTGCAGTAGTGTTAAACTGAACAACAGGTCGCACTACAGCGAAAGACACATATTGTCCGTCACTAATATCGACAGAACTGGCTTCATATTCATTTCCACTCAACAAAGTCATCGGATAAGTGGTAGCACCAGAACTAAAGTCCCCGTCGCTATCCAGCATCACTACAAGACTCGTGTATTCACTTGGAAGCGATGGTAAGGAAGTGATATCTAGACCAATTGCTATGTTTCCAACATCACCCGTTTCATCCAAACGCCATTCTCGACCAATTCGCTGAATGTTAGAGCCTCCACTTGGAGCTTCTGTTGTGGTCCAAGAGGCTATACTTCCCCCATCATGGCCAAACAGCAAGTACTCTCCATTACCTAAGGCATCAGGACTCCCGATTTTGAAAATCCCAGAAGATTGGGCTGTCTGGTGACTATTTGATGCATCAACACGGCCGATTCCTGCAAGTTCATTTCCATGTGCTATCTGGTAGGTGTAGTTGTCATTAGCTATTGTCAAATCGTACTTGGCAGCCAGATAGTTTTCAATAATGATCCGCTGAGCACTATTTAAGGCTGCTGTGAAGATCATGTATTCGGCTATGTCTCCTTCAAAATCCAATTGAGTGCCATCAAAACTACCCAGTGTGAAGACCGATGTATTACCACTCGCATCAAACATTCCATCAGTATCACTTACTTCGGAAGTTCCATTGATAAATAACTCTCTATTAAGATCGTCCACCCATGCGGTCATTAGCACAGGAGTATCATCATTCCACGGACCAGCATCAGACATTCGTGAAAAGCCAGTGTTTGCCTCATCTTGGGTTAAAAAACCAGCGTAACCTGCGTTCGTTCCGGTCCCGTCATAGTTTACTTCCATGGATAGAAGTGAAGCTGGTGTTGCTGCTCGCTTGATGGAAGAAATGTACTGATGAGTAGTACTATTTGTATTATATACCACCAGAGTGGTCAAATCCTCTTGTCCATCACCGATCAATGCGTTTGATGCAGGACCATTCAGAATATCATCAATACCATCAAATCGTACAATTGGCATTCCATTGATTTGTGCATCCACCCAAGTGGGCTGGGAAGCTCCGGTACCTTGTGTAACATCATTTCCATTGCCAGATTGGTCTGACCAGGTGCTTACTGGTGAAGCTGAAAGATCATCCGCTCGCAACCACATCACATTATTGTTACTATCTCCTACTCCTCCAGGACCTGAAAAGCCTTGTGAATCATTATCACTGATGGTAAATGTATGAACCGTGTTTGTGCCCAACGTGGCTTCTGAAGGCATGCTTAATGTCACGGTAAAGGATTCTCCTCCTTCAATGCTAGCATCATCGGTAATTGATGGTGAAATAAAAGCCACAGCATCTCCGGCAGGGATTGTGAGTGTTCCATTGCTCAACGTATAGTCCGTTCCATTACCTGTAGCCGAAACATCTGCTGCAGTATAGTCCACCGTAACATCTTGACCAGAAATAGCCGATAGACTTACTTCAATTGAGGGGCTAGAAGCTTCTGACGCACTTCCGGTAGTACTTGTAAATTCAACCGTGGGTTGGCTGTCATTATCATTGATGGTATAAGTGTGAATGGTGTTAGATCCGAGATTGGTATTTACACTCGGGTTTGAGAGAGTGATGATTATTGTTTCATTGACCTCATCAAGTATATCTTCATTAATGGCAATATCGAGCGTGGTACTAGTGCTACTTCCATCTCCTGTTATTGTGGCTGTTCCATTCGCCAATGTATAGTCGATTCCAGAACCGGTAGCTGTTCCACCGGTGATGGTATAATCAACGGTAATATCCGACACATCAGCTGAACTTGATTCAATAGTAATGGAAGCCGGATTTGTTGCTTCTGACCCGTTTGATGAAGTAGCTTGAAACTGGATTGTTCGAGCTTCATCATTGTCATGTATCGTCAACGTGTGTTGGGTATTGCTCCCAAGGACTGCATTTGTAGGAGATGAAATATCAACTATGACTGTTTCATCCGTTTCCATATCCCCATCATCATTGACTGTAACAACAATGTCATTGGTAGTTGAACCTGCGGAGATTGTCAGAGGAGAAGCCGTGACTGTATAGTCATCCCCACCACCTTGAGTGGCCGTGCTTCCACCATTAACAGCAAAAGTAACTTGTGCGGCAGATGAAATAGCAAAGTTTAAGTTGACTTCAAGGTTTACTGTCCCGGTGTTTTCAAATTCATTTGTTGACGTAGCGGTGAACTCAATGACAGGACGAACAACTGCAAACGTTACATAGTCACCATCTGAAAAATCAACCAGTGTTGCTTGGTACTCATTGCCCCCAATAGAAGATAGTAAATGTGTCGTAGCTCCACTACTGAAATCACCATCATCATCAACCAAAAGGTAGTAGTCGGTATATTCAGAAGGAAGACTTGGAAGGGAAGTATTATCAAGCGTTACTGTAACGGTTCCAACGTCTCCTGTTTCATCCAGTCTCCATTCCCTTGCCACTCGCTGAATATTGCTAAGCGTTGAAGGAATTTCACTAGTGCTCCAGCTGGCGATTGCGCCTCCATCATGCCCGAACAGCATAGATTCATTATCTCCAAGAGCACTTGCCCCGCTTATGTTTAGCAAGCCAGCTGATTGGGCAGAAGTATGTTGGTTTGAAAAATCAACACGTCCTATACCTGCTAATTCATTCCCATGTGCGCTTTCATAGGCAAATAAGTCGTTTGCTATTGTCAGGTTATATTTTGCTGCTAAGTAGTTTTCTACAATTCTTCGTTCAGCTGTATTGAGGGCAGCTGTAAAAATGATGTACTCTGCTATATCACCATCAAAGTCCAATTGAGTGCCATCGAAGCTTCCCAGTGTGAAAACTGCCGTGTTACCTGTAGCATCAAACATCCCATCTGTGTCACTAGCCTCAGAAGTTCCGTTGATAAACAACTCCCTATTCAGGTCATCTACCCAAGCTGTCATTAAGATTGGAGAATCGTCATTCCATGGTCCCGGATCAACGGCTCTTGAAAACCCTGTATTTGCTTCATCTTGCGTCAAAAAACCCGCGTAACCTGCATTATCACCTGTCCCATCATAGTTTAGCTCAAGCGAGAGTAAAGAAGCTGCCGTTGTTGCACGTTTAATGGAAGAAATGTATTGCCGGCCAGTGCCAATGGTATTATACACAACCAGTATGGTCAAATCTTCTTGACCATCACCAATAAGGGCATTGGACGCCGGTCCATCCAGAAAATCATCTGCTCCATCAAATCTTACTATTGGCAAACCATTCAACTGAATATCGATCCAGGTTGGTTGTGAAGCTCCGGTACCTTGTGTAACGTTGTTTGCATTCCCAGACTGATCCGGCCAAGTGCTTACAGGTGAAGCTGAAAGGTCATCTGCCCTTAGCCACATTACGTTGTTTGTTGATGATCCAACACCTCCCGGACCGGTTTGAGCGATGGCTAGATTCACAGTAGCCATACTGAAAATGGCAACTAAAATCCGACTAGATACCATATTGAGTATCTCGCACATGATGCGGATCAATAGTGAGTGGTTGCGGTTCATAAGGTTTGAAGGGCGTTCGCTAATGTAATATTTAACAATAAATATTACTGATCAAATTTTTTCGTTGGATATTGAGATTTATAGGTTAAATCTCTAATGATCTAGTCAAATTGCCAGTTTTCAGATTGACTTTGTGTGGTTAAAGAGAGGGTTTTTGCTGTAATTTCATTGATTATCCAAATATCTCCTGAGGCAAAAATGATGGAATCAGTAAAAACCAGATCACCTGAAGCATTCGCATTGCCAAGGGTTTCTTCTGTAAATCCTGAACAATCTGCTGTAGGGGTGAGCCTAGAAATACTAATAGAATCCGTATCTGTAACAACAGCAATTTGAAGTCTCAATGTATCTGTACATATTGATGGTCTGGATACTACTCCTCCTCTACTTGTTGATACCAGCGTCCAGGTTTTTGAATCCCCTCCTGAGAGTAATCGTTCAACTTGATAATCGTAAAATCCAACTGGAACTTGATCGTCCTGACAGCCTAGAACGATTAAGACTAATAGCAGCCATTTACCTCGCATTTCCCGTCCGATCGATCACGATATAACCTAATTCACCATCATCGAGTGGAAGTTCTTCTTCTGGATAAAGTAGAATAGTTAATTCTTGCGTAATGTCGTCAAATTTGAAATCAACAGGAGGTTTTGGAACAGTTACTACTGTGTTCCAATTGATGGTTCCTGCAGCATTAAAACTGACAAGCGCAAAATTGTTTTCTTCGACCGCTTCATTTTTTAGGTAAAAACCGATAGAACCTTTGGCTGCCGGAATAGTATCCGCAGATAATTGAAAGGTCCCTTCGCCTGGTAAATCGAACTCCAGATTCCATTTTGAGAAACGGCCCTCATCGAACCCGTAAACAAGTCCTTTTTTGTCTGTAAGATTTGCACCAAATACAATTACTTCCTCATTCGAGCTTATAGGCACTCCCAATGTGAAAAATTCCGTTTCCGGAGCTTCTTGTACTTCAAGTGGAATTCTTTTTTCAGCTTCTCCTTCTAGGGCTACAATTCCCCACCGATTACGTTCTTTCCAATAATCAACAGAGTTAGATATCCAGTTAACCTGCCGATTGGCCCACGTTTTCATATCGGTCACATATTTACTCGCTGTTCCATAAGTCTGAAAAAAACTATTGATATAATCAGGGTAGTAATTCTTGGCAGAATTCAGATCATCAAGATTGATGGACTGCACCGTAGTATTCATTTCCTGCGCCTCTACAAGGGCTCCTTCAAATAATTGTAACTGTGCTCCTACCAAGCTGGAGTCTTGCAATTCTTTATTAATGGAAAAATCAATCATCTTCATGATTCGGGCTTCTGAGGCTTCAGTCAACAAAAGGCTTTTCACGACAGACTCAGGGTCGTATTTATCAAAAAGCGTGATCAAATCTTGAGATAAGGTGTCAACTTCAACGTCAACACTTTTTTTTACTTGGCTCTTCTTTTCACGAATGGTTGCAGAATGGCTGCTAACCATTGATTTCAAAAGCCCAATAGAACCATTTATTTCTGAATTGGCGTCAATAGCCCAGTTTTCATAGTCCCATAGCTCGATAGTTCCGGAAAAAATATCTGAAGAAGTCATTCCGTCTGTTCCAAACGTTTTGATTTCCTTAATAACAATATCTCCTGAGTACTTCTCAGTTTTTAGACTTGTAGCTACTTCCTTAACCTCATCTGCAAGCTTCATCGTCTCCGCTCCCCCACTTTTTAACTCCTGCAATAAAGTAATTGCTGCAGCGTCTGCTCCTAGCAAAAACTCATTATAACTCCCATATTGTGAGGCCAATTGCTTGTACTTCTCCTGAACATCTTTATCATTTTTTTCGACTGATTTCACTTTTTTATCTAGATCTCGGACATTCGCCATTCTTTGCTCTATGGTTTCCACCTTCTTTTCTATGTCTAAGTGAACATCAGACACTTTGATGCCAAATTTTCCTGTCCTTAAATCTCTTCGGAAAAATGGTTGATAATACGCATCATTCTTCTTTACCTCCTTATCCGTTATCAACGTTTTCGCCCTTTCTAAATAAAAGACGGCCGAATCTCCTGCGTTAAATAGCGCCACCGTGTCTTTTGCAGCATCTAGTTTTAAAAATTTATCCTCCATCATCAACCCCAACTGTAAATTAGCGTTGGGTTCTTCAGCGTTCTTTGGGTCAGACAAGAATGTAATCAGCTGAGGACCGCCTTCTGCCCAGTTTTTTGAATTCAATGTAGGGAAAAGGTCCTTATACTTGATTTTTTGGGCAAAAGTTGAATGAATTAGAAATAGTGTGAATAAGATAACTAACGACCTGATTTTCATGCTAAACTGTGATTTTTACAAGTACGAATTTATAAAAATACTTAGAGCCATTATAAAATTATTGTGATTGTATAACGACATCTTTAGTGGAATCATTTCTTTTTTTTATGTGTATGGTTATTAGAAAGGGTCATTTATGAGTGCCAAAATCAAAAAAGAGATCAGGGAATGGATCATACTGATTACTGTAGGAAGTTTCATTTATTTGATGGGTTGGCACACAGTAATCGCCAGCAAGCTGCAGCAGGCTGTACTCGCCACGGGAATTATGAGCCCTTCCGAACTGAAAGAAGAACGATTCGCTTCTTATGAGTTTGTACTGGAAGATGTGAATGGGAAACGAGTACATTTTTCTGACTTTAAGGAAAAAACCGTATTTATAAATTTTTGGGCCACCTGGTGTGCACCGTGTGTAGCAGAAATGCCCGACATTCATAATTTGTATGAAGAAACAGGAGAAACGGTGAATTTCGTCATGATCTCTGTCGATCAGGATGAAAACAAGGCTAGGAAGTTTGTCAAGAAAAAAGAATTTGACTTTCCGATCTATTTTCTGAGGTCCGGACTGCCGAGAGGATACAACACGCACTCCATACCAACGACTTACTTGATTGACAAAAACGGAAAAATTCGAGTAGAAAATAGCGGAATGGCCAAGTACAATTCATCTTCCTTCAAGGACCTGCTAGCAAGAATCCAATAAACTACTTTAGAGACAGTAGGCCTTGAGAAACTCCCATTGAAGCAGCCAGGCGATACAGAATTCTTGAACCGACATTTGCGTCCCATGTCGTACTTCCAACTTCACTAAGATCGAATCCAATAATCTTTCTTCCGGATTTAGCCAACTCATTGAGTAAGTAAACAGCTTCATTGTATCTCAAACCACCAGGAACTGGAGTTCCAGTTGTCGGACACAATGCAGTATCAAGACCATCAATATCGAAGCTGACATAAACGCTTTCTGGTAAGGTTTGAATAATCTTCTTGGTTTGATCTGCCCAAGTCTCTCCATTCATTTTTTCTGTAAAACTCAGTTCATCATAAAAAGTGTGAATTTCTTTATTTGAATTTCTAATATATTCTTCCTCCTCTTCACAGAAATCTCGGATTCCAACTTGAGTTAAACTAGAAACTCCTTCCAAATTCATCGCATTGTGCATGATCGAGGCATGAGAATAGGTGAAACCTTCGTACGAATTTCTTAGATCCATATGGGCATCAATCTGAAGAATTCCAAATTGCTCCCTTTTGGCCAATGATTTCAACAAACCGAATGGTGATGAATGATCTCCACCCAGAACGCCGACTGTTTTTCCTTGATCCAGCAATTCGTCGCATACTCCTTCAACATTGGAGTGCACCCTTTCGCAAAAGCTGTTGACTTCATCAAGGTAACTCTCATTTGGATCTTTTCCATTTTCCAAAGCATCAATAACTACATTGGCTTTTTCTCTGAATGTCTCGTTTTCTTCTTCGCTAATAAGCTTTGGGTTCATTACCATTTTCAACTTCCAAGAATCTTTTATGAATGGAAGCGAAAGGTCTAACTGGCTTGATTCGTAAAGAACGAGCTGCGGTGCTTGTGCGGTCCCATCTCCATAAGAAGTTGTTACGTCAAGATTTACAGGAAGTATGATCAGGTCGGATTCTTGTTGAGAATAAGGAAGTCCAAATAGGGTTCCTCTTTTCCCAACATCACTTGGGTTGTACATCAATGATTTGGATGATAGTAGGAAACAAAAGTACCTGACCCCTGTGTAATTTCATTCCAGGCTGATTCAAATTTGATGGTCAAAATTCCACAAGGCTCCATGCCGGCAAATCCATTTCCTGTCAGGTATTCTCCGAAAAATGATAAGGTCGGATTATGCCCAATTAATACTGCCGATTTTACCTGATCTTCAAACTCATTGACAACTTCCAGCAATTCCCTAACTGAGGCTTCATAGATTTTTTCTTCATAGGTTATTAGCTGTTCACTGATTCCCAATTCCTCAGCAAGGTTTATTGCAGTGTCTTCTGCTCTAACCGCATTGCTACTGACTATTATGTCCGGATTGAAACCATCTTCACCAAGTTTTCTGCCAAGTGCTCGAACTGCGGACAAGCCTTCCATTGTCAAGCCTCTACTGAAATCACTGCCATCACCTGGTGGATCAGCATACGAATGCCTTAGGAGGTAAAGTTTTCTTTTCATTGTTAGGTTGGTGATTAAAATAAATTTAATCGTTAAAGTTTCGTGTTCCAATCATTAACAAATAAAGTTTTTTGTAAATCCATTGTCATTTCATTTCAAAAGTGGTGTTATGTTTACGACCGAAATTTCATCACATGAGTAAAAACCTGGTAATCGTTGAGTCGCCCGCAAAGGCAAAAACAATTGAAGGATATCTTGGAAAAGATTTTGAGGTGAAGTCATCCTATGGACACGTGAGAGATTTGCCAAAGGACGATTCAGCAATCGATATTGAGAATGGGTTTGAGCCAACCTATGAAATTTCCAAGGACAAAAAGGATGTAGTAAAAGAGCTTAAAAAGCTTTCTAAGGATGCTGAAACTATCTACCTAGCATCGGATGATGACCGTGAAGGAGAAGCCATTTCCTGGCACCTCGCTGAAGCGTTGGAATTGAATGAGGCAAAAACGAGAAGGATTGTTTTTCGGGAAATCACAAAAAATGCAATCCAAAATGCAATCCAGAATCCAAGAGGCATAGACATTGATCTGGTCAATGCACAGCAGGCAAGAAGGATTCTTGATCGCCTGGTAGGTTTCGAGCTCTCTCCTATTTTGTGGAAAAAAATTAAAGGCGGACTCTCCGCTGGCCGAGTTCAGTCTGTAGCAGTGCGATTGGTTGTGGAGCGTGAAAGAGAGATAGGAAAATTTGTGCCAGAGTCTTCGTTCAAAGTAACAGCACTTTTTAATCTGGAAGGAGGAAAAGTTCTGAAAGCAGAATTACCTAAGAAGTTTTCAACGGAGAATGATGCAATGGCTTTTTTGGAAAAATGCAAAGGAGCGGAATTCTCAATCGAAAATCTTGAAACCAAGCCAGCCAAGAAATCTCCTGCGCCACCATTTACAACCTCCACACTACAACAAGAAGCTAGTCGTAAAATTGGATACTCTGTAGCTCGAACGATGCAAGTGGCCCAAAAGCTTTATGAAGCTGGAAAGATCTCTTATATGCGTACAGATTCGCTCAACCTTTCCGAGGAAGCTATGCAAGGTGCCTCCCAGACCATATCTACGAGCTACGGTGACGATTATGCGAACCGACGAGTGTTCAAAACAAAAAGTAAAAGCGCTCAAGAAGCGCACGAAGCAATTAGGCCGACGAATTTTCAAGTGAAGGGCGCTGGAATGGGTGATGCTGAAAATAGGTTGTATGATTTGATTTGGAAGCGTGCCATTGCATCTCAGATGTCTGATGCACAGTTGGAGAAAACTACAGCAACCATTGGGATTTCAACAACCGATGAGAAATTAGTAGCGAAAGGTGAAGTAGTGAAGTTTGATGGATTCCTGAAAGTATATATTGAATCTACTGATGAGGAGAATGATGAAGAAAACGAAAGCATGCTTCCACCATTATCCATTGGACAACAATTGGATTTGAGAAGCATATTGGCCAAGGAAGGCTTCACTCGACATCCGGCCAGATACACGGAAGCTAGCCTTGTGAAGAAATTGGAAGAAATGGGAATTGGAAGACCATCCACTTATGCTCCAACCATTTCTACCATTCAGAAAAGAAATTACGTGGAGAAAGAGGCACGTGAAGGTCATGAGCGAATTTCTATAGAGTGTACGCTTGAAAACGGTGAAATAAAGAGAAATGAGGCTGTTGAAATAACAGGAGCCGAAAAGAACAAACTGTTCCCAACGAATACGGCAATGGTAGTGAACGATTTTCTTGTTGATCATTTTCCAAATGTGATCGACTACAATTTCACTGCTGATGTAGAACAACAATTTGACGAGATTGCCGAAGGAAAAACCGTTTGGAGCCAAATGATTGATTCCTTTTACGGTGGCTTCCATTCTACTGTAGAAAAATCTGCTGACCTTGATCGATCTACTGTGAATCAAGCAAGAGAAGTTGGCATTGATCCGAAGAGCGGAAAAATGATCTATGCCAAACATGGAAAATTTGGAGCCTACGTTCAGATTGGAGAATTAGTTGAAGGAGAAGAAAAGCCCAAATATGCTAGTCTTAGACATGGACAATTCCTTGATAACGTTACACTAGAAGACGCGCTTGAGCTTTTCAAGTTACCAAGAGAAGTTGGTGAATTTGAAGGTCAACCCATGGTTGCGGCAATTGGAAGATTTGGACCATACATCAGACACGATGGGAAATTTGCTTCTATCAAAAAAGAGCAAGACCCTTTAACCATTACAGCCGATGAAGCGATTCAATTGATTCTAGAAAAACGTGAGGCTGATGCAAACAAATACATCAAAACGTTTGATGAAGATCCTGAGGCATTTGTGCTAAATGGTCGCTACGGACCTTATATCAAGTTTGGTAAGAAGAATGTCAAAATACCCAAAGACATGGTTCCTGAAGAACTTACCTATGAACAATGTAAGGAACTAGCTGAAAAAGCCCCTGAAAAAAAAGGAAGAGGGAGAAAAGCTGCAGCTAAAAAATAGGACCTAAAAAAAAGTTCGAAGCAACAAGTCTTTGAACCAATCAATCGCGACTCTTTCCTTGCTTGTAAAGACAAGCGTAATTCCTATGATATCATAAAATCCATGGTAAAGAATACATGTGATTAATCCGTCTTTGTTTTTCCAGAAAACTAATCCCATCAAAAACCCTATCAGGCCAGTAGAAATCATTCCAGATAATCCCTGATACAAGTGGCCATATCCAAACAGAAAGGAAGACAATAGAAGTCCAATCAACCAAGCCTTATTATCGTTCCCTAACAGGATTGCGGTTTGCTTGATTAGAAATCCTCGATATACAAATTCTTCACCGAATCCTGCAATCACCCACATTATCAAAATCATGATAAAGTAATTGATCCAACTTCCTCTTAGGTGATCAAACGAAGAGAGGTCCACTACATGATCAGTGCTAATTTCAACTATTGGCTGAATGATTACATCAGCAAGCAAATAGGTCAAAACAGAAAGGACAACTACATTCCACAATAGCTTTGGCCAGCTCCTTGGGCGTCTGAAATTTAAGAAATGCCAATCCCAGCGAGAGGCCCAAAGCACAATAAGCACCCAGAAAATGCTAATGAAAAAGACCAAGTCATCAGCGAAAAAAGTGAAAACCGTGAAAGCAACAATAGCCGCCATCATGACCAATCGATGGGTCAGAAAGGCATAGATTTTATCTCTAAAAGTCATAGTGGTTTATTTTATCAATTATTATTTCTTTATTAAGTCGAGGTATTGATCTAGTGAGGCCATTGCCATCGATCGGTCCTTGAAATGAGATTGGAGCATGAAATAACTTCGAAAAAGACCATTGATCAGGTTAATGAAATTCAAGGCGATGAGATTATAATCCATATCCTTTCTAATCTCATCCTGATCTTGCGCCTGCTTAATTAGCTTTAATATGACCTTATAAAACAGTTCTGTGATCTCAATTTTTGACTGGTATAAGGATTTATCTTGGGATTTTTCAACGTTGAACCAGGTTAACTCAATGTAATCACGAAACTCTTTTAGGTCATAGAGTGCAGTGACATTTATCCGTAGTATCTCATCAAGCTTATCCAAAGCCGATGAATCCTGTCCCTGAATTTCATTGATCTTTTCTGTCAATCTATTGAATTGTCCTTTACCCAAAATATCCAGGATCTCTTTTTTGTTCTTAAAGTGCCAATAAATAGCCCCTCTTGTGACCTTAGATCGCTTAGCAATCTGTTCAAGAGTCGTCTCAGAATATCCTTTAGCCAAAAAGACACTCAAGGATGACTTAAGGATTTTATTCCTGGTTTTTAATGCTTCTTCTTTTGTTTTTTTCATACATTCATGTATGTATGTAAATTATTATAAACTTTTCAAAAAACAAGAATTATCTCGAAGAAATAAATAGAGAAAACAATAATGGGTAACTTTCAAGAGTATTAACCTACTAACCACTATGAAGTCACTGAAAGCATTTTTCTTACTAGCAATTTTTGTTTCAAGCT
Organism: Cyclobacteriaceae bacterium; assembly: GCA_028284125.1. GTDB lineage: Bacteria > Bacteroidota > Bacteroidia > Cytophagales > Cyclobacteriaceae > Ekhidna. The sequence continues at coordinate 290,259 of JANQSI010000001.1, forward strand.
GTACCAGTTCAACAAATTATGACCTTGTCATTCGAAATGGACTTTTGGTCGATGGGACTGGTGGTCCCTCCTACCAAGGTGATATCGCCATCTCCGGTGACACAATAGCGGCCATTGGAAACATTGGTGATGCCCGCGGTAAAAACGAAGTTGATGCCTCAGGCCAGGTCATTGCACCTGGATTCATCAATATGCTAAGTTGGGCAACTGTATCATTGATCCATGACGGAAATTCGGAAAGTGATATCAGACAAGGAGTCACATTGGAAATTATGGGCGAAGGAAGCTCAATGGGACCATGGAACGACGAAATGAAAGCCGAGCGACTTGCTTTTCAAAAAGACATCAAATATGACATTGAATGGACCACTTTAGGCGAGTATCTACAATTCCTGGAGGACAAAGGAGTTTCCACTAACGTAGCTTCCTTCGTTGGTGCTGCTACCTTAAGAATTAACGAGTTAAAAGAAGAGGATCGGGAACCTACAGCTGAAGAGTTGGAAAGGATGAAAGACCTAGCAAGAGTTGCGATGGAAGAAGGTGCTATGGGTATTGGCTCTGCACTTATTTACGCTCCTGGCTTTTACGCTAAAACAGATGAGTTAATTGAACTCTGCAAAGTGGCTTCAGAGTATGACGGAATGTATATTTCACATCTTCGCTCAGAAGGTGATAATTGGTTAGAAGCTATCGATGAATTACTCACCATAGCCAAAGAAGCGAATATTCGAGCAGAGATTTACCATTTAAAAGCAGCTGGAAAACACAATTGGTACAAATATGAGCTTGCTATACAGAAAATTGATTCTGCAAGAAATGCCGGACTTGAAATTACCACAGATATGTACACCTACACCGCTGGAGCTACTGGTTTAGATGCTGCCATGCCTCCTTGGGTTCAAGAAGGTGGATACGGAGAATGGGCTCGAAGACTGCAAGATCCAGAAATCCGCGCTCGAGTTGAGAAGGAAATGAAAAACATTGGCGATGGATGGGAAAATTTGTATTTCTCTGCTGGAACGCCAGAAAATATCATTTTGAGTGGATTCAGAAATGACACACTCCGCTACTTGACAGGAAAAACATTGGGTGAAGTAGCAAAAATGCGCGGAACCTCCCCAGAAGTAACTGCAATGGATCTTGTCGTGCAGGACAGCAGTCGAGTTGGCACAGTGTACTTTTTGATGTCAGAGGATATTGTTAAGCAGCAAATCACCTTGCCTTACATGAGTTTTGGATCAGATGCTGGATCGATGGCTCCGGTTGAACCGTTTACCAATTCAAATCCGCACCCTCGTGCTTATGGAAATTTTGCCCGACTCCTTGGGAAATATGTCAGAGATGAAAAAGTGATTCCGTTGGAAGAAGCCATTTATAAACTAACCGGACTCTCTGCTTCCAAACTAAAAATTAAAAAAAGAGGCACACTCAAAGTTGGGAACTACGCAGATATTGTGGTGTTTGATCCAAACACAATCATTGACAAAGCGACGTTCGCTGAACCCCATCAATTTGCTGAAGGCATGACTCACGTTTTTGTCAATGGTGTTCAGGTGCTGAACAATGGAGAACATACCAACGCCAAACCCGGAAGATTCGTAAGAGGACCTGGCTGGAAAGGCGATTGATCACTCAACCATTCTATAGTTTTCGCGTTTTCAAGCCTAACAAACTAGGGCCATATGCGAATACTTTTACTATCTCTCCTACTTGTTTTATATTCATGCGGGAACAAGTCAAACATCCCTGAGATTGCAGAAATCTGGCAGCCTGAGATTATCTCTTCAAAACTTCCAGAATTTGCTACAACTGTTAATGCAGAACTGAACCAGGTTTACTTTAATCGAACCAATCCAGATCGGTCTTCATTGCAAATAATGCAATCAGAATTGATTAATGGGAAATGGTCTAATCCTGTGCCGCTTTCTTTTTCTAACGGCACATATAGAGATGTTGACCCATTTCTTTCTCACGATGAGAACCGTCTATATTTCAGTTCTACACGGCCAAGAAATGATGGTGATGATCTAACAAATTGGGATACCTGGTACATAGAAAAAGTAGAAAACAAGTGGTCGGACCCAATTAATACTGGAATACCACTAAATTCTGATTCCACAGAAATATTTGTGACACTGGCAAAAAATCGTAATGCTTATTTTGTTTCAGAACGAGATGGTAATCGTGGAATTATGGTGAGTCGATTTGAAAATGGATCATATACTGAACCAGAAAAAGTGAGTCTCTTGTTAAGGGGAGAACCAATCTACGCTGGTAATCCTTGCATTTCATCTGACGAGAGTTTCTTGATCGTTGCTTTAAGAGATCCAGAAGGAAATCAAACACCAGATCTCTTCATCTCATTCAAAAACAATGGCAATTGGTCTGATTTGAAAAATTTGGGAACGAAAGTAAATGATCCCGATTACGCTGACTTTGCGCCTGGACTAAGTAAAGATGATAATATCTTATTCTTCTCATCCGAACGGCCAGGAATTATTGGAAAACAAGCGGAAGATATACGACCTCCAGGCGATATCTATTGGGTTGATCTAAAGAGAGTAATCGAAGAAATCAACTAGCTCTTATACCTGATTATTGAGCATTACAGGCATTACAAGCATCAGAATATCTTCTTCCTCGTCTTTTTCATTTGGAGTGATGATTCCAGCCTTGTTTGGCGCGCTGAGTTTTAATGTGATTTCATCCGAATCAATGTTCCCAAGCATTTCTACTAGGAACTTCGCGTTGAATCCGATCTCGATATCTTCACCGTCATGTTCGCAAGCTAAACGCTCGTTCGCCTCATTCGAGAAATCCAAGTCTTCAGCAGAAACCATCAATTCACTTCCTGTTACTTTCAATCGAACTTGATGAGTTGTTTTATTCGCATAGATCGCGATTCGTTTCAGAGAATTCAAAAACTCATCCTTTTTGATCACAACTGAATTGTTGTTATCCAAAGGAATAACATTCTCATAATCCGGGAATCGTTCGTCAATCAACCTGCAGATCATCTTCACATTGTTGAAATTGAAGAATGCATTAGAAGTATTGAATTCCAGATTCACATTCGTCAGCTCAGATGGAAGAGTCGCTTTCAAAAGTGTAAGTGCTTTTCTTGGGATAATCATCGAATGTCCCATATCAGCAGCAACATCCACTCTTCGGTATCTGATCAGTCGGTGACTGTCTGTTGCGACAAATGTTGCGTTTGTATCATCTAATTTCACATACACCCCAGTCATCGCTGGTCTAAGTTCATCATTTGATGTAGCGAAAATGGTATTGTTTATTGCCCTTCCAAGAACTTCCGAAGAAATGTTTACCGTGTAACCATCAGACACAGTTGGTATTTTCGGAAAATCGGTTGCATTCTCACCAGCCAATTTATATCGACCATTATCAGAATTGATTTCAATGCTGTAAGTGTTGCTGTCAATTGAGAAAGTAACCGGTTGTTCTGGTAGATTTCTCAACGTCTCCAAAAGGATTCTTGCTGGGATAGCAATACTCCCATCCTCTTTTGCTTCGACCTGCAATTCTGTGATCATGCTTGTTTGCAAATCAGAAGCTGTCACGGTGAGATTTCCATCACTGATCTCAAAAAGAAAATTCTCTAAAATGGGTACTACGGGATTAGTAGTTATCACACCATTGATGTCAGAAAGTTGTTTGAGAAGGTAAGAGGATGATACAATAAATTTCATAGAAGTTCTTTTACGTTCTTGAGGGAACCAGCCCTCAATTGGGTCGCAAATTTAATGACAAAAAGGGGATAAAACTAGGGAGTTTATTTAGCTACAAAATCTTGGTTTGACTTCAAGATTGATTGGATCCTTCTTTGATCAAATACCATCATGGACTGATCATTTTTTGTAACTAAATGATAAGGTTGACCATTCAGATTCGGATAGATCTGAAAGACAATTTGATCGGAGTTTTGAATGTCTTCAATTCTTAAAGTGGCTAATGGGTTTGTAGCTTTCAGGCTATCTAATTCAGGAAATCTTCCCTCAGAAAGCATCTCATTTGCCTGGAAAACCTGGAACTGATTGAGATAATCTACCACTCCAGAACTGTCAATCACAGCTACCCCCTCAACTTCAAAAAATTGATTATTAAATGTTATGGTAAGTTCATTTTCCTTAGAGTCCAATGTGAGCTTTTGGATGGTTCGCCAACTGCCATCAAAAACCATTCGGTCACGCCATTGGTCTTCACTAAGCTGAAAGATGTTTACCACGTTATCCCGATAGCCAGGAACTTCAACTTGGTAGGCTGTTCCATCTTTCACAAAATACGATCTGGTTCCCAATGGATCAGAAGCAAAATCAAAATAGAGTGCGCCATTCGTCGAAGTAATTTTAATAGTGCCAGCTACTTCCTGATCTAAGGTTCCAACTGACCGCTTTACTTTCACTTGACTCAGCAAAGAGAACAAGACTTGCATGAAGTTTTGATCAGCTTCAAATCGGTCATTTAGTTGCCAACTATTTTCAGCTCTTGCAAGCTTTATGAGTTCACCATTTTTAGTGATCTCAATTGATTGTACAAGCTCGATATCTTGTATCGCGAATAATTCATCATCAAAAGATGATCGCGACAAAGAGCCTTTAGTAAAAACCAGTCCAAGGTTCAAGACCAGAAGAATAGCAACAATGATTGCGTATCGAATGGTTTTGGTCATGTCAATTCGCAAATTTTCGTTTCCTTAAATACCACTTCAAGACTCCTGCCATGAGAATCAAAAGAACAGGTAATACCAAATTAATCACTTGCCATTTGGCTCGCTCTTGCTTCACTTTCACACGATCTAATGGCCGTATTTTCACTTCCCTGGATCTTGTTTCTATTAACCCAGAATCATCTACCATGTAATCAAGAATATTCAAAACCAGTTGTTCATTGGCGTAAGTCGTTTTTGTAAAAGCCTCCACTCCTAAAGCTAGCGGTTCGTTGCTCTCAGGGTCAAAATCATTGATGATCATATCACCATCAGCGAATACGATAACTTTTCCTTCTTCTCCCCTCTCCACAAAAGCTGACTTATCAATACCTCTTGGTACTAAACGATTGGCGTACAAAGAAGTGAATTTTCCTTCCAGCAAGTAGGCAATGTTCTGAACGCCACCATTGAATCGTTCAGGATTAAGTTCATCTTGTAAATCATTGAGTGCTACACGAACCGGAGGGCCCAACACTTTAGAATATTGAGTAGTTGAAGCCAATGGAGTTTTTCTGATACCAACTGCCTTCACCGTATCAATTGTCGAAGTGAAACGAGTGAGAATCGCATCTAAGTTCCGAACGCTCGGATGTTTTGAATAATTGGTAACTAATGGAAAAAATGGCCAGGGCAACATTTGAATCTGAGGCTGATCTCCGAAATTTCCTCGTACAATAGGGAGTTCTCCACTGTTGACATCCAATACAAAATTTCGATTTACGCGAGCACCATATTTGAATAAAAGGTCTTCCAGGTTTGTCTCATATGGAATTGCGACTGTTCCCTCACTCAAAGCGCTATCGATATTCACACTCAAAGCATCAAGGAAAAAGATCAATCTTCCACCTCGCATCAGGTATTGATCAAGGAGATACTTTTCTGATTCAGTGAAGCGATCTCTTGGCTTGGCGATAATAACTGCATCATAGCCTCTAAGCTCTTTTTTGTTTTCAAGACGAACATCAAACAAATCGTACTTGGTCAGGATTGCATTCTTTAATCCCGCCAATTGTTCAGCATCTGGAGAACCATGCCCCGTGATGAATCCCACCTTTTTCAAGCCTCCATCTCCTAATTGAGAAATGGCTGATGCCAATTCATACTCCAATCCTTCTATCGCTTGATTCAAAAATTCTTCATGACCAGAAGCTCTATTTCCTTTAAGCAAATTCACCGGAACTTCACTCATACCTTGAGAGACCAAAGCTGATGGGAAGATCAACTTCTGAAGGTTGTTGCCGTCTTGCACATAGTTCAAGTTGGTCGGTTGCAATCCTTTTTCCATCAGCAACTGGTAAAACTGATTTCTTGATTGTGTCGACTGAGCCTGAGCCGGGTCGGTAAATTTGTATTGAACAAGATTTCCTGATTCCTCGCCGAACTGCTCCAGCATTTCCTGAATCGATCGTTGGAAGCGTTCAAAGTTTGGAGGAAGATCTCCTGCCAGATAAACTTCAAAAAACACTTCTTCTTCAAGCTCTCGTAACAAAGTCTTTGTTGATTCAGAAATGGTGTAGCGTTTCTCTTCAGTTAGATCAATTCGAACTTTAAATCGGTCAGCCAATTGATTAGCTAACCACACAGAAAGTATGACAATTGTGAGTTGTAGAACGGTATGTAGTTTGTTCTCATTCATCCTTTCTGTAGGTTTAAAACCAACTTCGTCACATACAAGAAAAGGACTGTCAAGGAAATCAGGTAAACTACCTTGCTAAAGTCTATCAGCCCTTTACTCAAAACTTCGTAATGCGCAAGAATCCCTATTTCTCTAATTATCGCTGAAGTGTCCGACCAAACATTGATACTTGCCAATGATTCAAAACCGGTATAAAAAAAGAAGCATAAAAAGGCTGCGAGAATAAATGAAACGATTTGATTTCCGGTCAACGCAGAAGCCATGACCCCAATAGAAGTGAAAATTCCCCCTAACAAAATCAAGCCAATGTAAGATCCGATAATTCCTGCTGTATCAATATTTCCAACTGGATTTCCCAAATACGAAAGTGAAAAATAGTAAACCAAGGTTGGCAGAATAGAAAACAGGACAAGGAAAAATCCGGCAAGAAACTTCCCTCCTACGATATCTATTTCTTTAAATGGAAGTGTGTATAAAAGTTCAATCGTTCCATTTCGTTTTTCTTCGGCAAACGATTTCATTGTAATCGCTGGAACCAGAAACATGAAAACATAGGGTGCCAGTGAGAAAAGCGTTTCCATGCTGGAATAGCCGTAATCTAGAACGTTAGTCTCCGGAAAAACCCACATCAACAATCCCATTCCGATTAGGAAAATTCCAATCACTACGTAGGCGATTAGCGAATCCAAAAATTCATGTATTTCTTTCTTTAGAATAGCAATCATTTTTCTTGTTTTACACCCCTATAATCCCCTGAAGGGGATATTTGCTGACGAATAAGATTTACCTTTTCAAGAATTGAATTCACAACCCATTTCATATTTTGTTTCACATCAAGATCATCAAATACGATGACTTTTATTCCTTGAGTTTCAATTCTTTCCAAACGCCTCTTATCATAAGAAATTTTCCATTCATGACTGTTGCCATTGACCTCTATAGCCAGCATAAGTTCATGACAATAAAAATCGACAATATAATCTAGTACGGGAACCTGTCTATGGAATTGAACCCCCAATTGCTTTTTTCTAATTTCCTGCCACAGAAGTACTTCCGATAATGTACTATCCTTTCTTAAGCTCCGTGCTTTTTCTTTCAAATCCTTTCGATATGGAACAATTCGATTCTTCAAGATATATGGAACACCCCTATAATCCCCTCCAAGGGGATATTTGCCAGGGAAATAAATTTTGAAAATTAGACTTAAAGTTTTTTCGGGAGTAAATCCCCCTTTGAAGGGGGTTAGGGGGATGTATTTCATTTTTCCTTCGTTAATTCCTGAAATACGCTTTCCAATGAGTGCTCATTCTTGGAGATGTTGACCAACGGAAGCGAGTGCTCACCAGCCACTTTCATGATGATTTTTCGAGGATCTCCATCACCTTTAATCGTGTACGTACTTTCCTGAGCGAAGCTGATAGCTAATCCTTCTTTTTTGAAAAGATTCAAATCAATCTCTTCTTCAAATTCCACCGAATAGCTTACTTCCTCTAGCTTGTCTTTTTTGAGGTTTTGGACTTTGTCGTCCGCTACAATTTTTCCCTTATCAATGATTACCACCTTGTCGCAAAGCGCTTCAACCTCTTGCATGATATGCGTTGAGAGAATAACCGTTTTTTCCCTGCTGGCAGATTTAATAACATCTCTAATCTCCACCAATTGATTGGGATCCAATCCGCTAGTTGGTTCGTCTAAAATCAAAACATCAGGATCATGGATCAACGCCTGCGCCAAACCCACTCTTTGTCGATATCCTTTTGATAAGGCGCTGATTTTCTTTGCCTGTTCTCTCTCCAGACCACACAGCGATATCATCTCTTCAATCCTGCGATTGACATTTTTTTGACCATACGCACCAGCAATGAAACTCAAATATTGCTTGACATACATATCCAAATAGAGTGGATTATGCTCGGGCAAATAACCGGTTATGTGCTTGACTTTTAGCGGCTCCTTACTCACATCTATTCCATCAACCAACACAGTACCTGAAGTAGCGGAAATGTAACCGGTGGCAATTTTCATGGTTGTAGATTTTCCGGCTCCATTTGGTCCTAGAAAACCTGTAATTGTGCCTTTTTCAGCTTCAAATGAAATCTCGTCCAGAGCTTTTTGAGTATTGTAAACTTTTGTGAGTTTTTCTACTACGATTGACATTGAACTTTTGAGGCCTTCTTTTGATTTATGAATAGTGCTTTTCTTTGCACCGTTCTTTCGAATTCAGGAAACGCAATATTCGTTTAATTATTTCTAATAATCACAAATGATCACAATCGTATGCGGTACGAATCGTAAAAATTCAATCACTCTGAAGGTGGTCAAATTTTACGAAAAGATATTGAAGTCTAAGGGTCAGGAAACGCGATTGATCAACTTAGAAGATCTTCCTCATGATTTTACGTTTTCTGCGCTTTATGAAAATGTTGGGAAAAATGAGACATTCAACCAACTACAACAACAAATAGATGAGTGTGAAAAATTCGTATTTATCACTCCGGAATACAATGGATCTTTCCCAGGTGTATTAAAGGCATTTATTGATGGAATGCGATTTCCAGGAACGTTTGAAGGTAAAAAATGTGCTTTAGTTGGTATTTCTGCAGGAACACAAGGTGCAGCACTTGCCATGAGCCACTTGACTGATATCTTCAATTACCTCGGAATGAACGTTCTCGCTCTCAAACCACGATTGCCACTCCTGGATAGTAAAATGAATGGCGATCAAATCATGGATTCGGAATATATTCAGCTTCTTGAGGAACAAGCAGACCATTTCATTGGTTTTTAACTCATGATAAAACAAATCTTGTATGCTCACATGGTTGACATGGGTGGAATTCCTGTTCGTCAACCGCTTCCAACCAGCAATATTGAGCAAATCGATCCTTTTCTTCTCTTGCATCATCACATCGGAAATTTCAAGGAAAACACCGATCCAAAAAATGTTGGCGTAGGTCCACATCCACATCGAGGTTTTTCTCCTGTTACTTTTATTTACCAGGGTGATGTCCACCACAGAGATTCCAGAAGTAACAGTAGTGTTGTAAAAGCCGGCGGAGTTCAGTGGATGAATGCTGGGATGGGAATCATACACAGCGAACGTCCTTCGAAAGAATTGACCGAAAAAGGTGGCACACAAGAAATCATTCAACTTTGGATCAATACGCCGAAATCCGGCAAAATGGACCAACCAGAATATCAGGCATTTCAAAAAGAAGATCTTCCAAAACTTTTAGATGAACTTTCGATTGTAGCTGGAAGTCAAAATGAAATCTCCGGCCCTGCCAAATCAGAAATGCCAATTGTGGCTTTGATGGGAACAATTCAATCCGGAGAAAAGATTACTGTCCAAGCTCCTTTTGAACATTCCATGCTTTATTTGTTGAACGAGTCAGTTAGAATCGTCGATCACGGACTTGTAGAAGAGCACAACTTGGTTGTTTTTGAAAATGAAACTAAAGAAATAGAACTCGAAGCTGAATCAAATGTGAAGATTTTATTTCTATCTGCTGATCCTTTAAATGAACCTCTGGCTACCTATGGCCCGTTTGTCATGAATAATCAGACGGAAATCATGGAAGCGATGCGTGATTATCAAATGGGGAAAATGGGTATTTTAATAGAGGAATTTGAATGATAAGCGTGCCACTCAACCCAAACATCAAACAACATCGTCCTTTAGGAGTTAGCATTCACATCACCATTTTTTTAAACGTTAGCACATAATGATTGAAAGTATTCTCAAACTATTTCGCTATTACAAATCTTTAGGCGAACGAACTTTCGAAGCATTATCTGATGAAGAATTACACCTTGAGCCGGCCCCAGGTGCAAATAGTATTTCCATAATCGTTAAACATCTCTGGGGAAATATGTTATCGAGATGGACCAATTTTCTAACGGAAGACGGTGAAAAGGATTGGAGAAATCGAGATGAGGAATTTGAAGTAACGATCAAAACGAGAGAGGAGCTTTTGACAAAATGGGAAGAAGGTTGGCAATGCCTGTTTAATGCTATAGGAAACTTATCAGAAGAAGATCTTGAGCGAACAATCTACATCAGAAATGAAGGTCATTCGGTTATTGATGCCATCCACCGACAGCTTGCTCATTACAGCTATCATGTTGGACAAATTGTATTTTTAGGCAAATTGATTAAAGGAGAAGGTTGGGAATCTCTTTCTATTCCAAAAGGGGGATCTAATGATTATAATTCTAACAAGTTCTCATCAGAAAAAGCAGATCGCCACTTCACGGATAAAGTTTAGTAGGGTATTGTTTCGATTGGATGTATAAGCACCAATCAACAAGCCTCGAATGAAACAGTACCTGATAATAATTGTAATTCTTGTAGCAGTTTTCCCCTCATGCGATGAAAAGAGTGTTGCCTCAGAAGATAACATTTCTCCGACAGACTTAGTAGGTGTATGGCAGCTATCAGAAACCTTGATGGACCCAGGAGATGGAAGTGGTGTTTTCCAAGCAGTAACAAGTAATAAGAAAATCAGATTTTTTTCAGACGGAAATTTATGGATGGATCAGGATTTGTTTTGCGCTGCTAGTTTAAAGCACTTTCATAAATCGAATGGAACCTATGACATTTCACGAAGTGTCATTCTTTCTGAAGAATGCGCCACCGATGAAAACATTCCAGAGTACAATTACGAGCTTAATGATAGAAACGAATTAATCGTTTACCTTTCGTGTATTGAGCCATGTGCTCATAAGTTTATCAAAATAGATTCCGAATAGATTCCTCGTCCCCTTCAAAAAATATCAACTTTTTTGAAACTATTTATTCGACATTTACGAATATTATATTAATTTCGGTTTTGTCGAATAAATAAATAATGAAAGGAACACATTTAGGAGAGCTTGAGGAAATTGCCTTACTGGTTGTAGCAAACCTCTTTGACAATGCATATGGTGTCGCCATCAAACAAGAGATTGAGGATAAATGCAATCGATCCATTACCATTAGCACCGTCCATAACGTGCTGCAGCGATTAAACGAAAAGAACTTCTTAGAATCCAGGTACAGCGAACCGACTAAGGAACGAGGTGGGAAAAGAAAATTGCTTTTTAGAGTCACCAAATCCGGACAAGCCGCGCTCAAAACCTCAAAATCACTGAGAGATAATTTATGGTCAGGAATTCCAAAAGTCGCGTTCGAATAATGTCATCAACACCTCCAAATTGGATAAGCCGAATCTTGGCTAAGGTTTGTCGACCGGCATTATGGGAATCCATCGAAGGTGATCTTCATGAACTTTTCGAAAGTGATCTGGAAGAATTCGGCAACAGAAAGGCTAAAATCAACTACGTGTTCAATGCGCTTGCCTTTCTCCGTTATCACAGACTAAGAAAACACACAAAAACTCAAAATAATATGGTCCTATTTAAAAACTACTTAAAGGTATCCGTACGTGACCTCAAACGGAATAAAACATTTGCCTCGATCAATCTAGTAGGCTTGGTAGCAGGAATGACTGTTTCATTGCTGATGCTCCAGTATGTACTTTTTGAAACAGGTTTCGATCGATTCAATAAAGATGCAGATCGTATTTATCGTGTAATCAATGACCGATTTCAAAACGGTGAATTGATTCAACACGGAACGATCACTTATCCAACCATAGGTCCTACTATGGCAAAGGATTTTCCCGAAGTTGAATCGTATACGAGAATGTTACCCTACTTCCGCAACTATGCAAAAAGAAACAATGAGCAATATCTTATCAACAACGCGATTGTAGTTGATGAACATTTTCTCACTTTTTTCGACTACACACCCATTAAAGGAGATCTCCCAACAGGACTTGATGAAGTCAACGAACTTGTGATTACAAGATCGTTCGGGGAAAAACTTCTCAAAAAAAATGAGGAGCTGGTAGATCTTGTTGGTGAGCGAATTGATCTCTTCAAGCGTCCATTTTCCATTACAGCGGTTCTTGAAGATCCACCCAAGAATTCTCACCTTCAATTTGATGCACTGATTTCCTACAAAACTTACATTGAGTCTTCGGGAGAAGATGCAGATAAAAGTTGGAACTGGTCGGATTTTTATCACTACGTCAAATTGAAAGACGGGGTGAAAGCCTCTGATCTGGATGAAAAAATAGCTGATTTTGGCGTTAGATATTTCAAAAAAGGAGAAGTCTCCGGTGGGGAAGAAAAATTTTATCTACAGCCACTTTTAGAGGCTCATTTGGACAACACTATGGAATATGATTTTGCAGTTGTCACTAATGGGAAAATTGTATGGTTGATGCTCGCCACTGCCATTTTTATCATTTTCATCGCATGGATCAATTACATCAATCTCAATACTGGAAGAGCAATTCAACGAGCAAAAGAAGTTGGTATCAGAAAATCAATCGGCGCATTAAAAGGTCAAATTGTAAGTCAATTCTTTACTGAAACCATTTTTCTAAATGGAATTGCACTTTTTCTTTCCATCTTGATGGTTTTTATACTTCAACCTTACTTTAACCAACTTACCGGATTGGATCTTAGTCTTATGATACTCTTGACCGCTAAGGTTGGAAGCATTCCTTTTCTAATACTGTTAATGGCTTCCCTTTTGTTGTCATTTGCAATCATTTCATTATATCCTGCTTATCTGGTAACAAAGTTCAGCACACAAGACATCCTTAAGGGAAGTTTCAAATTAAATGGTGAAATTGTCTGGCTCAGAAAAGGATTAGTGATTTTTCAATTTTGTATTGCGGTCATTTTGATTTCTGCTTCGATCATTGTCTCTCGCCAGATCAATTACATGGTCAATCAAGATTTGGGTTTTGACATGGAAAATACGATGGTCTTATACGGCCCATCACAAACTCGATTCGATAGTGCCTTCTTCAACACGATAGATGTATTTAAACAAAAAGTCTCTCGGTTATCAGGAGTCAAGAAGGTGACCACTTCCAATCGCTCTTTTGGGAGCAAAATGGGCCGAATATTTCAAATCAAATCCAGCAGCGATCCTGAAGCTAAAAATCTGACTTCTAATTTTATGTCTACTGATCATGAATTTTTGAATGTTTTCGGAATTGATGTAGTCGAGGGTAGATCTCTTAAAGCCTCAGATCATAATTTAGATGGCGAGAAGGTTAAAAACATCGTCATTAATCAAGCTGCGTTGGACTTGCTAAAATTTGATCAGGCATCAGAAGCTGTTGGCAGAACCATTGATTTTTGGGGCAAAACCTGGACGATCGTAGGAGTTGTCAAAAACTTTCATCAGCTGTCTTTGCACGAAAAAATAGAGCCTATCATAATGATTCCATACTATTCTACTGGACATGGATTTTCTGTAAAGATGGAATCTGAGGCAAGTGAGGCATTGATTTCCACGATTCAAGGTGTCTATAATGAAACTTTCCCTGACAATTACTTTGATTACTTTTTCCTGGAAGATCGATACAACCAACAATACACCGATGATTTCCGAGTCGGAAAGATTTCTAAAGTATTTACTTTCCTCTCCATTTTAATTGCTGTTCTTGGTCTTTATGGATTGGTCGTCATGACTCTGGTGAAAAAGACAAAAGAGATTGGAATGCGAAAAGTATTGGGAGCAAGCCTCAATCAATTGCTGATCCTTCTTAGCAAAGACTTCTTACCGCTTGTACTAATCGCAATCACTATCGGTGGACCACTTAGCTACTTCGCTCTAACAAAATGGAAATCCAATTTTGCATATGCTCCGGATGTAAGTATCGGATTGATTGTGGCTGCCTCACTTGTTTTGATTTTAATATCAGTTTTGACGATTCTTTTTCAAACGAGAAAAATTTCAAGAAACAATCCAGTGGATTCCTTGCGATGTGAATAATCTTATTCCTTCAACCCTTTCAAATAACCTGAGTTAATAGAATGAGTGGATAAAACATAATTCGTCCATACCTTTAAAGGCAAACGTAGAAGTAAGAGTCAATGAAAATTAGAATAGCTGTCTTCTTTCTCAACTTTGCCTTTTTAGCATCTTTCGCCCAACAAAAGCCCTTATTCAATGTGGATAAGAAGTATTCTGAAACAGGTGAAGAAACGTTCAAAGAGATTCGATCATTAATATTAGATAACTACTACTATGATGGATTGACAGAAGACGATCTCTACTGGGCTTCCATTGATGGGATGTTGAGGCATATTTCTCCTCCAGAAAAGCCAGACTTGGCCCAGTTGTGGACGGACGAAGAATATGAAAAAATTCTAAACTCCTTAAAGGGAGTTAAAGTTTCGCTTGGTTTTGGGAGCTCGTTCAATTCAAATGATGGAAGCTTAACAATAACTAGTCTTACCGAAGGATCAGAAGCTGAACAAAAACTAAAAATCCAGGATAGGATTGTTCGAATAGATGGTGAGGTTTTAAGAGGAAAAAGTATCTCGGAAGTAAATCGACTTTTAGATGGAGAAACTGGTCAGTCTTCTACCTTGAAAGTGGTTCGAGACATCTCAATTTTTGACGTGGTTCTAACCAGAGACACACTCAAGAATAAAAACTTGATCATCACGAAGATTCCTAATCGAAACGTCGCTTTCATAGAAATCAAGTCCGTCTCATTAGGAATAGCAAAAGAGCTGGAAGAAGGATTGATCAAGCTGCGCAATGAGAGTGTTAGCGCACTTATCATTGATTTTAGAAACAATCTAGGTGGCGTCTTAAATGAAGGAATTAACATCGCCAGGCTCTTTATGAATAAAGGCGATATTGTTTTACGAACACAAGCAAGGTCTAAGGGAGTTCAAAATTTTATTGGAAACGAGAACAAATTCACCAACTTCAAGATCAGTCTTCTTGCAAATGAAAATTCAGCTTCTGCAAGTGAAATTGTGATTGGAGCACTCAAAGATCATAACAGGGCATTTGTTGTAGGAAAAAAAACATTTGGAAAAGGAGTGATTGAAAACACCTACACTTTAGAAAATGATTATCGAGTAAAATTCATTACTAACGCAATGTATACACCAAAGGGAGTTTCTTGGCAATCAACTGGTTTACTTCCAGATTATTTTATTGATCAATCGCAAGCGAATTATAAAACCGTAGTACAATTACCAATTGAAGAGCGTCTACAAAAAGATTTGCATTTGAGCACTGCTTTAAAACTGTTACAAAACTAAAATCTCCATTATTCGACCAATCCAAGTGTTCAGTCGACTCTCCTCTCCCATCAATCCACGAATGTCCCTTATGCCACTTTTTTAAAAAGCGATGAGCAAAAGAACTGTTGGGTAAAGAGATTATTTTAGGGAAACAATAGCCGCAGTAAGTGGTTATGGACCATCAGCTAATTACCTAATGCGATTTCAATTGCAAAACAGACTTGTGCTCATTGCAATCTTAGCTGCTATGTATCAAGCAGCTTGCAGCCAAATCTATCCTGCCAGATTCTATTCCACGCTAGATGGCCTTCCTACAAATTCGGTTTTTGATATTACTCAAGATCATGAGGGCGTCATGTGGTTTGTGACTGCTAGAGGAGTTGTTTCTTATGATGGACAAAAATGGTCACAACCTCCGGATAGCTTGCGATTACCTAATTCTCCATACTCCTATATTAAATCAACAAAAGACAATTCCATTTGGGTTGCCGGTCAGAACAACACCTCATTTCAAATTTCAAGACTAAATAATGGAGCTTGGCAAGCGATAGACGTAACTGAAGAAATTGAAAATATTGCTTTCGGCTTTCCTTTCGAAGTGAATGTCAATGGTGAAGAATTCAGCATATGGCTAGCCAACAACAATCAGGTTTTTGAATACGAAAGTATTAACAATGAATGGAAAGCTTACCCATTTCCAAACCAAATACACACACTAGTATACTTGGAAGAAAACCTTTACATCTGCTCCGATAATGGCCTTTTTCAAATAAAAGATGAATCGGTATCACCAGTTATTTTGGATGAAAACTTTCCGAATAATAACATCTTAAATATTGTCATTAAAGAAAAGAAAAAGTATGTATTAGGTTATGATTGGCTAGCTATTCTCGATGGAGAAAATATCCAATATTGGGAAAGCCTTGGGATGAAAAATCACTCAAGGTTCAACAAGCACCCTCTAGTTGTTGACGATCGCGACAGAATATTCTATAACAACTTCTCACCTGTTCAGATTTTTGATCCGATGAAGGGTGTCAGCGAAACGATTGAAATCAAGGACAAAATCCAAAATGCAAAAAGCATCGCCATCTATAAAGACTTAGAGAACAATATTTGGGTCGGTGATCATAGAGGATTATTCAGGTTCAATCTCTTACGATTTCTAAACTTTGATAGTAGCGTTGGTCTCTTAGAAGATGAGGTTAGTTCAATTATTCAACTGAAGAATGGAGAAATCATTCTTGCAAATCCTACCTCCATCAATTTCTTAAAAAACAACAGGGTAACTCGACAGACAAAACTTCCAATTCGTGAGAATCAAATTGGTCGAGTTCTTGACCTTTTCGAAGACCAATCAGGAAGGTTAATTATGGCGCTAGGTCCAGCCGGACTTTATGTTTACGACAACAAAAATTTTGAAAGGATAATTTACCCATCCAAACCTGACCTTGACTTCACATCCATCATTCAATGGAAAGGAAGACTATTGGTTTCCTCTCGAAAAGGAGGTCTGTTTGAATTCCACGAAAACGGACTTAGGAAAATCTCAGACCTACGTGGTGTTAGAAAACTGGACCTTTTGAATGAAAATGAAATTACCGCTAATACACAAAGAGGCTTTTACAAAATTTCACAAACGGATACTATTCAAATTTCAAGCGGTTTAAGAGACGTTGACAATGTTTTCTCAGTTATTGAATGGAACCAAGAGGTGTTCGTCGCTACGGATGCTGGATTGTATACGCTAATTGATGAGAAAATAAGTAATGTCCCATTTCTTGACATACGATTACCAGTTTATGCATTGATGAAGGATTTGAATAATAATCTATGGATAGGCACAGGTGATGGTGTTTTAAAATGGGACGGAAATGATTTGAAAAAATACAATAGATCACATGGCTTGATTGGTAGCGAAACGAACAGAAGGGCTTTAATTCAGGATCGTCAAGGAAAAGTATGGATTGGGACCGAGTTGGGTGCGTCAGTCTACGAGGAGAAAGAAGATCTTACGCTCAATTTCTCGCCAATTGTCTCCATAACATCGATCGTAAATGGAGCTGGAGATGTGCTGGATCCTAACAAAACCAATCAAATCTCTTTCGGACAAAACACGGTGGAAATTTTCTTTAGAGGGGTTTCTTTCATAAACGAGAAACGAATAGAATATCGATACAAGCTAGAAGGACTCGACACCAAATGGCTCCAACTTGACAATAAGTCGACAACTTCTGCAAGATATACGAATCTAAAAAGTGGAAAATACACGTTTGTTGTCCAAAGTAAAATTGACCAAGGATACTGGAGTCCTCCGGCAAGGGCAGTCTTTAGTATAGATGTTCCATTTTATTTAGAATGGTGGTTCTTATCATCAATCTTTCTCATTGGCATAGCCATCTTGTACATTATTTATCGTTTAAGATTCTTGTACCTATTGAGAAGACAGCAAGAACTGAAGGATCTCATAGCAGCGAGAACAAGAGAAATCACCCAACTCAATGAATCATTGGAAGCAATCGTTAATGAAAGAACAAAAGAGCTGGAGGAAAAAAATCAACGTCTATCTGATTACGCCTATATCAATGCTCATTTACTCAGAGGACCACTCACTAGAATTCAAAGTCTCACACTTCTTTTAGATTTTGATAAAAATGAAAAAATGAGTCAAGAATACCTTCAAATTCTCAAGGAGGCTACTGATGAATTGGATGAAGTTATTTTCTCCATTAACACAACATTGAGGGAGAAAAAAGAAGAATTCAACTCAGTCAATTAAGTTTCGCAATCATATCAAGTGCGACAATTGACGAAACGCCAATCAAAACCCACAAGGCTACTCCTAGAATAAAAGGTTTAGTACCTGCTTCTCTTACACTTGAATAGTTAAATGTACTTCCTATTAAAAAAAGTGCGATCACTAATCCTCGTCTTCCTGCTATGTTAAGAATTCTGTAAACGTCATTCCATTGCGGAAACAAATAGACGACTACCATTGCAAGGACAAAGAGCACAATAAACCAGGGGATTTTTGGCTTTACAATGCCTTCCTTATGGAAATAGCTAAGCAACAAGGTGACAGGTATAATCCACAAGGTTCTTGTAAGCTTGATAGTAGTTGCAACTTCCAGTGCTTCGGATCCATACGCACTTGCAGCACCTACAACGGATGACGTGTCGTGAATTGCTACACCAGCCCACCTGCCAAATAACTCCTGATCCATTTCTACAAAATCACCTATAAATGGAAACAATAGAAGAGCGATCGCATTAAGTAGAAATACGACTACCAAGGCAAACGACATTTGTTCACTCTTCGCTTGAATAACGGGTGAAGTTGCTGCAATTGCGCTTCCACCACAAATAGCTGTTCCAATGGAAATGAGAACGGTAGTATTCTTATCCATTTTCAATGCTTTTCCAATCAACAAACCGAATAGCAGAGTAAGACTGACTGTAAAAAAAGTAAGTCCAAAGCCAAAGGTTGATGTACTCAAAGCAGAGGTCAGGTTCATTCCAAAACCGATCAAAACGATCGAAGCTTTTAGAATTGTCCCGCTATGACCTTGAAAGTTTTCCTTTTCCTTGTTTCTGAAAATGAGAGCTAAAGCAATCCCAATCAACAGTGCAACTGAAGCATTTACAAAAGGAAACAGGCACACTAGTGCACCGAGAATTAAGGCTAGGCGAAAAGGTGTGAATTTCATCATTCCCTAGCACAAGCTACAGAAAGTGATCCATATACTTTGAAGCGTTACCAGTATTGATCAATAATATCTTTTCCTTCTTAGAGATAACTCCCAAAGCTGTAAGCTCTAATAGTCCGGCCATTGTTGCACCTCCTTCAGGTGAAAATGAGATGCCTTCGGCTCGTGACAACTCTTGAGCTGTTTTTAAAAGGTTTTCTTCTGAAACAGCGATAGCACTACCATTAGATTCCTGGACTACCTGTTTGATTAAGTCTTTTCCAAAAGCTTTGGGAACTGCCAATCCATTCGCTTTGGACTCTCCATATGACTCGTGAGCTTCGTTTCCATTGACATAATGGACCATAGGAGAGCAATTCAACGATTGAACTACAACCATACGTGGAAGGTGTGAACCATCAATCCAACCTAAGGCGATCATTTCCTGAAAGGCTTTCCAAATTCCAATAAGCCCAGTCCCACCTCCAGTTGGATACACAATAACATCAGGAAGCCCCCAGTTCATTTGTTCCGCAATCTCATAGCCCATCGTTTTCTTTCCCTCCAGACGATAAGGTTCTTTCAATGTACTCATATTGAAGGCTCCGGTTTCCTTTTGAATTGAAACGGCTAATTCACCACATTTATCAATTAATCCATCAACCAGAAGAAGCTCCGATCCAAACAATCGGCATTCATCTTGAAATGGTTTTGGAGTATGCCTCGGCATGATCACCGTTGATTTCATTCCAGCTGCCGCGCAATAAGCACTCATGGCACCACCAGCATTTCCAGCAGTCGGAACCACACATTCCGTTACACCATATTCTTTCGCTTTGGAAATTGCCATACTCATTCCCCGTGATTTAAACGACCCAGTTGGATTTAACCCCTCATCTTTCACAAACAATTGGTCAAAACCAAATTTTTGAGAATAGGAGTTGACAGGAAGAATAGGTGTCATTCCTTCACCAAGACTGACCTTATTCTTTTCATCCATCAGCGGAAGCATTTCGGTATACCGCCACATCGATTGCTCTCTACCAATCAGCATCTTTTTATCAAAACCATTGTTCATGGAGTAGTTGACAACCAAAGGCTTTTCACAGCAAGCAGCATAATTATGAGGACTGTTTATTTCGTATTTTTCTCCACACCGAGAACAGGAAAGGTCAACAGCATAAGAATGTAATTGAAGGGCGGATTCCATACTTCAAAGCTGGATATTAAATCATAACCAGTCAAATGATATAATTTCATACGATATAACTAATAATTATAGAGAGATTTGGCTTCCTTTATGAAGGCTTTAGTTAGTCCAGCTACTTCTTCTCCTTTTCGCATGACGAATTCAAACTTACGATTGATCTTCAACGATTTAATCGAAACTTCTTGAAGCACTCCCGATTGGAGTTCATTTTTAACGGCTAAGCGAGATAAAAATCCGATTGAATTATCTTCAACCAGGTAATTCTTCAGCGCTTCTGTTCCTCCCAAACGAGCAGTGACATTGAGTTCTCCTAGCTTGATTTTATGAGATTCCAGGTTTTCCTTAAGTATCGCGTGAGTTCCTGATCCTCGCTCACGGAGGGAAATGGGAACGTCTTTTAAATCTTTTATCTTAAGTTCATTTTTCGCGTAGGGACTGTGCTTTGAACAAACGGGAATAATCTCATCCCTCATGAATGGTTGAAAATGAACTGCATTGATCTTATAGTGGGCTTCAATGATTGCAATGTCTATTTCCTGATTGATCAGTGCATTTAGAATATTTTCACTGTTTCTATTAACAAGTAATAATTTCACATCAGGAAATTTTCTCCTGAAAGAAGAAAGAATCTTCGGCATCACATAAAGTGAGATCGTAGTACTCGCTCCGATCTTCAACTCCCCTTTCGCCGTTTTTTGATTTTTAATGATGTTTACATCCGACTGAATTTGTTTTTCAATCGCCTTAGCTTGACGCACATATTCCAACAGATTTTCCCCGGATGAAGTAAGTTTTATTGTATTGCCCTGACGTTCAAACAACGCAATCCCAAGTTCTGATTCCAGTTTTTTGATCTGTTTGCTAACCGCAGGTTGAGATATGTAAAGGACTTCTGCCGCCTTTGAAAAACTCAGATGAGACGCCACCTCATAAAACACATCATAAGCTATTGCAAGCATAACGAATCGGGTTCTGAAGCTAAGTTAGGTAGTTTGACATTCATTAAATTACAAGAGTACACCAACCTATTGCCATATGTCAGCTTTAATAAAACCTCATTCCTTCTTTCAATTTTTGCTGCTGGTATCCTTGAGTATTTTAATAGTCAGTTGTCAATCTAATTCTCAAGAACCATTTGATGTTGTGATCACAAACGGAAGAGTAATTGATCCTGAAACTAAATTGGATGAAGTATTAGATGTAGCCATTAGAAAGGAGAAAGTAGTAGCCATCGGATCCAATTTAAGTGGTAATGCAGAGAAGGTAATTGATGCTAGTGGACTTATTGTGTCACCAGGATTTATCGATATTCTCTCATCAGACAAACCAATCAAACATGCACACACACACAAGATTACTGATGGTGTAACGACTACAATGGGCATGCATGGAGGACCAGTTGACCCGGTCGCTTATGCGCATCGCTTTAAGGAGTCAGGTGCGCTTATCAATTATGGAAGAGCAGTTGGTCACGGAAGCTTAAGACAAGCGGTAGGTTTGTATGACGGAAGCATTCCTGCTAATGATGATGAAATTAAAGCCATGGTGGAGTTAGCAGATAAAGCAATGAAAGCTGGATCGGCAGGAATTGGATTTGGCATTAATTATACTCCTGGCGCCTCTTATGAAGAGATATTTGCACTTTTTGAGATAGCCGCTAAAAACAATGCTCCTTGTCATTTACATGCGAGGTATAAGGGAAACATATTTCCAGGAACCATGAGTCTGGCTGTCATGGAAGTGGTGGCAATGGCAGCTGCTTCTGGAGCTCAGGCCCAATTGGCTCATTTGACATCTTCTACGGTAGGATCCGCTCCGTTATGCCTGGATCTGATCGAAGGAGCACAAGAAAGAGGGACAGACGTGGGATATGACTTTCACGTATGGTCACGAAACATGACCTACATCCAAAGCGCCCTTTACGATGAAGGTTGGGAAGAACGATTCGGCGGAATTACCTATGATAGCATTTTTCTCGCATCCACACAAGAACGGTTGACGAAAGAGCGATTCTTTGAACTTCGATCTGTAGAAGGTTATACGTTGGTACAGACAGAATTCATTCCTGAAAGCGAAATAATCATGGCCATCAAAAACCCAATGGGAATCATTAGCAGTGATGGAGCTGGTCTATTCAGCAGAGCTGGGCATAAGGCTGAAACTGGGCATCCAAGATCGACAGGGACCTTTTCTCGTTTTTTAAGAAAATACATACGAGAGCAGCAAGTAATCCCACTATCTGATGCCATTGCAAGAATCACTCTTATTCCGGCTCAAAGACTGGAAAAATCAGTCCCAGCAATGAAACAAAAAGGCCGCATCCAGGTGGGTTCAGATGCTGACATCACCATTTTTGATTTCGAAACGATTACTGAAAATGCCTCCTATCAAAAGCCATACGAATACTCCAGCGGAATAAAACATGTCCTTGTTAATGGAGTCCAGGTCATAGAGGACGAAGAAATAAACATGGATGCGAGTCCTGGAAAATGGATGAAGCATGAAAATATAAGCCAATAAGGTTCAGGTGAAGAGTCTCAACGAAAGTTTCAATGAAAACTTATTTGTAAATTTATGTACATATATTTGTACATAATTATGCTCACAACCACATTATCTGATTTCAGGAAGAACATCAAGAAGTATTTAGATGAGGTCACTTCGAATTTTGATACTTTAATTATCAATCGAGGTAAGGATTCTGGAGTTGTGATCATGTCACTTGATGAATACAATTCATTATCAGCAACACACCACGAGTTAACCTCTAAAAAGAATGAGGCAAGATTGGATTCGGCCATATCAAAATTGAATGATGGCGAATCCTTTCAAAAAGAACTTCTGGATTAATGAAGTACATTTTTGTTGATGAATCTTGGGAAGATTATCTCTATTGGCAAAAAACCGATAAGAAGATTTTAAAAAAAATCAATGAGCTCCTAAAAGAAATTTCAAGAGATCCATTTAATGGTATTGGAAAACCAGAACCTCTAAAACATAAGTATAGAGGCTATTGGTCACGAAGAATTAACGGCGAGCACCGACTTATATATCGAGTAAATGAAAACGAAATCCTAATAGCCAAATGCAGGTTTCACTATGACTAGAATTTACTTAAGCTCAATACCTATAAGCCGCCTTCCTTAATGCCTTCACACCATTAAAAGGTTTTGGTGGATTCAAGTAGCCACCTAAAAATTTGTAAATCTTTAACCTGACTTCTTGTGCCTTCTTTGAATCAATTCGATCAAAAGAATGACCGCCAGGAATATCTTCGTATATCTCATATTCAAATTTCTTTCCTTCGGCCTTCAACGACTTAATCAGGTGTTGTACCTCAAGGACATTCACATCCCCATCGTTAGTATTGGTATGTATCAAAAGTGGAGTTTTCAGTTTATGTGCCTGCCATGCTGGTGAACGTTTTTTGTACTCTTCTACATTCGCGTAGGCTGTTTTCCCAATGTGATAATCTGCTGAGTAAAGATCGCGATACCCTTCTGTTTTGTAGCCCATCCTAGCGATGAGGTCACTGACTGGGACTCCTGCATAAGCGACTTTGTAATCTTCTGGATGATCAAAAACATTCATCAAGCTGATCAAACCACCATGACTCCAACCAAAGATCCCAACCCTGGATGCATCTACGATATCGTAGTTTTCAACCATGTATTTTTTGGAAGCATAAACATCCTCCACTTCAAGTCCTCCATAATCAATTGATTCATAGAATCCTCTGCCATAGCCCGTGCTACCGCGATATTCAGCAGCTACAACAATATATTGTTGCGCCATTAACTCTCGAATGATGTGCGCGTAAAACGTATTGAAATTGCTATGAACACCACCATGTGGCAATACCAATAATGGATATTTCTTGGTTGCATCTATTCCTTTGGGGATGAAAACGTAAGACTGGAATCGAAAGGGATTTCCATAACCTTGTCTCGTTTTGTTTTTTTCTACTCGATCCGCTTTCGGCGGACCAGTTAAATAAACCTTATCAATGTAGGCAACATCACCGATTTTATCGTACCAGAGCAAGTCATCCATCGTCTTCTGCAGGCGATCAAAACTATGCCGCAAATTAGAGACTTGATTTCTCAGTCGTTCAACTTCACTTGGTGAATCTTGAGCAGTGACTACAAGCGTGAAAGCAATAAATAGAAAAATGTATAAAGAGCGCATTTCGGATAAGGTTTAGTTGATATCCTAAATGTAGGATACAATAACTACATCCGAAAGCGGGCTAATGATGAACGGCTAAATATGGATTGCTAAAGTAAGATCAAGATCCGACCACCACTTTTTCCATCACGTCATCTTGACGAATTTCATCGATCACTTCTAGCCCTTCAACCACTTTACCAAATACAGTGTGATGCCGATCCAAGTGGGCAGTGTTTGTCCTGCTATGGCAAATAAAAAACTGAGATCCACCGGTGTTTCTGCCTGCATGAGCCATTGAAAGGACGCCTCGATCGTGATATTGATTTTCTCCATCTAATTCACAGTCGATTTGATAGCCAGGTCCACCTGTTCCATCACCTTTTGGACATCCACCCTGAATGACGAAATCCGGGATCACTCGGTGAAAGGTCAAACCATCGTAGTAGCCTTTTTCAGCTAAATCAATGAAGTTTTGAACCGTGCCAGGGGCATCATTTTCAAAAAACTCAATCTTCATTACACCTTTTTTGGTGTGTATCTCTGCTGTTTTCATGGGCGCAAACTTATGTAAAATTCGAAAATTTGCGGTTGATGCATGAACGAACAAGAATCAAATAAAAGAGCACTTTTTTAAGTATTGATAATTGCCTTCAATACCCGATCTGTTTTCTCCGTTATTTTAAACTCCTCAGAAATCTGATATCCGACAAGCCATACGATTTTCTCATTAGATGAAAGAACCAACACTTCGTCTTTCAACGCAACTGGCACTTTCTTATCAATCAGATAATCACTTACTTTTTTGGTTCCTTTCATGCCCAGAGGCCTAAATCGATCTCCATCTTGCCAAACTCTAAGATTTAATGGGAAATTGATTAGGTCAGCATCAAAATAAGCTGTGAAACTACCTTCCGAAAAATTCACCTCATCTGGATCAATGATCGAAATGGTCAATCTTGATCCATTAAAATCATAATCACCCTCTCCCACTATTTGCAAATCATCCGATTGCGTTTCATCTGATTTGATAAATAATGAATTCCTATCAATAGAGAGAACTAATTGGTTTGAATAGAATTGCTTTCCAGATTTTCCAATTGCATTGTAGATCTGCTTAGAAGTAGAATAGCCAAACCCGTATTCACTTAGAATTTCACTCAAAATCAAGAGATCTATTTCAGACTTCACCCAATTCAACTTTAGTTCAGAGGTATTCTCGCCTTCAATAAGATGATTTCCTTTGATTTCCTCAACTTTTGACTTGATCAACTCCGAAGCTAATTGTAGCCGTTCTGAAGTATTCTCGAATGTTTGAATCAATGAAGGATTCAATTCTTCAAGTTTTGGTATTACTTCCAACCTCAGGTGATTACGATCATAATCTGTTTTTGAGTTGGATGAATCCTCTCGCCATTCCAATGCACAAGTACCAGCGTAATCTTTAAGTTGTTCCTTAGTAGCAAACAACAATGGCCTCACAATTTTCCCGTTCTCTGCATCGATACCTGACAATCCAGTAACTCCTGACCCACGCGTAAAATTTATCAGTGAAGTTTCGAGCGAGTCGTTCAGATGGTGAGCTGTTACGATTTTGTTAAATCCATGTTCGTTGGATAGTTCCTCAAACCATTTATATCTCGCTTCTCGTGCTTTCAGTTGAACCGAACCTTTGCCAAGGTCGAACTGCTTCACAAAAAACTCCACTCCATTTTCATTCGCCCAAGTCTTCACAAATAACTCATCACCGTTAGATTCATTTCCTCTTAGATTGAAGTTGCAATGAGCAACTGAAAACTTCCATTCTGCTTTTAGGAAAAGATCAGCCATAACCATTGAATCCAAACCTCCACTGATAGCTAACAAAACATAATCCTCCTTATTTAGAAGAACTTTCTTCTTGATAAAATCGTGGAACTGTTTTTGTAAAGAGTGCATGAACGTAAGTTACCTTTGCTTTGAAATGCGAAAAATCACACGCGTCTTAATATTTTCTTTAATTATTCTACCCTTTTTCTCAATCGGTCAGAAGAGCGAAAGAATTCAGTACAAAGCTGATGAATTGTTTGAATTTCGCGAAAAAGGAAAGAAAATCAGAAAACTGACGGGAAATGTAGTATTTGCTCAAGAAGGTACTACGATGTACTGTGACAGCTCCCTTTACTATGTGAGAGACAATGTAATGGAGGCTTTTGGCCATGTGAAAATAGTAGACGATTCAACGATCATAACTTCCAATAAGCTAGTCTATGATGGAAAGAAAAAAACGGCTAAACTTCGGGAACAAGTGGTCTACACACATGGAGAGCAGCAACTTTTCACGGATTTCCTGGATTACAACACAGATACCGAAGTTGCCAATTATTTTAATGGCGGCACTTTAAAGGACAGCACTAATACTTTAAGTAGTGAAATTGGCTATTTATATAATCTAGAAGATTATGCTCAATTCAGAACCAATGTCAGCTTAAAAGCTCCCGATTATACGCTGGAATCTGACACGCTTAATTACGATACAAACACCAAAGTTGCAGTCACTCTTGGGAGAACGGTAATTACCAATGAAGATGGATCTGTGCTTCACGCAAAAGGAGGTGAATTCAGGACAGAAGATGATCAATCTGATTTTGTAAATGGCAACATAGAAACTGAGGATTACTATTTAGAAGGTGACGAACTTTTCTTCGATGATTTGAACCAATATTACAAGGCTGTTGGAAACGTTCAGATCATAGGTAAGAATGATGATGTAATCTTATATGGCGATGAGGGTTTCACGGATAAGAATAGGGAGATAAGTAAAGTCTACGGTCATGCCTACATGAAGCGAATGTTGGAAAGAGACACCTTTTATATTTCTGCAGATACCCTCGTTTCCATCGATAGTGAATATGATTCAGCAAAGCGTGTACTCGCATATAACAATGTAAAACTTTGGCGATACAATCTTCAGGGCGTTGCGGATTCTGCCTCCTATTTTCTATCCGATTCAACCATTCTTCTTTACAATGACCCATTGATTTGGAATCTGGATAATCAAATCGAAGGAGACTCCATCGCAATTGAGATCTCCGAAGATCAAATCAAAACAATGACGGTTCTCCAAAATTCCTTCCTGATTGGAATCGATACTATCAGTAATTACAATCAGGTAAAAGGAAGAACAATGAAAGCCACATTTGTGGAAGGAATCATTAGCCGGATTGATGTGAACGGAAATGGAGAAGCGCTCTATTACGTCTTGGATGAGTCTGATTCTACCGAAATAACCACCATGGGTATGAATCGAATATTGTGTAGCGATTTGACCATGCGGTTTATAAATGAAGAATTGGACAACATCAGCTTTTACAAAAAGCCGGAGGCCAAATTCATCCCGCCTCATGAGCTTACCGATGACATGCAAAGGTTGAAAGGGTTTTTGTGGCGTGGCGATGATCGACCAACATTTGAAGAGGTGGTCTTCTTGAGTGAAGAAGTTGAATTGGAAGAAGCCTCCGAGGAATCAGAAGAACAAAAGCCAATTCCGCCGGTGAAGATCGATATCGAGGGTATACCAGATAAGGAAAGAAAATTGTTAAAAAAGCCTAAAGGCGGACTAGAATGATCTAGGCTTTGTTTCCGTTTAAGTGTTAAACAAGTAATTTTGCGTCCGATTTTGACAATTATGCGGGGAATGCGACTAACCATCTTTTTCATTTTAGCCATCGGATTGTTTGGATGTAGCAAATTCAGAAAAATCCAAAAAAGTCCTGACTGGAAGGTGAAATACGAAGCTGCGTTGAAGTACTACGACGAAGAGAAATACAACAAAACAACGATCCTTTTCGAAGAAATCTTACCAATTATTAGAGGAACTGCAGAGGCGGAAAGAGGTAATTTCTTGTTTGCCTATGCATACTTTCATCAAAAACAATACATCCTCAGTGCTCATCAATTTCAGGAATTCGTAACGATTTATGGACGAAGTGAATATGTGCTGGAAGCTTCATACATGCACGCTTATTCGCTTTACTTGCAATCCCCGGATTACCAGCTCGATCAGACCAGCACTTATGAAGCAATTGCTGCTATGCAGAATTTCATCAATAAATATCCAACTTCTGAGTATGCTCCTGATGCAGACAAAATCATTGATGAAATGCAAGTGAAGCTGGAAACAAAAGCTTACAAAACCGCCAAATTGTACCATAAGTTGAGAAGATATAAATCCGCACTGGTTGCTTTTAAGAACTTTAGAAACGACTATCCGGATTCGAAATACAATGAGGAAATCTCTTTCCTCAATATTGAAACTTCGTTCGATCTTGCTGAGCAAAGTATAACCTCAGTTCAGGAGGAACGATACAAGAATACCGTGCAGCTATATGAAGAATTCATTGATAAATATCCAAGTAGTGAATTCATTAAAGAAGCTGAAGAATTTTATGCAAAAAGCATAGAAGAATTGACTAAATTTGCGGGTTCAAAATAAAAAAGCATATTATGCATCATTCAACAGCGGCGCTGATCACAAGAGATAACAAAGAAATTGCAGAGCCAACAAACAATATCTACGAATCAATTGTGATCATTGGAAAAAGAGCAAGACAGATCAGTTCGAATCAAAAAGAAGAATTGAATGGTAAACTTGCGGAATTTGCTTCTTCAGTAGATAATCTTGAAGAAATTTTTGAGAATAGAGAACAAATTGAGATCTCCAAATTCTACGAGCGAATGCCAAAACCATCTTCAAGTGCTACGGATCAATTCCTAAACGGTGAATTGAACTTCCGTATTCCTGAAGAAGAAGAAACAAAAGACGTTCAGTCAGAACTATAAAAAGACTTTCCCATGTTAAAGGGGAAAAAAATATTATTAGCGGTTTGTGGGTCTATAGCAGCCTATAAAACCGCTTTTTTTGTTCGCCTCCTTGTAAAAGAAGAAGCTGAAGTCAAAGTCATAATGACGGAGAGTGCCAAAGACTTCATCACTCCACTTACACTTGCTACGCTTTCCAAAAACCCCGTTTACTCTAACTATTTTGAAGAAGATTCCGGTGAATGGAACAATCACGTCGAACTGGGCCTATGGGCGGACTTGATGATTGTTGCACCACTTAGTGCTAATACGCTTGGGAAAATGGCCAACGGGATCTGTGACAATCTCCTATTGGCTACCTACCTCTCGGCTAAATGCCCGGTGATGGTTGCCCCGGCAATGGACCTGGATATGTATAAACATCCATCGACCGTAGAAAATCTAAAAAAACTTCAATCCTTTGGAAATGAAGTCATTGAAGCAACAGAAGGAGAACTCGCCAGCGGACTAGTCGGTCAAGGACGGATGGCCGAGCCAGAAGAATTGCTGGAGATTCTAAAAAAAAAGTTCAGAAATAGCGAAGCACTGAAAAACAAGAAAGTGCTAATCACTTCCGGTCCTACTCATGAAGCCATAGACCCCGTTCGATTTATTGGGAATCATTCTTCCGGAAAAATGGGCGTGGCGCTATCTGATGCATTTAGAAATGCAGGCGCAGAAGTTTCAGTAATTTCAGGTCCTTCTCAATATGTGCCTGAAAATGTAGAAGTCGTCAAAGTGAATTCAGCCAAGGAAATGCTGGCAGAAGCTGAGAAAAAATACAAAGACTGTGATATCGCGGTTTTTGCTGCTGCTGTAGCAGACTATCGGCCTGCTGACCCAAAAAGCGAAAAGATCAAAAAGAGTGAAGATTCCTTCGAAATTAACCTGGTCAAAAATCCGGACATAGCATTTGAATTGGGACAAAAGAAAAATGGTCAATTCAATATCGGTTTTGCACTGGAAACCAATAAGGAAGAAACACACGCGAAAGAAAAACTGGAAAAAAAGAACTTTGACCTAATTGTATTAAACTCCCTAAACGATTCAGGAGCCGGTTTCCAGAACGATACCAACAAGGTTACATTCTTTGATAAGAACAATAAGGAAGTAAAATTTGAGTTGAAGAGTAAGAAAGAAGTTGCTGCTGATATAGTAGATTACACGATTCAACAGATCAAATGAGGTTCGCAACCATTTTGTTTTTTGCTTGCATTACCCACTGGGTTTTTTCCCAAGAACTCAACTGTCGGGTGATTGTAAATGCACAGCAAGTGCAAACCACTGAGCGACAGATATTCCAGGACATGGAAACAGAATTTGCTCAATTCCTCAACAATACCAAGTGGACGAACGATATTTTTGATGAAGAAGAAATCATCAATTGCAACCTCTTGATCAACATTAATGATCAGCCAAGCATTGGCGTCTTTGAAGCATCCGTTCAGGTACTTTCCAGTCGACCGGTTTATGGAACTAATTATGAAAGCGTCTTATTGAATTTCGCCGATCGTGACTGGACATTTGAATTCGTTCAATCGCAACCGCTAAACTTCAATGAAAACGTTTTCACTACTAACATCACCTCCCTCCTGGCCTTTTATGCTTACATCATCATTGGAATGGATTACGATTCCTTTTCAGAATTAGGTGGTGAGCCTTTTTATGAAAAAGCCTGGAACATTGTCAATAATGCGCAGCAATCTGGTTTCAACGGCTGGCAACAATTCAACAGCATTAGAAACCGATATTGGTTGGTTGAAAATCTTCGAAATCCGCAATTGGAAGGGATAAGAAAAGCACTTTACGCTTACCACAGAAATGGATTGGACATCATTGCTGATCAGAAAGATGAGGCAGAAGGCAACATCCTGAGCGCACTTTCAGAAGTACAAAGAGCCAATCGGGCACGACCAAGGTCCATCCTGACAATCACCTTCATGGATGCAAAATCCGATGAGCTAACCCAGTTATTTGGAGAAACCAGTCTAGCTAAAAGACGACAAGCCTACAACCTGCTAAATAGCATCGATCCATCAAGATCAGATGATTATCGTGTGCTGATTGAGTAGACTCTGAATATCTTTGCTGTCTCTTTCCGGAGACCGTAAATGATCAAATCCCTCCAAATAAAAAATTACGCACTGATCGAAGAACTCGAAATGAGTCCCTCTTCGAAGTTGAATATTATTACCGGAGAAACAGGAGCTGGAAAATCGATCATGCTTGGCGCGGTTGGCTTGTTGCTTGGAGACCGAGCCGACACGAAAGTGCTGTTGGATAAAGATCAAAAGTGCATTGTAGAAGGCGTTTTCAACTTATCACAGTACAAACTAAAAGCGCTGTTCGAACAAGAAGACCTGGATTATGAAAAGGAGTGCGTCATTCGAAGAGAGATTGCTGCGAATGGAAAATCACGCGCATTCGTCAACGACACACCGGCTACATTGGCTGCATTGAAAAAGATCGGCAATCATTTGATGGACGTACATTCACAGCATGAATCACTCAGTCTTGGAAGTAACAAATATCAGCTGGAAGTTCTCGATGCTTTTGCCGGACATCAAGAATTAGAAAGTACCTATCAAGCTGATTTTTCAGCTTATGCGAAAGCAAGAAAAGCCTACGATGAGCTTGTAGCGCTCGCTAACAAAGGCGCTGAAGATCTTGACTACAAGAAATTTTTATTGGATGAGTTGAATCAGATTAGCCTTGATGGCATTGATCAGGAGGAAGTAGAAAAAGAGCTTGAAGTACTTGAAAATGCGGAGGAAATCAAGCTTAAGCTTTCACAAGCAATCCATCTGCTCGATGAGTCTGAGGTAGCGATTTTGCAGCAGTTAAACGAGGCAAAACAATCTCTTTCTTCAATAGCTGATTTTTCAAAAAACCTCTCAGAAATTAGCGATCGACTGGAGAGCACTTCGATCGAGCTTCAGGATATCTTCAGTGAAATTCAGATGAATCAAGATCGTATCGAACACGATCCGCAACGCATCCAGGAACTGAAAGAGCAACTCGATCATCTTTATCGATTGCAGAAAAAGCATAATGTTCAAACGGCAGCTGAACTTGTGACACTAAGAAACGACCTGGACGAGAGTCTTTCCAAAATCGAAAACCTGGATGGAGAGATCAAGAAAGCAAACCAGGCACTGGAGAAAGCAGAAAGGACAATGCGAACAGCAGGAGAAAAACTTTCTGAATCCAGAAAACTCTTCGCACTCAATTTCTCAGATGAAATCGAAAAGATCATCAAAGACATTGGGATCGAAAACGGTACGGTTGAGATCCAGGTTCTTCCTTCTGAGCCAAGCAGCACCGGGCTTGACCAGGTGGATATGCTTTTCAGCGCCAACAAAGGAATCAAACCGCAGGAACTTAAAGAGGTGGCATCAGGTGGCGAATTCTCGAGGCTCATCTTCGCTATCAAATACCTGATCGCAGACAAGACCTCTCTCCCAACCATCATTTTTGACGAAATAGATACCGGAGTTTCCGGTCAGGTAGCGCTACAAATGATCCAGATGATGAAGTCAATGGCTAAGAATCATCAGGTCATCAGTATCAGTCATTTGCCGCAGTTTGCGGCCGGCGGAGATGCCCATTATTTCGTTTACAAAGACCATAGCTCTGCACGATCTGTTAGTAAGATCAAGAAACTAGAGAAAGAAGATCGCGTACTAGAAATCGCCAAAATGATCGGCGGAGAAAACCCTGCTACTGCTGCGGTTGAAAGCGCAAAAGAGTTACTTCAAATTGGCTAATTTTGGCCACCAAACTTAATCTAACAACATGGCATACGATTTATTAAAAGGTAAAAGAGGAATCATCTTCGGAGCATTGGACAACAGCTCCATTGCGTGGAAAGTAGCTGAAAAAGCGCACGAAGAAGGTGCAACATTCACACTGAGTAATGCCCCAATCGCCATGCGAATGGGTGAGATCAATAAATTGGGTGAGCAATGTGGTGCAGAAATCATTCCGGCTGATGCCACCTCAGTTGAAGATCTCGAAAACCTTATCAATAAATCAACGGAAATCCTTGGCGGAAAAATTGATTTCATTCTTCATTCCATCGGCATGAGTCCGAACGTCAGAAAAGGACGTGATTACGGAGACCTGAATTACGATTGGTTTCTGAAGTCATTGGATGTCTCTGCACTTTCTTTTCACAAAGTGATGCAGACGGCTGAAAAACTGGATGCCATGAACGAGTGGGGTTCTATCCTTGCCTTGTCTTACATCGCAGCACAACGTACCTTCCCGGATTACTCGGACATGGCGCAAGCAAAAGCAGTATTGGAATCCATCGCCAGAAGCTACGGTCAGCGATTTGGAAAATCCAAGAAAGTTCGAGTCAATACCATTTCCCAATCTCCGACCATGACCACTGCAGGTTCAGGTGTTCCAGGATTTGATCTTTTCTTCAAATATGGAAATGACATGTCGCCACTTGGCAATGCAGATGCTGAAAGTTGTGCGGACTATTGCGTGGTAATGTTCTCGGATCTGACACGAATGGTCACGATGCAGAATCTAATGCACGATGGTGGATTTTCTACTTCAGGAATCACACCGGAGATTTTGGAACAATTGGATAAGTAGAAAGTAATAAGTAGTAAGCTACAAGTTCGGTACTTACTACTTTTGACTTTCAACTTTCAACTATGTTATCCTTCCCCAACGCCAAAATAAATCTTGGATTAAATATCCTGGCCAAGCGAACGGATGGCTATCATGACCTTGAGACCTGCTTCTACCCTATTCCCTGGCGCGATTCACTGGAAATAATCGAATCTTCAGAATTTGGCTTCTATTCCTACGGATTGAAAATACCAGGTGACTGGGAGCATAACTTGTGTGTCAAAGCGTATGAAGTACTGAAAGCTGACTTTGATCTTCCCCCAATTGAGATCCATTTATTGAAGGCGATCCCGATGGGTGGTGGCTTAGGTGGTGGATCTGCCAACGGTTCTTTCGTATTGAAGCTACTCGACGAATTGTTCCAGTTGGAATTGAGTACGTCCAAATTGGAAGCTTACGCATTGAAGCTTGGCAGTGATTGTCCGTTTTTTATTCAAAATAAACCCACCCTTGCATCCGGAAGAGGTGAAATTTTTCAATCGTGCGATGTTGATCTCTCTGGGCTATTCCTGGCGATGTTTAATCCCGATGTGCATATTTCAACCAAAGAAGCCTTCTCAGGAATTCAACCCGCCACACCTAAAGAATCCATTTCAGAAATTGTACAACGACCCGTCAGCGAGTGGAAAGATTTGTTGGTTAATGATTTTGAAACTTCCGTTTTTCCGAATCATCCGGAGATAGGAAAAGTAAAAGAAGACATGTATGAATCAGGGGCCATCCACAGTTCAATGACAGGCACAGGTTCAACGGTATACGGAATTTTCGAAACGCCTCCTGAAAACATCCAGTGGACGGTTTTTGAATTGTGACTGCTATACACTGGGCGTATGCATTTGCTACGCCTTCTATATCTCATTTGCTTTACTAGCAAACTAAGCTGGATGAGAATGAGAAGTCAATTAGAAATTGACCTGATATAATATAGGTGTAGCTATAACCTACACCTAGTATAATTTGAAATGCAGACCGCAAATCACAATGTGTTGCAAAAAATGGCTGTCAGCTTTTACCTTGCAGGCTATGAAAAAACCTGGCTCACTCCTTCTCCTTTTGATTCTTGGCATCTCCTGTCAAGCTCCGACTGATTTATTGGATGTAGGCATTCCACTGAAAATGGCAGAATACCGTAAAGGACAAGTTTCGGATGTGGTTTACAACCTGTCTTTTGACATTCCGATGGAGCGTGAAACACCCATCAATTCCATCCTGGAGTTGAACTTAAATATCAACGATCTTGAGCAACCGCTTTACCTGGATTTTAATGAAAAAGCAGATCGAATACAATCGGTAGAAGTCAATGGAAATGCGATAGCAACAGATCATCGCAAGGAGCATCTGATCATTGCACCTGAATACCTGGAAAAAGGAGAAAATGTAGTTGTAGTGAATTTCCTTGCTGGCGAACTTTCACTCAACCGAAACGAAGAGTTCCTCTATACACTACTAGTCCCGGATCGAGCAAGTACCCTTTTCCCCTGTTTTGACCAACCCAACATCAAAGCTCGCTACAACCTGACCATCACTGCTCCTTCAAGCTGGGAGGTTTTGTCTGCTGCACCCGAAATGGAGCAAGAAGTCAACGGTGACTTCACCACCCATCGTTTTGATACCTCCGCCCTGATGAGCACCTATCTCTTCTCTTTTGTTGCGGGAAAATTCGAATCGGAGGTTCAGAATCCAGGCGCTTTTGATATGAAGCTGCTGTATCGGGAAACGAACGAAGAGAAAAAGGAAGCCAGTATCCAAGAAATATTCAAGCATCACCAGGAGTCGATTGACTTTCTGGAAGATTACACAGATTATCCTTTTCCATTTAAGAAATTGGATTTTGCGGGTATTCCGGGCTTTCAATACGGGGGTATGGAGCATGTGGGCGCCATTCAATACCGAGAGTCGACCTTGTTTCTGGACAACAGTGCCACCGTAAGCAGAAAACTGGGACGCGGAAAGTTGATCGCCCACGAAACAGCGCATATGTGGTTTGGCGACCTGGTCACAATGAAATGGTTCAGCGATGTTTGGCTGAAAGAAGTCTTTGCCAACTTCCTGGCTGACAAGATTATGAACCCATCATTCCCGGAAATCAATCATGACCTGCAATTTGTCACCAATCACTATCCAAGCGCTTACAGTGAAGATCGGACGGCTGGTTCCAATCCGATCAAGCAACCGTTGGACAATCTGAAAAATGCGGGAACGCTTTACGGCAGAATCATCTACAACAAAGCGCCGATCATGATGCGACAGCTGGAGGCAGTGATGGGTGAAGCAGCCTTTCAAGATGGTATCAAAGAATACATCGCTACTTACAAGGATGATAATGCCGAATGGGAAGACCTGATAGCTATTCTCGATTCCAGAACCGACACCAATTTGAAGCAATGGAGCGAAGTTTGGGTAAATCAATCCGGGCGACCCGTGTTTACGGATGAAATCTCTTATGGAGAGCTGGGCACGATTACCAACTTTGAAATCAGCCAAACACCGGAAGATGGTAGTGAAAAAGTCTGGCCACAATCGTTTACGGTTGGTTTGGTTTATGCCGATTCGGTCGTTGAAGTACAAGCCAACATTGCCGGACAAAAAACGGTACTGACTGAAACGCACGGTCTTTCTAAACCTGAGGCGATCGTCTACAATTATGATGGTTATGGGTATGGGGTGTTTCCAATCACAAACGAAACTATTGAGCAAACGACAAAACTTGAGGATGAAGTAGCCCGAGGATACACCTACATTAATATCTATGAAAATGTGTTGGATGGCAAGATCAGCGCACTTGATGCGATTAACCTGATGAACCAAGGACTGCAAACCGAAACCAATGACCTGATCAATCGCTTGATGACGAATCAAATTCGTTCGCTCTTTTGGAAATACCTGACGGAAGCAGAAAGAACAGACGTTCAACAGCAATTGGAACAATCTCTAAGCAGTCTCATTAACATGGAACTTCCGGCCAACCGAAAGAAAACACTGTTCGGATTGTTCCGATCGATTGCTTACAGTTCGAGCGGACAAGACATGCTTTATCAAATCTGGAGCAAAGAGACGCAGGTCAAAGACTTGAATTTAAACACGGACGATTACGCCAACATGGCGATGGAGTTGTGCATTTACGGACACCCGAAAGCGGAGGAATTGATTGAAACCATGGTTTCTTCCTTTAAGAACCCCGACAAAGTGGAACGATTCAACTTTTTGATCCCTTCCCTTTCTGACAATGCACAAGTAAGGAATGCCTTTTTCGAAACGCTAAGACACGCGGAGAACCGGGAAAAGGAATCCTGGGTATTAACAGCCGTAAACAACATTCATCATCCGTTGCGACATGAAAGTTCAACTGAGCTACTTCCAACTTGTTTGGAATTACTGGAAGAGATCCAACTGACCGGGGACATCTTCTTTCCGAAACGCTGGCTGGTGAGTACGATTGGCAATTATTCTTCTGCAGAGGCCTATACTATTTTGACCACCTTTCTATCTGAGAATCCCGAGTTCAGTCCGGTGCTGAAACGAAAATTGCTTCAAGCAACGGATGACTTGTATCGAGTGAACGGAAAGTAGGTGGATTTGGGAAATTTCTGCTAGTACGAGTTTGTACGAACTGACCTCATCACAGCTTCCTATCACTCTTCATAATCAAACATAAGCGTAAGCTGTTATTTCATATATTGCATTTAACCACTAATTATAACCACTTGATTATGAAAAATATGAAGAGAATTTTCCTACTGATTGCTATTTTATGCATGGCAGGATGTAAAAGTGATGAACCGATACCAGATGTTCTCGCCGACTTTTCTGCCAGTATTCAAATGATTGGCAATTGTGAAACCGTAACATTTACAGATCTATCCACTGGAAATCCTGATACATGGAGTTGGACGTTTGAAGGAGGTTCTCCTGCTACCTCCACAGATCAGAACCCTACAGTCACCTACCCTGAAGTCGGAAATTTTGACGTTACGCTTGTTGCTTCCAACTCGAGCAAATCTGGTTCAAACGAAAAAAGTGATTTCATTGAGGTAGAAGAAACAATCGTTAATGATGACATGATTTTGAACGCATCGCAAGATGCGGTTTTTGGAAAGCTCGTTCCGAACAACAACTATGGAAGTGCTGAAGACATTCATCTGTACGCCTGGACACAAGGCGGAGAGCTGAATGTAAACAGAGTTGCCATCTCATTTGATTTAGGCTTGATACCTGAAGGTGCGGTCTTGGATAGCGCATTCCTATCGCTTTACTATAATCCCACATCCATCTATTCGGGAGTAAGCCCCAATGGTCATAGCGGAGAAAATAGCTTTGTGGTAGAGAACTTAAGTGAAGAATGGGATGCAAGTGTAGTGACCTGGAATACACAACCAGATGCAACGAGCGAAACCCAGATTGTTGTACCGGATTCTGATGATCCAGAACAAGATTATGTAAACATCAATGTTAGCGACCTCATTGATCTTGTCGATGCGAATTCGTTTCATGGATTTTTACTAAAACATCAATTGGAGGAAGCATACAAAGTGACATTCTTGGCATCAAGCGAACATCCAGATGAATCGCTAAGACCAACGCTTAATGTATATTATCACTTCACGGAGGTCTGTTTATAACCTCCCTCGCTACCGTGAGCATGTTGCTCGTGCTTTCTTGCTATGAAAGTACGAGCTATAAACTAGCACTCGCCAAGAGCAGTGCTTTGTGCGAACTTTGGAGACACTGGCAGACTTCACTACATTAGTGCTATCCAAAAATCAAGAGCACACGCCTCATAAATGGACGTTAGTGATAAGGAAAAAACAGTTAAGATGAAATACTTTGGATATGTTTTAGTAATTATTCACTGCTTTTTATTGTTGTGGTCAACAGGTGGAATTATCGAAATGATCACCATCAATGTCCCCTGGAAACCATATACAAACCTGGATTTTCCTAACTGGTTACTACCGATTCATTGGGGTTCGGTAATGATTACCTCAATTGGGTTTTTAAGTGGATACTTTTCCAGATGGAGCGGACTGCCAACTTTTATGCTTGCGGCATATACTATGCTGTTCACTGTATGTGTAATAGAAACCTTTGGATTCATGACTAGCCCGACAAAATATATTGCGATGACCGCTGAATTGGTAGCATACACGCTAATCCTAACGTTACTGTTTAGGAACAAGTACTTCATAAAATATTTCAACTAAGTCGGGAAAAATCTAACAAAAACTAGCTAGCTCCGCTAGCGCGCGTTTATAACGCGTGCTTCATAACTACTTAGCACTCGTTGCAAACGAGCGCCAGCATGAGATTAAATTTCATTCCAAACGGATTCAACTACCTTTGAAGATACATATACTTTACAATCAATTTCTGAAACTAAATATTCTCCAATATGAAAAAAAGCATGATTTTCTTCTGTGTATCCTTGATATCAATAACTGTACTTGCTCAAAACTATAATGTAAATGGAGATTACAAAATCAGCGGAAAGGTAGGTATTGGAACTGCATCTCCAGAAGCATTGCTAGATCAGGTAAGCAGCAATTCACTGATACATCAAAGACTGTTTTGGAATGCAAATAATACTGATGCAGGCGAAGTTGATCGAGCTAAAATCTCATTTGGAACAAAGAATGTTTCTGGTTCAACCAGAACTTGGGGTATTTACGCTTATTCCTACGGATTAGATCAAGGGTTTGGTGGCGGAATAAGATTTACAAGCTTAGTCGGAGCAACAGAAACTGAAATAATGAGAATCGATAATGGAAAAGTGGGTATAGGAACTACATCTCCTGAAGCATTGCTGGATCAGGTGAGCAGTAACTCTCTAGTACATCAAAGACTGTTTTGGAATGCAAGTAATACTGATGCAGGTGAAGTTGATCGAGCTAAAATCTCATTTGGAACAAAGAATGTTTCTGGTTCAACTAGAACTTGGGGTATTTATGCCTATTCCTACGGATTAGATCAAGGGTTTGGTGGCGGAATAAGATTTACTAGCTTAGTCGGAGCAGCAGAAACTGAAATAATGAGAATCGATAATGGAAAAGTAGGTATC
This sequence comes from Cyclobacteriaceae bacterium, assembly GCA_028284125.1. Taxonomy (GTDB): domain Bacteria; phylum Bacteroidota; class Bacteroidia; order Cytophagales; family Cyclobacteriaceae; genus Ekhidna. The sequence goes on from JANQSI010000001.1 coordinate 330,339, forward strand.
GGGACAACTGCTCCTGATGCCCCACTTACGGTAGCAGGTAGGATTCATTCACAAGAAGTAAAAGTGACAGTTGATGCTGGCGCAGACTTTGTATTTGATGAATCTTATGATTTAAGAACTCTTGAAGAAACTGAAAAATTCATTGTAAAAAATAAGCACCTTCCCGAAATAGCTTCAGAAGAGGAAATGCTTGAAAATGGGATTCGAATCGGTGAAATGAATATCAAACTGCTTCAGAAGATTGAAGAACTTACGCTTTATACGATTGATATAAACAAACGTGTTAACCAACTTGAAACTGAAAATCAAGAGCTCAAAGAAAAGGTTAAAACCATGAAAACGAATAAAAATGATAGCAAATACTAAATTTGTATACGGGCTGAGCCATTTGATAGGAAAATGATAACCTCACTAACGTAAGTTCCCACTAGCTAGCGCAAGCATATTGCTCATGCTTTCCAATTATCGAAAATGAGCCAAAATCTCATCAGGCTAGTCCATTAATGTTCTAATTCCCAGAAGGATAAATTTCATTCCAAACCAACGTAGCTTTTTCTATGTAATTCACTTGATCCTTCGACCATAGTGCCTTAGCTGCGAACTCATTTTCGGGGTAAAAGAGATAGAGTTTCTCATCTCTAACCGAATAGTTAAGCGGATCAACTTTGTACTTTCCATTAGGATATTGTTTATCCACTGAGTTAAAGCAAATGCCTATTGCACACCAGCCACCGAATTGCGGTAGGTACTTTGAAGGATTCGACTGAAAGGAATCAAGATTCTGTTGTGATTCGAATAGAAATATTGCACCATCGTGAACGAGCTTGAACTCTACTTTCCCCTTTTTAGGAGCCTCCCCTGTAAAATAGGAAACGACATCATACCCATCAAGTGCGAAACCTTCTGCACTCGAATTGATCTTTGGTGCACTGGAGTTGTAAAAATTTTGTGCGTCGGCATTTCCTATTAATCCGGAAAATAAGAGAATTGAAATGAGGTACTTCATGGATGGAGCTTATTTAAATGTTTTCAACAATAGTACTCCATGAACAAGGTTTCTGTTTCGTTTTAGCCTAACAAAATGGTTCACTTTCAGGTTATCAAACAAAATAAATCCTTTCAGTACTAGTCATCTACCAAAATCCTCTTCCTCACCTCCTTCGCATGATTAAAATGCCGCATCTCATGAGCGACAATGATGTCAAAAGCTCGCTCCAGTGTGTAAACGATCTTGTTGTGGGCGGGAGAATGAATCAAGCTGCCCTTTTGGAGAAGTCCCTCGGCATACTGTATTTGTTCTTTCAGCGATTGTTGGTGTGCTTCAAACCTCGCAACTATATCTCCAGAAATGGTGGAGGTAGAAGGTTCCCAAATAGGAAACGTCTTGATTTTCTTAGTTTGTTCCGGTTTAACAGAGTTGTAAATCAGGTTTCCCATCCACCGAACAAGGGAAGGAATTCTTAAATAAAAGGGAATTTTCAATTCCATTTTTTCTAGCGCTTCAATGATTGGAAAATACGAGCTGTTGATAACAATCAAATGATGCAGGTGCTGCGCAATGCTCCAAGTTTCATTGGTTGGTTTCCAGTTTAGTTCTTCCTCGGTAAGGCCACCGAATGCGCCTTTTGCCAACTCAGTCACTTCATCGATTCCGTTTATCCATTTTTCCATGTAGCAAAGTACGTCGTTGGCCAACAGAAACAGCTTGGTCTATACCAACTTCTTCGCCAAGAGCTTGCTTAAGTTGGTGGGGTCAATATTTAGGTAAGAGGCGATGTACTTGTGCGGGATTGTTTGAAACAGGTGGAAGCTTCGCTGGGCAAAAGTCTGGAACCGCTCTTCCATCGATAACGCCATGAGTTCTGTTTGTCTGTCATGAAGCCCGGCGATCATGTATTCCGACTGAATCCTAATCATACGCTCAATAGAAGGATCAGATTCAATTAGGTCATAAAGATCAGCGCGCATGATATAAAGCATCTTGGAATCTGTAACTGCTTCAAAGTAGTGCTTAGAAGGTCGCTGCAAGAGAAAGGAATCGGGAATGGTTCCCATATTCGGGGGGTAAGAGAACGCAATCGTGTATTCTTTGTCCTTCAGGTAATACGACCGCTGAACTCCTTCCAAAATAAAGTACAGCCGATCAGCAATCTCACCGGGTCGGAGAATGATTGCCTTTTTGGGAAACTCACAGTATTGAAATTTTTCTACTAGTGCAGAAAGTGAATCTTCACTTAATGGATGGATACCGGTTAGGGTTTCTTTTAGCAACTGGTAATGGAGGTCATTTCCCATTATGGCAAGTTACTTGATCCTGTCCATGACTTGAAGCTTGTAACTTTACAGCGTTTACCCCCCCCCTATATTTTCCTAAAATCAGGAATTGCCATTATCCTTCCAAATTGAAGGGTTATTCGTACCTTCCCAATTAAATAGGCTTACATAGTGCATATGACAAGGTTTTTTGCTGTACCTATTATTGTTAGCCATAATAAAGAACTATGAATTCCGTCACAACCAGTTTGAAAGTATTTGGTATTTACATGTTACTAATTCCTGGAATCGGACTAATGATTTCTCCAGAGTTTTTACTTGATTTCTTCGGCTTTGATCATGGCGAACATTTATGGATGGCTAGAATTATTGGAATATTTGGATTCATAATTGGCTTATTTGACATCTCTATCGCCAAGTATAAATTGTCCCAATTGTATAAACTAACAGTAATAGTGAGGTATTTTGGAACCACTTTCTTGATATTACTATGGATAACCGATCAGGTAGAAGCTATGATTTTGCTTTTTGCAGCAATAGATTTTACAGGGGCAACATGGACTCTTTTAACACTAAAAAAAGACACCTCTGTTGATCATCGTTAGCGCGCGTTTATAATGCGTGTTTCATAACTTATTGGCACTCGTTGCAAACGAGCGCCTGCAGCCTGCATAATCGCACTGAAATTAATACCTATTCCGATGATAGGTTTTTAACATGATAAGTTTCTAAGTAAACACCTAATAGACCCTTGGAAGAAAGGCCTTGAATGTCTATCTGAATATCCTCAGCATTTGAAAAATTATAAAATTGAAGGTTAGCTATCCCATTTTTATCTGTTTGAATTTTGGGATTCCAATACAAAGTATACCTGTTAGTACCGTCTGCCAGGGCAGGATCAAAATATTTAGGCTTGGTGTGACCAGAGACTTCTAAATTCGCAGTTTTAGGATTGCTTGCACCAGTGCCTTGCTTCGTATAAATAAGGATAACTCCTGCTCCTCCCCTTACACCAAATATCGCTGCATCTGCCCCTTTTAACACCTCTATTCTTTCTACTGCCGAAGGATTAAGATTTGCAATGGTAGATGGCACATTAGTAAATGGACTAATATTTCTTCCAGGAACATCTGATGAAATGGTTACTCCATCCAAAACCCACAAAGGTGAGGGCGGCGGTTCCCCGACTCTCCCTATAGTAATATTTCCCTGAATTATGACATTGGCCGTAGGTCCACGTCCTGTGTATCTTACTCCAGGAATCGAACTTAGAACCTCCAGATAATCCCTTCGATCGACCTCATTCTCATCCAAATATCGCACAGCACTTGGCTTAATTCCTAAAACTGAAGGTGCTCCTCCTTCTTCAATTCTACGCCCTACCACCGTTACTTCATCAAGAAAAGTAGCATCCCGATCAAACGCGGCATAAGCTGCTTGATCTTCCGGCTCGGCTTGTTCTGATGAAACACCGTCAGAAAGTACTTCTTCCGTTTTTCTGGGAAATTCGTAATCGGGAACAGGAAGATCCCGTTCCGATTCATCTAAAGAGACCTTGATCGGCAATAGCTTACCTTTTTTATCATGGGCGCTAAAGATCATGTTCACGGTCCCATCTTCATTGAAATTTTCTAGCGTAAACTTTCCCTTTCCATTCGTCAAAGTAGAAAATTGAGATGTTGATTCCTCATTGAATATTATTGCTCTAAGCTCTTTATTTCTAATCGGTGGTCCATCTTGCCATCTGGCCGTGCCAGAAAGGGTTAATCCCTTCGCAACTTTGAAAGCCCTGGTAGAATCTGTTGGATTTAATACTTCTTTCCAGTCAGTGCTTTTAAAAGAGTGAGTAAGCATTAGCATGTCAGCCTTAAGCATTGATGCGCGATCGTCATTCATCACAAATGGGGTTGATCTTTCTACAGCCTCCAGGCTCGCTGATTCAATCAATAAATGTGATGCTAAATTCTTTTCAAGGTTCTGCTTGTCGATGAAATCCAGATCGGTAATTGCAAGAGATAAATGGGTCGAAACAGGATTCCCATTGGCATCAGTAACACTAACTTCCATAAGTATTTTCTGCTCATCTTCCCTTGATTGCTTCATCTCGGTGTTTATATAAAGTGATTGCTTATTTTGAATGAAAACGTGCCTTTTGCTTCTCAGCGCCTTTGTTTCGTCAAGCAGAGACAAAGTAAGTATTCCTTTTGGAAGGCCTAGTGTCGGAATTGCTAACTCTAGTCGTCCTGTTTGATTATAGTAGGTACCATTGAAAACGACTTGATTTTCGAGCGTTCCGATTAGTTGAACGTTTTTACCAACGTAATCGGAACTTGAGTTGACGGTCAGTTTAATACTGTTTTGATCCTTGTTTACTATGACAGAGTACCCTTGGTCAACAGCTATCGGGAGCATAAAAAAAGACCCGTCAGACAACACCGCTTTATAGCTTTCACCTTTTTTAGGCTTGAGAAAAAACGTGCCCATTCCTTTATAAAAGGATTTAAAAAAAGTGACTGCATTTCCTTTTGAATCAACAATTTGTCCCTCTACTATCTCAGATATGCCCTTTCCGCCATTACCAACCGCTTTGAAAGCAACTCTTCCATTCAAACCATTAATCAATTGTCCTCCTTCCGGGAAAAATGATAGGTCGATTACTTGGTTGTTGCTGATTGACAGGTCGTCATTAGAAGTAAGAACTACCTCAATTTCTTCGGAGAAAAAAAATTCATCATCAAAATTGCGCATCCAATTTGTGTAAGCCCGAAGTACATAATCCCCATAAGGTGCACTTGTGGGAAAGGTGATCGTGCCTGAACCAATTCCATTTTCAATCTTATGTGTATTGCTAACGATGATCTCATTGTAAAAATTGATTAAATCAACATGAAGAACCTCGCTTTGACGTGAAAAAAAATGCAACGGACCTTGGACAAGGTATGCATTGTACCAAAGGGTCTCACCAGGAATCACCTTCGATTTATCGATATGTAAAAAAACTCTTTCAGAGAAATTTTGGCGTTGGTATGTTTCCAGAGATCTCTCTATTCCTTCTTTTGATTCACCTGGCTCTTGTGCGAGTCCATAGAGCCCCATCAATGTTGTAATGCTTGCAAGTAAAAATTTTACTTTCATTGGAACGAATCGAATTTTCTAATAAATCGAAAGCATGTTGTCTGAGGACTTACTACGAAGTATATCAACCACAATCGTCATCCTACCCGTCGGCTTTACCGATAGTACAAGTCATAATTATTGGAAATTCAAAAATCAGGAGTGCAAAATTCCAATTTTGGACAAAAAAAGGACTATAGCTACAATTACCATATGCCTTACATCTAAAAATCTTTTTCCAATTTTCCCACCCAGAAAGAGATAGAAATGTCCTGGGTCGAAGCGTAAATAAATCAGCATAAAAGTATACCTGATAGATTTTCCAGTATATCTAAATATCCTTGCGGACAGCTGACACTTCGAAAAGCTTCCTTTTAGCTCACAGTTGATAACGAATTCCTCATCATATTCCCAGTTTCTCCAGCTAGCTTTTACTGGCGCGGATCTTCTTGCCTTTGATCTGAGGGTAGGGAGATCCGTGAGTGAGCAAATTCGACTAACCTTTAAAACAAATACACGGAAGTAACTTCCGCGCTAGTTTGAGCTCGGAGACCTCAGCGCCATATCTGGGCGTTGAATTTCGCGCTTCGAACAGTTTTCCTACCAATTTCGTAAATTTGAATATGAGCAGAGAAGAAGTAAAAACAGCCATCAACGAACTTTTGGAGAATTCATCTGAACAAGTGCTGCAAGAAGTCTTCGATTATTTGAAGTCTATTGATAATGAATCAGAACATTCTGTAACTCTCTCCCATAACCTACGAACTATCTTAACAGAAGATAAGGAACTCCTTGAACGCCTTGCTCAATGATTTCTGAGAAGGAAGTCCTAGAAATACATAAAATACTAATTGAACGTTTTGGAGGCTCTGAAGGAATAAGAGATCAAGAACTTTTGGATTCTGCGTTAAATCGACCTTATCAAACATTTGATAGGAACGAACTCTATCCGACACCAATTGATAAAGCTGCAGCTATTCTTGAGAGTATTGTTAAGAATCATCCCTTCGTTGACGGCAATAAAAGAACTGGATACGTCTTGGCTCGACTGCTTATGATGAGTGAACAACTTGATATCCAAGCTGATCAAGAACGGAAATACCAATTCGTAATTTCAATATCAAAAGGAGAACTTAGCTTCGATCAAATCAAAGAATGGCTTGAAAAGAACTCAAGGTAACAATCGCAAAGTTGCATATTCCAACGTGCTTCTGGCCTACTCCTGTACAATCCGACCGCCAATCTGTGCCTTCTGCAAGCGACTCTCCTTTTCTGACAGTTGTACGTGGTGGTACAGACCAGCTGGTTTAGTACTAATAGCTGAGTGTAGGCAGGCTCATTTTATCTTGGTGTTATAGTGTCACACATTTTCATCACAACTTTTTAGCCCACGTTTAGCATCACCACAGTTTCTAATCACTTCTTGTTTTAATTTTGAGCCACTAAAAAGTACTTTCTAAAACCATGGATAAACTCTTAACAATAGCGCTACTATCATTTATCATAGGATGCTCAAGCTCAAGCGAAAACGTTGTTGCTGAACGTTCAGAAAACAATGAACCACCCAGCATTGAAGACGATTCATTAAACACCACAAAAATCGCCATTGATTTTTTTGAAGCATTCGATGATCGTGACCTTGAAAAACTGGATGAAATTCTGGATGTAAAAACCCAGATCATTCACCACAATGGCGTTGTGACCGGTAAGGAAGAGATGATCGATATTGTTAAAAATGCGCAGAACTGGGTTCCAAGAGAACGTACGCTTAGGGATTTTACTTTTCACTCCAACGCATCACTTGCCGTTGTAGGATTCATCAATGAAGTCACGTTCCTGATTCCAAATCGGGATCAGACGTTTCGCTACAATGAAACCTGGATTCTTGAGAAAAAAGGTAATGAATGGTATCCGTTACGGGCGCACTATTCGCTGGTAACTGCAGAACAGCATTCAGAAGGATAGTTGATTAAGATAGAAAAGATGAACATAACAACATTCCTAACATTTGTAGGTGATCAATGTGGAAAAGCTGAAGAAGCCATCAATTTTTACACGTCCATCTTTCCGAATTCTGAAATCAAAAGCATAACTAAATACGATGAAGGCGAGCCAGGTGGCACACCTGAACTTATTAAATATGGAGTTTTTACATTAAATGGAACCGAATACATGGTTTCTGAAAGTAACTACAATCATGCCTGGTCATTTAGTCCCGCCGTTTCACTTTACATCAGTGATCAGTCTGATGATATTATTCAAATGCTTTTCGAAAAACTTTCATCCAATGGTGGTCAGATAATGGTTCCTCTTGACAGCTACGAAGGAGAAGGGGATTACGGTTTTGGTAAGAAATTCGGATGGTGTGAGGACAAATATGGCGTATCGTGGCAATTTTTACTTTCCAAGTAAACTAAGATCACCAAATCTTCATCAAGACTTTACTGGCACGGATCTTCTTGTATTGGTCTGAGCATGGAGAGATCTGTGAGTTAGCAAATTCGACTGGCTTTGTGTCAAACATACACGGAAGTAACTTCCGTGATAGTATGCCTAGTATGCATTCTTCCTTCAATTAATTACACCTATTTAATTAATCTGGGAGCATTTCACCCGGCATTAAACTATTGTTGAAATCATAAATCGTTTGAATGATTTCGATCATGAAGTATTTAGCAATAGCGTCTTATCTCCTATTCAATCTTCTAAGTTCATCCGCTAGCAGTCAGGACACGGATAGCATCGCTTCTATTGGTTGGATGGTGGGAAAATGGAGCGTAGAAGCTGGTGAAGTGGACTCAGATGATTCCGCATTTAAAGAAAGTGGCTTTTTGGAATGCACACGGGTTCTCAATAACAGGATTATAAGATGTGAACGATATGTGACGCGTTCAGAAATGAGGGGGAGGTATACAAATTTGTCTAAGTCTCGTTCTTCGATCTATTATTTTATCTACAACAAAAACGCATCACAATTTGACTTAATCAGAATTGGTCCCAATGGGACGAGAACTACCTCTTACCGAAAAGAGGATCAGTGGACATTGAAAGCCAATTCATCCTTTGACCACCCAACATTAGGTTTCAAGATGTTCAATGATATTTCGCTCACACGAGAAAGTGATGACCTAATGATTAGAGTAGAAAGCCTTAAAAATTCAGATGGAACCTTCACCGAACGATATGAGGCTAAAATGAGACGAATTGAATAACAGACAAAACCACCCACATAATACCTGCAGAACGTAACGTAAACCACCCTACGCGCATAAATCCAAATCAACTTTTCCTCCTAATTCTTCGTAAATTTGGTGAATGGGTACTTTGGAACTGAAAGCAAATCTTCATGAACTAATAGATGGAATCCAGAATTCTAATCTCCTGGAATCTTTGCATGATATCCTGTCCGAACGTAAGAATGCTAAGGAAGGACACCTTTGGAACTCATTGACTGATACGCAAAAGCAAGAAGTACTAGACGCTTACGAGGAGTCAAATGATCCAAAAAAATTAACTCCTCATGCTGAAGTTCTTCGCAAGTTCAAATGAGAATTCTTTGGACTAAAAAATCTCAAACCAGGTTTCAAGCGATTAACTCTCATATTTCTGATGAATTCGGAGAACAATCCTCAATAAAATTTAAAAACAGAGTATTTGACTTTCTTGAAATCCTTCAACGCTTTCCGGAACTTGGAACATTAGAAGTTGCCGAGAAGAACATTCGCGGCTTCCAAATTTCCAAACAGACAAGGATCTTCTATCGCATTAATCAAGATCACATTAGCTTGTTGACATTTTTCGATAGTAGACAAGATCCAAAGAAAAGACTGGGTTAGATCTCTACTACTAAGTCATACCTTCCTGTCACCTTAAAACAAGCTAAACAAATAAAAACTACTATTTTACTACAATTATATTAGTAATAACTACAACTTAACTACTATTTAGATTTACTGACTACCAAGCAAAGAGTATCGCCTAGATAGTTGCTTCCACCGATGAGATAGCTAAGGGTACAGACAAGATAGTTACCTCCACCGACTGGATAGCCAAGAGTACCGACAAGATAGTTGCTCACACCGACAACTTAGCTAAGACCATAGACAAGCATAAAGACCCCACCGACATGTTAGAAAGTTTAACATCTCCCACCCTACTGTAACTTACAACTTGAAACTTGCTACTGACTACTTACAACTAACTACTTGCAACTTGATGAAAAAAAATCTTACCTTCTATTTATTACTTATTCTCAATACCTGTTTCTCACAGGATATTAACTACGCGCGGGAGGTTGTACAGAAATTAGCTTCCCCCACATTCAAGGGACGAGGTTATGTCGGAAACGGTGACGGACTGGCTGCTCAGTACATCACGAAGGAATTTCGGAGCAATGGTCTCCACCCATTCAAGAATTCATTCATTCAAAAATTCACCACATCTGTGAATACCTTTCCGGGAGTTGTACGTCTGAACCTCGGCGGTGAAACATTGAAACCTGGTGTGGATTTCCTGGTTGATCCCGGATCTCAAGGTGTTTCGGGGAAATTCTCAACGGTCCGTGTGAAATTGCCTGACATTTTTGACCTTGAGGTATTGCGAAAACTCCTCAGCAGTTCCCAGGGCAAATTCATTGTGCTTGATCCGTTTAACCGAAAAGATTTCGAGAAGGAACAACTCAAGCAGATCGATGACTTTGTCAACTTTCTCAAATACCATCCGAATAACATTGCCGCTGGTTCCATTTTGCTCACTCGCAATAAGTTGACCTGGGGTGGTTCTACTACGCAGAATCCCAAACCAACCTTTATAGTCAAAGTGGATGCGGATGCTTTCCCAATCGATACCGTAGAAGTCCGGTTGGATCAGGTATTTATCAACAAGTACCAGACACAAAATGTAGTGGGTTACATCAAAGGTCAGAACACTGATTCACTTGTTGTCTTTACGGCGCATTACGATCACCTGGGAATGATGGGGAATGAAACCGTATTTCCTGGAGCTAATGACAATGCCAGTGGAATTGCCATGCTGATGAATCTCGCCAGGCAATATCGATCCAATCAACCGAAATACTCAACCGCATTCATCGCTTTTGGTGGTGAGGAAATCGGGTTGCTAGGATCACAGTACTTCGTAGAGAATCCTTTATTCGAGCTTGAAAAGATTAAGTTCCTAATCAATTTCGATTTATCGGGAACTGGAGACGATGGCATTCAGGTCGTTAATGGATCAGTCTATCGCGAGCAATTTGACCAACTGGTTGAGCTCAATGAAGAATACGATCTCCTACCTCAGGTCAAGATTCGGGGAGAAGCTTGCAACAGCGATCATTGCCTATTCTACAGGCGAGGTGTACCCAGCTTCTTCATTTATACACTAGGTGGCATTCAGGCCTACCACGACATTTATGACAAAGCTGAGACTTTGCCGCTGACTGAGTTTGAAGATTATTTTCGGTTGATGGTAGCGTTTGTTGAAGGGCTTTAGGTCTTATCCCCTTTCAATATTTAGAATAACTCCTGGAATGACTTTGAGCTACGAAATCAACAAACGCTTGTTTATCCATTTTTCCAGTCATTAAATCACAGAAGTTTAGTGACGATTGAAGTAGTAAATCATAGTTTCTATAATTAGCCTCCTTATCAATTTTCATATTGTGCTCGATGGATTGCACACTTTGTGTCCAATGAAAGGTGTAATACGCAGATACACCGATTGGAGCAGACTTATCTAGAAAGACATAATGTGCATCGGATTTATTCAGACTATCTAATGTCTCAAATGATTCGTCATCTAGGAAGTAGTTTGAAGTACCGACATGAAGAATGGGTTTGTCTATTTTATTGAAAGTCAAACTTTTAATTCCCCGAGCAAAGGTCCAACCAAAATTGCTTCCAACTGCTCCATTCAAGCTTAGATGGCCCAGGGTATTTTCATTTTCTATCAAGTATGCAATTGCAGCAATACCACCAATTTCATATCCAGCTGTGATCACTTTATCAAGATCCAGGCACTCGCACTCATTCTCCAAATGGGAAACCGCAAATCGAATATCATTTAAGTTCGCCGCGACCATATTATAGGTGGGATCTTCCTCCCTTCTTGGTGGTACCGCAATAACCACGTATCCATGGCTTGCCAAAAACTCGAATAACAACCAGTTTTCGTGAACTGGCGCATGGGATTTACTCGAATAGATTACTACGGGGAATTTCTGATTCAAATAGTCCGCCTGGTGATTGGCGTTAGCAATTACAGTAAGGTTTTCCACCAAGATATCTTCATCCAACTGTCCCAAAAAACTTGTTTGATTAATGAAGTTATCATAAGCAGAATCTTGATCGGCGGTCGAATTGATTACCTGCTCATATGCAAGAAGCGTCATGGATGAATCTTCGGATAGGTGCGGATACCATATCCCGAACCTGATGGGTCTCTCTGCGTCTATTTCCGGATCTGTTTCTTCAAAGAATTCAAATCCTACCCGATAATTTCCGTAGGTAGCTCCACTATCCAACATTGTGGCTCCTTCCAGTGGATGAAGTGGAGGCTTTTGATTGCAGGAATGGATTAAGGAAAAAAGAAACATTGTCAACAGCGAAGTGATTTGCGAAGAATGGCTAGGCTTAGTTCTCATTGAATCAGATTTGTTAAGTCTTATTGATGAGCCAAAATTTATACCTGTGAATCTCTCACCCATCATTTTAGTGCTAAACAGTGATAGATGTGACTATTGGTTCGTCAAGAAATCATTCAATAGCAGAAGTCCTCATTTTTTCTTTCTTTTAACAAACCTTAATTGCTTTTTTAAGTAAAAATTAGAGTTGAATTACGTCATACATATCGTTGAGCTCATAGTAGTCTCGCACCTCATCTTGATTGGGCTTTACTTCGTGTTTGAGCGAAACAGGAAAAATAGTGGGATCAGCATATTAGGAATATTCCTTATTCTTCTTGGTTTCCAGCTTTTCTTTATCTCCTTCGGGTACGTCGATCAGGAGATGGCTGGTTATCAATGGTTCGTAAACTCCAATATCAACTCGTACCTCGTCTTCTCCTTTGGACCGCTATTGCTGCTGACAAACAGAGCTTATATTATTGATAGACTCATCCTTCACAAGAGTGATTTACTCCATTTGATCAGCTATGTAGTCCCTGTCCTAGCCCAATTCTTTCGATCGCAAATATTTGGTGAATCCAAAAGCGAGGTTTCGATCTTCGATGTGTCATTTATCACCCAAAGTTTGATTTACTGCATTGCCTCCTTGCAATATGCCTCAAGGAAAAAAGTAGATGTGCTAAAGAAGAAAATACTTACTCATCTCAACCTGTCGTACTCCCTATTGATTGTTGTCTGGCTGAGTGTGGAAATCGTGAGGTATTTCGGATTCTTTGGTGAAAGCATTTTAAAGCTAGGGTTTTTGATTGGTGTCATGTACCTCGTTTTTGGACTGACCATTTTGAGTTTGAAATTTCCGGACACCATCATTCAAAGCAAATACATCAGAAGACGTCTGAATCAATGGAAAAATGAAAAGTACGGGCAGGCACAAATGAAAGAGAACTATTCCGGGGAGTTGATCCAGGCCATTACCAAATACATAGAGCAAGACCGCAACTATCTGAACCCTGACCTGAGGCTCAATGATGTGTCTCATGTGACCGGCTTTCCACTTAAAGATGTTTCTCAAGCCATCAATGAGCAGATAGGGAAATCTTTCAATAAATACTTGAATGACCTAAGGATAGATGATGCCGTGCTCCTCTTCAATACCGAAGAAGATCTTAATGCAAAAGAAGTGATGTACAAGGTGGGGTATAATTCAAAGTCACTTTTCTACAAGTACTTCAAGGAAAAAATGGGGGTGACTCCACTGACCTACAAGAAAACGCTTTCCAGGAAATTGGTAGAATTCGAATGAGAGTACCCCCCCCCCCGTTACTGACTCATTTTATTGACCAGATTGACTACCTCTTTTTCGATCTTGGGAAGTACACCCGTTCCTCTTGATTGCGTCATAACGATTACGACCAGATCAAGCGCCGGAAAACCATAAGCAGATGTGCCATCGGTTCCCTGATGCAGAAACACAAAGGGAAGATCATCATCCAATTGGTCTTTGTCATACGCCATACCCCAAAAATGGCCGTAGTAAAGATTTCTGCCATCCGCTAGCGGGAATATGCCTGGCGGTACTTGTATTTCCAGTCGATTGGAAAATGTCAAGTTGATGGCCTCAGGTGTAAGTAGTTGCTTAGACTTATGCTTTCCCTCGTTGAAATAAAGTCTTATAAATTTTTCATAATCTTTTACCGTGCTGTAAACACTCTGAGCGCCCATGGCAAAGGAATAATATGGACCATCTTCCGGTCGCCAAAAAATACTCCAATCTTTTGTTGATCCTCTGTACAACGGGTTGATATCACTCAAAATGGTCTTGTTTTCCCAATCGGCAAAAGTTCGATTCATTGACAAGGGTTCAATCAATTCTTCCTGATAGAGTGTGGCTAAACTTTTCCCTGAAAGCTGCTCTAGTAAATAGCCTATAATGTCCGAATGAGCATCCGCATATGACCACACGTCTTTGGAAACCGTAGGTCCTTGTTCTGCCCAGTAGTGCACCATTTCAGATAACCCGGAAAGTCGAGTCCAGGATCTCCCCGGCTGTCCCTGCGTATACCCGGCGCGGTGCAACAGCAATTCCTCTATGGTGATGTCTCTTACTTTCTCAGACTCAAAAAAGTCGAGGTGGTCGGAAATCTTATCGTCCAATCGGACCAAACCCGATTCAATGAACCGATGCAACACTGCTCCAACCATTGGTTTGGTCATGGATCGAATGTTGTAAACGCTGTTCTTGCGAAGCTTTTGATCTTGCGCTTGATTGGAGTAGCCCCAAACTTCATGCAGCAATACTTCTTGAGAAGTTGCTATGTAAAGTTCAAGCCCCATGGCTTCTTGCTCTGAAATCAATTCAGCTGCCAGAGTTTTAAGACGTTCTAGTTCATTTTTCTGGCCGGAACAATGAACTGAGAAAATAAGGCTCCAAAAAATAATGAGGAAGTTGATAGATGGCATTTTTTTGTTCATGTGACTTTATTTTATGGGCACTGGAAACCGCTGATCTGCTTCTCACACATTCTTGAATAAACTCCTAGGATTACTGCCATCACTATTCATCCGTAGCAGCTCAGCTTTTTTCCAGATGCCCCCCACGACCAGATGATGTATTTTCCATCTTTGGAAAATACGGGACTAATATCATCCTTGTGGGATTCCTTATTCCTTGAATTTTTCCAGGTCGTCCCTTCGTTAAATTCGTTTGGTTATCCGATGACCAGGAGGGAATAAAATAGGTAAATAGTGCTAGTCCTTTTTTCATGTAAGTGCTACTTAAATCTTATAAGGTTTGCTGGATTGAATTTCAATACTTAATTCAGGACCTGGCACATAGAACTTAATCAGCTTTCTTGGAGAATCCTTACTTATCCAAATTTTGTTGTTCGGCATGATGCCATCCGTTTTTAACCAAACGACATCACATTCTACTTCGCCAAGAGCTGTCGAGATTCTTTCTTCTCCTTCCAGGTATATTTCTGCACTGGAGATTCCCATTCGTGTTGGCACCAATGCTTTTAAAGCGATCGTGTCTCCAGCCGTAATTGGCAATGTCTGTAAGAGCAGGTAAATCTCACTTCGAATAATGTCCATCTGGTAGGTAGAATCCAGTGGGAATACCTGGGTTGCTTCATTTCTATTCAAGGTAAATTCCCCTTTGACTTGATTGTTTTCATTGTTGAAATCGACGTTCAAGCTTGCATTTGGAGTGCTCATGTCAATCTTCACATTTTTCATGGTGAAACTGGAGGTATCAAAAACAAAAGATGCCGTTTCATAGACTGTGCCGTCATCAAATTGCGAAGTGTCCAATGCCATTAGGTGTGTCCCATTAAAAGCTGTAGCATAAACCATGGATCCGACTTTCGCCTGGTTGCTATCAAACATGTGGTAGGTGTTCACCACTTCCTGAATGCTATTGAAGTCGATCTCTTTGTTGAGCCACTGCTTGCTAATCCCCGGAGATTTGCTATCTGATGTTTGGCCGCATGATATCAGAATTGAAAAAAGTACGCTAATGAATAAGTAGTATTTGAATTGCATTTGACTAGTTAGTTTGACTTATTTCAAATGTTAGGTTTATATCGATGTGAGCAGTTCAACTTTATGAATTTGGAACATTTACCTTTCTATTCTGCTACTACATCATTTTCGGCCACCAGGTAACTATCAAAGTTGGAATTATTCGTTCCAAGCGATAACCTAAGAAACTGTTTTCCATCTCGTTTCAACGTCTCCAAAACATCGTCTTCATCGAACTCGAACGCTACAGAAGAAAATCTTGAAATCCCTTCAGACTGACTATAACTGTTGTAAGGAATGATCTCAACTCCTATGGTCATTTGATATTTCACAGTGGAAATGCTAATATTCGTGCAACCCGCATTTTTACACTAGTTGATCCTTTTCATGTTTGCATCAAACCTCAAAGAATCAATTTCACTGCTGGTGCTCCCATAGACATACTTCTCGACAGCATAACCCCGCATCGTATTATTAACCAATGAGCCCTCGGGATCAAAGTATGATCGTTCGATCATATTGTAGTCCTTGTCATATTTGTAAATCGCCTTGGAGATATTTTGTCGTGGCTCTGTAACTTCTTTGTTGTCACAATCAAAGAAGGTTATTTCTGTGTGTTGGTTCACCTCGTTGTATTCGAATTTTTGCCAGCACACACTTTCACCTATTTGGATTGTTTCACGGTTCTGATCATAAGGTCTGTATGATATCACATTACCTGTTTCATCGACTTCTCTCACCGTATAGGCATAACCCCAATTGCTAACCATCAATTCATCTTTCAAATCAAACAGCTCAGTCTTGATTTGCCTCCCGTATTCATCGTAAAAATGTCGTCCTCCAGCAGTGCCTGGCAAGTTGCCAACGACTGCTTTTCCTTCGCTATCATATACTTTCCATTGAATGAAATTTCCGTTCTCATCGTACTTCAATTTATCGGTTGAAACTCCTGTGCTGTTGTTAACCAGTTTACCTTCTGTTCCCAAATTGTCCATCTGGGTCAGGTAGCCATTTTCATCATAGGTAAGTCTGACCATGTAAAAATCAAATCTTGGTCGAATCATGGCGAGCTCACCATCCACATTGTATCGCTTCTCAATGATCCGACCTTGATCATCTGATTCCCATTCGTATCTTGATATTCCCCACCGATTGTTCACTTCGTTTCCGGCTTCATCCAAATAAATCAGTGATTTGTGATTGCCTTGATCATCCAATGTATAGACTGATTTCCATACACCGTCGACATCTCTAGATTCGTTCTTGAAATTGAAATAGGTAAGCGTTTTCTTATTTGACTCATATTCAAATGAGATCCTGGATACTGTCATGAAAAAATTATTCGAGAATCTGTTGGCTACCAGCCTTCCTTCTCTCATTTGTGCGAGTTCCAGTAACTTCCCTTGGTCATCATATTTGAACCTGAAGTGATTCTTGTTTTTTGCCCTATTCTCACTCGTTGGATACAACCCGTTGAAAGGTACATACGGAGATTCTCTGAATGGTAAACTGAAGTAATATTCGTATTTATAAGTATCGGGTGCCTGGGCATTTATAGCTCCTATTGAAATTATGGCTACCCAAAATTTTACTAGTGCAGAAATTCTCATCCTTTTTTTGGACGGAAAGATCCATACGGAATTTTGCTTTGGTGTCCGGTTTTCAACAATCAGGAGTACAAAATTCCAATTTTGGACAAAAAGGAAAGATGTTATCTTGAAAAGGTATTAAAAGCTAAATCGTGCATGTGACTATCTTCTTTGCTTTAATTTTTTATGCCTAGCGTCACTTGCCCCTTGTAAACATGTAGTTTTAATGGAACGACTCCATTGTTGAGAAAAAAATCATATCCTCCGCTGCTCAAGGTATCGGTCTTGTTGTCACCTTCGAACTGATCATCGATGTTGAGTTTGACTTCTGCATGCGCGTTAAGTTCTAGCTTAAAGGTATCCGAAGATGCAAAATAAATTTCAACGTCACCTAAAGAACTAATTCGATGCGTTTCTTGTGTTGAGAATTTATCATAATTGAGCTTCAAATCCCCACCATTGTTACTGATGGAAACTGGGCCAATGGCTCCATCAATAGCAATATCTCCTTTCAAGCGTTGAAGCCTGATCCTGCCCTTCATTCCATCTATTTGCCATAGAAAGGAGTTTTCTATTTGATTGCCGAAATCAATACCAAGGTCCACTTGTTTCGGGATTGATATTTCATAAGTTACGTTCGCTTCCCTATCTCCAAGACCTTGAATTCTATAATCATCATTTCTGTCCTTGCTGAGGATCATGCCTAATCCTGTTGCTCCTCCCTGAAGCAAATAGACATCATCTCCTTTTACCTTGATATCAAGAAATTGTGAGTCATTACCAGTTATCTTAACAGCTCCTGGGAGTCCACTAATCTTGATTGAATTAATAGATACATTGTCTATCCGCCACTTTTCAGTGAAATCGGTAATTTCCTTTTGTCGCTGTGCCAAACTTTGTAGCACTGCACAAGTCATGATTAAGGTTAATATTCTATTCAAGATTCCAAATCGTTTAGATGGTCTCTAACTGCCTTATGTATATTTTGATCCTTTTTTAGATTCATCAAAACCTCTATTCCTTTACGAGATTTCTCCTTACTAATGAAGTTTATTAAAGGAATTAGGAGCAATGGACTTTCTTCCACTTGTAACTGTTCACTTAGAAATAATAGCACCCGATCTTGGCTCCTGAATTTATCAAAAAGCTCCAGCGAAGCTAATTTCAGGTTTATGTCGTCTGTGTTCTCGTATATCTCTATCAACTCGTCTGCAGTGTAAGTTGCATTTTCATTATTGATCAAGTAGTCAAAAACTTTGAGTTGGTTATCAACGGCCTGATTTGCAGGTAGTGTTTGAATAAGCAAACTTCGCATGTAAGCGTTAGAGATTTGCAGCTGTTCTATTCTCTTTTGCTGAAGATAACTTGCCAACAAAAAAGCTAACAAGAAGATGGAAATAGAGGCCGCTGCATAATAAATGATCCATTTAACTCGACTAATGCTTTTGTTTGGTGTCCGGTACCTTTCTTTCAGATGATCGAATTTCGTATTCATTATTGATCCAGTCTTTTGAAGAGGCATCTCTTCTAACATACGTCCGATCTTAAATTCATCCGATTTTTTCATGTCATCATTTCGTTATATATGGAAGTAAGTTTTTTAATGATTCTATGAACCCGTGTTTTCACAACTGATTCACTCACAGAAAGATGCTGTGAAATCTCAGAATAAGGAAACTGGTGAAATTTGGCCATGAGAATTAGGTCTTGATCTTCAGCGCTTAATTTTTTGAGACTCTTATATAGGATTTGGTATTCCTCCTGTTCATATTCATTCGTCTCATCGGTAAAATCAAAATCATCAATATCTACTATTCTTCTTTTTGTATTTCTTCGGAAATAATCCGTTAGCGCGTTTCTTGCAATTTGGTAAAACCATGGACGAAAGGGACGAGATGTATCAAAGCCTCGTGCTCCAGAAAAAACTCGCTCAAAAACTTCGATTGTCATATCTTCAGCATCTTGTGTAATTACTCCTCTATACCTAAAGAAAGAAAAGACCTCATCCTTATACTTGTGGTAAAGAAGGTCTGCTTTCGAAAAGTCACCATTCCCAAAGCTTCCAATTATTTCCTCATCAATAATTCGAACCATTTAATCTGAAGTACGATTGAATTAGAAAAGGTTACTTTCCTTTTGAAACTTTTTCTCTTTTACACAACACAATACACAAAGTTCAGAGCTAATCTGATGAAATTTTCCCGAATAGGGATTCATAGCTATTTAACAAATAGCCATGCGGTTTGCAGCTAAAAATTATACTCACAACATTTCATAATCGCTTCTGCATAACTAATCGTTGATGTATGGTCTTGTCAATAAATAGAGGCCAATGTTTGAAAGCTATTTGAAGGTTGCCATTAGGAACCTCAAGAAAAACAAGCTGTATTCGGTTGTTAACATCTTAGGGATGACGATCGGGTTTATTTGTTTCATCCTTATTTTCTTATACGTAGATCACGAGCTCAGCTATGATAAATACCACTCGAAATCCAAGAACGTTTATCGATTAGCATTAGAAACGGAAGCATCTAAAGGGACCCAGAGAAATGCTCAAACGCCGGCATCCTGGTCCAAGTTCTTGAAAGCAAATTTTCCTGAAGTTACCAATGTGGTTCGTTTCAAGCCTCCTCGATCCGTTTGGTTGGTGGGTTATCCTGATAAGGATACCAAATTTTCAGAGAAGAGATGGACGTTTGCTGATTCTACTGCCTTGGAAATTTTCGACATTCCGCTAACGAAGGGGAATGAGAAATTTGCGTTGAACAGACCCAACCAGGTGGTCCTCAGCCAATCCATGTCTGAGAAATACTTTCCGGAAGAAGATCCAATAGGAAAAGTTCTCATACTGGACAATCAATACAGTTTTCAAGTTTCTGGTGTAATGGAAGATCTACCGGCTCATTCACACTTTCATTACGATTTCCTGGCTTCATTTACCACGCTTCTGCAGGATACAACCAAGTACTATCGGTTTGATATTGAGAATTCACATTTTCCTTTTGTTTATACCTATTTAGAGCTCAATGGAAATCCAAAAAATCTGGAAAACCAATTCCCAGCGTTTGTTGAAAGGTTCGTTCCAGAAAGGTTCAGACCTGAAGGGGTCAAATTGGATCCATTTCTTCAGCCAATCAAAGACATTCATTTAGCATCTAACCTGGAAAATGAGATAGAAGCCAACGGAAATCTCGACACGGTTTACATTCTCTTTTTCATCGGCCTTTTCATCCTACTTATCTCCATTATTAATTTCATCAACCTCTCAACCGCACAGTATGCTAAACGAGTTAAAGAAATAGGTCTTCGTCAGGTAATGGGTGCCCAACGCCAACACTTAATTCATCAATTTTTAGCCGAGTCGGTGGTCATCTGCTTAATAGCTCTTATTTGTGCTTTCGTGTTGTCACTGCTTGCTTTACCGGCTTTTAATCAATTAAGTGAAAAAGCATTTACTTCCTTTCAACTGATCAGCGGTTCCTATCTAATTCTATTCACTGCAATTGCTATAGCCACTGGTTTGTTGGCGGGATTTTATCCGGCTTTTGTGATCTCTGGCCTCAATACGACTAGCGCCTTGAAAGGAACAACCCAGATTGGTGGGGGTTTGCAAAAGTCTTTCATTAGGAAGTTTTTAATTGCATTTCAATTCACCATTTCCATTTTCATGATCATCGGTACATTGATCGTTTATCAGCAACTGGATTATGTTCAAAATAAAAATTTGGGAATTGCCAAAGATCAAATTCTTGTGGTGTCACTGACGGATCGCATTCCTATAGAAAGGTTTCCAACCTTCAAAAAAGCAATCGAACAAAACCTAAACATTCAAGGAGTTTCAAGCTCATTCAGTACCCCAGGCGGAGTGGTTTTTGAGTCACAAGCACAAACACGAGAAGCTGCACCAGGCGAAAGCTGGCAAGTGCAAGTCTTTCCTCGTGGTTACGATTTTGTTTCGACGCTAGGTATGGAATTGCTTTTGGGTAGAGATATTTCAAAAGAATTCCCATCTGATTCAACAGACGCTATTTTAATAAATGAGGCGGCGATGGAGACGTTCGGATGGACCTTAGAGTCCGTCTTAAACAAGGAATTAAAGATAATCGGAAATGGCCCTGGCAATAATGAATACAAGAAAGTGATTGGAGTTGTGAAAGATTTTCACAGCAAGTCTATGCGTGAAAAAATCCCACCAACAGTATTAGCTTACAATGCCACCGCCGGTTTCTCGGCTTTTGTGAACATCAAGAGTGATATTGAATCGACTATTCCATGGATCAGGGAAAGATGGGATGAAGTGGTTCCAGGCTATCCATTTAGTTATTCCATGATGAGTCAGGATTTTGACGAATTATACTCTGCAGAAACCTCCCTGAAAAACCTATTGAGTTATTTCACATTTCTCACCATTATCATTGCCTGTCTGGGTCTGATCGGACTGACTTCATACACGATCCATCAGAAAGTAAAGGAGATTGCGCTACGAAAAGCATTGGGTTCTAGCATAACCGGAATTCTTGTTTTGCTCTCGAAGGATTTTATCGTTTTATGTTCTATCGCGTTTTTAATTGGAGCCCCAATTGCGTTTGCAATCAGTAATTGGTGGCTGAACACCTTCACCTATCGAATTGACTTTTCAATTCTACCCTTTATGTTGACGCTAGTTTTGATATTGATCATTTCTCTTATCACAATCAGTTTTCAGACAGTGAAAGCAGCTAAAACCAATCCGATCAAAGGGCTCAGGAGTGAGTAAAGAAAAATGTCAAGACATTACTAATTCTTTCCATATAGCTCATCACCCGCAGCCTCAAACTTGTCACCTTTGAGCCAGTAAGGTCTCTTCTTACGGTTTCCAATTAATTCAGCAGCTCTTATATAAGCTTTCCAATATTTATGGATGTATTCCATGTCCACGGTATGATACTCATCTGAGGGTTTATGATAGTACTTGGTGATCCTTTCATCGTAGGCACTCATGGACATTTTAAGATTAACTGCGGGGACACCTTTTCTTGCAAAACTGGCTTGATCAGACCGTTCATAGTAATTCTGCTCTGGAAGCCGATCTCCTTGCACCTTCAACCCCAATTCTGCTGCAGCCTTGTAAACTAAATCATCAATATCGATGCGACTTGTGTCCAACAACCAGATGTACTCTGTATCAGTGTAACCGCTATTATCAATGTTGAAATTGAACACTGTTTCTTCCAGTGGAATTTTTGGATTGTTGGCATAATATCTACTTCCTAATAATCCTTTTTCTTCAGCTGTTAGAGCAATGAAAATAACTGACCTCTTCGGTGGGTATTTGCCAAAGTATTGTGCTGCATTGATCACTCCTGTCGTTCCAATCCCATTATCTCTGGTTCCATTGTATATAGAGTCAGGGTCCTGGGTATTTTGAATACCCACATGATCATAATGAGCAGTCATCACGATGTGTTCTTTTTTTAATTCAGGATCGGTTCCTTCTATTTTTCCTATAATGTTAAAGGCCTTAATAGGTCCTCTTTCAATACCTGTTACCTTAAGCGTTGCATTCAAGTCTGAAGAGTCTTTTATCTTTTCCACATAAACCTTATCTGTATCCTTTACCCAGATATGAGGTAATAAATCTCCTTCCGTTTCGCCGATGTTGACCTTGTCACTATTGAAATAATTCATGATCAAAGGCCACGGGTATTGATAGCCCGGACGATACAATTGAATCAATCCTTTTGCTCCTGCATCTTTTAGTTCTTGTAGTGGTGCATTAAAGCCTCTGTCATTCAATAATGTGATAATAATCTTTCCGGAAACATCTTGTGACTTGCAATCTTCGACCTTTTCGAGATAAATAACATCTGCACTGATCGTAGCATTTGAACCTGATACTAAAAGTAAATTATCATTCAGCTTAAATTCATCACCAAGCATTGAGAGTTGTGCAACTGAAGCTTGTTTCGTTCTAACCAATGGGACCTTTTGTAAATAATCATCCTCTTCATCACCCAAAGGCGAAACGCCGTAGCGCCGAAACTGCTCAGCAATATATCGGCCAGCAATGATGAGTTCTTCTGTGCCAGTATCTCTTCCCTTGAGCTCGTTGGAAGTTAAGAAACGGAGGTGTCCTTCAGCTTCCAACGGATCGATTGTTTGTTCAATGCGTTCTAGTTGCCCATAAGCAAAGGAGACTCCTAGGACAAGAATTAATGATAGTGTTAAAAATTTCATGCGAGATTGATTTACAGTTTCTAAAACTAAGAGATAGGTTGAAGAAACGAGGTTATCCTGTAGAAGAAAAAATGGAAGATTACATAGGCGGTCAAGCGAACGAAAAAAGCCACCAGAAATGAGTAGGTTTCATATTACAGTTCTGTCACGATACTTAATCGTAGTTACACTCAGATTTCCATAAATATGAGGTCAACCAAAATTGAACCATTGCCAATCGGTTTTGGAATCTCTCCTTTAAATTCGACCGATAACCAACGAATTACATTGGTTGAAAATGAAACTCTTGATTCATTGGTCATATCAATTTGCTGATCGAAATCTGGGAAGCTTATGCTGGATGATTCTACCTGTACATTGTCTAAATCGGTCACAAAATTGATCTGAAACATTAGGCTCTCCGGCCAATCCATGTCATTGGGATTTTCAAGTCCTTTTCGAGTCAAAGAGCACGACAATTCTCCTGAGTGTTGATTTAATGAGTTGTATAGAAAGGTACAATCAGGGGAAATAGATGTACCAGAATATTCATAATGATAAAAATTGGTTCGCTCTGAAAAATTTCTATCATTAATTGAAATTGCGAAAACCTCCCCAATCTGATCGCCACTATCATCCACTTCAAACCGATAGGTAACTGAAATTGCATCAAATGGAATTTCAACACCTACCGTTTCATTTTCATCCTCACCACATCCAAAAATCAAAAAAGGAAAGAGTAAACCTGGGAAAAGCTGTTTCATATCATTCGCGGTTAAACCACTGAGATCAGATTTTAGATATAAAGGAAGGTGATAATCGAATTTTTGCCAAAAATGGTTTGAGCAAAAAAAAGACTTCCTAATGGAAGCCTTTCTTAAGTAGGGCATACGACCACCAAATCTAACCCCAAGCAAAAAAAACGCGATTTAGAGCTTCTAGAGGTGCTTTCTGAAGCACTAATTGATCAATATCATACTCATGAGATGAATTCTCAAGAAATAAAATAGTTAAGTTTGATAATTCAAAACCACCTTTGAAAAGTTTACCGTCATGCAAAAAATAGAACTTAAAAAAACATTTACTGAAATCTCAAAAGAGCTCAACTCAACTGAGGTAAAGCAACTACTTTCAGGACAAGAAAATATCACGGGACAGAATATTATGAATGCAGTAATTGATTCAAAATCCGGATATGACAGATTAGTCAAGGAAGGTTATGAATCCACATTAAACCTACTTAACGCCCAGGAAATTTATGATGGTCATGGATACCAGAACATGCTTAGACATATCACTGCACAAAATGTAAATAATCCTCATTACTACAGAGGTCATAATACAATCAGCAACCTATATGCACTTGTTTGCTTGCTTCAATTATTTGAAAAGAGTTTCGACGAATTGGCAGGAATATCTCCCGAATTGTTCGATAATGGGAATTTGAATTTTGATAGTCTTGATGAAAAAGGGATTGTATTTCTTGAGATAATCAATGATCAACTGCCATCTCTCAAAGCATTCAATAAAGTAGTAGCAAGTGTAAATGAATTAGTTGATAGCTTGGTTGAATTCTTCAATTTGGAAGAGGATAATTCTGTTGATACCAACGTGAACATCATTTTAATTGACAGTGGAAGCCCAATCAATTTTGTACTGAAAGTTGGCGGTCCCAAAGTAAGCAAAGCGATCTCTCAAATTATCGAAGAAGCTTGGCTTTGGTTGACAAATAGAGAAGGGTTCGAACTAAAAAAGTTCAAGAAAAACTTGCGAGAAAAAACGCTCATAGCTCAGCAAATTGATGAAGCGTTTAAGAACGGCCTGATAGAAGAAATTACAGCTGAAAAATTGAAAAGATCGATTGGAAATAGCGTTGAGCAATTACTACTAAACAATACTCTTACAAAGAAAATTGCTATAGAAATTGAGACTAAAACTAATAGGGAAGAATTAGTAAATATGAACAAAACTTTGTTGCTGGCGTCTGGTGAAAAAGACAATCAAGACGACAATGAGAATTGAATTACCAATTATTTATCCTGAATAATGAAACACTCAGTCAGCCAAAAACATCTAGCATCAATTGGAGACGTGGTTGTTTCATTTAACCTGCTCGAACAATTCTACCACATGATAACCTGGGGTATCTTAACTGATTCGCAGGAGCTAGGCAGGGCAGTCACTGCAAAAATGAGCTTTAGGAAATTAAGAGAGATTGCTCTGGAATTATACAAGAAAAAGAATGGAGAAGATGGACTATATAGTGAATTCTTGATATTGAAAAAGAAAGTGGACAAGATTGAAGATGAACGAGACAGAATTGTACATGACTTGTGGATGGGTGTAGGTGGAGAATTAAGTAAAATTCAAACTACCATGAAGCAGTCGATAAGAACTAGTTACGATGATGGAAAATTCATAGAATTACTAGATATGATGGATACTACCGGTGATGACCTTCTGTACATTTTTAGTAGAATGATCGACCAAGGTAAGGCTCGTGCTTTGCCTTTTGAATAAGTTAATAAGGGTTAAAAAAAGTAACTTAAAACGAATTAAATAACTTAAAGCGAATTCCGTTATATATTAAATCGCCAAAATATTGACTTAAAATGCTGGTTTACAGAGACATACAAACAAAAAAATCGCAACAAAAGTGCTGCGATTTTGGAGCTGTAGCCCGTAGGGGAATCGAACCCCTGTTACCAGGATGAAAACCTGGCGTCCTAACCCCTAGACGAACGGGCCATGATTTTGGAGGTGCAAATATAGATTCTCACTTCTGTTTTCCAAAAGAGAGCATGCAAAAAATCTAAACAATTAAACACATTGGTTGAATTGATTAGCCCGAAAAGTGGTTATACATTTGCACACTTAAATTTTCAAACCAATTAATCAATATGTCTACAAAAATCGGTATCAATGGATTTGGAAGGATCGGAAGGCTTAGTTTTCGTTCACTTCTAGAGAAAAACAACGTTGAAATAGCCGCTATCAACGATTTAACGGATACACACACCCTTGCTCACCTACTTAAGTATGATTCTAATCATGGCCGATTTCCTGGCACTGTAAGTGCGGATGACAATAATATTATAGTGAATGGAAAATCTATTCCTGTTTACGCCGAAAGAGATCCTGAAAATTTGCCATGGGCAGACCTTGGGGTTGAACTTGTATTGGAATCGACCGGATTTTTCTTAGATCAGGCCGGAGCTGGCAAGCACATAAAAGCTGGAGCTAAGAAAGTCGTGATTTCTGCACCAGCAAAAGGTGATATTCCAACTGTGGTTTTGGGGGTTAATGAAGAAATTTTAACTGGAAGTGAAGAAATTCTTTCTAACGCATCATGTACGACCAACTGTTTGGCGCCAATGGCAAAAGTGTTGGATGATAATTTCGGAATCGAGAAAGGATACATCACGACTGTTCACGCTTATACTTCAGATCAACGATTGCAGGACGCACCTCATAAAGATTTAAGAAGAGCGAGAGCTGGAGCCGTGTCCATTATTCCAACATCTACGGGAGCAGCAAAGGCCGTCGGATTGGTTTTACCTCACTTGAATGGAAAACTCGATGGAATTGCTATGCGGGTTCCAACTCCTACTGGCTCTCTGACAGATTTAACTTGTGTAGTAAAAAGAGATGTGACGGCAGAAGAAGTGAATAACGCAATGAAAGTTGCTGCAAATGGACCGATGAAAGGAATACTTGAGTATACTGAAGATCCAATTGTATCAATCGATATCGTCGGTAATCCACACTCCAACATTTTCGATTCCAAGCTTACTTCTTGTCACGGCAACTTGGTGAAGGTTGTCGGATGGTACGACAATGAAGCGGGATACTCTAATCGAGCAGCTGACTTGATTAGTAAACTCGCCTAAAAAATCCTGGTTTTACCACAAAGTACACTAAGAAACACAAAGAACGATTGGAGAATCTTGTGTAAACCTTGGTGTTCTTTGTGGTTATAAAACTAATCAGGCAATGTTAGTGTACACCGCCTGCACATCATCATCATCTTCAATCTTGTCGATCATCTTCTCTATTTCATCCAGTTGATCTTCTGAGAATTCCACCGGACTCGTAGGAATTCTTTTCAATGACGCCTTCTTTACCTCAATTTCCAGATCTTCTAAAACTTTGGACATTTCACCAAACTGAGTGTAGTCGGCGTATGCATACAGCATTCCTTCATTTTCCTCAATCTCTTCCAGTCCACCATCAATCAACGAAAGCTCAAGTTCTTCCACATCCATCTCAGTGGTTTTTTCGAATTCAAAAACTGCCTTCCTTGCAAACATGTATTCCAAAGATCCCGATGGAGCAAAGCCACCACCAGCCTTATTGAAATAGGACTTAACATTAGCCACCGTTCGGGTTGTGTTGTCAGTCGCGCACTCTACAAATACCAATACTCCATGTGGGCCTTTCCCTTCATAAGTTACTTCGCTGATCTCCTCAATATCTTTACCGGCTGCACGCTTTATCGCCGACTCAATGTTGTCCTTGGGCATATTTTCAGCCTTCGCATTCTGGATAGCAGTTCGAAGCTTCGCATTCATTTCAGGGTCAGGTCCTCCATCCTTTGCCGCAACGGTAATCGCTTTGGCCAGCTTTGGAAACACCTTACTCATCTTATCCCATCGCTTCTCTTTCGCAGCTCGTCTATATTCAAATGCTCGTCCCATTTTATCTTATTTTTTCACCAGCAAATAAAAATCGTTCTTTTCGAAATGAGAACTCCACATATCATTTTTTGAAATCCTCTAGTCTTTTAACAGTTCTACCAATCAACTAATCCACTATCAGCTAGCAGCCTTCAAATCATGCCTCGTCTTCCACAGGACGTTTAATATGACACCGAAAAGTACCAAACCCATTCCTGCATAGGTTAGCAAGTTGAAATTCTCATCAAAAAGGAAATAACCAAAAAGCAAAGAATAGATAATACTGATGTAGCTGAGAATAGATATTTTACTCAATTCTTCTTTCTGATAGGCCTTGGTCATAAAGAATTGAGCAATCTGAGTTGATACACCAACGAGGATAAGAAAAAGCCAATCCCAACCCTGAGGCTGCACCCACACAAAGGATGACCAGATGGCCGCTATAGGTAAAATCACCAGTGGGAAGTAAAAAATAATAACCAGCGGATGCTCATTGGTTTTTAATTTCCTAATAAAGTTATAAGCAAATCCCATAAATACCGATGCACTTATTCCAATCAACAAATGAGTGCTGGAAATTCTTGTATCAAACCCCTGGATAACCAGAATTCCAACAAAGCTCATGGCAAAAAACAACCATTGGATACTTTTAACTTTCTCTCCCACCACGAAGATCCCGATCACCGCAGTGAAAATTGGTGCCAGGTAATTCAGTGTTGAAGCTGTTGCCAAGGGAATTTCCTGAAGCAAACCAAAGTAAAGAATCAAAGCTGTTGCTCCAGTTACTCCACGTGCTATCAAAATGGGTTTGTTGTTTCCCCAAATATTGACTCTTTGCCTTTTTAAGAAATACAAACTGATCCCAAGCGAAATGATCGCACGAAAAAGAATAATCTCGATGGCGGGAATGTGCGGCAAGTATTTAACAAACACCTTCATGACAATGAAGATGA
Organism: Cyclobacteriaceae bacterium; assembly: GCA_028284125.1. Taxonomy (GTDB): domain Bacteria; phylum Bacteroidota; class Bacteroidia; order Cytophagales; family Cyclobacteriaceae; genus Ekhidna. The sequence goes on from JANQSI010000001.1 coordinate 359,284, forward strand.
AAGAAGCCAGTAGCATAAATCGGACTCCCTGGCTTAATGTCATTGATTCGTGTTGATTACCCCGTCTTTTATTTCTAACGTTCTATCGGCCATTGAAGCTAACTCCATGTTGTGAGTTACGATAACAAAGGTTTGGCCCAACTCATTCCTTAAATCAAAGAATAATTTGTGAAGTTCTTCCGCACTTTGGGAGTCTAAATTTCCACTTGGTTCATCTGCGAAAACGATTGATGGCTCATTTATTAATGCTCTTGCCACGGAAACTCGCTGTTGCTCACCACCAGACAATTCCGATGGTTTGTGATCCACACGATCACTTAAGCCCAAAGTTGACAGTAATTCTGAGGCTTTATTCTGCGCATTTTTATCCCCCCTTATGAATGCCGGAATGCACACATTTTCAAGTGCTGTAAATTCCGGCAAAAGATTATGAAACTGAAAAATGAATCCAATTTCCTCATTTCTAAATGCAGCCAGTTTCTTTTGATTCAAGTCTTGAATCTTTGTCCCTTTTATTTCAATTTCTCCAGAATCAGCCTTATCTAGTGTTCCTAGAATATGAAGTAATGTGCTCTTACCAGCTCCGGACGCTCCAACAATCGACACAATCTCTTTTTCAAGAATTTCTAAGTCAATTCCTTTTAGAACTTCAAGGTTGTTGTACTTCTTTTTTAACTGTCTTGCTTGGAGCATAGGCGCAAAGATGATGCAATCATAGTAAATACCACTTGGTTAAACACAGCCGATAAGCTAGCTTCGCAAAAAATATCTGAATCATGAATATCCACGAATATCAGGCAAAGGAAATTCTCAAGTCATACGGAGTAACCATCCAAGAAGGAATTGTTGCTGATACCCCAGGAAAAGCAGTTGAAGCGGCTAAAGAGCTTAACCGTGAAACGGGTACCAGTTGGTACGTGATCAAGGCTCAAATACATGCTGGTGGTCGTGGAAAAGGAAAAATTCAAGAAACAGATTCGAATGGTGTGGTATTGGCTAAAAGTTTGGAAGAAGTAGAGCCAAAATCAAAAGATATTTTAGGTGGAACATTGGTCACTCATCAGACCGGTCCGGAAGGAAAGAAAGTGAACAAAGTGCTTATTGCCCAAGATGTTTACTATCCTGGAGATTCTGAACCAAAAGAATACTACTTATCCATTTTGCTGGATAGAGGAACAGGCCAAAATGTAATCATGGCTTCCACCGAAGGCGGAATGGACATTGAAACTGTTGCTGAAGAAACGCCTGATAAAATCATTAAAGAGTGGATTGATCCAGGAGTTGGACTACAAGGATTTCAAGCCAGGAAAGTGGCCTTTGCACTTGGTCTTGAAGGTGATGCCTTTAAAGGAATGGTAAAGTTTATTTACTCTTTATACTCAGCCTATGAAGGAACTGACGCTTCTCAGTTTGAAATCAATCCAGTGCTAAAAACATCAGACAATAAAATTCTTGCGGTGGATGCAAAAGTCAACATTGATGACAATGCATTGTATCGGCATAAGGATATTGCTGAACTAAGAGACTTATCAGAAGAAGACCCATTAGAAGTTGAAGCTGGTGAATCAGGTTTGAACTATGTTAAACTGGACGGAAATGTCGGTTGCATGGTAAACGGTGCTGGCTTAGCCATGGCTACCATGGACATCATCAAACTATCTGGTGGAGATCCTGCGAATTTCCTCGATGTTGGTGGAGGAGCCAATGCTCAAACGGTCGAAGCAGGGTTCAGAATCATTTTGAAAGATCCGAATGTCAAGGCAATTCTCATCAACATTTTTGGTGGAATCGTAAGATGTGACCGTGTTGCAAGCGGAGTTGTTGAAGCTTACAAAAACATTGGTGAGATCAATGTTCCAATCATCGTAAGACTTCAAGGAACCAATGCTGAAGAAGGTGCTAAAATCATCGAAGAGTCTGGGCTGAAAGTAACTTCTGCCATTGTTCTAAAAGACGCTGCAGAAAAAGTAAAAGAAGTTCTGGCTGGCTAATAATTAGGGGTAATTCTTCGAGGGTTTGCCATACTTCAAACCTTGAAGATATGACCAGACTTAAACTGCTACCCATTTTGCTTGTCTTTACGGCTTGCATTGAAAACTCTCCTGAACCGATCAACAAATCTGTACTCATCTCAGGAAGTGACGCATTCGGTAAAACCTATAGTATTTCATCCATTGAATTGGAACTTGGAACACTCGTACCTCACCCCTGCTTGACAGATAATTTCATCACCTATTTTCCTAATGGAAACTATGAAGTGAATGAAGGTGCAACTAAATGTGATCCAAACGATCCCCCGGCTCTAATAGGCTTCTGGGAAATGAACCGTGAACAAACACAGATTTCAGTAGAGATCGATGGAATCATTCAAACCTGGAATGTTGAGTCAGTCGATAGGGAAAACCATCGAATTTCAAGCTTTTTCACTGAAGGCGAAAGGGTTTATTCACTAACATTAGTGAACTAAAATTGAATTTTTTCTAGAAAAAATTAGGGGTATCTAAGATTCGTGTGTACTAATTATTAAACCGCTTAGAATTATGAGTTATGTAAGATTCTTTCTATCCGTACTGACAGTAGTAGTTCTGCTGGTACTCTTAAGCTGACAATTCAGTCTATTTATAAATCCAAGCTTTTCTCAATATGAGGAAAGCTTTTTTTATTTTCAAGCCGTTCTTCTGATACTTTTGTGCATGCCTGAACATGACCTGGCTGTTCCTCCAGAAATAGGATTTGATAATGAAAATCTTGAAGCCCACCTTAAACAAAGCGGGTTGCTATCATCGAATAAACACTTTCAGATTCTTAGGCGCTCAATTGATGCGCGTCAACGATCAATAAAGGTCAATTTGAGAGTTGAAATTCGAGATACACCAGGGAGCATTGATTATCGCGAATACCATCAAAAAGATTGGAATGTAGAAGATGCCCCACCGGTCATTATTGTGGGAGCAGGACCAGCCGGATTGTTCGCTGGGCTAAAGGCGATTGAACTTGGGCTCAAGCCAATCATTTTAGAAAGAGGCAAGGACGTTCGTGCAAGGAGAAGAGACCTGGCGGCCATTAACAAAGATCATGTCGTAAATCCCGACAGCAACTATTGCTTTGGTGAAGGCGGTGCAGGAACCTACTCAGATGGGAAACTTTACACCCGTTCAAAGAAACGAGGAAGCGTTCGAAGAGTATTTGAAATTCTAGTTGCTCACGGCGCGAACTCAGAAATTTTGTTTGAATCTCACCCGCATATCGGCACTAACAAATTACCTAAGATCATTACCGCCATTCGAGAAACAATCGAGCGAGCCGGAGGAGAAATCAGATTCAACTCCAAAGTGATCGATTTTCTAGTTGGAGATGAAATGGATGGTGTCGTTCTTGAAAATGGAGAAAACCTAAAAGGAGTTTCTGTTTTGCTAGCAACAGGTCATTCTGCCCGAGATATTTTTCATTTATGTCAGAAAAGTAAAATCAAAATTGAAGCTAAGCCATTTGCGTTGGGTGTAAGAGTAGAACATAGCCAGAATCAAATTGATCAGGCCAGGTATCATTGTGAAGATCGTGGTGAGTACCTGCCGGCTTCCTCCTACTCGCTAGTAGCTCAGACCAATTTCAATGAAATAGAACGAGGTGTCTTTTCATTTTGCATGTGTCCTGGAGGTTTCATCGTTCCATCCGCCACCAATCAAGAAGAGATAGTCGTGAATGGTATGAGTCCATCTCGGCGTGATGGAGCATTTGCCAATTCCGGAATTGTTGTTGCCATCGAGAATAAGGACCTGAAGGAATTCGAGAAGCATGGTGAGCTAGCCAACTTGATGTTTCAGGGAGAAGTTGAGCATAATGCCTGGAAAATGGCAGGAAAAACGCAAGCTGCACCAGCGCAACGATTACAAGATTTTGTAGAAAACAAGGTTTCAGACAAGCTACTTAAAACGTCCTATCAACCTGGACTTACATCGGTTGATATAAACGACCTACTTCCATCATTCATCTCCAAAAGATTGGTGTCTGGCTTCAAACAGTTTGATAAAAAAATGAAAGGTTTTGTCACGAACGAAGCTCAAATTGTAGGAGTAGAAAGTCGGACCTCCTCTCCTGTCAGGATTCCAAGAAATTCCGAGACGCTTGAACACATTGAGCTCAAACGATTTTTCCCGTGTGGTGAAGGGGCAGGTTACGCGGGCGGAATAGTTTCTGCAGCAATAGATGGAGAAAAATGCATGGAGAAAATTGCAGCATTGTACAAAACAAAAAAATGATCATCTCACAAATCCGGTGAACGTCATAGCGAACGAAGTGAAGCTATCTTATTGTATCAAAAAAAACCTCCAATACGGAAGGCTTATTACACCCAGAAGGAGTCGATCGGAGTGGCGTTCCACCCCTCAACCTCAAATTCATTTGAATTTTTTGGACAAAAAAAGCCTTCCGTAAAGAAAGGCTCCATGTACACCCGGAAGGAGTCGAACCCTCAACCTCTGGAGCCGAAATCCAGCGCTCTATCCAGTTGAGCTACGGGTGCATCATTTGGATTTCAAAACTAACAAAACACAATCACCCGGAAGTAAGTCGAAATCCAAAACTCTATCAATTCCGATGGCAATCGGAAGAGCTACGGGTGCAAAAGTCCGCAAATATAAATAACTGTTTTTTGATTCTCTCGATCAATTGAAATGCACTTAGATTTTCCAAACACATTATCTTTAAGGCAAAATTGTACGAATGGAAGAAGAGTCTACTTTATTCAGCGATTGGCTAAACAACATGACCGTTGGAGATTTTGCCAACATGTTATTACTCGTCACTTTTGGCCTAGTTATCATTTGGATGGTAGCAAGAACGTTTAGAGGAAAAGCAGACGTCTAAATCTGATTTCCACACTTTTTACAATACTCCGCATCGTGATCATGAACGGTGTTTCCACATAGATCACACTTTTTCTCATTGGATTCAGATGCTCTCCTCTCAAATTCAGCTGACGCAATTTCAGAAGTGACAATCCCCGTTGGAACAGCAATAATTGCATAACCCATCAACATGAGTAATGAAGCCAGGCCTTGCCCCAAAGTGGTCTGCGGCGAGATATCTCCATAACCAACAGTGGTGACAGTAACTATAGCCCAGTATATTCCTCTTGGAATACTAGTAAATGTGCTGTTTTCACCACTTTCAACAATGTACATTAACGTTCCTACAATCATTACTAGTGTGAACACGGATCCGATAAAAACGAAAATCTTATGTCGGCTAGCGATCAACGCATTACCAAGAACAGAAGCTTCTCTTAAATACCTGGAAAGCTTCAAGATTCGCATGATCCGAAGTAATCGAATGGTCCTAATAACCATCAGGTAGCTTCCTCCTGCAAAAATCAACGTCAAATAAGTTGGCAGTAGCGCTAAGAGATCAACGATTCCAAAAAAACTGAACACGTATTTTCTTGGCTTCCTGGTTATTAGAATCCGCAACAAATATTCGATTGAGAAGAGAATTGTAAAGGACCATTCCAAAATGGCGAAAACATTTCCAAACTGATCATTTAACTCCTTCACACTCTCCAGCATCACGCTAAGAACACTCAGGACAATTGCCCACAAAAGGACAATATCGAAAACTTTCCCAGCACGGGTTTCTGTGCCGAATACAAGCACCCATAACTTCTGCCTAAGCTTAGGAAAGTTCTTAAAATCTGGTTGAGCCATAAAAGCGAAGTTAAAATCCTTTTTTAAAGCATAAAAAAACCCCGACAGGAAGTCGGGGTTAATTTTAATTCTTTTTTGAATTAAGGTTGAAAATTTACTCCCCTTTTATCGAGAACCGTTATTCTTGGAATGGAGGCTCCCCAACGGTCATTGATGGCATCTATTACAAGGTTTGCTACTATCGCATATCCTCGAGGGTTAGGGTGTACACCATCGGATGAAAATATCCCATTAGGAGCGAAATCCGGAGAAAGCAATGCTCCTTCTACACGAATCCCGGATTCTCCATCAGCAGCAGCAATTGCTTCAGGTGACAAAGCCAAAGCTGTTGCAGAAGCTTCAGTCAAACCTAGCGCATCCGCAAATGATGGTTGAACGTCAACAATAGCAATGTCAGCACCAGCATCATTTAAGCCAGTCACTACCGCAGAAATTACTCCATTGAAGGTTGCACGTGCTGTAACAACCTCCGCTTGTTCTGTAGAAGTCAACGTAAATCTATCCTCAAGTGCTACTCCCACTCCAATAACTGAAGCTGGATTATTAGGATCAGCTAGTGTTCCCAATACAGTAGCAGCAGTGAGTGGAAGCAGATCGGTGCTCTCAAGATGTCTTAATTTAGGTAGGACGACACTCCCTGGTGCTAACATGAATGCAGCTGATATATCTGCATCGGTCAAACTTTCATCTACAATCACGGGAGGGTTATTGCCGGCACTAAACGAAATAGTTCTTCTATCTAATTCAGCCTGATCTATTATTCCAAGTTGTAATGCAGCGCTTAGGCCAGGATTATATCCACTTGCAGCATCATTATAACCAGCGTTAACTGCTGTTGCTGTTGCTTCATCCAAAGGAATCAAGTTTATCCCATTCTCTCCTGCCGTCACGGCTTGAAAAAATGGTATCGTAATCAAAGGTGGTACGGTCAATACAACACCTTCAGATCCGGTACCGGTTAGCCCAGTCAATACGGCTTGCAGAGCTGCTTGAAAATCTCCTGTTGCAGTTATGTCAACTCCTCCTTCTGCAGCAGGAACACCACCACTAACTGCATAGCCCAATGCATCATTTGCTCCAATCCAAAGCGAAAAGAACGAAGGTCCAGTTGCAATTGCGTCTCCCAATATCGTAGATGTTCCAGGTGCCGATGCAAACCTGGTGTAAAGACCATTTTCAATTGGACTTCCCGGTGTTCCTGTCAAAGGGGTTAATAGTTGTCCAATTACAATTCCTGGAACACCAAAATTGTTCAACGCCGACTTGTCACCTGTGTATGCTGCTGGTAACTCACCTGCAGTGGAGACAGGGGCTGCATCTGATAAATCAAGCACTGTTCTCCCTCTAATTATCCCATTAGCCACATCTGAAAAAGCACTATTAAATCCATTTTCAGAATTTATATCTGGCTGGTTAAAATCGCCTCCACCAGCTATGGAAAACCTTTCTGCTAAAAGTGCTGGAAAACTTTGATTTTGAGCATCGGTATAAAGCGCTCCATCAGCGAAACCTGCTGTTAATGAATTTCCTACAGACACATAATGCGATAGATCTAAGGTGCCTGGAGTTCCTGTTTCAACAGGATCGGTAGGAACGGGATTATCTGCAATCCAATCTGCTTTTATATCATCCTCTTGACAAGAAATTAAGCCAAGAATTATGGCAATGCCAGCTATATAGTTTATTACTTTTCTAGTTCTCATTTTTTCTTACTTCAAAAGGTTATTAAGATTTAACTGGATATAATACAAAGCTCCAATTCTTGGATTCGCCAGCGATGTGGTGTATCTGTTATTTGTAACATTGGAACCTCCTAGCTTAAGCTTAGCATTCATGCTAGGGATATCGTATGATACTTGTGCATCAAGTGTGCCAAAGGCAGGTATAACTCCAGAGCCAATCGCTGACTGCCAGAGAAATGCATCTTGCCAACGGTAGGTCAGATTAAACCCAATTCTATCTGTCAGCTTTCTGTTACTGAACTTAATATTATACCTCCATTCAGGTGTGTTAAATGCAACATTGAATTCCTGAGCTACCAAATCACTCAGGGAAACGATCTCGTTGTAAGAGGCATTTGCTCCGAGTGCATAACCATTTCCGATAGAGTATTCTGCAGCTATTCCTCCACCTCTACTTTCTACGTCTTCATTAATGTTGACATCATAGCCGAATCTTTCAAGTGTGATATTTTGACCTCCTCCAGCAACAAAAACTTCTTTATCACGATCACTGTGATTACTTACTCCATTTGTAAGACCATCATCATAACCTGCCGGAATTGAAGTAATATCATTTGTGACTACCGCTTGTGTGACATCAATTTCAGCTAACAAATCCTTGTAGGTGCTTTGATAGTAAAATGCATCTATAAACAGTCTTCCATCCATGAAAAGACCCTTGTATCCAACTTCCCAAGTTCCAACTCGTTCTGGTTTGTAATCTTCATAGGCCTCTGAAGCAACTTCAAGTTGATTCACGTCTCTTAAAAGTTGCGCATCCTCAACAGATTGAGTTCTGTAAACTGGGTTTTCATCTGTATTGTATTTTCGTCTAAGAATATCATTCCTACCAATCAACCTTCTGGTTGTTACATCAAGATCAATGAACTGATCCTGAGTAGTAGGGATTCGGAAACCGGTTTGATACGAACCACGGAGATTATGATTAGGAGCAAATTCCCAAACCGCTGCAACTCTTGGGTTGAACTGTCCTTCGAAGAATTCACTTTTGTCATACCTTGCAGATGCAGTTAAGGCAATATTATCAATCAAATCCTTCCTGATTTGAATATATCCACCATACTCATCATATGAAACCTCATCACCATTATCATCTAATGTGAAAAGAGTCGCTTCAGAGTTCAAAGCGTATGTTCGGTAATTTGCACCAACAACGATCTCTGCAAAGTCGATCACATTTCTCAGATTATAACTACCCTCGTAATGGTAAAGAGCTGATTTATCAAGAAACTTAGCTCCTCCATCTGCTATTGAAAGATTACGATTTTCATCGAATGACGCGTTAAAGGCCGCAGAACCTACTTCAGCAAACTCAGCATCTGCTGCAGCTCGTGCTGCGGCATGCAATGCATCATAGTTATTGAAGGGTATAGCTCCACTTGCGATGGCTCCTGCCCAAGCTCCTAAGTAATTTGTAAAGTAGGTATCTTGAAGGATTCGTTGACCTAATGCATTTGCAGCATAGCTATCACCTGAATTTTCCTGGGTGGTGTATGCTCTTAGATAAAAATCAGACCCTCTCAATTCCAATTTTCCAGTCCATATGGAGAAGTTATCAAGAATAAATCTATCATTCGCGGTATAAACTGAGCTACCGTATCCAATATTATATTGACCCAAAACTTCAAGATTATCATTCAATCGATAATGCAAAGCAGCTCCGAACTTAAGGCTCTCAGTTGTGTTGTCCACAAAATCTACCTCTCGGTATCCGGCCGGTGTAAAAGCTCCTTCAACCCCACTCGGAATCAAACTCCTGATTCCTATTAAGCTTGCAGCTGTAGCCTGTTGTTCTGCTGTAGCATCAGGAGACTGACCCAATTCAATAGCTCCATCCGCAATTTGTCCAACGGTCAATTCTGTATCTCCATAGACATTCACACCATCATAATTTCTTAGGGCCGTTCTATCAACCGTAAGTGGATCTATCTCCCCGCTTCTTTCTAAAATATCTGATTGATCTCTATAATCTACACCACGGAAATCCTGGGCATTTAACCATGAAGCTGTAAGCTTAAAGGCTAATTTGTTGTTAAATGATTTTGCATATCGAATTCCTAAATCTTTGTAAAGGGCCGCATCATCATCTTCTCCATCCAAATGATTGACACCTAATTTTGAGTAAAAGTCCAACCCTTGATAATCAAATGGGCTCTTACTATTCATTAGCAAAATTCCTTGAATCGCATTCGGACCATAAAGAGCTGAGGAAGCTCCTGGGAGCATTTCAACGCTCTCCAAGTCTAGTTCATTGATACCGACAACATTACCAACTGGAAAATTCAGTCCGGGAGCTTGATTATCAATTCCGTCTATCAATTGAACAAAACGTGTGTTACCGTTTGCTCCGAAACCTCTGGCATTCACAGAATTGAACGTAAGACTCTGAGTACTGAAATCAACTCCATTTAGATTTTTTAATGCTGTATAAAAATCAGGTGCCGCAGCATTTTGTATATCAAGAATGTCCATCCGCTCAATACTCACTGGGGACTTTAAGGTACTCTCTTCTATTCTCGATGCTGAAACCACCACTTCCTGTCCCAAAAGAGTTGCTTCTGCCAATTGCACCTGGACCTGGGTTGTTCCGGCGCTCACCTCCACCTCTTGCCGGTCATAGCCGACGTAAGAGATCACCAATGTAAAAGGTGGGCTTGACTGAACAGCCAAAGTGAAATTCCCATCTACATCGGTAATTGTTCCTAATACAGTCCCCTTTACCAGGATGTTTACGCCAATCAATGGCTCTCCTGAATCCGCATCGGTGACTGTACCAGTAACGGTCGTTTGGGCCTTTGCAAAACCGCAAAACGCGATGAACATTAGCCCTAAAATTATTTTAGTAAAATTCCGATTCATAAGGTTATCGTTTGTTAGTAATCTCAAGATAGTAATTATAAAATATCCTAAAAAGCTGTTTTATAGCTTTTTGACATAGGAAAAATATTATGCATGCATAATATTAGCAATTTTTAGGTAAAATGCTGGACTTAATTCTGTTAAAAGGGAGAATTACCTCAAGATTCGTTTTTGATGTGCTCCACCAGTTTATCACACAGCGCATCGATTTCCTGGTTCATGTATTCGTCACCTGTTGAATTCAAAATGCTTTGGCTAAGGCCACCCAAACAATCGATGTAGAATCTCTTCATTTCATCAATAGGCATGTCTTTGGTCCACAGGTCGATCCGCATCGTGTTTTTGTTTTCATGATCCCACAAGGAAAGACTCATGGATTTTGTTTCTGAAAAACCTTCGGAATCTTTCTCATCTGCATCCCACAGGATTCTTTCGGGAATTTGTTCATCATCCAATTCCACAACGAGCTTTATTTCTGATTTCTTCATGTTAGTTGATATCGACAAAATGGGAAATGACCCATTTGATTATAGGTGAATTATGGTAAGGAGTTTCTAAAATTGACATATCTCAATGCTGAGTTATCATCTATTGTGGTATCACAACCCAGCGATAATGCGAACGCATTTATATCTTCCACCCTGTTTTCCGGGCTTGGATGCGTGTTCAAATATTCTGGCTGAAACTGTTCTTCGTTTCGGAGCAATTTTTCAAAAAAATCTGCTGCTCCATTGCATGCATATTGAGTACTCGCCAAGTATCTGACAGAGTATTCATCTGCTTCTGCTTCCGCATCCCGACTGTAAGGCAAAATTGAACCTGATCCTGCAATCTGGCTGACAATACGTTCTAAACTAGAAGTCTCACTGCCCGATATTACATTTAACAATAGCGAAATGCCATATTCCCTTTGAAGCTTTGTTGAAACATGTCTTTGATCAGCGTGAGCAATTTCTTGAGACAAGACACCGGCCAAGTCATCTTCCTTATCTAAGAAATAAATCAGGCCAGTGTGAACATATATTTGACCACCGGGGGTAGCAAATGCGTTTAGCACTGGTCCATTTGAGGGATCATTGATAATATTGATTTTCCATGAAAAGTCCTCCTTATATGTCACTTCTTCTGATTCCAAAATTTCATCCATCATACTTTGGACGTAAGCATAAGAAACCGGATACTGCTGTGGAGAAAGAATATCAAAAGAAGGATCTTCAGCAATTTGCTCCGCAATGGTCTCTCCCAAGTCAACGTCATTTTGAACAGAGAAAACCAGAAAATCTCCATTCCTTTCGCAAGAAGTAATTAGTGTGACTCCAATCAAGGAAGAAAACAATATGACCGATCTTAACGCTCTCATTTTAAAATATCAATTGCCTTCGCTTTGTCCATTTCGAGTTGCTCTTTTAAATGATCTAGAGAATCAAACTTTTTCTCTTTTCTTAACGCTTGAACAAACTCAATTGTGATTTCCCTTCCGTAAATATTTTCCTCAAAATTAAAAAGATGTGCCTCAATTGTTCTCTGGCTACCATTAACGGTTGGTTTAAAACCGATATTGAGCATCCCATTCAATTGTTGTTCTCCCAATTTGGCAATGATGGCATAAGCACCGTCTCCCGGTAATAACTTGTAATCTTTGTCCATTTGAATGTTGGCAGTAGGAAAACCGATCTCACGACCTACTTTCTGACCTTCAACCACAGTGCCATTTAGTGAGTAATTTCTCCCGAGAAGTGAGTTTGATAATTGAATGTCTCCTTCGTTCAAAGCTTCCCTGATTTTGGTTGAGCTAATTCCAATATCATCTATGTCCTGTCTCGGAATCTCGAAAACTTCATAGCCGTAAGTAGAAGATTTCTCTTTCAAAAACTGAATGTTGCCTTCGCGGTTGTTTCCAAAGCGATGGTCATACCCAATGAATAACTTTCGTGTCCCAATTTGGTCAATCAGGATTGTCTGGACAAATGCTTCTGCTGACAGATTGGAAAATTTCGGAGTAAAAGGAATCTTAATGATGTAATCCAATCCGAGCGATTCTAACAAATCAACTTTCTCTTCAAACGTGCTGAGGAGTTTTAGATCATCTGCATCCTTTTTCAATATGAATCGCGGATGAGGCCAAAAGGTAATCAGCAAACTTTTTCCATCATTGGACTTTGCGTCAGCTACCACTTGCTTCAGGATTTCCTGATGGCCCAAGTGAACACCATCAAAAGTTCCGATTGTGACCGCAGCATACGGCTGCTTTTCAAATGCCTCTATGTCTTCAATTACCTTCATTCACTTTTTTAATGAAAACATCTAGTTCTTCAGCATCTTCAAGGGAGTAATCTCCCACTTTGGTTCGTACCAATTTTTTCAAGTATGCTCCTACTCCAATCTTTTCTCCAAAATCTCTGGCCATACTTCGAATATAGGTTCCTTTTGAGCAGTTGATTCGAAAATTCACGTCAGGAAGGTTTTCCGAGTCAATAGAGAATTCATGAATGGTGACTTCTCTCGGCTCCAATTTTACGTCCTGATTTTTCCTTGCTTTTTTATATGCTCGCTCCCCACCAACCTTCACTGCTGAATGGGCTGGCGGTATTTGAGAAATTGGACCACTCAACGAGGCTCTCGCTTCTTCCAAGTCTGAATTACTTAGGTTGGAAATATCTTTCTCGGAATCAAAGTCTGTTTCTAAATCGAAAGACGGGGTGGTTTTACCAACTTCGAAAGTGCCTTCATACACTTTATCCAGTCCCTGCAGCTCATTGAGTTTTTTTGTAAACTTTCCTGTTCCGATAATGAGCAATCCTGTAGCCAACGGGTCGAGTGTTCCGGCGTGACCAATCTTCTTTACCTTCAAGGCATACCGAAGTTTTTTCACTACATCAAATGAAGTCCAGTTTAAGGGCTTGTTTATCAGTAGAATCTTTCCTTCTTCGTACGGGTTTTGCATTAGAGAGATGCAATAATTGCGATCAGGCCAACAATGAAACAATATGCTGCAAAGAAAGTCAGTTTACCTTTTCTAACAATTGAAACCATCCATTTACAAGCAAAAAATCCAGAAATGAAAGCTGCAAAAAACCCGATGATCAAGCTTGTTGGTTCAATGGCATGGAGTTGAGGATTTTCAGAATAATCCTTGAGTTCTAGCAAACTGGCACCCAGGATGGGTATTAAAACCATCAAAAAGGAAAACCTGGCTGCTTTGGATCTTTCGATTCCTAAAATCAGCGCGGTAGCAATTGTGGAACCGGATCTTGATATACCTGGCAAAACAGCAAAAGCCTGTGCTACACCAATCAAAAAAGAGGAGATGTATCCGACTTCTTTGTCTCCATTTCTCTTGAAATGAGCATACATCAATAAAACTCCAGTGATTAAGAGCATCGAGCCAACCAACGCGATGTTTCCAACAAACAGTGCTTCAATTTCTTCTTTCCACAATACGCCAACAACGAGAACCGGAAGCATTGAAACGCCAATTTTCACTGCGAACTGTGTGGACTCATTCCACTGAAACTTGAAAATATCCTTGATAAGCGTAGAAATGTCTCTGGCAAAAACGGTGATTGTAGCCAGAGCAGTCGCTAAATGAACAGTTACAGCAAACAACAAGTTGTCGGTGCTTTGTGCATTTAACAATACAGAGCCAATCTCCAAATGTCCACTACTACTTACAGGAAGAAACTCGGTCAATCCCTGAATTATGCCCAAAATGAGCGCCTCAATCCAGGTCATTGATTTTTGTCAGAATTGGTTTTTGGTTTGTACATGATTGCAACAAATTGCATCAGGAATCCGATCATGACGATAATTGGTCCAAGCGTAAGTCCAAGGAATCCAAATCCATAGGGCTCAGTGTCCATGGTCATAATGATAAAACCAATGACCAATACCACCACACCAGCAATCATGATCATGTAATTAGACTTATTGAATGCTAATTTTCTTTTTTCTGACATTTTAATACAGTTCGTCTAACGACATTTTTAAATATTTTCGAATGGCTCTCAATGAGCTGAAATAGCCAACTATAACTCCCATAACGATCATTAATCCAAAAAGGATGGCAAAACCGTTCCTGTCTTGAAGATCAGCCAATCCTTCAATGAGTGTATTGAGATACATGGTGAAGCCATAAAGAATGGATGAGGCTAGGATACCAGCTAAAAACCCATAGAAAATGGAGCGGTAGAGAAATGGCTTCCGAATAAATCCACTCGTTGCTCCAACTAGCTGCATACTTCGGATGAGAAATCGTTGCGAGAAAAGAGCCAATTTGATGGTATTGTTGATCAAGATAATCACGACCAAAATGGAAAAGATCGCAATTCCGATCAAGATAAGACCAATCCTTGCTAGGTTGGTGTTGATACTTTCAACCAGACTTTCTTCGTAAGCAACTTCAAAGACTCCACTGATGGCTTCAACTTCTTTCTTAATCTTTGTCAGGCTATCCAGTGGCTGGTATCCTGGATCTATTTTAACTGCCAAAAGATCTCTCAAAGGATTATCTCCAAGGAAGTTCTTAAAATCTTCTCCTGTTTCTCTTATGAATTGTTCTGCCGCTTCTTCTTTGGTGATGAGCTCAATTTGAGGCGTTTCTTTAACCAAAGTGAATGGCTTAGTAGAAAGTACGCTGTGGATCTTGTTGATGTCTGTTCTTGATAGATCTTTGTTGAGGTAGACCTGAACTTCGATGTTCTCCTGGATTCTATTTCCCAGCCTTGAACTATGCAAGACCATCCAGCCGAAGAGGCCAAGAACCAATAATGCGACAGTTATGCTGAAAACTACACTGGCAAATGGGTAGCTGCCCAATTTTCGCTTTTTCCTAACTTTCTTCTCTTGCATGGAGACACAAAGTTAGAACAAAAAGCATCTCGATTAAAATCCTTGAAATCGACTAGTTGTCTACTTATTGGCTTTGATCAATCGAAGTTCTTGAATCAATTTGATATCTGTCACTTCTGGAAGCTCTGACAATCGATCGTTGATCTTGACCTCATAGTACTTGTTGAGATGAAGCAGATAGATTCTTCTCCCACTAGCACTGTTAATCTCTAGAATTTCGTAAGGCTCTTTGCTGAAGTTACCATTCAGGAATAGTTTTCCATCATAGTATTTGTATTTGATTTTCGAGCTCTTAGAGTTCTTCGTTTCAACCTCAATCGGATCTAGTTCATTATCAGTTCCTGCAACTTCAGGAACCTCATCTAGTACCGTTGAGCTCATTTCTGAGTTATCCGAAACGTCTCCTGCATCAGGTGCACTGAAATCAGGAGTGAATGATTCTTCTTGTTTGTTCACTTCTAGAACCGTATTCTTAGACTCAGAAGTTGCAACCGGTTCTTCTTTGATTTCTTGTGTCGAGGCAATTTCAACCTCACGAATTTTTTCCGTCTTATTTATTGCGACAGGTTTCAATTCTTTAATAGCCCACTCGAAAGTCACTTCCTCATAAACCGGAACGGTCATGTCGCTAATGGATTCTACATTGGCAATTTCTCGCTGAGGAATTTCCTTTTTGGAATCAGCAAAGAAATAAACACCCGAACCTATGGCAGTAGCTACCGCAATTCCACCAAATGATTTGACAAGTGAAGATTGTTGCGCAAATTCTATCCATCCCGGGCTTACATCAATGGCATCCAAACGGGTTTTGAGTTGTGATTTGCGATATTCTTTGATCCCATTGATTATCTCTGACTGAAAATCACTTTCTGCCTTTAAGGCTGGATCTGAAGCGAGTTCTTTTTCGAATAAAGCAGTTTCCTCAGGAGACATGTTTCCCGAATGATACTGTTCTATTTTATCGATTTGATCTTGTTGCGGCATTTAAAAAAAGTCTTCGGCGGTATACTTACTTTTAATTAAACTATCTAGTTTCTTTTTACACTTATATTTTTTTGTCTTGGCGGTGTCCGTATTAGCAAAGTTCATCTTTTCAGCTATATCCTGCATCCCCAGCCCATCAAAATAATAATACGTTAACACGCCTTTACAAACATCTCCGAGCTCCTCTATACATTCTTTAACGATTCTTAATCGTTCTTCCGCATCATGTCCTTGAGTTTCTTCTCCATCTACCTCCTCCGAACTCAAGCGACTTTTCCTGTCGAGCTCTTTTCTCCATTGATTCAAGCAAATACTGTATAAGTATGTGCTAATCTTTGAAGTCAACACCAGCTTGCCGCTTGAGGCCTTCTGCCAGAAAGCAAGCAAAGCTTCTTGGTATACGTCTTTCGCCTCTTCCTCAGTCCCACTATTTGATAGCACGACTTTGGTCATCATCCGATAGTATTTCTTGTACAGGTGATCTAATATTTTTTCATCACCACGACTTATTCGCTCAAGAATCTCACTATCCTTCATACACCAAGCCAGTTTTAAATACGATTAACACAAATTTTGTAACCCCTTCTACCTAAAAAACAGGTGGTTATTTCTGTAAAATACGTCATTTCTTAGATTAACTCCATGACATTATCATCGGCGATCCCAAATATCTTGTCGCCTTCACGAGGTTTGATTTTCTTAATTCCAGTAAACTGACCAAATGCTGGCATAACAGCATGATCCTCGGAAAAGTAAAAACATGGAAGCGTCAATCCTTCTCTTGCGATCCCTCGAATACGAAAGCCCGGATGAATATGGCCGGAGATGTTGTAGAGTTCCGAATTCTCTTTTTGATGCGTAAAATTGAATGGTCTTAAGTCTAAAGATTCAACCACTTCTAGTTTGGAAGGATATTCTTCGAAAATGTCATGATTTCCTCTTACAAGAATGAATTTCACTATATCAAAAACTTCAATAAAGCGAAGAAAATCATCCCATTCATTGTTCTTAAAGCTGTGAAACAAATCTCCAAGAAGAACCACCTGCTCTGGTTTATAACTTTTCAGCAGTGATTGCAAAATTTTCAAATCCGTATAATGAACCTTTCCAGAAACGGGAATGCCATGTTTTCGAAAATGACCAGCTTTCCCAAGATGGAGGTCAGAAATTATAATAAGGTTTTTGCTACTCCAATAGATTCCCTTCTCGGGTAATAAAAGCAGTTTTTCTCCTTTTATTTCAAACTCACAATTACTCACCGGTCCAGGGAAACCAGGTTTGAGTTCTATAAAAAAACAAAAGATAGCCTCTTACTTTCAGACTTCCATCTTCCGTAACCCATAGTCTACAATCGTAAATGTTTCCATTTTCAGGGTCGAGGATTTCACCTTTGTTGTAGACTTGATTCTTCTGGTCGTACTTAAGATCGGTGATGATCTCCATTCCAATAATCTTTTGTCCCTTTCTATGGTCCTCACATTCTGTACAGACAGGATCAGGATCTTCGTCAGGTTCCAGATAAGTTTTAAAAACTTTCCCGTAGTATTTTCCTTCCTTTTCATAGATCTCAACCACAGATCTGGCTTTGTTGGTATTATCATCAATCGTTTTCCATTTTCCTACTATGGACTGGCTTGCGAGAATAAATGAAACGCTTAAGAAGGTTATAAAGAATGTAAATCTCATGGTTCAAAATTAAGTTTCGTTGAGCGACTGCTCAAGTTGAAGTTGCATTTTAATTAGGCGATCGGTGATTTGTTCAGAGCTTAAGTTTTCTCTTCTCAAAACACTAACTAGAATGGGAAAAGCGAAAGGAGTTGGTTTCAATGTTTCCTTAAGTACAATTTTTTGAGAATTGATCTGGCGGAGTGCTTCCATTAGTCTTGATTGCTCTAGTTGCAATGTCATCACTTCATCCATTGATTGCTTGATCAACAGGTTTTGCTCATCATATGTTTGAAAAACTCGAAACAAAATTCCTGAATTGGCCTGTAAGTGCTTCGCATTGATGTTTTTTCCAGGGTAGCCTTGAAACACAAGTCCTGCAATAGTGGCTACATCTCTGAATTTCCGTTGTGCCATTTCAGTCTTGTTGATTGATTCGTTGATGTCTTCCATCAGGTTTTCTTCTGAAAAAAGATCTAATTCGAGTGCTTCTTCAATGGCGATTTCCTGATCTGATAGTAATTCAAAGCCGTAATCATTCATTGAAATGGAAAAGGTGATTTTCTGGAGCTTGCTCATTCTGTAGGCAATAAGGCTAGCAAGCACTTCATGGACAAACATTCCCTGAAACGGATAGAAGAATAAGTGATTTCCCATTTCTGTTTCTACCTTTTCTATCAACAGTGTATTTGTGTCAGGGATTATTGACCACTTTGATTGGAGATCTAAAATCGGTTTGATCGCTTGCAGTTCAACAGCCTCGAAAACACCATTTTTGGCAAGCTCTAATTTTTTTCTAATCTGATCTGCCAATAATGATGAGAGTGGAAGTCTTCCTCCACCCCATTGCGGTGTAAGACCACTTTTCCGCTTAGACTTTTTAACCATGACGGTCATGTCTTTGATCATCACGAATTGAAGGTTCTGTCCTGCAAACCAGAAGGTATCACCTGGATTCAGTTTGGAAACAAAACTTTCTTCGACCGTTCCTAAATGTCCACCAGACATGAACTTTACACTAAGCGCAGGATCGCCAACGATTGTTCCGATGGAGAGTTTATGTCTTTGTGCCGCTCGATTATTGATGATCTTATAAATGCCATCTTCATTGTAAACCTTGGCAAACTCATCGTATTCACCCAATGTGCTTCCTCCGGTTGTGATAAATTCCAATGCCCAATTCCAGTCTGTAGCTGTCAGCAAACGATAACAATAAGTGGCTTTGATTTCTTCCAAAATCTCAAGTGGTCGGAATCCTCCGCTTACGGCCAACGTCACTAGATATTGAATCAAGACATCCAAGCATTTTTCCAATGGCTTTCTTTGTTCAAATTTCCCGGCTGCAACAGCATCCCTCAATGCTGCGCCTTCAATCAACTCCAATGTGTGTGTTGGGACAAAATAGATTTTGCTCTTCTCTCCCGGACGATGACCACTTCGCCCAGCTCTTTGCTGAAATCTGGAAACTCCTTTCGGACCTCCAATTTGGATGACGGTATCTACGGGCCTAAAGTCAACACCGAGATCAAGACTTGAAGTACATACGACGCATTTAAGTTTTCCTTCGTGTAATGCATCTTCAACCCAACCTCTGATGTTTTGATCCATAGATCCGTGATGCATCGCAATGACTCCCGCCAAATCAGGTGCTTCTTTCAACACTGCTTGATACCATAATTCCGTCTGAGATCTTGTGTTGGTAAATAGTAAAGTAGTCTCACTCTTCTTAATGATCGGGACTACTTTGTCCAGCAATTTAGTTCCTAAATGTCCGGCCCAGGGGAAGTCAACAATATCTTCTGGTAGAACTGATTCAACTGATATGTCTTTTTCGACTTCTGAATGAATCGATACTGCTTGCTTGTAATAATCTTCACCAAGCAATACTCTTTTAGCTTGCGGAAGATTGCCTATAGTAGCTGAGATTCCCCAGATTTTAACCTTGTTTTCAGTTAACTTCTTTATCCTGGAAATGGCCAATTCTGTTGCCACTCCTCTTTTCGTCCCAATCAACTCATGCCATTCATCAACGATTATGCTTTTGATATTTTTTAAATAATTGGGATAATCACTTTGGCTCAGTAAAACGTGAAGACTTTCCGGTGTGATCACCAGCGCTTGTGGAGCGGACTTCTTTTGCTTTTGACGTTCAGTCGTGGTGGTATCTCCAGTTCGTAAACCAACGTTCCATCGTACATCTAGGTCATCACAGAAATTCTGCATTGCACTTTGGATGTCTTTAGCCAGCGCTCGTAGCGGCGTAATCCATAGCACTCGAACTTCGGGCTTTACCTCATGTGGTTGATTGTCCCTTAAGAATTCTAGAACACAAGGAATCCACAAAGCATAAGTTTTACCTGAGCCAGTAGGTGCATTCAAAAGACCGCTTTTTCCATCCAAATAGGCTTCCCAAGTCTTTACTTGAAATGGAAATGGTTTCCATTTTTTCTGCTTGAACCAAGCTTGCGCTATTTGAACTACATCTTCGGACATCTAAAATGGAAGTTAGAAAAAGACATAAAAAAACCCCCACAATATGAACTGCAGGGGTTGAATTTTTAGAAGTATTTGTTTCACCTTAACGCGTCAACCTTAGCTTTGACATATTCGAATGAACCTACAATTGTATCATTCTCAACAACTGTCTCTACAGGATCTATTGCCACTACTTGAACAATGGCCTGGATTTGACCATCTTTTAACTCTGTAGTTGTGACTTCCAAATCTCTTATGTAATCAACCTCACCATCTGTGGTATTCTTTCTTAGCGAATTCTCAATTTCGGTAAGTTGAGCGGTTGTTCCGTGTGAAACTCCTCCATAGATTTCTCCCAAAATCGGAGCGATCACTAAACCTACCAGACATGTCAATTTGATAAGGATATTCATAGAAGGTCCGGAAGTATCTTTAAATGGATCTCCAACTGTATCACCAGTTACAGCTGCTTTGTGAGCTTCTGATCCTTTGTATGTCATTTCGCCATCGATCATCACACCAGCCTCGAAAGATTTCTTGGCATTGTCCCAAGCACCGCCCGCATTGTTTTGGAAAATAGCCCAAAGAACTCCAGATACAGCAACACCTGCCATATAGCTTCCAAGTGCCTCAGGCCCCATCAAGAATCCAATGAGAATTGGAGCTGTGATGGTAATTGCTCCTGGAAGCATCATTTCTCTCAACGCAGCTTTTGTTGAGATATCTACACATTTTCCGTAATCAGGTTTTCCTGTTCCTTCCATGATGCCTGGAATCTCCTTGAATTGTCTTCTCACTTCTTTCACCATCTCCATGGCTGCTTTACCAACCGATCGCATTGCAAGTGCCGAGAAAACTACTGGTACCATTCCTCCAATGAAAAGTGCCGCCAATACATCAGCTTTGAAAATGTTGATTCCATCAATTCCAGTGAATGTGACATAAGCTGCGAAAAGTGCTAATGCCGTAAGTGCTGCAGAAGCAATCGCAAATCCTTTTCCGATCGCTGCAGTCGTGTTTCCTACTGAATCAAGAATGTCTGTTTTTTCTCTTACGTCTTCAGGTAGTTCGCTCATTTCTGCAATTCCACCAGCGTTATCGGCAATAGGTCCAAATGCATCAATCGCTAGCTGCATAGCAGTAGTTGCCATCATGGCAGATGCTGCAATACCAACTCCGTAAAATCCAGCCAATTCATATGCTCCCCAGATGGCAAATGCAAATAATAAGATTGGTCCGAAAGTAGAGATCATTCCAGTAGAAAGTCCGGCAATGATGTTGGTAGCTGCACCTGTTGAAGAATTTTGAACGATATCCAAAACCGGCTTTTTACCTAAACCGGTATAGTATTCTGTGAAATAAGAGATCAGTCCTCCAACTGCAAGCCCAACTAGTACGGCGTAGAAAACGCTCATTGAAGTGATCGGCTGAAGTCCTTCTCCAAAAAGATTCATTGACATTGAAGCAGGTAGAAGCAAATCAATGATGAAGTAACATGCAATTGCTGTAAGAATAATTGATCCCCAGTTTCCTTTGTTAAGAGCGGCCTGAACTTGAGGTTCTTTAGAATTATTGTCTGAAATTTTTATAAAGAGTGTGCCTAAGATTGAAAAAACGATTCCAACTCCTGCAATAACTAAAGGAAGTAATATTGGGCCAATTCCATTGAATGCATCATTGATTGATCCGCCCATATCCCGAATGACATAGTTTCCTAAAACCATAGATGCCAAAACGGTTGCAACATAAGATCCAAATAAGTCAGCACCCATACCGGCCACATCACCAACGTTATCACCAACATTGTCTGCGATTGTTGCTGGGTTTCTTGGATCATCTTCCGGAATACCAGCTTCAACTTTTCCTACAAGGTCAGCTCCAACGTCTGCTGCTTTGGTATAAATTCCGCCCCCTACTCTAGCGAAAAGAGCAATGGATTCTGCACCTAATGAGAAACCAGCTAGGGCTTCAAGTACAACAGTCATGTCTCCAGTATTTGTCCAGGAGCCTCCCATGAACCACTGAAACAAAATGATGAAGATCATACTCAATCCGAAAACGGCCAATCCAGCCACTCCGAGTCCCATTACAGTTCCTCCGGTAAATGATACTTTCAATGCTTGAGGTAGGCTTGATCTAGCTGCTTGAGTAGTTCTTACATTAGCTGCCGTGGCTATTCTCATCCCTATATTTCCAGCGAATGCTGAGAAGAAGGCACCAATCACGAAAGCAACAACAATGAACCAATGTGTGGTTTCTACCAAAGAGGAAATAACTCCTAGTAAAACGCCAGCTAAAACAACAAAAATTGCAAGTATTCTATATTCTGCACTAAGAAATGCCAACGCTCCTTCTCGTATGTGATTTGCAAGGGTTTGCATTTTGTCATCACCGGCATCTTGCTTGTTCACCCAACGTGATTTTATGATCATTACAAGAAGACCAAGAAGCCCTAGAGCAGGCACTAAATAGATAAGTTTATCCATGATTTATTTATAGATTTTCAAAAACAGTGCGCAAAGATAGGTGTTTGCACATTCTAAAAAAATCTACAATTACTTCTTTAAAAAATGGGTGGATTTACAGCCCTGAGCTAGGTGTGTTGATGTAATTCAAAAACTCTTGTTTGACTTCTTGATCCTTGAATTTTCCATCAAAAAATGCAGTTCCAGTTCGGCTGTTCGTGTCATTCACACCCCTGGATGAAACACACATATGAGATGCGTCCATAACAACAGCAACATCATCGGTTTGGAGTATCGATTTTAGTTCTTTTCCAATCTGCATCGTTAGCCTCTCCTGAACTTGAGGGCGCTTGGAATAATATTGAACAATTCGATTGATCTTCGAAAGTCCTATTACTTTTCCACTAGAGAAATAGGCAACATGGGCTTTGCCATAAATTGGAACGAAGTGGTGCTCGCAGTGAGAATAAAAGGTGATATCCTTCTCAACCAGCATCTGATCGTAATTGTACTTATTTTCAAATAATCTGGCCTGAGGTTTATTGGCTGGGTTTAGACCTGAAAATACTTCTTGCACATACATTTTGGCAACTCTATTTGGAGTTCCTTTCAGACTATCGTCTTCAAGGTCCAAGCCAAGAATATGCATGATTTCCTTAAAATGCTTGGAGATCAGTTCGATCTTCAACTCATCGTCCTGCTCAAAGGCATCGGGTCTTAATGGAGTCTCGCTTGATGACGAAAAATGATCATCGCCATCATCATGATTAAGCTGGGTATTCAACAAAGTTTCGTTCCGTTTCATAAAGTTTAATTTTCAAATCAGACTCTGATCCGATTTTCGCCTTCAGTAAATTATAAATAACAATGGCAATATTCTCAGCAGTAGGATTCAAATTTTTAAATTCGGGTACATCCAAATTCAGATTTTTGTGATCTAATTTATCAATAACACATTCATTAATCAGGTCACTTAGTTTCTTCATGTCATAAACATAACCCGTTTCAGGATCTGGTTCACCAGTCAAGCTTACAATCAACTCATAATTGTGCCCGTGCCAATTTGGGTTATTGCATTTTCCAAAAACCGTCTCATTCTTTTCATCTGTCCAGTCGGGATTGAAAAGTCTGTGTGCGGCGTTGAAATGCTCTTTCCTACTGATTGTAACTTTGGACATACTGCGAAATTACCGGTCAATTAACAAATAGATGTCAGAAGATGTTTCGTTTAACTATGAATTTATTTTTCGAGGTGTTTGTTTTGCGGAGAAATTCAGCGAGTGGAAATAGTAGATATCCGAGCAAAAATTGAGGAGTATAAATTAAGTGGTAAGTCGCTTTTCACAACTTCCTCGTTTCAAACACACAGCATAGTTCTCCTTCATATATTAAGTGAAATTGATAATTCCATTCCAGTCTATTGTATCAATACTGGTTATCTTTTTCCAGAAACCATTTCTTATCGAGACCAAGTAATTGAAAATTTTGGACTAACGCTGGTGGACCTTAAACCGGATACTCCAAAATATCTGCAACGTGAACCAAACGGTAAGCTCATGTTTACGACCGATCCGGATCATTGCTGTTATTTGAACAAAACTCAGCCAATGGAAGCAATCCTAGCAAGTCATGACGTGTGGATCAATGGTGTTAGAGGAGATCAAAGTGCTGTTAGGAAAGCGATGAAAGTGGAACAAGAGGCTCCTTACAATTGTGTTCGCTTTCATCCGATGCTAGATTGGAACAAGA
Source organism: Cyclobacteriaceae bacterium (assembly GCA_028284125.1). Lineage (GTDB taxonomy): Bacteria > Bacteroidota > Bacteroidia > Cytophagales > Cyclobacteriaceae > Ekhidna. Next base: position 383,773 of record JANQSI010000001.1, read on the forward strand.
AGAAAATCTTTGATTATATCAAAGAACACGATTTACCCAGACATCCGCTGGACGACAAGGGATACATAAGTATTGGTTGTGAGCCATGCACAAGAAAAGTGGACCTTGAAATGCAGGAGCGAGAAGCTAGATGGTATGGGCTGAATAAAGTTGAATGTGGTTTGCACACGGATTTAATTAAATAGTTAAGAGTTGACTATCGGTAGTTGACAGAATTCAGAGACAAATGAAAGTATTGATAACTGGTGGAGCAGGATACATTGGGACAAAGCTTGTGAAACGATTAGTTAGTGAGAAAGCAATCGATAAGATCATTGCATACGATAATTTAAGCAAAGGCCATCACAATTTCTTTCTTGGAGATACTTTCAAAAACAAAGAAAAAATTCAGTCTTACAGAGGTGATATTCTCGATACTCGACAACTGAAACGATTGATGAAAGATATTGATGTGGTAGTTCATCTCGCTGCTATTGTCACGACACCATTTGCGAATACAGATCCTCATTTCTACGAACAAGTGAATCATTGGGGGACTGCTGAAGTGGCATACTGTGTAGAAGAAAGTAGCATTTCAAAATTCATTTACCTAAGCAGTACATCCGTCTATGGAGCAAGCGACGAGATAGCAACCGAAGATACTATTCCATCGCCTTCTACCTTTTATGGAATATCTAAGCTGCGCGGTGAAGAACACACGAATAGACTGGCAGAAAAAATGACTGCCATCACACTAAGAGGTGGTAACGTTTATGGCTATAGCAAATCAATGCGTTTTGATGCAGTGATCAATCGATTCATGTTTGATGCCAATTTCACAGGTAGAATTCAAATTTTTGGAAATGGCAAACAGTCACGTGCCTTTATCCACGTGGATCATCTTGCCGACAGCCTCGCCAAAACAATCATTGGAAATGTCGATTCCGGAACATACAATCTTGTTGATAAAAATTTGCAAATACTGGATTTAGTAGACACTGTCAAAGAAATTTATCCTGAGCTTGAGTTTCTATTTACCAATCAACATATGAATCTTCGGGAACTAAGAGTGAATCCCGAAAGTAAATTATTCAGTCAGATTGAGAAATTTCCAAACACTGACCTAAAAAAAGAGCTATTGGAATTCAAGGAGAGATTTGCATTTTAATCTTGACGTTGACCCATTAAGCATCTGAGATATTTATAACTCTTTTTCGTAAATTTACGTGTAATAATATGTAAATTTACATGTAATGAGCTATGAAATAAAAACAGTTGAAACATCTAAGGTAGCTGAAGAAGCAGTGGCTTATGGAATTCCAAAATCTGATATGGCGAGCATGCTCGGAGTATCTGATAAAACTTTCTACAACATCATGCAAAAAACCTACCTTGATAGGGAAAGATCCGACCGCTTTCATTTCTTACATCAAGTTTTAGAATCTGGAAAAGACACATTTGGATCAGAAGAAGGCTTCACTTCATGGATGAACACTCCTCAACCCACACTGGATGGTCATAAGCCTTTGGATATGCTGTCTTCAATAACCGGAGCAAATCAAGTTCTCCAAATGCTTGGTAGAATAAAACACGGAATCACAGCTTGATTGTCTACCGTCTTACACATCCCCAGTATGCGAATGATCTAAGTGGAATTGGTTCATCAATATATGGTGGGCGTTGGAATCCAATAGGATGTTTTATGCTCTACACTGCTCAATCATCCTCTCTAAGCATTTTGGAACATCTTGTTCATATTAAAGGTGCGAGAAATGAGTTAAAATATCGATTAAATATGATTGAATTAGGAGACTCTCCCATCACTGAACTTGAAATAGATCATACGGATATTCGTAACCCGAACAAAACAGAAGAAATTGGAAGTGAATGGATTTTGTCGGGAAGTACACCTGTTCTTAAAGTTCCTTCGGTGATCAATCCTTTGGAATATAACTACCTAATCAATCCTACTCATACCGACCTTGAAATAAATATCGTTAATCAGGAATGGTTTGTTTATGATGAAAGATTGGTAAAAGCCTAGGATTGCAGTAGTACTTTCCATGCTTCAACGACATTGCCTTCTACCAGATGTTTAGCTGCCAATTTATGTAGTTCTTCCTGAAGTCTTTCATGATCCGAATCAAGTGAATCAAGAATGGAACTGATTTCTGGTTCGCTTGAAAATAGATTGATTTCTTCCTGTGATGGAAGTTTTTCTACATTCCCCAATTGTCCTAGATTATTCCCCGTCAAGATTCTACTGTTTCGAATATGAGGTGGAATCTGATCCACACCTATTCCTTTGTTGGCTAATGGTTTAGCAACCTCAAAAATATCATTCCCAGATGCTCGAGAATACCAATTACCTCCCATTCGGCCGACCAGATCGATTTTGTTTGGATCTATTTTACCTTCCGTCAGGATTTGATCGTTCAGATGTATTAGTAAAACCTCGCAAATAACAAGATTGCCAGCACCTCCTTTATCTCCTAATGGTCGAACCTCAATCACTTTGCACTCGAATGAAACAGGAGATTCTTTCACCCGAGGTGGTTCAACTTTTTCTGATCGCTCTTCAGTAAATCCCGCCTTCACAAATTCGTTGACTCCCTTCTCATACTCTGTACTCGATAAAGACATTTGTTCCACCATTTCATGAGAAACCACATTGATAACTACTTCCGGCTGTTCGATTACATTTTGGTAGGTATGTTTCGAAGTGTTGTCTCGTCCTCTCCTGGCAGGAGAAAAAATCATAATTGGTGGATTGGCACTGAAAACGTTAAAGAAACTGAAGGGACTTAAGTTAACAGTACCTGATTTATCTACGGTACTTGCAAAAGCAATGGGACGTGGCGCAACTGCTCCTAATAGATAACCATGAAGTTCTGGTACGGGTATTTCTTTCGGGTCAATTCTCATGTGCTGTAGTCTTTCACAAATATGTAACAAGTTCCTTATACGACTTGATTTCAATAAACCTCTTTTTCATATTATTTCCTCACCTCTAGCTTTTAAATTTGCGGCTCTTTTAAAAGCAGATCGATAAGAATGAGCATTTCCAGTCAATATGATCCTTCAACTGTTGAAGACAAATGGTACCAGTACTGGTTGGACAACAACTATTTCCATGCCTCTCCAAAAAGTGGCAAAGAGGCTTACACAATTGTAATTCCACCTCCCAATGTGACTGGAGTTCTTCACATGGGTCATATGCTCAACAACACCATTCAAGATGTTTTGATCCGTAAGGCAAGAATGGAAGGAAAAGAAGCTTGTTGGCTTCCAGGTACAGATCATGCTTCCATTGCAACTGAAGCGAAGGTTGTAAAAATGCTGCGTGAAAAAGGTATCAAGAAAAGCGATCTCTCACGTGATGAGTTCATGAAATATGCTTGGGAATGGAAGGAAAAATACGGCGGGATCATCCTGGAGCAACTTAAAAAACTGGGTGCTTCATGCGACTGGGATCGTACGAGTTTTACCATGGACCCAGATTATCACGATGCTGTGATTAGAGTCTTTGTTGATCTATACAACAAGGGGTATATCTACAGAGGTCTTCGAATGATCAATTGGGATTGTGAAGCTCAAACGACCATTTCAAACGAAGAAGTGATCTACAATGAAGAGGGTGAAAAATCCATTCTTTATTCTGTAAAATATCAGATCAAGGATTCAAATGAGTTTGTAACGATCGCTACTCAGCGGCCGGAAACCATCATGGGCGACACTGGAATTGCTGTTAATCCGAAAGATAAGCGATTCAAGCATTTGATTGGGAAAAAGGCGCTCGTTCCATTTATCAATCGGGAAATTCCTATTATCGGGGATGATTATGTGGAATTAGATTTCGGTACCGGCTGTTTGAAAGTCACTCCAGCCCATGATCAAAATGACTATGAGATTGGGCTAAGGCATAATTTGGAAGTGATCGATACGATTAACCTCGATGGAACTTTGAACGAAAAATGTGAGATTGATAAGTACGTCGGTGAAGATCGTTTCAAAGTTCGGAAAATGGTCATCAAAGACTTGCAAGAAGCTGGTCTGCTAGTGGGTGAAGAAGAATTTATTACAAAGATCGGTAGATCGGAACGGACAAATTCAGTAGTAGAACCAAAGTTATCGTTGCAATGGTTCATCAAAATGAAGGACATCTCCAGGAAGGCTCACAAAGCTGTGATGGACGATGAAATACAGTTGTACCCTTCAAAATTTAAAAACACCTACAACCACTGGATGGAGAATGTTCGTGACTGGTGTATTTCACGTCAACTTTGGTGGGGGCAACGAATTCCTGCCTATTATTTTGGGGAAGGTGAAGATGATTTCGTTGTTGCCGAAAACATTGAAGAAGCAGTGGGTCTCGCCCAAGAAAAATCCGGAAATCAATCGCTGACTGAAAAAGATCTAGAACAAGATCCTGATGTATTGGATACCTGGGCATCTTCCAATATTTGGCCAATCGCTCCATTTGATGGATTCAATAATAACTATTTCAATAAGGAATCAGGAAAGATTGATAAAAGCAAGAATCCTGAACTTGATTTCTTCTACCCTACCGATACGCTTGTCACCGCTCCAGAGATTTTGTTTTTCTGGGTAGCAAGAATGATAATAGCAGGATACGAATACTTGGATGAGAAGCCATTTCAAAATGTTTACCTGACCGGGATAGTACGAGATAAGCTTCGTAGGAAAATGTCCAAATCGTTGGGAAATTCCCCTGATCCACTGGAATTGATAGAACAATATGGTGCAGACGGAATCAGAACTGGCATGTTGTTTAGCTCTCCGGCTGGCAATGATTTGCTTTTTGATGAAAAATTGTGTGAGCAAGGACGGAACTTCTCCAACAAGATTTGGAATGCGTTCAGGTTAGTGAACGGTTGGGAAACATCCAATGATCCGCAACCCGAAATAAATAAGCAGGCGGTTCAGTGGTTCGAAAACAGATTTAACAAAGCTTTGACTGAGCTTGAAGATCATTTCTCTAAGTTCAGAATGTCTGATGCTTTGATGACCGTTTACAAACTCGTTTGGAACGACTTCTGTAGCTGGTATTTGGAATGGGTAAAACCACCGTATCAAAAACCAATCGATCAAACGACGAAGGAACAAACCGTTCAATTGTTCGAACAAGTATTGAAGATCTTGCACCCGTTCATGCCATTTATTTCGGAAGAGTTGTGGCAACAATTTGCCAATCGAGATAACTCTGAAGCACTGATCATTTCTTCATGGCCTCAAGCAAAAGCATTCGATGATGTGATTCTCAAGGAAGCCGATTTGCTTTTTGAAATCACTTCCGGTGTAAGAAACATTCGCAACTCAAAAGGCATTTCTCCAAAAGAAAACCTGGAGTTGGTCACTTCATCGAATATAGATTCGATTTCCACTTCTCTTGAGAAATTGGCAAACGTGTCCTGCAAGAATTCTAATGAAAAACCGGAAAACTCATTCAGTTTTGTTGTGGGTGCGGATGAATTCTTCATTCCGGCAACAGAGAATGTCGACATGGAATCGGAAAAGAAAAAGCTGGAAGAAGAACTGAATTATACTCGAGGTTTCCTTCAATCGGTGACTAAGAAATTGGCGAATGAACGTTTTGTAAATGGAGCTCCTGAGCAAGTGGTAGCCAACGAACGCAAGAAGCAGGCAGACGCTGAAGCTAAGATTAAGACGTTGGAGGAGAGTCTAGGGAAGTTGTAGTTAGGCCCAACATCATTTGATATTGTAATACAACTCAATATCAAAAACGAAATTCATTCTAACATTCTTTCCTACTTCTTTTATATAATTTCTATGACCTGTACTTGGCAAAAGCGAGTCCACCGGAGGTTCGATTTGAACAGGGTTGAAAACATTAGAATATTTCACATCTCTTACCCTGACTCCAAGCCCTGAATTAATATCTAATCCTAAGCGGTTAGAAAACTCTAGTTGTAGTCCATACTTGACATTAAATCCATATTTTTTTCTTTGGTACGTCGCACTGTCATATTCCAAAAGCATTTGTGGAACAACTCTACTCAGCCGCATTCTTTCCTTCGCATAATCACTTTCATTGTGAAAAAAATCCTGATGATATATGTAGAAAACCTCAAAGCTTAAATACGATTTCTTTAAATCATCAGATTTAACCAAGTATGAAATGAATGGTCTTATAGACCAAGACATGTACTCATGACCAAGAAAAATAGGGCTTCTTTTTCCGGAAATAATAATGTCATTTCCATAGCCCAATTTCAAACCATAAAACATTTTATCACTCAACCCTTTTCGAAATCCAAACTCCAATCTGGGAGTGTAATAGTAATAAGACGTCAAAGTTGTTGATACCTGAAAGTTCTTTTTCTCAGTTTTCTGAGCAATAGACCTTACCGGTGCTAAAAAAACAGATAGAATAGCAAACTTGATGGCACCCAATAATGCCAAATTGAGAACTTTATAATTGTGCATTTCATAAGGGTCTCAATTTTTATTTTTCTTCTTCTCCTTCATTCTTTGCTTAATTTCTGAATCAAATCCAGAAGCAATGATACCCGCTGGAAGAGCAAAAATTCCGACCCCAAGAATGGCTATAAAGGCACCTAACAATTTTCCAAGTGGTGTAACTGGATAAACGTCCCCGTATCCTACAGTTGTGAGTGTGGCGGCTCCCCACCACATTGTTTCAGGAATGCTACGAAATGCTTCTGGCTGAGCTTCATTTTCCACATAGTACATAAGACTTGAAGCTAAAATGAGCATTACAAAAACGATGGTCAAAGTAACCAATAATTCTTCTCTCCTTTTTGTGATTACTCTCACAATCATATTGAAGGCCGTTGAGTACCTACCCATTTTGAAGATTCTGACAATTCTAAATAATCGAAGTACTCGAAGCACTCGACCATCTATAGAGAAGAAAAGTGGCAAATAAAATGGCATAATCGCCAGAAGATCAATGATGGCCATGAACGAAAAAATAAACTTTATTCGTCCCCAAAAGGAATGCTGGTATTTTTCCAGGTAAGTACAGGTCCAAATACGACCTAGATATTCAACGGAAAAAACAAAAACAGATAAATATTCGAAATAGTCGAAAACCTCGATGTAGTCGTTATGTATAGACTCAACCGTTTCCATGATTACTGCTGCCACATTCAGCAAAATCATGGTCATAATAAAAATGTCAAATCGACGGCTCCAATAATCGTTTCCATGACCTTTTTCAAGAACTTCAAAAGCACGTCTTCTTAAACTCCTATTAGCCATGTTTCTAAAATATAGAAAGATTATATATAACTCTACTTTAAATTCTAGCTGCCATAAAAAGGCTGATATCTTTGAATGCCATATTGAAGCGTTTTGCGAGTTCCAGCTTGGTTAGGCTGCCCTTAAATGAGTATACACCTTTCATGATTCGAGGTTGGTTGTAAATCATTTCATCCATTCCTCCTTCTTCCCCAGCCTCGAGTAAAATCGGTGTAAAAATGTTTGAAATGGCCAATGAAGCTGTTCGAGCCACACGAGAAGCAATGTTTGGTACACAATAGTGGATCACACCATATTTCTCAAAGGTAGGGTTCTCATGCGTGGTGATTTCAGAGGTTTCGATGCTTCCGCCCTGGTCAATGCTCACATCAATGATCACTGATCCATCTTTCATTTTGGAAACCATCTCATCCGTCACCAACAGCTTGTTTCGACCTTTTTCCATTCGAATCGCTCCGATCAAAACATCCGCTTTTTCAACGGCTTCTTGAAGGACCATTGAATCGAAGGTAGACGTGTAGACTTCTGTTCCAAGTGTATGTTTTAGCCTTCTAAGCTTATAAATATGATCATCAAAAACACGGATTTCTGCGCCTAAACCTAAAGCAGCTCGAGCCGCAAACTCTGCAACTGTCCCTGAACCAAGAATTACAACTCTAGTTGGCGGTACTCCGGTAATTCCTCCAATAATGGTTCCCTTCCCTTTATCACTACTTAAATATTCCGCGGCAATCAACATTACGCTGCTTCCAGCAATTTCACTCATGGCTCGAACCAAAGGCAATCCACCTACTTTGTCTTCAATGAACTCATAGCCAAGCGCAATTAATTTCTTTTTGTTGATGGCTTCCAGGTATTCAGCATTTTGCTTTCCTGCCTGAAAAGCTGAGAACAATACACTTCCTGATTTCATCATCTCAATTTCCTCAAGTGTTGGAGGCTCCACTTTCAACACGATCTGTGAACCCATCACCTCTTTCTTATCATAGGATATTGTTGCGCCAACTTCACTGTATTCCTGATCGCTGAAATTTGCTGATTCACCCGAAGTACTTTCAATAATTATTTCATGACCATTTTGAACCAAAACCTCGACTGATGCTGGCTTTAATGGAACCCTCCTCTCTTGTAAGGCTACTTCATTAGGCACACCTATTTTAAGCGATTGCTTGCTCTTTTTCACTTTCGCAGGTGCTTCCTGAGTGTACAAGCCTTGCTCTTTTGCTAGCTCCGCAAATCCACTTTTAGAAGGTTTATTCATTCATTGATGCGGTTAGGTGTCGTGTGTTACTGTCTACTAATTTAATGCTTATTTCCAGGTATTTGTCAGGTAAAAAATTAGTGATAATCTCCGGCCATTCGATAAAACATCTATTTCCGGAAAAAAAATAATCCTCAATTCCAATGTTTACAGCTTCCTCTTGATCTTCCATTCGATAGAAATCGAAGTGATAAAGCTCTTCTTGTTTCTCTGTTTGATACTGGTTCACAATAGAAAATGTGGGAGAACTCATTTCATCCAAAACACCTAGCCTCTCACAAATAGACTTAATCAGTGTTGTCTTGCCGGCTCCCATTTCTCCGATGAAAAGCCAGATTTTCTGGTCGGGGAACTGTTCTAGTAAGTCCTGAGAAACTTCCGTTAAATCTTGCTCTGAGTAAGTTGCTTCCATTATTTACCAGATAAGCAAATGAATGGAATAATTATCTCTTCCATAGAAATGCCACCGTGCTGGAAGGTGTCCTTGTAAAACCTCACATAGTGATTGTATTTGTTGGGATAAGCAAAAAAGTGATCTTCCTTGGCAAAGACGAAGCTTGAACTAAGATTGGTTTTTGGCAGACCCAATTTCTCAGGCTCTCTGGAAAAGAAAACGCTGTTCTCATCAAAATTGAGATTTCTACCCACTTTGTACCTCAAATTCGTATTCGTGCTCTTATCACCAACAATTTTTTGTGGTCGGTTCACTCTTATGGTGCCATGATCTGTTGTAATCATCACCTTAGCTTTCTTGGAGGCTAAAACTTTAAGTGTGTCATAAAAAGTGGAGTGCGTGAACCACGATTTGGTCAATGACCGGTAGGCTGATTCGTCTGGAGCCAGTTCCCTAATCATTTGCATGTCCGTTCTGGCGTGGGAAAGCATATCGACGAAATTGTAAACTACCACATTCAAAGAATTGCCTAATAGATTCCCGACCGATTCCGTGAGCTGTTTTCCCTGTTCGGCTTTCAAAATCTTGTTGTAGCTAAACTTTGCATTAATTCCATTTCGTGCCAAATTAGCTTCAATCAATTTATCCTCATTATTGTTTTTTCCTTCATCAGAATCCTCTCCAACCCACAGATCAGGATATCGTTTGGAAATCTCTAAAGGCAACATGCCGCCAAAAAGCGAGTTTCGAGCATAAGCTGTGGTCGTCGGAAGAATCGAATAGTAAAACTCTTCTGAATCCAAAGTGAAAAGCTCCAAGATTTCAGGCTCTATCATTTTCCACTGATCGAACCGTAGGTTATCAATCACCATTAAAAAAACTGGTTCATCGCCTAACTCTGGAAAAACTTTCTTTTTCAAAAGTGTGTGAGACATCACAGGTCTAGCCATGTCAGGATTGCTAATCCAATCTTGATAGTTTTCGGTTATAAATTCGGAGAAGGAACCGTCAGCTTCGGACTTTTGTGTATTCAAAACCTCCACCATACTTCTATCCTCAGTCTCATCTATTTGCAATTCCCAATAGACCAACTTCCTATAAATCTCTTTCCAATCGTGGTAGTCCTGTGCATCCATCACATTCATCGCCAGCTTTTGGAATTCCTTCTGATAACCAAGGTTCGTTTTCTCTGAAATGATCCGTTTGTTGTCCAGGATTTTTTTAACTGAAAGAAGAATCTGATTCGGATTCAAAGGCTTGATCAAATAATCTGCGATCTTGGCTCCAATCGCTTCCTCCATGATTTCCTCAGCCTCATTCTTGGTGATCATCACAACAGGTAAACTTGGATGCGTGGATTTGATATAATTCAGTGTCTCCAAACCGGTCATTCCTGGCATATTTTCATCGAGAAATACCAAATCGAATTGGTTGTGATCGATCTCCTCCAATGCATCCGACCCACTATTGACTGGTGTCATGTGATAGCCTTTTTGCTCAAGAAAAAGGATGTGAGGTTTGAGCAACTCAATTTCATCATCCGCCCACAAAATCTTATATTTCTGCATTAAATAATTTCTGCTTTATAGTCAAAGATCAACCCCATTATCCATTTGAACAAAAAGAAAATTCTCAACGATCCGGTATATGGGTTCATCAACATCCCCAATGAGTTGATTTTTGAGATCATTGAACATCCTTATTTCCAACGTCTTAGAAGAATCAAGCAACTTGGATTGACCGATTATGTCTATCCTGGTGCCTTGCATACACGGTTCCATCATGCACTCGGAGCAATGCACTTAATGAGCAGAGCGATTCAAGGACTTGAAAGCAAAGGGCACAGTATTTCAGAAGATGAATACAATGCAGCATTAATTGCAATTCTGCTTCATGATGTAGGTCATGGACCTTTTTCCCATACATTGGAATTTTCATTGTTCAACAACGTCACTCATGAGCAATTAAGTGTGTGGATGATGCAACGTTTGAATCATGAAATGAAAGGAAAACTGGATCTTGCGCTAGAAATTTTCCAGGGAAAATACCATCGACCTTTCTTTCACCAATTGGTTTCCAGCCAGTTAGATCTCGATCGACTTGATTATTTGAAAAGGGACAGCTACTTCACAGGCGTTCAGGAAGGAATGATAGGTTCGGAACGGATCATCAAAATGTTGGAACTTCATAATGATCAATTGGTGGTCGAAGAGAAAGGAATTTACAGCATTGAAAATTTCCTAAACGCAAGACGATTGATGTATTGGCAAGTATACTTGCACAAGGTCGCTGTGTCAGCAGAAGTCATGCTCATTGAAATTATGAAACGAGCAAAAGAGCTTTCCCAATCAGGTATTCCAGTACAGGCCACTCCGGCGTTATCTGTTTTTCTGGAGAGAAATATCACCACCAAAGATTTTGAAGAAGATGAAGACATCATCGAAATCTATACATTGCTGGATGATGGAGACATTTGGGGTTCGTTGAAGTTTTGGCAAAACCATGAAGATCTGATATTGAGAAACTTAAGCGAAATGTTGCTGAGAAGGAAGCTATTCAAAATCAAATTCTCCAATGAAGATTTTAATGATGAGAAAATTCAATCCCTCAAAGAAAAAGTTGTTTCTCAATTCAAGATCAAGCCTGAACAATCAAACTACTTTGTAAAAAAAGGCGCGGTAAGCAATGCCGCCTACATCGCTACTGGTGGTACAATAGATATTCTAAAAAAGAATGGTGAAGTGGTGGATGTTGCGGAGGCTACTGATTTGCCTAATATCAAGGCGTTAAGTCAAATTGTGAAGAAATATTATTTGTGTGCTCCGAAGGGAGTTTTTGAGAATTGAGGGATTGACGATTTATTGGATTGGGAGATTGTTTTGATTGATCGTTAATTCGATTGCGAGATTTAATAGTTTTGGCGTTCTTATTTATCACTCATTCGTCAATTGTATTGATGCAAATCGAAGGTAAAAATCTTGGAAAGAAATTTGGTAGAAATTGGGTGTTCAGAGATCTGAATGTTGAGGTTAATTCTGGCGATTTTTTGGCATTGACTGGGCCCAATGGTTCTGGGAAATCTACGTTGCTTCAGATTCTTTCCGGGTATTTATCTCCATCGGAAGGTGAGCTTTTCCATGACGGTCAAAAACCCGATCCAGATCAATTTAAACTTATTAGCTTCACCAGTCCATATGTAGAGTTTCCTGAAGAAATGACACTTACCGAATTCCTAAAATTCCATTCGACATTCAGAAAACAGATACTCTCAGACAAAGAAGTTGCCAAAAGATCGCAACTGCCATTGGACAAAAGAATTTCCGATTTTTCTACCGGAATGAAACAACGTGTTCAGCTTTGTACTGCTTTTTACTTTGAAAATGAAGCCATTTTTATGGATGAACCTACGTCGAATTTGGATGACCAAGGCTTTGATTGGTGGAAAAATGAAATGAATTTAAGAGACCAAAACATCCCATTGACACTTGCTAGCAACCAAAAACGTGAAATAGAAATGGCGAAAAGTATGGTCTCCTTAAAAGACAAAAATCTCTTATAATATTTACAATTTATATTCGTTATCCACCCATAAACTCAAAAAATTTTCTACATTTACAATGTCTTAAACTTAAAACGACACATTTCTCTTTAACTATGAAAAAATTATCAAACTTACTAGCTGCCTTAGTTTTTGTTTCCTTAGTTATTTTCATTAGTTGCAACAGTTCCGGGGGTGATGATGATCCTGTAGATCCGCTTCAAACACAGCTCGATTTGATCTCAGGCACATGGACCACTTCTACCAATGAAGTACTTCGTGGTGGTACTCCTCCTGATGACAGTGATTGGGGTAGTTTTACTCTTACTATTTCAAATGGTAACATTACCACTGGCGGAGATTACAGTACAACCAATGTTCCTGCTGGTTTCGAAGACGTTTGGCCTTCCCAAGGATCTTGGACATGGCAAAATACTCAAGGTACAATCATCACCAGAGGTGCAAGTGGAAATGCTCAAGCAGTTAACCTTACGGTTGTCGCAGGTACAAATACTCTTCAAATTTCATTTAATAATACGGGACTTGTTGGCCGTACGTCTGGAATTGAGGGTGCTTGGACGTTTAACATGACTAAATAGTAATTCCTATTTAAAATTTCAAACCGCTTAGTGATCTGAGCGGTTTTTTTGTATCCAAACATTTCTAACTCCTTGAATTTCAAGGAAAAGCACAGTTTTTGTATCTTTGCATCCCAGCGATGCTCATTGAAGAAAAATACTTCAAACAAGACAAAAACTATCTTTTAAAGTCCGTCCAGGCTTTTTCTAAGGAATCTTTGCTCAACGAGTGGACCCAGCAAGTCTTCATTTCATACAATCAACAACACAATCCCATGGGATTAGAGGATGATTTTATTCTTTCTTTGAAAGAGCAAATCCATCGTGGAAAAGGACTTCTGGATGAAAACTATGACATCTTAGCAGCTGTTTATCGCTTTCATCACAGTGATAACCAATTAGAGTTCAACTGGGATGGCCGATCACATATGGAATCCTACGACGAAGAATGGAAAGCTTATTATAGAAAAGCAATAGCCATTTTGTCAGGAATCAAAGAAATTCAGCGTCCAATTGTCAAATACTCCACTCAAGGGGATGGATTGAATAGTGAATTCCTTCAATTATCAATCCGAAAGGCTATTCTTTCTTATTTCAATGTGAGGCTTAGATCTCAAACGCTGTATCAGCTTAGTGCTTGATCTTACAGATCTTACAAAACTTTTGCTTGCCAACTGGCCGCTTTTTAGGTTTTCTCTTATGACCAAAATAAGTTGGGTCCTTATAACGGGGCTTATCTGCTAATCGTTCTTCTTTGGCTTTTTGCTTGTATACTTTCTGAAGTCGTGCTCGAAATTCAGCAACCTCATCCTTCCCTTGATTTTTTTCTTTTTTCTTCAAAAAAGCAAAGGCTCCTTTCTTTTCCTTTTTCGTCGCTTGATAAGCAGGACGTGGAGGCTTTGGTGCGTCTGTGCTTCGGGTATTTTGAGCTAACCCAGCCGTAGCAATAAGAAGCACTAGCATAAAGCCAATAAATCTATTCATAACACACATTTGATGTATAAACGGTTAAGAATTTGATTATTGCTCAAAGATATTGGATCATTTATTGCTAAATAGTGTTAACCAGTAATTATATACGACGATAATGGACGTTTAAGCCTTAATTTGCGTAGAATTGAACGACAATGAAATGATGATAATAGCCCTTAATCACAGAGTCCTAGCAACTCGAAGATGGTTAAGGTGTACCAAATGACCCATTTCGCAAAACTTTAAAACATGAAACCATTCCTTACTTCTCTGCTTTTGATAGGCTTCTTTGCCAGCAGTTCACAAATCGTAAGGGAATCTGAGCTATTGAGAAGAATGGATCTCGGTAAGGACTTGATGAATGTCGGAAAGTATGACAGTGCCCAGGTGGAATTCCTTTTTGTGTTGGAGAACATGAAAAAACTCCCTTCGGAAATGGCCTACTATTTCGGACGAAACTCCTACCATATCGAAAAGTACAAACAGAGCATCAACTGGTTGAATAAGTACATTCAGTTGAAAGGAACGAAAGGACGATTCTATGAAAGTGCCATCCGGTATTTACAACTTTCCGAAGATGAATACCTGAAAGAAAGAAGGGGTCAAGTAAAGCGTTTGGAAGATGATCTCGAGAACTCAAATTACGACTGTGGTGGCTTAGAGAAAATGCTGTGTCCCGTTTGTCATGGTTCTGGAGTTGTCATTAGCGCTGGCACCTTTGATCAGGTATACAAGACTTGTCCTTATTCAGCTGGAGAAGGTTTTCTGACTTGCGAAGAGTACAATCTCTTTATGCGAGGGGAGTTGGAACCAAAGTTGAAGAATTAGATGATTAGTTCATTGATTGATTAGCCAATTTTGGAAATTAAGAAAGTCGATCACGGTAATCTGCATATCCAAATTCTCTTATTAGCTCAAACTTCCCATTTAATCTTTTTATTCCAATCGATGGATGTTTCACTCCGTTGAACATGGTGGTTTTTACAATTGTGTAGTGCATCATATCTTCGAAAATGAGTCGATCTCCAACTTTTAGTTCTTCCTCAAACCAGTAGGCTTCCAAATAATCACCGGCGAGGCAGCTCACGCCTCCAATCCTGTAAGGTTCCCAATCTTCTTGCTCCGCTTCTGAAGCTCTGGAAATTGTTGGTCTGTATGGCATTTCCAGACAGTCAGGCATGTGGCAGGTAAATGAGGCATCAATAATTGCGGTTTTCACTCCACCATTATCCACAACATCGAGAATTGTTGTTTCCAAATTTCCAGTTTCCCAGGCGAATGCACTTCCTGGTTCCAGAATTACTTGTACACCATGATCTTGTTTAAACTTTCTTAGAATAGAAACCAAATGATCTAAATCGTATCCTTCACTAGTCATCAAATGACCTCCGCCCATGTTCACCCACTTGACTTCATTCAATAAATGACCAAATTTCTCGACTAAGCTTTCCAAAACTTTTTCCAAAGACTTAGAATCAGACTCACATAAAACATGAAAATGAAGACCCTCCACTCTTTCTGGAAGTTCTGACAAATCATTAGCCAAAATCCCTAACCTAGATTGCGGTGATGATGGATTGTACAATTCTGTTTCCACATCAGACCATTCAGGGTTTACTCGTAATCCAATAGTAACATTCTCTGGTACTTGATCTACAAATTGGTGATATTGACCAATCGAATTAAAGGTGATATGTGAGGATTTTTGAACTATTTCTCTAAACTCAGTCGGATCGTAGGCAACACAATATGTATGTGCCTTTGTGCGCATGAATTCTTCGCAAAGCAAAACTTCATTTAGAGAACTGGCTGTTGCACCGTTTACATAATCTTTGATTATTGGAAATACGCTCCACATAGAAAATCCCTTGAAAGCCAGAATGATCGACACATCTGCCTCTCCTTGAACGCGATTAATTATCTCCAGATTGTGAATAAGCTTTTCTTCCTCTAAAACAAAGCAAGGACTTGGAATGTCAGAGGTATTTTTCACGGATCACTTCGAGATGATGCAATAAGTGGCCAGAAATGACATAGCCAAGAACTTCCACTGAAAATTCTGTTCCGTTCGCCAATCCAGTACGTTTGAGATCTTCTTCACTCAGCGCAGAAAAGAAACTTATCGTAGAATATCTTGTGGAAGTAAACTCCGACATCAGGTCTTGGATATCTCTTCTGTCAGCGGAGGCAATTTCGGCATAATCATCCTGCTCGAATCCAGGTAATTCAATTTTATCATTTCTTGCAAAACGCATCGCTCTATAACAAAAGACACGCTCCGAATCGATTATGTGCTGAATTAAATCCTTGATACTCCATTTACCTTCCTCATATCTGTATTCCGCCTTTTCATTGGAAAAAGTGTTTAACAAATAGTTAAATTCCTTCGCGCTGGATTGTAGCTGTTCCACCACGGTTTCATCTTGTAGGAATCTTACATATGTTCTGTAGAATTCAGGAACTTCGTTTATGTCGATTTTCATACCGGAAATCTAATCCATTTCTAAGTCTATATCCGTTTCTTCATGCCAGGACAAACCAGAAGCAGCTAATTTCTCCAAAAATGGGTCGGGATCGAATTCTTCAACATTAAAAACTCCCTTACCTGTCCATTGATTGGTTAGCATCATGTAAGCTCCCGTCATAGCCGGAACGCCGGTTGTGTAAGAAACTCCTTGAGCACCAGTCTCTTTGAAGGCAGCTTCGTGACTGCAATTATTCCAGATGTAATAGGTTTTCTCTTGTCCATTTTTGATTCCACTCACTCGGCAACCGATGGATGTTTCTCCTTCATAATTTTCTCCTAGTTTTCCAGGATCTGGCAAAACCGCTTTTAGAAATTGTAAAGGAACAATCTCTTTTCCTTCATAATCAATGGGTTCAATACCTGCCATTCCAATGTTCTGTATCACCCTTAAATGGGTAAGATATTCGTCACCAAAAGTCATCCAGAATCTTGCTCGTTTTATTGATGGGTAATTTTTTACCAGAGACTCTAATTCTTCATGATAGATAAGATAAGATTTGCGCGGGCCGATATTGGGATAACTCAACATCTTTGAAATCTCGTGTGGTTCCGTATAAACCCAATCTCCATTTTCCCAATATTTTCCTTTTTGCGTTACTTCCCGAATATTGATCTCAGGGTTGAAATTGGTAGCGAATGCTTTTCCGTGATCACCAGCATTGCAATCCACAATATCCAGGTAATGAATCTCATCAAAATGGTGTTTAGCAGCTCTTGCTGTGAAAACTCCTGTGACTCCTGGGTCAAAGCCACAACCAAGAAGTGCTAGCAAATTAGCTTCCTTAAATCGGTCTTGATATTCCCACTGCCATTTGTATTCGAATTTGGCTTCTTCCGGTGGCTCATAATTAGCGGTATCGAGATAATGCACACCACACTCAAGGCAGGCATCCATAATTGTCAGATCTTGATAAGGAAGTGCCACATTGATCACCAAAACAGGGTTGTGCTTCTTGAAAAGTTCAACTACCTGATTCACATCATCCGCATCTACCTGATCTGTTCGTATATCAACGTCAAGATCATTTTTGATTGATGTAGCGATAGCATCACATCTGGATTTAGTCCGTGAGGCTAGTACAATTTCAGAAAAGATATCTGAATTTTGGGCGCATTTGTAGGCGGTGACTCTGCCTACACCACCGGCCCCAATAATTACAATTTTGGACATTTTCTTAAATACCTGAGTTCGTTGTTAACATAAACACTAATATCCCCTTGAAGGGATTATAGGGGTGTTTTTGAAAGTATCGGCATATTTAATACAAAACACCCACCTAACCTCCCTCAAGGGAGGAATTCTACCTGAAAATCGACAGATTTATCAACGTATGATTTTGATCTCAGAAGGACTGACTCAGGCCATCTTGAGAGCTTAGTGAATTTTGTAAGATCAAATAATTTAGAGGATAAAACGGTAGGTATATTTGATGAGAAATGTGTTGGTCGTTTCTAAATTTCCAAGCTGAGAACGAAGGTTACTGAAGCTATTATCCTCCAGTGTATCTGAAAATGAACCATTACTTGACCAAACCGCAAACAATGTAGACCCTGGTATGTATTCCCATCTAACCACAAAGTTTGATCTGAACTGAACGTTGTTAAAATCCGGATTGGAAAACGTATAATCTGCTGTTGTTCCTCCTGTTCCGAAAACTCCATATTCGTCTTCTTCTGCATCATAAATCACCTCACTGGATTCAAACATTCTGAATCGGTCATTGTAGTTTTCTGAGTTTGCGAGATGTACTTTCTTAAATTCAGAGTATTCTCCTGTCGCCAGGAACGGTTGTCCCCAAAATTCCAGTGTGAGATTCGGAGTGATGTTATAGTTAGCTCTCATCGACATTCGATAAGTTGTCTGCTCTACTCTTCCTAACAAATATTGTGTTTCCCCATTGAAATCAACTTGATCGATGTATTGAAGGTCGTCTCTGTTCCAATTAATGTTTGGTGAAAAAGAAACCTCAAGCGCATCTGTTGGTCTGAGCGTAACATTGAAATTTATCCCTGACCTTTTCATGTAATCTTCCTGCCCCCAATTGAACCAGTTGTTAAATGAAACCCGAACCTTCTTTTGCCGATTCGTTCCAATCCACCACCAGGTATTGATACGACCTGGATATGTTATTGACGGTCCTCCTCTAAGATCTGCGTTTGAAACACTGCGGCCGCCAACGAACATTCCAGTTCCCATTTCCCAATAGTTTTGGAATTCCAGGTTCAGATTGAAATTACCTCCCGAAGAGGTCGTCACCCCACCAAAATCCATATTTTGTTCATAGAAAAAGTTGTAGCGTTGCGATCGAAACAATGGTGTCGGAACAGTCACCCGGTACTGCGTCCAGCCCCAGTTATTGATGTTATCAGTCTGCACCAAAAACCCAGAATCATTCAATTCAAACTCTGGCGATCGATAATTTGAACCTAATGCCCATCTCCAATTTCCACTTCTTCTACCAAAAGACAAAGTAGCTGCAGAACCCACCAAAGTGGTCAAAGTAGAGTCAACACTTTTATGATTGTTATTCGGTCGTTGAAAAAATCTTTCAGAAGCTGTTTGAGTTTCGTAAATGGCACCTTCCGTTCCATTTACTCGGCTAAACATATACTTGAAAGTGAATCCGTATTTTCTGTCTTTAAAATTATGATTGATGTCCACTCCACCGCTTTGAGCATTGTCATGCAAAAGCTCTAAATCATTTCCTCGGTTATTGAAACGATTCATATTAGTGATCATCGCACCTATCACAGTCTTACCTTCATCAAAATCTTGTTGAGCCCTTGCAACCAAATAGTTGGTTAAGGGAGCAACCGTTTCTTTACCACTGCTTCCATCTTCATAAATCACATCGGCCTTTGCTCTGTTTGTAACAGATTCGAGTACTCCCCAGGAAAACCCCTTGGCATTCTTTCCTGTTATTTTCGCTGCTCCCAATATTCTTGTTTGATTCGGTCTATCGGAGTACTCCACATCATCTCCCAGTGATCCTTGTGGCCTCCCTCCGATTCTTCTGGAATAGAAAAGGTTGTTTTGTCCACCACTAGTTGGAAATGTAAGTACATTATTTCCTTCAAGAAAAAATGGTCGTTGCTCCCTGAAAAACAGTCTAAATGCGGATAAGTTAACTGCTGAAGGATCCGCCTCCACCTGACCAAAATCCGGATTGACAGTCAAATCAAGCGTGATATCTGATGTAATTCCAATTTTCGCATCCAATCCGATGTTCCCATCATAATCCCTTCCGTCTGCCCTGAAAGGGTTATCCTCATCCTTAGGAAAGGTTTGAGCCGAAGCGAGAACATAAGGTTGAATCTCCAATTGCTTTTGAGGTTTTATTCCTTTTATCCCATTTAACTCACCAAAAAGATGTACCCAGCCTGGATCTGTAGGATTGATCGGCTGCCATGTTGATCTTTCTTCAATTCTAAAGAGTCTTCGTTGTACCTGGATTCCCCAGGTATGATTTTCCTTATTAGCAAATCGGAGTTGAGAAAGTGGAATTTTATATTCAGCAATCCATCCCTTTTCATCAATACTAGTCCTTAAATACCAAACAGGATCCCAAGTTGCATCCCAATCGTTTCCATTGTTAGAAATATACTCATCGCCCTTAACTCCTGATACTGATGCAGTAAATGAAAAAGCAGTTCTCTTATCGTTATAGCTATCGATATTCACTTCTACCCAATCGCCATCAAATCCGTCCCTCCTTGACATTCGCCTCACGATTTCCTCAGGGTTTGTATCAAAAGCCCTTACCCCTATATATAAGAATTTATCATCATAAAGGATCTTGAATTGCGTGTCTTGAGAGGGTTCAGCCTTATACTCCGGCATATGACCAACGAAATCTCCAGCCCATTCTACCTGATTCCACGCCGCATCATCCAATTTACCATCAATCACTAATTCACTTTCTGCTCTTGCAGTTGTGTAGCTTTTTGTTGGTTCTTTTTGTTCCTGGGCAAATAATGAGAAAAATAGAAGAAACGATAAGCCAAAAGCTCCTCTTCTGTTGTGCATGGGTTTTGAGTTAGTTCAGATAAAAGACGGATAACTAGAAATATAGTTGCATCCTAAAGAGAATACTTCATTTAGTTTTAAAGGTTACTCAAAGTGTTGGATAAGGTGATAACTGGGGATAAAAGGCTACTTTATGGTATATCTTAATCCAGTTTGCACCATAAAACCAGATCGGGTGTTTAAGCTTTCACTTAGAGGTGTAATAGAGCGAATGTAGTTGGGCTCCAGGGTTAAATTGAAGTTGTTGAAGATACTATAACCAAATTCAAAACCTGTAAGGCCATCAAACGACCATTCATTATATATGCTACTTTGATCCGACGTTCCAAGTTGTCCCAGAGGATCTGTCAACTGGCTTGAAAGAAAATAATTCGCTGATAAACCTGCATTTACTCTTAAACTTACACGCTGGTTCATTAAGTAATATCCAGCCTTAAGCGGAATAGAAGTAAATCTGATACTGTTGTCCAAATTGATAGAATGATCAAAATTTTCCTCCACACGCGTTCTCCTAGTTGTGCCTGCTTCTGAGTTAATGCCTCCTGCTACTTCGCTGGCATTGATCACGTAAGCATCTACGATATTCAACGAAGCGTTTGTTTGATTTTCAACTCTCGTGTATTGGATTCCACTTTCTATCGCCCATCTTTTTCCCATTTTCACTCCAAAGTCCAAGCCTAAAGAAGTAGCAATACCTTCATCCATGCCACTTTGAGTCGCTGTTGAAGAAGGATTTACAAACCCACTTTGTCCAAGATTGCTTGCAAGTGCATCAAAATCAACACTAGAAGAAATTGGATCTGATCCTGAATAGTCAGGATTAAAATTACCAGCACCGGCTTCCACCCCAGCCCAATAAGTCACTTTCTGACTTTCTGTTCGACTATTTGATCTCCTTTCCTGTGGAACCAAATATGGGCTTACATAGGCATCATCAACTGTTGCTTTTCTCGCTTCAGGAAGAATTTTTTCGACCTCAAAAGTTTCTTGTGCCACTAGTGTCTCAGTCGGATAACTATCAAGTGGTAAATGATTTTCCGGAGCTTTAGTTTCGTTGCTATTTTCCAAAAACAAAATACTTGTCCAAAATCTTTGATAAGCGAGAGGCTCAGAAGGATTGCTGGTAGTTTCAAAAAATCGAAAATGATCTTCTGACGTTGGAAGAAGTGCATTATAGCTCACCTCCTTTGCAGGAGCTTCTTCCATTGATTTAAGATCAACATTGAGTGCGAAAGAAAAAACCGCAAGTAAAACGGCTGCAACTGCTATCCATTTATGTTTTGCATGAGAAGATTGAAGAGAAATGATGGTTCGCTCACTCAAGGCGTTAGAAATCCCACTCCAAACATTCTTTGGAGGTTGGATTCCACCTTCGTCCATCTTGGACTTTATGAGCGACTCAAAACTCTCCTGATCCATATCTCTTGCTTTCCTGTCCTCTTATATTTTGCAATAAAATAGACTTTGCTCTTGAATATTGAGATTTTGAGGTGCCCTCACTTATTTTAAGCATCTCAGCAATCTCATTATGCTTATACCCTTCTATGGCGAAAAGGTTGAATATCACTTGGCATCCTTGAGGAAGTTTCTGAATCATTTTCAACAACTCCTCATAGGACAAATTGGAAATAGCAGCCTCATCCACAGATCGATTGGTTAAATCTGAAACATCTACCATTGGGTACAGGTAGAGCTTACTTCTTTGATGGTTGAGTGCCGTATTCACAACTATTCTTTTTATCCAATATGCCAGAGAGGAATCCTTTCTGAACGTCTTTATATTATTAAAAACCTTCAAAAAAGCCTCCTGGAGTATATCTTCAGCTTCTTGCTGCATTTTAGAGTATCTCAAAGCCACGAGGTACATTCCATCGCAATACTTATCGTAAAGTGCTTGCTGGAATTCCCGTTTTCCTTTTTGACACCCTTTTATGAGTTTTTCATCACTAAATGACATCCAAATGCTATTTAATTAGACCCGAACCAAATATTTTTAGTTGTAATCCCTATTTTGAAGTCTTATCCAAATTTATGAAGAACCTTTCTATTCTAACAATCCTAATTCTGTTTACCCGATGCGAGCCTGTACCTACTCAATCAATTGCGGTAGAAAAGAAGATGGTCTTCGATAATTATAACTATGAAGACATAATTGGAGCGGTACAACTTTTCCCCATAGAAAATGGTCAAATGGCGTTTCTTGAAAATCCAGTTGTCGAAATTAACGACAATCAGGTGCTCAATCTTCAGTTCGATTTGTTGACTGACAAGTTTGAATACTTAGGGGTGAAAATTTATCACTGTAATAAAGACTGGACAAAATCTCTTTTGAGAGATATGGAATACTTAAGTGAAATCAACAATTATCGAGTTACCGATTACGATTTTTCACTCAACACCAACCCGAGCTATATCAACTACCGATTTGAAGTTCCAAAACCAACAATTTCCGGCAATTACATTCTTTCTGTTTTTAGGAGAGGAAATCCGAACGATATTTTATTCAACAGAAAATTTCTAGTTGTGCGAAATCAATCAGTGATCGAACAACAAGTAAGAATCAGCACCACCATTGCCAAAAGGGATGAAAATCAACAAATCGATTTCACGTTGAATTACGGGAATATTCAAGTGAACAGTCCAACACAAGATGTTTCGGTTGTTCTTCTTCAAAATCATCGGTGGCAAGATGCCAGACGAAACTTGAGGCCATCTCTAATCAGACCAAATGAGAATTACATGGAGTTTAGGTTGCTGACTTTGGAAAACAATTTTCCCGGCTGGAATGAGTTCAGGTTTTTCGATATGAGAACACTCAGTGTTACCGGAAGAAATGTTAATAAAATTTCCACTGCTCCCAATGGTCGCATACGAGTGCAACTGGGGGTAGATAAAAGAAGGGACCGGGTTTACACGCAAAATCTTCGCGATGTTAATGGGAATTTCATCATTCAAAATACAGACCCAGGCGATGTAGCGCTAAACGCAGATTACGCAGATGTGAATTTCTACTTGCAATCGGAAGAGTTTAATGGAAAAGTCTATGTAATCGGACGTTTCAACAATTGGGCACTGGGAGATGAAAACATCATGTCTTATGATAACTCGAACAGCATGTATCGTACTTCACTTTTTCTAAAACAAGGCTACTACGACTACCATTATTTGGTTGATGCGGTTGACACTGCGGCTTATGCCCTGGAAAGAAGTCATTTTCAAACGGAAAACGATTATGAAATTCTGGTCTACTATAGAAAACCGGGAAACGTAAATGATGAATTGATCGGCTACAAGAAGTTCAGTGCCAATCCGTTCTAGAATTAAACATTAAAGCGGAAGTGCATAATGTCTCCATCTTGCACGATATATTCTTTTCCTTCTATGGCAAGTTTTCCAGCTTCCCGACAACCAGCCTCTGTTTTAAATTCCTGGTAAGATTCCAGCTTGATTACTTCCGCCTTGATAAATCCTTTTTCAAAATCAGTGTGAATAACACCAGCTGCTTGTGGTGCCTTCCAGCCTCTTTTGATGGTCCAGGCTCGAACTTCTGTTTCACCTGCTGTGAAATAAGTGACCAAATCAAGAAGTTTGTAAGAAGCTTTAATCAATCGATTGAGGCCAGATTCTTTCAGTCCATATTCTTCAAGAAACATTGACTTTTCCTCTGGATCTTCGAATTCGGCAATTTGCGCCTCAAGTCCAGCCGAAACCAAGATGATTTGAGCATCTTCATTGGCTACATTTTCTTCCAAAGCCTTGCTCCATTCATTTCCGGAAGTAACAGAATCTTCGTCAACATTTGCCACATAAATAATTGGCTTGTCCGTAAGTAATTGCAATTCTTTTACCCAAACTCGATGCTCTTTATCTAGCTCTATAGATCGAGCGTTCTGTCCACTTTCTAAATGCGACTTGAATTGGATCAAAACTTCATATTCGGCTTTTGCATCTTTATCACCAGATTTGGCAATTTTCTCAACTCGTTGAATACGCTTATCTACCGATTCTAAGTCCTTTAATTGAAGTTCCGTATCAATTACTTCTTTGTCTTCAATTGGATCAACTTTTCCAGCAACATGGACGATGTTTTCATCATCGAAACATCGGATCACATGAATGATGGCGTCAACTTCACGAATATTGGCCAAGAACTGGTTTCCTAAACCTTCTCCTTTGCTCGCACCTTTTACCAGTCCGGCAATGTCCACAAACTCCATTACCGTTGAGATCACTTTCTGCGGATTAACCAAGCCTTTCAAAATATCCAATCGCTCGTCAGGAACAGTGATCACCCCTACGTTTGGTTCGATTGTGCAAAAAGGAAAGTTTGCAGCCTCAGCTTTCGCATTTGAAAGTGCGTTGAATAGTGTGGATTTACCAACGTTCGGTAAGCCAACAATTCCACATTTTAATCCCATGTTCTAATTTTTTGAAGCGCAAAAGTAGGAACCTTTGAGTTAGACTCAAAAGTTGGTGAGAAAGTGTCGATAAATAAAAAAAGGCCTCCGAGTCGGAAGCCTTTTCACAATTCTTTTATTTATTTCTTAATCCCATTTGAGATCTGAATCAGATTCTGAAACGGTAGCATTTGCTACTTCTTCGTTGTCTCGATCAAATTGGGAAAAATCAATTTCTGGCATCAATTCGTTCTTTACATGATCCACAGTCGTGTTCAGTGCTGAGACGAACTTGTTAAAGTCTTCTTTGTACAAGAAAATTTTGTGTTTCTCATAGAAAAATCCGTCATCTTTTGGCTTCCTTTTGCTCTCGGTGATGGTCAAGTAATAGTCACCTGATCTGGTTGCCTTCACATCAAAAAAGTAAGTACGCTTACCCGCTTTTACTCTCTCTGAATAGATCTCGTCTCTCCCTTTTTCGTTATTCTCTTCCACGTTTTCTAAAATTTGTCGTTAGGTGTTTTGTAAAATTTCAAATTTGAAGGGCTAAATATAAGTCTTTATATCTTTTATCTGCAAAAATCAGTTAGTATAGCAACTGATATTAAATATGAATCTAAAGCTATCTGAAATCAACCAATTCAATAATCTGGGGCTAATTGCCAAACAATTGGTGGATGGATTTATCACTGGTCTGCACAAATCTCCCTACCATGGCTTCTCTGTTGAGTTTGCCGAGCATAAGCTCTACAACCATGGTGAGAGCACTCGACATATCGATTGGAAAGTGTTTGCCAGAACGGATAGGTTGTATACGAAGCAATACGAGGAAGAAACAAATCTGAGGTGTCACATTTTATTGGATAATTCAGCTTCCATGCACTATCCTACTCCAGGAAAAGACAAGCTCCGCTTTTCCGTATTCGGTGCTTCCGCTTTAAGCTATTTGTTGACTCAGCAACGTGATGCGGTGGCGCTTTCTGTTTTTTCCAATCAAATTGAAGATGAAACACAGGTAAAATCTACACAGTCTCATTTGGGTCTATTGCTTGGAAAACTGGCCCGATTAGAAGAAAGCACACCAAATACTCAGACCAATATCAGCTCTGTATTGCATGAAATAGCTGAAAAAATCCATCGCCGCTCTTTGGTTGTTATTTTTTCTGATATGTTCCAAAATGCCGATGAAGATGAATTACTTAATGCGCTTCAGCATTTGAAACATAATAAACATGAAGTGATTCTTTTTCATGTATCGGACCATGAAAGCGAATTAAACTTCGAGTTTGAAGATCGGCCCTACAAATTCGTCGACATTGAAACTAATGAAGTCGTTAAAGTCAATCCACGAGAAGTCAAGAAGGAGTACCAATCAGAAATGATCGATTTTTACCAAAACCTCAAAATCAAATGTGGCCTGATGAAAATCGATTTCGTCCCGGTTAATACCAATGATTCTTTTGATAAGATTTTAGGAGCGTATTTGATTAAGCGGAAACGAATGAAATAAGGGGGATTTTTGGATTTTAGATTTGAAGATTTACGATTGAGAAATTAATCGAATAAATCTACAATCTAACAAATCTTCAATCTCACAATCAACCAATCTAAAGATGTAGCCACTCCTTTTTAGCAGTCAATTCCTCCTCTGTTTCTTCATAATCAGGATCAGGGATACAACAATCTACCGGGCAAACTGCCGCGCATTGAGGTTCTTCGTGAAAGCCGGTACACTCGGTGCATTTTCCAGAGACGATATAATAGAATTCGTCAGAAACCGGTTCTTGAATTTCCTTGGCATCTACCGTGCTTCCATCTTCCATCTCAATCTGAGTCAGATCCGTGCCATCTGCCCATTTCCATTCCACACCGCCTTCATAAATCGCCGTGTTTGGGCATTCAGGTTCACAAGCACCACAATTGATGCACTCGTCAGTAATCATTATAGCCATTGAGAAATTCTTTTTTTAACCTTTCAAAATGAGACAACAAAATTAATCCCAATTATGTTTGCAACCCACTTGCAACACCAGACAAATATTATTTTTTTATGAAGGTAGAGGATCGAATAAGTGCTTTTGTCAACTTAGGTCACAAGATAGACAACCTCCAAGGCGAAGAATTAGCCGAGTTGGCAGGAAGAGCACGTCAAGAAAATCCCTGGTTTACCGAGGACAATGTGAAGCGAGCACTGAAGGGAATTTCTTACATGCTTGAGAAATCCAAACTTGAAAAATGGATCTCGAGTTATTCATTGAAGGAATCAACACCAAAAATTGTCGGGATTGTAATGGCAGGAAATATTCCGATGGTGGGATTTCACGATTTGTTATGCGTACTCATTTCAGGTCATTATGCCGCCATAAAACCAAGTTCTGATGATCAATTTCTTACCAATACTTTGGTCAACTGGATAACTGAAATCGAACCCAGGTTCAAGCGAAACATAGAAATCCGAGAACATCTCACCAACATTGATGCTGTGATTGCTACTGGCAGTGATAACACCTCTCGCTATTTCGAATACTATTTCAAGGATATTCCGCATGTCATCAGAAAGAACAGGACTTCAATCGCTGTTTTGAATGGTGAAGAATCCGAGGAAGACTTGAAAAAACTTGGAGAAGATATTTTCTCTTACTTTGGATTAGGTTGTCGAAATGTCTCAAAAGTTTACACGCCCAAAGGATTTGATCTGCGACAAACTTTTCCACACTTCGAATCTTTCAACGATTGTATTAACCACCACAAGTATCGAAACAACTACGACTACTATAAATCAATTTATTTGGTCAATAAAACTCCTCACTTGGACACCGGTGCATTATTGACCGTTTCAACAGATGATTTGGTTTCTCCCGTTTCTGTTTTGTATCATCAGGAATACGATTCAATGGAGAACTTGAACAAGGTTTTAGAAGAATCAAAAGAGAAAATTCAATGCATTGTCAGCAAGAAAAATATTCCGTTTGGAAAAGCTCAACAACCGGAATTGTGGGACTATGCGGATGATGTGGACACGATGAAGTTTTTAATGGAATTATAGATTGAGAGATTTTGGGATTTGTTCGATTAGGAGATTTTTCCGGTTGAAGGATTTTTAAGATTTATTCGATTGGAGGATTTGTGATTTATTAACTATTTGGTCAGTAATCATCAATCGCCAAGTCTAAGATCCTAAATCTTTCAATCTAAAATCATCAATATCTCAATCTAAAATCGTCAATCACCTAATCGTAAAATCTTTCAATCCCTAAATCCATTATCTTTGGCCTCCGCTGAACTTTTTCAGCCTTTCACACATTGTTCAATACAAAAAACGTAACCTATGGCACAGGATTTCTTTGGAATCGAAAAACAACTAGACCCCAACATCGGCACCCAAAAATATTTCAGTCTTTTCGAGTTAGCGAAGAAGAAACCCATTGTTAAGAAACTCCCTTACTCCATTCGTATTCTACTGGAAAATGTCGTCCGCAATTACGATGGTTTTGCCGTGACAGAAGAACATTTAGAAACCGTACTGGATTGGAAAAACACCGCAGGAGTAAAGGACATCCCTTATTGTCCAGCAAGAGTTTTAATGCAGGATTTTACCGGAGTTCCTGCTGTCGTGGATATAGCATCCATTCGTGCAGAAGTGGCCAGGAAAGGAAAAGACACTGGAAAAACCAATCCGGTCGTACCGGCTGATATGGTCATTGACCACTCAGTTATGGTTGAGCATTTTGGTGGTCCTGATTCCTATCAGAAAAATGTTGATTTGGAATACCAGAGAAATGAAGAGCGGTACAAGTTGCTTAAATGGGGACAGCAGGCGTTTGATAATTTTAGTGTTGTACCTCCGGGAATGGGAATTTGCCACCAGGTAAATCTTGAATACTTGGCGCAAGGTGTGATTGACAGAGATGGCTATTTGTTTCCAGACACGCTCGTGGGAACAGACTCACACACGCCAATGGTGAACGGAATTGGTGTATTAGGTTGGGGTGTTGGTGGAATTGAAGCAGAGGCTGCCATGCTCGGTCAACCGATTTACATGATCCTTCCTCAAGTGATTGGATTGAAAATCACCGGTAAAATGAAAGAGGGGACTACTTCTACTGATTTAGTTCTTACGATTACGAGGTTACTTAGAGATTACGGAGTGGTTGGAAAAATCGTTGAAGTTTTTGGACCTGGCTTAGCAAATCTTGCAGTAACAGACCGTGCCACTATTTCAAACATGTCGCCGGAATTTGGATGCACGGACACACACTGGCCAATCGATTCACAGACGCTCGATTACATGCGAAAAACCAATCGTTCAGCTTCTCATATTGATATGGTTGAAGCGTATGCGAAAGAGAACATGTTGTGGCGTGACGACAATGCCGAAATCGAATACACGGACGTGATCGAATTGGATCTTGGAACTGTTGAGCCTACGATTTCCGGACCGAAACGACCTCAGGATAAGATCTTGCTTAGAGATGCAAAACCGCAAATGCAAAAACTTTTGGACGAGTACGGTTCTAAAAGGCAAAGCATTGAACTTTCGACTGCTGATTATGGAGATTTTACCTTAAATGAAGCATCCGTTGTAATTGCAGCGATAACATCCTGTACAAATACCTCCAATCCAAGTGTGATGATCGGTTCTGGATTGGTAGCGAAGAAAGCATTGGAAAAAGGATTGAAAGTGAAGCCTTGGGTGAAAACGTCTTTGGCTCCTGGTTCGCGTGTGGTAACTGAATACCTTGAAAAATCGAACCTTTTGCAGGAATTGGAAGCGCTTAATTTCTACGTTGTTGGATACGGCTGTACAACTTGTATTGGAAACTCCGGAGACATGATTCCAGAAGTTCAGCAAGCGGTCATTGACAATGACATGGTGGTTTGTTCGGCACTTTCCGGAAACAGAAACTTTGAAGCTCGAATCCATCCGAACATAAAGATGAACTTCCTGGCTTCACCAATGCTAGTCGTGGCGTACGCGATTGCCGGAACAATGGATTTCGACATGAATAACGATTCACTTGGCAATGATGCTGATGGAAATCCAGTGTATTTGAGAGATATCTGGCCTACATCTGAAGAGATTAACGAAGTAATGAATCGAGTCGTAACTCCGGAAGATTATGCCAAAACTTATGCTACCGCATTCGATGGAGACGATACCTGGAAAGCACTAAATGCTCCAACCGGAATGACTTACGATTGGGATGACAAATCGACCTACATCCAGGAGGCGCCATTTTTTCAAAACATTTCGGAAAGTGTAGAAAATCCGGACGATATCAAAGGAGCTAAAGTATTGCTGCAATTAGGCGATATGGTAACAACAGATCACATTTCTCCAGCTGGAAAATTTCAACCGGAACATCCGGCAGGCCAGTATTTGGTTTCAAATGAAGTAGCACAAAAGGATTTCAATTCTTATGGCTCAAGACGTGGAAACCACGAAGTAATGATGCGCGGAACGTTTGCCAATGTTCG
This sequence comes from Cyclobacteriaceae bacterium, assembly GCA_028284125.1. Classification (GTDB taxonomy): domain Bacteria; phylum Bacteroidota; class Bacteroidia; order Cytophagales; family Cyclobacteriaceae; genus Ekhidna. The sequence continues at coordinate 414,190 of JANQSI010000001.1, forward strand.
AATCAAGAATAAACTAGCATCCAGAGAAGGCGGCTGGACCACTTACCATCCAACAGGCGAAGAAATACCTGTTTACGATGCAGCAATGAAGTACCAGGAATCCGGAACTCCATTGGTGGTAATCGGTGGTAAAGAATACGGTTCCGGTTCTTCGAGAGACTGGGCGGCAAAAGGAACTACATTGCTTGGAGTAAAAGCCGTGATTACAGAGAGTTTCGAGCGCATTCACAGATCCAATCTTGTCGGAATGGGTGTGCTTCCAATGGTATTTCTGGAAGGAGAAAATCAAGATACGCTTGGCTTAACAGGAGATGAGACCTATGACATTTCCGGTATTTCATCAGACTTGACTCCTGGGAAAATTGTGGATGTCAAGGCGACAAAACCAGATGGTTCAGCTATAGCATTCAAGGCAAAGCTACGATTGGATTCAGGTGTCGATGTGGAATACTACAAACACGGTGGCATCTTGAATTATGTCCTTAGAAATTTCTTGAAAGACAACTAAATGAAATGTACCATTCATAAAAAAGCCCACCTAACGGATGGGCTTTTTTTATATATTCAAACATAAACTTCTAGTTTAGCGTTCTCTTTTCAAATCAAACCTGATTCAAATGAAAAAAATAAGTTTTTTGATTACGCTTGCGATCCTGGCTTCATGTGCCCCATCTGAAAAAGCGTATGAAACCAAAACAGCTACGGAAAATGGCTACACCTATGAATATGTTACAGGTGATGCCATGAACACAAGAATTTATACACTTGATAACGGTCTTAAGGTTTATTTAAGTGATTATGAAAATGCGCCAAGAGTGCATGTTTTCCTTCCTGTAAAAGCCGGTGGAAAAAATGATCCTGCAGACAATACAGGACTCGCTCACTATCTCGAACATATGATGTTCAAAGGAACAGAAAAGTTCGGCACAGTCAATTATGAAGAAGAAAAAGTCATGCTTGACAGTATAGAGCAAATGTTCAACCATTATGCGACTTTGACTGATCCGGATGAAAGAAAAGCTTTTTACGCTAAAATTGATCAGTATTCTAACCAAGCTGCTGAACTGGCCATCGCCAATGAATACGATAAAATGATGGCCTTGATCGGAGCAAAAGGAGTCAATGCTTACACGACGGAAGATCGTACAGTTTACACTGTGGATATACCGTCTAATGAGGTAGAAAGGTTTCTTGAAATAGAAGGCCAAAGATTCAGAAAAATCGTCAACAGGCTTTTTCATACAGAACTTGAAACAGTCTATGAAGAAAAGAATAGATCTCTTGATAACGACCGATGGAAAACGTTTGAAACATTATATAAAGCAGCTTTCAAGGAACATCCTTATGGAACACAGACAGTGATTGGAACCATTGATCACTTGAAGAATCCATCGATTACGGAGATAAGAAAATATTTCGATAAATATTATCGGCCAAACAACGTAGCGATCTGCATGAGTGGTGATATTGATTACAATGAGACGATCGCACTTGTTGACAAATACTTTGGTGATTGGGAACCCAATAATGACATTCCGGAATGGACTAAGATCGAGGAAGCTCCGATTGAAGGGCCAGTCGTACGAGAAGTATTTGGGCCGGATGCAGAATTCCTAAATATCGGATTCCGATTTGACGGTACAAGTTCCGAAGAGCACACTATGATTAAGTTGGTTGATATGATTCTGAACAATTCAGAAGCTGGTTTGATCGACTTGAACCTAAAGCAAAAGCAAGCAGTTCTCAATGCAGGCTCATATGTAGACAACATGAATGACTACTCCATTCATACGCTATTTGGAAATGCTAAGCAAAATCAGTCCTTAGAAGAGGTTAAGGACCTTGTCCTGGAACAAATCGAATTACTCAAGAAAGGTGAATTTGATGATTGGCTGCTTGATGCGGTAATCACAGATTTTAAAACTTCCAGGATGAAAGGTTTGGAAAGCAATTGGTCAAGAGCAAATGCGATGGTGATGGCATTCACTAATGATATGGATTGGGCAAATTACATTCGGGAAATTGAAAAAATGGAAAGCATCACCAAAGAGCAATTGGTTGCTTTTGCCAATGAGAAGTACAATGACAATTATGTGGTTGTTTACAAAAGGAACGGTGAAGATCCGAATAAGCAAAAAGTTGAAAAACCGCTGATCACTAAAGTCCCGGTTAACAGAGACACTAAATCAGATTTTCACGTAGCTGTCGCTGGAAAAGAAGTTAGTAAGTTAAAGCCTGTTTTCGTCAACTATACTGAGGATGTAAACAAGTTCTCGGTCAACAATGTGGATGTACTTACCAAGGAGAACGAAGAAAACGAGCTTTTCGATTTGACTTATTTACTTGATCTAGGAAAGAATGCAGATCCTAAACTGGCAATTGCAGTTCAATACTTGGAATTTATAGGAACAGATGATTATACCGCTGAGGAATTCAAAAAAGAACTGTATAAGATTGGATGTAGCTTCAGTGTTTTCGCCTCAACAGAAAGAACATACGTCACACTTTCTGGACTGGACGAAAACATGGAAAAGGCTACCGAGCTGTTCGAATCATTATTAGCTAATCCGAAAGCCGATCAGGATGCTTTAGACAAAATGATCGATCGTACGTTCAAGTCTCGATCAAATGCCAAGAAAAACAAGCGCACCATTCTTTGGAGCGGATTGTTTAATTACGGTAAGTACGGATCGACCAATCCATTTAATGATGTGTTAGAAAACAGTGAACTTCAAGAGTTAGGTGCTGATGAATTAACAGAAATCATTCAAGGAATCACAAAGCTCCCACATCGAATCCTGTACTATGGACCAAGGAAAAATGATGAAGTGAGCACATTCCTTGCTAACTATCATCCCGTACCGGCTGAATTCAATGAGATCCCACAATTAAAGGAATATCCTGAACTGGAGATTGATCAACCAAAAGTATTTTGGACGAACTACGACATGGTGCAAACGGAAATTGTTTTCCTTGCCAAGAGTGAAAATTACGATTCGGAAAATGCACCAGCCGTTCGAATGTTCAATGAATATTTTGGCGGTGGAATGAACAGTATTGTTTTCCAGGAAATTCGTGAGGCGCAAGGCTTGGCCTACTCGGTTTTCTCAAGTTATTCTCAACCTTCCAAAAAGGATAAAGCAAATTACTTGTTCGCATATGTTGGAACTCAGGCAGATAAGCAAGCTGAAGCTATGAATGCCATGATGGATCTCTTGAATAATATGCCAGAATCTCCTGAGGCATTTGATATTGCTAAAGAAGCTATTCTCAATAAGATAGAAAGTGAGCGTGTAACAGGATCACGTGTATTGTGGAACTACATTGGTGCTCAAGACAGAGGATTGGAATATGATGTTAGAGAAGATATTTACAATCAGGTGAAATCAATGGAATTTGACAACCTCATGAATTTCCACGAAAAATATATCAAAGACAACAAGTTTGTAACTGTGTTGGTTGGCTCTAGAGACAAAATCGATTTTCGTGCACTTCGCGAATACGGAAGTATCACGGAAGTCTCTTTGGATGAGCTATTCGGATACACAGATTCTCAACCAATTGTGATTGAATAAAATTGAAACGAATATGATAAAAAAGCCCGCGCTTTGCTGCGGGCTTTTTTATCTTTAACCCACCATAACAACCAAAGAAATGAAAAATCTAACCTTTATACTTATACTTTCAATTGCTGTTGCTTGTACCTCTTCCCAAAATTCCGGAGAAAAATCTTCGAGCGACACCCAAACCATTGGTCCAGCGATTACTTTGACCAAGGCACCTGCTTCACCTCAATTTCCAGATGCAACCTTGACAAAAACCGATGTGAGCATTGAACCAAACGATTCATCCAATTCTGTGAATTATAGTTTCGATGTTGCTGGATATGAATTAGGAGCTCAAACAGAAGATGCTGCCACCAGAGGAATCGCCAACTCTGGAAAAGGTCAGCACATTCATTTCATTGTAAATAATGGACCATATTCGGCACACTACATGCCTGGAGTCTCAAATCAATTAGAAGATGGCAACTATGTGGTGCTTGCATTCTTGTCCAGATCCTACCATGAAAGTGTAAAAAGCGAAGGAGCTTATCATATTGAGAATTTAAATGTTGGTGATGCTGGAGTTGTTGAAGCAGATCTTTCAGCCCCTCACCTTTTCTACAGTCGTCCAAAAGGCAGCTATGCTGGAGAGGACACCAAGAAATTGATGCTTGATTTCTATTTGTTAAACACGACCATTTCACCAGAAGGAAACAAAGTACGAGCTACTGTTAATGGTAAAGAATTCATGATCGATGAATGGGCACCTTACTACATTGAGGGCTTACCATTGGGTGAAGTGAATATCAAATTAGAGCTGATTGATTCGGAAGGAAATCCAATCGAAGGGCCATTCAACAGTGTAGAACGATCGGTCACACTGACTGAATAATTCTAATCTATAGTGAATATTCTGATTGTTTGATGTAAGGCGGACAAATGGTTTTTCGCTTCCAGAGATGAAGTAGGTAGTTTAGTTCCAAACTCAAGTTAGAACTCATCATGGAACAAAAACCTCCCTTCCCTCCTTTCAATTTGGAAACGGCTACTCAAAAAATTCAAATGGCCGAAGACGCCTGGAACACAAAGGATCCTGAAAAAGTATGCATGGCCTATACCATCGATACTGAATGGAGAAACAGAGATCAATTCATCAATGGACGGGAAGAAGTCAAAGCTTTCTTAACTGATAAATGGAACAAGGAACTCGATTACCGACTTAAGAAAGAACTTTGGACTTATCGTGACAATCGGATCGCTGTTCGTTTCGAATATGAGTATCATGACAATGATGGAAATTGGTTTCGAGCCTATGGAAATGAAAACTGGGAATTTGATGAGAGCGGACTCATGAGAAAAAGATTCGCAAGCATAAATGATCTTCCGATCAAAGAAGAAGACCGGAGGATTAAATAGGCATAGTTCTAACCGTTCACCTGATAAGTCGTATCTCCTTTTTCGAAAAAATCAATGATCTGGGTGACAGAAGCCACTAGTGAGTTCAGATTAGCTTCCACTGTTTGAGCTCCCATTTTCTTAGTAGTGAAAAGCGTCCGCATAGGAAATTTCTCTTCCATTTCAACCTTCCACTTGGGGGCAATATCAGAAGCATACATGAGTTCTGATCGCTCTGACATGATTCGCATCAAACCCTTTTCATCAATTAGATCCTTTCTGGCCGTGTTGATCAAAACGGCTCGTTTTTTCATTTTGGATAAAAGTCGATAATTAATACTTCGTTCTGTTTTTTCATTTACCGGGATATTTAGGGAAACGAAGTTGACCTTTTTATATAAATCTTCTGCTGACTTACAGGCTTTTACTGCATGTTCTTTCATGACCTTGGAATCTACATAAGGATCGTATGCAAACACCTTCATATCAAATCCTTTAGCAATCTGGGCCATACATTTTCCAATATGTCCAAAACCGTGCAAACCAATACTCTTCCCTTTAAGCTCCGTTCCTGGTCCACCGAGATACTTTCTCCGAATCAGTCCAAGCATTAGGCCAAAGGCCAGCTCTGCCACTCCATTTGAATTTTGGCCAGGAGTATTCATCACAATTATTTTTCGCTTCGTAGCTGCGTCTACATCAATGTTGTCATAACCGGCACCAGCTCGAACAACAACTTTCAATTTTTTGGCTGACCCAATGATGTCTTGAGAAACCTTGTCGCTTCTTACAACCAGTGCAGAAACATTCGAAATAGCTTCCTTGAATTCATCGACATTGTTGTAGCGCTCCAATAACTTCAAATCGAAATCATCTACATGTCTGATGATTTTCTGGACTTTCTTAATTGCCTTCCTAGCAAAAGGTTTTTCCGTTGCGATTAGGATCGTTTTCTTCATGCTGATTTTGAATCAGATTTAGCGCGAGTGAAAATAAATAAAGTCGTTCAGTTGGACTAGATGGAAATGTAAAATACCGATGATGTAGTCATCTAGATACAAATAAAAACCCCTCACATTGTGAGGGGTCGCACTTCTATTTATAACCAAAAATGTAAAGTGCTGCTAACTTTAGTAAGTTCAATCGATTTTACCTAACATTTAATCCGAACGAAGATTCTCGGCTGAGGTGTCCCGATTTAGTTAAGTTTTAAGCGCAGCGTTGTTAACATTTAAGGAAATTCCAAATTGTTTACGAAGGATGCTTTTAACGTAGATAAATGTTGAAACCCACGGCTACTGCAAAAATGGAAGAATTGATATCACCTGTACCGGAGGTGTAACTAATCCCTGGTTCTACTGCTACACTATCTACAATCCAAATAGGATAACCGGCTTCCAGAAGCAAATTACCTCCACTGAAATCAGATACCGTTGTTGATCCACTCTCCGTCTCACCACTCACTGCAGTATATCCCGCTCCCACATAAAAAGTGCCATTCACATAGTAACGTGCAAAAGGACCAATTGTCGTTGATGAGGTTTTAAAATCACCTTGCTTCGATGAAGATAGTCCAAGTGTTAACCCACCTACAAGGTTATCTATAAAAAAATACCCTCCCCTCGTAGATAAATTGAAACTTGAACGATTGTCATCCACACCATCAATGCTCGTGGATGAAAAAGACAAATTAGAAGAAGCTCCTGCTAACCAGCCTCCTTCTTCAGTTTGTGCTTTAACAATAGTTAAAGACAATACAAACATGGTCATTAGTAGTAATTGTTTTTTCATTTTGAGAATTTTAAATTGTTTAAATAGTATTATATAAGTTATAATAAACGTAATTGGCTATTTTCAGTTAATCAAAACCCCAAAAAAGGAGTCATTGTGAAAAAAATTGTAGTGCTTACCGGTGCTGGTATTAGTGCAGAAAGTGGACTTAAAACTTTCAGAGATTCAGGGGGACTATGGGAGGGTCATGATGTGATGGAAGTCGCTACTCCAGAAGCCTGGCAAAGAGATCGCGCACTCGTTTTGGAGTTCTATAATCAACGGAGAAAGCAGGCATTATCAGTCAAGCCAAATGATGGTCATCTAGTGTTGACGGAACTACAAAATCATTTTCAAGTATCCATCGTAACCCAAAATGTAGATAATCTTCACGAACAAGCAGGAAGCAAACAAGTGCTGCATCTACATGGTCAACTCAATAAATCAAGAAGCACACTAGACCCTTCACTGGTGTATGATATCGAGGGTTGGGAGTTGAAAGAAGGGGATAAATGTGAAAAAGGATCTCAGTTGCGACCACATATTGTCTGGTTTGGAGAAGCAGTTCCAATGATGGAGCCGGCAATCATTGAAGCAACCTCTGCAGACATTTTTATAGTAGCAGGCACATCATTAGTTGTTTACCCGGCTGCAGGCTTATTAGATTTTATTTCTCCTTCTGTTCCTAAATATATTGTGGATCCTAAGCTACCAGAAGTTCGATCTACAGAGAATATGTTCCTTTATGAAGAAGAAGCTTCCACAGGCCTACAAAAAGTAATGAAACACATAATTCAGAATCATTTATGAGCAAAGAAATAATAGAAACCTTCTATGAAGCCTTCATCAAACTTGATCCTGTAGCAATGGGCAATTGCTATCATCCGGATGCCACATTTAGTGATCCTGCCTTTAAAAATTTAAATGCGGAAGAAGTGAAAGCGATGTGGGCGATGCTGATTGAGAGATCAAAAGGCATTCTGGAAATCGAATATCATTCGGTCGTTGCTGATGATAGGTTGGGTCAGTGTACGTGGGAGGCTAAATATCCTTTCTCAAAAACAGGCAACCAGGTGCATAATATTATCCATGCAACGATGGAATTCGAAGATGGCTTAATCAAAAAACATACAGATAATTTCAATTTCTGGAGATGGAGTTCGATGGCACTTGGAACCCCTGGAAAACTATTGGGTTGGACTTCTTTTCTTCAAAGTAAAGTCAGTAAAATGGCCATGAAATCTCTGAATGACTATATGCAAAAGTCTGCCTAGTTTTTCTCAAAAAGTGAGTCAATAATTTTCTTGTCTTTCTTCTTGCTGAGTCCTAGCCAGTCGAGTGTAGATTGATAAAATATGTTATCCAAATCTTCTTGTGGCAAGTTCATTTCTTCTATAAATCTGCCAATTTCAAGATCACCCAAAGGAAATGGATAATCAGAACCCAAACATATTTTATCCGATCCAATAAGGTCAATGACATATTTTAAATAGTCAGCATCATGTGTAATACTATCTACCCAAAACTTGCCCAAGTATTCTCTTGGATTCACATCATTATGAACCGCAACCAGGTCAGGGCGGCAGTTGTAACCGTGCTCTAACCTACCGATTGTGGCCAATAAAGAACCAGCAGCATGGGCAAAGCATACTCTCAGTTTTGGACATTTCTCAAAAACTCCACCAAATATCATTGAAGCAGCTGCCCGTGCAGTCTCAGCAGGCATGCCTACCAACCAAGGCAGCCAATATTTCTCCATGTATTCTCTTCCCATCATTTCCCATGGGTGAACCAAAACTGCCATACCTAAACTTTCACATGCCTGAAAGAATTCCAAGAACATCGGTTTGCTTAGGTTTTGGTTATTGATATTGGATCCGATCTGAACTCCCGGCATACCTAATTCCTTACATCTCTCGAGCTCCTTGATTGCCAATTCTGGATCTTGCATAGGAACAGTTCCTAAACCCAAATAATGGTTTGGATGATCAGCAACTACTTCGGCAATGTGATCATTCAAGAAAACAGAAAGTTCTAAGCAATTATCGGGTTCTGCCCAATAGCTGAACATCACGGGGATTGTGCATATAACCTGAACCTTTGTTTCAAAAGCTTTATACTCTTCTATCCTTGCGGATTCATCCCAGCAGTTTGCTTGAATCTCCCTGAAAAATTTATCTCCTTTCATCATCCTGGCAGCTCCAGGTTTATGATGTAGCAAGGAAATAAAATCTCCATATCCAAATTTCTCAGCAAAATTTGGGATCTCTTTAGGAATGATATGCGTGTGCATATCTATTTTCAAAGGGGTTTTTGCCATTAGGCAAAGGTATTGAAAATGAGCCTATTGCGTTTCGCAATGTTTCTCTATCTGTTGTGAAGCCAATTCCATCCCAAGCGCCTCTGATTTCTTTAGACATTCACATGCTCTTTCATTTTTTCCGGTACTTAAATAAGCCATAGCCGCATTGTACCAAACATTTTTATATCCCTGATCAACGGATAAATACCTTTCATAAAACCCTATGGCATCTTCAAAATTCTCTTCATAGAAAAAAGAATTTCCGATAAGAAAGAAAACCTCAAAATTGCTTGAGTTAATCTGAAGTGCCTTCAGGAAATCAGCACGTGCTTGTCGAAAAGCTCCGGTTTTCAAGAGTGCTTTACCTCTGTTTAAATAGGCAAGTTCTTCTTCTGAATTGTTTTCAATTGCCTTCGTCAAGTAATTCGTAGCAAGTGCATAATCACCACTTTCATAGGCATTGGCACCTAGCAGGTTAAGCATTGGAGAAAATTCTTCATCCTGCAAAAGGTAATTAGGGAGTTTAGCAGTTTCGTCAAGAAGCGCAAGATTATACCATGCTAGATAACTTTCCGGTTCTAACTCCAAAGCACTCTTCAAATCATTTATCGCCAATCGTTCGTTCCCCATATTTGAATGGAGTTGAGATCGATTGATATAAAAATCTGCTAATGTGTCAAACTCAAATGATTTGTTGAAATCTAAAAGTGCCAAGTCATTCTCACTCATTTTTTGGTAGGCCATCCCCCTGTACTGATAAACAGTTCCAACCATTGACTGAAGAGAAGTCATAAATGTACCTTTCTTCCCGAATGGATCATTGCCAAAATACACTGCATTCGTATTCGAATTCTTGTAATTCTCTATAACGTAAGTGAAATCTTTAATCGCCTGCTCTGAACTTGCAGAATTGTAGTAAATCATCCCTTTCTGAAAATAAGCTTCCAGGTTATTGGACTCCACTTTTACCACTGCCTCATAATCCGCCAACGCTCGAAGACTTTTATTTTCTTGCTCGTGTATAAGTCCGCTAAGAAAGTAATCGTCTGGTTGCGGATTCCTTCGCAAGGATTTATTGATGTGGTAACGCGCAGAATCTATCTTGTTTTCAGAGAAATACTTCCTCGCAAGATCAAAATCATCTTGAGCAAAAAGAAATAGCGATAAAAGAATTAGAGAAAAGCTAAATAAGAATTTCATTCGGTCTGGGTAGTGTGTTCCCAAACGCAAAAAAAGGAAGTATGGTTGCTAAAGAACTCGTTGGATCTGCATTCCGCTTCCCTTATTGAGGTGAACGAATTTACCCGACTCATACTTGTAAAAACTTACTGCCATCACCAAGAAAAGACCCGTTCCTTCTGGAATGATTCGGTCATCGATAGACACCATGCCCGTCATCGGCTCAGTTGGAATCTTTAACAAAGGCAGCATAGCACTTTCATAAGTACCAAACTTTCCGTGCAAGTCTTTATTCACTGGCTTGTAGCCCTGACTTGATTGGTCAAACTGGTAATCCGACAATGCAATCAGTCTAGCAGTAATCTTAAAGTTGGTGGATTCTTTTGGATGTTTGAAGGTTTTCGCTGGAATAAAAGCTGGAAAATGTAAAATGACCTGTCCACGTTGAGATCCTGGCTTTACAAAATACTTAGCTCCGAATATTTTCTCGTACGGTGCGGAAGAATTGAACTCAAATCCATTGAGTATATGACCATGTTTACTCAGGAACAAAGGACGGGTTCCGGTCTTGCCTTCTTCCATCTTCGCTAAATTCCTAAATTGGGCTGTCAACTTTCCGGAAATGTAGGTTTCGCAGATCTCAGACATTCCCTCTGAAAGCGACTGCCTCAATGTTTTAGCCATCTGTGAGGCTACTCCAAATTCTTTCTGATTATTTCTCAGCTCTTTGTAAGAAGCTTTTGTCTTTATTTGTTTGGCAGTCGGTCCGCCTTTCCTCGCGATTATCGGGTGATTCACCCCTTTTAAACTATACTTTCTATATCCTTTTGGTACTTCAATTTCTTTGGAGGTTTCAGACACGTTCTTCATCAGCTGGATCAGGTTTTTTTAAATCGGGGAGAAAATTTACAAATTATCCCGTAACAACCAAAATTTTATTGCTAGTAATCCTTGATTATTTGTTGATCTTCTAATTGAAAATTAGTCACTTATGAAAACCGATTTACTCTGGGTAACATTTATAGTAAATAAGGGTTTGTTATCTCAAAAGTTTCTATTTAAAATTCGTTGTATAGTTTTAACTCTTTATGATTAGAAAATTACTTTTTGGCTTTGTTTTCCTTCTGTCAGGAATCCTATTCACCGGATGCCAAAGGGGAAACACTGTTACTGTGGTTAAGCCAAAAAAACATTGGTTTCCCTATGATCAAAAAAAAGATCGAAGGAAAAAGAGAACCAAAACTGTTAAAATGAAATCCTAGCATTATATGAAAAAAATTACGATACTGCTCCTCACTATTTTCATCCTCGGGTGTCAGACGAACCAAAAAACGATTCAACCAAAAACACCTGAAACGGGGCCTCTCGGGGAAAGTGCAATGGTATCTTCAGCTCATCCACTTGCAACAAAAGTTGGAGTTGAAATTTTAAAGAATGGTGGAAATGCCGTTGATGCGGCCATTGCGGTACAATTTGCGCTGGCGGTAGTATTTCCCCGCGCAGGAAACATCGGTGGTGGTGGTTTTGCACTTTACAGAATGAATGATGGAGAATTTGGTTCATTAGACTTCAGAGAAAAAGCTCCAGCAGGATCAGGTCGTGACATGTATCTTGATGAAAACGGAGATATAATTCCAAACCTTAGCACCAGAGGTCATCTTGCAGCCGGCGTACCCGGATCGGTTGATGGAATGTTCCAATTACATGAAAGGTTTGGTTCCAAACCAATGGCAGATCTGATACAACCTGCGATTAATCTGGCATATTTTGGTTATGTATTGACTGAAGACGCGGCTTATCAATTGAACCAAAAAAGTGAAGACCTTATTGCTGTCAATGGTGAAGACTTCTTTCTTATAAATGAAGGAGGATGGCAAGCAGGAGATTCAATTAGATATACGGAATTAGCTTCAACGCTGACACAAATAAGAGACAGAGGAAGAGATGGTTTTTATGATGGAATCGTAGCAGACCAAATTGCTAAAGAAATGCAACGCGGAGGCGGGCTAATTTCGAAAGAAGATCTCTTGAATTATAAAGCAAAATGGAGAGATCCAATCCAAGGTACCTATAGAAATCATAAAATAATCTCCATGCCTCCTCCATCAAGTGGTGGTGTTGCCGTTATCCAATTGCTTCAAGGTGCAGAGGCTTATAACATTGGTTCAATGGGCCACAATACCAAAGAGACCCTACACATCAAAACTGAACTCGAACGCCGGGTGTACGCCGATCGAGCCACTCATCTTGGAGATCCCGATTTTTATGATGTTCCGTTACAGATGTTGTTAGATGAGAAATACAACAAGGACCGCTTTTCAACTATCAAGAAAAATGAAAAAACCGATTCTCAGGAAATCAAGGAAGGAGCCGTAGATGTGATAGAAAGTGTTGAAACTACTCATTTCTCAGTAGTGGATTCGGAAGGAAATGCTGTTGCCATTACAACAACACTTAATAGTTTTTTTGGGTGTAAGGTATATGTAAGGGGAGCTGGTTTCTTTTTGAATAATGAAATGGATGACTTCAGTTCGAAACCTGGCGTTCCAAATCAATTCGGTCTAGTAGGTGGAGAAGCAAATGCAATCGTTCCCGAGAAGCGTATGCTAAGCAGCATGACTCCTACTATGGTTGAAAAAGATGGCAAGTTGAAAATGGTTGTTGGTACTCCAGGCGGATCAACCATTATCACCAGTGTTTTTCAAGTGATCATGAATGTCATTGATCATGGGATGAGTATGCAGGATGCCGTAAATGCAAAACGAATTCATAGCCAGTGGTTGCCTGATCGCATCCTCATTGAAAAAGATGGTGTTGATCAATCAATTATCGAAGAACTAGAGGGTATGAGGCACGTCATTGAGTTCCGTAATTCAATGGGACGAATGGATTGTATTTTGGTTAGAGAGGATGGGAAACTCGAAGGCGGGGCGGATTACACAAGAGGTGATAATTATGCCGAAGGATTTTAGTTAAAGGCGACTTAAGATGTAGGCAAGACCTAATGTAGAGCTAATTACTCCCCAAAATTCTCTGAAATCACGTTTTTGCTTTTCTATCTTTCTTGGGATAATGATTTCACTTCCTGGGTGAACCTTTGGGTATTTATTTATCCATAATATTTTCCTAGTACTGTTTGCTTTTCCATTGTAATTCACTGTGTGAACTTTGGAAGGTTTTGCATTCTCTGTAAACCCACCGGCGGCTTCTACATAATCTTTCATCCTCCATGTAGAATCATAAGGCAAAACGGCAGGATGTAATGTCTCTCCAACAAGTCGAACAGTGCCTTGAAATTGCGGTATAATAACTACATCACCTTCAAGGAGAATAAGATCATTATTTCCTCGAGGATTGTTCAAAATCTTTTCAAGATCAATGGAAACCAACTCTTCAGGGGTATATTCTTCATCTAACAAACGAGGAAGCCGCTCCTCCTGTAATTCCATCGTTTCATCTTGAGCAACATCATAATCATCATTTCTTAAAGATGGCCGAATTAGCAGAGCACCTTCAATAAAAGCTGTTTCTTTTAATCCACCAGCTTTTTTAACAAGATCAGAAATACGTTCTTTTTTGTCTTTTATGGCAAATTTTCCTGGTAAAAATATCTCTCCTTTTATGGATACTGTTTTCAACTTTTCATAACCAGGAGACTTATTGACTTTTATTACATCTAACTCAATCATTTGGAGGTGTGAGGTATGGACCTGAAGATGGCATTTTGTCACCTGATTCAACTGTTCGGGAAAAAACCTTTTCATGTGGAGTGGTTTACTACGGTGGCTCAAATGGGAATAATTACTGGGGAAATGGGCCATGTGTTGAAGATACGGATTACATCTACTACAATTATGCACCCCTTTTGTATCAGGTTCCCGGAGATGGTTATTTAACTGAAAACACACTTTGCGCCTTCGAGCTACTCAAAGCAAAAGGTGCTGATGTTAACTTGAATTTATATCCGAATGTGGGTCACAGCTTTGATTTGAATGAAACGTCCCAAAGAGATGATGCCAGGTCTAGTTCGCTGGAATTTTTAGCTAAACATTTGAAGAATTAGGAGCTAGTTTTCTACTACCTCAAATTCTACACGTCGATTTAGCTTTCGTGTTTCCTCGGTTTCGTTACTGGCTATTGGAGCGTTTCCACCATAGCCTATACTTCTAATTCGGTACGCACTGACTCCTTCGCTGGTCAAATATTTTTTGACTTCCTTCACCCGTTCTTCCGAAAGCTTAAGGTTCAATACCGGATCGCCTTGATTGTCGGTATGTCCTTTAAGTAAAATCTTGATAGAAGGATTATCATTCATCATTTCAACCACCAGATCGAGCTCTTTTTGTGATCCGGTAATCATCTTTGAAGTACCGCGTAAGAAAAGGACATGGTTGAGTGTGATTGTCGATCCAACGGTCACAGGTTCCAATGGAATGACGTTTTCTCCAATTTTCAAATCTGAATTCAAAACCAAATTAATCGGGAGGTATCCTTGCGATTTTATTTCTACTTCTTCGTTTGTCAATTCTTCTATTACAAATGATCCCACTGCGCTTGCCCTGGTGTTATTTTCAGAAATCAACTCAGACCATATTGGAAGCTCGGTTTTCTTATCAACTATCTGCAGCTTAATCACATTTTCTACTGATGTTATAACAGGTTCCTCTTCTTCTACTGTGGCCGTGTCTTCTTCAATGTCGGCCTTGATCTTGATTTTATACATGTCTCCATAGCCGTCGCTGTTTCGTGAACTGACATAATAGGCCCATTCATCACCGGCTAAAAAAGAAAAGGAGGTTTCTGCTCCTGAAGTGTTGACTGGAGCTCCGACGTTAACCGGTGTAGACCAATTCCGCCATGAATCATCCAATCGTCTGGAATAATAAATATCGAAACTCCCTTCTCCGGCTCTTCCGTTTGTAGCAAAAAATAACGTTCGGTTATCTGGTGCCAGGTACGGAGTGATTTCTTGATATTCCGAATTGACCTGTCCGCCAAGATTGATCGGGCCTTTCCATTCCATGTTTGATTTTCTTTCAACCATGTATAAATCCTCAACTCCATAGGTATAATTGGATTCCATACTTATGATCATGTATCTACCATCTTTGGATAAGCACCCACTTTGATGAGCTGATTTGCTGTTTAGAAATGGAACTTCGATGTAGGCAACTCCACCATCGCTCAAGAATTTGGATACTTTACCTGTATAAACTCCCTGGAAATAGGATACTTCATTAAAATATTCATTTCCTTCTGCATCAAATCCAATGGGACTAAACATTCCATTTTCCTGACTCCAATTAGTAAAAATTCTTGGAGGAAGCCATGACGAATCGAAGGCCTGGTAGAATTGTTCTGTATATTCTGCTTCTGAAAGTCCTGTTTCGCTTCCCTCTCTGGAGAAGGCCATCATCTTCTTGTGCGGGTTAAGAACCAAGAAGTTTTCCCCTTCGGCAGTATTTAGTCCCAATAAGTCGATAGGTTCTCCTGAAAACTGAATTTGTGCTCTCAATGGCGAATAAAAAAAACATATGCTGGCGATCAATATGGTGGTAATATGATTTTTCAACTAATTAATTTGATTTTTTTTATATTTTTTCTTGCAAATAGTACTATTTACATATATTATTGTATTGGTAAATTCTCTATTATGAGAGTTGGTTGACATACAAACTTTATACACCAGCTAACTGGATAAAAGTTTGTGGAGCCCGGTCTTAATCCAACCGGGCTCTTTTTATTTTGCTCACATATTTGTTTCCCTTTATATAAAAACGCCATGGTCTAAGTGCATCTTCTTGTGCATATTCAACTCCTATTCTGGTATCTGTTTCAATATCAAAATCTATTTTCTTGCCATGAGATAACCATATTTTATCTCCAAGTAAATCAAGTCCTGTCATACTTGATCGTATACCCATAGCTTGTGAAAGCACTCCCGGACCTTTGGTGAGATTGTCCGTTTTATTTCCTCTTCTATTTTGCATCGCCTCTATTCCATCAATAGGCTCCAGTGCACGAACCAAAACTGCATCTGCCATCCCCTCTATATTGGTGACAACATTGAATAAATGATGGATTCCATAACAAAGATACACATAAGTATGACCTCCACTACCATACATCACCTCTGTTCTTGGCGTTCGCTTGTTATTTGCATGACAAGCCTTATCATTTCTTCCACAATAGGCCTCTGTTTCAACAATCATACCAATGGTGATCTCATTGTTAAGCTTTGAGACCAGATATTTTCCCAGTAAATCTTTGGCCACCTCCACAACATCTGTTCTTTCATAGAACGAACGATCGATTTTTTCGTACAGAGATGTATTAATTTCGAACTTCATAAAACCTTAACAACATTGAAATGAACATAATGGCCTTTAATCATTGATCCTGGTGAACTAGAATATGATTAATGCATACTAAATGACCCATTTCACAAACTTCAAAAACATGAAAAGACGATTCACAAAACTAATTGCATTGTGCATTTTGGTTTCTTTTGGAGCCAATGCGCAAATCCAAACTCCAGCCCCTAGTCCGGCAGGATCCGTTGGCTCAACTGTTGGCCTCACTGAGGTAACGATTGATTACTTCAGACCTGGTGTAAAAGGAAGACAAATCTTCGGAGCTGGAGATGATTTCTTACAACCGTTCGGGACGCTTTGGAGAACCGGAGCAAATGCTGGAACATTTATCACCTTCAGCACGGACGTTAAATTTGGTGGACAGGATGTTGAAGCTGGAAAATACCAAATTGTTTCTATCCCTGGAGATGATTGGCAAGTAATGCTTCACACGGAGAACATCGGTGGAAACATGAACAACTTCAAGGAAGAAAATGTAGCTGCGAAGGCAACTGTAAAGACCATGAAGCTTAACAATTCTGTTGAGCGAATGAGCTTCCAGATTTCCGATATTTCTGCAGACAATACCACAGCCAACATTCACTTTGCATGGGAGAACTCTTCATTTAAAGTACCAATCGAGGTTAACTTTGATGAAACAGTGATGAAGGATATTGCTGCAAAAACTCAAGTTCGTCCGCAGAATTATGTAGCTGCCGCAAATTATTACTTTACTACTGGAAGAGATCTAGAGCAGGCGCTTGAATGGATGAATCTTTACCTGGCTATTGGCGAAAATTCCAATCAGTTCTGGCAAGTTCATACTAAGGCTCAAATCCTAGCTAAAATGGGCAAAAAGAAAGAAGCCATTGCGGCGGCTGAGGATTCCATGGAAAAAGCTAAAAATAATGAGGCTGGAGATTTCGGATATGTCAAGAGAAATGAAGATCTGATCGCTCAAGTGAAAGGAAAATAAGAAATCCCAACTAATGAATTTTAAAGCGTGGGTCTTAACTCACGCTTTTTTTGTTACGCGAAAACAATTGAAAGATCAAGCTCAGAAGCATGGTACCTCCACATCCAATTACATTGTACCATAAATAACCTAGCTCAAAATATCCTGCTTCTGTTACGAAATGTACGACAATCACGCCGGCTTGAGCAATTATTGCCGACAAGAAAACGGCTGTCCCATTTACCCATTTCATAAAGAATGCCACCAGGAATATTCCCAGTACAGTTCCATAAAATATAGATCCAATGATATTAACTGCTTCAATTAGATTTTCCGAGTTCTTGGCTAGAATGGCAAATAAGATCGCCAAGACGCCCCACGCAAAAGTCAGCCCTTTGGAGACGTTCAAATAATGTTTTGGAGTTCCATCTTCTTTTATAATTCGTTTATAAAAGTCCACGGAAGTCGTTGAGGCTAACGCATTAAGCTCAGATGAGGTGGAAGACATAGCCGCTGAAAAGATAACCGCAATCAACAAACCAATTAAACCATGTGGTAGGTAGGTAATCACAAAGGTTAGAAAGACATAATCAGAGTCCTTGGTTTTTAACGAATTGTCTGCCTTTGTAATGATTTCCTTAGCTCTTTCTCGGATGGCAAGTGTTTCCTGATCCGCATCTACCAACTGCTCAGTAAACAGCTTTTCGTCATATTCTGATAGATCACCCGCTGCTATTTTCAAAGCTGCTGCTTTCCGTTTGTCATTTGCCAGTGCGTATTCACTATCCAACTCTTGATATTCTTCATAGTATTGAGATTCTTTTACAATCTCAACAGAGGTTTCCTTAAAGTGCATGGGTGGCTGGTAAAAGATGTAAAAAATATACACCATTACTCCCGTCAAAAGGATGAAGAATTGCATTGGAATTTTTAGAATGGCGTTGAACATGAGTCCCATTCTACTCTCAGCAGCACTTGTTCCGCCCAGGTATCTCTGTACCTGAGATTGGTCCGTTCCGAAATACGAAAGTGAAAGAAACAAACCTCCAGTCAAACCAGACCAAATCGTGTATCGCTCGGTCAAATCAAAATCCAGGTTTACCACCTCGAGTTTCCCTAGATTTCCAGCTATCTCTAACGCTCCACCAAACGTGGTATAATCTGAAATGTATCCGACGATCATGAAAAATGCGGCAAACATTCCGCCCATAATCACAGCCATCTGCTGTTTCTGCGTTATGGAAACAGCTTTAGTTCCTCCTGATACGGTGTAGATGATCACAAGAACGCCAGTACATAAGATGGTGAGTGTGAGATCCCATTGCAAAATGGAAGAAATGATGATTGCTGGTGCGTAAATGGTGATACCAGCCGCAAGTCCTCTTTGTACAAGAAACAAAAAGGCTCCAAGCAATCGTGTTTTCTTATCAAACCGTGACTCTAGGAACTCGTACGCGGTAAAAACCTTTAATCGGTAGTAAATCGGAATGAAAATGGCTGATACGACAATCAGCGCTATCGGCAGGCCAAAATAATTCTGGACGAACCCCATTCCACTGTCATATGCCTGCCCTGGAGTGGAGATAAAGGTGATTGCACTCGCTTGTGTTGCCATCACAGAAAGCCCAATCGTACTCCATTTCATGGAATTACCACCAAGAAGGTAGGCTTCAATGTTTCGCTGACCTCTTGTTTTCCAAACCCCGTAAAATACAATGAATAATAGTGTACCGAAAAGTACAATCAGATCGAGTGTATTCATTTAATAAGATGTGCTAAAAACGGTGAACATCGTGATCATAAAGACGAGCCACACCACAACGAGGAGGTATAGGTATCTCCACTTTTTGAAGAGTGGTGGTTTGTCAATATTCTTTTCCGAAATCAGTTCAGTCATTTCCTAGTGATATTAAATTGACGAATAAGCGGTAGGCTCCCGGGACACCTGCTGGCAAATTTCTAAACCAGGAGTATCCAGAATATACATAGTGACCCTCTCCATATTCAGCGACAAGTAAGCCTCCTTTTTTGGGTGTTTCTCCCGGATCATTGCTGCTAAGGATCGGTGTAAACTCTTCTGACCATTCGTTGGGAAAATAAAGCCCTCTTTCTTGAACCCAATCCTTAAAGTCAGAACTTGTGATCTTGTTCGGTCCAAGTATTGCCGGATGTTCTTTAGCTAAAATCTCAACAGGAGCTTCTTCTACGGTGACTCTGTCTCGTGAAAGTTTTAGTGCATATGGTGCAATTTCCTTGGTCACTAATCGGTGGCTGGTATTGTATTGATTGATAAGCGTGCCTCCTTCTTGCACATATTTGAAGAGTTCAGTGTTTTTATAGGCAAGCCAACTAACCGTGTTCAAAGCTCGAACACCCAAAATAACTGCATCATATTTTTTAAGATTTTCTGGTGTTACATCGTCTTTCTGCAAAAACTCTACTTTGTAACCAATCTGTGTCAAATTTTCAGGAATTGCATCACCTGCACCTTCAATGTAACCAATCAAATCACCTCGTTTTTCAAGATCCAAACGGACCACACGCGACGTGGCTTTAGGATAAATGTTTTGTTTTGGAATGTGATCGTAGCTTATGCCGGAATATCCATTGGAATAGGTTTTCCCATCATAAGTTAAGGCGATTGAAATGTTTCCATCAGAGGCTTTTTTCGGCGGTGTAATTTCAAAAGAATATAACTGCTCAGCACCTTTTTGCTTCAATGAATAATCAACCGACTTTGGAGAAATATCCCAGCCTTTGGGAGCATCCAAACTCAGTTTTCCCTCAATTTCCTTCTTACCAGCTATTACCCTAACATCAACCATTTTGGAATTACCATCTGCAAACACCAATACCTTAGAAGATAAGTTGGCCATCACTGGAGGTGAGATCGCAATGGGTTCATAGACTTCACCATCTACCGGATCATTTCTCTTAAATACTACAGGGACGTCTATCGAAATTTCCTCACCCTCAACAGAAATTGAAACCCTGCCTTTTATAGATGCATCATTTTCGGGTTTTCCTCTTTGCAGCTGATCTTCAACAGTATACATCCCTAATGAAGATGCTTCTCTTAACCAGTATGGTGTTGAGAATGGAATGTTTCCTGGTAGCTTTAGCTCCATAGAAGTATTAAATCGCTTATTTCCAGCAAGCGGACTACTTAGCTCGAATTCATTGATCCAGTGATTCAATTTCACCCGTTCCACTTTCATGTTAGCTGAGCTTCGATTGACAATTTCCAAACCAATTTCAATGGAATCGCCTGGTACATATGAGTTCTGCGAAGCAACAAGTTCAACGTAGAGACCTGAAACTGCTTTTATAAGTGCGTCAACTTCCTGCAGTTTTACTTCTTTCCAGAATTCATCGTTTGTTTTTTCGATTGCTTTTCTTGTTAGTATCAGTGTAGGAATCAATTCTGAAGGATTTGAAGGGTTAAATTCTTCCTTCATTTTTTCAATCAAAAAGCTCACTTCATCTGCTCCTTCAACTCTGTTCCAATTTGTTTCAATATTATCAAAAACCCCTTTGCTTTCTTCTCCATCCAGCTGAACCAAATATTCGATCGCATCACCTCTTCTTCCAGTAGATCCAAACCCCTGGCTTTTGTGCATACTTCTACTCAGCGAAGAGATTTCTGTATATGATTTACCAAGTCGAGGATTGTACTTTCCAATATTGACCGTTTTGAGTCCGGTGGTATCCATTTTCTGGCCGGTGTTTCTAAAATACCACCAACTCGTATTCCAGAAGATTTTCTTTGGCTGCCAAGGATCTATGTAGTCCAATTGTTCCGGAAATGCATTCGGATCTCCACTGAGTTTAAAAGCTTCTTCTGCCAAAATAGCACTGGCCGTATGATGACCATGCGTAACGCCTGGAACCGTAGTGAATCTAGTAACTACTATATCAGGTCGGAAATTTCTGAATACCCAAACAAAATCAGCCAATACTTTCTCTCTGTCCCAAATCGTGAAAGTCTCATCAGGGTGTTTGGAGTAACCGAAATCGTTGGCTCGTGAAAAGAATTGCCGACCTCCATCCGTTCGTCTTGCTGCTAAAAGCTCCTGCGTACGAATAAGTCCTAACTCTTCACGAATTTCCGGTCCAATCAAATTTTGTCCACCATCACCTCGAGTAGCTGACAGATAAGCTGTCCGCATGTGTTCTTCATTGGCAAAATAGGTGATCAGACTTGTGTTTTCATCATCAGGATGTGCGGCTACATATAAAACCGTTCCCAAAACATCCAATTTTTCCAGCATCTGCTGAATTTCTCCTATATGCGGTTTTTTGGGGGCCTGCGCATAGATGCAACACGAAAAAAGAGTGACCATTATGGCACTCAGGAAACACGACTTTTTCATGGATAGGTTTTCGTTGGGGTTCTTTACGATATAGCAATAAGAAAGTTATTGATTCTCTATGAGTGGTGGCAAAATTAAGAAGAGTGTTCGAGAGTGAATTTAAAGATGGTTCCTTTAGGAGAATTTTCCTCCAACCAAATCTTTCCACCGTTCTGATTTATTAAGTCTTGGCAAAGGGCTAGACCTACTCCAGTACTTTTCTCATTTCCGGTTCCAAGCCTTTTGTTTTTTGAATCCATTTCAAAAATGGTGGCCTTCATTTCTTCGGGAACTCCTATGCCCGTATCTGAAATAATTACTTCGACGGTTTGGCCTTTTCTTTTATAACCAACCTCGATACTTCCGCCTTTTTCAGTAAATTTTATGGCATTACTAATCAAATTACGAATGACTACTTTGATCGAGTTGGCATCTGATTTGACAAAAGTTCGCCTAACTCCACTTGGAACAAGTTCTAATCGAATTCCCTTGTCAGAAGCTGTAGCATTGAAATAATCTACCAATTCCACAATCACCTTTTTCAGATCTATTTTTTCTTGAAGCAACTCTATGTTGGATTGAGAACTGGCTTTCGTCCATTCCAGTAAATCATCCAACATCTCGAGTGATTGATCCAGACTCTTTTTGATTTTCGATTGCAATTCCTTCGACTGTTCTTTGGAAATTGCATCATCTTCCATCAATCCCAGCATGGACTTAACACTGGCCATTGGGGCGCGAAAGTCATGGCTCATAATTCTTATGAATCTTTCCTGGATGAGGTTCGACTTGGATAATTGTTCCGTTCGAGTGGAGACTCTTTCCTCAAGCCCACGATTTAATTTTTCATTTTCTTGAGACAAATGCGCGTAAATCTTTGATAAGGCAATTGACATAAAGAAAAACATAAGAATGATTCCGGTATTAACAAGATTTGGACCTTGAATATCAAAGTTTGGGGCAAAACCAGATCTTTTGACGATTTCTAAAAAGATAAATGCAAAACCTATAACTACACCGTAAAGAACAGATTTAGCACCAACCATTTTATGTTTTATCGCGCGCAATAGAATGAACAATACAACAACAAATGCAGCAATGATGGATAGGTTATAAATATTGTGAGACACCTTGTAGTGAATATCCCATGGAAAAATCAAAACAGAAACAGCAAACAATCCAGCTTCATACTGAAAGAATCTTATGTAATTCCTAAAGCGAGGATATTGATAAAGGTTGTATAAAAACATCGGAGCTAAAGCCAGCGCGGAATAAGCAGTAAGCGATTGCAATCTGTTCCCTGTCACAGCATCCATTGCCGGAATCAGCTGATAAAGTAAACCAGATCCGTCATCGACAAGCATGGCTCTGATCAGAATCGCTAAGCCCAATAACCCAAGGTACAAGTAGTAATACCTCCTTATTTGAAAGAAAAGTATGATGTGATAAGCAGAAAGAAATAACAAACTGCCAAGTTGGATCAATTCTATCGTCTGTTCGGTCATGTCAGCAATTAAGCCCGTGTTTTTAATGAATTGATGGCTTTCTAAACTAAGGCAATATTTCTCAAATAAGTAAAATCATTATCTTTATTTCATCTTCAACCTAATATTCAATAGGATATGTATTGCATTCTATGGAAATATGATGTGGACGCTGCAAACCATGCTGAATTTGAAAAAGAGTATGGAAGATCCGGAGCTTGGTTCAAATTCTTCGAATCATGCGATGACTACTTTGGTCATGATCTATTGAAAAACACAGATGGAAATTCGTACATGCTCATCGATCGATGGATGTCGAAGAAGGATTACGAAGGCTTTTTAAAAAGCAACCAAGCAGAATACGATCAGATGAATGAAAAATTCAATGGATTGTATAGTGCAGAAACTTGCCTTGGCACTTTCGATCTTATTCAATGATTATCTGAACCCTTGATGGGGAGAATCGTTGCTTTATCATAACCTAAATTTTAAATCAAATTCTCAGAACAATGAAAGCAACGATCAAAGTATTACTTATCACGGTAATTGGTGTTTCAATATTCGCTTTTGCAATTAAAAAATCAGAGAAGCAATCGGAAATTGATGCAGTAAAGGAACTAGTAACAAAAGCCTATGTAAATGGTGCATTTAATGCATTAGATCCAGATGCAATGGCAAAAGGTTTCCATGAAGATTTTTCCATTTATTCCGCGAAAGGTGAAGCATTAGGAAAATACCGCATCAGTGATTGGGTAAGCGGCACAAGAAAAAGAAAAGCCGGTGATTACGACCCGAATGACAAGAAGAACGTAATGGATGCAACTTTCGTGAATGTGGACGTAACAGGAGGAGCAGCTCAAGTGAAAATCGAACTAAGAAATCAAGGAAGACTTGTGTACACGGATTACCTAAGTCTATTAAAGTTTGAAGAAGGTGGCTGGAGAATCGTAGCGAAAGTTTATCACGGACATAAATCCGATTGATCCTAATTTAGCAGGATGACTTTCCGTCCTGCTATTAAAGAAGATATTGTTTCTATCGTGGCAATGCTTGCCGACGATGAGCTTGGCGCTAAACGAGAGAATTTTCAAGATCCGCTTCCGAATTCTTATGTAGAAGCATTCGAGCAAATCGACTCAGATCCAAATCAGGAACTGATCGTGGTTGAAGAAAAAGGTGAAGTAATCGGCACAATGCAACTGTCGTTTATTCAATATCTGACGTATCAAGGAGGAACCAGATCTCAAATTGAAGCAGTACGGATCAGGAAGGATAAGAGAGGCGAAGGGTTAGGTGAAAAAATGTTTCAATGGGCTATTTCGCGGGCCAAGGAAAGAGGCGCGCATTTACTTCAACTGACTACTGACAAGCAGCGACCTGACGCTTTACGATTTTACGAGAAGTTGGGATTTCATGCGACACATGAAGGAATGAAAATGCATTTCAAATAAAAAGGGGCTAAGGCCCCTTTTTTATTCGCTTTTCAATTCCCGAATAGACTTTTGGTACCTATCAAAGAAAAAATAAGGTACTGTCGAAACGGAAAAAAGTAGCATTCCTGCCATGACCAAAAGCATAGCAGCATCCGCACTTAAAATTTGGGGTATTCTTAGCGCAAGACCTGTCAAAACAGCCAAAACGCTAACGTATGATGCCATATACACTAACTTTCTAAGCATAATATTCTTTTTAATGGTTAATAAATAATTTAAGTCTTTTTGAATTTTTTCAGGACCTTCGGGCGAGATACGATCTACCGCTTTAGAAAAGGAAATGTCAAACGATTGTCCACTTTCCATTTGCTCTTCAACCACACAACAAAAATGATCCAGTAAATCAGCTTGCAGCGATTGATTTGAGACACCATTACCCATTAAGTAGCTTCTAATAAATGAGACTTGCCCTTCATCGATTATCATGATACTACAGGTTTAGGTTCAAAAATTGTTTTTAATGTCTGGGCAAAATCAAGCAATTCATCCAGTGCGAGCTGTACCTGTCCGTTTCCTGAAGAAGTAAGCTTGTAATACTTCCGAGTTCTATTGCCAACAGAAACAGATTCCGTTTGAAGAATACCTTCGCTTGTGAGTGCGTGAAGCGCTGGATAGAGCGAACCTTCTTTGATTAAGATCTTATCTCCAGACAGCTCTTTCACTTTTTGCACCATCTCATACCCATACATTTTACCGTTCTCAGAGAGCAACTTCAAAATGATGGGTTTTAAAATTCCTTTTAATAATTCCCTTGAATACATAATACCTCATTATACGATGCATCAAGATAAAAGGTTTTAGAAAACAAGTTTTTTTATGAAAAGGCATCCAATCATTGAGAGTCCATAGGATCATTTTTTGGCAGTTTCCATATCTTAGAATTTCAAGCTCCCAATGTGACCGAAGAAGACTTTCATCAGCTGGTTTCAGAAAATCAGGACCGTGTTTACAATACATGCCTGGGTTTTATGAAAAACCAGGAAGATGCTAAAGACATGTCACAGGAAGTTTTCATTCATGTATATCAACACATGGACAGGTTCAAAGGAGAATCCTTGTTGAGCACATGGATTTACAGGATCACAGTCAATAAATGTTTGGAGGAAATTCGAAAAAAAGGGCGTCAAAAGCGTTCCGCTCAACTTGAGGATATTTCAGATCCTTTGATTCAAAATAAGGCTCCTGATTTTTATCATCCGGGAGTAGTGCTTGAAAACCAGCAAAGGGCAGCAATTTTGTTTAAGGCCATTGAACAACTGCCTGAACAGCAACAAACTGCCTTCACTTTGGCAAAAGTTGAGTTTTTAACGTACGAGGAAATTGGCAAGGTGATGGAAAAAAGTGTCTCGTCTATTGAATCGCTCATTCACAGAGCAAAACAAAATCTTCAGAAAATTCTAAGAGATTATTATGAAAACATCTGACACGCATAAAGAAATTGAATTAACTCTCAACAGTCTTGACGATTTAGAAAAAGCCAAGGCACCTGATGATTTCCTGGAATCATTGACCAATAAAATGATCTTTAGAAAAGAACAACGACTTTGGGTGAACCGAACAAAGTATGCCATAGCCGGTATGCTTGTTTTCACCATTGTAAATGTTGCTCTCTTGGTTAATTCCAAAACTTCTCAACGAAAAGAAATGATAAGATCAGTTGCAAAGGAATGGAATCTGAAAACTGAAGAATATTGAAATGACCAAAACCACCGCCCAAATAATTATCGCCTCAGTAATCGTTTTAGTGATTATAAACGCCACATTGATCGCACTCATGTGGGGTGAGAGAAAAAGTAAAGGTCCACCAGAAAGAATACCCATTGAGGAAATCAATGCCTTTATCATAAAAGAAATCGGTTTCGATCAAAAACAAGCTGAGAAGTTCATTGAGTTTTCTAATAAGCATCACAGAATCCAACGTGAAAACCAAGGCCAATTCAAGAAGATCAAAGATCAGATTAATCAATTATTACTCGAAGGAGATGATGTCAAAATGGATAGCTTGATCAACGAATTAGCTGATGTAAGTGTAAGAAGAGAATCTGAGTTGTATCGATTTTTCAAAGACGTAATTGTGATCTGCAACGAAGAACAAAAAAGAAAACTACAGAAAGTATTTTTTGAAGCAACAGGTCCACCAGAATACGCAAGAGTTCCTTTCGAAAACGGCCCTAGAGGCCCACGTCCCCCCAGATAGAACTTTCCGCATATTTGAAAAAACCATTTTCTACCTGGATCGGAGAAATAATATTATTTGTGTAAAGATTACCTGTACCAAGGCCATGATGTTCTTCATTTTCGTATAAGCTGGCAAATTGAGCAATGGCGTTTAGGCCGATATTGGATTCTAAATAAGAAGTGATCCACCAATTGATTCCTTGTATTTCTGCCAAATCAATCCAATTCTTCACTGTAAAAAACCCGCCATGTAAAGTCGGTTTCAAAACCAAGTATTGAGGTTTCAATTCCTGCAACAGTTGCAAACGTTCACGCTCACCACGAACCCAAATCAGCTCCTCATCCAATGCAATTGGAATCTCACTTTTTGTGCAGACTATCTCCATTGCCTCTGGTTGCATCGGAAGAATAGGCTGTTCAATAGAATGAACATTGAACTTACTCAATTGCTTAAGCTTCATCAAAACTTCATTGGTTTGGAAAGCACCATTAGCATCCAACCTTATGATGAGATCTTCAGAGACTTTTCTTAGCTGTTTGATGATGTTGAGTTCTGTGTCAAAATCAAGGCTTCCAATTTTCAACTTGATACAGTGAAATCCCTGATCAAGTTTTTCCTTGATCTGTTCTTCCATGAATTGCTTATCTCCCATCCAAACAAGCCCATTGATTGGAATATTCACCTTAGATAAATCACTTTCAAAAATCTGTTTTCTCCCGCCGTTTTTAAGGTCGAACAGCGCCATTTCCAACCCAAATCTTATGCTTGGAAATTCTCTGGAAACCAACGATTTAACCATTTTCCAAATCTCATCTTTTGTTGAAAGTTCCACTTGTTTCAACTTTGACTGCACTTTGTCCAGCTCCTCTGGAATATCTTCGATTACATCAGGACTTAATCTTTCAATTGGTGCAACCTCACCAATTCCAGCTACACCATTCTCGTCTGAGATTTTCAAAAACCAGACTTTTCGTTCATTCATTGAACCCCGACTGGTGTTTGCCTGGAATTTAAAATCAAGTGTGTAAGGTGTATATTCGAGCCTTAGCATGGATTTAAAATTAGATGATTTTTTATACGATCTTCCGGATGACAAAATAGCCAAACATCCACTTGAAAATCGCTCTGATTCTAAGCTTCTTTTTTATAACCAGGGTAAAATTTCTCACCACACATTTACTCAAATTTCAGATCTGGTTCCGACAGATGCTCTGCTCGTTTTCAATGACACAAAAGTGATCCCAGCGAGAATCATCATGCACAAGGAAACTGGAGCTCGAATCGAAATCTTCTTACTAGAACCAATCTCTCCTTCAAAAGTTCATGAAGAAGTAATGAAGGAAACCAAATCGACCACTTGGAAATGCTTGATTGGAAATGCCAAAAAATGGAAAGAAAAAACATCTCTCAAACTCAGTGAGCTAAACCTGAAAGCGACGAGAGTCGCCAAGGATCACGTTCGTTTCGATTGGGAAAATGAAATTACTTTTTCGGACTTGCTGGTGGAAATTGGAAAAATTCCTCTCCCGCCTTACATAAATCGGGAAGCAACTGAATCGGATGAGGAAAGATACCAGACAGTGTATTCAAAGATGAAAGGTGCAGTTGCAGCTCCCACAGCAGGTCTGCATTTCACCAACGTAGTGATTGATGATCTTAAGAAAAAGGGAGTACAAACAGATTACTTGACGCTGCATGTTTCGGCAGGGACTTTTCAACCCATCAAAGCGAAAAAAATTGAAGAACACCCGATGCACAATGAGAAAATTTGGATCTCAAGGCAGAACGTTGAGCATTTTTTGGAGGCAAATCATTTAATTGCTGTAGGTACAACAGCAATGCGTACAATTGAAAGTTTGTATTGGTACGGAGTTAGGATTTTAAATGGACAATCAGACTTTTTTATTCACAAAGAAGACCCTTACAAATTCAGCCAAGTAGATAAGACAGAATCATTGAATGCAGTATTGAACCACATGTCCAAAAATGGTTTGGATAGAATTGGCGGCCAAACAGAGATCTTTCTTTACCCTGGATATAAGTTTCAGCTTTGCAGAGGCTTGGTCACTAATTATCATTTACCAGGTTCTACACTAATCCTACTTATAGCAGCATTTGTTGGAGATAATTGGAGAAAGATCTACAATGAAGCACTTTCAAATGACTATCGATTCTTAAGTTACGGAGACAGTTCATTGCTGATTCCATAGCGTCAAATCCATTGGAGATTGTGTCGTTTATCGACTTTTTCACTTAAAATCGGACAATCCGCCTACCATTGTAAGAAAAACGGTCCATGAAAAAAGTGATCTCCTGCCTCCTCTGCCTGACAGCTATAAGTTTTGTTGATGCCCAATCCAATTTAGCATCAGCTGATAGTCTAAAGCGCATCGGCCTTTTGATGCCAGCATTAGAAAAATATGGACAAGCATTTGTCGATAATCCAACCACAGCAACCTCCTACCAAATTGCGTCCACTTGCGCATTGCTTTGGACGTCTCAAATGCGAGATACCGCATTTTATTTTTTAAACCACAGTCTGAAAGAGGATTCTACGCTAAAAGTTCTTCACGATCCGAATTTCCTAAGTCTGATCGAGGATCCTCGATGGACACAAATTGAAAACAATCAGGTTTCCAAGTACACAGAATCAAATGGACCCATTCAAAATGAAAAGTTTGCCAAAGTACTCTTCAGAATGATCATTCGAGATCAGGGATTTATGTACGCCGGAAACATCGAAAGAAGAAAATACATTCAAAACGGAGGATATTTCAGTGCGCCTTCGATCTTTCCCATTTTGGCAATGGAAGAGAAAAATGTTGTACAGAACATAGAAAAACTGCTCCCTCTACTCGATCAATATGGCTGGCCCACTGCTACCCAAGTAACAGAAATTGCTGCCGCTGGAGCTGCACTGATTATCAACCACGCTTCTTATGAACTACGAGCCAAGTATTTCCCAATGCTAAAAGAAGCTTTTGAAAAAGGAGAAGCACAACCACTTCGATTCGCCAAAATGCAAGACCGATTGTTGGTGGAAGAGGGAAAAGAACAACTCTACGGGACTCAAATAAAATTCGAAGAATTGGTAAGATCACCATTCCCCATTAAGGATCCGGAAAACGTGGATAAGCGCAGAGAAGCAATCGGACTCGGTCCCCTGGCGCCTTACTTAAAGGCCAGATTTGATATCGACTGGAAAGTCAAATAAGAGAAATAATTCAAATTATTTTCTTACCCAAGTGCAACCTTTCACTATTTGTTCTGTATTTAGGAATAATATATTTTGTTAATTTGTTCTGATTTTAGGAATAAAATAAAAAATATTATGAAACTTGGAGCATTTGAAGAACTGGTTTTGCTGACTGTTGGAGCGCTAAAAGATGATGCTTATGGCGTAACCATCAAAGAGATGTTAGAAAAGCATACTGGAAAACGACCAAGCATCGGAGCGCTACATTCAGCATTATATCGGTTGGAAGAAAAAGGATATGTATCCACATCTGAAGGCGGGGCTACTAGAGAAAGAGGTGGCAGAAGAAAGAAATTCTATCAGTTAACCGGATCAGGACAAAAAATGCTCATCGAAGCAAACGAAGTAAGAATGCGATTTGCCAAACAAATTCCTGGACTTAATCTGAGTGCCGAATAATGAATGAATCTCCCAATCCTCCAAAATGGGCCAACAGGCTCCTAGAGTGGTTTTGCTCTGAAAAAGTGATTGAAACAGTCCAAGGCGATCTGTTTGAGCTCTATGAAAAGAGAGAAAAAACGCAAGGGAGATTCATTGCCAATATCAGATTCGTTCGTGATGTGATAAGCATTTACCGTCCGTTTGCACTAAAAAAATCAAGGTATAACTCAAATAATTACGCGATGTTCAAAAATTACTACAGAGTCGCCATCAGAAACATGATGCGACATAAAATGTATTCTTCCATTAAGATTGGGGGCTTTGCTTTAGGGATTGCCGCTTGCATTTTAATCTCCATGTTCCTTTATGATGAACTTAGTTATGATAAAACTTATGCGGACGGAGACAGAATTTATCGGGTCATCAATCAGTGGAATGAAAAAGGAGACGAGAACAAATGGCCAGCCATGACCGCCCCGTTTGCCGGAGTTGTGAGGGAAGAAATTCCAGAGGTAGAAATTGTGGGCCGTCTCATTCCTTATAACTGGTACCTTGGGGGAAGTAATCTTTTCAGAAGTGCTGAAGCCACGCAAAACACCTTCGAAGAACGCTTTGTATACGCTGATCAGGAAATCATCGACATGCTCGGCCTGCCATTCGTAGCAGGAGATCCAAAAACTGCGCTGACCCAGCCTAAAACATTAGTTATTTCAAAACGAAAAGCGGACAAGCACTTTCCAGGAGTCAACCCTATTGGCAAAACCATTTTCCTAAATGACGATGTAGAAGATCCAAGAATAATCAGCGGCGTGATAGAAACCTTACCTTCCAACACACATTTTGACTTTGACTTCATTCTGCCAATGGCAGGAGTTGAATTTTGGAGAGGTGAGCAAACTTCCTGGTGCTGCAGCAATTATGAAACATATGTCAAATTAAGGCCAGATGCAGATCACCAAAGTGTGTTAGACAAGTTAATCGATATAAGAGATAAACACTATGTCACGTATTTGCGAAACCGCGGAAACCAAGCCGCTGACGAAGTTGTACTCTATCGCGGGTTCGAACTCCAACCGATCGAAGACATTCATCTTTATTCATCTGAGATCAGCGATCGCTACAACCACGGAGACATCAAAATTATCTGGATGTTTGGTGCTGTAGCCATTTTGATCTTGCTTTTAGCCTGCATCAATTTCATTAACCTCTCCACTGCAAAATCTGCTAACCGAGCCAAAGAAGTTGGATTGAGAAAAGTAGTCGGTTCCGTCAGAGGAAATCTAGTCATGCAATTTCTGACTGAATCTGTGGTTCTGAGCTTAATCTCATTTTCCCTTGGAATCCTCATTGCTTGGCTGAGCCTCCCCTATTTCAATGAATTAGCCAATAAATCACTGACTTTTCCATTCAGTTCCTGGTGGTTTGTTCCTGGAATAATTGGTTCCATACTGTTAATCGGATTCTTGGCTGGGCTTTATCCGTCGTTTTATCTATCGTCTTTCAGACCAATTGCCGTATTGCAAGGGAAACTTAGCAAGGGAAGCAAAAGCTCAGGATTGCAAAGCAGCATGGTCATCTTTCAATTTGCCGCTTCCGTGATTCTGATCATTGGAGCAGTGGTTGTGAACCGTCAAATGGGTTTTATTCTGAATAAAAAATTGGGATTTGATAAAGATCAAGTCGCCATCATTCAAGGGACGAACACATTGGAAGATCGAATATTTCCATTTAAAGAAGAACTGAAAAAACTGCCTCAAGTCAAAAACGCTACCATGACACACTATTTCCCAGTATCAAACATGAAAAGGGATCAAAATTCTGTTTGGATTGAAGGGAGAAGGAAAATTGATGTCGCAATTGGCGCTCAATTTTGGCGCGTAGACTATGACTATATCGAGACGATGGGAATGAAAATTGTCCATGGTAGAGACTTTTCGAGAGAAATGGCCTCAGATTCTGTGGCAATTATTATTAATCAAACCATGGCGGACCAACTCGGATTTGACGATCCACTTGGTAAAAGAATAACGAATGGTTATGCTAGAAATATCATTGGTGTGGTGGAAGATTTTCATTTTGAATCAGTCACAGACCCTATCGAGCCATTAGCGATGGTTCTTGGAAGAAGAAGACAGATGATCGCAGTGAAAATGAGCTCAGATGATGTGAAAGGTACCATGGCCTCAATCACTACCCTGTGGGATCAATTTATGCCAAATCAGCCCATTCGATACGAGTTTATGGATCAACGTTTTGCAGAAATGTATGACGATGTGAAGCGTACTGGTATCGTTTTTACATCCTTCGCAATTCTAGCAATCGTAATTGCATGTCTTGGACTTTTCGCTCTCTCCGCTTTCATGGTTGAGCAAAAAAGAAAGGAAATTGGTATTCGAAAAGTGTTAGGAGCTTCATTTAGCAATCTGTTTCATTCGTTAAGCTCGAATTTCCTTAAGCTCATCACCGTTTCACTCATTGTTGCTTTCCCGTTAGGTTGGTACGTAATGAAGCGTTGGCTTGAAAACTACGAATACGGAATAGAAGTCACCTGGGAAATTTTAGCAATTTCAGGCTTAACAATTCTCATCATTTCAATAGCCACCATTAGCTATGAAATTGTTCGAGCCGTTAGAGTGAATCCCGCAGAAACGTTACACTCAGAATAATCTACTATGCGGTTTTCAGTTCCCTCTTTTTTCGTTGGTAATCCAATGAAAAACGACCTCCACCCATGAAAAATGTCAAAATCAACATTAAGAGTGCAATTATCGCAAGATCAAGTTCCATATAATTGCCGACGTTTAGCAAGTTTTGGTAGTTAAAAACTACAGCTCCCACCAGAATGGGGATATTGACCATGCTCATGATTCGGGTTGCAGCCCCAAGTGCCAATACGATTCCACTTACCAAATGAATGAATAAAATCGCATGAGCTAAATGAGCGGCAACCAACACCCATCCAACTGAAGCAATGTTCTCTGTGAAGCTTTCAAAATTGTTGGCGAAAACGATTCCCTTGTAAAAAATAAAGCTGCCAACAATGATTCTGATCGGGTCGACCCATACAGGAGCTTGTATGGAAGTCAACCAATTGATAAACTTATTCATAGTGAGTTAGTGGTTTGATGAGCTATATAAGTTACTGATAATGAAGGAGAAAAGCAATTTTTATCTCAAAGGAACTACAGACAAAACCCAGTCATTTCAAAACAAAAAATGTCAACGAGTGCAACCTTCTAAAATAAGTTTGGTCTTATAAGATGATTACATTTACATTTATGAAAGAAACAAACAATTACCCTTTCAGAAAGTAACGAGAAGTCTGACGAGAATTCTTGAGTAATCAAAAATCA
Source organism: Cyclobacteriaceae bacterium (assembly GCA_028284125.1). Lineage (GTDB taxonomy): Bacteria > Bacteroidota > Bacteroidia > Cytophagales > Cyclobacteriaceae > Ekhidna. Next base: position 448,187 of record JANQSI010000001.1, read on the forward strand.
GTACTGAAAATGAACAACAAATCTTATCAACTGGGTGAACTGGAAGAGCTCGTTCTGATGATCGTGGCTATTCTCCAGGAAAATGCCTATGGAGTGAAAGTGATGGATGAAATTTTTGATCAAATTGGAAGAAAAGTGAATATAAGTGCCGTACATACGGTACTTGATCGCCTCGAAAAAAAGGATTTTGTGACCTCTTACATGGGAGGGGCAAGTTCTGAGCGTGGCGGCAGGCGAAAGCGCATATTCAAAGTGACTACCGCCGGATCCAAAGCGATCGAATATGTTCATCAAACACGAAACGAACTCTATAGCAAAATCCCGAAAACTGTTTTAGGATTTCAATGAATATAAAAAATCCTCCGGGCTGGGCACTGAGTATGTTACAATTCTTCTTCAAGGAAAGATACCTTGAGCAGATAGAAGGTGATCTACTCGAATTATTCCATAGAGAAGGATCAGGGAGAAAGGCGCGCTGGAAATTTGGATTAAATACGCTCAAGTTTTTCCGATTGAGGTACTTAAAAGGACTTGACGATTTCGAACAATTAGCCACAATAGCAATGATTAAAAACTACCTAAAAATTTCTATCAGAACACTTCTGAAGCAAAAGTCTTACGCAGCAATTAATATCGTTGGCTTGGCCATTGGGCTTGCCTCTTGTTTATTGATTTTCATGTATATCGCACATGAAAGAAGCTACGATAACTTCTACCCCGATGTGGACCGAATGTATCGAATTGCAAACGGTGAGCGTGGAAGGTTCACTCCACAATTATTAGCCACAACAATGATGAAGGACTACCCACAGGTAGAATCTGCTACAAAAATCACTGGTTTAGGAGAAGGTACATTCAAAATCGGAGATCGAATTATTGTACAAGATGGGGGTTGCTGGGCAGACAATGAAGTATTCAACGTGTTTAACATGAAATTCCTTTCTGGTAGCCCGGAGGATGCATTAAAGGAACCTGAAAATCTGGTTCTTACCACTTCAATGGCAAGGAAATTCTTTCCAAATGAACCGGCACTAGGTCAGACTGTTGTTTTTGACGGTGAGTCCATGCAAGTAACAGCCATTGTTGAAGATCCTCCTAAAAACACTCATTTTCCATTCAAATACATTGTAGCTAATCCCAATGATCGATTTGGGTCTAGCAATTGGACTGGTAATAACTATTGGACCTATGCTAAAATTCAACCAGGCGTTTCGGTTGAGGAAATGACCAGCAACCTTCAAGATCTGTATAAGAACTACATTGGCCCGGAAATAATTGAATTCAGCGGTCATTCTTCTTTTGAAGAGTTCGTGGCAGATTACCCAGACCGCTTCTATGGTTTCACCTTACACCCAGTCGATCGCATTCACCTATATGAACCCTGGTTTTCTATGGGTCCCCAAGGCGATTACAAAAATGTAATTGTTTTCACTTCAATCGCTCTATTCATCCTTCTGATTGCTTGTGTCAACTACATCAATATGTCTACTGCTCGATCAGCCATTCGTTCAAAAGAAGTTGGGATCCGAAAGGCACTTGGATCCTACAGAAAAAATATCATCTCTCAATTTCTGACTGAATCCTTACTCATTACGTTTTTGGCAATTCTACTTGCATTGATAATAGGAGGATCATCATTGCCTTATTTCAATGAATTGACAGGAAGAGTTTTCGAGTATGGGGATCTGTTTTCGCCCTCAAGTGTCTTATCAATTGTAGCGCTTCTATTAATTGTTGGATTGTTTGCGGGAGCATATCCCGCATACGTTATTTCAAGTTTTTCACCTCTTAAGGCACTTAGAGGTCATCTGCAACAAGCAGGAAAAAAGGGTCTCCGAAGTGGATTGGTTGCATTTCAATTTTCTATTTCCATTTTTCTTGTTGCAGCAACCTTGGTCATTTATCAACAAGTCCAGTTTATGTTGTCACAGGAGCTCGGAGTAAACATCGACCAAACATTAGTGATTTACAATGGACAAGAACTTGATACAAAGTATACACTCTTTAAAACTCAGCTGGAACAAAGGTCTGATATACAAATTGTATCAAAATCCCAGGGTGTTCCGTTTCACGGCTTTGGAGATTGGACCTACCAAATACCAGCTGAAGACAATAGAAGAACGGCACCTTATAATACATTCATTTCCCCTGGGGTAGAGAAAATATTGGACCTGGAATTGGTTGAAGGCCGCTTTTTAGAAGAGGATCGAGTAACCGATACTGCTGCAGTATTAATCAATGAAGCTTTAGTGAAGGAGCTTGGCTGGTCAGAACCATTAGGTAAAAAATTTGCACGGCAGATAGAGTTTACGGTAGTAGGAGTTGTCAAGGATTTTAACTTCGCTTCTCTGAAACGAGAAATCGGCCCAATGATTATTCGCTATGGACATGAAAACAGCGAAGTTGGGGATTGGCATCAGCGGTACATATTGGCTAAGGTCAACAGTCCGGATATTTTGAAAACAGTTGCAGAAATTGAGGAATTGTGGGACCAACATGTACCGGACTCTCCATTCGATGCTTCATTCCTTAATGAATCTTTTCAAAGACAGTATGAAGCCGAACGAAAATTCGGTAAGGTATTTACCACCTTTTCCTTGTTGGCAATTTTCATCGCATTCCTTGGCTTATTCGCTCTAACGACCTTTGTATTGCAAAAACGTGTCAAAGAAATCGCTGTAAGGAAAGTGCTTGGAGCTTCTGTATCATCATTACTTCAAATGATGATCAAAGACTTCACACGACTGGTATTAATTGGCGGTGTTGTCGGAATTATCGTTGCCTTTTATTGGCTAGAAAACTGGCTTCAGGATTATAGCTATCGAATTGAGCTTTCCTGGTATCTGCTTGCGTTACCTGTCCTGATCATTATGGCTCTAACATGGATGGTCGTTAGTCTAAAATCTTACAAAGCAGCAACAGCCAATCCTTCGAATGCATTAAAAGAAGAGTGATAACCTGGATAGGATGATTTCTAATTCTTTCATTAGCTTTAGGAATCATCCTTTTTTATGGAGACTCTGCAAAATATCTGGGAAGGTATACTTGATTTTTTCAGAAGCGTAGGTGAAATCTTCACAACTACCCTTTTCAAGTTGGGCCAGAGTGAAATCAGTCTGGGAACGATTCTCTATTTTCTCATCGCTTTTATAATCCTCTCCTATTTATCAAAGCGGTTTAGAAATTTCTTAGTAAACAAGGTCTTGGTAAAAGCAAGTTTTGAGCTCGGAGCAAGAAATTCCATCGGAATGATTGCACGGTTCAGTTTCTTGTTCATTGGTGGGATCGTGATCATACAAGGAGCTGGAATTGATCTGAGCTCTTTGAGCCTGCTGGCTGGAGCTTTGGGAGTAGGTATTGGTTTTGGTCTACAAAACATCACTGATAATTTCATTTCCGGCATCATTATTCTTTTCGAAAAACCCATCAAAGTAGGCGACCGAATTGTGGTTGGAGATATTGAGGGTGACGTAATAAATATTTCCGTCAGAGCGACCACTATCCTTACAAATGAAAACATTTCCATCATTGTTCCAAATTCGGAATTCATTTCCTCCAGGGTAATCAACTGGAGTCATAATGACAGAAACATTCGATTCGATATTCCGGTTGGAGTGAGTTACAACGAAGATCCGGTCATTGTAAGAGAGATCTTAATGGATGTAGCTGACGAAAATCCACATGTCTTAAAAAGCCCTAAACCACACGTTTTTTTTGATGAATTCGCGGATAGTTCGTTAAACTTCACACTAGCCATCTGGACTGCCTCACATACAGACAAGCCAAGGATTCTAAAATCAGAACTTTACTTTTCTATTTTCGAAAAGTTCAGGGAGCGAGGAGTTGAAATACCATTCCCACAAAGAGATATTCACATCAAATCTCAACCAGAAACGTAAGAAGGAGTAGCTGAAAAAATCAATTTTTCTTTTAACGAAATGCAACTATCATGAAGAATTTCTTCTCTTTGGGATAAAAATTAGCAGTCAAGGATCTAAAAAATACGACTATGCGCTTTCTAACACTTACACTTACAACATTACTATCCATCCAATTAGCATATTCGCAAAATTGCAAGCAGCTACTAGAAGCTGTTCGTTCCGAAAATGCGGATCAGGTCAAAGAATTGCTGGCGAACGATGCAGACCCAAATTGTATCTACCGAAATGATGACCCTAGAACGGCACTGAATCAGGCAGCAAGAAATGGTAATATTACCATCGGCAAAATGCTACTTGATGCCGGAGCAAAGGTGAATTACCGATCTAAAGACGATGCTACACCATTAATCACGTCGGCTCAGAACAATCATTTTGAATTCGTCAAACTTCTGGTAGAAAATGGAGCAGATGTCAATACCAATATCCAAGGTGATGGAACAGCCTTATTATGGGCGTCTGGAACCGACAATCTGGAAATGGTTAGCTACCTACTTGACAAAGGAGCTAAAGTCAATGTCGTCTCGCGAGGAGATGGCACTCCTCTGATACATGCAGTACGGAACAATCAATTGGATATCGTAAAGTTGTTGATCGACAATGGAGCCGATCCAAATCTTGCTTCTCCTGGTGATGACAGTCCCATGATTTATGCAAGCAAATCCAGTAACTCAGATTTAATGCACCTATTACTCGTAAACAAAGGAGATGTAAACAAAGTAACGAGAGGAGATGGTACGCCACTCATCATGGCTTCTCGTCAAGGGAACCTGGACAAAGTTGAACATTTGGTAAGTCTTGGGGCAGATGTTAACCTAGCAGTTAAAGGAGATGGAAATCCTCTAATTGTCGCATCTCGACGTGGACATCTTGACGTGATGAAGTTTTTGTTAGAAAATGGAGCAGACGTTGATGCCCTAGTGGAAAGTGATGAAACTCCATTGATTCAGGCAGCTGGCAGTGGGCATCTAGACGCTGTTAAACTTTTACTCAAAAGTGAAGCAGACATCAACAAGTACACCTACTACAGAGGCGAACTTAGATCACCTTTAAGCATGGCCAGAAAAAATGGTCATACAAAAGTCGTTGATTTCCTTCTGGAAAATGGTGCCACGAAGTAAGTTAAAATCTTAAGCAGCCTTTGTTTGTTCCGACGGCTCTACACCGGCCTGAATTTGTTTCACGGTTAGTGTAGAGTTATCCGGACTCCATCCCGGAGGCCCGAAAATGTACATAAAGACCTCTTTAAAACTTTTCGCCTTTTTCAGGTCATGGAAAATATCCTCAAACACGTGGGTGTTCAACCTGATTGGGTTATAGGTCTCAGGATTTTTAAGAATTCCATACTGAGGTGCAACACCTTTGATAATGTTCTGCCAGGTGCCAAACATATGGTCCCAAATCAGCAAAATTCCCCCATGGTTTTTGTCCAAATATTCTACGTTGCTGGAATGATGAACTGCATGTACATATGGGTTGTTGAAGATTTTTCCAAACCAACCCAGTGACCCAAGAAGTTTGGTATGCAAAAAGTACTGATACGTTCCATTTATAATTAAGCAGGTTCCAATCATAACAGGCTCAAAACCAATGCAGGCCATCCAAATCCAAAAAATAGGTTTGTACAATGTGATGAACCATCCATTTCTAATGCTTACAGCAAAATTGTAATTCGTAGAAGAATGATGCGGTACATGACAAGCCCAAAGAACGCGAACTGTATGACTAAATCTGTGATGCCAGTAGAATGAAAAATCATCCGCAATAATTCCGAGAGCCCAAGCCCACCAGGCAAAACCTATCGTGGTGTATCCCAAGTACTGTTCTCTCAGCGGAGCCAGTACATCAAAAAACCACTGGAAGACTACAACAACAGCAAATACTTTGGTGAATGAAGCAACTATGGAAGAGCCCAACGCAATTCCAAAGCCGGCTAGGACGTCTTTACGATCTTCATAATTTTCTCGGGCTACTAAAAACTCTATTATCATGAACCCAATCAGTATTGGGTAGATATATGTCATTCCATCCGTAGGATTAAACTCTGGCATGGTTCTCTTAGGTTAGGTTACGTCGGTTGATTTCTATTGAATTGTCGCAATTATAAGTCAGAATGATGAATTTACTCCTTTTTATGTCCAAATTGATAGGTCAGTCCAACACCGATCACATTTTTGAATTGCACTCGGTCTTTGAATTCCCCATCGGCCTCCAGGATCTGACCATCACCATTATCATCCGCACCAATTAATATATCCTTATCATAAATCAACTGGGTGAAAAAATTGGTAGATAATACTTTTGTGACTTGAATTACTAATGCATTTTGCCAGTTGACATCTATGTCACCAAAGTTCTCAATGTAGTTGGTAAACAGCTCCAATCTACTTTCGAAGTTTCCCCTGAGGTATTTCGCTCTGAAAAAAGATCCAAGCTCCGCCCTGGAGTTTTTACCTGGCTCTAAAATGGTTACGCCATCTGTATCGAAAACTGCTGGATCGACTCCATAATCACCATTATCAGCCAATTCCTGTACCCGTACAAATGTGAATTTTCCGGTTATAGGGATATATGAAAAACTCAGGTATTCATTAGGGTAAAAGTCAACTCCAGTACCTATTACCAGATAGCCAGGAGCCATAAAATCAGAGATCAGTGTGGTGTTATCCTCAGGATCGAATCCTTTTGCAAATTGAGTCCTGAAATCTAACAAGGCACTGAAAAACCACTTGTTATTCGCGTTATTGATTTGATAACCGTATTTGGTGACAATGTTTATTAGATCATCAGACTTTTCAAAATCTGCATCCGCCTGTCTGATCAAACCATAGGCAACGTTCAATGAGTTTTCCCATTTGCTTCTACCCTTGTTATAATCCGCGAAAGCTCCAAAGTTGAAATTTAAAGCCGCCGAGTTTTGACCCCCAGCAGCCCAATTGGTCAACGATACTTGAGAAAAAGTAAGCGTACTCAAACCACCTAGTTTCCAATAGGTGGTGTCAGTGTCTTGGGCTTGCAGTAAAGAATAAGTAGTAAGAAAAAGTGATAAGGTGGTAATTAGTTTTTTTGTCATTAGCTATAAGTATTTTTCTTTAAGTCCTCCTCTTTTAAGATTCTTCTTAGGATTTTCCCAACATTAGATTTTGGAAGTTCATTGGTAAACTCCACATACTTAGGTTTCTTGTAGCCGGTTAATCGCTCTTCGCAGTGAGACAATACCTCTTCTTCAGTCAAGCTTTCATCAGACTTAACTATATATACTTTGATTGCTTCAGTAGATTTTGGATCAGGCACACCAATAGCTCCAACCTCTAAAACTTTGTCGATCATTGCAATGCAATCTTCAATTTCGTTTGGATAAACATTGAAACCGGAAACTAAAATCATTTCCTTCTTGCGATCTACAATTCGGAAATAGCCATCCGGATCCATTGTTGCAATATCACCGGTTCTGAAATAGCCATTAATGAAACAGTTTTTCGTCTCATCTTCCTTTTGCCAATACCCACTGAATACTTGTGGGCCTTTCGCACATAGCTCACCTTTCTCTCCATCGCCAACTTCGTTTCCATCGTCATCGAGCAACTTAATATCACTATCTGGAAGTGGTAAGCCAATGGTTCCAACACGATTCTCACCTACCATCGGATTGATGCACAAACCTGGTGATGTCTCTGTTAGTCCGTAAGCTTCAGCAATTCGATTTCCTGTGACTTTTTCCCATTTATCAAAAACCGCTCGCTGAAGTGCCATGCCACCGGCTAGTGCGACTTTGATTGTGCTATGATCCAAATCAGCAAATCCTGGAGTGTTCAGAAGCCCATTAAACAATGTATTGACTCCAGTGATGAACGTGAACGGATGTTTACCCAGCTCTTTAACAAAACCCTTCATATCTCTAGGGTTGGTAATCAAAATATTCTTAGCACCAATTTTCATTGGCAACAAGGAGTGCGCATTCAATGCGAAAATGTGGTAAAGAGGCAATGCCGCTATAAAAATCTCCTTTCCATCCTCAAGATTTGTCGGCGCTAACCAGGCCTCAATTTGCTGCAAATTCGCAATCAGATTTCGGTGGGTAAGCATCGCTCCCTTAGAAACACCTGTCGTACCTCCGGTATATTGTAGAAATGCAAGATCTTCTGATTTGATGTCCGGCTTGGTGAGTGTCTGTGTGCTTCCTTTTGCTAATGCCTCTTTATAACTAATGGCTCCACTGATCTTGTATGGAGGCACCATCTTCTTTACTCGCTTTACGACAAAATTTACAAGAGAACCTTTGAGCCCACCAAGAAGATCGCCCAGTTGGGTTATAATCACATGCTTGATCCCAGTATCGGCAATGATCTCTTCTAAATTGCAGGCAAAGTTTGCAAGAATCACAACCGCTTTGGCTCCTGAATCAACGAATTGATGCTTCATTTCTGAAGGTGTATACAAAGGATTTGTGTTCACAACTGTCAAACCAGCTTTCAAAGCACCATGAATAGCAATTGGGCTTTGCAGAATGTTTGGCATTTGAATCGCAATACTATCTCCTTGTTTGAGTCCCAGGTCGTTTTGCAAAAACGCCGCAAAGGCTGTGGACAGTTGATCTAGTTCTCCGAAAGAAACGATCTTGCCCATGTTTTCGTAGGCCGGGCGATTTTCATATTTCTGTTTTGCCTCTTCGAAGAGCGCAGGTAGGCTTTGGTATTTATCAGCATCGATTGATTTTGGGACATTAGGGTGATAGTTGTCAAGCCAAGGTTGGTTACTCATATAATTAAACGATTATCCTCACAATATTTCACATCATCCAGAAACGGAATGGACAATAATACAAAAAAAAGGTCCCAGCACCCCTACCAAGACCTTTTAAAATAAACAACATTAACCCAAAAATGTAGTGTAGAACGAAGGACTTTAACCTTCCGCATTCCTTCCAATGATTCTACTAGTTCATCTACATAATCGAACTCAAAATTAGCAAATCATTTGTTTTGTTAATAAATTTCCAATCTATTCAATGTATATTTACATTTTTCATAAAAAAATAGATAAATAATAGATTATTTGTAATTAATTATGAGTGAAGTAGTCAAAAATTATGAGATTGATAACGTGGATCTGAAGATTCTCAACATTTTGTCTGAAAATGCAAAGCTTCCCTATACCGAAGTGGCAAAGAAAGTTTTCGTCTCTGGTGGAACAGTTCATGTGAGGATGAAAAAGCTGGAAGAAATGGGAGTTGTGAAAGGCGCTACACTCAAAATTGATTACGCAAAGCTAGGCTATGACATCACTTGCTTTCTTGGCATCTATTTAGAAAAAAGCTCGCTATACGATCAAGTAGTAGCTCAGCTAAAAGAGTTTGATGAGATAGCGACCATTAGGTATACGACTGGAGACTATAACATTTTCTGCAAAATATATTGTCGCGATACACTTCATCTTCGAGAAGTTTTGCATGATAAAATTCAAAAAGTAGACGGCATAGAACGTACAGAGACATTCATTTCACTTGAGGAAAGTGTGAACAAACACATCTCTTTCTAAAAAAAATCAAAATATTCTGAACCAATTGACGAGTTAATTGTTCTTATTTAGAATTGATTTAAATTAGAATTGATCGTAAATAGGTAGTAACTTTGCTCACCTGACCATACTTGAACCTAATGAGTGCCGACGAAGAAATATTAGAACAGTTTACCTCCAAGGAATACGAACATGGATGGTCTGTAGATCTAGATGCTGATGAAGCGCCTCCGGGTCTGAATGAGGACATTATCCGATTTATCTCTGCCAAAAAGAATGAACCGGAATGGCTTTTGGAATGGCGACTAGAGGCTTTCAGGAAATGGGAGACTCTCAAAGAGCCGAAGTGGCCAAATGTCAAATATCCTCCGATTGACTACCAATCAATAAAATATTATTCTGCTCCTAAGCAAAACAAAGCTCAAAGCCTTGATGATGTAGATCCTGAGCTTTTGAGAACTTTCGAACGATTGGGAATTTCTCTTCAAGAGCAAAAAAGATTAACCGGAGTAGCTGTTGATGCTGTAATTGACTCAGTTTCGGTCGCTACTACTTTCAAAGAGAAACTATCAGAACTCGGTGTGATCTTCTGCTCATTTAGTGAAGCAGTTCAAGAGCATCCTGAATTAGTAAAGAAATATCTGGGATCGGTTGTACCTGTTGGTGATAACTATTTTGCTGCCTTAAATTCTGCGGTCTTCTCCGATGGATCATTTTGCTACATTCCAAAAGGAGTAAGATGTCCAATGGAGCTTTCCACCTATTTTAGAATCAATGCTGCAAATACTGGCCAATTTGAGCGTACGCTAATTGTAGCTGACGATGATTCTTATGTCAGCTATTTGGAGGGATGTACTGCTCCTATGCGAGACGAAAATCAGCTACATGCAGCTGTTGTTGAAATTTACGCGGCAAAAAATGCAGAGGTTAAATATTCAACCGTTCAAAATTGGTATCCTGGTGATAAAGATGGAAAAGGTGGTATTTACAACTTCGTGACAAAACGAGGGATTTGTGCCGGCGACCATTCTAAAATTTCCTGGACGCAAGTCGAGACTGGATCTGCTGTTACATGGAAATATCCTTCATGTATCTTGAAAGGGGACCACTCAGTTGGTGAGTTCTATTCTGTTGCAGTTACCAACAATTATCAACAAGCAGATACTGGTACCAAAATGATCCATATTGGGAAAAACACAAAGTCCCGGATCGTTTCAAAAGGAATTTCGGCTGGAAAATCTCAAAACAGCTACAGAGGTCAAGTAGAGGTAATGAAGCGAGCAGATGGGGCACGTAATTTCTCTCAGTGCGACTCTCTCTTAATGGGTGACAAATGTGGAGCACACACGTTCCCTTACATAGACATCAATAACAAGTCTGCTCAAGTCGAGCACGAAGCAACTACATCAAAAATTGGGGAAGATCAAATCTTCTACTGTCAGCAAAGAGGTATTGATGAAGAAAGTGCCGTAGCATTGATCGTCAATGGTTTTGCTAAAGAAGTGATGAACAAACTTCCGATGGAGTTCGCAGTTGAGGCTCAAAAGCTTCTCGAATTGACACTGGAAGGTAGCGTTGGATAGAAAAATCTAAAACGAAATTCAAACAACTGATAACTATCAAACTGACAACTAATACAGTATGATTTCAATCAAAAACTTACACGCCTCGATAGAGGACAAGCAGATTCTAAACGGAATTAATCTTGAAGTTAAAGCTGGTGAGGTTCATGCCATCATGGGGCCTAACGGATCCGGGAAAAGTACACTTGCTTCTGTCCTAGCTGGAAAAGAAGACTATGATGTTACAGAAGGTGAAGTTCTATTTCAAGATGAAGATATACTAGAGCTTTCGGCAGAGGATCGAGCACGTTTAGGTATTTTCCTTGCATTTCAGTATCCAGTTGAAATTCCAGGAGTTACCACTACCAATTTCCTAAAGACTGCTCTCAACCAGATTAGGGAAAGTCGAGGCGAAAAACCTCTGGATGCTGTGAATTTCCTGAAAACAATGAAAGAGAAAATGAAGTTGGTTGAGATTGATCAGTCACTTCTTAGCCGATCTTTGAATGAAGGTTTTTCAGGTGGAGAAAAGAAACGAAACGAAATCTTCCAGATGGCAATGCTTGAACCAAAACTTGCCATCTTAGACGAAACAGATTCAGGTCTTGATATTGACGCGTTGAGAATTGTGGCGAATGGAGTCAACACATTGAAAAGCCCTGAAAACGCAGCTATCGTCGTGACTCACTATCAACGGTTGTTGGATTACATCGTCCCAGATTTTGTACACGTACTGTATAATGGCAGAATCGTGAAAAGCGGGGACAAAAGTCTAGCCTTAGAGCTTGAGGAAAAAGGTTATGATTGGATCAAAAGTGAAGTTGTAGAAGCGGTATGATTAGCGAAAAATCCATATTGCTAGACAAGCTTCAGGAAGTTTTTAGTCCAAAATCAGCAACTAGCCAAGAGGCCTGGAGTATGCTGCTAGAGGTAGGACTTCCTTCCAAAAAATCCGAAGCATACAAATTCACACAGATCACAAAAGTTCTGGAAAAAGAACTTGATCTTGATCTTGTCGCAAAGAAGGAATTTGATAAAACACACTTATATCAAACACAAGGAAGTCACATTGTTATTGAAAATGGAGTCTTCTCAAAACAGCATTCAACAATTGAAGACGGAGTTGCCGTAGAGGCTGGAGAAATTACAGAAGGAAAACACGATCCGTTCAGCCTTTTGAATACCGCTTTTAGTCCGGAAGAAATTTCTATTAGTGTAGAAAAAGAAGCATCTCCAATTTTTATCTATCACGTAAATTCTGTTGGATTTTCCAATCCTAGAATTAAGGTTTCAGCGACTAAGAATCAAGAAATCAATCTGGTTGAAAAGTCGATCAATGCTGAAGGAACGTTCACTAATTCGTACATCTCCTTTGATGTTGACAGCAATGCAAAAGTCAATTATTCAAAAATTCAGTCATACGGAGATTCTTCTTTAGTTCACGAAACAATTTTTGCAAGACAGCAGCGAGATAGCCGATTCTATTCTAATATTTTCACTTTCTCCGGCGCACTTGTAAGAAACAACATCACTATCAACCTGGAAGATGAAAATTGCGAAGGACACATGAACGGTCTCTATCTTCTTGATGGAAAATCTCATGTAGATAACAACACATCTGTAGACCACCTCAAACCCAATTCCTACAGCAACGAATTGTATAAAGGAATTCTTGATGAAAAGTCAACAGGGGTCTTCAATGGAAAAATCTATGTGAGGCCAGATGCTCAGAAAACCAATGCATTTCAGAGCAACAACAATATTTTGCTTTCTGATGATGCTTCTATCCATACCAAGCCCCAGTTGGAAATCTGGGCAGACGATGTAAAATGTTCACACGGATGTACTTCAGGTCAACTGGATGAAGATGCCATTTTTTACCTACGATCAAGAGGAATTTCCGAAAAGAATGCGAAAGCCATGATCTTGACTGCATTTGCTGCTGAAGCAATTGCTCAAGTACCTGTTCAGGAATTGAAAGAAGAATTAGAAGGATTGATTGCGAAAAAGTTGTCGTAATGGAAGCTGTAGAAACTTCTTTGGACGTCATATCTATCCGCAAGCAATTCCCCATTCTTGATCAGGAGGTTAATGGAAAGCCCCTAATCTATTTCGATAACGCTGCATCCTCGCAAACCGCATCAGAAGTTGTTAAGTCACTGATCAATTTCTATGAGAAAGATCATGCAAACATCCACAGAGGTATTCACACTCTGGCAGAACGATCAACGACAGCTTATGAAAACACGAGAAAGCGCGTTCAGGCATTCATAAATGCCAATGAAGTTGAAGAGATCGTCTTCACCCAAGGCACTACAGAAAGTATCAATCTTGTAGCTCACTCGTGGGGTTCGGTAAATCTCAAAAAGGGAGATGAAATCTTAATTTCTCAATTAGAGCACCATTCCAATATTGTTCCATGGCAGTTGATTGCAGAGAAAACGGGCGCAACCATCAAAGTCATTCCGATTAATTCTGAAGGCGAAATCCTTTTGAATGAATATGAAAAGCTTCTGAATGAGAATACGAAGATGGTAGCTGTCAACTACATTTCGAATTCTCTAGGAACGATTAATCCTGTTCACGAGATAATTAAAAGCGCCAAGGCAAATGGAGCTACCGTGATGATTGATGCGGCGCAAGCAGCTCCACATCAAAAAATTGACGTACAAGACCTGAATTGCGATTTCTTAGCTTTTTCAAGTCATAAAATGTACGGCCCAACCGGAGTTGGAATTCTTTACGGAAGAAGAGAGCAGCTAGAGATCATTCCACCTTATCAAGGTGGAGGTGAGATGATCGAAGAAGTTTCTTTCGAGGGAACCACCTACAATGAAATTCCTTACAAGTTTGAAGCCGGAACTCCTAATATCGGTGATGTAATTGCTTTTCATGAGGCAATGAACTTCATTGAAGACCTTGGATATGATGCAATCCAAGCATATGAACATCAGTTGCTACAACACGCAACAAAGAAGATTTCGGTAATTGAAGGAGTGAGAATCATTGGTGAAGCTGGAAACAAAGCAAGTGTCTTGTCATTCGTTATAGAAGGAATTCACCCATATGATATTGGGCAATTGTTGGATGCAAAAGGAATTGCTGTCAGAACAGGACACCACTGTACTCAACCATTGATGGACTTTTTTGGAATTGAGGGAACTATACGTGCCTCATTCTCTGTCTATAATACCATAGAAGAAATTGATCATTTCTGCGAATCTTTGCAAAGCATTGTTTCGAAGTTTGGCTAATGGAACAGATTAAATCAAGACAGGAGGAGATCATCGAAGAGTTTTCCGTATTGGAAGATGATATGGAAATGACACTTGATTATATCATGGACCTTGGACAAGAGTTAGGCAGTTTTCCGGAGAAGGATCAGATAGAGGAAAATGTTGTGAAGGGATGTCAATCAAAAGTCTGGATGACAGCCACTTTGGAAAATGATAAAGTTCATTTCAAAGCAGATTCTAATACGGCGATCACCAAAGGATTGGTGAGTTTGCTTGTTAGGGTTTTCAACCAGTCTTCTCCTGATGAGATTGTCAATGCTGAAATCTATTTCCCGGAGCGAATTGGAATGAACAGGTTCATTGGAACGCAACGATCAAATGGGTTCAGCGCCATGATCAAGCAAATAAAAATGTTTGCGTTAGCCTTTACGGTAAAAGAAAATTAATGAGTGAGACAGCAACAAATATTGATCAGTTAAAACTCAAGGAAGACATTGTCCGAGCCATTAAAAATGTGTTCGATCCAGAGATTCCAGTTGATGTATATGAATTAGGACTCATCTACGAAATAAATATTCTTCCAGTCAATAATGTTGAAATCGTGATGACCTTAACCTCGCCTTCCTGCCCGGCAGCAGAACAGATACCGAGCGAAGTTGAAATGAACGTGAAAGCGGTAGAGGGTGTTAATGACGTGAATATTGAACTAACTTTTGATCCCCCATATGCGACGGACATGATGTCTGAAGAAGCAAAATTGGAATTGGGATTTATGTAAAAAATAAATAATTGATAGATATGTATCCAGAAGAAATAGTAGCACCAATGAAAGGTCAACTAACCGATGCAGGGTTTACAGAACTGACCACTGCCGAAGCGGTTGATAATCATTTAAAAGACCATAAAGGAACTTCACTTGTTGTTATCAATTCCGTATGCGGTTGCGCTGCAGGCGCAGCAAGACCCGGAGTTTTGATGGCAACAGAAAATGCAGCAAAAAAACCAGACAACCTAACAACCGTTTTTGCAGGTTTTGATTTAGAAGCCGTACAGCGAGTAAGAGAATATACACTTCCCTATCCTCCATCTTCTCCGGCCATCGCACTATTCAAAGACGGTGAGTTGGCCCACTTTGTAGAAAGACATCACATTGAGGGAAGATCTGCAGAAATGATCGCTGGACACCTGGAGCAGGTTTTCCAGGAGTTTTGTTAAGAAAAAATTTCACTCAAAAAGTAAAGCCCATCAGTCGATGGGCTTTTTTTATTTCTTCATGTTCACGTGTTAACAATTCGCAGAATCCACTTTTTCTTCGATGTAGACTAAGTGTATCAAAGTCTTAGACAATTTAATTCGGGTGAGTTTTCATATTGCGTCTCTATTTTCATATGATAATATGAAATAGTTATTTGTAATATTTAATAAGAAATTATGGAAAACAACTATCCTAAAAGAAGGTTATTTAGAAACATCAAAAATTATACTACGACAATACTATTATTAATGATAATGTCTAGTGCGTTTGGACAAACCTTATCTGATGCAGATGGTGATACAAGAATTCAGACAGAAGCAACACCAGATGAGGACAGCATTCGGTTTGAGATCGCAGGGATAGAACAATGGATTATGACTGGTAATAGATTGGAACCAAGAAATTCAGGCAATTCTATTTTTATTGGAAAAAATGCAGGACTAAACGATAATATGTTTCTTGGCTCAAATATTTACATAGGAAATGGAGCTGGAGAATCAGGAATTACCAGCTCGCGAAATGTTGCGATCGGTGTAGGAGCCTTAAACCTTAATACATCATATGGAGAAAATACAGCTATTGGATCTGAGGCATTGAGAGATAATGTTTCGGGTGCAGGAAACGTAGCTGTTGGTAGTTCTGCTTTAAGGGATCATCAAACAGGTGGTCTTAATGTAGCCATTGGAGGAGCAGCCTTAGAACTTGACACCAGTGGTTACTGGAACACCGCGATTGGTAACGCTGCTCTAAGAGCCAATTTTACAGGTTATCATAACGTTGCTATTGGGAAAGATGCAAATAGAGATGGAGATGGTAGTGAAAACGTTGCAATTGGAGTTGAGTCACTAAGACTCAATTCAGCAAGTTCCAATGTTGCAATAGGTAAAAGATCAATGTATCTCAATTCAGCTGGTATTAACAATACAGTTATTGGGCATGAAGCTGGAAGAAATGGAACTGGTAATAACAATATTCTAATCGGTTTTCAAGCTGGCTTTGATGAGGCTGGATCTGATAAGCTTTATATCGAAAATTCTAATTCTTCAAGCCCTTTGATTTATGGGAACTTTCAAGATGATACCGTTCGGGTGAATGGTACTCTTGACATAAACGATGCCTTTTCGTTCCCCATTGCAGATGGAACTAATGGTCAAACAATGGTAACTGATGGTAACGGAAATGTTACTTGGTCAACGGTCACTAGTGGAATTTCAAACGAGTTAAGTGATGCTGACAATGACACCAAAATCCAGGTAGAAGAAAGTGCAGATGAAGATATCATTCGTTTTGACCTTGCAGGAACTGAAAGATGGTTAATGGAAGGATCAAATTTAGAACCAAGAAATTCAGGCGAATCAGTATTTCTCGGTGAGGGAGCAGGTGTAACTGACGACTTATCTAATAATGAAAATACCTTTATAGGTTATAATTCTGGTAATTCTAATCTTGATGGAGCTTACAATACTGCAATAGGAGCTCGATCGATGGCATCCAACGAGGCAGGTGAGTATAACACCGCAGTAGGCTATAAATCGCTTGTAAGCAATATCACAGGAAGCTTCAACACGGCCTTGGGGTACCAAGCTTTAGAATTCAATGTAACAGGCAGTAGAAACACTGCAATAGGTCAAAATAGTGGGTATAACAACCCAGGAAGTGGTAATGTATTTATTGGTTATCGAGCGGGATATAATGAATTAGGAAGCAACAAACTTTACATTGCCAATGATACACTTAACACGCTAATCTACGGAGATTTTATAAGCGGTTTTGTAGGAATCGGAACAACATCACCTTCCTTCGAATTAGATGTAGCAGGAACTATTCGCGGACAGGTATTCAGTAATTCCGATGAGAGATTTAAGAAAGGAATCAAACAAATCAAAAATGCACCCGAATTACTAAACAAACTAGGTGGATTGACTTACGAATTCAAGTCAAAGCAAGATGGAATTGATAAAGAGCTTCCTAAGGGTAAGCAATACGGCTTTTCAGCACAAGAAGTACAGAAGGTGTTTCCTGAATTGGTTGTTGAAGACAATCAAGGATATCTCGCCGTAAACTATGATGGGTTCATTCCCGTGATGTGGGAGATATTGAAAGAGCGAGAAGCTGAAAATCAAGCTTTGAAATACCAGGTTTCGGAAATGTCCGAAAAAATGGCATCTCTTGAAGAAAAAATTGCTGCTTTAACAGGCGAGGAAATAGTGAACTTTCTTGGAGATGGATATCCAAACCCAACAAAAGGAAAGTTTACGGTACCGTATAATCTTCCTGACCTACAAGAGGCTAATTTGTCCATCTTTGATTTAAATGGAAGGTTAGTTAAAAAATATCCGATCCAAACCAATGTTGGTGAAATAGCTATTGAAACACTTGAACTTGATCCGGGAATGTATATCTATGGAATCATATACGATGGTAAAATGACACCTACAAAAAAAATGTTCGTGGAATAATTTCAGAATCAATTTGCTAAACATTCAAAAAAGAAGTCTCCATTACATGGGGACTTTTTTGTTTAGTAGAATGTAATCCCAATTACATTTCAACTCATAGTAATATTCACCTAATCCGATTTTTACTAAAATGAACGAACTTAAGTAGAGAAAGTAACTTAAAGAAAAATTGTTATGATGCGTATATTGTTAATTGTACTACCATCAGTCACCGCTTTATTTCCCAATGCCACTTTCTCTCAAACCTTTTTTGAAAGCGTCAACCAATTCCTAATCGACAATGTTGATGAAGGAAAGATTGATTATCAATTTTTGAAAGATAATCCCACAGATCTAGACAATCTTATTGAAAGTATCTCAGAATTCTACCTTAATGGGCAAGATCAGGATTTTAAAACCGCATTTTATATCAATGCCTACAATTTACTGGTGATCAAACAGGTAAGAGATAACTATCCAGTGAGTAGTCCAATGGATATTCCGGGCTTTTTTAAGGTAAATACCTATTTAGTCGCCGGAGAAGAATTAACACTTGACAACATTGAATTTGATAAGCTTATGGGTCCTACCAAAGATCCAAGAATTCATTTTGCGCTTGGATGCGCAGCGAAGAGCTGTCCATTCCTATATGACCAGGCGTATACGCCGCAACACTTGCAGGAACAGCTACACTTTAGAGCACAATTAATTATCGACCGACCCAACTACGTACGAGTAAATAAAGGAAAACGTCAAGTAACGCTCAACAAAATTTTTGATTGGTACAAAGATCAATTCACTACCAATGGAACCTCAATTCTTAGCTATATTAATCAGTACAGGTTTTATTCCGTACCGGAGGAATATGACATAAGCTACCAAGAATACGATTGGTCACTCAACTCGAAGTAGTAGGGGTTTAAGTGGGGTTAGGTGTATAAACAATATACCTAACCCATGAGTAATCGAAAGAGAATATTGGTTTTAATAGCGGGGGTGATCACAGCCATCCTTCTTATCCTCTATTCTTATAAAGATCTAACTAAGACAGTCGGTTTTTTCGAAACAAAAAAGCCAGCAACTAATGTACCGGCCTTTTCAATATCTAAGTAATTAGATTATTATTTTCCTAGCTTAAACAAGCTGTAACCTATAGAAACTTGGAAAGTCCTATTTCTTACTTCTGTACCTCCAGAAAGATTGTTAATATCACTAATTCCTAGCACATATCTTACATTCGCTTGAAGTCCAAATGGAGCATCCCAGCCTAATCCAACAGCGGCACTCAAATCAGAGTTCTTGAAAGAATCTTTCAAATCCGTGCCATCCTCATCTTCAGCGTTTGTAAGTATTCCAAATTGAGGTCCGACTTGGAAATTTAGCCCAGCGGGCAAATACAGCTTGACCATGACAGGAACATTTACATAACTGAAATCAATTTCACTTCCACCAGCAAATTCGCTTCCTTGCTGGGAAATCAATACCTCTGGTTGAATACCTATATTGGCAATTTTAACAAGACCATAAACCCCACCATGTAATGAGGTAATCGATTCAGCATCATCTACGTTTGTGTTTGCAAAGTTTGCTCCAGCCTTCAATCCAATCTCAAGTTTTGCCTGACTATAGCCGATCAATGAGATAACAAGTAGTGATAAAGTAAGTATCGTCTTTTTCATAATTAAGTATTTGTTATTGTAATAAGGAATTATTTTATACGGATACACCTAAAAGATGTCCATGTTTTTAGTGGATTAGTGGATTAGTTAATTAGTAGATTAGAATTAGTTGAATGGTGTAACAAAAAAAGAAGTATACCTGATCAACTATTTAACTAATCAACCAGTCAACCAATTACCTAACTCAAAGGGCAATTCCGATGAATGATTTGAAAGCGAGTCCCATCAAACCAGTGATGATCATCGTGATTCCAAGACCTTTTAGACCATCTGGAACGTTGGAATACTTCAACCTTTCTCTAATAGCCGCTAGAGCAACAATAGCCATAAAAAACCCTGTACCAGATCCAAAGCCAAAAGCAGTCGCTTCAACTACCGTATAATCTCTTTGCACCATGAATAACGAAGATCCAAGAATTGCACAGTTTACAGCTATCAATGGAAGGAAAATTCCTAATGATCCGTAAAGTGCTGGAGAAAACTTCTCAATCACCATTTCTACAAGCTGAACCATCGCAGCAATAACTGCAATGAAAATGATGAATTGAAGGAAGGTAAGATCAACAGAAGCAAAGTCTGCACCCATCCACGCCATTGCGCCTTCTTTCAATACTTTTTCCTGAATCACCCAGTTAAGAGGAACAGTGATTGTCAATACAAATATTACAGCTGCACCTAATCCAAGCGCAGTTTTTACCTTTTTAGAAACGGCCAAAAAAGAGCACATGCCTAAGAAGTAGGCAAAGACCATGTTGTCTATGAAGATACTCTTTATCGCAATGTTTAATGCTTCCATATCCTAGTGTTCTACGTAACCGTTTTTAGTTCGCTGTATCCAGATAATAATTCCCAAAATCATGAATGCCCCGATTGAGTCTACCATCAACCCATTCGTTTGAAGTGTGACTCCAAGCATATTCCCAATCGGCTCGTAGATCTCAACATTGAGGATAGATCCAGATCCGAACAATTCTCTGAAGAAAGCAACCGCCAAAATGATCCAGGCATAACCAAAGCCACTTCCAAACCCATCCAATAGTGAATCATATGGTTTATTTGCCATGGCAAATGCCTCCAATCGTCCCATTACTATACAATTTGTGATGATCAAGCCCACATAAGCTCCCAATATCTTATACATATCGTAGCTGTATGCTTTTAGAAATTCACTTACTAGTGTTACTAGTGTTGCGATGATTGCCAACTGAACAATGATTCGGATCCTTGCAGGTATTGAATTACGAATCAAGGAAACAATCAAATTCGAGAAAACGATCACAAAAACCACTGCCAAAGACATAATGATTGTCGGCTTGATTTGAACTGTAACCGCCAATGCTGAACAAATCCCTAACACCTGCACGGTGATCGGATTGTCTTCATTCAAGGGGTCAGCAACAATTCGTTTTCTTCTCTTCGATAAAAGGGCTTCTGCCGGTTCTTTTACTACTTCTATTGGAGCTTCTGCTACATCCGTGCTCATATTACTAGCTTTTTTGGGATTTTACTTTTTCAATGTACGCTGAATAGCATTCTAGGTAATGCTGTAACATGACGTTCACACCTTTGGTTGTCATGGTAGCACCTGAAAGGCCATCCACTTCATAATCAGTAAGTCCGGTATTTCCTTCTCCTTTTACCACGTATACACTCACCAGATTATCATTCTGATCATAAATCTTTTTTCCTACAAATCGAGCTTGAACTGCGGGTTCGGTTAGTCTTGCTCCCAGCCCGGGAGTTTCACTTTTGTGGTCAAATGCAATTCCTTTAATTGTATTCAAATCTTCTCCAAACGCTACATAGCTTGAGATCCAATCCCAGAGGCCTGCTCCGAAGGTTGGGAAGATGTATGCCTCAACCTGACCATTTTCAATGAACATGAAAACTGGATAGGCCCGATCTTTTGCATCCATTTTTGAATTCTTCTGAATGTTTACATTTTCAGCTACATAAGGATTTCCTTTGGGATCTGTTGTCAACTCGTTCCCTTCAAGGTCAACTACCAGTGATTTTACCTTTTCGTTATAAATCCTCAATATTTCATTGGGATCTTCGATGTTAGAGATATCCATCACAGCGCCAAGAATCTTCTTCTTGGTATCAAGTTCAACCTGCTTATCCTGTAAAGGCTTTAGCACCACAGAGGTCAGGGAGAGTGCCCCGCCTAAAATGACGGTGAGTGTGATGGCAAAAATGATGATGTATGAATTAGACCGTTGCACGTTTTAATCTTCGTTTTTTGTTTGCTTCAACAACGTAAAAATCAATCAGAGGAGCGAAAACATTCATGAAAAGAATTGCTAGCATAATGCCTTCCGGATATGCCGGATTCACAACTCTGATCAACACTGTTAAAACTCCAATTAAGAAACCATAAATCCACTTTCCTAGTTCGGTGTGAGCCGCAGAAACTGGATCGGTTGCCATAAATACTGCTCCAAAAGCAAGTCCTCCAATTACCAGGTGGTAATGTGCTGGCATTTGCAAGAAGCTATTTCCACCAGTAAGGTTGAATAAACTTCCCATAGCAAAAGCACCAATAAATACACTCACAATAATTTTCCAACTCCCAACTCCGGTGGCTATCAAAATGAATGCACCAATCAAGCACATAAGGGTTGATGTCTCACCAATACTTCCGGGGATGATTCCAATGAACATGTTCCAGAAATCGAACATTCCTGCTGCCCAATGTCCTGCAACAAGTTGTGACATTTCTGTGTTGTTAGCAGCAGCTTCAGCTCCGTAAGCCAAAATTGTCGCCCCAGAAAATCCATCTACTGGAGTAGCATCTCCCAAATAGGTCCAGACATCACCGGAAATTTGGGATGGATATGCAAAGTATAAGAATGCCCTGGCTAAAAGTGCGACATTGAGAATGTTCATTCCCGTTCCGCCAAATACTTCCTTTCCAATGATTACTGCAAAAATAGTAGCCATTCCTACTTGCCATAGCGGGATGGTTGGTGGCATTACAAGAGGAATCAGAAGTCCTGAAACAAGGAATCCCTCTTCTACCGGATGCTGACGGATCACGCAAAATGTAAATTCAGTAAGCAACCCAGCACCATATGACACAATAATGATTGGGACAGTTCTTAGGGCTCCAATAATAAACTTGTCAAGAAGGCTGGCTTCAACCCCAGTAGCTATGTAGTGTTGATGTCCAACATTCCACATACCGAAAATGAGGCAAGGAATCATAGCGATAATGACCGTGAACATCATTCGCTTGAGATCATTTCCGTCTTTTATTTGGGCTCCTTTTTTGCCAGTTACAAGGTCAGGTGCAAAAAATATGGTTCTATGACCTTCATAGATTGGATGAAACTTCTCCCACTTCCCTCCTTTTTCAAAGTGATGCTTTATCGAATCGAATTTATTCTGCAAAAACTTCATTGCGATGATTAACCGTGTTTAATAAGTTGAATTCCTTCTCTCAAAATCTCCTGTAAATTATGCTTAGATACATCTATGAATTCACACAAAGCCACATCCTCTTCTACCAATTCATAAATCCCCAATGCTTCCATATCATCATAATCTTCCGCAAGAATTGCCTTGAACAAGTAGTTGGGAAGAACGTCCATTGGTAGCACTTGCTCGAAAGCTCCTGTCATCACGAAGTTTCTGTGCTCGCCATGTTGGTTGGTATCAAGGACGAATTCTTTTTTGCCCCCACCAATGTAAGAGAGCAAACCGAATGCTTTATGAAAGCTTAATTTTTTGGTACTTGGTGTTATCCATCCAAACAACTCTTCATATTTCCCTTCAGGAATAATCGTAATTTGCTGATGATAAAATCCCATGTACCCATCCTCACCTACTCCTTCACCAGTAAGAACATTGCCTGAAACGAATCTATTGTCACCTTCTTTAACATTTCCCGCAACAAGTTTATTTAGACATGCTCCTGCGTACGTTTTCACATAAGATGGATTCTCAACTTGAGATCCAGTAATTGCAACTAGCCTTGATGTATCGTAAATGCCATCAAGTAAGAGCCTACCAATTTCGATTACTCCTTGAGCAGAAACAGTCCAAATAATGTCTCCTTTGTTTATCGGATCAATGTGATGAATTTGGACACCCACATTTCCGGCAGGGTGAGAACCAGATATTTTGTTGTGCTGAACATTCTCCGTTTTAGCGAAAAGCTGAGGAATCTCCGCGTTAAGATCTGTGTTCAGATGAATCTTGCCTGAAGTGAATTTCTTTAGGATATTTATTCCGGCCTGGAACTGCTGTTCACATCCTTCAAAAGCGAAACCATAATCTGGTGCTAAAGGATGAGAATCGAATGCCGAAATGAAAATTGCTTTTGGGGTGTCTTCCGGGTTCGCTACACAACCATAAGGTCGCTGAATAATGTTTGGCCAAACACCTCCTTTTATCATAATTGATTGAAGCTGTGCCCGATCAAGATTGGTGATATCTGAACTGGAATGTGAGGTGGATTTTTCGAATTCGATTTCTTTATCAGCTAGAATTCGGATCTCCATCACCTTTCTCTTCTCTCCTCTTTTTATCTCAGCTATTTCCCCACTTACTGGTGAGCAAAAAAGCACGTCTTCCATTGTTTTTTCGAAGAAAATAGGAGTTCCAGCCTTTACGCTATCTCCTTCATTGACTAGCATTTTAGCCATTGTCAGGTGATTAAATTCGGCCGGTTTTAGTGCAAAAGTTTCCGGTTGTTCCGTCTCTGAGATTTTGTTTTCTGCCTTTCCGGCTAGGTTTATATTAAACCCTTTATTCAGCTTTATTGTCTGAGACATGTCTATAACTTGGCGAATCCTCTAAAATCGTTGGCAAACTTAACAATAACGGCCCTAACCTGATAGCGATTGATCATAAAAAAGAAGGGTTTTTGATGACTGGTTTCATACAAATTTTCAATCCATGTAATCCTACAAAAATCAACCATTTTCCAGTTCTAATTCGTGGCTTTTTATAAAATCTGAGACCTGCTCCATTAGCCAGTTTGGAGTCGAAGTTGCACCGCATATTCCGATCGAATCTTCAGGTTGCAACCAAGACAAATCCAGGTCTCTTTCGCTTTCAATGAAATAGCTTCTCGGATTGAAATTCAGGCAGACATTAAAGAGCGCTTTGCCGTTTGAACTCTTTTTTCCAGCAACAAATAATATCACGTCATGCTTCTGTGCAAAATTTTCCATGTTGGGTTCACGATTGGAAACCTGACGGCAAATGCTGTCGTGTGCGCTGAACTCAGTCAATGGAATGGAACCTTCCTTCACTACTCGTTCCTCAATGATAGATTTCAATTCATAAAAGCCTTTCGTGCTTTTTGTGGTTTGACTAAACAAAGTGATCGGTCTGGAAAAATCTATCTTGTCCAGATCTTCCTCGTGCATGATTACGATGGCGTTGTTATGGGTCTGTCCCGTTAGGCCCGTGACTTCTGCATGTCCATGCTTCCCATAAATGACCAATTGGCCATTATTTCTAACTGCCATATCATAGGCTAGTTTTACGCGATTCTGAAGTTTAAGAACCACTGGACATGAAGCGTCAATAAGTTCTATGTTATTCTCAATTGCAGTTTGATAAGTTTCAGGTGGTTCACCGTGAGCTCGGATCAACACTTTGCAGTCTTTAAGATCTTTCAGGTCTTCATGAGAAATGATTCTAAGGCCTTTTTCGTGAAGCCGCTCAACTTCCATTGTGTTGTGAACAATATCGCCAAGGCAGTAGAGTTCCTTTCCCTCCATCATCTCATCTTCCGCCATTTGAATGGCGAACTCTACTCCAAAACAGTAGCCTGATTTTTCGTCTATCTCAATTTTCATTGATTTTCTCCTTAGCTAAATCCAAAATCTGATCAATCTGCTGCTCCAAAGTTATATTCGTCGTATCAATTTCAATGGCATCTTCTGCTTTAATCAACGGACTATCAGCTCTGTTAGAATCAATTCTATCTCGCTCCAAAAGGTTCCCCATTATGCTCTCAATTGATTCATCAATTCCTTTTTCTAACAGTTCTTTTTGTCTTCTTTCAGCCCTGACCTCTATTGATGCCGTCATGAAAATTTTCAATTCTGCATCTGGAAACACTACGGTCCCAATATCTCTGCCGTCCATAACAATACCCTTACCTCTACCTATCAATTGCTGCTGATGCACCATCTTTCTTCTAACAGCCGAGATCGCACTAACCGCACTCACATTCTCATTCACAGCCCTTGTGCGTATCTCTGTGTCAACATTATTCCCATTTAGTAAAATAGAGGAACCTTCAAATCCAATTTCGATTTCATTAAGATGCTCTTCGACTTTTACTAAATCTTCCACATTCACATGTTGATTTAGTAGGTGCAAAGTGACTGCTCTGTACATCGCACCACTATCAATAAATGTATAACCCAATTTAGCTGCTACTTGTTTGGCTGTAGAACTTTTCCCACAAGCCGAATATCCGTCGATTGCAATGACAATTCTCTTCAAGTCAGCAATCTTTTATTGGGCACGGGAGTGGTTTGCCTCGTTTAACCTTTTTCTTGTTCTTTTTGTAAGAGGGTGATGGGCCTTTTCTACACCCCTCAGAACCAATAAGGATCATGCCAAGAAAAAGGATGAATGTGATCTTTGAGATTCTCATGATATTCCGGAAACTTCCATTTCTCTGTCTACCTTTTTCACCAAGCCTTGCAAAACCTTACCCGGCCCACATTCTACAAATTGGCTTGCTCCATCTGCAATCATGTTCTGAACAATTTGTGTCCATTTCACGGAAGAGGTTAGTTGAAGAACAAGGTTATTTTTAATAGTAGCAACATCAGAGTGTCCTTTGGCGTCTACGTTTTGGTACACTGGACAGCTTGGATTACCAAATTCAGTAGCTTCAATTGCTGCAGCCAACTCTTCTCTAGCAGGTTCCATTAGCGGAGAATGAAAGGCACCGCCCACAGGCAAAATCAGTGCACGTCTGGCTCCTGCTTCTGTGAGTTTTGCACAAGCATCATTTACAGCTTTCACTTCTCCGCTGATAACTAATTGTCCCGGACAGTTGTAATTGGCCGCAACAACAATTCCTTCCGTTTTTTCACAAATCTCCTCTACGACATTGTCATCAAGTCCCAAAACTGCTGCCATGGTGGACTCTTGAGCTTCACAGGCTTTTTGCATGGCCATCGCTCTTTTCGATACCAACGAAAGGCCATTTTCAAAGCTCAAACTTCCATTGGCCACCAATGCGGAAAACTCTCCCAAAGAATGACCGGCAACCATGTCTGGTGCAAAATTTTCTGAAGTCAGAGCAGCAACTACACTGTGAATGAAAATTGCTGGTTGAGTTACTTTTGTTTGCTTCAATTCCTCATCACTTCCAGAAAACATGATAGACTTTATATCAAAGCCGAGGATGTCATTTGCAGAATCAATGTATTCTTTGGCTGCCTGGAAATTGTCATAGAGATCTTTTCCCATTCCTGAAAACTGGGCTCCCTGGCCCGGGAAAACGTACGCTTTGCTCATAGGTTTAATTAGGTCTGTTTGAAATCGTACTAATGGACTTCAAATGAATTATGATGCAAAAATATCAAATCAGTTCAATCAATGAACCGATCTTTTAATTCTGGAGTCGGGATCATGCATTGATCTTTTTTCCCGAACCACCTATATCTGTTTTTGGCCACCAAATCATAGAAAAAATGTCGAATAAAGGCTGGAATGATCATAAAACCATATAGCAATGGCCAAAACCCTGATAAATGCCTGGCAATGGTTAACGCAGCTGTACTTTTCGTTTTTAGGTTTTCATCCAACAAAACGAGACTTGGAAGTTTCTCAGCATTAACATATTCTTCAGGCAGCACTTCAGAAGCATAGTTTCCCTGCAAGGAAGAAAATCTAAAGCGTTTCTCCTTATCTCTCTTGATAATAAAATTGACAGACGAGTTGCACAAATTGCAAACACCATCAAAGAAAATAGTCGGGTGTGTTATCTGAGTATTTTTACCCATCCACTATAAACCTCAACGGCATCTTCTGGGTTCAATCTTTCGAAAGTAACTTCTGCAGAGTAGAAATAGGCTCCATCTGGTAATTCTCTACCACCAGTAGTTGTGCCATCCCAGTTGATAAGAAAATCATTTTCATTCTCTTCCGAGTCAAACTCAAAAATGGTAGCACCAGCCCGGTTGAAGACCTTGAAGTTTAGTGCTCTTACAAACCGTGGACAACTGGTGTTTGAAAATCCATCGATATCTCTGCCAATTCTGCTCCCAGAATAGAAAGGCCTGAACAGATCATTGACACCATCACCATTCGGAGTAAACACATTAGGCAGAAGGAATTGCGGACAATTGTCATTGCAAAATACTTCTGATAGTATACTCTCATTGCCTGATCGATCCACTGCTGCTATCTGATAGCATCCCGCATAGGAACTCAGCCCATCATGAATGAAGAATCGGTCT
>JANQSI010000014.1 GCA_028284125.1 Cyclobacteriaceae bacterium
ACTTTTTTTCCTATTATACCAGGCATTTTTCTACTCTTTTAAAACCAATAATTGACCTCTCGATCAAGCATTTTGTGAAAAGGACTGCAAAGATAGCAATTCCTAGGGCTGAACAAAAAATTTGTTCGGTTATTTTCACAGCCTTGACTGTGATTTGATCTGCATCTTTTCTAATAGCGATTCAGACCATTTGAGCCAAAAAAAAAGAACCAACTGTAATTCAACAATTGGCTCTTTTTTCAGGTTAATTTTCTTATCTAAACTTTGATCTCAACATCAACTCCGCTAGGAAGCTCAAGTTTCATCAAAGCGTCAACCGTTTTTGCACTGTTTGAATAGATATCTACTAATCTTTTGTAAGTACAAAGTTGAAATTGCTCACGCGATTTTTTGTTAACGTGAGGTGATCTCAAAACTGTGAATTTTTCCTTTACAGTTGGAAGAGGGATTGGTCCGCTAACAACAGCTCCAGTAGTTTTTACTGCTCTAACGATTTTCTCCGATGATTTGTCAACGAGATTATGATCGTAAGACTTAAGTTTTATTCTAATTTTTTGATTCATTTTCTTATCCGTTAACTCTAGCACCCTGAGCATCAGCAATTACAGCTTCGGCAATGTTCTTAGGTACCTGATCGTAGTGAGAAAAGGTTAAAGATGCAGTTGCTCGACCTGAACTGATCGTTCTTAGATCTGTTATATATCCAAAAAGTTCTGAAAGAGGTACGTCTGCTTTTACAACACCAGAATTTCCTCTGGTATCCATACCCTTCATTAGTCCTCGTCTTTTATTAAGGTCACCGGTAATTGCACCAGTATATTCGTCCGGAGTTACAACTTCCACTGCCATGATTGGCTCAAGAATAACCGGACCACATTTGGCTGCTGCGGCTCTGAAACCTGCTCTGGCAGCTAATTCAAAGGAAAGTGTATCTGAATCCACATCGTGGAAAGAACCGTGATACAATCTCACTTTCATATTGTCGATAGGGTAGTTAGCCAATGGTCCATTCACCATTGCTTGCTGAAATCCTTTCTCGATTGCTGGAATAAATTCTCGTGGAATAACCCCACCAACAATTTCATTAACAAACTGCAATCCGTCTTTTTCGTAATCTTCGTCTTTTGGACCGATCTCAAATACGATATCTGCAAACTTACCTCTACCTCCCGTTTGTTTTTTGTAAACTTCTTTGTGTTCAGTTGATGTTGTAATAGCTTCTTTGTAAGCAACCTGGGGTGCTCCTTGGTTGATCTCAACTTTGAACTCACGCTTCAATCGGTCGATGATGATATCGAGGTGAAGTTCTCCCATTCCTTTCAAGATTGTTTGACCAGTTTCGTGGTTTGTTTCAACTTGAAGGGTAGGATCTTCCTCTACCAACTTACCAATTGCGATTCCCAATTTATCAACGTCTGCCTGAGTTTTAGGCTCAATAGCGTATCCGATTACAGGATCAGGGAAAATCATGGATTCAAGAACGATCTTGCTCTTTTCGTCACATAGCGTATCTCCTGTCTTAATGTCTTTAAATCCAACTACAGCGCCAATGTCTCCAGTATGCAATTGATCAATCTGATTTTGCTTGTTGGCGTGCATCTGGAAGATTCGTGAAATCCTTTCTTTCTTATCTGTTCGTGTATTGTATACATAAGAACCAGAATTCAGAACTCCTGAATAGGAACGCACAAAACAAAGTCGTCCCACAAATGGATCCGTTGCTATCTTAAATGCCAATGCTGAAAATGGCTCGCTCTCGGATGGCTTTCTGCTAGTTTCTTCCTCTGTATCCGGATTAGTTCCGACAATACTCTCTCTGTCTAGTGGTGAAGGAAGTAACTCCATCACATAGTCAAGCAACGTTTGAACTCCTTTGTTTTTGAACGCTGAACCGCAAAGCATTGGCACAAATGCCATATCTATCGTAGCTGCACGAAGAGCTGCAACTATTTCATCTCGGGATATGCTATCTGGATCTTCAAAATATTTTTCCATCAACCCCTCGTCATACTCTGCTACCGATTCTACGAGGTTTTCTCTATAGGTTGCAACATCGTCTTGCATATCGGCAGGAATTTCTACTTCTTCAAAAGTCATTCCCATATCGTCCTCATTCCAAACGATCGCCTTGTTTTCAACCAAGTCAACAACACCTTTAAAATTTTCCTCTGCTCCAATTGGTAATTGAAGTGGCACAGATTTAGTGCCAAGCATTTCTTTTACTTGCTTACAGACGTTTAAGAAATCTGCTCCAGACCTGTCCATCTTGTTAACGAACCCGATTCTTGCAACATTGTAGTTGTCAGCAAGTCTCCAGTTGGTTTCAGATTGAGGTTCAACACCATCAACAGCACTGAAAAGAAATACTAGTCCATCTAATACTCGAAGTGATCTGTTTACTTCAACTGTGAAGTCAACGTGTCCCGGAGTGTCGATGATGTTTATGTGATATTCTTTGTCTTTGTATTTCCAAAAAACGGTAGTCGCTGCTGAAGTAATGGTAATCCCTCTTTCCTGCTCCTGCTCCATCCAGTCCATTGTCGCACCACCATCGTGTACTTCACCGATTTTGTGATTTATACCTGCATAGTATAATACTCGCTCAGTAGTTGTGGTTTTACCTGCGTCAATGTGCGCAGCAATACCAATATTTCTAGTAAGGTTTAAGTCTCTTGCCATTTTGAGTATTAGAATCTGAAGTGTGAGAATGCTTTGTTTGCTTCTGCCATTCGATGCATGTCATCTTTTTTCTTCACTGAAGCTCCTTCACCTTTTGAAGCTGCTACAATTTCTGCAGCCAATCTGTCTTTCATTGTTTTCTCTCCTCTTAACCGCGCATACTTCACCATCCATTTGATGCCAAGAGAAATTTTTCTGTCTGGTCGCACTTCGATAGGTACTTGGAAATTAGCTCCACCTACTCTCCTACTTTTGACTTCAACTGAAGGCATGATGTTACTCAAGGCAGTCTTCCAGGTCTCTAGTCCGTTCTCACCTGTCTTTTCTTCTACTTGCTTGATTGCTTCGTAAAAAATAGTGTAGGAGATACTTTTCTTTCCGTTCTGCATGAGGTTGTTTACAAACTTCGTTACTAGGGTATCCTGATAAATTGGATCAGGTAGAATGTATCTTTTTTTAGGTTTAGCTTTTCTCATTTCGACTTCCTAATTATTTCTTTGGTCTTTTAGCACCGTATTTTGATCTTCTTTGTAACCTTCCACTTACGCCAGCTGTATCTAAAGCGCCTCTGATGATGTGGTATCTCACTCCTGGAAGGTCCTTAACTCTACCACCTCTAATTAGAACAATTGAGTGCTCTTGTAGGTTGTGTCCTTCTCCCGGGATGTAAGCGTTTACTTCCTTACCATTTGTCAGTCTAACTCTAGCAACTTTTCTCATTGCTGAGTTCGGCTTTTTAGGAGTTGTGGTGTACACTCTGGTGCAAACACCTCTCCGCTGTGGACATGAATCCAACGCCGGTGATTTAGACTTAGAAGTAAGCTTTTTTCTACCCTTCCTTACTAATTGCTGTATAGTTGGCATATGTATAAATTTCTAATCGCCCCAAATTTTGGGAACGCAAAGATAGATATATCTATTTTATATAAAAAAGTAAATGAATGAATTAACCTGAATAATTCTGATGATAATTAGGCAGGTATTCTAAGTAGCTGAATTCCAATAAGGTGAGAATTAAGCCTCGCCCATTGTTCCACCAAAATTCATAGGGAATCTTGGCATTTCCTCCACTTGTTTGACTTCTCCGAAAGTAGCCTCGTATTTATCAATATTTTCTTCCAAGGCGTGAAGTAGTCTTTTGGCGTGTTCAGGTGTGATCACAATTCTTGATTTGACTTTTGCTTTCGGCACACCTGGCATCAGTCGAATGAAATCGATTACAAATTCGCTACTTGAGTGAGCGATCATCGCAAGATTAGCATAGATGCCCTCCGCAGTTTCCTCGGAGAGCTCTATGTTAATTTGGTTCTGGTTTGTCGATTTTTTATCGTCTTTGCTTTCTTTCGCCATGACTTATGCTTCTTCAGCTTCTTTAGCGCTTTCGAATTCCTCTCTGGCTGAAACCAAAGTATCATATTCGTCTTGAGAATTCACGATGTAATTGCCAAATTTCCTAATTCCTGTTCCTGCAGGGATCAAGTGTCCAACAATCACGTTTTCTTTCAATCCGATCAACGAATCTGCTTTTCCTCTGATTGAAGCTTCGCTCAATACTTTGGTCGTTTCCTGGAAGGAAGCCGCTGAAATGAAGCTTTCTGTTCCAAGTGATGCTTGTGTGATACCTTGAAGCGTTGGCTTTCCAGTAGCTGCTTCAGCATCTCGTACTTCCAGCAATTTGAGATCTCTTCGTTTCAGGCTTGAGTTTTCATCACGGAGTTTCCTTGCATCAATAATCTGACCTGCTTTATAAAGCTCTGAATCTCCTGGATCTACGACCACTTTCTTATCAAGAATATTGTCGTTTTCTTCCATGAAGACAAATCGATCTACCAATTGATTTGTAAGGAATGAAGTATCACCAGCATTCTCAATGATCACTTTCTGCATCATTTGACGAACAATTGCCTCAATGTGCTTGTCATTGATTTTCACACCTTGCAATCGATACACTTCCTGAATTTCATTCACCAAGTATTCTTGTACCGCAGTAGGTCCTTTGATCTTCAAGATATCCGCTGGTGTAATTGCTCCATCAGATAATGCATCCCCTGCTTGTACATAGTCATTGTCTTGAACAAGGATGTGTTTCGACAATGGAACCATGTATCTCTTCTTCACTCCATCTTTAGATTCGATATAGATTTCTCTATTTCCTCTCTTGATTCCTCCGTATGTAACGATTCCATCAATCTCACTAACCACTGCTGGATTAGAAGGATTTCTTGCTTCGAAAAGCTCGGTTACTCGTGGAAGACCTCCGGTAATATCTCTGGATTTTCCTGTTTTTCTCGGAATCTTCGCTATTACCTGACCAGCTTTAATTGAGTCACCTGCATCAACTGCTAAGTGCGCTCCAACTGGAATGTTGTAGGTTTTGGATGATTTCTCATCTTTTCCTGCAATCAAAATCGCTGGGTTCTTGGTCTTGTCTTTTGTATCGATAATTACTTTCTCTCTGTGTCCTGTCTGCTCATCTGATTCTTCTTTGAAAGTAACTCCCTCGATAATCGATTCGAATTCTGCTTTACCATTGAATTCTGAAAGGATAACCGCGTTGTATGGATCCCAATTACATAGTTCGTCATCTTTCTTGACCTTCGCTCCGTCTTTGATTTTAAGGATAGCTCCGTAAGGAACATGGTTGCTGATGAGAACTTTGTCTTTCTTGTCATTCAAGATCTTGATTTCTCCAGATCTCCCCATTACAACTTCTACTTTGTTACCTTCTTCATCAGTAGACTTAACTGTTCTGAGCTCATCAAACTCAACTACACCATCAAACTTAGATTTGATGTTCGCATCAACAGCGATGTTAGAAGCAGTACCTCCAACGTGGAATGTTCTCAACGTAAGCTGAGTACCTGGCTCTCCAATTGACTGAGCGGCGATAACTCCAACTGCCTCTCCAATGTGAGACATTCTTCCTGTTGAGAGATTACGTCCGTAACACTTAGCACAAACTCCTTGTCTCGTCTCACAAGTAAGTACTGATCTTATTTCTACTTCTTCAATACTTGTCGCATCAATTTTAGCAGCAATGTCTTCTGTAATCTCTACTCCTGACTCAATGATCAATTCTTCAGTGATTGGATCATAGATGTCATGAACAGAAACTCTTCCAAGTATTCTTTCAGAAAGTGGTTCAACAATATCCTCATTGTCTTTAAGGGCTGAAACTGCCAAACCTCTTAATGTTCCACAATCTTCCTCGTTGATCACAACGTCTTGAGCAACATCCACCAATCTTCTTGTCAAGTATCCTGCATCCGCAGTTTTCAATGCTGTGTCCGCAAGTCCTTTTCTCGCACCGTGTGTGGAAATGAAATACTCAATTACATCAAGACCTTCTTTGAAGTTTGAAAGAATCGGGTTTTCAATGATTTCACCGATAGATCCTTGTAGATTTTTCTGTGGTTTCGCCATCAATCCTCTCATTCCGCCAAGCTGACGAATCTGCTCTCTCGATCCCCTTGCACCAGAGTGCATCATCATATAGATCGAGTTGAAACCTTGATCATCCTCTTCCAACTGTTGCATCAAAGTTGATGTCAATTGTGAGTTGGTTCGAGTCCAGATATCGATTACCTGATTGTATCTCTCATTATCAGTGATCAGACCCATCAAGTAGTTGTTCCAAACTGCATCAACTTCTTCCTTGGCTCCAGCAACCAGTTTTTCTTTTTCTTCTGGAACTTGAATATTGTCAAGTCCCATTGAAAGTCCACCTTGGTAAGCCATTTTAAATCCAAGTGCTTTGATATCGTCAAGGAAATGTGCTGTTCTCGACATTCCCACGATCTTGAACACATTGGAGATAATTTTCTGAAGTTTCTTTTTGGTAAGAAGTTCGTTAACGAATCCTACCTCTTCAGGAACTGACTCATTAAAGAGCACTCGTCCAGCAACTGTTTCTATGATCTGAGGTTCAAGTTCACCATTTTCATTTCGAACATTGGTTCTTACCTTGATGTAAGCATGCTGAGAAATTACTCCCTCATTCAACGCAATGATTACTTCTTCAGAGCTGTAGAAAATTTTTCCTTCTCCAGCTACTTTTTCCTTATCTGTGCTTCTTCTTCCTTTGGTTATATAGTACAAACCAAGTACCATGTCTTGAGATGGTACCGCAATTGGCGCACCGTTTGCCGGATTCAGAATGTTATGAGAAGAAAGCATCAACAATGAGGCCTCCAGAATTGCTTCGTGTCCAAGAGGGACGTGAACAGCCATCTGATCACCGTCAAAGTCAGCGTTAAATGCTGTACATGCCAATGGGTGAAGTTGAATCGCTTTTCCTTCGATTAGTTTAGGCTGGAATGCCTGAATACCTAATCTGTGAAGTGTTGGCGCCCTGTTCAATAATACAGGGTGTCCTTTCAACACATTTTCCAGGATATCCCAAACAACAGGATCTTTTCTGTCAACGATTTTCTTGGCTGATTTTACCGTCTTAACAATTCCTCTTTCAATTAATTTTCTAATAATAAAAGGTTTGAATAGCTCAGCTGCCATGTTTTTTGGTAGACCGCACTCATGCATTTTGAGTTCTGGACCTACAACAATTACTGATCGTCCAGAATAGTCCACCCTTTTACCCAATAGGTTTTGACGGAATCGACCTTGTTTACCTTTCAGCATATCGCTCAAAGATTTCAATGCTCTGTTTCCATCTGATCTTACCGCATTTACTTTTCTTGAGTTATCGAAAAGTGAATCGACAGCTTCCTGAAGCATCCTTTTTTCATTTCGAAGGATTACTTCTGGTGCCTTGATATCCATCAATCTCTTAAGTCGATTGTTTCGGATGATTACTCTTCTGTATAAGTCATTCAGGTCAGAAGTTGCGAATCGACCTCCATCCAGTGGAACTAATGGACGTAGTTCTGGTGGAATTACCGGAACCATCTTGATCACCATCCACTCAGGCTTATTCTCAATTCTTGTTCTTGCATCTCTAAATGCTTCAACCACTTTCAGTCGCTTCAATGCTTCTGCTTTTCTCTGCTGAGAAGTATCGGTAGCTGCCTGGTGTCTTAGTTCGTAGGAAAGTTCATCCAGCTGTGTTCTAGCCAACAACATTTCCAATGCTTCGGCTCCCATTTTAGCTATGAACTTATTAGGATCATCGTCATCAAGGAGTTGATTTTCTCTTGGAAGCTTGTCCAGAATATCCAAGTACTCTTCTTCTGTTAGGAAATCCAGCTTCGCAATTCCGTCTTCTTCTTTTACTCCTGGCTGAATAACAATGTATCGCTCATAGTAAATGATCTGATCCAACTTCTTAGTTGGTACTCCAAGGAGATATCCAATTTTGTTAGGAAGCGATTTGAAATACCAAATGTGCGCGACCGGAACCACCAATTCGATGTGACCCATTCGCTCTCTTCGTACCTTCTTCTCAGTAACTTCCACACCACATCGGTCACAAATAATTCCTTTGTATCGAATTCTTTTGTATTTACCACAGTGACATTCCCAGTCTTTCACTGGTCCGAAAATTCTTTCACAGAACAATCCGCCCATTTCAGGCTTATAGGTTCTATAGTTGATGGTTTCGGGTTGAGTCACTTCACCATGCGAGCTTTCCAAAATTGATTCCGGAGAAGCAAGACTAATGGTAACTTTTGTAAAGTCGTTGTGGATTTTTTTACTTTTTCTGAAAGCCATATTTATATTGATAGATCCCGACTTTCACCGGGACAGTTTTTCAAAAAATTAATTAGTTCAATGTGATTTCAAGAGCAAGACCTCTCAATTCGTGAATCAATACATTGAATGATTCAGGAATGTTTGGCTTGTTCATGTTCTCACCTTTAACAATCGCTTCGTAAGCTTTTGCTCGCCCGATAACATCATCAGATTTAATTGTCAGGATTTCCTGCAACACGTTTGCTGCACCGAATGCTTCAAGTGCCCAAACTTCCATCTCTCCAAATCGCTGACCTCCAAACTGTGCTTTACCTCCCAATGGCTGTTGTGTGATAAGCGAGTAAGGGCCAATGCTCCTTGCGTGCATCTTATCATCAACCAAGTGACCAAGTTTCAAGACGTAAATCACACCAACTGTAACTGGTTGGTCGAATCTTTCTCCTGAAAGTCCGTCGTATAGATATGTTCTACCGAAATCAGGGAGATTCGCTTCTTTAAGTTCTTTCTGAACTTCTTCTTCAGAGGCTCCATCAAAAATTGGAGTCGCATACTTTCTTCCTAATTTCAATCCTGCCCATCCAAGTACAGTCTCATAGATCTGTCCAATGTTCATCCTTGATGGTACACCAAGTGGGTTCAATACGATATCAACCGGAGTTCCATCTTCCATGAATGGCATATCTTCCTCTCGAACGATTTTTGCAACAACACCTTTGTTTCCGTGTCGCCCTGCCATTTTATCTCCGACTCTCAGCTTACGTTTCTTAGCAATGTAAACTTTTGCCAATTGAACGATACCCGCCGGTAATTCATCTCCAACTTCTAGTGTGAATCGCTCACGTTTGAAGTCTCCGGAAATCTCATTTCTATACTTATTGTAATTCTTGATTAAATCAAACAACAAAGCGTCCGCCTTCTTATCTCCTGTCCAATCCTCGATGATCAAGTCAGAAATGAGGTTCGCTTCTTCTGGAACATTGTAGTTACTCTCGTCTCTGTATTTGTTTTTCGGAGGGAAAAGATTTGCTTCAATGTTCTTCTTAGTGAACTTCACTCCCTTGCTCATCACTTCTTCTCCAAACTTGTGCTTGATTCCAGCTTGACAGGTCTTTCCGTCTAACAACTTTGTGATTTTCTCGAGCATAATACCTCTCGCTTCAGAAAGTTGTTGGCTGTACTTACTTTTCAGAAGCTCAACCTCTTTCTTCGTTCTTGCTCGCAAGTCTTTGTCCTTCTTAGGACGAGAGAACAATTTAGTATCGATAACTACACCTTTCAGTGATGGGGAAGCTTTCAATGAAGCGTCTTTCACATCTCCAGCTTTGTCACCAAAGATTGCTCGAAGAAGTTTTTCTTCTGGAGTTGGATCAGATTCTCCTTTAGGAGTGATCTTACCAATTAGAATGTCTCCTTCTTTTACTTCTGCTCCGATTCTAATTATTCCGTTTTCATCCAGATTCTTAACTGCTTCTTCACTAACGTTTGGAATTTCACTTGTTAGTTCTTCTTCTCCCCTTTTCGTATCTCTTACTTCAAGTTCGAATTCATCAATGTGAATGGAAGTAAAGATATCTTCACGAACTACTCTTTCTGAAATTACGATCGCATCCTCAAAGTTGTATCCTTGCCAAGGCATGAAAGCAACTTTCATGTTTATTCCAAGTGCCAACTCTCCTTCTTCTGTTG
Source organism: Cyclobacteriaceae bacterium (assembly GCA_028284125.1). Taxonomy (GTDB): domain Bacteria; phylum Bacteroidota; class Bacteroidia; order Cytophagales; family Cyclobacteriaceae; genus Ekhidna. Next base: position 10,015 of record JANQSI010000014.1, read on the forward strand.
CGAAACCGTCACATAGCGCTTGTCCTTCTTTTACCTTATCCCCTTTCTTAACAATAGGTTTTAGATTGATACAGGTGTCCTGATTTGTTCTTCTGAACTTAACCAAATCATAAGTAACAGTCGAATGATCAAATGTGATGAGATCTTCATCATCACTCAGGTTATACTTGATCGTGATCTTGTTCGCATCAACATATTCTACCTCTCCTGCCTTCTCAGCTCTGATAAGTGCTCTGGAATCCAAGGCTACTCTTTCTTCCAAACCTGTTCCTACAATAGGAGCTTGAGGGCGCATCAAAGGAACCGCTTGACGTTGCATGTTCGATCCCATCAATGCCCGGTTCGCATCATCGTGCTCAAGGAATGGAATCATAGAAGCTGCAACTGACACGATTTGGTTAGGTGCAACATCCATGTATCTCAGATCCTTAGGCTCAACAACTGGGAAGTCACCTTCGAATCGAGCTTTTACTTTGTCATTAACAAATTTTGCAGCTTTACCGTCATCACCTTTCAATGGTGCGTTAGCCTGGGCAATGTTGAATGTATCTTCTTCTTCAGCAGTAAGGTACTTTATGTCCTTAGCGTTCATATTCACATTCCCTTTTTCATCTACCTCACGATATGGAGTTTCGATGAATCCCATCTGGTTCACTTTGGCATGAACGCACAATGACGAAATCAACCCAATATTCGGTCCTTCCGGTGTTTCAATTGTACACAATCTACCGTAGTGAGTATAGTGAACGTCCCTTACTTCAAAACCTGCTCGCTCTCTGGAAAGTCCTCCTGGACCTAGCGCTGACATTCTTCGCTTGTGGGTAACTTCCGCCAGTGGATTGGTTTGATCCATGAACTGCGAAAGTTGGTTCGTTCCGAAGAATGAATTGATCACAGAAGACAAGGTTCTTGCGTTGATCAAATCAACTGGCTTGAAATCCTCATTGTCCCGAACGTTCATTCTCTCTCTGATCGTTCTGGCCATTCTTGCCAAACCAACACCGAATTGAGAGTATAATTGCTCTCCTACCGTTCTTACCCTTCTGTTACTCAAGTGGTCAATATCATCAACCACTGCTTTACTATTGATCAATCCGATGAGGTACTTCACAATAAGGATAATATCCTCAGTGGTTAGTACCCTTCTTTCCCAATCAGTATCAATACCTAATTTTTTGTTGATTCTGTATCGTCCAACCTCTCCAAGATCATATCGCTTATCTGAGAAGAACAAGCTAGTGATGATATCACGAGCCGTTTGCTCATCCGGAGCTTCTGTATTTCTCAGTTGTCGATAGATCTGTTCAACAGCTTCTTTCTCTGAGTTAGAATTGTCTTTTTGAAGGGTGTTGTAAACAATTGAGTACTCAGCAATATTTACATCTTTTCTGTGAACAATGATTGACTTGGTTCCAGAATCGATGATTGTCTGGATGTCTTCATCTGTGATAATACTGTCACGCTCAAGTACTACTTCGTTTCTATCAATGGATACAACTTCTCCAGTATCTTCATCCACAAAGTCCTCAGTCCACGTTCTTAGAACCCTTGCTGCAAGTCTTCTGTCAATTGCTTTTTTGAGATCCTTTTCAGTCGCCTCGATTTCTTCTGACAGACCAAATAGGTCTAAAATCTCTTTATCAGATCCATATCCGATAGATCGAAGAAGTGTTGTAATCGGGAATTTCTTCTTTCTATCGATGTAAGCATACATGACGTTGTTTACATCGGTAGCAAATTCAATCCACGATCCTTTGAATGGGATAATTCTTGCACTGTAAAGAAGCGTTCCATTTGTGTGCTTGCTTTGTGCAAAGAATACTCCTGGTGATCTGTGAAGTTGAGACACGATTACACGCTCAGCTCCGTTGATCACAAATGACCCTTTTTCGGTCATGTATGGAATGTTTCCAAGGAAAACTTCTTGTTCAATTGTTTCGAAATCTTCGTTTTCCTCGTCGTTACAAAGCAATCTAAGCTTTGCCTTAAGAGGAACCGAATAGGTTAGTCCTCTATCGATACACTCCTGAATGCTGTATTTTGGTGGATCTACCGTGTAATCGATGAATTCAAGAACAAAGTTTTCTCTTGAATCAGTGATTGGAAAGTTTTCCATGAACACTTTGTACAAGCCTTCACCCGCTTTTCTTTCGGTTGGAGTACCCAATTGGAAGAACTTCTCAAATGAATCTAATTGCACATCCAGAAAATCCGGATAATCGATTACTGATTTGATGGAGGAGAAATTTATTCTCCCATTATTGTTGTTAGCCAAAGCTTACAGTGTTTTTAGTTGAAAAATGAACAAGAACTTTTAGTACGCTTACAAACAGGAAAAGACCCTAATCCCGAAAGCTATCGGGACGAGGGCCTAACGCCTTTAAATATGTGCTAATTACTTTAATTCTACTTCAGCACCAGCTTCTTCAAGCTGCTTTTTAAGACCTTCTGCTTCATCCTTAGCAACGCCTTCTTTCACTGGTTTTGGAGCGCCATCAACAAGTTCTTTTGCTTCTTTAAGCCCAAGTCCTGTCAATTCTTTCACCAATTTCACGATTGCCAATTTGGCTCCTCCAGGTGATTTCAAGATTACATCAAATGAATCTTTCTCGGCTCCTCCGCCTTCTCCTCCTCCATCTGCTGGAGCAGCAACAACTGCAGCAGCTGCGGCAGCAGGCTCAATGCCATAATCATCCTTAAGAATGTTAGCTAATTCGTTTACTTCCTTTACTGAAAGGTTTACTAATTGTTCTGCAAATTCTTTTAAATCCGCCATTTTTATAAAGTGTTAATTCAGTTAAAAAATCTTATCCCTCTCGTTCTGATAGGGTTTTAACAATACCAGCAAGTTTACTTTCACCACTTTGTAACAAAGTGAGTACATTCTTAGCAGGTGATTGCAATAGGGTAATAACCTCCCCAATGAGCTCTTGCTTAGACTTAAGCTTAGCAAGTGCGTTGAGTTGATCTTCACCAATAAATAAATCCGAGTCTATGGAAGCAGCCTTGAATTTGGGTCTTTCATGAGGATCTTCTTTTTTGAAGTCCTTAATAATCTTCGCGGGAGCGTTTGCGTTTTCATTTACAAACATCAAACCCGAAGTTCCTTTTAGAACTTCATCAAGATCAGAAAAATCGCCATCAACATTTTCCAATGCTTTCTTGATAAGCGTGTTCTTCACGATCTTATATTCTACTCCTTTGGTGAAACACATTTCTCTAAACTTGTTGATCTCAGCGACAGTAAGTCCTGATGTATCAGCTATATAGAAATGGTCTGTGTCTTTTAACTTTTCAGTTAAATCACCAATTAATTGCGCTTTGTCTTCTCGTGTCATAACTATTATAAGTTCGCTATGCTACTCTTATCAACCGCTATCCCCGCACTCATTGTGCTTGAAAGTGTGATTGATTTAAAATATGTTCCCTTAGAAGAGTTTGGCTTTAGCTTAGAAACGGTTTGAATCATTTCAATTGCATTGTCCTTGATCTTATCTGCATCAAAAGACACTTTACCAATACTGGTGTGGATGATTCCAAATTTATCAACTTTGAAATCTATCTTTCCAGCTTTCACTTCTTTCACCGCTTGTCCTATGTCCATTGTAACGGTACCGGATTTCGGATTTGGCATTAAACCTCTTGGGCCTAATACTCTTCCCAACTTTCCTACTTGCGCCATTACGGTTGGCATAGTAATAATCACGTCAATCTCTGTCCATCCTCCTTCGATTTTCTTCACATAATCGTCAAGACCTACGTGATCTGCTCCAGCGTCTTTAGCTTCTTGCTCCTTATCTGGAGTGCACAACACAAGAACTCGAACGTCTTTACCTACACCATGAGGTAATGAAACAACTCCTCTTACCATTTGATCTGCTTTCTTTGGATCGACACCCAAACGGATATCCAGATCCACAGATGCATCAAATTTTGTGAAAGTGACTTCCTTAAGAAGTTTACTCGCTTCCTCGATCGAATACTCTTTACCTACTTCCAGTAGTTCCTGAGCTTTCTTTTGATTCTTTGTTAGCTTTCCCATCTTCTTAGTTGTTACCACCTTCCCAAGGTGCAGTTCCTTTTACCTTTATTCCCATGCTTCTAGCTGTACCTGCTACTACTCTCATAGCGGATTCAACTTTGAATGCATTTAAATCTGGCATTTTAGTCTCAGCAATGGTTTTTACCTGATCCCAGGTTACTGATCCTACCTTGCTACGATTTGGCTCTGAAGATCCTTTTTTGATCTTAGCTGCTTCCATTATAAGCGAAGCTGCTGGAGGAGTCTTAATTACAAAGTCAAATGATTTGTCGGCATAGATCGTAACCAGTACTGGTAAAAGCTGTCCCGGTTTCTCCTGCGTTCTCGCATTAAACTGCTTACAGAAATCCATGATATTCAGACCTTTAGCTCCAAGAGCTGGTCCAACTGGTGGAGAAGGATTTGCTGCTCCTCCTCGTATCTGTAATTTTAAATAGCCTGAAATTTCTTTAGCCATTTTACCTCTTAATCTTCTTTTTCAACCTGTATGTAATTCAATTCTACAGGCGTATTTCTACCAAATATCTTAACCGTAACATTAAGCTTCTTACGATCCTCAAATACCTCCTCTACTGTACCCGTGAAGCCACTAAAGGGACCGTCCATTACTTTTACGCTTTCACCAACTATAAATGGTGTATCTAATTTTTCTTCGTACTCTTCAACTTCATCAACCTTGCCCAGAATTCTATTTACCTCAGCCTGACGAAGGGGAAGCGGATCTTTCGTCGTGCTGGAACCTGTTGCACTTAAGAACCCAATCACATTTGGGATCAATTCTTTGTTAGTAACCAGGTGCATTACTTCACCATTTGAAAAGTCTGCCTGAACAAGAACGTAACCAGGAAAAAAGTTTCTTTCCCTTACACGCTTCTTGCCGTTACGCATTTCATAAACTTTTTCTGAAGGAATTAGGACTTGGGGGATGTATTCTGTCAAGTTTTGACGAACCACCTCGTTTTCGATAGCCTCTTTCACTTTTCGTTCCTTGCCGCTAACGGCCCGTACCACATACCATTTATGATCCATCCTTCCGTTCTCCTTTGTTTATAGATCCTCGTAAACAAACTCCATCAAATTCTCGAAAGCATAGTCAATTGCTCCGATCATAAGGGCAAAAATTAGCGAGGCTACAAGTACCAAAATCGCGCTATTCTGCAAGTCAGCGTACTTTGGCCATGAAACTTTGTGTAAAAGTTCCTGATATGATTCTTTAAAAAATACTGTGACCTTCGACATAATTTTTAACCTTCAAAATAAGCACGGGAGGAGGGACTCGAACCCCCAACCAACGGTTTTGGAGACCGCTACTCTACCAATTGAGCTACACCCGTAAAAACAAGCAGTCCCAAAAGGA
>JANQSI010000006.1 GCA_028284125.1 Cyclobacteriaceae bacterium
TGGAGACCGCTACTCTACCAATTGAGCTACACCCGTAAAAACAAGCAGTCCCAAAAGGACTGCAAATTTAGAGTAATCAATTTGTATAAACAAATCCCGATATAACTTAATATACCGGGATAACTACTTATTAATCAAGAATTTCTGTTACCTGTCCAGAACCTACTGTTCTACCACCTTCTCTGATCGCAAATCGCAATCCTTTTTCAAGTGCGACAGGGTTGATCAAGTTCACCTCGATAGTAACATTGTCACCTGGCATTACCATTTCAATGTTCTCAGGAAGTTTGATTTCTCCAGTTACGTCAGTCGTTCTTAGGTAGAACTGAGGACGATACTTGTTGAAGAATGGAGTGTGACGTCCACCTTCTTCTTTTGAAAGAACATAAACTTCCGCTTTGAAGTGAGCGTGAGGAGTTACAGATCCTGGCTTGCAGATGATCATTCCTCTTTTGATCTCATCTTTTTCAATACCTCTTAAAAGAAGTCCAACGTTATCACCAGCTTCTCCTCTGTCTAGAATTTTCCTAAACATCTCAACTCCAGTGATGGTTGACTTAAGATCTTCAGCTCCCATTCCGATGATGTCTACAGCATCTCCAGAGTTGATTACACCTCTTTCGATTCTTCCTGTAGCAACAGTTCCTCGACCAGTGATTGAGAATACGTCCTCTACTGGCATCAAGAAATCTTTGTCAATTGCTCTTTCTGGAAGCGGGATGTACTCATCAACAGCTTTCATAAGCTCTTCGATTTTCTCAACCCACTGAGCTTCTCCATTCAATCCACCAAGAGCAGATCCTTGGATAACTGGAATGTCATCACCAGGGAAATCGTAGGCAGAAAGAAGCTCTCTGATTTCCATTTCTACTAGTTCTAGTAATTCAGCATCATCAACAAGGTCAACTTTGTTCATGAACACAACAAGTGCTGGAACACCAACCTGACGTGAAAGAAGGATGTGCTCTCTTGTTTGAGGCATAGGTCCGTCAGTCGCTGCAACAACGATGATAGCTCCGTCCATCTGAGCCGCCCCTGTTACCATGTTCTTTACATAGTCAGCGTGACCAGGACAATCAACGTGTGCATAGTGTCGATTTTCAGTTTGATATTCAATGTGTGAAGTATTAATGGTAATACCTCTTTCTTTTTCTTCTGGTGCATTGTCAATAGCAGAAAAGTCTTTTTGTTCAGCCAGACCTTTTCCAGCAAGCACTGCAGAAATTGCAGCAGTTAAAGTTGTTTTACCATGGTCAACGTGTCCGATTGTACCAATGTTTACGTGTGGTTTCGAACGATCAAAGGTTTCTTTAGCCATGTTTGATAATCCTCAATTTAATTTTTAAAATTTATTACTCTATTTATTATTTACTCTTTAAAATGTAGATCGAATTCCTTGTCACTACTCTGAGCCAATGAGGGGATTTGAACCCCTGACCTCTTCCTTACCAAGGAAACGCTCTACCCCTGAGCTACATCGGCTTGCTTCTGAACACTCCGAGTCCAGATACTTGAACCAAAAGAGCTCAAAGACTTCCAATTTCTTGGAAGATTTTGAGCGGGTGACGAGGCTCGAACCCGCGACCTACAGCTTGGAAGGCTGTCGCTCTACCAACTGAGCTACACCCGCTTGTGTTTGAAATTTCAAGTTTCAAATAACAAATCTCAAAGTTTGGAGTTTGAAATTTGATCCTTGGAACTTCATCCAGTGGGGGGAGTAGGATTCGAACCTACGAAGACATAAGTCAACGGAGTTACAGTCCGTCCCAGTTGGCCGCTTTGGTATCCCCCCAACAATAAAAATCTTTTAAAGAACACCCTTCTTTCAGTTTTGCTTCTGGAAAAAGGAATGCAAAAGTATATTGTTTTTTTGTTTAATCAAATTTTCATTTTACGATTATAAATCTTTCATCACGGCCTAAATTAGCGGCACATTTAACGTGCCTTTTTTTACGGATCTAATGATAGAAATTCAAATAAATGATGGTGAAAAAATTGCTCTTGAGAAAGTAGGCCCGGACCTATTGATTGACGGGCAAAAATCTACCAAGGAGGTTATAAAGCTGGACGAAAACAATTTCAAAGTTTTTGGAGAAAAAACAATCTTTCATGTTCAAATTCTGGAGAAGAATGGAAATCATTTAATAATGTCTGTGAATGGCAAAGAAATTTCTATGTCTGCCACCAGCCACATTGATAGGGTTCTTGAAAAACTGGGAATGGACACTTCTTCCTCGTCCTCGGCGAGTGACATTAAAGCTCCAATGCCTGGAACAATATTAGCCTTGAATGTTGAAGTAGGAGCGACTGTAGCGAAAGGTGATTCACTTTTGATTTTGGAGGCGATGAAAATGGAAAATGTAATCAAATCTTCTGGCGATGGAACGATTAGTTCCATACATGTGAAGCAAGGTGATAATGTAGAGAAGAATCAACTTTTAATCTCGATGGAATAAGCAACCAATCCAATTATATTTGTTCGATTTTCAAACCCCATTTAATCTTAGATGAAATACAAACGAGTCCTTTTGAAATTAAGCGGTGAGGCCTTGATGGGTGAAAAGACTCACGGGATAGATTCTGACCGACTTACGCAATATGCCGAGGAAATAAAAGAGGTTGTTGACAAAGGCATTGAACTTGCTATTGTCATTGGCGGTGGAAACATTTTCAGAGGTGTGGAAGCTGAGGCCAATGGAATCGGAAGGGTTCAGGGTGATTACATGGGGATGTTGGCTACCGTTATCAATGGAATGGCACTTCAAAGTGCATTGGAAAAACAGGGTATGTACACCCGGTTGATGGCTGGGTTGAATATGGAACAAGTTTGTGAGCCATTTATAAGAAGAAGAGCTATCCGACATCTTGAAAAAAATCGAGTGATCATTTTCGGGGCTGGTATTGGCAACCCGTATTTCACGACTGATTCTACTGCCAGTTTAAGGGCAATCGAAATTGAAGCGGAAGTTGTTCTCAAAGGAACACGTGTAGATGGTGTATACGATTCTGACCCGGAAAAAAATGCTGATGCTAAGCGATTCGATAGTCTTTCTTTCCAGGAGGCTTATGAGAAGAATCTCAATATCATGGACATGACGGCTTTTACGCTTTGTCAGGAAAATAATTTGCCGATCATCGTTTTTGATATGAACAAAGCAGGAAATTTAAATAAACTGATATCTGGAGATAACGTGGGCACACTCATCAGTTAGAAATTCAATATTTTAGAATCATGGAAGAAATTCAGATCTACTTAGACACAGCCAGGGAAATGATGGAAAGCGCCATTGCTCACACACAAAGCGAGTTTGCAAAAATTCGTGCCGGTAAGGCATTGCCTTCTATGTTGGATGGAGTTGAAGTTGAATACTATGGGACCATGACTCCATTGAACCAGGTGGCTGGAGTCACAACTCCTGACGCTCGAACTATCAGTGTGAAGCCTTGGGAAAAAACGATTATTCCAGATATTGAAAAAGCCATTATTAATAGTGGCTTAGGTTTTACTCCTCAAAATGATGGGGAGCAAATAAGAATTAACATTCCACCTCTTACTGAAGAACGAAGGATTCAGCTAATGAAGCAGGTAAAGGCTGAAGCAGAAAATGGTAAGATCAGCATACGCAACTCTAGAAAAGATACTAACGACTCTTTAAGAAAAATAGAAGGTGTATCTGAAGACCTGATTAAAGATGCTGAGAATGACGTCCAAAAAATTACGGACGAATACACTGGAAAAATTGATGCTCTCGTTGAAGCTAAAGAGCAGGACATCATGACCGTCTAAAGATAGTAGCCTTCTTTCCTGATCTTGTTTTCAACTGCCTCAGGCACCAAGTACTTCACCGACTTATTTTCTTTGATAAGCTTTCTTATAAGTGTCGCTGAAATATCCACTTCTGGCGCCTCGATTTCCTCAACATTATCTAATTCTATTAAATCGGATTTAGCGGTGTTTGGTCTCGGGTAAACGATCAGTCCAAACTGATCAATGATTTCCTTATGGTTTTTCCATTTTGGAAAGGAGATCAAATTATCGCCTCCAATGATCAGTCTGAATTTTACATCCGGATGTTTTTCGCGTAGCAAAGCCAACGTATCAATCGTATAGCTTGGTTTTGGCATGTTGAATTCAATATCCGAAACTTTGAATTTGTAATCACCATCAATTGCTGCTGCCACCAGATCGAGTCGATCAAACTCGTGCAATAAATTCTTATTCTTCTTGAAAGGATTTTGTGGACTTACGATAAACCAGATCTCTTCTACCGACGTGGTTTCTTTCACCAGGTTCGCAATGATCATATGTCCCGTGTGAATGGGATTGAATGACCCAAAGAATAGTCCGACCTCTTTCATTTTAAAAATTCAGATACCACTTCTCTGGCATCCGCCAAAGCTTTATCTAATTCGTCATTCACAATCACTACATCAAACTTATCTTCTTCCGCCATTTCCTGAGTAGCTTTTTCAATTCGCTGATTCAACGTGAAATCTGATTCTGTATTTCTGCCCTTCAGCCGCTCTTTCAAGACCGAAACATCCTGGACCTTTACAAAAACAGCTAGTGCTTTATCTCCAAGTTTTCTTTTCAATCGCAAACCTCCTCTTACATCTACATCAAAGATTACACTATTGCCTTTTTTCCAAATCCTGTCTACTTCGCTTTTTAGTGTTCCGTAAAAGGCATTATCATAAACCTCCTCCCATTCCAGCATTTCTTCATGACTGATTTTCTTTAAAAATTCAGTGTTTGAGAAGAAGTAGTAGTCTTTATCTTCTTTCTCGTAATCGCGCGGTTTTCTTGTGGTTGCCGAAATTGAAAACTCCAGGTTCCTGAATTCCTTAATAAGATGTTGGACGATAGTGGTTTTACCCGCCCCGGACGGAGCACAAAAGATGATGGCCTTTCCTTCCATCACGCGAAGTTATAACGGACTTATTGAACTATCTTGTTTCTGATGTCGATAGCAAGTTCGGTGGGCACTTTTCTTTTTTGAAGCTTCCTCTTGAGCAATTCTCTTATTTGTTTTTCAACATTGTAATGGCTAAAGCAAATGATGCATTTTTCTATGTGATCAAAGAAAAACTCTTCTTGTGCTTCGTCTGCTTCATCATCAAGCATTAGGTTGAGAATCCCCATACACTTATCAAAATCGTTGCAGCTACAATCGGGACACTTTGACATGACTAACTAGTTACTTAGTTATGAATTCAAAACCGGGTCTAAAAGTTCAATTAGAAATTAATTATATCCCATCGAATGTGCGTATGAACCTAATTTTTCTCTCAGTATGTTACGAGCTCGATGCAATCTTGATCGTACTGTTCCGATTGGAATGTCTAGGATCTTAGCCATTTCTTCATAGGTAAATCCTTCAAGATCACACAAGATGATGACCGTTCTAAAGTCTATTGCAAGGGAGTTAAGTGCGTTGCTGATCTCATCACCGATCATATCCTTGGTAGTCTCCATTCGCAAATCGACTGTTGCATCTTTTGGAGTATCCTCAGAATTGTAATACTGTTCAACTTCCTGGTAATCTACCTTTGTTGGCTGCTTACTTTTCTTTCTGTAATCGTTTATGAAGCTATTTTTCAGAATTCGATACAACCATGCCTTGGCATTCGTTCCTTCCTGAAAAGAGTTAATGAAGCGGTAAGCTTTCATGTAAGTATCCTGAACAAGATCCTTTGAATCGTCTTCATCAAAGGTTAGCCTATATGCAAAATTGTACATCGAGTCTATGTGCGGCATGAATTCGTTATCGAACACGTGCACCTTTTGACTCTCTGGATATGCTGATTTTGGATTTAGTTCTAATTCGTCTGTCATGGCTTTCATTTATATGTAGCTACATAAATATACGGTACTTAATTAGAATAGTTCTAAATAAAGAATTCGCACTTGCAATTATCAACAGACTTATCGATGAAATGTTTGCCGCCTGACAAACTAAATGATCATTACAGTGTTTGCTGCCACTTCCAGGCTGTAGCCATCATATTATCAAGATCACGCTCAGCTTTCCAGCCTAGGATACTGTTTGCTTTAGTTGTGTCAGCATAGGTTTTCTCAACGTCTCCGGGCCTTCGATCTTTAATTTCGTAATTCAATTTTTGATCTGAGACTTTTTCAAATGAGTTGATTACTTCAAGAACTGAGGTTCCAGATCCTGTTCCTACATTGAAATAATCATAGCTTTCTTCCATTCGATCACAATGATCTAACGCGATAATGTGTGCGTTCGCCAGATCTACCACATGGATATAGTCTCGAATGCACGTTCCATCTGGTGTATTATAATCTCCACCAAATACGGATAATGACTCACGAATTCCAGCTGCGGTTTGAGTAATATATGGAACTAGGTTAGCTGGTACTCCAAGCGGAAGCTCACCTATCAATGCGGTATCATGCGCACCTATTGGGTTGAAATACCTTAAAGAAATTGCTTTGAGTTTGGGATGAGATTTTACAAAATCAATAATGATCTCTTCACCGATTTGTTTTGTGTTTCCATAAGGAGATTCTGCTTTTTTTACAGGTGTTTGCTCTGAAACTGGTAGTTGATCTGGCTCACCATAAACGGTGCATGATGAGGAAAAAACAAATTTTCCAACTTTGAACTCTCTTGAGAGTTCCAGCATATTGATCATAGAGTTGAGATTATTCCTATAATAGAGGAGTGGTTTCTCAACTGACTCGCCAACTGCCTTACTTGCAGCAAAATGAATAATTGAGTCAATTTCATTTGATTCAAAAATCGTTCTGCTCTTTTCAAAATCAGCCAAATCAACATTGACAAAATCTGAGTTTTTGCCAGTGATTTTCTTAATTCCTTCCAAAACATCCATAGAAGAGTTGGAAAGGTTGTCGGCTACTAAGACTTCCTCACCTTTCTCCAAAAGTTCAACTACTGTATGTGAACCTATAAATCCAAGACCTCCGGTAACGAGAATTTTTCCCATGAATCAAATTTAAAATAAAGAAGGATCCCTCATCCGGCCTAGCCTTCAGAAAGATCCTTCTTAAGATGTATCAATTCATTAATATCTGTAATACTCAGGCTTGAACGGACCTTCAACTTTTACTCCGATATAATCTGCTTGATCTTGGGACAAAGTGTCCAATTCAACACCAATCTTAGCCAAATGTAATCTTGCTACTTTTTCATCCAAATGTTTTGGAAGCATGTACACTTCGTTTTCATACTTATCATGGTTCTCCCAAAGTTCAATTTGAGCCAACGTTTGATTCGTAAATGAATTCGACATTACGAATGATGGATGACCAGTAGCACAACCCAAGTTCACCAATCTTCCTTCTGCCAACACGATGATATCGTTTCCATCAACATTGTAAAGATCTACTTGAGGTTTGATCTCAACATGCGTGTTTCCATAATTCTCCTGCAACCAAGCCATGTCAATTTCATTGTCGAAGTGGCCAATGTTACAAACGATTGTTTTGTCATTCATCAGCTTGAAGTGCTCACCTTTAACAATGTCTTTGTTACCTGTAGTCGTTACAACAATGTCTGCTCTAGAAACTGCATCTGACATTCTCTTTACTTCGAATCCATCCATTGCAGCTTGAAGCGCACAGATTGGATCAATCTCCGTAACGATTACTCGAACTCCTGCTCCTCTTAGTGAAGCAGCAGAACCTTTTCCTACATCACCATATCCAGCAACGACGGCTACTTTTCCAGCAAGCATGATATCCGTCGCTCTTCTGATAGCATCTACCAACGATTCTTTGCAACCGTATTTGTTGTCAAATTTTGATTTGGTAACTGAATCATTCACATTGATCGCTGGCATTGGAAGTGTTCCGTTTTTCACTCGCTCGTATAATCTGTGAACACCGGTTGTAGTTTCTTCTGAAAGTCCTCTGATGTCAGCAACCAATTCAGGATGGTGATCTAAAACCATGTTGGTTAAATCTCCACCATCATCAAGAATCATGTTCAATGGTTTTCCTCCTTCAAATGCAAAAAGTGTTTGCGCGATACACCAATCAAATTCTTCTTCGTTCATTCCTTTCCAGGCATAAACAGGAACCCCAGCTTTTGCAATAGCAGCCGCTGCATGATCTTGGGTTGAAAAAATATTGCAAGAAGACCAGCTAACTTCAGCTCCCAGTTCTCTCAAGGTTTCGATCAAAACTGCCGTTTGAATGGTCATATGAAGGCATCCTGCGATTCGAGCTCCAGCTAATGGTTTGCTTTCTCCATACTCAGCTCTTAATGCCATCAATCCTGGCATTTCCGCTTCCGCCAATTCAATTTCTTTTCTACCCCAATCTGCCAGGGCAATGTCTTTTACTTTGTATTTTTCTTCTGTTTCAGTCATGTGTGATATGATTCTTGAAATATCCTCTCTTGATTTCGGGCTGCAAAGGTACTTTCTTTATCGTGAAATAGGAAGTTTACTCGGAAATCAAATATTGAACTTTCCTTCAATTGATTAACTCAGGAATTCAATCTCCTTAATACCGTAGTTTTTAAAACTGCCATTTTTACTAACGATCAACTTTCCCGTATTATCAATCCCGAGGATTACGCCACTAAACTCACCATCCATATCTCGATAAGAAGCCTCCTCTCCTTTCCTGTAAAGCTTTTCATGGTACAACTGCAGCAAAAGGCTTTTCTGTCCGTTTTTGAGTTTTAACAAAAAGTATTCAATATCAATGAGCAGTTTCTCCATGAAATCTTCTCGATTGAAAACCTGATCAGTTTCAATGGCTAATGAGGTGGCTGTTGGAAGATTAAATGCCTTTTGATTTAAATTAATTCCTGTTCCTATAACGCTGTTCTCCAGCTTGTCTCCTTTGATCGTGTTTTCAACCAGAATTCCACAAATCTTATTGTTATCAACCAAAACATCATTGGGCCACTTGAGTTTTAATCTTTTTTCCTCAATATGTTCTGCAAGGGTTCTTATAACGCTTAGGCCAATAACGACATTCAATAAATGTTGCTCAGAAATGAGTAGATAGGAGGGCTTAATCAAAACTGACATGAGAACATTCTTACCTGGTTCATCTAGCCACACATTACCACGTTGGCCCTTACCGCTTTTTTGATGATCCGTGTATATGACAAGCCCTTCTGAAAAATCTTCTTTTTTAATCATTGAAGACATTTCATCGTTGGTAGAATGACAATCTGGCAGGAAAATGACTTTCTTACCCAGAAAGAGCGGTTTGGCAAAGATTTTATGCAATAGAATTAATGTAAATTTGTGGCAAAATTAATATAAAGCAGAAGTGAATGCAGCAAGTGCAGAGTGAGGTAAATTCGAAAGTTTTTAGTGAGTGGGTAGTGGAAGGAATGCTGGAAAAAAAGGCTTTAGATGTAGTGGTGTTGGATTTAAGAGAAGTTAGACATGCAATTGCTGATTACTTCATTATATGCAGCGGGAATTCTGATACACAAATAGATGCTATTTCAGATTCTGTAGAAGAGCAAATTCATAAGAATTGTGGGGTAAATCCATGGAAAAAAGAGGGAAGAGAAAACAAAGAGTGGATCTTACTAGATTATATAGATGTTGTAGCACATATTTTTAACAAAGAAAAAAGAGAATTCTTTGGTTTGGAAGATTTATGGGGAGATGCTAAAATCAAAAGAATCGAAGAAAACTAATTCAAACACGAAGCGTTCAAAAGCTAAATATTCAGGAGATTAGAAGAAATGTCGGAAAAACAAGATAGAAAATTAGCCCCTAAACCTAGACCAGGATATCAGGGATGGCTTATTGGAGGGTTGTTGGCACTAGTTATTGGGGTCACTATGTTCTCAAAAGATCGAGGGATGGTTCCAACCACCTTCCGTTCGTTTGAGAAAATGCTTCTTGCCAATGACGTGCAAAAGGTAGTACTGATCAAAAATCAGGATTACGTTGAAATCACACTTAAAAACGAAGCGTTATCCAATACAAAATACAAAATAGAGTTAGAGCAGAATAAAGGATTTTTCAGTTCAGAGAGCGGTCCGCATTACAAATTGGAAATAGTCACCATTGACAAATTCGATAAGGATTTTGAGGAAACGATGGCGAAAATTTCTGAAGAGCAACGCTTCGACTACAAAATCGAGGAACGTTCGGACTACACCACTTTCCTTTTCAATTGGGGATTCTTGATCTTGCTCATTTTCGGTTTCTGGTTTTTGATGCGAAGAATGACCGGAGGTGGTGGGCCAGGTGGTCAGCTCTTCAATATTGGGAAATCAAAAGCTGCACTTTTTGACGCGGAAAATAAAGTCAAAATCACGTTCGCTGATGCAGCAGGCTTAGAGGAAGCAAAAGAAGAAATTCGAGAGATCGTAGATTTCCTTAAGACACCAGAAAAATTCACCAAGCTTGGGGGTAAAATTCCTAAGGGTGCATTGTTGGTAGGCCCTCCGGGAACAGGAAAAACACTTCTTGCAAAGGCAGTAGCTGGAGAGGCAGGCGTTCCTTTCTTCACACTTTCCGGTTCGGATTTTGTTGAAATGTTCGTTGGAGTTGGAGCGGCAAGAGTTAGAGACTTATTTAAGCAAGCCAAAGAAAAAGCGCCTTGTATTGTTTTCATTGACGAAATTGATGCAATCGGTCGATCTCGAGGAAGAGGTCAAATGCCAGGATCAAACGACGAGCGGGAAAACACACTTAACTCATTATTGGTGGAAATGGATGGTTTCTCAACAGATGTGGGAGTTATCATTTTAGCCGCCACGAACAGACCTGATGTTTTGGATTCAGCTTTATTGAGACCTGGAAGATTTGACCGACAAATAAGCATAGACAAACCGGATATCGTTGGACGAGAAGCAATTTTCAAAGTACACCTTAAGCCAGTACAGTTGGCTGAAGATGTCGATCCGAAAAAATTGGCCGCACAAACTCCAGGATTTGCTGGAGCCGAAATCGCCAATGTTTGTAATGAAGCTGCGCTAATTGCAGCCCGAAAAGACAAAAAGAAAGTTGATATGCTTGATTTTCAAGACGCTATTGATCGTGTGATCGGTGGGCTTGAGAAAAAGAACAAGCTTATATCACCAGAAGAAAAAAGAATTGTTGCTTATCACGAAGCTGGTCACGCAGTTGCTGGCTGGTTCCTCGAGCATGCAGATCCATTGGTGAAAGTAAGTATCGTTCCGAGGGGAGTCGCGGCACTTGGATATGCTCAATATCTTCCAAAAGAACAGTTCTTGTATCAGACTGAACAGCTGTTAGATGAGATGTGTATGGCTTTGGGTGGAAGAGCAGCTGAGGAATTGGTGTTTGGTAAAATTTCAACTGGAGCACTTAGTGACCTGGAAAGAATTACTAAAATGGCATACAGTATTGTTTCCGTTTATGGAATGAATGAGAAGATCGGAAACGTTTCTTACTACGACTCCAAGCAGCAAGACTATAATTTCACAAAACCTTATTCGGAGGCAACTTCTGAACTGATTGACAAAGAGGTAAAAGCATTGATTGAAAGAGCCTACGATCGAACCAAGAAACTTTTGCAAAGCAAGAAGAAAGAATTGGAAATTCTTGCGCAGGAGCTTTTGAAAAGGGAGATCATTTTCCAGTCAGACCTTGAAGAATTGATCGGTAAACGTCCATTCAAGAATCAGACAGCCTATGAAGCTTTCACAAAAAGCAATGGATCGGCGAAGAAAGAGGAAGAAGATTCCGAGGAAAAGAAAAAGGTTGATGAAGTGAAAGATGAGGTCAAGAAGGAAGTTGAAAAAGAAGAAGTAAGCGAAGAAAAAGCAAGCTAATCGGATGGCCAAAAAGCCGATTAGCATTCCTGACATTCAATTATCATCCAACGAAAAAGTCTATTTCGCCAGCGATTTTCACTTAGGTGCACCTGATAAAAAATCTAGCCATGAGCGAGAGTTGAAAATAGTTCAATGGCTGGAAGAAGTTTCTCATGATGCTAAAGCTATTTTTCTGGTTGGTGACATTTTCGATTTCTGGTTTGAATACAATCGAACTATTCCGAAAGGATTCATTCGGTTTCAAGGAAAACTTGCAGAATTAAAGGACAAAGGCATTTCCATTATTTTTTTCACTGGGAATCACGACTTGTGGATGTCCGAGTACTTTCCTGAGGAACTTGATATACCGGTTTTTACCAATCCTGTTTCGTTAAACATCGCTGGTAACAAAGTTTATGTCGGTCACGGGGATGGATTGGGACCAGGTGATCATTTCTACAAATTCTTGAAACGAATCTTCACCAATAAGCTTTGCAGATGGTTGTTTAAATGGATTCACCCCGATTTAGGAATTTCTATCGCTAGCTTTTGGTCAAACAAAAGTAGAATGGCGGATGAAAAGAAGGATGATCCATTTAAAGGTGAGGAGGAAAGGCTTTTCCAATATTGCAAGGAGATGGAAGAAACTGAACATCACGATCTCTACATTTTTGGGCACCGGCATTTGTCTTTTAAAATGGATGTGAATCCAAAATCCACTTATTTTAGTTTAGGAGATTGGGTAAAGCATTATTCCTATCTTGAGTTAAATGAGAAAGAAGCACTTCTTAAGACTTTTGATCACTAGTTTATTGCTACCTGGCGTTTCTCAAAGCCAGCAGTTAACTGAGGTCAAAGAAGTATCACTCACTCAACCACCTACCGCTTATTCTCTTGATTCTGAAAACAACATTTTCTTAGGCTATGTCAATGGCAATTTGGAAAAGATTTCTTCTGATGGAGTTGTCGATTCCAGACCATTTTCACTCCCCAATCAGTCATCGATCACATTGGTAGAGGCTCAGAACAATCGAAAAATTTTTCTTTTTTACAGGGACATCCAACAAATACTCATTTTGGACAGGTTCTCGACAATACCAAAACGGTACGATGTTTTTTCGTATGGAATAAGCTACGCAGAATCTGCTTGCATATCTCCAGACGGAACTTTTTGGATCGCCGAAAACAACCCCCAACGATTGAAAAAAATTGATCCGCTCCGAAATAGTGTAATACATGAAGTTCAATACAACCTTGGTGACAGCATCTCCATCATGCGAACATTTGGGAATCTCCTTTTAGTTGCGGATGAAAATGGGCTCCAAATTCTTGACCAATTCGGAAATTTGAATGGGACGATTGAATTAAAAGGAATCAGTTTCTTCCAAATTCTCAACAATCAAATTTATGTGACTTATCCTAACGGGCTTCTTAAGGTTGATCCTTACAAAC
Source organism: Cyclobacteriaceae bacterium (assembly GCA_028284125.1). Classification (GTDB taxonomy): domain Bacteria; phylum Bacteroidota; class Bacteroidia; order Cytophagales; family Cyclobacteriaceae; genus Ekhidna. Next base: position 13,203 of record JANQSI010000006.1, read on the forward strand.
CGGAAATTCTTGAAGAAATCACAATCGAGGCATTTAACAGCAAAAAAGCGATTTTAAAGTTAGACAAACAGTTTGCTGTTGTAGATAATCAAAAGATTACCTACTATTCCGTAACCAACCAAAAAGACTAACCATGCACGCTGGAAACAATTTCACGCTGAAAGAGGCCATTGTTTGGACACGAAAAGACATTTTGCTATATATCTTATTGTCAGCCGTTGTGACTTCAGCTTACGAATTTTTCGCACTAAAGTGGCTTACTATTCCATGGCTTCCGATGGCTCTCATTGGTACAGCTGTTGCTTTCTTGATAGGATTTAAGAACAACGCCACGTATGACCGCATGTGGGAGGCGAGGAAAATATGGGGTGCGATTATCAACACAAGTCGGACCTGGGGGATTATGGTTTTGGACTTTGTCACGAATCAACATGCTTCAAACAAGCTAAGCGAAGAAGAACTGAAGAACGTTCATCGAAGGCTTATCTATCGACACATGGCTTGGTTAACCGCACTTCGTCACCAAATTCGCCAACCTAAGAATTGGGAATACATGGACAAGAAGAATAATATGGAGTTCAAAAAATTCTTTAAGGTTCCGGAAGAAGAGATTTCGCTTGAAGATGACTTCCAGAATTTTCTTTCAGATCAGGAAAAAGCTCATGTGTTGGCTAAGAAGAACCGAGCTACGCAGATAATTGCACTCCAGTCCAAAGATCTCAGAGAGCTGTTGGAAGGTGGATATATTGAAGATTTTCGTCATATGGAAATGGAGAATATGCTCAAGGCTTTTTATGACGAGCAAGGCAAGAGTGAACGCATCAAAAACTTCCCCTATCCACGACAATTTGCTACGCTCAATTTGTATTTCGTCTGGCTATTTGTCCTCCTGCTTCCTTTCGGAATGATTGGAGAATTCGCAAAATTGGGAGATCACTTGGTTTGGCTCACAGTTCCTTTCAGCACGTTGGTTTCTTGGGTGTTTCATACAATGGAAAAGATCGGTGAATCCACAGAAAATCCATTTCAAGGTGGTGCCAACGATATTCCCATTACCAATATCGCCAGAACAATTGAGATTGATTTAAAGGAGATGTTAGATGAAAAAGAAATACCGGAACCAACGGTTCCGGTAAATAATATTTTGATGTGAAATGGGGTTATTGCCCTCTGTAAAGATCCAGAATCTTTTTCCTGAATAATATTTCGTATTTAGAACTCACTAACTGAAACTCAGCTTGATTTTTATTTCTCAGGCTTTGGAGATACGAATTGAAGTCCGTGTTTCCAACATCAAATCTTCTTTTAATGAACTCAAAGCTTGAGTTCTGAGCTTCCATGTTTTCCTTGGCTGAAAGATATGTCTGTTGTCCTGCGACTAAATCAAGGTATACTCGTTGAATCGTATTTGTGATTGTATTTATTGTTAACTGTTTGTCCAGGTCGGCATTCACATAGTTAATCTTTGCAACCTGAGCATTTGTTGATGCTTGAAACTGATTGAATAGTGGGATACTTACAGAAAAGTTTACGTATTCAAACTTGTTAAACCTCATTTGATCTGAAAAGCTAGCATCAGCTTCAAATTCACCATTTTCTGGATTTCTTGCTCCATTACTAGAATAGTTCGAGCCAAGGGTACCAGTAACCCTAAACGTAGGAAGTCTGGCTGCTCTGGCTGCTTTTAAGGCATATCTCGATGCTCCAAAGCTTGCCTCCGATCCTTTTAATTGAGGGTTTATGTCAAGCGATTCACTGAGAACTTCATCAAACGGATCAATGTCCAATAATAAATCTTCATCACTTACCTCTACGGTTGAAATATCATAAGCGGCTTCTGTGTCTAATTGCATTTCCTGTACCAAAAGCAATAAGTTACTTCTAAGTTGATTTTGTGCGTTTGTAAGATTGAGCTTTTCGTTAGATAGCTGACCTCTAAGTTGATAAGCAGTTTGAGGGTCTCCGACACCGACTTCAATTCGCTTTACTTCTCTATCGAGTTGCTCTTGCAAATTGTTCACTCGATCCTGGCTTACCTTCACTGTTTCTTTGCTAGTCGCTACAGACAAATAGAAGAACAAAATGTTTGTTTCAACAGTCAGTTGAGTGTTTTTGACATTTTCTTCTGCTGCCTTTCTTTCCTGAACTCTTTGCTTTAACGTATATTGATTTGCAAATCCATTCCATATAACAACACCAGAGTTTAATCGTGGATTGGAGCTATTGGTCGTTTCCGATACTTGCCTAGCCGCGTTCTGATCAAAGAAATTTCCGAAGAAAAAATCATAATTCGTGCTTGCATTTAAAGAAGGGAAGAAATTCATAATTGCCTGAAAATGATTTGCTTTCGCGGTGAGCTCTCCATTTTTAGCTCTTTTTAAAGCAATGTTATTCTCAAGTGCAAAGTTTACACAATCATCCAACGTTAGGATAGTTACAGCTTCATTGTTTGAAGTGGTTTGTGCATTCTGTGCTTGAATGCTAAATACGGCAAAAAACAAGATTATTAAGGCAAAGGTTTTCATGGTTCCACTTGTAAAAGAGGTTAAAAAAGAGGTCCGTCCGGTTGAGACGGACCTTTCCGTATGAAGAAAACTTGTTAGGTTATACTAAAGCATTGTCTTTAGAATTGATGTTCTCAGATACAATCTGGCCATCAAACAAGTGAATCACTCGGTGCGCATACTCAGCATCAATAGGTGAGTGAGTCACCATGATTACAGTAGTTCCCGAATCGTTAAGCTCTGTGAGCAAGTTCATTACTTCTTGACCGTTAGCTGAGTCAAGGTTTCCTGTCGGCTCATCCGCAAGGATCAGTTTTGGCTTTGCTACTACGGCCCTGGAGATAGCAACACGCTGCTGTTGACCTCCTGAAAGTTGTTGAGGGAAGTGATTTCTTCTGTGCATGATTTTCATATGCTCCATCACTTCTTCAACTCTTTTCTTTCTTTCAGAAGCTGAATACTTCAAGTAGATCAATGGAAGCTCAATGTTTTCGAATACAGTGAGTTCGTCGATCAGGTTAAAGCTCTGGAATACGAATCCAATGTTTGCTTTTCTTAGATCGGCTCTTTTTCTCTCATTGTATCCGGAAATTTCCTGATCTGTGAAATGGAATTCTCCTTCTGATGGATTGTCAAGTAGCCCGATAATGTTAAGCAGCGTTGACTTTCCACAACCAGAGGGGCCCATGATAGCAACAAATTCTCCTTCTTTGATTTGAAGATCCACACCAGCCAACGCGGTGGTTTCTATCTCATCAGTGTAGTAGAACTTCTTTAGTCCCTTGGTGTCAATTAATGCTTTAGCGTTTTCCATGTTATTTGAGTTTATTCTTTGAGTTCAATTAAGTTATTATATAGTTACTTGTTCTTTTTCAATTGGTTACTTTATCACAAGAATATCTTTATCCTCATATCCTCTATAAGAAGAGACAACAACTTTCTCTCCAGGTTGCAATCCTTCTACAACTTCGTAGTATCTAGGATTTTGTCTACCCAACCTGATATCTCTTCTAACTGCCTGAGATTCGTCTTCTCCCACAACAAAAATCCAGTTACCTCCTGTGGTCTGATAAAAACTTCCCCTTGGAATCTGAATTGCAGTGATATTCTCACTTAGCTGAAGTCTGATTTGTAATGTCTGACCTCTTCTGATTCCCTCAGGTACTTCGTCACTAAATGCCATATCTACCTCAAAAAGTCCATTATTAACCTCTGGATACACTTTTCTGATCTCGAGGTTGTAATCTGCACCGGCAAAAGAGAAGCTTCCACTAAGACCCTCATATATTCTAGATATATAATGTTCGTCAATAGTTGCACGAACCTTAAAACCATTTAGATCATCTATCTGCCCGATGTTCTGTCCGGGAGCGATAGATTCTCCCACTTCAACGTTCACAGTAGATAATCTTCCGGATATTGGAGCTTTGATATAAAGGTTCTCTAAATTCTTTTTGATCATGTCAAGGTTATTCCTTGTCCGAACCAACGTTTCTTCTGTCTGCTTGATCTGTAATCGTGCATTCAACGAATCAAATCTGTTGGTCTCGATCTGGATTTCTCTATTGTCATTTAATCTGTTGTATTCTCGCTGAAGATTTAAATACTCCTGTTCTGAAATAATTTTATCTTCAAAAAGTTTTTCTCCACGTTCGTAAGCATCTCTCGCTGCATCGATTTGGTAATCGAGTTCAATTAAATTTCTTTTCAAGTTAAACTGGTTCCTTTGAAGATTGAGCTTTGTGTTTTCAAGGTTATTAACCAAAATTGAAGCCTGCGTTTCTTCTCTAACAAAGCTTTGTAATAAGTCATTATTAGCTAGTGAAAGAATCGTATCTCCTTTTTCAAGTAAAATACCTCCATCATAAAATTTCTCTGCTACAACTCCACCTTCTATGGCATCCAGTCGGATGGTCAGAATTGGAAGTACTCTTCCATCTACTGGTATAAATTCTCTAAATTCTCCCTCCTGTACTGTTGCGATATTTATTTTGTTTCGCTCAACATTAAGCCTGGCCCCTCCTCCAGAAATCATGAAGCTGTACACGATAAAGAATACCAGAATCCCCGACATTGAATAAATCAGTATCCGCTTCGGGGTCCATTTCTTCTTTTTAATTTTTCGATCCATTGGTCATCTAGGTTTTCAGGTCGCACAATGCCAATAAGGATGCCATTTATTGTAACTACCTAAAAAACAGATAGTTATAAAAAAGATTAAAATTAGCACAATGAAAGCCGTGTACAGTTTGGAACAGAAATGTGTTCGCTTTCGGTCATGAAACCTTTTTGAAGAGCTTTAAAGTTTAGGACAAAAAAAAGGTTCAGGAGAGAAATCTGCCTGAACCCAAAGGTCAAAAACTCAAAATAAAAAGGACTAATACCTCAAGTATACGCAAAAAATGGATGAAATGAAAGAAGAAATGTATTGAAAACTACAATTAATCTAACTTCATGGAAATAGTGAGTTGATAGCATGAAAAACTTGAAGGAAATCATCCAAGATCTGGAGGAAATGGCCAATCCCGAATACACTCAAAAAATGAGCTATTTCGGAATTAAAAGTACTACTGCTTTAGGTATAAAAAATGCCGATTTAAAGCCTTACGCAAAAATTTTGGGAAAGGATCAAAAGTTAGCAGAAGAACTTTGGGGAGTCAACATTCATGAAGCAAAGCTGTTAGCGATTTTGCTCATGGAACCAAAGAAACTCACAATTGATACTGCTGAAAAAATTGCTTCTGAAATCTATTCCTGGGATATATGTGATGGACTTGGAATGAAAATATTTTCCAAAACTCCTTTTGCATTAGAAAAGGCAATGGAATGGACGGAACGCGAGCCAGAATTTGAAAAAAGAGCTGGCTTTGCCACGATGATAGGAATCATTCTAGACAAGAAAGTTCCTGACACCACAATAGAACGGTTTTTCCCAATATTGGAAAGAGAAGCTTGGGATGACAGAAATTTTGTGAAAAAAGCTGTCAATTGGGTATTGAGGCAGGCAGGTAAACGAAACCTGGAATTGAATGAAAAAGCGATCACGTGTGCTGAAAGAATTCAACGTCAAAATACCAAATCTGCAAGATGGATCGCTGCTGATGCGCTAAGGGAATTAAAAAGTGAGATAATAAAGGAAAGGCTGGAAAATAAAGAAAAAAGAAGAGCGGACAAGGAGTCCGCTCTGTTCACCACCAATCCCGATTAGCATCGGGAAAAAACTTACTACCGCCTAGTAGTATTGCAAATCTAATACATATAATGGTTTGCAATTCAGATTTTAGCAAATATCGCAATCCACTGTACAGATTAATTCATTTATCAACTCTACAACTTATCTACAGAGTTATAATATCCTTAATACAATGTTATAACTAAGACCACTTAACAATTGTTCCCGCGAATGTGAGCCCCCCACCAAAACCTATCATAAGAACGGTCATACCGGGTTTAATTGTTCCTTTCGCGACTTCTTTTTCGATGGCCAGTGGAATCGATGCTGATGACGTGTTTCCATGGTCAGTCACACTCTCGGGTATTTTTTCCATAGGGAAATTCAGGTCTTTCGATATCCCTTCCAAGATTCTTAAATTGGCACTATGAGGGACAATGAAATCAATGTCATCAAGCGTAAGATTCGCCTGAGCAACTAACTCTCTTATCTTGTTAGGAATACTTCCTACCGCCCATTTAAAAACCGTTCTACCGTTTTGAACAATTTTACCATTTGTTATCGCCTCTTTTCCATTGATTATTTTATTCTGCCTTGTGAGGTACAAATCATGTCCCAGTTCACTCTCAGTTCCGGAGTTGAAAGCTAAAAAATGCTCCTCTTCTGAGGGCTCAACAATCGCTGCTCCGGCTCCATCTCCAAAAAGAATACATGAGGTTCTATCTGTGAAATCAGTAATTCTGCTCAACGCCTCAGCACCTACCACCAGCACTTTCTTATAAACTCCTGAATTAATGAATCCATGTGCTATCTGAAGTCCATAGACAAACCCAGCACAAGCAGCATAGATGTCAATACAACCTGCACTTTCAATACCCAATTTGTCCTGAATCCGAGAAGCTGTATTTGGCATTGTCTGATCGGGAGATGTTGTGCATACAACGATAAATTCCACATCTTTTACATCATTTCCACTTTTGGAAACTAAGTTCTCGACCGCCTTGACAGACATATCGCTTGTCAGTTCTCCCTCAGCAGCTACTCTCCTCGTTTTAATACCCGTTCTGGTAACTATCCACTCATCGTTGGTATCGATCAACTTCTCGAAGTAGTGATTATCTACTATTTTCTCAGGCGCGTACGTACCAAACCCCGTAATTTTTGACATATTAAAGTATTTCGTAAATCCTCTTTATTAGGTGATCAATCTTTTGCAAGACCTCAATTTGACAAGCAAGTATCCTATAGAGTCACTCGTTTTCCAAACGAATAGCTATAAACTATTTCCTTTCTTTCACCATCTTTTCTATTTCCAACATCTCATCTCTAAGCCTTGCCGCTTCCATAAAATCCAGATCTTTGGCAGCTTTTTCCATTTTTCGTTTCGTCTCATCCAACAGTTTTTTCAACTGATCACTCGACATATAGGAAACTACGGGATCTGCTGCGACAGACTGTTCTTCTTCGATGTAATACTTCTTCGCTCCTTTTTTCTTGTCTGCTACTCCAGTCTGTTTTAAGATGGCTTCTTTATCTTTTTTGACCGATTTCGGCACAATTCCATGATCTTCATTGTACTCCATCTGTATAGTCCGTCTTCGGTTGGTTTCGTCAATCGCAAGCTTCATCGAATTGGTGACTTGATCGGCATACATGATCACCATGCCACGCTCGTTTCTTGCTGCTCGTCCTATCGTTTGAACTAAAGACCGTTCGTTTCTTAAATAGCCTTCTTTATCGGCATCCAGGATTGCGACTAAAGAAACTTCCGGAAGATCTAACCCTTCACGAAGAAGGTTTACTCCAACCAATACATCGAAGATTCCCAGACGTAATTCACGTAAAATTTCGACTCTATCCAGCGTATCGACTTCCGAATGAATGTACTTGGTCTTTACTCCAGCATTTAGCAGATATTTGGAAAGTTCTTCTGCCATCCGTTTGGTTAAAGTCGTAACCAAAATGCGCTCATCCAATTCAACTCGCTGCTGAATTTCCTCCATCAAATCATCAATTTGGTTAAGGCTTGGACGTACATCAATTACAGGATCTAATAAGCCAGTAGGTCTGATCAACTGCTCGATAATCACTCCTTCTGATTTCCTTAGTTCATATTCCGATGGAGTAGCGCTTACGAACACCACCTGGTTGATCATTTCTTCAAATTCATTGAAAGTCAATGGTCTGTTATCCAGCGCTGATGGTAATCTAAATCCATAGTCAACCAAATTGACTTTTCTGCTCCTGTCTCCACCCCACATTCCTCTGACCTGTGGAACCGTAACGTGACTCTCATCAATGATCATAAGGTAATCGTCTGGAAAATAATCTAGCAAACAGAAGGGCCGACTTCCTGGTGTTCGTCGGTCAAAATACCTGGAATAATTTTCTACACCGGAGCAATAACCAATTTCTCGGATCATCTCCACATCAAATTCGGTTCTCTCTTTTAATCTTTTCGCTTCAAGGAATCTTCTTTCGTCTTCGAAAAACTGAACCTGAGCGACCATGTCATCTTGGATTTCCTTGATTGCTACTTGCAATTGATCTTTTCCGGTGACAAAAAGATTTGCTGGAAAAATGGTGATGATTCGCTCCTCTGATTGTTTCATCCCCGTGACAGGATCTATTCGTTGGATTGATTCAATCTCATCGCCCCAAAAAATAAATCGATAGGCAAAGTCTGCATACGCCACAAAAACGTCAACGGTATCGCCTTTGACCCGAAAGGTTCCTCGCTTGAATTCGACCTCAGTTCGACTGTATAAAATGTCTACCAAATCGAAGAGGAACTTGTTTCTTGGAATTCTATCTCCCTCTTGAACTTTTATGACATTCTTTCCAAACTCTTCCGGATTTCCAATTCCATAAATGCAAGAAACTGAGGCTACCACCAAAACATCTCGCCTTCCAGAGAGCAAAGCTGATGTTGCACTCAGCCTCAGTTTTTCAATTTCCTCATTGATCGAAAGGTCTTTTTCGATGTAAACATTGCTTGTCGGAATGTACGCTTCAGGTTGATAATAATCGTAGTAAGAAATGAAATATTCTACTGCATTCTCAGGGAAAAATCGCTTGAACTCTCCATATAGCTGTGCCGCCAATGTCTTGTTGTGACTCAAAACCAATGTTGGCCGATTTATTTGCTCAACTACATTGGCCATGGTAAAGGTTTTCCCTGAACCTGTAACTCCTAGCAATGTCTGTGAAGGTTCTTCATTTTCTACGCCTTCCACTAATTGTGCAATGGCCTGCGGCTGATCTCCAGTCGGCTCGTACTCTGAAAAAAGCTTAAAATCCATTAGTATTTACTCTTCCAAATTTCCCAGGCTCGTTCTGCTTGCAGGTGTAGCATTTCAAAACCATTCTTTGTTTTTGCCCCGAATTCCTTGCCTTTTCGCATGAATGCGGTCTCTTTTGGATTATAGACTAAATCAAATAAGTGATGCTTTTTGGTTAGGTATTTGTAAGGAATGCTCGGAAGTGAATCGTTGTTCGGAAACATCCCAAGTGGCGTAGTATTGATTACTAAATGAAATCTGTTAAGAATATCAGGTTGTTTGTACAATTGGTCGTATGTATAATCTCCCTTTGTCTTTCGCCTTGACACTTGATAGGAATCAATTTTAAGTTCTTCCAATGCGACTGCCACTGCCTTAGATGATCCTCCTGAGCCTAGAATTAATGCCTCGCCCTTAAAATTTCCTATCCACTTTTTCAATGATTCTTTGAAGGCTGGATAGTCAGTATTGTAGCCATGCAGTTTTCCATTTCTCTTCATGATCACATTCGCTGCACCAACTTTTATGACACTTAGATCCTGATGATCCAAAAAGCGAATCACCTTTTCCTTATGAGGTACAGTCACATTAACTCCGATAAGGTCTGTATTCGTTAACCACAATGCAGGAAACTCTTTGAGATATTCCATTTGGAACAACTCGTAAGAATGATCCTTTAATTTGAGTTCTTTGAACTTCTTCTGGAAAAATTCTTTCGAATAGCTATGACCCAACGGAAACCCTACTAGTCCAAATCTTTTCATAGAAACCAAGGCTTATGACTAAGTTAATTCTGAATTTTTAGAAAATACGTCTTGATCATTTATCATTCCCAGCAGATCTTTTTTCCAGAAGATAAACCAGCAAAAATCCACCAATCATTAGGGCAAGTGAAGTGGCCAATTGGCCGTTAACAGCAGGCAAATTCCAGATGTAACCGATCGCCTTTTCCTTGCCCTCAGATGTTTCGGTAATCGTATTCTTCCATGGCCAAATGATCAATAATGACCCAAATACGAATCCGGTTAATATTCCAATCGTTTGGTCCTTGTAGTTAGCAAAAAGGTATGAAAGCAAACGAGAGAGCAAAACAAGTCCGGCAATACATCCAATAACAATTGGCACCAAGACTGAAAAATCGAAGCTGCTCACGGCTCTAAGCACGAGTAAATAGTTTCCCATTAACAGCAAAACATATGAACCAGAAAGGCCAGGAAGTATCATGCTTGAAACGGCTGCAACACCGCAAAGCGTTAAATAGAAAAAAGAATCATTCGATTGCGCCGGTGGGAGGAATGCAATCGAAACTGCAATGGCTGTGCCTAAAACAAATGAGGCAACAGAAGCGAAATTGAGCTTTTCTATTTTTCTACCAACTGCAATAATTGACGCCACAATCAGTCCGAAGAAAAATGAGAGTGTCAAAACCTCATGGTTTTCAAAAGCTAGCTCCAAAATTTTGGCCAAACTGAGAATGCTGACAAAAACACCGAGGAATAGAATGGACAAGAAATTCAGATCAACTCGTTTTGAAAACTCACTGAAATTGCCACTAAAGAATAATTTCAAAGATTCAAGATCAATGCTTTTTAGTGCATTGATTAATCGCTCGTAAATGCCTGTAATAAAGGCGACTGTGCCACCAGAAACTCCAGGAATCACATTTGCAGCGCCCATCGCAACACCTTTAAGAAAAAGGATCAAACCGTTCATAACGCGAACTTAATCAAAGTCTTTTTGAGGGTGCGAGGTTTATTTTTTGTATTACATATAAATCTGAAATTTTCTAATACCACCCATACAACATGAAACGAATAGCATTAATAACAATATTACTCACGGCCACAATCACCACATTTTCACAGTCTTTTGATACTGAGGATTACAGTAATCAGAAAAAGAGAATTATTAAAATGGAATTCTTTTCTCCGCTGACTACTCACACCACATTCGGGTACGAGCAGTACATTAAAGACTGGGTTTCCTGGGAAGCTAAAGTTGGATTCATAGGTTTAGGCACTAACGCCGACGAGAGCGGTAATTCAAGTGGATTTTTGCTTCGAGGTGGCCCGAAATTTAAACTTAATCCTGATTTTGTAACTAGAGACCTCAGAGGCTCCCACCTGTTAAGTGGAAAATATATTCGCCCGGAAATTGTATTGTCCTTCTACAACGAAGATGTAACTGATTTCACAAATGGTGGAACAGAAATCACAACAAGAGAGAGCTTTAGGTCTTTTGCTTTTCTTATCAATTATGGAAGACAGTACATTTTGGCAGACATTATGTCAATTGACTGGCACTTAGGAATCGGTTACGGTTTTGACAACTATAACAAAGACAATGATGGAAAATATCATCACAGTCATACCAATGGTAGCAATGATTTTCCTATTGCTCTTTCAGCCGGATTTACAATCGGTCTTTTATTGAAATAAAATCAAAGAAAGAAGTCGAAAGTATCCCCTCTTAGTCCAAGTCTAATGGTTTCAAGAGGGATTACTTCATTTGGGGCAATATTTCCAAGGTTGACGTTTGATCCACACAATTTGATAAACCATACTTGTTGAGCTTTTTGAGGAGCTTCCCAAAGGATTTTTTCAGCTGGGATCTTCGTTAAAATTTCTTCTACGAGCCCTTGCCTAACTTCTCCAGAATCTCGGAACAAACCGACATTACCACTCTCCCTTGCCTCTCCTATTACTTTCCAGGCTCCAGCATCCAGCTCCATTTGCATCTGTTCGATCCATTTATATGGCGGGATGATCTTGGCGGCATCTTTTGAACCTACCTCACTCAATACAGTGACTTGATCTGAGAGTTTCTTGATGTATTCACATTTATCCTCTCCGCTCATTTCGATAGATCCGTCAGAGACTTCAGCGTACTCCAGCTTGTACTTATCCAGAACAGCTCGAAAATCATCGAACTGATCTCGAACGATGAAAGCTTCGAATAGTGTCCCGCCAAGGTAGCATGGGATGTTCGCACTTCTGTAGAGTTCTATTTTTTCTTTAAGATTTGGAGTCACATATGAAGTGGCCCATCCAAGCTTCACTATATCAATGTATTCACCACTCACCTCGATCAAGTCGTTGACTTCTCTTGGGCTTAGGCCTTTATCCATGACCATGGTGAATCCTTCTGTACGTGGTTTTTTTGTTCTTTCCGGTAGGTTGTTTAGGTAATAATTCATTTACGGGTGTACTAGGTTATTTTTAGCAGCCGCAAAAATCAGAAATATATCCGATAAAAAAAATGATCTATTCTTTGTCTTTTCTGAACTGATCTATGATCCTGTAGAGCGCCTTTTGGGTAGGTAAATTGGGGAAAAAATCAAACAAGACTTCATGACCCTCATAGTCCAACATTAGGGCCGTTTCCAATCTATTAATGGCACTTTTGTAGTTTCCTGAACCTATCATATAAACTACGCCTCTGTAATACAATTCAGCATTTGATGGACATTCGTCTAAGCCCGACTCTAAGACAGAGATGGCCTGATCATAATCTCCTTGTTCATAGTAAATAAGTGACCAATCCAACCAAACGTCTGGATTTTCAGCATCCATTTCACTTGCTTGAGAATATGCATCAATTGCTGAAACTAAATTTCCAGTTTTGAATTCCGCGTCAGCTACAGCTTTCCAATAGACCGGGTTTTCTGAACTGAGCTTGAGTGCTTTATTTAAGAAATGAATCGCTTCATACCATTTTTCCTGAAGCGCTAAACATACTCCAACACCGTACCAAGCTTCATGGTACATCTGGTCTAATTTGGTAGCCTTCTGGTAGTATTTAATGGCTAACTCGTGTTGTCCGAGTTTTTCGTAAGCAGCACCCATGTGACTATAAATCTCAGGGGATGCCCCTTCCAAGTCAAAGGTTTTTAGGTACGCAGTTAGTGCTTCTTCGAATCTTTCTGAATTCATCAAAGCATTGCCCATGTTGAACCAGGCACTACTGAATTCATCATCTATTGCCGTGGCGTATTCATATGAATCAACAGCATCATCGAATCGTTTTAACTTGTTTTGGACGATACCAATGTTGTACCACGCATATTCGGAGTATGGGTCCTGATCAATGAATTTTTGATAATAGGAAAGGCTGCTTTCCAGTTCTCCTGAAACATCAAGACAATAGGCTAATTCATACAAGGCATTTTCATTGTGCATGTTGATCTCAATGGCCTTTTTGTATTGGTCTGCCGCATCTGAATACTTTCCAAGCCCTTGATAAGCCATTCCAATGTTGAAGTAAACTTCGTCCTTGTCCTCAACATTTATTACTGCGCTTTCATAGCATTCGATAGCCTGCTCAAACTCACTTAACACACAATGAACTGATCCTTTTTGAATCAATAATTCTGGATCATTTGGGTGCATACTTAACGTATGATCTAAGATATCAATCGCTTCATGTCCTTTATCTAGTTTTATCAAGACATCCACTTTTTCGATTGTCAGATCAACTGAGAATGGAAATTGATCTAGTGAAACCTCAGTAGCTTTTAGCGCTTTGTTAAACTTTTCCTGATTCAAATAGTAGTTTATTATTTGAATAAAAGATTCTTCATCGAAGTAGTGATTCTCCTTGTTTTTAACAAAAGCTTCAAACTTCCTAATCAACTCCCTCTCTTCCTTGCGTTTATGTTCTTCGTGCATTTATTCGCCGTATCTGATGATGAATATGCTTGTCAAATTAGCTTTTAAAAGAGTAAAACAATCAATTCAGTATAAAAAGTTTTCCACAACTTCAACTCAATGATGCGTTCCTTAAAAATTGTGATTTAGAGAGCTTTTTGACCATCTGATTTCTCAATCCTTCTTCTAAGAAATGTATTTGTTCAAAGCGATGAAGGTCTGATCCCAAAAAGTCGATCATGTTTTTTTCAAATAAAGTTTTAGCTATTTTCTGTGGCATTTTTCCATAAAATCCAGCAAATGAACTTATCGTTACCTGAAAGAAAACACCCATCTTTTTCAGTTCATACAACCACTCTAAATCACCTTCCAGGAACCGATATCTCTCTGGATGCGCAAGGACAGGCAAATACCCCTTTGACTGAAGATCAAAAAGGCAACTTTCAAAAAAAAGAGGCTTATTCAAAAAAGACGACTCGACTAGAACGTAATTAGATCCAAATGACAAAATATTTTCATTACGATTTACTTTTTTCATAAAGACCTCATCGACGAAGTATTCAGCTGCCGCCTCAATTTCAAAGTCAATGTTTTCCTCATGCAATCTATTTTGAAGAGATTCCAGTCCATTCAAAATTGAATCCTTTGAGTTGGGGTAGTTGGGATGGATATGAGGTGTTGTGATTGCTTTTGCATAACCAATCTCAACAAACTTTCTGATCACTTCAATGGATTGTTCCAGGGTCCTCACTCCATCATCTATTCCAGGAATAAGGTGAGAATGTATATCAACTACAGGAGTTGCTAATTCTCTTCTACCAAAACCGAACATTAGGAGAAGTTTTTGGCCAAAGAGGATTTTTTCTTTTTCCCTTCTTCGTAGTATCCATTACTATAGCCGTTTCCATACCCGTATCCATATCCATATCCATATCCTGGAGTCGAAGATATTGAATTCAAAATTGCGGTGATATTGCAAAACTGACCGGAAGCTTTCAAGTCATTTATTATTTTGGTAAAACTTCTTTTAGAGTAATCTGCCCTAACAACATAGAGCTGAATATCTGACTTAACCATTGCCAGGCGAGCATCTGTTACCAAACCAATCGGTGGCGTATCTAATATAATTACGTCGAATTTCTTCCTTAATTCAAGGAGTAATTCCTCGAATTCTTTCTGAAGAAGTAGTTCAGAAGGATTTGGTGGAGTAGGACCTGCAGAGACAAAGTGTAGATTTTCAATTTCTGTTTCCTGAATACTTGATTTTAGGTCTGTCTTTCCTGTGATCAAGGTACTCATTCCATCCTTGGAAGAAACTCCTCCAAAAGCCAAGTGGACTTTCGGTTTTCTCATATCTAAATCAACAACACAAACCTTTTGGTTGGTCATCGCAATGATGGCTCCAAGATTGGCTGCAACAAAAGTCTTTCCTTCTCCTGGGACAGTAGATGTTACACTGACTAGCTTGGATCCATTTTTTGCATCAATGAAATCCATGTTGGTTCTCAATGTTCTAAGTGCCTCACTCAATGAGGATTTCGAGTTGTTTTTGACTACAAGAGCGGTATGTTCAAGGTCATCTCTAGTGTATTTTGGAATTGATCCTAAAACCGGGACATTAACCAACTTCTCTAGCTCTTTGATTCCAGCTACTTTGTTGTGTGCAAGGTATTTGATCAAAAGGAATACTATACCGATGACAAATCCCATTACGACAGATGCTGCCATAATCATCAGTTTTTGTGGCTTGATTGGGGTGCCTGGTAATGATGCCGATGAAAGGATGACATTATCCGTCACGGTTCCTGCACGAGTTATTTCCAGCTCAATCTTGGATTGTTGGAGCGATAGCATGAATTCTTCTTCAAGAGAATAGACCCTATTTGTTTTACCAAATTCTGTACGCATGGATGGAAGTGAAGACAAATTGACTTCTAGTGCAGATCGCTGACTTTCAAAGCGAGTAAGTCGGTCATCCAGGCTTTTACTATAAGCTGAAATCAGTGAGGTAAGATTAACTCTTGATTTTGTCAGTTTGGAATCAACCTGCTGAATGATATAAGATGTCTCATTGTAAGAACCTAATTTAAGTTCTCGCTCCTCGGTCAATTTTATATACTCATCCAATTGCTGAGCTAATGCGGATGGTAAACCTCCGATTGAAATGGGATTGAGTGACAAGGTCAGATTTGCCTTCAATTGGTTTTCGAGTCTTATGACATCCTTAATTCTATTTTTTAAGCTTACAATAACGGAATCCAATTGTGCTAACTGGTCAATGGTTCGATTGAGGTCTTCGTTGAGATTGGTGGTTCTGTTTTCTATTGTGAACTGCTCGAAATAGTTTTCATATTCCTGTAGTTTATCCTCCGTTTTCTCAATTTGTTCATCTAAAAAGCCAATTTTTTGTACCAACGCCTGGTTTTTGACTTCACGTGTATAATCCAGGTAAAGTGAATCGATCAAATTGACTAAGTCTCGTGCTTTAAATCGATTATGATCAGTTAATGAAATTCTTATTGTTTTTGCGTTGAAATTCTCAGGAATGACTTCTACCCTGCTCTGCAGATAATTAATTAATGCATCATGACTGTTTACAGTGAAATAAAAAACTCGTTTTAAGTCATCACTGAAGAACGAGGTTTTTTCAATCAAAAAATTGAAGTCTTCTGTTCGGATTTCTTCGCCAAATTGATATCTCTTACTAGTCTCAACACCATTTTTCACGTATGTCAATTCAAACTCATCAGAACTTATGATTTCCACATCAAAGGGAGTATCATAATAACTAGCATTTAAGATTTTATGAGATACAACAAAAGGTGAATTCCTGTAACGTTCGTCGGTAAGGTATCTTCCATACAAATGATATGAAACATCAAGCTTTGCAGCTTCAACCACTCTAGAGAAAAAGAGCTTAGATCTTAATAGCTCGATTTCTCCTGAAATAATATTTTGTTCCTGGGAGTTAAAACCACTTGTTAGTCCGAGCACATTAGCCTCGCTTTGAAACTCAAGTTTTATTATGGAATCAGACTTATAAAGTGGTTTCGTATATCGAACATACAAGTAGGCTCCGGAAACCACCAATACAATAAACCCAATGATCCAGAACTTGCTTCGCTTCAATACATACCAAAAGCGTTCTAAATCGAAGGATTCGAAGAAGTCTTTGTCAGACTCAAATTGGCCATTTGATTGAAATTCACTACTCAACTTATAGATTCTGAATTACCACAACTAAAGTCAAAACGCTCGCTACCAAACTCAAAGCTGGTGAAATATCTCGTAAGGATTCTAGCCAAGGTCTTCGCCATGGTTCCACGTAAACAATGTCACCTGGTTCTACTATCAAATTTGTCTTTTGCATTCCGCTGATCGTGCTTAGATCAACTTCATACACAAGATCTCCTCGAATGAGTTTAATGTTTTGAGCTTTCGCTCCAAGTTCCACACCTCCAGCAAGTGCAAGTACTTCAACTAACTGTGTATTTTCATTAATTAGCGGTATCACTTGCCCTCCGGGAGCTCCAAGTACAAAAACTCTTCTGTTGTTAATTCTCAGCTTAACAAACGGATCTATATATACGTCCCCAAATTCTTCAGCAATTTTCACTTCTGCCTCAAGCAGTGTCATTCCAACTAGATTTTGTCTTCCAATTAAAGGAAACAAAACAGATCCATCTGCCTGGATAATGTATTGAAATATATCTCTTTGTTGTTGCATTTGACCTCCAGCCACAGCCCCTTGAAGCATCTCAAAGTTTGGGTCAATCAATCGTTCTCCTTTGTTAGTGAAAACATCTAACAGCAGGACGTCATTGGGCTGCAAGATGTAATTGGAATCAACAGACTCAGTAACTTCCGCTAGATCTTCTTCTGTGAATTTCTTGTCATATTGAAACAAAATATCTTGCTTGTATGACTTACAACTGCTCAACACTATTAGGAACAAAAAAATATGACGGATCACTGCGAAAATTGTATTAAACAGCAAAAATAGGCTAAATCCAACACAGATTATTATTTATCGACTATTTGGCCAATAGTTTCTACGTATGATTGAATTACTTGGCTTTGGTCAAATTTTTCCTCCACCAACTTCCTAGAATTCACTGAAAAAATCTTCCTCTCTTCATCATTAAGCGCCAGGTATAGTTTTATTTTATCTGCCAAACTCGATGGGTTTTTTACCTCAAAAAGAAATCCGTTAAAGCCATCTCTGACCACTTCCTTACAACCGGGAACATTGGATGCAAGTAACGGTCTTCCAAGAGCAGCACCTTCCAATAAGGTTCTGGGAGTTCCTTCTCGATAAGATGGTAGTACTACTACTTCATGTTCTGAAATCAAAGATTGTATGTCATCATTGTGTGGTAAGTACTTGATTAATTTTTCTCGCTCCCACTCCTCAACCTCGGCCTTCATAATACTCCTTGAATGACTTTCATCCAGTTTACCGACCAATGTGCATTGGACTGAAACTTCTTGTTCTTTCAAAATTTTGGAAGCTTCTACAAAATCTCGAACACCCTTTTCCTCAATGATTCTTCCGATCATCAAAAGTTTTGTTGGCTTAGAAAATTCTAGGTCCTGATAAGCAAACCTTTCCAGGTTAATTCCAGAGCCTGGTAAGAGACTCATTCTACTATGATTCAATTTCACATGCTTTAAGAACATTTTTTTATCATCATCATTTTGAAAGAAAATATGATTACTGTATCCAAATGCAAGTTGATACAATCTAAGAGCCAATTTCCCCGTCCAGCCACCGGCTAGAAAAACTGTGCCGAGTCCGCTTACATTGCAGATAGTTGGGACACCAGCTAATTTCCCAGCAAGAGAAGCGTATATGTTTGGTTTGATAGTGAAGCAGAGAGCCACATCCGGTTTTTCCCTTCTGAAGATTTTTCTGATTTGATTGAAATATTTCAGATCTCGTGCTGGATTTGTGCCTGTCTGATCAAGGGGAGTATCTATGAATTCTATCCCCCATTGCTCCAATTCGTTGCTATATCTGTCCTTTGGTGCAAGAGAGATCACCTTATCGCCTCTGTTCAAGAAATATCGAACCAAACCTTCTCTAAAGTTGTAGACGTTCCAACAAGTATTTGTAACAAATGCAATCTTCACCCAAAAGAGAATTATCCTTTGAAAACTTTCGTAAGCTATAATTTTGTATCCACATATGTTTGAAACAAAGCAAAAGAACGAGCGCGGGGTATTGGTAGCAGTTGGTGCTAAGTCCGCAAGCGATGAACAGCTAAAAGAGCTAATGGACGAGTTGGAGTTTCTTTCGCAGACGCTTCAAATTGACGTATTCAATCATTTCTTTCAAAAACTGGAGCATCCTGATTCTCGAACATTTGTGGGCAAAGGGAAATTGGAAGAAATCAAGACTTATTGCAAGGTTGAAAAAATCGATGTGGTCATTTTCGATGATGACCTTTCTCCTTCTCAGCTAAGGAACCTCGAGAAAGAGCTCAAAATCAAAATCTATGACAGAAGTCTTTTGATATTGGATATTTTTCTAAAGCGAGCAAAAACGGCCCAGGCTAAAACTCAAGTTGAGCTTGCTAGATTTCAATATCTCTTACCCAGGCTTACAAGAATGTGGACTCACCTTGAGCGTCAAAGAGGTGGAACGGGAACTCGTGGTGGAGCTGGTGAAAAAGAAATTGAAACAGATAGGAGGATTATCCGAGACCAAATCAACGTTCTCAAAAAGAAATTGGAGAAAATTGAAAAGCAATCTGAAACCAGAAGAAAGTCTAGGCAGGGAATTGTCCGGGTGGCATTGGTTGGTTATACGAATGCAGGAAAATCCTCTTTGATGCGGATTTTGAGTAAAGAAAAAGTTTACGCCAAAGATGAGCTTTTCGCAACCGTAGATTCCACCGTACGAAAAGTGGTTTTTGGGAATCTACCTTTTCTTCTTTCTGATACGGTTGGTTTCATTCGAAAACTCCCACACGATTTGATCGAATCTTTCAAGTCTACATTGGCGGAAGTTAAAGAAGCGGATATTCTGCTTCACGTAATTGACGCTTCCAGTCCATCACACGAGGAACATATTGAAGTCGTAGAGCAAACTTTAGCCGAAATTGGAGCTTCAGATATCACCACAATTAAGGTTTTCAATAAAGTAGACCTGATAAAAGAAAACCCGCCGACTAATGGAGGTCTGTCAGTAGCTATCTCAGCAAAAGATAAAACTGGTATTGATGAACTCAGACACTTAATGGTAGAAGAGGTT
This sequence comes from Cyclobacteriaceae bacterium, assembly GCA_028284125.1. Lineage (GTDB taxonomy): Bacteria > Bacteroidota > Bacteroidia > Cytophagales > Cyclobacteriaceae > Ekhidna. The sequence goes on from JANQSI010000006.1 coordinate 33,062, forward strand.
AAGAAAGTTCATCTAAGAATTTATCCAAATTATTTGCATCAGGAGGTGTATTAGATAGAATCTAATAATATTACCGTTCCAAATTTATCAGATGGATTATCTATTCAAGCAGTCGTTACTAAACTTCAAAATATCCATTGAAAAATGGAGTATGTTTTTCAATCAAAACTTAAGGAGTTGCGATCCTGTTAGGATGATAATCCCAATAACTAAAATATATATTTTTACCTCTCTCTTTTTAATCATTTATAGTCCATTTACAAATGGGACAACATCTGATGTCTTCAGTATAGGATTAAGATTGGTTGGTGTTTTATTGATTTTTTCTGTGTTCTATGGCATATATAGTGCTTTCTATTTCTTTAATGACCGTAACCTAAAAAAATATCATATCCCAATCATTGGGATATGTTCGGCTATCATTTCGGGAATCCTAGTCAGTGGATATGAATCTCTAGTTAATATAGATGCTGTGATCTCATTTTCAAATGTCTTGGAGAACAGCACCAAAATTTTAATGATCCTTGCCTTAGTAGTAGTTTTTTTTCTTGTGAGAAGCACAAGTGTCACTACACAATCTAATGTGGCTAATGGAAATCTTGTTCTTAACTCAAAAAATAAACGCGAGACTTTACACTTAAAGGAAGAGGAAGTTCATCTGGTCTCTTCGCACGAGAACTACATTAAAGTGTTTTTCACTAAAGACAATAAATTACAAAGCGCCTTACTAAGAAATACAATTACAAATGCAACCAAGCAAATAAAGAACAAAGATTTAATGAGATGCCACCGTAAGCATATCGTAAATCTCTCTAAGGTTTATTCAATTAGCAGTAGAAACCAACGACTGTACCTCAGGGTCGATGAGATCGAAGAGCCTATCATCGTTTCAAAGCCCTACGTAAAGGCTGTTCATAGACGTCTGATTAATTCAAAGACAACAGATAAACTTTCTTAATTTCTCAGCTCTCAGTTTTTAGCCTCAATAGAGAAACTCCAAGAATCAACCAAAAAAGAAAGGATAACATAATAAATATTCCTCCGAGAGGCTCTTCCCAATATCTTCCAAACAATCCGAGAATGAAAGCAACGGAAGAAAAATGCCCAACTATCAAACCAAAATAGCCTAGCCGTTTTTTAAACAAAGTGGTATGAAGGTTTATTTGAGATAAAAATCCAATCGCTATAAAAATCAGGAGCAGCGCTATGCTAAAAAAGTTAATGGCTATTGAATGAACAATCTCAATCAACATATAAGCATCTTCACCATAAACATCTATTGACCTAAGCGCTTTGTGTAATACAAACCCATCAAAAATTGTTGCGATAAAGAACAAACCAAATCCACCATATCCACATATTGACACAAAGCTCGAGAGAATGGGAAATCCAGATTCCTTGTGGGAATCCAACAAAAATCTAATTCCAAAAATTATGAATAAAAATCCGGCCATTGCCATTAAATGACTGATCGCATGTCCTGAATAATTAGGCGTAATGAAATTGATTAATTGTTCGGCTGTTTCCAGTGGGAATTCTGGCGGTTTCTTCAGGCCAGCCATCACAGGGATCATCCGTGTAAGATTTAGAAATCCCCCTATTATTAGTAGCCAACCTGCAGTGTTTTTGTACTTTTTTGAAAGTGTCATAGCAATTTTTTATTTGTGCTATGTTATTCATGTACTAAAACATGTGGCTATACAAACAGGATTTTAGTGAGGAAATGAGTATTTGTGTGATGAATTGATCATTACGTCTTTCAAATCAGGAGTTCAATCAATATTGCGATCTGATAATGACAGAGAATCTGGTAAAGTCAGAGAATTAGAACCTAGTTATGTCAAAAAATGATTTGATTGATATCAGTATCTGATTTTCTACATTTGTGGTTTCCTATTAAACTTGGGAAATAAACTCAAAATTTTCACCAATTACTGGCCCCGTAGTTCAATGGATAGAATAGAAGTTTCCTAAACTTTTGATGCAGGTTCGATTCCTGCCGGGGCTACTAAAGTTTCCTAAACTTTTGATGCAGTGTGGAGCGCCACCCCGGTCGATTCCTGCCGGGGCTACTAAAGTTTCCTAAACTTTTAATGCAGTGTGGAGCGCCACCCCGGTCGATTCCTGCCGGGGCTACTAAAGTTTCCTAAACTTTTGATGCAGTGTGGAGCGCCACCTCGGTCAATTCCTGCCGGGGCTACTCAAGTTTCCTAAACTTTTAATGCAGTGTGGAGCGCCACCCCGATCGATTCCTGCCGGGGCTACTAAAACTTATCTAGATCGAATTTTCAATTTTTAAAAACTTGTAAAATTTTTATCCTCTTGATCTAATTCTAAGTCTATCTCAATGCCATTCTCTAAAGAAGAACCGTTACTTCCTGTAGTAATTGGGCTATCAATTTCTTGCTTTTCTTGTGAATCCTTGCTGAGAGTTCTCTCAAATTGGAATTCGTTGCTCTCTCCGATATCGAAGTATTCTATTGCATTCCTTAGTGTATCCGCCTGCATTGACAATTCTCTTGAACTTGAAGCAGTTTGTTGAGAGCTGGCGGCATTTTGTTGCGTAATGTTATTCAACTGCTGAATGGCACTATTTATTTGTTCTGCTCCTGAATTTTGCTCCTCACTTGCTTGTGTAATTTGCTTAACAATTTGGGCAGTTTTCTGAATACCAGGCATCAGTTTTTCAAAAAGCTGACCAGCTTCATCAGCAACTCCTACGCTTGTCTTGCATAAATCATCGATAGCAACAGCTGAAGATTGACTGTTCTCAGCTAACCTTCTAACTTCGGCTGCCACAACAGCAAAACCTTTACCAGCTTCTCCAGCTCGAGCTGCCTCCACCGCTGCGTTCAGAGCCAAAATGTTTGTTTTACGAGCAAACTCACCAATAACAGTTACCCTTTCAGCAATTTCCTTCATTGAATCAACTGTTTGGTCCACTGCTGATTTTCCTTTTTGAACATCTTGAACAGCCTCAATGGCTATTTTTTCGGCTTCCAACGCGCTTGATGCATTTTGTTGAATATTGGCCGTCATTTCTTCCATCGAAGCTGAAACTTCCTCTGAAGATGATGCTTGATCACTGGCCCCAATGGACATTTCCTGAGCAGAAGAAGACATCTGTTTACTTGCCTCTGATATGGAATTCGCACTGTCAGATACTCGTAAAACTGTATTCCTCAGATTCTCAATCATTTCAATCATGCTCTTATATAGTCCTTTATAAGTCTTATTCTTATCGAACTGAATACTTAACACGCCATCTGCCACTTTAGAGACGACTCCTGCAACCTCCGCCGGTTCACCACCCAGCTTTTCCATCACAGATTTGATAATGTAAAAAACAGCAAAAACTCCAATAATGATTGCTAACATCGTACTAGCTAGAAGTATTGTTTTGGTATTGTTCGCAGTAGATTCCTGATTTTGAAGCCGTTCCGATAGCAAGTCATATTCAACCTTTGCAAATGCTGCAATTACTTCACGAATTTTATCAATGTATTGCTTCCCCTCCTTCTTTTCGAATTCTGCATATAGTTCATCCATGTCAGTGATGACTGACTCTTCTTTGATAAGTGCAACAAGTTTTTCAGCGTATTCAGCTCTCCATTCATCATATGCGTTACGGATTCCGACATTAGCCCGATATCGTCTCAAATCAGAAGCGACCACATCCCTATGTTGTTCAAACAATTTAAGGTATGCCTCTTCTTCGGTAATAATGTAACTCTGAAGTTGATTTTCCACTTCCAGCAAATTCTTCTGAATAATGTCTTTCGATACTCTTGGTAAACCGGAAGCCAACAAAAGCTGACGAAGTTTTTCCATACTCCCTCTACCAACCTCAGATGTAATAATTTGATTAATCTCATTTCTCAACTCTTCACCCTTCTTGATTTCCCTTCTCATCTCAATATACTTTTCTGCAACATTCGTCTTCCAAGACAAAGCAAGATTTTCTACTTCCTGAAGCCGCTCGACTTGGGAAGGATTGACTTTCATGGTTTGTTTTAATTCAGCAATGAGCTCGTCAAAATTGGTTACTCCATAATCATAAGGCTCTAAAAATTCTTCAATACCAATTACTACATATCCATTCATTCCTGTTTCCTGATCAACTACATAGCCAAGTAATTGATTGGAATTCCCAATCACTTTGTACGTAAACTCTACCCATTTAGTATTATCTAAAAGTCGATTTACATTGATAAAAACGATGATACAGATTAGTGATAGCATAGCTAGCGTTATGCTATTGAAAGTGATAAGCTGGGTTCTAAATTTCATGGAAAGCTGGTTTAATTAGTATTATTTTGTTAATGCAGTATTGTCAATGCATGGTCATGAATATTTGCAGGCTGTTTATAGTCTCAAGGCTATTCGGATCAAAGATTGAATCTCAGGCATAATTAAGACATTTTACTATGATGATACCTGAATCAGTTATTGGTAGTTTTTATGCCAGCGATAATAATTAATTATGTGCCATATAGTTTGTATCAACGAATCGGAGATGGTTGAAATTCCAGTTTCCCATATGTATCATCTAGAATTCATAGACGATCTGATTTAAAGCCTTTAGTTAGTTGGATTAGCCAATATTCTCCTAATGGAAATTATTATTTATACCATTAGGAAACTAATCATGATTAACTTCGTTTCATCTCCTCATGAAATACACACAGCTCGGTGAATTTGAAGAGTTAGTGCTACTCATTATTGGCTCTCTTGGTGAAAACGCATACAGCATTTCCATTAAGGAAGAGTTCAAGCGGCATACGAAACGAAATCCAAGTATTGGGGCACTTCATTCAGCATTTAATCGGCTGGAGAAAAAAGGGTTTTTAGAATCTTATGAAGGAGGAGCGACAAACAAAAGAGGTGGCAGAAGTAAGAGATTCTATATCATAACAGCGTATGGCAGAAAAGCGCTTGATGACTCCTTTGAATTAAGATCAACATTGTATCATTCTTTACCACAATTAGGACTTTCTGAGTGAATGGGTCAAAACAATATCGTCCGCCTAAATGGCCAGATAAACTTTTGAGTTGGTTTTGCCACCCAAAACACATAGACATTTTCCGAGGTGATGTCTATGAATTGTATCAGGATCGACGAGAAAATGGAAGCAAGCTTAGTGCAGATCTCCGCTTCTTTTTTGACATACTTGGACTTTGTCGACCCTATGCAATGAAAGATCACAGAATTGAAAACTCAAACAACATATCCATGTTCAAGAATTATTTTAAGATCACGTATCGTAACCTACTGAGACAAAAAGTTTATTCATTTCTCAACCTAAGTGGATTGGCCATTGGCTTGGCCTGTTCCATTCTCATTTTTCTGTATGTACAAGACGAATTGAGCTACGACCGTTTTCATGAAAAATCCGATCGTACCTATCGACTTCTAGAGCATTTTCAGGATGAAGGTAATGGAGAACATTCTGCTAGTCAACCATTCCCGGCAGGCCCAACTTTCCAGAGTGAGTATTCGGATGAGGTTGCGTATGCCGTTAGACTTTTTAATTTTCAATCCCCTTCGTTGGCTCTTGCTAACAAAGAATCAGATAAAGCCTTCAATGAAAGTAGAGTCTTCTTTGCTGATTCCACTTTCCTAGATGTTTTTGATTTCAAGCTTATTTCGGGAAGCAGAGAAACTGCACTTGATAATCCCAACAGTATTCTGATCACCACCTCGATGGCAAGAAAATATTTCCCCGATGAAGACCCACTGGGAAAATTTCTTGAGTTGCAGGGAATACACAATCTTAAAGTAGTTGGTGTGTTAGAGGATTCTCCAAAAAATGCGCACTTTCAGTTCGATTTCATCATCTCCTTTTCGAGTTTGAAACCATGGTTTGGTGGAGCATATCCAAGAAGTTGGTATTGGAATCCGTGTTGGACGTATGTTGTTCTAGAAAAAAATGTCACCAAAGATCAAGTCGAGTCGCGCTTTCCAGAATTCGTTGATAAGTATTTTCCTGGTTTTATCAAAGAACACGTCACACTTGAACTTCAACCGCTCACAGATATACATCTGTATTCAAATCTTGATTATGAGATTGAAGCGAACAGCAATATTGATAGTATTTACATTTTCAGTGCTATCGCATTTTTTGTGTTGTTGATTGCAGCTATCAACTTCATCAACTTAAGTACGGCCAGGGCTACAAAAAGAGCAAGAGAAGTTGGAGTTCGGAAATCGCTTGGAAGCTCCAAATCACAACTTATCAAACAATACATTTTTGAGTCATTGTTCATGACATTTTTGGCAATGGTTTTTGCACTAATCATTGTGGCAGTTTTCCTACCAGCTTTCAACTTGCTGACTGAAAAAGGTGTCTCGTTCTCATTTCTTCTCCAGCCGAATCAATTACTTCTTTTAGGAGGAATCACTTTAGTCGTTGGGCTACTTTCTGGCTTCTACCCGGCATTCGTTCTTTCGTCATTCCAAACAGTTTCTGTTCTAAAAGGAGCGCATCTAAAAACGAGTGGACTGAATTTTAGAAAAATATTAGTGACTATACAGTTCAGTATTTCGATCTGTTTGATCATAGGCACCATTGTGGCAATCAACCAGCTCCAATTTTTGATGAACAAGGATGTCGGGTTTGATCAGGAAAATATTGTTATGGTGCCAGTCATACGATCTCCGATGGGTCAGCATTATGAAAATTTCAAGACGACAGCTCTTCAAAGTCCTCGTATTACTTCAATCACTGCAGTAGAAGAAATAGTTGGTGCGAAACATCAGGTTGGAAATTATCAATTTGAAGGTATGGATGAATCCAAAGCGTATGCCCGCTTTAACATGCGTCATGATTTCGCCAAAACTTTTGATATCCCAATTGTGGCTGGGAGGGCCTATGACTATAACATTCAAACCGACGATTCTCTTGCACTAGTTGTGAATGAAACATTTGTGAAATCTATGAACTGGGGATCTCCTCAGGACGCAATTGGAGAACGTTTTTATTACCAAGGAGAGCTTAGAGGTCAGATAGTGGGTGTCGTGAAAGACTACAATTTTGTTTCTAAACATCGACCAATTGCCCCACTGGTTTTGACACTTAACTCGAGAAGAGGTGCATTCAATCTCTTTATTAAGTATGTAGCTGTCAAGATAAATAGTGCTGACGTTGAAGCTTCTATCGCCGACATAGAAAGTGCCTGGAAGTCTGTAATGCCTAATATGCCATTTGACTATTTCTTCCTTGATGATACACTAAACGATTCATACAAGGCGGAAAGAAAACTGAGCAACGTAACAATCATTTTCTCTGTGCTAACAATCCTTGTTGCATGTTTGGGTCTTTTCGGATTGGCAACATTTAGTGTAGAACAAAGAACCAAGGAAATTGGTGTAAGAAAAGTTTTGGGTATTTCTACACCTCAGATACTAAGTCTACTTTCCAAGGAGTTTTTACTGCTTATTTTGATTGCTTTTGTAGTGGCTATCCCCGTTTCATATCTGCTGACACAGCAATGGTTGAATGGTTTTTCTTACCGAATAGGGATAGACGTTTGGCCATATATTGTATCAGGCCTGCTAACGTTTATTGTTGCTTTCTTAACTGTCGCCTATCACAGCTTGAAAGCCTCAGCAATAAATCCTGTAGAGACGCTTAAGTATGAATAATCATTTCACTTTAAATCCAAATCATGAAAATCAAAATTCTATTGCTATCCATAACGCTTGTGTGCATTCTTGAAGCGAGCGCTCAATCGGACACTGAACTTATCGAGAAAACCTTGACTGACTATATTGAAGGTTCTACTAATGGGCAACCTAATCGATTGAAAGAAGCCTTTCATCCCGACCTGAACTTATACTACGTAAGAAATGATGAGGTGAGGGTTTGGAGTGGAAAAGACTATATCCTTGATACCAAAGAAGGTCAGCCCACAGGTGAGAAAGGAAAAATCTTATCAATTGACTATGAGAATAATGCAGCGATGGCCAAGGTTGAAATTTTTAACCCGCAAAACGACAACACCTACATCGACTATTTCATGCTGTTAAAAACAGAGGGTAAATGGACGATCATCCATAAGATGTTTACAAAAAAGTAATGGCTAGTAATCCGTCTTGATCGATTTATTGAGGGGCAAGCCAAGTTGATAACCAATGTCTTCATCTCTTGTGTCATCAGCTACATCAAGTCCATATTTAATGTCTTTTGGATCTTCGTAAACAAACGTTCCGAAAATACGATCCCAAATGGATAAAACATTTCCAAAATTGGTGTCTGTCCAAGGGCGCTCAAAATGATGATGGAATTTATGCGTGTTAGGGGTAATAATGATGAAGCTTAATGTTCTGTCCAGCCAAGTGGGTAAACTGATGTTTGCGTGTGTCCAGTAGGTGAAAAAAATAGTCACCATACGATACAACAAGTAGTAGCCGACGGGAATACCGAAAATAACAATGGTAACAAGCGCTAATGTTTCTCTTAGCACATATTCGATTGGATGTTGTCTTGTCCCGGTTGTAGCATCAACTTTCGTATCGCTATGATGAACCATGTGGAGTTTCCACATCCATTTAATTCGGTGCAGCAGGTAATGCGCTGTATATTGAGAAACCAAATCTAGGGCCACAATGGCTATCAATAATTCTCCCCAAATCGGTAACGCAATCCAGTTAAGAATACCAAATTGAGATTGGTCGAGCCAATAGAAAACTCCTACCGTAATGATTCCAAACAACACATTTATCAACATGATAAAAATGAAGAAAAACAAGTTGATCCCATCGTGACGCATCTTGTTATAACCGTGCCTGAACAGCGGAATGATGGCTTCCAATGTCCAAAAGAAAACCAGGCATATAAAAACCCAAGTGAGTTTTTGGACGGTTGTGAGTGCTTCGAAAAATGAAACGAATTCTGTCATGACGGAAAATTATTCAAAAAGAAGAAAAACAAAATAGACAAATGTCCGTATATATAATAGAAATTTGTCCAGTTTTGAAAGCAAAAGAACCATTACCCCTTTATGGCATCCACTCATTAGCCGCACCCAAATCTGATCTTGAACTAGTCACAAAAGCAAGAAATGGCTTGAAGACAGAGACTCTGTGGAAGTTTTTAAAATCAATAAACTGTTCTAAAATGGAATTCGAAGAATATCTTCCACTTTCACTAAAAACACTTGGTAGAAAAAAGATGCTTGATGAGGCAGACAGTGAGCGGATTCTCAATATAATGCGAGTGTTTGCTCAGGGCCAAGCTCTTTTTGATGACGTTGAGGTTTTTAAAAAATGGTTGAAACAAGAAAACCCCTATTTGGGGGATGCTCCAATTACATTCCTCAAGACCTCCACTGGGTGCCAGGTTATTCTTGATGAAATTGGAAGAGCACAGCACGGTATTATGGCATGATCGTCACAAGGATTGCCCAAAGCCAATATATCAGAGCACTTGATGGGATGGGATCGTTTATGTATGGGGGACGCTGGACATCCAAAGGCACTCATGCAATATATACTGCAGAAAATGCATCGCTGGCTTATCTCGAATATCTCGCTCACCAATTCGAAAGAAAAACCTGGCCAAAAGATCTGGCAATCTCCAAACTAAGTATTGATGATACCGATGTTTTCACTGTCGACACAGATTCTCTGCCTGCTGACTGGAAATCGGTCAGATACATAGCTCGAACACAAATTGTTGGAGATAAATACTTTGGTGAGGAAAAGCTGGCTATTCGTTTACCATCGGTTATAGTGGAAGACGAATGCAATGTCATCATTAATCCAAAACATAAAAATTTTAGTTCCTCTGTTCAGTTACAAAAAGTTGAGCCCTTAGATCTGGATAAGAGGTTCAAGCAATCTTAAAATTCGCAGTTTCTGGGGGTTTTGAGAAATGCAATGACTTCCCAAATTATTACTTTAATCTATATACCTCTGCTCCAATGGCATAAATATGAGATTGTCCTGGTAAGGAGTATTGCCATTTTCCTAAGCTAGCTCTGCGAACAAATTGCTTTTTGGATGTATCAGTTTCCCAACATACAATAGAGAAATAACCATCCGTAGGCTGCCACAATAGATTTAAAAATTCAAAACAAACAAAGAAATCTTCGGTAAAGATCAAATTCTCGTGGCTCAGATCAATCTCAATCCACCCATCCTGGTTGACAATGTTCACAAAAACTCCCTTGAATACATCCGATCCCGGCAATCCATTTGCCATTTTTTTAAGCACACGTACTCTCATTTTGGTTTTTTCGAGATTATTTTCTCCAATTTTTATCTTAGCCTTCGATAGAAAAACCGGATAAGTGCTGGCTTCCATCAGCTGGGCTATTTGTGATCCCCCTTTGAAGTTAGCATAACATGAACCCCAATAGAACATCGGCTTTACACCAAGTTTTTCATAGCTTCTTTTTTCTTTGTCAGGAGTAATTTCCACGGTCCTAAGGTCCATGACGACTTCTTCAAGTGCTATAACAATAGCCTTGCTTTTTAACAGGTATGAAATGGGTAACTTCTTTCTTACATGGACCACCTCAGAAAAAGTCAGTGTATCATATGTGAACTGTGAGGGAATGGCTAAGCGAAAGAGGCCCTCTTCGTTGGACACTGTCCCAACATTCTCGCCTACAATACCTATGGCAGCATATGGTATTGGCTGCTTGGTCTTAGCGTCCACAACCCTCCCTTCAATGATTTGATCCTGTGAAAAACCCAGTACATTATTGAAAAGCAGCCAACAAAAAAATAGCTCATTCATCTTAAGTAATCTATGTCATCAATTTGATGAATAAAGAAGAAAAAAGTTACGATTTTAAGTGAAGTTTCGTTACCGGATAAAAAGATCATTACAAAACATACGAATGCTTATTCTTATCCATTTACAAACAAAAAAAAGAGAATCTTAAAATTCGCAATTGCCGGGAGTTCGTGGGAATGGAATGACATCACGGATGTTGTTCATTCCAGTGACAAATTGAATCATACGTTCAAAACCCAATCCATAACCACTGTGTGGGACTGTTCCAAATCTTCTGGTATCAAGGTACCACCAAAGTTCTTCGGCAGGAATTCCCATTTCCGACATTCGCTGTTCAAGTTTGTCTTTTCTTTCTTCCCTCTGAGAACCGCCCACAATTTCTCCAATTCCCGGAAACAAAACATCCATAGCACCTACTGTCTTATCGTCATCGTTTTGTCGCATGTAAAAAGCCTTGATTTCTTTCGGGTAGTCAAACAGAATGACTGGCTTTTTGAAATGTTTTTCCACCAGGAAACGTTCGTGTTCTGACTGAAGGTCTGCACCCCAGTCGTCAATCAAATACTGGAATTTTTTCTTTTGATTCGGTTTAGATCTTTTAAGAATTTCGATTGCTTCTGTGTAGGTCAGCCGAACAAACTCATTTTCATGAACAAACTTTAAGCGTTCCAAAAGGCTTAGTTCGTTTCTCTCGTTTTGAGGTTTTGTTTTCTCCTCATCAAGCTCACGCTTTTCCAAAAACTCAAGGTCTTCCTGACAATTTTCCAATGCATATCCAACCAAGTACTTTAGCATGTCCTCAGCCAAATCCATAGTATCATCAAGATCATAAAAGGCCATCTCCGGCTCAACCATCCAGAACTCAGCTAAGTGCCTTGTGGTATTGCTATTTTCGGCTCGGAAGGTTGGACCGAAGGTGTAAATCTCTGAAACACCCATTGCCGCCAGTTCGCCTTCAAGCTGACCGGAAACTGTCAGGTTTGTTTCCTTTTCAAAAAAATCTTGCTTGAAATCAACGGCTCCATTTTCATCTTTGGGAATATTGTCCAACTCAAAAGTGGTCACTTTGAACGTTTCACCAGCCCCTTCCGCATCTGATGAAGTTAGGATTGGCGTATGAAGATTCAAAAATCCTTTTTCGTGGAAAAAAGAATGCAACCCATAGGCCATCGCATGTCTCACTCGTAGGATTGCGCCAAAAGTGTTAGTTCTTGGTCGCAGGTGAGCAATTTCTCTTAAGAACTCCAGCGAATGTTTTTTCGGCTGAAGGGGAAATTGTTCGGGATCGGCTTCTCCTAGAATTTCAATTTGGTCCGCTACCAGCTCTACACTTTGACCAGCGCCCTGAGACTCAACCAGGTTGCCAATCACAGAAAGACTGGTACCTGTATTTATTTTTCGAACAAAATCCTCATCAAATTTTTCTGCATCAAGAACAACCTGAATATTGCGAATTCCTGAGCCATCATTGAGGGCAACAAAAGCCACATTCTTGCTCGCTCTTTTCGTACGCACCCATCCCTTTACACAGATCTCGGAACCGACTTTTCCATCGTCCAAAAGTTGCCTGATTTTTGTTCTTTTTATTTTATCCACTTCGCTAAAAATATATGGGTCGCAAAAGTAACGAATGTGATAATTTTGGACCACTAGTAATTGTTTATGCAAAAACTATCTCTGACTCAATCGCTTCAACAAAAACTGTCTCCTCAGCAGATTCAGTTTATAAAACTTTTGCAGGTGCCTACTGCGGAGTTGGAAGCACGGGTAGAAGAGGAGCTTGAAGTTAATCCAGCACTGGAAGAAGGAAAGGAAGAGAAAGAGGCGGATGATCAAGATGACTTTGAAGATGATTTCGAAATTGACGATCGGGATGGAATCGAGGAATATCTTCAGGACGATTATGCCGGATATAAAATGCAGGGAGACGGAAGAAACCCTGATGAGGAAGATAAAGAGTCTCCTCTATCGGTCGGCAAGTCTTTGCACGAACAATTGATCTCGCAACTGGGTTATTTGAAATTGAACGAGCGTGAGCGAGTTCTTGCAAAACAACTAATTGGAAGTATTGATGCTGATGGCTACATCCGAAGGGATCTTGAAGCGATCGTAAATGATCTGGCTTTTTCCCAGGGAGTCGAAACGGATGAAGAAGAACTGGAAAATATTTTGTTTAAAATTCAAGGGTTTGACCCTGCTGGAATTGGTGCAAGAAATTTGCAAGAGTGTTTATCGCTTCAGCTCGAAAGAAAAGATCCGGAATCTGAGGAGATCCAAATTGCGATTCGAATCATTGATACTTGCTTCAATGAATTTTCAAAAAAGCATTACGAGAAAATTTCAAGAAAACTTGGAATCAACGATGAGCAACTGCTACGTGAATCTATTTACCAAATCACAAAACTGAATCCGAAACCAGGAGGTACGGGTGAAGAAATTGTAAAAACGCAGTACATCATTCCTGATTTCATCCTTTCTAATAACAATGGAAAATTGGAGTTATCGCTGAATTCTAGAAATGCACCTCAACTAAAAGTGAGTCGGTCGTATTCAGACATGCTTCAGGCTTATGACAAGAGTGATAAGAAGGATAAAAAATTAAAAGAGACTGTCTCGTTTATCAAGCAAAAGCTGGATTCGGCCAAGTGGTTTATTGATGCGATCAGGCAACGACAGCAAACGCTTTTGAACACCATGCAAGCCATCATCGATTTCCAATTGGATTATTTTCAGGAAGGTGATGAAAGCAAACTTAGGCCGATGATCTTAAAGGACATTGCAGATAGAATCCAAATGGATATTTCTACCGTTTCACGTGTTGCCAGCAGCAAGTCCATTCAAACCGAATTTGGCGTTTTCCCCTTGAAATATTTTTTCTCGGAAGGAATTGCTACTGAATCCGGTGAAGATGTGAGTAGTCGTGAAGTGAAGAATAAACTAAAAGAGATCATTGATGGGGAGGAAAAGACTAAGCCTCTTTCGGATGAGAAACTCGAAAAATTACTAAAGGAAAATGGCTACACTATTGCCCGTCGAACTGTAGCTAAATACCGAGAACAGCTAAATATTCCTGTGGCCAGATTAAGGAAAGAATTGTGAGCTTTTTGATGAAACTAATTTCTGGTCTCTGCCACCCGTTGTTGATGGCTACTTACCTGAGCATAATTATTCTTTTGGGTGCTCCGGAGTTATTTTCATTTCCTGAAAGAACCTCAAGAATCCTGGTACTTGCTGTTTTTCTAACCACATGCGCAATCCCAGCGTTCAGCATTTACACACTCAAACTTTTTTCCAGAGTTTCCAATCTTGAGCTCACTGATAAAGATGAAAGACCACTCCCATTCTTTTTTATTTTCATTTGGTACGCTGTGACCGCCTTCTTATTTGTATACCGCTTGGAGCTAGGAAGGCCATTGTCAACAATATTGATCTCAGTCACTATCCTAATTGGGCTGCTTTTAATCATTACGAAGTGGTTTAAAATAAGTATTCATGCCACAGCTGTTTGGAGTGCGGTAGGAATCATCATCTCATTGATGATCATTGGTGCTATTAGCTTATTGAATGTGCTAGTAGGAGCTATCTTCTTAGCAGGACTTACCAGTACGTCACGTCTTTATCTTGGCTATCATGAGCCGAGAGAAGTTTGGTATGGAGCTGCTTTGGGTTTTAGCTTCAGCTTTCTAGCTATCTATTTCTTCGGCTAGAATCCAGTCAAATTGATTCCAATGGTTTTCATGTTAGGGTTAACACCCTGGATTGGTTCCTTGAATGCATTGGAAAGATAATTCTTATAAAAGAGGTGGATACCTCTAAAACCAAACCTTATTTGATAGCCGTATCTGAAGTTTTCCAGGTTAAATTTTCCGGATTCTTTGATGACTTTATTTCCATTCCCTTCATCGAACTTCAATTTGGTATGAGCACCCATTCTAAGTCCGATCATGCCTCCAACAGAAAAGAAAAGCCCCTCTCCATCTGTAGTACCCGTTGGATGAAACCTGAGCTCTACGGGAATGTCCAAATAAGTGAATGCTAATTTGTTTTTCGTAATTCCGTTTAAGGATTGATTAGTGAAGTATTCTGCAGAATCCAAAAAGCTAACGGAGTTGTTAAACCCCATTTTCTCAAGCCCTAAACCGACTCCTGGTAAAAAGGAAAACTTATTGCTAATCTCGTACCTCTTGGAATAGTATATACCGATGGATTTGGATGCCCATCCCTTTCGGTCTAGCGTGTCTGGAGTTTCAGACCAGCTATTAAATCCTATATCTACCATCAACTCACCCGGGATATCTGGTCGATTAAAACCCTCTTCTTGTGCTTGTGAAAAGAGGAAGGAAAAAATCAACAACAATCCGATCAAATACTTCATAAAAATTCAAATTTGCGCAAATATAGAATCCTGTGCCGCTAACGAAAATTTTAGTTTCAAATTGTTAGCTTTGCAGCTCGTTTTTTAACACCTATTAACTGCAGTTAACAGAACTTGTAGTACGATTGGAAATACATTCCAAGTTATCGGAAAGATTGGGATGAAATTGTAGGTGAAAAAAATATTGGACTCGTAGCACAACTGGATAATGCACCTGGTTACGGCCCAGGAGATTGGGGGTTCGAATCCCTCCGAGTTCACATTTAGATTATCAAATCTGTCCAAAACCCTTCATTTTAAATGTTTGAAGGGTTTTTTGCTTCCTCACATATCTAAATTTTCTATATATTTTCATATGAATGGTTAACAATTCGGTTAACATATAAACTGTTAACCGAATTGCTATTTATTAGCTTTAAATGATGTTTTATGGTGTATTTTGAGTATATTTAAATACGCCAAGACACATTATTCAAAGCCATTTCTTTACAAGAATCATCAATTTGAACTAATACTTATGAATCACACTCTCAGTATTCTGTTTTGGCTGCTCAATAACAGGATCAGTAAGAAAACTGGTGAAGCACCTATTATGGTGCGAATTACAGTTGATGGAAAGAGAGCAGAAATTACTACAGGCAGAAAGGTTCTTCCGGAAAAATGGAATGTTAATTCTGGAAGAGTGAAGGGCAATACCGAGGAGGCCAGAATCATAAATACGCATCTTAACAAAATCATAGTAAAACTTGAAAAGATTTTTGATAGGCTTCAAGACAATAATCAATTTATTTCAGCCGCGATTATCAAAAATATTTATCTGGGAAAAACTAACAGACAGCATTTTCTTCTCGAACTTTTTAGGCATCATAATAATCAGGTAGAGGCTCAAATTGGAAAGGATTACTCTCGAGGGACTCATGAGCGATATAAGTGTGCATATCGACAGGTTGCTGGCTTCATTAACCATAAGTATCGAGTTGAGGATATTGCCATGAAGGATCTCAATTATTCTTTTGTGGCTGACTATGAGTTTTACCTTAAATCTGTTAAGGGTATTGGTCACAATACCTCTATGAAATACATCCGTCAGCTAAAGAAGATTGTTCTATTGGCAATTAAAAATGAGTGGCTAGAGCGTGATCCTTTTGCTCAGTTTGAAATCACAACTAAAGAGGTTAAGAAGGGATACCTTACTGATGATGAGCTGCAATCTTTGTATCATGCTGAATTTGATATTGAAAGGTTAGAGCTGGTGAGAGATATCTTCTTGTTTTGTTGCTACACAGGTCTCTCCTATTCTGATGTTAGAAAGTTGACTCCTGAGAATATCTCGAAAGGGTTGGATGGCGAATACTGGATCTTTGTCGATCGGACGAAAACTGGTGCTCCTTCTAACGTTCCGGTGCTTCCTATCGCTAATGAAATCATCAGGAAATATGAGAATCATCCTGAGGCTATTCATGGTGAAAGGCTCTTACCTGTTATTTCTAACCAAAAGATGAATGCTTATTTAAAGGAGATTGCCATTGTTTGTAGAATACCGAAGGTCATTACTTTTCATATGGCCAGGCATACTTTCGCCACTACGGTTACTCTTTCTAATGGTGTCTCTATTGAGTCGGTTGGGAATATGTTGGGACATAAGAATATCAAGACTACACAGATCTATGCTAAGGTTGTTCAGGAAAAGGTCAGCAGCGATATGTTGAGGCTTAAGGAGGTGCTGGCTGACAAGTCTAAGTTGGCTTCTAATCAATGAATCTTTCGACTTCTTCTTGATCGATCCCAGTGAATTGAGAGAATTCCTGAATGGTGATCATCTGGTGAGGTCCCTTGTTGAGTTCTGCTTTTATTCTTGTGAGCATATTTCTGGCAGAGCGCTCGCTTTGGCCGGTGATGCGCTGGATGTCTTTTGGGTAGATGATGATTCGCTTTAGCTTCATTTTACTTATGTAATACTTTATCCATACTTAACTGCTACCTCTTTCTTACTGCATATACGGCAAGAATGGCTGGACCTGACGGTATCGGAAACGGCTGTTTGTCCTGTAAAGGTATTTGTCCGTTTTTCGATGCTCATAAAAAATGAAAAACGATTATGGCAAGACAAAAGGGTGTTATTAAACTAAAGGGACCCATTGGGGATGTGTCCTTTTACAAAACTAGTGATGGATACTTTGCTAGGGAAAAAGGTGGTGTTAGTGCTGAGCGGATTAAGACGGATCCGGCTTTTCAGCGAACGAGGGAAAATGGTTCTGAATTTGGACGAGCTGGCCGTGGTGGTCGGATTCTGAGAAATTCCTTGAGCCTGCTCTTACAAAATGCTGCGGACAACCGTATGACGAGCAGGCTTACTAAGGAAATGGTGAAGGTGGTTAAATCTGACCTGACCAATATTCGGGGGGAGCGAACGCTGCAGGATGGTGATATCAGTTTATTGGTTGGGTTTGATTTCAATGCCAGGAGTAAGTTGGTTACTGCTTTTTATACTCCGTATGTGGTTGCGATTGACCGAGCTGGTGGTGTGTGTACTTTGGATGTTGCGGATTTCATTCCTGAGAATGCTATCTCTTTCCCTCAAGGGGCGACTCACTTTAAGTTGGTGATTGGGGCTGCTGAGGCAAGCTTCCCTAATGAGACGTTTGAGTTTAGTAAGGATGAGACGGCTGAAATGCCTCTTGATCAAACTCCTACTGGAAACATCAACTTGAGTGCGGCTGTACCTGCTGGCAGCAATGATGATCTTTTTATGGTGGTTGGTATTGAGTTTAAGCAGCAAGTGAATGGTGTGATGTATCCTATGAAGAATGGGGCTTATAATCCGCTTGCGCTTGTGGCTGTGGATCGAGTTTGATATGCTCTCCGGGGTTATTAACAAACGGGCTGGGATTGCTGGTGGGATGTTTATGAGCATCCTGCCCAACCTGGCTATTGAAGATGTTGTCCGGACGTTGGTTCTTGGTGCTGTCGGAACTATCGCGAGTTATTGTTTGACTCTTGTTCTGCAATGGCTTACTCGAATAATTAATGGGTTTTTTGAATCTAGAAATCGGGGTCATTAATCATTGATTGTAGTACTGATCATTTGGAAGCGGATCTGGGATGTGCACTTCTTGGTATGGTTATCTCTCAAATGGAGGCAGGTAAAACAGCCTTGAGCGCGCGGTTGGTTGTGCGGCGAGCCTTCGCGAGTACGAATGAAGCCTGCCAGATGGAGGCCGGATCCTGTTTGTAAACGGAGGAGGCTGACTGGCAGTGTGGATCAGCTTTGGTGTTGTTTTGGGTTTTGCGGGGCTGATCCTGTCTGAATGAGTTCGCAGGCGAGCATTGACTATTGCAGCGACTGGATGAATGGTGGCTGAATGGACGTGAGGGTTTTGGTTGGGGGTGGTAGGTAATGAGGCTACTATGAAGACAGTGGTAGCTGCTGTGAGGAAGAGGGAAGCCAAGGCAACAGGCATGCCAGGGTCTCAACATGCGAGCCAGGTGCATCTTTGTTTGGGTTTGGTAGGGCATGCTTCTGGTGAAGCCCTGGCGTGACTGATGCAAGGCGACTGATGACGAACGCCGCTTTACCTGCACTTACTGATCCTTTATTCCGTAATTCTGATCGAATGGATAGTAGGATTTTACCAAGATCTTTTTTTAATCAAATGATGCACGATGATTATTTAATACCTTATAACGTATTTAGTTGAGAATAATTGATTATCTTATCTTGGAGTTAACCCTGATTTTATGATCACCACCTTGAATCGGAAGCATTTCTCTTGTTACGACAAATGTCGTTTTCGTTTGACTATTTAAATTTTTCTAACCTAACTGTTAAAAATATGGATCCTAATTTTTTTACTGTTAACTGGGAGCGCCTGATTGAGGTGCTTACCATGATTGTTATTCTAGCTTTTTTCGTAGAACGTGCGCTTACCTGGCTTTTTCAGATTAAGTGGTATGAAGATTATTTAAAACCTCTTCATATCAAGCCTTTTATTGCTTTTGCTTTGTCTTACGGTGTTTGCTACTTCTGGGATTTTGATGCATTGTCTATCATTCTGGTTAAGGAGAAGATGGAAACACTTGGGTTTGTCGTGACTGCTGGAATCATTGCTGGTGGGAGCAAGGGCGCTCTTGAGCTTTTGAGGAATATTCGAATGTTTCAGAAGGAAAGTAAGGGGGATTCTAGCGGTACAAAGTCATGAGGTATTTAATTGTTTTGTCCTTGTTATCGCTGGCTTTTGTGGTTCAGCAGGATCGTTATCTGGAGGTTTATAAATCTGCAAATTTGTATACCGAGCCTTCTAGTAAGTCTTCTGTTATTGAGAAGCTTGGGGCTGGCACTGAGCTTGATTTACTTGATGGTGGTAAGCAGACGAATGGTTGGTATCATGTTGTTAGTCCTAAAGGTGATGAGGGATATGTCTATCGTACTCGGGTTAAGGGTAAGATTGGCAAGGCAAGTAGGGATGTTTCTGTTTCTTCTTCTCAAGAGCGACTTAGGAAGGATTTTTGGCCAAGCATTGGTAATGGTGATTTGATCATTAATCGTGATGGGTATGTTTCGAGTATGAATCGGGAGCACAACGTGCCTAACTGGGTCTTTAATCATATTAGTCATGATCGGATTAAGGAGGGTGATAAGTTGAGTAGATCGAGGCCCAAAAAGTCCGGAAGGAATGTTTATTTCAGGGATGGTAATTATCCGCAGCTGATTCAGAATGCGCTTGCTTCTTCTGGCTATGATCATGGCCACCTAGCTCCTGCTGGTGATTTTAAGATTGATTCTGCTCAGTATGCCGAGTCCTTTTTTATGACAAATATGGCTCCTCAGCATGGGTGTATGAATCAGAAGGGTTGGTGTTTGTTGGAGAGTAACGTCCGGGAGTGGGCTCGTGATCGGCCTGGGAGTGATTTTTATATTGTGTCTGGTTCGGTATTGAGTGATTTTCGTGATACTCTCTGTTTGGCTCGTATTGAAATCCACGTTCCTAAACAGTTTTTTAAAGTGGTGGTGGAAACTAATGGCGGAAAGCTTGTTGGTGGGATTGGTTTTATTGTGAATAATGAGGATGTGAATGGTTCTGCTGTAGAGGATTTGGTGTTATCTATCGATGAGGTGGAGAAGGCTACTGGCTTTGATTTTTTTCCGAATTTGACCAACAGTCAGGAGGACTTAGTGGAAGGTAGGGTTGGAGATTATGTGATTGAGAATCTTTCGGAGTGCAGAAACCGAGAGGGGGATTGTAATGGGATTTACTCTTCACGTGCTTTTCCTGAAAAGAGAAGGAAGCTAAATTGTGATTAAAAACTAAGATTGCGATTTGAGAATTAATGCTTGAAATTCTTGTAGTCCTATATTTTATTGCTGTTTGCGGCTTATTCTATCTGCTAAACAGAAGGGATGTAAGAGGATCTAATAGCGAGAATAGGTATCTGAATAATAGTACTTTCACTTTCATTGGGGGAATATTCCTTCCGACGATGGTATCTGTTGGGATATCGACCTTTAACGTTCCGATAGTTACGAATTGGGTGGATTGCTATGGATGTTTGCTCCAATCTTCTATGGTGGAGTTTCTCTGCTTGTCTATCTAATTGGTCTGATTATCTCCAGGAGATTTAGGGTATATGGTGGTATTATCTGTATCTTGTTTAATCTTGGAGTTGGGGTCTATTATTATTCACTGACTTTGCAGTGAGATCGACTGATGCTCCAAACAGTCCTTAGCTTGGAGTTAAATCTCTGAGGGAAAGAATGTAATGGCAGGTTCTAATGAAGTCAAAAATTGTCTTCTTCTTTCTTCTCTCATTCTCGGTTCAGTCGATACTAGCCACTGAGCAAGAGCCTGATATTCTTCATTATAAAGGATACAAATTAAAATTGGAGACTGGATGGGGACATCCTACTCCATTACAGGCTTATTATAACCAAAAGAAAATTGACTATCCATTTCAATGGTATAGCACAGCTAATTATCGAGGTCACGTGGCTACTTGGAAGATTGATGGAGACAAAATGTACATAACCAAAATTCGGGTTGAGGATGAGTCTCATAGCCCAATGAAATATCAGATCGTTTCTGAAGATTCATCCTTGATGAAGAGGGATAAGGTTTTAGCAGATTGGTTTAGCGGAGTTCTTGTGTGCAATCGAACTAAGAAAAAAAGTTGGAATGTAATTGAAACATTTTACTTCCATATCAGAAGTGGACGGGTTGTTGGAACTGTTGTTGTGAATGCATCGGATTCTAAGAGAATTCAAGAAATCACAGAGAGGGACACTTCGAATGTTGAACTAATGAAGAAGTACAAAATGCTTCTTTTAAATGAGAATTACATTACTTACTATTTCCGCCTTCATGCTAAAGACACTATTGAAATTGATGGAAAAGTTGGCTTTATCAACAGAAGTAGAGAAGGTAGTCCTGTTTTAGCCTTTTTTGACAATGATCATTTGAAATGGCCGTATAGCTGGGAAAATTTTAATACTAGTGGTGCCCCTAATTGCAAATGGACTATAAGAAATGATAGTATTTTTCTTGAGGAAGTTGGTCTTCTTTCCAGCCTTAATTTTTACTCGGTACGCAAAACTATACTACCATTAGAGGAAGTATTTCAGGAGCGGAATTTACCAACTGAGTTGTTTGCAGATTGGATGAAGGGTGTTTTTATTGTCGAATATGGTCATGAGGTTGAGGATAAAAGCTTACCTGGTTATAAAGAGTTTAAGCCAAATGAATTCGTCTACTATAGAATCTCTGATGGAAGAGTTTTAGAATCTGAATTGGTTAAAGTCGGATTCAATTTCCGTGATATACCTGATGGAACACCTGAACACTTAAAGAGATTGATTGAGGATTTCTGAAGAGTGATTCTTAAAGGTAAAAATGGTGATAGCGTAATGATTGGCATTTTTGACTACTTGACCTTACGAAGGGTTTTTACTATTCCGATTTCATCTGAGGAGGTGAATGAGCGACTTAGGGCTGCAATTGTGAGTTCTCGTGCTGGTGGTTTTTACTGCAAACGGATCGAGAATAATCTTTTTAAGGTGAGTGCTAGGATTTCACTTGGTACTCTTGTGTTTTCTGGGGGTGGTGGTACTTCTATCAGTGCTTATGTTGATCTTTCTGAATTGAATGTTAATCGGGTCATTGTTTTTACAAGGGTTCGTGTTGAGCATTATTTTTTTTCTGTGGTGTTCTTGATCATTGGACTTGCTACTTATTTTGATTCTGACGGAGGGCTGTATGATGTTTTGTTTCCAATAGGGCTTTTTGTTGTTTTCCATTTTTGGTTTCATTTCGTTTATCGGGTTCAGGAGAATCATCTCATTTTTAAGGTTGCTGAGTTTTTGGATTTGAATAGGTACAAGTGAACGAATAGCTATAGTGTCCATTTTGTATCCTATAATTCTGTTAGCTTAGTTGATATATGGAATTCACTAAATGAAAATATTTTTCTTCTTCGTATCTATTGGGTTTTGTATTGGAAGCTATGCTCAATCTAATTTTCTCGAACAACTGGAACAAATTGGGATAAATTCAAAAGTGCCAAATGAATTTGCCATTGAGTATTTCGGTGCGAAAAAAAATTACTATGGTGGATACTTTCGCTATGAACTTGATTTTATTGGAAATCAATGTGGTGATTCTGTCTTATTTATTTACTCTGTTAATCATTTAGTTGGGTCAACGAGTTATTTGACCATAAGGTCTGCTGATGGTAAAAAGGAGCATATTTCTTTTGTTGTCGCGGACCATGGAGATCATGATGGGACCTCAGCCACTAGTAAATCAACATCGTACGAATTTAGAGATCCACAGCTGTTGGAAGTTTCTTTCTTGACTCAGACTGTAAAGGATAAGTCTAAGATCCGGGAAGGTACTGATTGGTTAGTTGATGGTGAATCTTACTTTGATTTGGAGACTGAAGCTTTTTATAGGTATGCCTACTTTCAAATTGATGATTGTTCTATTGGCGTTTTGTCCAATAAGAAAAAAGTAAATCCTGATAGAGCGTTTCCTTTGGCTTCTCTGAAGCTTTTGTCGGCTGATGATTTACGTGGTATTTCGCGTGAAATGCTAAGAATTATGCGGAATGAGATTTTTGCTGCTTATGGTTATAAATTCAAATCTCAAGATTTAAGGGATTATTTTGGTGAGACTAGTTGGTATGTGCCGAAACATGATGACGTTACTGCGAAACTTACTGACATTGAGAAGGCAAATATTCAACTGATACTTGGGCACGAAAAATAGATGACTGAAATGAAAAAGCTGGCATTGTCTTCTTTGCTTATCACTATTGTTGGTTTTTTGATCCCCATTGTTAATCATGTGTTCTTGGGGATTGGTGGTCTTGTCATCTTTGCTAATGTTCTTATTTATTCTGGTCTTTTTTTTTCTTATCTCTTTTTTACTATGTGGCAAGCTGAGATTGGTAGGTCCAGGTTGCTTCTTGTCACTGTCATAACTGGGGTGTTGATGACGGTTGTTCTCGTGTATTCTCACTTCAGATTTGAAAAGGGTGAGGAAATCATTGTTGCGGCTGAGAAGCATGTGATGGAGTCGCAAAGGCAGTATGAAATTCTGCAGGTGGAATTGGAGTTGAAAGAATTTAAGATTGATTCTTTGACGAAGGTTATTGAATCGAATGAGTAAGTACTTAATTCCATATTTTGATGTTTGGTTTAAGACTCGTGAGACTGTGGAGGGTATTCGTGAAGGGAGGATTGTTTTTAACCCACATTATCCGATTCTCATTTCTACTGGTTTTAGTGCTATCAATGCTAGAATGATAGGTACGTTTTGGGGCGATGCTTTAATGATCCTCATTTTTGTTTTGACTGGATATTTGGTTTTTGCTCGTCTGTTTCCAATTATCTTGATTAGGATTGGTAAGCTATGGAATGGGCAGGCGGATTTTGATTCTATGCAAAAGGTGTTGGGCCTTTCACAGATCCCCGCTTTTCTTGGCATTTTTTATCAACTGGTGTACCTTCTAGCGGATGATGTTTGGCTGTATGAATATGAGATAAGTTATGCTATTCAGTTTTTGATTACTTTTTTCTACGTCAAGATTTTAGTTATTGGTATTTCTAAGGTCCAGCGGTTTGGTTATGGTTTCGCTGTGATGAGCATTGTTTTGATAGCTATTCCTTTGATTGTGTTGAAGCTTGGTTTGCAAGGTGTGGTTTGAGATCGTTTGCAAACGCACGCTAGCAAATGGGTCACTAAATTGAACTTAATTGATCATGTGATTGGGAGGTTTGCTATTAGAGTGTCATCTGTTGCTTCTCGCTTGGATAGTCCTGTTCGATCTAGGAAATCATTTGAGAAGAGTGTGTGCATGTCTTCTGAGAGTAGTGTGCTTCTTATTTTCATCCATTTTGTTGCTTCTGCTCCGAACATATGATCTACTAATCCCGGGAAGGCCCAGTCTGCATTTTTCCCCCAGTGTATCGTGAATGGGATGTTGTTTTCTTTGAGTACTTCAATCATTCGCCTTCCGTACTTCTCAAGGCTCATCAGTTTTCTTGATTCTTTCCATAATACTCCATCTATTTCAATCATACAGGTGATTGGAAATTTGGAGAAAGCTAGTGTGGCTTCTGATTTTTTTATGAAACGCATGGCGAAAATGCCCGGGAATGGGCCTTCGTCATTCGTGAGCTTTGCAAGTACTTCTAAGGTTCTTTCTGAGTCTTCGTGCGCTACGCCAAATGAGCATGCAAATGCGGGGCCTTGGTATCCTGCATCCCAGAAGGTTTCTGCGAGTGTCCCTGTGGTTACTTCGTTGACTGCTGGTAGGATGGTCTTTCTAAGTGCTTTGACTAGTTTGGGGATTTTTTTCGGGAATTTCTCTGCTATTTTGATGAATAGGTAAATGAGGTCTTTGTAGAGTGATTGCTTAATGATTGGAAATGGGTCCGGGTATGGGGTTTCATAGTTTTTCTTGTACATGAATTCTACTACGTATTCGTTTTCATCGCTGTATTGATTGATGAATACCTTGTAGTGGAATGGTCTGAGTCCTTTACCGTTTTGGTCTACTTCCTCTGGTATGGTGAAATCTGAATTGGCAAAGTCCATCGTGGTTGCTAACTGCAGTGCTGTTTGTTTGTCGATTTTCCTCACGTATCGTTTTAGGAGAAAGAGGTCTTCTCCTTCGATGAGTACTCCATGTATGAATCCGAATGATCCAAGACTTACCAGTGCTGCCTTGAATAGTTCATCGTTTCTAATGATTCGTGCGTTTATTTTTTGTGCAAATGCATCGTTTAATGCGGGCTTGGTGTTTCGTTCAATGTATATCGAATCTTCCGGGTTTGGGCCGGTTATTATGTGAATGCCTCGTACAAAGTCTTGTATTGATCCTACATCTATTGCGGAGCCGTGTACTCCAGTTGATATGCATCCGGCTATGGTCTGTCCATTGCTTGCTCCGCTTGTCATGATGGATTTTCCATGTTCTTCTAACTGGTGGGAGATTTCTTTGATTGTGTTCCCGCATTGAAAGTAGAATAGGTTTTCTATGTCATATGGTGATTGGCTATGTTGGTCTTCTGCATTGACTGGGATATGTAAGTTCATGTATCCGTTGTAATGCATTCGGTCTTTTTGATGGGCTATATCTGATAGTGACCACCGTGAGCCATAGGCTCTGAATCCGTCTCCATTGGTTTTTGCTTCTCGTATGAGTTTCTGGATTTCGCTTGTTGCGTCGTTATATCGATCTAGTTTGTTGGGGAATTTGGTTTCTCCTGCAAGATTGGTGATTTGAATGATCTTGAGTGGAAATGGTCCATTTTTATGAATGGTGTCCCAGGAGTCTTTGTGGTGGGTTTTAGTGGTGGCCATACTTGCTTGTTTTAGTTATTAGGTTTCATGCATACGTATTTGATCTTCATTTTTCTCTTTCTTCCGAAGGTTATTGCGCTTAGTAGTACCCCTCCGAATGTATTTCTGTATTCGACTGTATGGAGTCTTCCAGACGGGCATTCTTCGCTTTCTTTTATCAGGAAGGTGAAGTCTTTGCTTGTCACGGATATTTTGATGGTGGTGTCTTTTTCAATGACCATTTTATCTCTGTAATAATCGTCTCGTGTGCTTAATGGGTCCGGCATTTCTTCGCCGTTTATGCTGGCAAGGCGAACTGAATAGCATGAGCTCATGAGGACAGCCGAGATGAGGTATAGTGAATAGATGATTATTCTACTCTGCTTCTTGAGCTTTCTTTTGGTGAGTTTCATAGTGGTAAACGTGTGAGATTGTTTATTAAAGGTTGCTCAATTATTTGCCAATGTCAATACCTGTTTTTGGGTATTTTGCACATAAAGTGATGGGTAATGTGGGATGAATTGGGAGGGGAAGATTTAGGCTATATGTGTGGGTGTAAGCACAAGGTATACTTTGAGGTACGAAATCAGCTTTTGTCTCGCACTAAGTTCGATAGTTCAGATGTCAGTTCATCCCAAGTTGGTGATTTTAGATTTGAAGATTTTAAAATGAGATCGTTTTGGTATTTAGTGGTATGTATTGCCAGTTGGTTTTCATCAAAATCAACTCCTGTAATGTCAGAAGCTGGGATTAATATATTGCTTGAAAGGTTACGAAATCCTTCTTTGTTTAACTCATATAATAACTTGTAGTTCTGTAAGGACTCAAGTACTCCAAAGGTTATAACTCCAGCTATTGCAATTACATTCCATGCATTGAATAATTCGTCTGAGAACCAGTATACTGCGAATCCGACCATTACCCAGCCTCCTAGCCAGTTATATGTGTTGAATACTATTGGTTTCTTATTTTTAGTTCTTTGTTTGTATTTCAAAAACTGAATTATCTCGGAGATTAACAAGACCGTAGCAAGTGAGAAGTTCATGATCTCATTCGGTACATTGAATGAAAAGCTTAAGGTTACTATTAGTATAAGACTAGCTACTATTAAAATCCTGTTTGCCATGTACTAATTGGGCTTACTGGTGTATAAACGTAAGGCTTTAGCTTCTTAAAACAATATTGAGTGTCGAGTCGAGTCAATGAAATTTTGTCACCAATCATGCGAAACGAAATTGGATATTATATTTTTTTTATCCTTAAAGTATTGGGTCTCAATTTCGTGGACTTTGCTGCGTTCGAACCTGTGCTCCGCATAGAATTTGAATAATAGTAGAAAGTTGTCTGCTAGATATATTTCCAAAGGAAGAATCTCATCTGATTTCATTTTTTTTCGTGTTTTCCTGACCTGATTTTTGACACTTTTATAGCGTTTTTTATCTATAACTCGTATCGTAATTTCGGGAGCAACTTCATCCGTACTTGACCAAATTGGATCAATGAATTTCATCCGTTGATTGGTGATGGTAATGGAATATTTAGATGATATATCTAGTTCGTAATTTGAGTTTGATAGGGTTTTTTGATCTGAAATATGATAAATAGACCATCCTGGTGGAAGAATCTTGTACACATTGTCAATAATCGCTGAATCATAAAGGCCTTCTTGCTGGATGTAAATGTTATCGTGTTTCCAGCATTTCTCTTTCATAAGGGAATCAAGCGTTGTGTTTTCATACCCAAGGGACTTTGCCTTTCTAAAATCATTACAAGCCTCGTTAGCTGTTGGTTCAATACCATAGTAAAGATTTGAGATACCTCTTACAAAATATAAATCAGGAACAGTTGGATCGACCTTAATAGCTCTCGTTAAGTAGTACACTGTAGAATCGTAATCAAACTTCTCAAACCAGATGTACCCAAGATATTGGTTTGCGATGAAGTCGTTAGGATTCTCCTGTACTATCTTATTTAAGATTAATAATGCACTATCCGATTTTTCATTTACGTATAATTCAATTGCTTTATCCGAATCGTTAGTATCTTGTGCGGTCAGATTGAATGAAATCAGCGTAAGAAAGAAAGTACCTTTGATTAATCGAAAATTCATTTATGGCTCCACCTGGGTCTTAAGTCTATGTAAAGTGTCGGTTCTGAGGATCAATTTGTTAGCAAGTAGTTTGAATTCTACGGTATCTATTGCTCTGCCAAACTGATTGTAATGGAAATCAAAGATAATCATGCTATTTGCCCCTCGCTCGTAAATCCAGAAATTCATATTTTGGGCAGTGTATCGTGGGTTTTCATTTCCATTATCCACCAGAGTATCTAGTTCATAAAAGGAGGCTACTCCGTGGGTCCTATCATCAAAATGGAAATCAGCAACCGTAACTTTTGAATATTCCTTAATCCCAAACAAGGTGTCATCTTTGTACTCTGTAACAATTATTCCTGTGTCTGTTTTTATTGTGAATTGCTCAAGACCGGATTCAAAATCGTCGTCAATGCCTAGTGTATCTAGTGTGTATTCTGGATCATAGGTGTAATACCATCTGCCGGCTAATTCCTGATATTCTGTATTCTTACATTCTGTTAAAATTGCTAGAACTAGAACAATTAAGATTACTTTCTTAGCCAACTTGGTATTTTGTTTATTGATGGGTCAGGTTTAAGTAAAAATACCGAAAAGTGATATTAGGTTGGTGTATTTAGGCTTGCTCTGCAAACTCGCAAGTAAGAACGACTTGATTCAATTTTTTACAAACCTTGTCAGTAAATAATTCTCATTTTCAATCTTGAATCCGCTGCTTACCAATCGCCATTTTCCTTGAAACTCTGAGTTCGGATCTTCGATTATCATAGCTGTTGAGGTCATGGGTAGATTTACTTCTTTTTTAAGTGCGTCTAGCCGAACAACCTGTTCTTGCGACCATTCTGGAAAATTCGTAACGATGTCTTTTACGCTTGCATGAAGGTTTATCGGATCTTTCCCGATTATATCTCTTCCCATATTATAAAACTTTCTTGCTGGGGCATTGGCCACTATTATGACTGGAGTTCTTTCGATTTTGTAGAGTATTGCTGGTACTTCTTCAATTGATTCTACTAATGGTTCAAGAATCGATATCGCTTTAGACTCAGCAATTTTCTTTGCTTTGACAATTTGAACTACTGCGATAATGATTGATATCACTGTTACAATGATTGCCAGGATATTTATTACCATACTCTAGGGGGTTGGGTTTGCTTGAAAGTTTATTTCTTCTTTTTAGAAAATAGATCTGCTTGCAATAATCTTGGATCCATGATCAGATTCTTTGATTGTATGTATAACACAAGAATTCTTACATGGACTAGCAAAACTATTCCTAAGATGATCCAATGGTATGTTGGAGTAAATTCTATCATTGGGTAAGTGGGAATTGTGCCCTCTTCTAATTGTGGTATGTGATTATGTTCAAATAGGATGTGAAAGAAGGGAAATCCTAGTGCGATTATTCCAGGAAGGATATAAAGTATGAAATCAACAAATATGGTCCAGAAACTAAGAAAGAAATCATACCATTTTTCTTCTCTTTTATAGTTTACAACGTATTCGATGTTTTCAAATGAGGGATACTTTAACAGTTCTGTGATATCCTGGAGTTTCATTTCGGGATACTTGTATTTGTAGTAGTCTTCTAATATGTCGCGTGATATTACATAAAGGAAACTATGACTCATATAGGCGTTGTAGTAATAGACTATTGGTAATGGCAAGATTGCTTGTAGTGCAACCAAGTTCCCGAACGTGAATCCTTGCGCTCTGCCTGAGGTGACTATTCCTAATTCTATAAATATCCAAATGAATATCAGCACCATTAGGACCCAATAACTGTTGGTTCGCTTTTTTGCGAGTTCTTTTGAATTCTCTCTCAGGTCTTTAAAAAACTGGATTATATCGGGCTCTTCTATCCTATTCTTTACCCAAGGGATTTTGTTTTTGGCTAGGTTGAACATGGTGGATCTATTAGGGTGTAAAAAGTAACAATTTTAGGCCATCCAAGAGAACTCGGATGAAGCCTTGATTCCGTTCTGATCTAGTGCTTTATCGGGATGGGGTAGCCTAATTCTTTTTCTATTAGCTGGTAGACTTCCATGTGCGTGGAATAGTGAATCTTGTTGTTTTTGCAGCTTTCTACCAGGAACTGGTATACTTTTTCTTGGTCTGCGTATTTTCCGGATACGTACTTTAGTTCGTGCTCTTCACTGCAATTGAAGTACTTCTGATCTCTTGCTAAGTTTTCTGACATGACTTTGCTTTTGGTGTGTTCAATGATCTTATAAGATAGCACAATTTGCATTAATTACACAGTGAACGGTTGGGTTTAGATGTTTTATATACTGGAATTTGTTGGAGGTGGGTATGTTTTGAATGTTGGATAGGTTGGGGGTTAGTATAGGAAGGTGTAGCTTCAACCTACACTTAGAGTGGGGCTTGCCCAAAATTTTTTCCTTCTTGTTTGCCATCCTCAATGATCTACAACTTGAAACTTTCCAATAAATTCAATAAATTTGTAATTAAGCATTAAATGCTTAATCCAAAAATATTAATTCTTTTTAAGAAAAATAGAACCATCAAATGTCATTTGAAATCACCTACAAGGGAAGGAAATACAGAAACGCTGGAGATGCTCTAAGAGATCAACTAGAGGATGCCAAGGTCGAGGGAGTTGTTGAACTGACTCGAGACAAAATCAGACCATTTGAATCTGAAATAAAATCTCAAGGAGGAACCATTACTATAGATTTTGATAAGAGCTTGGAAGGAGAGTTAAGAATCGAGGGTATATCGGATGAATTGAAAAGAAAAATCGAAGCAACTCTAAGTTAAAGTGTTGGGTAGTTTCTTAATCTTTTACTGCTCCCCTTTTCCAATGATTGTGTATGATGTCTAAGCTGTACCTGAGCATTAGTCCTGCTGAATTGAGTTCATAAGGAATATTTTGTTCGATAGAGTTGGTGATCAATTTCAAGGTTCCTATTGTGACGTTCTGACCCTTAAACATTCCAAAGTCATAATCGTCTATTCTTGAAATTTCTAGTTGGAATGAAGCCCCATAACTAGAACCGAAGATCTGGTGGCTTGTTAATGCAGTCCAATTCTGCTCATCTTTCGAGAATAATATTACACCTACTTCTTCGTGCACTACAAATTGTCCTTCTAGCTCAGTTCTTTTGTTATTCTTCAATTCATCCCACAACCATGTAAATTTTCTGGATTGTCCTTTTGAGATTCGTCTAGATTTTGCTGTGGCAAGTTGAGCAATTCTATTTGGGCTTTTCTTCGAAATGGGAAGTTTAGAGTTGCTCATGGAAGAATAGTTTGATTCTTTGACAAGTCAAGGGTGTAAATCTAGCATTGATCGGGTGGGTCTGCTTATGTCAAATCGAACTACTACTCGTCGTTTGTCTTCCATCGTTTTTTTAATGGCTCTGTAATTTTTTGTTGTCACATCTATCAAATCTGACCCTGATTTCGAGGAGGTCTCAACAAGGTGATGTTCGAATGGGTTATCTATACTTTTATATGCTCTTCTAGATGTAGTCAGCTCAATTGTATCTGGAATTTTGAACTCTAATAAACTGGAGTCAAAGTCTATTTGCTCCATTTTTTCGCCAAAAGTTTCGTAAAATTCTTTATCCGTTAGTTCTTTCATCCGTTTTTTGTGAGGTTAATTCTCGCAGTTATGGGTTTCGTAATTCCATCTTCCACCTCTATCCAAGCAATCATCGATTTGTAAAAATCTTCTTAACCAAATCACGCTTACAGTTAAAATGATTGCTATTACTATAATCCTAAGAATTCTCTTGCGGTTCATTCGTTTTGTGAGGCTACCAACTTAAACAAAATGAATTTCTGCCAGTGGATCTATCTATTTCAATAGACCCATACTCAATGCCGTAAGTCCAATGTCCCAAGAAGCCTAGTTCAATTGGATCAGAGTCATTGATGACATTGACATTGCTAATTTTCCATATTCTAGTTGATTCATAGCCCTCCGTTTTGCTCACATCTAAGTCAATTATCCATTTCATTTCGTTTGATTCTCTCAATACCAAAATTGGTGAAATGCTATCAGCTCTATTTTCAACTAACAATTGGCCATTATTTGAGATATCGAAAACAATAGCAGAATCTGAAACGATTGCCTCCTTTATAATCATTGCTTCAAATGGTCCGTCATCAAAGCCGCATGGTCCCACGGACTCTAACCAAAAAAAGAAACCAACCACATGATAAAGACCATACAAGAAGAAACCTCCGAATACTGTTCCGATGATAATCCAAATTTTTTTCTTATGCGATTTCATTCGTTTTTGAGACTAACTTTCTTGTCTTAGTAAATCTATTTGGTTTTCTAATGCCCGCCACTTGCTATCTATTGTACTTGTTTTTGCATCACAATTGTCAATAATTGCTTTTCCGAATTCTGTCAAGTTGTATTTCCCTTTACCGACTTTTACAACAAGTCCATTATTGATTAACCACTTAAGAGAATTTTGAAGCTCGTAGTGAGATGGAATTAGGTGATTAATTCCATCGGCTATCATAGATATACTATCATGCCTTGCTGGCTCTGCTTCTGATGCCATCGCAGTACTTAAAAAGATCCATGAAATTACCTGGCTATCTTCCATTCGTTTTTGAGACAGTTCAGTTTTAAGTAAAACTACCCAAAATGATTTTAGATTGAGGTGTAGCTAGAACCTACACCTAGGGAGGGAATTATAAAGCCATATGTTGATTAGCGTCTCTCTTGAAAAGAGTTGTTGGATGCACTTGTTTTGAAATTCCCAGTATTTTTAGTAAATTGTTATGCATGCATACTATTTTTATAATTAAAATCGTTCGGGATGGGATTAAAGCATTTAAGAGATAAGATCGTACATGGAAGAGCTGTTGCTGATCATAAGCAGTCAGAACGCGATCAAACAAAAACTGAGAAAAAGAAGCTAACTGAGGAGGCAAAAATTAACAGGTTGGAACAATCTATTTCTGATGCAAAAACAAATAGGAAGATTGAAGTTTTGCACACAACATCAGATATCAAAAAGAAGTACGGTTATGACCATGAAACTTCTAAGAAAATTGCAGAGAACAAAGTAGCTACTAAGAGTGTTTCTAAAAAATTGGACAAAGCTGAAAAGAAACTAGATAAGTATCTCTATAAAGAATTAGGACGTCAGCATCCTAGTGACTGGGGAGTTGGGTAGTTAAAAATTTGATAATGGAGATTATGGAAAATAAAAGCTTTTGAACTTCAGGGCTTATTCGTTTTGTGAGATTATTCAATTAAACCACACTGCATATCTCTTCCTTCGCAATTTCAAAGCTAAAGTCTCCTCCATCTTTAGTGCTTCTGACCTAGTTGACATTGGCTTTATGTGATTGTAAAGGTTGGGGCGAAGATATGTGCCATATTTCTGAACGATGTTTGATGATAGCTTATGTCCTTTCCTATTTCGGTATCCTGTTTTATGTTGTTCAAATCGTTCTCTAGGCTCTTTGCTTGTCATTCCAACATATAGACATTCCAACACTCCATTGAACTGGGGATTGGCTGCACGGAATTTTGCATTTTCACTGAAAACTCGCTTAGATAATTCCACTACATAAACCCGGTACTTCAATCGAGACATAAAATACACTCATTCGTTTTGTGAGACAGTTTTACTCAACCAATAATTTATCTTTTATATCCTGATATGCGAAATGAATGAGTTGTATCAGGGCTCTTTCATCAATCGTTTTTTCAGGGTTCAACTTTACGTGTCGCATTCGTTTCCCCGATCCTTCTAGCAAACCCATTTCATCTGGTAAGTCTGCTCCATAAAAGAATCCAAGATTAACATGTTCTTTGAACGCGTTCAAATAGGCAAAAGGA
>JANQSI010000007.1 GCA_028284125.1 Cyclobacteriaceae bacterium
TCCTTTTGCCTATTTGAACGCGTTCAAAGAACATGTTAATCTTGGATTCTTTTATGGAGCAGACTTACCAGATGAAATGGGTTTGCTAGAAGGATCGGGAAAACGAATGCGACACGTAAAGTTGAGACCTGAAAAAACGATTGATGAAAGAGCCCTGATACAACTCATTCATTTTGCATATCAGGATATAAAAGACAAATTATTGGTTGAGTAAAACTGTTTCACAAAACGAACTTTAACTCTTCCTACTGTAATCACGGATATTCAATAAGACACTAAAAACGATACTAACCACAAAAACACCGACCGTTACATTGTCAATCAGGGTATCATCGAATTCAATACCTGTAATCTTCATAACAAGCAAGTCAATATAGGAATTGGTTTCATCTCTATACCCAAGTTTTCTTCGAATGGTCCAATGCCAGTCTGTGCACATGCAATAGCCCCATCCATACCATATCCCGAGAAAAAACCAGGAAAAAGCAGTTAAAAAAAGCGTAATGAGATGATAGCGCCGAACACGTCTAAACATCCATCCAGTGGAATTAAACAGGATCAGCGTGGTGTGAAAGAAGAAGAGAAACAGATCCGCTGCCTGATAAAGTACGGTCGCCATGCAACAAAGGTAAGATCGTCCATACCAAGGTCAAGCGTACTTTCCTCATCTTCTCACCACATGCTTCAACAACCAACCCAATTGTAATTCAAGGTATCCGTCAGCGAAAGGAGGTCGGGAATTGCTATGACCATGATGGCCCATACGAATTCCATGCGCTGCGCCTGGAAACACGACGATTGATGTGTTATCATTACCCGTTAATCCCTGCTTCCATTTTTTTACCGCCAGCTCCGTGGGTTGATCTACATCTTGATCTCCAAACATGAGCAGCACCGGACATTTAATCTGCTGGATGTCATTGGCCGGATCATAATCAGCTACCCAACTCCAATTGGTGCGATTCTTAACATAGGGTGTGATGTTCTTTAGTTGATCACGAAGAAAACCAAGCTTCTCATCTGCTTCATCCAGCTGGCTAATAAATGAATCTCTTTCCACATCTCCCGATAGGTATCGGAAAAACTGCTCAACCATCGTTAAGCCTTTTTCAACATCATCACTATTCAATCCTCTATGTAGCAGCTGCATTCGGTAAGAAAAATGCTCGGATTCCCTGGGAGAAGCTCCTCCACCGGAAATGATGATCATGAATCCTAATTCGGGAGTTTTTGAAACCATCACGCTCGCTATCCAGCCTGCCTGGCTCACACCCCATACCCCGATACGTTTAGGATCTATTCCATCTTCTTTTTTTAACAATTCGAAAGCTGCAAGTGCATCATCAGCTAAATCATCAAGCGAGGCAGTGATCCATGAGCCTTCTGAATCACCGGTACCTCGCTTGTCATAGAAGATAGAGGCGATTCCGAGCTTTGCAAACTCTTCGGCATAGGACCGGAAACCTTCACGAGTCATAGGACCGGATCCATGGAGAAATACAATGGCTGGTGACGGGGAATCTGTTTTGGGTTTTACCAACGTTCCACTGAGTGTGACAGAATCATTTTGGAATTGGACATTTTTTTCAGTGAAATGTTTTTCTTGAGCCATTAGCTCACCACTTAGTAGCAGTGCTACAAGGAAAATGAGATTACGAAACATAGTTAGCGATTAAGTTTTCGTTTCAGGGAAAACTTTGGGTTTTGGAAATAGTTGCTGCGTGGAGTGAGATTTTTTCCAGAGAGCTTTCGATATTTTTACTTAAAACTGAATAGTTCCACAAAACGAAGGAACTTGTATAAGTTAAGATTACATTTTACACATTAGCAAAGAAGTGGAGTATCAAAAATAAGGCTTAGCCTACCTTCATCTTCTCCAATCCCCATTCACTCATCGCGTCAATTACTGGAAACAAACTTTCTCCATACTCTGTAAAAAAGTACTCTACTCTTGGTGGTATCTCAGGGTAGATCTTTCGCTCAAGAATTCCATCAGCTTCCATCTCTCTTAGTTGCTTGGTCAGCATTTGTTTGGTTATTCCAACAATACCACGTTCAAGAATACCAAACCGATTTGCCCCTTTTCGAATCAGATAAATAATGATTGGTTTCCACTTTCCACCAATCTTACTCATGCAAAAAGTGACCGGACAATCGGAATTTTCGATTTTTTCTTGAATTTTTTCCACTAATTAACTTGCTGATTATCAATTATAGTCATAAAATAATGACTATAACATAAAATAATGACTACTTGATTTTATCAAACAAAGATAAAAATTTTGACCTATACATTAAAATCATATTTAAGATACGGAACTCAAAATGGTGTCAAGAAAAAAGCTGGTCTTTGTTTGTTACGTCTGCCTTATCTCTCATGGTTTGCTAGCACAGGAAAAAGAGAATTTCCAGAATCTAGAACTCACGATAAACATTGATGATGAGGTTGTCATTTCTTCGATTGCCTATGAATACTATTTTCAGGTTGGGAAAAAAGGCAAACTGTTTATCGGGCCAGGTATTCGAATGTTTGGAGTATCATCCGGTGATGATTGGAGATTTGCCCAAACCAACGCTCCAGAAGACAATTTCAAAGACGGTGATCCAAATGTGAATGCGTTTATCGCCGATGAAACACGAATAGCTGCTCTAAACCTTGGTATTTATTTTCTGTACCGATTCAAGCGTTTTGAAGTGGGGCTGAATACAGATCTCGTTGGATTCACCATAAATGAATCAGTATCAGGAACCTTTGAGAACGTGAGTGATGGTTTGTTGACCAGGGTAGAAAATGTTCGGGCTCAGCCTTTCGTACTCTTCCCTTTCGATGGCTCCTACAATACTGAGATCATTTGGGCAGGTTATCAGATTTCCGAGAGGTCACTCCTGAAGACAGGTATCACATTTTCAGACTATAAGTATGAAATCTCTAGAGACAAACTGCCTGGAGTAGAGCAGGAGAAAAATGCCTATGAACGAATATTCACAACTATAACCATTGGCTACAACTACAGATTTTAAAATGAAAGCAATGAGATATTCAACCATTTACAAATCACTAGTAATAATTCTTATAACAGTCCTAGCCTCTCATACAGAGGCGCAGGAACGAAAAAAAGCAATGCATATGTTAGAAACACCAAAAACATTGGAAGAAGTGAAGAAGTACGCACTCGGCGAGTGGGAGAGTATTTCAATTGAGTTAAGACCGACTGAAGATCGAACCGGGTCGGGCAACATTCTTCCTACTTATCTAAGAAGGCATTTCAAGTACTCGGAAGGAGATAAGTTCGTTGGAACGATTACCCTGTTTGGAGACAATTACGGACAGATTCCTTTAATGGAATTTGAATTTAAGGGAGACCTTAAATGGGGAGAGGAACACCCAATAGCAGTTGGAGCATGGAAGATTGATTACATCTTGAATGAAGGGTTTGGGGTGACACCATTGAACGATCAGGCTGCAGCGATGCTTAATCAAGCTTTGCCTCCTGGCGTATCAGCTTTCGAAGCAAATGTCAAGCAGGACATCCTGCAAAAAGCTTTCCCCATGTTCAATATTGAGGAAGGACAAATAGTCTCTGATTATGACTTGATCTATTTCAGGAACGGAATGCTATTCATGGGAGCCAAGCATGTGGATGGCACTCCATTTGACATGGTCGAAAACAGGCCTCACCAGTTGCAAATTCCATTAGCCAGGAAATACTAGGTCATACTTTTCATCAGAACCTGAATACTCTCTAAAAATGAAATTAAAATTAAAATGGTGGTGGTACATACTGCCTGCATACCTGACCCTCTGGTCGGTAGGTTTCAGTTTGTGGAATCTATTTGATGGAGCAGGAATGATGGTCGCCTTCGGGATAGATACGGGCGGAGCAAGTGATTTTATCATGCTCAACTCCGCTTCAAGGTATGTGGCTATCGCGGTTGGTATGGTAGTCGGGATATGGATATTTAAAACCTATAGCTCCATTCTTACAGTCTTGATTATCCGCTTTGTCATGGATGTACTTGATCTGTATGCTGGACTTCAGGCCGACATCATTCAGGATATTTCGGGAGTTGTTCAGTCATTGCTGATGTTTTTGATACCCAATCTGTTGGCGATCATCTCACTGAACAGACTGAATAAAAAGCTTACTGTCTGAAGGAGTACATAGACAGTTAGGTAGTGATAGGTGAAAAGGGGGTCGGTATTTTATGTTATCCAACTCCGACCCCTGATTTTTCTATTCAATAAAATTCAATGAAACCATCATTCTGTCAGTATTAATCTTCATTGCTCAGATAACTTTGGCCCTGGAAACTGAAAAGAGACGATTTGAAGTGTGAACATGGAGGAAACTGGGGATGGTTTTTTGTAACATTCTTTGTTTTCCTTGGTAGCATTGTTAGTCTCACAAAACCAATGATTTTCACAGGAAGAGAAAAGCCGAAGAAATTCAATCTCTATTATTTGCTTGAATCAGATATTCAATAAGTAGCTCATTGCTAACTTCTCCTTCTTTTTCAAGGGTATTATACAACTCTATATAGTCCTTTTCAAAAAGCTTTTTAAGACTACTTTTCGAGAGCGAGTATTTAACCCCTGTATTTAAATCTATTATGATTGGAACTCTAGCTAAGGCAAGCTGTTTCCCAGCAGCTCCTCCCCCTATTGCCCCTCCGGTTTTTGCAAGGCCAGAATATTCAAATTTTCCCAAACCAATTTCAGAAGCAATCTTTTGAGTCGGCCAATTTGAATTTACAACTGTAAACCTTCCAAAAATCTCTACCCCTGAAAATCCACCTCGTCCAGAAACTTTTTTAGAGTTAAAATAGATGGAGTCTCCAGCAGAAACAGCATAAATAGATTTTAATTCTTTATTTGAGATTTTAACATTTTCGACTTTGTAATCACTCCCTCCCCATGCAGCTATATCACCACGACTTCTTTTGATTACATTAAATGTACTAGAATAAGAAGGTGATGCATTTCTTATTTCATCTAACGAAGTGTAGCCACCAACTGGAGGTATTGTTTGTGAAAAACAATTGAGTGAAAAATAAAGAAATGCAATCGTTAATGATTTTTTCATGTCCCCAAAAGTACTTTCAGTATCTTAGGAATTCTAGCTAGAAAAGAAGATTGTCTCACAAAATGAAACAATGGGTTATAAAGAAACTCTTGACGAAGAATTTAAACAACATCTTGCTAGTGTGGCAGCTGAACAAGAGTTTGAAGTCTATGAAGAGTACTCCTCAAATACCGGTGGTGCACTAATAAAACTTAGGAACCAACAATTGAGAATCGAACTTGTAAATGATCGTGGTATTGTTGGCTTAAATATTAGTCCACCGATTGGTAAGGAAAAGTTTATGGATGCTGAATTAATCAGTTCTTATCTAAATCTTATTAATCGGAAAAATGATGAACTAACTAAGTGGACAAGGAAGAAGATTGTTAATCAGAGGATTGGATTGTCAGACCAAATCAATCTTTTAAAAGGTCATACCAAAGATCTTTGTCAGATTTTCTCGAAGAAGCAACTGAAGCAGACTTTGAAAGAACTGGATAAGTTGGGAGAGGAGAGGTTTAATAATATGTTTTGAAAATAACTATCCCATATACCAATGGAAGAACTAGCCCAGGAAGAGAAAAAACTAATAGATCACATAACTGAATATGGCTGGCATGTACTCAAAGTGCAAGGCGATGATAGTGGGCCTGGGTTTTGCTATTCTGTTGGTCTTTACAAAACTTTTGATGTTCCTGAGTTAGTCATAGTTGGGCTTCCTTTAGATTTAGGCCATGAGATAATTAACATAATTGGAGATGATATTTCTTCTGGAAAGAAATATCATGGGGGAAAATACTATTCAGATATCATAGAAGGTTATGATTGTTATCTTGTTTCCGTTGACAAGTCATACTATAAAGAGTATTTTGGGTACGGGATCTGGTATTATAAAAATGAAGACTTCCCAGTATTACAATGCACGTATCCTGATAAGGATAATGTGTATCCATGGGAGTGGTCGGAAGACGAACGGTTTTATCAGCCACTTTTAGGAAGTGATAAATAGTCTCACAAAACGAACCATTCAGGCCACATTAATCACTTATTCTTAGATAGACTACATTTCAATCGGTGATATACGACAATTCATTCTGTGCTGTACACGGCCTACAGATAAGATTTGTTCAATCCTCCCCACCTTCTCCCACCAACCTCTCCAAATCCGTAAAATCAAGTTCAAATTTCCAGTTTGAACCACTGATTTGGTAGAAAAACACCTAATTCAGCTTGCTTTCACCATTCTCTTAACCTTGAATTACCCGTAATAAACCCCACTTAAAAGCTGTTTAACGCTAATAATTGTACTTTTTTTACGTTTTTGTGTAGGAAAGTGGGAGAAAGTGGTTGTAAATGTCAAAAGTTAGCTTACATTTGTTACGGTGGTTTATATTTTTCAAGGCTCAGTATGGCGTTTTTTACAAGCGAGTATGAGTGTAAGTTGGATACCAAGGGTAGGTTGGTTTTACCTGCAAAGA
>JANQSI010000002.1 GCA_028284125.1 Cyclobacteriaceae bacterium
AATGCTTGATCGAGAGGTCAATTATTGGTTTTAAAAGAGTAGAAAAATGCCTGGTATAATAGGAAAAAAAGTAGGAATGACAAGCATCTTCAACGAAGATGGAAAGAGCATTGCTTGTACGCTTATCGAGGCTGGTCCATGTGTCGTTACTCAGGTGAAAAATGAGGATACAGATGGATACAGAGCGGTTCAGCTTGCATACGATGAAAGAAAGGAAAAAAATACTCCTAAGGCATTGAAAAATCATTTCGCTAAGGCGAAAACGACTCCTAAATCATTTGTGGTTGAGTTCAGAGATTTTCGAGCAGAATTTGAAGACAAAGTGAAGCTTGGAAACGAGATCAAAATTGAAGATGTGTTTGCAGAAAACGATTACGTAGATGCAGTCGGAACTTCAAAAGGAAAGGGATTCCAGGGTGTTGTGAAGAGACATGGATTTGGTGGGGTAGGACAAGCAACTCACGGACAGCATAACAGACTAAGGGCGCCAGGTTCAATCGGAGCTGCTTCATTTCCTTCGAGAGTATTCAAAGGATTGAGAATGGCAGGAAGAACCGGAGGTGAAAGAGTAAAGACTTTGAACCTAAGAGTGATGAAGATTTATCCTGAAAAGAACTTAGTTGTTGTTTCCGGATCAGTACCTGGAGCTAAAAATTCATACGTAATACTTGAGAAGTAATCATGAAGGTAGCTGTATTAGATATTAAAGGAAAAGAGACTGGAAGGGAAGTAACCCTTGACAAGAGTGTATTTGGTATTGAGCCAAACGAGCACGCGGTTTACCTTGATGTAAAGAATTACCTTGCCAATCAGAGACAAGGTACTGCCAAGACGAAAGAAAGAGGCGAGATCACTGGATCTACAAAAAAGATCAAGAAGCAGAAG
The DNA here is from genome assembly GCA_028284125.1 of Cyclobacteriaceae bacterium. Taxonomy (GTDB): domain Bacteria; phylum Bacteroidota; class Bacteroidia; order Cytophagales; family Cyclobacteriaceae; genus Ekhidna. The sequence goes on from JANQSI010000002.1 coordinate 886, forward strand.
GGAACAGGAACAGCAAGAGCAGGTAGCATTAAGTCTCCGATCTTTAGAGGTGGAGGAACCATCTTCGGACCCAAGCAAAGAGATTATGGGTTCAAGCTTAACAAGAAAGTTAAGAAGCTCGCTAGAAAATCAGTTCTCTCCTCTCGTGCCAAAGAAAAGGCAATCCAAATTCTCGAAGATTTCACTTTCGAGACACCAAAAACAAAAGAATTCATCAACATCCTAAATAGCCTGTCAGTTTCCGGCAAGAAATCACTTCTTCTCGTGAACGAGCAGAACAAAAATGTTTTCCTTTCCTCACGAAATTTGAAGAAGGCAAATGTGACGACTGTTGATGAAGTAAATACTTATGATCTGATCAATGCTGAGCATTTGATTTTGTGCGAGGGGACACTTGATCAATTAAAAGAAAGATTAAACTAAGATGGCAATTTTAATAAAACCATTAGTGACTGAAAAAGTATCTGCGATGAACGAGCATGGCAAATACGGTTTTGTTGTGGACAAATCAGCAAACAAAGTTCAGATCAAAAAAGAAATTGAGAAGGTTTACGGTGTAACTGTTGAGTCTGTGAACACAATGGTTCATCCTGGTAAATCGAAAAAGAGGTACACCAAATCTCGAGTAATCGAAGGAAGAACACCTGCTTATAAGAAAGCAGTCGTTCAGGTGGCCGAAGGAGATATCATTGATTTTTATAGCGGAATATAAGTAGTAGAAAATGGCTGTAAAAAAACTTAGACCAACAACTCCAGGACAACGATTCAGAACCGCACCGGTTTTTGATGACATCACTACGAGTACGCCTGAAAAATCACTTTCAAGCACAGTAGTAAGAAGCAAAGGAGGAAGAAACAATCAAGGTCGAATGACTGTCCGCAATGTTGGTGGAGGTCATAAAAGGAAATTAAGAGAGATTGATTTCAAAAGAAACAAGCACGGAATTCCTGCTACAGTAAAATCAATCGAATACGATCCGAACAGATCAGCACGAATTGCATTGTTGCACTATGCTGACGGAGAAAAGAGATACATCATTGCACCAGCAGGATTGGAAGTTGGAACAGTTGTTAACTCAGGAAAAGGAATAGCGCCAGAAGTAGGAAATGCACTTTTCCTTTCTGACATTCCTTTGGGTACAATCATTCACAACATCGAGTTGAAGCCTGGAAAAGGTGGAGCGATGGCAAGAAGTGCTGGAACGTACGTGCAGTTGGTAGCAAGAGAAGGAAAGTACGCAACAGTAAAGCTTCCTTCAGGAGAAATGAGAATGGTGCTTGTGACTTGCCTGGCTACAATAGGAACAGTTTCTAACTCAGATCACATGAATGTGAGATTAGGAAAAGCTGGAAGAAACAGATGGTTGGGAAGACGTCCACGAGTGAGAGGTGTTGCGATGAACCCGGTTGATCACCCAATGGGTGGTGGAGAAGGTCGATCTTCAGGCGGTCACCCAAGATCAAGAAACGGTCAGTACACGAAAGGATTGAAGACAAGGAGACCAAATAAATATTCTGATAAATTGATTGTTAAACGAAGGAAATAATGTCTAGATCACTTAAAAAAGGGCCTTATATAGATTTCAGACTTGAGAAAAAGATCGAGGCGATGAATGATTCTGGTAAGAAATCAGTGATCAAAACCTGGTCAAGAAGATCAATGATCTCTCCTGACTTTGTTGGACACACATTCGCAGTTCATAACGGAAACAAATTTATTCCTGTATTTGTCACTGAAAACATGGTAGGCCATAAACTAGGAGAGTTTTCTCCAACCAGAAATTTCAGAGGACACATTGCAAAAAAGGATAAAGGTAAGAGATAAGAGCACCCATGGAAGCTGAAAAGAAATTGAAAAAATCGGTTAAGATCAGACTTCAGAAAGAAGCTGACAAAGCGTTTCGTGAAGAGAACAAGGGAAAGCTAGGTGCTGTAAAATCTTCACTAAAGAATATCCCTACCTCTCCAAGAAAAATGAGATTGGTAGCAGATATGATCAGAGGTGAAAGAGCGAGCAGTGCGTTGAACATCTTGCGTTTCGACGATCACATTGCTTCTCAAAACCTTGAGAAATTGTTGCTAACAGCTTTGGCTGACTGGCAAGCAAACAATGAAGATGTAAGCATCGAAGATGCAGATCTTTTTGTGAAGGAGATTTATGTGGACAGTGCAAGAATGTTGAAAAGACTGAGACCTGCACCACAAGGACGAGCGCACAGAATTAGAAAAAGATCAAACCATGTGACAATCGTGATTGACAACATGGCAACAGAAACAGAAACCAATAACGAAGAAAATAGCAAGTAATGGGACAAAAGGTAAATCCGATTGGTTTAAGGTTAGGAATTGTTAAAGGCTGGGACTCTGCCTGGTTCGATAGCAAGTCTTACGCTGAAAAATTGGTTGAAGACAATAAGATCAGGAAATACATCAAAGCCCGTATTCCTAAAGGCGGAATCTCTCGCGTAGTAATTGAGAGAACCCTAAAAAGAATCACGCTTACTATTCACACAGCCAGACCTGGAGTAGTTATTGGAAAAGGAGGATCTGAAGTTGATAAGATCAAAGAAGAGTTGAAAAACCTGACGGGAAAAGATCTTCAGATCAACATTTTCGAAATCAAAAGACCTGAGTTGGACGCGAAGTTGGTAGGAGAATCAGTAGCACAACAGCTACAAGCAAGAATCTCTTTCCGGAGAGCAATGAAACAAGCGATCGCTTCTTCAATGAGAGTTGGAGCTCAGGGAATAAAAATCAAATGCTCAGGAAGATTGGGAGGTGCAGAGATGGCACGAAGCGAGCAGTATAAAGAGGGAAGAATTCCATTGCACACACTAAGAGCTGACATTGATTATGCAGTGTCAGAAGCCAATACGATCTACGGAAAGATTGGCATCAAAGTGTGGATCTTCAAAGGAGAAGTTTTTGGTAAAAGAGACCTTTCTCCAAATGTTGGACAAGCTAGCAATGCAAATCAGCAAGGCGGAGGCGCTCCAAACAGAAGAAGAAGAGAGAATAGAAATAAGAGGGGTAGAAATTAATAATTGAATTAGATACTATTAACGATGCTACAGCCGAAACGGACAAAGTTTAGAAAACGACAAAAAGGAAGGGTGAAAGGCATTGCTCAGCGAGGGCATAGACTTGCATTCGGAACTTTTGGCATCAAATCAATGGAGCCAGGATGGATCACCAGTCGTCAGATTGAGGCAGCAAGGATTGCGATGACCAGGGCTATGAAAAGGGAAGGACAAGTTTGGATCCGAATTTTCCCTGACAAGCCAGTGACCAAGAAACCTGCAGAAGTAAGGATGGGTAAAGGAAAAGGAGCACCAGAATATTGGGTAGCGACTGTTAAGCCAGGTACAATCCTTTTCGAAGCTTCAGGGGTAAACGTTGAGTTGGCTCAAGAAGCATTGAGATTGGCAGCACAAAAACTACCGATCAAATTGAAGTTTGTTGTAGCACGAGATTATAAAGCTGAGTAATGAAAAATTCAGAACTAAGAGGATTAAGTCTTGATGAGCTTAAAAGCAAGCTCGCGGTGGAAAAAGAGAACTATGCAAAACTCAAGTTTGCGCATAGCATCACACCAATAGAAAATCCAATGAAGATCCGAGAAAGCAGAAAGCTAGTATCCAGGATCAGCACAGAAATACGAGTAAAAGAACTTAATCAAGTTGCTGAAGCAAGCAATTAATATTCAGTGATGGAAAGAAATTTAAGAAAAGAAAGAATAGGTCAGGTAGTGAGCAACAAGATGCAAAAAGGCATCACAGTTGCTGTTGATAGAAAAGTAAAGCACCCGATCTATGGAAAATTTGTGAGAAAAACAACCAAGCTCACAGCTCATGACGAGAACAACGATTGCAACATTGGTGATACCGTGAAAGTGATGGAAACTCGTCCTATAAGCAAAAACAAAAGATGGAGACTAGTTGAAATTATTGAAAGAGCAAAATAATGGTACAGCAGGAGTCAAGAATGTCAGTTGCAGATAACAGTGGTGCTAAAGAAGTACTAGTTATCAGAGTTCTTGGAGGAACCAAGAAACGCTATGCATCGATCGGAGACAGAGTTGTAGTGACTGTAAAAGATGCGCTTTCATCAAGTAGTTTGAAAAAAGGAACTGTATCAAAAGCAGTCGTGGTAAGAACGAAGAAAGAAGTGAGAAGAAGAGACGGTTCTTACATTCGATTTGAAGACAATGCTGCTGTATTGCTTACGGAAAGTGGTGAGCCAAGAGGAACACGGATCTTCGGACCAGTTGCTCGAGAGCTAAGAGAAAAACAGTTCATGAAGATTGTATCACTAGCACCAGAAGTACTTTAAGATGAAAAACGTAAAATTTCACGTACGAAAAGGAGATACCGTAAAGATCATTGCCGGAAACGAAAACGGTAAGACAGGTAAAGTCCTAGAGGTAGATCGCGTAAAGTACCGAGCAATCGTTGAAGGTGCCAATATGGTGACGAAGCATGTGAAGCCTACTGCGGAAAGCCCAGAAGGTGGAATTCAGCAGACAGAAGCTTCAATTCACTTGAGCAACCTTATGGTAGTAGACCCTTCAAGCGGTGATGCAACAAGAGTTGGAAGAAAGCAGAATGCCGATGGCAAACTGCAACGATATTCAAAGAAATCAGGAGACTTTATTACAAATGGCTAATCCAAGATTAAAAGATAAGTACACGAAGGAGATCGTTCCGGAGCTGAAAGACAAGTTTCAGTACACATCTGTTATGCAGGTTCCTAAGTTGCAGAAAATTGCAATCAACAAGGGGATTGGAGCAGCTGTTTCAGATAAGAAATTGGTTGATACCGGAGTAGAGGAATTGACGTTGATCAGTGGACAGAAAGCAGTAGAAACAGTAGCGAAAAAATCTGTTTCGAACTTCAAATTGAGAGAAGGAATGCCGATTGGAGCAAGAGTTACGCTTCGAGGAGACAAGATGTACGAATTCCTTGATCGATTGATGACTGTTGCACTTCCACGAGTGAGAGACTTCAAAGGAATCAGAGAAAAAGGATTTGACGGAAGAGGAAACTACACATTAGGTGTTCAAGAGCAGATCATTTTTCCTGAAATCAGTATTGACAAAGTAAAAAATATCTCAGGAATGGATATCACGTTTGTGACGTCCGCTCAATCAGATGAAGAAAGCTTGGCGCTGTTGAGAGCATTTGGGATGCCGTTTACTTCTAAGAAGAATTAAGATATGGCAAGAGAGTCAGTAAAAGCAAGAGAAAGAAAAAGAGAAAAGCTAGTAGCCAGATATGCTGAGAAAAGAGCGGCATTGAAAGAGGCAGGAGATTATCAAGGGTTGGACAAGCTTCCTCGTAACTCTTCAAAAGTAAGATTACACAACAGATGTAAGCTTACCGGAAGACCGAAGGGATACATGAGGAAATTTGGCATCTCAAGGGTAACCTTCAGAGAGATGGCTTCAGAGGGTAAAATCCCTGGAGTTACTAAGGCAAGCTGGTGAATCCTGAGCGAAGCGAAGGAACTCATTAATAGAAGAATAAAACGAAAGCCCTTATGGGCTTTCACGATATAAATTATTATTTTTGCACCCCCTTTTTCAGGGGGACAAGTGTTTTAAAGAATGGTAACAGACCCGATAGCAGATTATTTAACCAGAATTCGCAACGCGATAAGCGCGAATCATCGTGTAGTGGAGATCCCTGCTTCTAACTTGAAGAAGGAGATGACCAAAGTACTTCACGACAAAGGTTATATAAGAAATTTCAAGTTTGAGGATGACAACAAACAAGGCAAAATCAAGATTGCTTTGAAGTACAATCCACAAACAAAACAGTCAGCGATCACAAGCATCGAGCGCATAAGTACGCCAGGCTTGAGAAAGTATGCCAATGCGGATACCCTACCAAGGGTACTGAATGGTTTGGGAATCGCAATCCTTTCTACTTCGAAAGGTGTGATTTCAGACAAAGAAGCTCGAAAAGAGCACGTGGGTGGCGAGGTTTTATGTTACGTGTATTAATTGATTGAGAAATGTCAAGAGTAGGAAACGCACCGATCAATTTACCAGAAGGAGTTAGTGTATCACTAGACAAAAACGTGGTAAATGTAAAAGGACCAAAAGGAGAGCTTTCTCAGACAATAGATCCTGATATCACTTGCAAAGTGGAAGATGGAGTATTGACTGTAGAAAGACCTACTGAGCAGAAGCGACATAAAGCACTTCATGGTCTTTACAGATCATTGATGAACAACATGGTAGAAGGTGTGAGCAACGGATACAAGAAAGAGATGGAGTTGGTTGGAGTTGGTTATAAAGCTTCCGTTCAGGGAAATGTGTTGGAACTTAACCTTGGCTATTCACACAGTATTTATTTCGCTGTTCCTGAGGAAATTAAAGTTAGTGCGGAAACGCAAAAAGGAAAGAATCCTTTGGTAACAGTTGAAGGAATTGACAAACAATTAGTAGGTCAAGTATCTGCGAAAATCAGATCCTTCAGAAAAGTAGAGCCTTACAAAGGAAAAGGAGTTCGATTTGTAGGCGAGCAAATTAGAAGAAAAGCTGGTAAAACTGCTGCTAAATAATAAGACATGGCAATTACTAAAACAGCAAGAAGAAAAAGACTTAGACTCGGGATCAGAAGAAAAATTTCTGGTACTGCAGATAGACCAAGAATCTCTGTTTTCAAGAGCAACAAAGGCATTTATGCTCAGTTGATTGATGACGTGAAAGGAATTACCCTGGCGTCAGCTTCAACAAAAGAAATTGGTAAAGACGCAGTTAACGTAGAGATATCGAAAGAAGTAGGGAAGAAACTAGCAGAAAACGCTAAAAAAGCCGGGATCGAATCAGTGATTTTTGACAGAAGCGGATACCCATACCATGGCAGAGTAAAAGCCTTGGCAGAAGGAGCAAGAGAGGGAGGACTAAAATTCTAAAGCAACTATGTCACAAAGCAATATAAAGTCAGTTAAAGCAAGCGAAATCGATCTTCAAGAGAAGGTGGTTGCTATCAAAAGGGTAGCAAAAGTTGTTAAAGGAGGAAGAAGATTTAGCTTTTCTGCAATCGTAGTGGTTGGAGACGGAAATGGCGTAGTTGGATATGGACTTGGAAAAGCCAACGAGGTGACAGATGCGATCACCAAAGGAATTGACGATGCGAAGAAAAACTTGGTGAGAGTTCCGGTTTTCAAAAACACGGTTCCTCACGAAGCGATAGGAAAATACGGCGGTGGATTGGTGTTGTTGAAGCCAGCTTCGCCAGGTACAGGAGTAATTGCCGGTGGTGCGATGCGTGCAGTATTGGAGAGTGCAGGAGTTCATGACGTGCTTGCAAAATCAAAAGGATCTTCAAACCCACACAACGTGGTAAAAGCAACGTTTGATGCTTTGAATAAAATGCGAGATCCATTTGCAGTTGCACAACAAAGAGGAGTTGAATTAGATAAAGTTTTCAACGGATAAGAAGATGGGAAAAGTATTAATTACGCAGCGAAAAAGCACGATCAAAAGACCAGAAAACCAGAAGAGAACAATTCAGGCATTAGGTCTTGGAAAGATCAATCGATCCGTAGAAAAAGAATTGACACCTTCAATAGAAGGAATGATTAAGACAGTAGGTCACTTAGTAGAAGTAAAAGCACTTTAAAATGAGATTAGAGTCACTTAAGCCTGCAGCAGGCTCCACAAAGAACAGGAAAAGAGTTGGTAGAGGCCAAGGTTCTGGTAGAGGTGGTACATCTACGAGAGGACACAAAGGAGCTCAGTCAAGATCTGGTTATTCAAGAAAAGCTGGATTCGAAGGTGGGCAAATGCCGCTTTACAGAAGGATTCCAAAGTTTGGATTTAAAAACAACAACAAGGTCTATTACAAAGTAATCAACCTGGATGACCTTCAAACGTTGAGCGAAACTAAAAAGCTGAAAGAAATAACTCCTGAAGTGCTTAGAGATAATGGACTTGCGGGAAAGAAAGACGAAATAAAAGTTTTAGGACGAGGAGAATTAAAAGCAAAATTGACAATCACCGCACACAAATTTTCAAAAACTGCTCAAGAGGCAATTGAAAAAGCTGGTGGGTCAATCACAGTGCAAGAATGAAAAAGTTCATAGAAACCATAAAGAACATTTTCTCTATTGAAGAGCTAAGAACAAGAATCCTTAATACCATAGGATTTTTGATCATTTTCAGAATAGGCTCTTTCGTAGTATTACCAGGAATCGATCCATCTCAGTTGACAGGTGCATCTGGAATCTTCGGATTGCTAGATACCCTATTGGGAGGTGCATTCAGTAATGCTTCGATCTTTGCACTAGGAATTATGCCGTATATCTCAGCATCCATTGTGTTGCAGTTGATGACAGTGGCAGTTCCTTATTTCCAAAAACTTCAAAAAGAAGGAGATAGCGGTAGAAAGAAGATCAATCAATTAACACGATTCTTAACCATTGGAATCTGTTTTGCACAAGGATTTAGCTACGTTTCAGCAGCTATTGATCCAGCAGCCGTGATTAACAATACCTTCTTCTGGAAAATTTCTTCCGTTCTTATCATCACATCAGGAACAATCTTCTGTATGTGGTTAGGTGAGAAAATCACTGATAAAGGAATCGGAAACGGTATTTCCATGCTGATCATGATTGGAATCATTTCAAGATTCCCTGGAAGTATTGCAGCGGAAGTCATCAGTAGAGGATTAAGTGAAGCGTTGATTCTGATCCTTGAGTTCGTAGCACTGTTCTTTGTAGTATTGGTTACTGTGGCGTTGGTCCAAGCAGTTCGGCGGGTTCCGGTACAATATGCCAAACAAGTGGTTGGCAACAAAGTATACGGCGGACAAAGACAATACATTCCATTGAAGGTGAATGCATCTGGTGTTATGCCGATCATATTTGCACAATCAATCATGTTCTTGCCGGCTATGCTAGCTGGCTTGTGGAGAGAGCAAAGTGATTTCGCAAACTACATTGGTACTACATTCTCGGATTTCACTTCATGGCAATACAATTTGACGTTTGCCATCATGATCATTGTGTTTACATTTTTCTACACAGCGATCACAATCAATCCGACTCAGATTGCAGACGATATGAAAAGAAATGGTGGTTTTGTTCCGGGCGTAAAACCTGGTAAGCAAACTGCTGATTTCCTAGATAATATTCTTTCAAGAATTACACTACCGGGCTCATTGTTCCTAGCAATTATTGCCATTCTTCCAGCGTTTGCAATGATCGCAGGAGTGAATCAAACATTTGCTCAGTTCTATGGTGGAACGTCACTATTGATTATGGTAGGTGTGATCCTTGATACCCTTCAGCAGATTGAGAGTTACCTGCTCATGAGGCATTACGAAGGTATGATGAAGTCAGGTAGAGTTAAAGGAAGAACCCAAGCAGCATAATGGCAAAGCAAGCATCCATAGAACAAGATGGAACGATAGCTGAAGCACTGTCGAATGCAATGTTCAGGGTTGAACTGGAGAACGGTCACGAAGTAATTGCACACATCTCAGGAAAAATGAGAATGCATTACATCAAGATATTGCCGGGAGATAAGGTGAAGTTGGAGATGTCTCCATACGACCTGACAAAAGGCAGAATAGTTTATCGCTATAAATAAGACAGTCTTAGACTGAATAATTAGAAGAAAATGAAAGTACGAGCATCCATAAAAAAACGAAGCGCTGATTGCAAAGTGATCAGACGCAAAGGGAAGCTTTATGTGATCAATAAAAAGAATCCAAAGTTTAAACAGAGACAAGGATAATTATGGCAAGAATTGCAGGAGTTGATATTCCCGATAACAAAAGAGGAGAGATAGCCCTTACCTATATCTATGGTATTGGTAAAACCTCTGCTCAGAAAATACTTACAGAAGCCGGAGTAGACTTGAACAAAAAAGTTCAGGACTGGAACGATGATGAGGGAGGAAAGATCCGAACCATTATTCGAGAGACTTATAAGGTAGAAGGAGTATTGAAAGGAGAAGTTCAGTTGAGTATCAAACGACTTCTAGACATTGGATGCTACAGAGGTCTTCGACACAGAAGAGGATTACCTGTAAGAGGTCAACATACCAAGAACAATGCTCGAACCAGAAAAGGTAAGAGAAAGACTGTTGCAAATAAGAAAAAAGCTGTTAAGTAATAGATAGATGGCGCAGAAAAGAAAAGATAAAGCGAAGAAAAGAGTTGTTAATGTGGAGACCAGTGGGCAAGCTCACATCAAGGCTTCATTTAACAATATCATCATTTCAATGACCAACAATGGCGGACAAGTTATCAGTTGGGCTTCAGCTGGAAAGATGGGATTTCGCGGTTCAAAAAAGAACACTCCTTATGCAGCTCAGGTTGCAGCTCAAGAGTGTGCACAAGCAGCTTATGATCTTGGCTTGAGAAAAGTTGAAGTTTACGTGAAAGGTCCTGGTTCAGGTCGTGAGTCTGCGATTAGAACGATCCAAAACGTAGGTATCGAAGTTACGATGATCAAAGACGTAACTCCACTACCTCACAACGGATGTCGACCTCCGAAAAGAAGAAGAGTTTAAGGTTTTTATAAAGAGATTTAAATAATGGCAAGATATACAGGGCCTAAGACTAAGATTTCAAGAAAATTTGGAGAGCCAATTTTCGGTGCAAGCAAAGCGCTTCAAAAGAAAAATTACCCTCCAGGACAGCACGGTAGAGGAAGAAGAAAAAAGCAGTCGGAATATGCAATTCAGCTAGCTGAAAAGCAGAAGGCTAAATACACGTATGGTGTTTTGGAGCGTCAATTCTCTAATACGTTTGACAAAGCTTCAAGAAAAGGTGGAATCACAGGTGAAGTACTACTTCAAATGTTGGAAGCGAGATTGGATAACACCGTTTTCAGACTAGGCATTGCTCCAACAAGAAGAGCTGCCCGTCAATTGATTTCTCATAAGCATATCACTGTAAATGGTGATATTGTGAACATACCAAGCTTCTCATTGAAAAATAATGATGTGATTGGTGTGAGAGAGAAATCAAAATCATTAGAAGTTATATCTAACAGTATTACTTCCAATGCCTCCAGTTATTCATGGTTGGAATGGAATTCTACCGATATGACTGGCAAATACTTAAATGCTCCGAACAGGGAAGAAATACCTGAAAATATCAAGGAGCAATTAATTGTTGAATTGTATTCTAAGTAAAACTCTAAAAATTTAAGATATATGTCTATCCTAGCATTTCAAATGCCTGAAAAAGTT
>JANQSI010000003.1 GCA_028284125.1 Cyclobacteriaceae bacterium
CGCCTAGCTCTCGTTTTTTAGTTCACCCTACGCCAAGGTAGAGATTTACCGTAACAAACCCATGAATTAGTCAGGGATAAGCCATAGACTTCCCATGGATAAGCCATGGATAAGCCATGGATAGTCCAATAGCGAAACAATTTGATCTTGGAATAATACCATTCTGGAATGCACTTTTCTCTGGTTAGTATTTTGCTAGTTGCATGCAGGGTGGACCTGCTACATTTGACTGGACGGTAAGAAAAGCCCCACTAGCGTGGAAGTTACTTCCATGCTTCCGCAAACAAGGCGTTAATAGTTTTTAGTCACAAATCTCCCCACACCACAAACCCAAGCAGGAAGATCCTCGCCAGTAAGGGACTACATGAAAATAGTTTAATCTCACCTATGAACGTAAGTCGTCTCTCCTAGCGTGATTTTCTTGTCCAATATCGGATCGCCAATGTAGGATATTGTTGCATCTCCAAAAGAGGTAAGCTTCACGTATTGATATTCTCCAACGTGTAATTCATTATCACCGAAATTCACAAACTTCAAATAATCACCGTGAACTCTTCTTGCATTGACCACATTATCGCCATACGAGTTATATACTTGATTGGAAATATCTCCACCCTCAATTGACAATTTATTATCTCCGTACAAACCTACTTTAAGATTCCCGGTATTTATCCTTTCAAATCTGACATCAGCATCTCCGTAGATTTTAAGTTGCAGTTTTCTTTGATCAATATCATCCGAGAAAGCAATACGTTCTTCACCGTAAACCGAAAGTTTTTCAATTTCAGTATAGGTAATGATCGCTTTCACACGAGTGCCGTTTCTATATTTATCAAAAGGATCAGTCAACATTCTTCTAAAAGCAACCTTGGCGTCATCCAGGTATAGGTGAAGCGTTCTGCCACTCACCTCCACATTGATCTTGTCTAAATCCACAGTACTAGACAGGAATTCAATTTTTTCTGTCGTTCCCTTCTTGAATTCAACCTGGAAATATGGATGAATCATGACTCTTGAAAATGGATCAACTGATATGGCATCTACCTGAGCATACCCACTGAAAACAAGTGATAGAAAAATGAGTGATAATAGCCTTTTCATTGGTTTATTGAGTTTGTATGAATATATGATGCTAACTGCCAAACAATGGTTGCTTCGATAACAAAAAATATATAACATGAAGATCAGCTGCAACTTTTCATTATTGGGCAAGTCTTTTTTGAAACAAAAAGACCAACGATGTTCACGAATAACCTAAAGATTGCATTAAGAAAATTCTGGAAAAGAAAGTCCAATTCTTTCACCAAGCTATTCAGCCTTTCCGTTGGTTTGATCAGCTTGTTTTACATCTCCACTTACATTTATCAAGAAAAGAGCTTTGATGATTTCCATCAAAAACGATCCAATATTTATAAAATCAACACCACAGATATTTCTCCTACTGGCTCGCTTCACTTAGGCTTGACAGCCATCCCAGTCGGGGATTATATTAAATCTGTTTCACCAGAAGTCAAGGAATTTGTTAGGATTAACCAGGAATATGGCAGCCGGGCGATCAAATACGAAGAAAAACTCTTCTCAGAGAGTGAAAACATTTATTACGCCGATCATAATTTCTTTAACCTTTTCGATTTCGATTTATTGGCAGGAAACAAGGAAACTGCTCTCCAGGGCCCGGATAAAATAATTGTCTCCGAAAGGATGGCGATGAAATACTTCGAAACCACTGATGCACTTAATAAGACTTTATTGTATGATGGAGAACCGTATACTGTGACTGGAATTATTGAAAATATTCCGTCCAATTCTCACTTACAATTTGACTTTTTGATTTCAATGGCAACTTTTCTAAAAACAAGACCAACTGCCGCCCAAAATTGGACGTGGTTCCCAATGAATACTTACTTGCTTTTGCATGAAAATGCAAGTACGGAAAGGCTTGCAGAAAGGCTCAAAGAAGTGCCGGAATATCTTCCTGAAAACAGCGACGGACAGTTTAAAGAGTTAACCTTAGAACCACTGCAAGGCTATCATTTCAGCGAACCAAAATTGGGAGAATTAGGCACAAAAGAGCAATTATCAAGTCTATATGTGTTGATGGGTATTGGTGTCATGATTCTTCTGTTAGCTGTTTCCAATTTCATCAATTTAACAACTGCCCAAATAACGCTTCAGGACAAAGAGATTTCTGTGAAAAAGAGTATGGGCGCTTCCAAAAAAGACATAATCAATCAGTTTGTCACAGAATCTCTCCTATTTACCTCTCTGGCTACTATCATTTCTGTTCTTGTCATCCTTGTTTCATTCGGCTATTTCGAAAATTTCATGGGAAGAACTTTCAATACTTCCTTCCTTAATCACCCTTTGGTGTATGCTGCGATTCCAGCTATACCGCTAATCCTGACGGTGTTAGGAGGAATTTATCCTGCGATCAAGTTTTCCAATATTTCACCCATTCATCTTCCTAAAAAGCTAGCAGGGAAAAAGTCACTCTTAGATACCAGAACCTCTCTTTTGGTGTTCCAGTTTTCGATAACAAGTGCTTTGGTGATTAGTTCGCTACTTATTTATCGACAATTGAATTTCTTACAAACGCAGGACAAAGGATTTGATACAAAACAAAAAATTGTCCTTGATTATGGCCCTAACTCAGAAATTGGAAATGCTTTCGAATCGCTAAAAGCGGAGCTGAAAAGTGTAAATGGTGTAGAAAGTGTTTCGTTCAGCTCCCACATTCCAGGCCAAAGACCGAATGGAGTTGGCACCACTATTACAGATCAAGAAGGGCGTGAAAGATATGGAGATATAAACCTTACCCTAGTGGATGATGAATTCATCAAAAACTATGGATTAGAAATCATTGCAGGTAGAGATTTTCGAAAAGGACCAGCTGACTTGAGTTCTGCTTTAATTCTTAACGAATCCGCGGTGAAAGCTTATGGATTTGACAACCCTGAAGACATCATTGGAGTTTCGCACACCCAATGGGGCGGTGATGGAAAAGTGATCGGTGTAGTTAGTGATTTTAATTATCTATCACTTCATGAGGACATTGGATTACTATCACTTAAAATGTGGCCAAGCCAATATCAGAAAATTACGATGGATGTGTATGAGCCCAACATGAAATCAACCATTGAAGCCTTGCAATCCAAATGGGTCTCCATGTTTCCAAACATCCCATTCAAATACTATTTCGTGGATGATAACTTCCGAGCCCAGTACGAAAAAGACCGACAGTTTGCTGGCATCATCAGCTTCTTCACTCTTATTTCAATTGTAATCGGTGTCCTTGGTTTGGTTGCGTATGCTACTTTCTGGTGCAATGGTAGAAAAAAAGAGATCTCGATTCGAAAAGTGTTAGGCGCGGATGCTCCCCTGCTCTTGTGGAAACTTTATAAAGGTTTTAGTCTTCCGGTGCTATTTGGATTTGTTTTAGCTATTCCTATCTCCTATTATTTTGGAAATCAGTGGCTGCAACAGTTTGCTTATCAAGTAAACTTCAATTGGATTTTCTTTATCATCCCACTAGTTGTCTTGTTGGCGTTTGTGGCGATTTCAGTTGGTGCACAAACATTGCAATTGGTTTTTGCCAACCCTGTAGACAACCTGAAAGAAGAATAGGACAAACACAACGAAACTATTGTTGCTCTTAGAACATCCAAGAGGATAGATAAGAACAACTAGGTGAATTCAAAACGGATATACATCCAGTTTTTGCTCGTCGCGAGTTTTGGACTAAACGCCCAAACTCGCGGTGAGCTTCCTCCACTCAATATCACAGAGATCATTCAAGGTAATGAAGAAGATATTGGACATTGGGGTGATGGATCAACCTATGTCATAGAACTCTGGGGCACTTGGTGTGCACCCTGCATCAAGAACATCCCCAAACTAACAGAACTACACAATCGTTATGAGTCCAAAGGATTAAAAGTCATTGGATACAGCTGGGAAGATCCGATAAAAATTGAACGTTTCCTTGAGAAAATGGGAGACGATCTACGGTACATCTTGGTCAATGATCAAGAAGAAAAATTCCTGAAAATTGTCGCCGAAGAAAAAGAAATGGTCGAGAGTTTTCCGTTCTCTTTTGTCATAGATGCTAAGGGAGATCTTGTTTGGTCCGGAAATCCTGAGGAAGGGCTTGAACAATTTATAGACAACCACTTTTCAAAATAAAAGTGTTGGTTTTCAAGTCTATCTGCCGCTTCATATTTATTAGCAACCATTAATCACAAGTAGGTCCGCACTTCCAACCAACTGGGCTATCTTTATCATTCAACTTTAACCTATGTATAAGAATGAAAAAGATACTTTTTGCCACGTTGGCAATCACATTGCTATTCTTTGATGGAGAATCTCAAAGAAGAAGAGGAAATACCAAAGCTGCAACCACTACATACAATAGCTCACTCTATGAAGGAATGACTTGGCGTTTGGTTGGTCCATTCCGGGGCGGAAGATCTGCAACGGTGACGGGAGTTCCAGGCAAAGCAAATTTGTACTACATGGGCGCCACAGGTGGTGGAGTTTGGAGGACAAACGATGCAGGTAGCACATGGGAAAATATCTCAGATGGTTACTTCGGAGGTTCGATCGGTGCGGTAGCTGTCAGTGAATGGGACAATAATGTTATCTATGCCGGCGGTGGAGAAGTCACTGTGAGAGGCAATGTATCTTCAGGATACGGCATGTGGCGTTCGGTAGATGCAGGAGCCACTTGGCAGGAAATAGGCCTTAAAAACTCGAGACACATTTCAAGGATTCGTATTCACCCTAAAAATCCAGATCTTGTCTATGCCGCGGTGATGGGCGACTTGTATAAATCCTCTGAAGAAAGAGGCGTTTACAGAAGTAAAGACGGAGGAAGAAGCTGGGAAAAAATACTCTATACGAACGCAGATGCTGGTACGGTTGACTTGACATTCGACCCAAATAATCCAAGGATCTTATATGCTTCGACCTGGAGAATCCGAAGAACTCCATACAGTCTCGAAAGTGGCGGTGAAGGTTCAGCTTTGTGGAAAAGTACAGATGGTGGCGATACATGGACGAATATTTCAGGAAATGAGGGACTGCCTGGCGGAGTCTGGGGAATTTCAGGTGTGACAGTTTCACCCGTAAATTCAAATAGAGTTTGGGCCTTAATTGAAAATAAAGACGGTGGTGTTTTTCGTTCCGATGATGCAGGAAAAACCTGGAAGTTGATCAATAAAGAGCGGAAGCTTCGTCAACGAGCCTGGTATTACACTCGAATCTATGCGGATACTCAAGATGAAAATGGTGTGTACATTATGAATGTGAGGTATCACCGATCGACAGATGGTGGTAAAACATACGAGACATTCAACGCACCGCATGGAGACCACCATGATTTTTGGATCGCTCCTGAAGACAATCAACGCATGGCAATTGCCGATGATGGTGGCGCCCAGGTATCTTTTGACGGGGGTGAAAATTGGTCAACCTATGAAAATCAACCGACCGCTCAATTTTATAGGGTGACAACCGATGATTCTTTTCCATATAGAATCTATGGAGCTCAACAAGACAATTCTACGGTTCGGATTAAGCATCGATCTGATGGTAGGTTCATTGGTGATGATGATTGGGAACCAAGTGCAGGTGGCGAGAGCGCTCACTTAGCTCCTGACCCAAAAAACAACGACGTAGTTTACGGAGGCAGCTATGGTGGTTTTTTCACGAGAGTAAACCATGCAACGAATGAAAGGAGAGCAATTAATGTTTGGCCAGACAACCCAATGGGGCATGGTGCCGAAGATTTCAAGTATCGTTTTCAATGGAACTTCCCCATCTTCTTTTCACCAGATGGAAACAAGTTGTATACAGCCTCAAACCAGCTCCACGTAAGTACGGATGAGGGTCAATCATGGCAAGTCATTAGTCCGGATCTTACACGTAATGATCCTTCCAAACTGAAATCTTCCGGTGGACCTATTACTCAGGATAACACTGGAGTTGAATACTACTGTACCATTTTCGCTGCGGTTGAATCTTACCACGAAGCTGGCGTCATATGGACAGGATCAGATGATGGTTTAGTCTATGTCACAAGGGATGGCGGAGAAAACTGGTCCAATGTAACTCCATCAGGAATGCCCGAATGGATGATGATCAACAGTGTTGAGATTGATCCCTTCAACAAAGGAGGTCTTTACATTGCCGGCACAAGGTACAAATTGGGTGATTATGCCCCCTACTTATACAAGACTGAAGATTATGGTCAAACCTGGAAAAAAATCACGAACGGAATCAAAGGTGAGGATTTCACCAGGGTGTTAAGAGCAGACCCTGAAAGAAAAGGTTTACTCTATGCCGGAACGGAAGCTGGAATGTATGTGTCTTTCGATGATGGTGCAAGTTGGAAGCCTTTCCAAATGAATCTTCCTCTCGTTCCGATCACGGATCTTGCCATCAAAAACAACAACCTGATTGCAGCAACACAAGGAAGAAGTTTCTGGATGATTGATGACCTCACTCCTCTTCACCAACTGAATGATGAAGTTGCTGGTAAATCACATCATTTGTTTAAGCCAATGGATTCTTATCGAATGGGAGGTGGAAATGGCCGTGAATCAAAAACAGCTGGGACTAATCATCCAGGCGGTGTTCTTGTGAATTATTTTGTAAAAGACACAGCAAAAACGGACACGATTTCTATTAGCTTCCACGAGTCGAATGGTGACTTGATCAAGCTTTTTTCGACACATCCAAACAAAGATGATAATGAAGCTCAGTTGTCAGTTTCTCCTGGTTTTAATACAATGAACTGGAACATGCGCTACAATGGAGCTAAAACCTTCAAAGGCATGATCATGTGGGCTGCCACCACAAGTGGACCGGCAGCAATCCCAGGTGCATATAAAGTAAAAATGACTGTTAATGGAGCTGAGAGTATCCAGGATTTCAACTTACTGAAAGATCCAAGAACTAATGCGACTCAAGCGGATTTGCAAGCTCAATTCAGTTTCTTGATGAACGTAAGAAACAAGTTGACGGAAACGCATGAAGGAATTATCAAAATTCGAAATGCTAAAGCTCAAATAAACGATGTGTTGAAAAAGTCTGGTGATAACGAGGAACTTAAAAAACTCGGAAAAGACATTATCAAAGAAATGAGTGAAATTGAAAAAACACTTTATCAAACGAAGAACGAAAGTGGACAAGATCCGCTTAACTTCCCTATCCGTTTGAACAACAAGCTTGGACATCTAGCTTCTTTAATGGGAATTGGAGATAATCCACCAACTGCTTCAGCATTGGAGTTTTATGCAGAAGTTACTGGTGAAATAGACGAGCAACTGGAAATGCTCAGCAAAATCTTTGATTCGCGAATCTCAGAATTCAATCAAAAAGTGAAGGAAGCAAGTGTAGATGCCGTAAAATTAGACGACTAGTATTTAGATTGAATTTGAAATTATAAGAGGGTGTCTTGAAATCCACATTAACGTCATAGCGAACGAAGTGAAGCTATCTTAAGCGATTTGGAGAATTTTTCGAGCTTAAGATTGCTTCGATACCTCGCGATGACTCGTTCTGTGACACCCTCTTTCTATTTCTCGATTTTCTTGCCTCCATCCTTTCTTGTAACCAATCCAGAGTGGATATTTGCGCTCGCTTGTAATCACAATATGTATAACGTTGTTGTCATTGGAGGAGGAATTGTTGGATTGGCCTCCGCTTTAAGAATCAAAGAGAAAAACCCAACCTACAAGGTAGCGATCATAGAAAAAGAGCGAACCATTGCTCAGCACCAGACTGGTCACAACAGTGGCGTCATTCATTCAGGACTTTATTACAAACCAGGAAGCTACAAGGCAAAGAATTGCGTCGATGGGTATAACATGTTGCTGGACTTCTGCAATGAAGAAGAAATTCCCTATGAGTTATGCGGTAAAATCGTAGTTGCTACTAACAAAAGTCAAATGGGTGCCTTGAAAACGCTCTATGAAAGAGGAGTCGCCAATGGTCTTACTAACCTCAAAAAGTTGAAACCAGAGGCACTTAAGGAATACGAGCCTCACGTAGCTGGAATTGCTGGAATCTTTGTACCTCAAACCGGAATAATCGATTACAAATTAGTAGCTGATAAATACGCAGATAAATTCAAACATTTCGGAGGCGAAATCCACTCATCCAACAAATTGATAAATTTCAAGGAAGACAAAGGATTCATTCACGTACACACTGAAAATCAGCGTCTTACGACACGGTTAGTTGTCAATTGCTCTGGGCTTTATTCGGATAAAATCGCCAAACTAACAGGCGCAAAGATCGATTACAAGATTGTCCCGTTTCGAGGTGAATATTACAAGATAAAGCCAGAGAAAGAACATTTAGTCAAAAACCTCATTTATCCAGTTCCTGATCCAAGCTTCCCCTTTCTTGGCGTTCACTTCACTAGACATATCAACGGAGGAATAGAGGCCGGACCAAATGCCGTTCTAGCCTTTGCAAGAGAAGGATACAAGAAGTCTCAGATCAACATGAAAGAGTTGTTAGGCACTCTTTTTTATCCCGGTTTCATGCGTGTAGCTAAAAAGTATTGGCGAACAGGCATGGGAGAAATGTATCGTTCCTACTCGAAAGTAGCGTTTACTAGAGCACTACAAGAGTTAATCCCCGAAATCGAGAAAAAGGATTTGATAAAAGGTGGAGCTGGAGTTCGCGCTCAAGCCTGTGACAGGAAAGGTGGTCTCATCGATGATTTCCTTGTTGTTGAACATGATAAATTCATCAACATCGGAAATGCACCATCTCCAGCAGCTACATCTTCACTAGCAATTGGTGAACGCGTCTCACAAATGGTAGAGGAAAGGCTTAAATAAGATGAAAAGCATTGCCGTTTTCTGTGGTTCAAGCAAAGGATCAGATTCCATTTACTCAAAAATGTCCTTTGATCTTGGAAAAACATTAGCAGAAAAAGGCATCAGGGTAATTTACGGTGGAGCTAAAATCGGACTCATGGGACAAGTGGCAGAAGGAGCCCTTGAAAATGGTGGAGAAGTCATCGGTGTGATCCCCACTTTTCTTAGAAAAAAGGAAGTCGCTCACGAGGGCTTAACACGAATGATCATAGTAGATACTATGCATGAACGCAAGACCAAGATGCATGAGCTGTCTGATGGCATTATAACATTGCCAGGAGGTTTTGGAACAATGGAAGAATTCTTTGAGATACTGACTTGGGGGCAACTCGGATTACACACTAAACCAATGGGATTACTAGATATCGATCGGTTCTATAGATCGTTAATGGATCAGTTCGATGAAATGGTGAAGAGAGGATTTCTGAAATCTCACAATCGAGAAATGATTCTAATAGATCACGATATTGAGTCTTTACTCACGAAAATGAATGATTATGATCCACCAGATTCAGAAAAGTGGATTACTGATCTCGACACCTGATCTTCACTAAAGAAGTTGTATGCAAAAAAAATAGCATAACCTCTCGGGAATGCTATTTTTGATATGTGTACATTTCGCATGAATCCATGCGTCGTTTTTTAAAATGGTTGATCGAAGTTAAGGGTTTTACGCTTAAACCTAAAATCGACTTCAGGTTTAGAATCTGAGACCATCGTCCCCTAGATGAATTCTAGGGGCATGCGAATGTGCATTTTTCTTCGTTTAATGAGTTGACCTTTCCTGTTTAATTCTCTTTCTCTCCAGGTTAAGTATAAATTCCAAGGCAGCATTCTCCTCATTTTTATACTGTTCAAAAGTTCTAATTACCTGATAATGAGGAATCACACCTCTTCCAAAAGGTAAACCCTCGGTATTCATAACAAATTGGAGAGCTGGAATGTCGACAGTAATTTTCGAATTAGGCAGTTCCAATTCTCTGGTATACCCACTTGTATTACCATAAAATCCTCCTCCCGTCTCTTGCCCAACGAATATCCCTCTATCATTGGTATAAATCATATTGGAGAATTCGCTCCCTCCTGAGTAAGTGATAGGGCTTATAATGACAAACAACTTACCATTAAACTTGTAGCGAGGTTGCTTTTTGAAAGCCATCAATCCATAGCCCGAATTCATTCTTCGTTCATAGCTCCCATCTGACATTTTTCTGTTTCCAAATACTCTTTCGAAGAATCCAAAAGTCTTGAAAATAATTGGCTCATCAATTCTATTGTCAAGAGTTGCTTTTTGTGTTTTGGCTCTAACTTTTTTTGTATTTCTTATAGTTCTGACCCAAATAGGAATACAAAAGTCCTTCATTCCCTTCCGTTCCACCACCATTTGTGCTTACGTCAATAATTAACGTCTTAATGTCATTATCAATGATTGCAGCAAATGAATTCTTCAGGAACTTCGGATAATTATTGTTAATTCTATTTCTACTTATTTTAGAATTAGAAAAAGAGTAAATCCCAAGATAGGCAATAGAATCTGTGAGTAACTTAAATTCGAGCAATTCTTTATCTTTCACCTCCCTACTTTCGCCATACCTAACTACTATATTTTCCTTGATCTCTGAAATCATTAGAGGTTTTATATTTATAGGGCTTGCTGAATTCTCAATTTGAATCTCAAAAGAGTTCATATTACCAAAATAGTAGTAATAGTATCTGGAAAAGGAAAATCCTTCTAAGTCGCTATACTTTACAGTCTTGATATAGCCATCTGAGGCGAATAAAGATCCGATTTTATCCACTATTTGGATTGGCGTAAGTCCGTTAATTTTTGTTATTCGATTTCCAGCAACGAATGATTTTTCATTTGATCCATCCTTTACTAAGAATAATTCTTTTCCTAGAAAAGCTACTGTGAACGGTAAGTATGTTGCTTGACTTTCAATTCTTTCTTCGGTAGTCGATGGAAGATATATGTCTGTATGATCCTCCCTTGAGAGTGCGACCAGCGGGGCAATTAATTTGTGGAACTCAAGGATATTTAAATCCTTATTGATCTTTTCTTTAACTTGATGAAAAGCATAATCAACACTGTCTTTGGGAGTGTACCAATACATTCCAGAGTGGTACCTATCCAGTCCTTGGTAAAGCAATTCAAGATCATTTAGTAACTGTTGCTTATTAATTCTAGGGAATTCACCAAAGTCCTGAGCATGAGTAGTGAAGCTAAAAATCCAGAAAAAAAGAATAGAACAAATTTTCATTCAATCAATGACGAGTTAAAAACCTTTATACCAGCCAAAATAACCACTTCTAAGTATAATTATGGTGGTGTAGTTCATATGTAAATCTTGATAAGACGATCATTTCTGCAGAATGCAAATAGTTAAAGTACAATGTGCTTTTGTCGAGATGGATTCTTAATTATACAGTTCCATACGGTTCTAGACCAGCTTGATTGAGGTGTTGCATCAACTCGGTATCCATTAATTTCAAGAAGACGGTAATAGGAATGTGATTCTTATAAAAAAATCAAATCTCGAAATGTTTGTTCACTTATCTTCATTGCTTAAACATCAAAACCTTCACCTACGAACAGGAAATGAAGATTAATTGTTGATAATGGTATGACATACTGGCAATTGAAAAGCCAATAAATAAACTAATTCTGAATTTGGTCATTAGACCATAAATGCTTTATTTAAGGGTACATGCATAAGAATTGAGCTATAAACCTTGAAGATGGATTAAGAAGTAAAAAGAAAACCAGCTAGTCACCAACCGATAAAAAATTGAAAATTAAAGTTCTGATTATCGAAGATAATCCAATCACCGCCCAAGATTTAAGTGAAATAATTACAGCCCAGGGAATGCAGGTTTCCGCCCTGGCCAAGGATAAAAGTGAAGCAAAAAAGGCCTTAGAGAAAACAGAACCTGATATTCTTCTAGTAGATATCAATTTGAAAAATGGAGATGATGGAGTTGAGTTCATTGAGGAAGCAATTCCTATGAATAAAAAGCCAGTGGTGTACCTAACCGCAAATTCAGATAAATCGACAGTTGATAGAGCTTTCAAAACTAAACCTGCTTCATTTCTCACTAAGCCTTATGACGAAAAGGATGTAGTAATTGCGATTGAGTTAGCATTCAACAACCATTGTACAGATGTTTTTGTGAGTAAAGCATCTGACACATCATTCATTTTTCTAAAGAATGGCAAAAGATATGAGAAAGTACCAATTGAAAGTATTCACTACCTTCAAGCCGAAGGAAGCTATAGTAAATTTGTGACCTCAAACAAAGAATACTTTCTTTCTGGAAACCTCAACAATATCTCAAACAAACTCCAGAACCCATCTTTTTTAAGAATTCACAGATCATATGTTGTTAACATAGACAGTATCACTAGTCTGGATAATGATTACGTATTCATAGGTGAAAAAAACATCCCAATAAGCAGAAGCTACAAAGAAGATGTTAACAAGATTCTCCGAAGAATCTCATAAAAAAAGCGACACGACGGTCGCTTTCACTTAAATCCACTAGACAATATTAATTTCACTCAGTTTCATCAGAGAATACAAAACTCCCATTATAAGTTCCGGTAAGTGTCTTCCCTCCTGCAAACTGAAGGTCATAGGTAATGGTAAAGGCTGTAGGTCCACTTCCTGAAACTGTCACAGTACCACCCGTCGCTTCGAATTCATCAAAATTTGGATCACCATCAGAATCAACGGTTCCAGTGGGTATAAAAGCTTCTGCCGATGAAAAAAAGTAATTTCCATCAATTGAAGCAAGTACATCTGATTGAGCATCACTTATGAAATTGAATGTGCCTACGGCAAAACTTGCTGTGGTAGGAGAGTATAATTCTACATAAACCCCAAACGTCAAATCATTGGCTCTATACTCAATATCACCATCCGAGTCAGTTGTTTGTTGAAAAGCTACATCTGCAATGGTAAAGTCATAATTGTAGTGCGTGTCGCTGGTACCATCATCGGCAGGACTTCCAGCTCCGTAATCCTCAACAACTCCACCAACCATTGTATAAGTCTTTCCATCAAATGTGATCTGGTTATCCCCAAGATCATCAGAATCATCACTTGAGCAAGAGGAAAATAGAACAATCGCTCCTAGAACGAGTGTAAGTGTTTTTAAATTTTTCATTTCATTCAGCTTTATTCTAGATAGATCAAAAGAATAAGTCTTTATTGTAGCCTCAAAAAGGGAATTTGTGATCAACAAAATCTCTTTGTGAATGGCACATTTTTTTGCTAAGCGTTTTAATAAAAAAGGCATCCGTCCTCGACAGATGCCCTATGCCCCGATAGTATCGGCGCTGCCTTAGTTAGTCTTCAATATTTTACTCGTATGAATAAGAAGTTCTCTCTCATACAACCGAATCATATATTGCCCGGAGTTAAGTGAACTCAAATCCAAAGGCTGATTCTTGCTAATTGATCCACTCAGAACTGCTCTGCCATCCAGGCTGTACATTTGAATGGTGAAAACTCCATCAACACCAACTTCGAGGAATTCCTGAGCTGGATTAGGATAAATCGTTATGTAATCTTCATCATCAAACCCTAAAGCACTTCCCGAAAATTCGTAAGCATCAGACTCCTCACTCACGCAATTGTTTGATGTAACCAGCACCGTATAGCTTCCTTCAGTTGTCATGACGATACTACTTCCAAATTCATTGAGTGTAGTTCCATCCAGCCTCCATTCGTAGCTATCACCAAAAACATTGCTAATGGATAAGGTAGGACCATTAGAATTTGTGAGGTCTGCCACTAACTCAGGTTTGGCTACACTTGTAACAGAAAGACTAGTAGAGAATGAAGTTTCCGGATCACAAAGACCCGTTACTGTACAACTATATTGATTTCCGTTGAGCGCACTTGTTGCACCTGTAATTGTAAGTGTATTGCTAGTAGCACCTGAATAAACGCCACCATCCGCAATCGGTGAACCATTTTCTAGCCATTGATATGTTAAAGACTGCCCCTCAGCTACCAATGAAAAAACAGCGGTTTCATTTTCGCAAATAATCTGTTGAGTCGGTTGTGTAGTAATGTCAACTTCATTGATTGTTAGCAATGCTTCAAAACTCTCTGCGGTTAAAGTTGTACAAGGAGTCGCAGCAGAAACAACACATTTAAATAGCCAACCATCCATCGACGTATTGAACACTCCTGTTGAACTTATATTTGTTGTTCCCTGTCCGGTAAAGCCACTCAACCCTCCAAATGTTGTCCCCCCATCCGTTGAAACTTGCCAATCATAAGTCATATCATCATCTCCTACAGCTGTAACAGAAAACGATATCGGCTCTCCAAAACATACCATTTGAGGATCTGGTGAAGCAGTGATAATAGGTAGTCGCTTCACTGTCAAAGTACCTGGACCAGAGATTACGTCCGTAACACAACCATTGATCTTCAATCGATATTGATTCCCATCCATTGAGACAGTTGGGTTCGTGATACTTAGAAATCTTGTATCTGTACCAGAAAACTTGTCATCATCAGAGATATCAACAAAAATACCGGTGCTTCCAAACGCTTCTTGCCATTGATAAGTATGAACTGCAGTATTAAAGTCATTTACAAATGGTCCATCAAACATCACCGTAGAATTACCATCATCGCATGCTGTTTCATCTGCAACATCTTGGTTACTAAATGAAAATGAAGGTGTCTCATAAACCCTAAGTTGAAATATTGATGAATTAATGTCACAGGACGCACTGGTAATAACACACCTAAATTGTCGGTTATGCAAGCTTAGTGATGAAGTAATTGTAAGCTGATTATCTGAAGCAAAGTAGGTTGCGTTATTGGTAAGATCTATGAAAGCGGATCCAATCCGTTCCTGCCATTGATAGCTTAGATTATCTCCTGTAGCCTCAACTGTAATGACAGCATCACTTCCCTCGCACACACTGGTAGTAACAGGTTGCTGGGTAATTACTGGTGCATCATCGATGGTGAGTGTTGCACCGGCAGAATACACGGGAGATGAGCATCCACCTACTTCACACCTATATTGATAACCATCTAATGAGGAAGGAGCTGAGGTCAGGTCTAATGTATTTGAATTTACACCTGAATATACCGCATCATCAGAAAGGTCGACAAAGCCCATACCATCATCTACCTGCCATTGATAGTTCACTCCAATCAAGCTGCCTAAGGACGAGTTGACTGAAAATGATGTGGTCACTCCTTGACCTGTATTGCAAACGGTAACATCCATTGGATCTTCGGTTATAGACGGAACTCCGTGAATGGTTAGGAGACCCAGGCCGCTGATTACTTCACAGCCATTAGCTGAGATCACACACCTGAATTGCGCGTTTATCAAACCATCTGAGTTGTCGGAATCAAACAGTTCAGGTAGCGAATTGTCCGCTCCGGTAATATCAAGGCTTGCAGTAGTCGTTCCAGAATATGCGCCTGCATCAGATAGATCCGCATAAGTATTAGTTCCTGCTACACGGTATTGCCATTGATAAGAAAGGGCTCCTGCAGAAGTCGCTTCTACTGATATAGTAGCATCACCGCTTTCACAAACTGCTGTGAAATTAGCATCCTTAGTGATAACAGGAGCTTCTGTAACAGTCAGCACTACTTCATCAGAGTTAATAGTTGTACACTTTGTAACAACGCATCTGAACTTATTTCCATTTAAATCATTTTGCGACAAACCATTTCCTGAAATGGTCATTGTAGTAGATTTTGAGCCATTTATATTACTTGCACCTGAGACTCCTAAAACAACACCATCACCAAGGTCCACAAAACCAGCTCCTGAGTTATCGTCCATTTGCCATTGATAAGTGATGGGAACGCCAGCGCCTGAAGCAACCACACTAAAGACTGCATTTTCGTTATCGCAAATGGATGCATCCACAGGTTGATTGGTAATAGCAAGATCGTTGTTAACAAAAATCAAATTTTGTTCGATTACCTCGTTTGTCCCATCTGAAGAAGTCACCTCTAATGTCACGTCAAATTCGCCTCCATTCGTATAAGTAACCACCGGGCTTAAATCAGTGGATGTGGCTGGCGTACCACCCTCAAAAGTCCAATTCACCGAGGTTATTGAATTTGAGGCCACCTCAATAAAACTGAAAGCGATGGGTTCATCTTCACAGACGATCGTTTTATCCGCTACGATTGTAGCACTGGGATCATTTAATACCAATTCACCAGTAGTTAGTTCTCCTGCAAAAATGCCAAGTCCATCGGCTGAAGCACCTCCTGGAAGTTCCTTATTCCAGGTTGTTCCGTCATAGGTTTCTATTTGAACCGGGGAGTTATTTCCACCAAAACTGGAATCTCTAAATGTACCAGAGACAACCAAATTTCCATCATAGACGATCATATCATTTAGAAAAGAAAGTGTCGAAAACTCAGGTGTCACTGAGACTGTGTTGATAACGGTAAGTGTGGAAGCCAAATCCCACTTGACAAGCCGAGGATTTGAGTTGAAAATATCATCCCGTATCGTGAACACATATAAATCACTTCCGTAGGACTTAATTTTATCTATGTAACCAGCATTTGTATAAAGTGTAGCAAATGCGTCAACATTGTCCCACTCTTGATTCACTCCATCCCATACCGCAATATTATCGAGCGAGGCATTAGTAGCAACATCATTGTCAAATTGACCTGCTATGTAGAGTTGACCACCATGAACATCCATTGTTGAGACTTCTCCGCTTCTTACTCCTTCGTCAAAAAGAACCCAGTTGGTACCATTGTGGCCAATAATGTTTTGAATTCCGGTCGAACCACCGAATAGACCACTGAATGTCCCTCCCATCATAAGATTTCCATTGAACTCAACCAAGTCATAAACAGATCCGAAGCTTGGAAAGTCTGCGATAGGTTGCCATGCAGTTCCGTTCCATTTAACTACACCCACATAATTCGTACTACTTATGGAAATGCTGAATGTTCCTGCTGCATATAACTCTCCATTAAATACCTCGAGGGCATAAATTCCTGCACTAAAATCCGTATTTTCAACAAACCCAGTCCCAACTGCTGACCAGTCGGTACCATCCCATTTCATTATAAATGATTGGAAAAATGCATTCCAGGTACCCCCAACATAAAGTTCACCTCCAAATTCAATAACAGCCCGGCCCTTAAAACCAGATCCTGATGCCCCTAAGAAGTTTTCATCCCATTTCTGAGCGCTAACCGTGAATGAGGTTACAAGGCATAATAAACAAACTAGACTTTTGTAAAATTTCTTCATAATTGTGGTTGTTAGATAAAACATTTGAATACTTTGAAAGCTACCCTCCCGAAAAATCGGGAGGGTACTTTCAGGCTACCTTGTCTCCAAAGCTGAACGAATAGCCTATGAAGTACTTTTCGCAAGTGCTATCGTCCCTTATTGGGCATATCCTCGAATAGTCGTATTGAAAAAACAATCGACTTCCGCAAAGGATTGAACCATTTAATTGCGTGATGATCTTCGTTCATAATGTCAGCTTTAGAGTAGAAATAACTTTATACTAAAGTGACGAAGAGGTATTCGCTTAAAAAAAGGTCTCTTTGCAGAGGGTACAAAGAGTTTGTGAGTGACAATTTTTTTTTGTGGACTACTTAGGAAGAATGACTTCCTCAATAAATCTTTCAGCCGCATGTTCCATGTAGCTAAGATCTTTGGCTGATGTAGTGAACCCAACATGACCTCCTTTTTCGGGCATTTCCAAATGAATGAGGTCACTTTGTCTTGCAAGATCAACGGGATAACACTTCTCTCCTAGCATTGGATCATTTAAGGCATTGACGATCAAAAGAGGAACTGTGATCTTATCCAGGTATTGATCACTGGTGATTTTACTATAAAAATCATCAGCATCTCTATAGCCTGGAAATAACTTGAGAGTGAAACGTTCATCGAATTCAGGAAAGGTTTTTACTTCATCAATTCCAGTCATGTCAAATTCCATGAGTTTCGATTTTTCCCGAATCTTTTGCTTAAATCTCCTGATGAACTTGCGTTCATACATTTGATTTCCCTTAAGTCTGAGTTGTTCGGCACTTTCTTTTACATTACAAGGCACAGAAAAGGAGATCGCACCTTTTATACGATCATCAACTTCTCTCTCACCCAAATACTTTTGCTGCATTCCGCCTCCCATTGAATAACCCATCAAGACTACTTCCTCATAACCATTACTTAGCCCTCTTTCAATAACACTTGCAATATCCTCGGTGGCACCATGATGGTAAAACCTGGGAAGTCGATTCATTTCTCCACTACAACTTCTATTGTTCCAGGCCAAAATATCCCAACCTTTATTTGAAAAAAATTTTGCCGGTCGTTGAATGTAATGACGCTGAGAGCTTCCTTCCAGACCATGACTTAAAACCAACAATCTTCTGTTATCATTCTTAATCCAATCGAGATCAAGAAAATCGCCATCTTCAAGTTCAAGACGTTCCCGTTCATACTCAACTCCCTTCACTTTATAAAAAAGAGAAGGAATTATTGTCTCCAAATGCTCATTAAAAAGGTACCAAGGACTATTATTATAACTTGAGTTTTGAATAGGCACTGTCGGCTCAATTTTTGCTTATCAAAATACTATAATATTGCGCCAATTTAGGTTACTGAATGAAATTAAGGACTACATTCTCGTTACTTGTTGTGACATTTTTCTTCTTTACTAAGGGTCAAACAATTACGATCAAAGATGAAGCGACAAACAAGCCAATCGCTGATGTTTTCATTTACCATGAAAATAAGTCCAATGTTGCCTATTCTGATGAAAGAGGAACTGCCGATATTTCTACATTTCCTAGCGGACTGATCTTCATCCAACATCCAACCTATTACGAAAAGTCATTGGCATTTGTAGGCTCAGATATCAATGTTTCTATGACTGAAAAGATCGTGAGATTTTCAGAGGTGGTAATTTCAGCGAACAAATGGGAACAAGAAGAAGAAAACGTTTCCCAGAAAATATTATCCGTTAGCAAAAAGACAGTCGATTTTCAAAACCCTCAAACAGCTGCTGACATGCTGATTGGAACCGGACAAGTGTTTGTTCAAAAAAGTCAGCTTGGAGGTGGAAGTCCAAAAATCAGAGGATTTTCTGCAAATTCAGTTCTTCTTGTGGTGGATGGTATACGAATGAACAATGCGATTTTCAGAAGTGGGAACCTTCAAAATGTTATAAACATTGATCCAAACGCACTTGAAAGCTCAGAAGTCATTTTCGGTCCGGGATCCGTCATTTACGGAAGTGATGCGATGGGGGGTGTGATGGATTTTCATACAATTGATCCGAAATGGGCCTCCAGCCAAGATCAAATTTTTTCAGGAAATTTAATGACCAGATATTCTTCTGCAGCTAATGAAAAAACGGGCCATGTAGACCTCTCCTTATCGAGAAGAAAGTTTACATTTTTCCACTCAACTACTTATTCATCATTCGATGACTTGAGGGCTGGCGGAAATCGGCTTGGAGGATACAAGGGAGAATTTGAACGACGGTTGTTTGCCGGAAGAGTAAATGGTTCGGATCAGCTTATCGAAAACGATGATATCAATATTCAAAAGTTTTCCGGTTATGATCTATTCAATACCATTTCCAAATTCAAAGTTCGTTTAGGAGATAAAATGGACCTTGGGTACGCATCTTTCTTTAGCACAACAACAAATATCCCGAGGTATGACAACCTTACTGAAACCATTGGCACGACCGACTCACTACAGGCCGTTGAGTGGTTTTACGGGCCTCAAAAATGGCAAATGCACAACCTGAAATTCAACTATTACAGTTCTGGAAAATTTTTTGATCAAGCCAGAGTTACGCTCGCTTATCAAAGATTTGACGAAAGTCGAAATGATAGACGCTTTGGAGATGACCGCCTGAGGACGAGAAAAGAAAAAGTAGACATGTATTCCCTGGCTTTAGATTTTGACAAGGAATTCGAAAAATCCAATCTGTACTATGGCTTTGATTTCTTCTACAATGATGTTGTTTCTACGGCTTCATTTCGAAACCTGGAAACGAATGCAATAACCTCTGCTGCAACGAGATATCCAGATGGAGGAAGTAATTATTACTCAACCGCGATTTATGCAAGCTTGGTTCATGAACTTTCGGACAAACTGGTTCTAAATAGCGGAGCTAGATTAAACATCATTAATCTTTCAGCTTCTACAACGGATTCAACCGCCTTGTCCAATAATGCAGAGACCATTTCAATAGATAATGCAGCAGTAAATGGATCGTTTGGATTGGCCTGGAATCCGACAGAAATGTATAAACTCAGCTATAATGTTTCCACTGGATTCCGCTCACCAAATATCGACGATGTTGGAAAAGTATTCGAAGTAGGAAATAGCATAACCGTTCCTAATCCTGATCTAAATCCGGAATATTCGATCAGCAATGAGATATCAATCGAAAGAAAATCCGAGAGATCAATCATTCGATTGGTTGCCTTTTACAGTAGGTTATTTGATGCCATAGTTGATGGGCCATTTACCATAAATGGAAGTAGCCAACTCAATGGATTGGATGTTTTTGCCAAAGTGAATGCTTCGAAAGCAAATATTTATGGTGGAAGCTTAGTGTTTCAGGCTGAAGTTTCAGAGACATTTGCAATTGAAAAAACATTGACCATTACCGAAGGTGAAGACATTACCAATAATGAACCGCTTAGACATACCACGCCTGTTTTTGGAAAGTTTGCCTTGATTTACAAGAAGAAGAAACTCAGGTCTACTTTCTTTATTGATTATAATGGAAACAGAAAACCTAAGGACATTCCAGCTTCTGAGTTTGATCGAAAACCCTATCTGTACACTGCAGAAGGAACACCAGGGTGGTATACGCTTAACTTACGAAGCAGCTATCAAATCAATGAGTTTCTAAATGCTAATGTGTCTGTAGAGAATATTCTTGATCGACACTATCGCCCATATACCTCTGGCATTAGTGCCCCAGGAAGAAACTTTATCATTTCAGTAAAGGCAGCTATCTAGCTTTTGGAGTCAGATCAAAAACTCTCGAAATGTTGAATCCATAATGGATATCACCATCAAAGAAATTGTCTGTTGTTCCACCAATAAATCCTTGCTCATTCATTTGAACAGCATTAGTCAGATGCAATTGAAACACGTGACCTCCGGTTTCGATATCAACTCCAATAGCAAATGAATTTTCGAACATGTTCGAAAATTCAGTCAATTGAGGATAGTATTCTGCGTTGATTGCTAATCGATTTGTGAGCTTATATCGACCGCCTAGTCCCAAAGCAAAAAGGAGGTTTTCATCCCGGTTGGTAGCCACAAGGTTTCGTTGAATGGCAATTGGCATTATCTGCAAACTCAGGTTAGAATTGAATTTTCTGGCAATCAATAATTGGCCGGAATAAGTATTCCTGTCTTTCCCTTCAAGATTAGGAATATCAACAGTTTTTCGAGTAAGACTAGTGAAGCCGGTAATGGTAACGGGAAAACTATTTGACTGTCTCAAGAAACGATATTTAAGAAATGTATCAATAACCTTTTCGAATGAGGACCTTCCTAAGCCAATATTAAGGTTATCAGTTAATCCATATTCTAGCGCCAACCGAATACTAGAGTTATCTAGCCCCCAAAATTGCTCATACCCGGAATTAATTGTTCCGAATCGGTGACTAATGATAAATTCAAGGACTCCTTTGGAACGTACCTCTACAGAATGGCCATTCACAAGTCGAGTGCTTTTGAACGTAGCACTTACATAGTTTTCTCCTTGATCCTCTCCTTCCAACAACTCCAGCAATTCATCTTGTGAAAAAGCGGAAAAAGAAAGGATAAGTAATAGTAGAGTAATATTAATTCTGAACATAAGGTTGGTATTGAAATGAAATAGTTACTTCAACAGTATCTGCAATGTTGTAGAACAGTGCTTTTGGTATTTTGATTTTATAATCCTTCAAAGCGATTGGAAAAACAGAAGTCACCGTTAAATCGTCATCGGTATAATTGATTGTGCCTTCAATGGACACTTGCTGCTCGACACCATGCAAGGACATTTCTCCATTTGCTACAACTGAGGCCTCCCCTTTCCCTACATCCCAATTTTCAATTTTTCCCTTAAAAATGGCTTTTGGGTATTTATCTGTTTCAAGATAATTTTCGTTGAAATGCTCTTGCATCAACTTCTTCTTGAAAGAAAAATCTTCCACAGGAACCACAAACACGAAACTCTTTGTTTCCAAATCGATAATGCTGTTTGCTCCTTTATTAACTGCTTCAATGTCCTCAATTGGAGCCTTGGAATAGAATCGAATATTGGATTCTTTTGACTTGTATTTCTGTGCATTGACCTGAACGCAGACCGAAGCAATCAATAGAATTACTAAAAACCTCCTCATTGATCAGTTATTCTGGGCTCCATCATCCACCCAACAAGCGATCAGTTCTATTTCCTCATCCGTCAGTGTCAGTCCGGAACCAGCTTGCGGCATTGATCTATTTCCTGTGCGAGTCTTTATATCAGATGCTCGATTTTGGACATTTGAAAAAACAGTCCAATTCGGTATAGATGTGTTATCTCCATTGTGACACCCACTAACGGCACAATTAGAATCTATGATTGGTTTGATGTCAGTAACCCAACTCGTTCCAGAACTAACAATTACCGTTTTTGTCACACTGCAACCGGTTCCGTCCGTTACAACAACCGTACGACTCCCGTTAGATACTCCTGTGAATTCACCAGAAGTCTGACCATCTCCACCATCTAAAGCAAATGAATAATTACCGTCTCCACCAACAGCGGTTGCCATAATAGAACCTGTAGGATCACCGCATTCGGCATCAGAAGGAACAAGTGTTAATGTAATTCCATCTGGTCCAGATGCGAGTGTAGTACTGACTGTTGCAGTACATCCATTATCATCTCGAATAGTTATCGTATAAGAACCTGCTGCCACATTAGAAAAAGTGGTCGCAGATTGAAATGTGGTACCGTCGATACTAAACTCGTAAGGTGCAGTTCCGCCTGATCCTGTCACCTCAATACTACCTTCCGTATCACAATCCGGTTCTGTTTGACCTGAAACAGTTAATGCTATATCAGATTGCGTACAATCAATCTCAGGATCTTCGGAACTATTATCCGAACAGCTAATCACAACAGCCATTGATGCTGTCAGAGAAATTAAAAGAAGCTTTTTCATCATTATCTATTTTCCTTGTAGTTGTTGAATCAATTATTTTGTGCCCCATCGTCTACCCAGCAGGCGATGAGTTCGATTTGTTCTTCGGTTAAAGTCAATCCTGAACCAGCACGTGGCATAGTTCCGTCTCTAGTATTTATCTTGATAGCGCCAGCAAAAGATTGGACATTGGCAAAAACTAAGAAATTTGGAATGTTCTCATCATCGCCGTTGTGGCATCCGGAGATTGTACAATTGAGGTCAAACAAAGGCGAGATGGTCTCCATCCAACTGACTCCA
The DNA here is from genome assembly GCA_028284125.1 of Cyclobacteriaceae bacterium. Lineage (GTDB taxonomy): Bacteria > Bacteroidota > Bacteroidia > Cytophagales > Cyclobacteriaceae > Ekhidna. The sequence goes on from JANQSI010000003.1 coordinate 23,387, forward strand.
GAAAGAACCACTACCGATTTAGTTGCAGAACATCCATCTCCATCAGAAACTGAAACAGAATGGCTTCCATTAGCAATGTTTTCAAAGCGATTTTCACTTTGTCCATCTCCCCCATCTATAGAATAGGTAAAGTTTCCATCACCTCCTGAGGCCATTACAGTAACTGAACCCGTAGGATTTCCACATTCAGAATTTGTCGCAATTAGATCTAGTGTTATTGCATCAGCTGCAGCTTCTAGATTAGCGTCAACCTGGGAGGTACAATCATTAACATCAGAAATTATGATAGTATAAGAACCAGCAGCAACATCTGTAAAAGTCGTTGACGATTGAAAATTAGTTCCGTCAATACTGAAGAGATAAGGCTCGTTTCCACCAGATCCCGATACTTCGATTGTGCCCTGAAGATCACAACTTGGTTGTGTAGAACCAACTACTGCAACAGCAAGGTCTGTTTGTGAACAATCTATTTCCATATCTTCACTGGAACTGCTGTCTGAGCAGCTTATCGAAACTGCCAAAGAGACCAAAAGCACAAGTATCAAATACTTTTTCATTATTCTCCTAATCCGCATTTAAAATTTCATTAGTTATCTGGTGCTCCATCATCTATCCAACACACAATAGTCTCAATTTCTGATTCAGTAAGTGGCGGTCGATCGGAAGGAGGCATTGTTCGCTCGGTGATTCTTGTTTTGATTCTTTCGGCAGCTGTCATAATTCCAACACTTTCCCTAAGATCAGGCGACCTGGACCCATCATGACAGCCAGTAACCGAACAATTTGCTTCTATCAATGGGAAGACATCTGCTGCAAACGAAACTTTTGAGATAACCAATACATTTCGCTCCGACATACAACCTTCAGAATCAATCACTGAAACAACATTGGGGCCATTTGAAACTTCGGAAAATACGTTTGATCCCTGTCCTTGACCGCCATTAAGTGAAAATTCGTATGGTTCCGTTCCTCCGGAAGCAGAAGCAGTAATCGTTCCGTTCGGAAGGTCACAGTCAGGGCTTGTGAAACTCAAATTGAGTGATACCGCTCGATCCGTTCCTTCTAAAACGGCTTCTGTGCTAGCCATACATCCATTGGCGTCTCTAACAGTGACATTATATGCTCCGGTAAATAAATTATTTATTGTACCGCTTCCTTGAAAATTCACTCCGTCTGCACTGTATAAATAAGGAGGATTTCCTCCAAAAGCTTGTACTGTAAGTGATCCGGGATCGCTGCAATCTGCATCTACTTGTTCTATTACTGAGATACGTAATTGAGAAGTGGAACAATCAATGGTTGTATCCTCCGAGTTGGAGCAACTAAACCAAAGAAGGTTGGTTAATAGCAAAGCCCATAGAATTGTCGAACTAAGTTTCATTCTTGTCAATTAATGGTACAAAATCAGCTGGTCGATTTTGGTTTCGGTAATAGAACGCCTTATTGATACAAAACAAGTACGTTTTCGCCTAATACAAGTGTATTGTGGTAGACAAAGGGTAGACGATTAGATGTTAGTCTAATAGTTAAACTCGGCTTCTTGGGCCTTAACAATCTCCCATGTATGATCCGATAAAAGCCTTACCTCTGCTTCAAAAGATTCATAAGGAAAGTTGTTTCCCCATTCATCAGGACTTACCATAGACAGTAAATCAGAACCGTTTTCTTTCTTATATAAGAAGTAAATTTTACCGATCACAGGTTGAAATGGAACCGTAGCTTCATAAATCCTTTCAGATACTTCTACTCGCTTCTTAAGATACTTTGCCTGCTCAATTAACGTTTGCATCTGTTCATACAACTGACGAAACTGTCGATCTGTTTGGTCTTGCATGGCTGCAACTGCAGTTCCTTTAATGCGTCCCTTATCTTCAGGCTTGATAATCGCGCTCCCCGCATGATGAGCATATTCAATGAGGCCAGGCAAATCCGTGATCTTCTCCCTTTCTTTGTCAAGGTCGATCTTTGAGATATCAACTTTGTTATCTACTTGGTTTCTTCTATGTTCGTCTTTTCTCCCGGCCATGTTGTTCTTCGACTAAAATCAACTATAATCAAAACGATGATGATCAAAAAAATCAGTGATCCTATTAAAAAATTTCGTTTTGATCTGGTCATATACTATTCTTGAACTTCAAAGTTGTGAAATAGTTTAAACAAAATCCATGAACATTGACGGCAAGATCATTGAAAAGTTTGAAACCCAGGAAATTAAAGAATCATTTAGGAAACGAGAGTTCATTTTAGAGTACGCAGAAAACCCACAGTATCCCGAGTTTTTAAAGTTCGAATTGATTCAATCCAATTGCGAACAGCTTGACCCTTTTCAGCAAGGAGATGAAGTGTCAGTTAGCTTTAATCTGAAAGGAAGGAAATGGACTGATCCCAAAGGTGAGACCAAGTATTTTAACAGCTTACAAGCATGGAGAATAGAAAAGAAATCGGCATCAACAACGGAAGAACCAACTTCCAATACCGAATGGATGAAAGAAGACTTTTCGCAAGATGATGACTTACCGTTTTAGTCCTCCCTTTTCTTTCTAAATGTAATTGGAATATACTGTTCTGTTGGAAGACCGATATGAGCAAGATCCCAGCTCTTGTCATAACCATTTACCATTTGACGAATGCATTCTACTCTGTCTTCAGTAGGGTATGGACAATCGTCCCAATGAAAGATTTCTACCCTGTAGTGATATTGCTTTTTTATTCCGTTGACTCTTACTTCAACTTCAATATCTTGTTCTTCGTTTAATTGAGGTATTTCAATCCCAATGATTCCCATATTAATTAATTTTTTTACTATTGAACACCAAATAGCGTACCCAAACTTGTAACCAACTATTTTTCAATACGTTAGGATTATTCTCAATGAAAGAATTAGCCCAAATTCGGACACTTTGTTGTTCAAATTCATCCATCACCATAGCCATTGTAGGTCTACTGCTATTCTCGTCAAGTTGTACCCAATCTCCTGAAAACAGGCCTTCTCCATTACGTACGGACAGCACTACCCTTGGGACGAATGTTATTCGTATCGAATACAGCAGTCCGAGTGTTAGAGGTAGAAAAATCTTTGGGTCTGGAGAAGATTTTCTGGTGCCTTATGGTGAAGTATGGAGAACAGGTGCAAATGAAGCTACTGCCCTGTCCACAGAGCAAGACATACTAATCGATACCTTTTTATTACCTAAAGGAAAGTATGCATTATTCACTATTCCGGATGAAGATTCATGGGAAGTAATTATCAATGAAGATTGGAATCAGTGGGGAACGTACAACAGACAAGAATCTCTTGATGTGGTTCGATTATTCGTCGCTCCTATCTATTTCGATTCTTCATATGAAAAAATGACCTTCTCATTAAAAGATCAGTCTCTATCTTTTTCCTGGGAAAGTATAGGTTGGTCTATTCCAATCAACTCGACCGAATAACGTTACTGGCCAACTTTACCAGCATTCTCGCCAAGTCGTCAAGCACATCATCACACCCTTCTAGCAAGAAACGCTTTGACATCAGTTTCGGATCAACAAAACCGACATAGACATCTTCATTCTCTTCCCAAATCAACATTTTCAATGGCATTTCCAATGCGGTGGTTTGATTGCATTTGATAAGCCTGGTTACTAGCTCTGGGTCTTCGAAAATGACCACACGTGTTGGGGGGATTTCCAAATCTCTCCTACTGGCTATCTCATCATGAATAACAGTCTCGAAATAGACAAGTTCAGATTCCTTTATCAACTCAACTAGTTTAGCCTCCGTTTTTTCAACAGAGAGAGAACTTCTGTAAATCGTAAGATTTTGGGCCGAGGTGCTAAAAGATGAGAAAACCAATAGAATTACGGCTATACTCTTGTAAGACTTCATTAAGGGCGATAATTAAGGGTGACGTTAGTGCTAATATAGTCTAAGCAGAGAAAAAGCTATTCAAATATTCGACCAAGGCATTGATTTATAACTTGAAAAAAGTAATTTGGCAAGAATATTTTGGCTTTTCAATAGTCGACGTAAAACATGAACATATACGCGAAACTTACGCTACTTTGTTTATCACTTGTACTTTTTTCCGCAGCAGTACTCTCCTTCTTTGCGGACTTGCAAGTAGAGAAAACATTCAGGGAAAGCATCATATCAAGCATCACTCAACAGGCAGATGAGGTAAGTAGCGATATTGGTAGGTTCATCTTTTCGAGACTTAATGATGTTCGAATGTCTGCCAAAAATCCGCACTTCACTATTACCGATTTAGGTAACGATGAGACTACAACCCGGCTTCAGGAACTAGAGAATTTAAGTGACCTCTACTACTCATTTTCATTCTTTGATATGAACAGAGTGCGGCAAGCGGATAGTAAGAGATTATCGATTGGAAAGCAGCATACTCCTACTATTTATTGGGAAGATCTTGAAGCTGGTGAAGAGTACGTAATGGATATTTCAAACTCAGAATCAGTGGGACGGGTGGTGATGCACTTTGCTTCCACAGTTAATGATTACATTACCAATGAACCCGTTGGGGTCCTTGTTGGACGAATTCTGGTTGATGAACTATTCAATGTTGTGGGAGATTTCTCATTAAGTGCCGATAGTTCCCGAAGACTTGATATTCATTTGATCGATGAGGAAGGTATCATACTTTACTCGAACACCAACCCACAAGGCATGCTGGTCGATACTTACGAAAAATTTGACTTAGTAAGCACGCTTAATGCACCTGGTGTAAATAGAATTGAGGATGAGGGCACGCTTTATTTTGTCTCCAACGAAACCGGCTATCTGGACTATGGAGGAAACAACTGGACGTTGGTGCTAAGCATTTCTAATGAAAAAGCTTACGCACCACTACAGAAGATACGTGAGCAAATCTTATGGGCCGTGTTACCCGTGATTGGTATTTCCGTCATTTTCGCATTGATTGCAGCCAATGTATTCGTTAGACCAATTGTCCGATTGAGTAATGCTGCGAAGGAAATTGGAAAAGGGAATCTTACCGTGGAAATTCCTCAAGGGTCCAAGGATGAGGTAGGAACTTTAGCGAAACAGTTGTCAACTACCTCACAGATCTTGATAAAACGGATAGAGCAGCAGAAGATGATGAATAACAAGCTTCAAGATCAAAAAGGACGAATCGAGAAGCAGAACTCACAGCTGGAGCACGTTACGAAACAGATCACAGATAGTATCAGTTACGCTGAGCGAATTCAACGAGCTACTCTACCCCCGCTCTCAACCATTCAGAAAGTCTTTCCGGAAGCGTTTGTTATGTACAAACCGAAAGATATCATTGGAGGCGACTTTTATTGGTTCGAAAGTGTTAGAAGAGGAAACAATGAATACATGATTGTGGCATGTGCCGATTGTACTGGTCACGGGGTTCCTGGTGCAATTATGTCAATTATGGGGAGTAACCAATTGACGAATATTATCTACTACCAGAATTACATTGATCCAAAGAAAATTGTATCCCGACTTGACAAAGTGATCAAGTTCGAACTACAAAGCGAGCATGATGATGGAACTAGTCGCGATGGAATGGAGATTGGGGTTTGTGTTATCGATCTTGATACATTGAGAATGGAATTTGCTGGTGCGGGAACACCGTTAAGGGTTTTGAAGAAGGGAAGCGAGAAAATGGATATTTACAAAAGTCCGCGACTAATGGTTGGCGGTATTGAGGGAGATGAACAAGAAGTGAATACCAAACTTAGAAAAGAAACCATCCAGCTAGAGCCTGGAGATAAGATCTACATGTCATCTGATGGTTATCAGGACCAATTCGGAGGAGAGCATGACAAAAAATTCATGAGCAAAAACTTCAACAAATTGTTAGAAGATAGTTCAGATGGATCTATGCTCGACCAAAAGCGAACGATAGAAAGAACCTTTGCCAAGTGGACCAGGAATTCCGCTCAGACAGATGATATTGTCGTACTTGGGTTTGAAATAAAATAAGGTTAGATCAGTAAAGAGTCAGCAGGCTTTCTTCTACCTGAGTTTCGTATAATTCATCAAGGGCTTTGTTAAGGGCGTTGAGCAGTTCGGTATCTAAATCAATATCCGTCTTTAGATCCTCCATTTCCTTCAGTGTGTGCCCTTTACTTCTGATTTTGTCCACACATTTAAGGCAAATTCGTGTCCAAGATTGAGGGCTTATATTATCGGTACACCAATTTTTATACTTACTTGCCTTAACTGCCATTCTATCTAACAATTACAATTTAAAGCCAATAATGGAAATGTCATCATTCAAGCTGTTTCCATTTTTCCACCCTTCCATTGTGCTTTCCAAAAACGTTTTTTGATCGCCCATACTCTTATCTTGAATAGACTTAAGCATCTCTTCGAACTTCTCAATGGAGAACTTAACACCGTCCTCATTTTCCTGGTTGTGGAAACCATTTGAGAACATGTAATAGCTCGCTCCAGGAAACATATCAACTTTCTCAGCCAACAGATCTTCAAATGAATCTGTTCTATCTCCTTTTAGAACGATCATTTCCGGACCATTAAAAATGATCATATCTTGATTAACTCCACTGAATTGAACCTTATTTGAGTTATGGTCAAATAATGCAACAGATACCTTCAAATCACATTGAAGTTCATTTGAACCAGCTGCATCCAATTCGTACTTTAGTTCATTAATGATCTCTCCTGTATGGAAAATCTTTCGGTCGTGTGTTAAGTAGTTAAGGACTGAATCGGCAATGAGCGTCTTTAGTGCTCCAACGATTCCTTTACCATCAAATTCGATGAGTGAAACAACTGTATAATCCTCTGTTCTAAAATTCAACCTGGTGGTCCAGACAAACTCTTCACTGAACAGATATTTTGTTTCAAACATCACAAAATGATCAGCGAACTGACGGCTTAAGTAGCGCTCATTTGGCAACATTGACTGCTGCAATAATCCCGCGTATCGTATGCTGTCAATCAATCGCTTGTTTATCTTGTTGAGTTCTTCTGTTCTCTCCTTGACCCTGCTTTCCAATTCAACATTTGACACTTCCAGGTCCTTGATGTGCTCATCGCTATCAAGTGCTTCCTGGTAACTTTCTAGTCCTCGTTCCAGGACGCCCTTCATTTCTTCGAAATTCCAAGGCTTGGTAATGTATTTATAGATTCCGCATCTATTGATTCCATCCTTTATCGCCTGAATGTCAGTAAATCCCGTCAGGATAATTTTTATCATATCAGGATGGTCGGGAAGAATCTTTTCCAGCAATTCTGTCCCCGTCATTTCAGGCATACGTTGATCAGTAACGATTACCTGAATTTCATTCTCCGCCAATATATCAATTGCTTCTACAGGGTTAGTAGTAGTAAATACATTGAAGTACTTTCTGAAATTAGATTTGAATACTCGCAGGTTAGTCGCTTCATCATCGACATAGAGTAAAGAGTACTTCTTTTCTCTTGGTATCCTAGCTGTTTCTTCTCGCTCTAATTCTTCCATTTATTGTGATATCTAAGGGTTGGGGGTGCAAAATTAATCAGTTACTCTCAGCTACCTCCTTTTTACTTTCTTTCTTTATTGCAGAAACTCTCTTGGGAAGTGAAATCACAAACTCAGTCCCCTTACCTACTTCACTAGACAGATCGATCTTACCACCATGCTTCTCAACAATTCCGTATGTAATAGACATTCCCAAACCAGTGCCGACACCTACATCTTTCGTAGTAAAAAATGGCTCCCAAATTCTATCCTTTATCTCATCAGGAATTCCAACACCATTGTCTTTTATTCTGATTGAAACATCATTATCTGATTCTTCGGTATATATGGTAATTTCTGCATCCGCTTTGCTTGCTGGCATTGCTTGAACCGCATTATTGAGAATGTTCATGAATACCTGGTTAAGCTGGCCTGGGTAGCACTCGATCTCATTCATACTTTCATCATAGTGCTTCGTAATCGCAATCTTATCTTTTGTTTTGTTTCGAAGCAGAGTCAATGTTGCATCAATGTTCTCGTTGACATTTGCATTCTTCGCTTCTTCTTCATCAAGCCTTGAGAATACTCTAAGCCCCTTCACAATTTCAATCGTCCGACTCACACCATAGTTGACATCCTTGATCAAGTCGTCAAGCTCATCCACTATTTCTTCATACTCATGTTCTTCTTTGAGTTCTCTCACACTAGAGATGACTTCCTTCACATCGTCTCCCTCTTCTATTCTTGAATATTCATCTGCAATTTCACGAAGTGATTCAATTGACATTTTGAGGGAAACCATACCACTCGAAATGAAGTTAATCGGGTTATTGATCTCATGTGCAATACCCGCTGTAAGCTGCCCAAGAGAAGCCATTTTTTCTGAGTGAACTAGCTGAGATTGTGCACTTTTTAATGAGTTCAAGGCATTGCTAAGTTCTTCCTTAGATTTCTGCTCCAGTTCGAGCGTCGATTGAAGTTTCTTCTCCGCGAGGAAAAGTTTTTCGTTATCCTGAAGTTGCTTATCCGCAAGCTCTCGAATCTCTACTTCAGAATCTTGTAGTTTTCGGTAAGCATCATTTAATTCATCCTGCGCTCCAATCAACTTCTCGTTAATCTTAATCTGCTCTTCTGATGACTTTAAGAGTTTCTCCTCAGATTCCTTTAGTTTCTGGTTTTTCTCCTCTAATTGTTGTCTTGATAGATACAACTTCTTATTAATGATCTTCTGTTTCTTGAAGTTGATTTTCAGTTGGTTCTCCGATTTCTGAAGCTTGACAAAAGCCTTGTTGGCAGATAGGAAATTTTCACCTGCCAGTTTTACAAGCGGCCTGAAAATAAAAAGGGCTTGTAGCAAAATAATGCCAACCAAAACTCCGAACCCTGCATATTCTGAAAGTGATAAACTGGTACTTCTATTCTGAGCATTGTTAACGAAAAAATTTGTAATGTCTTCCTGAGCACGTTGATAATCCCTAATCGTATTTATCAAAATCTCAATTGACTTCCGTCTGGAGAGAGCATTCAGATCTGTATTGCTAGTTGTGTAGGCCACATCCAATAGGTTGACCACATTGCTGTTGATTTCAAATTGGCTAAAGCGAACCTCCTCAAGAAGTGCTTGATATTCCTCTGTCTGAATGGGTTGACTTATTCCTAGATCAGCGTCACCATTCAAAAGTGCTTGATGCCCTTTTTGCCACTGGGGATGTATCCGCCTCAGTTCATTTTTGAAGACATTGAAATTGTTCTCCGTAGTAGAGTATCCCATCCCGATTGCCGCCTTAACCATCTGCTGTCCCAATCGTGATTGATTTGTGGAAACTTCAATAATTTTTGGATCTTGATTGAATGATCCCGAAACTTCTTTTTGAAGTACAAATATGTAATAGGCAACAGCGCCCGCAATAAGTAAAGCAGTCAGGATGTATGCATTAGCATATAAATCCTTTTTTAACATAAGCTTAGTTGTTGGTTCTCAAAACTGCCTCAAAATGATACCAGAAACTCACTTTTTTCAATCGTCTGAAACCACTATACATGAGACAGTATAATGACTAAAATACTATCATGTCTTTATAAAACCATGATTTTAGCAATATAATGTACCATTTGTAGACGCCATAGTTCGAAAAGTACAATTTGTTAATCGTCATTTCTTGGGTGTTAATCGTCTATTCGGATGATTAGAATAATAAAGTCAGATAAAATTCTACTTTTGCCATGTCTTCAAAAGACAATTTTCGATAGAAAACATTATTAATTAATTAAAACTCAATACATAAGTTTAGATAGTTAAAGATTTGGTTTAATCCGATTTAAGCTTTTACTTTCCGAACTTAATAATCACTACTAGATTCTAAATGGATTATTTAAGGAGTTACAAAAATATTTATGACCAAAACATCATTTTGATGTTCAAGGGAGAGCTAACGTTTGACCTTGTAACTGCAATGATTGGATCATTAGAGGAACGACTTGACGAGATCGAAGAGAACAGAAAAGTGAAGAAGAAGTTCTACAACGTTTCTACTGAGTGTATTCAAAATCTCTACTATCATTTAGATGAGGTGAATTCGGACGACAAGCAGATAAGTGCATATGATTCACACTCCGCTCTTATCATGATTGCCGCTCGTAAAAGATTTTACAGCTTACAGACAGGTAATTATATTCCGACTGATAAAATCGGGTTAATTCAAAAAAGACTTGATGATATAAATGCGGTATCGGCAGACGAATTACGGGCCCTATATAAGAAGGTGCTAGCAGAACAAGAGTTTTCAGATAAAGGAACAGGTGGTTTAGGATTTATTGACATAGCTAGAAAAACCGCAGGACAGAAATTAAGATATAAATTTCAACCAGTAACCAGCTCAATTAGTTATTTCACCTTCCAGGTGAGATTACCAAGAATAGAAGAAGTTTAAAAAGGAAAAAATCAGCTAATAAGGAGTTATAAATAGTCGTGGAAATATGGAAAAAGTATTCATCGAGCCAACGCGAACTACACCACTAGTCAATTTCGATCCAGATGAGGGAATCTTGGAAATGAAGGGACGGTCGAGTCCGGAAAATTCCATTGAATTTTATCAAAAGGTTTTGGATAACTTGGACGAGTACGCATTTTCCGGAGGAGATCAATTCACCGCCAACATCGCTTTCGAATATTTCAACACGAGCTCTTCTAAGTGTCTTTTTGATGTCTTCAAGAGATTAAGCAAAATTGAAGACAGTGGAAAGACAATCACCATCAATTGGTTTTACGAAGAGGGAGACGATGATATGATGGAAGCTGGTGAAGATTACAGCGACTTACTGGATTTAGACTTCAATTTCAGAGAAATCGAGGAAGACTAGTAAGATCGAATACGTTGCATGGATAAGAGTCAAGACCTTTATTACGATGAGATTAACAGTCTCAGAAAGTTCAGATCAAAAATTGATAGCCATGCGGTTTACAAAGAAGATCTCGACTCTTTTTCTGACGAATATGAAGAGTTAATTGCGCAGGCCAAGGTAATCACTCGCGTCTCCGATAGACTTCAGAAAAAACTGGATAACGCCAACATCCAAATTAAGGATCAAAACGAGGAGATCAAATTCAAAAACATTGAGCTGAAGGATACAGTTGATCAGTTGGCTCAGGCCAGAGTGGGAAAACGTGCTTCCACTATCATGTTATCGGTAGCTCTAATCCTTTTTATTCTCGAGCAAATATTTATTGAACCACTTATTGAACAAAACATAGACATTCCTTATGTCGGCCTTGGGATTCTTGCAGTCCTGTTTGTGATTGTTAAAGTACTTGAATCATCACTTGAGAAGTATTTCATGAACAAGGAAAAAACAAAAATCCTAGAAGCTGAGAAAAAACAAGAGGAACAAGGATGGAGCTAGATCCTAGACAAAACAAAATTGCTTCTCAACTCAAAAAGAGATCTCTACTCTCAATTTTTCTGTTTAAAAACTTACCAATGGCCTGGATTGCCGGGCTCAGAGTGGAAGAACTCACTGCTGAAAAGTGTGTCACCTCCATCCCCTACAAACGGTTAAATAAGAATCCATTTCGATCAATCTATTTTGCTGTCTTAAGTATGGCAGCTGAATTTTCAACTGCAGTCAGTTGCTCACTGGCAGTTACAGGTAAAAAACCATCCGTAGCTTTGATTATTGTTGACCTAAAAGCTACATTTCTAAAGAAAGCTACAGATCGTGTTTACTTCACGTGTGAGGAAGGCTTGAAGTCTTTTCAAGCAGTAGAAAAATGTATCTCAACCGGAGAAGCGGAAACGGCAACTTTGAAGACTGTTGGGAAAATGAAAGATGGAACGAAAGTCGCAGAATTCGAATTTACCTGGTCATTTAAGCAGCGGTCATAGATCTTTGATCAACCTATTTGAAGAGGAATCTTTCCACTTATGATCTATTTCTTCCAATGAACTCTCGATCGCCAGGAACGTATCGCTCTTTTTATCATCAAAGTCACCCATTCCTTCTGTTTCGTACATTTCCAGCACTGTGTGAAAGTCCATTTTGTTAATATCAAAGCTTGGTTGATAAGCTGTAGCATCTGACTCAATCTTGGTAATAAGATGTGATTTTTCCAGCTCATGACAAATGTCGATCACATACTTTCTGGGAATATTTACCGACTCAGCAAGTTTTGATAAGGTCATAGCTCCTTTCTTTCTCTCAAAATTCTTCACCACACGATAAAGCAATAGAATCATCAATTTTTTCTTGTGATTCAGGCTGATCTTCAGCTTATCGGTCTTCATCGTCCACTCATTTACATACTGCACACCATAGGCGATTTCCGCTCCAAAAAGCACGATGAGCCAACTTAACTGAAGCCAAATCAAAAAGAGTGGCAAGATCACCAAACTACCGTAAATAGCATTGTATCTGGAAAAAGCAAACTGAAGATTGATAAACCCCCATTGGGTTAATTGATACAAAGTTCCCGCTAGTACTCCAGCCAAAAGTGCCGGTAAGACTTTTACTCTGGTGTTCGGAAAAATCAGATATAGTAAAGTGAGTAGCAACCATATGAGGGTGTATGGTAGTAGCTTAAGAAGAAAGAAAATTCCAGACTTGAGTTTTGTCAAAATTTCAAATTCAGCTACGAAATTTTGAATTTGACTAGTGACAAAAACAGTAGCGCTACTTGCAACAATGAGAAGAACAGGCCCCAATAAAATGACCGCTACATAGTCAGAAATTTTACGCTCCCATCTCCTACTCTTTTTGATATCCCACATATCGTTGAACGCCTCTTCAATATTCATTAGGAGCCGGATCACGGTATAGATTAGGAATAAGAGAGAAATCCCTGTAATAATACCGCTATTGGTTCCACCTAGCATGTTCTGAGCTAGTGGTAAGATTTGCTTAAGAATTTCTTCTTGTCCGGAAAGAAGATTGGACAGCTGCTGTTCTACTAATTTCTCGATTCCAAACCCTTTACCGATAGCAAAAAGCATGGCTACTACAGGGACTATCGAAAGCATCGAAAAGTAAGTCAATGCAGATGCTTTCTCCGTGCATTTGTCGTCAATAAATTCTTTGATAGCTATGATCCAAACACGGATAAAGCCATAACCCAATCTTTTACCTCGAGGTAGCGATCTCAGCTTTAGTCGCCAGAGATCTACTTCAATGAATTGCCGGAACTGATTCAGCTTTTTTGTCATAGCGGCGGAAAGATAAAAAAGAAAAAGAGGCTGTTGCCCCTTTTTCACCTAATCACCTGTAAAAATCACCTATCAACCTATGACATGAAGATTAATACAGTTATAACATTCCGTTACTGGAAAACCCTACTTAAATTGATTTTAATTCCAAAACAGTGATCTCTGGAAGAATTCCTATCCTACCTGGATATCCTATGAAGCCATAACCTCGATTCACATAGAGGTACTGATCCTCTTCCATGTGAAGGTCGGACCATTGCTTGTATCGATATTGGGCTGGGCTCCATTTGAAATCCCCAAACTCTACTCCAAACTGGAATCCGTGGGTGTGTCCAGCCAACGTGAGATCAATATCAGAATAGTTGGGCCTGATCTGAGCATCCCAATGACTGGGATCGTGCGAAAGCAAAATTTTGAATGGATGATCTTCAACTCCCCTGACGGTTAAACCCATATCTCCGTATTTCGAAAACCTACCTGCACCCCAGTTTTCGCATCCTAAAACAGCAAGTTCTTCACCATCCACTTTTAGAATTCGATTCTCATTTAGCAAAATGTCCCAATCCATATAACCATGCATTTCGTGCAGGTCTTTGATGTCTTTTAGTTTGTCTTGATGTGATGGCCAACTACTGTAATCACCATAATCATGGTTCCCCATCACAGAAAATTTTCCCAGTGGAGCATTCACTTTTTTGAACACATCAAGGTAGTCTTTCGCTTCCTCACTCCGATTATTTACCAAATCACCTGTGAAGAAAAATACATCTGGTTTCTCGGCATTAAGCATATCAATACCACCTTCGACTGCTGTCTTATTGAAAAAACTTCCGGTATGAATATCTGATATCTGAACTACTCTAAGTCCATCAAAGGCCTTCGGTAAATTCTGTGACTCAATAATTCTTCTCCGAACCCGATAATCATGCGCACCTGAGATTACTCCGAAGCTCATAGCTGCAATCGGTATAGCTCCGGCAATCATTGCGGATTTAGCCATGAAATCAGACCTGGATGTTGAGAACTTATCTTCCTGAGCAGGAAACAAATTCACAATCCAAGTAAATGCCCTTCGTATATCATCCACCAAAAGAAAAATGGATGCCAAAGCTTTTCCCATGAAAAGAATGAAGAAAAACGTTGTGATGTATAGCCTTAGGTTTTTGAAAACCTTGGGATCTATTCTGGTATACATCAATACACCAGCTACCGCCAGTACACTGATCACCCAATAGGCAATGATTACTCCTCTCCTAACCCAAACTGAAGCATCTTCCACCATCGACCTTACTGCAACAAAAATGTAGAAGTCGAGGGCGAAGTATAGGGTCAATAAAAAAACAACAAAATAGATTCTGCTCATAATGAAAAAACTCTCCCGCATGGCACGAGAGAGTTATATATAACTTAAACCTAACCGACGGCTCTTCCCTTTGTTGATAAGGTCATAACCGATACATTACCTAACGTAAAAAGAGCGTAAAGGTTGATATGATCTATTTCCCTAATTCTCATTTAGGCTGCCTTTGCCATTATCTCCTCTGGCTGAGCTTGTTTAGCAAAAATCCGGTACTTGATTCGATACACAATCGTAAATAGAACTGGCACGATTATCAACGTTAAGAACGTCGCAACGATTAATCCGAAGATCACCGTCCATGCCAATGGTCCCCAGAAAATCACATTATCTCCTCCAATGTATATCTGAGGATCAAAGTTTGTGAACAAGGACGAAAAGTTGATGTTCAAACCAATCGCCAATGGCACTAATCCTAAAACTGTCGTAATCGCTGTAAGAATTACAGGTCTTAATCTTGCTTTACCTCCCATCACAGTCGCCTCCAAAGCATCATCTTTCGAAAGGAATTCATCTTCTCTCAAGCCTAACTCCAATTTCTTTCGATCAATTAAAAGCTGAGTATAATCAAGCAACACCACACCATTATTTACCACGATACCAGCAAGTGAGATGATTCCCATCATGGTCATCATGATCACGAATGGCCAGCCGGTCATCATCAATCCACCAAACACGCCAATGAAACTGAGGAAGATTGCCAACATAATAATTCCCGGTCTTGAAACTCCACCAAACTGGAACACGAGTATCAACATAATCAAACCGAGACCAGAAAAGAAGGCACCCATCAAGAAAGCCATTTGCTTGTTCTGTTCTTCGATTTGTCCTGTGAAATCAATCTTAACCCCTGGAGGCAGATTTTCGAATTCTTCCATTTCACTTTGAATTTGAGTCACGATCGCTCCAGCATCAGTAAACCCTGGTTGTAATCCAGAATAAACAGTTACAACCCGCTTAGTATCCTTATGCTTGATGGCACTAAATCCGGAAGTATTCTTTTGAGATGCAACAGCAGAAACTGGAATCTCCTTGATCTTACCAGAAGAATTGTCCCTGAACGTAATGTTTTGATTGAACAAAGCACTGGTGTTGTACCTAATATCCTTGTCAAATCGAACGTTGATGTCATAGTCTTCACCATCTTTTTTGTAGACACCAGCTTTCTCACCAAACAATGATCTTCTCAACTGGCTTCCAACTTGCCCAACGGCTACACCTAACTCACCTGCTTTCTTTCGATCAACTACCACTTGCATGGCAGGTTTCCCTTTATTCACATCGATCTTCAATTCTTCAATCCCTGGAATGTTCCGGTCGTTGATGAAATTCCTCATACTTTCGGCAGCAAGAATCAACTGATCATAATCATCCCCTTCCAATTCAATATTAATAGGGTATCCAGCCGGAGGACCTACTGCATCTTTCTCTACTGAAATTGCTACGCCAGGATAAATACCACTTAGTGCTACTTGAATTTTCTCTCTCAATTTTTCCGAATCTGCTCCACGTCTGTACTTGAATTCACGCATGGAGGCCGTGATTTTACCTCTGTGTGGCATTTCCGCAGCGGAGCCTCCATCTGTCTGAGGATTTCCAGCACCCTCTCCCACTTGTGAAACAGAGGATTCAACCAAGAAGTTATAATTCGCATCCACGTAAACCTCGCTGTTGATAATTGAGTAAACACGATCTTCAATTTCATTGGTGATCTTATTCGTCTTTTCAATCGAAGTTCCTTGAGGATATTCGATGTACACAATGATCTGGTTTGGCGTATTATCTGGGAAAAACTCAACCTTGGTACGGCCTGTACCCATTGACCAACCAAAAGACATGAAAGCAAGAATCAATAACAGTACTGTGAAAGAGAAATACCAATATACATTTCGTCCTTTAAGGGCACCTCTCAATCTGGCTTCATAGAAATTTTCCATCCAAACAAGGAAGGTCTTTTGAAAACCAATGGCCAATTTCTTAATTCCGTATTTGTAGATCCAGAATAAGATGGCTGTTACAATCATTAGAGAGCCCAACCCTCTTACAGCTCCACCAAAAATCAGGATCACCGTACCAAATCCACCAAGAATAATACTTAATCTAATTAACTGCTTTGTGGTAAGTTCTCGATCTTCTGTTTCCATAAATTGAGATACCAACATCGAGTTCATGAAAATCGCCACGAAAAGCGAGGACCCGAGTACCACCGATAAGGTGATTGGGAAATAGATCATGAACTGCCCCATTACTCCTGGCCACATGCCCAAAGGAACGAAAGCTGCTACTGTGGTCGCAGTGGAAATAATAATTGGAAGAGCAATTTCACCAATCCCTTTTTTGGCTGCCTGAATTCTGGACAATCCTTCATCCATCAACCGGTATACATTTTCCACAACCACAATTCCATTATCAACCAACATTCCAAGCCCCATAATTAGAGCAAACAAAATCATGGTATTCATGGTGTATCCTAATGTGTCTAGAATCATGAATGACATTGTCATTGACATTGGAATAGCGAATCCTACGAACAAGGCATTTCTAAATCCTAGGAAGAACATCAATACTGTGACAACCAGGATAATCCCGAAAATGATATTGTTTACAAGATCACTTACCTGATTCAGTGTTCTAAAAGATGAATCATTCGATATAGAAATCTCCAAATCTTGTGGAAAGTAATTTACCTGAGCTTCTTTGATAATTTCTCGAATCTCATTCGCGGCATTAATCATGTTTTTGCCTGCGCGCTTTTTTACGTCAAGCATTACCACGCTATTGCCAAACTCACGTGCATAAGTAGTTTTATCTTCTTCTTTAAAACTCACTTTTGCAATGTCCTTCAAATAAACCGGAGCGTTGTTTTCCGATTTAACCACAAAATCCTCCAACTCCTTCGGATCTTCAATTTCTCCAAGAATTCGAATGGTTCTCCTTTGTCCACTAACCTTGAGGTTCCCAGCAGACATGGTCATGTTCCCATTTCCAATAGTCGAAAGAACATCATCGAAGCTGACCTTGGCCGCCATCATTTTGTAGATGTCTACGGCAACTTCTACTTCTAATTCTTGAGCGCCACGAATGTCTACTTCCTTAATCTCAGCTAAGTCCTCAATTTCATCTTCAAGGTATTCTCCATATTCTTTCAACTTATTCACCGGGTAATCTCCCGTGATGTTGATATTCATGATTGGAAATTCTTCAGAGAAATTCAGGTCGAACACGTTCGGCTCGACTTTGGCGCCATTAAAAAGAGGCCAGTCTTCTCCAGCTACTTCTGAATCTACTTCGTCTTTCACCTTTTGCTTAGCCGCTTCAACGGTAATGTCCTCATCAAACTCAACCGTGATAATGGAGTAGTCTTCTTGAGAGGTAGAAAGAATTTCAACTACGTTACTTACGTTCGTCAATTCTTTCTCAAGCGGATCTGTGATAAGCCTTTCTATATCCTCAGCAGTGTTGCCCGGAAATGGAGTACTGATATAGATTTTGGTTTCCTTAATTTCTGGAAAATCCTCTCTTGGCATTGAAAAATAAGAGGACAACCCAATCAGCAAAAAGATGCCGATCATCACCAGGATTACGGATGGGTTTTGAATTGCCCAAGAGGACAATCTAAATTCCTTGTTTACTTTATTCTCTCTAGTATCCATATGTTACTGAGTTAAAATTTTAACTTGTTGTCCATCTTTCACACTTCTGGCACCTTCGCTAATCACATCCTGTCCATCTTCAATTCCGGACAGAATTTCTACATAATCACCCTGTGCTTTACCAGTTGTAATGATGTTCTTGTTGGCTTTACCAATATTATCGCCGTTTACTTCTGTCGCAACAAATGCGTACTGCTCGCCTTCTGCATTTTCTGAAATGATACTTTGCGGAATTAAAATCGCCGTTTCATTTCTGTAATCATTAATTTGAACCTTTGCCGTCAAATTAGGTTTGATCTTACCGTTCCTATTGGGAACTGGAATTTCCACAGTAAACGATCTGTTATCCGGGTTAATGAAATTTCCAGTTTGCCTTACTGTAGATTCAATCGTTTCATTCAAGATTGGAAAGTAGACTTTGACTTTTTTCCCAGGAGTTACATCTGCAATGTAAGACTCGGGAACGTCCACTTCGATAAACATATTTGTAAGGTTCACAATTCTGAAAACTTCTGAACCAGGGCCGCCCGGAGCAACAACTGTTCCTTGGTCTTTGATTACATCGTCAATGATTCCTGTGAAAGGTGCCCGGATGTAAAACTTATCCAATTGACTTTGCATTTGATCTACAGCGCTTTGCTGAGCTTCATAGTTTGCCTTGGCTTGCAGATATTGAATTTCAGTTCCGATCTTTTGTTCCCAAAGCCTTTCCTGACGTTCAAAAGTAGTTTTAGCTAAAGCCAATTGCGTTTTCATTTGAAGCAATAGGCTAGCCGTACCACCATCATCAATTGTCGCTAATAATTGACCCTTCTTGACACTTTGACCATCTATCACATGGATTCTTACCAATGTTCCAGCCGCTTCAGGGTAGATTAAAACATTTTGCTTCGTTGTGACATCTCCTTGTAGTTCTACAAAGTGATCAAAGTTTTCATGCTTGGCTTTGAAAGTAGTCACCAATGGTAAATTTCTGAATTCGCTGTTAGCGGTGATCATTGAGTCAAGTAGTGCGATCTCTCGTCCAATTGATTTGTGCTGTTCAGACAATTCCGCTTTTTTCTGTCTTACTTCTTCCAGGTTTCCTCCTGCGATGATAGCGCTGACAGTGCTTTCCTCACTTCCACAGGAAGAAAGAATTAGCGCTACGATGATGTTTAGGGTGAGTATGTAGTTGATCTTTTTCATGATCTTAGTTTTTATAAAGTATTCCTAGTGCTTTTTTAAGTTCGATTTGGGCAGTAGCTGCCTCATATAGTGCGTTTAAATAGTTCGTTTGAGCTTCTTTGAATTCTGTATTGGCTTGAACGACTTCCAGATTGGACCCTAGCCCTTCCTGGTATTTAATTTTAGATACATTATACACTTCTTCAGCCAATGTCACATTTTCACTCTCTGCTTCTACCGTTCGTATAGAGTTGTTCACATTGATTTCAGATTCCAAAATCTCTCGGTTTACATTATTCCTCAATTGAGAAATGTTTTGGTCTATTTGCAGCATCTGTATCCTATTTCTCTGGATAAGACTTCTTTTTGACAGCCCATCAAAAATCGGAATGGAAAGGCTTACACCCAGAGCGCTATATCTAAACCAAGTTTGATTGTCAAAGTTGGTTAAATCGCCAAAAGTATTGGTACCGGAAGTCCATCCAAAGTTGTAATTAGCATACAAATTTGGAACGTACTGCGATTGATAGTTCTTAACATTAAGTGCTAACAGATCTTTATTCGTCTGAAGTACCGCATATTCGGGACGTTGCTCCAAAGCCCCCTCTCTTGTAACTTCGATTGGAGTCAAACTAACGGATGATAAATCTCCTGAAAGTACTAGCGGAGCTTCAACCGGCATTCCCATTTGCATCTTAAGAATATTCATCGTGGTAATGAGTAACTCTGTATTATTCTTAAGGCTTGTCTTCAGATTGTTATGCTGAATTTTAATTCTGGAAACATCAATCTTTTCTGCAAATCCGTTTTCATACATTGCATTGGTTTCATTCAGTAAAGTATCAACAGTTGAGAAATTTCGTCCGAGGAATTCCAAATTCTCTCTTGTGATTAGTACTAAGTAGTAAGCTTTGGAAACGGCTTCAACAACCTCAACCTTCGATTGATTTTCCTGCCTTTGACTTAAAAGTTTAACTGTTCTCGCAGCCTTTAAGCCAACAAAATAGGAACCGTCAAACAGTAATTGTCTTGCAGTTATTCCAGCCTGTCCGGTATAATTGGTTCCAAATGCTGCTGGAACAGTCTGTAATTCTCCAGGACCTGCTCCATCTGGTAGCAAATTTTCATCCACTAAGACACCATAAACAGATGGAGAGATGAAATCTTCAATAAAACTGGTTTGGACCCTAAAGTTTCTATTTATTCCAACGTTTCCATCAACCTGCGGGAGACCTCTGGCTAACGTTTCATTTATCTGCGTGACTGCAATATCATTTTCAAGTTTCGCAATTTGAAGATTTTCGTTGTTTTCCAACGCGTAGTTGATACAATCTTCAAGTGAGAACCTTGCTTCTTCTTGCGCCTCTGCTCTCAGCAGAGTGGTGGCAAT
Organism: Cyclobacteriaceae bacterium; assembly: GCA_028284125.1. Lineage (GTDB taxonomy): Bacteria > Bacteroidota > Bacteroidia > Cytophagales > Cyclobacteriaceae > Ekhidna. Next base: position 44,089 of record JANQSI010000003.1, read on the forward strand.
CAATAATAGTAATAAAATACCTCTCATATTAGAGTGCGTGATTTAAGGTTTCGGATTGTAGGTGTTCTTCGTATTTTTCTTTACCCGCTTGGGTTAGCAACCCATGGATAAAGTGATCTAATATTTGTAGTTGTACTTGTGTAAAGTCAAATTCCTTCTGAGGAAAAATTTTAGTATTGAAGGCTAACTGAACCTGCTCTACGCGTAGAATTGAAAGTATTTTTGGATCAAGTTCTGATCTAAAGTAACCTTCCTCAATTCCTCTGCGGATGTTACGCTCAATATAACCTCGAACAGTTGTATTCTTAAAGTTCATGTAGTGCCCCCAAGCTTCAGCATGATATTTCTGCATATCAAACAAAAGCGATGGATTCATTTTGTACACATGCTTTCTCAAGCAAAGTGTAACAAGAAAAATTTCATGAATTGCATCTTGAGAAACCTGTTCAATTTCAAGAAATTCCTCTTTATCCTTCTCCAAATGATGAAGTGCTACCTCTGATACCAGCTTATCTTTGTTATCAAAATACTGATACAAAGTCTTCTTTGACATTGATGCTTCACGAGCCACATCATCCATCGTTACACTTCTGACACCAAACTGAATAAATAATTCTTCAGCGTCATGTATGATTTTTTCCTTTGCTTCCACGTTACTTTAAGATAAAACTGAGGAAACTTTAGTAATTCTAAAAGTTTCCATAGTGTAAAGCAACGAACCTTTTATGAATTGGTTCTAATTTTTTTCATTTTTTTTAAGACGATCGAGAAGAAGTTTTTTGGAATAAATCGTGATATAATACGTGAAAAAACATTTTAACCGAAAGTCTAATAACTAAATGCCAAATATTATTTGTTTAATAAATATTTAATCAATACAAAATTTCTTCAATTTATTTCCAAAAAGGCAAGCTTATTGTACAATGAACTAACTTAACATCATGAAATACCCTTCAATTCTACTCTTTCTATTGCTTAGCTATAGCGTACTTGGACAGGAGCCAACTCCTGAGCAAATCAAGCAGGTGGCAGAGGCTAAAAAAGAAGTGAAGCGAATGAAAGGTCAGAAATTTCCTGATTTCGAACTAACCACCCTTGAAGGAAAAACCTATAGAAATGAAGATCTTAAAGGAAAGATCGTATTGTTCAATTTCTGGTTCACCTCATGTAGACCTTGTGTAATGGAACTTCCTGATATAAACGCTATTGTTGAAGAGTATGAGCAGGATGACATCATTTTCCTGGCCCCTACCTTTGAAGATGAGTTCAAAGTCGACAAGTTCCTAACTCGGTTCAATATGGAATATGAAATCGTTGCAGATGTTAAGGATTTCGTGATAGGAAACAACATCCGAAACTTCCCCACGCACTTTGTTATTGATCGCGAAGGGTACATAGAAAAAGTAGTGATTGGCTATTCCGTTTTGACAGACAATATGCTTCGCAAGTCCATCAACAAATTATTGAAATAGCATCTATTTCAAAGTTCTGAAAACGTTACTTTTGCGCCTCTAAAGCAGTCAACTTTTTTAACGCTTAAAAGACGCTACTAAATGATTCATTTCTTCCAAAAATCATCAAACGAAATCATTGCAGTTGGAACTAATGGACATCTTGAAAAATCGGAAATAGAAAAGCTTAACTGGCTATTCTCAGGAGCTGAACTCGTTAAAGAAGTAAACATTTCAGGTGCATTTATTGGGGCAAGAAAAGAAATGGTAACTCCATGGAGTACCAACGCAACCGACATTGCCCACAATGCTGGGCTTGTCAATATTTATCGAATTGAAACCTATATCCCGGAAGAAGATGCTCAAGATTTTGACCCGATGCTACAGCAAAAGTACGACGGCCTGGACCAGACGCTTTTCACCCTGGATTTGCAACCTGCCCCAATTCTGCACATAGAAAATATTGAGGAATATAATCAACAAGAAGGGCTTGCACTAAGTGAAGAAGAAGTGGATTATTTGAATGGCGTGGCTAAAGAAATTGGTAGGCCTTTAACCGATACTGAAGTCTTTGGATTTTCGCAAATCAATTCTGAGCACTGCAGACACAAAATATTCAACGGAACATTCATCATAGATGGAGAGGAGCAAGAGTTTTCTTTGTTTCAATGGATTAAAAAAACATCCAAGGAAAATCCAAACCATCTTGTCTCAGCCTACAAAGACAATGTAGCCTTTATCGAAGGGCCAGTTGTAGAGCAATTTGCACCGGCAAGTCAAGACAAGCCAGACTGGTTTGAAACAAGAGATTTTGAATCCGTCCTTTCTTTAAAGGCCGAAACGCACAATTTCCCAACCACCGTTGAACCTTTCAATGGTGCTGCCACAGGATCAGGTGGTGAAATCAGAGATCGTATGGCGGGCGGTCAGGGAAGTATTCCATTGGCTGGAACTGCTGTTTATATGACCTCCTATTCCAGACTCCAGGAAAATCAAAAATGGGAAAAGCAACCGAGAAAGTGGTTGTATCAAACACCGCAAGAGATTCTCACTAAAGCTTCCAATGGGGCAAGTGACTATGGAAACAAGTTCGGTCAGCCATTGATCTGTGGCAGTGTTTTGACTTTTGAACATGAGGAAGCTGGTAAGAAATTCGGTTATGACAAAGTAATCATGCAAGCAGGAGGTATTGGGTACGGAAAGAAAAAAGAAGCTTTGAAGAAATCGGTTTCAGCCGGTGAAAAGATCGTAGTGATGGGCGGAGATAACTACAGAATCGGTATGGGCGGTGGAGCAGTTTCTTCTGTTGATACCGGAGCTTTTGACCAATCGCTTGAATTGAATGCGGTTCAGCGCTCCAATCCCGAAATGCAAAAAAGAGTTTCGAATGCCGTTCGTGCAATGGTCGAGCTTGACGACAACACCATTACTTCCATTCACGATCATGGCGCAGGTGGACATTTGAATTGTTTATCAGAATTAGTTGAGGAAAATGGCGGAACGATAGAGCTAAATAAACTTCCGATTGGAGACGAAACACTTTCTGATAAGGAGATTTTAGGAAACGAGTCCCAGGAACGAATGGGACTGGTTATTGGAAAAGAAAATTCTGAATACCTCAAACGTGTTTCAAAAAGAGAACGTGCACCTTATTATGAAGTTGGAGAGGCCAGTGACAATCACGAACTTAGGTTCAACAACAACGGGAAGCCCTCTCCTTTCGACCTGAAACTGCATCACCTTTTTGGGTCATCTCCTAAAACCATTCTTGAAGATCAAACCTTGGATCCGATTTTCTCAGATGTAGCATATTCAGAAGAGAATATTCAAGACTATCTCGAATCTGTTCTTCAGCTAGAAGCAGTCGCTTGTAAAGATTGGCTGACCAATAAAGTAGATCGTTGTGTAACGGGAAGAGTAGCCACTCAACAAACCTGTGGAGAACTTCAATTGCCATTGAACAATGTATCGGTCATGGCGTTTGATTTCAAGTCAAATCGAGGTATTGCGACATCCATCGGTCATGCTTCTATTCCTGGTCTGATTGATTCAGCTGTAGGGTCGCAATTATCCATTACTGAGGCTCTTTCCAATATTATCTGGGCACCTTTGACTCACGGATTGAAAGGTGTTTCGCTCAGTGCCAACTGGATGTGGCCGGCAAAAAATGAAGGTGAAAATGCTCGACTGTACAAAGGCGTCAAAGCAATCAGTGATTTTGCATGTGAACTTGGAATCAATGTTCCGACTGGAAAAGATTCCATGTCAATGACGCAAAAATATCCGGATGGAGAAAAAGTATACGCCCCTGGTACAGTGATCATCAGCGCCATGGCTGAAGTATCAGATATCAACAAAACTGTCAGTCCTGCTCTTGATTCATCAAAAACTAATTCCAAAATTCTCTACATCGATTTTTCCGGTTCAGATTTTGAATTAGGTGGTTCATCGTTTGCTCAGACACAATCTAAAATTGGAACCAAAGCTCCTAATAGCAACTCCCAAATCGTAACTGAGGTATTTGATGCGATTCAGCAGTTGATCAAAGAGCAGTTGATTATTGCAGGACATGATGTATCTGCCGGCGGACTCATCACCACTTTGTTGGAAATGAATTTTCCAAATACCAAAGGTGGGCTTGATGTAGATCTCACTTCGTTGAATGAGGAAGACATTATCAAAATTCTGTTTTCAGAAAAACCGGCATTAGTTATTCAGGTTGATAATGATCAAGCCACCAACATGCTCAACGAGCGAGGCATCAACTACAAAGAAATAGGCAAGGTCTCAACAGAAAGAAAGGTTGTAGTAAAGAGTGGGAGTTGGTCACAATCGTTTGATATAGAGCTACTTCGTGATCTATGGTACAAAACATCTTACCTGTTAGATAGGCATCAGACTGCACCGGAAATCGCTGAGAAGCGAAAGAAAAATAGATTTACTCAGCCGCTCTCCTATTCTTTTCCAAAACTTTTTGATGGGAAAGCAAGCACATACAATCTCAATTTCGATCGAAAAGACCGATCCGGAGTAAAAGCAGCAATAATTCGCGAGCAAGGGGTAAACAGCGACCGAGAAATGGCCTACGCACTTTGGTTAGCCGGATTTGACGTGAAAGATGTTCACATGACTGACCTGATCTCTGGTCGAGAAGATTTGAGTGAAGTGAACATGATCGTTTTTGTTGGTGGGTTTTCAAATTCGGATGTTCTCGGTTCAGCAAAAGGTTGGGCTGGATCGTTCCTTTTCAATGAAAAAGCAAAATCTGCTTTAGATAACTTCTATGCGAGAGAAGACACATTGAGCCTAGGTGTTTGTAATGGTTGCCAGTTGATGATGGAGCTGAACCTTCTTTATCCTGAACTAGGAGATTCACACCCCAAAATGCATCACAATATTTCCGGAAAATTCGAGTGCGCATTTGTTGGAGTTGAAATCAAAGAAACGAATTCAATCATGCTTCAATCCATGATCGGTTCGGAGCTCGGAATTTGGCTGGCTCATGGCGAAGGAAGATTTATTCTGGAGAATGAATCAGACTATGTAATACCTGTTAAGTATTCTCAGGCCGAATTTCCTGGAAACACCAATGGAAGTGATTTTGCTACCGCAGCATTGTCTTCAAGAGACGGAAGACATCTTGCCATTATGCCTCACCTGGAAAGGTCTTTATTCCCGTGGAACTGGCCGCATAAGCCAGGACTTGAAGGGGTTGAAGTCTCTCCTTGGATGGAGCCATTCAAAAATGCGTTTGATTGGGTGAAAGAAAACTCTATAGACTAAATATCTCTTTCATTAAAGAATTCAATTCCCTACTTTATTCAGAATTCGCTTCTCTGTTTCATTTGGAACCAAATAGTTAAATGCGTTCCAGTAGTTCTCGTCATTATTAAAATCTCGATTATAAAACTCCTCACCTCTTTTGAATTCAATTCCTTCTTCTGTGAAGTCCTTGTCTTTCGAATAGTTGGTGGTGTAATAGAAAGACCGAAGCTGATACAATTGATTTTTACTCATATTGATCCAATAAAACATGCTTCTTTTCCTAAGCCAATCGCCTAAATAAATGCTTGAGTTAAGCAACCACTTTCCATTTTCATCTTCCATGTATTGTTCGATCCAGGTGTGGCTCGTCCATTTCCACCGATCGAAAGGGCTACCATCTCCATGTGTCTTGGTTCCTTCCATTCTCACGAACGCATAGGACTCCAGATCTATGATCAATTTCCCATAGATCGGTTTTCTTTTTGAATCTGTGAAAGAAATGATAACGACCTTCTTACCATTGAACAAGGTATAACCTTCTATCTTGTATTCATAGTTTTTGAAATGAGATGGATATACAGGATTAATTGGATCATTGATCGAGTTTTTTAGACAACGATAAATGCCTCCACTTCTGAAATCCAAATCATGGTTTTTAAGATCAGGAAGATCCTTTTTCCGATCAGCTAAATGAATAACTTCAATCCGCGCATCCGCGTCGGATCCTTCACTAGGAATCTTGGCTTGAACGATGGCTTCAGCAATGTACAATGGTTGTCCATTTGTGTTTTCGGTCTCCTTAAAATAACCTGTCAGCAAATGTTCGTCCAGCCAATAGTTTTCCTTTATTCGTGAAAACGCCTCTTCTATTATTTCCTGTGGGGTTGCCCTTTCGCTTTCAATGGATACATCATTGAGTTCAAGGACACTTGGCAAAAGTGGAATCGAAAGCTTATCCATATCCGCATTCCAATCTACAGTATCAGTCTTATAACCAATCGATGATACTTTAATCTGAATTGATTCAGCTGAAATACCTTTTAACACAAACGCTCCATTTTCATTACTGATCGTACCCTTATTCGTACCGATGATAGAAATATGAGCAAAAGCTACCGGTTGAGAATTTTCTTTATCTATAAGATTACCTTGTATGGAATATCCTTGAGCGTGAAGGATTAAAGGACCGGAGAACATTAAAACAAATAGCCCTCTAAGAACTTTTATAAATTTTTTGACCATTAGAGTTTCATCCAAATGGATAATGTACGATCGCGCTTCTTGTTGAATTGAGAATCGAGAACCAAAACCATCGAAATGCTATAGATTATAGATCGAATTGAAATTTCAGGAAAAGAATCGTATGAAATAAAGCTATCAGGATTAGAAAATTTAAGGCTACTTCTCTACGGTAAACAGGAAGTTCACAAAGTTTTCCAATATCAGTACCTGTTGGTTGGCTTTTTTGTTCTTCGAGCTTTTCATTTTTATTTTTAATCCTCTACTTTTGCACTCCGATTTTGGCCTATGGTGTAACTGGCAACACGTCTGGTTTTGGTCCAGAAGAGTCTAGGTTCGAGCCCTAGTAGGCCAACTAAGCAATCTCGGTGCTTAACAGTCATCCTGAACTTGTTTCAGGATCTTGTTCAATAGATTGAAAAGTTGGACTTAGATTCCGAAATAAATTCAGAATGACTTCACAGATTGAGATTGCTTTTGTTTTAAGAAAATGTCTACAGTAAAAATATTTTCAGGTTTAGCTACTAATCAACTAGCAACTGATATTGCCCATAACTATGGCAGTCCGTTGGGGACCAGTGAAAAGCAAACGTTTAGTGACGGAGAACTTGGTATTTACTTGACTGAATCTGTTCGTGGATGTGATGTCTTCCTCATTCAATCCACCATGCCTCCTGCTGATAACATCTTAGAGTTGCTGCTAATGATTGATGCAGCAAGAAGAGCAAGTGCCAAACAAGTGACAGTTGTTGTTCCTTATTTTGGATACGCTCGTCAGGACAGGAAGGACAAGCCACGAGTTTCCATAGCAGCCAAGTTAATGGCCAATGTATTGACATCCGCTGGGGCGGATAGGCTAGTTACCTGCGACTTGCATGCACAGCAGATCCAAGGATTTTTTGATATTCCAGTAGATCATCTTGATGGTTCGGCCATTTTTGTCCCTTATCTAAAAAGTCTGAATCTTGAAAATCTGATCTTCGCTTCTCCAGATGTAGGTGGCACTGCAAGAGCACGGGCATATGCGAAAATGTTCGAAGTGGATATGGTGGTGTGTGATAAGCATAGAAAACGAGCAAACGAAATTGCTTCCATGCAAGTAATTGGAGATGTTGAAGGAAAAGATGTGGTGTTGGTAGATGATATGGTGGATACAGCTGGGACAATCAGTAAAGCTTCCGTCATCATCAAAGAAAAAGGAGCAAATTCAGTAAGAGCAATTACCACTCATGGCGTTTTATCTGGAAATGCCCATAAGAATATTGAAGAATCAGCACTTGAAGAATTAATCATCACCGACACGATTCCGCAAAAAGAGGGATCAAGCAAAATCAAAGTATTAACAGTGGCTGACTTATTCGCAAAAGCCATTCGAAAGATTCATGACAATGAGTCTATCAGTTCACTTTTTATTGGCTAATTATTTAAATCAATTATATATTTTTTATGAAAACTGTTGAGATTATAGGGTATAAAAGAGCAAATCTTGGCAAGACTGAAGCAAAGCGCTTGAGGGAAGAAGGAATGGTACCATGCGTTGTGTACGGTGGTGATCACCAGATCCATTTCTATGCCCCTGCGATCTTGTTCCGAGATCTTGTCTATACCGACGAAGCGCACTTTGCAATGCTAACCATCGAAGGTGAGCCAGAACCATTTGAAGCAATCATGCAGGACATCCAATTTCACCCAGTGAGTGAAATGATCATGCACATTGATTTTCTTCAGTTATTTAGAGGTACTCCAATCAAAATGAGTATTCCAACTCGTCCAATTGGAAATGCACCTGGCATCCAGGCAGGAGGTAAATTGATCCGAAAAGTAAAATTCCTTATGGTGAGATCATTGCCGAAAAATATGCCGGAATACATTGAGGTTGATGTTTCTGGACTGGAACTTGGACAATCCATCAAGGTAGGTGAAATTGAAACTGGTGAGTGGGAAATATTGAACAGTCCACTCGTGACTATTGCTGGTATCGAAGTTCCAAGAGCATTGAAAGGTAAAGAAGAGGAGGAAGAGGAGCTTGAAGAAGGAGAAGAGGCTGCTGAAGGAGCAGAAGCACCAGCTGAAGGTGGTGGAGACGCAGCTCCGGCTGAAGGAGGCTCTGAATAAACCTAGAAATAAATTATTCTAAAATCCTGCCCCATCGGCAGGATTTTTTTATGATCTAAATCCAGCCATTCCTGCAGTCTAACTAAATTCCGTATTCTTGCATTTGAAACTAGCTCAATGAAATACCTTATCGCAGGACTTGGAAATATTGGCCCGGAATATGAGCTCACAAGACACAATGTCGGCTTTCTTATTCTAGATCGACTAGCTGATCAAAAAGGGAGTTCTTTCAAAGTGGACAAGCTGGGTTCCATCTCGGAGGTAAGCCATAAAGGGAGAACGCTACACTTAATCAAACCAACTACCTACATGAACTTAAGTGGAAAGGCAGTCAATTTTTGGCTTCAGTTTCACAAAATTCCAAAAGAGAACCTACTAGTCATTACAGATGATATCGCTCTCCCCTATGGGAAAATTCGACTTAAGCCCAAAGGATCTGCCGGTGGTCACAACGGGCTGAAAAATATCGAACAACTCACTGGCGGTCAAAACTATCCACGATTGAGATTTGGTGTCGGTGATGATTTTTACAAAGGCAATCAGATAGATTATGTACTTAGCCCTTTTTCACAAAAAGAGCTTGATGAACTTGTCCTCAACATGGATCGGGCAATCGATGCGATTTTTTCGTTTTGCACCATTGGCATGGAAAGAACGATGAATCACTTCAACTAATTCAGAGAGTCGTAAAACTTTCTGTAACCATCAACCATCTAGGTAGTACTTACTAAATAACCAATGCAACCCATTAATGCATCTCTTGTCTTTACCTAAATCAAAAACTCATGTTCTACTACCTTAAGATCACTTTTAGAAATTTTCTGCGTCACAAAGTTTCATCAGCTATCAATTTGATTGGCCTAACTACCGGCCTCACCTGTGCCTTCTTTATTTATTTATGGGTTCAGGATGAATTCAAGATCAATAAGTTCCATGAAAAGGACGATCGTTTGTTTCGTGTGATGGAATTTCAGACGTATTCTAACGAAGTTTTTGCTACCAACTCGACACCAGGCATTCTTGCCGAAAACTTGAAAATAGATTTTCCCGACATCCAGTATGCAGCAACAACCACCTGGATCAGTAAAGCTTTATTAGCACATGAAACCACTTATTTCCGAGAGAATGGCTACCACGTTGGAGAGGATTTTTTCAACATCTTTTCATACCCGCTCCTAACCGGTAGTCCCGATCAGGTTTTAAAAGACAAAACATCTATTTGTATCTCAAGAAATGTTGCAACCAAATTTTTCGGAAGCGTAGAAGCAGCAGTTGGAAAGACCTTACGCTACGAAGATGATCGTGATTTCATCGTCTCAGGTGTTTTTGAAAATATTAACCCAAAATCAACGTACATTTTTGATTATGTTCTTCCTTTTGAAGATTACAAAGACAGAAACGATTGGGTTACACGATGGGGAAATAACGGGCCGCACACTTTTGTAATCATCCAGGAAGGCGCTGATCCAGCCGAGGTGACAAAGAAAATTGCCGGATATGTCAAGTCAAAAGATGAAGAAGTTGAGACTGTAGAGCTCTTTTTGAAGAAGTATTCTGAACAATACTTGTATGGTGGATACACCAACGGGGTTCCTGATGGCGGGAGAATTGAGTATGTACAGCTTTTCTCTATTATTGCCATTTTCATAATGGTTATCGCCTGTATCAATTTCATGAACCTCTCAACCGCCAGAGCTTCTAAACGAGCACATGAAGTAGGGGTCAGAAAAGCGATTGGCGCAAATCGTAGAACCCTGGTTCGTCAATACATAGGAGAAGCCGTTTTAATCGCATTATTCTCAATGGTTCTTTCCGTAGTAATTGCCGCAATTCTACTGCCGCAATTCAATGAGATTACAGACAAAAGTATTTCGATTGAATTCACTCCACAGCTTATAATTATTTCACTTGTGACAGTCATTTTGACCGGAGTTTTAGCTGGAAGTTATCCAGCACTTTACCTAACACATTTCAGACCTGTTCAGGTCTTGAAAGGTGAAATCAAAAGCTCAATAGGCGAAATCTGGGCCAGAAAAGGCTTGGTTGTTTTCCAATTTACCATCACAATTATTTTGATTGTTGGTGTGATCGTGATTCACAAACAAACGCAATATGCATACACAAAGAATTTGGGATACAGCCAGGATAATCTAGTCTTCTTCACTCAGGATGGAAGTATTACCGATAGAAGGGAGGCCTTTTTCAATGAATTAAGAAAAATTCCAGGTGTTGCCTCAGCCGCAGGCACAAGCCATAGCATGATCAGTCAAAATAGCAACACTTTTGGATTGGAATGGAGAGGAAAAGTTCCAGATACTCGTATCCTTTTTGAGAATTTCAGAGTAGACTATGATTTTCAAAAAACGATGGATTTTCAAATGGTTCAAGGACGATGGTTCGACAAAGAGTTTGGCGCTGATAGTTCTAAGATTGTTTTGAATGAAGAAGCTGTAAGAGTTATGGGTTTCACTCCAGAAGAGGCCATTGGTGAAAACATCCGACTATGGGAAGAATACGATCTTGAAGTGATCGGTGTGGTTAAAGATTTCCATTTTCAATCCATTCACCGACAAGTAGATCCTGCATTTTTCAGACTTGGTAGTACCTGGCTGGCAGCTGTCCGTTTGGAAAAGGGACGTGAAGTCCAGGCCATGGATCAAGTTCAAGAAGTTTACGAATCGTTCAGCCCAGGTTTCATCTTTGAATATGATTTTTTGGATAAAAACTACCAGGAGCTTTATAATTCAGAAAGAAGAATTGGTACACTCTCCTCCTACTTTGCTGGATTTGCAATTCTCATTTCGTGTCTTGGTCTATTCGGTTTAGCTTCATTTACCGCCGAAAGAAGAATTAAAGAAATTGGAATCAGAAAAGTACTTGGAGCTAGTGTAACCAACATTGTTCTGATGCTTTCAAAGGATTTTACGAGACTTGTGACAGTGTCTATCGTTATCGCCATTCCAATTTCATGGTACTTGATGAGAGAATGGCTAAGCAACTTTGCGTACAAAATCAACCTTGGTGTATGGTTGTTTGTTGGAGCTGCTCTTGTATCTTTAGTGATCGCTTGGCTTACGGTTAGCTCCCAAGCATTAAGAGCAGCCAATATTAATCCGGCCAAGTGTTTGAAAGATGAATGAGGAGTCTGACTTTAGGTCAGGGTTTGATGATTTGATTTTAACACCAAATGCTACCTCATGACATACTACATTCGTATTCTTCTAAGGAGTCTTTTTAGAAATAAAACACTTACATTAATAAATCTAGTAGGACTGACGGCTGGTCTTGCCGGTTCATTACTCATCTACTTGTGGGTTCAAGATGAAAGGAGCGTTGACAAGTTTCATGCAAATGACGAGCGCTTATATAGGGTCATGGAGTATCAGAACTATTCCGATCGGGTCGTTGCTACTACTTCCACCCCCTACATTTTAGCAGATAATCTTAAAATTGACTTTCCAGAAGTTGAATATTCCGCCACCATCACCTGGTTGAATCGTAGACTTCTTACTCATGAAGATCTTTCATTCAAGGAAAGAGGTTTTCACGTTGGGAAGGATTTTTTCCAAATGTTTTCATATCCTCTTTTGGAAGGTAGACCAGAGGAAGTTCTGAAAAGCAGAACCTCTATTTGCATATCAAAAGAACTAGCCATCAAGTTTTTCAAGAATGTCGAATCAGCCATTGGAAAAACCATTCTCTATCGTGGTAATCGTCCATTTATTGTTTCAGGTGTTTTTGATGACATTCCTGATAACTCTACCTACCAATTTGATTTCGTTCTTCCATACGAAGATTACATCGAAACCAATCCATCGCATAAAAATTGGACGCAAAACGGACCTTCGACTGTTATTACCCTTAAAGCAGGAGTTGATCCTGATGACTTCAACAACAAAATAACTGGCTATGTAAAACTCAAAGATTCTCCTGACAGTAAGGTTGATCTTTTCATGAAAAAATATTCGGATCACTATCTATATGGAAAATATAGCAATGGCGTTCAGGATGGCGGACGCATCGAATACGTGCGTCTTTTTTCCATTATAGCCATATTTATTTTATTGATTGCATGCGTCAACTTTATGAATTTGGCAACTGCAAGGGCTTCTAAAAGAGCACAGGAAGTTGGCATACGAAAGGCAATTGGAGCTAACAGGGGTACACTAATCAAACATTTTTTATCTGAATCGATGATCCTCACTTCCTCAGCGATGCTCTTTGCTTATTTCATTGTCCTAACAATTCTTCCTCAATTCAATGTGGTTACTGGTAAAAACATTGTTTTGGAATTCACAGGTGAAATAGTATTAGCATCAGGACTTGCTGTACTCATCACGGGCGCATTGGCTGGCATGTATCCGGCCATTTACTTATCGTCTTTCCAACCAGTTAAAGTCTTTAAAGGAGAAGTCAGAACTTCTTTAGGTGAAATTTGGGCTCGTAAAGGGCTAGTAATCTTCCAATTCACAATCACGATTATTCTACTCATCAGTGTTTCTATAATTTATCAACAAATACAATTCGCGCTTAAAAAGAACCTGGGGTACAACAAAGACAATGTAATATCCTTTGCGCAAGATGGAGTTATTAGGGGCAACAATACATTTTTTCAAGAATTGAGGAATCTGCCTGGAGTAGTAAGTGCAGCTGGTTCCAGCCATGGGTTGATGAGAAGGGAGAATAGCACAGCTGCACTCTCCTGGAAAGGAAAACTGCCTGGAGAAAGAATTTCATTTGAAATATTTGATATTGATTATGACTTTTTCAATACAATGCAACTCAACATGATTGAGGGCCGAGCCTTCAACAAGACTTTTGGGTCAGACAGTTCTAGTGTAATCATTAATGAAAGTGCAGCAAGAATCTTAGGCTCTGAAGATCTTATTGGAGAAAACATGAAGTTATGGGATGAGTTGGACATGAACATTGTAGGTGTAGTTCAGGATTTCCACTATCAGTCCATTCATAGAGAAGTCGCTCCTGCCTTTTTTAAGCTCGGACCAACCTGGAATGCTCTTGTACGAATTGAAGCCGGTAATGAACTCCGTACGCTTGCTGATATCGAAGAGCTTTATAAATCTTATAACCCTGCTTTCTATTTTGATTTTGAGTTTCTAGACAAAAGTTACGAGAAGCTATACAAATCAGAAACAAAGGTTGCCACGCTTGCTGCCTACTTTGCTGGGTTTGCCATCCTAATATCATGCCTGGGACTTTTTGGCTTAGCTTCGTTTACTGCGGAAAGAAGAATTAAAGAGATTGGAATCAGAAAGGTATTGGGAGCTACTGTCACTAATATCGTTATGATGCTATCAACAGATTTCACTCGGTTGGTAGTTATTTCGATCGTAATAGCTATTCCGATTTCATGGTATCTCATGAGCGAATGGCTAAACAATTTTGCGTACAAAATAGATCTCGGCGTGTGGTTATTCGTGGGGGCAGCTGCTGCATCATTAATTATCGCATGGCTCACGGTTAGCTCTCAGGCATTCAGAGCTGCAAGTATTAACCCGGCAAAGTGCTTGAAAGATGAATAGCTAAATAACTACTCAGGACAAGTTATTAATGTAATCTCTGAATTGCTGCCACAGTTGATTCGTGATTGGACCAATAGCTCCATCCCCTATCGTAGTGTCATCAACTTTTAGAATTGGCATCACTTCCTTGATGGTACTGGAAATAAATACTTCATCGGCGTTGTAAACATCATTAAGACTCACGTCTGCGATTTTACAATCAAACGAACCTTCCATAGACTTCAGGATATGTTTTCTTGTGATGCCATGCAAAATGTTCCGTTCAGGTGTTCGAATCGATCCATCCTTGATTACGAAAACATTACTTCGAGAAGCTTCGCTAACAATTCCATCTTTATGATAGAGAACATCAACCGCCTTAGCTCTCATTTTGCTCTCATGTAATTGAACGCTTGGGAAATAGTTAAGGTGTTTGATCAATGGAGTTTCCCTTACATACTCGTGAGTGATCAAGTTGCTATTCTGGATAGTTGGATTTACCGGATGTGCGGCATTGATAATGTAAAAAAGTGGCTCCAAAACTTCATCAGTTTCAGATCCATGTCCCAATAGAATAAGTTTGAAAGAAGAATCAGCATAACTATTCTTTTCCAGGAGTGCACTTACCGCTTCTCTAATTTCATCTTTCTCAATTTTTCGACTTAAATGTAGCGGCTCTTGAGATCGATCAAATCGGTCTAAGTAATCTTCTAGGAAAGTTGGTTTTCCATTTCTCGCTCGGAAAAAATCGAATATTCCAAAACTTCGATGCAGTCCAAGATTATGAATCGAAATCGAAACCTCTGATTCATCTACAATTTGTCCATTGAAATAACAAAACGCCATGACGAAAATTAATTTCACAATTCTAGTGAGAATTAATCTGATTTAATTGAAAACTCAAGAAATAATCATGTGAACAAGGTACGCTACAAACGCTCCGGATAAGGGTCCAAGAATAGGAATCCAGGAATAGCTCCAATCACTCGAACCTTTCCCTTGAATCGGTAGTATGGCGTGCATAATCCTTGGCCCAAGATCACGTGCCGGATTAATCGCATAACCTGTAGTGCCACCCAAACCCATCCCAATAATCATGACAAGAAATCCTACAGGTAATGCCCCGATCGAGCCTAACCCAACAACAATCTCAGTTCTTTGACCTTCTACCTCTGGTGCTGCTATGTATAAGAGGACAAATACAAGAAAGAAGGTCCCAGTCAGTTCATTGAAAAAATTGATGGGGAAATTCCTGATTTGAGGAGCTGTTGCAAACACACCAAGCTTTGATGATGGGTTTTCTTCTTTATCAAAATGATCTTTGAAATTGAGCCAAATCACAAATGCTCCTAACGCGGCGCCCAATATTTGAGCAGTTACATAAGGTAATACATCTGACCAACTAAATAAACCTGCAATAGCAAGACCAAAAGTCACGGCGGGATTAATGTGAGCCCCACTAAAAGGGCCAGCAACGGCAACAGCACAAAAAACGGCCAGTCCCCATCCAATGCTGATAAGTATCCAACCAGAACCGTTTCCTTTTGTACCGGTTAGTAGAACATTTGCATTAACCGCATGTCCAAGTGCAATCAGAATGAACGTGCCAATAAATTCTGCAACAATTGGTGTCATAGGAGACGCAAGTATCACATCTTCATCGTAAAATTGCAATGAATAAATGTTATCAATTCTTAACATAGAAGATGATAAATTCGAGTCATGCCCAATACCTATTTCCAATTCAAGCAATTTCGAATTGATCAAAAAAGGTCAGGCATGAAAGTCACTACAGATGCTTGTTTGTTTGGAGCTTGGGTAGCCAATTTCATAAAAGATTCATCATTAAAGCCTCACCATGTTCTTGACATTGGAACGGGTACCGGTCTATTGGCTTTGATGATTGCACAGGCCACTGAAAACTCACAGATTGACGGAGTGGAAATGAACAAATATGCGCACCAAGAAGCGATTGATAATTTCAGCAATTCACCATGGGATGAGCGACTAACCTCCAGTCATTCCTATATCCAGAAATTTCACTCTTCTTCGAAATATGACATGATCATTTGCAACCCTCCCTTTTTTGGCAAAAATCTAAAAGGTCAACTGAGCAACAAAAATCAGGCAATGCACAACGACTATTTGTCAATGGAAGAATTAAGCGATTGTATTGACAAGCATTTGTCTAATGAAGGCATTTCCTGGATCCTTTTCCCTGAATTTGAAATGAAGGTATTTACCAAATGGATGGAGAAAAAAGGTCTATATCAAACCCATGAAGTTTCGATACGAAACAAGGACAACACTCCCATTTTCAGAATAATCGGTGGTTTTTCTAGGGATAAAAAATCACCAGAAACGAACGAAATTTTAATCAGAAAGGAGGATGGCAGCTATTCAGATGAATTTTACAATTTGCTCCAGGATTATTATTTATGGGAGAAAGAAACACGTTGAAATAGCAGTAAGCATTTCAATCGCAAGTCTCGATCATCTATCTTTCGATTCCTAACCATTAATTCATGAATCAATCAGCAGTTTTACTCTTTGTATTCTCACTCTTTTATGGATGTCAATCTCCACAGGAATCGCCGACCCAAATTGAGCGTTCAAACGATTATAGAGACCTTGAGGATCTATTTGAAGATTGGCGAGAATTTGAAAAACCTCCAATCCAGGAAGGTGCTCCCGATTATACTGCAGAAACATTCGCCAAAAGATGGCCTGATTTTCAAAACATTCAGGCAAAACTTCTTGCCATCGATACCACCGGTTGGCCAATTCATCAAAAAGTAGATTGGATGGTTGTATGGGCAGAAATGAATGGATACGATTTCAATCACAGGATTCTTCAACCGTGGGTTCGCGATCCGGCCTTTTATAAATCAGTCTGGACTTATCGAAGCGATGTTCCTGCACATGAAGGACCAACACATCATATGACAACAGAACTCTGGACCTATCAAATGCCATTGAGCATTTCAGAAAGAAATAGATTGCTAAATGATCTAAGAGTCATTCGTCCGCTAAACGAGCAAGCAAAGAGAAACCTGACAGGAAATGCTAAAGATCTTTGGATCACTGGAATACGCACCATTCGTACCCAAAGTGAAACACTAAGTCTACTTTTAGAAGAACCCACTTTCCAAAATGACCAAGAACTAATTGCAACCATCCAAACAGCCATTTCTTCCACCAATGACCTTGTTGGTTGGTTGGAAGAACAAGCCAAATCTAAGACCGGACCTTCAGGAATCGGAAAAGAAAATTACACCTGGTACTTACAAAATGTTCATCTTGTGCCGCTCACCTGGGAAGATGAGGTGATGATTCTAAAAAGGGAATTAGCACGTGCCTGGTCTGCCTTAAAATTGGAAGAGCACCGAAACCGAAAGCTGCCACCCATTATTCCCGTTGAATCTCCTGAAGCATATGATGCCCTCGCCGAACAATCGGCGAAGAGCTTGATGAATTTTCTCGACAAGCAAGAATTTGTAACTGTCAAAGATTATTTCGAACCGGCACTTCGAGTCCATCTTGGACAATTTGTACCCAAAGAAACCCGCAACTTTTTCTGGATTACAGCTCATCATGACCCCAGACCATTGTACTCCCATTTCTATCACTGGTTTGAATTGGCTCAGATGGATCTCGAACCACATGCGAGTGAGATTCGAAGAGAGCCTTTGCTTTACAACATTTTCGATTCACGAAACGAAGGAGTAGCCACGGGTGTCGAAGAGATGTTTATGGATGCTGGATTGTATGATGACAACCCGAGAGTGCGGGAAATTGTGTACATCATGATCGCTCAACGAGCAGCTAGAGGACTTGGCTCTCTTTATGCTCACGCCAATGAAATGACAATGGAAGAGGCAGGAGGCATTCATTCAGAATACACGCCGCGTGGATGGATGAAAACCGAAAAGGAATTACTCATTTTTGAACAACACCTATATCTCCGTCAGCCTGGCTATGGAACGAGCTACATTACCGGTAAGTATTTACTAGAGGACACCATGGCAGAATTTGCAAAGATTAAGGAGCAACAAAACGAGGAATTCAAAATGAAGAATTTCTTTGATCAGTTGAATGAGATCGGGTGTATTCCAATGATCCTTGGGCGCTGGGAAATGACCGGGAATGATGAACCCATCCAGTTGATACTTAAAAATTCCATATAGTTACCGTATGAGTTTAGAAGAAAATAAGAAAAACGCAATCGCCTTCTACAAAATGGCTTACGAGGGAAGCCCAAAAGAAGCGGTAGAACTTTACATTGGAGACGAGTACATTCAACACAATCCTGATGTTGCAAATGGCACTCAGGGGTTTATCGATTACTTTGAACGGATGCAAGAAGAGTATCTAGAAAAATCGATTGAGTTTGTTCGATGCATTGCAGAAGGAGATCTTGTCGCTTTACACACACATCAAACCTGGCCTGGAAATGATGAATACGTGACCATGGATTTTTTTAGGTTTGATATCAATGGAAAAATTGTAGAGCACTGGGACTCCATTCAGCAAATTCCTGCACAATCTGCGAATGAGAATACGATGTACTAGCCAAATTAAAAGTCTAGCACTTCTTTCAACCTGGAATAGCCAGACCGACTTACATTCAATTGAGTTCCATCACCAAGGATAACCACGTGCGAATCTTTGCCCATCATTTCTACTTTGTCAATCTCTTTTAATCGGACAATGTGCGACCGATGAATTCTGACAAAATCATCAGGCGGTAGATGACTCTCATAATATTTCATCGTATTCTGTTTAATGAAATTTCCTGAGTCAGTGAAAATTTTCACATAGTCATCCATCGCTTCCAAATAGCGAATTTTATCGACTGAAACGATATGAATTTTCGTACCCGTCTTTACAGCTACACGAGAAATGAGTTCAGCTTTTTCATAATGCTCTTCCAGCACAGAAGCAAGTCCAGTGGTCCTGCTTACTGCTTCATCCAAACCTGAAGTCACTTTCTCTTTTGCTTTGGAAATTGCCTCAGAAAACCGTTCCTGTGAATATGGTTTAAGTAAATAATCCACTGCATTTTTTTCAAAAGCCTTAATGGCAAATTCATCATGCGCAGTACTAAAAACGATCACCGGTGCATCTTCAAGCAGTTCCAACATCTCAAATCCAGTGAGCTTGGGCATCATCACATCCAGGAAGACAAGATCCGGTTTCAACTCGTTAATCTGCTTAAATCCTTCAAATCCATCACTGCATTCTCCAATCAATTCTATCGAATCATCTTCAGATAAATACGTCCGAATAATTTCACGGGCCAGGTGTTCATCGTCGATGATAAGTGTTCTAATTTTCTTCATCCGAATTTTGTTTAACAGGTATTTTCATGGTTACGCTAAACTCATTATCCGTTTGATCAACTTCCAGTAGATCATTTCTACCATAGACCAAACTAAGTCTTTTTCTTACACTTTCTAATCCTATCCCCTCACCTTTTGCAGGCATGGCATCCTTATCGTAATTGTTGGTGATCAGTATATGCAACATATCCTCATCGGTATCACATTTCAAGCGAATGGTTACTTGATCTATGCTTTCATACACGCCATACTTTATAGCATTTTCAAAAAGCGGTTGCAAAATCAAGTTAGGAACTTCCACCTCTTGGCACGCTTCATCGATCTCCTTTTCGAAATTTAACTTGCTCCCAAATCTGATTTTTTCGATATCCAGGTAAAGTGACACATTTTGAATCTCTTGCTCCAATGGATTCATCTCCACACTGTCCTTTCCAAGTGAGTATCGAAGAAACTCACTGAGTTTGATCACCATCTCACGAGCAGTTTCAGCTTTGGAAATGGTCAAGGCACTAATAGAATTAAGACTATTAAAAATAAAATGTGGATTGATTTGGGACTTCAACATCCTCAATTCCGAATCCTTAAGCAAGTTCTGCAATTCCAACTCTTTATTGAGTCGCTCTTGCATGTCCTGGTAATATTTGATGAGATAAAAAATCAGAACCGTGATGCTATAATACAAAACCCCAATGATCAAGCGCCAGATGTAAGAGTCGTCCAGAAATTCCTGATAATCTCTATTTTCACTGAAGATCAGGCCCACAATAAAACTGGACAAAGAGGACCACATAACTACCGTAATCACAGCAGCTCCAATGTGGGTCCCAGCCAATGAAAGATCATCTTTACTCAAACTAGCGAAAGTGACAATGTACCATAGCCCCGGAGCTAATACCCCGAAGAATGTGTTATAAGCAAGACTGTCAGTTATTGAAATAGCAATAGGAAACCCGTAGTAAAAAAAGAGAACCAAGCTGTGGATAATGGCTATAATAAACAGTATAAGAATGTACAGCTTGTATCCCGATCCACTGAGTATAGGATGTCTCATTTCCTTTCGGTTAGGTTAGATGATCAGTTTTTATAAAGAAAAACAAAGGTGCCCTATGCAGAGGCACCTTTTATCTCAGATCCTCCAAAAACGATCGATCCCTTTATTTTGAGTATTTTCTTTGGGTCGTTTTTTTCTGTCACCGATCTTGATCTTCTATCTGAAAAGCCTCCGAAAATCACGAAGCTTTCATTGACCACCGTCCAGTCACTGGGTACGATGAGTTCATTGCCTCCGAACAAACAGAACACATCTATGATGGCTCCTTCTTCAGCCATTTTTGCATCAGAAAAATTGATGGTTGATCCACCGAAAATCGAAGTGACTTTTCCGCCTTTAAAATTCTTTGAACTAACTGATTTTTCTGAGCCGCCAAAGATTGACGAGTCATCTATGTAGTCCTCATCTACATCTCCGACATCTCTGAATCCACCATCTCTTCTACGAAGAAAAATAGAAATACCAATGATGATGAGAACAATTGGCCACCAGTCTCTAAACCTGATTCTTGGCCAATAAAAGATGTCCGGTATTATGAAAACCGCACCTATGATAAGAAAGATAAATCCCTCCTTTCTCCCGGTCACCAACATAGCGCCACCGATCACAATCAGGATCATTTCCCATCCGAAAAAGTAGTAGGGGATGAAAGATGGAATGAGGTCGAGGTTGTTCAGAAGGAAATATCCACCCAGTACGACCAATACGATACCGAACCAGGTTTTTGAGTTGTTATCCGTGTTTCCCATGATGTATAAATTTTAATTTCTACTCAAAATTCACGCATTATATGGGTTCCAGTCGAAAGCAAATCGGCGAGTGGTGGTTTTTTACCGGTAAATGACGGATTGAGTATTGTGGGTGAAATATGTCCATTTTCAAGCAAAACGACCACTAAGGGACAAATAAAACCTGTGTAGACTCCTTGTATATATACTCAGTTAGCTTGTCGGCTAGAAATCTTCTTTATTCGATAATCCATAAAAATTATTAGAATAATGAAAAATATATTTTTATCGCTTTTTGTAATTCTCTGTTTCGCCTGTTCCACCAATAACGATGAAATCATCACCGAGCCAAACACGGTTACTGTCAGAGTGGACCTATCCAATATCGAATTCTCAGATCGCCAAATTGGCGGACGAGCGGCTAATGCTGTAAGTCCTTTTGACTACTTATATTTTCAGGTGGTCCATACAGGATATCCAAGCAATGGATATGCCGCAAGTGGAGTTTTTGCATATGATTCTATTCCTGCTTATGTAGAAGTTCCATTGATTGAAAATGATGATTACAAGTTTACTTATATGACATTATCAAAAGGAACTGGTTATGGTCTACCAGTAAACGCGGCAAACCAACTAAACATACAGAACCCCGGAGGAGTGATACCCACTTGGTTTAACACTTATACTTCATCAGATAGTATTAGCACACATCAGCACAAAATTTTTCCAGAATTGGATATTTATTATGATGCGGTTGATATAGTTGCTGACAGTAACATTGAAGACAGTTTATACATCGGTCACCTCCCCAATCTTTTAAGAACAACATTTGCAATTGAAGTAGATGTTGCAAGCTCTGTTGATGGTTTCATTAAAGTCAAGTTAAGTGAGAGCGATTTTGAAGAAGTAGCAAGTTTAAGTTTCCCTCAGGATAGTTCTGATCTTAGACTTCTTCATTACTCTGGATTCAAACTTTACGATAGTGAACTTTTTGGTATCGAAGTAATTCACCTGGATACTACTCAAACAATAGAGACCTTACTATACTATAATAGCAGTATGATGTTCACACGTGACTATATCAAACGAATTGAAATAGATGTACCATCTATTAATGCACCAGATACGTTGAACGGAGTTTTAAACTGGCTAAACTTTTCAGAAGTTCCTTTAAATCGAGGAGATACGATTCGAGTGAATTAGTTCTAACCTAAAAGTATCTGAATTATTAGTTGAACTTCAGGTATGCGGGATTATCGGCAAATCGAGGAGAATAATTGTATCCCGATGTGGTGAGTTGTCTTTGTTCCGAACCATCAGCATTCATCAAATAGATGTGTTGGGAGTTTTGTTTGTTGCCTCGCTCAAAGACAATTTTCTTACCATCAGAACTCCAATCACCTCTGATATCCTGTAATGGATGATTGGTTAGACGAGTAATTTCCTTAGAAGCAAGATTCATGGTATAAACCTCCAAGTTTCCATCTCTATCGGAATAAAAAAGTAGTTTTTGCTCGTCAGGCGATAACCTCGGCATTAGATCATTTGAATTCCTATCGGTAAGGATTTCAAGCTGACTTCCATCTGGTTTCATTCGAACCAGCTTATGATTGCCATTCACTGGTCTTGAGAAATAGACAAAGCCATCCGATCCCCAATCAGCCCATGCTTCTTGTGTGGATGAATTTGTCATATTGGTCAACTTGCTTCCATCCGGATTCATGACATACAGATCTGCGTTACCAGACCTACCGCTTGTGAACATGATTTTACTTCCATCTGGCGACCAGGTCGGAGCATATTCAGCCGAGGAAGCGTCTGTCAATTGTGTTACATAACCCGAGACAAGATCCTTTTTCCATATTTTCCACCAGCCTTTACGCTCCGAAGTGAATACAATGGTTTTTCCGTCAGGAGATAAGTCGGGACTACTGTCCTTAGCCGGATGTCTCGTAATTCTAACCTCACCTGAGCCTACCTTCAGCGCATACAATTCATCGTTGCGATTCGTCTGTTTCGTGTAAAGAATAACATAAGGTTGGGCAATCAACGCTTTGGTTATCACGATCAGTATCCAGAAGAGAGTGAGCTTGTTTATCATGCTACTAATCTATTTTCAGATTAGCTTTTTGAATCATCAAAACTGACCGACAGTTTCTTTTGTGATTATTGGTTTGAAAAGTATGATATCTACTCGACCACTCTTTTTTTCATGGTCAGAAAGTCCCATTTGACCTTGAATACTTTCTTTCGTTCTTCTTTAGTGAAAAGATTCTTAATCACCCCGTGATACACTTCTATGGAATCTCCTGATAGCGCAATGACGATCATGGAAAGTGTAAAATCTGCTTTGTAGCCGTAAGCATCGAAAAATACGATCATTAAGGTAGCCAATACAAACACTTCAATCAATTGGAAGACTTTGGTAATGCCGTCGTACCAGGCCGGCATAGCTCCATAGATGATCTTGAAAAGAAATACATTCACGAGGCAAATAATAACAGCCAAAAGAATTCCATTTCGTGTCGACATACTATTGATGTGATCTTCATCAAGAATTTGAGAAATGATATTCGCATGTACCACTCCACCAAACATGTCGTGTTCAGCTTTCCCAACATACCGTTCGTTCATGGGCGTGAAATAAAAATCATCCCGAGTCAAGACATCACCTAAATACCCGCCCATGAAGCACATGATCACAACTTTTCCAGTAATGATATCTGGTGTGAACTGTTCATTCAGCACATCCTCCACATCCAAGGCAAAGTATTTCATCCTACTCGTGGAAGAAGTGAAACTGATCACGTTTCCTTTATAGTTGATCACCTCTACTTCATTTCCCCTATCTAAGAATCGCTTGGTTTTAACGGAATCAATGGCCATCGCCAGCTTGACAGGAAATGCATAGTGAGCCTCTCCTTTCACCATTTGCATTGGAGTGAACTCTCGACACATCTTTAAGTCTTCTTGCGTTTTGGCATCTGTGATAAGATTGACATAGCCCAACTCCAGGTTTTTAGCCAAATGATCTGCCGGTCGAAGCGTTGAATCAAATTCATTGGTTTCAAGATTTAAATTCACCAGCTTCTCTCCTACCACAACATTTTTACTTTCGGCCAATACCCGAACCAGTGCGCTATCTTCTTCAAACGGTTTTGGTTCATCCAACAAAACATCAACACCGATTACGGCAGGATTGTATTGATTCAGAATTTCTATTTGTCTGGCGATACCCTCTCGATCCAGGTAGCCAATATTCACAACAACGATGTTTTCATCGGCAATTGGATCTTCCAACAGCTGTGAAAAAACAACATCAGTGAGTTCAAAATCACTGAACATATCACCGATCGGATCGAATATGTCGAAGACTTTAAATAGTGTTACTGAAGCGAAAAGCCCAATGAGTGAGAAGATAAAAACTGAGCAGAGGGTGGTGTCTAGCAAAAAACGTTTCATGGCACGCCAAAACTAGGCATATGCCTGCATTTTCCATCAATTCAAGTGATTCCTGACTACCTTTTGTCTACGTTCTTAGAAACTGGTTTTATCACATGGACATTTCAAGAATGTTTGTTGAGAAGTTAATCAGGTTGTGAAAAATAATGGCCGGCAAAATGCTTCTTGTCGTGAGAGTCATCCAGCCAAGAATGAAACCAAGGACTCCAGTAACGATGAAAGCATCAACTGCGAAACCTAACTCCCAATTTTGAAAATACAACGAGTGTCCAAGAGAAAAAATGATAGTTGTCGTCCATAAAGCCGGATGTCCAAATTTGAACTTCCCTTCTTTAGTGACTAAGATCAATAATCCTAAAAGTATCCCACGCCAAAGCTCTTCATCCAAGCCTGGCATTGTCAATTGAAACATCAATTTTTCAATTTCCATTGGCTTACCACTGGAAAACATAAAAGTAAGCAAGCACATCACAGCTACAGTTATCAAACCCACCGCAACAACTTTTTTCAAGCGGTCTTTTTCAGGAATGGAAGACACATAGTCATTTCCTTCAAGGCTATCCTTAGTTAAGAAATAAAAGAGAATAGAGAATCCAAAAGCGATCATCTTTCCCGACCAGTTCATGGTACCTAAATACATAGAAGAAACCTCAATTGGTAAGTACAAAAGCGTAACATAGAGCAGGTGATATATGGTTACTAAACCTATGACCTTTAAAAAACGGTCATTTTCGCCTTTAAAGAATATCGTGAGAGCTAAAGCAATTACTAATGCGATTGATGACGATGCTAGCGTTTCTATCATGTTCTGATGATTATGACTTGCGAAAATATGGACGAGTTTTATTAAAAAATTGTAAAACTCAGACAATCAGTTTAAACAAAAGAACTTTCATACATTCGACACATTAACTAGAGAATTAACTAACTTCAGCGTCCATTTTAACCCTCTTAACCATGTTTTCAAAAAGTAAATCCGCTTTAGTATTCTCATGCCTTCTACTTTCCATTTCTGTTTTACAAGCTCAGGTCAAAGCAAAAAATGGAATGGTCGTTTCTACCAGTAGTGTAGCTTCTGATGTTGGAGTTGATATTCTTAAAAAAGGCGGTAACGCAATAGACGCTGCTGTTGCCACTGCGTTCGCATTGGCAGTCACGCATCCATCAGCTGGAAACATTGGTGGTGGAGGTTTTTTGGTTTACATGACCAATCAGGGTGATGTGACCACTTTTGATTTTCGCGAAAAAGCTCCACTAAAAGCGACAGATGATATGTATCTGGATGAGGATGGAAACCTCATTCGCATGGAAAATCATTTAACGATTAAAGCCATTGGTGTCCCGGGTACCGTTGCGGGACTCTACAAATCACATCAAAAATATGGTAAGCTACCATGGGCAGATTTGGTTCAACCAGCCGTGGACCTGGCCCAGAATGGATTTACCATGAACTGGACACTTTACGGGGCAGCCCAAAGATTTAGAGAAATGGATGCGGACTCATTTATGGGACAATATTTTTCCAACAGCAATGGAGAAGTAACTCAACCTGGAGAAAACTGGAAACAGGAAGCTTTGGGTAAAACTCTTGCTGCCATCCGAGACAAGGGGCATGATGGATTTTACAAAGGAGAAGTGGCTAAGAAAATCGCTGATTATATGAAGGAAAATGGTGGACTGATCAGCAAGCAAGACCTAGCTAAATACGAAGCAATTGAACGAACTCCTTTAAAAGGAACTTACAAGGATTACGAAATCTACTCCATGCCGCCTCCAAGTTCAGGCGGTGTTGCTTTATTGGAAATGATGAACCTGATGGAGTTGGCTGATTTTGAAGAAATAGAATTTAATTCAACCGCATATGTTCATTTAGTTGCAGAGGCCATGCGTCGTGCGTTTGCTGACCGAGCCGAACATTTAGGAGATCCTGATTTCAATCCTGATATGCCAATCGATCGGCTGATTTCTAAGGAACACGCCAAGCAACGATTTGCAGAGATTGATATGGAAAAAGCCTCCGTAAGTGATTCTTCCAAATTTGGACAATTGTATGACGGGGAAAGCACTACTCACTTCTCTGTCATGGACAAAGATGGAAACGCAGTTTCGTTGACTTACACGTTAGAGTTTGGATATGGATCACGGCTTGGGTCGAACGAGCTAGGTTTCATTTTCAACAATGAAATGGGAGATTTCAATCCAGTGCCTGGCATCACCACAAGCAGAGGTCAAATTGGAACTAAACCCAACTTGATTCAGCCTGAGAAGCGGATGCTGTCCAGCATGACTCCTACCATTGTTGCTAAAGACGGAAAACCCTATCTCGTAATCGGAAGCCCAGGTGGAAGAACAATTATTAACACCGTATTCCAAACCGTATTGAACGTCTTGGAATTCGACATGGAAATTCACAAAGCGATTGAGGTCATGAAAATTCATCATCAATGGCTACCGGATCGAATCATGTACGAAAAGGATTTGCTTTCTCCTGACACCAGAAAAGCGTTGGAAGGAATGGGTCATACCCTAATTGATAGAAGTCGATTGGGAGTCTTGATGGGAATTCGCTACGATGAAGAAAACGGTGTTCTTGTTGGCGCCTCTGACTCTTCCAGTGGTGAAGGGAAAGCAAGTGGGTATTAACTTGTTATATTTTCGAATATCATCAAAAAATTCTCTAACTAACTTTTATATTTGCGTTCCGTTTTCAGGAACACCACGGAGAGGTGGGTGAGTGGCTGAAACCACATGTTTGCTAAACATGCGTGCGAGAAATCGTACCGGGGGTTCGAATCCCCCTCTCTCCGCTTCTTGCATCCGTAGCTCAACTGGATAGAGCACCTGCCTTCTAAGCAGGGGGTTCGGGGTTCGAGTCCCTGCGGGTGTACTTATAAACCTACCAATTTGGTAGGTTTTCTTGTTTTAATCTAAATATTCTGCTTGCCTAGCTGTTCGTAAATCACTTTGACTTTAATTTAAATATTATATCAAAGCTTTCTGCAAAATGTGTTCTTCGATCTTTCTGAAATATTGAAATAAGGAATCCAAATTGCAGCACCAATTATTGTTCTGGTGGCGTCAGTATATGTGGTATTTCTATCAACTTCAGTGAGAACTCCAGGAGCCAGTATTTCAACCAAAAAATGATCAAGAATTGGACCAAGGAGACTGACTATATAATATATTGTGATTAATCTAGGTAGGCTTGTTCGTCTGCTAAAGAACATATAAATGACAAGCAAATTAAACATTAGAAACAGGAAGTTATATATCAGTTCAGCAGCAAATAACACGGTAATATTCGCTGCATTTTCACCAATACTATTTAGAGATAGCCAAGTGTTATGATTAAAAAAATCTTCATTAATTATCTGAAGTGATAAAACGAATGGGGAAATAATTAATCCAATTGCTGGTAAAATTAACCATCCTCCTATTTGCTTATTTTGAGAATGTTCCCACGGATCTGGATTATATAAGTAATTTATTTTGTAAGCTAAAAATAAGCCTCCAATAATAGTAACAACGGCTATTGCAATTGAAATCCAACTAAGCTTAAATCCTGAAAGATCTTGGTTATATGTTAGATAATACGAAAGCTCTCCTTCGATTTCATCATGCTTTTTCTGAAAATCAGATACTTGGCTGCCTTCGATAAATGACTTCTTTATTTCATATTTATGGTTCACGTAGAGTGTATTTTCCGCTCCAAAGATTTTGTTCTCATATACAAAACCATTTCCTTCAATCTTTTTACTATAATCGCTAAAGTTCCATGGCTCTGGCAAAATAACCTGGGTGTTTTGTTCAAATTGAAATGGCCTCCCTAGATAATAAGGCATTTTATTTTGCGCAGTATTTTTAAAATCAATACTCGATTCAAGAACCATTGGATAAGTTTCTGCATAGATATATGTTTTGTCGTCCGAGTCTACCCAGAAATTTTTTATCAAATAGCTTTCTTCAACTATAAAATTGTTATTCGAGTTTCTGTTATAATCGTAATATTTAAGATTTTCCAAAATTTCGATATCAGGATATAAATTGCTATAATAATTCAGATAATCTTTCTCTAGGGCTTCCAAGGAATTTGTCTGAAACGTAGTTCTCATATTATCAGCCCTTTTTCCAGTGTATTCTGACCGCACTAAAAATTCTGCGTCTCCGCCAATCTCTTTAACAGTTATGATTTCCTTAATGTCAACTTTAGGGATGTTTTTGCTTGCGATTGATGAAAGTTTGTCTTCTCCGGGCCTTACTATCAACCCCATTTCATAATCAGGAAAATGTATATTGTTTAAAGACCCACCTTGATTTGACAAAGTAGGATCAACATAATATTCTTCATCGTTGTATGAGAAAGTAACTACGCAATGATCAAACAATCGATCACTTGGTAACCATTCATCAGTAGTGTGTCCAAGATTAGTGTTGACCAAAACCGGATTTGCTTCCAAACCTTGATGGCGAAGCAAAGCTATAAGCAGTAAAGATTTATCCTTACAATCACCATATCTCTGTTCAAATACTTTTTTCGGAGGGTTGGGCTTGTAAGCTCCTATACCGGATTCAAATCCAACATACCGTACTTCGTCTTGCACAAACCTGATGGAATTTATTATTTTTTCTCCTATTGTATTTCCTGTCGTTATTTCATCGCTTATTGATGAGATTGTTTCCTTTTTATAATCATATAATGGAAGAGCCCAGTTTGTTACTTCTAACCAATTTTTGAATGAACTTAAATTCACACTTTTTTGTGCATTGTACCATGATGGGATGTTTGAGTCATAAAGTATTGGCTTTAAGGCGCTAACATCCCAAACGTATTCTATTCCTAGATTGCTTGTTACAATTGTAGGTTCTAAAGCATCGTTCTTCAGAAAGTACTCCAAAGATTCACCTGAAATCACTCGATTGTAAATACGGTTTACAGGAATTGAATAATCATGATAGAATGTACCAGTATAACTTCCTTTGTTCACTGGGTTGAATCCATTTATAGAATAAGAGTATTCTATGATATCATTTTCTTCTACATCGCTTAAAACAATTACCGCACTAAGAGACCCATCATAAAGAGATCGTTCCAGATCAGTTTCTCTTTGAATAATACTTAATTGATCCTTATCAAGTCTATCCAAATTGGAACCATTTCTTCTAATTTGGATTTTGTGAATAGTCAAAGTTTGATAAGAGGGATCAAAGTTTATTGTAATCGTTGACATCTCCTGAATCCCATCTGAATTCAAGACTTTGACTGCATAGTGTCTGAAAACTTCCTTGCTTCTTACATTATCTTGAAGATCGATCAGCAAGTACTGATAACTACCATTATTTTCAATTATCTTTTGATTAGATAACTCAATTTGATTTACCCAATTAGGCAATGCTTCGTATTTCACATCACTCCCAGCAATCAGAATGTTAGCACAAAGAAATAAGGAAATTACTATGCTCAATCTTTTCATATTCTTCCAAATAATTCATTCAAAATAGCTGAGAATTAGTTGGGTTCAAAATTTTTGAATGAGGATGGTTTATAGAATTATAAGGTGAGAGAAAATAATCAATAGGTAAACTCAACTTACCTAATAAGAAAGCCTCTTGATTTAACCCGCTGAGGGTTTGGTTGACCTAGAAAAGTGATTATGAAAAATGATCAGAGGTACGCTAAACTGATGAGACGATTCCTCACTTCCTTACATCCAATGA
The DNA here is from genome assembly GCA_028284125.1 of Cyclobacteriaceae bacterium. Taxonomy (GTDB): domain Bacteria; phylum Bacteroidota; class Bacteroidia; order Cytophagales; family Cyclobacteriaceae; genus Ekhidna. The sequence continues at coordinate 74,479 of JANQSI010000003.1, forward strand.
CGGATCAAATACGGCATTTTCAGGAGGTGTCATTCGAGACTCATCAAATGGAAGGTCAAACTCAAGATTGTAAATGACATGGTCGCCATAGAGCTCTGTGTACTCTTGATTGTGAGATGTAAACAGCAGCGGAAACTGTAGCCCTTCGATCTCTGCGAAATAGTTGTTTTTTCTCAATACAGGTCCAAAATACTCTTGATCTTTCGGCACCTTCATTATGTCAAGCATAGGTCCGTATGCCACGGTGTACTCATATCCTACCAAAAGATAACTCTGTGAATCTATGAACAACGTATAAGTGTCCTTGATCGACTTTCCGACCGTTGGCACTTTACTAAAGCCCATTACGACTTTGTACACCTTATTATCAAAAGCTTTATGCTCCATGAGACTGGATTCACCAAGAGTGACATGATCATCTTGTGTAAGCCAGGGAAGATTTAAGTAGTAAAAGAAAACCGAATGTTGATGTCCTGGAGGGTTTCCTACTCTCCAATCCACTGACCAAACTTTTTCTCCATCAAATGTCATTTTGGAACGAACCAACGGCCAATCCTGGTAAGACCTTCGTTTTTGCATATCAACCACCTGATCATTGATCCAAAACCTAAGCAACCCAAGAGATTCGCTATGCATGATAGTAGTAAATGATTGTGTCTTCATTTGGTCCCATTTATCATAACCTCCGTGGGCTTCAATCATTTTTTGAATGACTTCCTTTGTTTCCTTGGAAGCGTATTTGGGTTGACTTAAAGCTCCAACAGTCAATAAAAAAATAGAAATGAAGAAAAAAGTAGTCTGTTTCATAATGTTGTCTTGAATAAAATTCAAGCAACGCTTACTAAATCAGAAAAATCAAGAATTTGATTTGAACGACATTTTTAGCAATGAATGACAATTCAAACGGATATCGTTGGTCCTACTCATCCATCAGAAAACCTAGCAACAGCTCATTGAATTCTTGAGATTTTTCCCAAAACATGGCATGACTTGAAATACTCTGAACCTTTGACGCTGGAGCGTTTTTGTCTAACCAGCTGTTTGCTTTTTCATACCATGAAGAACGAACCATGAACATGGAAGGAACATCAGAAGTATAATTTCTCACCTCGGAAGTGTAATCAGAAATAAGCCCATCAATGTACAATCGAATGGCTATGTCACGAGGAGTCATTAGAATTTCTTTTTTCATCCAGTTCCTATCATCAGGTTCAACTGGCTCATTGAGCATCCAATCAATAATACCATCTGGATCCGATGGATTGGTGATCAATCCTTTTAAACTACTTCTATAGTCGTCAAAACTGCCATACACCCATTCCGTATCGACATCTCCAATCCATTTAGGGGGCTCGTCGATAAAAACCATTTTGCTGATCCGGTCAACTCCATACGACTTTAAGTACTCATACATTGTCAGGCAACCGTTCGACCACCCGACAAGAATCACCTTACTCAGATTCTTTCCAAGAATGATTTGTCTTAGATCGTTCGCATGATCAGCGTATGTATTCTTGGACATTGTTTTGTCCGATCTACCCTGCCCTCTTGGATCGTATGCAATGACCTGATAATCTTCAGTAAAGAATTCTTTTTGTCTATCGAAGAACTTATGGGTCATTGTCCACCCTGGAATAAAGATCATCGCCTGACCATCACCTGCTACTTCAAGGTTCAGCCTCGAACCGTCATCCAATTTAAACCACTCCTCTTGAGCGCTTACACAATTTGCAGCTATCAAAAGCAAGAGTGCTTTAAAAATTCTCATAGATCTTTTTTGGAATAGACTCCTTGTAATTGATTTGAAGGTAATTGTGGCCATTGACCAGTTTACCAAATCCTTCTGGCGTGATTTCAGGATGATCAGGTCCAATTAAGGTGGCTACATCTCCCACCTTGATTTTTGTTTTGGCACCAAGTGAAATATTTGCATGACTTGCATTCACATTGACTACAGGAAATAGCTTTCCATCAAGTAATACTAGTGCTCCATTTTCTGCTCCGCTGTAGTATCCATCGGCCCAACCTATAGGTAAGGTCGCAATCCACTCATCTTTTTCTACTCTGTAAAATCTGGAAAAACCAATGGTATCGCCAGCTTTCAACTTTTCAAGTCTGATGACAGGTGCCTTTAGTCGATAAGAAACTTTCAATGGAAAATTGGCAGCTTGGTCCATATGTGCCAATGGAAATGACCCGTGTAGCAGAATGCCAGGCCTCACCGCCTCCTGATGAGAATTCTTCAAATCAAGTAAAGAATATGAAGGTGCCAAGTGTTTTAAACCAGTAGAAATTCCCTTCTGATCAAGCTTGGTGATGATGTCCTCAAATCGAGCAATTTGTTCAGTCGCAAAATCCTTTGGAGTTGTAAGTGTTGAGAACGTTTGTTCAATGGACAGCTGTTTGTACTTGCTAATTTCTTCAGCTATTTCAACAGCCTCTCGGTATGGAATTCCCATGCGCCCCAAACCCGTATCAATGTAAAGTGCGACCTTGATAGTTGATGCCCCAATCTTCAAAATCTTATCCAATGAAGATTTTGAGTATACACTCAAGGTGATGTTCTTTTCTATCAACTCGTCAGCTAAATCCATATCAAAATCACCCATTAACAAAATGGGTTTTGAAACACCGGCCGTTCTCATTTCTAAAGCAGTGGAATCCTTAACAACTGCCATTCCAAATATGTCCTTAGATTGATCTAGAATTTTCGAAACTTCAGGTCCGCCAAGACCATAGGCATTGTTTTTTAGAACTGCAACCACTGGTTTTCCATCAGCCATTCGACTGATTTGAGCAGCGTTATGCAGGTATGCACTTTTGGAAAGTTCGATCCATGGCTTGCTTTGTGGAGCAGCCTTATGCCCTGTAACAATATTTCCAAAAGCCGTTGGAGCAATTGAAATCAACGCCATTCCAGCAGCAGTTTTCTGAATGAAGGATCTTCTGCTTCTAATACTAATCTCGGCGTTTTTTAGCATTTCACTTCTATTATAAATCTCAGACCTGACCGACCTCCACCATATGCCTATTGAACATCTTCTCAAAAGCGGCCTTTTTCAATCCACGTCCGATGAATACAAGCTTGCCTTCCCTTTGATCAGGAGATTCCCATGGAGAACCATCAGTCGCTATAAACGTACTCCTAGCAGATTGCAAAATCACTCGGTTTGGATAATTGGGAATGGCAATGAAGCCTTTAACTCGATAAACCTGGCTCCGATACAAGTGTACAATCCTATTTAATTCCAATTGTAAGTGGTTGAGATCAAGCGGATTTGGAAACGTCAATGTGAACGTAGTGATCTTGTGACTGTTGTTTTCCTCGGATCCATGTTCATGGTGGTGGTGATGAGAAACTTTTGAGTTTTCTATGGTCTCCGGTTTGCTCGTTCCGATTGATAATATCTCATCAATTGGAAATTGTCCTTTTTGACCTGTGAATGTCTTGGCTTGTGGGTTTATGCCATGCATCACCTCACTAGTACGTGAGAGCTGTTCAGCTGAAACTGTATCTTTTTTATTCAGCAGTATTACATCCGCCACTGCAATTTGGCGAAGTGCTTCTTCCGCTTCTGTGATCCATTCTTCGACTAGGCCAGCATCTGCAAGGCAAATCACCTGCTGCAATTCAAAAACCTTCTCTACTCTTGGGTCCTCAAGAAAAACTTGGAGAATGGAGCTTGGGTCCGCGATTCCTGTAGTTTCTATGATTAGTCGATCGTATTGATCTCTTCTCTTGCTAGCCTCTTCCAATATATCAAGAAGTCCATCCGCAAGCGAACAACATAGACATCCGGCACTTAACTCAACTACCTCTTCCACTCCATCCATTACTAATGCACCATCCACATTGGTTTCTCCACACTCATTCTCTATGACAAAAATCCTTTCAGGAAGGCGTTCTTTAATAAAATGATTTAGAAAAGTCGTCTTTCCCGAACCTAAAAAACCGGTAATGATATGAACAGGAGTTCGATTCATATATCGATCCTTAAAATGATTCTTTTTTCACCAGTCCCTACTATCTCAGGCGAACGATGAACAATGCCTTTCGTACGATTATGGCTGTTAGGAACTTCTCCTTTTAAGATACCTACTTCAAACGCCTCCATTTGTTGAATTTGCGATGGGTCTTTTACTATCTGTTCATTGGTTTTACCAAGACCTGAGCGATTTACAGCTTTTTCTGGTAGCCACTCTGTTCCTTCTCCATAATAGGTTGTAAAAAGCCTGAGCGTATAACCATCCGTATGAAATTTGGTACAAGCATTGTTGTCAATGACCTTCAAATGGATCGTACCTGACTTGTGCTCAGAAAATGTAAGGAAGTCGCTAATTAGCATCTTCAAATCCTCCCAAAAAAGATCTAAAGGTTCCAGGTCGCTCCACGTCCATTTTTGTTTCGCCAACTCGATGTTGTCACCTAGTTCTTCAAGATTGGAATGAAATTGGATAGGTTTGGGTTGCCTATCTATCACCTTCACAAGAAAGTCAGATACCTCTGCTTCCATTGATCTTTTCCAGCAAAAAAGATTGACATCTGATTCATTGATCTTATCTCTGTCAGCCCACTTATCGCTAACGACTTGACGTGGAGATTTAGTCTTTAATCCAAGAAATGAAAGCTCAGAAAGTAGTCTCATATTTCGTTAACTGAAGCATTAGTGAGGATGAAAACAAGATGTCCATAATCATCCTTGTTTAGTACCAATCGCCCTGTTATGGTAAGTAGTTCATCCAAATCAAATGGCTTTTGTTTAGTCTCAAATTGAACTTCGGCCACTGATTCTAGACCTCCACCTCCTCCGCAAAAGAAACACGACGCATAGGGAAATTTGGAAATGATTATTCTGCCTCCTTCGATTTCAACCGGAAGATAATAGCCTGTAATCGTTACTTCTTTTCCTTCCAGAGCCTTTATTTTATCATCAAAAATTGGAATTTCAGCTTCCAGGCCCAATTGATCTACATACTGCCATTCGAAACGAGTGTCTAGAAAAATCTCCCAACCTGATACCTGGGAAGAAATAACAATTAATAAACTAACAAGTGCATGCATAAATCAAAAAATAAAACAATCTATATCGGCCACTCGTCCTGAAACCCGTTACCAGACTCCATTCCAGCAACTTCATAATCCATTAATAAGCAATCATTCAGGTCAGCGATGATTTTTTCTTTGTCCATATCCTGACCGATGAACACAAGTTCATTCATTCGATCACCCCATTTCTTATCCCACTTTTCCTGAATTAAAGCCTGGTTTTCAATGTAGGCTTGACTCATTGCTCGTTCTTTCATAGGAACGCTGGCCCACCATCGTCCATAAATCTCCGCTTTGAGAGAGCCACCTGCCTGACTCCATAAAATTGCTTTGTCGGGTCTCGACGCGATCCAGAATATTCCCTTACTCCTAATGATGGCGGTAGGAAAATCCTGACTTACATATTCAAGAAAACGCTGCGGATGAAAAGGTTTCGAATTCTGGTAGACAAAGGAACCAATACCGTATTCTTCGGTCTCGGGATTATGAGCAATACCTTTTTGAGCTAATTCCAATTCTTTCTGCCATCCGGCTGATTGCTCAGCGATTTCATAATCAAAAAGTCCTGTATTGAGAATCTCCCGTGGGTCAATCTTACTATGTGTAGTTCGTATGATTTTCGCTGTAGGATTAAGCTTGTACAACGTTTTTTCCAATAACCCCAACTGATCATCTGTGACCAAGTCAGACTTGTTGAGTATGATCACGTTGGCAAATTCTACTTGATCAGTCAGAAGATTTACAATAGAACGATCATCTTCTTCATCGTCGGTCATTTCTCGGTCCAAAATAGTATCGGCGCTACCAAAATCTTTAAAGAAATTGAACGCATCGACCACTGTCACCATTGTATCAAGCTCACTTATTTGAGTGAGGTCATATAGCTCGTCTCCAGTCGCAAACGAAAAAGTCTGAGCCACTGGAATTGGTTCAGAAATACCAGTACTCTCAATGAGTAGATAATCAAACTTGTTCATTTTAGCGAGCTTCTCCACTTCAATCATCAAGTCTTCTCTGAGGGTGCAACAAATGCAGCCATTGCTCATTTCTACGAGCTTCTCATCAGTTCTTGAAAGCTTAGCCCCATTTGCAACCAATTTTTCATCAATGTTTACTTCACTCATATCATTAACAATAACAGCCACTTTCAGGCCTTCTCTATTGTTAAGCACATGATTTAGTAAGGTAGTTTTCCCTGCTCCAAGAAACCCACTGAGTACCGTCACAGGTAACTTTTTTCTTTTCTTTAGTAGTTGCATTCTTCTTCTTTTTTCCCTTTAAATAAGGACGTGTTGTCTTTTCATTTTTTATTCTCAAAATCACCTATACTCCTCCTATGAGGTATTAACATCATTTAAGCGAAGAAAGTGCTCAAAAAGCTTCATAGTCGATCAATCTTTTCTTAATACAGTCACAGGATTAACAAACAACGCTCGCCAAGATGGGGCAAAAGCAGCAATAACAGATAGAATGACGAGACTAATCGCCACAATTAGATAGGTGGAGATGTCGATCAACTCAACTTCAAATAGAAATGGAAGTATCGGACGAAGAATAAAAGGCGCGAGTATTAAACCAAGTCCAATTCCAATACCTGAAATGCTAAACAAGTCCTTTAGTACCAACAGTAAAATACTCTGGTCGTTTGCTCCCAAAACCTTTCTTAAAGCCAGTTCTTTCACTTTCAAAACCAGTATAAAGGACATGATGCTAAATAGACCAATGGCCGCAATCACGCTTCCAATCGTCGCGATAGTTAGGAACAAAGAGCTTGTAACTTTAGATTGCCAATTAGTTTTTTCAACATGTTCCACCATTTCCATGTATTCGAAAGTTGGTTGGTTTTCATCCAGTGATAAAATGACATTGCTCAGTTTGGACTCCAGTTGAGAAAGCGGGAGGTCTGTATCTACGACATAAAAAGCATCGGTGTCTGGATATGACAATAGCGACAGGTATATGCTTGGATTGTTGTGATCTATAATACTTTGATGCTTGACATTTTCGGCAATTCCGACTATTCTCAGGAATGGCATTTCAGAATCGAAATTGCCTAATTTCAGACGCTTCCCAACAGGGTTTTCATCTGGCCATATTCTTGTCGCCAATTGTTCATCAATGACAACCCTTAACTCATTGGAAAAATGATCTGAATAATCAAAGGATTCACCACGGAGGATATTGACATCCATAGTTTTAAAGTAGTTGGGCGTAACGCGCTGAATACTCACAAAAGGATTTTCTGATTGATCATTCGTAGACTGTCCTTCAACAGTGAACAGCGATTGAGAATCTGTATTGGTTTTCACAACTTCAGACAATGGTAGAGCTGAGTTCAGAGCCGCAGCTTTTACTCCGGGGATTTCCTCAATCTTTTTTAAGCTCGATTCGAAAAAAGCTCGTTTCTTTTCATCACCTCCATATTTAAACCATGACAGTGCGATTCGAAAGGTGATCAGTTGATTGGTATTGTAACCGAGATTGGCTTGTTGTGCAGCGCTAAAGCTTTTGAATAGAAGACCACCACCTATTAGAAGCAAAACGCAAACAAAAATTTGCAGAATGGCCAACCCTTTTTGAATGCCGTTTTGTCTTTTGCTGCCTGTAGTCTGCTGTCCATCTTTTAGTCTTTCATGAAGATCATCACTTGAGAAAAGAAAGAATCTTGGAACTACTCCAGTTACAAATCCTAGCAAAAGTGCCAACAGAAAAGTGTATAACAGTACGTTTTGATCAATACTTACTTCAATCCAATGTGGAAGATATGGGTTGACTAAATCGTTGGCCAATCGAATAAAAATTCCGGCAAGCAATAAACCAAAAAGACTACCTATCACAGAAAGTATCGTCGAGTTGATAATAAATTCTCTAACGATTAGGACATTGGATGAACCAAGAACTTTACGGACTACTGTTTCTCTTCCTTTACGAATCGCCTGGCTAACAATAAGGTTTGAAATGTTAACCGTGGCTATGATAAGCAAGAAAACAACAGCTGCACCTATCAACAATAAGTACTTGTCTATACTTCCGAGAAACAAATCCGACAAAGGAGTCGAAATGAAAGTGATCCCATGATTTGATTTAAAGTGTCTTTGTTCTTGAAGCTCTGCAAATTGATTTAACTCTTCATTGAATTGTTCAATAGTTATTCCTGGCTTTAGTCGAGCAAGGCCAATCTCTGATCGGAAATCTCTAGCATCTACAACAAAATCAGCGTAGGCAATGGAGCGAAAACCCTCAACTCTTCCGGGGAAACTGAAAGCTTCTGGCATCACCCCGTAGTTAGAGTACTTGAACCCATCCAGTGTGATTTCCAATCCTTCAACTTCTTCTTTTCCGTCAAAACGCCTTTCCCAAAAATCATGTGTCAGCATTATTGTGTGCGACCCACGCTTGTCGATGGTCTCGGGCCAATGACTTCCAATGGCAGGATCTACACCAAGAATACTGAATAGATTGCTGGATGCGAACGTTACGGTGAGATCTTCAGGCTGTTTTCCATCGCCACTTAGATTATATCGTCCTCCGTCGCGATAGACTGCAATTCCCTCGATGCTGGTCAATTCCTTTTGCATGTCCAGGAATTCCGGATGTGATAAATATCCTTTTTCGTCGCCTTTTATCGAATGGACCTGAACCAATCGATTGGAATCCTTGAAAGGCAATGGAGAAAGCAAAAGCGCATCAATGTAACTATAGACTACAATACTTGTACTAGTAGCAATTGCAATAGTGAATATGACCACTGCAGCGATCGCTGGCCTTTTCCTGATGCCACGCAAAGAGGTCTTAACATTCAACAGTAAGTTCATTACTCTTATGGATTTACCGCAGCTTCGAACGCATCAACTAGAGATTGAGCTTTTTGATCTAGTTGAATAACACCTTTATTGAGTTCCTTCTGTATTTCAAGAACCATTTCAGGAGTCAGATCTGGAGATGGACTGTGGTCGTGATCATGTTCATGATCGTGATCGTGGCCCTCATGATCGTGATGACCATGATCTTCGTCCTCATACCCGGGAACTTCTACAACGGATGCTTCCCAATCAATATAGTTTTGCTTTAGAACTCCTAGCGAATCTTTCAAGTACATTTCATCTTCCTCAAGGTTGTCAAGAAGATCATTCATTCGCTTAATTTTTTCCGCTATACCATTACTGAGCTTCATGGTGGATTTATGGATTTCAAAACTTTCCGCAAGTACCGGATTTTCTTTTGGACCAGAACAAGCGATCAAGAAACATGTGATAACGATAATAATTGTATTTTTCATAACTGAATTAAGATTGCATCGGTTAATATAAAAACGAGGTGGTCATAATCATCTTGATTAAGTTTCAGTCGACCCTTGACAGTAATTATTTCATCCATTCTAAATGGTCGCTGTGGTGTACTGAATTCCACTTCAGCAACAGACTCTTGTCCTACTCCACCTCCACAAAAAAAACAAGAAGCGTACGGAAGTTTCGAAATAACGATACGTCCTCCATCAAGCTCCAGTGGCAAGTAAAATCCTGTTAGTTGTACTTCAGACCCATCCTTCAAACGTAGTTCTGGATTGAATATCGGAACCTCAATACTTGTTCCTAACTTTTCTGCGTATTGCCATTTGAATTGAGTATCTTCAAAAACTTCCCAGCCTGAAACCTGAAATGAAAGAGTAACTAAGCAACTAGCGAGCAGATGCATGGTTTTTCCATTTAATATTTTGAATATGAGCATATGCAATCACCGTTGCACCTGCCACAGACAAACTCATCGCAAGCCAAAGGCTGCTGACTGCTTCACCATTAACAAGAAGTAAGAATCCCGCTACAAAAAGCACGGGAACAAAATGTTGTTTGTGACGGACATATCCACCTAGAAATGAGATCAATCCGATCGTGAGGGACAATCCAATAAACGTTAGTTCAATCCATTCCTGGTCAATCATCCAAATAATTGAATCGACACCTAGCACAAACAAAACTGGAACAAGTATACAATGCACCATACAAAGCATGGAGGCACATACGCCAGCTCGATCAAGTGAGATGGATTCTTTTGGGTTTATCATAATCGTCGTTCAATATTTTCTAAATCCTGTATGGAAAACTGCTCTTTCGCAAAAATTCTGGTGTAATAAATGTTCTTTAGCTCAGTATGGTTTTTTTCAACTTCTCGCATAAAATCCTTTTGGCTATCACTATCGGTATTGGAAAGTTTCGAAAGACCATTGTGAACAATAGCTGCGGGTGCGAGCCACATCCACTTTTCTAATAGTGTATTTCTTTTGTTTACTTGCTGTTCAAATCCAGCTTTCATGTCCTTCGCTTTCAAATCAAGCACCGCAAAACTGGCATAGTACCACTTATAAAAGTCAATTGAGTCTCCATCATTAAATTCCGGCTTTTCTTGATAGAACTGATTCAAAACATATGACTTAGGATTATCCCAGTTCTTACCGCTCTCTTCTCTTAACTCATGAATCATTGTAGTTCGATTTGGGAGTGGCTCATTCGCAAGAACAAAAAGATTAATCAATGTTGGAGTAATAAGGGTAAATATGAGCCATAATCCAAACCCGAGCATGGCACTTAATGCTGAGCTTCTTCTCAATGCAACAATGGCACCCATTAGAATCATCCAAACCAAACAATACCCAAAAACAACAACCAACCACTGAAAAAGAAGTCCTGAATTATCTCCTAACGTGATACCTTGAAGAACAAAGCCTAATACTAAAAGAAGAAATGCCAATCCAAAAACAACTAGCATCCGCATCAACGCTTTGCTCAGTAAGATACTCCTAAGTGGAACTGATTGCGATTGTAATAATGAAAGTGTTCCTCCTTCTTTCTCACCAGCATAGAGGTTATAAAACAACGCGATAATGAGAAGGGGAAACAGAAATACAAAAACATAAGAAAGGTCAAAATTTCCAGTCAAAAGCTTCATTGGATTGGCAAGTTCCCCAGTATTCATCTGGCGGGACAAGTCTGTCATCGTAATTCGATAGTAAGACGGATATAAGTCGCGCTGCCCTAAACACAAACCTGCAGTAGGTGCAGGTTGATTTGCAATGCAATAAGCAAAATGTAATGTATAACCCACCCCTTGAGGTGAAACAGCCTGTTCATATTTCTCCTTATTTTCTGTTATGGTGGTATCCAAACGAGCCCATACCAGAAGGCTATCAAATTTTTCCCTTTCATAATCCTTGACAAATGCAATTCGCTCATTTTGTTTGTCTATTTCAAACTTGCCAAAATAAATGCCATAGATTCCGGCACCTAGCGTGACCAGCATTAGAACTTTTAGCGTATTGCTCCGCCACAACGTTTTCCATTCGAAGGAAAGTATGTGTAGTATCGTCCTCATAGTTTAGGAATTTTTGCAGCATACGCTGATGAAAGGAAAAATAAGCCAATCAACCATAATGAAAGAGCCGCAATACTTCTCCATTGATTGGAAAGAATACTAATAGGGTCCGGAAGGTCGTATTTAAACGCAGGAATACTTGTCCACATCTCTTCTCCAACTTTGTAGTCGCCATAAGCAACTCCTGGTTTGTGATTCAACTCCATATCCTTGTTCATCACCTTTACAAATTGCCTTCGGTAGTTCTCCGCCGCTCGGGCAAATGCTACATGATGGTAAAAATCAGTACCGGCAAGTGACATAGAAAGGTTTCTGACAGCCAGATAAGGATTTATAAATCCAGCCCATTCAGATATTTTGTTCTGTTCTTTGAAAATGTTTTCCACCTTGGTAAACTCGTGATCATAAACCTGATCTGTGTATTCTTCACCAGCCTGCATAGCAATACCACTCCAATTAACTGGTAGTTCTTCAATCGTTTCAACACCATATTCTTTTAGAACCTTTTCACGTAATGAAGCCAGTCTTGAGTCAGATGGATTGTGACCATCAATTCCGTTTCTTACCTTCTCTTTTATTGTTCGAGTGAATTCGAATTGAGTGGGAGTAGGATAAACTTTGTCGGCAAGGTTGGAAGTAGCCTTTGGCAAAATAATGCATGAGATAATCCACAGACCTAATAACCCGATCAATGATATGCCCGAATTTCTGGCAAAAGCTGAGATAAGCACACACAGTAATACGAACACCAAAAAGTAAAGCGAATACCCTGCTGCGAGTAGCATAAACTTTGTGTTGACAGTAGGGTCCATACTCGCTGATTGTTGATCCAACATCAAATAAGCCATCAGGATGACAGGAAGAAAAATCAGCAGAACCATGAGGTATGTTCCCCATACTTTGCCCATAAAAAGCTGCCGCATCGACAACCCCTGCGCATGTATCAATCGTAAAGTCCCCTCCTCACGTTCTTTGCTGAAAATATTAAAGGTCAGAAAAATGATAAGCAGTGGAAGTAAAACCTGCAAAATCAATGCAGCAGTCATTTCCCCAAAGCGAGTCATTCCATTGCTATCCTGAGCAGCACTGAACAAAATTTCGTTTTGCTTATGAGCTTCAAGAAAGACGGAAATTCCCGTGTAATTATCTAATCCAATATCTAGAAAACTCAATACCGGTTTTGGCTTAAATGCGAATTGTCCATAATGCGCTGCACTGTGAGGATGTTTGGCCCCTTGATTAACCCACTTATCGTACATAGCAGATTGGGCCTTTTCGCGCTCTTCATGAATCTGTTTCTGTCCCTGTCTTCCTACAAGCACTGCAGTCAGCATTAGAATAAGAAGTACGGTTCCAGATACTTGCAAGCGAATGTCCCTCAACGCCGTGAGGAACTCCTTTTTAATGAGTAGCTTCAGCATAACTTTCAGTTTTCATGGTTTCCAAATACAATTGCTCCAACTCTGTAAGAGAGATCTCGTCACTCTTCAACGAATGGATCAGCTTACCCGCTTTCATTATACCAATATTGGTCCCACTTTCTTTAGCTCTAAAAAGATCATGAGTTGCCATCAAAATGGATACCTCATTTTGCCGCATTTCTTGCAACAATTGAGCAAATTCATTGCTTGCTTGGGGGTCCAACCCTGAAGTAGGCTCGTCTAACAGCAAGTTGCCCGCCTTCTTTGCTTTTGCAATAGCTACACCCACCTTCTGTCGCATACCTTTAGAGTATTGCGAAACTCGTTTGTGGATAGCATCTGATTGCAGTCCAACCGATGATAACAATGCTTCTGCTGAAGATTTATCGGCTTTTTCACCTCCCAATCCTGAAAAAAATTGCAAGTTTTCAAGACCAGTCAAATTGCCATATAAGTTGAGGTTTTCCGGGATATAAGCCAGGTGTTTTTTGGTTTCAGCTGGATTGGATACAACATCCAGATCGTTGACCTTAACTTGCCCCCCATCCGGTGAGATAAAACCCATAAACAAGTTAATGGTGGTGGTCTTACCAGCACCGTTTGCACCCAACAGACAAAAAACTTCTCCTGGTGCTACAGAGAGGTTCAAATCAGTCAGTGCTTCATGATCGTGGTAGGACTTTGATAAGTTAATCGCTTCCAACATAAGAAATCCTATTTTGAGTTTTAAAACTGCATATGCAATAGTATCGTATGCGTGAATAACATGCAACAATGTTGCATCCCATTTACACGAATGGCACAAATAATGCAGGTTTGAAGTGCTCCAAAAAATCGATACAACTAGGATTTAATAGTGGGAACATCCTTGTATCATTCAATCGAATATTTTCCTTTCGATTTCGTTCTAACTAACACATTTTGGCTTGTTCATTTCCTAAAACCCTCGAACTAACTAATATTGTTAATTGAATGAAGTTTAAGTATCATAACATCTTGTGGGTCTTTCTCAGCATCACAATTCTAATTTTCGTTTTCAGTTCCGTAGAAGTTGATGAAGACCGTCTCAATGAAGCCATTGAAAAATCGGAGAATCGAGAAGAAAAGAATGGTCTTGTAAAATCCTATGCGAGTGATGGAAAGCTTAAGACGGAAATCCATTATATAAAGGGTATAAAGCATGGAAAATCATTGCTTTACTACAAGGATGGCGAAACAGTCCAGCTTGAAATGCCTTATGTAAATGGTGAGCGCCACGGTTACTCCAAAAAGTACTTCGAAACTGGTGAGTTGTATGCTGAAACCCCCTACGAAAATGACAGGCTACATGGAATTCGTAAAGTGTATTATAGAAACGGAAGTCAAAAAGCTTTAATCCCCTATGGGTATGGGAATCCAGGTATTGGATTGAAAGAGTTTCTACTAAACGGGAATCGAAAAGAAAGTCCTGAAATCTCCTACTATCAGGAACAGAACAAATTGTATGTTTCGACAACCATTCCATGCCGAGACCAAGATTTCTTCATTGGAAAACTGATAGAAGAGAAATTCTTCGATGATGAAAACAAAGAACTAAAACGCCTTCAAGTAGATGGTAATGATTACTATATAGACCTAGATATTTTTAACCCAAGCTATCTACAATTTCAGCAGATCATTTGCTCTTGCAAGAGTTCGCAAGGCAATCCATTGATCCTCACGGCACAAATCAACGCTTCATCATTAAAAAAAGTTAATTAATGTAAATCCTTGTAGGCAAATTCACCTACTTCTATAATTTAGCGCGCCAATGAACTGGGCATATTCGATTGGAACGCTGGAGATAGTTTTTATCCTCGCCTTTATAGTTTTATATCTTGTCTTTGTCGTTCGAGTAATACGGACTACTCAAAGACTCAGCCTTCCATTCTACAGAGTTATACTTAAACTCTTACTCCGCACCATTTATTTCATCTTACTTATTGTAGCACTACTTGGTCCCAGTTTCGGTGATGCTACTCGTGAAATAAAAACAGTCGGAAAAGACATCTTTTTTTGTATCGACCTTAGCCAATCTATGAATGCATTTGACGTTCAACCTACACGATTGGAAAAAGTGAAATTTGAGCTGAAAAATATTGTTGAAGCATTTAACTCAGATCGAATCGGACTGATCATGTTTTCCAATGAAGCTTACATGCAATGTCCGCTCACCTACGACAACAACGCCCTAAACCTGTTTATCCAGACGCTGAATACGGGTTTAGTTCCAAACTTCGGGACCGATTTCGGTCCTCCACTGGAAATGGCACTGGAAAAATTGACTGCAGACGACACGGTTGTGACTCGCTCCAAGTCAAAAATTATCATTCTCATAAGTGATGGAGAAGACTTTGGGGACAACACAGATGAAATTGCCGACGATATAGAAGCTGAAGAAATCAAGCTATTTACTCTAGGAGTCGGAACAGACGGAGGAAGCCAAATTTTGACCAGAAATGGGTTCAAAAAGGATAAACAAGGGAATGAAGTAACTACACGGCTGAATTCAGAATCCTTGGAAGACCTAGCGGATAAAACCGATGGGGAATATTTTGAAATCAATGAATCCCGAAACGATGTAGAACGTTTGATAAGTGCCATCAATCGTATCGAAGGAGAATTGCGGGATGCAAAGCAAGTGGATGCGACTCAAAACAGGTATTATTATTTTTTGGGGTTAGCGCTACTTCTTATGATTTTTGACGTTCTAATCAGTGTGAAGTTGATCAGATTATGAAATACTTTTTAGTCATATTATTAGCCCTTTTCTCTAATGACCCGAGAGATATTGCTAAGGTCAATAAACTAAAGCGTGCCGCTGAGGAAGCCTTTTTAAATGGAAATTATGATCTAGCCATTTCAAACTATATCACACTTAGAGATTCCTTAAGTATAGATGAAGACGAGATCAAACTGAACCTCGCTCACTCCTACTACAACATTAAGGATACTGCAACAGCAAAGTCTCATTATAACACATTAAGTGCGTCGACAAACAATAGATTAAAATCCATTGCCTACCAACAGCTTGGTGTGATGAACAAAGACGCAGGCAAACTGGAAGCATCACTACAGCAATTGAAGTCAGCCATCAAAGCTGATCCGGCAAATCAGCAAGCCAGATATAACTATGAAGTAGTTAAGAAATTGATCGAGGAGCAAGAGCAACAACAGCAGCAGCAACAAGACCAACAGAATCAGGACGGAGAAGACGAAAATCAGGAAAACCAGGAGAATCAAGAAAACCAGGAAAACCAGGATCAAGAGAATAAAGATCAAGAAGGAGAAGAACAAGAATCTCAAGAAGAGCAGGAAGGAGAAGAAAAAGAAAACCAAGAGCAAAAAGAAGGTGAAGAAAAGGAGCAAGAAGCTGAAAAATCCAAGGAAGAGATGACCAAGGAAAAGCTGAAGGAAATGAATATCAGCGAAGAAAAAGCTCGTATGATTCTTGAAGCCATGAAAAACAACGAGATTCAATACCTTCAGCAACAAAAAAGAAAGGCCACAGAACGTCCTCCAAGTGGCAAACCAGACTGGTAGATAACAATTGGGAATCAGGAATTGTCAATTAATGCCGATTGTCTCAACTTTACCTATTGGATCATAATCAATATCTGAACTTTTCTAACCTATAAAACATTAAACCCTTATAAAACCTAGAATATGAAAGAAGTATTTATTGCATCTGCCATAAGGACACCGATCGGAAGTTTTGGAGGCAAATTATCAGGATTCACCGCTACACAACTAGGAACATTTGCCATCAAAGGGGCACTCGAAAAATCAGGTGTAAGTGCAGATGAAGTAAATGAAGTTTTCATGGGTAATGTTCTTTCTGCCAACCTTGGTCAGGCACCAGCACGTCAAGCAGCCATTGGTGCCGGAATCGGTCACAATGTTCCTTGCACAACAGTAAACAAAGTGTGCTCTTCGGGAATGAAATCAGTGATGCTTGGCGCACAAACAATTATGTTGGGAATCAACGATGTGGTAGTAGCCGGAGGAATGGAAAGTATGTCGAATGTTCCCTACTACATTCCAAAAGCACGATTTGGGCATAAATATGGACACGGGCAGTTGGTTGATGGGCTGATGCACGATGGACTTTGGGAGGTCTACAATGAGTTTGCGATGGGAAATTGCGCTGATAATACAGCAAGGGAAATGAATATCTCCCGCGAAGCTCAGGATGAATATGCCATTAACTCCTACAAAAAAGTAGCAGCTTCTACTGAAGCTGGAGATTTTAAAAATGAAATCGTACCGGTAGAAATTCCTCAGAGAAAAGGTGATCCAATCGTTATGGACACCGATGAGGAATTCTCAAATGTCAACTTCGATAGAATCCCAACCTTAAGACCTGTCTTCGATAAAGAAGGAACCGTTACTGCCGCAAATGCATCAACGATTAATGATGGCGCGTCTGCTTTGATTCTAGTTAGCCAAGAAAAAGCTGAAGAACTTGGATTGACGTTGATTGCGAAAATCAAAGGATTTGGTGACGCAGCTCAAGAGCCACTTTGGTTCACAACCGCTCCTTCACTTGCTATTCCACGAGCTTTGGAGCATGCGGGAGTAGATCACGATGATGTGGATGTTTGGGAAGTTAATGAGGCATTTTCAGCAGTAGCACTTGCCAATCAAGAAAAACTAAACCTCGATCCTGAAAAGTTAAACGTACTTGGTGGAGCTGTAGCAATGGGTCATCCGCTTGGCGCATCTGGAGCAAGAATTATTACGACACTTCTTTCCGCGCTTGACAAAAAAGATGGAAAGATTGGAGCTGCTGGAATTTGCAACGGTGGCGGTGGAGCCTCTGCCATTGTGATTGAAAAGGTATAACAACAATGACGCCTGGAGAATTAGTTGAAAAATGGGTGAAGACTTTTAATTCAGCTGATGCTTTAGCCTTATCCAATTTGTACCACGAGAACGCCATCAACCATCAGGTGAACTCAGACCCAGTTGAGGGGCGTCAAAACATTAGACAAATGTTCAGCGAAGAGTTTTCAAAAGCTGAAATGGTTTGTCAAGTTGAAAACATATTTGAGGATGGTGATTGGGCAATATTGGAATGGAAAGATCCACTTGGGTTAAGAGGATGTGGTTTTTTCAAGATCAAAAATGATCAAATCATTTTTCAACGTGGCTATTGGGACAAGTTATCGTTTCTCAGACTTCATGACCTACCAATACCCCGTGATTGAATTAGTTAAGAATAATATTGAAATTAGCCTTACGTTTAGATGTAAGGCTTTTTTGATTAATAGATGAGATTCCTTCTACCACTCATTTTCATTTTTCCATTTGCGCTTTGGTCCCAGACTAAAATCACCACGTACCACGAAAACGGTAAAGTAAAGGAGGAATACCTTGTTTTGGAAAATGACAGCAGTCGAGTGGACGGGGATTATTTCATGCTGGATCCAAAGGGAAATAAAATCGTGACAGGATTTTTCGAAGATGGAAAAAAGCAAGGCTTATTCAAGAACTTCTATGCCGACGGGACCATCCAGAGGGAAACATTGTACCAAAACGATTTAAGAGAAGGCCTTACCAAAGTTTTTTCAGCCGAAGGAAAACTTGTTCAAGAAGCAACTTTCAAAAATGATACGCTGGTTGGGTCCATCAATTTATATGATACTGAGGGCAACTTGCTAGGTGAAACTCAATTTGCAGGAGGCAAGCCTGATGGATTGGTGAAATCCTATTTTCCCAATGGAAAGATCAAAGAAGAAACCTTCTACAAGGATGGCAAACCAAATGGAAAAACTACTCAATATTATGAATCAGGTTCTGTCAAGGTGGAAGCCAATTATGTAGGTGGCCTCTTAGATGGAATGTACAAAACCTTCTATCCTTCAGGCCAACTTGAAATGGAAGCGTTGAATGAACGTGGCGCCAAATCAGGTTTTGTAAAAACTTATCACGAAAACGGCCAATTGAAATCCAATGGAAACTATGTGAACGGAGGCTTGCAAGGTGATTACTTGGTTTACTTTGATAATGGAACTATCAAAAGTGAATACAAATACGCAAAGGGAAGTAGGTATGGAAAGAGTCTTGATTATCACTCCAATGGAAAAATAAGATTAGAATCTTCATACTCAAACGGAGGCTTAAACTCCCAGATCAAAGAGTACAACGAAAAAGGAATTCTCATCGCTGAAAAGCAATTGGAAAATGAGCTACCAAAAGGAACCTGGAAAACCTATGATTCAAAAGGTCGTCCCGCATCAATAGAAACGTATGAGAAGGGAAAAAAGCATGGCCTAGTTACACTTTTTGAAAACGGAAAAAAAACTTCAGAAACAGAATATCGATTTGGGAAGAAATTCGGAACTCACAAAGAATATTTTCCCAATGGAGACTTGAAGGCAGAAGCTTCTTACGAACTCAATTTGTTTCATGGAGTTTACACTCAATTTCATAAAAATGGTCAGACAGAATTTTCGGGATTGTATGTAAGGAACAAGCGCCATAAAGTCTGGACCTATTTTGATAAAAAGGGAAATACGATCGAAGAAATTACTTACAAATACGGGGAGATCATTGAGAGAAAATAAACCACCTTTGGTGCATGATTTTGTTCAGTACACTCAAATCTTTTCTCAAAGACAAGGAATACCGTGATCTCATTGGAACTGTAATAGCCATTTTAATAATTGGCACAGTCGTCTATCACTATCTTGAAGGTTGGACCTGGCTGGATGCCTTTTATTTTTCTTTCATCACTTTGACCACTATTGGATTTGGAGATTTTGCTCCATCTACAGACGCTGGCAAGGTCTTCACAATTTTCTACATCGTGCTTGGTGTAGGAGTTATTTTGGCATTCATCAACACCTTATACCTTCACTACAGTGATGTGATTAGAAGTAAGACCAAAAAAGCTACTAACCAGAAACAATAGAAACACGTATTATGCCTTATGCCAACCAAGTTATCTTTCTTTTTAATCACGATTATCTTACTATCGGGCTGTAAAGAAGAAAAGGTTCCTAAACGATTCTACCCAAGAAATGACCATGAGGCATACATGCATTCTCTTAAGCAGGCCAACCTGATCAATACTGCTCTTGGACAAGATTGGCTAAAAGCAGCGGATAAGCCATTCGAAAATCAAATAAAAGTACGACTCCCCTACCAGGAAGCTTTTGTGATTTCTGATACCAAACCTGATGCTTTGGGTTACAGATTTGATGTTAAAAGAGGACAAAAAGTCTTGGTGGAATTGAAGCTTTTAGTAGAAGACACGACTCGTGTTTTTATCGATCTTTTTAGGGTTGAAAATGATTCATTAAATGAGTTCAGACAAGTAGCTTCAGCCGATAGTTCATTTCAGTTGGCGTTTCAACCTAGAAGAGATGCCTCTTACTTATTGAGACTTCAACCTGAACTGTTAAGAGGTGGAGATTTCAGCATTTCCATTGAAAATGTTCCTACGTTGGAGTTTCCTGTAGCTGGAAAAAACAAACGAGCCATACTAAGCTTTTTTGGTGATCCAAGAGATGGTGGAAGAAGAGAACATCACGGCGTGGACATTTTTGCCAAAAGACACACACCAATTATTGCTCCGGTAAAAGGAACCATTCGTTTTGTGGGCACTCGAGGGCTGGGTGGTAAGGTTGTTTGGCTCTATGATTATAAAACTGGTAACAGTCTTTATTTCGCGCACCTTCACGAACAGTTAGTAGAGCGTTATCAAACCGTAAACCCTGGAGACACTATCGGTACTGTAGGAAATACAGGAAATGCCCGCTTTACTCCACCACATCTCCATTTTGGAATTTACAGAAATGGCCCTGTCGATCCTTACAACTTCATCGTTCCGGAATACCCAAAACCTCCGGCATTTGTCCCGGATACCACACTTCTAGGCAAAGAGGTGATTCTTGCGAAAGATGTATTTCTCAAGTCAGAAATGAGAAGACAAGCTTCCAACCTTGATACGCTTAACTCCAATGAGCAAGTGAAAGTAGTAGCCGTAAATCATCGTTACGTAAGAGTCCAAAGCGACGAAGGAGTATTAGGATTTCTCAGAAAAAACGAAGTGAGGTAATCAATCTGTAAATCCCAAAATCTACAATCCTAAAATCAACAATCCCTTTATCCCTCGTACGAGATTCTAAAAATCGTTCCGGCAAGATCATCGGATACAAGCAAAGACCCATCTGAAGCAATAACGATATCAACTGGTCTGGCCCACGCTCGATTCGTTTCTGTATTCAAAAACCCGGTAGCAAAATCTTCATAAGCCACTCCTGCTCCATTTTCTTCGGTTACAAGTGTGATCTTATGTCCTGTATGACCAACCTCCTGATCACGATTCCATGATCCATGCTCGGCGATGAATATCTTGTTTTTATATGAAGCAGGAAAAGCGTTTGCCGTGTAAAACTTCAATCCTAATGGAGCAACGTGTGGTCCGAGATTTTGCGCTGGAACAACAAAATCTGAACAAGGGAATTTATCGCCAAATTCAGGATCTTTGAGATCCCCGCCATGGCAGTAAGGATAGCCAAAATGCTGTCCCATTTCAGAAACTCGATTCAACTCACATGGAGGCAAGTCATTTCCAAGCATATCTCTTCCATTATCTGTAAACCACATCTCATCTGTATCTGGATGCCACGTAAAACCTACGGTATTTCTTACTCCACTCACAAATACTTCCCGATCGGAACCATCAGGATTCATTCGAGTGATCGAAGCATACATTTCGTTCTTGCTTTCACAAATATTACACGGAGCTCCTACTGGAACATACAATTTTCCATCAGGTCCGAAAGCAATGTATTTCCATCCATGATGACGGTCTTTTGGATAATCATCATAGATTTTGACTGGCTTAGGAGGATCACGCAGGTTATCAAGGATATTATCAAATCGCCACAGTTTTCCAACTTCAGCTACATACAATGAACCATTGTTGAATGCCACTCCATTTGGCATTCTTAATCCACTTGCAATGACGTAGCGTTCGTCAGCTTTCCAATCTCCATCGGTATCTCGCACAGCATAAACTTTATCACCGCTTCGGTTTGCAACAAACAAAGTCCCATCATCGGTTAGCGCCATTGAGCGTGCATTGTTGACTCTGGCAAATACATCAACTTTGAATCCAGCAGGCAAATTGAGTGCGTCAAGCTGAATTCCTTCCATAGAGTTTAATTCGGGGCTTTCATCCACTGACTCTGGAGAAGCACCATCATCCGGTGATTCTGGCGATTTAGAGGAACAGGAAATAATGAAAAAGAGGGCAAAAATGCTGAGGGCTTTATACATGGTTTCGGAATTTGAGAGCCCAATTTAAAATTAAGTAACCAACATTTCAAGAATACTAGATAACTACGTAGCGAAGATTACTTTTGCGGCATGATTGACATCACAAATCTTTCATTTTATTTAGGAGATCGACCGCTTTATGATGAAGCTTCCCTTTTCATTGGGCCAAAGGACAAGATAGGACTGATAGGGCTGAACGGTACAGGAAAATCAACACTCCTGAAAATGATGATTGGTGAAACTCAACCGACGGCTGGGAAAATTTCGAAGAGCAAAGAAACTACCATCGGTTTCTTAAACCAGGACCTACTCTCCTTCCAAACGGAAGATTCTATCTTATCTGTTGCTATGCAGGCATTTGCCTCAACACTTGAAATTCAAAAGAAAATCGACCAGGTGATCAAACAGATGGAGGAAAACTACAGTGATGACCTTGTTGATAAATTAACCAAACTTCAAGAACGATTTGAGGCTGAAGAAGGCTATGTGCTGCAATCCCGGGCAGAAGAAATATTGGAGGGAATTGGATTCAAGACAGCTGATCTCCAACGTCCCTTGAACGAGTTTTCAGGTGGTTGGAGGATGCGTGTGATGCTGGCGAAACTATTGCTTGAAAAGCCGGATCTTCTGATGCTCGATGAGCCTACTAACCACTTGGACCTCCCTTCCATTCAGTGGATTGAAAGCTATCTTCAGTCGTATGAAGGTGCCTACATCATTGTCTCGCACGATAGAGAATTCCTTAATCGATCAGTTAACAAGATCGTTGAGGTTTCCCTTCAAAAATTGAATGTGTATCCGGGAAATTATGACTTCTATGAACAAGAAAAGACGCTAAGAAATGAGCTTCAACAAAACGCTTTTGAAAACCAGCAACAGAAGATAAAGCAGGCCGAACGTTTCATTGAGCGATTCAAGGCGAAAGCCACCAAAGCCAAGCAAGCCCAGTCGAAGATGAAAATGCTCGAGAAAATGGATCGAGTCGAGCAGGTGATCGATGAAAATGCACAGGTCAATTTTCGATTCAATTTCAAAACCAAATCAGGGCGACACGTCAAGCGATTGATCGATATTTCTAAATCATACGATGATCTTGAAATTCTCAATGATTCAACGATTGGGATAGAACGTGGTGACAAGATTGCACTCATTGGTGCCAATGGAAAAGGAAAGTCAACCGCATTGAGAATCATTGCCGGAACAGAATCACATACCGGCAAAGTCGAAACCGGTCATAATGTGATTAATTCCTTTTATGCCCAACATCAGTTGGAAGCATTGGACGTGAAAAATGATTTGCTGGAGGAGTTGAAACTAGAAGGAACTGGAAAAACGGAACAAGAACTGCGAAGCGTCCTGGGTTGCTTTCTATTTTCAGATGACGATGTTTTCAAAAAAATCAAGGTCCTTTCAGGAGGTGAAAAGTCCAGGGTCGCTTTGGCAAAAACATTGATTTCTGAGGCGAATTTTCTACTGCTTGATGAGCCGACCAACCACCTGGACATGTTATCAGTCAGCATTTTGGTCCAGGCACTTCAACAATACGAAGGCACTCTCCTACTCGTCTCTCACGATCGACATTTCATCTCACAAGTGGCAAACAAGATTTGGTGGATCGAAGGAAAGGAGATAAAGGAATACCCTGGAACCTATGAGGAATATTCCTGGTGGAAAGAGAAAAACAATAATTCAGAACAAAAACCAGAGGCACCAAAGCCTAAGGCCAAAAAAGAAAATACTAAGCCTAAGAACAATCAAGAAGAGCAAGCACAGAGGAAAGAAGTGAAGCAAGTGGAAGCTCAAATCGAAAAATACGAGGCAGAAATAGCGGATTTGGAATCTCAATTGGCAGAGCCGGCATTGTACGAAAGTCCTGAGCAATATGAAAAACTGAATTCTTTGTACATGAACAAGAAGCAAGAGTTAGAACAACTCATGGAAAAGTGGGAGGCATTAGCGGAATAGTAGATTGGTTGATTAGTAGGTTAACATTTTATTGAAACTTAGCTTGGGTAAAATACCAAAATCTAAAATTTTTTAATTCCAACTCCATGAAATAACATTGCCACGCAGAATAATAAAATTCTGCCACTAACCAATACTCTACATGAACGACATTGAAATAGCCCAGGCGGTTGAACCGAAACACATCAATGAAATTGCCCAAAACCTAGGCCTTACTACCGATGACATTGAACACTATGGAAAATACAAAGCGAAACTTCCATTGGATTTCATTGATGAGAAAAAGATCAATGAGAATACATTAATTCTTGTTACTGCTACAACCCCAACCCCAGCAGGTGAAGGAAAAACCACCACTTCGGTCGCCTTAAATGATGGACTAAACAAAATTGGGAAACAGTCAATAGCTGTTTTGAGAGAACCATCCCTCGGTCCTGTATTTGGTATGAAAGGAGGAGCAACCGGAGGTGGACATTCACAGGTGATTCCAATGGAAGATATCAACCTGAACTTCACAGGTGATTTCTCGGCAATTGAAAAAGCTAATAACCTATTGTCCGCTCTCATCGACAATAACATTCAAAGCAAAAATCATAACCTGAACATCGATCCGAGAACAGTGGCTTGGCGTTGGTCCATGGACATGAACGACCGATCGTTGCGCCACATCGTAACCGGCTTAGGTGGAAAATCCAATGGTTATGTTCGTGAATCAGGGTTTGATATTACTGCTGCCTCAGAGGTGATGGCTATTCTGTGTTTATCAAAAGATCTCCATGACTTAAAAGAACGCCTTGGAAATATTTATGTTGGCGACACTTTCGACAACAAGGCAATTTATGCACGCGATCTAAAAGCTCATGGCGCAATGACCGTATTGCTAAAGGATGCGATCAAACCAAATCTCGTTCAATCGCTAGAGGGAAATCCAGCAATCATCCACGGTGGACCTTTTGCAAACATCGCACAAGGAACCAACTCATTGATTGCAACAAAAATGGGTCTTTCACTGAGTGATTACGTAGTAACAGAAGCTGGATTTGGTGCAGACCTTGGTGCTGAAAAATTCCTAAACATCAAATGTCGAAACGGCGGCCTCTCTCCTAAAGCTGTCGTTCTTGTCACAACAGTTCGAGCATTAAAATATCATGGCGGAAAAGCAAAAGATCAATTAAATCAACCTGATGTTGAAGCTTTAAAGAACGGAATGATCAATCTGGAAAGGCACATTGACAATATTCATAAGTTCGGTCTTCCAATGGTCGTATCAGTCAATCGTTTTATATCAGACACCGATGAAGAAGTAAATGCGGTTCTTGATTATTGTAAATCTAGAAATGTTACAGCATGCGAATGTCACGGCTGGGAAAAAGGTGGCGAGGGAGCTGCTGAACTAGCTTCACTCGTTGTTGAGGCGGCAGAAACGTGCGAGGGAACATTCAATCCGACTTATGAGTGGAACATGAGTGTTCAAGAAAAAATTGAGGCTGTAAACAAGAATGTATATGGTGGAGGAAAAGTAGAGTTTGCTCCAAAGGCAAAATTGAACCTCAAGAAAATAAAAAGACTTGGCCTTGAAGATGTTCCTGTTTGCATTGCCAAAACCCAAAGTTCCTTTTCAGATGATGCAACATTAGTTGGAGGTCCAAACGGCTTTACGTTAACAGTTCGTGAAATTGAAATCGCCGCTGGAGCAGGATTCGTAATTCCGATAACAGGGAAAATGCTTAGAATGCCCGGCCTACCTGAAGTGCCAGCTGCCGAACAAATTGATATTGATGATGAAGGAAAAGTTACTGGGCTTTCTTAAGATTCAGATTTTCAATTTCTTTTCTAGCTCGGATGCGTGATCCCAATCCATATTGACGATTGGAACTGAATAAAGAATCGGAGGGTCAGCGGTAAAATGGCTGTGAATCGCCTTATCAATCTTATCGAATAATAGCGCTCGCGTTCTTCCAGTTACCAATATCGCCGATTCTGACTGCAACGCATTTTTAGCTCTTGTTTCCACAGTTCCTTTTACCAGAAAGGTGTCAATGACAAAATTCTTCTTCAAAAGAAAGTCAGAAATTTCATCTGCTTGCTTTTCATTTTTCGCTATCACATGGAGTAAGATCATAGTTCATTATGTGTTTCAAGCAAGTCAAAGCGGGTTTTTAGGTTTCAACATCAAAAATGAATGTATCGGTTCCACATTGACTCGTGTCAGAAGGTGTGTTAACATAAAGTTAATCTTTCATTTTTAATAATTAATCTATCTAAAACAAAACATTATCTATCGTATATCGTAGTAGATAATTCATTATTAATAGTATTACTATTATATTTGAGACGAATATATAATTTTTTGATAGTATGCCTGCATTGCAATTATTAATGAATGAGAATCTTTTTCAAAGGGATCCTCAGGAAACAGATTTAGGGAGAAAAATTATAAAGGAGAGCATCGCTTTGATTGATGAACTTGGATTTGAAGGATTCACATTCAAAAAACTTGCTACTGCAATCGATTCAACAGAAGCCTCTATTTATCGATACTTCGAAAACAAGCATCGGCTTTTGGTTTACATCATTGCGTGGTATTGGAATTGGTTAGAATACAAAATCGATTTTGGAATACAAAACATCCATGACCCTAAGAAAAAGCTTGAAATTGCTTTGGGGATCATTGCCTTAAAGAAAGACCGAGATCCATCCTTTCCTGATATTGATGAAGAAGCCCTCTATAGAATAGTTATTTCAGAATCGGATAAGACATACTTAACAAAGCAAGTTGATGAGGACAACAGAGAAGGGTTTTTTCGAGGTTTTAAATCCTTATGTGAAAAGATCGCCTCTTTTGTAAGTGAAATCAACCCAAAGTTTTCTTATCCACACTCATTGATCAGTACTGCACTTCAAGCAGCTCATCAGCAACTTTTCTATGCTGAACACTTGCCATCGCTTACGGATATGAAAAGAGACGATCCCCATTTACATAAGCAAGATGAAGAGTTCTTGCAGATCATGGTTTTTAACGCAATTAAGTAAGATCCAAGAAAATGAAAAGCGATCAGATAATACAACTTATCAGAGAATCATCTCAGATATTGAAGCAAGACTTTGATGGATTTGCTTTGGATAACATACAATCCTCACCTAGAAGCTATGATTTTAATGACAAGGCGGAATTCATGCGAGATTTGGTGGAAGCAGGCAACAAGCAGCGAATTATTTACCTTGAAAACCAGCTAACACTAGAAGAGTTTAAGCATTTCATTCATGAAGTACAAATTCCAGTTGTAGCCTTTGAAGATGCCAAAAACCAATTGGTACCGGTAATTTTCTATAAAGACAACTGGAAACAAAAAATTATCCATATATGGGAAGATTCATCATTTACAGAAGAATGGAGTGACGAATCTTTTCCAGATTTACATGTCATCGATGGCAAAGTGGATTTTCTTGGAACCTTCTCCTATAAAAGTTTAGTAAGTGAGGATACAGAAGATGGTGAAAAGAAAAAAAGTCTAAGCCCAGTACAACGCTTGGTACGCCTTCTCTCGGAAGAGAAAAAGGATATCATGTACATCTACTTTTATGCCTTCCTGATCGGGTTAATAAGCCTAACCCTTCCAGTGGGTATTCAAGCGACTGTTGCGTTGATATCAGGCGGTGTTGTATTTAGTTCCGTCTATTTACTTATTGGGCTGGTGATACTTGGTGTCTTGGCAGCTGGAGGATTACAAATCATGCAGATAACCCTGGTGGAATACCTCCAAAGGAGGGTTTTTACTAAGGCAGCTTTTGAATTTGCTTTTAGAATACCACGGATAAAAGCAGAAGCGCTCGTCAATTACCATGCTCCAGAATTGATGAACCGGTTTTTTGATGTGCTAACCATTCAAAAAGGTTTGCCCAAACTTCTGATTGACCTTTCAGCGGGGATCATTCAAATATTGTTTGGGATGCTGTTGCTTTCATTTTATCACCCATTCTTCGTATTCTTCAGCTTACTCCTCATAAGTGTCTTGTTCTTTATTTTCTATACAACAGGTCCTAAGGGACTCAATTCTTCAATCAAAGAATCGAAGTTTAAATACAAAGTGGTATCCTGGTTAGAGGAGTTGGCGAGAACCATAAATTCATTCAAACTATCCGGTAATACGCCATTACCACTTCGGAAAACGGACTACAATGTCAACAACTATTTAAAGAATAGGAAGATTCACTTCTCCATTCTCATAAGCCAGTATTCGTTTGTATTACTATTCAAAGCGTTGGTTACTGGTGGTCTCTTAATCATAGGAACAATACTTGTGATTCAAAGGGAAATCACGCTTGGACAATTTGTTGCTTCTGAGGTAATCATCATTCTAACACTGAGTTCCGTCGAGAAGATTATCATGTACATGGATGTTGTTTACGATATGTTAACAGCCGTAGACAAAATTTCTCACGTCACAGACTTACCATTGGAAAAGAGTGGTGGTTTAGATATTCCTAAGAACTTGTCGGAGAAAGGTTTTGAGGTGAAAGTCAAGAACTTGAAATACAAATTTGCAAATAGGCCTGAGTATGTTCTAAAAGGGTTAGATCTGGAAATTAAGTCTGGAGAAAGAGTTTGCATTGCCGGACGTGGCGGATCAGGAAAGAGAGTGCTAACTAACACAATTGCCGGATTTAACAACCATTTCGAAGGAATAGTAACGGTAAACAATTTTTCTCTAAGAGATTTGGATTTGATGAACCTTAGAGATAGAATCGGAAAGAATGTTTCTCAAGAAGATATTTTTGAAGGCACAATCCTTGAAAATATCATTTTATCCAAGCCAGATGCCGACCCAGCAGATGCCATATGGGCCATAAACACCATCGGCTTTGATAATGAAATCAACTCCATGCCTGAAGGGTTAGACACAATGATGCTTAGCGGCGGAAAAGGTTTGTCAAATGGAACAGTGAATAAAATCATCTTGGCCAGATGTCTGGCAAAGCGACCTAAACTTCTGATTCTCAATGATTTTTTCAATGATTTTTTGAAAACGGAGAGAGCACAATTAATCAACATGCTGGTTGATCCTCAGCATGACTGGACACTAATAGTAGTCTCGAATGATCCCGTCGTTATGGCCGTATGTGACAGAATTATTCTAATGGATGCTGGAGAAGTAAAATCTGATGGATCTTTTTCTGAGCTGGCAAAAACAGAAGAACTAGGATCAATCATTAACTAAAAGGTGTTATGAATAAAGAAAACGGAATAACGAACGCAGAATTATACACGCTTAAAACACTGCAGACTCCCAATTCGGGAAAAACCCTGGCTAAATGGCTATTGGGAATGTTTCTCACATTCTTCATTCTCTTGTTTCTTCCTTGGCAGCAAAACATTAGAGGAAAAGGAACAATTACTGCATTTACTCCTGGGAATAGGCCTCAAGCAGTGGAATCAGCTATTCCAGGTCGAATAGCGAGTTGGAAGGTTCGCGAAGGGCAGTTTGTTAACGTTGGCGATACTATACTCACACTCAGTGAAATAAAAGACAAATACTTCGATCCTAATTTGTTACTAAGAGTTAATGAACAAGTAGTCGCAAAAGGAGCAAGTATTGACTCTAAGAAATCAAAAGCTGATGCATTAAAAACACAAATTTTGGCTTTGCAGAATGCACTTGATGTCAAGTATCAACAAGCTCAGAACAAGTTGAAACAAACGGAGCTAAAGCTTACAAGTGATAGCGTAGATTTCTTGGCTGAAAAAGTGAGGTTCAAAAACTTTGAAAATCAGTTTGATCGAAACAAGTTGCTGTATGAGGCTGGGAACATTGCTCTAACCAAATACCAGGATATAGAATCCAAATTTCAAGAGTCCCGAATGAAGATCGTTTCATCGGAGAACAAGTTTTTACAAACCAGAGCTGAGCTTATCAATGCTCAAGTAAATCTTTCCGGTGTACAAGCCGAATATCAAGATAAAATCAGCAAAGCTCAATCTGATCTGAATGCCACCCTGGCTGAGATTTACGAAGGAGAAGCATCTTTAGCAAAACTGAGAAACGAATATGCTAACATGCAAATTCGTAACCAGCAATATCAAGTGATTGCACCGCAATCAGGGTATATCGTGCGTGCTATGCAGGCTGGTATCGGCGAAACGATAAAAGAAGGTGAAGCCGTGGTGACAATCATGCCAGCAAATCCGGATATAGCAGTAGAAATGTATGTCCAGGCCATGGATGTTCCTCTCCTATCAAAAGGCCGGAAAGTACGAATAGAATTTGACGGATGGCCTGCCTTACAGTTTTCCGGATGGCCAAGTGTTTCGGTTGGAACGTTTGGTGGGGTTGTTCAAGTAATAGATTTTGTAAATAGTAAAGGCGGTGAGTTTAGGATTCTTGTTACCCCTGATCCTGAGGATGAGACTTGGCCCGAGCAGCTGCGATTCGGATCGGGAACCAAAGGATGGGTTATGCTGGATAATGTTCCTGTCTGGTACGAGCTCTGGCGACAACTGAACGGATTTCCTCCGAGCCTTTATGAAGAACCTTTTGAAATGAGAGTGGATAAAAGCTTAGAAAAAACGGAAGAAGAAAAATGAAAAAACTACTTTTAATAGTAGCAATATTTATAAGTTATCATTCGACTGCTCAGTCTGAAGACAGTACACAAGTGATGCCTTTTGATGACTTCTATTCCATGGTTATCGACTATCATCCTGTGGTACAACAGGCCAGACTATTGCCTCAGAATGCGCAGATGGAAATCCGACTTGCGAGAGGTGGTTTTGATCCTAAGCTGGAAGGCTCCTGGGATTTCAAGGAATTCAAAGAGACGGAATACTATAACAATGGGGACATTTCGCTAAAAATACCAACCTGGTTTCCAATAGATCCTAAAGTTGGAATTGAAAGAAACAGGGGAAACTTCTTAAATCCGGAAAATTTCATTTCCGACAACACTAATAATCGGCAAGTATATGCAGGTGTTTCAGTTCCTATAGGTCAAGGGCTTTTCATAGATCAACGAAGAGCAACAGTTAAAAAAGCGCGATTGATGCAAGGAATGGCTGAAGCTGAGCAGATAAAGGAAATCAACAAAGTATTATTGACGGCAGTAAAAGATTATTGGCAGTGGTATTATGCCTACAATAATTACCAGCTGATTCTACAAAGCATCAACATTGCCCAAGACATCTTTGATCGTACGACACTTGCATTTCAATACGGCGAAGCAGCAGCAATCGACACAGTTCAAGCAAAAATTGCGCTACAGTCAAGACAAGTAGATTTCCAACAAGCAAATATTGAGAGAATAAGTGCGATGTTGACATTATCCAATCATTTATGGTCTGAATCTGGAATTCCACTGGAGCTGGCAAATGATGTTCGTCCGGAAGATCCACTTAGCGATACCTTCGATGATGAAATTCTAGGAGAGCTTGCCACAATGGCTCGACAAAACCACCCGGAGTTAAGGAAACTTGACCTGAAAAACGAGTCTCTATTCGTCGACAAAAGCCTGGCAAGGGAAAACCTAAAACCACGATTGGACTTAGATTATTTCTTATTGGATCAACCACTGGCACCTAATGGTGATAACAGTAGCGTCAGTTTTAATGAAAACTACAAGGTTGGATTGGCATTTGAGTTTCCAATTTTTCTGAGAAAAGAACGAGCCAAACTCAACAAAATAGATCTTAAAATCCAAGAGAACAGTTTTTCGAGAACATTCCGAGAGCGCGAAATCCTCAATGATATTAGCATCCGCTTCAACACAATTCTGGCTACTGGGACCATTTTACAACAGCAGCAGGATATGGTTAACAACTACCAACTGATTCTCGATGCAGAGCGTCTTAATCTCCAAAATGGTGAAAGCGACCTTTTCAAGATCAATATCCAGTTTGAGAAATTGATCAATTCACAAACAAAACTTTTCAAACTTCGATCTGAATATCAGAAAGATATCGCTGGCCTCTACTGGGCGGCCGGTATTGCAAACCTGGGCTATCAATAGGTTTTCTTTATATCAAGCATAACAATATTATATAGTATGACTATGTAACATAATTGTATATTATCTGTTTATAATAGTAATACTATCGTACTATAGATATGAATAAGAAAATGGACGCCTACGAAATTTCAGCAATCTTGATGATCATCTTCATCTTCGTCATTCTTGCATTAGTTGACGTTGTGCTGAAATAGAGAAGGGTTATTTCACAAGCTTCATGATCGTGCTTAGTAGAAAATCATACACCTGATTTTCAATAGATTGCTCATCACTTCTCGATATCTCAGTAAGTGAAGGAAGATGTAATGCAAAGAATGCCTGTTGATGTGATGCTTCAAGAATGGTGCTTATAAGTGCATGCGAATATTGGTATTTGGGGTTAATCTCTTGAATTATCAATGCTATTTTGTGACATAGGCCCTTGTATCCCATAAACAATCCTTGACTGTTAATCTCATCAACCTGCTTTGTCAAATACGTTTTATCTGATTCTGTGTCAACAACTCTTCTGAGTGCATTGAGATTAAGACCATCCAGATTGATCGCACCCACATTTTCATCAACGTGACAAATGATCCTTAATACCTTGGCCAGTTTCTCTTTCGGATTCTCGATGTGATAGGTTTTGAAGTCTATCATGTATTCAATCCACGCCCAGTACCAAGTGGCCAAATAAACCAACAGCTTCAGTTTGTTATCAAAATACCTATAAATCGAAGCCTCGGTAGAATTGATTTTATCAGCCAATTTTTTAAATGTGAATAGCTCGAAACCTAACTCGTCAATTAATTCTATTGAGGTAGCAACAATATTCCGACCCAATTCAGATGACTGTGGATCTTTATTATAGTGCTTCTCTCCTATTACAATGCTGATGACTGACATAATAAAAGATTCAATATTTACAATGAAAGTAAAGCTACCTACGAAGGAAGTAACAATTTGTTTGTTTGAATGGCTATTCCGTCCCTGATTTCAACTACCCTAAGAAGGAAATCAAAACACCTGCTGCGACTGCCGATCCGATTACTCCTGAAATATTAGAAGCCATGGCATATTGCAATAGGTGATTAGATGGATCATGTTTTAACGCAAGATCATTGGCAACTCTTGAAGCCATCGGCACTGCGCTTAGGCCAGTTGCTCCAATCAATGGATTAATTTTCTTTTTCCCAATGAGGTTGTAAATCTTAACAGCGCAAATACCACCAGCTATTGAAATAGCGAAAGCAATGAACCCACCACCGATTATCATAAGCGTATCAGCATTTAAAAAAGCTTTGGCAGTCATTGTTCCTCCTACTGCTAAACCAAGGAAAATTGTTGCTGTATTCAAGATCGTTTCTGAAGCAGCCTTTGATAGTCTGCCAGTAGCGGAACCTATTTCTTTTGCAAGATTTCCAAAAAGCAGCATCCCTAAAAGTGGGACAGAAGATGGAACCAAAAGTGAAACAACCGTACCAAGTCCGATCGGAAACAGTATTTTCAACATTTGCATGTTTTTGACTGGAACTTTTGGCGGATAGAGTTTATCCTGAGCCTTCATGTTTATCATCAGCTCTTTCTTAGTCATGGTCAGTCGAACAACGAAAGGAATGATCACAGGAACAAGTGCCATGTAGGAGTAAGCAGCGATCGCAATCGGACCAAGCAAATGATCCGCTAATTTTATTGTCGTGTAAATGGCTGTCGGACCATCTGCCCCACCAATGATTCCTAGAGAAGCGGCTTCTTTCAATGTGAATCCCATTGCCACAGCAGAAATAAGAACTGTGAATATTCCGATCTGCGCAGCTGCTCCAAAAAAGGCAAGTCTTAAGTTCCGAAGCATTGGACCAAAATCAGTAAGCGCCCCTACACCTAAGAATATCACTGGAGGTAAAAACCCGGTCTTAATAAGGGAGTAGTAAACAAAATTCATAATCCCGTGCTGCTTGGCTATTTGATAAAGTGTCAATGATTCATCGACCTTCTCAACACCCATTTGTCCACCAGGAAAGTTCGCCATCAACATGCCGAAAGCGATAGGAACCAAAAGCAATGGCTCATATTGCTTCCTTATTCCCAGGTATAAAAGGAAAAACGCTATGACAATCATCAGCAGAATTTCAGGGTTCTCCCCTATCTGCTGAAATGCAGTCATTTCATATAAATTTCGTAATAGATCCAAGCGGCTGTTAGTTTACTCTGAAGAGGACATCATCGTCTAAAACGGCATCCGTATCTTTTACTAAAACTTCACTCACTGTTCCCTCAACTTCCGATTTCACCGCATTGCTCACTTTCATCGCCTCTATGTAACAAACGATATCACCGACCTTCACTTGATCTCCAACTTGGAGCGCCTTCTCGGAAGAATCTTTGGTCATGTAGATCGTTCCTTCAAGCGGAGCAAGGATTTCTTTTGAACCTGAAGATCCATTAGTCGAAGCAGCAACCGGTGTCTTTTCCTGCGTCACAGGTGCTGTTGAGGCTGGTGCTTGATCACCATTGTAAGAAATGGAGACTTTGAATTTCTCACCGTTTACATCAATATCCAATGTTTTTGGTTGAACGACAGAGGGCACAGAAGAAGGAGCTTCAGATGCAATTGGTGCAGATTCTTCACTTTTCTTTTCCTCCAGATCTTTTTCAAAACCTGCTTTCGCTTTTCCTGACTTGTAGTCTTCGTACTGGGTAGGATGCATGGCATACTCGAACAGTTCTTCATCATCTTGTCCAGTATCCCATCCTTTTTCCTCCATTTTCTTCCTAAAGTCTTCTAAGGCATCAGGTTGTAAATCCTGTGGGTCTCCTTCGAAAAAATCTCTTCCTTGTTCTTTCGCAAGATTCTTTAGCTCATCGCCCACTTTTCCAGGTAGTCGACCAGATTTACCGAGAACCATATCCCAGGTATTGTCATCAAGTAGTGACCATCGTTCCTTGCCCTTCATCATCTGCATGACATTGACTAAAGCCGCATTCTTAACATACTGACTGTATGGTGTAACCAGTGGTGGATATCCCAGAATTGGCCAAATGTGTTGGACCTCCTCAAACAATGCGATCAATAATTCATCTTGAGTAACTTCCGGTTTGTTCTTTTTCGCCATCCATTTGTTCAGGCTAACAAGATTGTTTTCAAGATCTGACATTAAACTTCCCATCATTCCGCCTGGCAATCCTGGCCCAATAAGCAACGCATTCATCAGCCTGTTTTTTGGGTTGATGTAATACCCAAGAAACTCGTCTATAAATTCCTGTGTCAGGGATCGAGCTTGCATGTAAGCCTTCATATTGATGTCTGGAACTGAAAAGCCAGCATCTCTAAGCACTTCATGTACAGTCAAAAGGTCGGCAAGTACTGTTCCATATGATAATGGTTCCATAGCTACATCTACAATATCTGCTCCAGCACGTGCAGCCTCTAGTGATGATGCGACACTAAATCCGGGCCCGGAATGTCCGTGATATTGAACCAAAATATCTGGCTTGATGGATTTTACCCCTTCAACAATTTTACCAATTGTCACCGGGCGACCAACACCTGCCATGTCCTTGATACAAATTTCCTGAGTGCCCATATCAATCAGCTCTCCAGCCATATTGATATAGTACTCGGCTGTATGTAGTTCAGAATGTGTGATGCACAAACAGCATTGTGAGACCATTCCACCTTCTTTTGCATAATCAATGGAGAGCTTAAGGTTCCGAGTATCATTGAGGCCATCGAAGGATCTGGCAATGTCTGTTCCCTGAATCTTTTTCAACTTGTACATTAACTTTCTCACGTCCCTTGGAACAGGGAACATTCTAAGAGCATTGAGTCCACGCTCCAACATATGTGTCTGAATACCGGCGTCATTGAAAGCCTGAGTCCATTCTCTCACAGATTTGTTGGGGTTCTCACCGTACAACAAATTGATCTGTTCGAAACCTCCTCCATTGGTTTCTACCCTTCTAAAACAGCCCATTTCAACAATTGGCTCAGCGACTCGCACCAATTGATCCACTCTGGGCATGTATTTCCCAGAAGATTGCCACATGTCTCTATAGACTAAACTTAGTCCAATATCTCGTCCCATAATTTTCTTGGATTAATCTTTTTCTATCTTCGTTATTTTCCCTCTTCCTTGTGTAAAAGCTTCAACCGCTCCAGATATGGCTGCAACTTTTGCCGCAGATATTTGACCTTCCGTAAGAGATAGCCTATTGACTAGTCGGATCAGAACATTTCCTGTCAATACCACCAATAGCAGAACAATAAATACTGTGATCATTCCGATGGCCAGAAGAGATAGTGCGGTTGATAGTTCACCATCCATAGATTATTCGTGATGTTGAATGAGCTAAGTTAAATGCTAAATGCTTCTTGAGCTAGTTTAAACGCACTTTATTCAACAAAAAGGTTAGATATTTAACGTACAGGTAATCTCAGTTTTTCAACTTTTCCAAAACATCTTCTACCTTCTCTTGAACTCCTTTGTAATATTCTGTTTTGGACAAGAAAAGGTATTGATAGGCATACATGATATTTCGGAATTCTGCCTCACTCAGAAATTCTCGCGCTACTCGATTTCTTCCGACAAACACCACATTTCTAAAATAGAATGGCTTATAGAAATCCCTTAGGTGTTGATTGATTGCATCATCATACTGTTTTACACCGCGGTAGTATTGCT
Organism: Cyclobacteriaceae bacterium; assembly: GCA_028284125.1. Lineage (GTDB taxonomy): Bacteria > Bacteroidota > Bacteroidia > Cytophagales > Cyclobacteriaceae > Ekhidna. Next base: position 111,249 of record JANQSI010000003.1, read on the forward strand.
CGTACAAGCTGACCAACTGATTTCTCAACTCAAAATCAGAAATCAATCCCATTTGACCAGATGCCTTCAGCGATTCGTAGGTCGTTAGTTGTGGTACAAATGGCGGATTATATTGGGTGCTAAGCAAATATGTGACCAACGAATCTTCATTGTACGAACGTCCAGTAGCTGCATTAGTCAACTTCACCAAAGAATTGCTCATATAGCTATTCCATGAATTTAGTGTGTCGAGTGCATTAAAATCCGCAGTTAAATCCTCCTCTAAACTTTGTAAATATTGATTTGCCTGGATCGTGTTTGCCTTTTCCTCCTTATAGCTTTCGAGGTAAAAAGCAATACTAATCCCAAGGATTACAACCAATAGATTCGCAATATGATCCAACCAATTTATCTTCTTCATCTTTTTAAAACTCTTCAACTAGATTAAACGATATCCAAGGTAATAACTGAATCGGAATCAATTGACAATGTTCAATATCTGAAATCAATTTCACGTTAACTAAGTACAAGTATGCCTAATTTCCGGCATGATTCTTATTAATAAAATAAGACTTTAATTTACTTTGAATGTTTATTTACCTCACATGAAAAAGCTAATTGTTATATCCATCATTTTTATAGCATTCGTAGGCATACAATGCAGTAGTGTTCCAGTAAGCGGTCGTTCGCAATTAAGCCTAGTTGGAAATGACAAAATCTTTCCAACAAGCTTTGAACAATATGAAGTAGTTAAAAAGGAAGGAAACATTGTCACCGGGACTGAACAAGCGCAAATGGTGAAACGAGTAGGTGTACGAATCCAGCGGGCGGTTGAACAATACTTTGTTGACCTTGGAGAGCCTCGATACTTAGATGATTATCAGTGGGAATTCAACCTCATCGATGAGGAAGTAGTCAACGCATGGTGTATGCCTGGGGGTAAAGTGGCATTTTATACCGGTATTATGCCCATTTGTCAAAATGAGGAAGGCGTGGCTGTGGTAATGGGACATGAGATTGCACATGCGATTGCCAATCATGGACGAGAAAGAATCAGTCAACAGTATGCTGCTCAGGCAGGGCTTGGAATTGTTGGAGCTGTGCTTGGTGCGGGAACTGCCGCTGGTCCAGGTCCAGAGTTGATTATGCAAGGTGCAGGTGCTGCAACTTCACTTGGGATTTTGGCTTTTTCCAGAAAACACGAATCTGAAGCGGATAAACTAGGACTCTATTTCATGGCAATGGCTGGATACGATCCCCAACATGCTCCTAAGTTCTGGGAACGGATGGCAGCAAACAGTGGCGGAGAACAACCACCAGAATTCACGTCCACGCATCCGTCACATGATACGAGAATCTCAGATTTAAATGCCAATATGCCTAAGGCAATGGAATATTACAGAAAGTCTAAAAATTAGGATTTAAATCAATCTCCTGCAGATTCAAACATCTCTAGGTTGAGCGCAGGTATGATTCTACAAGCATTTTTGTAATACACTTTTTTAAGTACCTCATCCGTTAGACCAAGTCCGTACATTCGCCAGAATGCATGATACTTCTTGTAGTAGGGAAAGTACTCATCTTCCGTCTCTAGTACTCTGAAGTAGGTATAAAACTCTTCTTTGTTGTAAGCGTCTTTAGCGAATAAAACGCGATCTTGGTATTCTTCGAAAAATTGCTTGGCACGACGTGGTTGTCTTCCAAATTCTGCGATTACTGCCCCAATTCCAAAATTTACATTCGGATAAGTATCTAGATGTTTACTTGCCTTGTCCAAATTGTTGGCCATCCAACCCATGTGGGCATTGATGAAAGTAGTGTTCGGATGCTTTTTGAAAATATTGTGTTCCTCAGCTATGATCTGATCAAAAGGTGCAGGATCGGTGTCAGATCGTTTCCTGCCAGGACGCAGTTTCAACTCCAACCATCGTTCATTATTGGCATCCATTGGTTCCCAAAAAGGTGCAGGATCAGCTGCATGGATGATAACCGGAATTCCTAATTTGCCACACTCAGCCCAGACCGGATCAATTCTTGGATCATCAATCGGAACCCTATTTCCATTTATATCAGTGGTTCTCAACCCAAGACTTTTATAAATCTTTAAGCCGGTCGCTCCATTTTTCACATCTTCTCTCAACTGTCTAACTGCCTCTTCAGTCCAACCTTCTTTACCAATATTCTTAAAAGATACATTTGTAAAAACCACTATTCTTTCAGGAGCCTCTCCCTCTACTCTCCTTACCATTCCTGCCAAGTATTCTTGTGAACCAATATCTCCAGCCGCTCGATCAAAACCACGACCACTTAGATTCACCATTGCTCTCATATTGATCTCATCCATTTCCTCCACCAATATTCCTATCCGCTCTTTGGTCAAATTCCACTGATGACTGTGAACATCAACGAAAGGAAACTTTGCCCTTTTAATTGGGTTTTCTGGAACGACAAGTGTTGACTTGGGATTATAATCCTCAAAACTCACATTTGGCTCTGCTTCTTGAGCTAATAGTTGTGAAGAAAGAAGAATAGCAACAGCAAGAATAGAATGTTTCATTTGTGGTCTTTTTGCAAGTATACGATTCTCTTTTCTTATATGTTCATTCATTGTGGTTCATTGGTATTCAACAACGAAGCGTGGTAATTTCGCAACATGGTTCGACCTGAATTTGATGATATCTACATGGAATTGGCAGTAAACCTGGCCAAAAGATCCCACTGCATAAAACGTCATGTAGGAGCGGTGTTAGTTAAAGACACCAGAATTATTTCCATTGGCTACAACGGGCCACCGTCAGGAACCCATAACTGCGACGAAGAGTGGCCAGAAAAGGGTTGTCCCAGAGATTCCAAGGGTGGTTGCTCGCTTGCTATTCATGCCGAGCAAAATGCAATTCTTTACGCTGTGAAAAACAAAACCTCGGTTGAAGGCGCCACACTTTATGTCACTTTGTCTCCCTGTCTAGCTTGCTCCAGGATCATCTATTCAATGGGAATTGAAAAAGTGATTTACCTAAAATCCTACGCAGAATACAAAGGGATCCAAAACGATGAAGGTGTCGATTTCCTTAGAAAATTTGGAGTGATTGTAGAAAAATATGAAGGTAACTTGGAGAATGTCACCGAATTAGTTTGATACGAAATTCACCAACTATTAGAATTCTGATGTTTTAAAAGTGCTAGCTTGACCAAAATCTAAAAAAAATGCGTTATCTATCCTATCTACTCTTTTTTTTCCTATTTGCATGTAGCCCGTCGAAAAAGCAAGAAGCAAATTCTATTAAAACAGAAGCAACCCACACCATAGCTTTTGGTTCCTGCAGCCGACAATGGATTCCCGAAGCACAACTATGGAAAGAAGTAGTTGCGGAAAATCCAAACCTCTGGATCTGGCTGGGTGATAACATCTATGCTGACACGGAAGATATGGAAAAAATGAAGGCGGATTATGACCTTCAAAAATCACACCCCGATTATCAGACACTCATACAGAAAACAGCCATTATCGGCACATGGGATGATCACGATTATGGGGCTAACGATATTGGAAAAGAATACCTAATGAAAGATGAGAGCAGGGATTTGCTTTTCGATTTTCTTGATGTCGACAAAAACAATGATGCCTGGAACAGAAAAGGTGCCTATCAATCCTACTCGTATCCATTAGGTGACAAGAAACTCAAAGTTGTTTTGCTGGATGTTCGCTACTTCCGGGATTCACTTCAGTGGACAATGGATCCTAAAACGGCACAAATCAATGAAAATGGAGATATACTTGGAAGTGACCAATGGACATGGCTGGAAAACGAATTATCAGATAACGAAACAGATCTATTTGTTGTTGGTTCTGGTATTCAGGTTTTAAGTAAAGATCATCGCTTTGAAAAATGGGCCAATTTCCCAACAGCTAGAAAGCGGCTTCTTGATCTTGTCGCGGAGAAAGTAAAAGTCCCCTTGATTTTCATTTCAGGAGATCGTCATATTTCAGAGGTCTCAAAAATTGATCTTGAAGGTTACAATTTTCCGCTTTATGATATCACCTCGAGTAGCCTGACAAGTCCATGGGGAGAGCCTGCCCCAGAGCTAAATGAGTATAGAGTCGGGCAAATCACTTATCCAGTAAATTTTGCAGTTATGGAAGTGAAATGGGGTTCTTCATGGCCGGCTTTTCAACTAAAATATGTTGGAAAAGAGAATGAAATATTGCAGAGATTATCAATTGATTACTAAGATTTTTCCAGTAGTTGATAAAAATATTCCATTGTTTGTCGATAAAACAGTTATGTCGATAAAAACAATCAAAATCTTCACCGAATTACAAGTTACCAAAAGGCCCGTTATCGTATTAAAAACTAGATGAATCGCTTATGTTATCGTTTAGTCTGATTGTTTACCTATTGTATACGGATTTTCTTAATTCTTTACGTGAGAGATCGCTATCATTGTACTTAGATTATTACCAGTGAATGGGGAATTTCTTTAGAAGAGTTGGACTACTTGTTTTCTGCATTCTGTTATTGACAGAATTGTCTCACGCACAATCTTACAGCGATGATTTCTGGAACAATCCGAATGTTATCTGGAAAACCTATACTGGAACCATAATTACTGCTGCTTTTGCAAAAAAAATGCACGCTCAGGGAAACTACGAGATCATGGAACGAGACCTCAGGGGCGGCAGAAAAGAGGTCAAGATGGTTCCGCCAAAAAAGAAAGCAAAGCCAGCTCCAAGAAGATTCAATTGGAATGATCCTAATCTTGTGATTAAAGACGATGCAGGTAGAACCCTTCCAGATGGAATGCACCACCTACTTAGAAGAATCAACTCCATTAAATGGAATGCCGATACATTGATTGATAATTCCATTGAAGTTACGTTCGACATAGCCGCATCCAAACCCTGGAAATCCGCATGGACAGAATCTAATATTCAATATGTGAGAGAATGGGTCGATCGCTGGAAAGGAAAGCAGCTACCAATTTTCAGCCTGGTAGATTTAGAAGGCACTACTGTAAGCAGTAGTTCCCTGAAAGGTCAATTTATCGTCTTAAACTTTTGGAATTCATCGTGTGATGTTTGTGCCAAAGAAATAAAGCAACTCAATGAAATGACGCAAGCTTTTTTTGATCAAAAAGTTGCTTTTTTAGCTCCCAACTTCGAACAAGCTGGAACCGTCAGAATGGCGCTCGAAAATCACAATTTCTACTACAAAGTCCTCCCGAATGCTCAATCGCTCAGTGATGATTTAGGGCTTGAGTACTATCCGACGCACATGATTGTGGACCCGAATGGGAAAATTTTAGATATCAACGTTGGAGGCACTTACAACATTGATGAGGAAATCGGGAAAAGACTTAGTTGGCTTTTAGCAGAAAACTCGAACAAGTAAATTTCATGCCTTCTGAAAAGAAGGGGAAGTTAGAATCCTCCCCCTTCAAAATCACCCTCTTCATAATCTCCTCGCGATCTTCTTTGTCTTTGTTTCTTCTGATTTAGACGGTAAGTGAACGATAACTGCGTAGTTCTCGATCTCCACTGAAAAGAACTTACTTCCTGGAATCCAGGATTAAATGTTTCTCCTCTGTACTTTCTGTTATTCAAAAGATCTCGTACGCTCAACGAGATAGTACCATTCTTTTTCATTACATCTCTTGAGAAGCCAAGGTCAATGGAAGTGATCGAAAAACGTTTTCCTTGAACGGTATTTCTTGGCGCCCGATAGTTGATGTTGATTTGAGCATCAAACCAGTTCTTCAATTTCAAATTATTGCTAAGTCTTGATGTCAATGAGGTTGCCGTCGCAGAATTGAAAGTCGTAGTTTCATTTTCAAAAGTCACTGATCCTCCAGGAGTATAGGATCTGAAAAAGTTAATGTTTCCATTGACTCGGTACCATTTTCCGAAATCTTTGGAAGCATTCATTTCAACTCCATAAGAATCTTCTTTAGAAACATTGTAAGGTCTTGTTGTAGTAATCCCTAGATCATCTGTAGATCTAAGTCTTTGGGTAATACCTTCGGAGTATCGGTAATACACACCAACATAAAACGAAGAACTCCTGGTGTTCATCAAATATCCAGTCTCGTATGAATCTGTGAACACTGGTTGTAAAAATGGGTTCCCAACAAAAAGATTTCGGGCATCAGAAATTGAGATGAACGGATTCAAAGATCGACCTCTCGGCCTTCGAATTCTTCGACTATAGCTCGCTTGAATTGAATGTTTTTCACTTAGCTCGTAGGTCAGAAAAGTGCTTGGGAAAAAATTACTGTATTTCTGAATATTTCTTTGATCTTGAGTTCGCTGTAACGTAGTTAGATCCGTGTCTTCATATCTCAATCCCAATTGCCAGGAAAGCTTATTGATTTTATTGCTCACAATTCCATAAACTGCAAATACTTTCTCCTGGTACTCAAAATCATTTGATATACTAGAGTTTACTACATAAGTCATTGCATCATCACTATCCTCGACAAGGTAATCGTTACCGACAAGTCGGTCTGTATATCTGAAGCCTGCCTCAATTCTTCCATCCTTTCCAAAAGGATGTGTATAATCAGATTGCAGCATCAACCGTTCTTCTAGCTCATCATTGTTTGAACGCTGGTAGAGTCTTGGAATTTGATTTCCAAAAGTGGTTCCCGTTGTTTCTACAAGATCCGAACCTTCTATTTCATTATTGTTTTGATACTGAATATCTGCCGTAAATTTCTGCCCCTTTCTCTTGAAGTTTCTTGTGAAATTGATAGAATACTCCAAATTCTCATCGTCCTCCAATTCATCATCCAACCTAAGTGTGAGTGAATCTTCATTGGTGGTCAAATAATTATCGAAATATCTGACAGTGGTTTCATTATTCTCGTCGGAGAATCGATACAAGAACGCCAGTGTAATGGTATTCATGTCGTTCAAGAAGAAATCCGCTCCAAAACGAGTGCTATAATTGAGGCCACCGCGATCCATATCTCGAGTTCGATCCGTCGTTCGAGTAACGGGATCTCCAAACTGCTGGAAAGAGTCACCAGAACCTGGATTTCTACGATAACTTATGCCAAAGTTGGTGAAGAAATTCACCCAGTCTTTTCTAACATTCAAATTGATTGATCCACCATGATTGGCGGGAACTCCTGTGTTTATTTGGAAACTTCCGTTGATCCCTTTTGCTTTTTCTTTCTTCAATACGATGTTGATGATTCCAGCAAGGCCTTCCGCATCGTATCTGGCGGATGGATTTGTAATTACCTCCACACTTTCAATCAAATTACCATTCAACTGTCTGAGTGCATCATTACTGGAAAGGCCAACCAACCCAGAGGGCTTTCCATCTATTAGGATTCGCACGTTCTCACTTCCTCGCAGACTTACATTTCCTTCGACATCCACTTGAACTGAAGGTAAATTATCAAGGATATCAGTTGCACTTCCACCAAGATTGCTCAAGTCTTTTCCAATGTTGAAGACCTTTTTATCTAGTGTAAGTTCCATCTGAGTACGCTCAGTCTGAACCACTACTTCCTCCAATAATCGTTGATCTTGCCTGATCTCAATTTGTCCGGCATCAAAAGCTAAATTTCCGCGACCTAGATTCACATTTGGAACAATCACATCTTCATATCCCATGAATTGAATTCTGAGGTAATATCTCCCAGGACCAGATCCAATGCTAAAAAATCCTTTATCGTCTGAGATTGCTCCAGTAGCAAGAGTAGAATCTCTAACTCTGAAAACACTGACAGTAGCGAACTCCACGGGAGTATTTGTTCCAGCTTCAATCAGTTTCCCGGTAATGGAAAAAGATGGCCGGGCGCCATCCCCACTCCATTGCCGGTTTTGTCCACTGGTTAAATAACTTATGATTATTAAACAAAATAGAAATGCAAACTTCTTTTTGGACATGACGCAATGTTAGATGGTGAATCTGATTAGATTTTGAAGCAATTATGAGGATCTAATGATTTAAAGCAACTTTTATGGTGTGTTGCTTATTTGCCTGCGAATATTCGAGTCGGCAAGAATACAAATCACATATTTTCTTAACAATGGCCAATCCCAAACCAAGGGAACCCGAGGACTGATTAGATTTCTTAAATCGTTGGAATAATTCATTTGGATCAATCTCAAGATCAGGACCAGAATTAGTCACTTCCAATGCTTCACTTGTCAAAGAGACATGAATGGAGCCATCTTCCCAGTTATGCTTAATTGCATTATTAATCAAGTTTGTCAAGAGCAGCTCACAAAGTACCTCATCCATTTCCACTGAAACATCAGGTTCAATTTCAGATGTCAAGGTGATTGATTTCAATTCGATCAATTCCTTGAACTCACCCAACATTCTTTCCACTTCACCAGAAAAATTAAGCCCGGAAACTTTATCAAACTCCTTGTTTTCAATTCGAGTCAGAATGGAAAGTGAGGTACTCAAGTTTTTCAGTCTATTCAACGTATGCTGTGCCGAACTAATCTGATTGATTTGATCTTCTTCAAGTTTGTTTGAATCCATCAGCACTTCCAATTTTCCCTGGATGATTGCTATTGGAGTTTGAAGCTCGTGAGACGCATTTTCTGAAAACTCCTTCAGAGACTGATAATCTGATTTTACCTTTTCCGTCATTTCCGTCAAAAACAAATTCAATCGTTTGAATTCCGCTATTCCTGTTTTTGGAAAAGTAATTTTGGAATCCTGGTCTTTGATTGAAAATTTCTTTATCGCTTCAAGAGTTTGATTGAACGGACGAAGCGTATACATGGAAACTAAGAAGCTGAGGACAAAAATGGCACCTAGTAAAATGAGATAAATCTTAATTAATGATTCTTGCAGACCCTCCTTGATATCATCCGGCTCAATGATCACATCATACATCACAACCTGATAGCTTCTTCCACCTACATTTTTAATGGCATCAAGTTTTAAATGCGGTTCCAGTCGTTCCAACTGTGTATGAACAACTAACGTATCACGAAATGATTTACTCTCTTCAAGATTTTCATCGAGAGGTACTATAATGAGCTTATTCATCCTGAGAGTATCCTCTGGCTTACGTCTGTCAATCATTCTGGTAACGCGATCCAAACGTTCATTCAAAAAATGACGCTGCTCACTATTCACCTGCCGCATCATCACACCGAAACTGATCACTCCTCCTATCAGAAAAACGACGAAGGAAACCAGGACAAATAATAATGTTACACGAATGATCAGGTTCATGAACTCTTGATTTTATACCCAACACCGTAGACGGTTTCCAGGTAGTCATTCCCACCCGCTTTTACAATCTTTTTCCTGAGATTTTTAATGTGTTGATAAACGAAATCAAATGAATCAGCTGTATCCATATAATCACCCCAAAGATGTTCTGCGATCGCTTGTTTTGTTAATAACCTCCTTTGGTTAACCAAGAAATAGTGCAAAAGCTCAAATTCTTTTCGGGTCAAGTCCAAAAGTTGATCATGAACTAAAACTTCGTGTGTGTCCAGATCAATTTTGATCTCATTTAATGACAAAGAGTTTTCCCCTTTTTGGAGCCTTCGTCTAAATACTGCCTTAGTTCTGGCATTTAACTCTGCCAGATGAAATGGTTTTGGTAAATAATCGTCCGCCCCAAGATCAAGTCCTTTGAGCTTATCATCGAGCGCATTTTTAGCAGAAATGATAACCACACCCATGTGCGGCCAATTTTGTTTGACAATTTCCAAAAGCTCCAGGCCATTTCCATCAGGAAGCATGATATCTAATACCAGAACATCGTATTCATAGCCATGCAGCTTTTCGGAGGCAGCAGCAAATGAATTGGCATATTCGCAGACATCCCCTTCTTTCAAAAAGTAGTTTTGTACACTGATGGCTAATTCAGCTTGGTCTTCTACAAGTAGAAGTTTCATTCTGCAAGGTTAACTCAGTATTTTGAAGAAAATCTGAATTGTCTAAATCACATTGACTTCTCGCTCCAGTTCAATGCCGAATTTTCCTTCAATTGAGCGCCTTATTTCATTGGAAAGCCGATAAATATCCTTTCCTCTCCCCATTCCATGATTCACCAAAACCAATGCTTGTTTGTCATGAACACCAATATCTCCGTCCCGATACCCTTTCCAGCCCGCATGTTCAATAAGCCAGCCTGCAGGCACTTTCACTTCATCAGTTCCAATTGGATATCCTTTTATTTCCGGAAATTGTGCCTCCAATGCTTCGAAATGCAGTTTTTCTATGATAGGATTCTTGAAAAAACTTCCGGCGTTTCCTATATCATAAGGGTCCGGCAATTTGGATTGTCGAATGTTTATGACGGCCTGACTGATTGATTTTAAAGAAGGTTTTTCTCCCATTCGTTCCAATGTCTCTTCAATCGCTCCGTAAGTAGTGTTGAATTGTGGGTTTTTGGAAAGCAGGAAAAAGACTTTCGCAATCACAAACTGATCTTTCAATTCTCCCTTGAAAACACTGAATCGATAATCGAAATGGCAGTCCTCTTTGAAAAAAGTAACTGTTTTTCCAGATTTTATCTCATATGCCTCTAGAGAATGAAAGACTTCTTTCAATTCAACTCCGTAGGCTCCAATGTTTTGCATAGGTGCTGCACCAACCGTGCCTGGAATTAAAGAAAGGTTCTCAATGCCTCCATATCCTCTTTCAACAGACCATAAGACAAATTGATGCCAATCTTCTCCAGCACCAACAGAAACCAACACATCATCGGAAGTCTCCTTTTCAATGGAAATTCCTCTGATTTCATTTTTGGCGACTATTCCGGTAAACCCATGGGTGAACAGAATATTAGAACCGCCCCCTAAAACCATCTTTTTCTGACTTCTGAATCTACCCGTCTGGTAAATCTCATCCAGGTCATCGATAGAATCGACGACTGCAAGAAATCCGGCATTTACATCAAGTCCGAAAGTATTATATGGTTTTAGAGAGACGTTCTTTTGTACTATCAAAGCTTGCCTATTTCAGCAAAGAAAATAACAGTACACTAATTAATTAAATATGCCTGCTGAGCCACAGCCCAACATCTTCCCACAATTCGGAATTTGAGGATCTGAAAAACCCAAAATGTCCAATGGATTTCTTCCCAAATTCATCCGGGTACCAATGTTGATGTTCCTTTCGAGCGCCACCATATTGCTCAAACAGTCGTTCCACGGCTGGTTTTGGAGCGAGTAGCTTGTCATCTGAGACACTGATAAACCGTAATGGAATATTGATTTCCCTGAATTGCTGAGCTCTCACCTGGCAATCCTGAAGTGAACCATTCTTATGTCGTCCCCACTGCGCCCATTCTTTCGCGATATACTTCGGTAAAGGCTGCTTTCCTCCATACGTCCAGGCAGGAAGGCTTCCAGTCAAAGTAGTTGTCGCTGGTAGCATCAAATTCCAAAAAAGCTTCACAGAAAGTTTTTGAGCACCAGACCAATAGTAGCTGGATGCTGTCTGACTGGCAACAAAATATGCCGCACTAACGAACCGCTTGTTTTTCGCCAACGGAAATATTTGGCCAGCAATGCTATGTCCAACCAACATAATGCTTTTTTGTTGAGCGTTATTCTTCGCCCAATCAATTACGGCGGTCAAGTCCTGTGCTCCCCAATTACTGAGACAGGTGGACTTGTCATTCTTTTTGGCTTTGGATTCTCCAATGCCCCTGTAGTCAAAGGTGACTACTTGAAAATTTTGTTCGACCAGGTAATTAGCAAACTTGCTATAATAGCCCCTGCCCGTACCAACGGCAGAGGAAATGATTACTAGTGGTGAATCATCATAACCAAAATGAGTGGCGGAAATCTTTGTTCCATCTTCACAGGTTAATAAAAAATCGTACTGCATGTCAAGATTCTATTTTTAAAACTGAATCCTGTCACGAATACGCCGTTCGCTAGTTGTGATTTTTAGGTAGACAAAAGGTAAGCATTACATTTTTTCGTAAACAATTTCTCCCCCAATCATCGTCAGGAGCACGTTGGTGCCGATTATATCATTTTCCTCGACTGTCATGATATCTCGATCGAGGATTACAAGGTCTGCCCATTTTCCAACTTCAATACTGCCTGTTTCATTTTCCAAAAATGCGCCGTAAGCTGCATCCAATGTGTATGATCTCAATGCTTGAGCTCTCGTCATTTTTTGAGAGGCTTCATAACCACCTTCCGGTGTTCCTTTCAAAGTTCTTCGGCTCACCGAAGCATAGAGACTTGGAAATGGATTGATAGGCTCAACCGGAGCATCGGTACCGTTTACGATTTTTGCACCAGACTGTAACAAGTCCTGCCACATGTAAGCACCCCACTCAATACGCTTCCTACCAAGTCGACTGATCGCCCATGGCCGATCTGACGACATATGAATTGCTTGCATCGCGGGGATTACCCCCATTTCACTAAACCTTGGAATATCGTCTGGATGAAAATGTTGTGCATGCTCGACTCTGAATCTTGGTTCCTTTGGTGCACTTTCAGGATACAATTTGAAAGTTCGTTCATATATATCCAATACTTCACGGTTTGCTCGATCACCGATTGCATGGATACAAACCTGGAAGCCAGCCTTGTAGGCCTTGGCTGTGATTTCCTCAATCTCTTCCATTGGCATCACATTATGTCCATAAATGTTGGGTGCATCTGAATATTCTTCCAACAGCCACGCTCCACGTGAGCCTAGTGCGCCATCCGCATAAAGTTTAACAGCTCTAACTGTCAATTGACCGTCATACAAATTTTCCTCGATCCCATTGGTAAAATATTGATCTAACAGTTCTTCATCTCGCCCATTGAGCATCACATAAAGGCGCAGATCCAATTCATCTTTCTCTGCAAACTCTTTAAAAAGTGCAATATTCTTGCCACCAGCTCCAGCATTATGAAAACCTACAATGCCATTTTCAAAACATGCTTGAAGCGCAAGGCTTAGTGCTTGTCTATCACTTTCAGGAGTGCTCTCGGGAATAACTGAGCCAACCAGTCCTTGAGCCGTTTCATTAAAAATTCCTGTAGGCTGATTGCTCAATCCCATAAAAATTTCTCCACCATCAGGCTGTGGGCTGTCCCCATCTATTCCTGCCATTTCCATTGCTTTCGCATTTCCCAAAGCCGCATGCCCACTTGCGTGCCTTAACCATACCGGATGATTAGGTACTCGCTCACTTAAAAGATCATGCGTAGGAAATCCTTTCATCATTCCTTCAGGATGTTCATCCCATTTATCCTGATGCCATCCTCTACCCAGTATCCATTGGCCTTCAGGAATTGTCTTAGCTCGTTCTTCAACCATGGCCACTACTTCATCATAACTTCTAGCGTCTCGCAAATCGACGTTCAACAAATTGTATCCAACACCCATAATGTGTGCATGACCATCAATTAAACCTGGAATAAGTGTTTTCCCTTGAAGATCGATAATTTGTGAAGCATCAGAAGCAAATGACATTGCTTCAGACTTACTCCCAACAAATAAGATTGAATCGGCCTTTACAGCAACTGCTTCTGGGTTTTCAATATCACCCACTGTGTAAATAGGTCCTCCATGAATGATATAATCCGCAGATACGGAAGATTCATTACCAGGCCCTGAGCAGGAATAAACAAAAGCCACCAAAATCAAGGGGAGAAGCAAATTTTTCATTGAAATGAGAAGTATGGTTAAGATCCAATTAAACATACAATTTAAGATCATTTTTCATAACTTTGCGCTCCGTTCGAAAAAGGACGGTTAAAGGATGTTTAACAAAATGCCTGGGGTGGCTGACTCAAAGCTTCAGGTGTAATTGAAGAGTCACTAAAATTATGGCAAAGAAAGAAGAAGCGCCAGAGACAGAAAAAGAAGTAAAGTCAAAAGCAACAACTGCAGAAAAACCAAAAGCTGCAGCCAAAAAACCAGCAGCAAAGAAAACGACTACAACAGCTGCAAAAAAAACAACTGCTAAGAAGGAAGAAGCTAAAAGCGAGAAACCGGCTGCTAAGAAAGAAGCAACGGAAGAGACTACTGAGGCTAAACCGAAGAAAGCAACCGCGAAAGAGGAAAAAGTGGAGGAAGTGAAAGCTGAGGAGCCGAAAGTGGAAGAAGTGAAAGCAGAAGAAACAAAAGAAGAGGTTGTGGCAGAAGAGACAAAAGAGGAAAAGAAACCTAAAGCACCAGCGAAAAAAGCGCCGGTAGTTCAAGACCCTAATGATGGATTTGAAGAAGATGGTTTCGACGATGAATACAGTGCTGAGGATAGACAGGCAATGGAAAAGCTATACTCAGATACGCTTACTGAAATCAACGAAAAAGAATTAACCGAAGGCATAGTAGTTGGAATCACCGACCGAGAAGTGATTGTAAACATTGGATTTAAGTCCGATGGACTTGTTTCTCTGTCTGAATTCAGAGACACACCAGACCTTAAAGTTGGTGACAAAGTGCAGGTTTATATTGAGGAGCAAGAAAACGCCAATGGTCAACTCGTACTTTCTAGAAGAAAAGCCAAAATTGTCAACGCTTGGGAATCTATTCAGAAGGCGCTTGATAAGGATGAAGTCATTGAAGGGTTTGTGAAAAGAAGAACTAAAGGTGGTCTGATCGTCGACGTATATGGTGTAGAAGCTTTCCTTCCAGGTTCACAAATTGATGTGAAGCCAATTCGAGATTTCGACGTATTTGTTGGAAAAGCGATGGAAGTGAAAGTTGTGAAAATCAACTACACGAACGATAACGTGGTTGTATCTCACAAAGTGCTTATCGAGAAAGATCTTGAGCAACAAAAAGCTGAGATCCTTAACAACCTTGAGAAAGGACAGGTACTGGAAGGAGTTATCAAAAACATGACCAACTTCGGAGTGTTCATCGACCTTGGTGGTGTAGACGGACTACTTCACATCACAGACATCAGCTGGGGTAGAATCAATCACCCAGAAGAAGTGCTTAAGCTTGACGAGAAAGTCAACGTTGCAGTTCTTGATTTTGATGACAATAAGCAACGAATTTCATTGGGTATGAAGCAATTGACTGATCACCCATGGGATTCATTAGATACTACTATTGATGTCGGATCGAAAGTGAAAGGTAAGATTGTAAATGTTGCTGATTATGGCGCATTCCTTGAAATCATCCCTGGAGTTGAAGGTCTGATTCACGTTTCTGAAATGTCATGGTCTCAGCACTTGAGAAATCCATCTGATTTCATCAGTGTTGGCGATGAGATCGAAGCAGTAGTTCTTACGATCGACAGAGAAGAAAGAAAAATGTCTGTTGGAATCAAGCAATTGACAGAAGATCCATGGACGAAACAAGATGTCTTGACTAAGTATGCGGTTGGAACAGATCACAAGGGAACCGTTAGAAACCTAACGAACTTTGGATTGTTCATCGAGCTCGAAGAAGGTATCGACGGCTTAGTTCATGTTTCGGATCTTTCTTGGACGAAAAAGATCAAGCACCCTTCTGAATATGTGAAAGTTGGTGAAGATTTAGAAGTCAAAGTGATGGAGCTTGATGTAGAGAACAGAAGATTGGCATTAAGCCATAAGCACCTTGAAGAAAATCCTTGGGATACATTCGAGACTGTTTTCACAAAAGGTTCGGTACATAAATGTACGATCACGGCAATGACAGATAAGTTCGCAGTTCTTGAACTTCCGTACGGACTTGAAGGACAAGCCTCATTGAAAAATTTGAAGAAAGAAGATGGCTCTAATGCAGCTGAAGGTGAAAACCTCGAGTTCAAAGTATTGGAATTCTCAAAAGATGAGAAACGCATTCTAATGTCTCACTCTTCTGTTTGGAACAAGGAAGCCGAGCAGCCTAAAGCCGCTAAGAAACCTAGTGGTAAAAAAGGTAACACGCTTGATAAGATCAACCAGGAAGTTGAGAAGTCAACCCTTGGAGATCTTAGTGCTTTGAGTGCTTTGAAAGACAAAATGGAAGGTGGAGCTGAAGTGAAAGAGGAAAAGCCTAAAGCAAAGAAAGCTGCTCCAAAAGCTAAAAAGGCAGCTGAGAAGAAGGAAGAAAAAGAGGAAAAAGAGTAATTCCATAAATAACATTAATAAGCAGGCTTCCGTATGGAAATAGCCTGCTTACTTTTTGATAGTTTTGCAAAAAATGGTGCTGTGGCCGAGCGGCTAGGCAGAGGTCTGCAAAACCTTTTACAGCGGTTCGAATCCGCTCAGCACCTCGAGTAAACCCAGTCATTTGGCTGGGTTTTTCTATTTCATAAGCATTATACCTATTTTTTGATACGTATTTTAACTGATTTTTGGGAAATGAATATGCTGTAGCATTGTTACATCAATCAAACAGCTATGGTAACAGTACTTTTCTCATTTGCGCTACTCACCGCTTTCATACTAATAGAGCACACGTGGGTAACTCCGAGAAACAAAAGATTAGGGTGATACTTGCAGAGATGGTTTTCCGTTAACAATAGTGATCGGAAAACATTTCTGCATTTATTTTGAACCCGAATGTTTCGATACATACTCATAGTATTAATTTTCATTTCCCAAACTTCATTTGCCCAGAATTTTCTATCCTGGCAATTTAAGGATCGCTACTTTTCAGCTTCGATCGGAACAGGGACTTCAACCTACTTTGGAGAGCTCAACTTCAACGATAAAATCAGTGACGATCTTTCACAAATTAGCGGAGCAATTGAGGCGAGATTATTGAGCCGTTTGGGAGCTCGAATTGAAGCTACTTATTTTACAATCAATGGCAATGACAACCAGGCTCCGGATAGTACTTTCCAACGCCAACGAAATCTAAATTTCAATTCACGAAACTTCCACTTGCAGCTTCATACCATTTACTATTTCAAGAGGTACAACGGTGACTATTTCAAAAGATGGGCATTTGATCCATATGTTTTTACTGGCGGTGGGTATATGTTTTATAATCCCACTTCAAAACTAGGCGACGAAGTTTTCTCTCTCCGGCAGGCACAAACAGAAGGAGTTGAATACAATAAGTGGACGTTCACCATTCCAGCAGGAATCGGCGCGAAATTCAAAGTAAACGAATTTACGAATATCAATTTTGAAGTGTCGTATCATTATACATTCACGGATTATTTGGATGACGTCTCAAACACTTATGCTACCGAATTCTTAAACGAAACTGCCCAATTATTGAGTGATAGAAAAGATGAAGTAGGTGTTGTTAGTCCCACATTATATGATCAAATCCAACCTGGATCGACGCGGGGAGACCCATCCAACAAAGACAGTTTTTTACAAATCAGCTTGAAGCTGGAGCTGTTCATTCCAGCCGAAGTTTTTAGTGGAAAAAAAGAGCCGGTCATTCGAAAGCCGTCTTACAAAAAAGATCAGAAAATATCGCCTAAGAAAGTCAAGCGGAAAGAAAAGAGTTGATTTGTTCAAGGATGTAATTCAGATCGTCATCGGTTAACCCTGTTCCTGAAGGCAAACAAAGTCCACGATCATAAATACTTTCTGCCACTCCACTTCCCACAAATTGAAATTCTACATAAGCCTTATTCAGGTACAATGGTTTCCAAAGGCGTCTCGACTCAACGTTTCGATCATTCAAAAATCGAATCAAATCAATGGGAGTAAATGATTCATCTCCTAAAGGCGTGGTTAACCAACGGTTACAAAATGACTGCTTGTGCTCTGGAAGAAATTGAAAGACCGATGAAAGATTGGTTTTGTAGAAATCGAATATTTCTCGCTTTCTATTGATGAAATTTTCAATTTTCTCTAGCTGTGCCAACCCAACCGCAGCTAGTAAATTACTCAGCCGGTAATTGTATCCTAACTCCTGATGATCGTATCCAAACTTTCCGGAATTCGCTTGAGTCGCTAGATGAAGTCCTCGATCGTATTTTTCAGATTCTACTATCAATGCTCCACCCCCACTTGTCGTAATTAATTTATTGCCATTGAATGAGACAATTCCAAAAGCCCCGAATGAACCTATTTGACGATCATCTACTTTAGAACCGATTGCTTCAGCAGCATCTTCAATGAGGATCACACCGTATTCGTCACATACCTTTTTTATCTCAATAATTTTTGCTGGAACTCCATAAAGATGTGTTACAATTAACGCCCTTGGTTTTTTAGTGCAAGATTTTAAATATTCCTCAAGCAGATCTGGATCAAGGTTCCAAGTTTCGGATTCACTGTCAATGAAAATTGGCGTAGCACCCTGATAAAGAACAACATTCGCGCAAGCCGCAAATGTAAAAGTCCCAATGATCACAGAATCTCCTTTCCCAACTCCAGCCATAACAAGCGCTAAGTGCAGCGCAGAAGTCCCCGAATTCAAGGCCAACACTCTTTTATCTTCAAATAATCCTTCTAGTTTTTGTTCAAAAAGATCCAATTGTGGTCCAACAGGAGCTATCCATCCACTATTCAACGCTTCATTCAAAAGTTCTTTTTCCCTTTCATCCACATTGGGAGGTGACAAATAGATCTTTTTATCGCTCATCTCCTTTTCGCATATTCAATAAATGTCTCCTGATCATGATCTACAAAATCTGCTTGACTGAATCGAAAAAATTGCATGAAAGTCAATAGTAAGATTTTAAAATCTAAGGAAAAAGAAATATGATCGACATAAAAAACATCATGATCCATCCTCGTTTTCCAATCCGATACATTTCTCCCATGAACCTGGGCCCAGCCGGTTATTCCAGGTTGTACTGAATGACGCGTGTTTTCATATTCATTATAGTAATTAAGGTATTCAACCAACAAAGGTCTTGGACCAACTAAGCTCATTTCACCCCTTAAAACATTAAAAAGTTGCGGCAACTCATCAAGCGACAATTTCCTGAAGATTTTTCCAAAACGCGAAACTCCGCTCTCTCCTGATTCAGAATGAGTCATGGTTTTGAATTTCAAGATGCTAAAAATCTTCTGACTTTTGCCTGCTCTTTTTTGAAAAAAGAATACACCTCCCTGATTATTAATTGCAAGAAGAAGTGCAGAAAAAATAAAAATTGGTATACATAGAATGATCAACATCAACGCAACTAACCGATCTAACACTGGCTTCACTAAAGAAGGATACATTTTTTTAGTTCCAGGCATATTACTGTAGTGAATGCAGCATTTATTTAATATTTTTCCGGCGCGAAAACCTACCCTGTTGTTCCGGCTATGAAATTATTTCGGTTTGTTTTTTTCTTCACCCTTACGGTTGCCGTAGGAATTGCGCTTAATTCAAAAATAGGAGTAGTTCCGCCAATGGGAAAATTCTTAAGTCCATTTCATGGGTTTTGGCAAAATGCTGAAAATGAACCTATCGACATTCCGACGCAGATCAATTCCGATTTTCTCTCAGCTCCAGTCAATGTTCATTTTGACGAACAGTTTATCCCACACATTTATGCCCAAAATGAGTCTGACCTGTACTACACACAAGGTTACGTCACTGCCTATCATAGGCTATGGCAAATGGAATTCCAATTGCTAGCTGCTGATGGAAGGCTCTCGGAAATTCTGGGCAAAGGCGCACTTAACTATGACCGTTCACAACGGAGAATCGGAATGGGGTATGCTGCAAGAAATGGAATTGAATTATTTCAAAAAGAGGAACCAGAATTATTCAAGATAATTGAAGCTTATACTGCAGGAGTAAATGACTACATCAGCTCACTAAAATTTGAAGATTTACCTATTGAGTACAAACTCCTGGATTACAAACCTGAACCATGGAATACTTACAAGTGCTTCCTTTTTTTATCCAACATGCAACGGGCACTTTCATTCGGAGATGCCGATCTCCAAAATACCAACGCACTGAAGCTATGGGGAAGAGAGGTATTTGATATTTTGTATCCAGAAAAATTTGCATCTACAGATCCCATTATTCCAAAAGGTACCGCTTTGGATTTTCAACCAATAGAAGCACCTGCGCCAGATTCAAGTTATGTTTTGGAGTTTACCAACCCGTTCATAGAAAAACCAGACCCTGATAATGGAAGTAACAGTTTCATTGTTGGCTCACAAAAAACTGCCAACGGAAAAGTCATACTAACCAATGAACTTGATCTTAACCTGACAGCACCAAGCATATGGTATCTGATCCATCTTAATACACCTGAAATGAATGTAATGGGTGCTAGTTTTCCAGGCATTCCACTAATCATTAACGGCTTCAACGATTCCATTGCATGGGGAGAAACCAACTCACGTGCAGATGTGGTTGATTGGTACTCCATTGAGTTCAAAGATGAAAGCAGAAATGAATACCGCTACAATGGAAACTGGGTGCCAACAAGAAAGGAAATCGAGAAGTTTGAAATCAAAGGGGAATCGCCTTACTATGACACATTGATTTACACTCATCACGGGCCTGTGGTTTACGATAAAAATTTTACGATAAATCCGGAGAAGGTAAACCTTGCCATGAAGTGGAATGCACATAATCCTTACAAGGAGTTCAAGGCATTCTACACTTGCAATAAAGGAAACAACTACGATGATTTTGTGGAAGCTTTCAGCAATTATTCAGGACCAGCACAAAACATTTCTTTCGCCTCCACTTCCGGGGATTTTGGCATTTATCTGGCAGGGAAATTTCCACTGAAGTGGAACGAACAAGGAAGATTTTTAATGGATGGATCAAATGCAAATCATGAATGGAAAGGATTCATTCCTTACGAACACAACCCCCATGTTCTGAACCCAGAACATGGTTTTGCGAGTTCAGCCAACCAATATCCAGTTGATTCACTATATCCGTACTATATCTATGATAATTCCTTCGATCAATACAGAGGAAGAAGAATTAATGATCGCTTACGTGTAATGGAGCAGGTTGAGGTAGAAGACATGATGAAACTTCAATTTGATAACTTCAATTACCTGGCATTTGAAAGTTTACCAATGATGTTAGACAGCTTGGACAGTGCATCTATTGCTGGAGTAGAATTGGAATACTATTCTAAATTGATGGACTGGGACTATTTCAATGAGGCAGACAGAGAAGCTCCTTCGATTTTTAAAACCTGGTGGGATAATCTGAGATCGAAACTTTGGGACGAGATCGATAGTGCCGACGTTCGGCTCTCCAAACCTGGTTGGTACAATACTTACAATGTCCTGAGGAATTTTCCGGATTTTGAAATGATCGACGATAAGAGAACTTCTGAAAAAGAAAGTACGGGTGATCTCTACAGAATTACTTTCAAAGAAACGGTTGAAGAACTAGAAGAATATCTAAAAACCGAAGGTAATGAGCTTACTTGGTACAAGTTCAAAAACACAACGATTCGACATTTATTGAGATTGGATCCGTTTAGCACCAATCAGGTAAGAGTTGGTGGCTATCGTTCAATTGTCAATGCTGCTTCTGAGCAACATGGGCCATCTTGGAGAATGGTAGTGGAACTTGGAGATGGGGAAGTGAATGCCTGGGGAGTATATCCCGGAAGTCAATCAGGAAATCCGGGGAATCCTACTTATGGGCATTTAATTGAGGATTGGGGAGTTGGAAATTATAAGAAATTACTTTTTGAAAGAGCTTTAAACACGGAATCAGATGGTATTGTCCATTCTGTACAACTAGAACCAGGCAGTTAATGAAACTAATTATCAGAATAATTCTCATTGGAGCACTGACTTACTTGCTCTCTCCATTCCTCACCTGGTGGACTGGAATGGGAGCGGCATTTCTTATATGCGCACTAATGCCCTCCACATTATTAAACGCGTTCGTTGCAGGATTTCTTGGTGTAGGACTTGTGTGGTTTGGCCAAGCCTGGGTATTGGATGTAGCAAACAACTCTCAATTCACGGAAGTAATCATTGAACTTTTGCAAGTACCCTTAATCGATGAGCCTTTTCTATTAGTTCTTGCTACCGGATTAATTGGTGGACTTTCCGGAGGATTCGCTGGTACCAGCGGCGCTAGTTTGAGATATGTTTCTAAAAAGAAAAAACCACAGGGATATTACAGTTGAAGCTTAATACCCTGCGGTCTTTATAATTTAAAATCGACTAATTAAATATCACGAACTAAGACACCAGAAGCAACGACCGATACTTCATTCCGCATAGATTCGTCATACTCTTTTCCGGAATCGTCCGCATAATGTTTAGCCACATCTTCTTCCAATACAACGGTAGAAGCCTGACCTTCAAGAATAACAGTTCTACCAGCAATGTCCTTAGGAACGAAAAACCCATAGTCCTTGAAAGTGACTCGAATTGACTGACCCTGATCATTCTTAACCTTTAACCAGCATCCTTTTGCCTGACAAACTTCTTCTACTACACCTTCGATTTTGTACGCAGCTTCCGTCTCAGAAACTGTTGATAGAAAGTCACTGGTTGATATAGAATTCTCAGCGTTGATCTCATCTCCATATGATGTATAAGATGGCTGTTGGCTACAGGATACGATTAGTAAGATGACGGGAAGTGCAATGTTTTTCATAACTTAAAATTTAGTCTACAAAACTAGCTAAAACCGTTAATAATCAGCTTGTTATGAGAGAAAAAAATATTAAAAAAGTCCAATAAATTAGTTATTTGTAATATTTATTTTATATTTGAGGAGATTAACACTTTTAAACCTATAAACGACTACAGTTATGCGAAGAAAAATCCTAACTATGATGGTTATTGCAAGTGCTCTCACTCTTGGCGCTTGTGCAGAAGAAGATGGAATTGATGAAATGTTACAAGAGGATATTCAGTTGAATCAAACAACTGATCCAGGCGATGACCCTTGCAAAGACCCAGATAAGTGTCCTTGATAGTCCATGCCTTTGGTAAGGTACTTCAGCTATCAATTATGATAGTTTAGCGAAAAACGCTGATATAGTCAGCGTTTTTTTTTATACTTGTACATATGAATCAGTTATTGGAAATAGTTAAGAATTTCCTTGCTATAACTCTTTTTCTTTCAGCCTTCGGTGTATTGTCACAGTCTTATCAAAGTGATCTTGATAGCATTGAATCTTTGATAAAAATAAATGAATTTGAGACCGCTAAATCATTTGCACTTGACGCCAAGATTCGAAATGATGAAAGAGCTGGTTCCATTTGGCTGACCAAATCAAATCTACTTTTAGGGGATTTATATTCAGAAGAAGATGATTTCGCCAAAGCAATTATTCACTATCTTGAAGGCATCAGATATTCTAAGAATGCTGATCAAGAAATTGTTGGAAACAATGTGAGTTCACTTTACTTTCGGATCGGTGCAATGTTTGCAAGATTCAGATCCTATGAATTGGCTGAACAATATCACCTGGAAGGATTGGAATACGCAAAGCTTCATAACCTTCCTGCAAAAGAACTAAATCATAAGTACGCACTAGCAGGTGTTTTCAGAGACGATGGAAGGTATACAGAAGCCATAGATCTCCTATTAGAAAGCTTATCTAATCGTGAACCAGGAGCACGTTTATATTTCAGTCTTCATAATATTCTTGGCCTAACGTATCACGATGCAAAGCAATTCGAAAATTCAATTGATATCTTCGAAAAAATTGTTGCGGAACTGCCAGAAGAGAATTGGAGGTTTCTAGGTTCATATTATCACAACCTTGCAAGATCATACCGTGAATCTAAAAATCACGAAAAGGCACTTCTTAACTATCAAAAGGCAGTAGAATATAAGCAGTTGGCTGGTAGTAATAAGGCATTATTCTCAAGTTATTATGGACTTGCAGAAACACATTATTCGATACAAGATTTCGATAATTCTGAGAAATATTTTTTAACAGCGGAAAATCTTCTCGACCTACAATCACTTCACCCAGACAATTTCGACATCTACAAAGCTTGCGCTAACCTCAACTATGAATTGGGAGATTACCGAAAGTCTAAGCATTATGAAGATTTGTTCGCTGCTAAGATGGATGAGTACTTAGAAATCCAGGCTGAGATTCAAGAAACTGATCAGCGTTACAATATGGAATTGATCACCAAGCGATACTTCGCGGAAGTAGATAAACAAGAACGAGTTGCTACCCTACTAATGTATTCCAAATTGACTTCTGGTGGTCTTTTTGCTCTACTAATCATTGTGATCGCTTACCACCGTTATCAGAAAATTCGACTAAGAAAAAGCATCGAACGTGAATTGATCGCGCTTAAGATTGTCGAATAAACTTCAATTTCAACTTCTGGAATAAGGATTAACTGCAAAGGGTTTCTATGCTAGAATTTATTGCGTATAACGCTTTTGTTTCAATCACAAACCAATAAAACTCGAATGAATTCTTGAGGGATGTGGTGACCTTAAACCTTCAGCTTAAGTTTCTCACGAAGCACTCCCAACATGTTTTCTTGTCTGTCATTCAACAAGATCAACTTGTTTTTCTGTGCTTCACCTTCTTCCAGAACGAAAGAAACGAGTTCTTCCAATTCATGAACTTCGTAAGCTTCGGGATTTGACATTCTTAGCTTTACAAAAAGTTCACGGATTCTGTTCTCCAGGTTAACCTGGCTTGGCGCAATTGGCTGTGATTTTACGACATCATCGTTCCACATGGCACCCAATCCTTTGATGAGCCACTCAGCGTTCAGCTTGTCGTAAGTCTTTAAGATTTTAAGGATCAATTCGTAGCTCGGCTTGCTTCTTCTCCCCTTTATGATGTTGAATATCACTGTGACATTCACTCCCACACTATCAGCAAATGAAGTTGGATTCATTTCCATGACAGTGATTAGCCGATTAATTCGATCATTAATCATTTGATAAATGTACACGAAAGTTTGAAAACAAGAAAAAAAAAGAAGGGTTACTTTAGTAACCCCTCCTTCATTAAGAACCAGCTATGGAAAATAGATACTCACTATCTATATCTTCGAAGATATGTCTCTTTTTGAATCCTACAAAGCTTTTTTGAAATTATTTTATCAATTGACAATGCAAAAGCGGTATTTTCAATAAACGGACTTTTAGCATTATTAGTGGTTAACATTTACGACAATCTTTCCGACTGACTCACGAGATTCCATATACCTGTGCGCTTCAGGCATTTCGCTGAAATCAAATGTTTTTCCAACTACCGGTTTCAATTTATGTTCTTCGGTGAAAGACTTCAACTCTTCCCAAATTTGTGAAGTGACCTCAGTGTTGCCCGTAAGATAGCCAATATGCGAAGCAAAAATCCCTTGACTCCTTTTCATCATGCTTAAGATCTTAACCTTCGGTGCATCTTTCCATGTACGCCACCAGGAGATCGGATTCCATTTCTTGAAATTGATACTTGCGAAACCTATGACAGCTAAACTCCCAAATGGCTTAAGTAATTTGAGACTCTTTTTAAAAACCTCTCCCCCAACAACTTCTAATACACTATCCAGTTTCCCTCCATCATTGATAATTTCTTCATAAAAATCCTGAGTGGCATAGTTGATTGCTTTGGTTGCTCCCAACTTTTCTATCAATTCAAGTTTTCCTTTTTTACTGGCGGTTCCGTAAACCGTACATCCTAGTGCTTTACCAATTTGAACCGCCGCAGTTCCAACGCCACCCGCAGCTGCATGGATCAACACTCTATCTCCTTTCGAAACCTTGCACATTTTTTTTAGAGCTACCCAAGCTGTCATAAAATTTACTAAGTACGCTGCATTCTCTGCTGGAGTAAAATCTTCGATAGCAGGAAAACACAAATGCTGTTCTGTGCAGATATATTCTGCATAGCTTCCGTATTGTCTTCCAACGATCACTTTCTCACCAACTTTCAATTTTTCGACCTCTGTCCCAACCTCCACAATTTCTCCAAATGCTTCCATTCCAGGCGTATATGGCTTTTTAGGTGCCCAGCCATACATACCTTTTCTCGATAGGATTTCTGCATAGTTTATGCCAATACACTCAATTTTGACCTTCACTTCATTTTCCTTTGGAGATGGTTCTGGGACTTCTGTAAGCTTCAAGACTTCAGGTTTTCCTGATCTACGGAATTCATATGCTCTCATTGGTGTTGAATACGACGTTTAGGGTCATTAGGAAATATCGACGTTTGAGAAATACGTAATTTCACAAACAATTAAAGTCAAGTTATGAAAGACAGTTATTACAATCGTGAAGATTTAAAAAAATTTGGTGAAATCACCGAATGGCAAAAAGAACTGGGGGATAAATTTTTTGATTACTATGGAAGTGTGTTCAAGGAAAGCGCACTTACTGCCAGAGAAAAATCACTAATTGCATTGGCCGTTTCCCATGCAGTACAATGCCCTTACTGCATTGAAGCCTACACTTCTGACTGTCTAAAAAAAGGAGTTGATGAAGAACAAATGATGGAAGCAGTACACGTCACAGCTGCAATAAAAAGTGGTGCTGCGCTTGTTCATGGAGTACAGATGATGAACCAGGTGAACGATAAATTGATGTAATAATGATCCAGTCATTAAAAAGACGGCAACATAAATTATCATCCCCTGAAGGACAGATTGAAGTGCTCGATGATGTTGAAGCCATCGGGATTCCAACGTTTGACAGCAAATTGACCGAACTTGGTCATCCCACATTGAAGCCAACGAATATTGAAATTTTCCAGGTGAACGTTGGGAAAATGTGCAATCAGGTGTGTGCCCACTGTCATGTCGATGCTGGCCCTGACAGGAAAGAGATCATGACCAAAGAAACAATGCAGCAATGCATAGATGCCATTCGAGATACTGACATTAAAACGGTGGACCTGACAGGAGGTGCGCCAGAGATGAACCCAAATTTTCGATGGTTCGTGGAAGAGCTGAGAGCGATCGGGAAAGACATCATTGTTCGTTGCAATCTCACTATCATCTTAGCGAATCCAAAATATCACGACCTTCCCGAATTCTTTAGAAAACATAAGGTGAATGTAGTTTCCAGTCTCCCCTATTTCACAGCGAAGCGAACGGATGCTCAACGTGGAGATGGTGTTTTCGACAAGTCAATCAAAGCATTGAAGATGTTGAATGCAGTTGGTTATGGAAAAGAAGACTCTGATCTGCAATTAGATCTTGTTTATAATCCTGCTGGTGCTTTTCTCCCCGGAGATCAGACTTCATTGGAGAATCAATTCAAACGCAAGCTTGAGGAGTATGATATCGTATTCAACAACCTTTTTGCGATCACAAATTTACCTGTAAGCCGATTCCTTGAATACTTAGTGAGAAGTGAAAAATACCAGGATTACATGGATGAATTGGTGAATGCGTTCAACCCGATGGCTGCTGAAGGTGTGATGTGCAGAAGTACTATCAGTGTTGGTTGGGACGGATACTTGTACGATTGTGACTTCAATCAAATGCTGGAATTGAAAGTGAAAGCTCCAGATCATATATCTGAATTTAACATCGATGAATTAACCCAACGTGATATTGTAGTAAATCAACACTGTTATGGTTGTACTGCCGGCGCTGGTTCAAGCTGTGGTGGTGCTACGGTGTGATTTAAGAAATCTACTTTCAATGAAAACAAAAGAGTGTCCTTCTTGCGCAATGGAAATTGATGCTGATAGCAAGGAGTGCCCTATTTGTCAATACGAATTCTCAGAGATAAGTACTAGCTATAAATGGATAGCGATTTTGCTCATCATTGTTTTTCTTCTCTATATATTCTTCTGATTTTCTACTCCACAACATTGATCTTAACCATGTTGGTGTGGCCTTCCCAGTGCTGAGGCATAGATGCAGTTGAAACAAAAAGATCGCCTTTTGAAAGATGACCATTCTCAACTAACTGCTTTTCAATTTGTTCCAGTGTCAGATTGATGTTGTCATGCTTATCATAGTAAAGTGTTTTTACGCCCCATACAATGTTCATTTGACGAAGTAATTTTTTATTGTTGGTCAACAAGTAAATATCTGCCTTGGACCTGTGCATAGCTGTTCTAAAACCTGAGTAACCCGATTTTGTCATGCAGACGAGAGCCTTAGCGTTGATGTTCTCAGCGAGTCTGCATGCACTTCTAATTAATAAATCGTTGGTTCTTGTGCTTGATTCAAAGTGTTTGTCGTAGTACTTGTTATAGATAGACTTGGCTTCACCCTCCACTGCAGAAATCGTTTCACACATTTTTCGAACTGACTCAATCGGAAATTTACCAGCTGCAGATTCTGCCGAGAGCATCAAGGCATCTGCTCCATCCATTACGGCATTTGCAACATCATTGGTTTCAGCACGAGTTGGTCGAGGATTTTCTATCATGCTCTCCATCATCTGGGTGGCGATAACCACCGGTTTGGCAGCTTTATTACACCTTAGTACAATTTTCTTTTGCCATAGTGGTACTTCATGCATCGGGATCTCTACACCGAGATCTCCACGCGCTACCATAATACCATCAGCTTCTTCAATGATCTCTTTGATATGTTTCAGAGCCTCAGGTTTTTCAACTTTCGCAATGATCTTCACATCTTTTCCAGTCTTAGTAATTCGATCCCGGAGGCTTTTGATGTCTTCAGGTTTTCTAACAAAACTCAGTGCTACCCAGTCAATATCTTTAGAAAGTCCAAATTCCAAATCCCTAATATCCTTCTCAGTCAATGAGGGAGCTGAAACATTAGAATCCGGAAGATTGATTCCTTTTCTAGATTTCAAAATTCCACCATGTATGATAGTAGTCACGACCTCATTCCCCTGAACATCTTCTGTTCGCAACTCGATATTGCCATCATCAATAAGAATCGTGTCTCCACTTTTAACATCGTCAACGATTCCTTCATATACCGTACTTACTTTTTCTGAAGTCCCTTCTATTTCATCTGTTGTAATGATCAACTTCTGGCCATCCACCAACTCAACACCTCCGTCTTTCACTAACCCAATTCTAATCTTTGGACCTTGAAGGTCTTGAAGCATACATAGGTTGTAGTTATCTTCCTCATTTACTTCGTGAATCATGTTGATAACCTTTTCGTGATCATCATGCGATCCATGAGAAAAGTTCAGCCGCAAGACATTTGCCCCAGCCTCTGCCAATTTTCGAATTGAATCCTTGGTATTACTAGCTGGTCCAATCGTCGCAACAATCTTCGTACGCTTACCTATTTTACTCATACGTTCTGTTAATAAAGCAAATTCTCCTTTGATTTGAGCTCATCAAAATTAAGCTTCGCAACATACTCAATTAATGGGATCTCACGAATTTTCGTGCAAACATCGGATATAGATAGTTCACCTGTAGCATCTTTTAATTTCAGCAAAAAATCAAATTGTTTTAGTTCTGGAAGTAGAAATTGAGGTTTGTTACCACCTCCTGAAATGAGTTTGTTTTGCAAAAGCTCCATTTCAATAAACTCGGTTTCGTACCGAAAGTTTGAAATGACCATTGCCGGTTGATTAGAAAATTCGATTTTAATGTCCTGCTGTTTCGCCAAAGAAGTTTCAAGCACAGAATTGACATGCCAGGCTAATTTGTACTCCTTCTTATTGCAGACAATCCCAGCGAGCTCAAAGTCAAATTCATAAATCAATTCCAGCTTGTTTTTCTTCATATTGTTATATCTTCCGGTCCATAAAAGTTGCCGAAAATCAATCGACGCTACACTATGCTAATTTGTTTGATTTTAGGGGGATAATATATTTCTTTGCAACTCATTTTAAACCAAACACTAAAAAAATGTCAGAAATAGCACAAA
>JANQSI010000010.1 GCA_028284125.1 Cyclobacteriaceae bacterium
CGACTATTCATCTTCGGGTGGAAATATGCTTACCCTAAATTTTAGTACAGACCAGGTGAATTCAACTGCCATTGGTGGATTAACTGCTACCTACGCAACGGCAGGAGCAAGTTCCATTGCTGAATTTGGGCTTCCAAATACGGAACTGGTAAATCTTCAAACTCCTTTGGCATACACGGATGCGGCACCAATACAGATATTGGATGCGACATGGAGTGATCAAACCGCCAATGGTAACATTGACCGTGTGGTTCTAAACTTTAGTGAATCTGTCAATATTACAGATGCAGACGGAGCAGACGGATTTGATGGAATCTCTATCAATAGTGGTACAGTTACAATTGATGATGCAGCTTATGGTGGTGGACCAGTCACAGATTTAACACTCAATTTTGCGATGAGTGAAATCACTGGAACGGGTATAGCTACAGGAGTAGCACTTGAGTACAACCTTGCCGGTACCAACAATATTACGGAAGCGACAGGAGGGTTAAATGAAATGACGGACATGCGTGCTCCACTTCAAGATATAGATGCAGCTCTTCCTCAGATCACAGATGCAAGTTGGCAGGATGTTATTTCAGTTGATGGAAATATCGATAGAGTTACGCTAACATTTAGTGAGCCTATGGATATTACTGATTCAGGAACTGGGGGAGACGGATTGGATGTCATTCTGGTCAATGGAGGTACTGTAACACTGGATCCAAAAGATTACAGTTCTTTCTTAGATGTGACATCTGTTGAAATTGATTTTAATGGAGCAGCTATTGCTGGAACAGGTATTGGTAGCTTAACTGTTGCTTACAATTTTACTGGAGGTAATTACATAAGAGAAAATGGTCTTCCAAATACTGAATTAGTAAATGCGCAGGTGCCTCTTGCAAACACTGATGCTGCACCTGTGCAAATTTCAACTGCAACGTGGCAAGAGGTGAATTCCATTGATGGGAATATAGACCGAGTGGTTTTGGCATTTAGTGAGCCTGTAAACATTAACGATGGTGATGCTGGAAATGGATTTGACGGTTTCAATGTCAATGGAGTTATGATTGATGATTTTGACTATGGCGGTACCGGCCAAACTTTAACACTAAATTTTGATGGTAATGAGATATCCGGTACCAGTCGAACAGGCCTAGCGCTCTCATACGTAGCAGCCACAGGTAACACGATAACAGAGGTGAGTGGGGGAGCAGAGATGGCCAATTCGTTGACTCCAGTCCTATTCGTAGATGGAGCGGCACCACAAATCACAGATGCCAGTTGGAAGGATGAGATTGTGGTAGATGGAAATATTGACCGTGTGACATTGACCTTTAGTGAACCAATGAATATTACAGATGGAGGAGCTGGTGCAGATGGGTTCGATGAAATTGAAATTTTGAATATAGCTGTTCCTGTCCCATTAGATGACAAAGATTACACGGTCTTCTCAGGAGGGACGACAATGGATGTAGACTTTAACGATAATGCAGTTACAGGAACAAGCATTACTAACCTTTTGCTTTCTTATAATCTAACAACATTCAATACCATTAGAGAAAGTGATGTTTCGAATCTGGAACTACTGGATAATCAGCCTCCATTAACTAACACGGATGCAGCAGCACCAAGAATCTTGGACGCAACCTGGCAGGATGCTGTTACATTGGATGGAGATATTGACCGAGTAGTTCTTTCATTTAGTGAACCAATGGATATTGCTGATCTTGGAGGTGACGGATTTGACGGCATTTTGATAAATAGTGGTACAAATACAATAGATGTTGGTGATTATTCGGACCTTGGAGCTACTTCATTAACACTTGATTTTGATGGAATTCCTATCACCGGTACAGATATTTCTGGATTGGTTATTGAATATGATCAAGCTGGATCCAATGCAATCACAGAGAGTGGTGGAGGAAATATTGAAATAGTGGATGCATTACCAGCAGATACATATATAGATGATGCCGATCCTCAAATTGTAGATGTTGAATACCGTGATGCCAATGAAAACGGCTTTATAGATCGTCTGGTGTTGAGCTACTCTGAAAATGTTACAGCTGGAACGGTCAATCAAAGTGTATTGAATTTATCTGATCCGGGTGATTTTCTTGGAGCCAACTTTACAGGTAGTGCATTATCTGCTGCTACCTTCCCGGCGACCTCTTCACAATTTGACATTACAGAAGCTACGTTCGCAGATACAGAAGAAAACTCGATGGCCATGGCCTTGCAGGTATTGAATGGCTTCAGTATTCAAGATGCAGCTGGCAATACCAATGCGCCAGGAGTTACTACGGCACAAGGGTGGGTAACTTTTACGGATCGTGCTGCACCTGCGATTAGGTCAGTTTCAACAATAGACGTCAATCCAATCAACGGACGATTGGATGGAGTAAATATAACACTTACGGAAGCGATTGTTGATGGTAGTTCTGTACTCGATGGAACGACAATTACTTCAGTTGGAACATATGGTTCGCCGGTAGCATCCACTGGCACTGCTTCCCTTAATGATGACTTTATTT
The DNA here is from genome assembly GCA_028284125.1 of Cyclobacteriaceae bacterium. Taxonomy (GTDB): domain Bacteria; phylum Bacteroidota; class Bacteroidia; order Cytophagales; family Cyclobacteriaceae; genus Ekhidna. The sequence continues at coordinate 2,520 of JANQSI010000010.1, forward strand.
TGGTCACTTTTGATGAAGAACTAACAGGTACTGGAGATACAGATGCTTTACCGGTTGTCACACTCGCTAATGCCAAATTAAGTGACGGAACAAATGTTAATAATCTGGGTGGGGGTTTTACCTATACCGGTCTGACTACTGATGGTGCTGCTCCACAAATCGTTACCATGGAGTATCAGGATGTGAATGAAAACGGATTTGTTGAGACGTTTGAGTTGACGTTTTCGGAAACAGTTGATGATGGAAACAGTACCCTAGGCTCAGCGCAATTGTTACTTACTAATGCAGGTGATTTTGGTACTGCCGCATTTGGTACTGCTACAGCAGATGGAATTCCTGGTAATGGAACAACTGCCACAGTTACTCTTGGATTCCCATCTTCCAATTTTGATACAGAAGATAATACTGGACTGGCCGTTTCCACTCAAGGAAGTTTTGCACTTCAGGATTTGGATGGAAATGTTAACAATACTACGGGTCCTCAAGGTTGGGTAGTCTTCCTTGATGGAGCAGCTCCACTTGTGTTAGCAGCAAGTACTGATGACATCCTTCCGTCTGTTCCGGGAAATGGACTGATTGATGACATTACTGTGACTATGTCTGAGCCTTTGGATGATGCTGCCTCAACTTTCACTGGAGCATTTACTGTTGACGGCTATGCGGTTGCAAGCATCAGTTCTGTACGAACTGGTCCTGATGACAATGATAATACTGTATACATTACTTTAACCGAGGATCCATCCACAAATGGTGACACAGGCATTACTCCAGAAATTACCTTGCAGACGGGAGCATTAAGTGATGGAATAGGGGTACTGACAAATGCTCCACAGGCGTTTAATAGCACGCAGGACCTTGCGCCTCCAGCGATATATAGTGCCACAACCTTAGATGATGGAGATGGTACTGTTGATCAGCTAAGATTGAATTTTTCAGAAAGTATTGTATACACTGATAATTCTCCTGTGGGTGATGATGACGAGGACTTCTCTTTGGTTGCCTCAGTAGGAGGTGCCGGAGGAGCAACAATTACCGACTTTGGCTATGGTACTTCTGGATCAGTATTATTCTTAAACGTCAGTGTTACTTCCACATCGAATACTGCCTTAACCATAACTCCGACATTTGAGGCAACTGGAGCTGGTACATTAGTTGACATTCCAGGTAACTCCATGCTTGATCAGGAAACCGTGCCTGGTGTGGATGGTGCTCCAGCCGTAATTGTAAGCGCCTTAACGGATGATACTTCTGGCGATGGAACAGTGGATCAATTGAATATCACCTTTTCAGAAGATATGGATATAGTGGATGGTGGAACAGAACCAGCTGCTGCACCATTTAGTTTGGCTACTTCTACTGGTAATCCAGCTTCCATTGTCAATGGAACCTATAACGTTACAAGTGATGTATTGCTTCAGTACAACATAGATGTTGATATGGCAGATGAAGGCAATACAGCCATGACCATAACTCCTACGCATATTGCAAGTGCAACCACCGTTGAAGATATTTCAGGTACTCCTCTTAACCTGGGAGCAACTGTGACTGGAACAGACGGAGCTCCGCCGGCAGTAATAAGTGCGGTGACGGACGATCTAAATGAAAATGGACAAGTTGATGAATTAACACTTACTTTTTCTGAAGATGTAACAGTGACAGACGGTGGATTGGATGATGACTTCACTTTGTCTAGTGGTACTATTACCAATGCTACTTATGTTCAATCAGGTCCTAGAACACTCGTTTATGGTATTGATGGTGCTACTGCAGATAACACAGCGATTTTAATAGCACCTACATACACAGGAAACACAGGAAGCGTTGTTGATGTGACTGAAGGAAATGAAATGAGAGTGGGTGAGACTGTGGCTGGTACTGACGGTGCACCGGCGGTCATAATTTCAGCAGTAACTTCTGATGATGGAAACGGTAGGATTGATCAAATTACTGCTACTTTCTCTGAGGACATTGATGGTGGATCCGTAGATACTGGAGGTGGAGGATCTATTGATTTTAGTGTGGACACGTATACCATCTTTGATGTTAACTTGAATGGAAACAACGCAGTTGATATTATTCTCACAGAGGGGAGTTCTCCGGATACGGATGCTATCCCAAGAGTTGACATGGTCATTGGGTCCATTTTGGACGATACGCCTAATAGCAATACAACTTCAATCTTACAAATGTTCAACTCAACGCAAGATGGAGCTGCACCGGTGGTGATCTCTTCGATTTCGCTGGACAATGGAGCAGATCCAGACGGTAATGTTGACGAGATTGAGCTTTATTTAAGTGAACCTGTGATAGATGACGCTGCTGATGAAGATTTCTTTGTGGTTACACCTCCAATAGGTTTTGGGTCAGCTCAAATGAGTACATTCTCAACAAATGCAGATGTTGTGGGTCCTGCTCCTGTTAATGCACCAAATGACGAGTACATTTCATTTACTTATTCTGTAAATCCTCCATGGGGAACGGGTATAATGACGATGAATTATACCCCCAATTCCAATCCAATTGCTGATGCCGCAGGAAATAACCTTTCTATTCCTAACATTACAATCACAGATGGTGCCGCTCCAGAAATAATTGATCACGGAACAGCGGGTGGAACAGACTTAACTTTAACACCTGGTGATGGAGATACAGGGGTTCCATCTGGATCTACGATTTCGATGCGGTTTTCTGAGGAGGTAATTTGGGATGCGCAACCGTCTACTAATCGAGTTTTCTTTGTTCAGCAGGTTCCTCCAGTTACTACTGAATATAATAGTGCGCTGAATACAGCAGATGTGGATTTTACTACTTCAAATGGTAATGCGACTACTGCTGGAACGGTCACGATAACCGTACCGACTACACAGGCCAATACGGATTACTACACCATTATCGAAACAGGTGCTTTCCAGGATGCAGCTAACAACAGAAGTCCCTCAAATCAATTCAATACTGCGGATTTCTGGAATTTCCAGACAGAAACTGCTTTGGTGGTAGTAAGTACTTCTTCTACTGCTAGTGATATCACATTGACTTTTAATGATGCTCCATCTATTGGAGTAAATGCTCCTGGCGATTTTACAGTTGTTGATGGAATTGGAAATCCTAAAACTGTAACTGGCATAGTAGATATAGGAGGCAATGAAATTCGTTTAGACGTTGATTTATCGACTGCTGTAGGTGATTTGACAATTGATTTTGATGGTGGAGAAGACCCTCTTGTTGGAGTAGGAACCACAACGATCACAGCAGGAGTTGGTACTCTTGAAGATTTTACTGGTGTAGCAGTTGATTCAGATACAGATGATCCTGTGATAACTCTTTCTACTACCAATGGGGTCAATGCTATAATCTTGACATTCAGTGATGACGTGAGAGTCGTAGGGGATCCAATGGTAGTCGAAACTTTCTTCTCTGTTGAAGACGGAGCAATGACAGATTATCCTGTAACAATGGTCGAAGATTCTGTTGCCGACATTACGCTTGCCGGTTCGGAAATACGTTTGACTTTTGGAGGAGGTATTGCTGGCCCATCCGGAGACTTGTTTGTTACCTATACGAAGACTGCAGGAGTTGATTTTATCAGTGACTATGGGGATAATGATCTAGAAACTCAAACCATTCAAGAAGAATTGGATGGTATTGCACCAACACTTGAGGGGGTTACTATTCTGACCAATACGCAACTAGAACTCGATTTTGATGAACCAGTTCAGATTATTTCAGCTAGTCCTTCAAATGACTTTACAGTTACCGACGAAAACTTGGATACTTACATCGTTGCTGCTGTTACTGACAATTTAGCTGATGATAAACTAGAGCTAACGATTCAAAGCATTGAGGATGCGGTCGGTGATATTACAGTAGATTATAATCCTACCCCGATGGTGGGAGTTAATATTCAAGACTTTGGCGGCAATGAATTAGGAATTATTGGAGCTTTAGTGCCACAACGAATAATGGATGTTAACCTCAATCCGGTTCCTACCATTGCGGAAGATTTCTTAGCAAGTGAGAATGCGGTCGGAGATTCAGATCAAGGAGATGTATCCAATGGAAGTGGTATAGGATTGTATCGAACAGATGCTAGTGTTGACCTAACTACTTTACGTGGGTACACACCAATAGAAATTACCCCAAGAAATGCGGCAGACCTGGGTCATATTATTACGATTTACAGTGATGCTGGCCTGACCACACCAGTATATTCTGATGCAATTACTGCTGTTAATGTACCGCTAACACCTACATTGGCCCAACTCTTTGAGGATGTGACAAATCCGGTGTTGGATTTTGGAGATGGAAATGATGACAGTGGAATTTTCACCTTTTATATCACCGAAACGACTGGCGGTAATTCATTGAATGAGACACTAGCAGGCGCTACAGAAGGTGATGTGATTGAATATTCTATTGCGCTTTTAGACGATATAACAAACTCTGCAGGAGGTTTAAGCTATGGTGAGACAGATGCTGATGGTACTGATATTACTTTGGCACATCCGGCAGATCATACATTGACAATGACGGGCAATGGTCTTTCCAATATCTCTTATGTTCCGAATGGGACCTCAAGTGCAAAGTTTGTTCCACTAGCTGCGGGTATCGGTGTACACCAGATTTCATACGAGTGGGAAAATGATTTAACGGGAGTCACTGCTCAATTCAATCCGCCTGAATTCCTATTTGCTGTAAACGCTAGTTCCGATGTTTTGCAGGGAGGTCAGACATTGGCATTTGGTAAAACATCGGGAGAAGCAATCATAGGAATGAATAATGCACTCACTGGTTTAGATGTAGGAGAAGGAGGTGATCTTGCCAATAATGATTTCTATGGGTATGAAGTATATCACATAGTTAATGGCTCTATCAATCCTGGAATTGGAGGTTTGAATATACACAGTGCTACAAGTGCTTTTACATCCAGTATCTTCTTTGGAGGTAGTACTACCAATGACATAGCTTCAATTGTTTTGAACTACGATCCAGACAACAGTAGAGCACCTTTTGCTGATGCTTCTCCTGCGTTCGTATTGAATGAATGGACATTTAACCCTTCTGCTTTTGATGCGGCTTTCTCAACAGGCCAGGTGGTAGATACGTTGAAGATTGTTTCAATTTCACAAGCAGACGCTGGTGGAAGTAGGGCAGTAATTGCTGAGGCGGATGTGTATTTGTATCCGGACCCTGTTGTCACTATTCAAGGGGTAAATGCTTTCTATTGTGCGGACGATGGAGAAGTTGATATCCAGGCGAGCATCTTTACTTATGCAGGTACGGGTGGTGTAGATACCACAGGTTTTATCACCAATGGTTATATTTTAAATTCAGGACCTGCAGACGGTGGACCGTATACATTATTTGATGACCGAACGGGTGTGAGTAATAGTTTCGATCCTTCGGCACTAGGTGCTGGGTTTTATCAAATTGAGTACACTTCTGAACAACAAACGGATGCTGGAACTACAAATACAACGACTTTTAATTTTGAAGTAAGAACCATTGAAACTGCGCCCGAGCTAGACTTGACGGCAGCTCTTGATGCACAAGGTGGTTTTGATCCTGGATTTGACTGGTATGTATTCGACTTCTGTAGCGGAGAAACGGTACCGGATTTAACCATCGATGTAGCGGCCACACCTGCGGATCCTGTGGGAGTTGGTGATACTGAATATTTCTGGTATGATTTTGACGATCAATCACTAATCAAAGGACCTAGTGTGAACTTAACTGCCATTGATTTATTTGGGACATCTACTCCATTCGGAAATCTTCAAACAGACTTATACGTCACCCGATTTGTAAATGGGTGTGAGTCAGATTCAGTTAGAATTAGAATACGAGTGTTTGAGGATCCAGATACTCCTGAGATAAGTGTAGTAGATACTGATGTATTTGAGGATGGTGATAACTACTATTTTGAATACTGTTCGGATCATTTCACTTCAGCCACTGGACAAAATGGATTGTTTGATCCAGTCAACCTTGAGAGTATTCTAGGTGATCTGGATGGAAGGTCATGGATTTCCAATAGCAGTTATTTTGAAGTGTTAAATAGTAACAAAGTTCCTATTGCGACGGTAAACTATGATGCAGGTTTAGATGCAGGTCCATCATACAGTATTGATCTAAATGATGCTACCTATACAAGCGCAGCAGATCGGACACCTTCCACAAGTCCTAGCGGAATTGTTGATGATGAATATTTTATTGTGAAAGTAGTTGCGGATAGTTCATTTACTACTACGGAAACGACACCACAATTCGAAGGATGTTTCAGCGATACTGTTAGAATATTCACTAGAATTTACACGGTACCAGATGTGCCAGCATTTGGTGATTTCACAGGAACGCCTCATGATGTAAATGGTGACGGATCCGTTGTTCAATACTACATGTGTCGTGAAGATGGAGTTTTACCTTTAGATATTGGACTGAACGTTCCAACGGGTACTCCAAATTTCACCTATGAATGGTATGAAGATGCTGGAGCCACAACGCTAATGACTGTGGAAGACAGAGAGGGTGAGCGTTTGACATTGAATGACTTGAATACGGTTGGCTTTGATGAATTTTCGACAAATGAGACCACATATACATATTATGTGCGTCTGGTCTCTAATCAAAATGCGGATTCAGGTTTCGGGGGATGTACAACTTCGGGATTAAGACAAGTAAATATCACTGTGTTCCCTGATGTAGTTGAGCCTCAGGTAAGCTTAGGAAATGCTCCAGACTTATTGTCAACAAGAACGGATGTTGGAAACTTTGATTTTGAATATAACTTCTGTGTGGAAGCCGGAGTAGGACTCGATCCTGATACAGAATTCATCAGTACGCTTTCCTACACAGGAGTTCAAGGTGAGATTTTGGAATGGTTCCCGGCAAATACCGCAGGTGATGCATTGATAGGGACTTCCATTGTTTCGAAATCAATAACAGAAGCTCCTGTTGATCCGAATCATACGGTAACAGCTACCGAACTGAGAATTCAGAATAGTGAAAATGACACTTTTGAGTTTGGGGTGATCTATAACACAGAACGAGTTCCAGGATTTACCAGTTTTGCCGGATGTTTCAGCCTGGACACGGCTTATGTTCGAGTAAACGTGAGTACCACACCTGCAACGGCATTTACTTACTCAGGAATTACTGAAGGAGAAACGACTACTTTTAGCTTCTTCGATGATAATGGCTCTGCCATAGCTACGAATGGAGTTGTGTTTGACATTGTTGGTGTAACCGATCCAACCATTAATAACTCTGGTGACGCAACTCGAATTTCATCAGCATTGAGTGATTACACTTACTCATTCCCATCAGCAGGAGAATATGATGGTACATTGACAATCACAACAACTGCTGGTTGTGAGTTTGCTGTAACGAGAAGAATCCAGATTCTGGAAAAAATTGTGGTAAGTGGAACTTACATAGAAAACTTTGATGGTGCAGATGCGGGTGGATGGTTTGCTGAATTCCAATTAGATGGAGGTAGATTAGGAGGTATTGGAGATACTACCCGAGTTACATCGTGGACACACGGAGTTCCTGGAGGGGTAAGTAATATAAACACCACGTTCGATGGTACAGGATTCGCATGGTCAACGACTGGAAACACATCATTTGATGAAGATCCTAATGACCCTAACAATACTGTTGCAACAGAGAGTGGAAGATATGTCGGTGGTGAACAATCATATGTTAATTCTCCTGCCTTTGATTTGTCTGGTATGAACAATCCAGCTATCGTATTCCAAACATATCGGGATTTTGATGGCGATAAGGACGGTGTTGTTTTCCAATTCTCATTGGATGATGGAGTTACCTGGGAGACACTTGGTGATTTCGATCCATCATTAGAGTTTCCTTCTTCTGGTCAAAATTGGTATACAAACAATGCGGTTTCTAGTGCTCCTGGAGATGCTTCTATAGATTTGACTACAGGTTATAATCAAAATAGAGTAGGATGGGCTAACAGAGAAATACCAACTGAGGGATGGGTTCAGAGTACACATGCACTATCCAATTTGATAGGGGAAAGTAATGTTCGATTCCGTTTTGCGCTTGGAGCTTCAGGTGCATTCGCTGATGATAAGTCAGGAGATGGATTTGGATTTGATGAGATGCAAATCTTTGAATTGGGAAGGACTGTTATGGTTGAACAGTTCTCTTCTTCACTTTCAGCTAATAGTAAGACTGTTGACGACACATTCGTTGATCCTGATCCAAATGTTGGAATTAACTTAGATGGAGTTATGTGGTTGAATTACTTCACGGATTTTGCCAACACCACTACTCAAGGAGGAGCGTTTAACTCTGACCCTGTGAATGCTCGAAATACAGTTGACCCTGGCGCTAGGGCGGCTTATTACGGAGTGGACGATGTGCCAAAATCGGTCGTTGATGGCGTAGTATTCACACAGAACTCACCAGATGTAAGGAGCTGGGCAGTCAATGATATCAATATTGCCCAGTTGAGTCCAGCGTTCTTTGACTTCCCGGTAATTACTAACACCACAACAGATCCTGGAATCGTAGCTGTTGATTTTAGCTTTACTTCTAGAGAAGACAAACAAGCTGCTGACTTTTCATTTATTGCTGCAGTAGTGGAGCGAAGAATAGCCGCTTCGGATGTAACAGGACCAGGAGTTGTTTATACCGAAACTACTGATACTCTCAGAAATGTTGTCAGAATCTTACTTCCAGGTCCTGCTGGATTCAATGAGGTTGAAGATGTAACCGTTGGACAGGTATTCAATTACTCTGTCGAGTGGATCATTGATAACGTCTATGATGCTAGTGAATTGAGGGTTATTGTCTTTGCCCAGGACAATGAAACCAAGGAAATTTTACAGTCTGGATTCTTAGATATCCCTGGAGCAACAGAGACAATTCTTGGATTGGCAGATCAAGCGCCATTCTCCGTCTATCCTAACCCTAGTGATGAGCAAGTGAATGTTGAATTTGCTCGACCAATAGGAGAAGACAGTAATTGGATTTTGTTTGATCAAGCAGGTCGACAAGTACTGGCTGGAAGCATTAAGAAAGGGTTGAAGTTGCTAACGATAGATACAAGAGAGGTACCTTCCGGTATGTATTTCATCAATGTCTTTAATAAAGAGAATGAGAGGAAGGTTGCTCGTGTGATGATTTCACACTAGAAGAAAATAGCAGTTAATTAAGAAAACCCTCCGCATTATTGGATGCGGAGGGTTTTTTATTTGACTCAGGATTGAGATTCTTCGCTACGTTCAGAATGACATTCTAATCTATATCGGTAGCTACAATGCTGACGAAGGAAGCATCTTTTTCGCTCCTACACAACTACGTTTACTATCTTCTTGGGAACGACAATTACCTTTTTGGCTTGCCTACCATCTAACCATTTTTGTATGGTTTCATTAGCTAGCACTTCTTGTTCGATCGTTGCCTTTTCAGCATCAACGGGGAAATTGAGTTTTACCCTCATTTTTCCATTCACGGATACCGGATATTCAAAAGAATCTTCCTGTAGGTATTTTTCTTCGTAAGTTGGGAAGTCAGCTTTCACAACGGAATCATTATTCCCTAGTAGAGACCAAAGTTCTTCGCAAATATGTGGGGCAAAAGGAGAGAGGCTAATCGCCAAAGGCTCAAGTATCGCTCGCTTATTGCATTTTAAGCTTGACAACTCATTTACCGCAATCATGAATGTACTGACTGAAGTATTTAGTGAGAGTTTTTCAACATCGTCTTCTACCTTTTGAATAACGCGGTGTAGGACTTTCAATTCTTCATTTGAAGGGTTTTCATCAGAAATACTGAAGTTTCCATCTTGGTGGAAGAGTGTCCAAAACTTTCTCAGAAACTTAAATACACCTTCAATGCCATTCGTGTTCCATGGCTTGCTAGCTTCCACAGGACCAAGGAACATTTCATACATTCTTAGTGTGTCAGCTCCATATTTTGAAATCAAATCGTCTGGATTAACGACGTTGAATTTCGATTTGGACATTTTCTCTATTTCCGAGCCACAGAAGAAACGGTCATCTTCTAACATAAATTCTGCATCTTTAGCATCAGGACGAAATTTTTTGAAACCCTCTATGTCAAGCACGTCATTTCGAACCAGACTAACATCAACATGAATAGGAGTAGTATCAAATTGATCTTTTAATCCTTTCGAGACATATTTGTTTTCTCCGTTAACTCGGTAAGCGAAACTGGATCTTCCCTGAATCATTCCCTGATTCACTAGCTTTTTCGCATATTCATCAACCTCGATGACCTCACGGTCATACAGGAATTTAGTCCAGAAGCGAGAATAAAGTAGATGGCCTGTGGCGTGTTCCGAACCTCCAATATAGAAATCTACGTCTTTCCAATAGTCCAAAGCTTCTTTGCTACAGAATTCTTGATCATTGTCTGGATCCATGTATCTGAAGAAATACCAGCTGCTTCCTGCCCAGCCGGGCATTGTAGACAATTCGTAGAGATTTCTATCATGCGTCCAATCTTTTGCTCGGCCTAAGGGTGGATCACCCTCTTCAGTTGGTAGATATTCATCGATTTTTGGTAGTTCCAACGGAAGCTGATTAAGCGATACCAATTTTGGAATTCCATCTTCATAGTAAATTGGGATTGGTTCACCCCAATACCGCTGACGACCAAAAATCGCATCACGTAATTTGAAGTTGACCTTACGCTTTCCAAGCTTTCTTTTTTCTACTTCTTCAATCCCCTTTTCCATCGCTTCGATTGGCGGAAGACCATTCAGAAAGTCAGAATTGATAATTTTTCCTTCTTTGGTAGGATCTGCTTCCGTTTCAGTCAATTGTTGAGCATCGTTGATCTTTGTGATTGGAAGATCAAAATGCTTTGCAAAATCAAAATCTCGCTGATCCCCACTTGGAACAGCCATGACAGCTCCGGTTCCATATCCCGCCAAGACATAGTCAGCAACCCAAACAGGAATTTTTTCTTTTGTGAATGGGTGAATAGCATAGCTTCCTGTAAAAACGCCACTGACATTTTTTACTTCGGTCATTCGTTCTCTTTCCGAACGATTTTTGGCTGTTTCAACATAGGTGTTTACCTCTTCGTGATGCTCACTTGTGGTCAATTGTGAAACCAACTCACTTTCAGGAGCTAAAACCATGAAAGTCACTCCAAAAATTGTATCAATTCGAGTGGTGAAAACACTGATCTTCTTTTCAGAATCTTCAATTGGAAAATCAATCTCCGCGCCAAAGGATTTGCCAATCCAGTTTCGCTGTGTCTCCTTGATCGCTTCTGGCCAATCAATTTTCTCAAGACCAGAAAGGAGTCGATCAGCGTAGGCCGTGATTCTCATGCTCCACTGAGGCATGGTTTTTTTTATGACCGGATATCCACCTCTTTCCGAGAATCCGTCTTTCACTTCGTCGTTGGACAATACTGTCCCTAGTGCTGGACACCAATTTACTGTAGTATTTGCCTGATAAGTAAGTCGATACTTTAGAAGAAAAAGTTGCTTTTCCTTTTCATCAAAGTTTTTCCAGTCTTCTGAAGAAATTGTTGGCGTGTCTTCATCACATGAAGCATTGATCTCAGCATTTCCGTTTGTTTCCAATCGCTCAATTAAGCTTTCAATTGGTTCTGCTTTGTCGGAATCATTGTTGTACCAGCTATTATAGATTAATTGGAAAATCCATTGTGTCCATTTGTAAAACTTAGGATCGCTTGTACGAACTTCCCTTGTCCAATCGTAGGAAAATCCCAAGGATTTCAGTTGTTCCTTGTATCGATTGATGTTGTTTTCAGTTGTAGTAGCAGGGTGCTGACCAGTCTGTATAGCATATTGTTCTGCTGGTAAGCCAAAGCTGTCAAAACCCATAGGGTGAAGAACATTGAACCCCTTCAATCTTTTAAATCTGGCGACAATATCCGAAGCAATATAACCCAGCGGATGACCGACATGAAGACCAGCACCTGATGGATAGGGAAACATATCCATGATGTAGTACTTTGGTCGATCATAGTCATTATTGACCTTATAAAGCTCGGTTTCCTTCCAGTGCTTTTGCCATTTTTTTTCTATCTCCTGAAAGTGATAATCCGCCATATTTGTAATATCAAAATTTTAAGCTGGCAAAGGTAAAATAAGGTTGGTAAGAATTAACTAAAGAATGGAAACCCTTTTGTTTGGGTGCTGTCTTTATTGCAAACACTTTGAGAAAAACGAAAAATGAAAAGACTAATAATTATCATAGGAATATTGACTGGAGCCTATACCGTCTTTGCTCAAGAGCCTGATTCCACGAGCGTGCCACAAAAGGTGATCCCAGCAGATACTATTCCTAAGAATGAGGAACCGCAGGTTGATGCAAAGGATGGTGATGCTACTCCAAAGATCATTTATTACCAAAGCACTGAACCTGAGCGTCCGAGGAGACGGAGACAAGACATAAAAACATTAAGTGGATCCATGAGTCACAGTGGAGGATTCGGGGCACTTTCATTTCGTAGTACGAAATTTAGAGATGAATCACTTGTATTGGCTGGTTTGCGAGGTGGTTGGATTATAAACCGTACACTTGGAATTGGGATAGAAGGCCATGGAATAATTCCAACTGCCAAATTCATGGATATAGATCCTCCGAACGAGGTGAACATACTTGGTGGGTATGGTGGAATGTTTTTGGAATTGATTTTCTTCTCCAATGAAGTTGTACACGTGACTTTTCCAGTATCAGGAGGCGCCGGATGGTTAGGGTATCATTTGGTTTCGGAAGACAATACCATGCCATTTCCTCCTAGGGATCGAGAAGTAGACGGAGATGTATTCTGGTACATTGAACCTGGAGGGAACCTAGAATTTAATATTAGCCGAAATTTCAGACTGGATCTTGGAGTCAGCAAAAGGTTTACACAAGATTTGGAATTAATAAATACGGAATCAGACGCTTTTGATAAACTGAATTACTACATAACCCTTAAAATAGGAGGGTTCTAAGACTTTATTTATTTGGTTCACTTCGAATTTGGTCCATCTTGCTCGATGGACCTTTTTTTATGAAATTTCTTGTGGACAGAAAGGTGTTCGTTTTTGACCATTAAGTCAAGCAAATATCATGTTAAGTAACAGGTTATCAGTCAATTATGATTTTTGGCATTCTTTGTGGATAAGTCAAGAAAACCTGTAACCCATGCTAAATCCGTTCAGGCTGTTTATCAGAACAGCTAAAAGACAGAAACTTTTCTCTTTCATTAATATTCTTGGTTTGACTGTTGGATTTCTATGTACCACATTGATTTACCTCTATGTTGACAATGAGGCATCTTACGATCGATTTCATGAAGTTGGAGATAGAATATATCGAGTAAATCAAACCTTCATTTGGGGAGAAGATAACAACAACCAATTTGCTTCAACCGGACCGGGCGTTGCACATGCAATTTCTCTCGAAGTTCCTGAAGTCGAACAGATGGTTCGCGTTCATACGCCTGAGTTAATGCCACTAAGGTTTGATGAGGGAGAAACAGAAGAATTCTTCTCCGACGAATATGTTTTAGCAGCAGACTCAAGTTTTTTTGAAGTTTTTTCCTATCCATTGAAGTATGGTAACAAGGGCGATGCTTTGCTTTATCCTAATTCGGTTGTTCTTTCAGAGGAAGCTTCAAAGCGGTATTTCGGAGACATTAATCCTGTTGGGAGACTGATTGATCTTGGCGGTGGTACGATTCGGGAAACATATAAAGTGACCGGAGTTATGGCCGAATTGGATGAAAATTCATATATCGAGTTCGATATATTGGTTTCACTCAGCAGCATCGATCGAGTAGCTAGATCGAACTGGAGTTGGATGTGGACGACCTTTGAAACATTCATTGTTCTTAATGAAAACGCAGATCCAGGAGTAGTTCAGAAGAAACTGGATCTACTGCCGGAAAAGTATGCTGCTCAGACGTTACAAATAATGGGTTATACCTACGCTCAGTACATTGAGTCAGGGAAAGAATGGAATCTTTACTTGCAGCCATTCCAAGATATCCATCTTCATTCCTTGAATGTGATCAACAGGCTGAACAATGTAGGGAATCACAAAATCGTGAAAGCGCTGGCTGGATCAGCAATTTTCATCATCATCCTTTCTTGCATCAATTTCATCAATCTCTCCACGTCTCAGTTTACGGCGAAAGCCAAAAATGTAGCGCTAAGAAAAGTCTTGGGTAGCAGCAAAAGTGCATTAAGAAAAATCTACTTGACAGAAGCATTTATCTACTGTCTTGTTTCCGGACTTTTAAGTATGGTTATCCTTTTCTATATCCTGCCTTTTTTCAATACGATGATAGGAGAGGAACTTTCATTTTCACCACTCCAAGAGCCTGGAATTTTAGTCTTTGTTTTTTTAATAATTGCTTCGGTTAGTTTATTGGCTGGCGTATATCCGGCCATTTTCTTTTCCGCTTTCAAGCCAATCGCTGCGATGAAAGGAGAATTGAAATCAGGAAACAAAGGCGCTAGACTGAGAAGTGGAATGATGGTAGTTCAATATGTGCTGTCTCTACTTCTGATCATTTGCTCGACGGTTGTTTACAAACAATTAAGGCATATATTCGATGCAGATCTCGGCTTCAAAAAGGAACAAGTCATTACGGTCAACAACGTCCACTGGATGAAATCCTCTGAAGAATTTGCAAATGAGTTATCTCAAATTAATGATATCAAATCTACTTCGCTCTGTGATGCACCACCGCTTCTGATTTATAACGGAGATCAATTTTTACCTGATAAACCAGATGCTGGTTCCGTTGCTTTGAACTACACGCTGGGAGACGAGAATTACATTCCATTGCTTGAATTAGAGATTTCCATAGGGCGAAATTTCGATAAGTCATATACTGATGATGTGAATGGAATTGTATTAAATGAAACAGCTGTGAGAAGCATTGGTTGGGAATTAGACGAAAGCATCCTGAATAAGAAGATTACGAATTGGAGTGGCACTTACCATGTCATTGGTGTAGTAAAAGACTTCAGTTATTGGTCCATCGGAAATGTGGAACCATTTGCAATTTTTCATAGTCGCTCGAATGCACAAGGACAAAGACCAAATTCTCGTGTTGCTGTTAGCTTGACGGCCAACTCTGTTGACCAAATGAATGAGATCATGGCGAAAATTGAGAACAAATGGAATGAATTTTTGCCAAATCGTCCGTTTGAATACACCATATTGGATCAGGTATTTAAGTCCAACTATCAAAGTGAAAGCAGGTTTGGTAATGTGCTTACCTTGTTTACGACACTTACGATAATCATCGCTGGACTTGGTTTGCTAGGGATGGTCATTTTTAACATCGAACAAAAGACCAAAGAAATTGGCATTCGCAAAGTGCTGGGCGCCTCGATGATGCACATTGCTTCATCATTCACAAAAGGATATGTGAGACTCCTCGCAATTGCGTTTGTGATAGCTGTTCCAATTGGATATTACTTGATGCAGCAATGGCTCTTTGATTTTGATTATCGAATCTCGATTACGCCCGGGATCTTTCTATTGGCTGGTGGATCGTTGTTGCTGATTTCCGTTTTGATTTCTTCCTATCATTCAATAAAAGCCTCTTTGCTAAATCCAGCTGAGGTATTAAAGGACGAATAGTTATTAGGAAATCTTCTCAAGACTTTTCAATGCAATAGTGATATGCGCCTTTGGCCTACTCACTGATGAAAAGACATCAATGATTTGGCCGTTCTTGTCAGTGATGAATGTCACCCTGCCGGGGAGTAGACCAAATAGATTTCTTTCAACACCAAAAGCTTTTTCTGCTTTTCTCTTACTATCACTCAACAGAGTAAAAGGGAGCCTTCTTTTTTTTGTGACACTTTTATGGGATTCAACACTATCTCCACTAATTCCAATGACTGTTGCTCCAAGCTTGACAAAATCTTCATAGTTGTCGCGAAAAGAACATGCTTCGGCAGTGCACCCAGGAGTATTATTTTTTGGATAGAAATAAATCACCAAAGGACTTCTTCCTTTGAATGAATGTAAGGAAATCAACTCGCCCTCCTGATTTGGAAGTTGAATATCCGGAATGGTATCACCTTTTTTCAACATCTTTTTTATTGAATGATAACAACAGAATGGGCAGAATTGTGAGATCGATAAGAAGAGCTACAAGTAAAGACAGACTTACAAATAGACCAAGATAGAAGGTGGCACCAAATTCAGAGAGCAGGAAAAGTGAAAATCCGGCAATCATAATGATCGAAGTAATGAGCATGGCACTTCCAGCGTGAAAGAAGGTAGCACTCAAAGATTCTTTCCCATCCTGGAATTTGTTTTTCAAATAATAACTCATCATGTGAATGGTATCATCAACGGCAATTCCAAAGGCGATTGTGAAAATGATGGCGGTTGTCATTTTAAGAGAAATTCCAGCCCATCCCAATACGCCAGCTACTATCAGCAGAGGGAGGATATTTGGAATGAGACTTATCAATAAAAGTTTTAATGACCTGAAGTAGATGCCTAGAACTGTTCCAATGATAAGAATTGCAATAAAAAGTCCTTTTAGCAAGTTCTTTGATAAAAGCTCATGACTCTTGTCAATCAAGAATGTGGTTCCCGTGATTCGATATTCAATTTTTGAATGATCAATGTTTTCTTCAAGAAATGCCAGCATTTTCTCGTTTCGAACAGTCGTTTCGTGTGAGCCGTACTCTTGCAAAAAGCCAAAAATTCTGCCGGCGGATTTATCTTCCGTCACAATGTATTCGAGTTGCTCTGGCTTGATTCTATTCACCAAATGGACAGCTCGTTTGTAGTCACTCACTTTATCTGGGTAGATATAGTTCTCATTCAATCCGCCTTTGTTTACTTGGTTTAGATACTTCACTAAAGTTGAAGGCGATTGAACTCGAGCAATAGGATACTCATTGATCAGGTATTCTTCGATTTTTCGAATTTCATCCATGACCTCTTTATCCCAGATTTCCAGATCATCTTTCGCATCAATTCTAATTTCATAAGGTTTGGACCCTTCCAGGTATTTATCCGAGTACTCAAAGTTCTGCCTTACTTGCGAATCACTTGGTAAGTCATCTAAAAGATATGCATCGACTTTGAGTTTGCTAATTCCAGGTACCAGAATAATGATCACAACAGAACCTGCAGCCAGGAATTTGAACTTGTTCTTAAGCAACGACTTTAGGAGAAACGCCGGCACTTGAATGACCTTCCGCTCCGCATTGATTGGGATAAACGAAGTGGCAAACAAACCAAAAGTAAAAGTCACGATAAAAGCGATGAGCACTCCGCATGCAGCAAACACACCAAGAATTTGAATCGGCTCTGTATTGATGAGAAGTAAGCTCAAGAAACCAATGGCGGTCGTGAACGACGTTAAAAACGTTGGAATCCAAACGATTGAAACCGATTCCGCCAGTCTTTCGGAAAAAGTTGACTTCTTTGACTTGTAGATCGCGTTTAAAAGGTGCACGGCATCTGACATGGATGAAAAGAAAATGATTGGCGGCAATAGGGAGCTCAATAAATTGATTTTCATTTCCAGAAATCCAATCAAACCGAAAAGCCAAACAAGTGAAAACAGACTTATTAAAAATGGAATTGAAGAGGTCTTTAAATTCCTGAAAATGAGTAACAGAAGAGTAAGACTGAGAATAACCGAGCCAAAAAGAAACTTGCCAAAATCCTTCTTTATGAGTCCAACAAATTCATTTTGTGCGACAAGCTTGCCCACTAGTCTCACATTTTCCAATCCGAAATGAGTAGTCAGGTTGGTTATTTGATCCAACAACACTTGACTAGACGGTTGATCTTTGAAATGAAAATGATTGATATGGATTAGCAGAGATTTTCCATCGGTTCCGAAGGAGTTTCTGTAGACTGGATTGGTGAAAATTCTAATACTGTCATTAGCTAATACCTGTTGATCATCAACATGGATTAATGGAAAGGAAAGGAGTCCGGTTGGAGTGTTAATGAGATGTGGTTGAGAAATCGGAGATGTTATTCGAATGACGTGTTCCAGGTTCGAGAGCGAATCTTCAAAGCGTTTGGCTTTCTTCAAAAATGCCGAATCGAATAGGGGATGATTGCTAATAATGATCGAAAGAAAGTCATTGTCATAACCGAAATCTTTGTTGTGAATCTCGTAGAATTGACTGTCAAGATCATTTCTAGGAAAGAATTTTTCAAACTCAAAATCAAACGAAAGGAACTGTAAGTTCCATCCAAAGAAGACTGTGATTATACCAAAAAGGAGAGTTGTAATAATTTTCCCTTTTTTGGTACTAACCCAACAGATATATTTATTAAGAAGAGCGTTCAGGTGATTCTTTGTTAAGTTAAATTTGCTTTCAAATTACGATCAATTATGCAACAATACCTCAACTTGATGCAACATATCATCGACAATGGTGTCGACAAGGATGATAGAACCGGAACTGGAACAAGGAGTGTGTTTGGATATCAAATGAGGTTCGATCTTAGTGAGGGTTTTCCATGCGTGACTACAAAAAAACTACATCTTCGATCCATCATACACGAGCTGCTATGGTTTTTGAAGGGAGATCAAAACATCAAATACCTGAAAGAGAATGGAGTGTCGATCTGGGATGAGTGGGCAGATGAAGATGGAAATCTAGGACCTGTTTACGGAGTTCAGTGGAGAAGTTGGGAAACACCGGATGGTAGAAAAATTGATCAGATTAAGAACTTAATAGAAGGAATTAAAACTAACCCTGATTCAAGAAGACATATCGTTAGTGCCTGGAATGTAGCAGATGTTGAAAAAATGGCGCTTCCACCGTGTCATACACTTTTCCATTTTTATGTCGCTGATGGAAAACTAAGCTGTCAACTCTATCAAAGAAGCGCTGACGTATTTCTTGGTGTACCTTTTAATATTGCTTCTTATGCACTCTTCACCATGATGGTAGCACAAGCTTGTGATCTAGAACCAGGTGACTTTGTGCATACGTTTGGAGATGCACACTTGTACTCGAACCATATGGAGCAAGCAGAGCTTCAGTTGCAACGTGAGACTCGGGAATTGCCTACAATGAAAATCAATCCTGATGTGAAAGATATTTTCGAATTCACTTATGAGGATTTTGAGTTGTTAAATTACGATCCACACCCACACATTAAGGCTGCAGTTGCAGTGTAACTTTCAGGGCCTCTAAATTGTCTATTAAAGTGATCCCCAATCATGGCAGAGCGAAGCGGAATATTTGATATGATAGGACCTGTGATGATTGGGCCATCGAGCTCTCACACCGCGGGTGTTGTGCGTATCGGTAGAGTGGCCAATAGAATTTTAGGTGATGTGCCAGACACGACTGAAATTACCTTTTATAATTCGTTTGCCAGAACGTATGAGGGCCATGGAAGTGACCGTGCAATTTTGGCTGGACTAATGAATTTTAAAACGGACGACAAACGGATAAAAAATGCACTTGACCTAACAAAAGAGGCAGGTCTTGCGTTCAAATTCAGGTCCATTGGCAGTGCATCACTTTATCACCCAAACTCTATAAATATTGTTGCAAGCAAGAAGGATAAAAAAGTTCAGGTGATGGGTGAAAGTCGGGGTGGAGGAGTTATTCGAATCAAGGAGGTAAATGGATTTGATTCAAATATTACCGCGAGCCTTCACACACTGATTATTGAAGCAGATGATATAAGAGGAAGTATTGCGTTTGTTGCCGATGTTCTATCGCATGAAGATTGTAACATTGCAACAATGACTGTTTCAAGAAGAGGGAAAAATGATCGCGCATGTTTGATCCTGGAGATGGATTCGAAACTTGATGATCTTACGTTAAAGTATATTAAGAAGAGGCAATGGGTACACAATGTGCTCTACATTCCGGACATAGATTAAAACTCATGAAGAATTTACTGATCACGCTAATTATCCTTTGTGTTTGTTCATTTGATTTACTTGGACAGGAAACTAGGATTCTGTCCTTGGAGGATTGCATCAACATCGCGGTTGAAAATAATCTGTCTGTTCAGAGAAGTCAGTTGAATTTGGAAACCGCAAAAGTGAACTTTGAACAAGCGAAAGGTCAGAGATACCCAACACTGACTGCAAATGGTAATTTTGGTTATAACTGGGGTAGAGGAATTGACCCTACCACCAACCAATTCACGACGCAGCGAATCAATTTTAACGGGCTTGGTGCTAATAGTAGTATGCCTCTTTACCAAGGTCTTCAAACAACCAATACAATTCGACAGAATAAGTTGGATGTTGAGGCAAGTGAATTGGATGTTCAAAAGGCCATCAATGACATTTCGCTTAGTATTTCACTGACTTATTTGAATGTTATTTTCAACAAAGAACTGCTAGAGAATGCCCGGTTTCAATTAGAGTCCAGTGAACAGCAGCTGGATCGTACCAAGAGACTAGTTGAGTCTGGCGCCTTGCCCGTATCAAATGAACTTCAGTTGGTCAGCCAAGTAGCGACAAATGAGGTAAATCTTGTTACTGCTGAGAACAACTTGGATTTAGCATTGCTAGAATTGAAACAAGCATTGTTACTACCTCCTGGTGATGAAATCGACATTGTTATTCCGGAAATTGAAATCGATCAGGCGGAGATAGAATCAAGTTCAGTTGTTGAGATATATAATGTTGCTATTTCGAACCAACCGGAAATTGAAAGTGCTGATAAACGAGTCCAAAGTGCTAATCTGGGTCTTGCTGTTTCCAAAGGTGGAATGCAACCTTCTTTGACGTTAAATGGAAGTGTCAACACCAACTATTCGGATGCATCGAAAGACAGAGAATTGCTAGGTTTTGAGTTCAATGGAGAAACAGAGCCGACATTTTTTCAGACTGCTGGTGGTGAAGATATCATAGAACGTGGCGTTGATTTGCAATTCAATGAAAGTACGACCCCACTATCGCAGCAATATGAGGATAACTTCAGAAGATCTATATCGGTTGGATTGTTTATCCCAATTTTCAATGGATTTAATACTCGATCTGGTGTTCAGCGATCAAAGATAAATGTTCAGCAAGCTGAGATATCTGCAGTTGAACAGCGAAATATTCTATATCAAAATATTGAAACTGCCTACAGAAATGCGCTAGCTGCTGCGAAGACCTTTACTGCTTCACAGCGACAGGTGGATGCGCTAGAAGAAACATTCAGAACCATAGAAAATCAATACAACTTGGGAGCTTCTAATTTCACGGATTTCCAGGTGGCAAGTAATAATTTGTTTCAGGCCATGTCTGATCTTTCAAGGGCGAAATACGACTTTATTTTCAGGCAGAAAGTCCTGGATTTTTATCAAGGAAAACCATTATCATTCTAAAACCTATCACCAAAACTCATACATATTAAATTATGGCTAAGAAGAAAAAATCTAAAAACCGAATCCTGTATATCCTGGGTGGAGCAGTGGTACTTCTCCTTGTATTTGCGATGGTTGGAAAATCGCAGGGTTGGGTTGGTAAGAAAAAGGAAATTGAAGTAGAATTTGGCGAAGCTGCTAAAGCGACAATTGTTGAGAAGGTAAGTGCATCAGGCGCTGTGCAGCCTGTCGTAGAAGTGAAAATAAGCCCAGAAGTTTCCGGTGAGATTATTGACCTCAAAGTGGAGGAGGGAGATTCTGTGAGTAAAGGTGATTTTATTTTAAAAATTCGACCTGACAATTTCAGGGCGGCTTTGGAACAGGCACTTGCAAATTTAAATCAGCAGTTGGCGAATGAGGCTCAGGCAAAAGCGAGCTTGGCCAGAGCTGAAGCAAACTATACTAGGTCTGAGCAGGAATTCAACAGACAAAAAAACTTATTTAGCCAGAAAGTTATTTCGGAGGCAGATTATCAGCTTGCTGAAGCTAATTTCAAGATTGCTGAGCAGGATAGAGAATCAGCAAAACAGGTTCTAAAGGCAGCGTCATTCAGTGTTCAGAGTCAGAGAGCTTTTGCAGATCAAGCGCGTGAGAACCTCAGCCTAACCGAGATCACTGCCCCGATGAACGGTATTGTATCTAAGCTTCCAGTAGAGGTAGGCGAAACGGTTCTCGGTACATCTCAATTTCAAGGAACTGAAATTTTGAGAATTGCAGACCTTTCAAAAATGGAAGTGAAAGTTGACGTGAATGAAAACGACATCATTCGAATTTCTGAAGGTGATACTGCGCTGATTGATGTTGATTCCTATTCATACATGGATAAAACATTTAAAGGCATAGTTACGCAGATAGCAAATACCGCTAATGACAAGGTTTCTTCGGATGCTGTAACCGAATTTGAAGTATTAATTCAGATCTTACCAGAATCATATCAAGATCTTGTGATTGAACAAGGAGAAAAGTATCCGTTTAAGCCTGGTATGACTGCTAGTGTAGATATCATCACAGAAACTAGAGTTGATGTGTTGAGCGTCCCACTTTCAGCAGTTACAACAAGAAGCGAAAAAGATGAAGAAGAGGAGGAAGATAGAAGGGGGCGAAGATCAGATGAAGATGAAGGGGATGAGACTGACGAAGATGAAGAGCTTCTTGAAGTAGTATTTGTGTTTGAAGATGGCAAGGCAGTAAAGACAGAAGTAGAAACAGGAATAAGCGATTTCGAGCGAATTGAAATTTTGGGTGGAATAGAAGAAGGTCAACAAATCGTAACCGGGCCTTTCCTTGCAGTTTCCAAACGACTTAAAAATGGTGACGCTATAAAAGCTCCGGAAGAGAAAGAAGACAAAAAAGAATCTGAAGATTCAACTGAAGATTAGATAATCTCGAAAGCAGATTGATTAAGTCTATGTACGCAGCAAAGTAGACTTTTTGCTGTCTCAATAGTTTGTTTCAAAAGGGTTAACATTACGCTTGATATGCGTATCCTATACATTCTGAAAGCGTTTGTCCCGTATGGATTTATTTGGCTTTATGAAAAGCTAAAAAAACGTTTAAAAAAGGCAGAAAAACCTTCGAAAAGTACTCAAACTAATGAAGATCCAGACGATGCAGTTCGAGCTCTGCAATTGATACTTTTTGAAGATCATCCTTGCAATTTTTATGGTCAAGGGGCCGAAGATTTACTCCTCCGAATTTTTTCAGATTATGACAAGAAGGACAATGGGTTCTATGTCGACATTGGTGCATTTCATCCCCTCAAGGCTTCAAACACAAAGTATTTTTATGATAGAGGTTGGAGCGGCATTAACATAGACGCTAACCCGACTTATATTTCTGAGTTTAACAAGGTAAGAGACAGAGACATTAATATAGAAATTGGAATTGCCGATGAAGCTGGAGAATTAGACTTCTATTTTTTTGGAGCGGACCATAGCATCAACACATTCTCTAAAGAGAAAGCGATCGAGTTTGAAAAAACATTTAATCTTCCCATTGAAGAAATCCGCAAAGTTCCTGTCAAACCAATTAATGATATTCTGAAAGAATTCTTACCAAAAGGGCAGCACATTGATTTTATCTCCATGGATGTTGAGGGAATGGAAATGCAAATTTTGCGATCATTAGATTTTGAAAAGTATGCCCCGGACTTTTTTTTGGTTGAGGATTTAGGTTCCGAAGGAGGTAGATTTAGAAATGCCGAATTGAACAATCTCAAAATGTCAGAACAAAATAGGTTTTTAGAAGAGAAAGGTTATGTGGCAGTTGGCAAAACGATTTTGACAATTCTATATAAGAAGCGAAAGTAGGGGAGATGTGGAAAGCGCATTATGATTTTTTATAACATAATACGATCCTCCGAAGGATTGTAAGCGTTAAGAGATATTGTTTTACGGAAAAATTTCATTCTCTGGAATTTGTCGCTCACTCGGCAAATTCGAATATTTCGTGATTTCTAATAAGGGAATCCTATATTAAAGTTGCTCATATCATTGTATACTTGTAATTGCGGTAAAAACACCTGAATTAAACATTTAGTTATGAAGAACATACTATACATCTGTTTTGCTTTGTTGCTGTTTATAACGTCATGTAGCAGTGATGATGGACCAGATATTAGCCCGATCGTTGGGGCATGGACCTTAGATAAAATCACAATTTCAAATCCTCCTTCTGGACACCAGTTTGCAGTTAGTACTACACCAACAGCAACTGTTTTCGGAGAGGTGAGCTATGAAATTGAGTTCTTTGATGACATGACTTACGAAAGAACATTGCGAGAAACCATTTTTGGTCGTGTAGATGATTCTGGAACTTGGGAGTTGATTGATACAGAATTGGATCTAGACCAAGAAGAGACCAATGCTCAGGACCTGCCAGTTTCTTTTGATGTCGATGGTGATATTAGCGAACGAGGGATGACACTAATTACTGAAGATTTTTGGTTTGCATGGCCACCGGAAATAGTGAATGATCCTGTTGCATTTGATACCTTAGATGGAAGCCAAGAACAAATAAATCAATTATTTAATGAACGAGGTGTCTTGGTTCTAAGCACATTCGAACTTGAGTTTGAATTAGAAAACTAATAAAGGCATTAGTTAAGGAATAGACAGAAGTTTCATATGCGGGTTGGATTTTTTTGTGCTTTTCTTCTTTCTTCAGCATTATTATTCAGTCAAACCCGCCTGACCGGTAAGATCGTTGATTCCAATGGTGAGGCCTTATTGGGTGTCACCATCTTCAATGGAACAAATCAAGAAGGGACCATTACCGATATTGACGGAAACTATTCTTTAGACGTCAATGCCGGAGACGTATTGACCATCCAAATGTTGGGAATGAAGACCCAACGGATCACATACTCCAACCAAACTTCCTTAAACATCACGATGGAAGAAGAAGTCTTCCAAACTGCTGAGGTAGTAATTACCGGCTTTCAAGAAGTTGATCGTAAGTTGTTTACTGGCGCATCGGAAAGCCTGAAAATGGACGATATCCGACCACAAGGGATGGTGGATGTGAGTCGAGTCTTGGAAGGCCAGGCAGCTGGCGTTAACGTAGATAACGTTTCTGGGACATTTGGCACTTCTCCTAGAATTAGGATTCGTGGAAATGCTTCTATAAATGGGAATAATCAACCACTTTTTGTTGTAGACGGTGTAATCCTCGAGGACCTTTCCAATGTAAATACAGATGATCTCATCTCTGGAAATGCCAACACACTGGTTAGTTCGTCGATTGCAAACCTGAATCCAAATGATATTGAGTCATTTCAGATTTTGAAGGATGCCTCAGCCACGGCAATTTATGGTGCCAGAGCCGCAAATGGTGTTATTGTTATTACAACTAAACGAGGAAGAAGTGGACAATTGAGGGTCAATTACAATGTCAATTTTTCCGCAAAACTTCGCCCGACCTACAATCAATTTGATTTGTTGAACTCTGCAGAAGAGATGTCTGTGTACCGTGAGCTTTCGGAAAAGGGAATCGTTGACATTAGTACTGCTGTAAGAGCCAGAAATTATGGTTCGCTTGGTAAAATGTATTCGCTCATCGCCACCCACGATTTAGAATGGGGACCCGGTGGTGGTTTGAATGAACAATTTCTTAATCAATACGAAAATGCCAATACGGATTGGTTTGATGTGCTTTTCCGGGATATTGGGTTGCAACAGCAACACTCACTAAGTTTTACAGCTGGTAGCGAAAAAAGCAATAGCTATTATTCTATTAGCTACCTCGACGATCAAGGACAAACGGTTGCTGATAAAGTAACTCGAGTTACAGGTACAGCTCGAAATACTTATTTCATTTCGGATTTGTTCACTTTCGGTCTTAAGCTCAGTGCAAGTTATCGTGACCAAAAAGCTCCGGGTACGAGAAACCGAGAGCTGGATCCAATCACTGGCCAATTCAACCGCGACTTTGATATTAACCCATATAGTTACAGTCTAAACACTGCACGATCCATTCGGCCATACGACGAAAATGGAGATCTGGAATTTTTTAGGAGAAATTTTGCTCCATTCAATATTCTACATGAATTAGATAACAATTTCTTAGGTATTCAAGTACTTGATGTTTCAGCACAAACAGACTTTGAACTTAACCCAAACGATAATTTTTCATTTAAAGGAGTTTTTCAAATAAGATACGCGAACACTGAAAGAGATCATGTAATCACTGAAAATTCTAATCAGGCGGAGGCATTTAGAGCTAACGATACCCAATTTATTCAGCAAGCGAATAACTTGCTTTTTAACGATCCTGCTAATCCTGGATTAAACCCTGTAGTGGTTTTGCCTCAAGGTGGATTTAATTACCTGGATCGAACTGATTTACTCAATGTTTTCAGTAGGATAAGTGGATCTTGGTCAAAGACATTTAACGGTGTACACGAGGTAAATGCATTGGCGGGGCAGGAAATTCGATTCACCAATCGTTCAGAATCAACAGCTACCGGGTTGGGAGTAATTTATGAGAGTGGAGGAGTGGTAGTGACAGATCCAAATATCATCGAGTTTTTCAATCTTCAGAATATTGATATTTTCAGTTTGAATGAAGAAAAAGATCGATTCGTTGGATGGTTTATAAATGGTGGCTATTCGTATAAATCAAAGTATGTAGCGAATTTCACTTTCAGGTATGATGGTTCAAACCAGTTGGGGAGAAGCCAACAGGCCAGGTACTTACCTACTTATAATGTGAGTGGAGCCTGGAACGCCTACAACGAACCATTTATAAGCAGACTTCCTATTATTCAAGACCTTCGGGTTAGAGCCACGTACGGAGTTTCTGGAAATTTGCCACCAAATGCCAGCGCCCTTCTTAATATCCAGTCAGATATCACCATTCGGCCTACGGATGTTGAACCACTATTGTTCATAGACGATTTGACGAATACAGACCTTACCTGGGAAAAATTGAATGAATTCAACGTTGGTGTCGACTTTTCACTTTTTGACAGGAAGATTGATGTGACCTTTGATTATTACCAAAGAAAATCATTTGATCTGATTGGAGTTATCCAGACCAGTGGAATTGGCGGACAAGGATTGAAATTTGGAAATTTTGCCGACATGGAAATTAATGGTCTTGAGTTTACCATTAATTCAACCAATTATAAACAAGGCGATTTCACCTGGACGACAAATTTTAATGTCGGTCGCAGTGTAGATAGAATCACCAATCTTGACTTTGGTCCTCGATATGTTGACGCAATCGGACAAGGTGGTGCAGCTGTATTGGGCCGACCAAGGAGATCACTTTACTCAGCTGAGTTTGCTGGATTAAACAGTGTTGGGTTGCCAACATTTATCAATCGGGATGGAGAACGTGTTCTGCAATTTGATTTGCAAGATCGGCAAGACTTAGAGCAGGCATTGGTTTTTGAAGGATCTACTGAGCCACGAACTACTGGGGGATTTACAAATACAATTTCTTATAAAGGTCTTAGTCTGAGCGTGTTATTATCATTTAAGCTTGGCTATAAGATCAGATTGAATGATGCTTTTTTCGAAACGTATAGTGATTTCGATGCTTTGCCAGGTGAATTGGTTGATCGTTGGGCAGTGCCAGGTGATGAGGCACTCACTAATATTCCAGTCATCGTAGATCGAAATGTTGCTCAAGCAGACGGAAATGTTGTTCAGTCGTATCGGCTGTATAACAAAAGTACGGAGCGTGTAGCCAATGGAGATTACGTTCGATTGAAGACTGTTAGACTCAGCTATGATCTTCCTAACTCGATCATGGAGAAAGTAGGGTTTTCTACGGGAAATGTTTCACTTGAGGGCCAAAATTTAGCGTTGCTATTTTCGGATAGAGAGAATTTGCGAGGACAAGACCCTGAATTTTTCCTTGCAGGAGGAGTTGCCTTGCCACAGCCAAGATTGCTTACTTTTTCACTAAATGTAGGGTTCTAATGACAAAATTGAATCAAACATATAGCAATCGAATTCTGACCCTGATCATTATTTTAATAGCCACATCATGTAATGATTTTCTGGATGAGAATCCTGACAATAGAGTGGCGCTCGACGATCTTGACAAAGCAGCACAACTGCTTGTTTCTGGTTACTCTAATGCAAGTCCGAATTTCACTGATTGGATGACAGATGATGTTTCTTTTACGGTGGGAACGAACCTTCGCTTAAGTCATCAGGAGATCTATACCTGGAGTGATGTGTCAACTGGACCTACTGAACAAGATACCCCCGACTTTTATTGGTTTCAGACGTATGAAGCAATTGCCCATGCCAATGAAGTATTGGCAATCATAGATGACATGGTGGTTCCGGAAGATTTGGAGCCACGGAGAGATGCGATAAAAGGGGAGGCACTGTTGATTAGAGCCTATGGACATTTCATGTTGGTCAACTTATTTGGTGAACATTTCAGTACTTCGGCAGGAGATGGTGTGCCTTACATTAAGGAACCTGAAACGACTTTTTTAGCTGAATACCGAAGATTATCCGTTCGTAGGACCTACGATAGAATCGAAGAGGATTTGCTTGAAGGACTTGATCTTATCGATGATAGTTTCTTTGCCAATTCTGGAAAGTACCACTTCAATAGAAATGCAGCCTTAGCCTTTGCTTCAAGATTTTATTTATTCAAGAGAGATCATGCGACCTGTCGACAGTACAGCGACTTATTGTTAGGATCAAATCCTAGTGTATTTGTTAGAGATCTAAACTCTCAAGAGTACAAATTAGCAAGTTCATCCATTACCGATTATCCAAGAGTTTGGGGTTCACCGGATGAACCGGCTAACCTACTTTTGATGCGGAAAGTTTCATTAGTACAAAGACCTGATTTTGCCTACGGGCCGGAGCGAAATTTTTATAGCTCCCTTTTCAATGCTTCCGTGTTTGGTGCTTTGACCGATGAGCGAGAGAACCCGGCATTAGTAAAAGGTTTGAATTCTGTTTATCCGCTTCGGTATCAAAGTTTGTTTCAAAGAAGTAGCTTGAATTCCAATGTGGGATTTCCTTACTATATCCATATGGCATTCACCGGAGAGGAAGTCCTGTTAAATCGTGCGGAAGCAAGAGCTTTTCTCGGTGATCTTGATGGAGCAATTGCTGACTTACAAATTTTGGCAGAAAAAAGATACAGTGGAGGAACTCCTAACATAACATTGGCTGCCCTCCAGAGTTTTTACAATAGTACAGATGATTTGAATAATGTGTTGTCTTACATCATATTCCTGGAGAGGAGAAAGGAATTTTTGATGCAAGGTATGCGTTGGTTTGATATCAAAAGGTATCGATTGACGGTGACACATGATTTACCAAGCGGATCAACGATAACGTTGACCGAAGATGATAGAAGAAAGGTATTGCAGATTCCAAGATCTGCGATTGATATTGGGGGACTAGAACCAAATCCAAGATGATGAAGGAAAGGAAAGAATTTAAAATCAGTTTGATCGGATTGCTTACTGTTGTTCTGATGACAACATGTTATCCATCCGAAGAGTTAGATGTTCCGGTTAAGGACAATGATGTAGTCATTGAAACGGCCCTTGACCAATACATCAATGATAATTTTGTTGAGGAATATGGGATGGCCATTAGGTATAAATTCGTCGACAATTATGTGCAACCGGGTCAATTGGCAACTCCACCGCGTTTGGATGTCGTTCGACCTATGTTGGATTTTATTGAAGAGTATTGGATTAATCCGTATAAGGACGTAGAAGGTGGGGAAACGTTTTTTAGAAAACATGTTCCTGCCGAAATTGTTTTCCTAGGTGGATTAATATATAACGGTGATGGTACGGTTATCCTCGGCCTTGCTGAAGCTGGTGCTCAAATCACATTTACCAACGTAAATGCTATTGATCCTGATGATGAAGAGTGGCGGACTCTTCAACTACAGACCGTATACCATGAATTTGCGCATACGGTGCATCAGTTATACAAACTTCCCAACGCGTTTGAAACCATTGCTCCATCGGGATATACAGGTCCGGGATCCTGGTTCATATTGACAGATGATGATGCCTTGCAACGTGGTTTTGTTTCACCTTACTCGACAAGTTCTCCGAATGAGGATTATGCAGAAAGTGTTGCTTTTTTCCTTTTTGATCCTGATTTCGATGAAACCTTCATGCAGCTTGAGGCGAATTGCACAACAGATGATTGCATTACGAGAAATGAAGGAAGACAAAAAATTGCTACGAAATTAGCTTCTATTAAAGATCATTATCAACGAGTTACTGGTATTGATTTGGAAGCGTTAAGAAATGCTATTCAAAGCAGACTATGATCAATAAAGGGTTCATATCATTACTAATTCTGTCACTTCTTTTTGGTTGTGCAGTAGATGACGACCCTAAATTACCTTCAGTAGAAGAAAGAGTTTCTGAGGCGAAAAATAACCTTCTGGAAACACTTACCGGAGCAGCGAACGGTTGGAGATTAGCTTATCGACCAACTAATGAAACCGGCACATTTTTGATCTTAATGGATTTCAACACTGATGGAACGGTTAGAATTCAATCAGATGTGGCAGCAAATAATGGAGAGTTCAGAGATCACGTGGTTACTTACCGAGTCGATATTGCACAGGGGACGGAATTGATAATGGAAACGTATGGAGTTTTTCATTACCTCTTTGAGTTAGAACAAAATACATTTGGAGCAGAGTTTGAGTTCATATTTGTTGGGGAAACAGGAAACACGTTGGGATTTGTGAGTAAGACTGATGCAGGTTTTTCCCTCTCTGATGTTTCAACGATTGTCTTTGAACCTGCCGCAGCTTCAGATGTAAATCTGATTACAGAAGATGCGGTAAATTTTCTTAGGCAAGGTGTATTTAGAAGGGATAATTTGGGCGGAACCGGAGGTATCGGTCACTTTAATTTTTCCATTCCTGCAAACAATCATACCTTCTCAGCAACGTTCGATCTAGATCGTCGAAAGGTCAAATTCATAGGAATAGCAGAAGGTTCTGATGAAGCTTCAATTGTTGCCACCAATAATGTTAAAACCCTGGATTTAGAAAGCACATTTAGTTTGGCCAATGAGAGTGTCGTTTTAGAGCAACCGCAAACTATTACGTTTGGTGGTAGTACCTATCAAATCAATCAAATTCCAATTGGCAATTTTTCAACTTCACAAGCTAGCTTTTGTGCTGGGCAACAAGAAACAATTACCAATTTGTCCGGAACAGCAGGCTTTGGAGATTTTACAGCCTCCAGCAGCTTGTTTCAGTCAAGTAACTCATTTCAGCCTGCTCCAAATGATGTATATGGGATTAATCCTTTCTTTATTTATAATGAACAAGACAGTTCAATTTTTGAAGATATTGAAGCAGTCTTTCCAGGAGCGGTTGCTTTCCAATGGTATTACAATCTTGATTTAGCCGACAGTGTGCTTAATGCGGTAGGGTGGGTTACGTTGGATGAGTTCAACAATGCTGATTTCTATTTACGCGGTTTTGATGTAGTTCAAACGGGGAATCTTCTTCAAATGACGTTCAATGGGAAGGACCTTATCACCAACGATAACGCGACTCCAGAAGAGTTGGCAGGATTGGATCAACTAACCGATCGTATATTTTCTGGAGGGAGTGTATATGTCCTTGAAATTGTGAATCAGGGCGGTCTGTTCGAGTTTTATAATCCTTGCAATCAATACAAAGGATTCCTACTTCCTTAGTTTAAATCTAGGGCTTCATCCACAGCTTCAACAATTTCTTGCATTTTGCTTTGTGTGTACTTACCTGCAGTAGCATAGACTATTTTTCCTTCGGGATTTAGCACGAAGAAATAGGGGAGGTCTCTTCCTTGAAAATTGAGTGCTTTCTTGTATTCCTTAAGAGGTCCTTTATAAAAGAGCACGTATGGCAAGAGTCTTTTGTCTATGGTCTTTTGAAGTTTCTTCATCACCTTTTGATAGGCGGGTCGTTTGGCTCCCGTGAACATCGGGATGAAGTAACAATGCACATCGTAAGTAAAATCGAAAACGGAAGGTTTCTCTGGTTTATAAATGAACTGATTGAACATTGGCTCAAACCAGGTCTTCAAATCATCTTCAGATTTTTTTGAATACGCCAGTCCTACAATACTGAATTTATCAGATAGTTCGGATGGGATATTAATGACGACATTGGTCAAAGATTCCGTTTCCATCTCAGGAAAATTGGAACCGACTTGGGCCTTAGCACTAATGGCAACAAGTAGTATAAGTAGAATTGGAATTTTTTTCATTGGGAAGATTTGCTGTTCAAGATAATAAAAACGAAAGGCAGCACACATGAATTGTGTCTTAAGCTTTTGTCAACCAAACTCCTCTGTGAGGATTGTGTAAACTTTGTGTACGGGAAGACCAACTACATTGAAGTAAGAACCTTCGATCCACTCAACCGCGATAAGCCCAAACCACTCCTGGATTCCATAAGCCCCGGCCTTATCAAATGGTTCAAAATTTGCAATGTAATGATTGATTTCTTTGATGGAAAGTGGCTTGACTTTCACCTTTGTAGTCACACTTGAAGATCGCTGTTTTTCTCCGTTACTTATGCAAATACCCGTAACAACCTCATGAATTTGGCCAGATAAGGCACTCAACATGTTGATGGCGTCTTGTTCATTGACTGGTTTTCCTAATATATTGCCATTAGCTATTACAATTGTATCTGCAGTGACTACAACTTCGTTTTTCAATGAAGTTCTAAAAGCTTTGTTCTTTTCTACGGCCAGATATTCAGCGACATCTTTAGATGGTAACTCTTCCGGAAAGCTCTCATCGAAATCAATGGATCTAACCTCGAATTCGAAACCTGCTTGTTTTAGCAGTTCTTTCCTGCGAGGAGATTGGGAACCGAGAATGAGTTTATTGGAAAGCTTCATCAAAGAATGAATTGAATTCGTCCTCTTTGATTGAACCAAAGAGAAAACCACAAATAACTTTAGGATAAAAATACGTCGACTTCTGCGGAAGTGTATAACCACTGTAACAAACCTCTTTCACTGTTTCTATGGAGATATCTTTAGTGATGATGGCGCATTGAACATTTCCGTTTTCAACGTCACTCATACACTTCACGAAGTTCCTTTCAAACGAAAGGTTTCGACTGTCGCGTTGGTCTTTTCCCGGAATTCCTAAACACTTTTCAAACACGAAATAGTGCATCACGGTTAGGTCGAGCTCTTTGATCGCTTGCGGGAAATTCCAATGGATCTCATCAATCATTTCAGGCTTCAATCGGATCTTGTAGGCTTTGTCATTGACCAGTAAACCGAAGGCCCATTTCTTACCAAGGATAACTTCATTGATGGTTGTCGGTTCGGGAATATGCTTGATAATGAAGTATTCCTCCAACTTCTCCAAGAGTTCTTTTTCCGAAAAGTCAGGTAGATCTTTCAGCAAACGATGCGTAGGAAGAATTCGAAGGTTATCAGCTTCAGTGTTGGTGAACCACATCATGTGGTAGTTGTAGCCTTCCTTTCCCGTGTGATTAGGATTGGAATCTCGCATCTTTTTCATGTTCATCAGCGAGCCTTCATATCGATGATGTCCATCTGCGAGAATGATTTTTTTGTCTTTAATGATCTCTATAATCTGTTGGATAACTCGAGCATCGTGAATTACTGCGAAAACATCTCTCACTCCTTGATAGTCTTCTGTTTCGTAGAGTGGGGTTTCCATTGCCTGGTCTAGAAACTTCTCTATGGTCATTTCCTCATCTGTATAGAGACCATGCGTTGGACTTACATTTAGCTCCGTTTTATTCAATAAATCCATTCGATCACTAACAGAGTAAGGCATGGTGTTTTCATGCCGCAAGAGCACATTTTCGTCCCAGTCATAGATTTTTAAATTGGCAATAAACCCTTTTCGACAATATTGTTTATCACTTCCTGGTAAATTGAAATATTGGTAGTAGACGTAAATGGAAGGAAGGTCATCTTGACGGATCACTCCATTGCTTTTCCACTCTTCCAAAGTTTTTACCGCATTATTTATTGGATCGGCACCATTCGGCACAGATAGATGAATACTCGAATGAGGATTTTTATACAAGCTTTCCCGCTGCTTCTCAGATACAACATCAAAGAGGGGAGAAACGAGATCTTCAAGGTTATTGATATTCTCAGGGCTGTATCTCCATGCCCTGAACGGTTTGATTTCGGCCATTAACTTCTTACTCTAGATCTCCACTTACTTTGACTGACTCGATTTTCGGAAACCGTTAGCTTTTTGGAATTAAATACTTCATGTGCTACAGCTAATGCAGCTTCTGACATTTCATCGCTGATTTTTTTCTCGAGCACCTCTGGCGTAAAGTGAGTTTCTACAAATTTTGTAGTGAATGTGCCGTCAAGAAACTCTTGATGTCCCAGAACAAAATCACAGAAAGGAAGCGTGGTTTTAACTCCGGATATCTGATATTCATGAATGGCTCGTTTCATCCGCTCGATTGCTTCATTGCGATCCTTTCCGTAAGAAATAAGCTTGGCAATCATTGGGTCGTAATAAATGGAAACATCTAATCCTTCTTCGTATCCATCATCTACACGAACTCCGGCACCTTGTGGTCGAAGATAGGTGAGCAACTTACCAGTGTCAGGTAAGAAATTATTAGATGGATCTTCAGCGTAGACTCTTACCTCAAGGCTATGGCCGTTTACATCCAAATCTTCTTGTTTGAATGAGAGCTTATGGTTATCAGCAATTTTTATTTGCTCCTTGACAAGGTCCACTCCAGTGATTAGTTCTGTCACTGGATGTTCCACTTGCAATCGTGTGTTCATTTCTAGAAAATAGAAATCCAGGTTCTCATCTGCTATAAACTCCACAGTCCCTGCGCCGAAGTAATCACATGATTTGGCAACATTAACTGCAGCCTCACCAATTTGCATTCTTTTCTTTTCGCTAAGCAGTGCCGAAGGGGCCTCTTCGATCACTTTTTGATGTCTTCTCTGAATGCTACACTCTCTTTCAAAGAGATGTACGATATTTCCGTGTTTATCACCTAAGATCTGAACCTCGATGTGCTTAGGAGATGCAATGTATTTTTCAACGAAAACTTCATCATTTCCAAAAGAGTTTTTTGCCTCGCTCATTGCGCGCTCCATTTGCTCCTCGAAATCTTCCTTATCATTCACGATACGCATTCCTTTTCCGCCACCACCAGCGCTTGCCTTTATCATGATTGGATAGCCAATTTCGTCGGCTACCTTCTTTGCTTTTTCTACATCGTTGATGGGTTTATCCATTCCTGGAACGAGAGGAACATCAAACTTTTGTACCGTTTGCTTTGAAGTAAGCTTATCACCCATAATGCTGATAGCCTTTGGAGACGGACCGATGAAATTGATACCGGCTTTTTCCACTTTTTCCGCAAAACCCGCATTTTCTGATAAAAACCCATAACCTGGATGAATGGCGTCAGCTCCTGTTTTTTTGCAAGCTTCTATGATCTTTTCTTGTACAAGGTAGGATTCGGAAGCTGGAGCAGGACCAATGTTGATTGCTTCATCAGCATAAGAAGCATGGGGTAAAAGCTTGTCAGCATCGCTGTAAACGGCTACAGTGGCGATTCCCATTTCCTTTGCTGAACGCATCACACGAATCGCAATTTCTCCCCTGTTAGCTACTAATATCTTCTTTATTGGCATATTTTGAAACTTACCGCAAGTTTATCAAATATGAAAGTATTCATAATATGTACAATCCTGCTAAATTTGCGACTTGTTTAAGAAACCAGAGAACTTTACACGATTAGATGGATTTATTTGATAAGCTATTAAGCGATAAGGGAGCTCTAGGACAGTATTCGTTCCTAGACGAAGATGTTAACTATTATTTCTTTCCAAAGCTAGAAGGTGAGATTCAGCCAAGGATGAAATTTAAAGGACAAGAAGTACTTGCCTGGAGTTTAAACAACTACCTGGGATTGGCAAATCATCCTGAAATTAGAAAAACGGATGCGGATGCCGCGAAAGAGTGGGGATTGGGTTATCCAATGGGAGCTCGAATGATGACTGGAAACTCTGATCTTCATGATCAGTTAGAGCAGGAATTGGCTGATTTTGTTAGTAAGCCAACTGGAATGCTGCTTAATTACGGCTATCAAGGGATTATGTCCGTAATTGATGCACTTGTAGACAGAAAAGATGTTGTCGTTTATGATGCGGAGTGCCATGCGTGTATTATAGATGCGCTGAGAATGCATATCGGTAAAAGATATGTTTTCCCTCATAATGACATAGAAAATTGCGAGAGACAGCTTAAAAGGGCTGAAAAACTAGCTAATGAGCAGGGTGGTGGCGTTCTCGTCATTACAGAAGGAGTGTTTGGAATGAGCGGAAATACTGGAAACCTTGCTGCTATTGCAGAATTGAAGAAAAAATACAAGTTCAGACTATTGGTTGACGATGCTCATGGTTTTGGAACAATGGGTGAAACAGGAGCTGGAACTGGAGAACACCATGGAGTCCAGGATGAAATAGATATCTATTTCTCGACTTTTGCTAAGTCAATGGCTAGTATTGGAGCCTTTATCGCTGGTCCAACTGAAATAATCAATCATTTAAGATACAAAGTTCGGTCTCAGATTTATGCAAAATCTTTGCCTATGCCATTGGTTGTAGGTGGATTGAAAAGGTTAGATATGCTAAGAACCATGCCTGAATTGCGTGAAAAGCTGTGGACAATTGTAAATGCGATTCAAGGTGGCTTTAGAGAACGAGGATTCAACATTGGAACAACCAATTCTCCGGTTACTCCAGTTGTATTGAACGGGGAGGTATTGGAAGCTTGTAATATGGTAGTTGATCTAAGGGAAAATTTCAAGATTTTCTGCTCAATGATTGTTTATCCGGTAGTTCCAAAAGGAATGGTTATTCTTCGTATTATTCCAACTGCAATGCACACGTTGGAGGACGTGGAATTGACGTTAAATGCCTTCGATACTATCAAAACTAAGCTCGATGATGGTGTCTATAGAGAGGCTGGAGTAGAAGGAGCAATGCTCGCAAAAACTTAATAATTACTTCAAAAAAACGTGATTTTTAAGCAATTTGGGCTATATTGCCACATCTTTTAATATTATCAATAACCTTATTACCTTATAATTATGAGTAGATTTAACGAACTTAGAAACTTAGTAGATTCTCTTGAGTCGGATTTTGAAAAATTCTACGACAAGAAGAACAACGCTGCAGGAACTAGAGTAAGAAAAGGAATGCAGGAGATGAAAAACCTAGCTCAATCTATCCGACTAGAAGTTCAGGACATCAAAAACAACGGTTAAGATTAATTGATTACCGCTTAAAAAAATTTGGGAGCAAATGCTCCCTTTTTTTATGCCCTTATTTTTCTAAGATAGTCTCTCCAACTGTTTTGGAGAGTTACACTTCCTTCAATGAGCGGAGGTCGAACTGTGTCTCTGCAAATCTCATCTACCAATAGGCCTGCCTTTAATGAAACTGGATTTCCTTCACTCGCGAGCAATTCGTAGCCTTTTTCTAGGGATTTATTGAGTTTTTTCCCAGCATCCAGGTTACTATTCAATGTAGAATTGACCATGAATGTAAATTCTTCAG
This sequence comes from Cyclobacteriaceae bacterium, assembly GCA_028284125.1. GTDB lineage: Bacteria > Bacteroidota > Bacteroidia > Cytophagales > Cyclobacteriaceae > Ekhidna. The sequence continues at coordinate 39,942 of JANQSI010000010.1, forward strand.
GTAGAATATTAGCAATCACTGAAATGACGCCTTCTGCACCATTTTTTATCAATTCATAGGTGCTTCCATCATCTCCGGATAGCAAAAGGAAGTCATCTGATTTATTGAAGACTATTTCCAGGCATTGTTCAATATCACCTGAGGCCTCTTTCATTCCAATGATATTTTCATGTTTAGCAAGTTCCAGGGTCGTTTCTGCTGTCACGTTTGAGGCAGTTCGAGAGGGCACATTGTAGAGGATGATTGGCTTTTCAGAATTATCAGCCAATAGTTCATAGTGGCGCTGTATTCCTTTTTGAGAGGGTTTGCTGTAGTATGGACTTACCGATAAAAAAGCATCGATATCGAAGGTAGAGAGCACTTTGGCTTGTTCAATTAGTGCTTTAGTGTTGTTTCCACCGAGTCCAAATACAATCGGAACTCTTCTGGAATTAATGTCTTGTACAAAGGAGAGGACATCCAACTTTTCATCCCAATCAATTGTTGGAGATTCGCCGGTTGTGCCCATTACAACCAGGTAATTCACGCCTCCTTCAATGGTTAGATTGATCAGCTGTTCTAGTCCACCATAATCAATGCTTAGATCTTCATTCATGGGAGTGGCTAGTGCAACTCCCGTCCCTCCGAATTTTTCCTTCATTTCAGACCATTTTTAAATATTTGATGATGTCCTGGATGTTTTGGGATTTATCCTCCGATTTTTTGATGGACAAGACTAGCAAATCTTTTAATGGATCTGCATTGATCCCAATCTTACATATAGCTTTTGATAGGGCAAGGACATACTTGTAATTGATATCTCCGGAAGTGTCAAGTGAAATGAGGAAATCAAACGGTCTATTCGTGAAAAACCCAATAGGTTCTTTTTTTAGCTCACCAGAAATAGAAATGTCTTTTTTGCAAAATGAAGATCGATCATCGGTTTCTTTTGGAGTGAAGGCCATAGATGACGTTTCTTTTCCATCTCCGTTTATGCTATCTGTTAGTTCGTCAATCAAGCCTTTTTCAAATTCCTCCGAATTGTAAAGAATCCCAATAGAACTAGCACTTCGATAGGAGTGGTTTTCGTTTTTCTGGAGCTTTGATAGCTTCCTACATTTTCTATTCAGTAATGCGGTTTTTATCATCCTCTAGTAGTTGGTTAAAGGCAATTTCATCCAAAATCTCAATTCCAAGATTCTCTGCCTTTTCTTTTTTAGCCGGTCCCATGTTGGCACCAGCAACCAGGTAATTCGTTTTACTTGAAATACTGCTCGCAATCTTACCTCCCTGGCTTTTTATTAGGTTTTTTAAATCGTCTCTTCCATATCCGTCAAAAACGCCAGAAACCACAAACGTAAGACCTTTTAAACTGTCGCCGGCACCTTCTTTCTCCTCGATCTCCATTTTTAGTCCTGAAGACTTTAGTGAATCAACGATTTCATTGTTTTTAGGATTTGAGAAAAATGAAACAACGCTTTCAGCGATTCGATCTCCAATCTCGTGAACGGCGATAATCTCGTCGAATGAAGCGGCTCTTATCTTGTCGATGGTACTGAAATGCTCAGCTAGTTTTTCTGCCACTGTTTTCCCAACAAACCGGATGCCTAGTCCAAAGAGTACTCGCTCAAATGGGATTTCCTTCGATTTTTGAATAGAATCCAGGATGTTATTTGCAGTTTTCTCTTTAATCGATCGCTTCACCACTTCTCCATCTTCAATATCCTCAAACTGTAGATTGTTTATCTGATCGTATGTTAAATGATAGAGGTCTGAATAGTTAGAGATAAGATTTTTGGACAAAAACCCTTTGATGGTTCGCGGACCCAATGTCTCTATGTTCAATGCATTTCGACTGATGAAATGTTCAATCCTTCCGAGCACTTGCGGTGGACAGGTTTCTTGATTCGGGCAATAATGCTGAGCTTCACCTTCTGCTCGAACAAGCTTGGTACCGCACTCAGGACAGAATTCAATGTATTGAACAGGGTGTGAAGTTTCTGGCCTTTTCGAAAGATCGACACCCGTAATTTTTGGAATGATTTCTCCACCTTTCTCTACACTTACCGTATCACCAATCTGGACACCTAATCGTTCGATTTCATTTGCATTGTGCAATGAGGCTCGTTTTACGGTAGTTCCAGCTAAAAATACCGGCTCAAGTTCCGCTACAGGAGTTATTGCTCCCGTTCGGCCCACTTGGTAAGAAATATCTTTAAGTACGGTAGAAGCTGATTCAGCTTTGTATTTGTAAGAAATAGCCCAACGAGGATTCTTGGCAGTGAAACCGAGTTCAGATTGATGGTCAATGCTGTTTACCTTGATCACAACCCCATCTGTTTCAACTTCAAGTTTATGACGTTCCTCAGCCCATTTGTTGATGTAGTCAATAACCTCTTTTATGGACGTGCATTTCTGGTAGGTCTGGGAAATGTTGAAACCAATCTCTTCTAAGAAGCGAATGGACTCTTCGTGCGTTTTGAAAGTCTCGGTATCATCAAGATAGGTATATAAGTAGCAGTTCAATTTTCTGTTGGCTACTATTTTCGAATCTTGCATTTTGAGTGTGCCTGAGGTAGTATTCCTTGGGTTGGCAAGTGGCGCTTCGCCTTCTTTTACCCTTGCCTCATTTAACTCAACAAATAATTCCTTCGCCATGAAAACCTCGCCTCGGACTTCAAAGGAGTCAGTCGTAGGTTTTTCTATTTTTAACGGAATGGTTCTGATGGTTTTTACATTATTGGTGATGTCATCACCTTTTGTTCCATCACCGCGTGTTACTCCGCGCTTCAGCATTCCATTTTCATAGATTAAGCTTATGGCTACCCCGTCGAATTTCAGTTCACAGAAATATTCATAGTCGTCTGTGCCTAAGCCTTTTTTCACGCGAGCATCGAAATCTTCCAGCTCTTCAATTGAGTAGGTATTACCCAAAGAGAGCATCCGATATTTGTGGACAACAGTCTCAAAATCTTTGGTGATTGTGCCACCGACACGCGAGGTTGGTGAATAGGAGAGTTTGAGTTCAGGATACTCGGCCTCTAACTTTTCCAGCTCTTTCAATTTTTGATCAAACTCATAATCAGAAATTTCAGACTGGCTTTTTTGGTAGTAAAGATGATTGTGATAGTTAAGCTCGTCTGTGAGCGCTTTCATCTGTTCTTTTATCTGTTCCTGACTCATTGGGAAACAAATCTAATCAGCTGTAATATTTTTCTTTTGATGATCTTCTACTTAATCAGCTTTTGGTAAATCATATCTCTATTTTTGCAGAATGAATGAGAATAATTCTCAACTTGATAATTGAGATGAAATACCTGAAGATGATTGGGTTGAACCATATGACTTATTTCATAAATTTTAAATCAAATGAAGTCCTTCAAGGATCACCTCGATAAGTACTCTATCTTTTCTATTGTTCAATCAGTTTCTCAAGAACTCGGATTGGATATGTATGTGGTAGGTGGTTATGTTCGGGATTTGCTTTTAGAAAAGGAATCTAAGGACATTGATTTCGTATGTGTGGGAAATGGATTGAAGCTTGCTGAAGGTGTTACGGAGAAATTAGGAAAAAGGGCCAAACTGTCGGTCTTTAAGCGGTTTGGAACTGCTTCTATTCATTTCGACGGGTTTGAGTATGAATTTGTTGGGGCGCGAAAAGAGTCTTACAGTGAGGATTCAAGAAATCCAGAGGTGGTTTCTGGAACCTTAGAAGATGATCAGAACAGGAGAGATTTTACGATTAATGCGATGGCTATTAGTCTGACCGAAGCAAACTATGGAGACCTCATTGATCCATTTGATGGTGTAGGTGATCTTAAAAAGAAAACCATCAAGACTCCACTCTCACCTGATATCACTTTTTCGGACGATCCGCTCCGCATGATGCGCGCGATTCGCTTCGCATCTCAACTCGCTTTTGATATTGAAGCTGACACCTTCCAGGGAATCGTTGATTCGAAAGATAGAATCTCCATTGTATCTCAGGAGCGAATAACGGATGAACTCAACAAGATCATTTTGTCAGCGACTCCTTCTTATGGTTTTAAACTCCTTTTTCACGCAGGACTTTTGGAAATCATATTTCCCGAAATGGCAAAACTTCAAGGTGTTCAAAAGATCAATGGGAAAGCGCACAAGGATAATTTCTACCATACGCTGCAAGTGCTTGACAACATCAGCGAAATGACGGACAATCTTTGGTTAAGATGGGCAGCCATTCTCCACGATATTGCCAAGCCAGCCACTCAGCGATTCCATGAAAAGGCTGGGTGGACCTTTCATGGTCATGAAGATATGGGGGCTAAGTGGGTTCCCAAGATTTTTAAGAAACTGAAGTTGCCGTTAGATGATCGAATGAAGTACGTGCAGAAGCTTGTAAGACTTCATTTGAGGCCCATAGCACTTGTCAATGACAAGGTAACTGACTCAGCGGTCAGGAGAATGGTTTTTGAAGCAGGTAATGATGTAAATGATTTAATGACGCTTTGCAGAGCCGATGTGACATCAAAAAACCCAGAGCGTGTCGAACGTTATCAGAGGAACTTCACACTTGTGGAGCAAAAAATCAAAGAGGTAGAAGAACGGGATCGAATCATGAATTTTCAACCTCCAGTTACGGGGGAAATGATTTTAGAAATGTTTGATATTCAGCCGTCCAAATTGATTGGAGATATCAAAGCTGAAATAAAAGAATCGATTCTTGAAGGTCGAATAGCGAATGACAAAGATCAAGCGGTTGAAATGATGTTGGATTTAGGGAAAAAATACGGTTTGAAGCTTCGTAAGTAATTGCTTCTCCGATAGTAGACAAATAGCTATGTTTGCAGGCGTTTTTAAAAATGAACTAATGAAAAAGATATTTTATGTGTTGGGCCTTGTGTTGGCTTGTCAGGTGGTAAAGGCTCAAAGTGCCGAAATTGCAGAAGGAGATTCTATTCCTTGGGAGATTCGGAAGCAATCGTTTATCTACAATTCTGCGAACTTGTTTAATGACGCGCAAGTGGCCAAAATGGCCTTATACAACTTGATTGCGGAAAACCCAGGTAATCCGAGCTTGTATGATTCACTGGCACTCATTTATCTTCAGTACAATCAGCATGCCTCTGCTGCATTGGTCGCTCAACAATCGCTAAGGATAAATAACGATAATCTTTTTGCTACGGAAATTGCTGCCGCCTCCTTTGAGAGTTTGGGAGTTAAGGATCGATCTATTCCTTACTATGAGACGATGTATTTGGCCACCAACGATCTTAATATTCTTTATAAGATTTCATTTCTTCAATTTGAATTAAAGCGATACGGAGAGTCTAATACGTCCATTGATATCATTATGAACAATGAAAACGCTAAGTCTCAAGTTGTTGTATTTCCTACAGAGGACCAAACGGGTCAGGAAGTGCCTTTAAATGTCGCTGCACACAGAATTAAAGGAATGATAGCCGAGGCTCAAGGCAACGATGATGAAGCGAAAAGACTTTTCTTGGAAACACTAGAAATGTATCCTGGCTTTCAGGTAGTTCAAGGACAGTTGCAGTTATTGAGCAAGAAGGAATCGGAGTAGAAGCTAAGTTCTTCCCATGTCAGGAGTGAACCTGGAAATATTTCTTATCATTCCATTAAAAATGAACCCGTGAAAGGGGAGAACTAAGTACCAATAGATTCTTCCCCAAAGCCCAAGAGGTCGAAAAGTGGCGGTTTGAATCAATTTGTATTTCTTATCGAATGGCCTGATCTTAAATTCTAGCCATGCATCGCCAGGGATTTTCATTTCAGCAAAAAGAAGAAGTCGTGATTCCTCTTTGTTCGCATCAAGAACACGCCAAAAATCAAGGGCATCACCATTCTTGAGATCATTGGGACTTCTTCTGCCTCTTCTGAGCCCAACTCCTCCAACCAGTTTATCAAGGAAGCCACGAATACGCCATAGGATGTTTCCGTAATACCAGCCTCTGGTTCCACCAATTTCCCAAATATTTTGAAGCACTTCTTTCGGATCTTTTTGCAAAACCATCTCCCTTTTGTCCAGAAAACATCCGTGCTTGGGAGCTTCCACTTGACCAAGGAAAGTACTATTGAAGTTTGGATCTGAAAAGGCGTCTTTCCAACTGGAAATGATCTGTTTTTCATTGATCCTATTGAAGGTTCTTTGAAGGGAAGTTTTGTAGCTCAGTTTTTCAATTCGCACTACTTCATCAATGGAGTCATCATTACAGACCACTTCGTTTTTCATGCTGTCTACTAGGTTTCTTGCTAGTCTATAAGAGGTTGATGTGACCAGGTACAACCATAAGCTGGATAATCGTATGGTGAGAACAGGAACCGTGATGATCCATCTTCTTAAGTTTCTCACTTCGGCAAATTGAAGGAGCATCTCCTTATAGGTAAGAATATCTTTTCCACCGATATCAAAGGTTTTATCGAATGCTTTTTCATTCATCAAAACCCCAGTCAAGTATTGAATGACATTGAATATTCCGATGGGCTGGCATTTAGTCAGCAACCATTTTGGGGCGATCATGACAGGCAATTTTTCCACCAAATCTCGAATGATCTCGAATGATGATCCTCCCGAACCAATGATAATAGCTGAACGCAACACGGTCACAGGAATCGGGGAGGCCTGCAATATGGTTTCCACATTTTGTCGTGATGCTAAATGCTCCGAGAGCTTGTCATCATTTACAATTCCGCCCAGGTAAATGATTTGTTTTACATCAGATATGATACAATACTCGACGAAATGATTGGCCGTGGTTGCTTCCATTTGGCTAAACTGACTGCTGCTGGAAGTCAAAGAATGGATCAGATAATAGGCAGCATTTACATCTCTTGGAAGTTTTTTAAGATCCGCTTTATTTAAAAAATCTACTTCAACGACACTGACCGAACGCAGAAATTGGTCGTCAAAATCCTCAAAATCGAATCTTCTTTTATCACGAACAGGGCAAACAACAAAATGGCCTTGATTGACTAGTTCTGGTAATAGTCTTCTACCAATGTATCCCGTTGAGCCTGTTAATAATATTTTCATAGTAATCGAACAGAGGACATTCCTCCGTCAACGGATAAGATTTGTCCTGTCATCCATCCAGACTTTCCAGAGAGCAAAAATTGTGCTGTTTGAGCTATGTCTTCCGGGGATCCGACTCTTTGCAACGGATGCCTTTTTCCTGACGCTTCTTTCTTTTCATCGCTAGATAATAACCTTTCTGCCAATGGAGTATCCGTCACGGATGGGGCAATGCAATTGACTCGAATGGCTGGTGCAAACTCGGCAGCCAGTGATTTAGTCAAACCTTCGATCGCACCTTTGCTAGCAGCGATGGAAGAATGAAAACCCATACCTTGGCCTACTGCCACTGTACTGAAAAATATGATAGAAGGATCGGTTCCTTTCTTTAATGCTGGAAGTACCTGCTGGAGGATGGGAATAGATCCAAGTACATTCACATTGAAATCAGCAATGAAATCTTCTTTTTTCAGTCGGTGAAAAGGCTTGAGATTGATTGTTCCCGGACAATACACAAAACCATCCAATGTATCAATGTCAACTGCAAATGATTCATCCGAGAGTACATCGAATGGAATAAATGAAACGTTGGGTAATGAACTCAATTCTCGTTCATTTCTGGCTATTGCATAAACAGTATTTCCTTCTTCGCTTAAGTTTTTGGTAAGCTGGAAGCCAATACCAGTGCTTGCTCCAACTACTAGAAAAGTCTTTGACATAATTGATGTTTATTCCATAACCAAATAAGACATCAAAGGTTTGGATGGGTGTATCAGCCTTTTACTAATGGCAACCCCATCAACGCCTGGATAAGAACGCTGGTTGCAATCCCAAAATAAATCACCGAAAAGGCTATGATCGAAGTAGTTGAGGTAAGGACAAAGTAACCTAGTATGGGTAAAACCTGAAGTGCATGCATTCCGACGAAATGAGCAATTCGAAGATCACCTTTCGTAAGACTCCAGTTGAGAAATTTGATGCCTAATTCACCGTCCGGACCACCGACTGTATGCGCGAGTTTTGCACCCATTAGTCCACCTTCAAAAGCAAAAACAACAAAGAAAAAAATACCAAATCGAATTCCCCATAGGTATGCAGTTGGTAAGTTCGGAAGCAGCGTTGTAAAGAACAAAATTCCAATGTAGGCGGTGAATAGCGTCATTATGCTTATGGCCATGCCCATCAAGCTAAACATCGAGGAATGGAAAGATGTGGAAACGTTAAAATGAGAAAGTTGGCCAATAGCAGCCTGGTAAGTAATGTAAATTAATTCAAATGATAGCACCACAATTACAGTCCAGACATAGAGAGAAATAATGGAATTTTGTGGAAGATAGCCGAGGTACCACGCCATACTCCAACAGAAAATTGTTGTTGAAAGGAAAAACTTTAGTGGTTTGATCCAAGCATTGATTCCCAAAACTTCAATCGTGCTAACATTGACCATGATGGAACAACCAATTGCACCTATGATGCTAATCCACCCAAAGTAGTAAAGTGGGGTATTTCTAAGATATAGTTCGTTCAAGAATTCCATTAACAGTTTTATAAATGGAAAGCTAGAGGAGCATGCTTAGGATTGGAACCGAAAACTACTTGAAACCGAATTTTTGACTTTTGAAATTGGGAAATAGATATCTGAATCTGTTAGGTATCCAGAATCAATAAGATGCCGGAAACTTGCCGTAAAGATGTCGTCTTCTTAAGTCTTTCGGAATCCGTATAATTGTTTGATTATGAAAACATTCGGTGAACAAATACGACAAAAAAGAGAGCAGGAGAGACTTAGTCAAGAGGAGATAGCCAGAAGAGCGGGAATAAACATAAGAACGCTCCAGCGGATCGAAAAAGGAGAAACTTCTCCGTACGGTGCTACTTTAAGGGCGATTAATGAAGCCCTTGGATTAGATATGCAGCCTTCTTCGACAACCCTGGAGGACAGAAAAATTTCCGTTCTTTTTGAGCTATCTGCGTTGACTTTCTGGGTTTTTCCTTTTGGAAATTTGGTTGCGCCTTATTTGATGTACACTTTTCTGGGACAAAGATTACCCGGTGGAGAAAATTCCTGGAAAAGTATCAAGCGATTTCAACTACCATGGACTGTTGCCTTATGGGCGTTTCTTGTGATTTTAATATTCTTTATGATGAGCAATCGACCAGATATGTTACTGCTTATGATTCTTGTCATTTTGAGTTTGGTGTTTGTAAATACCATTGTACCAATAAGGAGAGCATATCGGTCTCACAAAGCAATGACGCAAATGATTTAGGATTTATTGTTTATTGTTCTTTACCTGGTTGGTATTGCTTTAGAGTGGCTTTTTTTATCTCTTTCTCAGAGAAGGCCACTTTTTTCATTTTGTTTTCGGCAAATAGCTGCGCTTGATCGTCAAAGTGTGGACTTTCCGGATTGTTAGATTGACCATAGGCCAATATGGAATAGGCTTTTATTTTTTTTCCAAACTCCACTGCGAAAACCCATCCGTCACCGCCAATTACCCGTCGCTTATTGTCTTCCTCTTCTGGGCCAAAATAGATGACTCGGAAATTGCCTAACGTGCCTGAACCGCCACCTACTGGAACATCTACATCACCACGTCGGACACGATAAACGTCACCCCAGGCGAGCTTGTAGTCACCGTACTTTCTCTCCAATGTATCGATTGCCATTGTGAGCGCTTTCATAGCACTATCTGGTTGATTGATTCCCATCGGAGTGCTCATAGGATTGTCCCATTCCCAAACGTCACGATAGATGCTATCTGCTCCTACTAGTGAGCGATAATACCAAAACCATTCATTGAATAGCACACTTCCCTGACTCTCTGCTGAAGAGGTGTTATTCCAGGCTTTGAGATAGGAAGCTGTCTCGGCATAATCCGATGAATTATTTTCCATTAAAGAAATAAGGTCATCTTTTAGTCGATCTGCTGCTGGCATTTTCATACTGTACTTCATATCAACTACCTCTTCTAAACTAAATTTTTTGTCATTGTTTATTAGATCCAGGCTATGCTGTGAACGTAATCTCAACCTTGGTTCAGGATAGTTATTCGGTTGGCCTTCTTGAGGAATGGGTTGTTGCAAATTGGTTAAGTAAAAAGGGTCATTTGAATTTTGCAGATAACCACCCTTTGGATTTAATAGTTGAGGAATTCGCTCAAAGTCCTGGTAGTTAGACCAGATTTCATCACTTCGAGTCACTACATGAGCGGTTGTGTCTCCTTTGAATTCGTGTGGAAGTTTCGGTGTGGAGGCGTTCCAGATATAGAAAATATTCCCTTGATCATCGGCATAGGTGTAGTTACTTGAACTGATGTTTCGTTTTCGCATCGCATTTTTCCATTCTTCCAGATTTTTTGACAACATCATGGAAACAAGCTGTTCACCGCGTTGGAAATTATTCCAATCCGCTGTTTTAACCACATAAACAAAACCATTGGAACGATCAATCACAGGACCAAAAGGGGTGTAGAGCCACTCTTTGGTTACTAATCCGGTTCCTTCGCCGTTCTTGAATTCGACTTCTACATTTTTACGATTGATTGCGAAAGAGCCACCGTCCAAAAGGTAATGATCTGGTTTGTCGGGATCAACCTTTAGTGCATACACTTCCTCTAGATCCGGGTTGTTGTTGGTAGTTGACCAGCCCAGGTTATCATTAAACCCACAGATGATCGCAAACATTCCGCCAATTCTGAAGTCGCCATAGAAATTAATTTTTCCAGGAACAGTGATGTGAGCTTCATAATATCCAGCTGACCATGAAAGATGAGGGTTGCGCATCAGGATTGCGTTTCCAGATTTGGTTCGTTCAGGTGCAAATGCCCAAACATTTGAGCCGACATCATCATTTTGCCTGGCTAGCTCTTTTTCTTCCTCAAGTTTTCTTAAAAAATCTCTTGCTGAAAAAGGAGAAGGTCTACCGCCACGATTGGAAGTAGCGGCTATATCAATTGCAGTAAATTTTTGGTAATACCATTCCGGGAACTCTTCCGGATACTTTTCAAGGTAGTAATTCACACCTTGTGCAAATCCTTCAAGAATGTCTTTTGTTTCCTGGCTAAGAAGGTGATAAGTGTTTCTTGTATGTTCCAGTACCAGTTTGGAGTAGAGGTCAACATCGACATTTTCAATATCTGTGTACTTGGCAATAATTCCTTTAGACCTCAATAAGGGCAGAATGACTTTCTCACCTCGATCTTCAATTTCTGCATAAGCAAGGCCGAATGCAACAGACTTTAGGTCCTCACCGAGAATATGTGGGACACCATATTCTGTTCTGCGGATGGTGACTTTATCTGCCAGATTCTGCGCAAATAATTGAATTGTTGAAAGCAAAGTGATTGAGAGTAAGAGCGGTTTCATGGAATGATCAGTTTGGTCCTAAGGTAATTTTTAGTCAATATCTCTGACAGGAGTAAATTCAGGAATGAATATCTACTTAATAATTTCTGCCTTCAGTTTTTCTTCGACTACCTCGCCGTTTTTCATGGATACAAAGTAACAGTTGTACTCTTCACCAAGAGAAACTACACGAAAAGGCTCCCCATTCTTGAAAATGATTCCAGAATAATTGTCCATGGCGTAACCAGCCTTGAAGATTCCATTCTTTATATTTTTTTGATAAAGTGGCCTTCGGTATTCTTCACTAGCATAGTGTGGGCTGTGGCTGTATTGTAGAAAACCAAGTCCCTCAACAACACTCAATTCTTTTGGTCGTGAGTCAGTAGTGCCATTGACGAACCAACAAAGTGATCCAGCACTCCCACCTGCTAAGACAATCCCTTTTTCAAGCGCTTTTTTAAGCACAACATCAATTCCCTGGGCCTTCCATATGGCAATCATATTGAGGGTATTTCCACCACCTACGACAATTGCATCTACATTGAGAAGGACTTCTTCAAACGTTTTTTTCTGATTGTATGAACTGATCCACACACGCTGAACAGAAGGCTCAACTGACAAATCACTTACTAAGTCATACCAACGGATGATGCTTCGTTCACTGTCGCCAGATGCAGTCGGGAGATAGCAAATTTTTGGTTTCTCTTTACCTGTTAGTTTGATGATTTCCTTAATGAAAATCTTGTTCTGTCCTCCGCCATATGGAAATATGTATTGATCTTGTCCAAATGTAAGAGTGATGGTAAATAGTAAAAGGAAGCTAAGTATAGTTGATCTTTTCATGGGATTCTAGGTTGATATGTAAGATAGAAAGGTTTGTTGTTGATTTATACCAAATAATGATGGCCGGTTGCTAGTTGTAGATCAGAGGGTGATCGCTATTTCGAGAAAAATTTACTAGCTTGTAGATACACTAACCTACAAATTCCTATGACTGCTAAAAATCGAATCATGGCGACCCTGGTCGGGTTTGTCGTGTTTTTTTTACTCGGATGGTTATTTTATGGAGTTCTGCTCATGGACTTTTATGAATCAAACGCAGGCACTGCTTCTGGTGTGATGCGTTCTGATGAAGAAATGGTTTGGTGGGCGTTGATCCTTGGTAATTTATTCCAGGCCTACTTCCTGGTTTACATCTTTGGAAACTGGGCAAACATCACTTCATTTTCCGCCGGTTTAAAAGCGGGGTTGCTTATCGGTTTAATTCTGGGACTTGCTTTTAATCTATCGATGTATGGCACAACCAATATGGGGAACTTGACTGCTGCACTTGTTGATCCGATCGTTTCTGCTGTGATGATGGGAATTACCGGAGGTGTGATAGGAGCGATGCTTGGACGAGGCTAGATAAATCAGAGTCATTAAGAACCGACGCGAAGTGATCTTCGCATAACTGGAAGATATCTACCTGACGGGAAACTCTCAACTTTATCAAAGGTTTCGAAACCCTGGCTTTTATAGAATGCCTCTGCATTTGGATCAGCTTCCACGATAATCGGTAAATCTTTATTGACAAATGTTTCAATGGTAGCTTCTAGGAGTTTTTTGCCATTTCCTTTTCCAATAAACGTCGGCAATATCCATAAATGCGTGATTTCATAAAGTTCAGGTTTTTCGATAATAGAACTGAACCCAATGATTTGGTTTTCATTTTCTGCAATTAGAAAGTTCTGTGCAGAAAGCATTTTTGTGTCAATGGTAAGATCATCTTTCCATTGCTCCATCCACGATTCAGGGTATCCCCAATGTCCCTTAGATTGAACACTTATTGAGTTTAGGATTGGTATATCCTCAGTTTTTGCGGTTCTAAAGTTCAAATTCAATGTGTCTTCAATTATGAAGGCAACCTACTCTTGATAAACTTCATTTGTCCATTGTGATTGGACTCGTGCTCGCAGACATGAAACCATTTACAGTGATTGTTTGTGGGCTGACCTCCGAAAAATGGTTCGGACTTCATCAGCCAATCATCGTCTCTTTTAGCAAACTCGTTCTTGGTTATCTCTCTTACTTCTTCTAGTTTGTTTAAATAGAAACCAATTGAATTTCCTTTGATTTCCTTCCGTCCTTTTTCACCAAGATTCATCGGTATGTCCCATTCTCTCTTTATTTCTTTGCTCCAGGTTCCCCAATCCATTTCATTGAAGGTGTTGAGTTGATAGTATTTCTCTGTAGCTGCTAAGTGTAACAACATTGCTCCAATGGAATTAGACTTATCGTCAATTTGATAATCCAATTGCTCTTGATTTAGGTCTTTGACAGTGTTAACCACCCATGCTCGCATCATCGTCATAGTAGACAAAAGAGTACCAACTCGTGGAGAATATCCTTCTTGTGGACCAATGAGGTAAAGATTTTCAGGATTTTGATATGGAGTAGCTTTAGTGGTGTGTATCAGCGTGCCCGAAGCGATTCCGGCAGTCATCAAGGCTGTGCCTCTGAGGAATTCTCTTCTTGAAGGTAACGTATGAGTTTTCATGGTGTTTGTGATTTCAATATTCTTGGATTTATTCATTCATCCAACTGTTTTTTTCAAAAATGGCTATTGATTCATGAATCATTTTTCGAAAGTCGCTTATCGGCCTATTGAACAAACCAATAAAAAGAATGTCCTGGTCTGGAATCAGTATGTGAAAAGCTCTGAAGCCTCCTTGTGAGCCGGTATGGTAGATTAGATCAATTTTAAAATCAGCGTCGGGAAGTAGGGATTCCAGTCCAATGAACCAGCTGTATCCTACAAATGGATCTGAGGTATCGGACCAATTCTCTGGTCTAAACAATACTCTTGATTCATTGGTTAGTTCTTTACTTAGGAAAGCATTTGTTTGAATGGCTTTTTCATAGTTGGCAAGTTCGAGTACGGAACTCCAAACCCCACCATTTCCAGCGGCTGCAAATGTTGGAACTTCTCCATAGTCATTTTCAATGTATTGACCACTTTCATCTTTAACGTATGCATGAGCGACACCAGAATCCGGGTGAGATCCATTCGTTATTTTGCTATTGGTCATGTCTGCAACATTGAAAATGTTTTCGGTAATGAAATCTTGCCATGGTTGGTTTGAAACTTGTTCTATGATCAGTGCTAATCCATTGTAAGCAGGATTTGAATACTGAAATTTAGTGCCTAATGGAAAATTCAAAGTATCTGCCGATTTCAAGGGCTCGAAGTTTTCACGGTCCTTTGCCGTTAAATAGAACGTCTCGTTTTCAGACACTCTTCTTAAATCGGGAAGGCCTGAGGTATGAGATAGCAAATGGTTGATTCTTACTTTGTTAGAGATTTCGGGATTGCTTAAGTCAGGAAAGTATTTTGCAAGACTGTCTTCAAGGTCTAGTAAACCACGCTCCTTCAGGATAAGAATTCCGTTTGAAACAAAAGTTTTTGAAATGGAGCCGGTATTAAATACCGTGTTTTCCGTTATTTCTTTTCCGGAATTGAGGTCTTCAAGTCCATAGCTATTCAGAAAAACGATGTTTTCGCCTTTCTTCACCAAGATTGAGCCTCCTGGTTCATCTGGCTTGAATTCTTTTGAGTAAAGCGCTTCTAAATCTTTTGCTAGATCATTTACGGAGGGTTTAGTCCCGCACGAGATGACTGCAATTCCTATAAATAATAGTTTTACTTGGTTCATTGGCTAAGAGTAGTGGACTGTTATTAAAGTTAATAACTAATTACTCTCTTCCTCCAAACTCCTCACGTGTGCTTGCGCTAACCTGATTTCTCCGTAACTAAAATCATTGCCTAATGCGGCTTTGAGCTCGCCAGCGCTGGAAACCCCCTTGGCAAACTGACCCATGATTTTATTGAGCTTTTTGATTTCTACAAAATCCGTCACATCAAGCATTCCAGCCTCGACATACTTGCTCATATGACCTTCTATTGTGCTCACAACCAAGCCGCGCTCTTTTGCAATCTCACTAATACTTTTGCCTTGACGATAAAGGTCATAGGAAATTTGAGCTGTTGGGGTTTTATCCTTTTTGGCTACTTTTTTTTCCGCTTTTTTGAATATGCCAGCTGTTCTTAGGTCCTCTTTTGTTGGAATTTTGTTGTTGGAAGCACTTTTCACCAATAAGGCATACTTCAGGATTAGTCGCTTTTTGTCTTCAAATAACACTTCTAGTTTTTCAACTTCTTTAATGTATGCTTTGACTTTATTTTCCTTTTTTACTTCTCGCTTGTGGGTTTTTAATCTATCTGAAAGCTCTGAAATGATATTTAAAAAATAAGTCTCGGCTTTCGAGACTCGTTCTACTAAATGAGATAAGTATTCATCTTTGGAAAGAATCTGTCGTACTTGATGAATGAACTGTTCTCCAGTTTTGCCTAATGGACTTGTGTCGTTGATCAATTCTTGAGTCCAAGGTAAGTACTGCTGCTTGATCGAGCGATTCTCATCTTTGTTAAAGCTTTTCTTATGGTATCCGAGCTCTCGGATGAGGTCTGAGAAACCAAAGGTGCGAGCTGCAAAACGATGCAGGTACTCACGTCGTTCACTCTCGAGATTTTCTCTCAACTCATCATCTCCTTTGAAAGAGGAGGAGAATGCTTTTAAGGAGTTATCAATTCCTGGTGGATTTTCCGGAAGGAGAGAGGAAAGCACCATATACTTAAGCGACGTGAGTCTGGATAGCGCCACGTACAACTGACCTGGAGCAAAGGTGCCAGTAAGATCAAGAATTGCTTTTTCAAATGTTAATCCCTGGCTTTTGTGAATGGTAACTGCCCAAGCAAGTTTCAGTGGATAATGTTCAAAACTCCCCAAATACTTCTCATCAATTTCATTCGTGCTTTTGTTGAGTGTGTATCGCTTGTTTTCCCACTTGTATTTTTCGACTGAGATTTCTTCACCATCTTCAAACTTTGCCCAAATGGAATCCTCATCCAGTCTTGAAATGGTGGCTATTTTGCCATTGAAAAACTTACCCTCTCCACTAGGATCGTTTTTGATGAACATCACTTGTGAGCCTTCTTTTAGTATCAGTTTTTCGTCTGTGGGAAACATGTTCTCGGGAAACTCACCTTCAATAAATGCATGAAATGAAAACTCAGGGTTTTCTAAAGCCTGAAGGCGAGTCATATTAATTTGAAAAGCCCGGTGATTGTGGGTTGTCAAATGGATGTAACCGCTGGAGATTACTTCATCGAAATCTGGTTCATGGTGTTTGTTAAGAAGTCTAATATCTTCTTCCGTCTGGCTGTTGTGACGAAATCGATTAAGTAGATCAATGAAATCCTGATCTGATTGTCGATAAATTTTTTGAAGTTCTACCAGGATGGGCGGAGATTTTTTTAATGCTTGAGCCTCAAAAAAGTAGGGACTCGAGTAGTACGATTTTAAGAGATTCATTTCTGATTCCTTCACTACTGGTGGAAGCTGCATCAAGTCGCCAATGAAAAGTATTTGTAAACCGCCAAAAGGTTCATTTCGCTTCTTTCTCAAATATCGTAGCGTGTGATCAATACAATCCAGAAGGTCAGCACGAAGCATACTGACTTCATCTATGATGAGTAGCTCTAGTTCCTGGATCAACTTTCTTTTGTTTGCATTAAATCGAGTTTCTCGAAAAAGCGTTTGCGGTGTATTGATTCGAGAATCACTGGAGGTCAACTGAATATTTTCCGGGATGAACGTTCCAAAAGGCAGCTGAAGAAGTGAGTGCAAAGTCACCCCGCCTGCGTTGATTGCTGCGATACCTGTAGGAGCTGCGATCACCGCATTTTTATAGGTACGTTCCACAATGTATTTGAGGAAGGTCGTTTTTCCTGTGCCAGCTTTTCCAGTGAGAAAAATATGCCTGTCGGTAGTATTTACATAGTTAGCCGCTAGTTCGGCTGTTTCCTGCAGTTCAATCATTGAAGGGCTAAATTAAGAAGAGCTGTAATCTTTGATTGCGATACAAGTTTGAATTATTTCGGATGTAGCGTAATTGTAGATTGGTAATTGAATGATTGAATAGAAGAATGTTGAATTATCGAATGCTTGATCAGACTAATCCTCAATTATTCTTCCTTGGAGTGGGCACCTGAATCTTTGGAGTACCATGATTTCCATCTTTGCAGCACATCGGTAGATTTTCGTAGGCGATGGAATCTCGTGCCATGAAATCTGCATGATAACCAACTTTAGTAATTCTTGAACGAAGCTCTTCCGGAGTGATTTTGTTCTCATTGTAAACAATCGTCACTACTTTGTTGTCAAGGTTCAGATCAGCGCTTTTCACACCCTTTGCGAATGTCAAATCATACTCGATCGCATGTTGACACATTTCGCAGATGGCGGAAGTTTGTATTTCAATTTGATGCCCTTTTGGCACTTTGATTGGCTCATTTTGAGCTATAGCTACCATCGATGAGCTGAAAAACACAACAACGGCTAAAACTTTCATACTCTTACTCATATCTAATTACTTTTTACTTTCTGTTACTAACTACTAGTTACTTATCGTTTTATTTTATATCTAAATCCTGCATACACCATTCTTCCCGCTATCGGAGCCCAGACCAGTGAAGCATCAAAATCATTGCTGAACGGATTTTGTGCATCAATGATGGGTTCAGCCTGTCTGAAATTCAGTAAGTTTTCTGAGCCCAGATAAATATTTCCCCAGCGAAATCCTCGGCTTATTTGTGCATTTAAAAGGAAAAAGTCTGGTGTTGTTGAACTTCGTTGGAATTCCACCGGTTTATCCCCAGTGTCTGGCAATCGTTTACTTCCAAACCATTGCAAGGTTACATCAGCTTCCCACTTGTCAAATTTTGTTGCATATGAAGTATTTAGAAAAAACCGATCTCTCGATACAAAAGGGACTTGTCTTAATGCTCCATTGATCGTTGTTTTTACATCATAATACTTATAAGCTCCTTTGACGCTTAAGAAATCGTTGAATGAATAACTTCCTTCTATTTGAAAGCTGTTGGCATTGGATTTTCCATCCAGGTTGTATACCACCAGTTGACTCGAACTTTGTTCCATGTCATAGATTAACTGATTTTCGAATGTAGTGTAGAAGTAGTCTGCAACAAGATTCAATTTCTTATCACCAAAAGACACTGATGTCACAATACTTCCACCCATATTCCATGACACTTCCGGTTCTGGTGCTTCTTGAATGATTAACTGTCTCGAGGAAACCAGAATGTTACTATTTTCCACAATTGCGTTTGGAGTTCTATAACCTCGACCGACCGCTGCACGGATTGTTGTGTTTGGAGTTAATTGGTATCTGGTGTGAAGCCTTGGAGTAAAATACGTTCCAAACAAATTATGGAAATCCGTTCTAGCTCCAAGCAAAAGAGAGAAATCATCATTAGGAAGGTAACTGTACTCATAGTATAGTCCAGGTACTACTTCTTTTCTGGAAAAAGTGGAATCCGCATACACTTCATCGAATTTATCGTACAGAATACTTGCTCCGGCTTTGTATTGATGAAACGTGTTTCCAATGATGTTTTGGAAGATGATATTTCCGTATAGTGTTGTTTCCTCACCCTCATAGCTATCTCTTCCAAAACCCGCTTCAATATCTTGATAGGCACCAGAGTAAATGAACCCCCAACCTTTGTAAGGTTTATGTTGGAATAATAAGCCAGTTTTTCCAAACAGCTCTAGCCGAGTGGTGTTATTCACAAATCCGTATTGTGTTGAAGCTTGGAAATCATCTCCGAAATCGAAACCAACTTGCCCACCCGCTTTTTCGTCACGCATCACATTGATTCCTATTTGTGAAACCAGATTTTCACTCTGGAATTTGTAGCGGTTCATAACATTGATTTGCTTCGACTTAGGAAGGTCCAAGAACCCATCATCGTTTCGGTCAATTTCGCTGTTGAAGAAATCCGTGTGGAGTAAAATAGCAGAACTCCATTTTTCATTGATATCCCAAGCATGATTAGCATTGAGTTCTAATCGGCCAAAAGAATTTGCGTAGGAGTTGAGGTAGAGTTTTTCGCTGTTTTCCGGCTTTTTCAATTCCACGTTGATCTGCCCCGTCATGGATTCATATCCGTTAACCACTGTTCCAGCTCCTTTTCCAACATCAATGGATTGTACCCAGGTGCCTGGTACATAGCCTAATCCATACCTACTGGAAAGTCCTCGTACATTCGGAATGTTTTCTCGGTTGATTTGAACATACCGGCCGTCAAGGCCCAACATTCGAATGGTTTTTGCTCCGCTAATGGCATCAGTGAACGATACATCAACAGAAGCGTTGGTTTCAAAACTTTCGGAGAGGTTACAACAGGCAGCCTTGGTCAATTCCGCCTCAGTAATGACTTCAATGTGTTTGGATTCAAGGTCATCAAGGAATGTGCTACTCGCACTTACCACCACCTGATCCAACACTTTTGAATCCTCTTCGAGTAAGACATGCATAGGTCGTGAAGTGTCCGCTCGTAGCGTATCTGAAAGAAAGCCTGTATACGAAATGATGATTAAGGCGTCTTTGCCTGAAACCGTCAGTTCAAACCGACCGCTGGCGTTAGTTACAACACCATTTTGAGTTCCTAACTCCAATACAGTAGCACCAATTAGCGGTTGATGTTGTTGATCGGCAATCATTCCACGCACTTTTTGTGCCTGGAGTGTCATTGCTAATAAGATTGAAAATATTGATATAAATGTCTTTTTCATAGTTGAATTTGTTCGTCAAAAATCGAAACATGGCATGCGTGTGCATGCACAAACACAACTATGTATCAAATAAGAAAAGACTGGATCTGAACGGGTATGTCGCGATCCGGTGGGGGAGGTAAATAGTTCGAAAATTGAGGCTTATCCTTTTGGTGAGAATTTGCCTTTTGGTCTAACAAGATCCAAGTGATAACTGCTAACTGATGTAGTTCAGGGGTGCTATCAAATTCAAATGAGACCTTAGTAAGCTCTGTAATTTTTAACTCGTCACTTACGTCTTCACAGCAAGGCACTGGGTCTTTAAAGTCAGTTCCCATGCAAGTATGAGCTTCCTGAAAAACACTCACTGACTTCAGCCGGCCCATGCAATAGTGCTTATTCAACGTGATTCCTGTTGTAGCTACCAGAAGGAGTACTGCAAGAAGTGTATTCGCTATTTTCTTGAATAAGATCACCGTTACAAAGGTACGATTTGTATGTCAAATAGTTCTAATGACACGCTTTATTGAATTTCTTAAGTTTGTAGTAGTTGTATGGTAGAGGTGTTAGAAATCCTACTATAAGTGCTGGAACAAGCGCCAACCAATACCAAATGTCATTGAAAGCCGCTTTTCCACCAGTTATCATGAAATCTGTTCCTGTCATAGCAAGCTCCATAGCCACCATTGAAAGAAAGGACATACCGAATGCCGTTTTTAATGCTAATGACCAACTAAAATGTTCTCGTGATTTCAAAATGATAGTTTCGAGCATTATCGAGGTGATTAACCCAGCAATAATTGCCAAGACCATTTGCCAAACTATTGGAGTAGAAGGGTAAAATGCTTGTAAATAGAATACCATCCCAAAGTCACCAATGGAACATCCGATCAGGCAGTTTAAAGTATTGAAAGAAGCTCTTTTCCATAGTGGCTTACTTCCCCAGAAAGACTCCTTGTTTTCCTTAAGTATGCTGTATCCGCCTTTCCCAAGTAGTTCATTAATATGGTGCGTTGAAATCGAATCGCCGCTAACCGTAAGCGTTTTAATAGAAGGTTCTAAATCGACAGACCATTTACTTATACTTTGATCTTTATCCAAGATCGGGGTAATGGTCTCTATGCATTTCTGACAATGAATATCGGTTTCAAATGTTGTGGTCTCCATTGCTTATTAGCATCTATTCTTTAACAACAGTGTTCAAATAACCGTGGTTCAAAGATAGGGGATCCTTGATTGAAAGAAGACCCTTCGCTGCGCTCAGGGTGACAGCTTTCAGAATGAGCTATGTCATCCTGAAATCAATCATGTCATCCTGAGTAGCGAAGGATCAGATCTATTCGTAACGCAACGCTTCCACTGGATTCATTTTGGCGGTCTTGATGGTTTGAGCACAAACGGTGATGAAAGAAATTAAGACAGTCAGCAAAATGGTGATTGGAAAAATCGCAAATTGGACTTCAGTGTGATAGGCGAAGTTCTCAAGCCATTTATTTCCAAAGTACCATACTAGTGGAATTGCAATGAAGTTTCCAATGATAACAAGCAAAACAAATTCTTTCGAAAAAATAAACACGATGTTACTCACACTTGCTCCAAGTGTTTTCCTGATACCTACTTCTTTGGTTTTACTTAGTGCGACGAACGAAATAAGGCCCAAAAGTCCAATGCCGGAAATGATCAAGATGATGAAGGCAAAAAGAGTCAGGACTCGAGCCAACCGGTCTTCTTCTCGATACTGTCTGTCAAAATCATCATCCAGAAAGAAGTAATCAAACGGAACATCGGAGTAGATATTTTTCCAGGCTTTTTCTGCTTCCTTCATTAGAGAATAAGTATCACCGGTTGTGAATCGAATAGCATAATATCGCCCAAACTGTTCGCTGCTATAATCCATCGCTTTTGGCCAGATTTCATCTTGCAATCCCAGCCCGTGATAATCTTGAACTACGCCAATAATGGTACCTGCTGGTCTTTGAGAAGGAGATACGATTTTCTTTCCAATAGCGTCTTCAGGACTTTTCCAGCCCATGGCTTTCACACAAGTTTCATTGATGACCAATCCGTCTTGCAATTCAGAAGTTCTTTCTTTTTCAAAATTTCTGCCAGCCAATAGCTTTAGCCCTAGTGTTTGAATATAGGTCTCATCAATGGCCATATATTCTGTATCAACATGATCTTCTGAAAACTCACCAGCGTACGCCCACTGACCTTGCCATCCGGGTCTTCCGGGCAATGCGTTGGTAAAGCTGACACTTTGAACATTCGTCAATCGTTCCAGCTCTGTTTTGTAAGTCTGTCCCAATGTCTTTCCGGTCCCATTGATTGCATCCACCACTAAAATTTGCTCTTTGTCAAAACCTAAGTCTTGTTCGCGCATGAAATTGATCTGCGACAGGACCAGGAATGTTGCAAGTAAAAGTCCAGCGGAAATAAAGAATTGAAAAACGATCAATGCTTTTCTTAACCCTAAGCCCTTTGGACTTGAATTAAGATTTCCTTTGATGGCTTCTAAAGGTTTAAAACCTGAAATAACCAAGGCAGGATAATAGCCAGCCAGGAAGGCGATCAGCACAACCAAGACCAAAATGCTAATTACAAATGTAGGATTGAGGAAATAGGTAATTAAATATTCTCTCCCAATGAGTTCATTGAAGAAGGGGAGTAGTAAATACATCATCACAATGGCAATGATGAATGCAATTGTGGTTAGAAGGTAGGATTCCATCAAGAACTGCGAGATGAGCGATAGTCTTGATGAGCCGTTGACTTTTTTGATTCCTACTTCTTTTGCTCTAAAGGCAGATCGTGCAGTACTTAGGTTGATGTAGTTGATGCATGCAAGAATGATGGCAAAAATCGCAATCAATGAGACGGTTTTGACCTGGTCATCTGATCCTGAAGGACCAAAGCTGTTGTAGACACCTGATCTTAAGTAGATGTCTTCAAGCGGAATCATATCCACTTCCATCGTAACTCCCATTCTTTCCAACCAATCGCCAACATTTTCTTCATAGAGGGTGGCCGCTTTTGCTTGAACGTTAGCTACATCAACATCTTCTTTTAGTAGTACATAGTTGCGCACATTGAAATTTCCCCAACCTTCAGTATAGCTGAACCAGTCTGTCAGTTTTTCATACGTTGAGAAAGAGAACAACATATCGAATTGAATGTGAGAGTTACGGGGTAGCTCCTTGATTACCCCAGTAATCTTAAAATTGATGGAATCACGAAAAGTCATCGTTTTTCCAATCACATTCTCATCATCAAAATAGACTTGCTTAATTGATTCTGTAATTACAACAGAGTAGGGGTCTTCCAACGCTGTTCGAGGGTCTCCTTGTGAAAGGTCAAAGGAAAAAATATTGAAAAAATCGGCTCCCACATAATGGATTTTGTGATCATACCTTTTCCCGTCGTGATTGAGCTTTAGGCTCTTTGAAGCGGTTCGTGAATAAATGACCGACTCAACCTCAGGGAACTCCGTTTTCATTATATGAGCAATGGGCCAGGCGTTGGTTTCCATTCGAGCATTTTCGGATCTATCCGAAGTTGTCACTACTTTAAAGATTCGGTTTCCCTTCTCATGAAAATTGTCAAAAGAGAGTTCATTGGAAACATATAAAATGATCAAGCCACCAATGGTTAAACCAATTGCAAGTCCAGTCAAGTTGATCGCAGTATGCGTTTTGTGCTTAACTAATGCCCTGAAGGCTATTTTTAAGTTGTTGAGGGTCATGGTAATAAAATTTAGTCTTAACATCCATTTTGAGTTTCTTAGTAGGTTAGGTCGAATGAGTTTTAGCGTGTCAAGAATGAATCGCCACTTAGCTCTTTTAGGGGAAGTACCATTTTCGAGATTATCTTGAAATACCTCTTCCATATCACCCTGGATTTCTTCGAGGTAGTCCGCTTTGAGTATGAATTGAAGAAATCTAACGGGCCATTTAGGTGGTGTTATTTGGCTTTCCATCAGATCGTTTTTATATCAACCGGATTGAGTTGAATATTTGACCAAAAACCTTCCCTGATTTCTTTGATCTCTTGTAGTACTTTATGTGCGTGAGGAGTAGCCGTGTAAATTCTTTTTCTTTTTCCACCACGTTTTTTGGTAGCTTCTCCAAATTCAGAATTCAAGAACCCTTTTTCCTCCATTCGCTTCAGTGCCGATTGAATGGAGCCGACACTTAATTGTTCCTTAAGTCTGGTTTCTAGCTCTTTCTTAATCTCTACACCGTAAGCATCTTCTTTCAGAACGATCACAGCTAGCAAGACCATTTCTTCGAATTCGCCAAGTTTTGTCTTTTTCATTGAGATATTATTCGTAATTGCAGTAAAAATAGTTACAAATATTATTCGTAATTGCAGTTTTTTTCAAAAAAACAAATCAGAAATGAGAGTAGAGGTGGTTGTATTTGTTGATTCTCTTTCTTTTGAAATCATAATATTTAAAATCTTTATATAGCTAATGTGATTAATTCGCGTAGATTATATGAGATGACTTTCAAAGTTGATTTTCTCACACTTCTTGCATTTCTGGGAACCTTTCAGGGAATCTTGTTTGCAGTAGTCTTCTGGATGAAGAACAAGAATATCTCCAACAAACTTTTCTCACTATTTCTGCTCGCGACCAGCATACGAATCGCAAAAAATGTATTTGTTCATTTACAAGAGCTTAACCCGGGAATGTTCCAATCCATGGAAGTTTGGCGAACCGCGGTATATGCTGGCATTTCTCATCAGTTTGCGATAGGTCCGCTATTGCTGTTTTACTTTCGATCTAAGCTAGATAGTAAATTTGAGTGGAAGAGAAGCCATTACTTTCATTTCATCCCATACTTCGTTCTAATCGTGGTTACTCCATTCATCAACTGGAATTTTTGGAGATATGGAGGTTTGTGGTTGTCCTATATCTCAATTCTAACTTACTTCTTGCTTACAATCCGGTGCTACATCAATGGTCGAACTAATGTGGATGGAAAAAACGTCAATTGGTTGAAAGGCCTCCTAATTGTCATTGGCGTACTTCTTTTTGCTTATTCGCCGGCACTCTTTCACTACATTGGATATGTTGGCGGGGCAATTTTGTATGCCATTATTGTTTTGGTATCTGGGTATTATCTCTTTGTCCAGAAGGATTCTCTTTCCATTTTTAGAACCAAGTATGAAACTTCTTCATTGAAGCAGGAAAAGGTAAGTGAAATAAGAACTGCTTTAGAGGCAGAGATAGAAAACTCACACCCATATTTAAATCCCGAGCTAACATTACAGGTTTTGGCTGGCTCAATAGGTGTGCCAGCACACCACCTTTCTCGAGTAATCAATCAGGAGTTCAAAATGAGTTTTACCGATTACATCAATTCCTTTAGGCTAAAAGAAGCAGAAAAGCGATTGCTGGATCCTAGAAACAAACATCTTAAGATCGCAGCTCTCGCATTTGAGTGCGGGTTTAATTCGGTACCTACATTCAATACATTTTTTAAGAAAACACATCGAAAGACACCCACACAGTTTCGTTCAGAGGCAAACCGATCGGAATCTGTTTAAAGATCTAGCGGAGTTCCTTTTGCGTAATCCTCTGCCGTAACCTGCACTCCGTTAATATTATTGGTGTCCCAGTCCTGAGCAATTTTCCACTTCCCATCTACCTTTTTCAGAACTACATGAAATCTTGAATAGCTGAACCTGGGATCCTTTCCTTCTTCTTTAGTAACAATCTTCAAGTAACCTACTTCATAGCCGGTTTCTCCTGAATAATAACGGTGCTCTAACCAGAAATCAATGCTGCGTTCTCTTGAGTCAGGACGGCTGTAGGATTCAACAATTCGATCTTTGTATTCATTTCCAATTCTAACGCCGCTCCATTTGCTAATGCGAAGCACATCATCAGTGTGGAGATCGTTAAATGCTTTTGCGTTTCTTTCTTCCCATGCTTTCTTGAAAGGACCCCAAAGTTGTTCGTTGACTTCTTGTTCGGCTTCCAGGTTTCTTTCTGCTTGCGAAAATGCAATTCCAGTATAAGAGAGAATCATCAATGTCAATAGTATTCTTTTCATTTTGATTTGCTTTTTGAGGTGAAGATGAACCATAGATAAGAAGCGAACTATTAAAATTATGATTCTTAATAACTCATCAATCCAACTTTATGAAGATTCTCTCATCATTAATTGTACAAATAGACAACTAATTATTATCTTGTTCGTTTGTACAACAAATCAACAAAATCATGAGAGGTGAACACATAGGAGAACTCGAAGAATTAGTCTTACTAACTGTTGGCTCTTTGTATAAAGAAGCATATGCTGTGGCCATTTTGGATGAAATATTGGAAAATACCAGTCGAAAGATGGATGTAACTGCTATTCATTCTGTCCTTAGAAGATTAGAGAAAAAGGGATTTGTGACTTCAGAAATGGGAGGGGCCACAAATGAAAGAGGAGGAAGGAGGAAGCGATTTTTTTCATTGACCCAGGCCGGAAGAAGAGTGATTGAAGATACAATGGAGCTTAGACTAACACTTTACAACAAGTTACCAAAACTGGCATTTGTCTCTGTTTGATTATGTATCAACCACCTAAATGGGCAGATCGGTTTTTGGAATGGTACTGCGATCCTCTAGTGCTTGAGGATTTACAGGGAGACCTTCATGAATTGTATAAAAGGAAGTATGAGGATAGGGGAAAATTGAAAGCGAATGCATCATTCATATGGCTGGTGATCCGCTCTTTTCGATTGGCAAATTTGAAATCCCCTTCTCATCAGAAAAACACATTTGGTATGTACAAAAACTATTTTAAGATCGCGATACGGTCGTTAAGCCGAAGTACGCTGTACTCAACTATTAACATTTCAGGTTTAGCTGTGGGCATGGCCGTTTTTATGCTCATCTTTCTTTATGTTAAAGATGAACTTAGCTATGATGACTACCACTCCAAAGGAGACAATATTTATCGAGTGGTGAGTGACCTGACCGTTCCTGATAACTTTTTTCAATTTGCTCTTACCCCACCACATTTAGGAACGAGGCTTAAGGAAGATTTTCCGGAAGTGCAGGATTATGTGCGGTTGAGCAGTCTAAGGGGAATAGTGAAATTGGAGGAGAAAACTTTTAATGATGAAGTTGGACTTTATGCTGATCCGTCATTTTTCAATTTTTTCGATATTCCATTAATCGAAGGAGATGAACAAAAAGCACTATCGGATCCATTTACAATAATACTGTCAGAGAGTACGGCCAAGAAATACTTTGGAGATGAAGATCCAATTGGAAAATTATTAGAGCTTGATGGTGTTGAGCAACGTTTCTCAATTGTTGGTATCATAGAAGATGTGCCTCACAACACACATTTTTATTTTGATTATCTGGTTTCCTTCACAACTCGAGAATCATTGGGGATTATTCAAGGGGATCAATGGTTTTACTTGGACTACTACACTTATGTCATGTTTCCGGATGGTTTCAACACTGAAGAGTTGCAAGCCAAGCTTCCGGACTTCATCGAGAAGCATATTGGTGATGATCAAAGAGAAGCGGGACAAACCTATGAGTTTCATTTTCAGCCATTAAGAGATATTTATTTGAAATCACATCGAGATGTGGAGATCGGTGCAAACGGCAATTTGCAATACATCTACATATTCTCGTTGATTGCGGTTTTCATTGTAGTAATCGCCTGTGTGAATTTCATGAATCTATCTACTGCTCGATCTTCCAAGAGAGCAAAAGAAATTGGATTGAGAAAAGTAGTAGGGGCAGTGAAAAGGCAACTTGTTGCCCAATTCTTACTTGAATCTATCATAATTACTGTTTTTGCGTTCATCCTGTCTTTGGCACTAACAAGTTTGGCACTTCCTTCCTTCAATTTAATTGTGTCAAAGGAGCTTATAACTTCTGATTTATTTAAGAATGCGATGCCTCTTTTCTGGGCTCTTTTGGTAGGTGCCACAGGGTTCTTGGCAGGCATTTACCCTGCGTTGGTGCTATCAGGTTTTAAACCAATCAACGCACTAAGAGCTTCTGTAATTACCGGACGAGAAAACACTGCATTAAGAAAAAGTCTAGTTGTTTTTCAGTTAATTATTTCAACGATTCTGATCATGGGAACAATCGTGATTAGCCAGCAATTGACAAGCATGCAAAATCGAAATTTAGGTTTCGATAAAGAACAAATGCTCATGGTGTATTATGCCTCCGATCAAATGGTCCGCAATAAAATGGAAGAGTTACGAGAAGAGTTGAATAAAAATCCGAATGTATCTAAGGTTTCGTTTTCAAGATATACACCTAGCACAGGTGCAAGTAATTGGTATACCACTTATGAGCTGGGTAATGGTGAAACACAAAATGCCTCCATGTATGGCTACCTTGTTGACTTTGATTTTATTAATGCCTATGGTCTGGAAATGGTAGCCGGGCGAGCATTCGACCGATCCATGGGTACCGACCTTGATGAAGCATTTATAGTAAATGAAACCGCAGCTTTAAAGATGGGGACAGAGCGTCTCGCTGACATTCTAGGGAAGGATATTTCTCAGTTCGGGAAGGAGGGCAAAGTGATCGGTGTGGTAAAGGATTTTAACTTCAAGACGCTTCATAGTGAAATTGAACCATTGGTCATCCAATTAGGAACTCCTGGCAACTTTGCAATGGTCTCAATAAAACTGAAAGCTGGAGTCCAGCTGCAGACTCTAGAATCAATTGAAGATTCGTGGAAAAATGTAATAACAACGGTTCCATTTGACGCTTACTTTTTAGATCAGGAACTAAATGACAGATATGAAGCTGAGATTAGAACGGGGAAAATATTTGGTATTTTTTCTGGGTTAGCCATTTTTATTGCAGCACTTGGTTTGTTTGCCTTATCAACGCTTAGTGCTGAGCAGCAAAGGAAAAACATCAGCGTGAGGAAGGTTCTTGGAGCTTCGGAGACAGGAATCGTTTATGGTTTTGCCAATAAGTTTTTAAAGCTTGCATTCATTGCTTTTCTGGTTAGTGTCCCGGCCACTTTTTTACTAGCTGAATCATGGCTGGAAAACTTCACTTATCGCATCAATGTCAACCTGTCGATGTTTCTGTTGGGCGGAGTGATCATTTTACTCATTACGCTACTCACCATTTCTTTTCAATCATTCAGACTAACCAGACTAAATCCAGCTCAAAACCTAAGAAGTGAGTGAAGTTCATGAAATATCACCTCCCAAATGGGCAAGCCGATTCCTTAAATGGTATTGTGATCCAAGACTTCTCGAGGATCTTGAAGGCGACCTCTACGAGATCCACCAAAAGTATGTCGACCAGGATAGGAAGTCAAAAGCTAAATGGACCTATGTGTGGTTGGTGTTTCGGTCCTTCAGACTTTCCGCGCTTAAAAGAAATCAAAAATTCAAAAACTCATTTTTTGCTATGACCAAAAATAACTTCAAAATCGCCATGCGAGTCCTTTGGAGAGACAAGTTCAACAGCTCCATAAATTTGTTGGGACTTACCATAGGAATTGCCTGTTTCCTTCTTCTTGGACTTTATGTGAAGCAAGAGCTTAGTTATGATCAATTTCACTTAAAAAAAGATCGAATCTTTAGATCCTGGCTGAAAGAAGATTATGGGGAGGGAAGAATTTTCTTCAATTCACAGACTCCACTTCGATTCGAGGAGATGTTTGAAAGCAACTTTCCCGAAGTAGAAAAAACGGTTCAATACATCGAATTGAATAGACTTGTGGGAAGAGGGGAGAATCGTCTTAACGAAAAAGTTACGCTAATAAGTCATGATTTCTTTGAAGTATTTGATTTTCCACTGATCGATGGGGACACACAAAATCCACTTGAAGGAAAAGACAACCTTGTCATTTCTCAAGCTTTTGCAAAAAAGTATTTCGGTGATAGAGATCCGATTGGTCAGACATTAGGGATTCAGATAAATAATGAGATAAGTGACTTCACTATATCGGCAGTCTTCGCAGATATCCCTTATGAATCCAGCATTCAATTTGATATGGGAATTTCGGCTGAAAACGGACGTGATATTTATAGTGAAAGGACTTACACGGCGTGGTTCAATGTATCACCTGAAACCTATATTTTGCTCAAAGAAAATGCTTCGATCACTTCAATCAGTGAAAAAGCTGAGGACGTTGCACTTGGGCTCATGGGAGATACTAGTTATGGTGATGGACCTATGCAAAAAGGTCAATACAACATTGGTTTTCAACCGCTGACAGATATTCATTTGAATCCTGATATTCCGCTTGGATATGCGCCGGTAAGTAATCCGCAATACGTGTTTATTCTAGCGGCAATAGGAATTCTAGTGTTGATCATAGCTTGCATTAATTATACAACGCTTTCTGCAGGTCAATCACTAAAGAGATCAAAAGAAGTGGGGATGAGGAAGGTTCTTGGCGCTGTAAGAGGAACTTTGATCTATCAATATTTAAGTGAAAGCATGGTCTTGGCCTTGTTCGCTATGTTGATCGGAACGATTGCTACTTTCTTACTGATCCCAACTTTCAACCTACTTACTGGGACAGAAATTTTCTTTCAATTTGAATGGTGGCATGCGCTAGTCTACCTGGGAATTGGTTTGCTCATTGGCCTAATGGCGGGCTCGTATCCGGCGTTGGTTATTTCCGGATTCAAAACGATCAACATACTTCGTGGGGGAAATCAGTCGACAGGTAAGTTGACGGCAAGAAAAGGACTAGTCATCCTTCAATTTTTGGTGACAGTATTTTTGATCAGCACGACCCTCATCATGAAGCAGCAAATGCAATTTCTGCAGAACAAAGACCTAGGGTATGATTATGAAGCGGTCATATCGACACGTTTAAATGCCAACCCTGAATTGCGACGAACATCGGAACGAATTACCTCCGGTTTTGCCAATGGAGAACTCCTGAAAACGAAACTTGAAAAATACCCAGAGATTACGAAAATCGCGATGGGTTCACACATGTTTGGAACTAGTGGCTGGATCAACCTCGCGTTCAATGATGATAAAGGAGACTTCCGACGTTTTCGGTTGCTTATAGTTGATGCAGCATACCTAAATGCCTTTGAGATTAAAATGAAAGAGGGGAGAAAGTTTGAATTTGAAAATGGATTGGATCAACGGCAATCCGTGATTCTGAATCAAACTGCAGCTGATTATTTTGGATTGGAAAATCCGGTTGGTTCAAAGCTTCCAGGTCCAGACTTTGGGGAACATCAAATCATTGGTGTAACTGAGGATTTCCATTATTCGTCGCTTCATTCAGACATTGAGCCATTGGTGATTGTCATGAATCCGGTTCCCATATTCGAGGGTATTTCTGATGCCGATGGTGGAGATAGCTTAATTCCAAAACTGGTATTCACTTACACAGGTCCTAATTTGTTAGAAGCCACTGAAATACTGAAACGGGAGTGGGAAGCTACTTTCCCAAATGAAAGTTGGAACTATGAGTTCATCGATGAGCGGATAAAAGCTCAATATGAGAGTGAGGCAAGAATGAACAAGTTGATCGGAGTAGCAACCGTGCTTTCGATTGTCATTGCCAGCCTTGGACTTTTGGGTCTTACTATGCTTGTAATCAACAGTAAGGTGAAAGAAATTGGAATACGAAAAGTGATGGGAGCTTCTCCATCGTCTTTGTTCAAATTGCTTGCAAAGGGATTCTCCATTCAATTGATCATTGCAATTGTTTTATCAGTACCAATCACTATTTGGTTGATGGATAAGTGGCTGGCAAATTTTGCTTACCGTATTGACATCAGTATCGGACTCTTCTTTGTTAGTTCGCTTATCTCGATCATAGTTGCATTCCTGGTGATCAGTTATCACACAGTAAGAGCCACTAAGGTTAATCCTGTTGAATCATTGCGGTCTGAGTAGATCACTCGTCACGTAAATGTTCCACTGGATTCACTTTTAAGGATTTTAAAATCTGATAGAGACTTGAGCCCAGTGCCACAACTATTACCAAAATCAAACCAAGCAAGTAGTTGAATGGTCCAAATGAGATGGAATATGCAAAATTTGATAACCACTGGTTAGAAAAAATGTAAACCAATGGCCATGAAATGATGCATGAAACCAGAATTATGTAGAAGTACTCTTTTGTTAAGACGGTCGCGATATGTTTTGGAGAAGCACCCATCACTTTTCGAACACCAATTTCCTTCGCCCTTCTTCTGTGCGTGTACGTAGCTAGCCCAAAGACACCAAGAGCAGCGATTAAAATGGATAAAATGGTAAAAGTGGTCATGATCTTGCTGCTGGCTAATTCCCGTTGGTAGGTTCGTTTGATTTCATCATCAACAAAGACCAATTCCATAGGTTTGGATGGATTAAATGCGGTATAAACCTCTTCAATAGCTTTCACTTGACTGACAATAGAATTGTTTGACTTTAGTTTGATGTTTAGAAAGTCAGTGTAGTACTGATGTTTGTTCACGTAGATTACCAAGGGCTTCACTTTTTCGTAGAGCGATTGGAAATTAAAATCTTCCACTACACCAATGATCTTTCCTTTTCTATTATCTGCTTTTGAAGTGTAAATGGTCAATTCCAGATTCTTTCCGACAGCCTCTTCATTCCAGTCGAGGAATTCTGCGGCGGCTTCATTGATGATAAAGGCTAGCCGCTCATCAGTCGCAATTGTTTTATCAAAATTTCTACCCGATACTAATTTGATATCATAGGTTTCCAGGTAATCTTCATCAACACCCAGTGTATACCATTCCGAATCAATTTTGTCGGGGTGATCAGGAAATTTCACAGGGAAACCATGGAAGCCTTCGCCCATTCCAATTACTGTGTTGGAAACGGCGACACTTTCGATAAATGGTAGTTTCCTAAGTTCTTCTTTGAGGTTCTGATAATTCTGTTTGTCTTGATTATCTAACATTTTTAAGGCTACCTGATAGTCCTTAGTGAAGCCTACATTTTTGTTTTGAAGAAAGTTGTATTGTCTAATTAGAAGAATCGTGAACAAAATCAAACACATGGAAATGGAAAACTGCACGGTGACTAGTATTTTCCGTTGATTTCCATTACTTAAGTACTTGCTCAAGTTATTTTTCATCACATCAATCGGATTGAACCTTATTGTGGCAAGCGTGGGGTAAGTTCCAGCAATGGCAGAAAGAGCGATAACACCAAAGACAACCACTAGGACGGCTTGATAGCTAACAAGGACGCTGTAAGCTACCGCGCCATCTAGTAGTTGACTAATCAAAGGTTTCCACAAAACTGCTATTAGTATAACCGAAAGAATGATAGCAATGCTGATGGTCATAAAAGACTCAACAAAGAACTGTTTGATGAGCTGACTCTTTTCGGAACCCATCGCCTTTTTAATTCCAATTTCTTTAGATCGCTGCTGACTGTTGGCTGTAGTCAGATTTACATAGTTGATAATGGCAATGAGCAATATAAAAGCTCCAAGTGCCAGGAAGAACTTAATGTTAATCTGAGTGTTGTTTGACTTCCATTCACCTTGACGGTCGGAAGTCAAATGAATATTTTCCAGTGATTGAAAAATCAATTTCGGATTTCCTTCTAAGTATCCTCTGTGTGCATTTTGCAATAGAATCTCCTGAGCTATTTTTTTTGTATCATCAATTTGATCAGAATCGTTGACTTTAGCATATAAATAAGTATTTGGATAGAACCAGTTGTTGTGCCATGGGACGACTTGAGTCAGGCTTGAGAATGAAGCGATGAAGTCAAAATCAAAATGCGTATTTTCCGGGAGGTTTTCTATTACTGCTGCTATCGCAAACTCAAATTGACCATTTTCATCTTCATACGTAAGTGTCTGACCAACAGGATTCTTGTCTCCAAAATATCGCAATGCCTTTTCTTTTGTAATGACCAATTGCATTGGCGCTGAGAGCGTATTTGTCGTAGATCCATTAATTAGTTTAAAGGGAAATAAGCTGAATACATTTTCATCTGCGAAAACAAATTTTGATTCCTTGAACTTGTCATCCACCTGTTTATGAACATAACCTGGCCATGGTAACATTCGAGCAAATTCAGCACCCTGAGAGATAGACTCGGTTAATACATTTCTAAGTGGAATTGCCGCTTTTGCAGATTCCGTAAATTGACCATCATCTGTCAGGTTGACCCCAATTCTGAATATTTGATCATAGTTAGGAAAGATCTTGTCATAACTATTTTCTTGAATGTAGTACAAAAACAAAACGGTAAAAGCACAAATACCTAAGACCAATCCAGAAATATTAATTCCTGTGAAAAGCACATTTTTCCTGAAGACACGAAAGGTGATTTTTAAATTGTGTTTCCATAGTCCATTGTTAATCGAGTATTTCATAATTCTGGTTTTTTTGAAATTTGACCATCTGAAAAATTTAAGGACATCAAGGATGAAAGTTCGTCTGGCGAAATCCAGGCTTTTATTAGTTTTTTTCTCATGAAAAATTTCATGCAGATCTCCCTCGATTTCTTCCAAAAACGCTGGATTACAAAACCACCGAAGGAAACTGCTGGGCCATTTAGGAGGACTTTGATTCATGACATGGAAGGTCGAATTCGTTTGTACAGAGATGTTCTTATCTCGTAAGCTTGATCTAACGTTGCTTGACCAGCATGAGTAGGGGTGTAGATCCTTTTTCTTCTACCACCTCGCTCAGTAGTAGCTCCACCTAACTTGGATTTGAGGAATCCTTTGGATTCTAGTCGTCGCAACACGGTATGAATTGCGCCGATATTTACCTCTCTTCCTGTTGTGTTTTTGATCTCAGCGACTATAGCTACTCCATAAGCGTTTTCGTTCAAAGCAGCTGCTGTCAGAAGGATTAATTCCTCCAATTCTCCTAAAAATGTTCCTTTCATTTTCCAGTATTTATCATACAAATATAAAACAAATAAATAATTACTTTTATATTTGTATGAGTAATATATTCATTCACTCTCAAAATTTTAAGACTATGAAAAAGTTTTTTCTACTCTTTTTACTAATTACCTGGTTTGCTGGTTCATCTCAAAAATCAAATGATAGCAAGCTTTCTTCTGCTATCCAGACATTTAATGATGCAAATGATGTAACAGGAATGTTGGCTTCTATTTCGCTTTTTAAAGAAGCCACCGAAGCAAGCAAGAATTGGATTCCAGCCTATTGGACTTCTTTTGCTTACTCGCAAACAGGCAGATTATCAGATAGTCCTAATTTATATTATGATTCTGCACAATATTATTTAGATAAAGTTTTAGCCATAAATGGATTGTCTAAAGAGGAACAATCTGATGTTCATGTGTTGCAATCTCTTATTTATGGGTTAAGGTCAGGAGGGTATTGGTCCAAGGGAGATCGAGAAAATGGATTAAAGTTCTCGAATTTGGATAGCGAAGCTTTGACAAAGGCTATCCAGCTAAACATAGAGAACCCTAGAATTTATTTACTCTCAGGCACCAGCTTAATTAGTGATGGCTTGAGAAACCGGGATGCTGGCTATTTGCTGGCAGGCG
The DNA here is from genome assembly GCA_028284125.1 of Cyclobacteriaceae bacterium. Lineage (GTDB taxonomy): Bacteria > Bacteroidota > Bacteroidia > Cytophagales > Cyclobacteriaceae > Ekhidna. The sequence goes on from JANQSI010000010.1 coordinate 75,430, forward strand.
GTCAAATGCTTGAAATCGCAAAAGCTAAATATGAAGCTAACAAGTTGACCAATGAGCTTTACCCGGATTGGGGGAAAGGTTGGATCAACTTCTGGATGGAAAGAGCGAAAATTGGAGATTGATTACTTATCAATTAGATCATAGATACGACTACCATCGAAATACCAATCAATGTAGCGCTTATGAACATGCTTTTGACAAAAAATCTTCTCTGTTTTAAATCCATGTGAAAAATCATAGCGAATTAAGTTTTATGTTATTTGGTTTTGTTGTTAGGTGAATGTAGTTGGAGGCATTATTATATGAAAATGTTTTCGGCTACATCACTTTTTGTATCGGTGGAGTTTTGAAATTCATCGATAAGCAGTTTTGGCCAAATCCCGTTTTCAATAAAAAAATCATGAAGTAAATAATTTATTCTGAATAGTTTGGAGTGCTTTTTGCCTTTTCTGGATTCTTAACTGTTTGGAATGAAAAAATCGATCTTTTTAGTTGTATGTTCCTTGTGGCTGATTTCATCACTTATAGCACAAGACTCAGGCTCAAGCTCCTTCTTTGTATCGGCTGGTATCAGCTATAGCAATCCACTTGGAGAAATTGAATTGGTTAGAGGAACAAGAAAGGTGGTTAGAACACAATTTTCAAATGCTCCAAGCTACTCCTTAAAGATTGGTAAACAAATCGGTAAAAACTCTGAATTGTCGATTAGCATTGGTTACGCCAACTATACGTATGAAAATAAGGAAGATTATACCGATGGATTTAAAGCCTATTCTTCAGACGATTTCAACTTTATCCCGCTATTGTTAAACTATGATTTGTTATTCGATCTAGGTTCTTGGCGAGGAGTGTTTGGTGGACATGCAGGGGTTTCCTTTTATACGAAAGAGGTCAATTTGCTCTCCGAATTGCATCTTTTGAATATTCCACAAGATCAGTGGCCTTCGCATCCAGATGAATTAACTCCACTCGACTTGGAGATCAAAAACAACTTGGCATTAGGAATTCACGGTGGAGCGAGGCGAGATTTGTTGGAAGGAAAAATGTACGTAGAACTCTTGTTTTCCACCACATATTCCCAATTTGTTGCCAAGATTCTAAACGATCCAGAAGATGATGGTGATGAGGATGTAACACTAGATACAAACCCTATAGATCTAGGCATTCATGTTGGGTTCCGATTCTAAGAAGTATCCTAAGCCAATTTCTTCAACCGCTCCGCTGCTGCTTCGAGCGTTTCATCCTCTTTGGCAAAACAAAGTCTTACTGTTTTATCCGAAATTGAATTGGAGTAGAACGGAGACATAGGAATTGCTGCAACACCAATTTCAGTTGTAAGAAATTTTGCAAACGAAACATCATCTTCGTCACTCACTTCGGAATAATTATAAAGCTGGAAATAAGTTCCTTTGGACAGAAGCGGTTCCATTGGAACACCTGATAACAATTCTGTTAGTCGATCTCTTTTTTGCTGGAAAAAATCAGGCAATTGCTCATAGGTAGAGGGATCTTTCAGATAATCGGCAATTGCAAACTGAAGAAACGAGTTGACACAAAAGACATTCCATTGGTGGATGTTCTTGAATTCATTGATGAGCAGCTCCGGTCCAACTACATAGCCCATTTTCCAACCGGTGGTATGTAGCGTTTTGCCGAAAGAAAACACCGCCAGGCTTTGTTCAAAAAGTGTCGGAAATCTCATAACACTTTGATGTTCCTGGTTATCGTAAATCAAGTGTTCATAAACCTCATCACTCAAAACCACAATATCTTTTCCTTTGACAATTTGTTCAAGCGCTAACATATCCTCTTTGTGAAGTAACGTTCCACTTGGATTGTGAGGAGTATTGATAATAATCATTCGAGTCTTTTCACTGACCATATCGGAGATTTCGTTCCAGTCAATCGAATAATCCGGATAGGTCATTGAGTATGGTTTTGGTACACCGCCGGCGATTAAAACCTCTGGTTTGTAGCAATCATAAGCCGGTTCAGTAATAATCACCTCGTCTCCTTGATTTACAAAAGCATTTATTGCAGTGAACAAAGCTTGAGTAGCTCCCGCTGTAACGCAGAGCTGAGTTTCAGGATCAATCGTAGCTCCATAGCATCGCTCAATTTTTTCACTCAAGGTCTGTCTCAAAGCCAATAATCCGGGCATGGGGCAGTATTGATTCTTGCCTTCATTCAAATGCTGAGTGATTAACTCCCTCAAGACTGGATCACTGTCAAAATCAGGAAAACCTTGCCCCAGGTTTATGGCCTTGTGTTCAGTAGCCAAAGCCGACATTATAGAAAAAATAGTTTGGCCAGAAGAGGGGAGTTTGGAGGTTATTTTCATCGATTGTTTATTTCATCGGAAAATTATAGCTGATGCAATGAAGGAACTACTTTTTACAATTATTTTATGGATTTGAGGTGTAATTTTGAGTAATCACAAACTCAAGTGATTCATATTTATTTTTTGCCACCATTTTAGGATCAGAAGCCATTTGAAAATACTGACAAAAAATAATCGATCTATAAAGGTGATTTTCATCATTGGCTTGCTCGTGTCGTCATTTACCTCAAAAGGTGAGGACGTATTCCAACAAAATGGTCTGAACCCAGAGAAACTTCCAACCCAATACATCATTGATAGTTGGACGACTGACAATGGACTTCCAAATAACGGAATTTTAGATATAGAAAAGACCCAAGATGGTTATTTATGGATTGCTACCTATGGCGGGCTTTTCCGATTTGACGGAACCAATTTCCAGGATTTCCCTGAGCTGTCGGATGTCAATGGAATCCGATCATTAAGGGAGTCTGAAAATGGTGAATTATGGATTGGCTCTGACGATGGTTCTCTGATCAAGTATTCGGCAGATAATTTCATCTTTTTAGAAATAGATGATGTTTTAAAAGATGCCTCCATTACTTCCATTGAGGAAGACAAAAATGGGATGATATGGGTCGGAACAAGAAGTGGTTTGGCATTTGTAAAGGATAATAAACTGCATCAGTTTGATCATGAGCTACTTTCTAATGCTTTCGTTTATTGTGTTGAGGTCGATAATGACAATAATGTTTGGATCGGAAGTACGGGATTGGGTTTGTTTAAGTATTCTAATGAGGAGGTTGGAAGATATACAACAGAGAATGGACTGATCAACAACTCCATTAGGTCACTTCGATCTACTCGCGAAGGCCTGGCAATAGGTTCAGAAGGAGGTTTGACCATTATGTCTGGTGAAGGTTTATTTGATTCCTATACAACTAGAGATGGTTTACCGCACAATTATGTCAATGAAATTTTGGAGGATGAATGGGGAACTATTTGGCTAGGGACAGATGGTGGTCTCACAAGACTTATTGATGGAAAGTTTGAAACATTGGATCACTCCCTAGGATTATCTGACAACACGGTTCAGGCGTTACATGAGGATCAGGTAGGCTTGCTTTGGGTTGGTACCTATAGAGGAGGTCTTAACCGGTTGAAGGATGGAAAATTCATTAATTACGGAAGTCAGGAAGGCCTGAATGATGAGTTGGTTTACGTATCTCGCTCTGACGGATCAGATGTATGGTTGGGAACGGATGATGGATTATCGTATTTATCCGAAGGAATGGTGAAGTCTGTCCGACTGGGAAGTAATCCTTCTATTAATACGATAAAAGACATCCTGGTGGATCCTGAAAGAGGCTTGTGGCTTGGAACATCGGATGGATTGATCAATTACCGTGATGGGAGAATATTAAGGAAACTTACCACCCAAAATGGACTTTCCAACAATCGAGTAAGACGACTATCAAAAGATCAAGAAGGTAGTCTCTGGGTCGCAACAACAAAAGGTTTAAGCAAATATGACCCAATTGCAAATCGGGTTGAAAGCTACGGATTGAACCATGGGTTGACTAATGAATTCATTCTTTCTCTAATAGTGGATAGCCAAAACAGAATTTGGGTTGGCACTAATGGCGGAGGCTTGTTTTTATTTAATGGAGAAAGTTTCCAAGGATTTAATGGATCAAACGACCTGGAAAGCAATATCATTTTCGGCTTAAGCGAGGATGATAATGGCAAGATCTGGATTGCTTCTAACTCTGGGTTTAGCTCCTATGATGGAACCAAATTCTCATCCATTACAAAGGAGCAAGGGCTGCCTACCAACACTGTTTTTCAGGTCATTATTAGTGATGGCTATCATTGGCTTTTTACAGATGTAGGAGTTGTAAGAATTACGTCACAAGTAGTTGAAGAGGTTGTAACCGGATCTAAGGATATTCTTGAAGGTATCAGAGTGTTAAACAAATCGGAAGGGATGCGTACGGATCAGGTTACTGGAGTCTCGGTGTCTGATATTCATTCCAATGGTGATATTCTAATTTCCACGTTAAAAGGGCTTTCAATACTCAATCCTTCAGAACTGAGGATTGGAGATGACCCTACTGAAGTTAAGATTACATCCATAGTAAAGGATGGATTGGAGCTTGAAAACAATAGTGAAATCTCGTTCGAACCTGGCACGAGGTATTATGAGTTTCATTACACCGGACTTAATTTTTACTCACCGGAAAAGATTCGGTTCAAGTACCGAATTGATGGCTTAGATGATGAGTGGGTTGAAGCGGGTAATCGTAGAATTGCTTACTACAATGATCTTCCACCAGGAGATTATACTTTCCAGGTACTCGCATCGAATAGCGATGGGGTTTGGAATGCGCAACCTGTGGAACTCGCATTTTGTCAAAAGGCTCACTTTTACGAGACTAGCTGGTTTTACTTATTCACCTTTTTATCCCTCGCAGTAGGAGCGTTTTCATGGTACAAGGCAAGAGTTAGATTATATAAAGAGCGGAACAAAAAACTAACCGAACTTGTAGAGATTAGAACTGCTGATGTTAACAAACAGAATGAAGAACTTACCCAACTCAATCACATAAAAGATCGACTGTTTTCAATAATCTCTCACGATATCCGTGGACCACTGGATTCTTTACACTCCTTATTGGAAATCTTGAATAAAGGTCAAATAAGTGAAGAAGAGTTCCAGACGTTAAGTGGTAGTCTTACACTTCAGTTATCAGACGTAAAAGACCTTTTGAATGAACTTCTTAACTGGTCGAGATCTCAACTCGATGAGTTAAGTGTTAACCCAGAGAAGATAAATTTAAAGGGTATTGTTGATGAGAATTTTAAATTGTTTGAATCACAAGCGGCACACAAACAGCTTATGTTGAGGAATAATTTGCCCGAGTCAGAATATGTTAATGCAGACTTGAACATGACCAAGGTGATTGTTCGTAACCTTATTTCTAATGCGATTAAGTTTTCCAAGAATGGCGGGGAAATCAAAGTTCTAAGCAAAGCAAGCGATGCAAACATTGCTTATTCAATCATTGACAATGGAGTAGGGATCAGGAAGGAGAATCAAGACAAATTGTTCGATAAGGAAGGCTACACAACTGCAGGAACGAAAAATGAGATGGGGACAGGTATTGGATTGATGTTGGTAAAGGAATTTGTGGAGAAAAATAATGGATCCGTTCATGTAGAAAGTGAGGAAGGTGAAGGCAGCACCTTTAAATTTACCCTGCCCATTTCAAGATGAAGTTCGCTTCATTTTTCTTCCTAATGATTGAGGTTGATTTCAAAAATTCATAAATTCAAGGACGCTTAATTTGAAATCCAATCACGTTCACCTTGTGAGCCTGATCGCCTGAAATCATGAAAATCGCAATTGCCAACATCCTGTTGTTAGTAGCTACATATGTCAATTCTCAGCAAAGAGAGATTGATAGTATCAAGCAAATTCTCAATACGCAAGAACCACTTGAACAGGTCAAGTCACTTAACGAGTTATCATGGTATTATAAAAATTTTGATGTAGATAGCTCAGCCATTTTAGCAAGAAAAGCTTTACTAATAGGTTATGAGCAATCCTCTCCAGAAGCAATTTCACTCTCTCTTAACAACCTAGCCAATGCCTTTCAAGCCAAAGGCGAACTTGACTCTGCTTTAATCTATCATCAGGAATCATTCTCGATTAAGGAAGAGCTTAGAGATTCTTTAGGAATGGCAGCCTCAAAAAATAACATTGGAATTGCCTTCGATGAAAAAGGAGATTATGCCAAATCTCTTGAAAACTACTTTGAGGCGTTGAGGATTTATGAAGAACGAACCGATGATCCTTTTGATATAGCAATGGTTCTAGGAAATATTGGAATCGTTTATAAAAAGCAAAAGCAGTACGATAAAGTGCTAGAATACTATGGGCGCGCACTGGCTATTTATGAAGAAGTAAATTCTGTCTTTGGTCAAATGGTTACTAAGGGAAATATCAGTAGTGTGATGCTGTTGACTAGCGATTACGAGGATGCCATAGAGTATGCTTCTTCAGCTTTGGAAGGCTACAAGGAATTGGGATACACACGCTATGTCCCATACATGGAGCATAACATGGCCATTGCTTACGATAGCTTAGGACAGTTGAATAAAGCCTCTGAGTTGTTTCAAAACTCGATCCAAGGGCACAAAGAGACGAACAATCGATATGAGCTAGCAAGCTCATTGATGGGCTTGGCTGGAAATCATCGTAAGAGAGGTAACTATCAATCCGGAGTACAAAGTGCCAGAGAGGCTTTGCAAGTGGCTACCGAAATCGGAGCTAAGGAATTCATATCCAAGACTCAATTAGAGCTTTCAAAAAACCTGGCCTTAGGTGGTGATCATAGGAGTGCCTATCAGTATTTGCTTTCTCATGGATACATGAAAGATTCACTTTTCGAGGAAGCCAAGACAAAGCAGATTTTTGAGTTACAAACTCAATACGATACAGAGAAAAAAGAACAACAGATTGCTTTACAAGATGCACAACTCTCCAGAAATGAAGCTCAACTTCAATTGAATCGCACACTTTTAATAGCGTCTGGGGTAACGCTGATTTTGGCAGTTGCACTGGCTCTTTTGAATAGGAATCGAATTAGGAAAAAGCAAAAAATAGCACTTCAGCAAGAACGATTGAATACGCAAGATGCAGCGATCAATGCCACCATTTCTTCTCAAGAAAAAGAGCGCGCACGGTATGCTCGGGACCTTCATGATGGGTTTGGACAAATGATTTCAATTCTGAATATGAACCTTAAAAACCTCGAAGGATCTCCCAAACCACACGAACGACAAAAGGTATTTGATGAATCAGAGAAAATCATCAATGAGATGTATGATGAACTAAAGAGCATTTGCTTTGATATGATGCCTCAGACACTTATCAAGAATGGATTAGTTGATGCATTGAATGAGTTTGCAGTAAGGGTCAATGTCTCGGATAAAATTCTGCTTGAAACCAACTTTTTTGGGTTGGATGAAAGGCTAATACCTGTTCAGGAAATCTCGCTATATCGAATTGCACAGGAATGGATCAACAATATTCTCAAGTATTCAGACGCCACGAAGATCACACTCCAATTAACAATGGATGAGTCCGAAATGAATATGATTATCGAGGATGATGGGATGGGGTTTGACAAAAATCTATTAATCAATGGAACTGGGAATGGATGGAAGAATATTCAAACAAGGGCGAAGTTGCTCAAAGGCGAAGTGGAATTGGACACTCGAGTCGGACAAAAAGGGAATACGTTTGTAATTAGCAGTAAACCTGAAATTCCTACCGAAGAAACTGCTGAAAATACCATCGAGAGGGTATAGTTTCAAAGTGATCTTCCTCACTTATTTGAAGTATGAATTGGTTATCTTTCAGCAGAAAGGGGAAGCTTAATACTTCAATGAAAATATTTTTGACAGATGATCATGCAATTCTATTAGGCGGCTTGATCAAGATTCTTTCAACTGAAGATGATTTGGAAGTGATTGGTTCTGCCCAAACAGCCCAAGAGACTTACGATAAGCTAACTCGAGTTACGCCTGACCTTTTGATAACTGATTACAATCTTCCGGATGGCGATGGTTTGGAGATCATCCGAACCGTGAAAAGAAAATATCCGACTGTTAAAATCCTTATTTTGAGCATGCACGATGAATCACATCTTGTTCAAGAAATATTGAAAGAGGGTGTGGAAGGTTATATGCTAAAGAAAGACTCTCATACTGAATTGCTGTCGGCTGTTCGTGCCATCAAAAATGGGGATATCTATTTGAGTTCTGACATTAACAAATTGCTCATAAGAGGACTTAATGATTCTGGTGAGCAAAAATTGTTAACGGATCGAGAGCGGGAAATTCTCAAACTAATCGCAAAAGAATACACCAATAAGAATATTGCTGAAGAATTATTTATCAGCGAACGTACAGTCGAAACTCATCGCAAAAACATCTTTAGAAAGACCGGAACCAACAATTTGGTCGGTTTAATCAAATACGCCTACGCAAATAACCTGATCTAGTCTACGGGTTTCACGGTATATCCAAATGCCCAAAAGGTGGGATAGCTATTTGTCCATGCACTTGCAAGCTTTGAGTGCAAATAATCACATCTAATTTAAATTCTTAACTGACATGAAAAAGCTATTCATCCAACTCGTAGCGCTGACTGTATTGCTTATGATGATTTCATACAATGCAAATGCACAAGATGCGCTTTGGCAGCTCGATTTTGAAAAGGAAATTGTTTTCAATCAAAATACAGAAGCTGGAATCCTTTTGGTAGGAACTAATGATTTTACACTTCACGGTGTAGATACTCGTGATGGTAATTTGCTATGGTCAAGCGAAGCTTTGACCAATGCTAAAAAAGTAAGAGGACCGGACGGCAAGAAGATTGATGCAAAGTACGCATTCGATAACTATTTGAACGTACTGGAAGATTCCGAATACCCGGAAATTTCAGATTTCCTGGAGATTAAGTATGCCGATGTAGGCCAGGTATTTAAAAACTACGCCATCATCAACATGCAAAATGGAAATGAGATTATCAGTCCAAAAATTGCCGGAATGCCGATTCAGAAAGTACCATTATATGGAGAAATGGCGACTTTCAATTATGGAGCCACTGGTTACATTCCAGAATTGAGAATGGTTATTATTTCTGCTAGTTGGCAGGATTTTACGCAAAAGGGACAGCCATTCATGTTCATGACCAAAATGGTTGAATTACCATCTGCGAAAGTGATTTGGACCAACAATGATCTTGGAATTGATGGATTTCCGTATGTCTTGGAAAACAACGAAATCGTACTTCCTGGTAAAACTCAGATTGCAAGAGTGAATGCAAAAACAGGAGCAGTGATTTGGTCTTATAATACTTCTGAAAAGAAACAGACCTTTGAAAGCTTTGATTTAAGCCTTGATCTTTCCACTGGGTACTTTTTTGAAAAAAAGAAAAGTAGTGGAACGCTCTCAGCGGTAGATATGGCAACCGGAAGCAAGAAATGGGAAAACGAATTGAAACTTAAAGTTGTCCCAACCATGTCCGCCATGGGCTATGGAGTGGTTGTTATTGATGATAAGAACTTTACCTTATACGACCTGGATGGTGGAAGCGTAAAATGGACTGCTAAAAAGATTGATGGATATGTGGTAGACCTTGGGAACAAGGGAATTGCAGCGACTTCCAAAGGAAAGCAGTTGCTTCTTCTTGATAAAGAAACTGGAAATGTCGTTTGGGATCAAAAAATCAAAGGCATCCAAATCGATCAAATCGCTGCGAATGGAATCATGTATTCTGATCTAAAGGGAAGATTAGGATTCATCCAATATGATGGTGAATTGATTTGGAATAAAAAAGGAATGCTTGAAGTTCCGGAACTGAGATACAAGCCTGAGTTCACGAAAGAAATCATGCTGATAGATGGTAGTCTATATGAAGTTGACCTTATGAATGGTGATTACAAAGTTTTGTACAAAGACCTTAACAAGGAGTTCAAAGGGGACGATGCTTCACCTAGTGATGTTCAACTGATCGATGGCGGATACCTTTTCAGCGATGCTCAAAATTTAGTAATGCTTGAGCCAGACGGATCTATGAGATTCAATAAGTACTGGGAAGCTCCCGGATTAAGTATGGCGGCAAAAATTGCCTTGCGTGTTGGGCAAGCTGCAGCCGTTGCAATGGCAGCAAGTGCAGCTGTTGAATCATCTAGACATAAGTCACCTTATGGAGGAGATACTTATTACAGTAAAATGTACGCACAACAAGCTGATGATTGGGCGAATATTGCTGGAATGGCAGGAGCTGCAACTAAGCAAAAATTTAGTGCGACAGTTTCCAAGGGAGATATTCGGATGATACTAACTAGAGTAGGAGCTGGCGGTCAAGGAAAAAGCTCTGGTCTGGTAAAAGTTGATAGAAGAACTGGTGAAGAACTTGGATCACTTCAGTTAGGAGACAAGAAACCTGTCTACGATTATGATCAAGTATCTGGTCAAGTGTTCTTCAAATCAGATAACAAGCAAATAATCAGCTATAGTTTTTAGCGATATCCAGAACTACTCGTCTGGTAGTCGTTGTCAGTGAGACAGAGTGAGAGCTATGTGAATCATGGCGTTCACATAGCCTTCTCCTCTGGACTGATCAATTCTTATAACTAAATCATATTTCCATGTTCAGGTTATCAACTATATCTCCGACGATTCGCACAATTCTTGTTTTTTCCTTAATACTATTAGGATTGTTCTGTTTGGCTCAGGACACCAAACTTGTCGTAAGACAAGGTCACAAGGAAAGCATCAATATGGTGAAGTATTCACCGACTGGAAAACACATCTACTCTGCAAGTGAAGACAAGACGATAAAGATGTGGGATGTTTCCACAGGAATTGATATCAATACTTTCAATGCCCATGAGTCTGGAGTGAATACCATTTCTCTTTCCAAAGATGGGTCAACACTCATTTCCGGAGATAAATCAGGAAAAATCATCATCTGGGATGCCCTGACTGGAAAGGTGAGAAAGCAAATCGCTGCACATGAAGGAGCTGTGCTGACAGCCAAATTATCATCAGACGGACAAGTGATTGCTTCAGGTGGTGAAGACAAAATTCTAAAACTTTGGAATTTGTCAGGAGATACGATCAAGACGATTTCCGGATTTTCGGCTCCTATCACCAACTTGGCCATTTCTCCAGATAATCAACGAATTATAACCGGAGGCGGAAAGAACAACGGAGTGGAAGTGAAATTGGTAGATCCCGAAAAGGGTAAAATACTGGCAGATGCGCTGGATAATGTAAAAGGTTCAGGTGCTGCTATGGCTTACACAAAGGCTATTATGACTGGCTTTGCCTTGGTTGGAAATGTGGCCAACGGGAGAATAGGCAAGGGGATGACCACCATTTTTGTGATGAGTTATTCCAATATAGAATTCACCGATGATGGCAAGAAAATTCTATTTTCTCAAAATCTCTACACACCATTTATCGCTGAAAAAGGGAAAGAGAAAGACACTGGCGGAGCAAGTGCTTCGATCATTGAATTGTCTGAGGATAGAAATTCATTTGGAGAGGTGTCAAGGCCTAATCGGTGGGCGATTCCACATCCACGAGGAGTTGCCGTTTTCAATAAAGATCAAACCAAGGTTATTGTCAATGAAGCTCGATCCATTAAAGTTTATGACATAGAAAATGCGGAATTTCCAGAGCCAGGGAAAAAGGAGGCAGTTCAATACGTTCCACCAGTCATCAAAGAAATTGAAAACATCCCAACGAACACCAATTGGCTGGCGCTTTCACCTGACTACCGAACCATTGTTACTTCGGATGATAATCGACAACTAAAACTTTGGGACTATGAATCTGGACGAAAAATCCGTGACCTGCAAGGGTACGTTCAGCCTGCACTAGCAGTAGACATGATGCCCGATGGAAAACACATTTTGGTTGGATCTCTGGACAGAAACATGACAATGTGGGACATCACTTCTGGTCAGTTAGTTCGCACATTTGATAGATCTTCAGACGTGAACAACATCGATATTTCCTCTGATGGAAAATACATGGCCACCACCGCGGTGAATACCAAGTTTCTCAAAATATGGAATTTCAAAACGGGGCGTTTGCTTCGTTCATTGATGGAAAAGAAAGACGATGTGGTTTGGGTAAAATTCAATCCTGATGATGAAGACAAAGTTTGGGGATTGACGGAAAAGGGCAATCTGAACGAATGGTCCATCAAAGAATTCAAAATCAAAGGAAAAGTGAAGGGAGATTACCGATCGCTTGAGGATAAATTTCAGAAGGGAGCCTATTCTGTAGACTTTGATCAATATGAACTCACGATTCAAAATAATGGGTCAGAATTGCTGAAGGATACTCAGTTAGGAGTGATAACGGATGCAGTATTCAGTACTGATGGGAAGTTTTTGATTTCTACTAATGAAGCAGGCGAAATATCCATGTACGATCTGGAAAAAAAATCCAAAACGGTGAGCATGGCGCTGATTGGTGATAGTGAATTTATCACTTATACACCCGATTATTACTACACATCATCCAAAGGCGCCGCTAAAGCGATCGCTTTTAAATCCGATAACAAAGTGCTTCCCTTTGAACAATTGGAATTGAAGTACAACCGTCCTGATATCATTGCGAAAGCCTTGGGCTATGCTCCTGATAAATTGATCAATTCATACAAAGCCGCTTACGATAAGCGATTGAAACGTCTCGGTTTTGATGAAGCGTCATTGGCTGGTAATTTGAATCTACCGAAAGTCAGTGTTGATGTAAGTAGCTTACCACTGGAAACTTCTGATCAGGAATTAAGCTTTGTTGCAAAGGCTTCCGATGAAAACAATGTCCTAAAGCGAATGTCCGTCTATGTCAATGATGTACCTGTTTTTGGTTCGCAAGGCATTGATGTTTCAGGCAAAAATGCCAAAGAGATAGAGCAAAACATCACACTAAAGTTATCAGCGGGACTCAATGAAATCAAAGTGTCAGCAACAAATGCGCAGGGCCAGGAATCTTTAGCGGAAACATTTGAGATTCAATACACCGCGGAGTACGATAAGCCAGATCTCTATTTGGTTTCCATAGGCATTTCGGAGTATCAGCAATCATCTTATAATCTAGCTTTTGCTGCCAAAGACGCGTCTGACATTGTTCAGACCTTGAATGGCTCAAGCGCTTATGAAAAAGTACATGTGAAACTGATAACAAACGCCGAAGCTTCAGACACTCAAATCAAAGGGGTAAGAAGTTTTGTTGAGCAAGCCAAAGTAGATGATGTGGTCATGATTTTTATTGCCGGACATGGAGTCCTGGATGATCAATACAACTACTATTTTGCTACAAACAATATCGATTTCAATAATCCAGCGAACGGCGGTCTTCCATATGAAGAATTAGAAAAGATCATTGACGGAATAGATTGTCGGAACAAAATTTTGATGATGGACACGTGTCATTCCGGTGAGCTAGATCAGGATGACGTGGAGGTTGCGGAAGAGCAAGTTAAATCAGTGGGTTCTGTTTCGTTCAGGTCCACCGGCTCGATTATAAAACTTAAGGAGAACAGCTTCGGACTTCAAAACACATTGGAGTTATCTAAAACACTATTTGGTGATCTTAAAAAAGGAACAGGAGCTACCGTGATCTCTGCAGCAGGAGGAACTGAGTTTGCGGCTGAAGGGATAAACTCTGCCAATGGATTGTTCACATCTAGTTTTCTCGATGGTTTAAGAACCAGAAGAGCCGATAGAAATCGTGACCGGAGTTATACGGTTTCAGAAATTAGAAATTACATCAGTGAGCAGGTGATCAACAAAAGTGGCGGAAGTCAGGTGCCGACTTCAAGAGAAGAGAACATCAAAAATGACTTTAGGGTCTATTAAATGAAGATGAACATGAGATTTTATTTATCCGCACTTACGATACTTCTCTCATTATTCATAAGTGCTCAAAGCTATACGGTCATTCATTCCATTGGTAAAATTTATGATGCCTCATCTGGTTCGTATCTTAAAAAGGGCTCCAAGGTAAGTGAGTCAGCACAGCTCAAATTTGAGACCGAAGGTGCAAAAGCTGCCGTTTTAAGTTCAAGTCGTGGAAGGTTTATCATTCAAAAGAATAGTACTTCAAGCCAACAAAGCGATCTTGCTTATACTTTGTCTTCAGTTATTTCACCAGTTAGAGGCAGACTGAGTACACGGGCCGGTGGGATTAACAACCAATTGGATTTTCAGAAACACTTTGGTGAAGGACCAATTGCAATTGTAGGTGATTCTTATAAAGTTGCCATTTCCCCGAATGCGTATCCAATGAATGATCAGAAATTTTTCTACGCGCAATATTCTTACAATGGAGAGAGGATCAATAAGAAACTCTCAAATGATGGCGATTCATTGCTTGTAGAAGTAGCAAGTTTTTTTGCGGTTGATAAAAATCCAATTAATCCAGCTGAAATCTCAGATGCTCAACTTTTCTATTACGATGCTGAAAAGCAGGAATCAATTTCAATAACGTCGCTCAATTTGAATGTTGTCTCAAATGAGGAGTTGAGATCACTAGTCGATTCATTTTCAGACCTATCAAAAGATCAGCAAACAGATGCTTTACATGAGCTGATCAACGATCTATATGGTAGGTGCTCAAAAGAGGAGATAGCCAAGGCATTCTAAGATGGGCCGGAGAATCCTTTTGTACAGCGCGATTGTGTCCCATGCCATTGGGATGATCGTATTTACGCTGTATTTGATGAAACTTCCATGGTTGGCAAGTGATGAGAAGTTTCTGATTTGGAGTACATCAGCACTTAAATTCTCATCTAGAGAAATGCCTGCCTCTGAGGATTTTGCGTTCATCAACACCTCGTTCGACCTTCAGTTAATTGATCGATACGATGAATTTGGTTTTCCGGTCGGGAATCAGGTGATCACAGATCGTGAAAAGCTTGCACAACTATTTGGAGTAATCAATTCCGGAGTAGTTAAGCCGAAGTACATTTTTTGTGATATCCATTTCATGGATTCTACAGAATCTGATTCTTCCTTGTATAGTGAGTTTAAAGAAATGGACAAAATCATTTTATCTGCACATTTAAATCAATATGGTGAGTTAGAGGAACCGGTTTTCAAAGGCATCAACTACGGACTTTCTGATTATGTAATTGGTAGTGTTTTTGATGGCGTGTACAAATACCAGTTGGTTTATCAAGACTCATTGAAATTGACTCCATTGATAGCTTACGAACAGCTAAATCAGTTTTCGTCAGAATCACGAGGGCCTTTTGTGAAAGTTGAAGACCGATGGACACTGAATAATTTCATCATGAATTATCGACTTCTTCAAAAAGATATCGAAGACCTGGAAGCTGGATTTAACCCAGTTAGTCTAGGTGAGCTACTTTTTCTTGAAGACGCTGACATTCAGGATTTCCTGGCTGACAAAATTGTATTCATCGGTGATTTCTTTGAGAATGACATGCATGAAACACTATTCGAGATAACTTCTGGTCCATTAATTCTACTGAATGCTTTTCTCACCATTAAAGAAGGAGATACGATCATTAATGGCTGGTTTTTTCTCCTGATGCTAATTGCCTACTCATACTTTAGCTATATGGTTTTTGTCGAAGGAGATTATATGGAAAAGAAGATTAGTAAATTAGGATCAGTCGCAGCGACTAAATATTTGATTGGTTTCGCCAGTTATCTATTGTTTCTCACCATTCTTTCAATCCTGACCTTCTTTCTTTTCAATATTCACCTTAATATCTTTTTTGTAGCACTTGCCTACTATGTTTCTGATAAACTGGTGGGTTGGGGGAGGAACCTTTTATTTTCCTAAAACAAGCCCTACTAGCAGATTCTGAGTATCGAACAGCATGCTATTCACTTGCTCAGCTGTGAATACTCCATTGTTGTAAACTCCAGGTTTTCGCCAAGTATCCATGAAATGATATTGGTCGCCACGCTTGTAGCAAATAATGTAATGATTACCAGGGGCACCTTCTCCGACAGGAGTACTCATCCCAGTTGCCATGTCTTCATGAACACCCATTAAAATGGCACCATTCGGATTCTCTTTAAAGAATGCCTCGACTTTACTTTTCTTATTGGACTCTTTTTCTTTTGTAGGGCCAATAAAAGGTTCGTAACTAAAGCCAAATTCCTTCAATACATCTGGTAGCTCAACACCATCTGGGGTATACCAACCATCCAGGCGATCTTTTTTATCCCACTTAGGTTTGAAGCTACCAAATATGCCGGGGTCACCATCACTTTCCGCTACAACTACCAATGTATCTTGTAGTTGATGAACTGCTTCGAATGTCAATTCATCATTGAGCTTGTATTTGTCGCTCATGGTTTTCCAGTCACCACCCATGACCAAGTAAGCATTCAGAGACGCTGATGCCGAGCACCTGGCATAGTCATTTTTGGTTTCAGCTAGTTTGTCCAGCTGGGAAACATGCCTAAGTTGCTCTTCAATGGTATTCCCTGGCAAAACATCTGTTTCTGAGTATGCAAAATCAGGGACCGTTTTGTCTTTGTATTTATCAAACCAGGCCATGATTGCGGTCAACCTTGCCACAGTACCACTACCTCTGGAGTCTATCCCATGCGAAGCATTTGGGATTCTGATCATTGCCGTTTCTACTCCCAGCATTTTAAGTGCAGCATAATATTGCTCGGTATCTGCCATTGGAGTACGATAATCAGCTTCACCAGTGAGGAGGAGGGAAGGTGTCTTTACTTTATCCACATAGGAAATGGGCGAACGTTCGAGGTAGTTGGTAGGATCTTCCCATGGATAATTTGGAAACCAGTAGGAAAAGCGCTGTGGACGATCAGAATAAAGCGAAAATGAATACCAATTGATGACTGGTTTGATAACCGCCGCTGCTCTAAACCACTGAGACTTGGTTGTTATCCAGGCGGTAAGGATTCCGCCACCACTTCCGCCGGTCACAAACACATTGTCCTTGTCAATGTACGGCTGATCTCGCATATAAGAAACAGCCGTCATCAGATCGTGGTAGTCGTTGGATGGAAAAGCGTAATTGATTTCTTGGGTGAACTTTTCCCCATATCCCGTACTACCTCGAGGGTTTATGTATAAAACAACATTTCCAGCTGCTGCATAGGTTTGGTAATCGACAGCAAAGTAGGGACTGTAAGAGGCATGTGGGCCACCATGGATTTGTAGCACTAGAGGGTATTGTTTGCTTGCATCAAAATCGGGTGGTTTCACTACCCAACCTTGAATGTCCAGTTGATCGTGCCGGGATTTCACCCAAATCTCTTCTACTTCACCTATTTTCTTTTTGCTAAAGAATTCGGCGTTGACTTCCGTTAATTTTTTGTCTTGTCCTTCCTTACCGATTCCTGCCTCAGGTGGACGAGTGGTACTTGCATGTTCAAAAGCATATGTGCCGTCATCGGCTACAGAAAAACCTCCGGAATCTGTGTAGGGACGGACTAAGAAATTACCACCCAGATTGCTTGAAAGTGGAATCAAATTTCCTTTCATGTCAAGGTAGGAAAGCTGCAAGTTTCCAAGATCTTCATAGATGATGTAAAGGCCTTGGTCGTCTGATGCCCAAGTAAAATCCATGATGCTACGATCGAAATCTTCGGGTAGTTGAAGTTTTCTGGGATTGCTGCCATCCAAATTCATCACGTACAGGTGCCAGGCTTGGTAGCTCATTCTCTTGTCATCAAAGCCTCTGTAGGCAATCAACTTTCCATCATTGGAAACCTTGGGACTTTGGTCCGGACCGATTCTGTCTGTGAGTGGGGTAAGTTTTCCACTTTTGATCTCAATTGAATAAATGTCGGTATTGAATGGCTCGTCTGTTCCCGCTTCACGGAATAGTCCATGAGAAAGTAAACTTTGCCCATTGGGACTCCACTCTGGAGCTCCGTGATTGAAGTCATCGCTGGTGATTTGTTTGACATCACCACCTGCAACTGGAATGGTAAAAAGTTGTCGTTTACCACTTCTTATGTACCCAGATCCATCATATCGATAAGGTAAGATGTCAATGTAAATAGGGGGATCGTTCCATTTGGCACTGTCTGGTTTTTCAGGTAGTTCATAAAAAGTCTCCAGTTCTACAGGAACGAACATATCGAAAGCCAATTGAGTGTCATCCGGTGACCAGGCAAGTGATCCTGGCGATTCTTCTGTTCCTGAAATTGGTTTTTCCGTGCCTTCAGTAACCTCTCGAATGTAAATTTTGGTATCACCATCTTTATTCGACTTATAGGCAAGTCGATCTCCTTCGTTTGACCAGGTTGGTCCTGAATCATTGAAGTTGCCTGTGGTGATTTGCTGATTATTGGACCCATCCGCATTCATTATCCAGAGGTTGCTATAACTTTTATCGGTCATTATGTCTTTGAAGTTGACCAGGTAAGCGATCTTTTTTCCGTCTGGAGAAATTTGAACGTTGGTGACATATTTCAAATCAAAAACATCCATCACCTCGAACTTTTCTTGTGAATAAGCGAGACTGGCCAGGATTAGTGTGAATATTTTGAGATAGTGCTTCATGACATTCAGGTTTAGTTGGTGTGTGTTATTTTGGTGAGTAATTCATCGATTATATTGTCAGCAAATTCATGCAGCTCTTTGGTTGTTTTGTTTTGCATAGGGTGTGGTGTGAAAATGGAAGCTCCATCAAACCCTATCTTTTCACATTGACCAGCAAATGCTTCCTTGAATTCTTCGGTCAGAATGCTAATTCCAGGAATTCCCAAATGATCCAAATCATTCAGATCATGCGTAGAGCATGAAGTGCATGAACCGCAATCAGATAAGGCAATGACTACAACATCTGATTCCTGCACAATTTGTTGGATCAATTCCGCTGGTGCTGTCCTGGTGTTTGTTGGTTTCTTGTATCGTCTGGTCTCTATATTCCTTTCATTGAAAAGCTCTTCAAGACGATCAATAAATTCATCGCCGCGCATTTTTCCAATGTCCATTAGCCCCACAACTT
Organism: Cyclobacteriaceae bacterium; assembly: GCA_028284125.1. GTDB lineage: Bacteria > Bacteroidota > Bacteroidia > Cytophagales > Cyclobacteriaceae > Ekhidna. The sequence continues at coordinate 94,317 of JANQSI010000010.1, forward strand.
TGTCATCCAAATCAGCAGGAGGATTAAGTCTTTGCCTTTTCAGCGCAGCAGTTTCTGCGGTTGGGTCTCGTAATACTGATGTTGTCATACCATAATCTTTTTAGTCACAGGTTGTGATTCATGTCGAAAACGACCTCCAGTCCAACCGGCACAGATTGCAGAAAATAACCCTGCCTGACCACCCGCTCTGACAATGAGCAATCCTTCAGGCCAGAACTTATTCACCATTTCATCAACTCTTAATGGATCAATTCCTTCACCTATTCCATTGGCTCCCTGAATGAGTTCTGATCCCGGTCGAGCCATTTCTTGGTGCAAGGCTTCTGTAATCTTGCTTCGACCCCACCCTTCCTTTTTATAAATCTCATAGTGCTCTGGAGAGAGGACCAATAGGGCATTGGTGAATTCAGCCAACTTTGGGTTTCCAACGGCTAGCAATGAAGAGGCAAGCGACTTGGTTATCTGCTCAGGAGTCTGAGATCGTTGGTCAATGAATCCCTGGATACCATCACCCTGGAATAGAGTCACGGCATTTTCTCCTTCAGCAAATCCCCTTGAAACAGACAAAGATTCCCAGGTTGGATCGGTTTCATCTTCCGCGAAGCAGAACGTGAATTTTCCTGGTCCGCCTAAGGTCGATCGATCAAGATCTCCAGGAATTCCACCACCCACGTTTCGAATGATCAATTGCAGTGCTCTTCCTATGGTCGCATTGGCTCTATTTCCCTGTCCTAAGGCATTCATCCCCCAATTCATTCCAATCGATTTTGCTATCGGTCCATTGACGACTATTATCGGACTTGAGAAGCAAGTAGTGCATAACAATCCATGCATGGTGAAAATTGGGTCAAGTGCAGCCTCCAGTACTGTTAGAACAACCGGAAAATATTCGGGCTTACATCCGGCCATCACTGCGTTGATGGCTGCTTTTTCTACTGTGATAGGTGCAAGGTTTGGTGGGACTTTTCCGATAATTTCATTTGGATTTCTGCTTGTGCCCTGGAGCATTTTCCAGATGCGCGCATCCGTCGGTGGAGTTACGGGGAGGCCATCGGTCCATCCTCGTTCGTAACAGGTCTCCATTTCGTCTTCCCACTTTCCAAGTGTTATTTCCCGGGCCTCAATGCCTGAGTCACCATAATTCGCTACCAAATTTTCATACACTCCAGGTTCACGACTTTTGGAACCACAACCTGGCCTGAAATCAGGTAATGTTGAACCCAGGCTTTTTCTGCCAAACAATTTCTGCCATCCAGATTTATCCCATCCTTCGATACGAACGGAATGCCCGTTTCCAGAAGTCTGAATCAATGTGGGTGTAGTTTCTATGTTCCAATTGAATGAGGCTTTAAGTGAAGTATCATCGAGGGGAGATAAATCTCTATAGTAGTTGGGATCGTCTTGAACATATACCTGGATAGGCACTCCCTTATTTACCAATTCTCCAACAACCGGCTTGACCAGCTGACAGGTCTCGCAATCTTGCTTAAGAAATAGCAACAATTCTCCGTTCACATGGTTGCCGTTCATTATTTCTCAATTCCTAATATCTCTCTTGCTTCGTCTGGAGTTGCCACTGAAGCGCCCATGCTTTCAATAATCATTCGGGCTCTTTCCACCAGTTGGCCGTTGGTAGCAAAAACTCCACGACTCAAATACAAGTTGTCTTCCAAACCAACTCGGACATTCCCACCTAATAAGACCGATTGAGCTACCATTGGTAATTGCATCTTGCCGAGTCCAAATGCGGCCCAAACACAATCTTTTGGAAGAAGGTCACGCATGTAAATCAACGTTTCTGTTGTAGTTGGTAATCCCCATTGAACACCAGTCACAATTTGAAAAAGGGGAGGGGCATTGAAATAGCCCTCTTCGATCATTTTGATGGCAAGTAATATATCTCCGGGCTGAAAAATTTCAATTTCTGGTTTAACACCTATTTCCTGAAATCTTTTTGCCATTTTCTTAAGCGTATATGGGGTATTTAGGTAAACGAAATTTTTTCCACTTTCCACTTGATTCTGTGTGGTTAAATCCAGGGAGCATAATTCAGGAAGTGTCATTTCAATATGTTTAACTCTTTGTTCAGCAGAGGAGACATCAGATCCTGGACCAGCTTGGCCTTCGTCACTTGGATCAGGAACAAAGTACCCACCCCCACCACATGTGATATTTATGATTGCATTGACTCCATTGTCCCGAACACGATTGGCCATGTCCAGAAATAACTCCGGATCACTGCTTCCATCTCCTGTTTCCGGATTTCTTACGTGCAAATGGATGGCCGAAGCACCAGCTTGCTCAGCTTCGAGAGCCGCATCGGCAATTTGTTGGGGAGTAATTGGAAAGTTGGGATGATTCCTGTTAAAGTCACTCTCTCCTGTTACTGCACATGTTAAAATTACTTTTTGATTCATTCCTGGATTAGCTAATCGTTACTAGAACTAAATGAGATTGTTTTTCAAAATTAGGATGGCGCTCATTCGATTTATTTCCTGATTTTGGCATTTTTATAAACTATTTTGGCGTATTATATATATGTATATAAAATTATAGCTTAAATAATTTATACTTGTTTTGATGAGGAAATCCGAATTGCTGACGATAGTTCCCCTGCTAAAGGATCCATACCTGCTTTTGAGAAAGACAGGTATAAAAGAGTTTCACAACACCTATCATCATCATCCGGAAATTCAATTGGAGTACATTGTGGAGGGAAGTGGCGTTCAGGTAATTGGTGATAGGTATAGCAGGTTTCAAAAAGGAGACATGGTTTTGCTGGGACCCGGACTACCACATTTACGTAAGCCCGATAGAATACATGAGGAGATTAGTGAAGACTTTGAAGTGATTACACTCATCTTCAGTCGTCAGCTTTTCAGTGATTCAATGCTATCCCTGGCAGACTTTGAGGAGATCGCCATGTTGTTGGAAAAGTGTAGTCAAGGTGTTGTAATTAGAGGAAAAACGAATGATTTGGTGGCACAGCTGCTGAGAGATTCCTTTGAAGCAAACATGATTCAAAAGATCGGACTGTTGTATGAGATGCTCTCGATTATTTCCAAATCAAGTGAGACTGAGTTAATTCAGGCGTACACTTCAGATAAACCGATGAGCGAACAAAGCACGAGCCGTATTTCCAATATTTACGCCTACGTATTGGATCATTTTCAAGAAAAAATAACAACCAAAGAAATTGCTGAAGTAGCGAACCTGAGTGAACATACCTTTTGCAGGTATTTCAAGCAAAAGTTCAAAACTACTTTTTCTAGCTTCTTAAATGAGTTGCGAATCAATTATGCTGGAACGCTTCTTGTTGAGACCGAGCATTCGATTTCTGAGGTGTGTTTTAAGAGTGGATTCAACAATTTCACCAACTTCAATAAATGCTTCAAAGCTATGAAGAAAAGTACTCCGACTGAGTATCGGAAGAAATATCAAAACCTTAGAATTGAACAATCCATTGGAAAACCAAAACTTCAAACACAATGAGTGAATTTCCGGCATTTGACCAAACCAAGCCCATTGCAATCATTGGATCTGGAGTAATGGGAACGAAAGTTGCCTGGGCGTGTGCGAAATGCAACCTGGAGACGAGGGTTTATGACATTGATTTTGAGGGAGTGAAAGCTGCCAAGGAACGAGCAATTGGATGGAGTAGTGAAAATGAGCTAGGCTCGGTTAAAAAGAATTTCATTCCATGTGAGTCATTGGAGGCGGCAGTCGATGGGGTACAACTGGCCTTCGAAAATGTACCTGAAAAGCTTGATTTGAAAACCAGGGTTTTACAACAGGTCTCTTCGCATTTAGACTCGAACGCTTACATGGGAAGCAATGCCTCATCGATTACCTGTACACCGCTTGGACAAGCATCTCAACGACCAACCCAGTTTTTTAATCTTAATTTTTCTGACCCACTTGAATCCCCGATGGTAGAGTTAATGGGTTCCAATGAAACTTCTACAGAGACGATTCAATTTGCCAAGGATTGGAGTAAAGCAATCGGAATGATTTGCATACATGTGAAAAAAGAGCAATTGGGTTATTCATTCAATCGCTTGTGGAGAGTGATAAAAAAAGAGACATTGAGGCAGTTGGATCAAGGATATACCACTCCGGAAGATATTGATAAGGCCTGGATGTTAAGTTTCGGAACAGACATAGGACCCTGTGGAATTATGGATGAGGTTGGATTGCATACTGTGTTGTCGATTGAGAACATCTACTATCAAAAGAGTGGAGACGAATCAGATAAGCCTCCCAAGATACTCGAGCAGATGGTTGGAGATGGAAAACTGGGGACGTTGAGAGGAGAAGGATTTTATTCCTATCCCAATCCATCATTTAGAGAACCTGACTTTTTAAAGAGCTAAAGCATGACCCAAAAGAAGGCATTGACCAAATTGGATTATTTCGCCCTTACGTTTGGGATGATCATTGGGATTGGTTGGGTAACTGTACTTGGTTTTTGGTTGGCAGATGCCGGACCTTTTGGAGCCACATTGGCTTTTGGTATTGGGTTCCTGTTTTTTATACCTGTTGGTCTTTGCTACGCTGAAATGGCCGGTATTTATCCTCATGTGGGTGGACCTATAGTATATGCACTTCGCGAAATGGGAGTGACTGCCTCTTTTATCACGGGTTGGATGTTGGCACTTACTTTTTTCTTCGTCATCATTTTCGAAGCGCTATCAGTAGGTTGGTTGATGGAAACCTTGTGGCCATCAAGCATGGGACCTTTGCTGTATAGTTTCATGGGGTCCAACATTTACCTAGGGCATATATTGTTTGGAATTGGAATCAATACATTGCTCTGCTTGACAAATTTGAAAGGAGGGTCTAGCTCAGGTATTGCTCAGCAGGCATTAACTGGTGTATTAATCATTATCGTCGCAGTATTGATTGGAGCCGCCATTTTTCAAGGAAGTGTTGAGAATCTTACTCCGGTCTTTGTGAAATCCACAAGTGGCTCAATCTGGCCAGGAGTAATGGCCGTGTTTGTCAGTGTTCCATTCTATTTGACAGGGTTTGAAAGTATCGCCCAGGGGATTTCAGAACGAAGTGAAAACGTATCGGCAAAAACGATTGCCAACATTATTATCCTATCGATAGCTTCAGCAGCTTTGTTTTATGTGGCGGTCATTATTTCAGCTGCAGCGGTAGCTCCAAGAGCAGAACTAATTGGTGCTGAGCTTGCCGCTGCACGAGCTTTTGAAATTGGATTAGGTTCAACCACCTTAATGAAGATTGCCTTGATAGGGGGTCTTTTGGGACTTTTATCTACATGGAATGCCTCGATTTTTGTATTTGTACGAGCAATTCTGGCACTTGGGAAAAATCACATGATCTGGCCAGGCTTTACCAAAACAAGCAAAGGTGGCATTTCCATCTATGGTATCTCCTTTGCGATTGTGTTTGTAGCATTTGGAGTTTTACTAGGTAAAAACGCCATTATCCCATTGGTGAATAGCAGTTCAACAGCAGTTGGAATTCTATTTTTCATTGTTTGCCTTACCCTTGTTCTTTCAAGATTAAAAAACCCAAACATGTCCAGACCCTATCGTGCTCCAGGTGGATTGGTTTTGCCGATTCTTGGTTGTTTGGCGTCATTATACATTGCGATCCTCACCATCATGGATCCGTACACGCTAGGTGAGGGAATTCCTTTAGAGTGGTGGCTTTTTGGTGGATGGACACTCTTGGGAGTTGTTCTTTGGTTTGTTGGTTCGAATGCTAGAAAGAAAGAGAATTTTGGGTTGGAGAAAATGATCGACGTAATCGAATCAGAAGATCTATGAAGCTCACCAGAGAAGAAAAGGCTATTCTGAATGGACAGGAAGGTTCTGTGATGCAGAAGATCATGGAGACGTTGGTACTCTATGGTGAAATTTTGGAAGCAGAACGATTGGTGGATATTGAGGGGAATGGACATTTCTCCATTTCCGGTTCTACACCTGGGGTTGATGCTCCAGTTGAACTTCTGGAAGAATTGGTTGAAGCTGGTCTGAAAACGAAGTTTCCATTTACATTAGATCCACGTGAGCCCCTGGATTTTAGAAACCTCGGAATCACGCCAGAACAGGAGATGGAATTCAAGCGGATGTTTAAGGACAATGGAAGAGCACAAACCTCTATGAAAAAGCTCGGACTTCAGAATCATGATGCCTATACGTGTTCTCCCTATGTTTTTGAAGAAGGCAATATTCCAAAGCAAGGAGACATACTTGCATGGTCTGAATCTTCATGTGTGGTTTATGCTAATTCAGCATTAGGAGCTCGGACTAACCGTAATGCGGCAATTCTTGACTTACTTTCAAATATTGCTGGCAAAACTCCAGCGTTTGGTTTGCTTACAGATGAAGGGAGAAAAGCCAATTGGAAAATTGAAGTAGCTACGGAAAAATTGCCTAACCCACAATTGCTGGGAGCAGCCATTGGCAGCAAGGTTCAGGATGGAATTCCATATATCATTGGTCTGGAAAAATTCTTAGGAAAGGGAATAGACGATACCACACGTGATTACTTAAAGGAAATGGGGGCTGCTTGTGCAGCAATTGGAGCCGTAGCACTCTATCATATTGAAGGTATTACTCCAGAAGCTGAAGAATTGGGAAATGATCTATTGCTGGTAGATCATCAATCTTATCAGATTACCGATAAAGTTCTCAACGATTTAATTGCTTCATATCCAGTAATGTGGAAGGATCCAAATGCAATGCCTAAAAAGGCGATGATTGGATGTCCCCATTTGAGTTTGAGGGAATTGCATGAATGGACCGATCGGATCACCAATGCCTTGCATGCAAATGAAAGGGAGACGATTTCAGTCGATACTGTTTTGGTTGCTCCACCCAAAGTCTTGCGTCAATTCAGGCATGATACTCGGGAAGTATTCGAAAAATTAGATGCTACTGGTGCTCGACTAAGTGGGACTTGCCTCGAATCGTACATGAACAATAGCCTATGTGGAAACGAAGCTGTACTGACGAACTCGAACAAGCTTCGAACATTCACAAATGCTCGTCTGGTTTTAGACGCCCAATTAGCTGAGATAATTGCCACAGGTAAACTTCCTGAACAGGAAGATCGAGTAACTACATCTGAAGACAAAGGTTCTCGAGATGAAAAAGCTATTACTACTTCTGTAGCTAATGGAGACAGAAATAAATTTTTCGGAAGACCATTGTTCAAAGCAAATGTGAAGACCAAGGCATTGGTCAGTCATACCGGCTTTAATTCTCTTGCAAGTTTCTATAATACTATTCTCACCAATGACGACCAGGCAATTTGCGGAGATCATGACGCGAAAGCCATTTATGGCAAAAATTTGACAGGTACGGCTTTATGCATTCCAACTACTATTGGATCTACCTCAGCGGGGGCGGTTTGGGAATTAGTGGCTCGAAGAAAAGTAGCTCCAGCTGTTATTCTTCTTTCAGGCAAAATTGATTCATTGTCTGCGGCTGGTTTGGCACTTGCGGAAAAATGGGCGAACCACCGAATACCTGCCGTCGATAATCTTGGCGAAGAATTTTTAAGCAGCGTCAAAGAAGGGGATGAGATTTTGGTGAATGAGGATGGGCGTGTGACAATAGTTCCCTCATGAAGAATTGCAAGGTCATTTTGATTCATGGAAATCAGACACTTCGATGGGACTATGCCTGGTTGCCATGGGTGAAGGAAGAACTTGAAAAACTGGGTGTGGAGGTGTTTGCGGAAACTTTTCCAGATTCAATCATTGCTCGAGAAAAATACTGGATAAAGTTCATTGAGAAATATGCGAAAGCAGATGAGAACACCATTCTGATCGGGCATTCTTCTGGCGCTCTGTGCGCCATGCGATATGCAGAAAAACATCAGATTCTGGGTAGTGTATTGGTAAGCGCAGCTCATACAGATCTTGATGATGATTTAGAACGCCAGAGTGGTTACTTTGACCGGCCTTGGGATTGGGAAAAGATTAAGAATAATCAACAATGGATCATTCAATTTTCTTCAACGGATGATGAATACATTCCAATCGAAGAGGCACAACACATCCACAAATACCTGGATACAGAATATCATGAATTTTCGGACAGAGGCCACTTTCTTAAAGGGCAATTACAGTTTCCGGAGTTGGTGAGTGAGTTGAAGAGGAAATTGGAGTAGTCTGAAAGTCATAGTTGTTAAGAAGATGCTGTTAAGGGATAAATCTTCCTCACTGGTTATATTTATACAATTCAAACCAATGAAAAATCTACTACCGCTCGCATTAAGCCTATTTTTAGTCACCAGTTGTTCTTCTGATGAATCATCACCAGAGGAAGAAGTCAATGAGGTCGCTGAGCAGTTTTTGGAAGCACACAATGTGTATCGTACAGAAGTAGGCATTGCAAATTTGACTTGGTCAGATGAGTTGGCTCAATCTGCCGCTGAATGGGCTGAAGAGCTTGCGCGTAGTTGTGCCTTTGAACATTCCACCGGAGATTATGGCGAAAATTTATGGAAGGGAACTGAAGGTGCATTCACGATTACCCAAGTAGTAGATTCTTGGGGAAGTGAAAAACAAGATTACAACTATAATGACAACAGTTGCACCGATGGAGCTGTGTGTGGACATTATACGCAAATCGTATGGGAAGGAACAACAAAAGTAGGATGCGGAATAGCGACCTGCGATGGTTGGGATGTTTGGGTTTGTCAATATACGCCAGCAGGAAATATCATTGGACAAAAGCCCTATTGATTTCTATTCTTCCTTTCCTGGAAATTTCTTCATTGCTTTACCAACGCCATTCCAAATGGATTCTTTGTCGAACTCGGGATTGACATCCAGGTATCTGATGGCATTTGATGTCCAAACCAGTTCCGATGACTTTCTGTCTATCACATCAATGACCAAACTTCCCTTTAAAAATCGTTCGTATTCAGGATAAAGTGCAGACAGCCATTCATCTTCAAAATTGGTCGAGTAGGAGGAGCTAACGTCCATAGAGTCTTCTTTCATGATGACATAGTAGTTGACCACCAAGTCTGATTGATCATCACCTTGCAAATAGCCTTTGTCATGCATGTTCCAAGCGATCGCATTGGAAATTTCATTGATTACTCTTTCGTCGTTGTAGTAATCTGGACCTTGATAGACGACTTCACAGCCTTGCATCCAACACCAGGAATTGTATGTAGTGAAATCAGTTTTGGGATTTTGATATGTTTTAACCTGTACTGCGCAACCCCATAAGATTGCTAGTGAAAGTAATTTTAGTGAGTTTTTCATGACCTTTTATAATTTGCTTAGCGCTTTAAAAAAACCGATGTGTTCGTCCTTTATTTTGACAATCCAGGACATGCACCGTTGATTAATCCTTATTAGTTTTTCTGAGGTACTTCCAAGTAAAACGACAGATCCAGCGGACTGGCCTTTCGATCCCATCATCACGAGATCATAGTTTCCTTCTTTGCATTCATCATAGATTACTTCAGCTGCCGAAGCTTTTTCAAGAAGAATACTTTTCAGTTTTAAGTCGACACCCAGAGGTTTTATGAATCGTTCGAATTCTTTTTCTGCATTATTTCTCATGATTTCTGCAAACTCCTCGTAGCTTTTCCCGGTACTGTAATATCCAATTGGGACGCTGTAAATATGAAGACAGTCTACAGTTATTTCTCCTGATTCTGCAAGTTTGAGAGCCGTTTTCAATGCATTAAGTGAGTGATTAGAGAAGTCCAAAGCAACAAGAATTTTTTTACTACCTGGCATTCCGGCTTCCGGAATAAATAGAGCAGGGCAAGCGAGACTTCTTAAAAGTTTGTGTGGAAGAATACCACTGCCATCTTCATGATTTTTTCTTCCGGCAATGAAAAAATCAATATCTTCTTTCTTAACCCAATCAACAAGTGTATCAAACGTATCGCCACCTACTACATTTACTTGCCACTTGACGTCCTTGTTATCAAAGCTTTCCCGGACAATTTTTTCCAATTTTTCTTCATATTGTTCTGCAGGTGTTGGAACTACATCCTTGTACTCCTCGGGTATATAAACAGGAATGTCTAGTTCTTTTTCTACATGAACAAAGTGAATGATATCAGGCTTAATGATTCTGCTGAGATGTCCCACACGTTGAATGATTTTATCATCGATGGATGTGAAATCCAGACCAACCATCCATTTTTTATAGTTTGATTCACTCATTCTTACCTGATTAATATAATCGCAAATTATGCCTGAGGGCTTCTATTCGTTATGATTTTTATCCGTTGCTTTAATGACAAATGCCAGTTATCGTTTTAGGACCATCTGACATAGAATGTTCCATAGGTGGAATAGATGACATATATGTGTTTGAATTTACGATTTAATAATGAAAATCAACCTGATCGAGCTAGATTCGTAGAAATTTTAACAGATGGCAGAAACCGTATTCAATCCAGTTAGGTTTGCCTCCGATGCGAGTAAGGAGTTTGGTACCGAAGTGCGCAAGCGAGTATATGATTATTTCAAAACCAATAATATTTCCAAAACCGGAGATTACCGCATTTGGGCGAAAGCTATCATACTGCCCTTATTATACCTGCTTCCATTTACCGTCATTTTAACTGGCTGGTTCTCCAGTAATTTGTTTGTATTTTATGGTTTGTGGTTAATCATGGGAATCGGTTTGGCTGGTTGTGGGCTAAGCCTGATGCACGATTTCTGTCACGGTTCCGCTTCTAAGAGTAAGTCTGTGAATTTCTTTTTCGGTGAATTAATCATGAGCTTATCTGCCGGTTCTGCTACCAACTGGAAGATCCAGCACAATGTACTTCACCACACATACACCAACATCGACGGATATGATGAAGACATTGATCCGGGAGGTTTAATGAGATTTTCTCCAAACCAACCTAAAAAGTCATTTTATCGGTATCAGATTTTTTATGCTTGGTTTCTTTATGGACTTCTTACGCTTTATTGGGCGACAACAAAGGACTTTTCTTTTCTAAGGAAATACAATAAGAAAGGTTTGCTAAAAACTCAAAACACTACCTATGCAAAAGAAGTGACCAAGTTGATCATCCAGAAAATCGTCTACTACTCACTTTTTATTGCGCTTCCAATAATCATCCTTGATGTCGCTTGGTGGCATGTAGTTCTAGGCTGGGTATGCATGCATTTTCTGACTGGACTTATTTTATCTTGTATTTTTCAATTGGCTCACATTATGCCATCTTCTGAATTTCCACTGCCGGATGAGAGAAGTGAAGTTGAAAATGACCAGGTTGTTCATCAGATGCTCACTACTGCAAACTTTGCTCCGAGCAACCGACTATTGTCATGGTATGTGGGCGGCTTAAACTATCAGATTGAACATCACCTTTTCCCAAACATTTGTCATGTTCATTATAGAGCATTATCCAAGATTGTTAAGGCAACAGCTGAGGAATTTAAACTTCCATATAACTCAGAACCAACCTTTATTGGAGCATTGGTAAGTCATGGAAAAATGCTCAAACAATTGAGTACTTATTAGCCTTCGTAAACGGCACCAGAGGTTGGAGTCTCGTCTAATTGAATTTTCTTCAATAGTGGTACACCGGGTTTGATGCGATCCCATAACCATTTGGCAATTACTTCGCAGGTTGGATTCTCTAGCCCTTTAATGTCGTTCAAATACTTGTGATCAATTTGATCAATCAAGGGTTTCACTACATCTTTCAGATCTTTGAAATCCATCACCCAGCCAAGTTTCTCATCTAGATCGCCTTCGATGAAAACGGTGAGTTTGTAAGTGTGTCCGTGTACCTCTTTGCATTTGTGGCCATCTGGTACAAACGGTAAGGAATGTGCAGAATCGAATGTGAATTTTTTGAAAATGATCATTGTCAAGGATCAGCTTTGAAACCTTGCTGCAAAGCTAAAGGGATTTTGATAGAGTCGTATGTCCATCGAGGTTTGTTATTCCCCAATTATCCAGTTCATCCTTTGTCCACAGGCCTGGGAAAAAGATTCTTCGCTGGTACCTAGGGTGCATGTATTTCTGCCAGTCACTTCCTCCGGTCGCTTCACCACCACCCAAATATTTTTTCGCCGCGTTTAAGTGAGCCATTACCCAGAGCACATTCACAGTATGATCATAATGTCGCATCGCATTCTGGAGTTGCAAATCTTTTCGTTCATCGTCAGGAAGTGATTGATACCTGGTCCAGAGATTCGATTGGTTATACTTCTTCATAAAAACGATAAAATCGTCCATGTATCGCTTCTCAAATAGGGTTATTAGCGTTGATTTTTCACCTGTTTTATGGTCTTTTCCAGCTGCCTGCCAATACAGATGATCATAAGCATGTTCAAAAGGAGTGTTGCGATCTATCGTCTCACGAAATCGGGCATCAATGAGATTGATCAGTTCCGTTGAAGCGAATTCAATCAGTCGATATTGAGCGCTTTGAAAACCGCTTGCGGGAGTAAGTGTGTTCCGAAACTTCATGTATTGCTCAACTTCCATGCCTTCACCCATTACAGTAAAAGAGGATGAAAGCATATCGAAATACCGACTGATTCGATCGAGCTTTATAGAGAAGAATTCGGTGGTCACATGTTCATTTTCAGCTACCTGGTCAATTTCCCAAAGGATCATTTTGAAGAGAAGCTCATTCACCTGATGGTACATGATGAACACCATCTCATCCGGTTGATTCGTCCGTGGGATTTGAAGGTTAAGCAGGGCGTCTGTTTGAATGTAATCCCAGTAGGTGATAGGACGTGAATGAAGAAGTCCTTCGAGATGAACATTCACATCCTGACCAATAGACTCATACTTTTCTTTCAGTTGATCTAGAATATCTTCTTTCGAGTCTTTCATAATTTCTCAATTATCGTCACCATAATATTCATGAATCAGGCCATCGATTTTCCCAGATTCAAACAAGGCTGAGATGTCATTTTTTGCCATAATGTCCTTAATGAAAACATCTTGCTCCTTTCCTTTTTTGTATGCTTCTGCGTATGGTATATGACTGAAGGATACCTGTGAATAAAGTGGTAAATACTTCTCGGGATAAAGTTCAGAAATTCTTAGCTCAAATTTCTTTTGAAGTAAAAATTCCGGATCGCCTACAAAGTCCCTCATTACATAATAATTGTCTAATGAAAGATCCTGGACCGCATCACCATTTGGTTTACGAGAAATCTGGTATTCATCCAATATTTTTTTCCAGTCATCTCCATGCTCCTGCATTAGTTCCCACATGACCGAACAATCTTCAAATCCACAATTCATGCCTTGGCCATAGAACGGAACGGTCGCATGTGCCGCATCACCCATCAGTGCGACTTTACCATGCACCCAAGGATAACATCGAACAATCGCCAGCGAGGAAAGAGGATGATCCTCCCAAGTATCTGCCACGTCTGGCATTAATTCATGAAAATCAGGAAAAGTGGATTTGAAAAATTGATCCACCTGATCTCGTGTTTTTAGATTTTCGAAAGAATTCTTATTCTCTTCAAAAGGCATGAATAGGGTACAGGTGAAGGATCCATCTTCATTTGGAAGTGCAATCAACATAAAACGACCCCTTGGCCAGATATGTAGTGTGTTTTTCTCTAGTTTGTACGAGCCGTCCGCATTTGCTGGCAACAGGATTTCTCGATAACCGTCTTCAATGTATCGTTGCTCATAATTGAATCGATTGAGTTGTTGCATGCCTTTGTAACGCACGGCAGAAAAGGCTCCATCTGTAGCAAACACCAGGTCGGATTGAACCTCAGATTTAGCTTTCGTTATGGTATTTTCAAAATAGACAATTCCATTTTCCAGGTCCACATCGGTGCATTGCTCATTGCAGTGGATCTCAGCGTTTCCAACCTTCTCCGCGATCTCCATCATTTTGGCATTAATGCCGCCACGTGAAACTGAATAGATGGCTTGTCCTTCTTTGCCATAAGGTTGAAATGTAAGATTTCCTTCCAAATCGTGCATGGTCCGACCATACATTGGAATAGCGATTTTTCTTATCTCATCTGCTATCCCAACGGTGCTAAAAGCTTTCCAACCTCTTTCGGATAATGCCAGGTTTATGGATTTGCCAGCAGAAATATCGGCAGTTCGGATATCCGGTCTTTTTTCATAAATCTTGACCTTAAAACCAGCCTTTGACAAATAAACGGCCCAAAGTGAGCCAACTAAACCTGCACCAACAATAGTTGCTGTTTTCATGTATTATTCCTCCATACCGAATGTTTAGTAAGGTTGTAATTCGGTTTCGAGGTGAATATAGTACGTATCTTTTTTTTGGATCAAATAATTATAAAACGGAATCATCAAACTGATCTCTAAAGGTTGGGAAGATCGACTTTTTTCCCTAACGAATACGAACCACTTCCGAAAACAAAGTAGACTAATAACAGGAACAGAACCATGCTCGCAAGTTCGATGGATTGACCACCCATAACGAGACTTCTATCGCTTACTATGAAAACTGCTCCTAAGAGAATAGGGATTTGGAAGAATGCACCAACCCGAGTGAAGATGCCCAACGCAATCAATAATCCGCCGAGTAGGTGTCCGATGGTGATGTAAGAAAACCAGATAAATAAGTCATGACCGCCTGCTAGCTCAAGCAATGCTTCCGGGTTAGACATTAAAACGATTCCTCTTACAAACAAGGCGGCTCCAAGAAAAACCCGAATGAATGAATAAGCAACATTTGGGTGATCTGCTAGCCATTCCAGAATTTCATTGATTTTTTTCATGTTTGATATAATTAGTACTTAGTTCATTATAAAGTTACGAGATAGTGTCATTAATTGGTCAGTAGGGTGGTGATAACTCTCCGATTTCTAATGATACCTATTATTCATAAAAACGGCTGCTCAATTTTTGAGCAGCCGCAATCAAGATCATTTATTCCATGACTATTGAATTGCTTCAATAGAGTTGGTCAATAAAGCTTCTGTGTAAGCAGGGTTATGTACCCCAAAGCTTCTATCTTCAAGAAGTCCTACCCAGTTGAAGAAAGCCTGTGCCTGAGCCATGGTATGAGTTGCTACAACAGGATGGAATCCATCACTTTTGAGAACTTCTACAATATCTCCGGTCTCCGGATCAAGCTCAAACTCGACAGAGACATCTTCTACTATAACACCTTGTGCTACTAGTAGGCCCTCTAGAACATCAAGTTGTGCCGCTATGTCAGTCATTGTACTTCCTATATCAAAATCTGTAGCGCCTGCGTGGCAAGTAGTACAGCTGTTGACATTTGGATTAAAAGTGTGACCACCTGTACCGGCATCATAATCTCCCATGTGGCATCCGGTACAACCAATGGTCATGTGAGCAAAAGTCTCTCCACCTGATGTCATGCCAGGAGAAGGATAGCTTGCTGAACCTGCAATCTCCGCAAATCCAGCTCCATACAATGTATTCGATTGTGCTCCATGGTGTGGACCATAGTGTTGACTTGTAATGGTGAAATCAGTTCCTGGATTGGTAGTATTTGGTTCTGCTCTTCTAGATTGGTGACAGTTGGCACATAAGTTACCATTTCCAAAATCGGCAACAACACTGTTGTCAAATTTGAAGGCGACTGGATCATCGAGTCTTAAGGCATAGTCAACTGCCTCAAAAGTTGAATGAATATCATGACAAGTTGCGCATTCCCATGCAGATGGAGAAACAATATCTCCTTCAACATCTCCGGTGGCAACAAATTCCAAAAATCCCTCGTGTGAGTGACATTCGGCACAAAAGGCTCTTCCGCCTGCATAACTTACGGCTACTTCACCGCCGCTATGCACGGATTCTACAAATTGTTGATTTACGGCTTGGATATTGCCGTCAGAGTGACACGAGAGACAGGTGACATTGCCATCTATTCCATCCATTCCATCCATTCCGTCAATGCCATCAGCTCCAGCAGGACCCATAGGGCCTTCACAACCAACAATAAGAACAAAAGCTATGGCTAAGGCGCCTATAGCTGAAAATTGGTTTGAAATCTTTGCTTTCATGACCTGATAGTTTAATATGAATAATGATCTAATTTTCTGTTCCGAGTAACAATTCGCAACATCAGCAATTACGTTATTGCTTCCATAAAAACAAATGACATATATTTTTTTTGCTATGATCTTTATCAGGTCTGCAGAATTTGATGTTCAGATCACCGAATATCGATCCTAATTTATTGAAGTTTGGATGGCCTGATTAGGCTCCCTGTAAGTTTGCAGGAGTTATTTTATTTGCTCGTGTCAACTTGTAACCATTGGCGGCAGCAAGCGCACTTACGGTTCCGATAATAGCTAGCAGGTAATAAACAAAAGTAGGAATTGGCACCGGATCTCCCTGAGCGTAGGAATGCAGTCCTGATAAGTAAAAATTTACACCGAAGTAGGTCATCAGAATGGTGCTGAACCCGATCAATGAGAAAAAGTTGAAGGAGAATTGACTTCTGACACCGGGAATAAGGTGCATGTGAAGAATGAATGAATAGGTAATAATGGATACTAATGTCCACGTCTCTTTTGGATCCCATCCCCAATAACGACCCCATGATTCGTTAGCCCAGATCCCACCAAGAAAATTTCCAATGATGATCAGAACTAACCCTATCATTAATGCCATCTCAACGATGATTGAGAGCTCTTCGATGATAAGGTTGACTCTTTCCAAATTTTTTCTATTTCTGAAAATCATGATGCATAGATTCATGAATGCTAGCATGGCTCCAAGTCCTAAGAATCCATAACTGGCAGTAATGGTGGCCACATGTATGGTCAGCCAGTAGGATTTGAGAACAGGAACCAGGTTGGTGATTTCCGGATTCATCCAACTCATGTGAGCGGTTAACAGTGTAATACCTGCCAATAAGGAAGTCACCGCCAATGCCATCGTGGATTTTTTCATAAAGATCAGCCCGGAAAGCACAGTAACCCACGAGATGTACAACATCGATTCGTATCCATTACTCCATGGTGCATGACCGGAAAGATACCAGCGTAGAATAAGACCAAATGTTTGAGCCAAGAATGCCATAAAGAGAATGCCAGCAAATAGTCGGATGATACGCTTGAATTGGTATTGGGGCTTAAAAATCTGTATGAAGAATAAGCCTGTTAGCAATATTCCCATTAACAGGTATATTGGGAAAAGGCTTTTAAAAATGTTGGTTCGATTATAAAATATCTCCAAACTCACTTTTCGATCTGATAGCGCGATCGCTCTTCCGACATCTTTTTGGTAATCCGAAATGTTTTTTAGGGCCTTATCAGCCTGCTCATATTGATTCGTAATTTTGGCATTTATCAGATGTCTTATGTAGGTGGTATACAAACTATCGTCTCTGATTTGATTGATTGCCATTTCGTATTTTTCAGGAATTCCCCAGGTATTGTTAGGATGGAAAGGAATTGGAAAAATTCGCAAAATTGATCCGTCAATAGCCATTGTGAAAACATTGACACGTTCATCAACATTAATGAGCTCTTTGTCAAATTTTGTCCTTAACGCAGGTTTTTTGATGTAAGCTGCATTCACCTCGTTGGAGAGTTTGTACACACCTTGTTGGGAGAAAAAATCAATATACCTGGCGTAATCTCCTTCAATGCCAATGAGATCTCTCAGTTCCTCATGTCCAACCTTAATCATTGGTTTCTTGATCCAATTGACATTTTTTGTTACTATTTCAAGGAAGATTTGATCTGCTGTGAAACCCTCATAAGAATCTTTCTTGTAGATTTTCACCAGCATTTCGGTAGCCATTGTATTGATCGGCATCATTCTTCCTTGTGGACTTTGGATTTGCAATCTTCCAAAAGCAGCTGCGTGCTCTTTACTGGCTTCAGGTAGGCCCGCCATTGGCTGTGCGGAAGTATTTTGTGTTCCAAAAATGAACGCTAAGAAAACCACTCCAGCAACCAATTCTTTTCTTCTTTTTCTAATGATGTCGAATTGCCAGAGGAGTCCAGAAAATCTAGTTCTCTTAGTGAAGAACGTCACGATTAGACTTCCGAACAGAAGAAAATAACCGAAGTATGTAACCAATGTTCCCCAGTAATCTTTGTTAACTGAAAGTACTGTTCCTAACTCATCCTGGTGGTAAGAAGATTGATAAAATCGATATCCTTTGTACGAGAGAATGTTGTTCATGAAGATCCTGTAAGGCCTGTTAACGTTTGCTTCTTCGTCTATTAAAACTATTTCGCTGGCAAAGGAGGACGGGCTATTGGATCCGGGATATCGGTCCAATTGGAACTTCACCAACTTCAAGGAAAATGGAAGCTGAAGAGGTAAATTGCCTATGGTAACTTCGACGTTTTTGTCTCCTACAGTTATGTATCTAGGTTGGTTAAATTGAAGAAAAGTTTCTGTTTCATTCAAGCTGACATTAATGATTTTTGATCCCTGGTTCTCTTGATCGGAAGGTACATATTTCAAGAAAGCATTTTCAATGTATTCTACGAGTATGACTGACATACCCGAAAACTTGTAAGATGCAGCTTGTTGGAAAGGAACAAACTTGCTGTGCGAGGGCTTTTCTGGATCTCTTACTGTTGATTGGTAGTTTAATGGTAATCTTATCATTGGTCCTTCAGGACTGTTCACAATATGAACGTTTTGAACGATTGTGGTATCACCAAAACTGATGCCGAGACCATGAACTAATTCGGATTCTCCTTCTTTTACATATACCTCATGTGTTTCATTATCGTGAGCTACAATTAAGCTTACAATTGGTGATCCGATGTGTGAGCGAACGAGCTTCTTCTTAGCATTGTCTAGGTAATTGTTGATCGTAAAATTCATCTCATTCCCGTCAACTGAAATTTTTTTATTGTAAAAATCCTTGTTCTTGGTTGACAGCATGATCCTTTCCCGGATTATTTCTTGGCCTGTATTGATAGTCAGGTAAGTGTCCGTGGTAGTAAAGGTGTTCACGGTCTGGCCATTCCTAATGTGCATAAGACCTTCAAACCCGACATATCTAGTCAGACCAGCACCTATGATAATGATGATAAGTGCCAGATGTATTAGGAGTATATTGAATTGGCTTTTGCGGTATAATTTTCGAGTGAAAATCATTCCGCTGAAATTGACAACCATTAGTAGCATTAGTATTTCAAACCACTTCGCATTGTAAATAAGCATTTTAGCGGTTGTAGCATCATAATCATTTTCTACGAATGTGGCATAACCGATAGCTGCGGCAAAAATGATGAGCAAGAGACCCATAAAAGCTCCAGAAAATAAAAACTTAAAGGCTCTCATGTATATAGGGTTGGATTTTTGGATGTTCATGCAGTTAGTGGGTTACGACTTTTAAAAACGATCATGAATTAGGCTGTTTTCAGCTGAATTACTCCGTAAATTTCAAGTTTTGACTTTGGTTCAAAATGACTTGGGTCATTACAAATCCTGTTATTAATCAAACTGTAATGGAAGGGGATGCCTTGAATCGCTATACCTTATTGGCTACTGTTTGAACATAAAAAAAGAGAGAACCATGTCTCTCTTTTCTAATATTTCAAACTAAGATATTCGCTTCATTCTAGTGTGCGGATGTAGTTGATCACCATCCAGCGATCTTCTTCATCTCCAATTTTCTTCTCGAAGTTTGGCATTTCATCTCTTCCGATAAATGATTTGTAATACAGTTCACCATCTGTTTGTTCCAGAACTTCTTCAAGTGTCAGGTCTCTCATTTCAGTCTCTAACTCTGCGGCTTTGTTGCCATCACCGTATCCTTCTTTACCATGGCAGGATCTGCAGTGCTTCTTATATAATTCTTCACCTATTCCATCTACATCCTCACCGGGATACTCGTTTTCCATGGTTTTATATTTGGCTGGCACTTCCCATGGTTCTTGAGGGCTTGTGAATGCCACAAACAATGAAAAAATGAATGCAGCTCCTGAGCTAAGGGCCAGAAATGATTTTATTTTCTTTTTCATTCTATTAACTGTTTAAGATTTATAATATCTGTGTCGCTTTATTAAATATTGTCGGTTGCTTTAATCATTTGCTAGTTTCTTAATCTGGTAAACTTTATAGACGGCCAATAGAAAGTTGAACCAAGCACCAAATAGAATTACAGCAACTGAAATGATCATCCACAACGGGGCTGAATCTCCAAAAAGCGAACGGTCATTGGAAGCTATGGAGTAATCAACAGCTGTTCCCCAATCAATGTCGGCAGTTTTGGTAATAGTCCCATAGTCATCATGTTCGTCCAGTTTGACAACTACAGTTATCATGCCAGAAGAATCGCCGGGGATATTATCCGGAAACTCCATTGAGGCGATTCCTTCTTCATCCGTTTCGGCCTCTTCTAAAAACAAAGTATTGTACAAACGTTTGACTCCCATGTTCACATCAATTTCTTCTATCGGTAATTTGTTTCCCTCATTATCTAGTTCAAATGCTTCTACTTCTACATATTTGACAGAATCAATAATATTCAGTGAAACCTCAAGATTGAGGTCTAGAAATTCAATCTTCCTTTTTGACGCTCTGAGCGAGTCGTTTCCATTGTAGTTTACATTGATCACAACATAACCTTCTTCATTTTTTGGAAAGGAATAGTCTGGTTCAACATAAAGTGCTGTTTCACCTTGTGAATCAGTAATCAATGTTGCCAATTCCAATGTACTGTCTGCGGCCACCGTTGAGACAATAACCTCACTGTTTTGGACACCACTGATTGACTTGCCTTTACCTTGAGTAAGAATGATCGATATTTTTTTATTGTTGTTGGGCAACTTTTCGTAATACGCTTTCAGCCGGGTACGTTCTTTTTTCTGCGCATTTACTGGGGCTGCCGTACTAAACAAAATGCAGCCGACTAAAATCAGCGGAGATACCAGCTGCATGATTTGATTGTTGAAAATTGTTTTCATCATGCCTGATCAGTTTTAAGTGATAAATCCAGTTTGACTTCTTCTTGTTCTTCTTTCATTTCTGAGACTGGTATGATTGGTGCCAGTTTAGAAATGAAAATGAAGAAAAGAATAAAGAGTGCAATCCCAGCTAATGACAGGGACCATTCTATCCAAGTAGCTGAGTAGTTGACCCAATCAGGTCTGACGTCCTGGATAGGTAAATAAGGTGTTTCGAGTACGGGAACAATCATCAAATACCTGGCGACCCAGAGCCCGACTAAGACTGCACCGGAAGTAAATACAATGCTTTTCACAGAACGGAACCAAGGAATTCCAATCACTATTGCTGGCAAGAAAGTAATTAGGAAAATCGAAGAGTAAAATGCAATTCCATATTGAGAAAGGTCTAGGTATTTCTCCCACAATGATCCGTATGTTTTTTGCATGTTGTACCAATCCGTGATGTAGTCACTGAAATAGAAATAACCGTAGAAGAGAGATAGGACCATCAAAGCAAAACCGAGATGGGTAAAGTGGCTATCTGTGAATGTGTTTTCCAATTTTCCTGATTTTCGATAGATCCACATGATCAGGATTACAAGGGCTACTCCGGAATACACGGCTGACAATACAAAGAACGGGGCGAAGATTGAACTATGCCAGCCAACTTTCAGGTTCATCCCGAATAACCATGCAAGTAAGGAATAAGCAATAATTGTGGTTGGAATAATGATGGCTGCCAATATATCCAGCGCCTGATTTAGCAATTTCTCTTGCTTCGGCGTGTTTTTGTACCCAAGAGCGAAAATGCGATAGAATTTTTTTCTCCAATTAGACATGTTTAACCTTTCAGAATTGTCACGGAGCAGCGCAAAGTCTTTGATGTAAGTGAAGTACATATAAACGATACAAAAGATCAAATCTGTAACAATTGCTATGACGTCCCAAATGATGGGAGATTGAATCCGTGGATAAAGAAACAAGTCGAATATCCGATCCGGTCGGCCAAGACAAAGTAGAATATAGAAAGGACCAATTATGAGTGAAAATACAGTGATCAACTTTAAGATTCGCTGCATTGGAATGGCCCATTTAACTCTACCCAAATGAAAAATTCCTGCGATTAAAGCGCCGGCATAACTAAGTCCCAAGATGAAGACAAAATTGACAATATAGACTCCCCATACCACGTGATCGCGCATTCCTGTTATCAAATGGCCTTCTGTGATTTGTAGAAATAGGGCGTATAAACCAAGGCAGAAAATGGCAATCAATGCAACTACACTGACTTTCCACCTGAAGCTTGGTTTCTCCATGAACGACTTGTTTTCATCAAGTAATTGGTTGGCTAAGGGGTTGGAGCTCATTGGAGTAGTTTTAAGCGTTCTATTTTGATTTGATTGAGTTTTTCATCACTTCTACTTGTTCCTCAGATAGATAGTTGAATCCACGCTCATAAGGGAACATCCGATCTGTTGGAGGTAGGTAATAGACATTTGGTTTGGTCCCTAACTCCTCAAGGTATCTGTATCCAATTCGATCTTTTATCAATTGCTTGAACCGAAGTGTTTCCTCACCATTCGTAACTGCATCTTCATTTTTGTCACCAAAGTAGATTGCACCCATTGGGCAACTCGTTGCACAGTACGGGAGTTTGCCCTCTCGTGAACGACCGACGCAGAAATCACATTTGCTCACAGTACCATGTTGACCGGGTACACTCGTTTCAGGTGAATAGTTAGGATCATCATCAGAATAAGATTTCTTGTCTTCCCAGTTAAATATTCTTGCTGAATAAGGACAGGCTGAAACACAAAATTTGCAACCGATACAAGCGTCATTATCTACTAATACCACATTATCAGTTCGCTTGAAAGTGGCGCCTACAGGACATACTTTGACGCATGGCGGATTATCACAGTGGAAGCAATTCTTTGGAAACCAATAAGGCTCGGCATCCGGATTGTCTTTCATAAGATGCACTTTCATAAATTCCTGATCGGGTAGTAGATCATGCCCTTCTTGACAAGCTTCAACGCATTTCCTGGCATTTTTGCATTTAGCAAGGTCAATAACCATAACAAAGGAGCGACCGGGAATACCTTGACGTGCTGCTTCACCTTTTGCTGGAGCACATGGCTCTATTTCGCAATCGTCGACTGGTTTGTCAACTTCAATGACTTTTCCATCGGTTGTAAGAACTTTAATTTTCTCACCAGATTTCTTTGGGTCTTGATTGCTCGCTAGTCCTGCTGCTCCCGTGGCTGCAGCAATGAGGCCGAAAGCTGATCCTTTTCGCAAAAAATCCCTACGGGAATTCACTTCCTTCGGAGAATCTTCAGTGTTTGTTGTTTGAGCCATAAGGTTAGGTTTAGAAGTTCCAGAGTCGAGTTATGTTAAATCCTATCAATAGTCCTTCCTTGTCGAATTCGTTCTCATTAAACACCATGTTGTGCTGTGGAAGAATTCCTTTGAAGGAAGAAATGAATATTTGAAATTGATGTGTACTTGTTGATATTTCCCATCCAAATCCAAGGTTGGGTTTCACGTCCACTACCTCATCATGATCCGTCACCTGTTGGTTGTAGTCGAAGATGAAAGAAGATTGTGCACTGAGTTTGTATCTACCGCCGATTCCTAAACCAACGATATAGTTGTTCATCCCTAATTCCACTTTATTGAAGTAAGAAAAGCTAGGAGTGACTTGCAGTGACAACTTCCGGTTAAACCTTGTTGCAACAATCAATTGATTAAAAGAAGACAGCCGATGAATACCAGGGTTGTCACTTACTTCGAACAACTCCTTTTGACGTGTATCGATGGCCATGTTTCCAAAGTAGGTCAAGCTAATTGGCGTACTCCAATCCCGGGTTTGCTGGATGATGGCATACTTCAAATTAAAATCGACGTATTTGTTGAGTTTGGTAAATCCTACTCCCAATGCCAGGTTATCTTTCAAGCTGTAGGTGAGCCCCAATCGGATGTTCCCGCCTGGAGCATACAATCCATACAAGTCCGATTTCCCATTTTCTATTGTACCAAATCGATGAATCATATCAAATTCCAGCGTCTTGGCAGTCGGGACAATCACGGTTTGATTATCGATGAGAACAACACTTTCAAAAGGCGCTCTTACAGGTCTCTTGTCATTGTTATCTTCCTGTGCATTTGTGTTGTAGCAGGTCATAAACAAAAGACTGCAAGAGAGTAATGCTATTTTTAGGCTTTTCATGGAATTACTGTTTTGGTTTAGAATGACCATAGTCTTGTGATGTTGAACCCAATTAGGAATTCGCTGTTTTGATTGTGGAAATTATTTGACTGTGGTAGTAGACCCCAGTAATTCCCGATGAATACCTGGAAGGCATGTGAGCTGGTTGCGAGCTCGTACCCAATTGAAAAATTTGATTCAGGATCATTGCTAAAATGATCGGTGATGGGCTGGTTGAAATCAACGGTAATTGAGCCCTGGCTTGTCACTTTGTATCTACCCCCAAGACTAATTGCGAGGTGGTCATTATCCATAGTGGCTACCACATTTCCATTATCCTCGAAAGCAGGAACTGCATTAAAGTGAGAATAGGAAGGAGATAGCTGCAACGATAATTTAGAGTTGAACTTTCTGGCGACAATGACCTGGTGGAAATAGGAGAGTCGATCCGTGGAATTTGCAAAAAACTCGATTTCCTCCTCCGTTCTGGAATCAACAGCGGCGTTAGCATAATAGGTCAAACTTACTGGCATAGAACCCGACCTGGTCTGTCTCAGGATTGAATACTTAACATTGAAGTCCTGGTACATCTTGTCTTGCGTTATCCCGTATCCAATGGCCAGGTTATCTAAAGGCACATAGGTGAAACCCATCCGGATATTGGAAATTCCGTAAAGTCCATAAAAATCAGATATACCGTTATCGATTGTTCCAAACCTATGTTGTATCACCCACTCGAAGGTTTTTTTCTGATATACCAAAACGGACTGATTATCCATCAGGTAAGCACTTTCAAACATTGGCCGGACGGGCTTGTCTTCATTAGCAGGTTCAGTTTCATCTTGAGCATAGGTGTTGTATGCGCCTAAGTAGATGATCGAAAAAGCCAGGATGTGAATTATTTTTTTCATGTCTTGTTTCAATTCAAGGTTTAGTTGTTCATTGCGCCTTGTTCAATCCAGGCTAGCAGTATTGCTCTTTCTTCAGCCGTTGCATAGATTTCCATGCTGCCACCATTGTCAATTGATTCGTATAAAGAACTGTTTTCAGGATTTGCTGTGTCGATATAGTTGCCTGATATGAGCTCGTTGTAAGAAACCGAAGCACTTAAGTCAGGAGGGACACTTCCAGCATGACAGGAAACACATTTCGCATCAAAAAAAGGCTGGATGTTTAAGCTATAGCTTATAGGTTCTACAGGTATCTCGATTTCCCTTGGCAATACTTCATCATAATGGCACGATGTGGCAAGAGCCATAATGAATAAACAGGTTACGCCAATTACTAATAGTTTTTTTAATTGAGTTGTGGTAGAGGTTAAAATCAGCTTCATTGCAACTAGTGTTATTGTCTATCTTATTTCTTGCTCAACTACGAAATGAATTGAGCACTTCGTGAAAGTAGGTGGTGTTGTATCGGAAATAGATGACTACTGTCAATCGGAAGTTTGATTCTTATCATGCAAGTGCTGAGATATGCCAATCCTGCTAAACAATCATTTACTGATCCAACTGGAAAATGAACTTCAACCCTGGAAGTGGGTCTAATCGGTAGAGGTGTTTCTGGAGTAATTGAAGAATTACCCCAACCTTATTAGTTAATTAGGCGATATCGAAAATCTCCTTAAATGTTTCGATTTTGACAGTGCCTTCTCCGTTGATTTGAGAATATTCCCTTATCATTTTTATCGGATTCTTCGAGATTCGGCTGATTAGTGAGTGTGTGTATTTCTGGAGGATTTCTCTGTCCCTGTCATTAAGATCAGTGAATCGGCCAGCAACCTTTTGAAATTCCTCCTCTTCAATCTGCTTTATTTTCTCGTAGTAGGATTTAATTTCAGGAGCAACTTTCCTTGCATTGAACCACTTCACGAAATCCTCCACTTCTTCTTCAATGATTTGCTCTGCTCTAGGTACTTCGTTTTCTCGTTGCTTAATGTTGATTTGAGTCAGCGCTTTCATGTCATCGAGATCAAACAATTTGGCATTTGATAGTTCCCTGAGTCCCTCATCAAAGTTTCTAGGCATGCCCAGATCAATAAACACTTTTCTGCTCCAATCGGCTTTTATTTGAGCTGGTCCGATAACCGGTTCATCGTTAGAAGTTGCTCCAAGAATAACTTCAGCTGATTCTACAGCTTGAAGCAATTCATCTTCCGGCACAAACTTCACATCGTACTTCGAGGCAATCTCTTTGGCGCGTGATGTAGTTCGGCTATATAAGAAAATCGATGGAGCATCTTTTTTAGTTAAGATTTTCAAAAGAAGATTACTCATCTCACCGGTTCCAATCACCAGGATCTTTGAATTAATGTTACTGTACTTCTTGATGGTATCAATTGAAGTAGCCGGTAAGGAAGCAGCATACTGACCAATTTTCGTTTCTGAGCGAACTCTTTTGCCGGTATGAATGGATCTACTTGTTAATTGATTGGTAATTGGGCTTAACTCTTCGTCTTTCAATGCTTTATCCATGGCTTTTCTGATCTGTCCAAGGATTTCATGTTCTCCCAGCGCCTGGGATTCCAGACCGGAAGCCGTTCTAAAAAGATGCTTGATGGCATTTTCTCCGGAATGCTTGATTAAATGTGTGCTTGAAATATTCTCCTGAAGAAAAACATTTTCAAGTGGCTCAATACTATCGCCCAACGAATAAAGAGCTAATCGATTGCAGGTGGATAAGACAAATATATTCGTATTGTCAGCTTTGAGCTGATCAATAGGACCTCCTGGATGATTTAGTCTAACAAAGGTTTTTTCCCTAGTTGGTAGGTCGGCGTTGTGATGACTAAGCTCTACACAGTGAATGTTTTTCATAAATCGAGAGTTGTGTTCCGGATTTTGACTCTAAAGTACTTTTGAGTAGAAGGGCTAACCATGATAAATGTCACCTTAAATCCTGATTTTTTTAAATAACCGTGTTTCCCCGTAGCTGTAGGGCACAATACACTTTTCTCTTTTTCAATATTCATGTTAAATTGATAGGCAAAACGGATTGATATGAACGGAGAATTGCCGCCGCTAAGCAAATCAGGTTACGAAACTGAGTTATTAAAGCTTCATGAAGAATTAGTCCATCTACAAGAGTGGGTTAAGAAGGAGGGTTTAAGAATTGCTGTCATTTTTGAAGGAAGGGACGCTGCAGGGAAAGGGGGAGTGATCAAGCGTATTACTGAACCTTTAAATCCGAGAGTTTGTAAGGTGGTAGCATTGGGTGTACCTACTGAGAGGGAAAAGACCCAATGGTATTTTCAGCGGTACGTTCCATATCTTCCGGCCGGAGGCGAAATTATACTTTTTGATCGAAGCTGGTACAATAGGGCTGGAGTAGAGAAGGTCATGGGTTTTTGTTCAGACGAGGAGTACAACGAGTTTTTGAGGTCATGTCCGGAGTTTGAGCGCATGCTCATTCGTTCAGGGATTATTTTGATTAAGTATTGGTTTTCGGTAAGTGATGAGAATCAAGAAAAACGATTTAAAGAACGGATCAGCAATCCTTTAAAACGATGGAAGTTCAGTAGGATGGACTTGCATTCGAGAGAAAGGTGGCTGGAATATTCAAAGGCAAAAGATGCGATGTTCGAGCACACGGATACAGAGGATAGTCCATGGTACGTGGTGCATGGAGATGACAAAAAAAGAGCTAGGCTTAATTGCATCTCACATTTTCTCAGCCTAATTCAATATGAGCATACCGATTATGTTGATATAGAACTAAAGCCTATTGATAAAGGTGAGGGTTACGTTCGTCCTACGGTTGGGTTCCAGCGTTTTGTTCCTAATGTTTTTTAAAGCCTTAATCAAAAGGCATCTTAAATGTCATCACTGGAATAGTAGATCTATTAGCTAGGTCTTCGGCTCTGCTTCCGCCAAATAAATGAGCTAGTCCCGTCTTTCCATGAGTTCCAATGATGATAAGGCCAGAACCCACTTTTTCGGCAAATTCAACAATACCTTCATCTGGATAATCTCCTTCGATGCTATTGAGCGTAGTGTCCTCGAAATGATTCCTTGAAGCAAATGCTTTTAGCTGCTCTTGAACAGCATCTTCTGCTAAGAAATTATGAGGGGTCTTTACCTTCACAATGTGCATGTTGAGTCCAAGCATTTCCTGAACTTCTTTTGCTTTATAGGCCACCCAATTCTGATCTTCGGATAAATCAGATGCAAAAACGATGTTTTTCATGTCAGAGATCTTGGTTGGACCTTTAACCGTGATGACTGGACATTCTGAATATCGAATAACTCGCTCAGCGTTAGATCCTAAGAAAATTTCCGAAAGACCAGATGCTCCATGAGATCCAATGATGATCCAGTTTGCCTTTTCTTCTACAATTTCTTTGGCCATTTTCTCATAAGGATGGCCATGCTTCATCCGTATTTTCACTTCTTGTCCAGCATCCTTCACCCGCTCTGACCACTCATTCAAGCGATTATGTGCTCCCTCTATGAATTTCGCATTCAGGAGCCTGTCAGGTTGATCAAGATCCATTTCTCCCATTACGCTGAAAGAATAGCTTGGTAATTCCAAGACATGTAGTAGCAAAATTTCTCCTTTGATGATTTTGTTGAAATCAATCGCAAAATCAAGTGCGTTTGATGAGATATCAGAGAAATCTACAGGTACGATTATCTTTTTCATACGGCTAATAATTCTATTTTTTGATACTCAGCCTTTCCACTTGCATTTTTAAAACTGGATAACCCTATACTTTTCGCTTTCTTATCCAGTTTAAACGTCCAAGCAGGCACCTGTAAGTGATTGACTGTATCTTCGGTCATACTTCCAGAAAGCCAGTGAGAAAGTCCTCTTCTGGAGTGTGTAGCCATGGCGACCATATCTGCTCCAAGTTCTTTGACCTGCTCCAAAATGCCATCGGAAGGGAATACATTTTTAACAATGGTGAAGCTTGCGTCGCTGAATCCGTACTTCTTAAGTAATTGGTCAAATTCCTTAGTCACCATTTCTGTGTTCTCAATATTGTGGGGAGTTTTAACCCAAAGGAATTCCATTTTGGCATGAAACAACTTCTGCAGCTTAGCCAGGTTATTCATAAACTCATCCTGAATCTCCGTAAGGTCTATTGGTACAAGGATCTTATTTATTGCATCGAAAGAAGTTTTTGATGGTACCGAGATGACCGGACAATCGGCCCATCGAACGATTTTTTCCGTTTGAGAACCAACCAGAAATTCCGCCCATCCCGAAGAACCTTTGGTTCCCATGATTACCAATCCAACGTCTTGTTCTTTGATTGTATCTTTTACTGCCTCCAAAAGGTGAAGGCTGGTTGAGTGAGTTGTAATTGCCGCCTTTGTGTTAAGACTCTCAACAAATTCCTTCAAGTTGTTTTCTATTGACGTTTGGACATCACTGATCATCTGCTGAAGGTTCAGTCCTGTTGCGTGAGGAAAATCGCTATAATAATTGAAGTGAATGCTATGTAAAAACAGGATCTCTGCGTTGGATCTTTCTGCCAGATCTACTGCAAATTCTGCCGCAAGTCTGCTGACATCAGAAAAATCGATCGGTACTAATATCTTTTTCATGACTATCTGTTTATAATTCAAAGCTACTGACTAATCTAAACGATCTGGATGACAAATGATGTTTTGGCCGATGATTATAATCATCCTGATCAAAGTCATTTTCTGATCCAATTCGAGTCATTCGTATAACAAGAGTAGACAAGTACATTTAGTACAAAATTTGGAAATCATGGAAAAGATTAGGACGGTGAAGAAACTCATTTCAGAGTTTGTGGATATACAAAACAATCCATCAAAAGTGTTGGAAATCATGAGACGTGTAGATATCCCAAGAGCAGAATTGGAGAAGTATTACTCCTGGGATGATGACAACTATGCGCGCAATGTTTTGGCTAGGAATGAGGAATTCGAGTTGCTACTTGTCTGTTGGGAAGAAGGTCAAAGTTCTCCTATCCATGACTTTAATTCTCAGGAGGCTTGGATTCATCCGGTACAAGGGTTAATAAAAGAGGAGCGTTTTAAGATAAATCCAGGTGATGACGTAAGGCTAGAACGGGTGAGTTCTGTGCTTCTCGGGACGGATGAGTATTCTTACATGAACCACGTGGATATTCATCGGTATTCCAATGCCAATAAAGGAAGGTCGGTGAGCCTTCATGTTTATTCTAAGCCAGTGATTGAATGGAGAGTTTATGAAGAAGAAACGTCAAATTCTGTTGTTAGGAAAACCTGGGAAAACAAGAATTTTGATTTATTAAAGGAAGGTTGAATTTTGATTGCTTAGACGTTAAAAATCCTTTTTTGTAGATTTTTTCACCATTAAAAGCATCGGGCCAGCAACCCATAACAGAAGCATAATGAATGCTACGATCAGCCCTTGTCCTGTTCCAAAGAATTTTTGAAAAAGAGCTCCAGTGTACCCAAGCAATGCTGATATATCCAACTTTAAAAGAATCATTATTCGTGACAAGTCAATGGGGTTAAAGAAGCTGGCGAAGAGTGTGAACTTATCCAGCGGGTAATCATCAAAGACAATCAAGGAGATCAGGAATATTCCATCGTAGATCACTGCAAAGAACAGCCAAATCAGAATGGCATAACCGAATCCCTTGATCTTGTTGCTGTTCAAAAGTCCAATGTAAATAGACAGGCCGGAGAAAATGAAGGTTAGGAAAGTGCCCGAGATGAGGAGTGTCGCAAAATCCCAGATTTGACCTGATTGTGTTATTCCATAGATAGTAAAGGGGATACCTAGTCCGAGAATGAGACTAAGTGAGAGTGAAAGCGCTACACCCAGGTATTGTCCCAGGAAGATTGTCCGTCTACGAATGGGTTGAGCAAGAAGCAGTTCGGTGAACTCTCGAGAATTATAGAAGTACATAATCCCGAAAATAGTCCCGATCATAGGAGTAAGCACCACCACGATGTTCATCAAAGTGATGACTGCTTTGGATAAGTTCTCGTTGAGAAAGAGAAGGACAAACCCTAGGACCAAATAAAAAGCCAGATAAACATAACTCCATCTACTTCGGATGAGGTCGGAAAAGCTGTATTTCAGTACTTTCAACATCATTCGAGTAAAGAAGCAATTGAGTGTTCAATATCTTTTTCACCGGTTTTTTCCGAAAGATCCGCGAGCGATCCCCGAAAATGGATGTGACCTTCCAAAAGAAAAATAATTTCATCCGCAAGCGATTCTACAAGACTGAGAATATGTGTGGTAATCAAAATGATTTTGCCGGCTGCTTTTTCCTTTTCTATTAACTCTTTTAGTCGAATCAATGAAACCGGATCTAACCCAGCAGTTGGTTCATCCAGAATTAGAATTGGACAATCAAACATAAAGGTCAGGACGATATTGACCTTTTGGCGCGTACCTCCTGATAGATTACCTAATTTCTTATCAAGAAATTTTTCTAAGCCTAATAGCTCGATCAACTCATCTTCTCTTGATGGCATGTTTCGTAAATCCTTGATCATTTTGATCAGTTCATTTACGGTTAGGTTGTCTGGAAACCTGGCGATCTGTGGTAAATAGCTGACCTCTTTACGGTAGTCCCATGTTTTGAGGACTTTGCTGTCCCGAACAATAACTTCGCCTTTTTGCGGCAGAACCATTCCCAGGATAATCTTCAGAATGGTAGTTTTTCCTGATCCGTTCGGTCCTAATACTGCAAATGTTCCGCCATTTTCGATGGCAAAACTGATATTATCCAATACTGTAAGTTGGCCAAATCGCTTAGTGATATTTTCGAGTTGGATCATTGGAAAATAAAAGTAGAGGGTTGATTGTCGATGAGGTTGTCTGGTGTAAAAACAGGGGAGACCTTCTCGGAAAAATTAATGATGTCTACGAACAAACTTCTGAGCAAAATGATCGTCTCAGGAGTTTTGTTAACGATGTAGGAAAACAATTTAACAGGTCGATAGGGAACATCCCCAATGCCATCTTTATCTAAATCATATCCCGTGTAGTCACTCCAGTAATTCCCGTCGAAGGTATTGTCATTCATTTTGGCATTATAAGAGATATCAAAGGAGTTGCCGATAAAATTATTCTTGAAGAATTTGTTGGTGTAACAACCACCGGAAACTTTTACTGCCCATCCGTTTTGTTCAAATAGGTTTTCAGTATAATTGATCCTTGTCGAGCCATCGATGAAGATCCCAATTGTATTCTCTGTAAATGAATTATCAATGACTTCAGCATCGTAAATCTCTTTCAAGAGTAACCCGTACGAAGCTGTTCCCCAGTTGTGGGTGAACGTGTTTTCTTTCATCAGAATAAACTTTGAAAACATGACTGCTACACCGGCACCATTATTTTCGAAAATGTTCTCTACGTATTCATCGCGATTGGAAAACATGAAATGCAATCCATACCTGATGTTGTCATGCGTGTAGTTATTCATGACTTTGCTGTCATCCACAAACTCTAGATAAATTCCATCTCTTAACCCGTAAACTTCATTCTGCTCAATAATCACATTGGAGCAATGCCATAAATGAATGCCATTTCCAGAATCATCTTCTCTTTGTGAAACACCATAGACTTTATTGTGATGCACGTTTCCATTTTTTGATTTTTCGAGAAGAATGCCGAAGAAAGGATTGATGATCTCAAGATTTGATAGCGTAAAATGATTTGCTCGGTAGACATAGATTGCAGCGAAATCTTTGGTGTAGCTTTTGCCTGCATTGATGATTTTCAGACCAGATATAGTGACACTGTCTGAAAGAATTTTCAAAACATAACCTTTTTCCAGACCATCGATTACAGCTCCTTCATCTCCAATAATCACGACCGGCTTATTGATTTCAATATCTACACACTCATATAGCCCTTTTTGCACTCGAATCGTGTCCATGGGTTCAGCACGGTCAAGAGCTTCTTCAAGAGATTTTAACTGACATGATGGACAAATATTCCATACACTGGTATTGCCAATATGGTTAATGAAAAAAAGCAGTATGATCACTATGGAAAGGCGCACGTATCTTTGGTTAGGTAGTAATAGTTTTTCTTGAGTGTGCTTCTATTTATGCTTATTAAAGTAAAATAAAGATCCTAGAGTTACCAGCGTTTTCATAACGAAAACCCTATTGTTTTACATTGAATTCCTTTTTGAGTTCACTCCAATTTAGGGTTTCGCCTTCTGATTCGTTTACTATTTTTTGTCGTTCTTCAAGGTTTTCAAATGCAGTAAGAAATTCGCCCATAGGACTCGGAATTGCTTCAGAAATCAGGTAATGTGATGTCGTAGCATCAACCAGTTTCCCTGGTGTTATGTAGTCTGTCACCAGAAAGTACTTCACCTCAGGTTCGTTCCATTTATTGAGGTGATTCATCATGCATTCAATTGCATCGTACTTAAATACTTTTCCTTTTACGGTGACTAATTGAGCTGCATGTTGGCGATCAACAATTGTCATTCTGCAGAAGTGGCAGGCATCTTGTCCATAGGTGATCTCCTGAGGTTTCACCTCACATGAGATCATCAAAATAGTGAACAATATGAAAGAGCCAACCTTACTCATTTTGTTCTTTTTTATCTCTGTAAAAAGCAACCACAGACAATCCCATTCCCAGGAACATGAGGTAAGCTCCTAATCTTGGCCATGACTTTGCCTTGAAATTAAGAATCATTTTGTTGCCTATAAGTGGAGGTTGATAAACCATTGGCTTTCCATCCTCATCTGTAAATTTTATTGCAGCTGTTTCTTTGAGATCGTGACCATACTCATATTCCCATAGGTAGAAATCATACATTGCAATGGATCCAAAGACAACCATCAGTGCAAACCAAACCAGGTATAGTTTTCTGTTGCCGATTAACCCGAAAAGAACTCCAAGAATTGTCATACCAATTGCGAAGTAGGGGAAGATCTCAAATTCTGGGATCATTTCCGGGATATCCTTCATGCCAACATAGTGATTCATAATGTTGATGTTCTTGATATCATTGGGGTTTGCATCCTCGAACTTATTGATGTGAATGTCCATACCTATTGGATCCGGATACTGAGGAGCTTCCAAAGTGATGTTCCACATAGGTAGAAAGAAAAGTGAAGTCAATAGAAGAGCCCCCACGATCATTATGATCTTTGACTTTTTCATTATTATGTGTTTTAAAGGGAGAAGTAGAGCCCGCCTTCACAGTTGCTACGGCGGGCTCGTAACCTAACCAAAGAGTCTACTCTCCATCCAGGGTCCACTTGAGTGGAACATTGGAGTTACGTGCCGAAACCCTCACGTAACCCTGCATTTCCTGGTGAAGCGCAGAGCAAAAATCTGTACAGTAGAATGGCCAAACCCCTTCTTTTTTAGGTTCCCAAACAAACGTTTCTGTTTGCCCAGGCATGATCAAAAGTTCAGAGGTGTTTGCTCCGATTATACTTACTCCATGCGGAACATCGTAATCTTGTTCGAGATTGGTCACATGGAAGTATACTTTATCACCTACTTTGATACCTTCTATATTGTCAGGAGCAAAGTGGCTTCTAATGGTAGTCATATAAATATGAACTTCCTTGCCATCTCTTTCAACACGAGTCTCACTCTCACTTTTAGCTGCATATGGGTGATTGTTTTCCTCTAGCTTGTAAATTTTCGTTTGATTTGGCTTAATCAAATCAGCGGGAGCACCCGCAGCGTAGTGTGGTTCGCCAATGGTTGGGAAATCTATAAGAAGTTCCATTTTTTCACCTGAGATATCATAAAGTTGAGCTGATTGACATAGCTCAGGACCTGTAGGAAGATATCGGTCTTTGGTGATCTTATTCATGGCCAACACATACTTACCGAAAGGTTTTCTTGAGTTACCTCCTGGGATCATCAAGTGACCAACTGAGTAGTAAGTTGGTTGTCGGTCAATTACTTCCCAAGTACCTACTTTCCATTTTACCACTTCGGAAGAAATGAAGAAGGTGGTATATCCATTTCCTTTTTCGTCGAATTCCGTGTGTAATGGACCTAGTCCACCGGATTGAACAACACCTCCTACGATATCGTCATAATTAAGAATTGGAATTCCATAAGCATCACCATCGAACTTTTCATTTTCGATTGCATCCAACATTTTGGTGAATGAGTGTGCGGTTAATGTAGCGGAAAGCTTTCCACTACCAATGATGTATTCTCCTGTTGGATCAACATCACAACCGTGTGGTGATTTTGGTGTAGGAAGTAAGTATACCAATCCAGGATATTTCGAAGCATCCAATACACGAACTTCTTTCTTCATAGTAGAAGTAGCCATATGTGTAGATTCATCATACACGTTGTGAGCGTACTCGGTTGGCATGGTCTCAAAGTCTCCACTTGCAATCAACTCTTCAGCTTTTTTCCAGTTGATAGCGGCAATGAAGTCTTTATCATTTTGAGAAGCATTTACTTCCATTAGTGTGCTTGCCTCTTCAGAGTTATAAGTTGAGAAGAACATCCAGCCGTGTGAAGCGCCTCTTCCAGGGTGTGCCAAGTCATAGTCAAACCCTGGCATGATCACCTGGAAACTCAAGTCAAACCTCCCAGTTTCTTGATCTACACTGATGAATGAAATAGCACCTTTGAAGTTGCCTTTGTATTCATCAATTGGCATATCCCGCTGAGGGATAGGCACTGAGAATCGAGTTCCTGCAACAACATATTCCGTATTCTCAGTTACAAAAGATGAACTGTGATTACCGGCACTGTTAGGTAACTCGATGATTTCTTCAGTCTCAAATGAAGACAAGCTGATTCTAGCAATTCTTGGTGTGTTGTTTGCGTTGATAAAACACCATCTTCCATCTATTTCACCATTGGTTTGTGAAAGATCCGGGTGGTGAGAATCATCCCAAGGAATCTGACCAAATGAAGTGTTTAACAATGGCTTGGTCTCCTCATTGAATCCATATGCTTTTTCTGCATCTACAGAAAATACCGGGATCACTTTGAACAGTCTACCTGAAGGCAGACCGTGAATAGCCAACTGTCCGCTGAATCCACCGGATATGAAAGCATAAAATTCATCATGCTCACCGGGTGGTACATAGACTCGGTCCGCAACACTGCTACCTAAAGCGCCACCATTTCCGCCTTGGCTACATGAGCCAATGACAAATAGAAATGGCAATGCCATCAGTATGCTTAGTATTTTTTTGTTAATATTCATGATTCTATTTTGTTTAGGTTGAAACTTTAATTCGGTAAAATGACTTTGTCCACTACATTGATGATTCCGTTGGAAGTTTGTACAGTTCCGATGACTTTAGCGCCACCCACTGTTACATCATCACCATCCACCACGACCTCCAAATAGGTTTCATTGGCCATGAAAATTTTTCTTCCTTTTCTAGCCTCTTTTTTGAGACCTTCAAGGTTAAAAGAGCCAGGGGCCGCATGACCTTTAAGAATCGTAGACAAGGTTTCTTTATTCTCTGGCAACAACAGATTCTCGACTGTGCCTTCAGGTAGTGCTGCAAATGCGTCATTGACAGGAGCAAAGACGGTTAGTGGTCCCGCATTTACTAAGACATGTTCGATCTGCGCTGCCTGAACTGCAGCAACTAAAGTGCTATGAGCTTCTGAGCCAATAGCGACTTGCAAAATATTCTTGTCCGATACATCGTCGGAAACCGATGCTTGACCTAGCGGGTGAGTTTTAGCTCCCTCTGCAGATTCACCGCCAGATGCTTGAGGACTGGATCCGCATGCGCAGAGGATCATGAGGACCAAAGCGATAATTGGGATTTTAATTACGATCTTTTTCATATCAAAATTGGTTTGGTTTTTATAATGTTCTGAAATATTCTAAGACAGCTCTGGCCTCATCTTCTGTAAGATTTTGATTGGCCATTGGCGATCCATTGTATTCGATAAATAGCTTCTTAGCTATTGGATCTTTCTGTACCATTTCTTCTGGGTTAAGGATCATGTTCATGACCCAGGTTGCGGTTCTTCTTTCCAGAATCCCTTTAGGAGATGGACCTATGAATTTTTTCTCAGCCTTATGACAAGCTGTGCACTTGATATCATAAACTTCTTTCCCGTTAGCAACCATTTCCTGGTCTATTTCACCAGGTAACGTGAAGTTTTGGATTGGACCAACACCATCGTATGATTGCCAATTTTCATAAGGATCTGCAGGCTCCATTTGTGCTTGCTCTTTTATCCTATCTGCTGCGCTTTTACCATCTCCACCACCGCAGGAAAACAAGAAAACAGTGAGAGTAAGTCCCATCAGAATAGTCGAAATTTTAGTTAGGTCTTTCATTTTTCTATTATTTAAGAATTTCGGATCGGTATATCTTTAATAAGAAATATTTTTTAATTTTTTAAACTATTTTTTCCTTTCAATAGAGCTTCATCATTCACTCGTGTCGACAGCAAGGACTCGGTCAACTGATTTTTCACCAATAAGAACTTATCATGTACTGGGCAAGGGTTTGCGCTGGAACATTCATTAAGTCCTAGTATACAATCATTCAACAAGTGCGTTCCATCGATAGCAACAACAATGTCATGTAAGCGTATCTCCTTCTTGTCATTCAGTATAAATCCACCTGATGGTCCACGGAAGGAGAGTAGTAGATCATTTTTAACCAATTGCTGCAAAATCTTGGCTGTAAATGCTTCGGGGGAGGAGATTGCTTCAGTTACCTCCTTTAGTCCGGTACGTTTACCCTCTTGCTCGTTTGCTGCAATGTAAATCATGATCTTAATGGCATATTCGCACGCTCTTGAAAACATTTGTCCTTATTTTTTTCTCGAATCTAATTCAGAAATTAATTTCGGACAAATTTATCCTTAATTAGTTTACACCACGAAAATATGAGA
The DNA here is from genome assembly GCA_028284125.1 of Cyclobacteriaceae bacterium. GTDB lineage: Bacteria > Bacteroidota > Bacteroidia > Cytophagales > Cyclobacteriaceae > Ekhidna. The sequence goes on from JANQSI010000010.1 coordinate 132,176, forward strand.
GTATTCATCTCGATAGTATGACATTCATCAGTGGCTTTCATGATTTAGATAGCTATGAACTGTTGTGATTTGTAAATGAAATTTTACGGAGAAAGTATGCTTATTTTCCAGTCATCTTTATCCCTTGAATACATGACTCTATCATGCAACCGATTGGGTCGGCTTTGCCAAAACTCCATTGATTCAGGTACGATTTTGTAACCACCCCAGAAATCTGGGACTGGCACTTTTCCTTCTGAAAATTTACGCTTCATTTCTTCCAGTTTGCCTTCAAGCAAGCTGCGTGAATTGATCACTTTGCTTTGATGAGAGATCCATGCGCCAAGTTGACTGCCAAACGGACGGCTCAGAAAATATTTAGCTGATTCTGTTGTAGATATTTTCGAAGCTTCACCAGTAATGATAACCTGGCGCTTGATTTCATACCATGGGAAGAGGATTGAAACTGCATTGTTTACTTGAATATGCGCTGATTTTTTGCTCTTATAGTTTGTGAAAAAAACAAACCCCTTCTCGTCAAAATACTTTAACAAGACCGTGCGTTGAGTTGGTTGTTTTGCTTTATCCACCGTAGTTAGAACCATAGCATTAGGTTCTAGTAATTCAGCCTTCAGGGCTTCATCAAACCACTTTTTAAACTGCTCGAAAGGGTTAGCGTCAACTGTTTCTTTTGCCAGTTTGGCTTCTGAGAGTTTACGTTTTAAATCGGCGATGTTCATTCGACCGCTTAAAACTAAATCGACTTGCTGAATTGTGGTGATTTTCCGGATTCATTGAGACGTGCATCAAATGCACTACAGATTATTCTGAGGATTTCTTTCCCTTCGGACAACACTTTGACTCCATCTTTTTTTAGTTTGATGAATCCTTCATTTTCAAGTTGCTCTAGTAAGTCAAAATTGGTAGAAATACCAAAGCTCAAGATTTCATCTTCGGTCCATGTGGTTTCGAAATTGCACATCAGATTCAAGATTTGTTTTCTGATGAAAAGATCCTTGCTGGTCAATAAATGGCCTTTCGTGATTGGTAACTGTCCAGAATCGAGTATTTCGTAATAGGATTCGACGGTCTTGGCATTTTGAGCAAAACCTGTCCATGAATCGCTAATTGCACTGACGCCCAATCCTACTAAAAGCTGACTTGAGAATGGCGTGTAACCCATGAAGTTGCGATGTAATTCTCCATTTTTCCGAGCTAATAGTAGTTCGTCGGTACGCTTCACAAAGTGATCCATGCCCACTTCTTCATATCCCGATTCCTTTAATCGTTCTTTTCCAAACTGCATGAAGGCTAGCTTTTCTTCGGAAGCTGGCAAGTACTTTTCATACGACTTTTGTGCTGGTTTCATGCTAGGAACATGGGCATAGCTGTAATAGGCGATTCTATCTGGTGACAATGAGATAACCTTATCCAATGTCTCATCTAGTGAAGCCAGTGATTGTCCTGGCAGCCCATAAACCATGTCAAAGTTGACTGAAGTGTATCCGATTTTTCTGGCTTCATCAGTCACTTTTTTTACCTGCTCAAATGTTTGTAATCGATTAATCAGCTTTTGAACATTTAAATCAAAATCTTGTATCCCAAGACTCAAACGATCAAAACCCTGCTGTTCTAGTACTTTTAAATGCTTGAGTGTTGTATTTGCCGGGTGTCCTTCAAAGCTCATGCTTATTGATGGAGAAATTTTAGCTTTTTCAATAAGTCCGCCGATCAACCTTTCCAGGTTTTCAGGTGAGAAAAAGGTAGGTGTTCCACCTCCAAGGTGAATCTCTCGAATGATTGGAGCGTCTGGAAGTTTTTCTAAATAGAGATCCCACTCTTTAAGCAAGTGATTGATGTAAGGTTCTTCAACCGAGTGATTCTTTGTAATTCTGGTGTTGCAAGCACAATAGGTACACAGGCTTTCGCAAAATGGGAGGTGAATGTAAATACTGACTTCTTTATTGCTTAACCAGAACGCCGTTTGAATTGATTGTTCATATCCTTCCAGTGTAAAATCTTCGGAATTCCAAAATGGGACTGTAGGATAACTCGTGTATCGCGGGACAGGAACGTTGTATTTTTTGATATCCATGGGTTGGAGGTAGTTTAGGAATCAAAATTGTGAATGAATCAGGTTTGTGATTATGATGATCCTAATCAATGAATATGATAAAAATCAGGACTATAATCCGCAGATAGTGATGAGTCCAGCGGCTTTTGCCTGTACTAGCTGGTTGAAATTGGGGGAGGAGATAAGAAATCCACGAATGATTAGTAGACTTCCAGATAAAATTGCGATGAATGAAATTGCTCCAGGAATCAGTTTCCTCAGTTTCTGAGAAACGATTGTACCTCCGATAGTCACCAGTAATAAAGCTGGAACTGTGCCGAGCCCAAATAACAACATGAACAAAATGCCTTCAGAAAAGCCTCCGATTGCAATCGCGCTTGCAGCCGCAACGTAGGTAAGACCGCAGGGCAAAAATCCGTTAGCCATGCCGCTGAAAATCCATCTTTTTCTCTTAGAGATGCTATTGGATAGTTTCTGTTTGACAAATCGATAGAAGTTGGATTGATAATAGAATCGTTCTAGACGATTTCTGAAATTTGGTATGCCATACAGCAGGAGTAAGGTGATGCCAAGAAAGAAAGTTACAAACTGTTGGGTTTGAAACATTTGCAGAGAGTAACCAAGCGCTCCCAACAGAATACCAAGAAGTGCGTACGAAAGAATTCTACCACTATGGTATAACGAGAATGCAGTAGCTGATCTATGTTGTCCCATCGCAAAAAGTGTCAGCGGCCCACACATACCAACGCAGTGTAAGCTTCCAACAAATCCTATGACGAGAGCTGCGATCATTTGAGTAGAATTTTCTCTTGTTGGAAGTACTCTTTTCCATCTGACTTCCATGTAATGTTGACTCGATAATTGCCGGCAATCAGTTTATCCCTATCAACGACTTGTTGATTTTCAGGATCGATAGCTATCGCAATCTTCTTGTCGAATAATTTTCTAGAAGGATGGTAGAAATGAATTTCGCCTTCTGGTTTTTGATCCTTAGGAAAAACCAAAACAATGGATTTCTCATTTAAAGCCACAGAAACTTTTTGGTCTAGTTTTCTGAGGTTTTCTTTTTGCTCAATTTTCTTTTGATAACCGATCTCTTGAGCATAATAATCTTCAGCTACCAGGTCGTTGTTTTGCTGAAATGCAATTACCACCATGTAAAGGATGAATCCTGCAAAAAAGACAAATGCGACTACAATTCTATTTCCCCAATTCATATTTTTTCAATTACGAGTTTTCAATTATTAATTACGATTTTGTTTGACTTCAATTAATTCGTAATTCTTCATTCTTAATTACTATTTCGCTGGTCCCAAAAACTTCGTTTTCACTTTCTCAACCATCTCGTCACCGGAAAAAACTCCAATGGAAATCTGAGAACTCATTTTCTCAAGATCATCCGGGTGAATGGCTACAAAAAAAGCGCCCTCACCAATTCCTTGCTCTTGTAATTGAATAGCGCTTCCAACAAGTTCAATTGAACCTTTTGGTTCTATTAACTCAAGTCGAACATCCATTGCAGTATTCGTCTTGTTGACCATTTTTAGCTGGTATAAGTTAGTGATTAATCCATCTTCTCGTTCTTGGAACATCATTCCGGGAGTTCGCAGTATGGTGGTTTCGAAATCCGATCGAATGATGAGAAGAGAAACCAATACTCCTGTTAAAACGGTTAAAACAGCAGTGTAGGCCTTCATTCTACCTGTGAATTTGAAAGGAAGTTTGTCGGCGATGTTTTGCTCAGATGCGTATCTAACCAAACCTCTAGGTTTTCCAATTCGATCCATAATCGAATCACAAGCATCGATACACGCTGTACAGTTTACGCACTCCAACTGTGTTCCGTTTCGGATATCGATTCCCGTTGGGCAGACATAAACGCACTGTTTACAATCGATACAATCGCCTTTCCCAACCGCTTCTCGGTCTTCGTTCTTTCTGAATTTACTTCTCGTTTCACCTCTTTCATGATCATACGCTACTACAATGCTTTGGCGATCAAGAAGTACACCCTGAAGTCTTCCATATGGACAAATGGCGGTACATACCTGCTCACGCATTTTGCTGAAAACACCGTAGAATAATCCTGTCATCACAATCATGGCTATAAAACCACCAGTGTTTTCCACCGGTCCCTCGTCGATGATCTGCCACATCTTTTCGATCCCGACCAGATAGGCCATGAACGTGTGCATGATAATCGCACTGACTAGTACAAACAGAAAGTGTTTACTGATTTTCTTGGCTGCTTTTTCTCGATTCCACGGCATCTTGTCTAGCTTTTTCTGAGCCATGTAATCTCCTTCGATCCAATATTCAATTTTCCTGAAGACTCCTTCCATGAAGATGGTCTGAGGACAAATCCATCCACAAAAAATTCTTCCAAAGACAACTGTGAAGAGAATGATGAAGACAACTGATGTAATCATACCGATTACAAACAAGAAGAAATCCTGAGGCCAGAAAACTTGACCGAAAATGATAAATCGTCGCTCGAGAATATCGAGGAGGAGTAGGGGCTGTCCGTCTATTTTTATGAAAGGTCCACCAATCAGAACGATCAATAAGAAATAACTGACCAGGTTTCTGTAATTAGTGAACCTTCCTTTAGGTTTTTTAGGGTAGACCCAAAGCCTTTTCCCTTTTTCGTCCATCGTAGCGAGATGGTCTCGAAAGGTCTCTTCTGCTACGTCCTGCTCCTCATATAGGTCTTTTACTTCTGCCATCAACTACCCGCATTGGCAACAGAATCTGCTGGAGCCACCGTCTCTTCCACACGCTCGAATAATTCACCTTGAGCTTCCTTAGGGTTAGCTGAAGGCTGGCCTTCCATGTTGTAGATGTAGCTGGCCACTTGCTGCATTTTCTTAGGTGGAAGTTGAGATTCCCAAGAAATCATTCCTTTTTCAGGCACACCATATTTAATGGTGCTAAATATGGATTTCATATCTCCTCCGTGGATCCAGTATTTATCGGTGAAGTTAGGGCCTACACCACCTCCACCATCATTGGCGTGGCACACGGCACAGTTTGCATCATAGATAGCTTTACCGGCAGCAATGTCAACGCTTTCTGTGAGTAAAACGACAGAGTTTTCGTCGACTAAATTGTCCAGTGAGGCAAGATATAGCTTCACTTTTTCGTCAGCCTCTTGCATTTCTGTTAGATACTCTTCTTCCTGACTCATACCTGTACCTATCACGTGATAGTTGATCAAATAAGCGACTCCAAATAAGATGGTGAAATAGAACCCATATAGCCACCAGGAAGGAAGCCTGTTGTCCAACTCACGGATTCCATCGTACTCATGGTCAGTGACTACCGATTCTTCTTTTGCAACCGGAACAGCCTCATGGAATCGATTCCAGAAACGTCCCCAGAAGTCCAACCCTTCCTCACCTTCTCTCGCTTTGATCAGTTCTGTCTCTTCCTCAACTCCATCTTCAGCGAGCTTCATTCGTAGCATTGTTTTCATCGCTACTAGCAATGTATACATGGCAATAACTGCGACCAGACAAACAACAACTGCAAGTCCTAAGACAATTTCAACTTGATATAGCTCAAGAAAACTTTTGGCAGGAGCTTCATCCTGTGCCATCGTTAGGCCAGGGAATACAAAGGTTAATGTCAATAGTATGTATTTAAGCTTATTCATGATCAGTTGAATTTGAGTCAAGTGGAATGTTTGAAATTTTGTCGAACACCTTCTTGTCGGTTTTGAAGACATAAATGGTTAGGCCGACGAAGAAGACAAAAAAGATGACGAGGGAGATTAGCGGATATATATCAATACCCGCGATTGTCTCCATATGATGTTTGATAAATTTTAGCATGATTTCTATTTATTGGAGATCTCCTCTGATTTTTTAATGTCTGTTCCAAGTCGTTGCAAGTAGGCAATAAGTGCTACTATTTCAGTATCCGGATTCACCCGAAGACCTTCAGTTGCAAGTCCATCCGAAATACCTTTGGCTTGAGATTCTGCATCCGATAGGGCTTGATTGTCATATCCTTCAGCGTATGGCACCCCAAGCGTTTGCATTGCTCTGATTTTGGCTGGCAGCCTGTCTTTATCCCAGGTCTGTTCGAAAAGCCAAGGGTAAGGTGGCATTATTGATCCTGGGGACATACTTTCAGGTTCGAGCATGTGGTAGAAATGCCAGCTGTCCGGATATTTCCCACCAATTCGATGAAGGTCAGGTCCAGTTCTCTTAGATCCCCACTGGAACGGGTGATCGTAAACATATTCTCCTGCCTTCGAGTATTCCAGGTCATTGGGATCGTAACGCATTACCTCAGACCGGAATGGTCGAATCATCTGAGAATGACAGGTATAACAGCCTTCTCTTACGTAAATGTCTCTTCCATTTAGTTCTAGTGGAGTATAAGGTTTTACACTTGAGATCGTAGGAACGTTAGACTTTACAAGGAAAGTAGGAATGATTTCAATTGCACCTCCAATTGCAACTAACACTAAACTGAAAACGAGCATTCGAACCGGTTTCCATTCGAAAATTTTTCTATGCCAGTGCTCTGATTCAGCAGGTTTGTAATCTTTCTCTAAAGGAGCTGCTTCTGCTTTTACTTCGCGAATCAGGCTTCCAGCTTTGGCAGTCTTGATCAAGTTGTAAACCATAATGAAGACACCTGCTAAGTACAATACGCCACTGAATGCGCGTAATGCGTACATTGGAATGATCTGCGTAACAGTTTCAAGGAAATTGCTGTAGACCAAAGTGCCGTCTGGGTTGAATTGTTTCCACATCAAACTTTGGGTGAAACCGGCCCAGTACATTGGTAGCGCATAAAAGATGATTCCCAATGTACCTATCCAGAAGTGTGCATTTGCAAGTTTTTGAGAGTGGAGTTTAGTGCCGTACAGTTTTGGAATCAAGTAGTAAAGCATAGCGAAAGTCAAGAATCCATTCCATCCTAACGCCCCAACGTGTACATGAGCAACAACCCAATCCGTGAAGTGGGCGATTGCGTTCACACTTTTTAGTGACATCATTGGTCCTTCGAAAGTCGACATACCGTAACATGTGACCGCAACGACCATGAACTTAAGTGTTGCACTTTCTCTTACTCTATCCCATGCGCCTCTCAATGTCAGAAGTCCGTTTAGCATACCACCCCAGGATGGAGCGATTAGCATGACGGAAAATACAACACCTAATGACTGTGCCCAATCTGGTAAAGCATTATATAGTAAGTGGTGTGGACCTGCCCAGATATATATAAAGATCAACGCCCAGAAGTGAACAATCGAAAGTCGGTACGAATAAATGGGACGTCCCGAAATCTTAGGAATGAAATAATACATCAAACCTAGGTATGGTGTAGTAAGGAAGAATGCCACAGCATTATGGCCGTACCACCACTGTACGAGAGCATCTTGTACTCCTGCGTACCAGGAATAGCTTTTCATGAAATCAATAGGCAACTCAATTGAGTTGACAATGTGAAGCATGGCTACTGTCACGAATGTCGCGATATAAAACCAGATAGCTACATATAAGTGTCTCTCACGTCTCTTAATGATCGTCATGAACATGTTAAGACCGAACACTACCCAAATTAGAGCGATTGCTATATCAATTGGCCATTCTAGCTCAGCGTACTCTTTTCCACTGGTAAGACCGAGTGGTAAAGTGATTGCTGCAGCAAGAATGATTATTTGCCAGCCCCAGAAATGGATTTTGCTCAGTGTATCACTGAACATTCGGGTTTTACATAAGCGCTGAAGAGAGTAGTAGACTCCAGCAAAAATTCCATTTCCGACAAATGCAAAGATCACTGCGTTTGTGTGTAGTGGTCGAACCCTTCCAAACGTCGTATACTGAAGGCCAAAATTGGCTTCAGGCCATACAAACTGAAGCGCGACCAGCAAACCAACGGTCATTCCCACCACACCAAAAACAGTAGCTGCGATAAGGAAATTTCGAACGGTGGTATTGTCGTAGTAAAAAGTATCCTGTCCGGTACTTAATTCTTGTTCGTTGTTTTCTGACATGGATCGTTAGGTTTTGTAGATTTTATATTCATTTTTTCCTTTGAGATGTTTCCATTTTATTGTTGCTCTTGGGCTCCTTTAACTCAGGATCGTCTTCAAAGAGCATGCGGACAGAAGGAGTGTAGTCATCCTCAAACTGGCCAGATTTGGAAGCCCATAGAAAAGCTAAAAGGAACCCAGTGGCCAATAGTAAACTGCATGTTATAAGAATGAATATGACACTCATGATCTCGTGGAGACAAGATTAGATGAGTAGTCAAGTTTGTATGATGAGCGCCGTTAGTGGGGGATATGACTTTTGTCAGTTTTTGGTGCTGAATCCCTCATTGGAAGATGCTGAAATGAATTCAGGAGGCCTTAATGCTTCCAACATATTCATCCTGAACCTGTTTCAGGATTTACTGGAAAAATCATTTATCATCCTGATGCGGGTCATTCATTGCGATTAACTGCACCTGTAGTTTTACCACAAATAATGAGCTATGGAAACATCAATTTTAATAGCAAGAGTTCTAACTGTGATTTATCTCTCCGTAGGTTTCGGACTATTGTTCAATCCTTCTTATTACAGGAATGCCTTGCTCAGGTTGTTGGATAATCCCACTTATCTATTCCTGGGAGGCTGGGTTGCAGCTTCGGTGGGAGTTGTACTCGTTCAATTTCATAACATCTGGGTCAATGATTGGCGCTTGCTTATCACCATTGTTTCCTGGGTGGCATTAATAAAAGGAATATTACTATTAGCATTCCCTCCATTCATTCGAGCATTTAAATCTTGGTTTCGACCAAAAGCGCTCAGGAACTACATCATGCCAATGGTATTTATATTGGGATTCATCTTTGGTTGGTTCGGCTACTTCGCTTAACCCGGTTTTGATTAAGATCATTTTTTAAGCTGCCCGAAATCATTTCCTTCCGGCGCTCAGTTCAGGACTTTTGATAAGTAAACAAATGTTCAACTTTTAAATAATTAAGAATCATGTCACTTATCAAAAGGGATTCTCCGATGCTCACCAATCTTTCGGATTTTTTTGAAAATGATTGGTTCCCATCCGGTTTTAGAAATGAATGGTCTCCTGCAATTAATGTCGCTGATAATGAGGGACAGTATGAAATCGAAATTGCAGCTCCAGGTATGAAAAAGGATGACTTCAATGTCACGCTAGAGAACGGTATACTAACGATTAATGGAAAATCAGAGAAGGAAGAGGAAGAGAAGAAGAAGAACTATACTCGAAAAGAGTTCAGCTCCAGATCGTTCATGAAATCTTTTACACTGCCAGACAATGTGGATGAGGAGGGTTTGACAGCCAAATATGATGATGGAATTCTAAAACTTGTTCTTACAAAATCAGACAAAGAACTTCCTCCTAAAAAAGAGGTTACAATCGACTGATTTACAATAAGGCTGTCACATCCGTGATAGCCTTATATATTAACCACCAATTTCTTTACCCAAACGACTTACGAAAAGAGTAACAAACCCAACTACGGTTACGGAGCTTATTGGCATCAAAATGGCCGAAACCAGAGGAGTAAGATGACCAGTAACTGCAAAAGATAATCCTACTATATTGTATAGAAAAGAAATGCCAAATGCGATAAAAACAATGGAGATTACCTGTCTAGAAAACTTAAGGATTTTTGGGATTTTGGTAATCCCGTCAGAACTGAGAATCGCGTCACATGCAGGAGAAAACTGATGGATGTCCTCAGATATAGCTATTCCTACATCGGCTTTTTTAAGAGCTCCTGCATCATTCAATCCATCTCCAATCATTAGTTGGTGCCCATCATTTTGAGAGAGAAATTCAAGTTTATTTGCAGGCTTTTGATTGAAATGCATCTCATCAAAAAAGGACTGAAGACGTATTTTTTCTGAATTGTTATCTCCAGAAAGCAGTTTGAGTGTAAATTTTCTTTTTAGCTCCTTCAGCATTTCAAATACGTTGATTCTGTACTGAGAAGGGATAGAAAAGTATCCTAGATAGTTGTCAATGCTGATATGAACCTGGGACTCATTGGGGGTTTCTTCCACTTCTACCTCCAAATAATTGGCAGATCCTACCTTAACGATTTGTCCAAAAATTTCGGCAGAGAATCCTTTGCCTGTTTCTTCATAAAAGGAGGTAATTGGAACTTTCTCGCAATCCGGAAGTGCTTGATAAATCAACCTGCTAAGAGGGTGTGCAGAATTCGAAAGCGCTGACTTCAATAAATACACGTGTTCTCTGTTCAATTCAGGACCGACAAATGTAACTCTTGATTCGTTCGTCGTGAGCGTACCGGTCTTGTCAAAGATGATAGTATCAGTTTTCGAAAGCGACTCTACGATTTCCGCATTTTTTAAATAGAGCTTATTCTTTCCAAACACGCGCATTGCATGACCATAGGCGAACGGAAGTGTAAGTGCCAGGGCACAAGGACAAGCAACAATTAACACTGCCGTGATTGCATTCCATGTAACAGTTGGATCTGTGTTCCACCAATAAACACCGGTTCCTGCTGCGATTAGTATGATTGAAAGTGTGAAGTATTGACTGATTTTGTCAATCCATGTCGCAAGGTTTTTTTCTTTTTTTCTAAAGACATCACTGTTCCAGAGTTGCGTCAACTCGCTGTTATTCACACTTTTATCCAGTTGAATAACTAACTCATTTCCTTTTTGCCTACCGCCTGCAAATACCAGCTGACCTTTTTGTTTTTGATCAGGTTTAGATTCTCCGGTCACGAAGCTGTAGTCAATGTTGCCATTGCCTGAGATAATTTTTCCGTCGGCAGGAATCAATTCATCATTATGCACAATAACAATATCACCCTTGCGAAGGTCTTTGAGTGGTCGTTGAAATTCTTGATCATCAATCAAGCAAGTGATTGAGACTGGAAAGTAGGAGGTATAGTCTCGCTCAAAAGAAAGTGCTTGATATGTTTTTCCCTGGTACCATTTTCCGATCAAAAGAAAAAAGACCAAACCTGCTAAAGAATCGACATATCCAGCTCCGGTTTGTGTCAAAATCTCAAAGAGGCTTCTTCCAAAAAGGGCCGCGATTCCCAAAGCGATTGGTACGTCGATGTTTAGATTTTTATGTGTAATACCTTTCCAGGCTTTAATGAAGTAATCGCTTCCGGAATAGAAAAGTATTGGAAGCGCAAGTGCCAGGTTAATCCATCCAAAGAGATGTTTAAAATCCTCTGTCAAAAGAGAATTCCGATCAAGGTACTCTGGCATACTCATTAGCATTGCATTACCAAAGCAAAATCCGGCAACAGCTATCTTAATTCCAATGTTTGATTTAGCTACATGTTCTTTGGTCTTATCGAGACTTTCTAGTGAAATATCAGGAGGGTAGCCAAGCTGTGAGAGAAGAATAGCTACTTCTTTCAAAGATCTTTTCGTATGATCATACGAAATGGTGACTTCCCTCTTGACGAAATTCACCTCAGCTCGAACAATACTTTTTTCAAGTTTCGGTAAATGCTCTAAAAGGTAAATGCAAGAGCTACAGTGAATACCGGGTAAGAAAAACTTAATAACTGAAAGCGTTTCACTTCTAAACTTCAGCAGTTGTTTTTGAATATCTTCATTATCTAGGAAACCGTACTTACGTTCTCCCTTTAATTCAGACCAAGATCGGTTCTCTAATGAAGTTTCCGAATAATACTTATCTAGTCCACTTGTCTCAAGAAGCTCATAAACTGCCTTGCATCCATAACAACAAAATACCTCGTCATTGTTAATTATTGATTCATCGCAAGGATCTCCACAATGACTACAAGTAGTGTTGTTCAGAATTTCAACGCTTGACATTTCAAGTGTAATTGTTAGGAATTACTAGTATTGGAGTATCACTTAGCTCAATTAGTTTTTTTGTATGACTACCTGGAGAATTGTCCTCACCGCTGCTGTTAACGCCTACAATTACTAAGTCATACGCATGCTTTGCAGCAAAATCGATCAACTGCTGTTCAATATTCCCCGACACAACAAGGTTGTTAATTTTGGTACTTTCATCCTTGCGCAGATCTTCGCTGAGCTTTATCATGTTTTCTTTCACTTCATTCAATTTTGGTATCAAATTGTCAGTACCACTCTCATTGGAAAACCTAGAGGCAACGGGGTAGATGTGTAAAATGGAAATTTCACATTGATATTGATCACTAAGATCTATACCAACTTCAACAGCCCTCCACGCAGCAGGCGAGAAATCTGTAGGTATGAGTATATGAGTAAACAAATTTCGAGTAGTCTAACAGGTCAAAACTAGAATATGCGTAAAAACACAATCCTGACATCTGTCATATCGGAATTTGAACTTTATCACATAAAATGATCCAAAGAGTCATAAGGCTTTACTAGGTTTATCATTTCAAAACGAACTCCCCGAGTAGACCTTAGCTATGAAATTAAATAGCGAATATCTTATGTCTGGAAAAGGACGAGAACTTTTAGGTCAGTTGTTTCACAACTCCGGGGAAGGAATTATGCTTTTTAGTAAAAAAGGTGTGATAGAAATGTCTAACCCCAGGGCATTGGAAATGTTTGGCTATTCTGAAGATGAACTTATGGGACGAAAAGTGGAGGATTTGGTGCCAAAAGGTTCACGATCCAAACATGAAGTTCATCGAAATGAATACATGAAAAACCCATCACCACGTTCAATGGGACAAGGACTTGATTTAAAGGGAGTTAGGAAGGATGGGTCCATGTTTCCTGTAGAAATTAGTCTGAACTACCTAAGTCATCAGAATGAAACGATGATTGTTGCTTTCGTGACTGACATTACCATCCGAAAAGAGAGCGAACGAGTGGTTGAAGAACAGCAAAAAAAGCTAGCTGAATATGCCGATGAATTAGAGAAAAAGGTAAGATCTAGAACCAGGGCACTTGAGCAAATGAATTTGGGATTGAAGAGCCAGATTCAAGAGCGGAAGCTTGCAGAAAATGCATTGAAAAAGAGCCTCGATGATCTAAAAAAGGCAGAACAAGAAATTTTGGCTTCACTTGAACGTGAGAAGGAGTTGGGGCAAATGAAATCCAGGTTTGTTTCTATGGCTAGTCACGAGTTCCGTACTCCACTAACCACGATCTTATCCTCTGCAAATTTGATTGGAAAATATGCGGAAAGTGATCAGCAATCTTCGCGAGAAAAACACATCAAACGGATCAATAAAAGTGTTCAAAATCTGACCGGGATATTGAATGATTTTCTTTCCATGGAAAAATTGGAAAGTGGTGTTATAAAAATTGAAGTGAAGGAGTTAGACTTGGAGCCGCTGGTGATAGAGGTATGTGAGCAGTTGGAAGCCGCATTGAAAAATGGTCAGAAGATTGAACTCAAAAGTGAACCTGCGACTATTCGTTCTGATGATCACATCATTAGAAATGTTTTGATTAACCTAATTTCCAATGCGAGTAAATACTCATCCGAAGGCGATCCCATTGAAGTAAGTGCGCTTGTGGAAGAAAATGACGTCTGTCTGAAGGTGGTAGATCATGGAATTGGGATACCAGAGGAGGAACAGAAGAACCTATTTGAACGATTCTTTCGAGCGGATAATGTGACGAATATTCAAGGAACAGGTCTTGGACTCAATATTGTCAAAAAGTATGTTGAATTACTTGGTGGAAAAATTGAGTTCGAAAGCAAAGAGGGTGTAGGAAGTACTTTTTGTGTGCGGATTCCGCTAGCGTTTTGAAAGAGACTTTCTGAGGAAGAAGTAAGCAAGTGGACCTACTATAGGTACGAGAATAACAATAGGGTACCAGATAAGCCTCACTTTCTGGGGATAACTTCTCAAAGCAAGATCTACCATAGCAAAAATTGCGACAGAAGCTCCAACAATTCCTATAATTATCAAGTCCATGATGTAACTATTTTGGTGACAAGTTGGCGTTATAAATGTAGATCGATAATGACACAACTCAGTGATAATCATGACATTTCTCAAACATAACCCCTTGGATATGATTAATTTGCTGACAAAAATTAGCTATGAATAAGAAGGCCGTTTTAGTAATCGAAGATCAAGAAGATGTAAGAGATAACATTGCTGAATTACTGGAGCTTTCTAACTACAATGTAATCAGTGCACCCAATGGTAAGGACGGAGTAAAAAAAGCCTTGGAATTACCTCCTGACCTAATTCTTTGCGACATAATGATGCCGGAAATGGATGGTTATGAGGTATTGTATCTTTTGTCAAAGAATCAATCCACAGCGTCTGTTCCTTTTATCTTCTTAACGGCGAAAGCAGAGAAAACAGACTTTAGAAAGGGGATGAATATGGGTGCGGATGACTATATCACCAAGCCATTTGAAGAAATCGAACTGCTGAGTGCCATTGAGAGAAGAATACAACGGCATGAAGCACTTTCTAGCTCTACTGAGATCGATGAATTCGTTAGTTCTGCCAAAAAATATCACAGCATCGGCGACCTTGATAAGGAACGAAAAACGAGGACCTTTAAAAAGAAGGATATCATTTATCGTGAAGGTGATTTCGGATCTTATGTTTATAAAATCAAGAAAGGGAAAGTAAAAACGTACAGAATTAATGAGGACGGAAAGGAGCTGGTTCACGACCTCTTAAAGGAAGGTGATTTTCTTGGCGAGAGAGCTGTAATTCAGGATGACACGCGTACCGAATTTGCGGAAGCCATGGAAGAAACTGAATTGATCTTAATTCCGCGATCTGATTTTCAAGAACTTATTTTTGGAAATAGGGAAGTCTCGGCACAGTTTATCAAGCTGTTATCAAAGAACCTTTCGGAGCGAGAACTTGAGTTGATGGAAATGGCATACAATACCGTCCGAAAGAGGACTGCTGACAGCTTAATGAAGCTATACGATACATATAAAAAGAGTGATCCAGTTGTAAGCTTCGAAATTTCCAGGGCAGACCTTGCCGGAATGGTAGGTACAGCTACAGAATCTGTTATCCGAATTTTATCTGAATTTAAAAAGGACAATTGGATTGAGATCAATGGAAGTACCATTTCCGTTCTGGATGCTGATAAAATCAAGGAGGTTAAATACTGAGAACTAGACTTAAAAACCGCCTATATAGCTTCTTGTTCGTTCTATCCTAAAAAGAATCTTTCATTCGAGTAAGAATTCATAATTTGTGGTTCAATCCTATGAACCATGAATTATTACAGATCATTTGTTTCCTCGCTGTTTGTTTTATTGCTGATTGGATCAGCCTTTGCCCAGGATTATTTCCTCAAGGACCAAGGGCCATTTGATCCTAACATTCCCACTCCAGAACAATTTTTGGGTTACGGAATTGGTGAACATCACACACGTCACGACCGTATCGTTGCCTATCTTGACAGGCTTGCGGAAGTATCAGATCGAGCCACAATCGAACGATATGGAATGACCCATGAATATCGTCAATTAGTAATCCTAACAATAACAGATCCTTCTAACCACAGCAATCTTACATCAATAAAGGACCAACATCTTGCTGCAGTCGATCCAAATTCAACCACAGATCTTTCCAATATCCCGATTTTCATTAACCTGGGCTATAATGTTCATGGAAACGAACCTTCAACTTCTGAAGCTGCGCTCCTGACAGCCTACACGTTAGTAGCTTCACAAAGTGATGAAGTAAAGAATTACCTTCAAAATGCAGTGATTTTCATCGATCCTACACTCAATCCGGACGGGAGAGATCGACACTCAAGTTGGGCGAATACCTACAAGGGAAATCCGTTGGTTAAAGATCCACTGGATGCCGAACACAACGAAATGTGGCCAAGAGGAAGAACTAACCATTATTGGTTTGACTTGAACAGAGATTGGTTATTGGGAATCAATCCAGAGAGTCGAGGCAAGTTGAACTGGTACCATAGCTGGTATCCAAATGTGGTAACAGATTTTCATGAAATGGGAACAAATAGTACTTACTTCTTTGAGCCAATGAAGGCTATTGCAAGTAAAGACCCAATCATGCCGAAGGAGAATTACACAACATTGAATGACACATTTGCAGAATACTTCAAAGAAGATTTGGACAAAATCGGATCCTTCTATTTCACCAAAGAAGTATTTGATGGCACCTATCCAGGCTATGGGTCTTCATACCCGGATCTGCAAGGAGGATTGGCATTACTGTTCGAACAAGCAAGTTCAAGAGGTCATGCGCAAAAGACACGAATGGGTGATATCACATTTGCATTCACCATTCGAAACCAATACATCACCAGTTTATCGACAATAAGAGCTTCAGTTGAGAACAAGGCGATGCT
Organism: Cyclobacteriaceae bacterium; assembly: GCA_028284125.1. Taxonomy (GTDB): domain Bacteria; phylum Bacteroidota; class Bacteroidia; order Cytophagales; family Cyclobacteriaceae; genus Ekhidna. The sequence goes on from JANQSI010000010.1 coordinate 148,499, forward strand.
TTATAATTATCAACGTGATTTTTTTAAGTCCGCTATTTCCAATGCACGTTCCACCAATGTGAAAGGCTATGTGTTTGGAGATGATCACGACGCTAATCGGGTACGAGATTTTGTTGATAAGTTGCTGCTTCACCGCATTAAGGTATATCAATTAGATGGACGAGTTACTGCTGGCGGAAAACGGTTCAACCCAGGAAAAGCTTTTGTTGTTCCAACAGATCAACCTCAGTACCGCATGGTGCAGACCATGTTTGAGACTTACAGGGAATACTCTGATAGTGTCTATTATGACGCATCTGCATGGTCTGTAGTAAACTTCTACAACATGCAGTATGCACCATTGACTTCCAATTTCAAACGAGGCGCAGAAGTGACTGGAAAAGATATTGAAAGATCCACTTTCAACCTTCAGCGAACAGAATATGCATACTTGATACCATGGGAAGATTATTACGCTCCGGCATTGTTGAATGGACTTCACCAAAGTGGTGTCCGAGTGAATTCAGCCTTCAAGCCATTTTCAATTCAGGTTCAGGGAGGAGTCAAAAACTTCGGCTATGGCACTTTGGTGGTTCCTGTCAGCAAACAAGCGATTTCTTCAGATTCTCTTTATCAGGTATTGAAATCACAAAGCGATAAGTACGGAATAGAGATATCAAGTGCTAGTTCCGGCTACAGCGCTTCAGGAATCGACCTGGGAAGTAGGAATGTTCGTACGCTCGAACCTCCAAAAGCATTGATGTGGATAGAAGGCGGAGTATCTTCCTATGAAGCGGGTGAAGTTTGGCATTTACTGGATACAAGAGTTGAAATGCCAATTACCAAGGTTCCACTCCGGATGTTCAATTGGGTGGACTTGAATGATTACAATGTGATGCTGATGGTTTCTTCTTCTTACAATGAACTTGATTCGGCTAAGCGTCGGAAAATTAGTGATTGGGTGAAAGATGGAAACACACTCATCACCAGCCGATCTGCCACTGCATGGGCCATTAATAAAAAGCTTGTCAGTGAGGAATTGATCAAGGAAGAGAAGAGTGAGGACGAGAAAAAGAAGAAAGAAGCACCTACTCGCAAACCATATGTTGATGCTCCTTATAATTCAGGAAAGAAAGAAGTGGGGGGAGCAATTTTCCAGGTAGATCTTGATTTGACACATCCTTTAGCTTTCGGGTATAAAAATTCTAAACTTCCCGTGTATCGAAATAGTGAAGTTTGGTTGGCACCTAGCAAGAATTCCTATTCTACAGTCGCCAAGTACACCTCGAACCCTCATATTGATGGCTTTATTTCAGATGAGAATATGAACAAATTCCTAAAGCCTTCAGCTTCTCTAATTGTAAGTAGGCTGGGAAGTGGTCGAGTAATCATGTTCGCAGACAATCCAAATTTCAGAGGATCCTGGTACGGAACGAATCGACTGTTTTTGAATGCGATCTTCTTAGGTCAACATGTGTATGTACCGAGTGAATAATTGGGACTGTAGATTTGGTTGATTGATGATTGTAGATTTCCGAGTTGAAATCGAATCTTTGAATCCAAAATCCACAATCTAAAATCCACAATCTCTATGTCCTCAGTAATCAGCATTCTGTATAAATACTTAACATGGTGATGAGAATCAACGAGTCAGTATTAAGTTTGCCCTGTCAAAAATCAAATGCATGCTAGATTTTGAAAAACCAATCGCGGAGCTGGAAGGGAAATTAGAAGATATGAAGGAGTTGGCTAAGTCCAGTGACGTGGATGTTTCTGATGCGATCAAGACACTTGAGACTAAGATCGTAGAATTGAAAAAGGAAACATTCTCCAACCTAACCAGATGGCAGAGGGTACAATTGTCGAGGCATCCTGATCGGCCTTATACGCTCGATTATATTTATGAAATCACTGATGAATTTGTTGAGCTCCATGGCGACCGAGCAGTAAAAGATGATAAAGCGATGGTAGGAGGGTTTGGCCTGATCGATCAACAGCCGGTGATGATTATTGGTCAACAAAAGGGTCGAACCACGAAGCAACGCCAGGAACGAAATTTCGGGATGGCTAATCCTGACGGCTACCGCAAGGCGCTTCGCTTGATGAAGCTGGCCGAGAAATTTAATAAACCCATAGTTACACTCATCGACACTCCAGGAGCTTACCCAGGCCTTGAAGCAGAGGAACGCGGGCAAGGAGAGGCGATAGCGCGAAACCTAAAAGAAATGATGATGCTCAAAGTTCCGGTGATCTGCATCATAATAGGTGAAGGGGCATCAGGAGGTGCTCTTGGAATTGCGATTGGCGACAAAGTCATGATGATGGAGAATACCTGGTATTCGGTGATATCCCCTGAATCTTGTTCGTCAATTCTTTGGAGAAGTTGGGACTACAAAGAGCAGGCCGCCGAGGCGCTGAAATTGACAGCAAAAGACATGCTCAAGAATAAGTTGATTGATGATGTGATTAAAGAACCTCTTGGTGGAGCCCATACGGATCTTCAGGCATCAGCAAAAGAGCTGCAAAAAGTGATTTCCAAGAATCTTAAACATCTTCTCAAGAAAAAACCTGAAGACCGAATTGCAGACCGAATTGAGAAGTTTGGGGGCATGGGTGCCTACAAGTAATCTTGATGTGCTAAATTCAAAGTTGTAATTTGGTAATCAATTTAATTATTCGCCTGAATTAGCTCAACAGTTTTTGATGGGCCCTGTCTACGGCAGTCAGGTACTATACTCATGAAGCAGATAAATTGGCCTGATCATATTCTTAATTTCATAGCCGTTATTATTGGAGTATCTCTAGCATTCTATGTCAATGACCGTTCAGAGCGCTCACAAGATCGAAGAGAGCAGAAAAAGATCCTTCAATCAATGATTGATGAATTAGACTTTGATATGGAAGTCTATGAAAATCACCAAATAAATTTAAATCAGAGTCAATCAGAATTGATCCAAGAAGTGATTGATATGATTAGGAGGGAAGAAACTGATAGTCTCAGTCATAAATTTCTTAAATGCCTGAATTATACAAATTATTCTCCCAGAAGTGTCACATTCAATTCCATTCTTGCATCTGGCAAGTTGGATTTAATTGAAGATTTTGATTTGAGGAGGCAGCTATCTGTATACCATGAGATATGGGTATCGGAGGTAGAATTCAGGGTCTCAAAACAGATAAGTTTTGCTGAGAATAGATTGATACCATGGGTAATGGCTAATACGGATTTTCAAACTCCTGATCCCAAAGATCTTCAAAAACGCGAGCTTGTTAATATGTTGTTCGTTTATCAAGGTTTGATTGATGGGAAGATTAGAAATTACAATCAGCTTTTAAGTGAGGCCAAATCCCTCCAGGAAAACCTTCAGAAATACCTTGATGAAGAATAGATCTCTAAAAGAGCTTTTTTTTGGTTGGTTGTTTAAACTATCTGGTTGGAAGCATGAAGGTGCCCCGCCTAAAGACATAAAGAAATACGTCATTATTGTAGCACCTCATACCAGCAACATAGACTTTTTTGTAGGGTATGGCTACAAGCATCTGGTAGGTTTTCATCCAAACTTTCTTGGCAAGAAATCACTATTTAAGATTCCTATCGTTGGCTGGTTTCTTAAATCTATAGGAGGACACCCTGTCGATAGATCTAAGCACTCAAACCTTGTCGATCAAGTGGTAGAAATATTTGAGAAGCAAAAGGAATTTGTCATGACTATCACACCCGAAGGAACCAGATCATACTCACCCAAGTGGAAAACAGGATTCTATCGGATAGCTCAGAAAGCAAATGTTCCTATTGTCAAAATCGGATTTGACTACCCTTCAAAAACGGTGCACGTGGATGAGCCAATGTACGTTAGTGGAGACATGGACCAGGAAATGATAACCATTCAAAATCATTTCAAACAATTCACTGGAAAACATCCTGAAAAGGGAGTGAGGTAGATATTCATTAAGCTTAATGAATGATCACAAAATCAAAAATAACTCTAGGTGAATTGAAGGGGCCGCTTAATATGGCCCTTCAATTCACTTTAGTTATCATTCTTGGGAAACAATCACTTTTTTAGTTGCTTTCAATTCTTCATCAACGAACAAGGAATAGAAATACAATCCCTCCGGTAGGTTATCAATTGTTACTTCAGTTCTTCCTCTTTGATAAACGGGTAGTTCCTCTACTAATGACCCTTTAATGTTATATATCTTTAACTCAGCTTTCTTGATATTTTTTGGTAGTTCTAGCTGAATGGTAGATCGTCCATTTGTTGGGTTAGGGTAGACGTCTCCCATTTGAATACTAATTACGGATTCCAGGTCCCCATTCGACTCATTTCCTTCAATTTGAGTCAATCGAACATTAAGATCGGCCATATCGCTAGAAATCTCCATTAATAATGATCTGAGTTCATCATTTTCATTTTTCAGTTCCTGGATTATATCATCCTTTTCTTCTACCGATTTTACAATCTCCTTCATCGATTCTACAAGTATTGGGATCATTCCTGTATAATTGACACCTTTTTTACCGTCTTTTAATTCATGAACTAGTTCAGGGATTACGGCCTCTATTTCCTGAGCGATAAATCCGTATTGTTTTCCTTTCGGAAAATTCCTTGAAGTATAAGCTCCGCTCTTTTTAAACTCATAGCTTTTTCCACTTAATTGCCTAACGATTTCCATAGCATTACCAAACGCCCTCACATTTTCTTTGTATCTTTTATCTGAGGCTACGACAAAGTTAACCGCACGAACATTATTTAGTGCGTCTACATTATTGACCTCCAGATCGCCAGATATAATCTGATTACCTGTAACATCAAGGCTACCATCGACATCCAAATCTCCACCAATTCCCACAAATTCGTTTCCAGCACTAAAATTTCCGAATATCAGTGAAGTATTCGGGTTGTTAGCTATATGCAGCTCATCAGAACCTGTCACATTATACCCAGCTTGATATCCGAGAAAAACGTTACCAGTACCGGTATTGTTGTATCCTGCACTCCACCCTAATGCTGTATTGTTAGACCCATTGACATTGCTAAACATCGTGGCAGTGCCTACTGTTGTATTAAAGGATCCTGTTGTAAGCGAGGGCAATGACAGAAATCCTAAGGCAGTATTAGCATTTCCGTCGTTGTTTTGATCGAGCGCACTATTTCCAAAAGCTACATTCTGTACCCCAATATCGTTTGCACCTAAGGCTCCGTTACCAACAGCGGTATTATCTTGTCCCGTCGTATTTGCATTAAGTGTCGAATAACCAATGGCTACATTGGCCACTCCTGTAGTATTATTTTCTAAGGCAAGAGATCCAAAAGCAGAATTAGACGATCCGGTAGTGTTTTGCGCCAATGATCTATAACCCAAGGAAGAATTGTAATTACTGGTTTGGTTTAATTCTAATGCCTCATACCCAACCGCGGTGTTGCCGAGCCCTGTTGTATTTTGTTTTAGTGATCCAGTTCCAACCGCTACATTTAAGTCGCCTGAAGTGTTGTTGCGCATAGACTCATGTCCGATAGCTGTATTGTCAGACTCCTCGTTATTCTCCAGAGCATAATGACCAATTCCAACATTATGATTCCCGGACGCATTTTCAGCTAATGATCTAACACCAATAGCAATATTCTCACTTCCATCACTATTGTTGAATAAAGACGAATTGCCAATGGCTATGTTTAAGTTTCCAGAATTATTAAACCTTAAAGCATCTTTACCGAAAGCAGAATTTGAAAGTCCGTCAATATTGCTCTCCATTGACCTATGCCCAATTGCGGTGTTGCTAGATGCTTCATTCAATCTCAATGATTCATAACCAATGGCCACATTGTGTATTCCAGTCACATTAGATTCTCCAGCTCTTTCCCCAATAAACACGTTATGATTACCAGTTAGATCATCGTTACTACCAGCATTCTGCCCTATGAAAATAGAAGAACCTGTATTGTTGGGCTCAATTCTCGGTCCAACCATGAGCCACCGTTCTAACCCTGCTATATCAAAACGAATGATATCATCATCGGAGGTTTCTTCCACTTGAATTTTTGTATCATTATCTGCATCAACTATATCATCACTTGTGCTAGCCCAGCTAAGATTCCCAGCACCATCAGTTACTAGTGATTGATTCGCATTTCCATCAGATGATGGGAATGAAAAAGCGCTATTGATATTTAAAGTGCCGTTTATTTGAACTAAATTATTGTCAAACTCACCATATATCAATGAGTTATTGAACTGGTTCCCAATATGTAATATTTGAGATCCTGTTTCGTTGGTTCCTGCTCCGCTTCCTAAGAACACATTATAACTACCGGAACTGTTAGTACCACTACTTGAGCCCAATGATGTATTACCCCTTCCGTTCGAGTTTCCAACAAGTGCCTGGAATCCTACTCCTGTGTTATCTGAGAACAGGTTATTGGAAAGTGCTCCATCACCTACCGCCACATTGTTTTTACCGATTATATTAGTAATACCCGCTTGACTTCCTATAAACACATTTTTATTATCAAGAAGGTTATCGTTCAGACCTGCTTCTTCACCAATGAAGACAGACGATCCAGAGTTTTTTGGCTCAAGCCTAGATTCAACCATAATCCATTGTTCTACACCAGCTAGGTCAAATCTTATAATATCTTCGTTTGGATTTTCTTCTACCTGAACTTTTGTATCGGCATCTAAATCTGAAATATGATTAGGGATACCACCAGGTACAGACCATGTTATGTTTCCAGCACCATCTGTTACCAGTGTTTGTCCACTTATACCATCAGTAGTAGGAAAGGAAAAGGCCCCATTGACGTTAAAGGTTCCATTTACTTGTACAAGACCATTATCGAATTCACCGTAAATGAGAGAATTATTTAGTTGATTACCAATATGTAATCTGTTAGAGCTACTTTCATTGGTTCCAGCCTGGGGACCAATGAAAACATTGTAATCACCGATAGACCCATCTCCACTTAAGTATCCAATGGCCGTATTGTAAGAACCTGTTTGATTTCCTCGAAGTGATAAATAACCAAATGCCGAGTTGTAATCACCAGAGATTAGATCATTCAAAGAAAACATACCAAATCCCGAGTTATATGAGCCATTAGTGATTTGGTAAAGTGAAAATTTTCCAAAACCAGAATTTCTTTCTCCATCGACATTTGAATAAAGAGAGAAGCTACCAAAACCAGAATTATCACTCCCAATAGTATTTGCAGGTAAACTGAAATGTCCAAAAGCCGAATTGTAAATCCCAGTCGTAGTATTAACTAGGGCATCAGTTCCTTGGCTGGTATTTGTTTGCCCTAAAGAGCTGAAACAGCCCAGAAGGATTAGCATAGTTAATAGTTGATGAATTTTTTGTAACCTAGAACCTCTCATGGGTTTAATGATTAGACTAACTTTTTTCATATGTTAAGCTTGTTAAAATTATCATTTGATAAGAAATCACAATTTTGAAATCTTTGACTTATTGATTATCAGAAATGACGATACAAATGGTATACATACCAAAATGTCTGTTCATCATGCATAACCATTACAGAATGGGATTTTTAGTTACTTAAAAAGAAGCTGAATTTTGATATAGTAAGTTCTCAATAGCCTACTTTTTGGAAGTATTAAGTGTTAATCACCAAGTGATGAGGTGTACTATTAGGAATAGAATAAAAAAGCCATTTACTTCTCAGCAAATGGCTTTCTATAAGTTTTGATTGGTTGTTACTTTGCTGCAGTTTTCTTTGCAGTCGTTTTTCTTGTAGTTCTTCTTTTTGGTTTTGCCTCTTCAACTACAATCTCATCTAGGACATCTGAAAGAATTCGTCCACAGTGCTCGCACACAATGAGTTTCTTCTTTTCACGGATCTCAGCTTGCTTTTGAGGTGGAACGATGTTGAAACATCCGCCGCATGCACCTCGGTTCACAGGAACTACTGCCAGACCGTTTCGCATGTTGTTACGAATTCTCTCGTAAGATTTAAGCAATCGTTCTTCAACATTCTTTTCAGCTTTCTTCCGATCTTTTGCGATCTTCTGCTCATCTGATTCTGACTCCTTGGTGATGGTCTCTAATTCACCTTTTTTTCCTTCAAGATCTTTCTTTCTTTCTGCTAAAATCCCTTTTGTTTCTTCTGCTTCCTCTTTCTTTCCTTCAATCTTTTCATATGATTCTTTTATCCTTTTCTCAAGGATTTGAATTTCCAACTGTTGAAGTTCTACTTCCTTAGTGATAGCATCGTACTCACGATTGTTTCGAACGTTCATTTGCTGCTCCTCGTACTTCTTGATCAACTTCTCTGCATCTTTGATTGCAGCCTTGTTTGCAGCTATTGCGTCTTCAAAATCTTTTTGATCTTGGGTCTGCTTATCCAGTCGTGTTTCGTATCCTGCTATTTCGTCTTCGAGATCCTGAACCTCCTCTGGGAGGGCTCCTCGCACCTTTTTAATCTCGTCAATTTTTGAATCTAATTCTTGTAGTTTGGTTAGCGCTTCGAGCTTTTGGGCTACTGTATTTTCCATTCAGTATTTATAAATATTTGATAGGATTTGTGTCTACCTCCGATAAACGGAACGCAAATTTAGCGAAATTTTTAGTTAATCTTTCGTATAGTAGTTCTTTAGTAGATACTTCACTTTCATAGTGACCGATATCAGCAATGATTAGTTCCCCATTTGCTTCGAAAAAGTCATGATATTTGAAGTCAGCGCTTATAAAAACATCAGCTCCGGCAGCAATGGCCGTTTCTAGTAAAAAGCGTCCAGAACCACCGCAAACTGCCACTTTCGAAACCTTATCTTTTACTAAATCAGTATGCTCTATGGTATCTAGATTCATTGCTTTTTTTAAATGAGCCAGGAAATTATCAGCTGATTGAGTATGTTCAAGTTTGCCAATCATTCCTGAGCCTATTTCTTGGTTTACATTCTCAAGGGAGGAGAGATAATAAGCCACTTCTTCATAAGGATGATGCGAGCGCATAGCGCTCAATACTTTGGACTTTGAATGAGCAGGAAGGATGACTTCAATCCTTGTCTCACTGACCGATTCATCTTCTCCTGCCTTCCCGATGGTTGGATTAGCAGCTTCATTAGGTCGAAAAGTTCCTTCTCCAGTTAACTGAAAGCTACAGTGATCATAATTGCCAACTTCTCCTGCACCGACACTAAACAGACCGGCCAACAAGTCTGATTTATTATCAGTTGGTACAAAAACGGTAAGTTTTAAAAGGGTATTGTTTTTAGGTTTTAATAGTTGTGTATTGGTAAGACCAATCTTCTCCGCGATCTTTTTGTTTACTCCAGAGACAACATTATCCAGATTGGTATGTATCACGTAGATGTTTAGGTCATGCTTTATGGCTTTTCTGATGCATTTATCCACCCAATGTGAAGTGCCAATTTTCTTAATGCCTGAAAAGATCAATGGGTGATGAGCAATAATCAAGTTACATTTTTCAGCGATGGCTTCATCAATCACAGCCTCGGTGACATCTAAGGTGATTAGCGCGCTATTTGTTTCATCATTTCTGTCGCCAATTATCAGTCCTGAATTATCATAGGACTCCTGCAAAGAGGGTGGAGCCCAGCTTTCAAGAAATGAGGTAATGTCTTTTATTTGCATATCGATTGATTCAAAAACTGAATTTTTATTGATTCTTCAAATATCAGGAACACTTTTTGTAAAAGGTAAAAAAAGTTCATCGACTATATCTTCATCCCTTAATTTTGCTTGTGCGAAAATTAGTACTGATCCTATCTATTCTCTGCGCCTTCCAGTCTTTTTCTCAACTGCTGGATGATTCAACCAAACTTGTATATGGAGCTCATACAACCAAGTTTGTATATGAGTCAAATATCCTCAATAATGAGGCCTCAAAAGAGGAGTATTTCACTTTAGATACCTCGCTCAATCAATTTGATAGACAGTCTTTTATAGATAGAAATGCACGAAAATATCAGAACCTTGGAAATTTTGGTACTGCTCTGACTCCCGTCTTTTTCGAACCTCAAGAATTAATTGGAAGAACCTCCGGTTTCAATGCTTTTGTACCTTATTCAAGAAGAGGATTGAACACCATAAAATATTACGATACAAAATCTCCCATGATAGACCTTTTGGCTTTCATTGGAGGAGGAAATAAAAACCTTGTCAATGTTGATTTCTCTAGAAATGTAAGGGAAGGCTGGAATCTTGGTTTTGACCTTCATAAGATCACGGCCGATAAAATCTTTGCCAGAAACGCTGTTGGGGATCGACAAACCAATGCAACTTCATTTGATATTTACACGCATTATAAACATCAGAAAATCCCGTATCAAGCACTTTTTTACTATGAAAAAACGACTCACAATGTTTTTGAGCTAGGAGGGATGAGATTTGGAAATGATTCAACCATCTCAGAGTTGTTTCGGTTGAATAATGGTTCATTAAGATTGGAAGAAGCTCGGAATGAACGAAGCGAATCCACCTTACATCTTTACCATGATTATCAAATTGCTGAGCAATTTCAGCTCTACCACACTCTGGATATATACAATGAAAAGAACTTGTATTTGGATTTTCAAGACGGAGCGGCCACTGACTATGATACTTACAGAGACGCTTACAATGGTGTCTTCCAAATAGATCCGGACAGCACACAAGAACGAGCCCAGTTTTCAGCACTTACCAACGAAGTAGGAATTAAAGGTGATTTGTCAAGTATTTTTTATCGAGCATACATCAAATTACGTACTGTCGACTTTGATTATTTACTTATTGATCCGGTTGGGAGAACTACTGAAACCTACGTTGGCGGATATGCGAGATTTAACTGGAAAGAAAAATTCAGGGTTATCGGTGAAGCTGAAGTATTACAAACGGGTGAGTATAAGTTTGGCGGAAGCTTGGTTAGCGATTTGATTAATTTGAAGTACACTTCTATGAGCTACCGAGCTCCATTTCTTCATGAGAGCTATTTTGGAAATCACTACGAATGGAACAATGATTTTTCTCCAGTTTTCGTGAATAAGTTGGATGGAAGTTTGAGATTAACTTACAAGTCATTCTCGTTCATTCCCAAGGTTTCGTTCACTGCATATAACGACTTCTTGTATTTTGGAACAAACCAAGAGCCTATTCAGGCTTCAGAAGGAATTGCTATTGCTACTATTGGCGGTGAGATCAATACGGTGATAGGAAATCCGGATTTTGAGGGATTTCACATTGAAAATGAAGTTCTAGCCACAGATGTTTCTGGAGGTTCTGCTGACGCTGTTCGAATCCCGGAGCTTTTCTATAATGGCCGATATTATTGGAAGGGAAAGGTTTTCAATAACGCCATTCCGATACAAGTAGGAGTAGATACGCATGCAAGAACAGCTTATTTTGCTAATGCTTACAGTCCGGTTTTACAACAATTTTATGTGCAAGATGAATTCGAAATAGCTGGTTACTTCAAAGCGGATTTCTTTTTCAACATGCAAGTGGATAAGTTTTTCGTAGGTGTAAAATGGGGTTATTTCAATCAACCTCCGGATGAGGGTTATTTTGTCACTCCTTTTTATCCAGGGCAGCCAAGAAACTTTGACATAATTATCAGATGGACCTTTTTTGACTAATGGATGCGCAAAAAACCACATTAGGACTTGAGCTTCCTACCGACCCGAGGTGGGTGAATATCGCTGAGAAAAATATTGAAGACATCCTGGTAGATCATGCGTATTGTGAGCAAAAAGCAGCCTCTTCATGTATTTCACTCATCATTCAATTTCCAGAAAGAGAAAAGTTGGTGGAGGTATTGACGCCCGTTGTTGCGGAAGAATGGGCACACTTTGAATTGGTCATTGAGCATTTGAAAAAGCGTGGCTTTAGCCTGGGTAAAGCACGTAAGGATGAATATGTCGTTCGGTTGAATGACATCATGAAGAAAGGTGGAAGTAGAGATGAGCAGTTGGTCGAGCGGTTATTAATGAATGCTCTGATTGAAGCGCGTAGTGCTGAACGTTTTAAGTTGTTGTGGAAAAATTTGGAAGACAAGGAACTGCAACGATTTTACTACGACTTAATGGTTTCTGAAGCGGGACACTATCACAATTTTATAGAGCTGGCCAAGGAATACTTACCTGCTGAAAAGGTGGAAAAAAGATGGCGAGAATTTCTGAAGGAGGAAGCTGAGATTATGAAGTCATTAGAAACTCGGCCTGACAGAATGCACTAATCATTCAAGATTTCTATTTCTTGATTGTTTTTTTGAATAGCCTCAATGAACTTATTTTCATCTTGTGGTGAAACCGGGATTTCGTCATATTTATTGTAGCGGATAAGCAATGGTTTTGATGAGAGAATAGGTTTAACCACCGAACTAATTTCTCTGGAAGACTTAGCTTTTTTGATCGAGCGTATTGAGTCCAAAGACACCTTACCTCCAAAAGGACCTTTTTGCCAATAAAGGTATTGATTGTCGAGTGAGTAATAAGTATTAAAGAAAATGCTAATTATCAATGCTGTGCTTACAATCAACGTAATCATGACTAACCAGAAGTTGCCGGTTGTCATTCCTGAAAGGATGGGAGCACAGATCCCCCAACAAAGTAATACGGGTCCCCACAGAACAACGGCAACCCATCGGTCCACCTTGGAATAATACTTTTTCAAGTTTTCTGCTTTTTCTTCTTAGCAGCAGGGAATAAGATATTGTTTAGAATGAGTCGATATCCCGGAGAATTTGGGTGTAGGTTTAGATCTGTTGGAGGTTCATTCACAAAGTGCTGATAATCTTCTGGATCATGACCCCCATAGAAAGTCCAAAAACCTCTTCCAAGCACTCCATGGATGTATTTCGCTTCATTGATTGATTTGGCTTGACCCATGATGATTACATCGCCTTTAACTAGTTCCTTTTTGAAACCAGTAGTCTGGCCCATGAATCCATGAATGATTTGCTGATGATTCTGGGTGAGCATCGTTGGAATTGGATCCCATTTTGCTGAAAACTCAAACAATGAGAAAAAATCATTCTGTTCAACCAATCCGCGTTCATTGGCTTGGTTATCGATGTTGGAATATTCGTAACGCATGGGATCGCGTTCAATGGAGAAATTTTCGAATGCCATGGTGCGCGAGTAGTCCAATTTTGTCTGTGCTCGTGGATCTGCTGGATCACCGTCGTAAATGCTTTCAACGATATCTATTCCTTCCGAAGCAAGAGCAATATCATACGTATCGGTGGCAGAGCACATCGCAAACAAGAAGCCTCCACTTGCTACATAGGATTTGATGTTTTTTACAATCGCCAGCTTGAGATGTGAGACTTTGGTGAAACCGTGCTTCTTCGCTGAATTTTCATATTCTCGTTGCTGTTGTTGATACCAGGGAAAATGATGATAAGCCCGGTAGAATTTTCCATATTGGCCAGTAAAATCCTCATGGTGTAAATGGAGCCAGTCGTATTTGGGTAGCTCGTTTTGAATGATTTCGTCATCAAAAACCACGTCATAAGGAATTTCAGCATAAGTAAGCACGAGTGTCACAGCGTCATCCCACGGTTGCTTACTTTTTGGAGAGTAGACGGCAATCTTCGGATATTTTTCTAGTTTCATCACATCCATATTGGACGATGGACTGGCAATCGTGCTCAGTATTTGATTCGCTTCAGCATCTGAAATCACATTGTAAGAGACACCCCGAATAATGCATTCATTTTCAAATACCTGAAGGTACTTTACCATGAAGCTTCCACCTTTGTAGTTAAGCATCCAATCCACATTCACTTCCTTTGTAAGGATCCAATAAGCAATGCCATACGCTTTTAGATGATTTGTTTGCGTCTCATCCATTGGAATTAGGATGTAAGCTGCTTTAATTGGCAGGATGATACTTAACAGTATTATAGTGAAAATTCCCCTCATTTGGCTCATTTTTGTAATAACAACGTTAACGTGTTTCATGTGTTATACTGAATGTGGTAGACGGCAATATGAATACATAAAAACGCTAAGGTTGAAAGGTGTAACATTTTTAATAGAAAACCAGTCAACCATTTAACTAATTTACTATTCAATTTGGTTTCAACCATTACCCTAATAGATCGTTTGTCTTAAATATTGCTAACACAATCAAATGAACCTCCGAGAGAACATAAGAGAAGGGATCAAGTCAATCAAAGCGAGCAAGCTACGGACATTTCTTACTGCAGCGATCATTTCAATAGGAATCACATCTCTTGTGGGAATTTTGACAGCCATTGATGGGATTCAGGCCTCAATAGATAATAGTTTTTCCAATATTGGAGCAAATACTTTTGACATTGAAAGTAAAAGAGCAAATAGGGGTTCGAATGAAGGTAAGAAGGAAAAAATATTTCCTCCGATCAAATATGAGGAACTAGCTCAGTTCAAAGACGAATACTCAGGGCCTGGAATTGTAAGCGTAAATACGGTAGTATCATTTAACACTGAAGCTAAATACAAGTCCAAAGTCACCAACCCAAACATGATGGTGAGAGGTGGTGATGAAAACTTTCTACTAGTTGACGGTTATGATATTGGAAAGGGCAGAAGCTTTTCCAATGCTGAAATAGAGAACGGAGCTTATGTATGTATCATTGGTAGCGACGTAGTTGACGCACTATTTGAAGATAATGAAACTCCGATAGGGAAAAAGATTACCGTTTTAGGAGCAAAATTTAAGGTTCTTGGAACTGTCCAAGAGCAAGGTGGTGTCAGTGGAAATACCGGAGTAGATCGCAGGATTATGGTTCCGTTAAGGACTGCTCGTATTATTGGTGCCGATCGTCAATTTGGTTATGAGGCGACAGTTGCTGTACCGGATACCAGGCAGATTGAGGAAGCTACTGGAATTGCAACGGGCCTGATGCGATCTATCAGGCGAGACCCAATTACGCAAAGAGAAAATTCTTTTGAAGTTCGGGTAAGTAAGTCGTTGGCTGAGCGAATTGGTGAAATCACCGGCTACCTCAGAGCAGGCGGATTTACTATTGGCTTTATCACATTGCTGGGAGCTTCCATTGGTTTAATGAACATCATGCTCGTTTCAGTCACGGAACGGACCAGGGAAATTGGTGTAAGAAAGGCACTAGGCGCAACACCTTTGAAAATTCGACAACAATTTCTGATTGAGGCGATCGTAATTTGTCAGATGGGAGGTATCGGCGGAATTGTACTTGGTATTCTGATTGGAAATGCCACTTCCAGTTTAATAGGTTCCGGCGGGTTTATCGTTCCCTGGTTATGGATTTTGTTCGGTGTAGCTGTTGGTACAATTGTTGGTCTTATCGCAGGAGTCATACCAGCTTACAAAGCCTCTAAACTTGATCCTATCGAGAGCTTGCGATTTGAGTAGGATTCTGATTGTTTTTCTCACAAAGTATTAAGTTAACGTGCATTATTTCTGATCGAAGTTGTAAAGGTATCAGCAACATTTGCTATCATTTTACTGATTACCATTCCGAGATATGTAAATTTGACTGCATATGAAAAAATGCCTTCTGATTTTGTGTTTAGTTATCGGTTCGGGAGCTGCTTTGCAAGCTCAAGTAAAAGTCGGAGCAACACCGACCGGTAGGCATGCAAAGGCAGTCAATTCTGCAAAGACGGCAAAAGAACAGGCAAAGGCAAGAAAGGAACAAGCGAAACAAATCAAAGAACAGAAGAAGGCCATTAAAAAGTACGAGACTAATTATGGCAAGCTCAAAAAGAAAAAGTTGAAGAAGTGGAGCAAGGATTCGATCAATACTCCGGTCTTCAAAAGAGATTCGTTGGGATCAGTGGTTTGGACAAAAGAAGATTCCCTGGCTGTTGCTGAAGAAGTTCTGGCTGATTTACCATTAGAGTACCGAGAGATCGTCTTGAACCCTGTGGACCTTGATTCTTTGGCATTGGCTTATGCTAAGGATTCTGCGACCATACCAGAAGCGGCATTGGAAAATCAGGCCAAGGAATTTTTACCTGACGAACTAGGACAGCCTGGTGAAGATCCCCTCGGAGCACTTCCCACAGATCCAACACAGGGGCAAGTGGCACCCGGAATTGAAGCCCTTAAGAAACCATCCAGGCCAAACCCTAACTTAGTAAAACCTGAGGCTGCTAGGGATCTTTTCAAGAAAATTGACCCTGAGCAATTTCAGAAAGTCCAGGAAGATATTACTAAACTCAAGAATAAGTACTCGAGCATGCCTGATACAAGGTTTCCTGAGGAGGGGAGAAAGCGAAATTCTTTGGAAGATATTCCATTCAAGAAACGATTGTATCTGGGCGGAACTATCAATGCTACTTCAACAGATCCTTTGATTATGGACATCAATTTGCAGCTGGGCTACTGGATTAATAAAAAGTGGCTATCAGGCGTGGGCTTGGTTATTCGTGAGCAATTCAATCAACAGGACTCGGTATCTCTTACAGGAGATGCGCATGGCTTCAGTCTCTTTATGAGATATGACATTCTCAAACAATTTTATGCATGGGGTGAATCACAGTTCCAGGTGAATCGATCCATTATCAATGCTGAGACTACAACGCCGGCCAAATGGGACCGTGCCAATTTATTGGGTATTGGCAGAGAATTTAAGATTGGAGTTGTACGGATGAATTCACTGATCATGTATGATTTCAACTACCAGAATAACGACTTGAATAGCCGGCCTTGGGTATTTAGGCTTGGTGTTCAATTGACCAGAAAACCGTAGACGTTACAACCAACAATTCCGGCATTTCTCACAATCAATCATTCACCCATTCATTCAAACCCTTATTCAATCATTCATTCATCCTTCAACACATGAGCAGGATTAGCTAAAGCAGTTTTATAAGCTTTAATGCTCACAGTAATAATGGTTAGGATTAGTGCACCCAATAATGCATACAAAATGAAAAACCAATCAAAGGAAACATGATAAGTGAAAATGTCTAGCCATTCTTCCATTAGTAAATAAGCAACCGGACTTGCTACAATTCCTGAGATGATGATCAGGTAGAGAAAGTCCTTATTAATCATTGTCAAAATCTCATAAACGGAGGCGCCAAGTACTTTTCTTATTCCAACTTCTCTTATTCGCCTATTTGTATTGGCTGTTGCCAAACCAAATAATCCAAGACAACCAATGACGATGGAAATAACAGAAAATACCATGAAAATAGACTGGAAATTATAGACGATGGTATACTGATTCTTGAGATCTTCATTCATGAAACTGGCATCAAAAGGAACAGCAGGTATAATCTCTTTCCAGACACTTTCTAATTGATCGTAAACAGCCTTTGGGTTTGAAAGATCAGCATTGACAATTAGTGAAGTATAGTAATAGTCATTGCTGACAGGAAGAATTCGGACTGGTTCAATTTTCTTATAAAGACCTTCAATGTTGAAATCACGTACGACACCAATAACTTTTCTTAAGTATGGCTCTCTGCCAAATTTTTTTCCTATGGCATCTTCAACATCCTTCCATCCGAAATTTTGGATACAGGCCTCATTAATAACAATTGATTCAGTTGTGTCGCTTGGAAAATCTCTCGAGAAAAATCTTCCTGCAATGAGTTCAAGACCTAAAGCATTGGAAAAATCCTGATCAACTCGAAGCGTATAAATACTAGATGTTATCATTGTTCCATCTCCGGTTTCAACATCTGTCGTGCTGTTGCTAACACCAAAAACCGGGTATGAATTGTAGGCGAATGATGCATGGTTTACTTGTGGTAATTGTGAAACTCTCTGTCTCAATACATCCACTTGATCTCGTACTTCATCATGACCGTGAAAATCAATATTAATGACTCCATCAGTTTTCATCCCAAGGTCTTTGTTTTCAATAAATGCTATTTGATCATTCATCACAAGTATAGAAATGAGTAGCACGACCGTGGCTGTGAACTGAGTGACCACCAAAGCTTTTCTTAACAAGCTGTATTGTGATCCACTTTTTAGATTTCCTTTGATGACCTTGATTGCCGCTACTTTTGATATCAAAAGTGCTGGTAGTAGCCCTGCCATAATAGTCAATAATACTATGAGTGATAGAAAGTAGATCAAATTCCTTATCGTCAATAGTTCAAAGTGTTCATAACCGGTTATTTCCTGAAAAGAGGGAAGAACCAATCCAACTAAACTGATTGCGATGATTACAGAAATCGAAACGATCAAAAATGATTCTACCAGGTATTGAAGTACTAATTGTCTTCTTTCCGCACCAATAACTTTTCGGATTCCAACTTCCTTGGAACGGTTAATAGCATTGGCTGTTGCAAGGTTTACATAATTGATGCATGCAAGCAATAAAATAACAATTGCTACAGCTATGAAAATCAGAACAATTCTCATGTCCCCATTCGGAGTATCATACCTTAAGTTTGAATTGAGGTGAATTGATTTTAATGGTTGCAGAAAGTATTCATAAGACATTCCTCTTTCTGCCCATCCTTCAAGAGCAAGTTTTTCTCCAATAAATGCCGTAATATCATGCCCTAATTGATCAGGATCTGTCCCTTCTGAAAGTAGAAGATAGGTCAGAAATGATCCACCGCCCCATTCTTCATCAATTGATTCAAAGTCCCAAAGTTGTTTTACGATCATTAATGGTATCAAAGCCTCAAACTGTATCTGTGAAGTCTCAGGAGGAACTTCCATCAGTCCGGTTACTGTAAGTTCAATTCCATCAATTTCCAACGACTCACCAATAGGGTTTTTGTCTCCAAAATACTTTTTGGCAAGGGATTCTGTAAGGATGATTGATTGTGGATCGTTTAATGCTGTATTCCTATTTCCAGCTAGTAATTTGAAGTCAAATATTCTTAGAAAATTATGATCAACTAATCTCAGCCCTGATTCAAAGAAGTATTCATTATTTACAAATACACGTTCGGAGGTATGTCCTACTCTTGCAGACTCTTCTATTTCTGAAAAAATATCATCCAATTGTGCGCCAAGAGCAGGACCGGAAGGTGCCTGGCTGAATGACTCACTCTCACTTTTAAAAGTGTTAGAAATGCGATAAATGCGATCTCCTTTCTCGTGAAAGGTGTCGTAGTTTAACTCTTTGTTTACCCAAAGGAATATCAGGATGAAACAGGCCAGTCCAGAGCCCAGACCAACGGTATTCAGAATAGTCGATAGTTTTTGTTTACGGATGTTTCGAAAAGAAACTTTAAAATGACCTAGTAGCATTGTATTTGAGTTTTGACTTTTTATGTTGATTGTATAGGGTCGAAAGTGCATGAACACATCAAGTATGAACATCCACTTTGCTTTATTGTAGAAGCCAGCAGTTATCCTCTCATGGTAATATTCATAGAAAGCGCCTTGAAGATCTTCCAATAGTTCTGGTTTGCAATACCATTCCAGAAATCGGTTCGCCCACTTCGGTGGATTGGCTGATTCTTTCATCAGGTCTTAGCTACGGATTGTTCATTAATCATTGCCCATAACATATCTCTATGAGATTTTGCAAGTTCCAAAGCTTTTCTTCCTGCCGCCGAGATAGAATACATTCGCTTTCTGCGTCCACCTCTTTCAGCCGTAGCTTCGCCCATCTTAGAGTCCACTAATCCTTTTTTTAATAGTCTTGAAAGAGAAGCGTGAACCACACTGTGGACTACTTTTCTTCCAGTTATTCGTTCCAGCTCTTTCGCAATGGCTACACTGTATGCATCATCTGGTTTGGCAACTACAATAAGCAAGACTAACTCTTCAAATTCTCCGAGGTTTGTTCCTTTCACTTTATTAGTGTCGTTTTTGTATACATTATACTCTCAAAAATAATATATGTTACGTTTTTGTATACAAAATATTTTGATACTACGATAAATGACTATTCATTGATGTCAGGGACGAATTGAACCACATATAAGGTTCTAATCAGCATTTTTTGTTATCCTTGAACATTCTAACCTAAAACTATACCAATGGAAAAACCCTACATTGATTCGAATACCAGTCTTCCTGAAATCACCGTTAAAGCTATTCTTCTCGGTGCGATATTGTCGATTGTCTTGTCAGCGGCTAATGCATACTTCGGCCTTTTTGCCGGCTTGACTGTTTCAGCATCAATCCCGGCTGCAGTGATTTCGATGGCTCTATTGAAGCTTTTCAAGAATTCGAACATACTGGAAAATAACCTGGTCCAAACGGCTGCCTCAGCAGGTGAATCTTTAGCTGCTGGAGTGATCTTCACTATGCCAGCTTTAGTCATCATGGGCTACTGGAAAGAGTTCAATTATTTTGAAACAATGGCGATTTCGATGTGTGGGGGAGTGCTAGGGGTGTTGTTTACAATTCCACTTAGAAATGCCCTCATAGTAAAAGAGAAGTTGAAGTTTCCGGAAGGGGTTGCGACAGCTGAAGTATTAAAAACCGGAGAAGAAGGAGGAAAAGCTGTAAAGTATTTGGTATGGGGCTCTTTGATTGGTGGGATATTCAAACTAGGTGATTCTGCCATGAATCTTTGGAATGGAACTTGGCAAAAAGCCACCTTGATCAATGAAAAAATATATGCCTATTTCGGCCTTAATCTTTCTCCCGCGCTTATCGCGGTGGGTTATATCGTTGGATTGAACATTGCCTTCCTAGTCTTCTTAGGAGGTGCTATCAGCTGGTTCGTCGCTATTCCGGCTTATATCGCGATTAATGGAGGTCAAGAGGGAGTTGACCCTGTAACCTTAGGTGGTAACATTTGGAATTCACAGATTAGATTTTTAGGAGTGGGATCAATGGTTGTTGGAGGATTATGGGCGTTGTTGAGCCTTGCTAATTCTTTAGGAGCTGCTTTCAAATCAGGAGTTGATGCCTTCAAGGGAAGTGGAACCAAGATGAAAGATCTCATTAGAACGGAAATGGATACACCAATGTCCTGGGTGTTGATTGGTATTGGCGTGTTGGTTGTTCCAATTTTCATGATTTACCTCACAGCGATCAATGATGTTCCGATAACCATAACCATGACGTTGATATTAGTTGTTGCAGGATTCCTTTTCTCCGCTGTGGCAGGATATATGGCCGGATTAGTTGGAAGTTCGAATAACCCAATTTCTGGTGTAACCATTGCTACGATATTAGCTTCTTCACTTTTACTACTCACACTGATGGGTACTGGAAATGAGTTGAGTGGTGCAGCTGGCGCAATTCTAATCGGAGCGGTTGTTGCATGTGCGGCGGCAATCGCAGGAGATAACATGCAGGATTTGAAGGCGGGTCACATTTTAGGTGCTACACCATACAAACAGCAGATCATGCAGATGGTTGGGGTAATCGCCGGAGCATTGGTAATACCTTTCGTAATGAATGCACTTTTGATCGCATACGGAATGGGAGCTCCAACAGCGGAGCAACCAAATTCTTTAACAGCTCCACAAGCAACTTTAATGCAGAGTGTGGCCCAGGGAATTTTTGGAGGAAACCTTCCGTGGAATATGGTCTACATCGGGGCAGGAATTGGAATAGTAATCATCATCATAGATCAGTATCTTAAATCGAAAGGATCAGAATTTAGAATGCCTGTTCTTGCTGTCGCTGTAGGTTTGTATTTACCGTTCCAGTTAGACTCAGCAATTTTTGTCGGTGGACTTTTGGCTCATTTCTTAAACAAGGCAACCAAGAATAGTAGTGGCAAGGAGAGAGCAGGAAATGCAGGCTTGCTACTTGCATCCGGTTTGATTACCGGAGAAGCTTTGATGGGTATTTTCATAGCGATTGCAATAGTTCTTGGGTTCCAGACAGCCTCTGCTCATGACTTTACATTTATCTATGAAAACATCGGGTTGGCGATACTCATTTTGATCATTTGGTTTGTGTACAAATCCGTAATTAAGGTTTCCAAAGAAGAATAGCCTGTCCGAATACGAACGAATTCAGTGTACACCGCTAGTCACATTCTTGAGTGATTAGCGGTGTAACTATTTAATAACCAATACCTTACCAATACTGGCATGGTTTTGATCATTGGAATAGTATCAACAAAACCATTGTCCCATGCTCAAGAATTATTTTAAAACGGCTCTACGTAATCTGTCCAGAAAAAAAGCGTATAGCATTCTTAACATTATTGGTCTTGCCCTAGGAATTGGATGTTCACTTGTGATTTACAAGGTGATCCTTTTTGAAAAGAGTTTTGATAAACACCATTCAAACTATGATCGAATCTACCGCATTGTAAATGAGCAAATCCGTCCAGATGAGGTGGACAAGGGAATGGGTACACCGCATCCCGTGGCACCAGCCATCCATGAAGATTTCCCAGAAATAGTTGATGTAGTAAGAACTCACTATATATGGGGAGATCAAATCAATGTAACAGAAGGTGATGAGGTAAAGAAATTTCTTCTTGAAGATGGAGTCTTATTCACTGAAAACAGCTATTTCAAAATCTTCGATGTAGAATTTAAGGCTGGAAATCCTGAAACTGCCTTGACGGAACCTGGCACAGCAGTTATCTCTGAATCTGAAAGTAGGAGATTTTTTGGTTACGGTATAGGGGCTGAAGTAGAAGCGGTGGGCAAAACAATAAACGTTGGAAATCAAATTGATTTCGAGATTATTGCTGTCATAGCCGACCCTCCCGAAGCAACCAATTTTCCATTTACTGTTTTTCTCGAATATTCAGGACAGGAAGTGCACAATCCTTATTTTGGAGATGGCCAACGTTGGAATTCTACAAGTTCAAATACGAACACCTATTTGTTAGCAAATGATGGATTTGATCCCATCGCCTTTGATGAGAAGTTGGTTGACTTTGTGGAAAAGCATTACGAAGAAGGTGCGTCCAAAAGAAGAGTGTTTCTTTCACAGCCACTTTCTGCGATTCATTCAGATGGAGAATATGGGAATTATGTTTACGCTACTTCTCCTGAATTGATTACGGCATTGAGTTTTATTGCAGTTTTCCTGGTTTTGACTGCTTGTATCAACTTCATAAACCTTGCGACAGCTCAGGCCGCTAATAGATCCAAAGAAATTGGAATCAGAAAAGCGATCGGTGGTTACACCCGACAATTGGTACTTCAATTTTTCTCGGAAATTACTGTGATCTCGTTCTTGGCGATTCTTCTTTCGCTGGTAGTGGCAGAGTTTATGTTTGTTCAATTGGAGGAGATTATTGGCACTCGTTTACAACTAGATCTTTTCGTAGATATTCAAACGATAGGCTTTTTACTCATCTTGTTTATTGCGGTAAGCTTCCTGTCAGGATTTTATCCATCTATTCTTCTATCGCGAATGAATACAGTGATGGCGCTTAAAAATAAGATCACTGCTAAAACCCATTCTGGTGGATTGAACTTGAGAAAGGCTTTGGTTGTGACTCAATTCACCATTTCTCAATTTCTGATTATTGGTACGGTGATTATCTCCGCACAGATGGACTACTTCACTACAAAAGATTTGGGCTTTGATAAGGAAGCAATTGTCAAATCTTACCTTCCTGAACAGGATGTAACCAAGACCGAACGATTCAAGCAATTTCTTCTTTCTGACCCTTCCATTGCAGATGTGACATTTGCGCTTAGTTCTCCGACCGGAAATTCGAATTCACACTCGAACTTCAATTACGCTCCATTGAATTCTGAGGAAAGTTATGACGCAAGCTTTAAATGTGCGGACGAACGCTATATGGATGTGTATGGCCTTGAGTTGTTGGCTGGGAGAAACTTTGTAAAAAATGACAGCAGTGATTACTTAATCATCAATGAGAAGACTGCTCGATTGATGGGTTTTGGAGACAACTATGAAGCTGCAATAGGTGAGACCTTCACCTCTGGCTGGAGAGGTGACAAAAAAATCATCGGAGTGATGAATGATTTTCATTCGAGGGATCTGAGTGAAGATCTCGGATATGTTTTCCTTATTTATCAGCCAGATGTTTTTTATGAAATAGCTTTCAAGACTGCTGAAAATACGAACGTGAAAAATGCATTGAGTCACTTTGAAGATACGTGGGAAAAGGTATATCCTGAATATGTAGTTGATTGGCAGTTCTATGATGAAGAGTTGGCAGAAAACTATGATCAAGAACAAAACATTGCCTCTTTGATGAACACCTTCACCATTGTTTCCATTTTGATTGGTTGTCTAGGCCTTTATGGTTTGATTTCGTTTATCGCTGCAAACAGAACCAAAGAAGTGGGAATCAGAAAAGTTCTTGGAGCAAGTGTAGGAGCGATTATTCAGAAGTTCACCATGGAAATATTGATCTTGGTAGGAGTTGCTTTTGCAGTAGCTTCACCATTGGCTTATTTCATCTTGAATCAATGGCTGGATAGCTACATGTTCAGAATAGATATTGGTGTTGAATTCTTTATCATCGCCTTTCTTGCGACTTTGATTGTAGCGGTTTTGACGGTGAGTCATCGAACTATTTCTACAGCCATGCTAAATCCTGCAAGAACTTTGAAGGACGAGTAGCAGACATCAGAACTTTACATATATTTGATGCTTTCGCAAATGCTAATCATCATATATGAGTAAAGAACAGTTTAGTAGCAGGTGGGGAATCGTTTTGGCTTCACTAGGGATGGCAATTGGTGCCGGAAACCTATGGAGATTTCCCCGACTGGCTGGACAATATGGTGGTTCATTTATCCTGCTCTGGATTCTCTTCTTATTTATCTGGTCCATTCCGCTCTTGCTTTCTGAGTTTGCGATTGGTAAAAAATACAAGAGTGGAGTTATTGGTTCATTCGCTCAGTTTGCAGGGAAAAAGTACACCTGGATGGGATTTTTCATTACCATGTGTACCCTGGGAATCGCCTTTTATTATTCGATCGTAACTGCGTGGGCCTTTCGATACCTGACTTTCTCAGCAAGTGATATTTTCTCATCTTCTTCGCTTCAAGACAGACTCAATGGAAACCCCGAATACCTGAATATTTTTTGGAACAGTATCTCCAATGGCGATTGGGTTACAGTGATTGTCTATATCGTCGTGATTTTTCTTGGAGCTTTTATTTTGATACGAGGAGTTCAAAATGGTTTGGAAAAAGCAAACAAGTTATTGATCCCAAGCTTATTTGTTTTGCTTGTCATTATTGTGATTGTATCACTGAATATGGAAGGTGGAATCAGAGGACTGGAGTACATGTTTGCCATTGATTTTGCTCATTTCTCTAACCCAACGATATGGATAGAAGCGCTTTCGCAATCCGCCTGGTCAACTGGAGCTGGATGGGGCTTGCTAATGACTATTTCTTCTTTTTCTCGGGACACTGAAGATGTTACACTGAATACATTCATCGGTGCCTTTGGAAATAATACAGCTTCGCTATTAGCTGGAATGGCTATTCTACCTGCTGTTTTTGCACTTTCTGCCTCTGATGCAGATGCTATCACTTATTTACAGTCTGGAAACCAGGCTTTGACTTTTACGATTATCCCAATGCTCTTTGCTAACGTTCCAGCTGGAGCTTTTCTATCCATGGTCTTCTTCTTGGCATTGTTCGTGGCGGCATTCAGTTCACTGTTACCAATGATCGAGCTGTTCATGAAAAATGTGAAAGACCTGGATGTCAATAAGAGGTCCACATTGGCAATCGTTTTGATTTGCTTCATCATTTTCGGTTTTCCTTCGGCTATGTCCCTGGATTTTTTCTCTAATCAAGATTGGGTTTGGGGCGTAGGATTGATCCTTAGTGGATTTTTTATACTTATTGCAGTTGCGATGAATGGTCCGATCGCGTTCAAAAAAGAAAGCATTGATGTTAACTCAGATATGAGATTCTCATCCATATTTTTCAAGTTTGCCATTTTTGGAAACATTGCTTTGGCAATTTTCCTCATTTATTGGTGGATGTCACAAGGATATAGCTCTAACCCTTGGTTTGATGAAAATGGAAACTGGAATGTGATAGATGTATATAGTAACGCATCAATTGTTACCCAGTGGGGTTTGATAATTGTGCTCGGGATCTTATTAAATAAATACCTCTACAAAAAATTTGTGAAGCAATGACAACATCGACAATTGTAAGCATGATCGTAATCCTCACGATAATTGTTGGAGGATTCGTTTACTTTTTATCTAAAGCTCTAAAGAAAGAAAACAAATTGTAGCTAGTTCAGGAAGAACGGCTTTATATAAAAGACACAAAAACCTAACATGGATAAAATAGATTCACTAAACCAAGTGGCAGAATTTCACAAGACATTCAGACACCCAATTCTAGATACACCACAAATACCATCGGAAGAACGATGTAAACTAAGAGTTTCACTGATTGCTGAAGAATTGAAAGAATTGGAAGAAGCGATCGAAGAGGGAGACATAGTTGAAGTAGCGGATGCGCTTTGTGATATTCAGTACGTTCTTTCTGGTGCGGTCCTCGAATTCGGGCTTGGAGAGAAATTCAGAACACTTTTTGATGAAGTCCAAAGATCAAACATGAGTAAGGCTTGTGATTCAGAAGGAGAAGCACTAGCAACCGTGAATTTCTACAAGGAGAAGAAAGGTACTGATGCTTATTATGTAGAACAAGAAGGTAAATTCCTTGTGTATCGAAAAGGAGATAAGAAAACCTTAAAATCCGTCAATTATTCTCCCGCCGATTTGGAGTCAATTATTGAAGATGAATAAAAAAGCAGCCTGAGAACAGGCTGCTTGATATGGGAATTAAACTTGGTGTTTTCTTAATCAACCTTTGTCATATAAACATTGCGATCATCTTCATGATCGTCACTTATGAGTAGGCCATCGATCAATTTCCATTCGTCATCATCTGCGGAAATGTGGATGTTGTTGTCGTCATTATCAATGTCTTCAATCACTAGATAACCTCTTTTGTTGATATACCAGGTTCCTTTTTCTTCTTCTACTTCATCGTAGGCATCGACAGTAACATTAACCCTTCCACCTTTTTTGAACTCGAAGTAGATATCAATATTCTCCATTATGCCGGAGACAAGTCCAGAAACCGACTTGATAATAATTTCTTCCAGCATTGTATCCGCCTCATCTGCTTCATTATCGAGTTCCTCTTCGATATCAATAACCAACTTCCATGTTCCCAGAATGTCTTTTTCCTGGACTTTTTGTGCTTGAGTGCTATAACCTAGTAATAGTATCAAGCTTAATAAGGTAAGTGATCTAAGTTTCATTGTTCTATTGTGTAATACAAGGTACTAGTTATACTCCTTAATGAGAATAAAGTTACACTTTGGTTAATAGTTAACTAGATAATGGTTGAATAGTTAATTAGTTACAGTTTGATAAATAAATATTTTATGAAATGAAGTTTGTCTTTTCCAATTAACTATTCAGCCAATTAACCAGTCAACTAATATAAATTTGCAATGATTTTGAGCAAAAGGTATGTTTGATAATTTAAGTACAAAACTGGATAGAGCGTTTAAGACGCTCAAAGGGCAAGGACAGATCACCGAGATCAATGTAGCTTCCACGATTAAAGAGATTCGTAGGGCGCTAATTGATGCCGACGTTAATTATAAAGTAGCAAAAGAAGTTACTGATAAGATCAAAGAAGAGGCGTTAGGAAGAGATGTACTAATTTCTGTTTCTCCAGGTCAATTACTCACTAAAATTGTCGCAGAAGAATTAACCATTCTAATGGGCGAAAGTAACGTGCCCATTAATCTGGACGGAAATCCGAATATCATTTTGGTATCTGGACTTCAAGGTTCGGGTAAAACTACCTTCACTGCGAAACTGGCCAATTTGCTCAAGAAGCAAGGAAGAACCGTGTTGCTTTCAGCTTGTGATATCTATCGACCTGCAGCCATCGACCAATTGAAAGTTCTTGGTGAGCAAGTAGGAGTGGAGGTTTACGCTGAGCCAGAAAACAAAAACGCAGTTGAAATTGCCAAGAATGCCATTAAATATGCCAAAGAAAACGGCAAAAGAACTTTAATCATTGATACCGCGGGCCGTTTGGCAATCGATGAGGAGATGATGAATGAGATCGAGACGATCAAAAAAGAAGTTCAGCCAGCCGAAACACTTTTTGTAGTCGATTCGATGACTGGACAAGACGCGGTTAACACTGCAGCAGCTTTTAACGAACGACTTGATTTTGATGGAGTCGTCCTAACCAAGTTAGATGGTGATACACGAGGTGGTGCCGCGCTTTCCATTCGTAAAGAAGTTACCAAGCCTATTAAGTACATAGGAACTGGCGAGAAAATGGATGCCATTGATCTGTTCCACCCTGATCGGATGGCGAACAGAATCCTTGGTATGGGTGATGTCATTAGTTTGGTTGAGCGAGCTCAACAAGCCTATGACGAAGAGGATGCCAGGAGGATCAATAAGAAGATCCGCAAGAATCAATTTGGATTTGATGATTTTCTTGCTCAGATGGAGCAGATGAAGAAGATGGGAAGCATGAAAGACCTCATTGGTATGATTCCCGGGGTTGGTAAAGCGGTGAAGGACATTGATATCGATGATGATTCGCTCAAGCCGATTGAAGCAATCATTAAATCAATGACACCAAAAGAAAGATCTACACCGGAAATACTGAACGGCACACGTAAGCAACGAATAGCCAAGGGAAGTGGAACCTCCATTCAAGAAGTAAATCAACTCATTAAGCAATTTGATCAGATGCGCAAAATGATGAAGATGATGAACAAGTCGGGAGGGAAGCGTGCATTAGCAAATATGCTAGGAGGGATGAAGTAACACTACTTCGTTTCAAGCAAAACCTTCATCATTCCTTCAGCGGAAACCTTTCCTTTCTTTTCTATGAATTCCGGAGGTGTGTCGTCACCGATTTCATAGGTAATTCCAGGAATGTTGAATTGAGTAATGAACCATCCTTTTGAAACAGGAGATCCTAAGCCCGATGGCTGATCGTTGACTTCATACCCATCGATATTTGATTCGATGTAGCTCAGCCAATCGTCTGTAAAGTTTCTGTACTTGGTTTCCATTGATCTGGAAGTGGTATAATATACATCGTAATAGGTACTATGGAAATCAAGGCCAGCAGCTACTTCTGAGTTGTTTTGCTTTACCGTATTAGCAATATGATCAACAGTTTGTTTGATCTCAGGTTGTCGATAATAGCCCCAATCTCGATTCAGATCAATACCTCCGGTGTTGTGTCTCCAATGACCCATGTCAACTCCGTCAGGGTTTAAGAGAGGGTAAATATGAACGGTATATTTCTTGAGAAATTTCTTGCTAAGTTTTGAGTCATCAGCTATTCTCTCTACAAATGCTTTTAGGGCATAGTATCCAGTCACTTCTGGAGGATGTTGTCTGCTGATCAAAACCACTGTTTTCTTTCCTTTCCCCAGTTTGATGTGCATCAGGTCTTTTTCCATTCGACTCTTCCCAATCACATCAAATGAACCTAGTTTGTTCGATGCAATTTCTTTGCTCCAAGCCCTGACATCCTCAGAGGTTTCTAAAGGCTGAGCAGCTACCCAGGTAGTATCCGGTTTAACATTGAAAGAAAAAGTAACAGATAAAGTGTCTGCTGCAACGGAAACTTGTGATTCATCTAGTTCGGACCAACTCTTTCTATCGTCGCTTATCTTAGGCCAATAGCGATGCTTTACGTTTTCAAAGTAATCGATGGTAATCGTTACATTTTTTGATTCTCCATTATTTGTCCATAGACGGAACGCGTACCAGGGGCTTGGATTGATTGG
The DNA here is from genome assembly GCA_028284125.1 of Cyclobacteriaceae bacterium. Classification (GTDB taxonomy): domain Bacteria; phylum Bacteroidota; class Bacteroidia; order Cytophagales; family Cyclobacteriaceae; genus Ekhidna. Next base: position 178,062 of record JANQSI010000010.1, read on the forward strand.
AGAGTTTTCAGGATCAATTTGAATACTGATGGTGGAATCATTTACAAACTCAAGTGCATTTAGTCGGGCACCATCGAACTTGTTATCCACAAATAACCCGTTCCGATCAAAAGTTTGTTTCTTTTGAATTGTGATTTCCTTATCGTTTGTGTCAATCGGATTTGGGAAATCATAAGTTGTAGCCTGAGAGAAGACTACCCTCGAAAAAAGTAAAGCTAGGCCAATCAGGCTAGCTCTCATGATTGATAAGTGACTGCTTTTACGGCCTCTATCGTTCGTTGAACATTTGGAAGAACTTCTTCAATGAGTGTTGGTGCATATGGAAGAGAAACATCCTTATTCGTAATTCTGTGAATAGGAGCGTCCAGATAATCAAAGGCATTTCTCTGAACGTGATGGCTTAATTCGCTTGAAATTGAAGAGAGCGGCCAAGCTTCTTCTACAATGACTAACCGGTTCGTTTTCTTGACAGATTCAATAATTGTCGGATAATCGATAGGGCGGACGCTTCTCAAATCTATTACTTCTGCTTCAGTTCCTTCTTTAGATAATTCTATAGCTGCTTCATCTACCACCTTCATCATTTTTCCGAATGAAACCAATGTCACATCAGATCCTTCTCTGACAGTATTCGCTTTTCCAATTTCTAGTAGATATTCTTCTTCTGGAACTTCACCTTTGTCAGCATACATCAATTCCGATTCCATGAAAATAACCGGATTATCATCTCGGATTGCTGTCTTCAAAAGACCTTTAGCATCATAAGGATTGGATGGAACGACGACTTTTAATCCGGCAGTATTCGCATACCAGTTTTCAAAGTTTTGCGAGTGCTGTTGACTAAGTTGTCCGGCATTTCCAGTAGGCCCGCGAAATACCATTGGAATGTTATACTGTCCACCAGACATAGATAGCATCTTCGCTGCACTATTGATTACTTGATCAATGGCTACCAGTGAGAAGTTAAAAGTCATGAATTCGATAATAGGGCGAAGGCCATTCATTGCCGATCCTACACCAACTCCTGCAAATCCCAATTCAGTAATTGGAGTATCAATCACTCGCATGGGACCAAATTCATCCAACATCCCCTGACTCACCTTATACGCACCATTATACTCTGCTACCTCCTCACCCATAAGAAAGACGTTCTCGTCTCTTCTCATCTCTTCACTCATTGCCTCACCAAGGGCTTCTCTAAATTGGATTTCTCTCATTGATTGGTATGATTAATTGGGCTGCTAAATTACTTTTCGAATGGTAATAAAAAAAGTCCTGTCGGCACTCTGGCGGACAGGACTTTAAATTTTTTATCGAGCTCTATTTATTTAACTGCTTCGTTTACTGCAGTTGCATATTTTGAGAACTCAAGATCGTTCAATGCAGTGTTTTTCAAATCAGGATCTGCGTCAACTGCTTTTTTAAGGTTGCTTCCAACTCCAGCAGCATCGTTGTTTCTTGCAGATGCAACAGCTGAAAGGTAAGCAGCAGTTCCAGCAAGATCATCACCTGATACTTGTCCGAATGCAGCGCTTGCTTGAGAGTACTCTCCGCTAAGAAGATAAGCAAGACCTTTGTCAATGTTTGCAGCATCATCAAGTTCAGCAGAATTGAAAGAAGCTTTTGCTTTGTCATATTCCGCCATTCGAACTTCTAAAGCACCCTTCATTGAGTTTACTTTTGAGTTAACATCATTTGATCCGCCACTTACTCCACCAAGTGTTGCATAAGCTTTTTCGTAATCATTTTGAAGTGCTTGAACTGCACCAAGATTTGCTTGAACTATTGCAGAACTTGAATTTTTGTTAGCAGCAATTTCTAATTGAGTTGCAGCATCATCAAGATTGTTCATTTCAAGATAAGTAGCTCCCAAGTTGTTGTGTGCTTGCCATGCTCCAGTCTTATCAGCAGCAGCTTTGTAAATAGCAGCTTTTTCCTCTAGAGAAGGAGTCAAAGTAGCACTGAACATAAGCTCTTCGTTCGAAAGTGTGTCAGCTTCAGCATCACCGCTTGTGATTGCTTTTGCTAGCACTGCTATCTGAGCGTTTGATTTTTTAGGCTTAACAGTAAGTACTTCAGTTTTTGCAGATCGCAATCCAGGATAAACATCATTGAATACTTTTCTGTAAGAAGAAAGCTTTTGCATTTCTTTTTCTTTTTCCTCGAAAGATCCAGATCCGTTAATGATGTTGTTGTATTGAGATTTAGCAGAAGCATCAATACCGTCATACTCTGCCAAAGCATTTCTGAAAGCAGCCCAATCCTGAACTACTGGCTTAAGAATGAATTCGATTGAATCTGCAGCACCTGCATAATCATATCTGTCCATTCGGCCTCTGTAGTATTTTTCAATCGTTCCAGCACGATCTCCAGAAAGGTCAGTGTTTATTGTTTCAGTACCTTCAGGTGAGTGAGTACCTGTAATGGTTACTGTTCTTGTAACGTTCTTTTCAGCGATGAAAGCGCTAAGCTCGTCTCTTTTTGAACGGTTAGAAGTTCCATCATAGCTAAGAGAAGTTCTAAGGTTTGATCTTCCTTGATCAAAGTAGAAATCCACGTTAGTTGGGATAAGCTCTTCTCTGTCATCATATCCGTGATCTGCATAAGAAGCAAAAGCCACATTTTGAACCCACTGAGAAGTAAGTACCAAACCTTGAGCTACTGCAAGTCTTTCAGTAGATTTAGATTTTCCATTTCTTGTGTCAGTAGCAACTCCTTGGATGTACAATGTACCTGGGTTCATACCGTCAACGTATGGGAATGAAAAATTTTCCGCTTTTCTTGAAGTAGTTGTAGAACTATTTGGGAAATCGTCAGCAGTGAATACCACAGAACCTACATTCACTTCCTGGTCTCCGTATTGATAAATTGTATTTAGCGTAAAGCTTGTGCTTGCAGGAAGCATTTTAGGAGGAAGGACCGCAGACAATTCGAACGGTACATCACCACCATGGACTTCAAGAGGATTTGGATTTACCTGAAGGTCATTTTCCTGAGCCAGCTTTATCATCTGGTCTAGCTTACAGCCAGAAAGCAGGATAGCGAATGCAGCTACCGCTATGGCTAGGTTAAATTTTCTCATTTGATTCATTTTTTTAGTTAGTACAAACAATAATTATGTTTAATCCAAGTTTAAGTGTGCAAATTAAAAGAAAAATTACCTTCTCGAACAATAAACACGTACATATCTATTTTGATATGCATTATCTTTGTGTAACTATTAAGAATTATGCAGGAATTTTTTGAAAAATATGCCTTTGGAGTGTGTAATAGGCTAGGAGAGAAATTCAAGATACCTACGTCAAGTATCCGCCTATTTTTCATCTACAGCTCCTTTTTAACGTTTGGATCTCCTGTAATTCTGTATCTGGCACTTGCTTTCATTATGAATTTCAGAAAAGTGCTCAGAAGAAGACATAATACACTCTGGTATTATTAAAGATCTGAAAACCGCTTTTCCTGTTTTATAAAGTATCTGAAAACAATCGAATAAGGTGTGGCAATTGGTGTGAAAGGTTTCTTCCGCTTACGTAATGTTTTAAATAATAGCAGTAAAGCTTTAGCATGAGCCCTGAATACGGCGAGTGTATGTCTTGGGCCTCCATCCAACAAGAATTTAAGTGCCGCAATCCAATCGAGTAAAATCCTAACTGGCAGTTTCCATATAAGTTGTGAGAAAGGCATATTCTTGATAATCAGGCTTAAACCATTTCTGAAATTTAGATAGGTCTTGAAAGGACTTGATTTTGAGAGCGTTCCACCACCTACATGATAAACAACTGAAGAAGGAATGCTTTTGATTTTATGTCCTTTGCTTTGAATACGCCAGCAAAGATCAATTTCCTCCATATGAGCAAAGAAATCGGGATCGAAACCTCCAACTTCTGAAAAAACCTTTGATCGAACTATCAAACAGGCTCCTGAAGCCCAATTAATGTCAGTGGGCTCATCATATTGTCCTTCATCTTTTTCCAACGAATTAAATACTCTTCCTCTGCAAAAAGGATAGCCAAACAGGTCAAGAAATCCGCCGCAAGCACCAGCGTATTCGAAATGTTCCTTTTTGTTGAAGTCCAGGATTTTAGGTTGGCAAGCGGCGTAAGAATTATTTTGGTCTAAAAATTCGGTGATTGACTTTAGCCAACCTTCGGAAACTTCAACGTCTGAATTCAAAAGCACAAAGTACTCGGCTTCAACTTTCTTCAAGGCCTCATTGTAACCTCCAGCAAATCCTAAATTTTCTGATAATTCTATTCGCCTGATTTCAGCGAAATTGTCCTTTAAGAACTGTATTGAGTCGTCGGAAGAAGCATTGTCCGCCACAATAACTTCCGCTTCTTGAGAGTGTTGAATGACTGATGGAAGAAACTGATCTAAGTAATCTCGACCATTGTAATTAAGTATGACAACAGCAACTTTTGCCATCAACCCAATCCCATTCCTGATAGATCCAATCCCGGGATGTTAGGAATCAGTCCTTCCGTTGATTTTTTGATGTGTTCCCTCGATTTTTCTTCGGCTTCTCTTAGCGCTTTATTTGATGCTGCGATAATCAAATCACGCATCATGTCTTTATCGGTGAGGTTGATTAACGATTCATCAATTTCCAATCCAATAATCTCCTTTTGTCCATTAGCTGTGGCTTTTACCATTCCACCGCCAGATTCGCCAACAGTCGTAATATCCTTAAGCTGATCTTGGGCTTCTTTCATCTTTTGTTGGACCTCCTTCATCTTGCCCATCATTTTCATCATGTCAAACATGTTCGCTATTTTTTGATTAATGCAAAAGTACCTTTTTGTACCACCTTTTCTCCGTCAGAATCTTCAAATGTTACTTCGTACAAATATGCTCCTGCTGGAGCGAGGCTTCCACTTATTAAACCGTCCCAGCCTGGAGTAGGTTCTGTTGAGGAATAAACGAGTTGTCCCCATCTTGTGTAAATTTTAGTAGTTGCTTCTTCAGTGGGCAGGCCAAATAATTCTAAAGTATCATTCAAGCCATCTCCGTTTGGAGTAAAAGCAGTCGGCACATGAATGATTGATTTATACTTATAGGTGATTTGATTTGAAGTAACCATCGGGCCGTCTTGGTATTCAACGGTTGCCTGCAGGAACTGACGTGTTCCATTCAAAGGATCAAGTCCAATGTCAAATGTGGAAGAGGTGATTGGCTCGGTGACTGTCGTTTGATTTCCGAGCTCGTAGGTAGTGGACAAAACGTTTGAGAAAACATTTGAAGGTTCGGTGTAAGAAATTCGGTAACTGTTTTCTTCTAATGTCTCTGAAGTTAGTAACGGTGGGTTTGTTTCCGCTGAAAAAAGCACTTCTCCACAAGAATCTACGTAATCGATTCGGTAGAAATAGGCTCGAGCCAGGGATCCAATAGGATCGGAGTGAGCGTTTTGGACAGAGTTTCGCAGTTCAAAGTTTCCCGTTTCTCCAAGCTTCCGATAGATTTCAAGATTTCCAGAACTTACTGAATCGAGATTAATGAAAACTGAATTAGCCGTATAGCTGGAATACAAATTCGCAAAAGGCGTTGACGATAGCTCATTAATGTCTTGACAAAGTGGCTGGCCTTCTCGCGTGTTGCTGGTACAATTGTCGATCGCATTGATTTGAACACAATATTGGATTTCAGTTTTTGTATAAGGAATATCTTCAACAAGAACCTGATTATCATTGATCTTTCCAGTATAGATAACCGATGTACTCGATTGTTCGATTTCAATTTGGTATTCGATCAAGGAGTCATAACCCGATATGTCCATTTCAAGAACGAAAAAGTCTCGGCAAGTCTCTTTTACTGAAGCAGAATTAATAGTCGGAGTGGTGAGTGTCGATAGTGGGTCGATGGTATGATTGAACACTGTACAGTTTTCCTTTCCACCGTTATAAAAACCCTTGGTCTGAAAAGACTGGCTTGTATTGGTTGAATACAAATGAAATGCTGACTGACCTAGAGTTAATGTAGCTGAATCAGTAGGGGTGAAATACACGCGAATGAAATCATAGGTCTCTTCCTCTGATGTAACTGAGATTCCGTTTAAGCCACATTTCTCGACAGAGAAGTTAGTCTCAGTTGGATCAAAGACGTTCACAGCGAGTGTGTCCCTGGCCGTGGTTGCCCCAGTTCCAATGATTAGCACCAATTCATAGCTTCCGGACGTATTGTAAGTGTAAGTTGTAGAAGTGGTTTCTGGAGAACCGTCACCATAGAAGTAGAATCGTGGTGCACCTGGACCAAATGAGTCCAAAGGTGTCACATTGATTTCAAAGGGATTACAGCCATTGTCAAAGTCCACGGAAAAGAGTCCATTATTGCTGAGCATCTGTGCAAAAAGCACCGATGGAATCATAAGCAAAAAAGAAGTGACTATCCTCGTGGACATTATGCTATAACGCAACAATCAGAATAAAATTAACCCTGAAGTGATTTTATCAGCTCATTCAGCGGAAGCTTTTGTTGCTCACCACTCACCATATTTTTAAGTGAATAGGTCTTACTTTCTCGTTCCTCATCTCCAACCACAATCACATACGGAACTTTGATTTTGTCCGCATACTTGAATTGTTTTTGAATTTTTACGGGATCAGGATACAGTTCTGAATCGATTTCTTGAGTCCTTAACTCTGTCACAAGTTGTTGGCTGTGCTCGAAATTTTGTTCGCCAGAATCGCCTGCTTGATGCACAACAAGCACTTGTAAAGGTTGGGATATATCTGAGTGAAATAAATTGAGTTCTTCCAATACATCATAAATTCGGTCAAGACCAAAAGAGATTCCAACACCAGAAATATCCGGTAATCCAAAAATACCGGTCAAATCGTCATAGCGTCCACCACCGCAAATACTTCCCATTTGAACGGATGTAGGCTTTACTTCGAAAATCATTCCCGTATAATAGGAGAGACCTCTTGCCAGGCTTAAGTCAATTTCAAAAGGAACATTACTTCTTGCAGTACGCTTAACTGATTTGAAGAAGTTAGAAGCTTCTGAAATGCCTTGATTTTCTGGATCAATGGTTTTTACTTTTTCTACCACATTTTCCAATGAATCAATGTCAGTAACTGGGGAGCCAATCAATTCCATTACTTCTTGGATTTTGTTTTGATCACCGCCCATCTCCGTTAGCTTTCCCATTACTGTATCTGCTCCAACCTTATCTAACTTATCAAGCTCAGCACAAAAGCCGACTTTGTTGTCATTCAAACCTACATAACCAGCCAGGGCAAAAAGAATTTCACGGTGATTCACTTTGATCACTACATCTTCTAATCTTAAATCTTTAAAGACATCTTGGATCAGAAGCGCTAATTCCACTTCATTCCAATTGGACCTACTTCCAATGATATCCGCGTCACATTGATAGAATTCTCTGTATCTACCTTTTTGGGGTCGATCGGCTCTCCATACCGGTTGGATTTGAAATCTTTTGAAGGGAAATGCAATGTCATTTTGGTGCATCACCACATAGCGGGCGAATGGGACAGTTAAATCATACCGCAATCCTTTTTCGGAAATTTTTGGAGTGATGCTTTTGCTTCCAGTCCTATAGTCTTCCTCGTTTGTTTTGCTCAGAAAATCACCGGAATTCAAAATTTTAAATAGTAATTGATCACCTTCTTCGCCGTATTTTCCTGTCAAAGTGGAGAGATTCTCCATCGAAGGAGTTTCCAACTGACTGAAGCCATACCTTTTGAAATTACGCTTGATTACATCGATGATGTAGTTCCTTTTTGCTGAAACTTCAGGGCCGAAATCGCGAGTTCCTTTGGGTAATGAAGGCTTGGCTTTAGACATTCAGAATTGATTTTGGACAAAACTACTGAATCCCCTAATTTTGCACCTCGATTTTAAAAGCATAGATAAAAATGGCTGTTACCAGACTAGAGCGAAAAGGTAGAAAAAATAAGAACGTTGCTAAAAACCGTGTAAATACCATCAAGCGGTTGAACTCACGTCCGACAATAAAAAATGTAGACATTGAGGCTATAAAAGCTGAATTTGCCAAAAAAGGAAAAGCTAAGGCTGAACCCAAAGCTGAAAAAGAAGAAGTCAAAGCAGCCGCACCTAAAGCCGAGACTCTTAAAAAGGAAGCAGCTCCAAAAGCCGAAAAGAAAGAGGCGGCTCCAAAGGCAGAAAAGAAGGAAGCTCCAAAAGCGGAGAAAAAACCTGCTGCAAAGAAAGAATCAAAGCCTGCTGCTAAGAAAACAGAAAAGAAGGAAACTGCGCCTAAGGCCGAGAAAAAGGAAACAAAGGCTGCTCCCAAGAAAAAGGCAGCTCCGAAGGCAAAAAAGGAAGATAAATAACTATCGCCTTAAAGACTTAGAAGTCATCCATTTGATGGGTGACTTTTTTTGTTTCATTAACCGTATCAAATTGGGGTTCGTCAGGTTTTTATTTAACTTAATACTAAACCCAAGCGATTATGTCATCACGATTTAAGTTTGTCCCTTTTCTTGTTGTATTCATCACAGTTGCTCATGCTGGTTTTGGACAGTCACAGATTGATCCAAGCAAGTTCCGAACAAGCTTTGGAAAATTATTCAATGAAACTCCGGATTTTTATTTCAACCTAAACAAGAATAAACCGTTCAGGTATTCTGGTTTGAGGTATTTCCCTACCAAAATCAATGATCTGCACGTCGTATCTATAGCTCAGCCTAATAATATGTTTGATAACGTTTATTACATAAACCAGAAGGGTCAAACTGTTTTTCAAAGCATTAATATTACAGCTCCGATGAACAGATTTCCTAATTCTATTGGATACGACAGTTTCAATCCTACTGGGGCAGCCTCCTTACAAGGAGCAGTTCTCCAGGGGCTATGGGATACATTTTTGACATTTAAAATAGATACTAGATAAATGATTCGATTATTTTCAACTTTATTGTCGCTTTCATTAGTACTCACACTCATAAGTTGTACCAATAGCGAATTTAGTGGTCCGCCAACTATCACGTTGACTCCTAATTTTGGTAATGCTGATGTTGGAGAAGAAATTACTACTTCTGTAGATGTTGAAGCTCCAAATGGGTTTAAGTCACTAACAATCACAACAATTGTGGATGAAGTTAGAGATGATGTAAATGCCACGGTAAGACCTCCTCAAGTGCCTGGTCAGACAGGAGAGATTTTTCAATACAGATTTACGGAGACTACAAAGGAACTGGCTGCTGCCTCAGTTGTGGATGTAGAGTTCCTGTTGAGAGATGATGATGATCAGACAGCTATTGCTTTCTTTCGCGTCGGGGTGAATCCGCCTTCGATTTTAATCGCACCTGAATTTAGTCTTAATCCACCTCAATCGGGTGTTGGAGGAGCAAGTACATCGACTACTTTTTTCACCACATCGAATGAGCAGTCTTCTTGGACGATCGCACAGATTAACTCGGAGATGACAGACATCACGGGAGATATTGATTTTGGCTATTATTATGACGCTACCAACAACAGTGCAGTACTTGCATCGATTTTTGATTACCCGCTCGTCAACTTTGAAGGAATAGATCAATGGTCCCAGAGGAATTCAACTGTTTTTAGAAAAACCGATCTAACAGAGGCTGAATTTGATGCTGCTACGTTTCCTGAAATTTATAATGCGTTTGAAGCTGGAACTGCTGGAACGAGAGAACAAAGGAGTGAAGACCTTGCTGCCGGTGATGTGATCGCGTTCGAAACGGATAGCGAAAAAGAATCTCAGGCAAGTGAAAGAGGCCTTATTTTCGTTCATGAAATTCAGGCGGGAGACGGGGCAAGCGATTTTATTCGTTTGACGGTAAAGTTTGAGAACTAATCCCCGGTTCAATACGTCAACTATGGCTATAATAAAAAAAGCATTGAACTCACGTCCAATGCTTCGATTAGGTTAGGTGAAAAATCTTATTCGATAATATCTCGTCGAATCCTCTTAAGTTCTATCGTGATATCTCTAACAGCATCCCTAGTCAAAATGAAATTAGGGTCGTTCTTCATTTTTTCATCAATTTCTTTCATATCGCCTTTGTAGATTTTGTCGAGGATAGATAGCTCAATGATCATTTCAGCGATTGTCTCATCAAAAGGAAGGTCCTTAAGTACAGTGATGATGTCTGCTAAAGCCTTCTCTTCCTCAATTACTATTTTAACCAGAGGCTCAAGTAATCTTTTATTTGCCTCCGTGTTAGGGAATGTTTCGATTGTTAGAAGCGCTTGATAAAGTCCTTCAACGAAGCTGCCTGTAAGAGCCAATCCAGCCATCGTCAAATGATGATCCTCTTCCATTTGTACACTCGTACTCAAAAATAGCTTACCCAGAAGCTTAGAAATTTCTTCCTCGTTTTGATCTTTTATGTGTCCCTTGAATTCATCAAGTTGTGATTGATCATAAATAGCGGAATCTCCCAAGCTTTCTGCGATTCCATGTGAAGCTTTTAAATAATCAATGCAATCTTCTTCGTGTCCATATGCTGCGAGATAGCTGATGTCAGAAGCATATACTCCCATGTTTAAAGCTAATTTGTCTCGATTGCCTTCATATCTATCTATCACTTCAATGCTGTGAATGTGTTCTCTGTCAAAACCTGCCCCGATGGATTTAAGTGTGAATGGAACGAGTGATGGTGGCGGGAGATCTTTCAACAATTGATCAATATCATGGATGGTTTGTTCCTCAGCTAATTCTGCTGCTGACTTTCCTTGTTCTTTGTCAGGAATAGTTGTGCAGCCAAAGAGAAAAACCACAAATGATAAGGTGAGTATTTTGTTGATAGATTTCATCTGGTTGGGTTATTAAATCTTGTTCAATTTTAATGCTTTTTGAGGCCAATAAAAATAGCTGAAGGGTGTTTAAATTAATTACTAATATTTTTAGTATTACTAAAAATAATATGGTAACTTTACTTTATGCAGTCATCTTCTATTGTCCACATGGACCTGGATACTTTTTTTGTGTCTGTTGAGCGTTTGCGAGACAGTCGCTTAAATGGAAAACCGATTCTTATTGGTGGCACGAGTGACAGGGGAGTTGTTGCTGCGTGTAGTTATGAGGCGCGTAAATTTGGGATCCATTCGGCTATGCCTATGAAGTTGGCAATGCAGCTTTGTCCTGAAGCTGTTTTAATCAAAGGAAGTCATGCAGATTATTCCAAGTTTTCAGAAATAGTCTCTGGAATAATCAAAGATCATGTACCGATTTTTGAAAAAACTTCCATTGATGAATTCTATGCTGACCTAACTGGTATGGATCGATTTTTCGGATGCTACAAGCTGGCTACTGAGCTGAGAAAGAAGATAATTGACGAAACCGGACTCCCTATTTCTTTCGGCCTTTCTAAAAACAAGACTGTTTCCAAAGTAGCGACGGGAGAAGCCAAACCCAACAACAAGCTTTGTATTGAAACCGGAAAAGAACGCCCGTTTCTGGCTCCACTTTCAGTCAATAAAATCCCGATGATTGGAGAGAAAACGCATCAAACATTAGTGGGCTTGGGAGTGCGAAAAGTAAAAACGTTACAAGAGATGCCAAGAGATATGTTGCGACAGATTTTTGGAAAAAATGGCGTAGTGATGTGGGAAAAAGCAAATGGTATTGATGAATCTCCGGTGGTGCCATATTCTGAAAAAAAGTCGATCTCTACGGAACGCACTTTTGATAAGGATACCACGGATGTGATTAAGTTGAAGCAGATCATTTTGGCAATGACGGAACATTTGGCTTTTCAACTCAGAGAAGATCAACAGTTGACGGCTTGCATTGCTATAAAGATCAGGTATTCTGATTTTAATACTTACACGCAACAGATGCGGATACCATACACTTCCGCGGACCATATTTTAATTCCGAGAGTTTCAGAATTGTTCGATCGGTTGTTTGATAAGCGTCTCCTGGTACGACTGGTGGGTGTTCGGTTCAGTCACTTGGTTCATGGGAATTATCAGATCAATCTTTTTGAAGATACTGGCGAGATTATCAACCTCTATCAGGCGATGGACGAGATTAGGCATAAGCATGGAGATAAGATGATCGTCCGGGCGAAAGGACTGGGAATTGATGCGGTGCGAACATTCAATCCATTCAAAGGTGATATGCGGGTTTCGAAGGTAGCGTGAGGAGGATTGACGATTGCTGGATTGGCGATTGTAGGATTTTAGATTTTTGGATTCACCTCATCATTTAAGGCAATCGAATAAATCATAAAATCAATAAATCGTCAAATGAGTTAGATGTATTTAAACACACACACATATTACAGCTTCAAATACGGCACGCTTTCGATAGAAGAGTTGCTTGGATTTGCTCAGCAAAATGGAGTGGGGGAACTGGCGTTGACAGATATTAACTCAACTGCTGGAAGCCTCAACTTTGTGCGCCTTGCTCACAAATATGATGTGTCACCCGTTCTTGGAATCGATTTTAGAAATGGAGCGGAACAAAAGTTCATTGGAATTGCTCGGAACAATGCAGGGTTCCAGGAACTGAATGAGTACCTATCTGATCATCTTCACGAAGAGAAAGAATTTCCCGATCATGCACCAGCTTTTAAAAACGTGTATGTTATTTATCCTTTTCATTTTTCATTTACCAAAGTGCTTGCCGAGTATGAGTTTTTGGGTGTCAGACCTGAGGATATTATCAACCTCTCTTTGACACCCTGGAAAGAAAAAACCGAAAAACTGGTTATTCTTCAAACGGCTTCTTTTAAAAAGACAAAAGTCGATTTCAATATGCACCGTTTACTTCGGGCCATTGATAAGAACGCATTGCTTAGTAAGTTATCAAAAGACGAGGAAGGGAAGCATACGGATGTGATGTATCCAATTGGAGAGTTATTTGAGTACTATAAGGACTACCCTGAAATCATTGTAAACACAAAGAAACTTCTTGAGAGCTGTGAAATTCACTTTGACTTCAATGATCCAGAACACCATCAAAACATCAAAACCTACTCGGGATCTGAAACTGAAGATATTGAGTTGATTACCAAGTTATGTTATGAAGGCTTGCCTTATCGGTATGGAGAAAATCCTGACGAAGAGATTATGGATAGGCTTGAAAAGGAGTTGGATACTATTAAATCTAAAGGGTTTGTGTCCTATTTTCTGGTCAATTGGGACATTCTTGATTACGCTCGGAAAAAGGGCTATTACTACGTAGGTCGTGGAAGTGGAGCGAACAGTGTGGTTGCCTATTTGCTGAGAATAACCGACGTGGATCCTATTGAGCTGGATTTGTATTTTGAGCGATTCATCAACCTTTTCCGGCAAAATCCACCAGATTTTGATATTGATTTTTCCTGGAAAGATCGGGATGATATTACTCGATACATTTTTGAACGATTTGGGCAGTCTGACCAAGGTCGGAAAGTCGCTCTGTTAGCCACCTACAACACCTTCCAATACAGGTCTACGATACGAGAGCTGGGGAAGGTGTTTGGTTTGCCTGCCCATGAAATTGAGAAGGTTAGTCAGACACCAATGAAAGAGTTGGATCATATCGGTCAACTTATTCTACGGTATAGTGACCGAATCAAGGGTTTTCCGAGCCATCTAAGTATTCATGCCGGTGGAATTTTGATATCCGATCGGCCTATTCATTATTTCACAGCGACTTCTCTTCCTCCCAAAGGGTATCCCGTCACGCACTTTGACATGATCGTGGCTGAAGATGTTGGCTTGTTCAAGTTTGATATTTTGAGTCAGCGGGGTTTGGGAAAAATCAAAGACTCGTTGGAAGTGATTGCCAATAATTGCCCCGATGATCCACCCATCGATATTCACGATTTCAAGCGATTCAAGTCGGATCCTTTGGTGGCTGATCATTTGCGAAATGCAGACGCCATCGGATGCTTTTATATCGAATCTCCAGCCATGCGTATGCTGATGAAAAAACTACAGGTAGATGAATACATGGGATTGGTTGCTGCTAGTTCCATTATCAGGCCTGGTGTGGCTAAATCAGGAATGATGCGTGAATACATTTTGCGGTACCGATTCCCGGAACGTCAAAAAGATGCGCATCCTATTTTGCTTGATATTATGCCGGATACATATGGTGTGATGGTTTACCAGGAAGACGTGATTAAAGTGGCACACTATTTTGCAAAACTCACACTTGGAGAAGCAGACGTGCTGCGAAGAGGAATGTCTGGAAAATATCGCTCTCGTGATGAGTTTATGAAAGTGAAAGATAAATTCTTTTCGAATTGCAAGGATGTTGGGTATTCCGATGAACTGTCTGCTGATATCTGGAGGCAGATCGAGAGTTTTGCAGGTTATGCCTTTGCCAAAGGTCACTCAGCTTCTTATGCGGTAGAAAGTTACCAAGCATTGTTTCTGAAAACCTATTATCCATTAGAGTATATGGTTGCTGTGATCAATAACGGCGGTGGATTTTACCGACCTGAACTGTATGTGCATGAGGCTCGAATGCGAGGTGCTGCGATAGAGGCTCCATGTGTTAATAACAGTGAAGTTTTGTCCGTCATTTTCGGTCGTACGATTTACCTGGGATTTGGAATGGTGAAAGAATTGGATACACGCACCGTCGATTCGATCTTGTCTGAACGCCTATGTTCAGGGCAATTTCTGGATTTGGATGATTTTATTAATCGAGTGAAAATCTCTTTGGAGCAAATAAAGATTCTGGTGAGGGCGGGAGCATTGCGGTTCATTGGGTTGTCAAAAAAGGAGTTGTTATGGCAGGTTCATTTTGTTATGGGTGCTGGAGTACCTCAGGTTAAAAAACATAGTTTGTTCGAAGTGCCCATGAAGCAATGGACCTTGCCACCGTTGTATTACGATATCCGTGAGGATGCTTTTGATGAAATGGATTTGCTCGGATTTCCACTCTGTAATCCATTTGAATTGCTCGATAGAGGATATAAAGATGGGATTTTGAATCGACAATTGGGAGATCATTTGAATCAAACGGTAACGATGTATGGTTACTTGGTGGCAATAAAGAATACGGGGACTTCAAGAGGAGAGAAAATGAATTTTGGGACGTTTATTGATTACGAAGGCCAGTTCATTGATACGGTTCACTTTCCGCCTTCTGCTGCGAAGTACCCTTTTCGAGGAAGAGCCATTTATCGGTTGGTTGGTAAAGTGGTGGAGGAATTTGATTTCTATTCCTTGGAAGTGGATAAAATGGAAAAACTCAATTATGTGAATTTGGAGGATGAATTGGACGGTAGAATGCTTGCTTGAATTACTTAGAAGAATGTCTTTTCCTGCCTTTCTCATCAAACGAGAAAAATGAAATAAGATCTTTCAAGCTTTCTGCTTGAGCGGTCAATTCTTCACTGCTGCTGGCCATTTCCTCTGCGTTAGCCGCGTTGCGTTGGACAATCTCATTAAGTTCTTGGATGGAATGGTTCACTTGTTGAGAGGATTCGTTCTGTTCGTTTGATGTCCTAACAATGTCTTGTACTAACTCGGAGGTCTTCAAAATATCAGGAACGATTTGTGAAAGAACTTCACCTGAATTCTCTGCGATGCTCACACTGGTTTGTGATAGCTCATCAATTTCAGCTGCTGCTTGCTGACTTCTCTCTGCTAGCGATCTGACTTCTGAGGCGACAACAGCAAAGCCTTTTCCATGTTCACCCGCTCGAGCAGCTTCTACTGCCGCATTCAAGGCCAGAATGTTTGTTTGTCTTACGATATCACCAATGATTTTGATTTTCTCTGCAATGGTTCGCATACTTGAGACCGTATGAGATACCGCTTCATTTCCATCGGTGATATCCGTAGCAGCTTTCTTTCCAATGTTTTCCGTTTCTCTTGCATTGACAGCATTTTGTTCAATCGAAGAGGCCATTTCTTCCATTGCCGCTGATAACTCTTCAGCAGATGCGGCTTGCTGACTGGCCCCATGACTTACGTCCTGAGAAACAGAAGAGAGACCTTTGGAGGAGGTAGCTAGATTGTTTGCTACGATGATCACGTTTTCTAAAACCTCTTTAAGCTTATCAACCATCGTTTTAAGATCTCGATACAAGCCCTTTTCTGATTTTTTAGAAATGTGAAGTGTCAGATCACCTTTGGCGAGATTGTTTGCGATCTGAGCGGCTTCTTTCGGTTCGCATCCCAATTGCTCGACAATGCTTTTGGTGAGTAAAATGCCAGAGATTACCAGAACAAGAAAAACACCAATGAAAAAATAGATAGACAGGCGAGAGATCTGTTCGGCCATTGCCACACTTTCCTCATACTCCACTTTGGTTTGGTCGTAGCTCACTCCAGTAAGTTGATCAATCGCATTCCTCATCAATTCAAAGTCCTGGTTATAGTCGCCGTAATAGATGTTCTTTAATTGATCAAGATTCTTGCTACTGATGTAGTTTTCAATGTTTTGGGTATGAGTTTTAACCATGGATAGGTGCTCATCAAAAGTTCCGAACGCTTCATGCTCAACTCCGCCGGTGGATAAATACACATCACGAAACGTATTGAATCTTGTTTCTATTTGATCCAGGTTCTCGTTCATTGCATCAATCTTAGGTTGGAAATCGGTGGTTAATAAGCTGATGCTATCAGAGAGTGCACTGATTGATTCGGTTATTTCCAATCTCGACTGATAGCCATCACGATCTGCTTCCAATAATGAATTAATGCTGAGCATTCTATTGTTGTAAATGCTATCAACATTGGCCTTGATTGAGTTGAGACTTGAAATATTGTACAGAATATTCACCACATAAAGTGCAGTGATAATCAGAAAGGATACAAGTATTTTATCCCGAACCTTAAGATTCCGAAAAAAATTGAACTTCATAGTGGCTAGCTAAGCTGGTTACTTTTTCAAATATTGCATAAAAAGGTGTCATTAACACGACATTTAAAAATTAAATACAATCAGTGAAATCTTAAGCGGATTAGAATTCATGAAAACTACTCAGCCTTTTTCTCAAATAATCGAGGGGAAGCTTCTATAACCATATAAAAAACCTGGTTTTCTTGGCTTTCTCGACCACCAAACATTTGATCCAGTGTGTTCGATCCAAACATGATAGAATGACCGAAACTTGCATTGAAGTCATTGCTAAACTTATAGGTGACTACTAAGTCATTCTCTACTCCTAAGAATGAGTTCAGCGGATTTGAAAAAGTGAGATCACCAGCTGCATACGAATCTTGGTCAGTTCGAAAGTAGTGAAGTAAATTCTTAAATATCAACTTGTTAGAAGGAGAGTAGTCAAGCTTGACATAATAATCTTGAAGACCGGCAGTCGGTTCGATCAAGAGATAGAAATAGTCTAGGTACCCAAATCTTCCATGGCGTAATCCGAACAAGTTATCGTAGGTTTTACTTTTTGCAGATGGATCGTTTAGTTCTCTGACATTGGATCCGGACATTTTATCTAGTGCAAGGGTTAGCCGCAAGTTGCTTGTTGCTAGATAGGTAAAGTGGGTTGATAGAAAGTGAGCATTTACCTTTCGATTGGTCACATCCCTTCCGATTTGTTGGAAATAAATTCCTCGAAACCTAAATCTTGGATTCAACTGAATCTGAGTGTTTGTCCCAATAGTTTGCGTATATGCTACCGTGGTATCCGCTTTTTCCAACCCATGATTGACAAACCAAAAGGAGGACTTCACCTTTTCCCATTCTTTCCTTACCCATAGAAATTGAAGGTTTTTGTAAAGGTTAGGCCTGAAGAAATCACGTTTTAATTCATTGACTCTATTAGCGTTGAACGCTAAGGCTAGATGAGCTTTGATTTTGTTCGATTCATACTTTGTTAAAGCAACATCATGCGCAAGGGTGCCAGCCCAATCAAGCCCGCCGAATATGTTTTGCTCATCATAAATCAGGCCTTGTCTACCTAGTTTGATTGAAAGCTCAGGAGTGAAATATTTTTCTACCCATGCTCGAAAAATCGCAACTTCAGAAATATCTGCTCGATCGCTGGCTTCACCCCAGGCTCGTCGATCTTGAAGAATAACTTGAGCATTGAGACTGTCTTTGTTAGAGTAATTAAGCATCAAACGGGTACGCTGCATGGTAAAAAAGCCAGCTCTATCACCCTCATACAAGGGCTGCCGAAAACCTCTGGAGTAAATGGGATTGATGCGATAGCCCAAATCCACAGTTGTACTCTGACCATAGGATTCGATTGAACAGAATGTGGTCAAAATGCAGAAAAAGAGTAGTGTTGAGAATTTCTTGGTCAGGACAGAATTAGTAGCATTTGCTTGGATCATGCAATTTTTTGCTTTTTTCTTACGCGGCAATGATAACGAGAATAAATAAAAAAAGGCTGTCGTACAACACAGCCTTACGTGGTACTTGACGAAAGAATCTATTCTTTTCTTTTGAGAATCAATGCAGAAATTATTGTCACCAATAAGCCGATCGGGAATATTTCCATGAAAGTAAAAGCTGCCATTATGTGCGGCTTCTTATAGTTTTCGATAGTGGTTTTCAACTCTTCTATTTGTGTTTGTTTTTCACTTTCAGATGCACCGGAGTTTTGAATAAGCTCAATTTGTGAGCTTTGATACTTATCTGCAAAATCTGGGGCGAAGGTTGGCATATAGATCATCCAACCAATTACATAGATTACCGAAGCGACGACAATGATTCCCAGGCCAGTAAGAAAACCATCTTTAAATGTGAAAGTCGCATTCGGTTCACTGTCTCGCTTATTCTTGATGCCCATAAATACAGCTGTCAATGCAACAAGCATTATCGCATAACCAACTAATTCTGAGCCCGAAAAAGGAAGTTCATCACCCCATAGCATATATGAAATGAACCAGGAACTGACAATGATTAGGCCACTTATCGCTCCGTATTTGATCGCATTAGTTTTCATAGGTTTTTGTTTTTGAGCAAAACAATTGCTCGGTTAGGTTTTTTCTATCATCCTTTCGGGTGATTTAGCTCATTCACTCGTTAGGGTTAGTAATTAAAGCCAACTCTCTGGCTTTTTGAATGGCCTGTGTTCTTCGTTTGGCATTTAGCTTTTGATAAATCTTTTGAATGTGGGTTTTAATGGTGTTTAGGGAAACGAACAGTTTGTCCGCAATTTCTTGGTTGGAATACCCTTGTGAAAGCAACTGAAGAACTTCCACTTCACGCTGACTAAGACCTAGTTTACTAGCATCATATTTTTCATGCTTATTGGTCTTTTTGAACCAGGTCATGCCTAGCCAAACTCCTAAGGCCATAAATAAAATGCCTACCAGGGCTCCAAACAGCTCAATTCGGATGTCTTTCACAATTGCCTTATAATGAGTCACTTCCAGGACAATCATGAGCAATCCCATCAGAGTTCCGTATATCAACCAACTTTTTTTCACAACTTCGCTTTCATGCTAATTACCTAAAATTAACATCACTAACTCACTCTATCATGCCTAAAAACATTACTTACACTATTGCTCGCTTTTTGGCGGCAGTAATCATGCTGCAAACCCTTTATTTCAAATTCACCGGATCTCCGGAATCTATGTACATTTTCGAAAAATGTGGTATGGAACCTGAAGGTAGGTGGGCAGTCGGAATTTTTGAATTGATTGCTTCGGTTTTACTTATAATTCCGGGAACAGCCTGGATAGGAGGGCTCTTAGGTCTAGGACTTATGATTGGCGCAATAGGTCTTCATCTTACTGAACTTGGAATCGTGGTAATGGATGACGGAGGTTATCTTTTTTTACTAGCAGTCATTGTTTTTGTTTGTTCCATTTATGTCATTTTTGTGAATAGAATTAAAATTTCCAAAGAGATTATACCGAAAATTCTAGGCAAAAAATGAAACCAATGTATGTATTGGCTGCAGTGATTTTCGCAGCTTGTTCAACTTCCAATAACCCGACCGTTGAAATTGAAGGAAGTCAAATTCCGGCAGGAGCTTCTTTACAAGATTATGGAACTATCCCTGGCTTGCAAAAAGCCGTGATCACAGCTGATGATAAAATTGTTGGTGAAGGGGATTTTTTAAACGGAAAATACCATGGTAGTTGGACAAGCTATGACACGCAGGGAAAGGTGACACAAATAACGACTTACCTAAATGGTGTTAAGCAGGGAACCGAATTGATTTTTGACAACCAAGGATACGTAAAATCAAAAGGCTATTATCACAATAACCAGTTGGAAGGAGAGTTTTTGCAATACAATCGGAGAAGCATTGTTGAGCGCAAAGCTTATTCGAATGGTGCACTGAATGGAGTTCAGTATAAGTATTATGCGAATGGAACGGTTATGGAGGAGGCAAACTATTCAAATGGTCAAATAGATGGTTTAGCTAGGTGGTATGATCAGGAAGGAAATATGACTATCGAGTACACTTATGAAAATGGTCAATTGATCCAGGAGTAATAAATTATCCCGGGTTACTTTCGTCAATAATTTCTTCTCGAACCATTATAAACGCGGTAATACATCCTTCATTTCCTTCTACAAATGATAATCTCATACCACTGACTGATATAACGCCGGTAGCAGATTTGCATTCTTCTACACCTTCATTATCGGTGCAAAATGTGAGGTTAACGCCAGATGCACCCCAAGTTCCTCGTTCAGTTTCAAGTCCTCTTTGAAAAGAGTATGCCGCAGAATCAGTGAAAACTATCTTGTAACATGAGTTATCTGTACATTGAACGGATCGGGAATCGTTCAATGTAAAGTTTTCACAATCAGTGATTTCGACATTAGTGGCAATCCAGGTTCCGATGTAATCGCCAGTGGTATCATCATCTTTGCAGCTAAAGATCAATATCGATACAAATAGGAAGCCGAATAATTTAATTTTCATAAAACAAAAATATATCAAAATGCCATCATAAAATTGCATTTATGAAGGGTCTTGCATTTTCAAGCATGCGGGTCGGCGAAAGCTACTGTCTCGTCAATTTTGGAGAACGATCGGAGTTTAAGTTGATTGAAGTATTGGATCGAGATGACTACAAACTACAAGATATTCACACACTAGAGCATTATAATATGAGCGACCTGGTTAAATTCGGAAAAGGAGAAGATTTTGAATTGAGAGAATTATTTCTTTGACATTACGCTACATGAAAAATTTGGTAATCATATGCGGAGGAGTTTCTCCCGAACATGAAATTTCGCTGAGATCGGCAAAGAATATTATAAAAGCACTAGACAAGAGTAAGTACCAGGTTCATGTTGTTGGAATATCGAAAGCTGGTCAGTGGTTCAAGATGGAAGTGGATTCTTTAGGTTCTGAAATTCCAGAGACTGGCTCTAGTGTTTCACTCAAGCCTGGAAGTAAAAACTGCTTTTATGTGAATGATTCAAGTTTAGGAGAAGTAGATGTGATTTTTCCAGTGCTTCATGGACCCAATGGAGAAGATGGCTCAGTCCAAGGGCTGATACAGGTGCTCGACATTCCGTGTGTAGGTCCTGGAGTTATCGGTTCGGCTGTTTCAATGGACAAAGAAATCGCTAAGCGATTGCTAAGAGCCGAGGGTATTCAAGTAGCTGATTGGATGCTTATTCGGAAGGGGGATACTATGCCTTCGTATGAAGAAGCCGCCAAGAAATTGGGTGATGTGATGTTTGTTAAACCGGCTAACATGGGATCTTCCGTAGGTGTCGCGAGAGTTGCTAACGAGAATGAATGGGGAAACGCGATTGAGGATGCGTTTAAGTATGATGACAAAATTTTAATAGAAAAACGCTTGGTTGGAAGAGAACTTGAATGTGCAGTGTTAGGGAATGATGTTCTAAAAGCGAGTGGAGTAGGAGAGGTTCAATCGGGTGAAGTCTATTCTTTTGATGAAAAATATGCTGATTCTTCTTCAGCTAAAATCACTATTCCGGCAGAAGTCTCAAATACGGAACTTGGAGCATTAAAAAACACCGCCATTAATGCCTATAAGGCACTGGAATGCAAAGGATTATCTCGGGTTGACATGTTTCTTGATGAATCCGGGAATGTCTTTGTGAATGAGATAAACACCATGCCGGGTTTCACAAGCATTAGCATGTATCCAAAACTTTGGATGAATGAAGGTATGAGCTATTCTCAATTGATCGATGAATTGATCGAACTTGCGATATCAAATCATGGTTGATTATAAAACTTGTTGCGTTTGATGAACTATTGGCAGACAATAAAGGATAGTTACTACGGTTATGCACGCTACCTATGGGATTCAATCCTTAATCCTAGTTTGTACAATTATTTCTATTGGTTGATAGCTGTCTCTGCTTTCTTTTTTGCTTTGGAATTGATTACTCCATGGCGAAAGGAACAGCCTAAGTTTAGAAAGGATTTCTGGCTGGATTTCTTTTACATGTTCTTCAATTTTTTCCTTTTTTCATTGATCATTTTTAATGCCGCTTCCGATGTAGTTGTTCGGTTTTTCAATGAAACGCTGGCAAGCATTGGGATAACTAATTTGCTAGCTTTCGAGGTAATGAGTTGGCCCGTTTGGGCACATTTACTAATTGGATTTATTGTTCGAGATTTTGTTCAGTGGTGGGTTCATCGTTTACTTCATCGAGTTCCCTGGCTGTGGGAGTTTCACAAAGTCCATCACTCAGTCAAGCAAATGGGTTTTGCCGCTCACCTTCGCTACCATTGGATGGAAAATGTAGTTTACAGAAGTTTGGAATATCTACCACTAGCATTAATTGGAATTGGACTTAGAGACTTTTTCATTATCCACATCTTCACGCTAGCAGTGGGGCATTTCAACCACTCCAATTTCAAATTAAATCTAGGGCCGCTAAAGTACATTTTCAATAATCCGCAAATGCATATATGGCATCATGCTAAAGGATTGCCTGAAAGCAGAAAATTCGGTGTGAATTTCGGGCTTACGTTGAGTGTTTGGGATTATCTCTTCAAGACTAACTATATCCCTTCTGACGGCAGGGATATAGAATTAGGATTTCCGCAAGACGAAAATTTCCCCGAAGATTTCATTGGCCAGGAAATCCATGGCTTGTTTGGTAAAAAAGAAAGGAGTTAACCTTATGCCAATTCAATTGAATCCTGGTTGAATTCGGCTACTCTCATTTCAGTTTCATGAAACCATACACAGATAGCCGTGTCAAAGCTTTCATAATTTCCATGCCATGCATAGCCATCCACGGTCATTTTGGGACCGCCGGATTTTAAGACAACTTGATCTCCTTTTTTGAATTTTCGTTCAGTACTCATTGTTTTACTATTTACAAACCCAAGTAGTCGCTTGAGTCTAACTTTCTTTTTCCTTAACCTTTACTTTCCCCTTTTTACCACTGGTTCTCTTTTTGCTTTCATTGGCTTTGTTCACTCCCTTGGCTTTCTTCATTGAACCATCAGCTTTTTTAGTGCCTCGTGCTCTCTTTTGTGTTCCATCTGCTAGCTTTTCTCCGGACGACCGAGTCACATTTCCATCAGCATCTTTGGTAATTTTTTCTTTTTTAATGTTTCCATCTGGATCAACAGTCTTTCTGATTTTTGTGCCACTTCCATCTTCATTCTTTTTGACTTTGGAAACGCTTTTTTTGTTCTCCGTTTTTTCTTTCTTCTCTTTTTCTTTCGATTGAGCTTGTACAGTAGTTGAAACACCAAATGAACTGAGACAAAGTACCAGCAATAAAAATTTAAGATTTTTCATCGTTTTAATTTAAAATTCCACATCTCCATATGGACTTAAATTAACTAGTGATGATACTGGATAACGAATATACATTGATCCCTTGTATAATCATAGGGCGTGTTAATCTATGAAATATTACCGCTTATCTAATTGATGTTTTTCTTTTCAACCCTTCATCTATATTCGCGTCAGACATTTGATTTTGTCAATCACTCTTTAGCCACGCCCATTTCTTGTTAGTAGTAGAATAGTTTAAAGTAAAATCAGCTATTCTATGAACTATTTGTATTCGATTATTATTTCTGTTCTTGTCCTTTCATCGGCTTCCATTGTTGATGCCAAGCCCGGAGGAGCACATGATAGACATCAAGCAATGTACTTAGTGAACCTCGTGAGAAACATCGATTGGGGAAATAACAACGTTACCATAGGAGTATTCGGTGATTCGCCTGTCAAAAGCGAATTGGAGGCCCTGGTTCAACGCAACGCTAAAATTCAGGTAAAGCAACTTGAGGATTTTAGCAATGTTGGGGAATGTGATATTGTATTTCTTCCTGACGCCAGCAATAGAGATTTCTTTGTCGCTCAAAATGAAATTGCTGATTCACCAATTCTTCTCGTGGTTGATAAAAAACCACTGGTAGTAAGAGGAGCTGAGATTGGATTTTACCTGGAGGAGGATAAACTGAAAATTGCAATAAATCCCAAAGAAATTGAAAAGACAGGAATTAAGATTAGCCACACCTTAATGGAAAAAGCGGCTACTTTTTTCTAGCGAAACAGATTCGGTGGACAAGTGAGGTAAGCGTAACAATTGATTACGCTTTTTTTGTTTCCATCAATACTGCAATTAGGAATTTTGAACCTTTTAGGTTCCCTTGCGTATCAATACTGCAAATAGGAATTTTGATATGACAGATTATAAGCTTGGTCATTTTGAAGAAATCGTTTTGCTTACCGTGTGTGTGCTTCATGAAAACGCCTATGGTGTCTCAATTAAAGATGAAATTGAATCCAGAATTAAGAAGGCAGTGAGTGTAGGAGCGTTGCAATCAGCGTTAAGGAGGATGGAAAAAAAAGGGTTTTTAGAATCTAAAGAAGGTGAAGAGACCAATGCGAGAGGAGGTAGGAGAAAGCGCTATTTCACGATTACTAATCATGGAAAGAAGGCACTTGAAGAAGCCAAAGATTTACGGATGGATCTATGGGAATCCATTCCTCAAGTAGTATTTGATCAAGTGTCATGA
This sequence comes from Cyclobacteriaceae bacterium, assembly GCA_028284125.1. Lineage (GTDB taxonomy): Bacteria > Bacteroidota > Bacteroidia > Cytophagales > Cyclobacteriaceae > Ekhidna. The sequence goes on from JANQSI010000010.1 coordinate 202,868, forward strand.
AGAAGATTGGGGAATGGATATTATCATTTTTTTGTAACAAGGATTACTACAATGATATCAGGGGTGACTTGGAAGAACTTCATACAAGGAGAATAAAGGAAACTTCCAGGATATACGCCGATTTCAAATATTTGATTGCTGTGGTCATGCTTTTCCGCCTATCACTTATTAAACCTTTTAAGTTCCACTTTTTTCTAAACAGCTCTATGATTAATCAATATTTAAAGGCTTCTGCGAGAAACTTCTCTAGACACAAAGCGAATGCACTCATTAACATTTTTGGATTATCAGTAGCAGTAGCTGCTGCTATTCTTCTTTACGGCTATGTTCGTTTTGAGCTTTCTTATGACAAGGGGTATGATAATAAAGAACGTATTTATCGTGTTAACAATCATTCCAATTTCAGAGGTAGAGTTCGAACAGGAATAACAGGATCAGGTCTTCTGGCTCCTACATTGGAAGGCGAGCTACCGGAAGTAGAACTTGCCGGAAGAAGACATCATTTTTCTCGTCCTGTGATACAATTCAAAGAAAAGAAGTTCAAACAGTCGTTAGCTTATTATGCAGATCCAAATCTTACCAAAATATTAGAATACAGCTATTTAATGGGTGATTCTGAATCTGCGTTGGATGCCCCGAATAGTGTCGTGTTAACAAAAACAACAGCGCTAAAAATATTTGAAAATGAATCGGATGCGATAGGCAAACAGCTCCTGGTTAATCAGGTTGCTATGCAAGTGACTGGAGTAATTGAAGACATTCCAGCAAATAATCACTTCACTCCAAGTATGCTAGTCTCGATGAGCACAATGTCTGACATTAGTTGGGATCGTGTGGGAACGATTACTTACGTTTTGTTGAAAAATGGGATTGCAACTACACATATCGCAGACAAAATGAGCGAAATGGTTGAAAGGTTGGAATTAGGAGATCCGGATAATGGATTCTCGATATGGTTTGATCTTTACCCGATCACAGAGATTCATTTATCGAAGGATAAAAATCAGCACGGCAAGGGTAACATTAACATGTTGTATGCACTTTCAATGGTTGCTGTGTTTATTCTGCTAATTGCTTGTATCAATTACATGAACCTGGCAACTGCTAGATCCTCGCTAAGAGCTAAAGAAATAGGGGTTAGAAAGGTTGCAGGTGCAATAAGGAAACAAATTTCATTTCAGTTCCTTTTCGAATCGTTGTTCATTTCAACGTTATCAGTCGCTTTTGGCACTGTGATCGCGCTTGCGTTTCAAAATGGTTTTGTTCAATTAACAGGAGTTCCAGCTACTATCAATTTTTTTGATAAAGAAATATTCATCTTACTTATAGGGCTTGCAGTAGCGGTTGGAATAATTTCTGGTAGCTACCCTTCGGTGATTTTATCATCGTTTAAGCCTGTTTTGATTTTGAAAGGAACATATCCTACAATGGGCAGTCAATCATTGCGCAGGGTTCTTGTGGCATTCCAGTTTACCATTTCTATCATTTTGATTGTTTCGACCTTTATTGTTTATCAACAGATTGACTTTTTGTTGAATAAAGATTTGGGGTTCAACAAGGAGGCGGTTTACACAGTTGCGCTCGGGGATCCAGATACTAATGGAGTGCTTAAACAAAAATATTTGCAACACCCTAACATCAAAGGTGTGACTAGTACTAATCTAATGCCAGCAACTGGTGATTCCGGTGCCACCTTCACCATACAAAGTGAAGAAGGAGAGACTTTTCAAGATAATGTAAGTATGGCCACAGTAGATAATGATTACTTCAGCCTGATGGACCTGGAATTAGTGCAAGGAGAGTTTCTTGACACGAGTTCAACAGGGTTGAATTTCATTATTGTGAATGAAACATTAGTTAATAAATATGGGTGGGAAGAGCCCATTGGGAAGTTCATTTCGATTCCGAGTGGTGATGAAGAAGGTTCAATGGAAAGATTTGTTATTCAGGGGGTTGTAAAGGACTTCAATATGCTGAGTTTGTATCAAGACGTTCAACCTTTTGCATTCTTCAAGAAGCCAAAATTTAATTGGGGTAGACAGTATCTCTTCCTTAAGCTTGATGGTAGGAATCTTTTGGAAACGATCACATACATTCAAGAACAGTTTGAGTTGTTTGACCAAAAAAGCATATTTACCGGAAGCTTTTTGGATGCTCATCTTGAAAGTGTTTATCGAAAGGAACTAAAGACTGCACGTATTTTTCTTGTGTTTGCAGTGCTTACAATAACAATAGCTTGCTTAGGACTTTTTGGATTGGCGACTTTTTCACTAGAGCGAAGAATTAAGGAGATCAGCATACGCAAAGTTTTAGGGGCAAATATTGGAAACATAGTCAAGCTTGCAACCACTGAGTTTGTAATTATCATTTTAATATCAGGCTTGATTGCAGCTCCTGTTGTATTCTACCTAATGGAAAAGTGGTTGGACGGTTTTAGTTATCATATTGATGTTACTTTAATGACCTTGATAAGTGGTGTGCTTGTTGCCTTGACCATTGCAATGCTAACAGTGAGTATTCAGACGATTAGAACAGCAAGGACTAATCCGGCAAGGACATTGAAATACGAATGAGATGGATGGATTGGAATTATACAGTTAACAACTTCCTTTCCTTAAATTCTTCTCTGCGCATGCGGTAAGCGTTCATGGCTGTTTTGCCCAATTTATTGGTGAGCTTGTGGTTTACCAAAGCGCCAGCAATTGCTCCAACACCTGGAATCAGTTGTAACAATTTGGCTAAGTCGATGTAATCCCGATATTCGAGTTGAAACGTTCTCCAGTCAAACTCATGCAAATCACTAGGCAATTGCTCGCTTGTCTCTTGCCAATTTTCAAGTGTACGATAAACCTCGTTTCTTCTTTCCTGACTGGAAAATGTCAATTGAAAAATGTGAAGGATGTACACACGCTCTTTGTAGTCTTTCGTATCAAAACCGTATCGAGATGCTATTTCAAAAAGCATTTTCATTTTAAGCGTAAGCCAAAGTGGGAAATCAGCCAAGCTGAGTAGAATTCCTCCAAATCCTGTAGCTGCGCCTTCAACCGCTGCAGAGGAAGAGTAGAAATTGATACGTTCTTTCACATCATTTTCAATTTCCTCGATGGACTTTTGATCCTTACGAGTGAGCGTTGTGAATTCAGCACCAAACAATACTGTACGTGTAATTTCCTTAATAGCCTTAGTGATTACAACGTGTACTTTTTCAGGGATGATCTTGTTGATTTTCTTCTGAACCTTTTTAGTCGTTCGATTAATGAACGTTGGTTTTTTACTCATGGCCAACTGCCACTTCAGAAGCTCATAGCTGCTAAGTTCATGATATATGGATGAATAATCTGACCCCATTTTTAATATAGGACAGTCTCTTTCAGTAAGAAGTTACTATTTCTGGAAAAAGGATTAAAACAAAAACGTAGAAGATTATCCTTCTACAGGTTTCATTCTATTAAACGCCATCACCCAAAAAGTGATTTCAAGGACTATTCCTCCAAAAATGAATGCTCCAACTCCTTGGGTGAAACCGAAAGTATAACAAACCAGTGCTCCAAGAAGGATTGCGGAAATTGCTAGAAGTCGTTTCATTAGTCTTTTTATTTGGATATATCAACGTAGGTTTCATGAGTTTAGTTGAATCGTCTATTAAAATCTTTTTGTTGATTCGGGTTACTTCCACAACTTCACTTTAATGATTAGGCTGACAGTTACAACCAAGTGATCTAGTTTTGTGTATACATAAGTGAGTGAATTGAATTAATCATCATGGGAGAGTTATTGGATAAGCAATACAAATTCTTCATGGAAAATAAAGCCAAACTGCTAGAGAAATACGAAGGCAGGTTTGTGGCCATTCATGATGAGGAAGTAGTGGGCTCGTTCGAATCTGAGCGTGATGCATATGTTTATTGTATTACCCATTTCAAGATGGGCACTTTCTTTACGCAGCAAGTGCTTGCCGATTCCTAATTCTTCAATCACCAGCCAATTTCCTACATAGAAAATTAACACCCCCTAAGATCAATAGGAGGATTATCACTGGTGAGAAAACTACTATGATAGGAGCGGCAGAAGATGCAAGTAGAAGAAACAACACAAATTCTTGGTATCGCGCCATTTTTAGATTCTTTAACTGCGTTAAAGTGTTTCAATTGATTTAACTATCCTATGACAATGATCAATATTGGGGATGATAATTCTTGTCATGACTTCCTTGCGCTTCTGTGACGAGACTTTTTGGTGATGTTCGGAGTGTAAACCCACCCGAATTAATAACAAGCCTCTCATCAATCATTCTTTTGGTACGTTTTTGTAATTATCTACATTGTTTGATCTATCAAAAAACTGATCTAATGAAATCGTTGAAAACATTGATATCAACAAATGATGACTGGGGACCACTTATTGCGAGGGTATTTCTTGGTTTGGTCATCTTTCCTCACGGAGCACAGAAGATACTTGGAATCTGGGGTGGTCACGGCCTTCAGGCCATGATGGATTCCTTTCAACAGTGGTTTGGGATTCATCCGATCGTTTCAGCTTTGGTTGCTTTTGCTGAATTCTTTGGCGCACTTGCTTTGATTTTGGGATTTTTGGGTCGATTTACGGCTTGCTCTATTGTCATGGTGATGTTGGGCGCGATTTACTATGTAGTGAATGGTTTCTTTTTTATGAACTGGTATTCACAGCAAAGAGGAGAGGGCTTTGAGTTTCATTTGCTTGCAATTGGGCTGGCATTGGTAGTGATCGCAAAAGGGAGTGGTAAGTATTCCGTTGATAGGTGGCTGCAAGCAAAGTGGAAGTAGGTTATCTATCTGAAGCTTATTTTCTCTGAATAAATCTCGCCATCTTTTGTTATCAGGTTCAATAGGACAATGGAAGCACCTTTTGTTCTTTCTGAGTCTAACGGTAGACGTAAAAGACCAGGTGTTGCATTTTCACTTTCAAGCCTAGCAATTACTTGCCCAGACAAATCAACCAATTCCAGAGTATATGGATCTCCTGGGTTGACTAATTTTTGGAAGTCTATGTTTATATATACTTCATCTGACTCGACAGGATTTGGATAGACACTTAGTTTCTTTTCACTAGCATTGTTAAGATCCAATCTTACTATAGATGAATAATCAAACCCACCATCAAAATCAACTTGCTTGATACGATAGAAGCAATAAGGATAAGTGGGATTATGATCTACGTATTCGTAATGAAGAGCTGCCGAACTGTTTCCTGCTCCATCAACTTGACCAATTGTTTCAAACTCGATTCCATTTGATGATCTTTCTATTTGGAAGTAATCGTTGTTCAGTTCAGTAGCAGTAGACCATTTGAGATGGGCTTTCCCATCTTTTTCATTTGCTTGGAAAGAGAGCCATTCGACAGGGAGGACAGTTGGATCGCTTGAGCCAAGCGAAAATAAAGTGTTCAATGAAGGATGTGCTATAGCAGACTGATTTAAAGTCAGGTTGGATGTAACATAACCATCAATCCCAGAGCCTTCCATTGCTTGATCACTCAGGCTGTTTTGGAGATCTACCCATGGACCACCACCTGTGGCAGCAACAAGAAGGTCTGAATGACTATAAGGCTGACTTCCTATTTGACTCACTGCATCATCTGTCCAGTGCAAGGTTACTTGAATGTTTTCATCTGATCCTCCATTTGCAATTTCTTGTATAAGCCAATATTCTAAAGTGCTGACTTTAGCTATGGTATTTAGGTCAATACTTCCAAAAACATCTCTATAGTCTCCAACAAAATGTTGAACTTTAAACTCATCTGTTGATTGACCTAAACCAGAAATAGTTACAGCGCCTCTACGGCCATCGCCAACGGGAAAGTAGCCCGCTGTTCCTCGGCGAATTAGTGGTCCATTGATAAAACCATTAGTAGTTGTTATTGTGCCACCTGAAGCTACAGTTAAATCAACTGAGGCTTGATTAAATAGGACGCAGTTGTTAAGCGTAAGGTCTCCATCTATATCAAGACTTCCCACTCCATTAAGATCCGTGACAGTCACTTCACCAGTTGTATTAAAAGTATTATTGAGTGTCAGATTTCCAAGGCTTCCTATTTCAGCATCGATAGATTGTTGGGCAGTTCCTGTTAATTCCAGTGTAGATGCTGGAAAAGCGGTGAGTGGGTCAACTCCTGGAGTGAAAGAAAAATTACCTGAGAGAGCAAGAAGACTACCATTTCCAAGTGTAAGTAGACAGTATCGTTGTAAGTCGATAATTTCAAAAGTCAGGTCATTGGAAACTAATTGGGATCCATTGTCAATTTGAATTTTTGTCTTGTTTCCTGTCGTACCACCATTGTCGTTAACATCAAACATAATGTTTTGTTGAACGCTAACAATACTACTTGAACCAGTTATATGAAAAATGAAATCTTCGGATAGGTCATCAGCTTGGTTCATTGTTAAATTAAAATTTCCCCCAACTGTAAGATCTGATCCATTTAAGACCCATAACGAATCTGTTCCAGCATCATTTGTCAAATTGTCAAACATTGTAGTAGTGATGTTATTATTGATGGTAAGTGACGCTGATGTATTCTGACTTTGAAGTATGCTTCCTACTTTGACGATGGTTCTACTACTTGAGTTATCATTTTGGCTAATAATAGTCATGTTTTGAGCCTCAAGTGTCCCATTTTGCAGATCAAACTTTGCTTTTTCGGAGTTGCTTTTATTGGTATGGGTAATGATTATATCACCATCTACAATAGCGTTTCCTAAACTACTTTGACGATATCGAACACCTCCTGAAGCACTGTTACCAGTTCCAGTACTTATAAGTTCAATACTACCATCGATATTCCAATTGGATGCATCAGTTTCCCCTTGACGACCATTATTAATCTGCGCATTCCCATTTCCACCTACATAGTTAAGTTGTAGATTTCCACCTGAACCCATGTCTTGGACAATATTTACTGTTGAATTTGCTCTTGTTTCCAATGTAGCACTTCCAGTTGAGGTATTATCTACTCCTTGTTGATTGATAACAATATTTTTGGCTGTAAGAGTTGCTGAATTATCTACCACAAAGGTTAGGTTTCTTATGACTCCACTTGAACCTTGATAATTCAATTCTAGGGAACCTTTTGGAATATTAACTGTGCTCATATCTTGAACTCGGACCTCATCATTTCTTTCGTCATCTGCCTGTATATAGTTAATTATGAGGTTGCCATTGGAGATTGTCAGATTTGCTCCAGAATAATTTCCTGACATTAAGATTCGTTGGATTTCTCCAGACAGAGTTGATATGTTTTTGGTAAATACCAGATCACCTTGATTTATCTGAAGAGAACCGCCATCTTGTATAATTAGAAAGCAAGACGTATTGTCTGTGGTGCAATTCATGTGAACTGCTATACTTGTGGCACCTGTTTTTGTGACTGTCAACGTATGTGAACCGATATTTAAATCATTTTTCTCTATGGTTAATCTGTCAATGGTTTCATTTTGAGTTAGAGTTACGTCATGTTCTATTACGGCATAATCTGTAGCCGATGGACTTCCTGGTTGGTCCCAAATGGGATCATTCCAATTTCCACTTGAAGTCGTCCTGAAAGTCGTTTGCCCCGCACTCTCCAATGAACTCAAGAACAGTAAAACCAATAATAAACACCAAAAAATGGCTTTCGCTTTCATATCCAAATCCTGCTTGATTTGCATGTTTCAAATCTCTAGGAATGCTGGATGATTGAAATTGATATGATTGATACAAAAAGTTTACAGAATGGATGTTTTGGAAGGGATATTTTATTTGATCAAAAGCTGTGTATACTTTCGGTATACAGTTTGCAATATTGCAGAATTGAATCAATCAAATTGATTGGACGTTAATGCTAATTGGTTTATTAAGCTTGTTGATGAGGTATTCAATTTTCAGTTTCATTTTCTTTTTATCTATTGTTCTTCTCGCGCAATCACCGGAAGACATTGCCAGAAGACTGGGGGAGAGCTTCCAAAATCGGAGTTCTTTCCAACTGATCGAAAAACCTTTGGATCATGTTCAGCAAGGGATTTTGGTCATGCGTCCAACTCGTATGGATGCACTGGATGTAGAGACGATTGTTTCAGTGAGTGAGTCAGGTGAGATGTATTTGAATGCATCTGCTAATCCTGGGCGGATGAAGATTTGGCGAGATAGCGAACTGGTGTTTGATGGTCGAACAAAGACTGTTGGTGCACCTCCGTCGGTTGATCAGCATGTTTTCAAGTCAGAAGTTCATTATCCATTACCCGTTTTTTCCGGTGACTACCAGATTCGTTTCGAGTATTATCCCGAAGGAGAATCGAGCACAATCTTTCTCTGGGTTTCCAATGAAAAGGGGATTGTCCAGCAAGAAATGAGTTATCGCAGTGACTGGGATTTTGCAGATCAATTGTACAAGTTCAAGTCGCGGACTTCTGCGGATGAATTGGATTGGGAATTTCCTTCAGAATTGCCAACTGCCTTGCAACTGAAATCTGAATTAAATGACTGGAACTATGCCACCGGAATGGTGTTGGATGCAATGTGGAAAGCTTCTGAACACTTTTCCAGTGTGGATTTTAGAAGTTTTGTTAAAGAACACCTCAACTTTTACGCAGATAATCTGAATAGAATAGTTGAAGGTACTCAGAATAAAGATGCGATTTTCAAACCCTTTCAGCGGTATTTCAGGTACCAACAATTCGATGATTTTGGGCCGCAGACTGTACCATTTTTAAATCTGGAGGAAACGGATGCTAACAAGAAATTCGTATCAAAAGGGTTAAGTAAGCTGCTTTATAAAGCCACTCGACTCAGCGACGGATCGTATGCGAGAACTAAGCCGGACTCTCTTTCCATGTGGTCCGAAGATTTGTATATGAGCACCGTGCTTTTATGCAGAGCGTATCAACAAAGCCAAAGTCCAAAGTATCTGCAGGAAGCAATCAAGCAAACCATCCTTTATAATCGGCATTTAAAAGATCGGATGTCCCGAATTTATACACATGGTTTTTTTGCTGAAAATGTAGAACGGAGTGCGAGCAAATGGGCACGAGCAAATGGATTCGTTTTATGGGCTAATGTGGAGCTTTTAAAAGTGATGCCTTTGGATCATCCTGAGCTTGAATCAATCCTTAGAATTTATCGATCTAATGCTTCCAGTATGCGTGAATTGCAGTCACTGGATGGAAGATGGCGTCAGGTTTTAAACAAAGACTCAAGTTATTTAGAGACCTCTGCTAGTGCGCTGTTTGTGGCGGCTTTTGCCGAAGGATTAAGTAACGATTGGCTATTCAATAAGGCAGAATTTAGGCAGTCTACAGTTAAAGGTTGGGTAGCATTGACTGAACAAATTGACGAAGTGGGAAATGTTGTTGGAATTTCTCCAGATACGCCAATTCTCTACTCAGATGAAGAATATGAAAAACTGAAACCCCTTGAAAATCATCCGGTTGGGTTGGCTGCTATGCTTTATGCTGCAATTGCAATGGATCGGTTTCAGGGGAGTAGCAAATAGTTAGTAGATAGCAAGTTGCAAGCGGTTAGTTGCAAGCTGTAAGTAGTTAATCATTCAAATTCAAAATTCTTTCATTCCATCATTCAAAATTGAATCCTCTGTCCATTCTTTAATCTTTTAATCGTCCATTGTAAAATCGTATCAGATGAATTATTCAAAGGAAATTACCTATTCTACTTCTCCAGAAGTTCTCTTTGTGGCAATTACACAAAAACTGGAATCGTGGTGGGGAAAGACGGATAATGGTGTAGCGAATGTTGGTGATAAGTTCAAAACATCTTTTGGAAATGCTTTTTGGAAGTTCAGAATTGCGGAGATTGTACCTGATCAAAAAGTTGTATGGGAGTGTATCGATGGTCAACCTGAATTTGAGGATGAATGGATTGGAACTAAACTCCATTGGAATATTTCTGAATCAGATGGAAAAACCCATCTCTCTTTCATCCACGAGGGATTAACACCTGCTTTTGAATGTTATGATGTTTGCGCGCCTACCTGGGATCTATTCATTTCGACGAGTTTGAAAAGCTTTGTAGAAACTGGGAAAGGGATGCCACATTTTTAGTGGATAGTAGATAGTAGTAAGTTGCAAGTGGTAAGCTACTTGAAGCTTGAAACTTGCGGCTTATAGCTAAAAACTTACGCCACCATTTTTTTATCAAATCTCATCAAGAAATCGACGAGATTATCTTCCGTTGCAAGTCCTAATTTCTTTCTTAATCGGTATCGAGCGGTTTTTACACTGTCACTGGAGATGCCAAGGATTCGGGAAGATTCTTTCAGGTTCATATTGAGTCGCAGCAGTGCACAAAGCCGAAGTTCCGCACTGCCAATTTCCGGATACTGCGTTTTGATTGCAGTGAAGAATCCTTTGTGCACTTCTTCGAACATCATTTTGAAATTCTCCCAGTCATTGTCAATTCGAGAATTGTCGTCTAAGAGTTTGCGAACCATGAGAAGATCTTTTGCAACCTCACCGGCGGCTTGTTTTCTGATTTCTTCAACTTTGTCTGAAAACTGTTCGATGAGTTCGTTTTTTTGAATGAAGTTGAGTGCATAAGATGTCAATTCTTTGTTTTTGTACTCTAACTCGCGTTCTAGCCTCAATTGATCTTCTTTTACTTTTTTCATTCGAGATCTGGCAATGAAAATGATGAGCGCAATTGTTAAGATGGCGATTACGATCCCGGCTATCAAATAGCTCTGGATTAAGTCCTTCCTGGTTTGCGCTGTTTTCAATTCGGCCAATTCTTTTTCCTTTTGAGCTACTTCATAGTTGTTTTCAAGTCGCTTGACTTCAACTTTTTGTCGATTTTCTATTGCTTTTATTCGGGCTTCATGACGTTTTTTGAAATAATCTAGCGCGCTGTTTAAGTTGCCTCGTTCTTCCTCTAATTCTGCCATCGATCGGTAGGCGGCACTCAATGTACTTTGATTTTTGGAAGAGTCGGCATACTGAATAGCTTTGGTAAAACTATCATAGGCCGAATTCCATGATTTTTGGTCTTTGTATATGTTGCCAAGGTTGATGAAGTCACCTCCAAGTCCCACATAGTTCTTGGTCTCAAGGTTTATTTCTATGGCTTTTTGTGTAAACTCAATTGCTTTATCAAAGTCTTTCACATACGTATGATAAAGCGAACCAAGATTCGTGTAAGTGGCCTGTAGTCTTCGCTTGCTTACGTTGAATTCTAATCGTATTTCCAAAGCTCTCGTGTGATAGTAAAGCGAGCTGTCCTGTTGGCCTAATTCATCATGAGCAATTCCTAAATTGTTATAAAGAACACCAATGAAATTGTAGTTATTGGGATCTACTGTTTTTAGGGCGTTGGCGAAGGTTTCCCTTGCTTTTTCTGCATCACCCAGTTGAAGATACGCCAAGCCAATGTTGTTCCAGCTTCCAGCTACACGAGCAAAATCACCAAGTTCTTCAAAAAGTGTAATAGCCTTCAGTTGGGAATCAATCAGTTCAGCTGATTTTCCAAGAACGTAATTGGATGCGCCTATTCTACGGAGTGCAATTGCCTGACCTTCTTTGTATCCGATCTTTTCCGCAGCTGCCAAAATGTTTTCAGAGATCTTTTTTACCAACTCAGGATAGGTCCGGTAATGAGCAAGTGTGTATGCATTCAAATAGTTGATTGAACCTGTATCTGCTTTGACTTCAGATTCTGAAAAGGCGATCAGGCTATCGAGGACAGACTCTTGAGCTGTAGCCCAAAATGTACCTATCAGCACACAAAGGGCAAGTAGTGGTTTCTTCATGACTTAGTGACGAAGTGACTAAGTTAGAAAATCGTAAGCTAAGAGGGGAGGAGAGTAGAGTAATCTGTAAATCAATTAGACGGTCTATCCAACTATTTCTTTATCCAGTCCAGTAAGTCCTTTTTTTTATACCTGCTCACGTTAATTAATACATCATTGGGTTGTCGCAACTGGAGTTGCAATTTCCGATTGGTTCTGTGTTTTATTTCTTTGACTGCATTTCTACTTATAATCGTCTGCCTGTTGGCTCGAAAAAAATCATCAGACTTAAGGTTCATCTCAAGATGATCCAGTGATTTGAATTGGGTGTTTAGAAAGGATTGATCGGACTTGAAAATTCTAATGATACCATTCGTTACCTGCGCATAAGAAATTTCGCTAAGCGGAAGTAGTGTTTTCTTGCGTCCCGTTTTCACCAATATTGTTTCTGTCGCTTTCTGTCTTCTATTCTTATTTTCCTGCAAATGGCTATATAAAATGAAGGCAAGATTTTCAATAATGATTATGGAGATTGTAATGAATAAGTACGCAGTGAAATTCAAAAAAGCGACTGGCCCAAATACTAATAGATACAAGATGGTATAAACAGCGATTCCAACCATTAAGTTTGAGATAATAAACTTTGAAATCATTCCATAGGTCAGTTGGTTGTTTTTGAATAACTCATCCTTGACGATTAGTGTAACTGCCCAGCTTGATGTACAAATAATCCCGCCAAAAAAAAGACCGTTTAAAAAGGATCTCATCGGAAATGAATAGTCAGTGAAATCAGCTTGTCGAATATGCGCATTGATCAATGCCAACAGAACTATAACTCCATACCTTATCAGTGCATTTCGAACATGAAAATCGAATATATGAATACGTGAATCAAGCTGCTGAGCAGAAAGATTGCTAGTTGAGGGTTTGTTCATTTCTATTTTAAGGACCTGTTGGGTAAACGGAACAACAGATTTTTTGGATGTACCACTCACAATAATTTAGTGTACCACTGAGAATGGATTCTTGATTCGTTACCATCTGCACTACGAAATCAACGTGTTAGTCTTGAGAATCGAAAAACCTTACAGAACTAAACAAAACAGAAAAATGAAAAATCATTTACCATTAATGAAACTGGTTATTGTTCTTCTAGTCATGATATCAGGAAGTGTGGCACATGGACAGAAGGGAACCATCAATGAAACCGAACTCGAATTCGTTAAGAATTATCTCACTGTCTCTCTTGAAAGCACGACGAAAACACTGGATGGAGTGGATAACGAACTTTGGAATTATACTCCGAAGAGTGGCGGGTGGAGTGTCGGTGAATGTATGGAGCACATTATGTTAGCTGAAAATGCGTTGTTCAAACAAATTCAAGGTGCTTTATCAAAAGAAGCAGACAACAAAAAAGACCTGACTTATCAAGATGGATATGTCATAACGAAAACTGTTGATAGGGGTAAAAAGGTGAAAACTCCACTTGAGCCTCAAACGGTGTCAATGTCAAAAGCAGAATACGTTAAGTGGTTGAAAAAATCTAGGAAGGCTATCACATCATTCATTGAGAAGCCTGGCCTTGAATTGAGAAATCATTTTGGACCATCTCCTTTTGGGGAAGTTGATGCATATCAGTTGGTTTTAATAATCGCTGGGCATGGAATGCGTCATACCGCCCAGATGAATGAAGTGATCGAAGAGTTCAATACACGTTCATCAGATTAGTTTTTTGTTCAATATGGTAGTAAAAGCACGGAAATTGTTCCGTGCTTTTCATATTACAAATTAGGATTCACTTTTAGAGAATCTATTCACTTCTTAACCGCTCAGCAGGATTTGCTACTGAGCCTTTTATCGCCTGAAATCCGACTGTGAGTAACGTCAAAAGAACCATAGCAAAAGCCACAGGTATGAAGATATCAAGGCCAATATTGATTCGATATGCGAAATTATCCAGCCACATATTTGCCAGCCAATAGGAGGTAGGGAAGGCTAGCGCTATGCAAATTAAAACGAGCCATATGTAGCGCATAATTAAATGTCTAATCAGTGTTTTAGTATTTGCTCCAAGCACTTTTCTGATACTAATTTCCTTTGCTCTGCTGACGATGCTATAGCTAACTAATCCAAACAACCCAATGGTGGCAGTAATAATGGCAAGGATAGTGAAAACAGTGAAAAGCTGGCTAAGCTTATTCTCAGATTCGTAAAACTGCTCAAAGTTTTTGTCAACGAATTCAGGTTCGAATGGCCTGGTTGGTTCATATGCTCGATATTGTTTTTCCAAAAACTCTATGGAGCTAAGCGGATCATTCGCACTAATTCTGATGAGCACATTTTGGAAATACCGTTCTCCCATATGAAGAACCACACTTGACATTTGGTTGTGAAGGCTTTTGAAATTGAAATCATTCACAACACCAACGATTTTTCCTTTCTTCAAAGAATCTGATTCGCTCCACATCGACCAATGAACAGTTTCTCCAATAGCCTCTTCTGGACTAGAAAATCCAAAGTTACTGACCGCTGTTTCGTTGATGACAAAAGCACTGGTTGGATCAGTTGCAAATTCTCTCGAAAATCCTCTGCCCGCAATCACATCAATCTTCATTAGGGATAGATAATCATGATCAACCATGAACATATTGCATGAAAGCTCAGTATCTCTTTTTTCAGGAAGGAATACACCATCTCCTGCAACAATTCCTCCTGGAACTCCATAGCTGAAACTAACCTCTTCAATTTGGCTATGTGCCAAAAAAGATTCCCTTGTTGATTCAAGATCATTTTCGAGTGCATTGGTCAATGGGAATGTGAGGAGGTTTTCTTTGTTAAATCCCATGTCAGTTTCTCTCAGAAACTTGTATTGATTTTGCATGATCAGAGAAATGGTGATGAGACCAATCGAAAGAATGTACTGAGCACCAACCATTAATTGTCTGGGATCGAATGAAGCTTTTCGGAACGCTTTTTTGAATCCACCGCCGTGCAAAGCATCAATCGGGTTGAACCTGGTGATGACAAGGGCCGGGTACCAGCCAGAGAAAACACCTAATACGATCATGGAGCCAAATAAGATGGCGCAGTTCTTCAAGGTCAACAATTCACCGATTGTGAAATTCTTGCCGGTGAAATTGTTGAACGAGTTTAAAAGAACTAAGACAAGAATGATACTGATTATTCCAGCTGATATCGTGTAGAAAATGGACTCAAAACCGTATTGAATCATTAGTTGCTTTCGGTTTGCTCCAATGAATTTTCTAACACTTACTTCTTTAGCTCTTTTTAGCGATTGAGCAGTAGATAAATTGATGAAATTCAAGCAAGCGATCAGTAGAATGATCACTGCAGCAATGGATAGAAATAAAATGGATTGATAGCTTCTGGTAGTTGCAATATCCCATTGGAAATTATTAGAGTGTAGACGAATGTCTCGCACATTTTGCAAGTAAGGATCATATTGAAATCCATATTGAGCAGTAGGTTCTCTTGACAACTCTCGGACCCTGTCTCTGAATTGGATAATGAAATCGTTCTCATCTACCTGAGGATTCAATTCTATATAGGTGTAAAACTGCTGCCAAATCCAGCTGCTCATTCGCTCTTCAGAAGTATATCGATTAATGAGTTTGAATGGGAAGATGTAATCCAATTCGAGATGGGACTCATCCGGTAAATCCTTGAAAATTCCAGCCACATTGACACTCATGTTTGAAATTGTAATGGTTTGACTTTCATAAGTCACATCACCAAAGATTTTCTTAAATAGGCTTTCAGACATGAAAACCGATATGGGGTCCGTTTCTTGTGTGAATTCACCTTCCAGAAATTCAATATTCAAGATGTCAAGTACTTCCGGCTCTGCCATGACACCTTTTCGCTCAGAAAATGGCTGATTATCCACATAAAACACGGTACCGCCATAATCGAAAATTACTCGACCCGTTTGCTTGATCTGTGGAAACTCTTCCCGTAACGTAACACCATACATAGGGGGAACAATAGGCAAGAAACTTCTTACTCCATCTTCACCTTCTCTTATATTGTAAATCCTAAATTTTTGATCTGCATCGGTTATATGTTTATCGTAGCTTAGTTCGCTTTGTACAAACAAGGTGATAAAAATCACACTTGTAAGCCCGATGGTAAGCCCAATTAAATTGATGGTTGTAAATCCTTTTCTTTTCCAACCCATTCGAAGGGTGGTTTTGAAATAATTTTTAAACATTCCAAGTTGATTAGTCATTTTATTTGGTTTAAGTGGTTTTGCCACACTAGACCTTAATAGTGTGGTCATATCAAATAAGTAAAAGAGCTTAGCGAGTATGAGACCTTTTTTTTCTACTCGTCGCTCAAAAAGTTCGTATAAATCACCTTCCAGTCCTTCCAGATGTCGGGTATGACAGAAGGAAGTGAAAAAGCGCTCAGCAAATCCTGGAGGTGATGGTCTTTTCATTGGATTGCAATGTTGGGTATAAGCTTGATCATCTCTGTGCGCTGCTCATAGATGGCTTTGATAATCTTGGTTCCTTGTGCCGTTAGCTTGTAAAATCGTTTCCTTCTTCCACGACGATCTTCAGTAGCGCCTTCCATGAAAGAAGAAATGAAACCTTTGTTTTCGAGTCTTGTCAGTGCACTGTGTAAAGCACCAATGCTGGGTTTTCGACCAGTTCGTTTTTGAAGATCATCTTTCAGTGCAATTCCATATGCTTCATCTCCAAGGATGCCAACTGTCAACAGAACTAGTTCTTCGAATTCTCCTAAATGAGTTCCTTTCATAAGAAATAAAATGAATTAATATTTCCTAAACGTAGAACTTCTAATTAATGTTTCCTGTTTGTAGAAATAGTTGTGGTGATAAGTTACAAGTTACAAGTTGTAAGTTACAAGTTTCAAGAAGCTAGTAGTATGTGGTACTAATTACTAGCTACTATTCCTCCGCTTTTTCCTTCAGCGATTGTAGCCAGTGAAGGAGGTCATCGTAAATCCGTTGGTGTTTATTGAAGAGAATGGTGAAGGTGCCTTGCATGGATGTACTCAATGTAGCAATGGTTTGATTTTCATCGTCTTCCAGTTGCCATACGTAAACATTTTTTACAAGATTTGATTTTCCCGTCCACGCTAGGGTAGTGGGTTTTTCAGCTGATTGAATCTGAGAATTGAATTTTTTACCATCAAATGTCCAGGTAAAGTTGGTGCCGCTCGCTACTTCGCCTTCCAGCTTGACATTTTTTATTTTGTCATTCCACTGAGGCCAGGACTCCATGTCAAAAAGAATGCTCCAAACTTTTTCCGCCGTAGCATTGATAATGATGGAGTGTTGGTCTTTGACACTGGCATCTTCGTTAATCTTTCCCTGCTTGGCGAGTGCATTCAGTTCATTCATAAGCTGCAATTAGGTTTACTAAGTTATTCAACTTCCAAAATTTCTTCCTCTTTTTTAGCGCTATTCTTCACCAAACCAAAAGTCATTGCCAGACTCGAGATAATGATAATGAACAAGAGAATCCCGGAATTGAAGCTTCCTTGTTGGAAACTTTCAGGTATTGAATAGAACAGTAAAAGCGTGATGAGACCTCTTGGCGCAATAGTAATGGTCTGCTTAATATCTTTTCTATAGAAAGCAAAAAGGGATATGAATCTGGTAGAATAAATGAGGAATAAAGTGATTAAACTAACCAAAGCAACCTTGAGGTCAAATAGTGTTGATATGGCAATAGAGAAACCGAATATCACGAAAAAGAAGGTTCGAATCACAAACGCTGACTCAATGGTGATCATTAGAAATGTTTCCTTAATGTTTTCCAATGCAATTGGCTTAATGTACTTCCTTAAAGGCCCTGAAAAGAAGATTTTGTTGTTGTTAAGCACAATGCCGAAAATGAGAATGACCAGCAATGAAGAAAGATGCATGAGTTTTCCTACACTGAATAGCAAGAAAAGAACAGCAATCATCAGGAAGAGCTTAATCTTGGTTTCCAAGCTTTGAAATATGTAGATCAGTGCATAAGAAAGAATAATTGAAGTGACAATTGTAATAATTAAACTCAAGGTGAAATCACCAACAGCAAGTGCTTCGTTTTCCGACTCTCCTAGGCTAATCAAAAAGTAGAAAGCCATGATGCCTAATATGTCTGAGAAGGTGCTTTCGTAAATATGAAATTCTTCTTTCTCCTCGCTCAAATTGGCTACCGATGGAATTACAATGGCACTACTGATAATAGAAAGGGGAGTAGCATAGATAAGCGCCGTATTCCAGGTCATTTCAAACGAGAAATACAGCAATCCTCCAATGGTAAACATGCAGAGTAGAAGCCCAACCAGTGCGATAAAAAATGATTTGGAAATGAGACCGAATTTGTGCTTTTCGATTTTCAATTCCAATGCGGCTTCTAGCACAATCAGGATAAGCCCCAATGTTCCTAAAACTTCAAGAAGTTTTATTTCCGTAAATGTTCTAAGAACTACGGATTTTTCAATTCCAGCGAACCCAATAAGTTCTCGGCCAAGAATGCCTAGCAAAATTAGGAGAAGCACGGAAGGAATATTTGATCGATCCGCCAACCTATTGAACATGTAGGACAGAATGATAATAAGTGAGGCCGCAATGATGATGTAATATTCCATAACTAGTAGGCGGAATTTAATAATTAAGTGTGAAGGAGCAAATTTGAACTAATCGCTTGATAGATAAGTTTATATTGAGCTAAAATTGACAGATGAAAGAAAAAGCGACATTTGGTTCCGGATGCTTTTGGTGTACAGAAGCTGTATTTCAGCGTTTAAACGGAGTAACGGAAGTTAAATCTGGTTACTCAGGCGGATCAGTTGAGAATCCCACCTATGAAGCTGTTTGTTCTGGAACTACAGGTCATGCCGAGGTAATTCAAGTTGAATATGATTCAGAAGTTATTTCTTACGAAGGACTTCTTGAAGTATTTTGGAATACGCATGATCCGACCACTCCGAACAGACAGGGAAACGATGTTGGAACACAATATCGCTCAGCTATTTTCTTTCATGATGATAACCAAAAGTCGCTGGCAGAATCTTACAAAAAGAAATTGACCGAAGAGCAAATCTGGTCAGATCCTATTGTAACCGAAATATCGCCATTGACAAACTTCTATCCTGCTGAAGGTTATCACGACGATTACTTTAATAGAAATGGAAGCCAACCTTATTGTTCGTTTGTGGTGGCGCCTAAGGTTAAGAAGTTCAAAGAGGTTTTTGCTTCTAAGCTGAAGGATAACTAATAATGGGAGCTAAGGTGATGGACATGTAAACGTATTTTATCTACACGCTGTGTTACATGTTTCACATATTTGAATAGCTCTGTTTCTAAAATATATACTTGGCCTGAATAGGAACTCTCACCAACTTCATTGCGCGTATCCGCAGCAGTTTTTTCAATTTCTCGTGCTGCTTTGCATTCGGAATTCATGAAATGTATAAATCCTTTGGTGTCATAGTCTTCCTCAAACTTCTTGATGTCTTTTAAGGTTTTTTTGATTTCCTTATCTGAACTCGTTCTTGAGAGCTTCAGTAAAACATCATATAAGACGCTATCCAGATGGTGCACCTCATTTAAAAGCCCAATGATTTTCTGTCGGTATTCCTGATTGCTACATACAAATAGCAAACCTTCATAAGTGGCAAGCTTATCGGCTTCTAGGTCCCATTCGTAGGTGACGTCATCAATTCGTTCATCCAATCGACCTTCGTCATCCTGGGCAGCCACATTTAGCGTGATTATGGTAATAAGAATAACAATAAATGATCTCATACCGTAGTTTGTTAGCTGGTTTATGTAACGTCAAAAATGGGATCAAATACGCTTATTATAAGCTTTATGAGTCCCTTTTTCGGCAATCATCGGTAATTTAACGACCAAATAGCCAAAATGGTCTTTGTATGAAATTGAAAAAAAGCGGTATTAGTTCCTTGTATGCCATGTATCTGTGCACTTTCCTTTTCTTGAGTTGTGGATCTAAAGGTCAGGAATTAACGAAGAATGTTACAGCCGAGGAACTGAAAGAATTGATAAAAACGGAGATCGTTCTTATCGATGTTCGAACACCAAATGAGTTCCAAAATGGACGCATTGCAGGAGCAAAACTGATCAACTATCGCGACTCAAATTTCGCTCAAGAGATTCAGAAATTGGATAAAAGTACGCCAGTGGTAGTCTATTGTGCGGCAGGTGGAAGAAGTACTGGAGCGACGAAAATCTTTCAAGATGCCGGTTTCAAGACCATTTACAATTACACCGGTGGCTTTAGTGATTGGTTGAAGCGAGGTGAGCCAATTGAAAAATAGAATACGGCTAATAGAAGTACAGCCTATTATCAGAAAAAAGACCTAAATTATTGCTTTGTTTAACCTAATCGAAAAAAATCATGTCTGATTCAACAATGAGTGTCAAGGATTGGTTGATAACACTGATTATTACAGCTATTCCTTTGGTTGGTTTTATAATGTTATTTGTTTGGGGGTTTGGTAGTAATGTTCCGGCCACCAAAGCAAATTGGGCCAAAGCTGTTCTGATTTTTTATGCAATTATGATTGTATTGTATTTTGTTTTTGGTGCTGCTTTGTTAGGAGGTATTCTTGCCTCGGGTGGATTCTAGAAAATTGAGAATGATTAAAAAACCCTCGCATCGAGGGTTTTTTGTGCACTAAAATTCCTGATTTGCGATATGCTCGTAATCGGCGATCACAGTGTATAAGAATTTTACATCCGGCAGGTCAGTTTCGATTTGAAATTTCTCTTTCAACTTTTCGGCCAGACTGGCAACACCTTCTTTGTTGAATCCCTTTCTCCTCATTTCCAGCGCTTTTTTCATAAGCTCGATTTGCTGGTCAGTCAATTGTTTTACAACAGGAAATGTCACTACATGATCAGATTCTGCCGGGCTTTTTAGTATAGCACCACTATTTGCACTTGAAACTTTTATCACGACAGTACCGGCAGCTAAATCACCGACACGTTGACCATTTTCGGTTACGATGATGGAAATGATACTTACGCCTCCATATAAAACGTAAATATCAACTAGTCGGAATAACCATCTAAGCAAATAGCTACCAACAGTAGGAGTCGTTCCGTCCAATTTGACGACCTTGATATTCATCGCTCGTTTGCCAAGGGATTGACCATTTCCAAAGTATTCGAAAAGAAGGGAATAAAACATGAATGGAATGATAAATGCAATGACGATCCAACCATCCGGATCTAGTTCTGAAATGACACCTATGATGGCTAGTATGGTAAAGAAAATGATGATTGCGTCAATGAAAAATGCAAGTATTCGTTCACCAAGACTGGCAAGTTCCAGTTCAATTTCAATGTTTTGATTGGTTACGAATTTTGACACAATTATCTAAGAATCAATTTTCATCACAAGCTTATATAAACCGCAATTAATAATTGACATATTTGCTACATACACTTTTGTCAGTTAATGAAACAATCGGTATTTGTAAAGCTCAACAAGGAAAAGTGGGAAGCCTATGAAAAGGCCTTGGGAGATTCTCCGTCTGCGGATGATCTTTCTAAAATTTACGTACATCTGACAGAAGATCTTGCATTTTCA
Organism: Cyclobacteriaceae bacterium; assembly: GCA_028284125.1. Taxonomy (GTDB): domain Bacteria; phylum Bacteroidota; class Bacteroidia; order Cytophagales; family Cyclobacteriaceae; genus Ekhidna. The sequence goes on from JANQSI010000010.1 coordinate 224,212, forward strand.
AAAGCTAAGTATCCAAAAACCTCGCTGACAGCATATCTAAATGAGTTGTCTTTGAAGGTTCACAACCTCATTTATAAGAATAAACCTGAAGGAAAGGGACGGTTCATCAAATTCTGGAAGTACGAAGTGCCATTGGAGATGAAGAAAGCAAAAATGCCGATGTTGTACTCGTTTTTGATAATGGCCGTCGGGGTTTTGGTTGGTGCTATATCAACAGCAAATGATGAGACTTTTGCCAGATTGATTTTGGGAGATGGCTATGTCGACATGACCATTCAAAACATCAAGGATGGAAATCCAATGGGTGTTTATGGGAGTAGTGATGAATGGTCGATGTTTTTTGGAATTACTTCCAACAATATCAGGGTGTCGTTCCTTGCTTTTGTGGCAGGTGTTTTCACTTCACTAGGCACCGGATTTATTCTTTTCAGAAATGGAATTATGCTTGGAGTTTTTCACTATTTCTTTGTTCAATACGGCCTGTTCGATGAAACTATTTTGACGGTTTGGGTTCATGGTACCATTGAGATTTCTGCCATCATCATTGCGGGTGGTGCAGGTATTCGAATGGGGAACGCACTCTTGTTCCCTGGGACTTATCCTCGCGCTTATTCCTTTCGGGAAGGAGCAAAAAGTGGGATGAAAATCGTGATGGGGCTTTTTCCTTTTTTTGTGCTTGCTGGATTTATTGAATCTTTTTTGACTCGATATACCGAATGGCCTTTAGCTGCCAAGCTTTTTATTATCTTAGGTTCGCTTTTCTTGATTGTATATTACTTCATTTACCGACCGATCAAACTACCTCATGGAAACACCAAGAATTGAATTTTATAGGCTCCGAGATTTTGGTAAGAAGATCAATGCGACGATAGAGTTTTTACGAGAAAACTTCAAAGGACTGTTTTTGTGTTTACTACTGATCGGAGGGCCGGCGGCTTTGCTATTAAGTGTAGTGTTCGAAAACGTGATGTCGTCCCTCTTTTCGTTCGGTTTTGAATCAGGAGAATCTGGAGCACCACCTGACATTATAAATTTCTTTTCCCTGCTAGGTGGAAATTACTTTTTGATGATGCTCGTCAGCTGGCTTACGATCAACCTGATCATTAGTGTCACTTATTCCTACATGAAATTGTACAACGAAGGAGTGGCTAAGGAAACCAGTGTCGGGGAGGTTTTCAGACTAGCGTTATCCAAATATGGGGGATTACTGTTGCTAAGTTTCATCGTAACCCTTGTGACCATTGTTGGCGCATTCTTCTTCCTTTTGCCTGGCATTTACCTTGGAATTACTCTGTCCATTGCCTATCCAATCTTTATGTTCGAAAAGGGTGGAGTGGGTAATGCTTTCAGCAGATCTTTTACTCTTATTCGAGAAAAGTGGTGGAGTACTTTCGGGCTTATCTTCATTTCATACTTAATCTCCTATGTAGTTCAAATGGTATTCTCCGTTCCGTTTATTGTTGTGTATGTAATGGAAATGTTTACAGTTGTAGAAGAAATTGAATCAAATCAGGGAGATCCGTCAGCCATAATGGATATTTTTTCTTCTAGCTACATGACTTTTGCAATGGCGGTCTCAATGGTCGGTACTTACATTACTTATTCCATTCCTTTAATTGCCTTGGGATATCAATATTCCAACCTGGTTGAACGATCTGAAGGAAGAGGCTTGATGAATGAAATCAAAGAATTTGATAGCGAGTAAAAAACTTTTCACACTAGTAGTTTTTCTCCTTTTTTCTTGCCTGATCTTAGGCAGTGACCAGGATATTCCTGTTAGGTCATTTAATGAAACTGAAATGTCGAATTATGCGGCTAACGATGATTTCAACTACATGAATTTGACCATTCAACCACCTTCTATCTGGCAAAGATTGCAGTGGTGGTTTGGCGCCTTGATTGCCAGCATATTCGACAACCCAAATACGCCGTGGCTTTCGAATGTCCTTTTCTACGTCATTTTAGTCGCCGTTTTGGGTCTCGCGATTTACTACATTATTCGGTTGAAGTATGGCAGTGGATTTTCCTCAGAATCAAAACATTTTTCTTTGGCTAATTCGGGGTTGGTTCGAGGAAATGAAAAAATTGATTACGATCAATTGATCAAGGAAGCCATAGAGGAAAATCAATTTAAGCTTGCCATTAGGTATCTCTATTTAAAAACGCTGCATTTTCTTCATTCCAAGAAAGTAATTGCATTTAAGGATTGGAAGTCCCCATATGATTACGAGAAAGAACTTGATTCAGGCATTGTAACTACCTATCGATCTCTGACTGGACTTTTTGAACATGCCTGGTATGGAGATTTCAATGTTAGCACCGCTGAATTTGAAGAAGGTAGAAAACTTGCAAACACGATAGAAAGTAAAGTAGATGAAAAAGGATAGGATTTTCGTTTACGTGTTTGTTGGGCTATTTGTGCTCTATGTAGTCCTTGATTTTATGGCACCAAAACCCATCGATTGGAAAGTAACTTATGGGGCGAACGATAAAAACCCTTTCGGCGCTTACATTCTTAACGATAGGTCAGCGGATTTTTTTGACAATGGATTAAACCTTTCCCGATTGACTTTATCAGAATTATCAGAGGCAAACGAAGAAAACATTTTAATTCTTGCTGACCAGGTTAACATTGAACGGGCGGATCTCGACAACCTTTGGCAAATTCTAGAAAAAGGAGGGAATGTGTTAATTGGAGGAGCTTCATTCAATTCTAAATTGAAGGATACGTTGAAATTTGATTCACATTTTGAATATCACTTTCTGAACCAAAACATATTTGAAGCTCCGGAAACAACTATTTCATTGTTTGATTCTTCCAGGTATAGTTATCCATCTACACTTGTTTCGAATTATTTTGAAATTGAAGATGAGGAGGAATGGAAAGTACTTGCCTCTATCAATGAAGGACCCATAGCAATTACTAAAGCTGTTGGAGAAGGAGTATTGACCTTGGTTTCTACACCTGGACTCTTTACCAATTTTGGGTTACTATTCGATGATAATTACCCTGCCTCCGCAATGTTACTTTCCCAGCTTCCGCAGAAAAACGTCCACTACACGATGTTTTATCATTCCGGGAAGGGTGAACCTCAAACACCACTGAGGTATTTCTTAAGCGTAGCTCCTTTAAGATGGTCGTTGTATTTAGGAGTACTTATTATTCTAGTATTCATGGTTATTTCCTCCAGAAGAAAGCAGCGTGCGATTCCTGTTGTGCGTCCACCAAAAAATGCCACTGTCAAATATGTCAAGACGCTTGGAGCACTTTTTTATCGAGAGCGAGATCATAAAAATGCTGCCATGAAATTGGTGAATCATTTTTTCCAGCAAGTAAAAGAAAAGTATTACGTGAGAATTGAGTTCAATGAAAAGTTTTACCAACTATTCGCATCAAAAGCCAACGTAGACAGAGAGCATGTGATAAAAACTTTTGAACTCATCCAAAGTGTGAAGGCACAACCTCAAATAGAGGAAAAAGTACTAATTGATTTATCCAGAAAAATAGAACGATTTAAATGAGTGATTTTGAAAATAGAGTAGACCTTTCGGGACTTTCTGAAAAGATAACCCAACTAAAGGAAGAAGCTTCCAAAGCATTGATCGGGCAACCAGAAATGTTGGATCTAATGCTGACAGCAATGTTTGCTGGCGGTCACGTGCTGATTGAAGGGGTCCCTGGAATTGCCAAGACCCTTTCAGCAAAACTGATATCTAAACTGGTTGATGCAGACTTTAAGCGAATTCAATTCACACCAGACCTTATGCCTTCTGATGTGTTGGGAACTTCTGTGTTCAACCCCAAGTCCGCTTCGTTTGATTACAAAAAAGGACCGGCTTTTACCAATTTACTGCTGATTGATGAAATCAATCGAGCACCTGCTAAAACCCAGGCCTCTTTGTTTGAGGTGATGGAAGAAAGGCAAGTGTCCAATGATGGAGAGACTTACCAACTGGAGGATTTGTTTATGGTCCTGGCGACTCAAAATCCAATCGAGCAAGAAGGAACGTATCGTCTTCCGGAAGCGCAGTTGGATCGATTCATTTTCAAAATAGTGGTGGATTACCCAGCTAATGGAGAAGAATCCAAAATACTGCAAATGACGAGTAAGAACACGAATCATCATAAGCTGGATTTTGTCAAACCTGTTGTTAAAAAGAAAGAAGTAGTAGCGCTGAGAGAAAACTTGGAAGCGATTATCATGCAGGATTCATTGGTCGATTACATCGTTAATTTAATAGCTAAGACGAGAGAGCACCATTCCTTGTATTTGGGAGCTTCACCTAGAGCTTCTATTGATTTAATGAAAGCATCAAAGGCTTTTGCAGCCATCCAGGGAAGAGATTTCGTTTCACCGGAAGACATTAAACGATTGTTCAAGCCAGTAGTAGAACACAGGATTATTCTTTCACCAGAGGCTGAACTTCAAGGCATCACAATTCAGGAGGTTACAGATCAAATTCTGCAGCAAGTAGAAGTGCCGAAGTGAAAATCTTCCCGACATATCGTTTCTACGTAACCGGAGTTGCTTTAATTATTCTGCTGTTTGTAGGCTATTACATTCCATTTGTTTTTAGCTTAACCAAAGGACTTACCCTTGCTTTTCTGTTGCTTACCTTGACCGATTGTATTCTTCTGTTTTGGAGTGGTGGAAGAATTATCCTTGACAGGGAACTTCCTGAGCGATTTTCGAATGGAGATCAGAATGAGGTTGTCTTTCATTTGATTAACGGCTACAATTTCCCTGTTCAAACAAACCTTATCGATGAAATTCCGGAAAAGTTTCAGATTAGGGATTTGAAAATTCAAATGAATCTTCAACCTGGAAAACAGGTAATGAAAAGATATTTGTTGAGACCTACAGAGAGAGGAGAGTATGTTTTCGGAAAGACCAATACGCTCTCGACAACAATTCTAGGTTTAATCATTCGTCGGCTGGTGTTTGGAAAGCCACAAATGGTTAAAGTGTATCCCTCTTTCTTAAATCTCCATCAGTATGAATTAGCCGCGATTTCTCAAAATCTTCGAATCAGTGGCCAAAAGCGTATGAGAAGAATTGGACAAAGCACAGAGTTTGATCATATCAAAGAATATGTGCTTGGAGATGATCCACGCCATATAAACTGGAAAGCTTCCGCAAGGAAAACTGAACTGATGGTGAATCATTACATTGATGAGAAGTCACAACCAATTTACTCTGTCATAGACAAAGGCAGACCAATGAAAATGCCATTCGAAGGAATGACTTTGCTTGACTATTCCATCAATGCTTCATTAGTCCTTTCAAACATCGCCATAAAAAAAGGAGATCGAGCGGGACTAATTACGTTCCAACATAAACCTCAAACCTTTATCCCGGCTCAGAAAAGAAATCTACAAATCAATTACTTACTTGAAACGCTATACAATCAAGAGACACAGTTCAACGAGCACGATTTTGCCACGCTTTATTGGTACATTCAGCAAAAAGTGAAGCAAAGAAGCTTACTTCTGATGTATACTAATTTCGAATCCATTTACACACTAGAACGCCAACTTCCTTATCTAAAATTGATCAATAAACACCATTTGTTGCTATTGATTTTCTTTCGAAATACGGAATTAAACAAGGTAATAGATGAGCCCACCAACTCAACAATTGATGTATACAACAAATCCATTGCTAAACAGATAGAGGATGAAAAGCAGAACATCCAATCGGTCTTGACCCACAATGGAATTCTATCACTTTATACAAGTCCTGAAAACTTGAACACCAATGTGATCAATAAGTACATTGAAATAAAGACCAAAAGATTACTATAACCCTTTTTTGAAAAGGGTAGCTAGTGCTGTTGTTTTCGAAATAATCTATGCCTCTACCAAATCGCCTTTAGAGTATCCAAGCATTTCAATTTTATCAACCAGAAATTGTAAGTACCGATCTTCGAATTCGAAATCGACCTCAGAATCAGTGCTGTTGAGTTTGAAAATATTCTTGGATTGCTCCAGGGTTGATAGGATGTCATCAACCTCTTGTTGTGATTTTACCTGGATTTTTCGTTTCATTTCATTGTAGTTTACAGTTACACCTCAATTCAACCATCCGGTATTCTAAAGATAAGAAATGTTAGGTAAGATTCATAAACTGCCAGGTTGGATTATGTTAGGATTCAGGAGGTTCCTTAATTTCTCCCCCAAAAGTGATTCTATGTCCATCTATCGTGGTGATAGCAAATTCTCTTTGACCCCAGGGTTTATCTCCAATGGGGCGCATGTCAATATCTTTTGATTGATATTCCTCGTAGAGTTTATCTATGTTTTCCACATCGATGTAGGCAAAATAGGAATGGTTTTTCGTTTCGAAAGCTGATCGATCATCCGGGCATTCGCCAAGCATAATGGAAAACTTTTCTCGTCTCACGGTATGCCATCCATCATCCGTCCAGACGGTTTCAAATCCAAGCTTATTCAAGTAATAATCGACTGATTTTTCAAGGTTCTTTACCGCAAGTACGAAAGTAGATCCTGTTATTTTTGAGTTTGTCTCCATAGTTATTTTAATGTCAAGTCTTCCATTAGATTACTGATTGCATTTAAAAGAGTTGTTTGTTCTTCAATGAATGAAACATGGTCAATGGTTCTGGAAAGTTTGGGTTCCATGAACTTTTTGCGAGTAGGTATTGCAATTTGTACTGTATTGTTTTCGAAATGGAAAGAGAGCGGTTTACGTATAATTTTCTTATCGATTAGTTTGATATTCAATGCTGAAATCTTTTCCAGGATAAAGGGCTGTAGAATTTTCCTGGCCTCCACTCCATCGTCGGCATAAATTCGATAATTCTTGACAGAAGATTCCTCTAGTTTGATTCTTGTTTTTCCTTCCTCTTTAATCGATTGGGTATTTCCCTTGGTAACAAACCAAATACTGGTTGGAAATTTTACCTCAAGCTCAGATTTGTAGAGAATGCCAGTAAACACCGGGACATACCTGGTCGAATCCTTTTGTACCACGATTTTCTGCAGATTGATTTCCGCAAATTTTATAGGAATGTTGTCGATAACTCCAGTGACCAGATCTTGGCAGTCATACTTGCTGAAAGGAGGGAAGAGCAAGCTGGCGATTACTTCCATTCTTGGAATTTGACCTTCGTACTTATACTTAAATGACGGATCTAACCCGCGAATAATGTAAGGAGCTATTTGTGAAGTGAACAGTTTTTTGAATTGTCTGCTTTTTACCTTGTTGACAATCAGGAAAGTGATCAAGGTGACAATGACAAGAAGAAAATAGGCTATTATGACAATACTAATGTTTTCATCACTAATGTATTTTCCATCCAATCCTGATAGGTTGAGACGAGCTACGAGAAAAGCACCTCCGAGAATTAAAATGGTCCAAAATGCATATCGAAATGGTTCTACTTTATTGTAGAACTTAGCACGTTCCTTGTCCAGTTCATGCAGTTTGTCTTTGAGAACCTTATATATTTCAGATGCGACTAGCATGGTTCATTGATATCGGCGCATAAGTTAAACCATGCCGCTTTATTTTGGCAGAAGATCACAAAACCAAAATCCCATTTGATTCGAATCCTGGTCTTCGTTTTGATTCGGAGATTTATATTCCTTGTAAATCTTTTCACCAATTTCATAGTTTATCGGATGGTCGAAGAGCGGGCCATCAAAACAGAACGTATGAAATTCACCATTCTCGCCACAGGGGTCGACCTCTTTTGGAAGATCATTTAAGAAAGAATTATCAATGATCTTTCCTGCAAAAGATTCGTCAAAGTATTTGGAATGTGCAGCAACAATCACGGCTTTGAATCCGAGGGCTAAAAATTCCTTGATAAGCTTTTCGGTATCTTTTTTCCAGATCGGAAACACCAGCTCTATTCCCAGCTTTTCGAATTGGTTTTCTCGGTATTGTTTAAGGTCTTCCAGGAAAATGTCTCCAAAGGCCGCATGGGTATAACCATTGGATTTGAGCCTCAAAATCTTCTCGTTCATTATGCGTTCATATTCCTCCATGGAGGGCTGCTCAGGGAGCAAAACCTTAGAAGAAGAGATGCCAATTGACTGAACTTGCAAGTCCAGAAGTTCACTTCGCAACCCATGCATGGAAACCCGATCATAATGGGAATTGATAGTTGTTAGCAACTGATCGACTTGATAAAAGTCTTCTTGTTGCAAATAATGTAATGCCAATGCAGCATCTTTTCCAGTGCTCCAGTTGAAGAAGATTTTGTGTTTTTCCATTAGACTAAAAAGCCCCGAATTAGTTTTCGGGGCTTTTGTTTTTCAAATCTTATTTCTACTTAATCACTACTACCGTCTTCAAGATCAAGCAAGAAGGCATACTGCAGAGCGGTTGTTTTATAACGCTTGAAACGTCCGGAAGCTCCGCCATGACCCGCTTCCATATCTGTATCAAGGATCAAAAGCTTGTCGTCTGTTTTCTTATCTCTCAGTTTAGCGACCCATTTAGCAGGTTCCCAATATTGAACCTGGGAGTCAAACAATCCTGTAGTCACCAACATGTTTGGGTAATCCTGTTCTTTCACCTGATCATAAGGGGAATAGGAAAGCATGTATTCATACGATTCCAAGGTTTTTGGATTTCCCCATTCGTCAAATTCTCCGGTCGTTAATGGAATGGATTCATCCCACATGGTTGAGATAACATCAACAAATGGAACTGCTGCAATAATGCCGTTGTATAATTCAGGATTCATATTTACAACCGCACCCATTAATAATCCTCCAGCACTTCCGCCTAGCGCGTACAAGTGTTCCGCTGAGGTGTATTTTTCTTCAATCAAAAACTTGGAGCAATCAACGAAATCATTGAAGGTGTTCTTCTTCTTGAACATTTTCCCATCTTCGTACCACTGGCGTCCCATCATCGAGCCACCTCGAATGTGTGCGATGGCGAAGGCAAATCCTCTATCAAGAAGACTTAGTCGATCGGAACGGAAGGAAGCATCAATCGTACTTCCATAAGAACCGTAAGCATATTGCAATAACGGACTGTTTCCATCTTTTTTGAAGCCTTTCTTGTAAACAATAGAAATGGGAACCTTAACTCCGTCACGCACAGTAGCCCAAACTCGCTCTGTTTGATAATCCTCTGGGTTATGTCCGCCAACTACTTCTTGCTGCTTCATCAACACTTTTTCTTTGGTCTCCATGTTGTAATCAAAAGTTGATCGGGGAGTTGTAAGAGAAGTGTATCCAAATCGGAGCGTCTTGGTATTGTATTCAGCATTGGTCGAAATGTATGCTGCATATGCAGGTTCGCCAAAATTTAAATAATGCTCACTACCATTTGATTGATCAATGATCCTCAGATTGGTGAGCCCCTCTTTTCGCTCATCAATTACCATGTAGTTGTCAAATAGTTCGAGTCCTTCAATGAGAACATCTTCACGATGAGGAATAACCTCTTTCCAGTTTTCCATATCGGTGGCGTTGACAGAAGTCTCCATCAAGCGGAAATTCTGTGCCTCCCAATTGGTCACGATGTAGAACTTATCGCCAAAATGATCAATGTTGTATTCATGCTTGGTACCTCGTGGAGTGAATTGTTTGAACCCTGCATCAGGGTTGTCAGCATCGACGATTCGATAATCACTTACTAGTGTTGCCCAACTTCCGATGATGATGTATTTCTCTGATTTAGATTTGAATACCCAGTTATAGTAAGTGTCATCTTTTTCGTGATAAACTAATTTATCATTCGAGATGTCACTACCAAGTTTGTGGGTGAAGACTTTATCTGGAAGAAGTGTGATTTTGTGCTTTGTTCCGTAGAAAAAGGTCTTGTTATCATTTGCCCAAGCGGCTGCACCTGAAGTGTTTTCAATTCTATCTTGTAAGTACTCGCCCGTTTCCAGGTTCTTGAAACGCATGGTGTAAATTCTTCGGCTTAACGTATCTTCTCCGAAAGCTAAAATCTTGTTGTCAGGACTGACGCTTAAACCTGAAGTGGCGTAGTAGGCATATCCTTCTGCCAATTCGTTCACATTGATCATGATTTCCTCAGTGGCTTCCAGGGTTCCTTTTTTTCTGCAATGAATTGGATACTCACCGCCTTCTTCGTAACGAGAATAATACCAGTAGCCATTGGAAAAATAGGGGACAGATTCATCGTCTTTCTTAATTCGTCCCACCATTTCATCGTAAAGTTTTTGCTGAAGATCTTCCGTATGCGACATCACTTTTTTAGTGAAGTCATTTTCTTCATTCAAGTAATTCAGAACTTTTTGCGTGTGCTGGTCAGGCTCTTCCGCATTCTTTTGTTCATCGGTCAACCTCATCCAGAAATAAGGATCTACTCTGGTTTGTCCGTGTTCTGTGAGTAAAGTATCTGCTTTCTCTGCAACAGGTGCATCTGGTCTCATAGAAATTTCTTCTTTTTTTGTTTGGTTGGTACATGCAGCAGCAATGAAGATGCTTGCCCATACCACCAATAATTGTGACTTATTCATAATTAGTGATTTTGCGGCCGCCAAGTTCAGAATTCAGCACCTATTTTCCTAGCCGGATTGGATAATTGGTAAAAGAGTCCTTTTAACAATTGAAATATCGTGATGCAACCCAAAGGGCACAATCAGCATCATCATTTCGAGCCAAATAAATAATTGATTTTTTCAAACCCAAAACCTCAAAGACCAATGAAAATTAAATGGCTAATAATGTTATTGTTTCTTTCTGGAACAATTATGGCTCAATCTCAATCAAGAGGAATTGAACTCTACAACGATGGGAAACTAGATGAAGCACAAAGTTTTTTTTCTAAAGACCAATCAAGCGAAACCTCCATTTACTACCTGGGAAGAATTGCTTTTGATAAGGAAGAATTCAGAAAAGCGGCAGACTACTTTGAAGAAGCAATAGAGATCAATCAGAAATCGGACTATTACACCTGGCTTGGAAACTCGCTGGGTAGCTATACCAATGAAGTGAATTTCTTTAGAAAAGGAATACTGGCTCCCAAAATCAAATCGGCCTATGAAAAAGCCGTTGAATTAGACGCTAGAAACATTGATGCACATTGGGGGCTAATAGAGTATTACACCCAAGCACCAAGTGTTATGGGTGGAAGCTTTGAAAAGGCTGAAGAAACTGCCAATGCAATCAAAAAAGTAGATGTGTTGGAAGGACATAGCGCTCTTGCTACGGTTTATACTCGACAGGATGAACATGATAAAGCTGAGAAAGAGTACATCGCTGCAGCTGAACTCGACAAAAGTAGACTACTGAACCTTGGATTCTATTACCAAAGGCGTGAAGCTTATGACAAGGCCTTTTCTGCTTTTGAATCAGCCTATGAAAATGATGAAGATAATCTAGGTGCTTTGTATCAAATTGGACGCACCAGTGCTCTTTCCGGTAAAAAGACTGAAAAAGGTATTAGTAGTCTTCAAAAGTACCTTGCAATAGAATGGAAAAAGGGAACACCTTCTCATGCTGGCGCTTTGATGCGATTGGGTATGATCTATGAAAAGACCGGGGACAAGTCTAAGGCCATTTCGCATTATGAAAAATCACTAGCGAAAGACCCGGAAATGGAGGAAGCTAAGAAAGGCTTAAACAGATTGAAATAACCATTTTCTCGGATTTCCGTCTGTTAGGGATCATGGAAGAATTGAGAAAAAAGGTGACTCGCTTTTTAAGGTCAAGGGTGAACGATGAACATCTTGTCAAGGACCTTGTACAGGATACGATGTTGAAATTACTAACCAAGGGCAACACCGTTGATATCCGGAGCAGGGAAGCGTGGGCAATCCAAATTGCCAAAAATTCCCTGATTGATCATTATCGAAAGGCGAATAAGAACCTTCCTGAAAATTTTAACTCCATCGGGAATTATAACTACCTGACAGATGAAATATTGACTTGTCAAAAGCAGTTTATTGATGAGCTGGACCCTGAATCAAAGTATCTGATCAACGAGGTTGACATCAAGGGAAAAAGGCAAAAAGATGTGGCCTCAGTTATGGGTATAACTTATACCAGTTTACGTTCAAAGGTTCAGCGGGCAAGGAAGAAGATAAAGCAACGATTTGACGAAACATGTGAATTTGAATATGATGCTGCCGGAAGTATTGTCTGCTGTTGGGAGAAAACCTGTAGCTCCAAATAATTTTGCATCATTTTTTGGTTTGATCGTCTTCTAGTAAAAAGACAAATTACTATGAAACGATTGTTAGTGCCAATTCTCTTTTTATTCATTCTTGACGTAAATGCACAGGACTCACAGGATGCCAAGCCAGATTGTAAGCCAAAATCTTGTAGCATAAAAGAGAAGAAATCTTGCGGTCCAACAAATACCAAGTTAGGAGAGGCAAAGGTGATCTTCGAATTGCGAAATGATATGCAGGAGTTGAAAGATGAACTAGGATTATTTGGAAAAATAGTTGCAGGGATGTCGGATGAAGAGAGCCTAACAATTCTGGTAAGTGAGATGAAGCAAATCACACAGGCGAAGGGAGAAGAATTTCCTGAATTAAGGGATTCGAAAGCGGGTAAGGTGGCAGATCTGCGGAAAATTCTTAAGAAGGTAAGTAGGAAATAAATCGGGTCGAGTTGAAAAGGTCTCTGATAAGCGTCTTTATAGGCGCTTCTTTTTTGATTTTGGCAACATCCGGAGTTTATGCTTTCTTTTCCGGATACAGCTCGATCAATGTTTTTCTTCACGTACTATTTGGCTGGCTCTTTTTGTTTGGAGCTGTTTTCCACCTACGAAATAACATATCAACCTTGTTTCGATATTTTCGAAAGTTAGATGCAAGGATCTTAGCAGTTGTTTTTTTGGTATTGGTTTTTGGCGTTTTTGCTGGTATTACACCAATCCAACGCCTACAATCCTGGTATCAGACGCACAAAATAGATTTACCAAGAGAACAATCGAACGAGTATACCATTTACGATTTTTCTACAGACTTTGAGCAGGGAATTGAATTGGAAGTACTCGCAGGTGAACATTTTTGGTTTCCCCAGATGAGCATATGGATTGAAGATACGTTAGGAAATTATGTGGAAACAATAATGGTGACATACTCAACGTCAAAAGGAGTATTCTACGGGGGAAGAACCAAGGACAATTTCAAGTTGTTGGATAAGCAGTCGAATGATGAACTACAAAAAATAAGGGTTGATGCTTTGCCTTATTGGTCACATAAGAGGGGAGTTAAATATGAAGATGGCTATTTTTCGCCCCCTCCTGATCAACCAATGCCAGACGGAATAACTGGAGCGACACCCCAGGGAAATTTCAAATTTCTTTCTAAGAGAAATCCTCTGGAAAAATTCCGTGTACTGCTCGAGGTTAATGTTGCGTTTGATGAAAATGAATATTTCTCTGAGTTCGACTTTCCAGATGACGAAAAATACCACAGTGGAGCCGGCTTATTAGGTCAACCTTCACTGATATATAGTACGACTGTGTCTCAATTTGATGATAAGAAATATTACCTTATGGATTTGATTGGACACGGACATCATTCTGGTCAATCCGGAGAACTCTTTGGGGAAATAAGCAGAATAACTACAGCAAAAAATATCCTCGAGCGGGTAATCGTCCAATTAAAAAATTCAACTATTTAAACATGTCGCTCACCACCAAATCTTTCGATCCTTTGGTGTATTTATAAAACCCTTCTCCTGTTTTTGCTCCAAGATATCCGGCAGTAACCATATTAACCAATAGAGGACAAGGCGCGTACTTTGGATTCCCAAAGCCATCGTAGAGAACATTCATAATAGAAAGACAAACGTCCAGCCCAATAAAATCTGCCAGTTGAAGCGGACCCATCGGGTGGGCCATCCCCAATTTCATTACTGTGTCGATCTCTTCAACACCGGCTACTCCTTCATGAAGGGTAATGATCGCTTCATTGATCATTGGCATCAAAATTCGATTGGCGACAAACCCTGGATAGTCATTGACTTCTACAGGAACCTTATTTAGGTTCTTGCTCATTTCCATGATTGAGTTGGTCGTCTCGTCAGACGTAGCGTAACCTCTGATCACCTCGATCAATTTCATCACGGGAACCGGATTCATGAAATGCATTCCAATCACTTTATCTGGTCGATTAGTTGCGGCTGCAATTTTTGTAATGGAGATGGAAGAAGTATTTGTCGACAGGATAGCAGATTCAGGAGCATGGGCATCCATGGTCTCGAAAATCTTTTTCTTGATATCGAAATTTTCTGTTGCGGCTTCAACAACCAAATCTGCTGATTTTACTCCTTCTTCAGTAGAAGTGAAGGTTGTTATGTTTCCCAATGCAGCTGTCTTATCATCTTCTGAGATCAACTCTTTTTGGACTTGTCGATCCAGGTTTTTGCCAATGGTAGCAAGTGCTCGCTCTAAAGCCTCGTCTGAGATATCTATCAATGATACCTTGTAACCATTTTGTGTAAATACGTGCGCAATACCATTTCCCATAGTACCGCTTCCAATGACTGAGATGTTTTTCATTTAGTTTAAGTCTGTTAAAGCCAGTTCCCTCATTTAGTCACCCTTTCCTCATTTAGTCACCCTGAACTTGTTTCAGGGTCTTAAGTTCAGAATGACTTGATCAGGAATAAATAGTTCTTAAGCGTTTCTGTTGACGCAATTCAGATCTTCGAATGCTACTTTCAATCGGTCAACGAAAGATTTTTCTGCCTCCCTGATCCAAACTCTTGGATCGTAGAATTTTTTGTTGGGTTTATCTTCTCCTTCTGGATTTCCGATTTGACCTTGTAGGTAATCTTGTTTTTCGTTGTAATACCCCTTAATTCCATCCCAATAGGCCCATTGCATATCAGTATCGATATTCATTTTAATAGCTCCGTAGGAGATAGCCTCTCTAATCTCTTCTCTGGATGATCCTGAACCACCGTGAAATACAAAGTTCACTGGATTATGCCCAGTACTGTGTTTCTCTTCGATGTGGTCCTGAGAATTCTTAAGGATGATAGGAGTCAATTTCACGTTTCCTGGCTTGTAAACACCGTGGACATTACCAAAAGCTGCCGCAATCGTGAAATTGTCGCTCACCTCTTTCAACTTTTCGTATGCATAGGCAACTTCGTCTGGTTGAGTGTACAGCATCGAATTATCTACATCTGTGTTATCTACACCGTCTTCTTCACCACCGGTAACACCAAGCTCTATTTCCAGCGTCATTCCCATTTTGGACATTCGCTTGAAGTATTCAACACACGTACCAATGTTATCCTCGATCGGCTCCTCCGATAGATCCAGCATATGAGAAGAATAAAGCGATTGACCCGTTTGTTCAAAATGCTTTTCGTTGGCATCTAATAGTCCGTCGATCCATGGTAGTAATTTTCTGGCTGCATGATCTGTGTGAAGGATAACCGTGACTCCATAAGCCTCAGCCATGTGATGTACGTGGTAGGCTCCAGATACACCACCTGCAATTGCTGCTTTTTGGTCTTCATTGGAAAGTCCTTTTCCAGCGAAAAAAGCAGCTCCACCGTTGGAATATTGGATCATTACTGGAGAATTCAGCGCTTTTGCAGTTTCCATTACTGCATTGACTGTGCTTGAACTGGTCACATTTACTGCCGGAAGAGCAAAACTGTTCTCGTTCGCGTAATTAAGAAGGTCGGTAACTTCTTGACCTGTGAGTACTCCAGGTTTGAATTTCATAAGATGTAATTTGTTGTTATTTGACAGAAAATTATTCCGCAAATATAGTGGCAAGAGATGCGAAAGAAAATGTGATTAGTCTAATCTCCAAGAGTGGTCTCAAGAAGAGCTGGTTGGACAGCTACAGTATTGGAATCAACCACTTTTGAATCCTTTTCTCCTTCAGATGCAGCATAGGCGAGGAGAGCGATTAGGTATAGAAATTTGATTAGGATTTTCAATTTCATGAGTCATAAGACACCCTAAAGGTGTCAAAGGTTTAAATCCTAATTGAACTTTTTTAAAAAAATGGCGCAAGAATCTGTCCTTTAAGCTTTTGACCTTGCGCCCTTTTTTCAAGCGTTTTCGTCGTTCTTAACAATGAAATAGTATAGCAAGAAACCGATTGCAATACATACAGCTTCGATTCCATAAGGCATAGCTTCATCACCATCAAGTCTCATGTAATCAATGATAATAAGGCCGATACCGGCAAACAAAACGATAAGACCCCATTTTAGCGCATTTTGCTTGGAAGTCATTGATCTAAATATGTTAGCAGTTTCTTCGTTTACCATGTCTTTTTCAATTAGTCGTTTTTTGAGAGAATAATTTGTTAAGGTTGATACAAATAGAATCAGTGATCCGAAAACGGATATAATTGCTACTATGGGTATTAAATCATCCATGATACATTTTTAGTTTCATTTAACATTATTTGGAACGTCTGACAGTAATGTTCCAGCAAAAGGTTGCAAGGATTCAAGAATAAAAAAATTAAATTGTAGTAGTGCAACATAAGGTCGCCCAGGATTGACTAATAGACAACATGGATGAAAAGCAGCTTGTAGCATCTGTATTATCTGGAGATGATGGAGCCCTTCGCATACTTATTGGAAAGTACGAGAGGCTGGTGGGTCATATGGTGGCTCGTGTGATCACAGATAATATGGATCGAGAGGAGCTATGTCAAGATGTTTTTGTAAAGATTTATGAAAAACTAGACACTTTTCATTTTGATTCTAAGTTATCTACATGGATAGCAACAATTGCTTTTAGAACGGCGGTTAATTTTGCCAAGAAGAAACGGTTGGATCAGGTTGATTTCGATTCTGTAGAGTTTCAAATTCCTGATTCTTCAAAATCGTATGAGGATGAAGATCTAAGTAGGTTTGTTGTTAAGCTAGTTGATCAGCTTCCGACGAGCTACAAATTGGTTTTGACCCTGTTTTATTTGGACGGGTTTAGCTATCCGGAAATCGTAGATATTACCGGAATGCCTGAGGGTACGGTTAAGAATTATTTACATAGAGCAAAGAATAAATTAAAAGTTATAATCGAAGAACACGCAAGAAAGGAGGTTGAACTTGTATGAAAGATTTTGATAAAATAGTTGAAGACGGTTTAAAGATGGAGACAAACTTTAAACTAGGTCTGGATTTTAAGGACAAGGTTGTCAAACTAATTAGGAGACGAGAACGCATCTCGCAACGAAAGTTTTATTTTCTAATCGCTTTAGGCATGGTTGCAATTGTTGGTTCAGGTCTTGCAGTTGTACTTTACTTTACTGATATTCAATCGTTTGAATCATTTAAGCAAATAGTTCCTTTAGCCGTACTAATAGGAAGTATGGTTGCTGGAATTCAGTATTTGGATAAGAAGCTGGTAAAAGATAAGATGTTCAAACAACTCGCTTGATGATTTCCCATTCCAGCATATAGCTAGCTGTACTTCCTTCTCTTGCAACCTTCATTGTAGTAAAATAAGTAGACGCTCGATCTTCCTCTTCCACGTGCATGGTAAATGTTCCTAACAGATCGTTCTTACTCAGAAAATCAAAATCCCAGAGCTCAACAACCATGTCATGATCGGCCTTGTGAATGAATTCCTTATTGATTTCTTTCTTCTCTCCTGAATTGATTGATTTATAAGGACCTCCTGGCCACAACTTCTTCCCTTCATATTTTAAGAATACTTCATCCTTATCTACTTCATCATTCAAGGTACAATGCAGGGTGAGCAATTTTATATGCATGATTCAGCTGTTAATGACTATAGAAAGATAGTGAATCATTCCAAGAATGGCTGATCAACTGGCTCCCAAAGTTCAATTTTTCTTCCTTCCGGATCCATGATCCACCCAAATTTACCATAGTCGTATTCTTCCACTTTGTCGATTACTTCGACTCCTTCTTTTTTCAATTGATCCAGTAGCTCCACCAGGTTTTCCACTCGGTAATTGAACATGTAGTCTTTTTCGCTTGGGTTGAAGTAGCTAGTGTCCTTGGTAAAAGGTCCCCAGGCGGTGGTGCAAACTCTTTCCTTGTTCTCTAAATCTCGCCATTTGAATAATCCACCCCATTCATTGGAAACTATGCCAAGGTGTTCCTCATACCATTTTTTCATTTTTTCAGGGTCTTCTGCTTTAAAGAAAATACCACCGATTCCAGTAACTCGTTTCATGTTTTTTTCTTCAAATGAAAACGAGTATCAACTACCAATCAAGAGGGATTTACAAAATCATCCGAAAGGGTGATTACTTGGATTGACATTGTTCAAGCTCATCTGCTATTCTTTCAGCTTCGGCTTGAGCAGCTTTAGCCTCAGCTGCTGTTTTGGTTGCCAATTCGGCTTGTCTTTCAGCTTCTAATTGATTCTCTCGCGCAACAGTAAGATTCTTTTCTGCTTCAAAAGCTTTTATATAGCCGTAAGTGATAGATAGTGCCGTGATCAATGATAAAATGATAATTATTAAGTTCTTTTTCATAGTTAGTGATGAATGAATTGTTTCGGTGAAAACCAAAAGGTATGGCGAAACAATCTTTGAATTTGATATGTTCCTAATAGATAAAAATACTGGTTTGATCTTTGCATTACAACCACTGATAAAAAATCGACTATTTTTAAAATCTATCTTCTCGATCTTACGTTGAAGACACAGATAATTATGTAGACTATGTATAAACTAGCGTTGATAGCGGCGTTTGCCATTCTTACTTCTTTTGGTATCTCAACAGGAATCCCATCTAGTACAGCCCAATTTGAGGCGGATTCTTTAAAGGTATTGGAGCCTAAACCAGAACATGCCAGTGAGGCCTATGTCATAACTAACTTGCTTAAACGCTACCATTATAGAAAGCTTCCACTTTCAGATTCTATTTCCAGCGTAATCTTCGATAATTATTTCACTTCCATAGATCCGAACAAAGCGTATTTTTTCAAAGAAGACATTAAGCAGTTTGAAGACCTAAGATATAAGCTTGATACCCAGATTCCGGAAGGAGACCTTGATTTTGCATACCATGTTTTTGAATTGTACAGAGAGCGAGCATTGAATAGAATCGACTATGTATTTGAGTTACTCGAGACAGAATTTGACTTTACTAAAGACGAGTCCTATATGTTTGATAGAGAAAATGAAGATTGGCCAACCACCAATTCTGAACGAGATGAGGTTTGGAGAAAAATCATCAAAAGTCAAGCGCTGACTTACAAGCTATCCGGAAATGATTGGGATAAAACAGTAAAGGGTCTAAAAAGGAGATACGAACGAATTCAAAAGGCGATTTATCAATACAACAGTGAGGATGTTTTCCAAAGCTATATGAATGCCTATACCAACGCGTATGATCCTCACACGGATTATTTCTCACCACCAGATGCCGAGAACTTCCAGATTGATATGAGTCTTTCATTAGAAGGAATTGGTGCTAGACTGATGCAAAATCTAGATTATACACAAGTAGCTGAAATTATACCTGGAGGCCCGGCATACAAAAGTAAGGAGCTTTATAAAGACGATCGAATCATTGGTGTTGCTCAAGGAGATGATGGAGAATTTCTAGATGTGATCGGATGGCGATTGGACGATGTGGTAGCAAAAATTAGAGGAGCAAAAGGAACCGTAGTTCGATTGCAAATCTTGAAAGCTAGTAAAGGTCAGAATGCGCTTCCTGATACACTTAGATTAGTCAGAGATAAGATCAAATTGGAATCTCAGGCTGCTAAAGCAGAGTTAATACCTATCTCTGAAGGTAATTCTACTTACAAATTAGGCGTTATTACCATTCCAAGCTTTTACTTAAACTTTGACGAGTTGAACGCAGGAGTGAAGGATTATCGAAGCACTACACGTGATGTTAAAAAATTGATCACTGACCTGAAAGAGCAAGGAATGGACGGACTAATGATCGATCTTCGATTCAACGGTGGTGGATCTTTGCAAGAGGCCATAGAGATGACGGGGTTATTTATTCCTGAAGGACCTGTTGTCCAAGTTAGAAATACGGACCAGTCTGTAGATAAGATGGACGACAATGATGGTGGCCAAGTTTTTTATGATGGTCCGTTGGCGGTGATGGTCAACAGAGGCAGTGCTTCAGCATCTGAGATTTTCTCAGGAGCAATCCAGGACTATCGTCGGGGAGTCATCATCGGTGAAAGTACGTTTGGAAAGGGCACTGTTCAAAACATCATTGACCTTGATCGATACATTCGAAACCCAGAGATGAGATTGGGCCAATTGAAGATGACCCTAGCGAAATTTTACCGAGTCACAGGAAGTAGTAACCAACGAGTTGGGATTGCACCTGACGTTCAATTTCCTTCCATCTATGATGCTGAAGAATATGGTGAATCGAGTCGGCCGAATGCACTTCCGTGGGATGAAATTGAGAATGCCAATTTCAAGCCTACCAATAACATCGACGAGGAGCTATTGGATAACCTCAATGCATTATACCGCAATCACCTGAATTCGGATGAGGATTTACAAAAGCTAATGAAGGAAATAGAGGAAGCTAAGGAACGAAGAAGTCAGACTTCAGTCTCCTTGAATTACGAGGAGAGGAGGCAGCCAGAAGATGATGGACAAGATGATCTTTCAGTTTCTGTAGAACAAGATGAAGTATCCGCTGAAGAAGAGACCAGGAAAAAATTGCAAGAAGATCCGTACTTAAAAGAAGGTCTTAGATTACTTGCTGAAATTGCAAGAAAGAAGATTGGCTAAGCAACCTTAGCTATCTTTTCCTGTCTTATTATTAAACTTAAGGTCATGAAGAATTTATTAGGATTGGCTGCAATTCTCGTATGCAGTCTAACATTTGGTCAAACCGTATTAGCGTCCGCAGAACTGGAGGCTCAAAATATCAAGGAAGTTCGTGTTGAAGGATCATTTTGCGATGTATACGTAGAACAAGGAAATCGTAATTATCTAGATGCGATAATCACCGGAAAAGGAGATAAAGATGATTATGAATTTGATACAGAAATATCTGGCGAAACACTTTTAGTCAAAGTGATCAGAAGGGATCGATCGTGGAGAGGTTGGAATAACAGTGAAGCCAAAATTGAATTGACAATAAAGCCCGGCGTTAGACTTGATATTGAAAACTCGTCCGGTGATGTGTATGTAACTGATCTAGACGCTGAGGACTCAGAAATAGAGGCTACCAGCGGAGATATAACACTTAAACGAATTAAAGCTGATCTTGAGGTTGAAACATCTTCCGGAGATATTGAAATAAGAGAAATGGTCGGACGTCTAGAAATTGAATCTACAAGCGGAGATCAGGATATTTATAACACTGATGGAAATATAGATACAAGAGCCAGCTCTGGCGATATCACCATTTCTGATTTTGAAGGAGATCTGGAACTTGAAGCTACGTCTGGAGATATCGAGATAAGAGGAGGAAAGGGAACTGTTTCAGCAAGAACTACTTCTGGAAACATTGATGGAAACAACATCGAATTAACTGGAGATGCTTATTTCAAAGCGGGCTCAGGAGATGTAGAAATGGATTTTTCCAATGATTTGAGAGATCTCAGTTTTGATCTTACCGCGACCTCTGGTAATCTAGATGTCGGGAGCCGTTCTGGAGAAAAGAAATTGTATATCGATCGAGGTGGATACAAGATTGTTGGAATTACGTCAAGTGGTGATCAGGAATATGAGAACTAATTCTTAAATCCAATATCACTTTTTTTCTGTTTCAAAACCTCGTCTACAGAAAAGCGATCCCAGTGTTCGGGAAGTAGGAGTAAGGCTATTAGGAGAATCGCGCGATACATAACATGTGACAGGTCCCAAATGGGTTCAACAAGTCCATGGCCAAACGTGACAATCACTAGTACGGAAGCAAAAGCATACATCACGTAATTCCTGAAAAAACCAATCATCAGTAGCAAACCGCCAAGAAACTCAACATAAGAAGTATAATAGGCAGTTGCTTTCAATAAGAACTCAGGCAATAGATCTTTATAGGTTCCGTAAAAGAAATTTTGATATACATTTTCAACCCCGAACTTGAATACTTTTCCGATTCCTTGCATAAGGAAGATAAAAGCCAAGAGCAGGCGGAGTGTTAGTACACCAATTTGTTGGTTGAGATTCATGGGAGAGTCGCAAGCTTCAAGTTACAAGTTACAAGAAGATCTCTAATCAACTTGTAACTTGTAACTGGCGGCTTGAAGCTAATTTCTACTCTTTAATCTCTTCGTAATCCTTGAATGGAGAAACGTCTAGATCTTCTACTGCTTCACGGAATTTTGGCCATTCTTCTCGATAGTAGCCATTTACTGTTTCAAGTGCATCCGCTAGTTCGTCATTGAATTTTCTGATCAACTTATTCTCAGTATCTCCAGGTGCATGAAGTGCATTGTTCACATAACGTCTTGCACTAAAATAATGGTTGTTAATACTCAAGGTAAGGGAACGAGTAATTCCCTGACGATCATCAACTTCTCCCACAAATACATCTAGCATGCTATTGAGCGTATCAACTGCGTCTTTGCACAACTTGATCTGATCTTTGAATCCTTCCTTGTCTTTTTCCTTCAGATCCTTTTGATAACGCTCAGCAATTTTTATGCTCTCTTTTAGTCGCTCTACAGCTTGATATCCTAGATCAGCTTTGGATTCCAGACCTTTCATCGCATCGTATCTTGCTCGAATAGCTGCATCAGACAATTCAATTCTTGGGTCGTACTTCACCTCAATGTTGGTTGAGTCTTTTTGATCACCAAAAGAGAACCTCAACTTGTAAGTTCCTGGAAGTACCGTGACGCCTCTAGGTTCATTGTTGCCACGTCTATTTCCTCGTCGCATTCCATTAATTCCTTTTTCTCCTAAAGACCATTGTCTTCGATGCATGCCGTTTTCTTCTGGAGCTTTCCACTTCAGTGTTCTGATTACATCATCACCTTTTAAGACCTCCATTTTTACCGAGTCATACTTTACCTTTTTTTCTTCCTTCTTTTCTTCAGGGGCAGGCTCTTCCTTAGCATTTTTCTTTTTCTTTTTCCCTTTTGTAGGTTCAGTTTTTTCTTCTTTTTTCTTTTCCGGCTTATTGATTGAGTAAGTAATCATGGCTCCACCCGGTCGGTTGTCAGCATTGAAAAGGGCGTCTCCTCCGAACCTTGTACCAGCTGGTTGTTGGTTTGCTGCTATATAAGCAGTAGGAGGGTTGTACACTTTTAGCTTTTGATCTAGCCTGCTCTTTCCATTTTTGGCAAGTTCTCGAAGCGGTCTGATATCATCTAAAACCCAAATAGCTCGTCCAAATGTGCCAATCACTAAATCATGCTCTCTTGGGTGAATCACCAGGTCATAAGCGTTGGTCGTGGGGAAATTTTCGCCCCATTTGGTCCAATTCGCTGCTCCATCAATACTTACATATAGACCGTCATCGGTACCAAGGAAAAGTAATCTTGATTCTTCTGGGTCCTCTACGATCGATAGCGTATAGCTAATCACATCATTTTCATCTACAATACGCTCCCAAGTCTGTCCGTAATCTCGAGTTCGATAGGCGTAAGGAGTGTAATTGAATCGACGATAATCATTGGCTATTAGTAATGCCTCACCAGCACTTTTATTGGAGGCTTTGATTTGCTGAATCCAAGTTCCTCGAGGTAATCCAGTAATGTTGCCAACGACGTTGGTCCACGACTCTCCGCCATTTCTGCTTATTTGCACATTTCCATCATCAGTTCCCACCCAAAGCACACCTTCTGCTACACTCGAAGGCTCAATAACTAAAATGGTCGTGTAGTTTTCGGCACCAGTTGCGTCCATTGTAAGTCCGCCACTTTCACTTTGCTTTTGTTTCTCAGGATCATTCGTCGTAAGGTCTGGAGAAATGATCTGCCAGTTTTGTCCACCATCGGTACTCTTATGAACAAACTGTGATCCAAAATAGATGGTCTCAGAATCGAAAGGATCCCTGGACATTCCCACATTCCAATTGAACCTCAGGTCTACATCACCATCCGGGTAGGTTGGACGAACGGTTTCATTGTAGCCGGTCTTACGATCGTAAATAGCAGCGAACCCTTGCTGCGAAGTGGAAATTCCAAATCGGGAATTTTCCGGGTCTGGTAAAACATCAAATCCATCTCCAAATGAGATTTCCTGCCAGTAATGATTACGAATTCCCTGAGCTTTCCAAACATAGGCGGGTCCGGCCCAGGAGCCATTGTCTTGCATGCCTCCATATACATTGTATGGGATTTCATTATCCACCGCGATGTGATAGAACTGACCGACTGGAAGGTTCTCAACAAACCGCCAGGTCTTCCCACGATCTCGAGTGATGTTTAATCCACCATCGTTTCCATCCATCATAAAATTTGGATCATTCGGATGGATGTACCAGGCATGGTGGTCCGGATGAACGCCGTTATCAACTCCATAGGCACCCATTAATTGACTCCAAGATTTGCCACCATCTTCACTTACATTTACATAGGTGAAAATGGTATAAATCCGGTTCTCATTTGTTGGATCAACGTAGATCTCATGATAGTAGAAAGGACGATTTCCAATACCTGATTTATCAGTGACTTTCTTCCATTTGAACCCACCGTCAGTGGATTTATAGAGGGCATTCTTTTTTGCTTCAACTAATGCATATATGATGTTTGGACTAGAAGGAGCTATCGCAATTCCAATACGTCCAAGTTCACCTTTTGGAAGACCATCTTCGTCTGTTCGCTGTTCCCAGGTTTCTCCACCATCAAATGTTACATAAATTCCTGACCCAGGACCACCGGATTTGAAGAACCACGGATCTCGTTTGTGTTCCCACATAGCCACAATAAGTTTATTTGGGTTGGTCGGGTCCATCACCATTTCTGCTACACCGGTTCTGATATTATTGAAGAGTATTTGTTTCCAG
This sequence comes from Cyclobacteriaceae bacterium, assembly GCA_028284125.1. Classification (GTDB taxonomy): domain Bacteria; phylum Bacteroidota; class Bacteroidia; order Cytophagales; family Cyclobacteriaceae; genus Ekhidna. Next base: position 249,026 of record JANQSI010000010.1, read on the forward strand.
GTCTTTCCTCCATCTGTGGTTTTATACACACCTCGTTCCTGGTGTTCACCCCATGGAGAACCTATAGCACCAACATATACAGTATTAGGATCATCCGGATGAATGATGATTCTGTGGATATGCCTGGTATTTTCCAGACCCATTTTTTTCCAAGTTTTACCTCCATCTAGCGTTCGGTAGACTCCATCGCCACCGTTCAATGAGTTTCTCGGATTTCCTTCTCCGGTTCCTACCCAAACTACAGAAGGGTTGGACTGTTGAATCGCCAGTGCTCCGATCGAGGCAGTACTCTGGTCGGTAAAGATTGGCTCCCAATCAATTCCACCGCTTGTAGATTTCCAGACTCCACCGGAGGCAGAACCGACATACATAACATCAGGTTCATCGGTCACTACGTCTATGGCAGTCACTCGACCTGACATTCCTGCTGGACCGATTCCGCGTGGTTTTAAATTTTTCAATGCATCCATGTCGAGCTTTTGAGCAAATGTCATTGTGGATACAGAAAGCAAAAGGATAAGGAATTTATACTTCATACGTATGGGTTTCAGTTGATTTCGTGGTTAAATTAGATAGGATAACTGATTCGGTTTGTCATTAACTTGATGAATGGTGAAAAACCGTGACGTGATTTTGTCGTAATTAACTATCATGCGCTACCTGACACTCTTCCTTTTTGTCTTCCTGGGAACTTCTGCAATTGCTCAGAATGAAGGCATGAGTGATGAGGTAAAAGAAGCCCTTGAAGAAAAAGGCTACATTCTAAAAAGCATCTATTTTGGTGGAGGTAGTTATTATGTCAGTGATGGTCAGATTACCGAGTTAAATCACCTTCTCGATTCTATTCCCAACATCCGAGATTTCACTGTGACTGTTCATAGCCACACCGACAATATTGGTGGGGCGGCTTACAATGAATGGCTTTCTCAAATGCGAAGTGAGTCCGTTATTCATGAGTTGTTGTTGTCTGAGTTCAAAATGAACCAGATCGAGATCAAGGATTTTGGTCAGTTTAATCCGGTCTTTGACAATAGTACTTGGGAAGGACGAGAAAAAAACCGTCGCGTTGATGTCATTTTCTGGCCGGTAGTATTTTAAGTTACCAGCTACAAGTCGCAAGCTTTAAGCTACAAGTTCAATTTTTCTAATTACCAACAACCTCAGTTAACTAATTTCTTGGAGGACTAATCATTATGTGTGCGCGGTGTGTTCCAGGATCCATAATCCATGGACTTCCTGGTCCGATTGGCTCTAATGGCATTCCAGTGGATTCCGAAGTGGCATAAGGAATGTATACTACGTACCTAGTATATAGATTTTCAACTTCTCCAGAATCTTCGTTCAAATCACCATTTGCAATGTACAGAATCGTTTTGTCCGGCATGGTGAGTGTACCACCTTTTACATCTTCTTCTCGTTGATCGAAAACTTCTTTTGCGTTAAGTCCTTGTTTTCTTAATTCTCTCCCTCGAGCCATGAAAGGCTCTAAATCTTTGTGATAAGCCGCAACGCTAAACCCTTCCTTGTTTGGATCATCAGCAAGGCAATACAATTCGTTTGTTCCCTCGCGAATGACGACTACTTCACCATTCTTGTCAAAGCCAAGAACAGTAGCTTCTTCGCGCATATCTTCCGGTGCTGCGAGAACTCCTGTCTTGATCTGAAGTTCTTTATTTGGAATTTCCTGGCCGGTACAGCTCAATAAAAAAGTTAACAGTAAAGACGGGAGTACAAGGTTCTTCATGATTGTGACTTTTGTTTTGTATAAAAATAAAGGGTTTCTATCTAAAAAGATTATTTTGCACCTATGGGCACCGAATCAGAAATGGAACGATCACTCAGGCATGTAAAAGCCATAATGTCAATCTTTCTTGGCATAACAGTTCTCTACCTGATGCGTGAGTTATCAGACCTTCTCATTCCCCTTTTTTTCGCTCTGTTTTTTGCGGTGCTTTTTCAACCGTTGGTGAATCTCTTTAGAAGATTTTTATCAGTCAATTTGAGTATTGCTCTGACTACATTGTCTACAATGGTGATCTTCTTCTTTATAGGATTTGGCATTTATAATGTAGTACAAGCCTTCATTCAGAATAGCGATACCATACTGGACAGTATTTCCAACGACCTGAGGCCCTTTATTAATTCGTATACTTCTTATTTCGGAATTACTTTCCAGGAAGGTGAATTGAGGGATGGCGTTGCAGAAGTCTTACAATCAGGTTCCTTCTGGTCTGCTTCTGGCTCTTTCGTAAATGCGATCAGTGGAATGTCTGCTTCCCTGTTGATGACCATTCTCTATTTTGCTGGTCTCCTGGGTGCCATTACTCAATATGATAACACGATTACCTACATTGTTTCAGGCACAGCCAATGAAGACGAGGAGACGCTCAAGACATTCAATAGAATTAAAAACTCTGTCAGTTCTTACATAAAAGTGAAAACCCTTGTGAGTTTGATTACTGGTATTTGTGTCGGCTTAGTCTGTTGGTTTTTTGGAATTGATTATGCGCTGCTTTGGGGGTTTCTGGCCTTTGTATTGAATTACATTCCTTATTTGGGCTCAATCGTAGCAATCATTCCACCCGTTGTTTTGGGAATCATAGAATTTAATAGCGTTCCACAAGTACTTTTCTTTTTTGTTTGTTTGGAAGGAATTCAATTGATCATGGGAAATGTAATTGAGCCAAGATTGATGGGAAATACTTTTTCACTCAATACAGTATCTGTACTTTTTGGCTTTGTCTTTTGGGCCTGGATGTGGGGTACCGCCGGTATGCTGTTGGCCGTACCATTAACGTTCCTTTTCAAAGTAATCATTGAGCATGTCTCAGACGCCAAAGTAATGGTACGTCTGATGGAAAAGAAGACCTTATCCAAAGACTAATTGACTCTGATTAGGAAGTAATTCTTCTTGCCTTTTTGTGCTAATAAATATTTGTCTTGAAGTAGATCGAAAGAAGGTTCTTGTTCAGAAGATTCGATTTTTATCTTATTCACGCTCACACCACCTCCTTTGATCATTCGGCGAGCTTCACCTTTGGATGGGAAAATGATTCCTTCAGTTGCTTCACTCAACAGGTCTGTTACGTTCTCACAAGCTTCCAATTGTTGCTTGCTTATTTCTGCTTGTGGGACTCCTTCGAACACCTGAAGCAGGGTTTTTTCATCGATGGAGGCAAGATCCTCGGTGGTGGATTTTCCAAATAAGATCGAAGAAGCTTTGATTGCGGTATCCAGTTCCTTTTTGGAATGGACACGTTCGGTGATTTCTTCTGCCAGTGAACGTTGGAGCATTCTCATATGAGGAGCTTCCTTGTGTTCTTTGATTAATCCATCGATTTCATCCTTTTCTTTCAGACTAAAAATCTTGATGTAATTCTCAACATCTTCATCTGAGGAGTTCAGCCAATATTGATAGAATTTGTAAGGAGAGGTCCGTTCTGAGTCCAGCCAAATATTTCCGCCCTCTGTTTTTCCGAATTTAGATCCGTCTGCTTTTGTAATTAGGGGAGTGGTCATAGCAAAAGCTTCACCAGCATCTTTTCTTCGAATGAGTTCAGTTCCTGTGACGATGTTTCCCCATTGGTCTGAACCGCCCAATTGAAGCTTTACATTTTTGGTTTTCCAAAGGTGATAGAAATCATACCCTTGAACCAGCTGGTAGGAAAATTCCGTGAAAGAAAGCCCTGTCTCTAAGCGGGATTTGACGGAATCTTTGGACATCATGTAATTAACCGTGATGTGTTTGCCTACATCTCGTATGAATTCAAGAAAACCAAAAGATTTGAACCAATCGAAATTGTTTACCACCTCGGCAGCATTTTCTCCGGAAAAATCAAGAAACTTTTCCAACTGGGCCTTTACACAAGTAAGATTATGATTGAGCGTTTCCTCATCCAATAAGTTTCGTTCTTGAGATTTTCCCGAAGGATCACCAACCATACCAGTTGCTCCACCTACAAGGGCTATGGGTTTGTGTCCGGCTCGTTGAAAATGAACCAGCGTCATGATTTGTACCAAATTTCCGATGTGAAGGGAGTCGGCGGTAGGATCAAAACCAATATAGGCAGCCGTCATTTCCTTATTCAACTCTTCTTGGGTGCCAGGCATTATATCGTGAACCATGCCACGCCATTTCAATTCTTCTACAAAATCTTTCATTCCATTGGATCAGTAAGGCTGCAAAAATAGAAGGATGCTCAATAAAGATCGCGAACCTGACAATCTTATTTCTTTATTCCTTAATTTGGTATCGAACCTTAATCACTTCAATGCATCTGGCTTAGAATTGCCAATCTGATTCACCATGTATATTCCAATTCCAGCATTTGATCAATCACTACTAAATACTACAGAAGCTTACATTCATCGTGCCTCGCAGTTTTTGGCAATGATGGGAAAAAATTATCTTCCGGATGAACCAGATGATAGCAATGCTAATCTTTCATTCGACCCAAAACTTGCCAGCATCGTTGGTCGAGTTATTAATGGAGCATCTGATTTTTCCTTAAATCTTAATATCCCAAATTGGCAGCTTGAGATTGTCATAGAAGGAAATGTAAAAAGCGTTTGTAAGCTCGCAGGAAAATTGAAAAATGAGATTTTTGATTGGCTGAGAAATGAAATCACAGGATTAGGACTTGACCCAGAAAATATCAAATACATTGATCACTATGAGGTTCCAGAGCACGAAGTAAATCTCGGCCAACCTTTCCAAGAACTCAATTTGGATGTAGTGAACCTTTGGTTGACCATTCGATCGAATGCAAACCTATTGATGAGTGATTTAAATGAGATTGTTGGGATTTCCTCTGATATAAGGATATGGCCTCACCATTTTGATACTGGAACCTATTATGAACTTGGGGAGAAAAAAGCCATTGGAGCTGGTTGGGCAATTGAAGATTCGCTTTGTGATAATCCTTACTTGTATATCTATGGGTGGGATGGAAATTCTGAATTGGATTATTCTTCCTTGCCTGATCTTGAAATTGGAAAATGGATCGTGACTGATGATTGGCAAGGAGCGGTCATTGAATCTGTTCAGTTAAGCACTTCGAATGCTCAGCATGAGTCTGCTAAACATTTCATGGAAACGGTGGTTGAGTTTTTGAAAAAACAACTAGTTAATTCTTAGATATGAGAATCGTCTTTTACAGATCTTTAATTGTAGCCATAGCTGTTGAAATCGCCTTTTGGTTTTTCTGGCAGCCTGGATTATGGTCTTTAGTAATTGTCGCACCAGTCGCTTTGATGGGCTTGAACGATGTGATGAATAAGAAACAGGCGATCAGGAGAAATTTTCCAATCCTCGGTAATCTGCGGTATTTGTTTGAGAAAATACGACCGGAAATCATGCAATATTTTGTGGAAACAGATACTGAAGGTCGTCCACTGAATCGAATTTATAGATCGTTAGTTTACCGAAGAGCAAAAAAAGTAAACGATACTACACCATTTGGGACACAAGAAACCGTTTATCGCGCTGGCTATGAATGGATGGCACACTCAATGTATGCGATCAATCACCATGATCTTGACCAGAACCAACGAGTGACAGTTGGAGGACCTGAATGTAAAAAACCGTATGATGCTGCTCTTTTGAACATATCTGCCATGAGCTATGGGTCATTGAGTAAGAATGCAGTTCTCGCACTGAATAGAGGAGCCAGAGAAGGCGGTTTTTTTCATAATACGGGAGAAGGTGCAATAAGTCCCTTTCACTTGGAGAATGGTGGAGATTTAGTGTGGCAAATTGGGACTGGCTATTTTGGATGCAGAGATGAGAGTGGGAACTTCAACGAAGAGAATTTTGCGGAAAAGGCTGCTTTGGAAAGCGTAAAGATGATCGAGATTAAACTTTCACAAGGTGCTAAACCTGGTCATGGAGGAATTTTGCCAGCTTCAAAGAATACTCCTGAAATTGCAGAAATAAGAGGTGTGAAACCAAACACAATGGTTTTTTCGCCTCCCGTGCATTCCGAATTTGACAGCGAGGAAGGCTTGCTTGAATTTGTGGCGAAGTTGAGAGATTTGTCCGGAGGAAAACCCGTCGGTTTTAAGCTGTGCGTAGGTTCCAAAGAAGAATTTATCCGCGTTTGTGAAGCAATGCTCCACACCGGTATCAAGCCAGACTTTATTACGGTGGATGGCGGAGAGGGCGGAACAGGTGCTGCTCCGGTTGAATTTTCTAATTCTTTAGGGATGCCACTTAGAGACGGTTTATCCTTCGTCCACGACACCTTAAGAGGATACGATCTTCGAAAAGACATCAAACTGATCGCTTCAGGACGAATTATTTCTTCATTTCATATGGTAAGAGCTATGGCTTTAGGCGCAGATTTTGTAAATTCAGCCAGAGGAATGATGTTGGCGTTGGGATGTATTCAGGCTTTGCAGTGCAATTCCAATACGTGCCCAACAGGTGTGGCAACTCAAAATAAAATGCTAATGCGAGGACTAGACCCTAACGATAAGTCTGTTCGGGTGGCTAATTTCCAGGAGGAAACCGTCAAAGCTTTTTATGAAATAATAGGAGCGGCAGGTATTCGAACCCCTGGTGAGATCACAAGAAGTCACATACACCGAAGAATAAGTCTGTCAGAAGTACGTACTTATGAAGATTTGTACCCAACAGTGGAAGAAGGTTCTTTGCTCGAAGCTGTTAAAGTGTGATTCAGATTATCGTTGACATATTACTCATTTCAATGGGAGTGTATCTCCTGTTGGGAGTTTTATTTTCTTTTTACTTCGTGTTTGCAGGCGCTTCGAGGCTTGATGAAGGTGTGAAAGGCTCACCGTGGCATTTCCGAGTAATCATTTGGCCAGGCTCCGTTTTGTTGTGGGTTGTTCTTCTACTTAAAATAATTAGGAAATGAACAGAGAACTACGCAAGCGACATGTGAAATATTGGCTGGTTATCGGATTGGTTGTAATACCAATTATTCTCTTAGCATATTTAAACATTCCAGCCTAATGTCCGTCGGCTATACATCCATATTGTGGAATGCTGAAAAGAAACGATACGACAGAGGTATCCTGATTTTTGTTGTCTGTTATTTAGTGGCTTTTTATGGACTTCATTCCATCATCCACCCGAACGCCACTTTTGAAACGTTACTGATCCGTGCTTCTGGGATATTGGCATTTTTCTTTTTGCACGTAATCCTGGTCATAGGGCCACTAAGTAGGCTCAGCTCAGCATTTTTACCCTTGCTGTACAACCGAAGGCACTTAGGAGTTTCCATGTTTCTTGTCGCACTGGTTCATGGAATATTCAATGTGATTCAGTTTCATGCACTCGGAGATATGAATCCAATCCGATCCATATTTCTCTCCAATATGGAATACCTGTCACTTGTCCAGTTTCCATTTCAAGTGCTTGGTTTTTTCGCTTTGATCATTTTAGGATTAATGGCCGTTTCGAGTCATGACTTTTGGTTGAAAAACCTAGGCCCCATGGTATGGAAGAAGCTCCATATGATGGTTTATGTAGCCTATGCTTTGATCATTTTCCATGTAGTGCTTGGAGCCATTCAAAATGAGAAATCACTTCTTTTCTTCGGAATTGTACTAGTGGGATTTGTTAGCGTAGTTTCACTTCATCTGATAGCTGGACGAAAAGAGAAGAAGATTGATGAAGAAAAACCAATCGTCGATAATGGATTTGTAATGGTCTGCAAGCCGCACGAATTTGAAGAAGGTCGAGCTAAGATTACGTTATGGGGAGAGCGGATTGCCGTTTTCAAATATGACGGCAAGTTATCCGCGGTAAGTAACGTTTGTAAACATCAAGGCGGACCTTTAGGTGAAGGAAAAGTGGTTGACGGATGCATTACCTGTCCGTGGCATGGCTATCAATACCTGCCTGGAAATGGACAATCTCCATCACCATTTAAGGAAAAGGTGGCCACATACGAACTCAAAATTCAAGATGGATATGTGTGGGTAAATCCTGAAACAAAAGGAGAAGGAGAGCCTGTAGAACCATTAAATCTCAAAGACTATGAATGATTTTTATATAGGCTGGAGCGGAGCATCGGATAATAGTAGAAAAAACTCCTCCATATTCTTTTATAGTTTTCTGCTACTAATGCTCGGTTTGGTAGCTCTTTTTACGATGAATGAGCGCCCCTTTTCTGATTCCATGTTTGCTTACGGAGATCAAACTGAACTTGAAGGTTATTTGCTCGAAGAGCCGGTCATTTCGTTGAGAATTCAGAATGGTGAAAATTTTGAAATCCTTCCACTCGTTGGTTACGGAAAAATGGGGCCACATGCGGCACTTGAAGATTTACTGGGTTTAGGTAATTATCATGTCAAATTGAGAGGTACGTTGATTGCTCATAAAGGCAAAAGATTTTTGGAATTGACAGATGGAAAATCTTCTGTTTTATCATACAGGGAAAGCACAGAGATGAGTCACGATCCGAAGGTATTGGGTGCCATGGAAATTACTGGCGAGATCATGGATCCGAAATGTTTCTTTGGTGTCATGAAACCAGGTTATGGAAAGGTCCATCGATCTTGTGCAATCCGATGTATTTCAGGTCAGATCCCACCAGTGTTGGCCATCAAAAAAGGAGAGGAGTTCGAAGATTTTTATTTCCTTACGAACATGGAGGGTATGATCTCGAAAGAAGACCTTCTTAGTTACGTTGGCAAGAGTATAACTGTCAATGGTGTCGCTTCCGAAATTGATAGTTGGAAATCCATTAACCTCGAATCATTGGAAATGATTGCTGAAATCCCTAGTATTACAAAGTGCGGATAGGGTGGTTGAGTTTCTGTCTTAAATAACTGATAATCAAATAGTTATTTCAAAATCTAACATATACCAAATAATATTCTGTTGTTATTATTTCTAAGTCATAATAATCTAATAATCAGATAATTAAATACTATCACTTGTATTAAAAATTAAAGAATTATAACTTTCTGCTTGATTCAGTAACTTTATAGCATGAGAGCAATCTGGAAAGGACATATTCGGTTTTCAATGGTAACGATTCCTATTCGTATTTACAACGCCATTGATACTGCTCAAAAGGTGCAGTTTAACCTCCTTTCAAAGGAGACGAACAATCCTGTGAAGTACGAAAAGCGCGATAAGGTCACAGGTGATCTTTTAAGGCAAGAAGATATTGTCAAAGGTTATCAATACGAGCCTGGTCAGTTTGTGATTGTGGAGCCAGATGATTTTGAAAAAGTAAAATTGAAGAGTACAAAAGTCATCGAAATTGAAGGCTTTGTTGATGCGACTGAAGTTCATGATTCCCTTTTCGACGCACCGTATTTTGCCGGCCCAGATGGGGATGTTGCTGGAAAGACTTACGCACTTTTAGGTCAAGCATTGAAGGAGTCAGGAAAAGTTGGAGTTGGTAAGGTGGTTTTGAGAGATCGAGAGAGTGTGGTTCTATTGACACCACATGAGAAGGGAATACTTCTTTACAAATTAAGGTATCCAAATGAAGTTCGGAGTATGGGTGATGTTCCCAATTTGAAGGAAGAAGATGAAGCAGATGAAGAACAGTTGAAACTGGCCAACATGCTGATTGAGACCATGTCTAAGAAGTTTACCGATATCAAACTAGAAGACAAATACAATGATGCGCTCAGGGATATGATCACTAGCAAAATAGAAGGCAATGAGATTGTTAGTTTTGTAGAGGAAGAGCCAGAAGTCGTAGATATTATGACTGCTCTGAAAGCAAGTATCGATCAGGCGAAAGAAGATAAGAAGCCAATGAAAAAGGCTACTAAGAAAAAGGAAAAGAAAGAGGAGACAATAAAGCGAAAAGCCAGCTAGGATGACTAAAGTTGTTCAATTTCCAGTAAGCCCGCCAGCAAAATTGGGGCACCGAAAGGTAAGGAAGAGAAGACGGCCTAACCTGGAAGACTTTGGCCAATTGAATCTTTTTAGCCAATCTGACGACAACACTAAGGTAGTTAATCTTCCAACCACTGATTCATTTTTCGAAGAAGCACTCAAACTGGATGAGAATGGCAATCCAGAGGTAGAGAAGTATTACCTGTTGGCAATAGAAAATGAAGAATCTGTTGAAGATGCCTATTGCAATCTTGGCATTCTAAAATCAAGCCAAGGAGATCTGACAAAGGCGATCGATTACCTAACCAATTGTCTAAAAAGAAACCCCCGACATTTTGAAGCTCACTATAATCTGGGAAATGTTTATTCAGACTTGGGAAACCTTGAGCTAGCCAAAGTACATTATGAACTTTCCGCTGAGATCGAGCCAGAATATCCTAATAGTTTCTATAACTTAGGTTTGGTTTTGATTTCTATGAAAAAATACCAAGAAGCCATCCGTAGCATCAATAAATTCGTTGAACTAGCTCCGAGCAATGAGCATGAAGTCGCCAATGAACTGATCAAAACTTTAAACGCAATAGCCCGATGACAAAAGAAAAAAATCCAGCTTTGAGTGAGCATTTTGAAAAATTAAAAGAACTACTGCCCGAAGTTTACGCAAAACATTTCAAGGAAGAACGAGAAACCAAGAATCAGAAATTATTCAGAATGCTCAAGCATTCATTGGGTGTTATAGAAGCGGTTTATTTACAAAACAGCGAAGGCTTTTCCATGTCTAAGGCGGAAGAGTATGCTAAGATCATTGATGAATTAAAGGAGCTAGGCTATGCATACAATGGACACCATGAGTTGTTAAATATGGCAGCTAATTTCATGATCATGAAATCCAAAAAGCCAATGGAAAAGGCGATGGGTTCATTGAAGAAGGAAGACCAAGATCGTCAAGCTATGTAATCTTCCAATCCATCACGATAGCATTATGTCAAAAATCGCTGGCTATCTTGTTTTAATTCTTGTATTTGTTGGGTGTAATCAGACTACTGAGTTTTCCAGATTAATTGCCGATTCGAACGAATTTGATATCCTAATCTTTAATGGAAGTATTGTCGACGGTACAGGTTCCGAGCCTTATGAAGCTGATCTGCTAATTCGAGCTGGGACTATTGTTTATATCGGGGAAGTCGACACTTCACTAGTTAAAGCTACTTCCTTCATCAATGCAGAAGGCAAAATAGTGACTCCAGGCTTTATTGATACGCATGCTCACGGTGATCCGCTTTTCGGAGGAGAAATGCACAATTTCATTTCGATGGGAGTCACAACCATCTTGTTGGGACAGGATGGATCACACCCCCGCAGGGTTATTGATGGAAAGGAGTTTGACCTCATCAATTGGATGGACTCCTTAACGAGGAAGCCATCACAATTGAATGTAGCAATGTTTGCTGGACACGCAACATTAAGAAGAAGTGCTGGAGTTGACTACACGGATGCTCCCACTCCTGATCAACTTAATCAAATGGGTGAGATGTTGTCCGAGGCGCTTGAAAACGGGTGCTATGGGATGAGCACTGGACTTGAGTACGTTGGAGGTATGCATGCCAAAAAAGATGAACTTGATCATTTAGCAAAGATCCTAGGAGAAAATGATGGCATGATGATGAGTCACATGAGAAATGAGGACGATGATCAAGTTGAGACTTCTATTGATGAACTACTGAGCTTTGGTAAATACTGCAAGGTTCATGCTTCTCATTTAAAAGTGGTTTATGGAAAAGGAGCCGATCGAGCAAATCAAATAATCGAAAAGCTAGTAGCGGCAAATAAGGAAGGTATTCAAGCTTCAGCCGACATCTATCCTTATCTCGCGAGCTATACGACCATTGGTATACTCTTTCCCTCGTGGGCCAAAACTCAAGAACAGTTTGAGCAAGCCAAATCCACAAGAGAAGAAGAGTTAGAAACGTATCTTTTCAACAGGGTAAATCAGCGAAATGGTCCGGAGGCTACTTTGATGGCCGGGAATGAATATGCAGGCAAGACGCTAGCACAAGCCGCAAAAGATGACAAGATTTCCTTTGTTCGTCTGCTTTGGAAGATTGGCCCTGGAGGTGGGAGCGGGGCATATTTCATTATGGAAGATAGTTTGGTTAGTGAACTGATAAGTCATCCATTGACCATGATTTGCAGTGACGGTAGTCCTACCATGAGACACCCTCGAGGACACGGCACTTTTGCCAGAATCATTGATCGTTTCGTAATTGAAAGAAAACTGCTGACTATTCAGGAAGCTGTTCGAAAAATGACGGGATTGCCAGCTACCACTGTAGGAATTGAAAAAAGAGGCATACTCACACAGGGAAATTACGCCGATGTATTAGTTTTTGATCCTGAAGAAGTAAAAGACAATGCCACCTATCTTGACCCTTATCAATTAGCTTCAGGGTTCAATCATGTGATCATTAATGGAGTCCAAGTTATTAGTGACGGATCCATTTTAAATGATCGACCTGGAATTATGCTACGGAAACAGTAGTAGAAACTACATCTTTCTCAACTTTCCACTCCCGGAAGAATTGCTAATCACACGATCCGGATCACCTTTATAGTAAACTCGACCACTCCCAGAAATATTTGCGACCACTTCCTCAGTAACCATAACATAACAGCTGCCAGATCCACTGATGGAAGCTTCAAACGATTTGGCTTCCATTTCATCAGCTCTTATTTTACCTGAGCCACTTATCCTTGCCTCAGTGTTTTCTGCTTTTCCTTCCAAGCTGATATCACCTGACCCTGAGATGCGAATGTCAATATCTCTGCTATTAAGATCTAATTCTATATCACCGGATCCACTGACCGAGAGTCTAAGATCATCCGTGTCCAGTTGCTGTTGGCTAACAATATTTCCAGAGCCACTTACCGAAAGTCGTTCTATGTCCTTCATTACGATGTAAACATCCAGGTCAGAATTCCTAAACGAATCTCTCCAACTCCACCTTCCTTTTCTCTTGATCGTCAATCGATCACCACTTTTGTCAAACTCCAATTTTTCAAATAACTCGTCTGAACATTCAACCTCAACTTTTTCGTTATTGCCTTGCTTCAGATATACATTCCCTCCGGTCGCCAGAGAAAATTCAGAAAATCCATCAACGTCAATTGTTCTTTTTTGTGCTGAAATGCTTAATGTGATTAGCGCTAACAGAATAGATAAGATAGGTGTTTTCATTATTAGTCGTTTTATTAATTAATAGACATCATTTTGTCTATAAAGTTGCTCAATCCACTAACTTTTTCATAAAATCCGTAGCTCGGTTGGCAAGTTGATTTATCATTTCCTCCTTCGATATTCCGAGTTTCTTGGGGACGTTAAAAGAATGATCAGCATCTTCTATCTCAACCAATTTTCCTTTTTTCAAATCAGTAAGTACTTCGCGCATCAAAACGATATTGGCAAGCTTATCCTTGGTTCCTTGAAGAAACAGTTGTGGAACGCTGATGTCACCTAGATGATTTGCTCGATCTTTTGAGTCTTTTCCCGGAGCATGTAATGGAAACCCGAAATAGATGATCCCTTTCACATAGTCAAATTCTTTTTCAGCAATAAGATGAGATGCCATTCTCCCACCATAAGATTTGCCTGAGAGGAAAATTGGAAGGTCGGGATGAAGACTATGAATATGATTAATAACCAGATCCCAGGTTTCTATATTCTTCTTCGGAGATCCGGGTGACTTCCTTCCTTCTTCCATGTAAGGAAAATTAAACCTGGCTGAATGGAAATCTTTAGCAGAAATTTCGTTGGCAAGATTTACCATAAAAGGGTGGTGCATTCCTGCTCCAGCGCCATGAGAAAGGATTATTAGGCCTCTTGGTGCCTTTGATTCAGTGATTTCGAGACTCGTTTTGCCGAGTGTATCATTCAAAAAAACCTCCATTAAGAATGTATCGATGTATAGTTTCAGAATTGATTTCCACTAGTCAAATATCCTCATAATTTGTGATATGTAGCCGAGGCTACATAACCGCTCGATGAGAAAACTTTGCTTGAAGAGTCGATGTTTTTTAGTTGTCTAGAATTATGAACAACAAATTATAAAAGAATGAAGACGATCGCCCGATTTATTACTGCCGTACTCTTATTGGTTTCGACCACAATAACCCATGCACAATCCTCTGAAAAGCTGGAATTGTTCTTTAAGCTAAGTGATTATTTTTTGAAACGTCATGTTTACAAAGGTCTTGTTAACTACCAATATTCTTCAAAGAATTCAGCTGAAATCGAATTGCTTCACAAAACAGCCGGAGCGGTAGATCTGTCCAATGCAACGTCCAGCGAGAGAAAAGCTTTTTACATAAATGCCTACAACGTTCTGGTTATTTATCAAGTCACAAAAGCATATCCACTTGCACGTCCGCTAGATAAAGATGGTTTCTTCGATAAAACGTCTTATTTAGTTGCCGGAGAACAACTGACTTTGAATGACTTGGAATCCAAGAAAATTCTCGAGTCAAACGATAATGATCCTAGGTTTCACTTTGTGCTGGCTTGCGCAGCAATCAGTTGTCCTAAGCTGTACAATCTTGCATACAAGCCTGAAAACGTGGAAGCACTTATGGAAGAACGAACTCATCTAGCGTTGAATGATGATAGTTTTATCTACCTGGATCAAAGAAGGAAAAAGGTAATGGTTTCTAAAATCTTTGAATGGTACACATCTGATTTTGAAACAACTAATGATTCGATCATTGATTTTATTAATAAGTATCGAACAGAAAAAATCCCTTCCGATTACAAGGTTGAATACTACGAATATGATTGGACCTTGAACGAAAGAACATGATCTCAATTGATGGTCGGCAATGGTCTAAATAAACCATCGTTATAGTTTCTTATTGATGTAATTTAGACGTATGAAACTGACCGTTCTTGGCTGTGGAGATGCATTCGGAAATGGTGGCAGAAATCATTCTGCCTTTTTGCTTACCAATAACAATGAACATGTCTTAGTTGATTGCGGAGCTTCAACTTTAATTCGTCTAAAACATGAATCAATACACCTTGAAGATGTTTCCACAATCATCATATCTCATTTTCATGGAGATCATTATGGAGGGATTCCTTTTTTCTTGATCAGTAGTTTGTTCGAGACTCCTAGAAAAGTTCCCCTAACTATCGTTGGACCCAAAGGACTTAAGGAAAAAATCTTCATTCTTCAAGAAGCAATGTATTCCGGGACAGGAGAGAAGTTGGATCAACATGACATCACTTATCTGGAATATGGAGAGAACCCGATGGACTTTGATGGGAAAAGAATTGTAGCAAAACCTGTGGAGCATAGTCCGCCTTCTATTCCTCATGGAATTCGACTGGAGTGGGAAAATAAAGTGTTTGCTTATTCAGGAGATACGTCTTGGACGGACAGCTTGATTGAATTATGTGACAAATCTGATCTTTTTGTTTGTGAGTGCAACTTTCTTCATGAGCAGGCCTATGGTCATTTATGTTACGATGAGCTTGTTGAGAGAAGAAGTCAGTTAAATTGTGAAAACATATGGCTCTCTCACATGGGAAGTGAAGTGCTAAACTTGGATGATTCCGTTTTCAACAAACTGAGTGATGGAATGAAAATTGACTTTTGATGAGATTTAATCCGGTTCTTTGGTTCATTCCTTCACTAGTTGTTTTTATAGGCATACTTCTTTTATCTACTGTTCTATCCATTCCGGTTCAGATTGAAGGGGTAGGCTACACAGATAAATTGTCCCATATTTTCGCCTATTTCGTTCTGATCATCACCCTATTATTTGCTTTTTATAAAAATGGGTTGCTCAAACCGAAAAATTGGCTGCTTTTGATCGTTTTGTGTTCTGTTTATGGAGTATTGTTAGAATTCACACAATACTCACTTTTTCCCAACAGGTATTTTGAATGGTTAGATGCTATCGCAAATGTGTTAGGCGCATTCATTGGAAGTGTGATATTCAGGTTTATTTGGCGTGTCAAAAAAGAACCAGTTTAAATATTATTTGATTCATAAGCCGTTTAAGGTTTTAAGCCAATTCACAGACGAAGATGGCAATCCCGGATTGGGAAATCTGTTTGACTTACCAAAAGACGTCTACCCAGTAGGAAGACTCGACTTAGATAGTGAGGGACTACTTATTTTAACCAATGATAAGTCTTTGAATAACAGATTATTAAACCCTTTAAATAATCATAAAAGAACGTACTGGGTTGAGGTAGAAGGAACACCCAAAACGGACGATTTAGCAAAATTTTCTAATGGCTTGGAAATCAACCTTAAAGGGAAAACACACAAAACAAGAAAGGCAGATGTCAAGATCATCAAACCGGATGTTCCCGATCGTGAACCACCTGTTAATGTCAAAAAACATCCGATCCGTTCATGGTTGGAAATAAGCCTGACAGAAGGCAAAAATCGTCAGGTAAGAAGAATGACGGCAGCCATCGGCCATCCTACTTTGCGGTTGATAAGAGTAGCCATTGAAGACCTTCAAATGCATCCACTGAAAAGTGGAGAGATCACTCAAATTAGTAAAGGAGTTCTTTACAAGAAACTACGACTTCTTTAATCTCCAATCCAAAGAATACTTTCCAGGTCCAAGCAAGAAAATTGCGATGTAACCAACCAAGTACAGGAGTGCGAATTCCTTTCTTCGCCATGGATCTTCCCAATGAATGATGAAGGTTGCAACCATCATTACGATTGCTGGAGGAATAGCGGCCCACTTTGTTTTGTATCCAACAATTAACAAAATAGAGCAGACAAACTCAGCGAAAACTGCCAGAATTAAAGATGGCAGTTCACCAATGCCCAATGGATTGGCAAACTGGGTTTCCCCGGAAATTAGTCGAATGAATTTCCCATATCCATGTGTAAGCATCATTCCGCTTAATGAGACTCTAAGAATGAGTGAGGCTAATGAGTTGTCTGATTTCATTGATTTGCTTTTTTAAGTTTTGCCATTTTTCTTGCCCTCCTGTAAACTTTTGGGTAATTGAGTAAAATTTTGACTGTATCAAACAATCGCCCAAATGCCGAAAGCCTTTTTTCATCATTTCTACTCACCGGAGGGGACTCAAAGAACTTGATCAATTTCTTTAAACTGTTGTCCAATAGTGTGACATACAAAAACATGGACATTGCCCAAATGAAGATCAAGTTGAAAATGAATGTTGGGATTTCCCAATCTCCAATGATTTTGTAGGGGGCATAGAAATGCGCTCTTCCCATATGGGAATACGGTCGCATTAAAATAGGATCCTTCTTTTGAATGAGTTGATCCTTTCCACGGTATACCATGTCAAGATGTGCTGTGTTCATCAATAGATCTTCAAGGAATTCATTGTTGTACTTCTTTTCCAGCTCAATGAATTTGTCCCGTCCAATGTCAGCCACCAACTGATTGTAAATAGAGTCCTTGACTTGTGTGGCCAAAACATATTCCCTGGCGAAGTGATTTTTGGCGTTTCTTAAATACCCGTCCAATCTATTTCCCATAGCTCTGGAATATCGTTCGGACGTTATACTTAAGGAGTTCGAGAAAGGTCGCAATTGGTGAACCTCATTAAGTCGTGCTACCTCCGTTTGTAGGATTCTGAAGCTCTGAGGCGATTTATCCCACAGTGTAGAGTCATTGAGCAAACGTCGATTAATGCTCATCAACTCGGGCATTAGGAAAGAACGGTTAACCGAATTTTTACTTATCTCTTGATTGATTTCAAAGAAAGGCTTTTCGTATTCGTTGTACCGAAATTGTGCTACTGCCAAAGCTTCATATGCCCAACGTGAGGCCATCATGTCACCAACAATCGGTACATTTTTTTGATTACTTATAGTATGATGAAGTTCGTCGAATTTGATCATTGCACCGCCCAATAGCAGTTGAGGGACAAGAATAAATGGAATCAGTATGTAAATGTTAATGACTGAATTGAGTGCTGAGGAAATATTAAGCCCCACCATATTGGCAAAACAGGAGGTGGAAAACAACACCAACCAATAGTAAATCGTCATGCCATGTATTTCGAGAATGAAATTTCCTATCAACACGAAACTCAAACTCTGAATAGCCGATAAGGAAAAGAGATAAACAATTTTCGAATTTAGGTAGCTTAACCTAGAAAGATTCAAGAAGGATTCTCGTTCCAGAATCTGTCGGTCTTTGTAGATCTCTTGAGCACTTACCGTGAGTCCAGTGAAAAGTGCGACAACTACCGACATAAACAAATACACAGGAAGGTTTATGTTTTCAGAAAAAGCATATTCACCTTCGGGCGAGTATTTGGAAAAATAGCCTAGTATAAAAGCTAATAATGGTGCCTCAAAAAGATTGATTAATACGTATTGTCGGTTGGAAATTTTTGAAAGCAAGTTTCGCTTGCTAAATATTTTGAACTGATTCCAAATATCAGGAATATTGAAGTTTGTAGGAGGGAGTATCGTTTCGTATCTAAGCCGGTTGACTTTGGGTAAGATGTTTTCCTCGTATTTAGAATACCAAACGTGCGGTTGTACTCTTCTTTTTCTGGTTGTAGATCCATCATCATTGATTTCTCGAGCTTCAATGATTTGAAGGATCTGTTCAGGGATTACATTCCCACATCGAGGACACTCACTTTCTGCCGCATTCACTTGTGTACTCATCGTTTTGAAGTAAACCACTGCATCGACGGGATTTCCATTATAGATCGGATACCCACCCTTGTCCAAAATCCACAGTTTGTCAAGAAGTTTGAAAATTTCTGATGATGGTTGGTGAATAATAGCAATCACCAGTTTTCCCTTCCTGGCCAGATCTTTCAAAAGCAGCATCATGGTCTCGGAATCCATCGAAGAAAGGCCGGAAGTAGGTTCGTCTACAAAGAGAACAGACGGCTCGCGCATTAATTCCAGCGCAATATTCAATCGCTTCCTCTGACCGCCACTAATTGTTTTGTTCAGTGGATCTCCAACCTTAAGATCTTTTATTTCGAGCAGATCCAGATCATCAAGCACTTTGTTGACGGTTTTGTCTAATAGGTCTTTTGAAAAATCACTAAAACACGTTTGAGCGTTGAAGTACAAGTTTTGGTAAACCGTCAACTCTTCAAAAAGAAGGTCGTCTTGGGGGACATATCCAATAACACCTTCCATTGAAGCTTTTTCCAATGGAAATCCATTAATATGAACACGTCCGTCAGTAGGGGTGATTTTTCCATTGAGGAGGTTCATCAATGTGGATTTACCAGTTCCGCTTCCTCCCATAATTCCAATAAGGCGACCGGAATCTTCAGAAAAGGTGAATGGTTTTAGACCATTATTGCTGTTTTTGAATTTGAATTCTAATTCATCTCCGGCGATTACAACTCTAGCACTGGATTTTTCCTGTATGAATTGCCTCGTGATCTCCGACTCATAAATGGAGTTGATGTTTGGTCCTTTTATGATCGATCCCGGCTTGAGTATATAAGCTTTTGCCGGAATTATTTTAGCACCTTCCAGGTATAAATTGAGTGGTCCGTCGTATCGGAAAACATAGTTCTCAATACTTTTTAAATAAAGGACTGAAATCTTTCCAAAGAGATTTTCTTTGAAAAGATGACGAGACTCATTTTCATCCGTTTTCTTTTTCCGAATGATCCAAGCAACATCTTCAGGCCATTCCGTTTGCTTGTTGTCGATAAACAACAAACTGTTTTTGTTTACTTCCCTGAAATCAGAATGGATGATGAAGGACTTTAGATTTTTTACATCCTGTTGATTTAAGTTAAAATTTAAGGCAACCAACGAGGCAAATTCTTCTTCCTTTTCAGCAATTTTTTCATCCACATTGATGAGCTCCATCAGCTGCATGAAAACAATCACTCGCTCTGATTGTAATAGCTCCTTATTTAATTGGTTGCAAATCTTGGCAATCTGAAGAATGCTTGTACTATCAATGCTTACCTCTGAATCTTTAGCAGGAGCTGAGGTGGTTTTATAGAAATTTAGGTAATCGTAAAAAAGATTAATGTACTCCGAGGTGAGCGAATCGTTATTGAAATTCTTTTGCAAATAAGGCTTTATGACTAGCTCGCCAGAGTCAACAGCATTGGTATCTTCTTTCGCACTTTCGATAATAGCGAAGAGATGGACAAGTGCGTTTATAATGGATTCGGTCATGTAAGCTTATAAAAAAGCCTCAATCCCGACAGCCATCGGGGTTGAGGCTCTAAAAATATAGTTAATGTTATTATTTAGCTAACGATATGGTCTCTCATTGACTTAACACTGTTCGCTACGTCTGAAAATTGACCATCAGTCATTCCGGTATCGTCACCAAGTTGATCAAACACAAGGTTGATATATCTCAATTCAGGGAGTACTTTGGCAACATTCTCATCATCCTGGAATTTCTCCATTAACTCCACCAATTTGTTTACTTGGGCTTTTTGTCCAGCAAGCACTTTCATCAACTCTTCCTTGTTCTCACTCATTTTGACCAACTCACAAGTGATATGAAGACCTTCGATAACACTACCGGCAATTACTAGAATAGAGGTTTTTTCTTCACCGTTTTGATTCAGGTAATTATAGGTATCGTAAAATGATTCGGTTACAATAAAGATCAGTGAATCGATATTCTCAAGATTCCCTTCAATTCTTTCCGCCATTTGACTGTTAAATGCCGAAGTGATGTTAAGATCATCGATCATCTTGCGGAGAACTTCGAGATAATCAATCGTCTCTTGAGTTTTGTCGAAAGTAGCAGCATAACTTAAGTCAGCACCATAAACTCCCAGATTAGCCGCCTTTTGCCAGGTAGTGATGTACTGATCTGCTTTTGCAGGATCATTTACCACGTCACCATTAAAAGTTGTGTTTGCTTCATTGAGCATCTTAGTAACCTCAAATGAGGTCGGAATGGGGTAGGTAAATTCTTTTTCAACAAATTCCTCTATCTCCTGCTTTTTTTCAGCATTGGCATCTTCTTGGTTTCCTCCACTGCTACATGAAAGAAGAAATGAAGCGATAACCGCAAGTGATAAGAAATTCAGTAAGTGCTTTTTCATAGTTTTTAGTAGTCTAACAATTCAAATTCAAGGATAACCTAATATTTACTCATCTTCAATTTTTGGAGAATAGATTATCATTATTTTTTCTGTCTTTCACTCAAGCCCAGGTCTTGTCTATACCAGATTCTCTCGTGAAAATAATACAACAGCATTTTCAAAAAAGTCTCGACAACTGCAATTCCGGAAGCCTTCTCAATGGCATCAGGGTCAGATCGAAATAATGCAAATGCGACCGCAAAAGTAGTAAGGGATGCGATTAACCTCCAAGTAACAGCTTTTGTAATATGTCGAACCTTACTTCTAAGTTCAACTTTGATGTTGTACCATACCCTTTCGTGATAGTAGTAAAGAATCATTTTCAGCGTAGCTTCAATCACAGCAACATTTGTGGCTTTTTCAGTGACACGTGGGTCATTCTCGAAAAAAAACAATGTCAATAAGAAAGTCGTCAACGAAGCAACGATTCTCCATGTGATCGTCTTAGCTATATGTCTTCTTCGCGCTAACATGAAAGTACCTCAAAAGTAGAGACAGTCACTGATTTGTTGATTCAAGAGCTAACCAATCATTTTTTCAGCTAAAACCCCATAAATCAGATGGTTATCACTGAGTGTGAAACTTACTGTTCTTCATAAAAAAGTGATATTAGGTTGAAATTATATTCGAAAAATGTATTTTAATCCGACTTATTAAGTGCTCGATCGAATTAAGTTTCATTCCTTTTCGATTGATATTCAAATGAATAATATTTGGATTGGGTAAAATCCAATTAAATCTTAAAATCCTAATACCGTGAAGACCACTACAACCAACTCTAGGAGAATTTTTGCTGCTCTTTTTTTAAGTTTCGTCACTCATTTAGCATTTTCTCAGCAGCATTCTGCCGGGGTAAATATCGATAGTCCAAATCCGAATGCGGTTTTGCACCTTGTTTCACCCTTCGATGATCAGGGATTGTTGATTCCAAAATTGACAACAGGCGAGAGAGACAATTTAGGACTAATACTTGCAGGAAAGAACGATGCAGCAGCAGATAATGGGATTATGGTTTACGATGAAACAGAAGATGCCTTCTATTTCTGGGTAACTGCAGTTGGTTGGGTCAAAATAGCAGTAGATCAGACGTTGGCTAATGTTCTCGCAAACAGTAACGATGCAGGTGGAAACGGTATTATAAACGTCCAAGATCCTGTTGATCCGCAGGATGTGGCTACCAAGAATTATGTTGACAATCAAGCAGATTCAGATAATCAAGACCTTAACAATGTACTAAATGAGAATAACAGTGCTGGTAATCAATTCATTTCGGACTTATTGGATCCGTTAAACCCACAAGATGCAGCTACCAAAAATTATGTTGATAGTCGACCTGATGCGGATAATCAAGATTTGATAAGTGTACTGTCTAGTGGAAATGATGCTGGAGGAAATGCAATTGAAAATGTTGGTCCTCCTGTTAACCCAGGGGATGTAGCAACCAAGAATTATGTTGACTCACAGGCAGGCCAAGATCTCACAAGTGTTTTGGGTATCAGTAATGACGCAGGGGGTTTTGATATTATAAATGTCGGGGACCCTACTAATCCTCAGGACGTGGCTACCAAGAATTATGTAGATAGTCAGCCTGATGCAGATAATCAAGATTTGATCAGTGTTCTTACAAATGGAAACGATGCCGGAAGCAATGCAATTATCAATGTTCAAGATCCTACCAACCCCCAGGATGTCGCTACCAAAAATTATGTTGATGGGCTTGCAGGAACAGTTTCTGCCAATTCGGTCAACAGTGGGAGCATTGCTGACGGCTCTATAGTAAATGCAGATATTAACGCTGCTGCCGCTATTGACGGGACAAAGATTAACCCCAACTTCGGCACTCAGAATGTTTCTACTTCCGGTTCAATCACAGGCGGGACATTAGTAGGAGATGGTAGCGGTATTACGAATTTGACCATTACTAGTGCAGATATCACCGATGGTGAGATCGTAGATAATGATGTTAGTGCTACAGCTGCTATTGCCGGAACTAAGGTCACGCCAAACTTTGGAACTCAAAACATTTCTACTTCTGGTTCAATCACAGGTGGAACATTAGTGGGAGATGGCAGTGGGATC
>JANQSI010000022.1 GCA_028284125.1 Cyclobacteriaceae bacterium
GATGAGGTTTCTTTTAAGGGATGTTCTAGATTAGGACGTAGATAGGCTACAGGTGTAAAGGCAGTAATGTCAAAGCTGAGTAGTACTAATTACCCGTAAGCTTTCTGAAGCGTATAAACTCATTCTACAATTCAAATGTGAATCTTTCTTTTTTTGTCAATAAGATATTAAGACCCTCCACGTACTCTGTACGTTCAGGGCAAGCTTTATGGTGATTATTGCGGCGGGGTCCACCTCTTCCCATTCCGAACAGAGAAGTTAAGCCCGCCAGCGCTGATGGTACTGCCGTAACAGGTGGGAGAGTAAGTCATTGCCAGTTTATTATAAAAGGAATGTTATGAGAATAGCATTCCTTTTTTTGTTTAAGACATTCCAAATACGTAATGTCAATGACTTACTCTACGAGTAGGGCTAGGTGCCTCCGTCATTGCCAGTTTATTACAAAGGGATGTTATGAAAATAGCATCCCTTTTTTTATTTATAACCCTGCATATTTGTTCTCGTTATAATCATGATAATTATATAAATGAACTATTTTTTTTGGTTTTTTCTTTTTCTTGCCATCCCCATTATTGTTCATTTATTCAATTTCCGGAGAGCTAAAAAATTGCTTTTCACGAATGTGAAATTTATCCGAAAGGTTTCCACTGAAACTAAATCTAAAACACGCCTTAAACACTACTTGATCCTTGGATCTAGAATTCTCTCCTTACTTTTTCTTATTGCTGCTTTTGTCCTTTCATTGATTGATTTTAGATCGAATGAGTTGTCGAAAATTGATTCAATGGGGCTTTTCTATTTAGATAATAGCAGTAGCTCGATCGGTAATTCAATAAATGATGAACGGGCTTTTATCGAAGAACTTGTCTCCTCCAAAAAAGCCAACTCTGGTTTTTTTCTGACTAACAATTTTTCTTCTTTTTCAAACAATGAAAGGACTAAGACAGAAATCCTTCAAAGAGTTGAAGACTTGTCTGTATCCTACACCAGTAGGTCTGTTCCTGAAATTATTGGTAGAGTAGAAAAACAAAGCGAGACTTTTTTAATTTCTGATTTTCAGGATTCATCTATTGATCAACTTGAGAATCTGAAACAAGATTCTACAAACAGCTATTACTTGATTTACAAGGAGAATTCACTTTTGAAGAACGCATTTGTGGATTCTGTTTGGGTCGCTCGAGATTTAGAAGACTATTCCAACCTTCTACTTAACTGTAGGGTTGGACATACAGAAAATTATATTGAGGGCAGCATTGTGGTGAAATTGTTGGATGAAAGTGATAATCAAATTTCTTCTGTTGTTGTTGGAATGAACAGTGAATTGGAAGTTGAATTTTCCTTACCTCAGAGCTTTTCTTCGCAACAATTAAAGCTACAAATCAGTGGCGATGAGATTGAATTTGATAACCGATTTTATGTTACACTCAACAAAAGTGGAACTCCATCAGTATTGATTCTTAGTCAATCTTCAAACAGATATTTAGAGAACATTTTTGGTAACAATAGTTTGTTCGATTTGACAGTTTCGAGTGGTGAAATCGATTATGAATTACTGAAGAATGTCGACCTAGTTGTTTTGAATGATTACTATGAATTGCCTGCCGGTCTAATTAGTCAAAATAATGGAGATGCTACATTTTTCTTAATTCCTGGAGATTCAATCAACCTATCTAATTATAGAGCTGAAAGTGGCTTTTTGTTGGAACATTCAGGCAATTCTGGATCTTTTGAAATTCAGTTATCGAAAGGGAATGAGTTGATGAGGGGGGTATACAAACGAATTGATGAAGGAACTGCTTTTCCACGTGCCAGTCGTAAATACCAAATTGGAGGAGCTCATGAGCCTGTTTTGTTGCTCAGAAATGGAGGTTCTTTCTTGGCTAAGGCTATAGGGTCATCGATGTATATTCTCACTTCTCCATTGAAAGATGCGTATACAGATTTTCCGAACCATTCTATGTTTCTGCCTATCATGTACAGAATTGCAGAGGAAAGCCTGGAATCAGAAAACACATTGTTTATGTATCCTAATGACTTTTTGGAGATTTCAAATCTTTCTGCAGACCTTCCTCCGAAGATTGTTTCTGAAGAAATTGAGATCATCCCTGAGTTCACGATGATCAATCAAGGTGGTTTGGTGAAAGTTCCAAGTAACCTTGCACCGGGTTTTTATCATGTAAAGCAGGGAAACGACACGATCAAGTCTTTTGGACTCAACCTACCTAAAGAGGAATCACTTTTTAATGGTCCGACACTAACAGAGATACAAGATTTTTTTGCTGATTCACCAAATGTAAATGTGCTTCCAATATCAGATCAAAAGAACAGTGGTATTCTGGAATTATCGAATGGCAATAGCTTATGGAAATATGCATTAATTTTGGCCTTGATTTTCCTAACACTTGAAACTGTGTTTCACAGATACCTCAAATGAGTTTGTTGCTAAAGAACGCTCTTGTAATTGACCCCAAATCACCGTATCACAACAAAAAGAAGGACATTTTAATCGAGAAAGGAGTTATCAAATCCTTTGGAAAATCTTCATCAAAAAAGACCCTTGATTGTAGTGGAAAAATCATAACCCCAGGGTGGTTTGATCTAAATGCAAACTTTTGTGATCCTGGTTTAGAATTCAAAGAGGATATAACATCCGGTTCGAAAGTGGCTTCTCATGGAGGTTTTACGGATGTGAATGTGATGCCATCAACACAGCCACCAGTGCTAACAAAAAGTGATGTTGAGTATATCAAGAGTAAGGAGAAAGCTGAATTGGACTTGCATGTTTCTGCTGCTGTTAGTCATGATTTAGGTGGTGAAAACTTGACGGAAATGATCGACTTGAAGGAATCGGGAGTCGAATCGTTTTCTGAGGGAGATCAGTCAATATCCAATACAAAGCTTCTGTTAAAAGCTCTTCAATATACTTCTCAACTGGATGTTCCAGTTTTTCAAAATGCTCGAGACAAGCACCTTTCTGATAAAACACAAATGCACGAGGGTATTGAAAGTACAGGTTTAGGATTGAAAGGTGAACCTTCTCTTTCTGAAGAATTGATCGTAGCACGTGACTTAGGGATTTTAAAATACAGTGGTGGAAAGATTCATTTTTCCAAGATATCAGCAGCTAAATCAGTAAACCTGATAAGAAAGGCAAAGAAGGAAAAGCTTAATGTGACCTGCGATGTTTCCATTCATCATTTGATTTTCACCGATTCTTCACTAGGGGATTTTGATTCCACATTTAAATCTCTTCCTCCGTTTAGATCTGAAGGTGATAGAAAAGCATTGATGAAGGGCTTGAAAGATGGGACCATCGATGCGATTTGTTCTGACCACAGACCGCAGGATGTTGAAAGCAAAAAATTAGAATTTGATTTGGCTGAAGCCGGAGCTATTTCGCTACAAACCTTTTTGCCTGCTCTTTTAAGCATTGAAGAAGTTCCACTTGAAATTTTGATTGAAAAAGTTACTCATGGTCCGAGAAAGGTATTGGGTCAACAAGAAATTAGTGTGAATAAGGATCAAATGGCCAAATTGACCATCATTGATCCAAAGGTTGGGTGGGAATTAAACAGGAATTCTAATTTTTCTAAGTCTATTAATTCCCCGTTCTGGGAAAAACAACTTGTTGGTAGAGTTGCCGCAACAGTCAATAAAGAGGCTGTCTCAATCTTTCATGAATGATAAAATCCAGTATCAAGTACTCCATTTTATGTGGCCTATTTCTCATTGCCCTTTTCTGGGTTTCCATGCGATTTGGAAGTAATCCATTGCTTGATATCCGACATTTTTTATTTGACCTGGTCATTTATTTTCTATTTATCTATTTCGCCCAAAGAGAGTTCAAAACGTACCAGAATGAAGGTATTCTCCATTTTTGGCAGGGAATGAGTATCGCTTTCATCGTTTATTTGCCGGCTGCTGTAATATTTACTATTGGAATGCTACTAATTATGCAGATGGATCCTTCTATGATGGAAAATTACCGTCAAGGGGCGTTGGCTTTCCTTGAAAGCAAGAAAGACGTTCTTTTGGAGGGGATATCTCAGGAGGAATATGCCCAGCGAGTGAAAGATATTGATACAATCACCGTCTCTGACCTTGTGGTCAGTTCGGGATTGAAGAAAGTTTTGGCTGGATTCTTCATTACTCCTGTAGTCTCGATAATTTTAAGAAAAAAACCTAAACAATCGTAACCATGGAAGAAAACGAAGTAATTGAAGAAGATGGGCCCTCAATAAAAAGCGTCGCAATTAAATGGGGCCTGATAAATGGCGTTATTGGAATAGCCTCTTTTATCATTTATGACATGCTGGGCGTAATTGGTGAATCCTGGGTCAGCTTTATAGGGTCGGCCATATTTATTGTAATTCTTGTTTTGGCTCATAATGAGTTCAAAAAAGAAGGAAATGGCTATATGAGCTACGGACAGGGACTTGGACTAGGTACCTTGACATCATTGATTGCCTCGATTATCAGTGGCATTTTCATGTTTGTTTATATGTCATTTATAAATACTGCTCTACAGAGCATGATGCTTGATAAGCAAATCCAAAGTATGGAAGAGAGTGGGCAACCTCAGTCGCAAATTGACCAGGCAATGCCATTTCTGGAAATGACAACATCCCCAACGGCAATGTTGATTTTCAGTATAGTTTTTGGCGTATTTTTTGGCTTTATCATCGCGCTTATCGTAAGTATCTTCACCAAAAACCAAGAACCTGAATTCGTATAGGTGAGCAAAGACCTTTCAATAGTAATACCCGTTTACAACGAGGAGGAATCCATTCCAGAGCTTTTGGAATGGATTTTTCGTGTTATTGATGAGCATAAAATTGATACAGAAGTCATACTTGTTGATGATGGAAGTACCGATCAATCCTGGCCTGCAATTCAAGAACATGCAAAGAAAGATTCTCGAATAAATGGAATCAGGTTCAACAGAAACAATGGAAAATCGGATGGACTCCAGGTCGGGTTTAATGAGTCCGCAGGAGAAGTTGTCATCACCATGGATGCAGATATGCAGGACAGCCCAGACGAGGTTCCTGAACTAGTGAGAATGGTGAAGCAGGAAGGTTTTGATATCGTATCTGGTTGGAAAAAGAAACGTCATGATCCGATTAGTAAGACGTTGCCCTCTCGGTTTTTTAATATGGTGACAAGAAAAGTATCGGGAATCGCCTTACATGACTTCAATTGTGGTTTGAAAGCCTACAGAAGCGAGGTGGTGAAAAACATCCATGTTTATGGTGAAATGCACCGATACATTCCTTTAATTGCAAAATGGAGTGGTTATCGTAACATCGGCGAAAAGGTTGTTGAGCATCGGGCTCGCAAGTACGGAACGACAAAATACGGCATGAAACGATTTATTACTGGATTTCTTGACCTTTTATCAGTCACTTTTGTGACCAGATTCAAGAAGAATCCGATGCACTTTTTCGGGTCGATAGGGATTCTTTCGTTTCTGACAGGATTCGTGATTACCGTTTGGGTGATTGCTGAAAAATTGTACCGACAATACAATAACCTTCCTCGTAGAGATGTTGTTGATCAGCCACTTTTCTTTTTAGCACTCGTCGCTCTCATTATTGGAGTGCAATTATTTCTGGCTGGCTTTTTAGCTGAAATGATGATCCAGTCTCGTTCAAAGAAAGACGAATATCTAATTTCAGATAGAACCAAGGAAGACTGAGGTGGCAGCTCCTAAGTATTCGATTATTATTCCTGTTTACAATAGACCTGATGAGGTTGACGAGCTATTGGAAAGTCTTACACAGCAAACTTTCAAGGACTTTGAAGTATTAGTGATTGAAGATGGCTCGTCGATTAGTTGTGAGTCACAAGTTACAAGCCACAAGTCCAAGCTTAACGTCGAATACTATTACAAGGAAAATTCAGGACAGGGTTTTAGCAGAAATTATGGATTTGAACGAGCAAATGGGGATTGGTTGGTTGTTTTTGATTCCGATTGCATTATTCCCTCCAATTACTTCCAGGCTGTCAATGAATTCTTGGAAAATCATGATTTAGATGCGTACGGGGGACCAGATAAGGCTGCTGATGATTTCACCTTAATCCAAAAAGCAATAAGCTATTCTATGACCTCACTTTTTACTACCGGTGGAATAAGGGGGAGTAAAAAACATGTTGGAGTCTTTCACCCAAGGAGCTTCAATATGGGAATCAAGAAAGAGGTTTTTGAAAAAACGGGCGGCTACATTTTACCAAAAAAAGGAGAGGATATTGAATTTAGTATTCGGATTATCGAAAATGGGTTTAAAACCGGATTAATTCCTGATGCATTTGTTTACCATAAGCGGCGAACGAATTTCACTCAATTTTTTAAGCAACTACATTTCTTCGGTACAGCAAGAATCAATGTATTTAGACACTACAAAAAGGAATTGAAGGTTTTGCATTTCTTTCCGAGTGCTTTTCTTATTGGATTGCTAATAAGCTGCTTTCTATACTTTCTATATCCTGTCATCGGAAAACCAGCCATCATGCTTTATGGGTTGTACGGCTGGATTATTCTGATTGATGCGCTGATCAAAACTAGAAGTATTCCTGTTAGTATTTTGGCGGTTATTGCTGCTTTTGTTCAATTGACAGCTTACGGTTTGGGATTGATCAAAGAAGGATTTGTTTACCTCTTACGCGGTTGATTTGATTGCTTTGTAAATGATTTCGTCTTCTGGAAGAGCGTGTCGCTTTCTGATTTCAGGATCAATTTCATTTATAAAATCTTCTTCAACTACTTCCAGACCTGACGATCTGAGTCTATTCGCATAATCCTCTCCATAAAGCCTCACATGGTCATCTTGACCAAAAACTTCTTCTCGTTCTCTTGGGTCCGTAATGGACGAATCCTCATAAGTAGTTTCAGGTAATGGCGGGAAAAAAGGAACCTGCAAGATGGCCCAGCCTCCTGGTTTTAACACTCTTTTCATTTCTGAGAGTGCTTTTAAGTCATCATCGACATGCTCAAGAACATGATTACAGAAAATCACATCGAAGGTATTTTCCTCAAATGGAATGTCATGAATATCCATTTTCACTTTAGCTAATGGAGATTCAATATCTGCGGTGATGTAGTCAAGGTTTTCCAGGTTTTCAAACCGGTCCATGAAACACAGCTCCGGAGCAATGTGAAGCATTTTTCTTTCCTTGGTAAAGAAGTCCGTTTTTTCTTTCAAGTAAAGCCAAATTAATCGGTGTCTTTCTAGTGCTAAGCATTTTGGACAAAGCGCATTGCTTCTTGATTTACGTCCATAGGGAAGAAATTTCCTGAATTTAGACCCACAAACTGGACATTCAACGGTTTTTCCTACATAGAAGATAGAAACCACTCTCAAAGCGATGTGACTGAAGAGCTGCAGGTATTTTCTGGGTATCTTCCGAAGAAAGAATGAAATGAGAAACCGCAATTGAATAAATTTAAGCGCGCAATTTATCCAATTTGTACCTTATGATGAGGATCATCTTGTATTTGACCGTTCTTATTTCTGTCCAGATTTGCTTGGGCCAGAAAGAAAAAAGCATTCGTGATTATATCCCGACAGAAAATCTCGATATGCGAAAGGATGCTAACAGGAAAGAGAATCGTGGTGCTCTGAAAAGGTATTCTGTGATCTACCGACCACATGCAAAGAACATTCTATATGGAAATCCTTGTGCATTGGAAGCCACTCGAAAGATGGGGTTTGAATACATGGTGGAATCCAGGAATGCGACCCGAAGCGCCAGCCAATTGGGCAAATTTTGGAACAATTTGAAGGTAAAGACTAAATTAGTAGTGACCCGTTCGCCTTTTTGGAAGATGATTCTTAAAAAGAAATTTAAAAAATGTCGTCCGCAGAGCGGTGATATTGTAGGATAATGGAACCCAGAACTGTCCAATTTTCACGAACAAAGCTGACAGAATTGATGATTCCTTCTTACGCCAATTTTGGTGGTAAGGTGCATGGAGGATTGATTTTGTCTTTGATGGACAAAGTAGCTTATGCTTGTTCCAGTAAACATGCTGGTACTTACTGTGTCACCGTTTCCGTAGATGGAGTTGAGTTCCTACAACCGGTGGAAGTAGGCGAATTGGTTAGTTTGGATGCCTCAGTTCATCATGTTGGAAACACATCACTTGTTGTTGGGATTGTGGTGACTTCTGAAAATGTGAAAACCAACGAAATCAAGCATACCAACAATAGCTTTTTTACGATGGTTGCTAAAGGAGATGACGGAAAACCTACGAAAGTACCAGAATTGATCCTTGAGGACATTTCAGAGATGCGTCAGTTTGTAAATGCCATTAAAAGAAGTCGTGTCAAGAGGGAGGCAGCAGATAAGATGCACAAAGAGGAAGAGGAATTTATTATGGTTGATGACATGCAGCTTTTGGAGAATCAGCGATGCAAAATTCAATTTACCGCTGACGATGAGATCAACGATCTTTTTTCCGATACATAAACTTAAGCCCGGACCAATCTTCATCTACGGCGCAAACCTTCACATCAACTAGTCCGCCTTTTAGTCCAAATTCTCGTACTACATTTCCATTGAGATCAGTTTCAATTTTTGATCCACCTTTCGGCCAGGAAATCCAAAGTGTTCCGTCTTTTTTCAGGGCTTTTTTCCATAAAGTCCAGTTCTCTTTCAAAACTTCAAACTCAGTTACAAAGGCATGCTCAAAGTCAAAAGGGGAAGAAGCTAGATCATCAGAGAATTCCGAGTCTGTAGGAATTTCCTCCAGTAGGTCAAAATAGTTTTCGGGAGAAAAAAAGAGGAAGCAATTGTATCCTTCTTTTATTCCCAATTTTTTCCAAAGCGGATTTTTAGAATAACCGGCCATTAGTTACAAGAAATGTTGGGGATTCCTTCCCAGCCTCTGTTTCTCGCACCAATAAATTCTTCGCAAGCTGCGGATTCATCATTTTTGGCAATGTAGGCCCTGGCGCTTGTCAAATAAGCATCCACACTATCGGGCCAGACGTATTTGTTCCAGGCTGAAGCTTTGATTGCCAAGTCAGAGTCGCCCATGTCCATGTAAATGTTGGCGAGTCCTCGATAGAGTTCATAGTGTTCTGCGGGTACATACCGCTCATTAATTACCAGTGAATAACCTTCACCGTAAAAGTTCTTGTATTGCTTCACGGCAACTTTATGTGCCATTAAGTAATATTCCTTGGCTGATTCCAAGTCGGCTAGAAAGTCCTTTTTGATTCTAGCTATTTCGACTAAAGAAGCAATGATTCGATACTCCTTAGCCATTAAGTCCTCATAGATTGCAATGGACTTTGCCGGGTCATTTACTTTCTTATAGGCTTCAGCTAGCTGGACTTTTAGT
Source organism: Cyclobacteriaceae bacterium (assembly GCA_028284125.1). GTDB lineage: Bacteria > Bacteroidota > Bacteroidia > Cytophagales > Cyclobacteriaceae > Ekhidna. Next base: position 9,347 of record JANQSI010000022.1, read on the forward strand.
GTAAAAAATGGTTTTTCAGGCTCAAAACGTTGAACAAGCTCGTATAGATGAATGGCATCATCATAGTTACCTTCATCGAAAAATTGATTCCCCTCGAAAACAATATCAGTAACCATGTTGTCTTTGAATTGCTTCATATCGCGCTCCTCAATTCTGAAAAAATTCAAAGAAGCCATAAGTGTAAACGCGGACTCATAGTCACGTTCCGCATAAGAATCTTTGGCTTGTTGGTAAACCTCTCTTCTTTCTGCCAAAAGCTGTTCCAGCTTCATTTCATCGTACTCGCCCTTCAACCAAAATCCAATCATCACAATGAGCGCGATTCCAAAGGTTATACCAAACGCATACAGTGTGGCGATCATGTTTTGGCGATAGTCCACACGTGGAGGTGTGTAAACCGGGCGACTGTATTTCCGCCGGCCGGGATAAGTGTAAGGATTTGAAGTAGAAGTCGTAGAAAATTTACGGTATTGTAATTTTAGATCGTAGCGGGCTTTTTCGTACTCGTTGGATAGGATTTGGTAAGCCTGATTGACTTCCTTGAACTTATCCTCCATTTTGGGCTTACCCGGATGCTTGTCCGGGTGGTACTTGACCGCCATCTTCTTAAATGCCGCCTTTATTTCTTCGGCAGAGGCACTTTCTGTAAGCCCGAGCACATGGTAGTAGTTAGTCACAATGGTCTAAATAAACGAGTATTTAAAGCTAAAGATTGCCCGTTTATAAAAAAAGAAGTAAGATAAAAGAGCGGTAAATAAATTATTTACTACTCAAGATGTAACCAGCTGCACACAGTATGAGACCGCCAATGGTCGAGATCAAAAAATATAATGCAAACTGTCCATACAAACCAGATTTAAGCAACTTCAACCCATCAAAAGCAAAGGTTGAAAATGTGGTGAACCCACCACACAATCCTGTAATTAAAAGAAGGTTTTGATTCTGAGTGAGTTTGACAAAACCACCGGCTAAAATGCCAATCAACAAGCATCCAATCAAGTTGACGATCATGGTAGCCCAGAATGTTTTTCCATTAAGAAAACTTAAGGACATCACTTGAACTCCATATCTGGCAACACTGCCAAAGAATCCGCCCAGACCAACCATCAATAGTTCTTTCATTTGAAAAACGATTGGGTGTGTTTTTGTAGCTCAGGAAAAAACTGGTGGAATTCACTCTCAAATTCGGCATAATTCTCTTTCAAACTCAAGGCAGCTACTTCCATTTTGGAATTAAACTTCGTCCGTTTCGACATTCCCGTTAATGCCCGGTCAATACCATCAATGAATTGATAGTTATACAACCAATTTTTCTGACTCATGTAAACCAACATGTTATTCACGGCTTGCGGGATAACAGATGAGTAGTTGCTGATCATTTGGTAAAATTGAACTGTGAATTCCTTTAGATCTGTAGATGAAAAAGTGGACCAATTTTTAGCAAGAAAATGGTCATAGAAAACATCTACAATTACGGGCGAATAGTGTCCAAACGTAGGTCTTAATCGTTTCTTGCTTTTCAGAACCACTGGGTGAGAATCTGTGAAAGAGTCTATTTCTCGATGGAGTCGGATGCCAAACTGAATGTCTTCCTCGTAATTTTCAATCTGATTTCCTTTCACAAAATCACCGATGAAATTTCCGATTTTCACTTTATCATTCTCACCACTTAAAAGTAAATGTGCTAAAAAGTTCATTTTTTGGGATTAGATCAGCTTTTTTAAGGAATTTGTGTTTTGATAAGTCCGACGTAACTTTGTTTGCCAAGATGGTGAAATTATTTCACTAAAGCTATCGTGATCGAAGACAATTTTTCCAATACCACACGTTCGCACTTGAACATGCTAGTCCAACTCGCAAGAGTTGACGGAGTAGTCGTGCAAGAAGAAATCGACTTAATTAAGAAGATCGGTAAAGCTAACGGAATGTCGTCCGAAGAGATCAGCGAATGTTTTGAAGATCCTTCAAACATTGAAATATCTGAAGACATATCTGACGATACCAAATATGACTACATGTACAACATTGTCCAGTTGATGAAAATTGATGGCAGGTTGTACCGTGAGGAAATCAGGTATTGTGCAAAGATTGCCAGCAAGCTAGGATATGATGAAGACGTACTTCGTGAGATGATGCTCAAAATCTATAGCGATCCGCACATAACCGCAGATAAAGAAGCTCTTAAGGCACGGATTCAGACCTACCTCAAGAAATGAAGGTAGTTTGGATTTTCATTCTTTCAATTCTAATCAATCAAGCCAAGGCTCAATCTCAGGAAGAATTTGAGATAAGAAGTGTTTTAGACGCGCAGGTTGAGTGCTGGAATGAAGGTGATATCGAATGTTTCATGAACGGCTATTGGAGGTCTGATAAGTTGGTTTTCATTGGAAGCTCTGGGATTACCTACGGCTGGGAAACCACACTTGAGAACTACAAAAAGAGATATCCTGACCTGGATGCCATGGGTAAACTTTCTTTTGATATCAATATCATAGAGCCATTAAGTGAGGAATTTTGGTTTGTTGTTGGGAAATTTTCCCTTGCTCGCAAGAATGATAATCCAACTGGCTATTTCACCTTGATTTTTCGAAGAATTGACGATCAGTGGGTGATTGTATCTGATCACACGGGCTAGTAACCCCAATTAAATTTTGTTTTCAAGCGATTTTTAGGTATATTCTATGCCTATTTAAAATCAGCAATATGGTAATGAGCTACCGGGGCGCTGAGGCTCCCAAAACCGAAGAAACACAATCTATTTCTGTCTCTGACTACATGGCAAGAAAACTGATCACTTTTAAGCCTGACCAACCTATGCACGATGTGGTAGATGCATTAATGAAATACAAAATCTCCGGAGGCCCGGTAGTGAACGACGAAAATGAACTGGTAGGTGTGATTTCTGAAGGTGATTGTCTGAAAGAAGTTGTCAAAGGGAAGTATGATAATATGCCCATATTTTCGGGTCATGTAGAAGAACACATGGCGAAGAACGTTGTTACTGTAGATCCTGATTTAAATATTTTCGAAGCTGCAAAGCTATTTCTTGAAAAAAGGTTACGGCGATTTCCTGTGGTGAAAGACGGCAAACTCATTGGCCAAATAAGCCAGAAAGACGTAATGAAGGCTGTTCTTAAAGCCAAAAGCACGACCTGGTAATTCTATTTTCCATTCGTTCGTTAATTTTAATTCATTAAATCAATTTGAATAAATGAAGAAGTATGTCCTTGCATTGGCAACACTAGTTGTTTCATATGCGCTCCATTCTCAGGCGGATATAAAAGCCATAGACAAATACATTGAAAAAGCCAGAAAAGACTGGAACGTTCCCGGAATGGCTGTAGCCATTGTAAAAGACGGACAAGTAGTTCTTGGCAAAGGCTATGGTGTCAAGGAATTAGGTAAGAAAGATCAGGTAGATGAAAACACACAGTTTGCAATTGCATCCAATTCTAAAGCGTTTGTAGCTTCCTGTATTGCTAAATTGGTTGAGGAGGGCAAGCTTTCCTGGAAGGACAAGGTCCAAGATCACCTTCCCTATTTTAGGCTTTACAATGATGATTATGTTTCCGCAAACACCACAGTAGAGGATTTACTCTGCCACAGAGTGGGGCTCGGAACTTATAGCGGAGACGTCATTTGGTACAAGTCGGAAAAATCTGCTGAGGAGGTGGTCAAAATGGCTGCACATGTACCGAAGGTGTACGAATGGAGAGATGGATATGGATATACAAATTTGATGTTCATTGCTGCAGGGGAGGTCATTCGTGCGGTTACTGGTGCTCCTTGGGAAGATTATGTAAAAGCTAATTTTCTACAACCACTTCAGATGGAAAACACAGTTATTTCTGTCAATGATATTAATAATAACGCAGCTACTCCTCACAAACCAACATTGGAAAGGGGAACGGAAATCTCACCATGGGCAAGCTGGGATACGTCAAGTGCTGCTGGGGGAATCATTTCATCAGTTGCGGACATGAGCAAGTGGATGATCATGAATCTAAATGGTGGAATTTCTGGTGCTGACACACTGATTGATAAAGAACAACAAAACCTACTTTGGACACCTCACAACAATTTTAGGTTGAGCGAATCATCCAAAGAAAGCATCCCTGGAAGGCATTTTGCTGGTTATGGCCTTGGGTGGAGCCTAATGGATTACCATGGAAATTTAGCCGTAAGTCATGGCGGAGGATATGATGGGATGTATTCCAGGGTCATGATGCTTCCAGATCAAAAATTGGGTGTGGTTATATTGACCAACTCAATGGAAGGAATTTCAGTGCCGCTGGCTTATTATATCGTTAATCAATATTTAAAAAAAGACGAGAGAGATTGGTCTGCAGAATATCTGAAAAGAGCCAGGTCATCCAATGGTCACAGAGATGATGTCGAAGAACGGACGGAGGCTAGAGTGGACGGTACTAGTCCATCAAAAGAGATCAGTGATTATGAAGGCATTTATTATGATCCTATGTATGGGAATATTACGATTAAGAGTGAGGGTGGAAAATTACGTATTGAATTTGCGGATGCTCCAAAGCTTGGGGCTACTTTAACACATTGGCATTATGACACCTACCAGATAAAGTGGGACGAAGAACATGCCTGGTTTGATTTTGGAACGGTCTCTTTTTCATTATCCAACAATCGCGAAGTGGAAGGTTTAGTCTTTGATGTTCCAAACGGGGATATTTTCTTTCATGAATTAAACCCCAAAAAGATCGATTAGTCTTTCTTACTCCACCTAAGTGGAGGTATTACTTCATTTTTTTCAGAGGACTCAATAAGAATACTGAGACGCTTCAATCGCGTTTCTTCTTTCTTTGCGCTCATGATCCACCAGATTACTTGTTTTCGATAGGACAGTGGTTTTTTTTCAAAGAAGTAAGCAAATGCTTTTTGATTCTTTTTGATTTGTTGTTCATACTGAGGATCTAACACCACTTTTTTTTGCTCGTATGAAGCCCTGGCCGTTCGTTCATTTTTTCTTTTTTTAAAGGCAATCAAACCAGCTGATGAGACCAGTCCATCTTTTTTCAACTCCTTCATACGTTTCAAGTTGACATTACTCCAGTGACTGTCAGGTTTTCGAGGGGTGAAGCGGACCATGTAAGCTTCATCATCAATGCGCTTTCTAATACCGTCTATCCAACCGTAACACAACGCCTGATCCACAGATTCTGGCCAGGTGATACTAGGCTTTTTTGTCGCCTTCTTGTAATATCCAACCCAAAGCTCTTTCTCCTGATCATGATGTTCATCTAACCAGTTCCTGAAATCAGCTGGTGTCGGAAAAAACAAAGGCATTAAAATGGGATCAAACTTGGCTCCTGGTATTCAACTTTGGCCTTCTTATCAGAAAAGATGTTGTATCCATAATGTCTCCAGAGTAAATCTTTGAAGTTGGAGATTAATTCTGGAAACTCTTGAATGAAATCCTTGAAATTGTCTGAGGAGGCTTTGTTCATGAAATGGTTGACCGTCTTCACTGCCGCAATCGTCACGGTTAAGTTGAATTTATCTGTGTCTCCAAGTGAGCCAGCAAATCCTTTGATTTGATCACACATGTTCGTTTCCGCTTTCTCCGATCCATATTTATTGATATGAATGTATGCTAGCCGAATGTGCGCCTCATGTGAAAACATACCAGGCTTTAAGGTGTAGTTCTCAAATTGAGATTCAAACTCCTGATCTGTCAATGACCAATGATCTTTCGTCTTCATAGGTGCAAAATTATAGATCTGCATCATTTTCCCTAACTGTATATAGAAAATCCATTTTGCCATTCGCAACATAAAAGCTCATTCAATATCAAAGCACCAGATGAGCTAGAATGGCTTACGTTGTTGTGATATGGAAATTGCTCTCTTGGGCTTTGTTGTATCCCTATTTTTTTCCTCTCTAACTAATGATGAGTCCTTAACCGTAAATGAAAATCAAAAGGAAGATCGACAAGTTTGCTGGATTCAAAATGCAGGGTTTTTCGTTGACCTTCCCGATGGAGATATTCTTGTTGATGCGATCCTCAGTTCAAACGACGCGTTAGCAAAGGCCGAGGCTCCATACGATGATGTACGATTGATTTTTGTAAGCCATATCCATGGTGATCATTTCAATGCTGAAGGAATCATAAGGCACTTGAAAGCTAACAAGAAAGCAAATGTGGTATTGACACCAGAAAGCTTTAATGCGCTTCAAAGAAGAGGACTGGAAAAAGATTTAGAATCAAGAGTTTTTGTTTCTTATCCTGCTTTGGATGAACTCAAGACATTTAACATCAATGGATTTACAGGCCATATACTCCAGTTTAAGCACTTTGGAGTTCAGAATATCGGGTTGGGACTTCATGGTGAAGAAATAGACATGGTTTATCTGAATGGTGGGATTAGAAATAAATTCCTGGTAGATAAGTTGAGTAGCAACTATTCAGATAGTGATTTTTTGATAGCTAACAAATGGCCATTAAACAGCTCGGAGTATATTGACAAAGCGCAGGAACTCTTTCAGCCAAGTCTTCTTTTAATGGCGCATCACTCCGGTTCGTATGATGACATAGTTCAAAAGAACGGAGGTGTGGAAAAAATGGAAGAGAAAATGTCGCGTCAGGAAATGAAAGGGATAGTTTTCACCAAAAGGATGCAATGTCAGCAGTTTTGATGCTTAATCATTAGTACCTGAAGAATTGATTACAGCTTTCATGATCCATTGTGCTATTGATAGTTTTCAGGTAGCCAATGATCGACTCGGCGGTTGTTAACTCGCGAATTTCAGCATCTTCAAAGGAGAAAAAGTTGTCATAGATCGAAGGAATGTAGTCATTGGTTCCAAGTGTCAGCTCAACTTCATCACTGATTTCAACTCCATCTTCATTAAAGATTTGAATGTCATTCCCTGATCGAACTAAGCTAATTCCTGAGACATGTAGCCCAGCTCCTGATTCAATGAAAAAATCTTTAATTTCTCGAGCTGTCATTGTAAAGGCTACACTGCCATTATTGAATGGATCCATGTTGTAGATCTCGTACCTAGTAATATCTCCTTGATCAATATCTGCTCGAATACCACCACCATTTTGAATTGAAAAATCCACTTGCATGTACTCTTTTAATGCCGTGGTATAAAAACAGCCCAATTCATTTCTATCATGATGCGAATTGGCAAAGCCAACTACTTCTGCAAATTCAGGAGCATTGTTGTATTCCGAAATAGCGTTTGCAAGTTCTTGATCCTCGTTGGTATAATTTGCCAGGTTAATTAATGTCACTTCATAATCTACAATCTCACGATCTCGAATAGTCATCACCATTTTACCAAGGTGAGACAAATTCCCACCAGCCATGACTACCGGGATTCCATTGACTTCATCATCATTGAGATTATTTGAATGCCCACCAATGATTACATCAAAGTAGGGAAATTCTCTAGCAAGCGAGAAATCTGAAAAAGAACCAAGATGTGTAAGTGCTATATAAAGGTCAGCATCTTGCTCGACCTTCAGATTTTCATAATTGCTGACAACTTCGGTGTAACGCTGGAAAGTGAGATCTCTGACTTTCCAAGGATGAGTGGAAGGAATCACATCGTCGGGTTTTCCATTCGTTTCAACCAGTCCTAACACGACTATTTTGATATCACCAATCGTGATCGTTGTGTATGGGTCCGGCTGAACCATAGTACTTGATGAAGCGTCTATATTGGCACAAACCCATTCAAAAGTTGCTTGTGCCATTCGATCATTTAGAATCGATACGCCATAATCAAATTCATGATTGCCAATAGCTGAAATATTGTACCCAACCTTGTTCATGATATCTATGATAGGAAAACCTTTTTCACTGTATTGATCTACGATTGGATTACCAGAGAAAAGATCACCTGCACTCAAAAGCAGGACATTTGTTTCCACTCGCTCAGCATCTACAATATGCTTGATCTTAGAAAAATTGTCCAACTGACCATGCATGTCATTGGTAAAAAAAATGGTAAGCTGCTGATTGCCTGAATCTGTTCCTAACGCATTGTCATCGCTACAGGAAATGGAGTAGCTAATGATCAGGATAGAAAATAGATATTTGACCAGATTATTGAGTTTTTGAGTTCCCATTAGCTTAAGAATAATCCTATGTAAATGTATTGGATATCTGAGAACTCGAAATTGCGCTTATCATTGATTTGAGAAGCTTAACAAAAAAGAAAAGTTCAAGCCATAATGACTTGAACTCATTTTTTGAAATTTCGATAAGCGTTAACTCTTTAGTTTTTTAAGCAACTCCTCAAGTTGATTGAAGACAGAACCCCAACCATTCATGAAGCCCATTTCCTCTTGCTGCTTACAATATTCCTCCGTTGGGTGAACCACATTGAAGGTAAATACAGTCTGATCACCACTTTCCGCTAAAAGTATATGGAGTTCGACTCCTTCAGTCATAGGTTTAAAGTTCGCGGAAGTTACGATTTTGTTAGGCTCTGAAATCTCTAGGTATTCACCATCAGCGATGAATACCTTGCCATCAGGCATTTCCATGGAATATTCCCACTTACCACCCACTTTAAAATTATGCTCAATTATTTTGGCTTCCATTCCCGGTGGACTCCACCAATTGGCGATGTGTTCCGGCAGGGTCCATGCTTCCCATACCAATTTAATAGGCGCATCCAAAAGCCGTTCAATAGTAAGCGTACGCTTTTCAAGATCATTTGCTCCATTCATTTTTCGTTCTTTTTAAGTTTTAGTTCGTTTAAGTAGTCTTCAAAAGAATCGAGCTTTTGTTCCCAAAGCTGACGGTGTTGATCTACCCAGGAAGAAACTCGACTCAGTTCTTTTGGTACGATGATGCAGTGACGTTCCCGGCCTTTGGTTACTGTTTTGACAAGACCGCATTCATTCAATATTTTGAGGTGTTTGGAAATAGCTGGCCGACTGATATCAAATTTTTCAGCAACAGAATTGACCGTTAATGACTCACTCGCAAGTAGATCAATAATGTCCCTTCTGACAGGATCTGCAATGGCCTGAAAAACGTCTCTTCTCATCTTTATGTAACTGATCGGTTACAATTATATATGTAATCATTTGGTTACGCAAATATTTTTTGTGAAATCTTTGATTAATGTCATTTTTCTAAGGTCTGAAACTTTATAAATTGAAGGCGTTTTGGTGATGATCTAAATTATAAGTTTGACTTATTGGTTAATAAAAAATATAAATAAAGATTATCTGAATTTTAAGCTTGGAAATAATATAAATCCTTCAAACAATCCCTAACATGGAAAACTATACAAGTAATGGAAATGGTCAAGGCAAGTGTCCATTTCATAGCGGGACACTCAATGAAAGTGCCGGTGGCGGAACGTCGAATCGAGACTGGTGGCCGAATCAATTGAAGTTGAATATCCTTCGACAACATTCATCACTGTCTAATCCAATGGACGATTCTTTTGATTACGCAAAGGAATTCAACAGCCTGGATATGGATGCGCTTAACAAAGATCTGGATGCGTTGATGACAGATTCTCAAGATTGGTGGCCTGCTGACTATGGACATTATGGACCGTTCTTTATTCGAATGACATGGCATAGTGCCGGAACTTACAGAATCCACGATGGACGTGGTGGTGGACGTACTGGAACACAACGTTTTGCTCCACTTAACAGCTGGCCTGACAATGGAAACTTGGACAAGGCACGTAGGCTGCTTTGGCCAATCAAGCAGAAATATGGAAAGAAAATCTCATGGGCTGACCTTATGATCTTAGCTGGAAACCGTGCATTGGAAACAATGGGTTTCAAGACCTTCGGTTTTGGTGGTGGAAGAGAAGATGTATGGGAACCAGAAGAAGATGTCTATTGGGGACAAGAAGCTTCATGGCTTGGTGACGAACGATACAGTGGAGATCGTGAACTGGAAGATCCACTTGGAGCAGTTCAGATGGGACTTATCTATGTAAACCCTGAAGGACCTAATGGAAATCCTGATCCTGTTGCTTCAGGAAGAGACATTCGTGAAACGTTTGGTCGAATGGCCATGAATGATGAAGAAACGGTTGCTCTAGTAGCTGGAGGACATACTTTTGGAAAAGCGCACGGAGCTGCTGATCCAGATCAGTATGTTGGCCGAGAACCGGAGGCCGCTGGAATCGAAGATCAAGGATTCGGTTGGATAAACTCCTATGGAAGTGGTAAAGGTGGTGACACCATTACCAGTGGATTGGAAGGTGCATGGACACCAACTCCAACGCAATGGGATAACAGTTATTTCGACACACTTTTTGGTTACGAATGGGAACTTACCAAGAGCCCGGCCGGAGCTAATCAGTGGATACCAAAAGAAGATTCCGCAAAAGACAGTGTTCCTGATGCGCACGATTCTTCAAAGAGACATGCGCCAATGATGTCAACAGCTGACATGGCGATGAGAATGGATCCAATCTATGAGCCTATTTCAAGAAGATTCCATGAAAATCCTGATGAATTAGCGGATGCGTTTGCTCGTGCCTGGTTCAAGCTGACACACCGAGACATGGGGCCTAAAGCTTGCTATTTGGGTAACGATGTTCCTGCTGAAGACCTGATCTGGCAGGATCCGATTCCAGCAGCTAGTCATGCGTTGATTGGAGATGCTGAAATCGCACAATTGAAAGAGAAGATTCTTGCTTCTGGTCTATCAGTTTCTGAGTTGGTTTCGACTGCTTGGGCTTCTGCTTCTACTTTCCGAGGTTCGGATTTCCGGGGCGGAGCTAATGGTGGACGAATTCGATTGGAGCCACAGAAAAACTGGGAAGCTAACAACCCAGCTCAACTAGCTAAGGTTTTAGAAACGCTTGAAGGCATTCAATCTGATTTTAGTGGCGATGTATCCATTGCTGATCTTATCGTTCTTGGAGGATGTGCAGCAGTTGAAAAAGCTGCTAAAGATGCAGGTCACAATGTAACAGTTCCATTTACTCCTGGTCGAACAGATGCTTCTGCGGACCAAACGGATGCTGAATCATTTGCAGTACTTGAGCCATTAGCAGATGGGTTCAGAAACTACTTGAAGAAAAAGTACACAACTTCTGCGGAAGAATTGTTGGTGGACAAAGCGCAATTGTTGACTTTGACAGCCCCAGAAATGACCGTGTTGGTTGGTGGAATGCGAGCACTTAACGCAAATGCCGACGGATCGCAACATGGCGTATTTACTGATCGACCTGGTACGCTTACCAATGATTACTTCGTGAACTTGTTAGACGCAAATGTTCAATGGAAAGCTACTTCTGATGAGGAAGAAACATTCGAAGGTAAAGATCGAGCTTCAGGCGATTTGAAATGGACTGGTACAAGAGTGGATCTTGTTTTCGGATCTAACTCAGAGCTACGTTCCATTGTGGAAGTTTACGGATCTTCAGACGCTGGTGAGAAATTCGTTAATGATTTCGTCGCAGCCTGGAACAAAGTGATGAACTTGGATAGATTCGATCTGAACTAATAGAAAATTCATATTTAATAGAAAAGGCAGCTCAGATGGGCTGCCTTTTTTATGATAAATAGCCGCATTGAGGCTAATGGATTTTTTTTTGCTAGTTCTTTTTAATGGCCTGCAAGTCACTTTCTGGCCTTCCAAAAAAGTCAAATATTCTTGATTTACGAGATAACTGGTCATATAGATCAGTAAATGAAACTTCTACTTCAACATTTTTTAGTACTTTCCTTACTTTCATCTGAAAATCTTTTTCGGAAATATTTTCCGGAGTAATAACTAATTCAATTAAAGGAATTTCCTCATTGGCTGCCAAAGTAGTTGGTTCGGGAGTATTGAAGTCCCAATAGTCATTCCATGAAATACCTGAGGGACAATCTGGCATAAGCTGATAAATTGACTTTGCAGTATCACCATTAGTAAGATTAGTTGCTTTAAATGTTTTAATGAGTAGTGGTCCGAACCCAACATTTTTCATTCTTACACACATAAAATTTGAATAGTCCTTTAGACCAAATTTAAGAATAGGTTTTACCGATTTTTTAAAGTGTTGTTTTTGTGTTCGGAGTGCCTTAACACTTATAGCGACAGAGAAAATAGATACGAAAAAAGCGAAGGATGCAATAATTAGTTGGTAATCGAGCATATTAGATCAGTTGAGTGGTTAAATATACTACTTACTGGTTTCATCTTTAGCCCTGATTTTCAAAATGATCATTAATCATATTCTATAACCCTTTATAACTGAGTTCTTTTTAATCGAAGGTCATGCTGAACTTGTTTCAACATCTTCCAAATTCATTAGGCACCGAGATTTTGGGAAGAAGAATGCTGACGCAAGCAAAAGTTCTTGTTGAAGCCAAACAATTTCACTTAATTGATTTCAAGACATAACTAATTGCTTCCTCAGGTTTGGTCTGAATATCTGGTACTACCCCTGTAGACTCATAATCAGTCTGGGTTCTTGAATTCTTAGTTTTCTCATGGGGAAGAAGCATCATGAAGGACTTATTTATCGATTTCTCCTTATTTGCATGAGCTGCTCCAGCACTTGTTTCCCCTACGATTGTGGCTCTTCCAAATGCTTGTAGTTCATAAGCCAAGGATTCTCCGGCAGATGCCGTTTGATTATTTATCAACACATAAATGGGGATTGTAGTGTTCTGAAAACGTTCGTGCTTTCCTTTGGATAGATATTTTTTTGTGGGCTTTAGTTGGTTTCCTTTTCTCTTGTAGACAGTCGATAGCTGAGTCTTTGGAGGTAAAAATTGCCCAGCCATGTAGTTGGACATATTAGCATTTCCCCCATAATTATCCTGAACATCGAGTATCAAGAAATCGACATTTGCCAAGTCTGCCATTGCTCGGTTGACCATGCGCTTTCCTTTCGGATCATGAAACATGAACGTATTGATATCCATGTAACCAACGTTTCCATCTAGCACCTTCCATTCGAAGCTATTGGTGTTTTTCAAATCTCTGTAGAACTCCCGTTTTTTCTCTTTGATTGCATCTTTATAAAAGATACCCATGTGTTGGTCATAGTAAATGGATCGGATGTCTTTGTTCAACTGATTTGCAAATTCTTCATGACCTGAAATTGAATCATAGCTTCCATTATTAAGATTCTCCAGAATCTTCTTGCTCATCAATTTACCTGAATCAATAAGAACATATCGGGTAGAAAGTAAATCAGCGATTTTGTTTACCGTTTGGATTTTTTCTTGCTGTGTGATTGTTTGGGAAAAAGCTGTTTGTGCAAACGAGAGTAAGAATCCAAGTAGGATGGCTTTGTGCATGGCTATGATTTGAACGTAATCGTTTAGTATTAATTACACTCTTATCGATTGGAGGTTCAATGAACTAAGCGGGCTGACGAAGAATTTTCTCCATTTTCTTACCCTTGGCTAATTCATCGACCACTTTGTCTAAGTATCTGACCTGCTTTGTAAGCGGCGTTATGATTTCCTCGATTCGATAGCCACAGATCACACCGGTGATTAAATGTGCATTGGGGTTGATTTTGGCTTTGGCAAAGAACGTTTCAAAAGTGACCTTGTCGTCAATCAGTTGCTGTATATCAGCATCATTGAAACCTGTCAGCCAATGGATGACCTGATGTAATTCTTCTTTCGTTCTACCTTTTTTCTCCACTTTGTTAACGTAATGGGGATATACGGAGGCAAAAGTCAAATTCGCTATTCGTTGATCGTGTTCGGGTGTTGTTGCCATGGTTTAATAAAAACTTGTAGAAAGTTAGTTTCAAAATTTAACTGATGGAAGACTCTGAAATAAATTCAGAGTGACTTTTTTAATTATGAGTTGAGTATTTAGTCCAACGTCATGCTGAACTTGTTTCAGCATCTTCCTTGTCTTGCACCAACAATTCCATCACATTCCCAACATTCCAACCCACCTTCACTCCATTTCCATTTTACCCGATTAAACCACTCATTTACTAAAAAATCGATCGTGAAACAAGCCACATTCCATTACTCTTTCTTCCAGTGTTAGCCATTTTTATCAAGTATCGGACAATGAACAGCGTAAGAATATCCGAATTGTTTACCACTTGAAGACTTGCTGAAACAATATTAGGGTTTAGTCGCAGTTAATTGTATCGTAATAGACTCTACCTCGAATGCAAGCAGCTCCGTCCAGACTCAACCATTTCTTTGTTATTCTGCTTTTTGCTTCATTTTTTCAGGCTAATTCTCAATACCGAGTAAGTGGATATGTAGAAGATGCTTCCACTGGAGAAAAATTATTCGGAGCTACTGTCGCGATCGAGGGAACTACTCAGGGGGTTGTTTCAAATTTCTATGGCTATTACAGTTTGATTGTTCCAGCCAATGCCACACTGGTTTATTCATTCGTCGGTTACACCAGCCATCGTCAAACAGTCAATCCAACAGCCGACATTACCATAACTGCCAAACTACAACCGAGGATACTAGATGAAGTAATTATCGAAGGAAACAAAGAAGAAAGTCCGGAACTCGCTCCTCAAGTCAGCACGATTAAACTTTCTTCTAAACAACTAATGAATTTGCCTGCCATTGGCGGAGAGGTGGATGTGTTGAAAGCAATCCAGTTATTGCCTGGGGTACAAAGTGGTCGAGAAGGAATGTCAGGTATTTATGTACGTGGGGGTGGTCCGGATCAAAATCTTTTTCTGTTAGATGGAGTTCCGCTTTACAACGTGTCGCATTTAGGTGGACTTTTTTCAGTTTTTAATCCAGATGCCATTTCCGATGTTTCTCTCATCAAGGGGGGATTTCCAGCCAGGTACGGAGGGAGACTTTCTTCAGTAGTGAATATCAAGACGAAAGATGGAAATCGAGAACAAAACACCACGGAAGCAACCGTGGGCTTAATATCCGCCAGAGCACTTAATCAAGGTCCAATAGCAGGAGGAAAAGGTTCTTACATGATCGGTGGGCGTAGGACGTATATTGATCTTCTAACAAGACCTATTTCAAAATCTGCCTCCGATGGAAGTTCCTCTTTTGGCTACTTGTTTTATGATCTGAATGCGAAGGTTAGTTACGACTTCAGCGACCGTAACAAAGTGCAGTTCAGCTTTTATTCCGGTGACGACAGAGGCGTGGCAAAATTTCAGGATGACCTATACTCTTTTGAAAATGGTATCCAACAGATTGCTGGTGAAGAAAAAAGTAAAAGTGTTTTTGCCTGGGGGAATTTGTTGGCTACTGCTCGGTGGACGCACCTTTTTTCGGACAAAGTTTTCGCAAACCTATCCACGAGTTACACCAAATACCGTTTCAAGCTGACATACGATTATGAAGACACTAAGGAAAAAGAAACGGAGTTTTATCAGTATAAATCAGGAATAGAAGATCTGAGTCTTCGATATGAACTGGAGTATTACCATACAAACAATCACAGTCTTCTTGGTGGAATTCAACTCATTAATCATTCTTTTACCCCAGGTGTTAATACTATCAGACGAGATTTGGAGACGGAGGAAACCGAAGAGACTTTCGGATCTTTTGGTATTGACTCTTATGAGATTTCCGGATACCTGGAAGATCAGTTGGCACTGAGTCAAACGATCAAAGTGAATATGGGTGTGCATTACAACTACTATTCGCCAGAGGGAAGTAGTTTTCACAGTATTCAGCCAAGAGCTACAGTTAGAGTCTTGACGGGCTCAAATTCTTCCGTGAAACTTTCATATGCGGAAATGCAGCAGAACGTCCATCTGCTCACAGGCTCTGGTGCTGGATTGCCTACAGATATCTGGGTTCCAGCAACGGATCGAGCCAAACCTCAAAAGTCAAGACAAGTGACTGGAGCTTACACCAAAGCGATAAATGCACTGGGAGCTGAACTAACAGTAGAGGCGTATTACAAACGAATGGAAAATCTGGTGGTTTATGCCGAAGGAGAAAACTGGGCCGAGACCGCCGATGATTGGCAGGATAAGGTTGAAACTGATGGAATAGGAACTTCAAGAGGGATTGAGTTTTTGTTGCATAAGAAGGAAGGTAAACTGAACGGCTGGTTGGGTTATACCATCTCCAAATCGGACCGACGATTCTCCAATGTGAATTTTGGTGAAACTTTTCCATACAAGTATGACCGTCGACATGATGTTGGTCTTTTGGTTTCTTATGAGCTGAGTGAGCGAACCGATATTTCGATGACTTGGGTCTATGGCACAGGAAATGCAATTACTTTGGGTGAGGCGCGGTACAATGTGATGCTACCAAATGTCTTGATTTCTCCTAATGATGTTGTCTGGTCACATTTTGGTGGAAATGGCGAGGCGGAACACTACGAAGGTCGCAATGGATTTAGAATGAGAAGCTACCATCGGGCTGATGTCGGTCTTCGGTTCAAGAAAAACAAACGAAACGGCCAACGCATATGGAGTATTGGGATTTACAATGCATACAACCGAGCGAACCCGTTCTACTATTATTTCGATCAGGAGTTTGATGAAAGAACTTTGAAGGATTCGCGACAGCTAAAACAAGTGGCACTATTTCCAATCATTCCTACTATTAGTTACACCTATAAGTTCAATTAAATGAGAAAGTCAGTTTTTATCCTATTAGGTGCTTTGTTTTTTGGTTGCGAAGATTTCTTCCAACAAGATGTAGACGTAGATATTCCAGCTCACAACGCTAAGTTGGTCCTGTTCGCGTATGCTGCTCCAAGTGATTCACTTGTTATCGTCTTGACCAATTCGGTTGGTGTAGAAGTACCGGCAAATCTTTGGGAATTGTGGATGTCTGAAGCGCAGGTTGAAGTGGAGAAAAATGGAGTGAATATTCCAGTGATGCTAAATACATCGGATGACTTCTTTCCATTTTTTGTTGCTGTCACTGATCTTCAACCCAATGATCATCTTGTGATCCGTGCTTCCTCCGATGGCTATGAACCAATTTCTTCGGAAACAATTATTCCCAATCCGCCACAAATTTCGGATGCGAATTATGCCGGGAGAAGGATCAATATTGAAGGAGAGGAGTTAGCTGCTTTCAACTTCCAGATTATCGATGAGAAGGATGCGGATAGCTATTATGAAGTTTCAGTCGTTACGGTATGGACTGATGAATTTACTGGTGACAAGTTTGAAAACCTTGCTGCCACTTATTATGATTCGAACCTTCCCTGGATCAATCCACCTTCTGATTATGGATTTAATCTTCGCTTGTTTTTTGAAGATGGAGCCTTCGAAAATGATGAAATAACCGTTGAATTTCTTGCCGATGTGTGGGAACTTGCTAATCCAGAATTTTATAACCCTGAATATAATACAGGGTATTACTTGTCAGTTAAATCGGTGACAAAGGCATACTATGATTTTGTCACCGCCTTCGGTGTGCATGAAGATAACCAGTTCCCTGACTTGTTTGGGGGAGAACCCGTTCCATTGCCTTCAAACATAACCAATGGTTTTGGGGTTTTTGGTGCTTATACTGAAAGTAGAATCAGAATTGATTTAGGTAATTTGAATTAACTAATTCCCAGAAGGTGGGACCCGATGCTGTGTTCCTTGTTCGTATGCGTAAGTCAACTGGATTAATGTTGGTTCTGCATACATTCTTCCTAAAAATTGTAAACCAGCAGGAAGATTTCCACTTGTAAAACCCATAGGAACCGTGAATGCCGGTTGGCCCGTATGCGGCGCAATGATTTGGCTATTGTCACCTCGATATTGGACTTGGAAAGAATCGATAAGAGCAGGCGGATGATTCCAGGAAGGGTAAACGATTGCGTCTAATCTTAATTCGTCCATCCTTTTTTCAATGGCTTCTCTAAAAGCAATTCTTCGCTCGTCAGTGTATGGATCCAGGCATTCAATTTCTGGGTTGGAACTCCTGCCGGAGGCCGTGAGGAAATATTCAATTCTCGTTCTTGCAAATTCTGATTTCGTCCCGATGCGAACTACATCTTCCAATGTGCGGATAGTATCATTTTTAACGTATGTAGCCAGGTAACCTTCAAGGTCTTCGCGGAACATCCCACACCATTGATTTTGCCTAACTTCTGCGAAATCTGGAATCGCTACTGGATCAACGACCTCAGCTCCTAGTGATTGTAAATCTTGCACGGCTTGCTCAAAAAGAGTTTTAATTTCCGGATTTGGGTCTTTTTCGCTCAGTTCTCGCAATATGCCGATTCTAGCTCCATTCAGACCGTCATTTTGTAAGAACTGTTGGTAGTTATCGGGAATTTTTCCTTCTGAATATTTGGTGAGCGGATCTTTGGGATCGTATCCGGCAATTACTTCCAATACTCTTGTTGCATCTTCGACCGTTCGCATCATCGGCCCAGCCACATCATTACGTAGATAAAGCGGAACGATCCCGCTTCGGCTGGTAAGACCTAATGTAGATCTAAAACCGACAAGCGAATTATGAGAGGATGGTCCGCGAATCGAATTTCCAGTATCTGTACCCAAGCCAATCACACCGATGTTGTTTGCAATTGCTGCTGCAGTGCCACCGCTCGATCCAGCGGGCACGTGATCCAGGTTATATGGATTTCTTGTGGTTCCAAATGTTGAACTTTCCGAATGCATAGGACTAAAGGCCCATTCGGCCATGTTGGACTTTGCCAGAATGATGGCACCTGCTTTCACCAACTGATCGACCATGAATGCATCTTCCTCAGGTATGAAGTCTTTGAGTGCCAATGCTCCAGCTGTGGTTGCCATGCCCTTTGTGTTGAAATTGTCTTTGACAATCATAGGAATGCCATGAAGCGGTCTGAGCACACCACTTTCTTCGAATTCTTTATCCAACGTTTTTGCAATCTGAATTGCGTTTGGATTGATAACAGTAAGCGCGTTGAGCTCATCATTTTCCTGTTCTATTCTTTCGAGATATGCCGCTACTAGTTGTTCACTGGTGTACTGTCCTCCTCTGTAGGCATCATGAATACCGGTAATGGTCAATTCATTTAGGTCAATGCTGACTGGTTCCTTTTGAGGTGTGCAGCCTAAAAAGATTACAGAGAGTAAGAAGAAGTGGATTTTTCGGAACATATACGACTATGGTTGAGAAAGAAAGTTACTCAAAAGCCCATAAAAAGGAATTCTGACCTATCCTGCCAAATGTTTTTAGAACTTTGTCGTTACTTTACAGTAAAGAATATTGAAATGAGTTCAACAGAACTGAGGCAGGAGTTGCATGAATACATAGATAATGCGGATGACCGATTAATCAATCTGATGTATGCTTTGGTTCAGGCTGATATGAAAGAATCAAATTATCAACTGACTGATGAACATATGCAAGTGCTTGACCAACGTCTAAAGAAGCATGTAGAAAATCCTGATTCCGGTTCTAACTGGAAAGAAGCAAAAGCCAGGATAAGTAGTCAATTATGAAGTACCAATTAATTGTTAAGCCTGAGGCTGAGCTTGACATATTGGAATCTGCAAAATGGTACGAAAACAACGATCAGAATTAGGTTATAGATTCTTAGATGCAATTGATGAAAAATTATTGCTGATAAAAAAGAATCCTATGATGTATCAAGAACGATATAAAAAGACTCGTTTAGCTTTAGTTAACAGGTTCCCTTTTGCGATACATTTTACGATTAAAGATGACCGTATTTATGTCCTTGCTGTTTTGAGTACCTATAGAGATCCTCTTATTTGGACAAGTTAAATCTTACTTTATTCAAACACTTTTTTCAGTAGATCAGTGGTACGTGCTGCCGGATTATCTCGTATCTCTTTTTCTTCCTTTGCAACCAGGATAAATAATCCATTGATTGCACGCTCGGTCACATGTTGCTCCAAATTCGGATTGACTTTTTTGACGAATGGAATTTTATTATGTGTATTAAAAACGGTACTCCAGTGTTTGGTAGCTCCAACTTTATCGAGTGAAGCTTTGATAATTGGTAGAAACTTATTTGTTAGTGGGTTTCTAGTTGCTCCATCCAGGTATTGAGTAGCAGCATCATCTTCTCCACGTAATATGTTCATGGCATCCTTTATTGTCATCGCTTTTATCGCATCTTTGAATAGGGGGAGTGCACCTTTTGCTGCATCTTCTGCAGCACGATTCATTGATAAGATCGCATCATCCACCAATTTCCCTTGACCAACACTTCTGAGTTTAGATTCTACACTTTTTGCTTCAGGGGGCATTAGAACTTTCAAAATTGGATCTTTGAAATAGCCATCTGGCTTAGAAACTTTGTTTACTCCTTTTTCAATCCCCTTATTCAACGCTTCTTTTAGTCCGCGACCAACTTCATCTTCTGAGAGTCCTTTGTTTGGAATTACTTTTTGAGCTTGCTTTTTCAAGTCCTTCAGCAATTGACCAGAACTGTCTATGGCTCCAACCGCACACAAAACAATGATGAGGAGTCTTAAATGTTTCATAAGATTTATTTTAATCAAAGTGTAATCAATAACTCTGCCAGATGTATCTTGAACGTACATTTTGTCAGTAGTGGTATAACAGTATTGAGATAGGATTCCATCATGTATTCTAACGTTTTGCTTTTTCTCTTTTTATTAGTACCCAATCATGCGATTTATGTGTCCGTGTTGGAACTGAATCATGACTCAGAAAAACTCGAGTCTTTTCTTTCAGTCAAAGTATTCATCGATGATTTTCAAGATGTTATTAGAAGTTTCAATTCTGATTATGTTCAGGCCAGCAATGAAAAATTTGTCGAAGCAAACATGACTGGTATCTCTGGGTATTTCGAAGAGCACTTGACATTCAAAGTGAATGGCAAATTAGAAAAAATGGAATTCGTTTCATCCGTGTTAGTTGGTGATGTTTACTTTCTGAATTTTAAAATCCAATCGTCCTCCGCTTGGGAAAAACTTGAAGTAAAGGCAGACTATTTCATTGAAATTTTTCCAGATCAATCAAACATACTGACAATTAAGTATGGTGGAGAAAAGTATCTTGCTCGCTTGACTAAATCCAAACCGAGCTATTTCATTGAGTTTTGATTTCTGGTTAGGGATTAGAAACTTCATCTTGAACGTCACCCTGAATTCATTTCAGGGTCTTCCAGCCAAGCCTCTTTAAATGAAGATGCTGAAACAAATTCAGCATGACATCTCTTGGTAAGGAAATTGATTCCAGTCGATATTACTGTGAAGAAACAGTTTTTTTGTTGTATCAGATGTCTGATTAGGACAACATGGTTAAAGAAATACTAAACTTTTCTACTTCATCTTTTTTTGATTGAAAAGGTCCATGAGTCCTTGAGATGTAACATTCACTCCTGTCTCAAGAGTCTTTTCAGGATCAGGGTAATAATAAGGAGAGTGCAGTCCAGGAAGATCACCTGATTTCATTCTTTCATCTGGAACACTTCCAAGCCAATACATCACAGTGGGTACTTTATGTTCCGTTGAGCCATACCTTGAAAAGTCTTCACCTACCATTTGCGGTTCGGAATAAAGGATGTTATCGGCACCAATCGCTTTTTCGGCAGAGGCCGTTAATCGATCAACCAGCTCTGGGTTGTTGTAGTTTGCGGGAGTAAAATCTTCAGGAAAGATCACTTCTGGCATTTTTTCTTCCGGAAGTCCAGCTGCAATCGCTACTCCTCTACTAATTTCTCGAATACGCTTATGTACCATGGTTCGAACTTCTTCAGTATAGGTTCGAACTGTGAGTTTCAACATGACTTCATCAGGTATGATATTGTGCTTAACACCACCTTGGATTGAGCCGACGGTTACTACTGCAGATTCAGTAGGCTTCAAATTTCTACTAACAATTGTTTGAAGATCCATCACAATCATACTTGCGATTACTACTGGATCGATCGACATGTGTGGAGTTGCACCATGAGCTCCTTGACCATACACTTTGATATCTATGCTTTCAGTGTTTGCCATTACGAACCCTTTACCAAAGCCAACCTGACCCGCAGCTATTGTTGGACTAACGTGAAGAGCAACACCATAATCAGGGACTCCAAATTTTTCATACAGACCAGCCTCTAACATCATTTTGGCACCTGCACCAATTTCTTCTGCCGGTTGTGCAATCAACATTAACGTTCCTTTCCATTGGTCTTTTGTTTCCACCATTGCCCTTGCCGTTCCAAGCCAAGTAGTCATGTGCATATCATGGCCACAAGAGTGCATCGTTCCTACTTTTACCCCACCATAATCAATCATCGATTTACTTGCATAATTAAGTCCGGTTTTTTCAGCCATCGGAAGTGCATCCATATCTGTCCGATATAGAATTGTTGGGCCGTTCCCATTTTTTAGAATTCCGACTACTCCGTAACCACCAAAATTCTCTGTGACTTCATATCCTGCTTGTCGTAGCTCACCGGCTAAAGCCTTGGATGTTTCTTTTTCCATCAGGGAAATCTCTGGACTTTGATGTCGCTCTTTGTAGAACGCTAGCAAGTTATTAAGGTCTGTCTCCAGATAGCTCGCAACTTTCTCATTGGGAGTGTAAGTGCCTGAAAATGCTGATAAAATGATTACTGAAATTAGAAAAAGGTACTTCATGGCCGTTTGGTTTATACTCTAAAATACTGGATTGATCAACTCTTTGCAAGGCAATTGGATGGATTCATCTTAAGACTACTTCTTTAGTCTCCTTTTCTTTTAAGAGATCCGCTACTACTTCTTCTTTTCCAACTTTTTTCAGATTGAGGAACAACTCCACAAATTGATTGGTAGTACGGATGATGTCTTTGGTTTCAAGAATAATCTTGAAAATTAACTGACTATTTCTGGCCCCAAATTTATTTTTCTTGATTCCAATAATCTGCTTGTCAAGTATATCATCCAAAAGATGAATCAACTCATCTTTTTTCTCAACAGCGACTTTGTGGTCTCCATTTGTAGGCATGAATTGCTTTACTTGATCAAGGTAATCCTTTACATCTTCTGAGACTTTTTCCAGTGATGAACGCTGCACTGCTTTTAACGGGTTGAGCATGTTTCTTACGTGCTCGTCGCACGATTTCACGATTAAGTCCGCTGATTGAAAAATGTCTTGCTCGAGATCAAACACATTGAGTAGAATTCTAGAGCCATCTGTATTGGGTTCTTCAATACGTTTTACCGATTTCACCAATTCATACTGAAGGTCTTCATTGTTTTCAATCAGTTTTTTTATTTCGTCTATGGCTTCATTCAATATTGAGGTATTTTCTGTAATCAGACCTTGAATGGCTAATGTGAATGATTTTTGAAGGCCGGAGATTGATTGCAGTATTCTCTCAGATGTATTTTGTGAAAACTCCGTGAAAGCAATTTTGCGTGCTTGTGTCTCAAAGGAAACTCGTTTTTGTTTTTTCTTATCTTCCTTTCTATGGTTGACAAAATTTCTAAAGATGAGGAAAGCTGCTACCGAGAGTAGCAAAATGATACCTCCTAGTTTGAAACTGAAAATGAGAAGCGTAAACAATGCCGAGGCAACAAAAGCAATGATTGCCGTAGCAAACCAACCGCCAATAACATTCAACACACCAGCGACTCGGTAAACGGCACTGTCTCGACCCCAGGCTCTGTCTGCAAGCGAAGTTCCCATCGCGACCATGAACGAAACATAGGTCGTGGACAGAGGAAGTTTGAGCGAGGTAGCAAATCCGATCAAGATACTTGCTGTAGTTAAATTCACTCCAGCTCTGACAAGGTCGAATGCAGGCTTATCTCCGCCTCCTTCATCTATTTTGACAAAACTTTTTGAAAACTTGTTCTGGGTGAAATTCATTTTCCCAACCAAGTCTCCGGTTGAGATTACTCGTCGTACAATACCCCGGGCCAAACCATTTGGAGAGAATCTTTCATGACCTTCATCCTGACGGCCCAAGTTGACTTCAGTGTCGGTGACAGAACGAGCCTTTTTAGAAAACCAAAGTGTGAGAATCATTATCGCTCCGGCTATAATTAGCAAGTATGATTTGGTTCGTACTGGCTCCTGAAGAACCTCCATTGAATATGAGTTGGCATCAAAGCCGCTTCCATGCCAGCTTAGATAGGATTCAAATCCTGCAATTGGAACTCCGATGAAATTGACTAGGTCGTTCCCAGCAAAGGCCATTGCCAAAGCGAACGTTCCGAAAAGCACAACTATCTTGAAAACATCAATTTTTCTTGAGGCAAGAATAAACATGAGCAGGAACCATACAACAAAAGCTATGCTTAGGGTCAAAAGAAGTTCGCTTTGTAGCCAATTTAAGAATGACTCAGAAACGAATGAGGCACCACTTAATCCTTTTAACAAAAGGAAAAATGTCATGGCGGTCATTGCCAGGCTGGTCCATAATGAACGGACGATCTTCTTCTTTTTTTGATATTGAAATGAAAATATGATTCGAGAAAAATATTGAACCGCAGTACCAATTAAGAAAGCGAAAACTACAGACAGAAATATCCCACTAATAATAAGGATTGCTTGAGATGAATTAATGTAATCAGAAATGGTAGCTATTGATTCTCCATTATTTGAAATTTTTATCAGTGACATACACACAGCTGCGCCCAATAATTCAAAGACAATAGAAACTGTAGTAGATGTTGGTAATCCAATGGTATTGAAGAAATCGAGAAGAATAATGTCAGTAAGCATTACCGCAATGAAAATGATCATGATTTCACCGAAAAAGAAATACTCAGGATTGAAAACGCCTTTGCGAGCCACTTCCATCATGCCGCTAGAAAAAGTGGCGCCAACAAATATTCCGATGCTGGCGACAATCATGATCACATGTCTTGGGGCCACTTTCGATCCGATGGATGAATTAAGGAAATTCACTGCGTCATTGCTTACCCCAACGATTAAGTCTGAAACAGCAAGGAAAAACAGAAGTACGACGATTATCAGATAAAGATCCGGCACGCCGATGAAATTAAAGTCGCAAGGTTAAGCCAATGATAAGCCTATGTTTTTGTTAAATTATTGTCAATTGTAGGACTGAACCGAAACATTGACGCTTTTAGGAGAACCTATCGATGTTTTTCGCAGTTGAATCGATTCTTTACTTTTATTGAATATGGCAGAATCACCTGGAGTATACATTGTCCATGAAAATGAGGAATGGATTGCACCTCTTAAAGCGCATTTGAGCGAGAATCAAACAAGTTTTTATGAATGGAACCTTACAAAGGATAAGATCGACTTGACTGAAACGCCACCTGAAGGCATTTTCTACAGTCGGATGAGTGCATCTTCTTTTATGAGGGGAAACTTGTATGCGACGGACATGACCAAGCAAATCATGTCATGGTTAGAGGCAAACAACCGGAGAGTCATTAACAGTGAAAGGGCACTTCAGTTAGAGTTAAGTAAGTCGGAGCAACACATGGCTTTAATTCAAGTAGGATTGCGGACTCCAAAAACAATTGTTGCGAATAGTAAGGAGGAAGTAATGGATGCTTCCAATTCTTTCAAAAATCGACCTTTCATTATTAAACCAAACATGGGAGGAAAGGGTCATGGGGTCAGGCTGATCAATAACAAGGATGAACTCCAACTTTTACTTGACTTGACTCCATTCGAAGATCTTACTGTAGATGGTGTGATCCTGGTTCAGGAATATATTCCGCCCAAGAATCAACAGATTATTCGGATGGAATTCATTGCTGGAAAGTTTTACTATGCACTTCAGGTTGATACAGGTGGAAGTTTTGAGTTGTGCCCGGCTGACGCTTGTGAAATTCCTGATAATTCTCAAATGAAAGTCCCGGAGTTTAACATTTTGGAAAACTTTCATATTCCTGAAATTGAGAAGTGTGAGGCTTTCCTATCAGAAAACAGTGTAGATATCGCTGGGATGGAATTTCTTCAAAATGAAAATGGCGAGCGATTTTTCTATGATGTGAATACGAACACTAACTACAATACTGGTGCTGAAGAAAGAAATCCTGATGAACTCACAGGAATGAAACGCATCGCGGAGTTTCTCAATGAAGAATTGGAAAAAGTAAGCAACTAACTTAAAATGCTTAAGGTAGCTGCCCTTCAAAATCGTTTTGCATCTTCAAGCTTTTCGTAGCTTGAAAAAAAACCAGAGGAGATAAGAAATCAGGAATATAAGTGCACCATAAAGTGTGGTTATCATAGACACTTTTAGTCCGGCTGCTAACAAAGCTGGTGAGACCGATCCGGCTGCTTCTATGGCATTGAAGGCACTGAAGAGTCCCAATAGTTGGGCAAAAACCCCAGTTACCAATGCCAAAATCCCTACGGATTTAATGAGGTCCAGATCACTTTTTTTTGTTTCACTCTTCATGTTGTATCTGATGGCGAGGAAAAAAATACCAATGAACTCTAAGGTCAGGATACCCATAAAGAGTGGCCCGCCCATTTTAAACAATTCAATCATTTCAATTTGAATTTTAAATTAAACATGAGAACAAAGCAACTTTCATCGACAGATCATTGAAAGGTCGTATCCAGCCGACTTCCCGTAATTCGTCTATTTTCCTTTATATTCTTTATGATTTGATTGATATTCAAGCGAAAAAGGAAATTGAATACAAAGCAACAACTCGGGTTCTGGATTATAGTGATAGCGGCACTCACACTGCTTTTCAGCACTTCTTTAAATAGTGTTACAATCTCTTTTTACTTTGTCTGTTTTCTGCTTCCGGTCGTTGTTGGTACATCGTATTTCTTCAATGAATTCTTGGTACCTCGATTTTTGCTTGAGGGTCGCCGTTGGAAATTTGTTCTTTACTTCACCTACCTTTTGATCATTTCCATATACCTGGAACTGTTGGTGATGATTCTTGCATTCATCATTCTGGCTGATTATCAAATTGAAAACCTTGGAAAAATTGTTAGCGACATCTATCTCATGGCAATTATCCTGTATCTAGTAGTATTTGCGAATGGCTTTGTAAATGTCGTGAAACGTTTAAAGCTTAATCAAGCGAAGGTTGACGAGCTTGAAGAAAATCAGAAAAGAAATCAGAATGAATATTTATTGGTCAGGGTGGACAGGAAGAATGCCCAAATAAAGATGGATGAAATAGCGTACGTGGAAAGCTTAAGTGATTACATCAAGATTCACTCGGAAAATGAAGTACATGTTACGAAGGAAAAAATAAGCGCTGTGGAGAAATTGTTACCTACATCTTTCATTCGAATTCATAGGTCCTTCATCGTGAATCGGGATTATATCCGCTCCTTTAACAGTGAAACAATTGAATTGGATCAAATGAAACTCCCAATAGGGAGGAAGTACAAAAGAGAGGTGTTACAAGTATTGGCTTCTTGAGCTACTTTTTGTAGTAGAGTTTGCCGTTGAAATTAAAAGAGTTAGTGGTTTCCAATGAAATGATATCCTCTTCATTTTCAAGATTCTCAAGTATGATCCTATTATCAGTATTCAACCGATACTTTTTGATTGCAACCCCATTATTTGAAATACTGGTCAGGTAAAAAAGTTGATCAGCGGGTGTATAGACAAAGTAGTTTTCAGAATCGTTTTTGCTTATTGACAGTACATTATCAAATTTCCGAGCTGTTTGCAAATCATCCCCTTCAGCGTTGGTAAAAGATCCTTCCATCACTTCGAAGATCTTTGCTTTATTTTCCAGGAAACTACTTGATGCATACACCTTTGTAGCCGCAATAATTGCTTCTTTTAGTTTTGCTTGCACGGTTTCAGCATAGTCGGCGATGCTATCTGTCATAAAGGTTGGAAACGAAATCTGAACAAAGGAAACATCAGTACCAGTTCGATCATTGATTCGATGATGTATGCTCTTCTTAAGATTAACGGTTTTGAGTTCCATCAACTTCCCTTTTACAATCCGACCTTGATTGCGTTCGATGTTGGTGATAGAAATCTGATACGGGTTAATGTCCTCTATCTGAAAGGTTCTTGCATGGAACGTTTTATCCCTAATACTAACGGACCTTGGATTGGCAGTAAGTGTGTTTTTGATTGTGACGTATTTATTTTCATTCACATAGAATTTGTTCACCCACCATTTGTCTGCAGCTCCATCATGGTAGATATAGTTGAGCTTTCTGTTTAACCAATCTACTGCTGACTTAAAAATTACTTCATCTTCTGCATTGGGTTGAGCAAAAGATAGAATGGGAAGTAGCAAGGTGAGAGATACTACGATTCTATTCATTTGTGATGACTGATTGCCGGTCCTTATTGACATGTAATTTTAACACATCTGGTCTTGAGTAGTGGCCTGATGGATCAAAATTTTGTCTTTCTTCCCGAACTTTTTGATGGTCTATCACCGCAACTACAAGTTTTTCTTCGTTGACAATTGGCTCGATCACCCAGCTGCCGTCCGGAGCAGCAAGACAGGTGCCTCCATCAGCTAACGTTTCAGTTGTATTTTTTCTCATTACATCAGCGTGGGGAAAATCCTCTGGAATATCTTCAGGTCTGAATAGTCCGGAAACGCCGACCACATAGGATCTGGATTCCTGGGCAATCATTGGAATGAGTCGCTCCGTATTTCTTTTGTTTCCTGGCCATATAGACACATGCAAATCTTCTCCTTGCGCATACATAGCAGCTCGGGCCAACGGCATCCAGTTTTCCCAACAATTCAATCCGCCGACGGTAAAAGGTGGGAGGGAGTGCGTGACCAATCCGTTTCCATCACCTGGGCTCCAGGATAAACGCTCTTCATATGTCGGCATCAACTTGCGATGCACGGATTTGATCTCTCCTTTTTGGTTGATGTAAATCATGGAACAATACAGGCTATGTCCACCTCGATCAGCAGGTCGCTCGATTGTTCCGAGATAGATGGAAATTCCTTTTTCTGCAGCCAGTTCACAAAGCGGGTTAAGATGCCCAGCTTCAACGGAAATAGCCTGGTCCATGTAGTGGGCATGGATTTCTTTTTGGATAATCGAATTGAATTCAGCTCCATTGGTTCTGTCGATCCAAAAAGGATATCCTGGCAAAAGTGCTTCACCAAACACGACCAATTGAGCATTTTCCTCAGAAGCTTTCTCGACTTGATCAATGACTTTAGCAAGGGTTTTTTCCCTGTTTAACCAAACAGGAGCAATTTGAGCAAGGGCTATTTTAAGTTGATCTTTAGACATTATCTATGGTTTACTGATGCAACCAAAGATATCCAAATTAAAAAGACCGCTAAGAGACAATCCGGCCAGTCTATTCTCTAACCACTACCGCTTCGTGCGTTTGCTCAGCACTGACAGATGCCGCAACCGAGCAGTATTTTGTAGTAGCCAGGTCTACAATTCTGTCTGCCTCTTCTTGTGTAAGGTCGGGTGAGGTAATAATGTATTTCATATGGATCTTGGTAAATCCTCGTGGATGTTCATCTCTTCTTTCACCAGTGGTCTCAGATTTCAGATCCACAAACGTCTTTCGACGCTTTTTCACCATTGAAACTATGTCGACAGCCGCACAAGCAGCTAATGCAGCTAATAACAATTGTGTTGGAGATTGGTGCTGCTTTTGATCGGCAGGTAACATATCTATTTCAACAATATTACCTGTTTCATTCACTGCTGTGAATTCTTCGTCGCCTTTATAGGATAGTTCGATTTTCATTATTCAAGGTATTAAGTGGACATTTAGTTTACTTTCCAAGCCAACGTGTCATGATGTTTTAAAATTAACGAACGCAAATAGCTTCCGATAAAGTTCACGCCTTCAAAACCTGCATCTTTTGCTGCCTGATCTTCCACTTCGAAAGAAATCTCCGGACCAGCAAAATCATGCATATCCTCATACCAGCCTAAAGTAAAGATGTCCCATGATGGACCGAAAACACGAGTGAAAATGAAATTTGGTCTATGATCAAACTTGGAATAAAATACATTTTCCATTTTTCGCTGCTTCAAGAGTTCCGTTTGTTTTCCAGCCAATGCAGTGAAAATCTCGATGTGGAATAAATTGAAATCACTCACGGCAGCCTCGAATGGCTCAATATGAGGTCCAAGTACAATAGCCTCTTCCTGTGAAGAAATCAAATCAAAGTAAGAGTCACCGTAGGATTTCTCAATCGATTTGGATTTTGTACGTTTTCCAAAATTTTCTTGCGAGAAATAACTTTCAAGACTCTCAATTGGATTGATTACCATGAGATCCCAATGATCTCCTTGGCTATGACGCAGGAGATACGGCTTGTATTGTTGATAGTTCTGATAATTGTCAATATCTGATTTGATCACTTCAATAAGTTCTAACAATGCTCCAGGTTTTGCGCGGATCAATGTGACTTTGTAGGGTTGGTCGCCGTGTTGTGAATAAACATTGAGAGTTATAAGGCAGATCGTAAGTGCAATTAACTTTTTCATACTAGAAAGGTAAGAAAATCGAGGTTTACTTACGGTTGTTGTACTCTTTGATCAAAACATTGAGTCTTTTAAAATCCAAAACTCCTTTTGCTTCTTTTAAGTGATGCATAATGGCAAGCCCTTTAGCAAGCTGGCTATCTACGTTTTTCACTTTCTGAACGATATAGATTAGGCTTCTTTGTTTGCCCTTTGTCAGAGATTGAAAATAGTTTCGACCTTCATCGTCTTGTGCAAGGAGCACTTGGAAAGATTCTGGCATTGGAATTCCAAATTCAGATGTATCCTTTTCAAGACTCACACTTATTTTATCCCCTTCTTCAATTCCTAGCTTTTTTTTCTGTTCAGTATTTACGTACACAGAATATGCACCATCCTTGTGCATTAAAGCACTGTGCATAGGTTTACCTCCATTGATCATACAAAGCACTCTTCGGTTATCACCTTCGATGAATTGATCGCCTATTTCTTTGGGTATGGGCACATAGTAACTCCAGAGTTTGTTGTGGAAATTTTCTAAGGATGTTTCTATGGTTACTTTTTTGATCATTCTTTCCAATTCGTTATTGGAACTCCTCTATTACTTAGCTGGATAACCGCTTTATTTCTACTTTCATGTCGGCAATGAGATCAATAATCTCATTTTGAGAGAAGGAATCCTTTACATGGTGTAGATACGTTTCATGATTTCAGAGTTTCTTCGATAACACTTTTCAATTGAATTGCATTTTCAATGATGGAAATGTACATATCGTATTCGAGGTTTAGCTGAACCAATCGGGTAACTACCAAGGCTTCTAAAACTTCATCTTCCAGCATTTTCTTTGAATCCAACTGCTGAATACCTCTTGTGTCATTTTCATAAAAATTCTTAGTCCAAACAGTGTTTCTTATAGGACCTGCATAATTGTTGTAAACATGCCATTCATATTTTTCGCGAATGAACGTATTGGACTTACTTTCCCGGCTGTACAATTTCTCACATTTCGCATAATACTGTTGAACATCAAACGAAAGAGTAGGGGGTAGTAAATCCAATTTACCAGAGCTTATCAAAGCCTCCAAACTGGTTTTGTTCACGTTAAAATTTCTTTCTAAAAGCAAAAACCCAAGCCCATTCGCCGTTTCTTCAAAGTCTCTAATCTTTTGGCTTTTAAATGCCTCTATTACCAGTTCTCCATATTGTTGAGCCTGTTCTATTTCTGCCTTTAGAGCATTTAAATTTTCCAGATCCTCGTCTATGTTGGAAATGGCATAATTGAGATAAAGATCTCGTTGATTTTTGGCACTTACATTATCATTCCAATTATTGAGCGTAAATGCACCTAGAATACCAATTGTAATCACTAATATTTCCAGGAAATACTCTGACCATTTTTGATTGAATGTGATAAGAATCTTCTTCATTACTTCAATTTCTCATCCAGCGACTGAAATGAACCTTAAGATTAAGTGATATCCTTGTTTAACTGGCCTGACAGCTATTTTCCATACTTATCAAACCAAGCCACTACATGAGCAATCTTAGTAATCAATTGGCTTGGGCGATTCGAGATAAAGTGATACGAACCTGGAATCTCAACCAGCACAGTTGGGATCTTTCGATACTTCAAGGCATGATACAGTTGCTTTGCCTCTGACGTTGGTGTACGTAAGTCTTCCATGCCAACCATTACCATCGTCGGGCATTCGATATTTCCAACGAGCGAAATGGGAGAGAACTTCATGTAATCATCCTGGTTTGTCCATGGCAATCCTGGAAATCGGTTGTTGTAATATCCGTACCAGTTGTCTGCGACAAGTGTCTTACTATACCAGTTCATTACCGGCTTCACTACAGCCGCTGCCTTAAAACGATCAGATTTTCCAATCATCCAGGCACTCATGATTCCTCCTGCGCTTCCTCCAGTAACAAATAGATTTTCTTCGTCGATGTAGCCTTTTGCAATGACGGCATCCATTCCTGACATTACATCATCGTAATCATTTCCTGGGTAATTATGATAGAGAAGATTCCCAAACTCTTCTCCGTAACTCGTACTTCCTCTAGGGTTCGGATAGAAAACTACATATCCAGCCGCCGAGTAGAGTTGGATTTCAGGGGAGAAACGGGGTCCATAATTGGATATTGGGCCACCGTGGTTTTCGATGATGATCGGGTACTTTTTAGAAGCATCAAATTTTGGTGGTTTCACAATCCATCCTTGCACATCTCTTTGATCGAAGGATGATTTGTACCAGATTTCTTCAACTTGTCCCAATTCCCTGTAATCGAGTACATCTGAATTCAGACTTGTGATTTTACGGAAGCTCTTATTGACAACTGCCAATTCAGCAGGATGTTCAGGCGTGGTATAATTGTAAGCAACAACTCCATTTTTTGATACGGTAAATGAGCCACCTCCATAAGGTCTTCCCATGGCAGTTCCGCCAAGGCCACTGGCTACTTCTCTAAAGCTTCCACTAAGACTCACATAACCAATTTTAGTAGTTCCTTTATCATCGTATTGGAAATAGATTCCTTTGCTTTGAGCATCCCATTTAGGATTGGAAATACTTCTGTCCAGATTGTCCAACAAGGCTCGTTTGTTGCTTCCATCTGGATTCATCAATTGCAGACGTGTGAGTTGGTAGGTCTGTACTTTGTCTTCATAGCCAAGAAAGGCAACAAGTTTTCCATCTGGCGAAACGGTAGGTGAGCCATCGGGTCCATTCCGTGTTGTAAGCGCATTGATCTCACCTGAATTCACATTCACAGAGTAGATCTCTGAGTTTCTGTAGTCATATTCCCAATCTTCATTTCTATTTCCGCTGAAAAGAATGGTTTGGCCATCAGGTGTCCATGAAGGGCTTCCATGATTGAAATTGTCAGATGTGATTTGTCTTGGTGAACCTCCTTCTGAGGGAACCACGAAAATATGACGGAAACCTGGCGAGATGTATCCAGAACCATCTCGCTCATGACGCATTCT
The DNA here is from genome assembly GCA_028284125.1 of Cyclobacteriaceae bacterium. Taxonomy (GTDB): domain Bacteria; phylum Bacteroidota; class Bacteroidia; order Cytophagales; family Cyclobacteriaceae; genus Ekhidna. Next base: position 42,533 of record JANQSI010000022.1, read on the forward strand.
ATCAGTAATCCTTGGAGCTTTTGCCCATTTAGCTCCTGAAGGTTTAGGTGGAGCCTTAACTAATACCGGAGGTCTTTGAGCAATGGTCATGTTGAAAGCTATTTGATTTCCATCGGGGGACCATGTTATGCTACCTGGAGATTTTTCTAATTGAGTCAGCCTTGCTGTTTTCCCATTATCTGCCCAATACATGTGGATTTCAGACCCTTGATCGGTGGAACGTGTGTAAGCAATTCTTTTTCCATCGGGAGACCAACGCGCGGAAGATTCGTTTCCATCATAAGAGGTGAGTTTTCTATGATTGGAACCATCACTGTTGATGATCCAAAGGTTTCCAACTCTTCGATCTTTCATGATACTCATTCCCATTCGCCGGTAAACCACCTGACTCCCATCAGGAGAAACCTGTGGATCGGCTACCCACTCTAATTGGAAAACGTCCAGCTCCTGGAACGGTAATTTGTCCTGGGCTAAGAGAACTACGGAAAAAAATAAAAGAGAAAGGGTCAATAGCTTTTTCATGGCTAGTTGGTTATTTGTTTAAATGGGTTAATTCATCTACCACTAATCACTCAGCACAATTCTAAGCTAAGAAAAAAAATAGGAATACGCTTCATCTGAAGAGATCTATTAAAAATTCTATGGCTATATGCAACTTTTCAGATTTGGTATTGTATATTATATACATATATGAAAAATATATTATGAAAGGAACGCATTTAGGAGAGTTTGAAGAACTGGTGCTACTTATAATAGCGATTCTTGGTGATGGTGCTTATGGAGTAGCTATTCGGGACCAATTGGAAGTTCAGACGGGACGAAAGATTAGCATTGGAGCGGTTCATGCTGCAACCAATCGATTGGAAGACAAAGGGTTTCTAAAATCCCAATTTGGAGAAGTGACACTCGAAAGGGGCGGAAAACGAAAGAAATTATACGTAATGAGCCCAATGGGAGAGCGGTCGCTAATGGCAAGCAAAGATTTGCGCAATCGGCTTTGGGATCTTATTCCAGCATCATCCTTATCTACCAATTTACCGGACTGATGCATTCTCGAATACCAAAACTTCCCAATAAAATTCTGAAAGCATTATGCGATCAGAGATACCTCGAGGAGGTTCAAGGTGATCTCGAAGAGATATTCGAGAGTAACCTCAATCAATTTGGAAGAAAGAAAGCAACAAGAATCTATTGGTTGGATGTGTTGAAACATATTCGACCCTATTTCATAAAGAAAAGGTCAATCAATTTTATAACTCAAAATCAAACGGCTATGTGGTCTATTTATTTAAAAATTGCTTTTCGGAATTTCTGGAAAAGCAAAGTTATTTCTGGAATCAACACGCTTGGATTATCCATTGGACTGGCGTGTTGCATTGTTGTCTTCTTTCATGTGAAAGATGAACTTTCCTACGACGATTTCATTGAGAATGGAGACAACATTTACCGAGTATTAAATGTTCGTCCGAAGAGCTTACGTCCAGTTGATGCTGGAGGACCTGTGCCTTTAGGTCCGACATTGCGTGATGAGTTTTCGGGGATAAAAGATGCGGTTAGGATGTGGAGAGACTATCAACCAACGCTTGCACTTGGAGATCGGGTTTTTATTGAGGATGAATTCATTTTTACTGATCCTTCATTTTTTCAAATGTTCTCTTTTTCTCTAAAAGAGGGAGATCCGGAAACAGCCTTGAATCAACCAAACACAGTGGTACTTACCGAGTCTATGGTAAGAAAGTATTTTGGCGATGATGATCCAATGAGAAAGACAATTACCTATAAAGGAGGAAGAGGAGTTAGACAATTGCTTGTGACGGGTGTCATGGACGATTTCCCACATAACACGCATATGCATTTTGATTTTCTTGCCTCCTTTTTAAGTGTCAGTAGTCAAGATAGTTGGGGTTCTTTCAAACCTGTTTGGACATACATCACGCTAAATGAGGGGGTGGCACCTGATGATATCCGATCGGGGTTTCCTGAATTTGCCAAGAAGTACGTTCCAGGTAGATTGGAAAACAATCCGGGATTTGAATTTGATCTTGAGCCTTTGAGTGAAATATACATACAGTCTCAAGCCAATAGGAACATGAAGCCACTTGGGGACAAGCAATCCATCTATATACTTTCCATAGTTGGATTGAGTATTTTGCTAATAGCCTGCATCAACTTTGTCAATCTAACACTTGCTAATTCTTTGGTTCGATTTAAGGAGGTAGGTATACGAAAGATTATGGGTGCTGGCCAATCTCAAATTGTCCGTCAGTTTTTGACTGAGTCTTCATTCACCATCCTATTAGCATTTGTTGTTTCTATTTTTCTCACGATGGCCTTTTTACCGTTGTATAATGAATTTTCTGGCAAGCAAATTCAATTCATGGATTTGCTGAATGGAGAGTTTATCGGGTACGTTCTGTTGTGCTTGGTTGGAATTACGTTATTGGCGGGGCTTTACCCAGCTAAGTTTATTGCAAGGTTTGGTAACAATGTTAGTACGAGTCGATCCAGCGATAAGGTGGGAACAAATACAGGAGCAAGAAGGGGTTTTGTGGTTTTTCAGTTCCTGGTTTCAGCGATTCTGATTATTAGTATTTTGATAATCAAACAGCAGCAAACATACATCTTCACCAAGCCATTGGGTATTGACAAAGATCGAGTGATGGTTATTCCTATTAGTGAAAATGAAGATGCCTTTCTTCAAGAGCTCAGGGCTATGTCTCAAGTAAAAAATATTGGCATCTCACAACGATTACCGGTTAACCTTTTGAATTATGATGGCAGAAGTTTTGAGGTAGAAGGCCTAGACCGGGTTGTTACCGCTCAAAACTGTGTTATTGATCTTGATTTTATTGAAACTTATGATATTCAATTAATTGCCGGGCGAAACCACCGTAAAGTGCTATCTGGAAACTGGGAATTTCTAATCAACGAAAGTGCTGTCGCCGAGTTCGAATGGGGTACTGCAGAGAATGCCTTAGGGAAAAAGATCTTTCTCGATCGAGAAGATGGTGTCGTTGGAAACGTAATCGGTGTATTCAAGGACTACCATCTGGAGTCACTTCATGAAAAAATTCCACCCATGCTTATGTTTAAGAATATAAAGGAAGAGTGGGCAGGATGGCATAGAGATTTTATTTCCATTAAGTATAACGCCGATGATCTGGTCACATTTACTTCTCAAGTAGAAGATCTCTGGAAATCTCACAATGATGGCGGAGCTTATTTCAGTTTTTTCATCGATGACAGCTATAATGACTTGCACGAGGCTGATCATAAGTTTGCCACTCTCTTCAATTATGTGACATTTATTGCCATGCTTATTGCTTGTATGGGTCTGTTGGGTTTGAGCATGTTGATTGTCAATCAAAAAGTGAAAGAGATTGGTATTAGAAAAGTGCTTGGTGCTTCTGTACTTAATCTTACAATGCTCTTTTCATCAAAATTTGTGGGAATGGTGTTGATCGGGTTGGTATTGGCATGTCCAATCTCCTATTATTTGATGGATCTTTGGCTAGATGGATTTTCGTATAGAATTGGAATCGGTCCTCTTCCATTTATGTTAGCGTTTTTCATTGTGACTGTATTATCAATCTTAACCATAGTAGTTCATACAACAAAAGCAGCCTTGGCTAATCCAGCAGAGACATTGAAAGACGAGTGACTGATTTTAATTGACTTGTCATTTGATTAGCTAAAAATGAGTTTACAATAAATCGAATTTTTTCGTATTATCACGAATGGCTAAGCTCAACACAATTCTTATTGCTTTTGTTTTTTGTTTGTCGTGTACTTCTCAACCATCAAGCGAAAGTCTAGAAAATGAAGTCTGGCTTGACCCAGCCTTAATCACAAATGCTTCTTCTCAATCAATCGTAGTTTGGTTTGAAGATCAATTTTTGGAAAATGGAAATTCATTTCTTGAAAAAATCGGAGATTTTGATGGGCAAAAGAGAGGTGATGTGAGAGAGCGAGTGATCTCATTGCTAAAAGCTAAAAGCGAGCGCTCTTTCAAATCTGCAGAAAACAAAATATCGGAGTTAATAGAAAATGGTAGCATCATCCAACTAAAAAAACATTGGATTGTCAATGGATTTAGTTGTGTTGCTGACGAGGAAGGACTTAAGGAGATTCAAAATCTACCTGGTGTGGCTAAAGTATTTTTGAAACAGCCTCCTTTCAGTCCCACGGGGCCAGATATGGGACCTGAGTACTTGGAGGCCATTCCGTCTTCACGATTTGAGATCGAAGAAGTAGAAGAATATCCTTGGAACATCGAGAAAATTAGGGCTCCGGAAGTTTGGAAATCTTTTGGTTTTATTGGAGAAGGTACCTTGAATGTTGTCCATGATTTCGGTTTCAAACTGGATATCCCACCATTAGCAGAGACCATTTATGTCAATGAAGATGAGATTCCTGGAAATGGTATTGATGATGATCAAAATGGATACGTTGATGATTATCACGGCTTTGATTTTGATGGTGGAAGCGCCAACTTAAACAATCCCTTTATTCGAAGAGTTACTGTTATTCATGGGAATGCGTGTGCTGCAATGATTTCCGGAACTTTTGCAACTAACACAAATCAAGCGATTGGAATAGCTCCAGGTTCAAAATGGGCGCCTGTGATAGGAGCATCTAACATTGAACAGGCGGTTGAATGGGCGATCGAGCAAGGAGCTGATACGTATAGTATGAGTTTTTCCCAACCAAACCTGGGGGAGTACAGAACGCATTGGAGGAAGGTGATGGAGCAAGGTACTTTTTGCGGCGTGATTTTTATATCAGGCGCTGGAAATTTTGCAGCTGGTTCCAATGAAGCTCCCATTCCTGTTCAAATGAGAAATCCTGAAGACATTCCCAATGCAGTTTTAGGTGTGGCCGGAGTAGGACAGGATGGAAATCGGCCTGTGTTTAGTAGCCAAGGACCAGTTGAATGGAACACAAACTACTATAAAGACGGCCAGGTCAATAAACCAGATTTTGCTACACTGAATTTCCAAATCTCATGTGTCGATCCTGAAGGTAATCTTTCTAACATGTCTAGCGGAAATTCATTTGCTGGACCCCACATGGCTGGTATTGTTTCTTTGATGTTATCTGCTAATCCAGATCTATTCCCTTGGGAAGTGAAAGAAATTTTAAAGAAAACTGCAGAAGATATCGGCAGTCCTGGATTCGATTTTCAATCCGGTCATGGGTTTGTCAACGCCTATGATGCTGTGACTGAGGCTTTGAATTGGAAGAAATAGCTATTGATTAAAAGGTTCTTTAGTGAAAAATTCTTTTAGCATTGGAATGAAAAAATCCAGTTTTTCTGATTCATAATCTGGATCAAATGAACACTGATCCCATTTTTCGCAAAAATCAACGGCTGATTGATAATACGGGTGATCTTTGTGTTGATCGCGTAAGTTTCGATCTTCCTCGCTCAGGCTTTTGTTGTAGAACATTTGAAAGGTTCCGTGGTGACGAATCACCCATTCAACTTCTTCATTCACAAAAGGACGCAAGATTTCTGCTGCTACTTGTCCGTGCGTGAAAGGAGCCAATACATCTCCTACATCGTGAAGCAATGATGCCACCACCCAATCATCATCAGCTCCATCTCTTGATGCTCTTGTGGCGCATTGGAGAACATGTTCCAGCCGATTGATTTTGTAGGCACCATCGTCCTTTTCCATTTCTTTTAAATGATCTATGAGACGGTCGGCGAGCTCTTGTGCAGTCTTTTCATCATTTTCCTTAATGATCAAATAGTCTTCTTTGGTGCCATCTTTCATGGCTGTGAATCCTACGGTTTTTGCTAAATCTTTTGACATCAGTATCCTTTTTCTAAATCAACAAACAAACTATTTCTTCCCCCATTTTTAATTGCTTTGAATGCAAGTTCAAAACTTTTGGAAACATCATCGATAGTAGTTAGTCCCGATTGATGAGGAGAAACAAGCACTTTTTCGCTGTTCCATAGCTTTGAATCCTTTGGTAGTGGCTCTTCTGGAAATACGTCTAATATTGCCTTTTTTACCTGACCCAAGTTAATCACCTTTAGAAGTACATTTTCATCCACTGCATCGCCTCTTCCTACATTGATGAAAATAATGTCATTGAACAACTGAAAAAATGATTCATCTAAAATAGCCGCCGTTCCGGGAGTGCTTGGAAGTGCACTAATTACAACATGAACATCTTGAATTTTCGAAAGTGTTTCCCAACTACAAGTTTCATGAAATGGATCTACCGGACTTCCAGATCTGTTCAGGCCAATGACTTTATTCACTTGGTCATTTAATTGTTGGGCAACACCCATTCCAATGGAGCCTGTGCCCAGAATCAAGACGTTAAGATCACTGAGGCTCGAAGCTGGTATTTGCTGCCAGGTTGTTTTCCTCTGATTGTCATAAATCGGGAAGATTTTTTTTACTTCGGCAAGTATGTAGGTCAAACAAAACTCGCCCATTTGCTTCCCAAGATCTCCAGTTGTTCTGGTAATGATAACATCCGGGTTGAGTGTTTTCAATTTTAAATACGAGTCCACACCAGCACCAAAAGCATGTATCCATTTTATTTTTGAAACATCCTGATCCTTCAAAAAATTGAATCCAGCAATGGTATTAACCTCAGGTAATAGCGATTCAATTTCGTCATCCTTTTTAGCTTCAACTATCTCAATATCAGGATAATAGTTCTTAATGAATAATTTAAAATCGCTGGAAAGTCGTCCGCTTGTAAGAATCTTATAATCCATAGATTTTTTTAACTGAGAAGGTTAACGAAGGTAATTATTTCGAACTTTTGTATTGCCATTCCCGTACTATCAATACTTTTTCTATAATACAGAAAAAGTCTAACTTTACATTTTAACCGAAAGATGACACCCATTTCAAGAACAGAAGAAATGCTTCTATTAATGGTTTGTAAGCTACAAGAAGATGCTTATGCCATGCAAATCAGGGAAGGAGTGAAGGAGGTAACAGGTAAGCTTTATTCGATTGGTGGAATATATGTTCCATTGGATCGGCTGGTTTTAAAAGGCTACTTGGAAATGCAAGACATTGAATCGACTGAAGATCGGATGGGAAGGCCAAGACGAAAGTTCAAGATCACTGGAGAGGGTTTGCGCATCCTCAAGGAAACCCGACAATTGGAGCAAGCAATGTGGAATTTACCAGAGGATGTTCTGGAGAAAATCAAACTGGTATGAGTGAACGAATTAAAATACCAGCTTTAGGAGAGAAGTTACTGGAGTGGGTCATTCCCGATAATCGAAAAAACTTGTTGATCGGTGATTTTGAAGAAGATTTCATCAAGAACTGTGAGGAAAAGGGAAAGCGAAAAGCGAAACTACTTTTTTGGATTCAGTTCTTTGCGTCAGCTCCGTTATTCATTCGTCAGTCTTTTGCTTTTAAGCTATTGCTGCTAAGTCATGCGATTTCAATTTCAGTTCGGAATTTGCGTCGACACCTTGGCTATTCTCTGTTGAATTTGTTTGGCCTGTCCGTGGGAATTGCATGTTTTGTTATGATCATTCTGTACGTGCAGGATGAAAATTCATACGATCGATTTCATGAAAAGTCAGATCGAATTTATCGGGTATTAGATTTCAGAAAAGTCGATGGAAGCGGGGAGGAGTCATCAAGTGCGCCAACTCCGCTTGGGGAGCGAATGTTGGTGGATTATCCTGGTCAAATAGAATCGGTGGTAAGGTTTTTTAACTTTCAGGCACCAACGCTGGCGCTCGCATATCAAGGAGAATCGACAATTCGTCAATTCAATGAGTCAAGACTCTATTTTGTTGATCAATCATTCTTCAATGTTTTTGATTTTTCGCTTGCCGAGGGAGATCCTGCCACAGCCCTGGATGGTCCAAACAAGGTGATTATCACTTCGGAAATGGCCAAGAAGTATTTCGATTACGATGATCCGGTTGGAAAAATCCTTCGATTTGAGGATAAAAATGATTTTGTAGTTTCTGGAGTTTTTGATGAATTACCTACTAACTCTCACTTGAAATTTGATTTTCTTGTTTCGTTCGAAACACTGAACAACCCGGATGTCCTAAGAACTCGTTTGAGAAACAGTTGGATCTGGAACCCTAGTTGGACTTATGTATTGTTGAAAGACGGAATGGAACCGTCCACACTTGAAGCGCAATTTCCAAATTTTGTAAACACTCATTTTCCGGAATCAAGAAGGGATCGTGTGAAACTCTACTTGCAGCCACTGGCAGACATTCATCTGCATTCAAAACTGGACTATGAGATGGGCCCAAATAGTGATGTTGTTTACATCTATATTTTTTCAACTATTGCTGTCTTTATCCTGCTGATTTCATGCATCAATTTCATGAATTTGGTTACGGCTCGTGCTAACACGAGATTTAAAGAAATTGGTGTAAGAAAAGTGCTTGGCGGGAACAAAAAGCAAATCATCTCGCAACTCTTGACGGAATCTTTCTTTACTAGTTTTCTAGCCATTCTGTTAGCCATTCCGATTATCTGGCTTTCTACTCCTTTCTTAAATGAACTAACAAACAAACAATTGAGTTTTGATCTCATTCAATACCCGACTGAAATGTTGTGGCTTTTGATTGTGTTTCTTTTTGTCGGACTTTTGGCCGGAGTTTACCCGGCATATTTTCTGTCTTCATCTCAACCTTCGCAAGCAATTAAAGGAGATCCTAACCATCGAGGAACCTCTGGAAATTTGTTTCGAAAGGCAATGGTTGTCGGTCAATTCTGTCTTTCCATCATTTTGATCACTGGGACAATTGTGGCTGCTAAGCAATTTGATTTCTTGCAAAATCGAGATCTCGGTTTTGACAATGATAAAGTGGTGTTGCTTCCAACTTTACGTTCTCCATTGATGGATAAGTACTCGTCATTTAAGCAGACACTTTTGCAACACTCAAACATCAAGGCTTTGACGACAGCCGAAGATATTCCGGGAATGAAATACCAAACTGGCGGCTATACACCTGAGGGGTCTACTCAGGAACTTCAATTCCCACGACTAATTGTTCATGATGACTTTGCGCAGACGATGGGAATTGAAATGGCTGCCGGAAGAGGTTTTGATAAATCACATCCTTCAGACGCTGATGATGCTATCATTATCAACGAAACTATGGTGAAAATGGTGGGCTGGGGATCAGCCGAAGAAGCCATTGGAAAGTCTTTTGACAATGAAATGGTGATAGGCGTTGTTAAAGATTTCCACTTTGCCTCCTTACACAATCCAATTGGACCATTCGTATTGCAGCGAGTAGGGGATGATCCGTCATCACTGGCATTTTCAGCGCGCTACATTGCTGTAAGGATAGAAGGCGGAAGTATTCGGGAGACGTTGGCTTTTATTGAAGATCAATGGAGATCATTTGTTCCAAATACACCATATGAATATGAACTACTCGATAGTTTGCTTTTGACTCAATATCAAACCGAAGCTACACTTGGAAAACTGACATGGATATTTTCAGCTCTTTCGATCCTGATTGCATGCATGGGATTGTTTGGTCTGGCTTCATTTACAGCCCAGAGAAGAATAAAGGAAATAGGGATTAGAAAAGTAATGGGTGCATCTACTTCGGGCCTGGTTTTGATGTTATCAGCTTCCTTCTTGAAGTTAGTTGCTATCGCTGTTTTCTTAGCATGGCCTGTTGCTTACTTTTCATTGGATGAGTGGCTACAGGATTTTGCATACAGAACTGATCTGGATATCTGGCCTTTTGCTGTGTCTGGTGCTTTAGCAATTTTCATTGTTTTTTTAACCGTAAGCTACCATTCAATAAGAGTTTCATTGATCAACCCAACCGATACACTAAGAGATGAATAGGTCGTCCAAGATTTTATAGTTGAAGCTTTTTTGGGAAAAAAGCGGAAGGCCGTCTGAAAGGACGGCCTTTAAATTATCTATTTATTGCACTAGGTACTTTCTTCTATTGTTAAATCCTTGACATTGTCATCAGGGTTCCGATCAATCAATTTATGAATTGGATCGATGCCTGCTTTTGAAGGTACTTGGTCAACGGTGATTTCAAACGTTTTAACTTGCTCGTCGATCAGGTGTTTTTTGAGGTAAAGAAGCTTATCCTCTCCTTCTTCATCCACTCCGTAAACCCCAATATCAATGTAATCATTCATAGCAATAGCCGTTTCCGTTCCGAGGCTATCTGCCCGATACTTGATTGCATCTACTTCCAGATTAATGGTATAAGTACTATCGGCATTTATCACATAGGTGGCATCAGTCGTTTTGTTTTCAAAGAGCGTAATGTTCTCGAACATATCGTCTATGATGTATTGAAGTGAATCAGGAGTAACTTCTCTGAAGTATCCAATTAAATCAGCTGAATTCGGATAAGTTCCTTCTTTAAATCCCCAATCTCCTACAAACCTTCTCAAAGCCATGTTCACACTATCCTCTGTGATATAGTCCTGAAGTGCATACATGATCAACGATCCTTTTCTGTAGTGAATATATCCTTGACCTTCCACCTGGTTGAGCGGCATTTCTTTTTTACGTTCAAACGTTCTTCCAAATAGATAGCTGTTCAATTCATGCTTGAGATATTTCTGTATAATCTCTTCAGGATACTCTTGTTTCATCACCATTAATGCTGAATACTGTGACATGGATTCCGAGAGCATTGCATTTCCTTTTACCCTGGCTTCAGTCACCTGATGGCCCCACCATTGATGTGCTACTTCGTGAGCGGTAACATAAAAAGGAAGGTCCACATCATCTTCTTCTATCTTTTGAATAAAACCAATGGCTTCTGAAAATGGGACCGTGTTTGCAAAGGATTGTGCGAACGAAGAGTACCTTGGAAATTCCATGATTCTCATTTGTCGGAATTGATAAGGGGAAAAGTTTATCGAATAGTATTCAAGCGACTTTTTCAAGCCTCGCATCATTCTTTCGATGTTGTACTCATGTCCTTTGTGATAATAAATTTCTAGACTAACATCTTCAAGCGTGTCAAAAGGAGGTTCCCAAACGTCCTGCATGACCTCATAATCCGCAGAGACAATGGAATAAAAACTTACCATTGGCACGTCCATTTTGTAATTGTAAAAGACGCGATCGCCCTCGTACCATTTTTTCTGAAGGTAGCCTGGAGCCAATGCAATTTGTGCAGAATCGGTACTGACTACAATTTCAAATTTTATTTTATCCGCATCGTCACCAAACAAACTTTGACCTAGTCCACGAGGATCGTTACTATCCATCATACGCTCTTTTTCTTCAAGTCCATTGTCCTTTCGGTCATCATCATCACCCAATTCAAAGAATGAATTGTAGCCAATGCCAGGGAAATAAGTGTTGTCGAAAAAGGTGCCATTGTACACCACTCGAGTGTTGCTTCCGCTTTCCTTGAATCCTTTCGTGATGAAATCCACAGCGAAATTCATTTTGATCTCGGCGCCAGAATCCAATGGATTTGTGAGTTCGAAAATGGTATATCCGAATTCATCAAAGCGCTCTTTCACTGTCGCTTGATCGCCGAAATCTAACCGGGTAACGAAATCACTCGTGCCTCCGTCTTGAATATGAATTTCTGAGATTGTTTCTGCCTTTTTATTTTTCAAAATGTAGTAACCTTCAGCAGTGAAATTCCTGTCTTTAGGGAAAATGTCTACGTTAACATTCGTTTCAACAATCCTGGGTTGATGCATGAATTCATATTGCTTCAATTCTTTTTCATACCGAGCCTGAATGGCATTTTGCTCCTCCGAGTTTCGGTATTGATTTTGAACGTTGGTGTTGTAGTAGATGTAGGCACCTGAGAAAAGAAAGATAGCAATTGATCCAAATAGGAAAATCAGTAAACTTCTTCCCATTCTTAACTTCCCAACTTTTAGACGGTTTTTCAAAATAGCGTCTGTTCCGCGAACCGAGAACATGATCGAAATTCCGAAGAAGACCATGGAAAGTCCGATCCAGTAAATGTTGAACCAGGAAAATGGTGTAACGAAATGACCAAATGCATTCATTTCGGAATATTGACCAAGGTTGGCGCTGGCGAAGTAAAACATGTTGTGTTCAACCCCTAATTCATCCAAAACGATGAATGAGACATAAAACAGGATCATTAAAGCAAAGCCAAGGAACTTTTGATTGACAACCACTTGGATGAAAAATCCAAGAAATGTGTACAAGGCCATCAGTAAAAGGGTGTCTGTAAATAGCGTTTTGAAATATAGGTCAAGTTCAATTTTTGGATACCCCTGGATCAATTGGATGACAATTCCGCAGAGGATAAGTACCAATAGAATTGTCATGTGAACCATGACAAATCCCAAATACTTTCCAGTCAAACTAACCATGTCCCGATAAGGAAGCGCATCATAGATCAAGTTGATCTTTGTGTCACGTTCCTTCCAAATTAATTCCCCAGAATAGAAAACGATCAAGATGATGAAGAATACCTGGAAGGCTCGTATCACACTCAGCATATTGCTTGTCGTGCTGTAGGTAGAGATGTCGTATCCGGCCGAGTTGGATAACATCGCGATGATGAAAACAAAAATGATCCCAGCCAATACGATAAACCGAAAAGGTATTTGTTTGACGATCCAGGTGAAATAAAACCAGGACAACTTTCTTATCTGGACAAAGGAAGCTCCGAGACCGTAATTAAGTGCGGCCTTTGGAATATCAAATGTAGATGTAGTAGATCGTTCAACTTCCTTAAGTTCTTTTTTGCCTTTTTTGGCGTTACCGGCCATGTTGTAGTTGAACTTAAAGAAGGTGAGAATCAGCGCTCCGATTCCTATTCCAACCCAAATTAGTCGGTTGTAAAGTACAACACCTTCTAGTGGAATGACTTGTGAATTTTGTTCAGCTACTGTCCAATATTGTGTAATCACCGCATTAGCACCAAATCCGAATGGGTCCAGGATGGCACCCATGTTTCGATTGTCCAATTCGGAAAGAAACGAGGAAGCGATCAAGTAGCCCATAAACAAAATCACAGCCTGGGCATAAACCACTACCATTTTCTTGCCTAGCGTTCCGCCGGTAAAGAAAATCGCACTAAAGAAAAATAGATTTGGAAGCGCAAAAAGTAGGAATGGCTGAAAATAATGGTAGGAGTTAAATGCTTGTAACTTTTCTTGATCCATCCAGGGCCAGGGAATCGCATGACCAGCCATCATGCCCCAAAGGATCCCCGATGTGATTAGAACCAGAACTACAAATGATCCAATGAATCGACCGGCGAGGTATTGATTTTTGCTCAATGGTGTAGTAAAAATCATAGAGGCGGTTGAGTGCTCAAAATCTCTCAAAACCGGCACACCCATGATTGCGGAGGCGATGAAGGTTCCTAAAAACATGGTGAACAACATCACCGTCATTATTACGGTAGGAGCATTTTCCATCAATTTTCCGCCACTACCACCTGCGCGTACAATATCGGTCGTAAGAGATAGGAATGCAATGAGGAATAAAAGGGCAAAATAGATGTAAGTAGCAGGCCTTCCCATCCTGTACTTAAGCTCAAATTTTATTACTTCTAACATGATGATAGAGGTTTAGGCTGGAACTGCTTCTGATTCTTTTTCTTTCTCGTTGATGTAATTGAAATATACATCTTCGAGATCTACAGGTTCTGAATCAAACGATCCATCAGGCTTGCTATCGCTATATACATGAATGACGGGCTTTCCAGCGATTCTTCGCTCGGAAATCACATTAAAGCTATTCTTGTGTTCTTCAAGTTCATCTTTCTCAATGGCCTTACTCCAGACCTTACCTTCAGCGGATTTTAACGCATCAACTGGATTTCCTTCCATCAAAACGGAGCCTTGATGAATAATGGCCATTTTGGTACAAAGTTCTCTCACATCATCCACAATGTGTGTCGATAGAATTACTACTGTATTTTCGCCGATTTCACTTAAAAGATTCAAAAAACGGTTTCTTTCAGCAGGATCAAGTCCAGCGGTAGGCTCGTCAACAATGATCAATTTTGGGCTTGAAATGAGTGCTTGTGCGATCCCGAAACGCTGTTTCATTCCACCGGAATACCCACCAAGGTTTTTATTTCTATGTTGGTAAAGGTTGGTTTTGTGTAGCAGTGCCTTTACAAGACTTTTCCTCTCTTTACTATTGGTAATTCCTTTTAATACAGCTAAATGATCCAATAGCGTTTCTGATGAGACTTTTGGATACACACCAAACTCTTGAGGCAAGTAACCGAGAATTTTTCGCACTTCCTCTTTTTGTTTCAAAACATCCAGGTCGCCTAATGTAATTGTTCCAGTGTCCGCTTCCTGGAGGGTTGCGATCGTCCGCATTAGGCTCGATTTCCCAGCTCCATTTGGTCCTAAAAGGCCAAACATACCTGTAGGAATATCTAATGAGACATCATTCAAAGCTTTTACCCCGTTAGGATAAGTCTTTGACAAATTCTGGATGGTTAGATTCATAAGTAGTGACTTTTAATTAATTAATGTGATGATGCATTAGTAGATGGAAAGTTATGGTTTATTACACTTTTTGTGATCAGAGGTAATTTTTCAGGTGTAAAAGGACCTCAATTAGCAATTTTTCACTTCGATGACTTCCATTCTGCGTATTTGAATGAAACAGTGGCAGCATAAAGATCCACGATGATGTGAGCTAAAATGGGAAGCCATAAAGAGCCTGAGACGTAATATAGGATTGAGAATAAAAGCCCAAGTCCGGTGGCTTTGATGGCATTATTTAGCTTGGAAGTCGCGTGAGCAATTCCAAAAAGGACGTTGGCTATGAAAATGGCTATCAATTCATGTGTCACTGGGCTTAATTGCCAAACAAGGAATCCTCTGAAAATGATTTCTTCACAGACTCCAGCGACAAATGAAGTGATAACAGCCCATTTATATTCTACTTGATTTTTTGGTAAAACGTGTTGTACTCCTTCCAACCCTTTTCCGATATACTCGACTTTTGATTCAGGGATTGTGATCTTATTGATCAACCAATAAGCCACAGCAGAAGTCACTGCAAGCAATACAATCCAAATTGGTTGGTTAATGAAACTCAGACCGATAACCGGATATTTAATTGCCTCAGCATTTAAAGAAACCAAAACTAGAACAGCCATAACAATCAATAAAATGATGGTCTCTTTGTAAACCAGTGGAAGTTTATCCGGATTCTCTTCCAGAATTTTTATGGTTTTCTTCCCGGTTAGCAGTACGTAGGAAGGAAATAAGATTCCACAAATTACAGCGACTATTAGAGTGAGTTCCATCCTATCATTTTTTCCGGTTCAGAATTGACTCTAAGATTTTTTGTCCCATTGCCAATTCATACTTGTTCTTAATCAATTGTTCAGGACCACTCTCATTCGTTTTTTCTCTCACGTGAAATTTTAGAGAATCCTGAATCTCTTCCATAGTCAGTCCTCTTTCTTTGATGATTTCTTCAATCTTTTGTAATGCTTCTTCCTCACTCTCGGCAACAGTAAGTATTACTTCCTGATCGTCACCCACTTCATCTTTTAGTCTGAGAGAAATTGCCTTTAAATCATCCGGAGACAGAAGGAAGTGCTTCTTAAATGCCCGAGAAAATGTTTCGTAATCTTTGTATCCAATCTGAGTAGCCATTTCGTGGACCATTACTTTGCCTTCGCTTATCATTTCGTACGCCTTGGCCATTTTCATTTCCTCAATAAAAATGAAAGGGGTTCGATTGGTCTCTTTCTTAAAAATCCGATGAAACTGCGAAGTAGAAAGACAGGCCACTTCAGCCAATTCTTCGAGAGTCAGAGGTAAATGCAAATTCGTATCAATGAATTCTAGCGTACGTCCAATCCTAGGGTCCATAGATTTTCAAAACTAAGAACTCAACCAGTTCACATGTATGACAAATCTTGCTGACTTGTAATTGAAGTTATATATAAAGTATCCAGTAATTAGCCGCAACCTTCGCGCATGAGCTTTTCCTCGCTGAAATTTTTTGGTATAGGGACAGATTCGATGGCCCTAAGCCAATCGCTTTCCAACTCATTTATTCCAAAACCATAAATTGAAGCAAAGTAACGGAATCCTTGTCTCCACAGCAATTTCATTTTGTCGACCCCATAATTCTCATATAGATACTTAAATATCCCAGCACTCTGGACGTAGGCGAGGAGATCATTATCTCTTGCTTTCTCATCAAACTGATTGATTAATTCGGCAAGCGTGAAAAGTCTGTTCCTGGAATGATAGTAGGCATTAATCGAATACATGGGATTGTCATAATGGCAAAAATTATCTGTATAAGTAGCTCCACCTTCATTTAGCAATCGACTAGTCTCACCCCAGGTTTCGTAAGAGATGGAGTGAAAGATCTCATGTTTGAATTGTGGTCGGATTTGGTCGTTGAAAACAAAGAAGACAAAATCATGACCTGGTACAGATCCACCTTTTATATGGTATCCCATTAGCTGCTGCATTTCATCTTCAGAATCGACAGCTAAGAGTCGAATACCATATGGATATGAATTAATTTCTAAAACAGATTTGATTCTTGCAAAAGCTTCGTCAAGCTCAGTTTTAATCCGATCAAGGTTATTAGCAGTGTATGAATCTTCTTTGAAATAGACCCGAAATTGGCTATGTTCAACTTTATTCAAGGAGCTACTATCAATAAATTTTGATACAAACTGACTTTTAGGCCTGAATACAAACTCTTTCCGAGTTTCTTGATTACTAGCTTCTTTAGTTGGTGTTCCGCAAGTGCACAGAAGAAAGAGCATTACTAGATAAACTGCTGAGTGTTTCATGGTTTTGATCCGTTGACACTTTGAAAAACGAGCATTGAAGAATAGAGTTGATGAGTTTGAGGTTATAACACTCTTGCCTTTCAGATTAGTTATATTGGACCTTCAAAACCAACCTAATGCTCAACGACAAAAAAATCATCAACGCTTGGTGCCTGTATGACTGGGCGAATTCCGTCTACTCTCTTACCATTACTTCGGCGATTTTCCCCATTTATTACCAAGCAGTCACAGTAAGTGAAACTGGTAGTGATCGCGTTAATTTCTTTGGGATAGAAGTCGTGAACTCGGTGCTTTACTCTTACGCTTTGTCAGCTTCTTTTTTGTTAGTGGCTATTGTACTTCCTATACTTTCAGGTATTGCAGATTATGCAGGAAAAAAGAAATTCTTCCTTAAGATTTTCATGTTCATTGGTTCTTTTTCTTGTATCGGACTTTTCTTTTTTACTGGAGAAAATGTGGAGTGGGGAATCCTCTGTTCTGTTTTTGCAAGTGTGGGATACTCCGGTAGCCTAGTTTTTTACGACGCTTTTTTGAGTGAAATTGTCACTGAAGACAAACGTGACATTGTCAGTGCGAAGGGATATTCTTATGGCTATATCGGTGGAGTGGTTTTGCTTGTGATCAATTTAGTAGTCATTCAAATGTACGATTCGTTTGGATTGCCCAACGAAGGTATGGCATCCAGAGTAGCATTTCTCACCGTTGGTGTTTGGTGGATAGGTTTTTCACTCTATGCAATTTCCAAACTTCCCGAAAACGTTCACGGCAGAAAACCAGAGGGGCATTTTCTATTAAACGGATATAAAGAATTGGCCAATGTTTGGAAGCAAATGAGTGAGATGCCAATGATGAAAAAATACCTGTTGGCGTTTTTCTTCTATAATATGGGCGTTCAAACGATCATGTATTTAGCGGCTACATTCGGGTCTAAAGAGCTGCAAATGGAAGCTTCTAAATTGATCATGACCATTCTGTTGATTCAGTTTGTTGGTGTAGCAGGTTCTTATCTCTTTGCTTATGTCTCCAAGATGAAGGGAAATATTCAATCATTGATGATCATGATTGTAATTTGGATTATTTGTAGTGTGAGTGCCTATTTTGTAAATCAAGAACTTCAGTTTTTTGCTTTAGCTGGAGTTGTGGGTCTGGTGATGGGTGGAATTCAATCACTTTCTCGAGCTACTTTTTCCAAGGTGATGCCTCAGGACACAGTCGATACCGCCTCATTCTTTAGCTTCTATGATGTTACTTACAACTTATCAATTGTCTTTGGAACGTTCGTTTACGGTTATATAGAAATGGTGACAGGAAGCATGAGAAATAGTGCCTTGGCCTTGGCCTCTTTCTTCGTGATCGGTATTCTCTTTCTCACTCAGGTTAAGTTAAAGGATGCATCCCCTCAAGCTGCCTGAGTACAATACAAAGGTTCGTGATGAAGAGATCTTCTGTCTGGTAAGGAAAAAATGGGTGGCGCTGACTCCCGAAGAATGGGTTCGGCAAAATTTTCTAAACCTTTTAATAGAGCATCTCAATTACCCTAAAGGAATGATTAAGTTGGAGCAGTCCATTCAATATTTTAAAAATCTCAAGCGATCCGATATTACTATCCTTGATAGTGAGGGTGGAGTTTTTCTTTTAGTGGAATGTAAATCTTATAAGACCAAATTGTCCGAACAGACTGTTTTGCAGCTATCGCAATACAATAAAATTTTGGACTCGAAATACTTGGCAATGACTAATGGGCTGAAACATTTCATTTGGCAAAAAGGCGAGGCTGGCTTTGAACAAATTTCCTCTTTCCCCTCGTTTAGTTAGTATTTTTAAGTTCATGAAATTGAGCAAAAGGGAACTTAGAAAGCGACAAAATCAAAACATTGCACGGATAGCTACGGCCATTCTTGGCTTGCTGATCTTGATATTTCTAATTTTCGAGCTGATAGCCACGGATTCAATTTCGAAGTTTGGCTATTTCCGTTTCGTGCTTATCATTGTTTGGCCTTCCATCATCTCCATCCTTTTCTGGAAATTTATGGTTGAAGAGAGAAAGCTGAAAGAACACTCCAAGTAGCACTTTTTAGGGCTAAAATCGTTATTTTTACAATAGATATCTGCTGAGTTCTTGAAACAAACCACCCTCAACACAAAGCAGATGAAAAAAATCTTAGATCGAGTTCCCTCTTTTTTTAAGAGCTTCTATTTTCTATCGACGCTCTTCTTTTTGTTTTGGTTGTCATTCATTGATAGCAATGATCTATTTCTTCAGCGAGAACTAAAGGTGAAGCAATCCGAACTGATTGAAGCGAAGAAGTTTTATGAAGATAAAATCCTGGAAGTCAAAAATGACCGAGAAGCATTGTTGAATAATTCTGAGCTTTTAGAGAAGATCGCCAGGGAAAAGTATTTAATGAAAAAAGCGAACGAAGATCTTTACATCATCGTTGATTAGGTATGAGATTTTCGCTCACCGCACTATTAATTATTGTCGTTCTTGGTGTTTCTGCCCAGAATAGATTATCTGACAGAATCTATTTTGGTGGAGGCTTTGGCTTGAACGCCGGAAGTGATGTAACAAACATTAGCCTTTCTCCTCAAGTTGGCTATAAAATCACAGAACGCTACTCTGCTGGTGTAGGAGTTACTTATCAATATGTGAAAATTCGAAATTTTGAATCCAGCATAAATAACTACGGCTGGAGCGTCTTTAACAGATTCAACATCACTCGACAGTTTTTTTTATACGGGGAATATGAAAATCTTCAATTTGAATTTTTCACCTCAATTTCACCCGAACGGACATCCAGAGAAGGATTTAACAGTCTCTTGTTTGGTGCAGGTTATACAGAATCCTTAGCAGGAAGAGCTTCTTTTAGTATTGCTGCGTTGTACAATGTCCTATACGATCCTGCTGATCTAACACAGCCTTATGATAGTCCATGGGTAGTAAGAGCTGGTGTAGGAATAGGGCTTTTTTAAGAAAGAGGTCTAGTAATCAACAAAATCTTCTTCTTCAACGAAGTTGAACTCCAGGTCTAGCAGTTCGCTATAATCTTCGCCGGCTTCAAACATATCCTCATCCATTGGTTCATAATACCAGTTGATATTTATGTCAGTCCCCGATGTTTGGATTTGCTTTAGTTGCTTAAAAAGGTCGTATAAGCATTTAGAAGAGCTTGTGTTGAAATACTCTAGTTTAATGTCAACATTGAGTTCAGGGGTAGTAACATTGTCCTGTTTTAATGCATCCATCAATGGAGAATAAAAGAGCACGCTGTTTTCTGGGCTTGATCTACCAACTAATTTGACAGAGCCTTCCTCCATATTCAGGTCAATACCTGGTGTAGTCCGTGTAGGATCTTTGTGGTAAATCATTAGGGCGATAATTAAATTAGAGCAATAAGTAAGTTTACTTAGAACACGCCGATTTTAAAAAAAAGTTAGACGAGCGCCCTAAAAGTTTCGGTGTATTTTCCGAATTACCTGATCAGTCTCTTGGATTAAGACAATTTTTTCTTCAAAAAATTAAAGGTGAAATTTTAGGTCAGTGATTACCGAAATGTGGTCAATTTTGTCCTTCATAACTGTTTTTTAGAATGTTGACAGAGTTCTTTATCAACTTTTCTAAAATTTTCAAGTCAATATCCGCGAGCTTATTGACGTACAAACATCCAACGCTCATTTTGTGTTTTCCCAACTTATCAAGTAACTCTTCCTTGCCTTCAAAACCTCCCATCATGTATACCGTCATACTTTGCTTACGAGGTGAAAAGCCTGCGAGAAACCAGTCACCTTCACGACCAGTTTTGTATTTGTAATGATAATTGCCAAAACCAACAATTGACGTTCCCCACATGACCGGTTTTTCTCCTGTGACCTTTCCAATGATCTTTAATAGTTCCCTGCAATCATCTCTTTTGGTTTCTGATTCTACAGAATCGATGAATTCTTCCACACTGGAGTCAGTGGGTTTAGTTTTAAGTTCAGCCATGATGTTCCTTTGGTTCTAGTTTAGAGAATTATCTAAAGATACCCCAAACTTTTCGCCCATTTGAATCAATTCTTCGACAACTGGAAGAAGTAGTGGAATTCCTTCACGGGATCGTTGTTCTTCCATTTCCCGTTCAGGGTCGCCGGGTATAAGTACCTTTTCTTCACCATCTACCGTTTCGGATTCCCGGAATCGTTTAATCCAGTTGTCCATGTGGTACTTAAACTCATCAGCTTCTCTAAATGCATCAATACGCATAGCACCAAAAAAATGTCCCAGTCCTTCACCTACAGGGTTTGGATTAGGTTCAATGAACGCTACAAAAGGTGGAACCCACGGGCCGTAATTTGCTCCTGATAGAACAGCCGAAAGAATATCCACAACAGCGCCAAGTGCATAGCCCTTGTGCGAGCCATGTTCTCTATCTCCACCCAATGGGCGCATGGAACCGCCATTGATCAAGCCTCTTGCGTCTGTGGTGATGTTCCCTTCTTTGTCTTGAAGCCAGCCTTCCGGTGCATTTTTCCCTTTTCGCTGAAGTACTTCCAGTTTTCCGTTTGCGGCTGTAGTTGTAGCCATGTCTAACACGAAGGGAGGTTGGTCCTTAGTTGGAATGGCGATGGAAATAGGGTTTGTTCCAAGTAATCGTTCTCTTGAAAAAGTGGGAGAGACCAACGGGCTTGCATTGGTAAGTGAAATTCCGATGCAGTCATGTTCTAAAGCCATCATGGCGTGATATCCGGCAATTCCGTAATGATTGGAGTTTTTCACAGAGACCCATCCTGAACCCACCTCTTTTGCCTTGTTGATGGCAACATTCATTGCATGAGGCCCAACAACCAACCCTAAACCTAAATCACCGTCAACGACTGCAGTCGAAGGAGTCTCATGAGCAATTGTTATTTTAGGATTCGCATTTAGTCTACCTTTCTCATGAAGTCTCACGTAACCCGACAATCTTGCTACTCCATGAGAATCAACACCACGTAGATCCGCACTGACAAGCACGTTAGCCGCTTGGTCAGCATCACTTTGAGGACATCCAATTTTTTGAAGAAGTTGAGTGGTAAATCGAAACAGATCTTCTTTCGAATAAAGCGTTACCTCTGCCATCGAGCAATATTATATAGAGTTCAGTATTAAATTTCACAAAAAGTAGCTGTTTGGTACCTCTTATCAAGACGTTACAAAATTTTCTCGTGTAATTATCACATGGATTCCATGTAAATCAATTAGTATTTATGGAATTCCTTACAGAGTCGATGGTATCAAACAGGACACCTTCCTTCAAAGCATATGCGGAGACTCGTATTCCTTGAATATTTATGGTTCTGATTAAGTAGTCAATAAGAGCACTTGCGACAACAATCATATCTACGCGCATTTCAATCATTCCCTCAATTGCTAGTCGTTCACTTCGGGATTTTGTGATAAGGTCTTGGTAAATACCATCAAACGAATCAATAGAAAAAGGCAATTCTGTTTGGTCATCATTTGTTTGATGATTCTCTCTTGCGCAATAAATATCACTCAATGTATCAAATGTCCCAGAGCAACCGACCAATGTTATGGGTTGGTGAATAGCACATTGTTCAATTAACTCTGAAAGCTCTTCATCAAAGTATTTTTCTAGATCACTCAACTCTGTTTCAGATATTGGATCATGATGATGAAATTTTTCTACTAATCTTTGTCCGCCCACCTCAAAACTTCTCATCCAGTAGGTTTCGTTAGCATCAGCGATAATGAATTCAATACTTCCGCCACCAATATCCATGATGAGATGTTTTTCATCACCAAGATCAACGGCCATTCTGGTTCCTTTGAGAATCAATTCTGCTTCTCTTTCACCTGAGATTATTTGGGTTTCGATACCCGTTTGCTTTTCAATGGCTTCCACAAGCTTTTTTCCATTCACCGCATTTCTTGTCGCACTGGTGGCAGTAGAATAAATGTTGGAAATGTCAGATGCGTTGATTTTCTCTTTGAACCCAATAATTGCATTAATCGCACGATCCCAGGCTTGGTCAGTAATTTTATTGTCGTTAATTCCTTTCTCCCCAATTTTTACCGGTACACGATCTCGATGAAAAATGTGGTATGAATCTCTGGTCACTTCCGCCAACATTAGGTGAAATGTGTTTGTGCCCATATCAATAATCGCTACTTTCATAAGCCGCCGCAATATAGCTTTGAATTGATACGAATCTTTTGTTTCTCTGATTAAAAATGTGATTTCGTTATGAATTTTTGATCTGTTAAAAAAATGAAATCCACTCAATCTAAAATCAGTTTTATCTTTACCGCTTTGCAAAAAATATGAGTTCAGAAAAACCAAAGACCGCCACCAATATCCAGACCATTGCTGAAAAAGTTGAACGACTTGAAGCAATGAATAAAGAGGCTCTTAAGGGTGGTGGGGAAGATAGAATAGCCAAGCAACATGAGAAAGGAAAGCTCACCGCACGTGAGCGAATTGATCTTCTTTTAGATCCAGATTCTTTTCAGGAGATCGGAAAATTTGTGACACATCGAGCGACCGATTTTGGAATGGACAAGCAAAAAATCCTTGGCGATGGAGTAGTGACTGGTTATGGAACGATCGATGGCCGATTGGTGTATGTCTTCAGTCAAGACTTTACTGTTTTTGGAGGTTCGCTATCTGAGACATTTGCCGAAAAAATTGTCAAGATCATGGACCTGGCGATGAAGAACGGCGCACCGGTTATTGGGCTGAATGATTCGGGTGGCGCGCGAATTCAAGAGGGCGTAGTTTCTCTGGGTGGCTATGCGGATATTTTTTACAGAAATACGTTGGCTTCTGGAGTAGTACCTCAAATCTCTGCTATTCTTGGTCCATGTGCGGGTGGAGCGGTTTACTCTCCGGCAATAACGGATTTCATTTTCATGGTGGAAAATTCCAGTTACATGTTTGTGACTGGACCGAATGTTGTAAAAACGGTAACTCAGGAAGATGTGACAAGTGAAGAACTTGGAGGTGCGCAAACGCATGCTTCAAAAAGTGGTGTCACCCATTTTGCCTGTGCGAACGAAGCGGAGTGTATCCTTCAGATCAAACAGTTGATGAGCTACATTCCTTCCAACTGTGAAGACGATCCGCCAAGATTAGATTACGATATAGGAGATGAAACGCGTGAACAACTTGATACGCTGCTTCCGGACAACCCAAATCAGCCGTACGACATGCATGAAGTCATCGAAGGGATTGTAGATGCGGATAGTTTCCTGGAAGTACACAAAGATTTTGCTGGTAACATTGTTTGTGGATTTGCTCGACTTGCTGGGCGAAGCATTGGAATTGTAGCCAATCAGCCAATGGTGATGGCCGGTGTTTTGGATATTCATTCAAGTACAAAGGCCGGAAGGTTTGTTCGTTTTTGCGATAGCTTCAATGTTCCGTTGTTGGTGCTTGTGGATGTCCCCGGATTTTTGCCTGGAACTGATCAAGAATGGAATGCCATCATAACCAATGGAGCGAAACTTCTGTACGCTTTTAGTGAAGCCACAGTTCCGAGAATTTCTGTTATCACGAGAAAAGCCTACGGTGGAGCCTACGATGTAATGAATTCAAAACACATCGGGGCTGATATGAACTACGCATGGCCTACAGCAGAAATTGCGGTGATGGGTGCTCAGGGTGCTTCTGAAATCATTTTTAGAAAAGAAATTCAAGGAGCTAAAGATGCAAATCAAAAGCACCAGGAAAAAATAAACGAGTACACGGAAAAATTTGCCAATCCGTACATAGCCGCAGCTAGAGGTTTCGTTGATGAGGTAATTATGCCGAAGAATACACGTATCAAACTTATTCATGCATTCTCGATGTTAGAAAATAAAGTAGATCAATTGCCGAGGAAGAAGCATGGGAATATTCCGTTGTAGTATTTAAATGCAAGTCTTTAGTTTCAAGCTACAAGTCATAAAACACCACAATTAACTCATCCACTATTTTGATTGGACAATAACTAAACGTTGTTCAAATTTTTAAAAGTGATTTGATGGGAAATTTTAAAACATTAATTATTTGGCAAAAAGGAATGGATATTTGGATGGAATGCCAAAAGTTGTCGAAATCCCTTCCGAAAGAAGAAAAATTCGGATTGGTAAGCCAAATAAATAGAGCTTCTGCATCAATACCAGCGAACATCGCAGAAGGGAGCAGTAGAAAAAGTAAAAAGGATCATGCAAGATTTATTCAAATTGCCCTTGGATCATCATTTGAGCTTGAAACTTTCTTTATTGGTATCACGAAGTTAGGTCTACTCAATAGTGAAAAAGTTGATGGAATTTTGGAGATGATTGTTGATGAACAAAAAATGTTATCAAGCTTTCTGAGAAAACTAAATTCATGATACCTGCTATCATTTTATGGCAAACAAATACTTGCTACTTACGTCCTTCTACTTGTAGCTTGCAACTTGAAACTAGTAACTTATGAAAGTCGCCATCGTAACTGCTGCAAGCAAAGGAATGGGAGCAGCAATTTCCAGAAAACTCTATTCAGAAGGTTATCAATTGGCATTGATGTCAAGATCGGAGAGTGTAGTTACGTTGGCGAATGAGATGGAAGCTTTTTCCATGCAAGGATCTACTGATAATCCTGAAGATCTTCGATCGTTAGTGGAAGTTTGTTTGATGAAGTATGGACGTATTGATGCGGTGGTCTGCAACACGGGCCATCCACCTAAAGGGAAACTGCTGGAACTGACTGATGAGGATTGGTTGGCTGGATTTAATCTGGCGTTGATGAACGTGATTCGCATGTCGAGATTGGTTGTTCCCAAAATGAAAGAGGGAGGATCGATTGTTAATATTTCCACTTTTGGAGCAAAAGAACCTTCATTGAGTTTTCCGATTTCTTCTGTCGCACGAACTGCTTTGAGTAGTTACACCAAACTATTTTCAAACGAGTTTGGATCATCAAATATTCGGATGAACAATGTGCTTCCCGGGTTTATCGATAGTTACCCAGCAGATCAGGAAACCATCGATACGATTCCGATGCTGCGACAAGGCACTCCTCAAGAAGTAGCCGAATTGGTTTCATTTTTAGTTTCTGATAAATCTTCTTACATCACAGGACAAGATTTTCTGATTGATGGTGGATTGGTGAAGTCGATTTGAGGATTTGGAGATTTGTGGATTGAAGATTTTAGATTGAATTGAAAAAGTCTAAAATTGCACTATGGATAAAAAGAGCAAAGATTTTCTATACAAGTACTTAAACAATGCAGCTCCGACTGGCTTTGAAGTAGAAGGACAAAAAATTTGGTTGGATTACCTGAAGCCTTTCGTTGACTCTTACGAAGTTGATACTTACGGAAGTGTGTACGGAGTAGTCAACCCAGATGCAAAGTACAAGGTCGTTATCGAAGCACATGCGGATGAGATCAGCTGGTTTGTAAATTACATCACAGACAAAGGATACATCTATGTGGTAAGAAATGGTGGCTCAGATCACCAAATTGCTCCATCTATGCGAGTAAATCTTCACACGAAGAAAGGACCTGTTAAAGGAATTTTTGGCTGGCCAGCGATCCATGTGAGAAAAGAAAAAGAGGACAATCCATCAATGAAAAACATCTGCATTGACGTGGGAGCCTCAAACAAAGAGGAGGTTGAAAAAATGGGCATCCATGTTGGAACAGTTGCCACGTTCGAAGATGAACTAATTGAGTTGAACAAAAAGTACATTGTGGGTCGAGCGCTTGATAACCGAGCCGGTGGATTCATGATTGCTGAAGTAGCGCGAAGAATAAAAGAGAACAAAATCAAACTTCCTTTTGGACTGTATGTTGTGAATTCGGTTCAGGAAGAAATTGGTCTTAGAGGAGCGGAAATGATGGCGCATAGAATCAAACCTGATCTAGCCATTGTCACGGATGTCACCCATGACACGCAATCCCCGATGTATAACAAGATTACGAGTGGAGATGTGACTGCAGGAAAAGGAGCTGCTGTTACGTATGGTCCGGCAGTTCAGAACAATGTCCGAGACATGATTTTAAAAGTGGCTGACAAAAACAAAATTCCATATCAAAGAATAGCTGCATCGAGAACGACTGGAACAGATACCGATGCATTTGCTTATTCCGACAAAGGAGTTGCTTCAGCGCTAATTTCTCTTCCACTAAAGTACATGCACACAACCGTAGAGATGGTTCATAAAGATGATGTAGAAAGTGTCATCCGATTGATTTATGAAACCGTAATCCAGGTGAAGAACAACCAAGATTTCAGGTATTTAAAATAAATTCTATGAGTGATCTCCTGACTGTCAAAGATCAAATGGATCGGGAGGTTGCTATTTCTTATCCACCAAAACGGATCGTTTCTCTCGTTCCGTCGCAAACTGAATTTTTACTCGACATTGGAGCTCCAACTGTAGGCAGAACCAAATTTTGTATTCATCCGAAGGAGAAGGTCAAGGAAATTGAAATCGTTGGAGGCACAAAAAAATTCAGGTTTGAAAAGATTAAGGAGCTCAATCCTGATTTGATCATCGGAAATAAGGAGGAAAATTATAAAGAAGGAATTGACAAACTGGCCAAAGATTTCCCCGTCTGGATGAGTGACATCTACACGCTTGAAGACTCTTTTAGCATGATGCAACAGTTGGGAAAAATCTGCGGCCTTGAAGAGAGTGCTGAGCAAATTATTTCATCTTGTAAGCAGTCTTTGGAAAAAGTGAAAGGAAAATTCAACGGAAGAGTGATCTACCTAATTTGGAAAAATCCCTGGATGGCAGCAGGAAAAAATACATTCATTGATCATTTACTTACTTTTCTTGGTTACGAAAACCTTATTCTAGATGAGCGATATCCGGAACTCACCACCGAGGAAATTGCTAACCTAGAACCAGATCACATTTTACTAAGCTCAGAACCTTTTCCATTTAAAGAAAGAGAACTTGAATTAGCCAACAATAATTGGCCAAAAGCAAAGTGCCAATTAGTAGACGGAGAACTTTATAGCTGGTACGGCAGTAGGTTGAGGAATTGGGGCTAACAACCTAATTATGATATAATACACATCGACAACTCAGCATCCACTGATCACCTACCCTTGTGTGATAGATGTTTTCGTCATCCTTTTTGAGTGTAATGATGCCGGCAGTATTGCTATCCTTGAGTTCATTATCCCACCAGTTTCCACTACTTAAGAGATCCTTGAACAAATGTCCGGGTTGACCAAATCCACCGTAAAGCATTTGCATATCGCTTTCCTGACCTTCATGCAAGAATTTACCAGAATGATGCCAGCCACCGAAAAAGTCAAACAAAAACCGCCATTCATGAATTGTTGGAACATGCCATCCTTCAGGGCACGCTCTGTTCGCTTGTTCATAATTGTATAGTCGGCCAAACTTGGCAGCATATTCCTCTGTGTCGTTATAAGCATATGATCCTGGAACCTTAAACCTCACATTTTCTGCAAACCAGGTTCGTTCTATGAAGCCATTATGATGTTTTTTTATGAAGGTTACGGTTTTATACACTTGTCCATCCCTTGGATCTGTAAAAGATCCGGTAGTGTGCGAAAAACGCTTACTCTTCCTAGGAGCTTGGGCGTTGGTAACACAGACGGTGACAACAAGAAGTAGTAATGAAAGTATTAGTTTATGCTTCATAACAATTGCGGCTATATGATTGAAATGATTAAGTGAAAATCAATTTAAGACAAATTCTTCTATTTCTTTACTTATGATTTAAGTGAGTTTATCACTATTTCGACGAATACCATCAATTCTGAGCTAACACTTGAAGTAGTGCATGCTTAGGAACCACTCCTGACTGACGCCACCGTTGTTTTCCGCCTTTGAACAAAATCAGTGTTGGCACGCTTTGAACCTGAAATTTGTTAGCTGCTTTAGGATTTTTGTCTACGTCAATTTTTACAATTCTTACTTTTCCACCCAGGTCCGATTTTACCTCTTGTAAAATAGGAGCCATCGTTTTGCAAGGACCACACCATTCTGCGTGAAAATCCACAAGCACAGGTTCCTCTCCATTGATAAGTTCAGTAAACTTTGACATAAAGCGAAAATAGATACTAGACTTCTTTTGTGAAACCTAAATGTGAGAGAATAATGACCGTATTGTTAAAATGCTGTTAAAGGATCTTATTTTATCGATATTTATAAAAAAAGTAGCAAGTAAAAAGTAGTAAGTTACAAGTTGGAATTGACCCGTTCTAACCCATCAAGTATGAAAAACTTATCTCAAGTTCTAATTGTCACTGTTCTTTTCTTGTCTTGTTCAAATCCTAATTCTTCAGAGGACAAACCGATTTCACTTTTTACAGAAGAATCAGATAATTGGTCTACCGAAGGAGAAGCTGAATGGAGTTTTGAAAATGGAGAATTAGTTGGAGTAGCCGACAGTCTAATGGGATTTTTGGTTAGTAAAGCGTCCTTCAAGAATTTTGAGTTGACGCTGGAATTTAATCCTGATAGCACGATCAACTCGGGTGTGTATGTTCGATGTACCGGAAATGAAACTACTCCAGACTATTGCTACGAAATCAACATTTGGGACCTTCATCCAAATCAAGAGTATCGAACCGGGGCGGTAGTTTTCAAAGCAAATCCACTGAATTACATCGAAACACTTAATAAATGGAATACCTACAAAGTCCGATGTGAAGATGGAAGAATCCAAGCGTGGGTCAACGGAGTGCAAACGGCAGACCTTAAAGACTCTGATTTTTCAGAAGGATACATTGCCCTTCAAGCCGCTGCTGTTGGAGAGATCCGATTTAGAAATGTACAAGTAAAGGAATTATAATCCTTCCGATTTACTGATTCTTATATTAAAATCTCAATCTTATACAAAACTGAAACTAATTAATTAGATTCACGTTTGTATAACTTCTTAAACTAAGAATAATGGGAAGCACGAAAGGTGGAAACATCGGAGAATTTGAAGAATTGGTTTTGCTGGTTGTTGGAACATTGAACGACAATGCTTACGGCGTATCAGTTAGGAATTTTATCATCGAAGAAACAGGCCGAAAAGTGAATATCAGTGCTATTCATGAGGTTTTAAAGCGATTGGAAAAGAAAAAATTCATTCGTTCAGAAGTAGGAGGGGCAACTGAAGAACGTGGTGGTCGAAGGAAAAAATTCTTCTTCCTCACAGCAGACGGAAAACAAGTTTTGGATCATTCCAGGGAACTTAGGAATGGACTCTATAACAGAATCCCACAAGTAGGTTTCAATTTTTCCAGCTTGACATGAAAAATTCTCCTCCGGAATTAGCAGACAGATTCTTGCATTGGTTTTGTCGAAAAGACCTCATTGAATTCATTCGAGGTGATCTTCACGAGCTTTATGATCAACGCTTACTCAGCGATGGAAAATGGCGCGCCAATTTGGCGTTTTTCTGGGACGTTCTTCGCTTTTTTCGACTGTCCAATATTCGTCAACCCAAAAACTCAACAAAAAGGACAATTATGATAGGAAATTATTTAAAGGTCGGATTTCGAAGTATCAAGAAAAATTGGGCCAATTCACTGATCAATATCTCCGGATTATCGCTTTCTGTCGGTTGTGCGATCACCACATTTTTATTTGCCGATTTCTTTTTCAATCTGAACTCCATTCATTCCAATGGGAAAAATATTTATCAAGTCGTCAGCCATATCAATGAGAACAACACCGATCAATTATATGGGCCTTCGCCCATGATTATTGGAGAAAAACTGAAAGATGATTTCCCACAACTTCAAGAATCTGCGCGGGTACAATACACTCGTGGGAATGTCAAATTTGGGAAAAATGTGTTTCGTGAATTAATCCAATTCACAGATCCTTCATTTCTTCAAATGTTCGATTTTCCGATGACTTCAGGTGATCGCAATTCCCTTGGATCGAATTCCATCATTATAAGCTCGGATATTGCAAAGAAGTACTTTGGCGATATCGATCCAATGGGCAAGCGAATTGATATCAAGTTTGGTGGAACCATTAAATCATTTGATGTGGCTGGAGTATTTGGAGAAGTCCCCTTGAATACAAGTTTCAGACCAAGAATTCTACTCCATTTTGATCATTATTTGTCGCTCGAAGAAGCGAAAATCAATTGGATAGACGAGGCAAAAGCTACGTTCGTTTCTCTCAGGTCCGATGCGAATAGGGAAGAACTTAATCAGCTGCTTAAAGAGTATCAAAAAACTCAAAATGAAGCAAATCCATCGAGCCCTGTGACTGCTTTTGAGTTGATTCCATTTATGGAAATAAGTAGTATGGCTGGAATTCTGCATGATAGTATTGTTCAGGGGAATGATAAGGGAGGCACGATTTCAATTGCCGTGACCGGTATTTTACTGATTCTTTTTGCTTGTCTTAATTACGTAAACATTGCTATTGCGTCAGCGACGACCCGTTTGAGGGAAATTGGAGTACGAAAAGTGATGGGTGGATCCAGATCAGGGATTGCACAGCAATTTTTAACAGAAAATTTCCTGACTTGCGGCATAGCCATGATCATCGGAGTTATAGCTTGTTATTATTTGCTTCTACCTGGCTTCAATAAACTAGCGCCGATTGAGATTCCTTTTTCCTTTTCCTCATTTTCCTTGGCTGTAACTTACTTCGTCGGTTTGTTTTTATTCCTTGGCTTATTATCCGGAGGATATCCAGCCTTCTATATCTCTCGGTTTCAGACACTTGATATTTTCAGAGGAGAAAAAAGCCTTGGTGGCAAAAGTTACTTCAGTAGGATTCTTTTGACTGGCCAGTTTTTTCTTGCATTCACAACCATCCTGGGATGTTTCATTTTCACGGACAATGCACAATATATCAAGCAAGTAAGTTGGGGGTATGATCCTTCTGGTATTTTATCGTTTCCATTAGAGGAAAAAGGTCAACTGGAGGCCTTAAGAAATGAAGCTGGAAAGCATCCGGGTGTAATTCAAACTTCGGTTTCGAACCACCACTTGGGTGTTAACAATAACTTGGTTCCGTTCGATTACCTCGATTATCAGTTCAAAGTACTGAACTATGACATTGAGCCTGGTTATTTGGAAACAATGAACATGACGTTGAATGAAGGACGATTTTTTGAAGAAGATAGAGGAGATCACAATTCCATAGTCGTCAATCAATTGTTTGTCAAAGAAATGAAATGGTCCGATCCACTAGGCCAATCGATTGTTTTCCAAGGAGAAAGGAAAACGGTAGTCGGAGTTATTAATGATGTTTACCATGCCTTTTTTGACAGTGATATTCAACGTCCAATGGTGTTTACTTCGAATGGAACGGAACCCAATTTTCTAATCGTAAAAAGTCAAGCGAATGCGACGGTTCAGGTTAATGAATATTTGGAAGAACAATGGAAAACAATTGCACCATTTGATCCTTTCGTTTCTGTTTACCAGGAAGACCTGTTTGATCGTTCCTATGAAAATGTGGATGCCAACACCTGGTTTATGATCACACTTTCTGTGATGACGATTTTTCTTTCCTGCCTTGGGTTGTACGGATTGCTCGCCTTTACACTTCAGAACCGAATGAAAGAGTTTAGTATTCGTAAGGTATTGGGAGCTTCTCATGTGAATATCATTAGATTGGCAAACCGAGAATTTATCTGGATACTGATTGTTGCTTTTGGGTTTGGTGCACCTCTGGCCATTTGGGTCATGGATAAGTTTGTCAAGACTTTCTTCAGCATTTCAAAGCCATTTAGCATTGCACCTGTAGCTATCGGAGTTCTCATTACATTATTCACAATTGTTGTCACCGTATATGCACAAATACGCAAAGTGACTCGTGTGAATCCCGCGGAAGTATTGAAAGGAGAATAAAGCTGTTGTTGACTGTCGCCTTTTCATAATAGAAAACCTTTCTCAAATCTATCCGTAAGACAAAGGTGAAACATATATGAGAGGCACATCATTAGGCGAATTTGAGGAACTTGTACTGTTGAGCATTGCCATCAATGACGATGATGCATTTAGCTTATCCATTTTGGAAGAGCTCAGGAAGAGAACGGGTCGTAACATTCTCATTAGCTCCGTACATAAGGTATTGGTGAGACTCGAAGAGAAGGGATTTGTGACTTCATATATGGGTGATCCCGTCGCTGAGCGTGGCGGAAGAGCGAAGAAGCTTTACGAATTGACAACTTCAGGAAAGGAAGTCTTGCGTCAGACGAGAGAATTGCGAAATTCAATGTGGTCAGCGGCACCAGATCTTTTATGGGGAAAGAGTTAAAAAAACCACCAAAATGGATGACGCGCTTGCTTCGGGTGATTTGTCATGAGAATTTGCTTGTAGCGGTTGAAGGTGATCTCTATCAGCTGTTTCAAAAGCACTTAGACACAAGAGGAAGACTTATTGCTTCTATTATTTATTTTCTTAATATCCTCCAATTTATGCAGCCTTTTTCATTTAAAAGTCCACACTATTATCGGTCCGTTTACCAAACCTACATCAAGGTTATTCTGCGAAACATCAAGCGAAAAAAACTCATCACTGCACTGAACGTGTCCGGCATGTCGATTGCATTTCTTATTGCGATCACAATTTTTTCCTATGTTTCCCACGAACTTTCCTATGATAGATACCATCAAAATGCGGATCGGATTTACCGACTGACTTATCGATATCAAAACCAAAGCGGCTATGATATTCATTGGGCCAGGATGAATCAAAATTGGATCAATCAAATACCAAGCGCATTTCCTGAGGTGGAGGCTTTAGTTCGTTTTCAATCTTTTCGCCAACGAGATGTGAAGGTGGGAGAGCAAAATTTCAGAGAAACCCATGCATATGCTGTTGATAAGCAAGTCTTTGATCTATTTGATTATACACTGGTAAATGGTAGCCTGGATGAATCACTTGACCCGTATACTGCAGTGTTAACCACAACCACCGCTAATCGATACTTTGGTGAAAAGAATCCGGTTGGAGAAACAATTTATGTTTCCAATGACGCTGGCGAGAAAGAGGCTTATATGGTGACGGCAGTAGTTGAAGATCCGCCTTCGAATTCTCACATTCCCATTACTCTCTTGACAAGTATCAACAATGCAACGGATCGAATTGGTTGGGCGTACACCTACCTTCTTTTGAAGGAAAATGGGAACATTGATGACCTGAGCAATAAAATGCCGGAGTTTATTTCAACAAATCAAACGCTTCAGGCAGGAGAGGAACTTACTTTCCATTTTCAGCCTCTAACTGATATCCATTTACGATCTCATTTGAGTAGAGAATTAGTTGCCAACGGCGATATCAAGAATGTGATCATTTTCGTATCTGTTGGATTTTTTCTTTTAGTCATTGCTTCAGTCAATTTCATTAACCTCAACACCATCCAATCCATGGATCGGATAAAAGAATTGGGATTGCGAAAATACATGGGAGCCACTAAGGGTGAATTGAAAACCTACTTTGCACTTGAAAGTCTTACGCTAAGTTTCATCAGTGCCATCGTGGCATTAATATGCTTTCTATTAGGCTTGAGTTATTTTGAGAAATTCATCGGTCAGCCGTTGGTTTTTCATTACTCTGAGTTGATTGGTTTGGTACTTCTTCTTTTGATAGCTGTTTCTCTTGTCTCAGCTGTGATCTCAAATCAGCTATTGACACGGGTCAATTTCAACAGGTTAGCCAATTGGTTGACAGCATCCTTCGGATATAAAGATCCTAAAAAGCGGATTTTACTTGGCCTTCAGTTTTCCACGGTCCTCTTATTAATCTCTAGCATGATTGTCATGCAGCGGCAGTTCAATTTTATGTCGCAGAAGAAGCTCGGCTATAATGAAGAACAGATCCTGGTTTTGAGAAACAATGATCGGGATGTCATGCGTAAGTATGAAACTATGAAATCTGAATTGAAAAGGATCACTGGCATCCAGGACGTTTCAGCAATCATGGAAATGCCTACTGATGCAGTCAAGGATCAAGGTCCTGTTAGTGTGGATGGAAATCCTCAGCCAAGTATTTCTGCGGATATTCAGGTGATCGATCTTAATGCCACTGAACTATTAGAAATAGAGTTCCTGGCTGGAAACGGGTTACCTCAGTTTTTACAGGAGAAAACCGATCAGCCAGACTCCATATTGTGGCAAAAGTTCGGAACAAAAGATCGGGCATATTTGATCAATGAGTCCGCAGCAAAAGGCCTTGGTTGGAGCCCTGATGAAGCGATTGAACATGAAATCAATTGGGCCATTGGAAATTTTGCTTTACAAAAAGGGCCTGTGGTTGGTGTGATCAAGGATTTTCATCAAGAGAGTTTTGCTGAAGAAGTCCGACCGCTTGTTTTGATTTACGAACCACTTTGGACAACTAACATTCTGGTCAAAGCACAAACCAATGATGTGTTTGAATTGCATCAAGCAATCGAAGAATATTGGAAAAAAACATTCCCCAATGAGGTGTTGGAACTTACTTATTTAGATCAGGAATTGGAACAACTTTATCTGTCAGAAAAAAAGCAATTGCAGTTGATTTCGGCATTCACTTTCACTGCTATCTTAATCGCTTTTATGGGTCTTTATGCGATAATTGCCTATTCTATCAAGTTGAGGCTAAAAGAACTTGCCATTCGAAAAGTACTTGGTTCACATTGGTTAGATTCGGCCAAACTGTTAAGCAAGGAATATTTGATATTGGTTTTAGTATCGATGGGAGTGGTTTATCCAATAACCTTTTGGATTATGAATAACTGGCTTTCAAACTATGCCTACCATATATTTATCAATGGAACCGCATTTCTGATAGCTGGTGCTATGTTGCTATTAATTGTTTTTTTGACACTCTTCTACCACGTGACCAAAAACGAGAACTCGAATCCTACCTTGGTGTTGAATAGCGAATAGTTTCAGCTTACATTGCTAGCTTTTTCAGCTTTCGAATTAATGAAATCGAACGCAAATTCAGGTTTGTATTTCCGAAATTGAAGTTTCGCATTAAGATCACACCATACTGGCTCTCTTTGTCAAATATGAAATAAGCAGTATAACCGGCAACAGATCCACCATGTCCTACGGTAGAAATTCCATCATCTTGATACAGGGAAAATCCTAGCCCATAGGTTTGACGACCTTCAGGTGTTTGGATGGTTTGCATTTGGGTCAAATTATCTTCACTAAGTAGATCCATGTATCCCATGTTGCACATCATGAATTTTGCCAGGTCAAGTGGAGTGGAATAAATACCGCCATTCGGCACTTTGTATCCTCGTCCGTCGTGTTCCAGAGCTGGGCGTTCGGAATTTATTTCACCGGTTGGTCCACCAGCCAGACCTTTGGATAGGTCTTTCATTCTATCATCTGGTACTACAAAGAAACTGTTGGTCATGTTGAGGGGTTCAAATATTCGCTCCTCAACCATTTCCATGAAAGGAACGTTTGCCGCTCGTGAAACGGCTAAGCCA
Organism: Cyclobacteriaceae bacterium; assembly: GCA_028284125.1. Taxonomy (GTDB): domain Bacteria; phylum Bacteroidota; class Bacteroidia; order Cytophagales; family Cyclobacteriaceae; genus Ekhidna. The sequence goes on from JANQSI010000022.1 coordinate 78,684, forward strand.
AGAATACCAAATCCTATGTTTGAATAACTATAGCGTTCACCAAGCTCGGACTGAAATCTCGTGTTAGGAATGGACGCCAGAATCTTGTTTTCCCATTCCTCTATAGGGCCAGATGCAGCATTTTCCATATCAGGTTCTCGGACCAAACCCGATGTGTGACTGGCCAGTTGCTGAAAAGTGATTTTCCTTGAATCTGAGTAACCATCCAGATTTCGTATTTCCGGGAAATAGTTTTCTACCGGATCATCCAATTGAATGATTCCGTCTTGTACTGCCTGCATCATCAGAAAAGCAGTAAAAGATTTTGAGATGGAACCGGTTCGGTAAATGGTAGGAGTATCTGCCGAAACATTGCTGTCGATACTCGCTGGCCCTACTGCATTTGCTCCCAGAATTTTATCTCCTTTTATTACTGCGTACGAAATACTTCCACCTATATCGTCATCATCAATGTCTTTTTTGAGTTGATTTTCAAACTCGGTAATAAGAGATGGAACATCATTACGGTTGGATTCTTGTGTTGATGAGACATCACAGCTCACCAAAGCAATCAAGAGAAGGGCAGCTATCGTATTTTTCATGGTTAGGTTAATTGATCATTTTAAACTGGTACTAACTATTAAAGATATTGAAAACTAGCTCAGGGTAAAACCTTTTATATACCTAGACGTTTTAGGTATAAATACCTAATAGTTTTATGTATGTCTAAAAAAGATTTAGTAGGCGCTTCAACCATTCCCATCGTCCTATCAATCCTTCTTGAACGAGAACATTATGGATACGAGCTTATTCGAAAAGTTCATGAGATTTCCAATGGTAATCTCGAATGGTCAGAGGCCATGCTGTACCCCGTACTTCATCGCCTGCAAAAAGATGGCTACTTAAGTTCGAGATGGATTGTGCTAGAAAATGGGAGAAGACGAAAGTACTATGGAATAACTGATCTCGGGAGGACTTTACTGAATGAGAAGAAAGAAGATTGGACATCAATGGTGACGCTATTTATCAATCTCTGGAATTTAAAAATCGAACCACAATGAAGTTTAAGTTGAACGAGGAAATTGATCGATGGAAAAAGTCATTACATGCTTTTCAAGGGTTTGAGCCAGAAAATATTGAGGAGCTTGAAGACCATCTTAGGTCAGACATTGAACAAAAGGTAAAACAGGGTAAGACTGAAGAAGAGGCTTTTATGGAGGCGAGAACACGAATAAAAAATGTGAAAGAGATCTCTGAGCTTCATATTAAAATGAGAAACAACTCTTCTCTTTTTCTCCTTAATATTCGTTTCCTATTGAAGATTCTTCGAAGAAATAAATCACATTCCTTCCAAAGCTTAGCAGGATTAATCGTTGGTATCACGATATGCACCATCACGTTTTACTATGCCAATTACGAACTTTCCTATGATACATTTCATGAGAAAACGGAGGCACTTTTTCGCGTTAGAGTAGATGTAGTTTCCACTGAAACCGGAGAATACCAGAATAGGCGCGCGACGGGATTTTACGCTTTGCCAGAAGCCCTTAAGGATGAAATACCTGAGATAACTGAATCCACCATTCTTTATCCGGAGGCTGCTGTCATTATTAATGAGGAAGATAATTTCTCCATTGACAAGGTTTTGTACACGTCTGAATCTTTTTTCAACATGTTCACAATTCCTCTGAAATGGGGCTCTTCCAATGAATTTGATTCGCCCGATGGAATTTTTATATCTGCAACTCTAGCGGAAAGATTATATGGCGAGGAAAATCCGTTGGGTAAGCAGTTTAAATATCTCGGAGTTCGAACCGGTGGAGATTTTACGCTTCAAGTAAGAGGGGTTTTTGAGGATGTCCCTAAGAACAGTTATTTCAAAAATACGGACGTGTTTTTGCCCATACAGATTTTTAAAAACCTTCATACACCGACACTATCGTGGGCACCTATAACCATTGAACAAGTAAAATGGAGGTGGACCGATTTTTACACATTTATTGAGGTCCAAAGTGGAGCTAATGTTGTTCAAGTTCAGGAAAAAATTCAAGATGTATTGGATCGAAACAGAAGAGAATTTGACGCGAACAGAGGAAGGAAACAGGTGGCGAGCATGGAACCCATGGATGAGATTAATCTAGTGACTGGCTTGCACAATGAATTAGAGGCGGGAGTGAACAAAGAAATATTATGGCTCTTTTTCGGAATTGGAATCATGGTGATGATAATCGCCTGGATCAATTATGTAAATATGTCAACGGCGACATCAATAAGCAGGTCCAAGGAAATTGGAATTAAAAAGGCACTTGGTGCAATTAAGAAACAGCTTGTAAGTCAGTTTTTACTTGAATCAACTGTACTTACCATGCTGGCCCTCTTCATATCAATTGCACTGGTTTTGTTGATTTCAGGAAGGATCTCGGAGTTCTTCGATATTCAATTAGCGATAGGACTCCAGGACCTTCCGTTTTTTCTAACCTTAACTATTATAATCTTACTAGGGTCAATCATCGCGGGGATTTATCCTGCGATGATTCTTTCTTCTTTCAAAACCGTTGACATCTTGAAAACGGCTTCAAAAAATAGTGGTGCCAATGTCTGGGTAAGAAAGATTTTGGTTGTGTTTCAGTTTGCCATTGTAGCTTTTCTCTTGACAGGTGCTTTGGTCGTTTATCAACAGTTTCAATTCATGATCAACAAAGATCTGGGAATCGACATTAACGGAAAGATTGCGGTTGATTTACCTAATGGAATTTTTCTGGGAGACGATTTTGATGTAAAAACCGAACGATTGCTAAGTTCATACAGAGAATTGCCTCAAATAAAAACCATTTCAGGTTCTTCAATGCTGCCTGGAGATATCAACGGGTGGAGACATTCACTCTCTGTTGATGGAGGCGAATCACAAAATCTGGTAGTTTTTAATCGAATGTCTGTCAGCGATAATTACATTGAAGATTTTGACATCAAAATAATCGCCGGTCGTCCTTTTGATAAAAATATTACGTCTGATTATGCTGAAGCTCTTATCATTAATAGGTCTGGAATGGAGCAACTCGGCTTTAGTTCACCGGATAGCATTATTGGTAAATCAGTTTCATTCGCTGTGGGCCCCCAAGCATATAAGGTGGTTGGAGTGGCAGAAGATTTTCATCATCAAAGTGTGCATTCTATCATTGAACCTCTATCCATTCAATTTGATTCGGCTTATCAAGAAGGGTTCCTCGCAATTGATTTTGAGGGTGACTTTGGTGAGACGATTCAATCTCTTGAGGAGAAGTATGCTGAAGTTTTTCCTGAAGTTCCATTCAATTTCAACTTTCTTGACAGCAGGTATAGAGAACAATACGAATCTGATCTCCAGTTTCAAAATATATTTAGAATTATCACGGTTGTTTCAATTCTCTTGGCCATCATTGGTCTACTTGCACTTTCAACATATTTTCTAAATCAGCAGAAGAAATCTGTAAGTGTTAGGAAAGTTTTGGGTGCTGAAAAATGGGAATTAGTTCGTTTAGTCACACGAGAATATTTGCTATTGATCATAATAGCGTGTGCTATCAGTATTCCACTTTCGATTATTTCTATTAATCGATGGTTAGAAGGATTTGTCTTTAGAATTTCTGTAAATCCACTCCTTTATGTACTTCCGACAATTATTTTATCAGCAATTGTTTTGTTAACAATTTCTAGGAATACCTCCAAGTTGGTGAATGTAAATCCTGCTAGGACACTAAGAAATGATTAAGCGCTAGTTTAGAAAGAGACACTAAGTCTTATGAAGAAGGCTGATTTTACGGGTCACTCTCGATAGAGAGTGACCTATTTAAATCTTGATTATTGCCCCATGTATCACAGATGAAGTGACTAACTTCTACTTTTGATGAGTTAAATCATTAAGGGATAACATGGAAGATTTAGTCCGTGTAAAATTTGATTTGTGGTCCTCCTTATTGGCCTTTGGCGTATTCCAGGGATTGCTACTCGCTTTGGTGCTGTTAAGCTTCAAAAGATCCATATCCGTTTATTTCCTGGTTGGAATGGTATTGATACTAGTGCTTAACCTTTTCAACTATCTCTTACTGAGTACCAATTTGTTTCTTGAAATTCCTCACCTGGTATACATTTTTACTCCTTTGATGTACCTGATTGGTCCGATTTATTATTGGTACATCAAGTCAATTCTGGTTTCTGAATATCAGTTGACAATAAAATCGTTAGTTCACTTACTACCTTTTGTAGTAGGCATTCTTTTCCTACTTCCGTTTTTTATACTTGATGGAAATGAAAAAACACAGCTATTAGAATCTTATTATCAGTCCAGGCGAATTCCTCTCTCACTTGCGACCTTCTCGTTTATTTCTGTTCAGATACTTCAGTCGTTTCTGTACATTTTTTGGTCCAATAAATACCTAAGAACATTCGCAGAGAAAGGAAAGTCACGGCAGGTGAAAACCAAGGTGATTTGGTTGCAACGTTTCAGTCTTTCATTTCTTATCTACTGGCTTATAGATCTGATTGCTTTAAGCTGGTACAGTTTTCAAGGGAGTATTCATCAAGAGGTATTTTATGTAACCACACTTTGCAATACGGTCTTTATTAATGTTCTGGTCTTTTTTGCTATAAGGAATAACAAGGCTTTTAATCAGGTTTTGCTGAATGCTTCATTCGATACTTATCGAAATTCAACCTTAAGTAAATCAGATGCTAACAGGATTCTTGGCAACATCATTGAATTCATGGAAAAAGAAAAGCCCTATTTGGATCCCGAACTTTCGTTGACCAAACTTTCTACGAGTTTAGATCTTTCTCAAAATCAAGTTTCGCAGGTGCTAAACAGTGAACTGAAAAAGTCCTTTTATGAATTCATCAATGAATATCGATTTTCTGAAGTAAAAAGTAGATTGGGCAGTTCACAATACAAGCATTTAACTATCCTGGCCATAGCGCTGGATTCAGGTTTCAACAACAAGAATACATTCAACAAAGTATTCAAAAAGCATGCAGGTCAAACTCCATCTGAATTTCTGAAGAACCTAGTGATTGATTAGTTACTAAAAGGTGTCACCCTAAATGATCAGTGACGATTCAATTTCATTGAGCTCATAAACTTGACTTCAAAAAAGTCAGGATATGAAAAAGTCAACGAAAATAATTCTAGGAATAGCAGCGCTAATTATCGTTTTTGTTATTGTGGCCTTTACACCGCCATCCGTCGAGACACATCGAGATTCCAGAATGATGATCCCGTCATCGAAAGAAGTTGTTTGGGAAGTCATTGCCGATGTTGGAAATTATCACCGCTACGCTACTGGCTTAGATAATGTGACAATTGTTTCCGGCTCAGGTGAAGGAATGGTTCGATCTTGTAGTGATGAACAAGGAGCTTGGCTGGAGACGTGTACGGCATGGAACGAAGGGAATTCCTACAGCTTCAATGTAGATCCTGGTACAGGTTTTCCTTATCCTTTTAAAATGATGCAAGGAACCTGGAGCGTGCAATCGATCGATGAAAACTTATCCGAGATTCAAATCGAGTTTAACTACCAGTTTCCCTATCGATGGATGAAATGGATGTTCAGTAAAGCGACTCATGAGGCATTTGATGAGGGCGACAAAACATTACTAGACAATTGGGAGAATGCAGTTATGCTGAGCGATGTGGACCTAAACAAGGTCTTAAACAAGCATTTCGAAAAATCGGGGGTCGAAAAATTAAAAATGCTTGAAACGCAGATTTGGAAAGGAAAAAGCAACGATACCCAATTCGTGCTATATCAGAAACGTCCTGGTAAAGCGCGACTTGATGCGAAAAAAGATACCATTGAATTCAGTCAGATCTACGATGGACAAAGCAGCTGGATGATAGCCCCTTGGTTGGGAAATAGACCGGCAAAAACAACATATCCGGATAACCGAGCCATTAAAACCTATAGTGAATTTGACTCGCCTATTTACTATGCTTTCAATCACAATCATGACATGGCATACGAAGGATTTGATTATGTCGATCACCTCCCCGCCTACAAAGTAGTTGTAGACTATCCAAATAAGGATTTCATTGAATACTACATTCACGCCGAGTCCGGCCTGATTGTAAAGCAAGTTGATTACTTCAAAAGCCAAAAAGGAGAACAGGTAAATATGGCAATCAATTATACGGACTACCAGGAAATAGACGGAATACAAATTCCATTCTCTATGGAGCAGTCCTTTAGCTATGAAGAAGGCTCCAATAAAATTGAAATTACGAGCGTGGAGTTCGATAAGTCGGTTGATACATCCATTTTCTCTCTTTAAAATCGATGAGCTTTATAAAGAAAAAATGGCTGTTCCAAATTGGTGGAATACTGTTTCTGTTCTCGGCCAATGGACAAAATGCCTCTGATGATCCAACAAAGCTCCCAAATCCGAATGGACCTTTTGGGGTTGGGACGACCTTTCTAAATTTTGTGGACAGCACCAGAAATGAATCCTTCGATTCAACCAAAAACTATCGAAATGTTTTTGTTAAGTTTTGGTACCCGTCTAAGAAGTCCGGTAATGAAGGTGAAGTCTATTTGGAAAAACCAAGCCAAGCTTTGTCCATCATACTGGACCTTTTTCGGTTGCCGAAATCATTTTTTGACCAGCTTTCTTCGGTAAAAACACATTCGGTATTTAATACTGAACCTTCAAATAAGAAGAAGAAATATCCATTGGTGATTTTCCAACATGGATACTCCTTTTGGGTCAATCAGAATACGATTTTGATGGAACATTTGGCCAGCAATGGATTTGTTGTCGCTAGCATTTCACATGCTTATGAGACTTGTTACGAATTAGATGATGATGGAAAACTTAATCCATTCTCCTTTTCGAATATGGAATTATCCAAACGATGGGCGGAGATTTTGAATGAGGATATCTCTGCTGTGGTCGGTAAGATCTTAGAAACCAAAGACCTGGAAGAAGCTTCGATTTATGAACATCAGCTGTTGGATCTTACTCCGATGCTGCAAAAGAGTGTGTACGAATGGTCTGCTGACGCAGCTTTTGTGATCAATCAATTGGAGAAATTGAACAAGAGTGACCATTTGCTTGGAGGAAAACTAGACCTGGAAAAAATCGGAGCAGTAGGTATGTCTTTTGGCGGAGCAGCAACCGCTCAGTGGATTATTGAGGACGATCGGATTAAGGCAGGTATAAATATGGACGGAGGCATTCGTGGTGATTTACTAGATGTACCGATTAAAAAAACCTTCATGTTCATGGTGAGCGATAATCACGAATACCTCAATAACACTTACTTTCAAAATGCTGAGGGACCTTCATACTTTTTAAAAATCAATGGTGCACGACACCTGGATTTCTGCGATTTGAATGTCATAGCGCCCGAATTTCTAAAGCCTCTAGGCCTTGCTGGTTCTATCGAAAAAGGAAAAATGAATAACATCATTAATGATTTATGTCTTTCCTTTTTTCAAAAGCATTTAACAAACCAACGCATAGAAATTCCTCAATATGAAGAGGTGATCATGCGCCAACGAAACACGGAATAACTAAATCCATAACTAAAGAAATTATGAATAAACAACTTATAACCATCTACTTTTTTTCCTTCACGATCATTTTTTCCCTTCATGCACAGGAAAAGCCACCTGGTCAAATGGTTGATGTTGGTGGATACAGCTTACATTTTAACGTACAAGGATCAGGTGATCAAACCATTATAATCGAGACCGGGACAGGTTCCTGGTCGCTCCAATGGATGCAGTTTCAGAAAGACCTTGCCGAACATTTCACAGTTGTGACTTATGATCGTGCGGGGTACGGATGGAGTGATCCGTCACCATATGCTCGAACTGCGAATAACATTGTGGAAGAACTTCATGCTGGACTTCAGAAGCTTAACCTTTCAAAAAACTACATTTTACTTGGTCACTCGTACGGTGGCATGATTGTCAAAGCGTATGCAAAGAAATATACGGATGAGGTAAAGGCCATCATTTTTGCGGATGCTGCTACCGAACATCAATTTTCTAAACTTCCTCCGATGGTGAACATGGTTATGGAAGGTGGAAAAACCCAGTTCAGACAAACCGGTGCTATGGCACGAGGTGGAATGCTTTCTCCCGAAATGCTGCCGATAGATTCAACGCTAATCAAGGAATATTGGGATAACTATCGAGTTTCGATTTCTAAAGCTTCTTATTATGACGCCATGGTCAACGAATTAGATCTTTTACCAATCACATACACAAATGCGACATTAGATCAACAAATTGATGTTCCGGTTTTGGTCATTACTGCGGGAAACAGTTTTGAAGCTTTTTCTAAAGTGCCAGGCATGCCTATCGAAGAGAGTAATAAAATCTGGTTTCAGCTGCAGGAACAATTAAAAAGAGTAAGTACTAATTCAAGACAAAAAATCATTGCAGGTGCCACTCATGATTTACTGCTTACCGCATACTCAGAATTTCTCGATGAGGTCAAACTCTTTGTGAAGACTTTACAGTGAAAGCCAAAATCAAAGGGTATAATAAAAATGCACCACCGGCTCTTCTTCTGTAGGTCTCGTCGACCGATAGAAATCGATGGCGTATTGTTCAGATTGGTCAGCCTGAACAAATACTTCTTCAAATCCATTTGCTTGACAATCTTGATTGAATGAATCGATGAGGTTCTTTCCAATACCTTTTCTTTGATAATCCTGTTTCACAGCTAAATCATAAATGTAAGCGAGAGGCCTGGTAGAATAATATTGATGAAGTACATAAGCGGTTAATCCACCAACTACTTGGCCATCGATAGATGCTGTGAAAACAATGAAATCGGAATTCGATAACAAACTGGCTAGATGACTTGAATCAGGCATGGTGAAATCCTTCATTTCAAACACATCCTCAAATACTAATATGAGATTTTTAAACTGTTCGACATCCTTGACATCTAGCTTGCGAATTTTAACATTCATAAATTCTTCGAAAATCTAGGTATTCTCCAAACTCAAGTTAAGTCGATTGGTCACGTAATTGATCTCATCATTGGTCAGCCTTGCAGATCGTTTTTTAATTGTAGCATTCACTTTGGCAAGATCTTCATAATAGGCTGCTTCGAAACCATACTCCTCTTTCTTCAAGACAAAATCATAAGGTCCTCTTTGTGAAATGAGTTTGACAATGACGGGAGCAGTTTCTACGGCCAGAAACAAGAACAGAATGAACCAATGCGAAACCCAAATGGCTGTACTCTTATCCGTAAGTCGACTCAACGCTTCCGAACGTGATGCTAGACCAGTAAGCTGACTTTCAGTGACTTCCGTTAATGCTGAGTTTTCAAATTGATTCAGTTCCGTTAAGGCGACTTCTTTTTCAGCGATTAACTCGTTGTTTTTCATTGTTAAAACCTCAAGTTCTGATTCCACTTTATCCGCATCTGCTTTTTTTATTTGATAGATAGGTCCGGCGTTTCTACGTTTAGTTCCACCCGTACCATCCGCTTCTTCTTGGGCGATTCTTCTTAATTCATCACGCTTTTCTGTCTTTGTGGAAATCTCATCTTTGAGTAACTGAATTTCTGCATTCAGCCTATTCCTGTCTTCAACAAATCGCGATTTTACCGTTTGTTCTTGACGAGCCACATCCTCTTGAATCATTAAGGAAATTTCACTATCCACTTCCTTTTCGAAAATCTTTAACTCCAAAGGTTTGGCAATGACTATCGAGATAATGATTGCCAAAATTAGCCTGGGGATCGCAGTAAAAAATTCCTTTCGTTGATCTCCATTTTTTCGCATACTCGAGACAATGAACCGATCAAGATTAAAAATCATTAGACCCCATATCAAACCAAAAACGGCTGCTACCCAATAGTTGTCGAAAACGGTGAATAACGCATAACCACCAGCAAGCGTCGCAAAGATTCCTGTGAAGAAAATCGTAGCACCAATGCCAACATACTTGCTTGACTCAGAGGGGCAATTGTTTAGAATGGATTTGTTCGCCCCCGCACATAACCAAAAAAATTCTTTTAACCTATTCATAGAAATATCAACGATGACTTTAATGCATTGTTATTCAGTCAGATATGTACCAATATCAATTCAGTAGTTTTTTTAAAATCGATCGATAGGTTTGCCCAACTGGAACTTTATGCTCCCCAATGAGTAACAAGTTTCCTTCGATTTCTTTGATTTTCTTTTTTGCGATCACGAACGATTTGTGGACTCTGATAAAGTTGTGATCCTTCATGTCCTCTTCCAATTTTGATATTTTTTCATGAGTGATAATCATTTCGCCAGTGGTATGCACTTTGGAATAATTACCATATGCTTCAATGAATAAAATATCATCGATGAAGACTTGAAAGTGCTTTTTATCTCCTTTTAGAAAGATGGATTCAGACGCATTCGTTTGTGTGATTGCAGCCTTGGTTGATGTGATTGTTGTGGTGTTAGTTACCTTGTTTACTGCTTTCACAAATCGTTCAAAAGAGAATGGTTTCAATAGATAATCAGCAATGTCAAGTTCGTACCCTTCCAGTGCAAACTCTTTATAAGCTGTTGTAACAATCACTTTTGGTGGATTGGACAAAGTTCTCAGAAATTCAAAGCCTTTAAGTTTCGGCATGTTAAGATCTAAGAAAATAAGATCGACCGTGTTTGCATTCAAAAACTCTATCGCTTGCAATGCGTCATAACAATGCTTGACAAGTTTTAAGTGTGGTAAACTTTTACAATAACCTTCGATAATTCTGTGAGCGATCGGTTCATCGTCAACGATAATGTAGGTAATCATTTCAGATCTATTTCTAATTGAACTTTGTATACCGCATCATCATTAGAAACCAACAATGAATACCTTTCGGGATAAAGTAGTTCTAATCTTCTCTCCAAATTTTTCAAGCCAATACCTTCTTGTTCTCTTTTTTCATTTGGGTCATAATTGTTCTCAATAGCAAAAACTACTTTGTTATTGCCAGCAATTAAGCTCAAGTGCGCATATGCGTTCTCGGTCAGACTTTCGATTCCGTGTTTAAAGGCATTTTCAAGTAAAATGACAAATAGGAGTGGTGTGATTTTAAGACCTTCACCCTGGATGTGATGGGTAAATTTGATATCCACCTTCTTTTGATATCTAATCTTGTGGAGTTCAATGTAAGTATGAAGATATTCCAATTCATCTTCCAACAGCACTTGATCTTTTTGACCTTCATAGATGGTGTAACGCATCATATCGGATATTTTCAGAACAACCTCCGGCGCTTCATCTGATTTTTCAACAGTTAATCCATATAGATTATTCAGCGTGTTAAAGAAAAAGTGTGGATTAATCTGGCTCTTCAGAAGCATTAGTTCTGCATTCGTGTTTTCGTTTTTCAACTTTTTGAACAGTTCCCATTTTTCAAAAACCCAAGAAGAAACGATGTATAATGGAACTCCGAATGCCATCAAGCCGAGGAAAACTTGCAGCTCCTCTGGTTCATTCAAGGCGGTGCTCAAATTGAACCCTACAATCATTGTTAGGATGAAAGCAGTGAAAATAAGAGCCCGCCTAGTCTTTAGACTTTTTATCAACCACCTTCTAATTCGGATACTTCTGAAAAGTCTTACTGGAAACGAAATGATGCGCCATATCAAAGAAAACAACCATCTGATAATCCTAGGAGCACGAAATCTGATTCGAAATCCCTTTAGGCGGAATCTTGGCCACCTTAAGCGGACCCTGAAAAACCCTCGAAAACGTCTAAGAATCGCAAGCATTTTCTAAAAGTAGATCAATTCAATCTTCATTCGAGAGGTTTTTGACAAACCAACTCAAAATTGACTCAAACATTGTCTTTTTCATGTCCAGTGTGATTCATTGCTTAAATCATACTGTGTGTCATCCGCATTGATGAGCTGGTCAAAGTAATTAGTTGCGTAAATCCATTACTTCTAAGTTCGGCCAACATTTTAAAAGGATTAATTATGAAATTATATATCAAGCTCTTCGTAGCGACTTTGATTGGGTTCAGTTCTTGTGCGAATGCACAGCCCAAGAAGGAGGTAGAAATTCTCCAAAAACAACTCATCTCTAGAATGACTGGAAACGAGGAATGGAGTGATTCTAAAATCTTAGAAGAAAGAGGCAGCAACAAAGATCGAAAAACAGCAGCCGAAATTTTAATCCACGCTCTTACAGAGATTTCACTCGATCCAGAGCGGCACAAATACATGTACCCAAATGTGAACGGCCTGGTAGATCTTCTTTTTTCTCCATTTAGAGGAACAAATGTGTACGCTGCAATTCCAGCTACAACTGATAGTGATGAGTTTGTCATCATCGGAGCTCATTATGATTCGGTCCCCGGAGCGCCTGGTGCTGATGACAATGCGACTGGTGTAGCAATGGTGTATGCGCTGGCTTACCAAATTTCAAAGATGGAACATCGAGCACGAAATTTTACGGTTGTCTTTTTCGACCAGGAAGAGAGTGATGAAATAGGAAGTAAAGCTTTTGCTCGAAAATTGAAAAAGGAAGGGGTTAAAGTTCATTCTGTTCACGTTGCTGATATGGTAGGTTGGGATTCTGACGGAGATTTAGCAATTGAAATTTCACCAGCCAGGAGTTTAATGGTACCTGCTTATGAAAATGCAGGGAAAGATTTAGATGTTCCAGTCTATAAGACCAACGTGATGTCTTCCGATCATAAATCATTTCATGACGCTGGATATACTTCGATTCTTATAACTGAAGAGTATGCGAATGGAGATTTCAACCCCAATTATCATTCGTCAGATGATACCATTGACAAGCTGAATTTTGAATATCTCTACTCGTGCACGGCATTAATGTTTGCTGTCATGAGTAATCTGTCTTCTGAAAAATAATCGTCATGGAGAGAGTCTATTTCAGAAGCAGAACTTATTCCGATATTTTGCTGCTAACTATTTCAGCTTTTGTTATTCGGTCAGTGGTTTTCGTCTCAATAGGAAGTTATGTGCCCATTTTGCTAACACTTTCAATGGGAAGTTTGATTCTTCTGGGTGTTTTTACCGGGAGAAAATGGCTTCACTTGGTGTTGAAAACTTGGGCCTTACTTCTTATTCTTTTCGGTACTATGAGATACTCGCTGTGGGCCATGGTCTATTTTTCTGGCATTGATGAAATCCACATCATAGAACAATTCACCATTATGTTTAATGTTTTCAATATTCTAGCAATTGGGTCTGGTTTGTATTTGTTTAGAAAAACCAACAGGATGCTGGTTTATTTATGACTTAACTCAGTTAATCAATTAAAAGGGACAATCTCGGGGGCTTTGAAGTCAAAGTCCCTGATATTGAAATCTGAAGAAGTAGCGATATTGAATAGATCAGATGAAGCATTTATGGGTAAGTTGGGATAAAAACCAAGTCTCAGATTAATGGTTGAAATGGCCAGGTTGTCGTTTCTTAAACTTAGTCCTCCACCAAATCCAAGAAATGATTCCGTACCAAAAAAATCATTTCTACTATTGGAGGTTGCCGTAAAATCCAAAAAACTAAAAACCGCTAGTCTGAAACCAAAAACATAGGCTGGTGTAAAGAGTAAAGACGTGGCTTTAAAATTGAGTCTGGTGGTGGATCTGTGATAATAGTTAGAAACACCTCTAATGCCAATGTGATCTTGTGTACTCAGAATAACCTCTTCGTCAGGGTTTATTGCTGTTGTGAAGTTGAAGTCAATAAACTGTCTAAGCCTGAACTGATTAAACGAAAAGAGGCGCGTATAATAATCTGCTCCTAATTTAAATACACCGTTTTCAAGTCCATTATCGAAGAAGCTACCAACAGACAAGATCCCGTTCAAGTACCCTAATTTATTAATGTAACCACCTCTTGCATAATTAAAGCCAAAATAGGTTCTTTCCTGAAATTCCCCGTTCTGATTTCCGATTACAATTCCCAGAGCACTCCCGGTTGGAATATCCTCCGTTCTTCCGTACAAAAGGATGAATTTGTCTTTGTAGTACGATCGAGAAGTTAAACCAATGCTAACCAGAAAATTGGTTCGATCATGATACCGAAAGTTGGTATTAGCATTGGTGATTGGTCGGTCGAAGAAGTCAGAAGTTTCCATTCTGATTGCGGCGACAGCTCTTGTGTTTTCCTTTAATCCGAGAATGTTCGAGACAAGCGAGGTAGTAAATGAACGGCCAAACCAAAGATCACGGTAGTTTAAATTGTAAGTAAAAGTAGAAGTTACATCCGTAGTTGGATTGAAATCAAATTCTCCAAATTCATATCCGCTAATAGAAAATCCACCGGCATACTTAGTCTCAGGAGTGAAGAAATCACGTCTCAAGAACAATCCGAAACCAGTTTTTCGAAAATGGTCCGAATAATTCAATTCAGCATCAATAAATGTTCCTTCAACGTTTCTTACTCGATAGAAAAATTCGGAACCACCACTTTTGATGTTATTGTATTCCAGTTCATGACCAATACCAGCAATGTTGATGTTACTAATTCCAAATCTTGCTCCATTGTTATTATTTGGATTTAGTAAAAAATTATATGGAAATACATCTTTGGTTGTTACGATCAAATCAGCTTCTTGATTTCGTACTCGTTCGTCAACATAAATTCTGGCATCTTTAATGAAAAGCTGCCTTCTCAGCAATCGTTCGCTGTTAACCAATGCATCAGGATCGATTCGATCTCTAGGCTTAAAGAGCAGGTTTTTTCGAATCACCCACTCTCTTGTATGAATGTGTGATTTATTGAGCAAATCGACCCATTTGTTGGAGGTACTCGCCGTGGTATCATTGATATCTGAGCCAAAGACAGTCAAATATTTATATCGAACATTTTTTATTCGTTCACGCTCATACGCGATGAATCGCTGACTACTGGATCCTTCATCATGAGGCTCATCTTTCTTATGACTTTTGAACAATTGTTCGTACATCAGGCGCGACACCTTTCGTTTTGTCATTTTTCCTTCCAACTTCTCATAAAAAGCATCCGTGCGTTCCATGTTGTTTTTCCGAATATAGAATTCAACAGTGTCTGGTAAGAAAAGGGTGGAATCGTTTTTGACATAATAGGCATCTTCTCCAATGAAAATGAAGCGGTCGCCTCTTACATGGACCGTATCGATGACATGGTCCGGGTTTTCTTTAATTTCTTGCGCGAGCAGCGTGAAATGGATGAGGATCAAAAACGTGCAGAAATATTTTGCCAAGCTGGTTTATTAAATATTTTAAATTAGCTGATATTGAATTTATTCTTTTCTGGAGTAAATAGTATGTTTTCTAAGTTATAATAATCGTGTCTTCATTCTATATGAAGCTTCGAACCAAATTGTCATAAGTTATGATTGCTAGATATTGGAAAGGGATTGCATATCCCGAAAAAGTGAATGAATATTTGAAACACCTGGAGGAAGATACGTTTGAGATTTTGAAACAAATCAAGGGATTTGTTGATGTGCGTGTGTTAAGTAAGCAAGTCAATGATGGTATTGAATTCATAGTTATTTCAACATGGGAATCAATGGATGAAATCAAAAATTTTGCTGGTGAAATGTTGGAAAAGGCAGTGGTTCCTGATATCGCAAAAGATATGTTAGTATCATATGACGAAGAGGTCAACCATTATGAAATTGTGCTAAGAGCCATAGCTGATAAGAAATGAAACAGAAAATAAATTTGGACAGCATTCGTATGAACGTCATCGAAACTGCGGGAAACGGGGTGGTAAATCATGAAACCATTTTCAAATTCCATCAAAAAGGAGATCGAGTGATCGCAAGGTATTCCGGCGGCAGAGTAGAGCGAGGTATGCTGGTAGGTGAATTCGATTTAGACAAACTTCATTTTAGATATACTCAGGAGCACGATGATGGCATCATTGCCGGTGGAAAGTCTACTTGTGAAATATCCCTTAACCAAAATGGCGCCATCCAGTTAATCGAAAATTTTGATTGGGATCAGGGAAAAGGCAGGAATGTATTCCAGCAAATGAGTTGAGTTTCTTACATTTTTTCCACGAGTGACATACAGTTGTCACTCCTCCTTTTAGTTTAGCCAAAAAAACAACAAGATGGCTGAGCCTTTGAAAAATGTTTATAACAAGGTCTTCTTTGATGAATTTACTCAGGCTTTTAGTAGAGTGGTTTCAAACTTTGACAAAACACAATTCCTTAAGGAGATACATGATAAGGAATGGGAATTAAGAGAACTCAAACAACGGATGTATCATATTTCATCGGTGATGCACAATCATTTACCTAAAGACTTTGAACAATCCGCTGATATCTTAAAGCAATTAGCGGAAAACTTGAAAGAGGAAGATGAAAAGATGTCTTTTGAGTACATGTTTCTCCCTGATTACATTGAAAAACATGGCCTAGATTATTATGAAACTTCAGTTGATGCTTTTGAGATCATTACACAATTCACAAGTTGTGAATTTGCCGTGCGACCTTTTCTAATAAAATATCAGGAAAAAATGGTCAAGCAAATGTATCGTTGGTCCACTCACAAGGAAAGCACGGTTCGAAGATTGGCATCAGAAGGTTGTCGACCAAGACTTCCGTGGGCAATGGCCTTACCGGCTTTTAAGAAAGATCCGGCACCTATTCTGCCGATTCTTGAAAATCTAAAAAATGACCCATCAGAATTTGTCAGAAGGAGTGTGGCCAACAATTTAAATGATGTTGCCAAGGACAATCCTGAGATTATTATCTCCATTGCTAAATCATGGTTTGGAAAAAACAAAGAAACGGATGCGTTAGTAAAGCATGCCTGCAGAACCCTTCTCAAAGATGGAAATCGAGAGATTATGGAGTTGTTCGGATTTGGGTCGCTGAAGAATGTGGAGATTAAAGACTTTTCGATTTCGACTCCACAGGTAAAAACTGGTGATGCGCTTTCATTTTCATTTCAACTTCTGAGCAAAAGCAAATCCTCATCCAAAATCCGATTGGAGTATGGCATTTACTACCAAAAGGCAAATGGAAGTTTATCTCGAAAGGTTTTCAAAATAAGCGAGAAGGTATACGAAGGTGAATCCAAGACTTCAATTAATCGAGATCAGCCATTCAAGGAAATTACCACTCGTAAATATCACACCGGCTTGCATCGACTTTCGTTGATCATCAATGGAGAAGAATATGAAGAGTTACTTGATTTTGAATTGGTGAAATAGGAAAGCTATTCTACGTCAGCCATGCCATTGCAGATTCCTCAAATTCGAAGTTGGAGATCTTGACACCAGGGAAAATTACTTGAATGGCCTGCTTAATAAAGTTGGCAAAAACATTAGCTTTAGCAGCCTCAGGAGTTACACCGGCTATACGAGAAATTCTGTAATTGAACTTATATCTGTTGCTAAGTAAGAAATCACGCATCCAAATGTTTGCTTCGTCGGTGAATCTGGTAAAACCGTCTCTGCTCATCAGGATCTTGTGGAATAGACCTGATTTCATGAGTTTCATTAAGGTATAGATGATTTCAACCGCAGTTTCCCTGTCAACAATTTCGAACCAGGTGATTTTAACAATCCCGTTTTTTTTGTCAACATGAACGCTACTTCCGTTCCGTTCCTTGATCAGCACAAGGTCATATGAAACACTCTCACTCGTATTTAGTGTTTGATTTGCCATCGCCTTTTGCAATCATAGCTAACCTTTTCGAATTATTGAAATGATCCAATTAGGTTATGCTGAATTGTATAATAAAAAACCAACTAACTGAGCTAAAGGTTTTGATCCGTCAACGTCAGTAATGGTTAATCTAAAAATTAAAGTTCTCTGCATAGCCATAATAAATGTAACTACATTAGCGAAATAAGTCAATTATTTATTGAAATAATTATATGTAAAATTCAAATTACCCTAAAATGGGTATTGTGGGAAGAGTGAACTGGCCTCAACTTGGCACCAATAAAAGATCACTCAGTATGAAGAACTCGATCGTCAAAGAATTAGCTGAAGAATTATCTCGCTTGAGAAATGTAAATGAAGCCGAGATAGATCTCATAGATCACATTCAGCTATATGAATCTTTGAACAGGAAGTTAGAGAAAGCAGGGTTGACCTTTTACGATGTTAGCAGATACAATCATTTCGCGAAAGCAGGTTGATTTCTGATTGACATCATCAGACAAATTCGCTCTGATCACCATCCACCACCTTAAAATATTTCTAAAAGCCATACAACCTTTCAGGAGATTGCGGCATCATCTATTAAAGTTTTACAAATGGGTAGATAATAAATAGATGATCATGATCAAAAATCTAATAGGTGCTTTAGTACTTGGTAGCACCTTCCTTGTCTCTGGCCAGCAATTATCTGTTTCGGGAAATGTATTTGATGAAAATACAGGAGCCGGAATTCCCTTTGCTACCATTCATATCGATGGAACTTCGATAGGTTCTTGTGCGAATCTTGAGGGTGATTTTCAATTAAAAATCCCTGATGAATACGTAAACGGCACGCTAATAATTTCTTCGATGGGATACGAGTTGGCTCAGCTGAGAATCAATGAATCTGTTTCCAAATCAGTCAAAGTGGCACTTCTTCAGTCAGTTATAGACCTTGGGACAGTTACCATTAGACCTATCCCTCCTGAGGATTATATTCGAGAAGCAGTCAAGAGGTTTCCAGTCAATTATGGAAGTCAATTTTCTTCAAATGCTTATTTCAGACAGCTAACCCTTGATAATGATAACCCTTTGCAGTTTTCTGAGGGATTTATGCAAGCCTATTTCGAGAACTTTTTGGATGATACTACCGCAATTGAACAACGACTTCTTCTTCATCAAACGGAAGATAATATGGATGTTATGGCTTTCAGGATGAAGAAGCGTGAGAAAAAACTGAATAAGGCAAAGAAAAAGGCTACTAAAGATGGGGTCGTTTTGAATGAAGACTCAGTTAGAAGAAAAGCTGGTAAAATATGGATAGGTGTAGCTACGCCAGACATCATGATGGATCAAGATCCTGTAAGACAAATTGAATCATTTCTAGATACCACAAAATTCAAGAGTTTCGTCTTTCAATTTGAGGATGATATGATTTATCGTGGGAGACGAATCAATACCATTTCATTCAAATCAAAGGGAAAGCTTAAGCTGAAAAATATTGGTTTGAAAGGGTTTCTGGATGGTAAGATATATTTTGATGAGGAATCATATGCGGTAATCGGTGTTGACTATAATTCAGAAATGGTGATCCCCTTGGCCTTAAGACCCATTTTGTATATGGCAGGATTCGGTGCTTCCAACCCAAAAATGACAAATAAGGTTCGATATCTTCAAGTAGGAGACAGGTGGTTTCCACAAAGCATTCAAGTAGACATGGAGCTTGATCTCATCCAGCGTTACTGGTTCAAGAAAAATGAAAAATCAAGCCTGGACATGGAAGTACTTATGGCTATTAGCAATATCAACACTGACAATCCGCAACGCATCCCGGAAGAATTTCAGTTTAGTCAGAACAAGAAGATTGAAAAACAAGTTTATCCTTTTGAAGACTCTTCCTGGGAGGACGTGAATCGAATTGTGTTGGAGGAAATAAATTGAATCAGAATGCATTCACTCATTCACTCACTCTATCATTCAATTATTCTCTTATTCTATCATTCATATCTCAATGACTCAACTGGATTAGCTGTTGCCACTTTAAACACACTGTAAAAAATTGTCAAGAATGTGATCATGAGCATAAGAATTAGCGTGAGTACAAATGATAATACCGAAACATCAATGCGATAGGCAAAATTTTGCAACCAGCCATCCATTAGCAAGAAGGATATTGGTGCGGAAAGAATAAAGGCAATCAATATGAGCTTTGAAAAATCTCTTGAGACGATCCTAATGATTTGAATGACTGAGGCACCCATTACTTTTCGGATTCCGAACTCTCTGGTACGGCTAATCAAAGTAAAAGAAGCAAGACCAGAGAGACCGATGACAGCAATGAAGAGTGCAATTATGGTAAACCATTGAACAATGTATTGTAAGCGATCTTCAGCACGATACAGGCGATCCATCGATTGATCGAAAAACCGTAAATTGAATGGAGCAGATTCATCAAATTCAGACCACTTTTCTTCAAGATATTTTTGTGTCTCTTCAAAATCACCTGTACCTAATTTGATGGAAAAAGTCCTTGACCATTCCGGTTTCATAAACATCGCGATCGGAGCAATTTGTTGATGCAATGAACGGAAATGGAAATCTTTGACCACTCCGATCACTTTTCCCATTGGCCGACCTATTGAGGTTAGCCCTAGGCTTTTACCAATGGGATTATCAGTCCAACCTAATTGCCTTACAGCTTCTTCATTCAGGATATAGCTGAGTTCCTCATCTCCGGGAAATTCCTCTGAGAAATTTCGTCCTTCTGCCAGCTCGAACTGGAAAGTTTCCAGGTAATTATGATCCACTTCAAGTAGTCGGATTGTTGGTGTACTTTCTCTGCTAAGACCCTCAACTTCCATTGGCATGCCCCAATCACCGCCACCTGGAAGATTACCACAAAAAGAAATCGATTGAATATTGGGGTGTTTTTTCATCTCTTCCATCACCGCCTCATATCGCCCAAAGATTTTTTGGCTGTTGGTGTTGATGGTGATTATTTGCTCATCATCAAACCCCAGGTTTTTGTTTTTCATGAAATCTACCTGCTGATAAATGATGCTAGTGGCAATGATCAACATAATAGATAACGTGTATTGAAAGACAACCAAAACCTGTCGCAATCGGGATCGTGAAGTGCGCATTCGTTCATTCCTGAGAACTGTTTCAACTTTAAGTGAGGATAGATAAAATGCTGGGTAGAATCCGGCGAGGATACCGATTAGAATAGCTCCAATCAGCAGAAATGGAAGGTTTTCCAACAAATTGAGTGAAATGGATAGTCCTGTCGTTGCGTTAAATCCGGGGAGGATTAGATGGATTAGACCAGTTGCTATGATTATTGAAAACACGGAAAAAACGATCGATTCCAATAAGAATTGAAAAATCAGTTCTTTTCTGGTTGATCCGTTCACTTTTCGGACTCCGATTTCCTTCATCCGTATTGTAGCCCGCGCGGTGGAAAGATTGATGAAATTGATACACGCTATGAGAATGGTGAAAAAGGCCAAACTCATCATGATAAATACGTAAGTGATGTTTCCTGTTGGTCCTATCTCTCGAAAAAGGTTTGAATAGAGATAGATGGATCGTAGTGGTTGTAACTGATATAATGCTGCATCGCGATTTCTAAGATCTTCGAGATCGTACTGTTCTCTTGCTTGCTCAGATCGTTCAAACGCCAGTTCTGTTGCTCTATCTAAGATTAGTTTGTGATCTGTTTCAGGTAAAATTTTCAGATACGTAAATGCTTGAATACGAACCCAATCATTCAGTGGTGATAACTCGTAGTTAGCTGCTGGAGCAAGAAAACTGAAGTAAAAATGTGAATTGGCAGGTACATCTTCAATTACTGCAGTGACGGTAAACAACTTGTCCACCTGCGACTGATAGGTAATAGATATGTTTTGACCAATGCAATTGACATTTTCTCCAAAATACCTGGTTGCTAATCTTTTAGTTAAAACAATTGATCCAGGCTCTTTTAGAGAAGTTCCTAAATCTCCTTGAAGAACTTTGAAATTGAAAACGTCAAAGAAATCGTTATCCACGCATCGGCCCCATGTTTCCGTTAATACATTTTCTCCATGTTTAAAAGTCGCATTTCCGAAGGGCATCAGCCTGGTCATTTTTTCAATTCCTAAACCTTCCTCAGCTAATGTTACACCCATTGGAACACTAATCTTGGCCATTCCACCTCCATTATCGGGATCGAGACTTGCTAACCGATAGATCCTCTCTGTCTCTTCATGAAAATCATCGTAGCTCAGCTCGAATCGAACATATTGGATCATTATGATGCTTGCTGTAAGCCCAACAGTGAGACCAAGCATATTGATGAGCGCATAAGCTTTGTGTTTCTTAATGTATCTGAGCGTGATTAGGAGGTAGTTAGAAAGCATTGCTGATAGTGTTGAGGATTTGACATTTCTTTTCTTGAATTTTAATCGAAGAAAGCCAAGAGATTGAAGGATATAGATCAATTGGGCTCTCACCGATCCTTTCAATTCAACATTTTCATGAAACAACTCAAGCAAATCACCGCGAATGCCCTCCAACAGATATGGATCACAGTAATTCTCGACAATACGCGTAATCCATTTCGGTGGAGATACTTCCTTTTTCATTTCAAACCAATTGTATACGGAAACTACTTAGGTTATCGGCAGAAGTTACTCATTTCTTTTGTATATGTCGAATTTGATGGTAATGATACGTAGAGATTTAAATATATGTTTCGTATTTGTAAAAAATGATTGAGATGTTTAAATAATTCGAGTAAAGTCTTTATCCTCGAAAGCTATTTTGTAGTGATTATCAAACCTTCAAATTCATAAATTATTATTTAA
>JANQSI010000019.1 GCA_028284125.1 Cyclobacteriaceae bacterium
ATGCTTATTTGATTTAATGAATGCTTCGAGTTCTTCTAAAGTTGTTAGTTGATAGTTGTCAGCGAATACATAGTCTGGCCAGGGTGAAGCTTCTACTTTCACTTCTTTGGATCGGATGGTGCCATTTACTTCGAGTTTTTCTGAGGGAGAACTAGTTCCTATACCTACTTTTCCTTCATTGGTGAACCTCACATTCTCAGTAAAGGTGGTCGTAGAATGTTTTCCAAAAGTAATTCCCCCGGAATTGTCCCCTAACGCGCCGGAGTGAATTCGAAGTTCACTAGCCTGGACCTGAAATCCATACCTGTCTCCACCACTTGCTGTATTATAAAACAGGTCAATTTTGTTTCCTGGGCTATTCTCAAATGAAAGGGGAGCATTTGGTGAAATAGTACCAATGCCTACTTTTCCATCATTTGTAAACCTTACATTCTCAGTAAAGGTGGTCGTAGACTGTTTTCCAAAAGTAATTCCCCCGGAATTCTCCCCTAACGCGCCGGAGTGAATTCGAAGTTCACTAGCCTGGACCTGAAATCCATACCTGTCTCCGCCACTTCCTGTATTATAAAACAGGTCAATTTTGTTTCCTGCGCTATTCTCAAATGAAAGGGGAGCGCTTGGTGAACTATTACCTATACCGACCTTGCCATTATGTCCAATCCTCATTCTTTCGCCTAGTCCATCTGAATCCCTGGTCCCAAATATTAATGTTCCATTACCACCCCACTGGTCTTGTGTGATCGTCTTGATGTAACCTCTCACACCTACACCCAGGTTGGACTGGTCTTCTGAATAAAACAATAGCTCACCAAATGCGTCACCTGCTGTCCAACTACCATTCTTTGTATTGCGAATGGTTAATGTTGGATTAGAAGCCGATTGAATTTCCAATAATGATGATGGACTCGTTGTTCCAATCCCAACACTCCCTCCGTTGTAATAGATATTGGAACCGCTTGTAGTCCATTGGGCATTAGCGGTTATCGTACTTACAAGAAGCATTAGGGTTATAAGTGTTGATTTCGTTTTCATAGTCATTTGTTTTCAAGTTTTTCAAATCGTTTCTAAAAAGGCCCAATTCTCAATTTCCAAACCTTGCAACTTGTCGCTTTCAATTTGCCAATAGTTCCAAAAAGGCATAGCAATCCCCTTGGACTACAAGCCATTTTTTCACTCACTTTCAAGAAATACAGACGAGAATTATCGGTGGTGAACCGAGGAGTTAATCATAAATCAAACATAACCGATTATCCATTGATTACAAGAGTTAGAAGGACTGATATTTGTCAATATTTAAGATCCAGAAGGAACAGAAAAGATCCGATTAATACTCTGAGAAATCTGCTAGAATTATATTTCGACGATTTAAAATCATGCATATAAAATTTGATAAAATCATACAATGCCAGTAGAATGTTATTCAACTGTAGATGAATCATTAAAAAAAGATATCATTAGCAAAATGTTTTTTTATGAATGGTATATCTCGGCTCGGAAGATGCCAAGAGTAATATTTTTCGAGATGTTTTGGATTCGAATCTTATTCCAATTCTTCGCAGTAAAAACCGTCTCTTCTCAAATGAAAACATACCGATTCAGCAATGTCATTTCTACTCTCAATCCTTAAAATTTTATCACAATCTTCCAAATCATAGTTCCATTTGCAATTCGGGATTAAAGAGCGAAGTATTTCATTGGTCGTTCTCACATCTCGAGGTTCGATAGAAGTCTTGAAAACGTAGATATTCATTTATCAAGATTTTGATGTAGGGGTTTAAGTACTTCACGATCTATATAAAATGTTCCAAATGGAATAACACAGGCTAACAATACTTTCCAAGTGGTTTGTCTGAATTTCCACTCATTTTCTGTTCCTACGCTTAGGATATTCAAAATGCACAACAAAAAAAGTACTCCATGAATTGGGCCTAAGACCGCAGATATTTGGGTTATTCCATATATGTATTTAAGGGGAACTGATATAAAGACCAATACAAGTAATGACAATCCTTCTAAGAAGGCCAATAAGCGCAACCTGCCAATATTTGAGTTAAAGAATCTATTCATTTAAAATGGTCTGATGTAAGGTCGATTTGCTAGTGGTGAAAATGGCCAGGGAATGGCTATAAAGATGATAAATAGTGCAATCGCGTATGTGACTAGTATGGTCTTAAATTTTTCTGGATCGGTTTTTTTGCGCTTTGCTTTTGCAGAACCTATTGTGATGATCACTACTGCACTAATCATGAGGGCGAAATGAATAAGACCAAAGAATGTAAAATCCCAATCAGAAATCAGGTTTTTGAAATCTGAGAAATAGTATTGAATGATTGGGCTTTTAATGTAAACGAGAATGCCCAATATGAGCTGGATGTGAGCTATCGTTGCGGTCCAGTGCCGGACTTTATTGTCTAGCATAGAAAATTCATATTTGTTAACATATCCGCTGTATGCTCTGTAAATGGCATAACAAAGAGAGATGAGCACAAACCATCTGAATAGCGAATGTAGGGCTAGCACTGTTGAATACATAGACTCGATTTTTTGCAATGCAAAGGTCTATGCATTTCTAAAAGATTGTTAGAAACAATTATTCCAAGACTAGGACTTTTCAATCATATCTCGGAATTCTTTAGGTGAAAGATTTGTACGTTTCTTGAAAAAACGAGTGAAATAGGAAGCATCTAAATATCCCATTTCGTGGGAAATCTCACTTACTGACAGGCCTGATTGATAAAGTAAAAATTTGATCTCAATGAGTTTTATCTCGTCATTAAGATCAGATGCAGACTTTGATGTGATCCTTTTCACTGATTTATTCAAATGATTTGGGCTAATATTCATCATTTCTGCATAATCAGCTACTTTCAAGTTCTTCTTCACATTTTCATGAGCCAGTTTCCTGAATTGAGACGTAATCTGAAAAGAAGCACTTTGACTCACACGGCTATTTTGAGCGAATAATAGCTTCAATTCCGCTAGCAGTGTGTACAGATAGGAATGTACAATCATTGGGTTTGGTTTCCCAGAAGATTCGAATTCGCTGCACAGTCTTTCAAAGATGTTTTGAATCGCAAATTTTGATTCTTCTTTTACATCTATCGTTGGTTTATTCCCAACATATAAGAACTCAAAATCTGAAATTAAGGAACGATTTCCAAATTCACCGATAAGAATGTCAGGATGAAAATGGCAAGCATAGCCTTTGACATTTTTGGAAATATGCTCCGTGGAGAACACTGCTCCTGCCTGAAATATAACTATTTGATTAGGTATGACTGTATATTCTTCAAAACCGATTTTAGTTTTATATGAACCGTCGGTAAGAAAGATGATGGTATGGCTTTCTTCTCTTGATGGATATATCGGTTTAAGAACTCTTTCACTGATATCTTCAATACGCAAGCAGAAAAAATCTTCAATGCTCCTACTGAAAAGTTTGTCTAATTCTGGGGTTGAATTAAAGTATTCGTTTCTAAAACTTTCGGAGTTGTATGTTTTTATTTTCATCACCCTCGAGTTCAGTAGGAAATAATGTATCCCAATCTTGTTTAGTTAAGTCTCCAGTCTCTTACCAATGAAGCTGCAAGTATAGTGCCTCTACTGACACATTCTATCTTGGTATTGCACGAACCTTAGGCTTACCAAAATAACCATAAATGATTCATAAGCTTACCGTAAAAATCTTGAACTAGTTCAAGATTTCTGATTGTCGGAAGTCAAGAGTATTTCCTGTCACAGTTCATTTTTAGTCACATTCATTGCGAGGAGATTTGTGGTGTAAATAATTCTAGAACACAATAAAGTTTTCGATAATGAAAGATGTAGCAATTCCTTCCTATAAGGAGGGGTTAAAAGAACTGAAAAAGAACCTTTCAAGCATGCTTCCTGCCGAAGCGCTGGAAGTTTTTGAAGCAGATGCGGAAGCCTTGCAGGAGGAACATTCTTCCATATTAAAGCTTCAAGAAGGAGACAAAGCGCCTGATTTCACCTTATCAAATGCGGTGAATGAAAGCATTAACCTCTATGAAGTTTTAAAGGTAAACCGAGTGGTACTTACTTTCTACAGAGGCAGTTGGTGCCCCTACTGCAATCTGGTTCTTAACCAGTACCAGACCATTCTTCCTGAGATTAAGGAAGCCGGCGGTATTTTGATAGCGATCTCTCCACAAACGCCTGATGAGTCTTTAAGCATAAAGGAGAAGAATGAACTCCAGTTTGAGGTATTAAGTGATAATGGAAACATCATCGCAAAACAATTCACTACCGTACACGCAAACCCTGAAAACTCTAAAGTCAAGATGACCGAACTCGGTTATGACTACAATAGCTACTACTCAGATGAGGATAGCGAAATACCTGTGCCTGCCACATTTATTATCGAACAAGATGGCATTGTTTCCTTCGCTAAATCAGAAGGAGGAGATTACAGAAATCGTGTGGAGCCATCCGAAATACTCAACGCATTAAATAATTAAAATCAGTATAAATCTAAATTTTAAAATCATGTCAAATATTAATTTAAACGGAAAAGTAGTGCTAGTCACAGGAGCCAATCGAGGGATCGGCCTTGCTTTAGTACAGAAATCTTTAGAGAAAGGAGCGTCTAAGGTTTATGCAACTTATCGCTCCGAAGCGAATCGTGCGACACTTGCAGAATTAGGTGAACGGGTTGTTCCGATTCATCTCGATCTGAGCGACCCAGCGACAATTGAGCAGCTTCCAAAGTCAGTAACCTCACTCGATGTACTTATCAATAATGCTGGGATATTCAGTGGTGCTGATTTACTCGAAGACACAGAAGTACAATTACGCAACGATTTGGAGACTAACCTTTTTGGAACGCTCTCTGTCACCAAGGCTTTGCTTTCTTTCTTAAAAAAAGATAGCCCCACGGCGGTTGCAAACCTTTCGAGTATCGCTGGTCTTGCAGCAATGCCAAGTTTCGGTGGATATTCTGTTTCTAAGGCTGCTGTTCATTCAATGACTCAGTCGCTTCGTGGAAAGTTGAAATCAGATGGGATATCCGTTCATGGTGTTTATCCTGGTCCGGTAGCTACTCGCATGACAGAAAGTATGGAAATGGATACTACTCCAGCTACGACAGTAGCTGAACGCATTCTTGAAGGGATTGAAAATGGCGTGGAGGAAGTCTTTCCAGATGCCATGTCAGAACAGGTGGGTCCACTCTTTCTGAGCTCTCCAAAAAGCCTGGAAGAAAACTTCGCAGCATTTTAATGTTTCTGCCTTCATTAAAAGGATAAGCCGTACGATAGTTCTACTATTGTACGGCTTCTTTACTATGTACTACTGATCTCGCCATTATAGGCTTTTTGACTTCAATAATTCTTAACTTAAGGATTTGGAGGGTATGAATATCTACCAACTGGAGTCTATTTTTCATTGACATTTCTAGCTACTAATTAATCCTATGGAAAAATACGATAGCATATTGGCAAACATTGAGCGCTATGTGAAATTGACCGAAGACGAAAAGCAACAGTTTATCTCTATTCTGAGGACATCTCGTATTAAGAAAAGGCAGTTCGTTATTCAACCAGGATATCCGTGTGAATATCGTCACTACATTTTAGAAGGAGCTTTTCGAGTATTCTATATGGATGAAAATGGCAAGGAGCACACCGTCAGTATTGGTATTGAAGATTGGTTTTTCACAGATTTCTACAGCTATATCTACAAAGAGCCAGCTACCTATTTTGCAGAAGCACTAGAAGACTCGATCATTCTTAAAATGCGATATGAAGAGGTTGAAGAGCTCTGCTCAAAAGTCCATTCATTCAGTCAATTTTTTCGATTAGTTACTGAAAAAGCCTTCGCTAACTCCAGAAAGAGGATCATCTCTAACATTAGTAAGACTTCAGAAGAGCGTTACTGGGAGTACGTAGAGAAATACCCACAAATAGTTAATAGAGTACCCCAATATGTAATCGCCTCCTATTTAGGCATATCCCCAGAGTTTCTGAGTAAGATACGCTCAAGACCCTTGAAGAAATCTTGAAAGAAAGTGCTGCAGATTTTATTATTGTGTTCGGAGATCCTTTTGATACGAAATGGATTCGAACCTTACCACTTTTCAAACACTTCTCCATCGAAGTGCTTATGTCTGGGCTTGGAAGATGTTAAAGGAATAATCCTTTTTCCGATCATTTGAACTACAATGTGAACTCGGAGGTACTTGAACCTTCTTCACAACCCATTAAACATCAATCGGTTACAACTTTATTCAATCCACTGTTAACCGATTTGTTAACCGAATGGAATAGTTCACTTTGCATTGTCCTAAAGCTTAATGTTAAGATATCGGGGGGTTTATGGAGTCAAACTCATGGTGATTTCAGCCTACCATGCCCGAGTGATTTTTATACTCTATTCTTACCTATAAAGCGCATTATAGCTATTGAGATTTTTTTGACTTTAAATTTCTTAGCCTTATCCTATTTGAATAAATTCAGCACGCTTTTCTAAATTTTCGAACCTAACTCTCCTATTATGGATGTCTCTCGATTCTCTTTTCTTATTACCATTTTGTTAGTAATTGGCTTCAGTCACTGTTCTGGGCCTAAAAATGAAGTACAAGACACCTCACAAGTTGAGTACTCTGAGGAAGTAGCAGCAATTATTGCCCAAGCTACTGCTGGCTCAATTTTGCCTGATGCCAAAATCGAGGTAGTATTCAATAATGCGATTGTAACTGAAGAGGAGTTAAATAGTGAAATTGATAACCCGTTTGACTTTTCTCCTTCCATTGGCGGAAAGGTATACTGGTCGGGTACAGATAGATTAGTTCTGGAACCCTCCAAACCACTTACATCAAGAGTTAATTATTCTGGGAAACTGAACCTTAAAGAAGTAAATAAAGAATTTGAGGTAGATGATTTCAATATGAAATTCTATGTAGAGGGACGTGAGCTTGTTTCCTTCAATGCTGAGTTAGAATTACAAAATCCGTCCAATCCGAAGCAACTGGTTTATAGAGGGAAAGTTACTTTCTCGCAAAACACCCCCTTGGAAACTGTAGAGAAGTCAGCATCATTTTCATCTTTGGATCTGAATTGGAATCAGGAAAGTGAGAAGATATTCAGCTTCGTTAGTGGTACCATTACTCGACAATCAAGCGCTAAAGAATATGAGTTCAGTTTAAACGGAAAAAATCTGGATTTAAGTGAAGATCTTGATCGAACAGTCAAGGTAGTTCCGCTTGAACAAATGCAGTTGATTTCGATTGATAAGAATGAAGAGGGAAAATCCCCTCAAATGATGCTTCGATTCTCTGATCAACTAGACAACAATCAAGACATTTCAGGATTTATTTCTGTTGAGCCTGAGATTGATTTCAAAACCCAAAAGTTAGGGAAGTTCTTGGTTCTGAATGGCGATTTCAAATTCGGAAATCAATACATCATTAACATAAAGCAGGGCTTAAAGAGTAAGTGGGGAACAAAAACAGATGAAGCAACAAGTGAGATAGTTGTTTTTTCTAATATTCAACCCCAAGTTCAATTTGCCGGTAACGGAATATTCATGCCCACGAGCAATGACAAGAAGCTTCAATTTCTCACCACGAACTTGAAAAAGGTTCATGTTGAAATAAAGAAGGTGTTCAACGACAACATCGATCAGTTCTTCAGAAATGAGCAATTGAATAGTTCTAAAGATCGGAATGTAGAATTCAACAGAAGCTATATCACGTCCGTGGGAGCGATCATATACAATCAGACACTTGAAATTGGTGATGAAAAGAATGAGTGGCTGTTGCATAACCTGGCTCTTGATAATGTGTTCGAAGAGTATTCGAATGGGCTGTACTTAGTACGGATTAATTTCAACCCACAAGATGTATTGGTTCCCATTAGAAGTAATGAGCTAAACTATATTCAACAAAAGGGCCAAATCTACAAACCGATTACAATAAGTGATATTGGAGTTATTGCTAAGTATGCATCAGATCAATACCAGGTTTACACTACAGATTTAAAGACAGGATCACCAATGCAGGGGGTCAAGATAACGGTCCCTAATAGAAGTTCAGGCTCAAGAACCACCAATGAAAGTGGAGTGGTAAGAATTGGTGGATACAGAAACAGTTACATAAAGGCCGAGAAAAATGGACAAATAAGTGTTATCAAGCCTTATGAGATGCGTTGGAATAAATCAGGATTTGATGTTGGAGGCATTAGTTCCAACGACCTCAAGACAAGGGGTTATATCTACACTGAAAGAGGGGTCTATCGTCCCGGTGATTCCATTAATCTGTCTTGTATTATAAGGTATTCTACTGGATCAAAGAATAATGTACCTGCTTATCTAAAGCTTTTCAATCCTGAAGGAACCATGGTTTATGAGACCACTCAAAAAGGTGTTTCCGATAGCTTTTATAATTTCAACCTGGGAACGGATCTCAACGCCCCAACTGGAAATTGGAATGTTAGAATTACAGTTGGCAACAAGAACTTCTACCACAATTTGAAGATAGAAACAGTTGTTGCTAATCGTCTAAAAGTAAAAGTAACTCCTGCGTTAAGAACCGTACTTCCTGAAAATAAACGCCTGGAAATAGAAGTAGAAAGCAGATTCTTATTTGGCGCTTCGGCGTCCGGACTACCTTATGAAACTGAAGTAGAAATCTTTGATATTAGCCAGGCCTTCCCAAAGTACAAACAATTCTCATTTAGTAATCAGTTCGTTGATTTTAAGGACATAAAGACTAAAATTTCATCTGGTAACTTGAATGATAATGGACTGGCGAAAGTTGTGTGGAATATTCCCAATTTGTCGCAAGCACCATCCCCTTTGAAGGCAAAGATTACAGCTACAGTTCAGGAAGAGGGAGGGAGGCCAAATGACAGTTGGACTTATGTGGATTTGAATCCCTTTACACATTATGTAGGCATTCAGAATACAGACCGGTACATGAAGCTGAATAGCAAAACAGATATTCCTATTGTAGTTGTTGATCATAAAGGTATTCCTGTTGGTGGAAGAGAATTGGTATACAGAATCTACCGAAATGATTCTTACTGGTGGTATCAATATGATAACTACCGAGACTTTAGGCTAAAATTCAAAACTGATAAACACACCTATTTAATAGAAGAAGGCACAATGAGTTCAGGGAAACCTTTTGCTCAATTGCCTTTTCAGCCAAGACAAAAAGGGCAGTATTTGATAGAGGTTCAGGATGCTGTCTATGGAGGACACGTTTCTGGAATCTTCGTTAGTGCATATCCATACGGCGGTATTCCATCTGGTGATCAGAATGCCGGAACACTCACGCTCAAAACGGAAAAGGAAACATACAATCCAGGTGATCAGGCCACCATTAGTTTTCCATCTCCCGGACAAGGAAATATTTTGCTTACGGTAGAAAAAGGTGACAAAGTGCTGTCAAGCAAATGGATCACACCCTCTGCTGGTGAAGAGGACATGACGATTCCGCTAGATATAACCAGTGAAATGGCTCCTAATGTTTATGCAACAGTTACAGTTCTTCAAACACATTCTCAGACTGTCAATGACAGGCCAATTAGAATGTTCGGCATTCTGCCTATTAAAGTTATTGATCCTGGTACCATTGAAGAATTGGTGATTGACATGCCAGATGACCTAAGTCCTAAAGAAAAATTTGATATCAACATCAATACTGTAAGTGGAAATGCCACACAGTTTACCGTAGCAGTGGTGGATGAAGGCTTGCTGGACCTTACAAATTTTAGAACTCCCGATCCATGGAAAGAGTTCTTCAAAAAAATTCGATTAGGAGTAGATACTTACGACCTCTTCGCATTTGTTATCGGAGCAAATGCAGGTGATGTTTTCAAGACTTTTTCAATTGGCGGTGATGAAGATTACCGGGAATCGCAAGTAGACCCTTTCGAAAAGAAGAAACGGTTTAAACCGGTGAGTATGTTCAAAGGCCCCCTTAAAACGGATGGCAGTGGTCGTGCTACTGTAAGTTTCGAAATGCCTAACTATGTCGGATCTGTAAGGGTCATGGTGGTGTCAGCAGAGGGTAATACCTATGGTTCTGCCGAGAAAACTGTCCCCGTAAAAAGTGACCTAATCGTATTACCAACAATTCCGAGGGCTTTAAAACCAGGAGATGAGTTTGAAATCCCGGTTAATGTCTTTGCAACAAAAGAGAACATTGGAGAAATAACACTCAATATTGAAACGGAAGGGCCAATTGATATCATTGGAACAGCTTCTCATAATCACACCTTTGTGGATGAAAGTGATCAAATGTTCTATTTCAAAGCAAAGGTGAAGTCGGCAATTGGTCAATCAAAGATTACGATACGAGCGAATGGAAAAGATACTGAAAGTTTGTTTGAAGCCGACGTTCCTGTATCACCTAGCGCAGCGAGAATTTATGATAAGGAAGAGAAAGTCATTAAGCCGGGGGAAACCATCAGCTTTGATCTACCGAAGCTAGGATTAGATGGAACAAACAATGCAAGGATCAATTTGGCAGTATTTCCAAATATGGATTTCATCCATCGATTACATTGGTTGATTAGATATCCGTACGGGTGTATTGAACAAACGACCTCTTCGGTCTTCCCTCAATTAGCGTTGAAGGATATTCTAGCCGACGATGATAAGTTAGCAGCTGAGGTCGACAACAACATCAACGCGGGTATTGCACGGCTAAGTTCTTTTCAGCTAAGCAATGGTGGCTTTTCTTATTGGCCTGGTGGCGAAGAAGCATCGCCTTGGGGAAGTAACTATGCTGGCCAATTTCTAATTGAAGCCAGGAATCAGGGATATGTAGTACCTGATGCTATGTATAATGGAATCGTAAGATACTTAGAAAGAGAAGCCAGAAGGAGTTCTGACGATAAGAAATGGCTTATGACCAGAGTAAATAGATGTTTTGTGCTGGCAATGGCAAACCAGGCTCCCTTAAGCGAGATGAATCTTTTGAAACAGAATCATTATGATGAACTCAACAGTACCCAAAAATGGCAGCTTGTTACTGCATACAAACTTGCAGGAGCTCTTGATAAGGTTCAAGATGAAATTGCAAGTATCCCAACGGAAGTGGATGATTATACAGAATTCGGACATACCTATGGTTCGAGAAACAGGGACTTGGGGATCATTCTAAGATGTCTGGTGATTCTTGAAAAAAATGATGATGCAGCATTGATGGCCAAGTATATCGCTGAAGTTCTATCGGGAAGGAATTGGTATTCTACGCAAACACTTGGACAAATGCTGTTAGGTATAGGGAGCTATTTCGAATATGCGGGAATTAAAGCAGGTGATGATTTAATCATAGAGGGAGAAGTCACATTGCCTAATGGTCAAAAGGAAACTATCAAGTCAGTCAATAAATATTCATTCTATATCAATGAAGGGTATGATAGCAAAATGAGCGTCAAGCTGAATGGTGATGTTGATGTTGAGCAACTTTATGCTACGCTGACCTCCAATGGCGTACCATTGGTGGATCAATCCAAAAATGAGAACAAGAATATTGATCTTTCCATTGATTGGTTTAACGAGGATGGTGAGAATATCGACATTAACTCCGTGAAACAGGGAGATACCTTCTATGGGAGATACAGAGTTTTTAACTCAAGTGTGGTGCCAAGAATTGATGAAGTGGCCCTTGTGCAACTCTTGCCTTCAGGATGGGAAATTGAAAACACTAGACTTTCAGGCGAAGTGCTGCCAGGTTGGACAAATTCATTCACCCTTAATGGGGAAGAGTATTTGGATATACGGGATGATCGGATCATGTGGTTTTTTGATCTTGAGAAGAAGCCTTTGGATTTCATTGTTAAAATAAATGCAATAACAGAAGGAACTTATCAACTTCCTGGTGCTCGTTGTGAGGCAATGTATAACAACGATTACCTGGCGACCAAAGAAGCTCAATTAGTCAAAGTTTTGCAACAATAAGAATAACGTTTGGTGAAGCTTAAAGGAAATATTGTACTTAAATCTCTTATCAGTATCCTTGGTATTGGGTCACTCGTTTTTGTGGTTTATGTTGTTACCCCGTTACCAAGTGAGAAACTAAATAATGATTACAGCCAGGTCATCCTTGCCAAAGACAGTAGTTTTCTTAGAGTTTTTCTCAATGAAGAACAACAGTGGCTTCTACCACCTTCACTTCAGAATGAAATTCCTGAAAACCTCAAGCAAGCGGTAATAACGTTCGAGGATCAATACTTTTATCAACATTGGGGGGTTAATCCGGTTTCGTTGATTCGAGCTGTCTATTTGAATATGAAGCATGATCGAATTGTGAGTGGAGGGAGCACAATCAGCATGCAACTAGCCAGAATGGTATCGAACAATCCTCGAACTTACTGGAATAAAATTCGGGAGATTTTTCTGGCATGTAAGCTGGAATTTCATCTCGGGAAGGAAGAGATTTTAAAGCAATATTTAACACACGCTCCGTATGGAAGTAATATACGGGGCAACCTTGCTGCATCATACCGGTTCTTTGGAAAGAAGCCCAATCAGTTAACATGGAGTGAGGCGGCGCTTTTGGCAGTACTACCCAATGCTCCTGGAGTTATTTTTCCAACAAGCAACCAACAGGCGTTGACTAAAAAACGAAATGCGCTTTTAGAGAAACTCCTTCAAAAGGGATTAATCGATAGTGAAACATTTGAGTTATCGCTGTTAGAGAAAATCCCATCCTCCATCACTCCATTTCCATTGCAAGCTCCGCACTTAACAGATCGTATCCATTCCGAGAATCAATTAGATGTGGTGCACACAACGATCGATCCTGAAATTCAGAGTGAGTCTAATTTCTTCACCCAACAACATGCCTCTCAGCTAGCTCAACTAGGAATTAGAAACGTGAGTGCCCTCGTTGTTGATAATTCAACTGGTGAAGTTGCTGCATACATTGGTTCTCACAATTATCACGATCTGGATAGGAATGGAAGAGTGGATGGAGTTCAAGCTGCTCGATCTTCGGGTTCTATCTTAAAACCATTTCTGTATGCCCTGGCAATTGATGACGGACATATATTGCCGCAGACGTTGATCAAAGACGTGCCAACCTATTTCAATAGTTTTTCACCAAATAATGCATCTGAAAAATTTACAGGTGTAAGTCGTGCGAGAGAGGCGCTCATCTACTCATTAAATGTTCCCGCTGTAAGACTTCTTAATACCTATGGGTTGGCTAAGTTTTATAATCAACTTGAAGCAGCTGGTGTGAGTACGCTATTTCGAACCGCCGATGAGTACGGTCTTCCACTAATCTTAGGCGGGGCTGAGGTTACTCCGTGGGACATGGCTAGGCTATACTCAGGATTGTCTAATGGTGGTGTTTTTAGAAACATTAGCTACTTAAAAAACCAACCTAAAGGCTATCAGACCAAGTTGGTGAGCTCTGGAGCTTCACACCTGGTATTAGATGAAATGAAGGAATTGCTTCGGCCTGGACTAGAATTCTACTGGAAGAAATACAGCTCCCAAAAGCCGATTGCCTGGAAAACAGGAACAAGTTATGGCCATAAGGACGCATGGGCAGCAGGATCTACTCCAAAATGGACCGTTGTGGTTTGGGTTGGGAACTTTGATGGAGAATCCAATAATAGTATTGCTGGAATGAAAAGTGCTGGGCCATTGCTCTTTAATATTTTTAATGCGTTGCCTGATGATAAACAAAATTGGTTTGAGTCCAACCCTAAAGATTTCGTCAAGGTAAATATTTGTCGGAGTACAGGGTTTTATGCAGGAGCAAATTGCCCTCATGCAGATGAAGTGAACGCACCGGTCAACATGAAGCCATTGAAAATTTGTCCGTATCATCAGAGATTTTACTTAGAAGAAAAAGGAACTGAATATGCAGTGTGTTCTCATTGTTGGTCTGGAGGTCAAAAATTGAGTCACCGTCTTAAATTCACTCCCGATATCAATTACTACTTGCGAAACAATGGCAATCTGGTAGAGACAGAGCCTCTACATAATCCTACTTGTCGAGTAAGACAAGAACAGGATATCCTTCAAATCATTTATCCTTTACAAAATGCGAACATATTCATTCCAAAAGATTTCGATGGAGAATACGAATCGATGGTGAGTAAAGTAGCATCACAATTTCCAAACCGTGAATTGTTCTGGTATTTGAATGATGAACTTTTAGGCAGCACAGTTAAGAAGCCCTCATTCCCGCTACGGTTGACTGAAGGAAGACATACTCTTACAGTCGTAGACACAGAAGGAAACAAAGATCAAGTTAGGTTTTCTGCTATAATGAATAAATGATATCCAAATATTAGCTCAACTCATCCCTAGCTATCTTGATTTAGTAAAACCCACTATATACCGGATTTATAAATCCTTGCACTTACATTCCCTCTTTATTTTAGGTAATCCACATAAGAGGATTATACAATATTCGAGATATCACGAATTAAAGTACCAATCATAATTGCAACAACAAGGAACCAGCCAGTTTTTTTGATTTTTGAGAACAACTCGAAAGACATCCTTTTTCTAAACACAACTTCAGATAGTATTGGGATACTTTTCAAAGCAGCCGATTTAGGAAAAGGAAAAAGATCCCATAATGGAATGATGGCCAAGAGAAGAGCAGAGATTCTGAAAAACTGAGCTGTGCTCTTTCCACCAAACAGATTAGCAATTCGAATAGGTCCGCTTAAGCCTGTGTTTTTTTTCTGTTTCAAACCAAGCACTTGGGCCAAGCCTTTCAGATTTAAACCAATGATTTCGAATGGACGAATAGCACCTTCAGAGAGAGCTTCAAAAATGCTTTTTTGATACCTACTATATGGTATTAATGAATTGGAATAAAACCCTAGGGTCCCATCGTAAGGAATTTGTAAGGATAGGTTAAGAACTTCCTCACCTCTTCTTATTTGGATACTTGTTTCATCACCAGCCTTTGCCAGAAGTTCCTTCCTGATTTCTTGGAGGCTGCTTACAGGAATGCTGTCTATCTGTGTAATAACATCACCGGTTTTCATTCCAGCTTCTAGCGCAGGTGCTCCTTGCGAAAAACCCAGGACCTCACTCGGTGCATTTGGAACAAATACAAAAGAGGAGGTTGCGGCAAGCTCATCAATGTCCCATTTAGATTGAAGTAAAAGAGTATCCTCATTTCGGAGGATTTGATAGGAAGAGGAGCCATCAAGAAGAGATGTAGGTGAAAGCAATTCTTCAAAGCGCTCGTAATCTTGTCCGTTCAATTTAAGAATACGATCCCCCTTTTTAAATCCAACGGATTCCGCAATCGCAGAAGGATAAATGCCAAATTGGTTTAGATCTTTCTTTGAAATATACCGGTCTTGTTCTTGATATGAGAGCACTGAGAAGATTAAAATGGATGTTAACAAAGCGCCGAGAGTACCTCCAAATGTTACCAGTAACCTAAGTCCCCATGGTTTTTGATAAAGCTCCCATTCATAGGTTATCCTGCTTTTTACTCCATCTGAATAATTGTAGAATTTGGCCAACCATGGGAGTGGTATGAACAAACCGAAAAAGATGGTTAGCCCTTTGATTTTAATCTTGAAAGCCTCATGCTTTCCATAACCAAGAAATAGCTTTTCATCATGAACACCTACGTTTATCGCTAGTAAAAACTTGAAGAAGAGATAAACAAAATTGATAAAAAGAAACCCCAGCAGAGAGAAGTAAAATGCTTCCATATATTCGTTTCAGATCTCCTTAAAAGTAATAAATGAGTTTTTTTAGACTGAATAAGTAAAGTATACACATAACCCTCAACCCCCCACCAATCCATTTAGTGCCAATTGAAGTTAATCCAATTACTAATTATTTTAGTAATTTATTATCGAATGACAATAATAGTAGTAATTGGACAGACAGATTGTACATATGGATTTGGATGCATTTTATGTGAGCTGCACGCTCCTTAAAATGCCGGAGCTAGCCGGAAAGCCACTAATCATTGGCGGGACTAGCAATAGAGGAGTAGTCACCTCAGCCTCCTACGAGGCAAGGAAGTACGGAGTTCAATCCGCTATGCCAACCCGACTAGCACTACAGAGATGCCCCGATGCAATCGTACTCAAGGGCGACTTTGACCTGTTCACACAGTATTCCAATACCGTCAATGAAATCATAACCGAGATGGCACCAGTACACGAGCGTGCCTCCATAGACGAATTCTATCTGGACATGACCGGGATGGACAAGTTCTTTGGCAGCCATCTATTTACCCAGGAGCTCGTCCGGAAAGTGTTCAACGAGACGGGGCTACCCATGTCCTTTGGACTCAGCATCAATAAGACGGTAGCTAAGATGTGTACCAATTACTCCAAGCCAAAAGGAAGCCTATTGATCAACAGTCAAGAAGTCCAACCATTTCTCGACCCACAGTCCATCAAGAATATTCCATCACTAGGAGAAGTCACCTACAAACTATTGAGGAGGATCAGCATCAAGATTATTGAGACCCTACGCCAGGTACCCGCAGACTCCATGCAAGAACTACTCGGAAAAAACGGAGTAAGCCTGTGGAAGAAAGCCAATGGCATTGATCAGGCACCAGTAGTACCCTACAACGTAAAGAAATCAATCTCAACCGAGAAAACCTTTGACAAAGACACCCAGGACATCAAAGAACTAAAAGCATTGCTGCTGGCCATGGTCGAGAAAGTCGCATTCCAATTGAGAGACGCAAACCTGATGTGTTCCACCATTTCAGTTAGAATTCGCTATTCCAACCGAGATACAGAATCAGCACAAACCAAGATCGCTTTCACATCCAATGATGAAGTATTGATCAAATGCGCACATGAGCTTTTCGATCGGCTCTATCAAAGACGGATGCTTTTGCGATTGATAGGAGTAAAGCTTTCCGGATTAGTTCATGGTAATCAGCAAATAGACCTCTTTCATGATAACGTCAAAATGATCAATCTCTATCAGGCGATGGATCTCATGAAAAGACGCTTTGATGATCCATCACTGATCCGCCGCGCCACAGGATTCTCCGCTTACGAAAACCGCTAACCACTAAACCCATAGATGTATCTAAACTGCCATTCGTATTACTCACTTCGCTTCGGAACCATCTCCGTAGAAGACCTGGTCACACAAGCACAGACGTGCTCGCTTGATTACCTGGCTTTGACCGACATCAATTGCACAACAGGCGTTTTTGATTTTGTCAAAGCGTGCAACGAGAACAGAATCAAACCAATCGTTGGCTGTGAATTCCGAAAAGGAGATGAGCTGTTATACGTAGGGTTAGCCCGAAACCTCGATGGCCTAAGAGAGCTAAATGAACTCTTGACAAAAACCAATTTGGGAGAAATGCCTATGCCCCATCAATCCCCTTTCTTTCAAAATGTATTTGTGATTTATCCAAGCACTAATATCCCAGACATCCTGCAACCACATGAATACATCGGTATCAAACCTTCCGAGCTAAAGCGTTACAAAAACCCACTCCTGAAGCAAATAGATAAGCTCGTTTGTTTACACCCCGTTACCCAAAGAACACGCCAGGAATTTGAGTTGCATAAACTATTGAGATGCATCGATAACAACATCCTCCTCAGTTACCTAAAACCAGAGCAAGCAGCAGAAGCGAATGAGATCATGATCCCCAAAGATCAAATGGAGAGCTACTTTGCAAACCATCCTCAGATCATTCAGAATACCAATCGCCTAGCTGATCAATGTGAGTTTGAGTTCAGCTTCGAAGAACCAAAGAACAAACGATGCTTTACAGGCAGTATCTATGAAGACAAAGTACTCCTGGAGTCATTGGCATTGGAAGGATTCAAAGACAGGTATAAACCAGGTGACAAGAAAGCATTAGAAAGATTACGTGAAGAGTTGGAGGTAATTCACAAGCTCCGTTTTGGTTGCTATTTCTTAACCACTTGGGACATTGTCAGGCACAGCCTCAATCACGGATATTTTCACGTGGGCAGAGGATCGGGGGCCAATTCAATGGTCGCCTATTGCTTGAAGATTACAGAAGTAGACCCCATTGAGCTGAATCTCTATTTCTCACGCTTTCTGAATACAAAACGATCTAGCCCTCCGGACTTTGACATTGATTGGAGTTGGAAAGACAGAGACGATATCATAGCCTACATCTTCAAGCGGTTTGGCAGAGACTACACAGGATTTTGCGGTACCGTCTCAGACTTTAAATTTCGCTCCGTCGTAAGAGAACTAGGTAAAGTCTATGGGCTGCCCAAAGAAGAATTAGACCACCTTTCCCGCACACCATTCAATCAGCAAGAATCACATGATATCACAAACAAGATCAATCAATTTGGATCAATGCTCGATGGCTTTCCCAATCAATACTCCATGCACGCATGCGGAATTTTTATCAGTGAAAAACCCATAGCCACCTATTCAGCAATGAATGTCTACCAAAAGGGAGTACCCACGTGTGAAATAGACATGTACATCGCTGAGTCCATCCATTTGGAGAAACTCGATATCCTAAGTCAAAGAGGATTGGGCCACATCAAAGATGCCGTCCAGATGGTGGAGGAGAACCGAGGGATCAAACTAAGCATTCACGATACAGACAGTTTCAAAAAAGACCCCAAGTGCAACGAGATGTTAGCAAAAGGAAAAACACTCGGTTGCTTCTACATAGAAAGCCCGGCCATGAGAGGACTATTGAGGAGGCTGAAATGCGATACCTATGAAACATTAGTAGCCGCCAGCTCAATCATACGTCCCGGAGTAGCACAATCAGGTATGATGAGAGAATACGTAGAGCGACACAGAGACCCTTCGCGCATCAAGTACTTCCATAAAGTATTTGAAGAACAATTGAGTGATACCTACGGGGTGATGGTATACCAGGAAGACGTAATAAAAATTGCCCATCACTTTGCAAATATGGGACTCGACGAAGCAGACGTACTACGGAGAGGAATGTCCGGAAAATCCCGCTCCAAAAAAGAAATAGAACGAATCAAGAACCTTTACTTCGAAAACTGCAAAAAGTTGGGTTACTCAGAAGAGCTAACCAATGAAGTGTACCGCCAGATCGCCTCCTTCGCAGGCTACAGCTTCTGCAAAAGTCATAGCGCCTCCTACGCAGTAGAAAGCTATCAAAGTCTATTTCTGAAAGCCTACTATCCATTAGAATTCATAACAGGAGTGATCAATAACAATGGCGGATTTTACCGTCCCGAAGTTTACATCAACGAAGCGCGGATCTTAGGAGCCAAAATAGAGCCACCCGATATCAATCACAGCAAACCCCTAACATGCCTGAAAGAGGAGGCCATTTATCTAGGTCTAAATCAAGTCATTTCGTTGACCCATAAAATGGCAGAGACCATTCCCCAAGAACGAGAAAGAAACGGAACGTATCAAGACCTAATTTCATTCATCGAACGAACAGAAATTACCTATGAGGAAACCACCTATCTGATTTATGTAGGTGCCTGTAGGACTTTCAACCAACCAAAGGGACACCTGATCATTGAGGCAAAGAAATACTTCAACCATCAACCAAAAGAAAAACCAGCAGATCAGCTTTTTAACATAGCAACAAAAAGCTTCCAGTTTCCCAGCATTGAAAATGATCCCATAGCCGATGCATTTGATGAGTTAGAAGGACTTGGCTATCCGGTAACGATCTCACCTTTCAATTTGCTGAAGACCAAATTTCGTGGAGATGTGTTAGTCAAAGACCTGCTAAAAAATGTAAATAAGGAAGTTCGAATGCTTGGCTACCTGGTATCCATTAAGGACGTACCCATAAAACGCAAAGACGGCAAACTAAAGATGAACTTTGGCACCTGGATCGATGTAGAAGGAGGTTACTTCGATACCACACACTTTCCACCAACTCTAAAGAAATATCCTTTTCGAGGGCTGGGTTGTTACCTGCTGCTAGGAAAAGTAGTGGTCGACTTTGACTTTCCCAGCATTGAGATTACAAAGATGGAAAGACTACCAATGGTATCAGACCCACGATACAGTGAAGACAATCAACCAAGCTATGAGGTATGGGATAAAATGAAAGTAGCTCACAGCATGACAGGAAGAGCGCCATATCCAAGTACAGAAGAACTAGACGAATTGTACGGTCGAAAACCAACCTCTGGAAAGTTTGACCATGAAAGAAGCAGCCATTCAAAGATGGCTTTAGGCGGAAGGAAATAAAAATCTGGTAATTGCCAACTCCGAAAACAATGCAACCAAATCATCCAACATAATCCGATGTAACTATATTTATCCATCAGCAAATGGATACCGCATCTTAGAGCCCTACTACGGTGGTAGGGCTTGCTTTAGCTTTCTGCAACATTACTTTTTCAAAAGGATCTGATTGCTCGGAAATATCTTTCGCAACATTGATAGTGATTCCAAGCACCGTTACTAAACAGTTTTACCCACATTAAACCGTTTCCATATTCAGAAGAACTCCAATAATAAGCACCCCATACAAAGGCAGAACCGCCATTTGCCCTTGCAACTGAATCAATAAGCATTCTGTTTTCAAATAACATATTCAAAGCACTCTTTGAAGGCAAGTACCAGTCATCATAACCATTTAAAACCAAATCTTCGCATATCCGACTTGCATTTTCCCAAATATCATCACCTTGATCAAAAGGAGGTACTATGATTCCATGTTGGACTGCAGGGTTGTATCCAACATCACCAGGTTTAAGAAGATAAGCAACGATCCCTCCTTGATAAAGATCACCTACTTCTACTGATGTATTCGTCTCAGATACTTTGCAAGAACCAATTATAACGGCTAGACTTAGTAACAAACTTGCAATATGAAGTTTCATTTTTCCATATAATCAAAAATCAACTATCTCCCTTAGAATCTCACAAGGGTCCATTTCCATCGCATCAGCAATTTTGCAGAGTTCCTCTACAGTAAGGCGTGTAGATTCATTAACAGATAGTTGGCTAAGTCTTGATTTGCTAATGCCGGACTTTCTAGATACCTCAGCCTTATTAATAGACTTTCTGGTTAAAAACTCACCCAAAGTAGTCATGAAATATCGATTTTCTATCCATCAAAAAAGAAATTCTATTCAGTAATGTAGAAAATCGGGATACTACTTGGTAGTAGTGTAAAAAGTAGATATATTCGTATTGAATATCTACACAAATAGATAATAAATCAATACTACTTAATGCAATCTATCATCAATTTCGGTTCCTACTTTCACGAACAAACCATAGAAGAAACCATTCAGGTCCTAGATGAAACACTCGTTATCCTTGTCATCAACACTGAAGAAAACGGAATACCAGAAAAACTATCTCACCAATACATCACAATTAGAAACCTCAGAAACACATTCATACAGCACAAAGAGCAATCACTATAAGCAAGAAATCGACAATTAATTCTTTCCGTTAAAAGCTAAAAATCAAAAAAATAAATGGTTTTGTATCTAAATTCAACAACAGAACATTTACAAGAACCATTTGGAAATCAACTATACACACCTCCTCGAAACCTTGGAGAGCGGTTTGCATAAAATTGAAAATTCCACCACTACCACATATGAAAAATGCGCTAACAAGATAGACCTCTGCCAGCAGCTGGTGAGGCACCTTCGAGACAAATACATGGCAGACATTCCGGAAGACCAATCCGATCAGATCCAGTTCTTCAAGAAAATCAAGCCAGTATTCTTTTCCGAATTAAAATACCAGATCAAAAAGTTCGATTACTTAAGGCAGATACCTCGAGGAAGCACTAAGACAAAAAAGCAGCACATCATCGTTTGGATGAAT
The DNA here is from genome assembly GCA_028284125.1 of Cyclobacteriaceae bacterium. Classification (GTDB taxonomy): domain Bacteria; phylum Bacteroidota; class Bacteroidia; order Cytophagales; family Cyclobacteriaceae; genus Ekhidna. The sequence continues at coordinate 21,745 of JANQSI010000019.1, forward strand.
TCCACATCAAGATCACTGTTAAAATATTGTGACTTCAACACCTACATTCAATCAGGATCGACCCAACTTGACACAGTATACTTCACCCATCAAACCTTCGATCCCAAAATACATGCAGGACTAAAATATCCACTAGACATAGAGTTCAGTTCCCCGGGCGATCTGACACTATCATCCATAAAAGCCAACGAACGTTTCAGCGAGTTTCTGATGCGAGAACACTTCATGCTGAAAAATCCTAGGTTGGACCCAAGTTGGGAAAACCAGATTTCTTTAAAATGGAATCGATCCAAAACCGAACTCGTAGAGCTCATATATGCCCTCCACAGCTCACAATCAGTGAATGGAAGCTTGAAAGACATCATTCATGTCCTGGAGCAAACCTTCAATATCGATATTGGTAATACCTACCGAATATTCGCAGATATTAAGCTGAAGAAGAATCCAACCACCCTGCTAGACGACCTCAAAACATCCATTAAGGAAAAAATCAGGTCAGAATTCAAATAAAATCCTTCCCAACCAATACCAACTTGTGAACAAAAGAAGTCAAGCCATTCCAGCTTTGGCATTCGAAACAAAAACAATACAAAACATGGCAGCAACAATCATTACAACAGACGATTTAAGAGAATTCAAGCACGAGCTCATAGAAGAGATCCGAACCCTACTAGGGCAAAAAGAGACACTCAGAGAATGGATGCGATCAAGTGACATTCGAAAGCTCCTGAAAATCTCACCAGGCACACTACAAAACATGCGAGTCACAGGAGTACTTCCATACACCAAAATCGGAGGAGTCCTCTACTACTCCAAAGAAGACGTCCTCAAAATGCTGGAACAAAACAAACGCCATTAACCGCACTCATAACCGTCATTCCGAGTAAAGCGAGGAATCTTAATCCTAAAATCTCTTGAACGTCAACGTATGCCAAATTGATTTACGAGGCTTTGTTGTCATCTCGGACTTCTTTTTTATGTCATCCCGGACTTGATCCGGGATCTTCCAAAACTCTAAGACGACTTTCAAGTGACGCAACAAGTCAATTACATCCATCACCTCAACAACCTCTACATAATAATCTATGAAGACAAACGATGCACACCCCATCACATCTCTCTATACCACGCAGCATTCCAAATCTGGAACATCAACCGGTTTCAAAACCCGATCAGCATATTCCGGGAAGAGCTGATGACACTGTCCAAAATAGGATCAGCAAACACCTATACCAGATGCATAAAGGAGCTGGACAAGTGGGGATATTTCAAGTACGAACCATCCTTCAATCCACTCAAAGCAAGCAAGCTACACCTGTACAGATTTGATAAAGGAGGTGATAAGGGTAGTGATAAAGGTCTTGTAAAGGTCTTGCGACCATATATAAAACATAATAAACAAGGAAAACATATAAACGCACATGTCAATCAAAATAAAAATTATGACGAACCCCTTTGACCTTTCAAAAGGTCATTGCAGACTTTCCTTTTGTCAACACTCTTGTCATCCCGGACTTGATCCGGGATCTTCCAATAATTCAGAAAGCCCTGACCCGAGATCTTCCACCTCGATCTCAAAAAAACAACCCCGTGTTACACACCATTCCGCCATACTGGATCCGCTCCTCAGCCTGGCGGGAAAAAAGACGCCATTCTGGATCCGCTACCCAGCATTCCGGAATTCTACCACGACAACGCATCCACTTAACTCATCAGCCCCTGTCACTCTAAGTTGACAAAGAGCCTCTAAATGAAATATGAATCTAACATCTTCCCCTTTCAAGAATGTCTCGCCGTACTAGAAAAAGCCGGCAAAAAAATCTACGGCGACCACTTCCATATCATCCACGAAGACCACCCAGTATATTTCAAGCTACTAGTCTACTTCCTTCGAGATGAACAACAAGCCAACGAACTAGACATTGACTTCAAAAAAGGAATCCTGCTTACTGGACCAATAGGATGCGGAAAAACCAGCATCATGAACCTAATGCGCTACATCTCAGCAGCCTTCACCCATCACATCATGATTTCATGTAGAGATGTCTCCTTCCAATTCATACAAGAAGGCTATTCAGTGATCCGCAAATACAGCAGCGATTCCTTTCGTTTCCTGGGTTCCCAAAAGGAACCAAAAATCTACTGCTTCGATGACTTGGGAGTAGAGAATAATCTGAAATACTATGGTAACGAGTGCAATGTCATGGCAGAAGTCCTACTCTCCCGATACGATCTTCTGGTCAGCCACGCAATGAGAACCCATATCACCACCAACCTCAATAGTTCAGAAATAGAATCCATCTATGGCAATAGAGTAAGATCAAGAATGAGAGAGATGTTTAACTTGATTGTCTTCGGGAATGGGAGTGATAAGAGAAAATAGATCAGTTAGATACGAAAGAAATATTTTTGAACGCAAAAAAACAGCTCCTTTATTCAGTCCTGAATAAAAAATCCGGCATTAGGAGGTTGTGATAATATTCAGTTTCGCCATTAGGTCCTGTAACCAAGATTTTTCCCCAGTTGTCCTTGTAGTTATCAATAATTCTCACACTGTAATGTTGACCGCTTGTGATCAATGTTCTTAGTCTTGTTTCTTCCAGTGCGGTTACCTTCGGGACCTTGGTTGGATGAATTGATTCTAGGTGATCAAGCAATTCCTGACAAAAATCTTGTTTAGACATTGGTGGTTGATTTTAAGTCTCAAATAATGATTTATTAAAAATAGCTTATACCGTAATTAATTGCAATTAATTAGAAAGAAGATCTAACTCAATAGAAGCTACACCCAATACTTAAAGTTCTTTCTATATTCAGAAATTGAATTGCGATCTATATAGAACTCTCTGTAATATATTTTTTCAAGTGCATTTTTAGATTGTTCCTCTGAAATCGGTAGTTGATCTGAAACTTCAAGAAAATCATATTCTTTGATTATGTCTGATATTCCGCTGGAACTATACAAATTCTCATGTATTAGAAAGTTGGATAAATCAGACCTGATGCCCATAATTCTTGCGAGTTGATCTACCGATTTTCCTATATAATCTTCATTCGGGCGTTTTAACTTTTTTACTATCCCACCTCCAATAGCCATTCTAACTTCAAGAGGATACCTCTGAGAACCAGCAACCAATTCCATTTCCTTCACTACTTGATTGATAATGATCAAAGATTCTATCAACACTCTAAATTCAGATGAAACTAGGAGTGCTTCATCACCTATTTCCTTTAAAACAGAAACTTCTGGGCAAGAAGCAATGCTAGAACGAATGATGGAGAAAAAAACTTCAGCACGTAGATATCCCTTTTCGCTACCATTAGCTACACGATAATTACTACTAGAAGCTAGGTCTACAAAAGCAAAGTACCTGTTAATATCTGGATAATTCTTGTAGCTTTCTTCTCTCGCTTCTCGTTCCTTTTGAACTTGAGCTTGAATTTTTGCCAATGCCAATTTAAAATTTAGTTCGCTCATATTTTTTTCGTTAGAAGGATTCTATACCAATAAAATGAAAAACTTCACTATCTGACATCTCAGAAAATGCATTCACGATAATCTGAATCTTATAAATATCATCCGACATCCACTTCTCTATCTGGTCCATTTGGGCCCTAGTCCACCCTTCATGTCTTCCTTTCTGTTCTATTATTTGCCAAAGTGTTCCTTTGTTATCCCAAAGGATTCCCATGGTGGCATTTGCTATGGTAGCCAACATTTTGTTCCTATTTTCAATTCTTGCACTTCCAAAAATTGATTGGTTCAAAAAATCCTTGAGTTTCAATAATGCGGTAGCTGCTTCGACTGATAATCCAATTTGAACTTTTTCTCCTAGTAAGATTTTCCTAGTAATATTCTCCTCCGATTTCAATGCCTCATTTAAAACCGTCTCTGAATGGGTAACAAAATTATCGATGAAGTAGGTATACATTAACCCTGGATTCCCACGAGTAATAGCCATAGATAGATTGGAAGGAAGCTCATCTCCTATGAAGTTATCAAGTTCCTTGAAAATGTTAGTTTGATCTCCAGCCTGTGCCACCTGGTGAGCATCATTTATATTCTCAATTACCCAAGTAATATCATCAGCGTACCGAACTACGGTAGCTTCAAAACTGTCATTACTTTCTGATGATAGCGAGTATTCATTTTTATCAGGGAAGGTGAACTTATGGTAAAATGAAGATTCCAAGTCTTTCTGTAAAGAATGTCTCCATATTCCATACATCATTTCAGGTGAATAATATTTAAGCCTAGCTTCTAGGCAATAAGGATCTGAACTGAGCATCCAATATCCTTGCTTACCGCTTGAATATGATAAAGCTTGCTTATTACCTCCTCCCCATGGAAAAAATTTTGCAATACTATCATTTACTTCCGTAGATTTTATTTGATCAAGCCAGGTTGGGATTTCCAATTCCTTTCCCAAAAAGAGTTTCAATTGCTTATTACCTTCTGAAATTGAAGGAGTAACCCTAATGTTATCAATTTCGGTCACTTTATTCTGAATCCACTTTGAAATTTCCATTTTTGAAATATGAACAAATGGAATGGATCCAACCTTTGCACCCAATGCTATGCCTTCAGCAAAATCCTCATTAAGTCCAAGTCCTCGCGAAATAGCCCGAGACACCTGAGCCATCCGCATAGTATGGGTAGTGTAGTTTCTTACAATCTTCTGATTTCCACTAAACAAAACATGATTTTTCTCATTAAGCTTTCTCATTCCGTTTGAGTACAAGATTCTATCTCGTTCAATTTGAAGTGGAGTTCTTTTAGAGATTCTAGCTTTTTTCAGATCGTCTTGCCATTGATCGCTGAAATACTTCTCTATCTCATCACCTCCGAGAAATTGAGTGCTAAATGGTTCGAAACTTTTTTTTGCATAGCTCTTTAGACCTTTCTCTAATTCGTTGACTATATCAATATATCCATCAGACATGTGGCTTTATGTTTTAAATACCCTTGCTATCAACCAAAGCACTGCAATGTATTAACCTGTAAAAGGTTGAAACTCAATTTGCGGTGAACTTGCTAAGTCTTAAATAACTGAAAGTTAATCAAAATCCATTATTTGTGAATACAGCTTTAACACATATCAACCACCAATTCGAAGTATACAAAACATCTAAACCCAACCGTTCACTATGTAATTAATACAAATTGTGCTACCTTATAAGATGATTCACCAGCACAAAAAGCACAGACATGTCACAAAATTTAGCAAGAGATCAACGCTCTATTAATATTTAAGAAGAGAAGGAGTAAAGGAATAATACTTTCGGGAGTTTTACCTTGCCGTTATGTTTGTTGTATGCTAAATTGTGGCACCCCCCAGATAAGATAAGATGAGCAGTGAGGTAGAAGTTGATTCAATAGATCAGATTAAAGATGAACTTTCGAAGATTAAGGATAAGGAGAAGAAATTTAGGATTACAAGGTTTATTATTTCTGCTCTTTCTAGTATACCTTGGGTAGGAGGGTTTATGGGTGCAAGCTCAGCACTTCATGCTGAAAAAGAGCAGCAAAAACTAAATGATTTGCAAAGTCTGTGGCTAGAGGAGCATCAAAGAAAGATCAAAGAATTAGGCACTACAATATTTCAGATAATCAGTAGACTTGAGAGTGTTGGTCAGGAAGGTCAGCTGAGAATGGAATCTGAGGAATATCAAACGCTTGTAAAAAAAGGGTTTAAAGAATGGGATAATGCCGAAACATTCGAAAAGAAAGAATACATCCGTAAACTTTTGACTAACGCAGGTGCCACATCCCTATCAACTGATGATATGATACGCTTGTTCCTGGAATGGATTAGAAATTACCATGAAACACATTTCATGGTAATAAAAGAGATTTATCAAAACCGAGGAATTACGAGGGGTCGTATATGGCGAAACATAAGTAAATCCAACCCTAGAGAAGATTCTGTCCAAGCGGATTTATATAAACTCCTAATTAGAGATCTAAGTACTGGTGGAATAATTAGACAACACAGGGAAACAGATTATCAAGGTAATTTCATAAAAAAGTCGACAAGGACTCGATCGAAATCTACAACACTTAAGTCGGCATTCGATGATGTTGATCAGTATGAACTTACTGAACTAGGAATGCAATTTGTGCATTACACAATGGAGGAAGTAGTGACGCAAATTGGTGATTGAGAATAGTGTTTGCAATCAAATAAATTACGTTTATGAGTATTAAAGAAGGAGATATTGTATGGGTTAAATCAGGAGGTCCTGCAATGACGGCTGCTTTTGAAGATCCCAAGGGATTATGGCGCTGTTCATGGTTTGTAGGTACTGAGCCTAAGCATGATTCATTTCAAGAAACCGTATTGACAACAGAGGATCCTAATCAATCTGGACAACAAGTTTTCCGTGGGACTCTAAAGTAAGATCGTTTGTTAATAACTGAACTGCCTCATAAAACGAATGAAGATGGAGCCGCTATTTAAGATTGCCTCGAAAGATATTCAGGCGACAGATCTTGAACCTTGGCTTGAACAGAAGTCGGAAGAACTTAG
>JANQSI010000015.1 GCA_028284125.1 Cyclobacteriaceae bacterium
AAAGATTAAAACCAACCTCCCTGAGGTCTCCACTAACGAACTGGTTATTCGGAAGGGATTTGAGCCGAACCTAATCCTCTACCCAATGGTGGAGTATAAAAAAATCCACCACAAGATTTCATCGCTGAGTGAATTCAATCCCGAACAGCGAAAGCTGAAACGGAATTTTTTCAGGAGCATCGCCCAGGTAGAGTTGGATAGCGCCAACCGAATGTTAATACCCAAGACCATGCTCGCTCATGCACAAATAGAGAAAGAAGCTATTCTAATCGGCATGGGCAACTATATAGAAATGTGGAATCCGACTGTATTCAACGATCATTTGATCGAAGATATGAACGAGTACTCTGAGCTGGCACAGAAATTTTTAGATGATGAATCATGAGCCAGTATCATCAGCCCGTGATGCTGAACGAGAGTCTGGAAGGGCTGGATTTGAAAGCGGACGGTGTATACGTGGATGTGACGTTCGGTGGAGGTGGACACAGTCGAGAGATCTGGAACCAGCTTGATGCTGGACATTTAATTGTATTTGATCAGGATAAAGATGCCCTGAAGAATGCGCAACAGTTCACCGAAGCTTCGGCCCAGGCGGACAAAAAAAGTTCTTTCACATGTATTGAGTCAAACTTTCGACACCTCAAGAAATACTTACGATTTCATGGAATCGAAGAAGTAGACGGAATATTAGCAGACTTAGGAGTTTCCTCACACCAGTTCGATGAACCGGAGCGTGGATTTACCACAAGAGCGGAAGGAGTTTTGGATATGCGGATGGACCAAGGAGTAGAAAAAAGCGCTCGCGAAGTATTGAATGAGTATTCCGAAAAAGATCTGATCCACTTGTTCAGTGCGTATGGTGAGGTGAAAAATGCCAGAACACTGGTTCGAGAGATTGAGAACTTCAGAATGAATACCGAGATCACAACGAATAATGAGCTGAAGGAGATCGCCCTAAAGAATGCGCCGAAAGGAAGAGAGATGAAATACCTCGCACAAGTGTTCCAGGCGATCCGAATCGAGGTGAACGATGAGATCGAAGCTTTAAAAGAATTTTTGACTCAGGCAGGAGAGGTGCTGAAGAAGGATGGCAGATTAGTGGTGTTGAGCTATCACTCTTTGGAGGACCGACCCGTGAAGAACTTTATTAATAAAGGAAATTTTAAAGGGACGGACGAGAAGGATTTTTATGGTAATCCAATTCGGGTCTTTGATCCGGTAAACCGAAAACCCATCGTCCCGACCATGGCAGAAATTAATAATAACAGCCGAGCAAGAAGTGCGAAGCTGAGAATTGGCAGAAAGAGGTAAGGAAGCTACAAGACACAAGTTGCAAGCCGCAAGGCGGACTTGAAGCTTGAAGCTTAAAACTTGCCGCTCAAAAAAATGGCAGAAAACACCTACAAATTACCCCAGAAGGAAGAACGCGGAGGTATATTCTTCGTGATCAATCGGTTCCTTCGGATGGACAGCTCTATAAGCGAAGTGATCCATGTGCGATTCCTTCCACAGATCCTGTTCCTTTCCCTTTTATGTGTGATTTACATAGGCAATCGTCATTATGCCGAGAAAAAAATTCGATCAATAGATCAGTTGGAAGTCCAGGTTGAGGATCTACGAGCAGACTATACGACGCTGAAAGCGGAGTTTATGTACGAAAGCAAACAATCTGAAGTAGCCAAACGAGCAGCAGAACTTGGATTGGAAGAAAGTAAAGAATCACCAGTATTGATAAAAGGAGAGTGAGCATAAAAAGAGCTATAGTATTTCGAGTTCGGATCGCCTTCATTTTGACGTTCCTGGTAGCTGGTGCTGTTATCTTCAGAATGGTGAAAATCCAATACATCGAAGGTGACAAATGGGTGGATCTTGGCGAAACCATTGGCATGAAGGTGATGAATGTCAAAGCAACGCGAGGCAATATCTATGCAGATGATGGAAGTCTATTAGCAACTTCACTTCCTTTCTACCGATTGGCATTTGATCCGTATTTAGCAAATGATGGCCTTTACAAAAACAACATCGACTCACTGTGTTATTTGCTTTCAAAGTATTACAAAGACCTGGACCCAACACAGTATAAGCGAAAAATAAACGACGCTCGCGAAGCAGGAAGACGATACATCACGCTGAATAGAAAAGAAATTGGCTACCAGGACAAGAAACGGATGGAACGCTGGCCAATCTTCAGAGAAGGAAGATTAAAAGGCGGGATCATTTTCGAAAAGGTAGAAAAGCGTTTCCTGCCTTTTTCGCATTTAGGGTACCGAACAATTGGAAATGTAAACGATAGCGATCGTGGAGTAGTCGGATTGGAGTACAGCTTCAATAAGCAATTGGCAGGAGTCAACGGTCAGGCGCTTTACCAGAAAATGGCAGGCGGAGGATGGAAACCGATCTATGATGGAACAGAAAAAAGGCCAGTAGATGGTTATGATATCCAGACCACAATCAATGTTGATTTACAGGATGTCACTGAATCGGCCTTATTAAATGAGCTGCAAAAGCACGATGCGGATTATGGAGTAGCCGTGGTGATGGAAGTGAAAACCGGTGAAATAAAGGCGATCTCCAACCTGAGCAGAAACGTCAACGGCGATTATTACGAGCGATACAATTACGCAGTAGGAAGTCAAGGCTCACGCGAACCAGGTTCCACTTTCAAGTTGGCAAGCATGATCGCACTACTAGAAGAAACTGACATCCAATTATCGGATTCAATAGATACGGGAAGTGGGGAATTGGAATTCTTCGATCGAACAATGAAAGACCACAAACCGGGAGGATTTGGAAAATTATCCGTTCAGCAGATTTTCGAAAAGTCTTCTAATATCGGAGTTGCCAAATTAGTGACGAACTACTTCAATGATAATCCGGAAAAATTCATTGAATACTTAAAGAGCATGAAACTGGATCAACCACTTGATTTTCAAATGGTTGGTGAAGGAAAACCATATATCAAAGATCCATCTGATACCACATGGAGTGGAGTAAGCCTTCCTTGGATGTCGCACGGATACGAGTTAAAGATGACACCCCTACAGATGCTAACGCTTTACAATGCAGTGGCCAACGATGGACGAATGGTCAAGCCGATCATTGTGAAAGAAGTGATGCGTGCAGATCGAACCGTGGAAAGATTTCAAACCGAAGTAATTAACAAGAAGATCTGCTCGACTCAGACCTTGGACAAACTAAGAGCCATGATGGAAGGCGTTGTTCAAAATGGAACAGCCTCAAACATCAGTCACAGTCATTACAAAATTGCAGGCAAGACGGGTACAGCCAAGAAAGTAAAAAATGGTCGATACGTACGTGAGTATTATACGTCATTCGCAGGCTATTTTCCAGCTGAAGCACCTAAGTACAGTTGCATCGTCGTGATCGACAATCCAAAAGGCTACCAAATTTATGGAAGTGATGTTTCTGCTCCGGTCTTTAAAGAAATAGCCGATAAGATCTATTCCCTTGAAATGGATTTGCATGAGATCACCAATGAAGGTACTGAAGTCACCGGCGTATTCCCATATATAAAGGCTGGCAATCAGCAAGAGCTAACGATGATCTGTAACGAGTTTGGTATTTCCAATCATTCGATGGGAGAGTCTGAGTGGGTAAAAACAGATGTGATTGATCATGCGGTGTATTGGGAAGCCAATAAGATTGATTATGAAAAAGTGCCGGACGTTCGTGGAATGACTTTACGTGATGCCATTTATGTACTGGAAAATCTAGGACTAGAAGTTCAGGTTGATGGAAGAGGAAGAGTCCAAACTCAGTCACAGACTCCGGGTGGCAGAATAATCAAGGGTTCAACCATTAAACTTCAGATGAGCTGATGAAGATACTGAAAGACATATTGTACGGTATCTCATTGCAGTCACTCACTGGAGATCGCGAGTGCAAAGTTTCCGACGTTGCATTTGACTCTAGAAAAGTTAAGAAGAATAGTCTTTTTGTAGCAATCAAGGGATTGACAGTGGATGGCCATGATTACATTGATCAGGCGATCAAGAAAGGAGCAAACGCAATTGTATGCGAATACTTGCCTGAAAAAACCAATGACAAAATCACATTCGTGCAAACAGCGAATTCAGCTGAAGCATTAGGCATCATCGCTTCCAATTTTTATGATAGACCTTCAGAAAAATTGAAATTGGTTGGGATTACGGGCACCAATGGTAAAACGACCTGTACTACACTTCTGCATGAATTGTTTAGTCATTTAGGCTATCAAACCGGATTACTCTCTACCGTTGAAAATCGCATTGGAAAAAAAGTAGTGGATGCGAGCTATACAACTCCTGACGCTATTCAATTAAATGAGCTTCTGGCTCAAATGATAGAAGAAGGTTGTACCCATTGTTTCATGGAAGTGAGCTCACATGCATTGGTTCAAAATCGTGTAGCTGGAATTCACTTTGCTGGAGGTGTATTTACCAACATCTCACACGATCATTTGGATTACCACAAAACATTCGATGAGTACATAGCCGCGAAAAAACTCCTTTTTGATGGCCTCAGTTCAGACTCATTCGCTTTGGTAAATGCTGACGATAAGCGAAGTGGCGTGATGCTGCAAAATACCAAGGCAGACAAATTCAAGATGGGTATTAAGTCAATGGCGGATTTCAGAATCAGGATCATTCATAATACCATGCAGGGATTGGAACTGAATTTCAGTGGTGTTGATGTTTGGTTCAAACTCATTGGTGAGTTTAACGCCTACAACCTAATGACAGCTTACGCGGTTGCGGTTTTACTCAATGAAGACAAAGAAGATATTCTAAGCGGTCTATCTGTGTCAAGTGGAGTGAGCGGAAGATTTGAAAAAGTGAGCAATGCCGCCAATGTGCTGGCCATCGTGGATTATGCGCACACGCCTGATGCATTGGAAAATGTGTTGCAAACGATCGACAAACTGAGAACAAAAAATGAACTACTGGTGACAGTAGTAGGATGTGGCGGTGACAGAGACAAAGACAAGCGACCGGAGATGGCAAAAATTGCTGCGACGCTCAGCAATAAAGTCATTTTGACTTCAGATAACCCAAGGAGTGAAGACCCAAAGAAGATTCTGGATGATATGAAGGTTGGAATTCCTAAAACGTTCGAACGAAACGTGATGATCATAGAAGACAGAAAAGAAGCGATTCGTACGGCCTGCAATTTGGTAAGCGATCAAGACATTGTGTTAGTAGCGGGAAAAGGGCATGAAACGTACCAGGAAGTGAATGGTAAGCGTCATCATTTCGATGATCGTGAAGTGTTAAATGAAATTTTAAACAACTGAATAATTGGAAATTAAAAATTGAGAATACGAATGAAAATATGGTAACGTCATTGCGAGGGAGGCACGACCGACGCAATCTCATGAACACTGTGGCTGAACGAGATCGCTTCTCCCGATTCATCGGGATCGCGATGACGAAAGGAATAAAAACTGACAACTAATTACTAATAACTGACAACTACAAAATGCTTAAATACCTATTTGATTACTTAAACGAACTAGATTTTCCCGGAGCAGGCATGTTCCAGTATATCTCATTTCGTGCAGGTATGGCAGCCCTTCTCTCGTTGATCATTACGATCACTTTTGGGAAGAAGCTGATAAGCATGTTGAGAAAATATCAGTTAGGCGAGTCTATCCGCGACCTTGGTTTAGATGGTCAAATGGAAAAGCAAGGAACTCCAACAATGGGTGGAATCATCATCATTTCTGCAATTGTAATTCCCGCTTTGTTATTCGGAGACCTTAGTAACATCTATGTTATTCTACTGTTGGTATCTGCAGTATGGATGGGAGCAATCGGATTCATTGATGATTACCTAAAGATCAAGCGGCAAAACAAAGAAGGACTTAGAGGGAAATTCAAAATCGTTGGTCAGGTAGGACTTGGACTGTTTGTTGGATTGACCTTGGTCTTTCACGAAGATGTGGTCATTCAAGACATGGCTGGTGAAGCCTACACCCAATATGATTCGATTGTAACCACGATACCTTTTGTTGCCAACAACGAATTCCAGTACGACTGGCTACTTCCGAAAGCCCTAGAATCTTATACGTGGGTACTGTATGTACTTATAATCATATTCATTGTAACAGCAGTTTCCAATGGAGCAAACATTACCGATGGACTTGACGGATTAGCCGCAGGTAGTTCAGCGATTATCGGTTTAACGCTAGCCATTTTTGCCTACTTATCAGGTAACGCCATTTTCTCCAATTACTTGAACATCATGTTCATTCCAAATGCCGGTGAACTGGTAATCTTCTGTACAGCGTTTGTCGGTGCATGCATCGGTTTCCTCTGGTACAATTCTTATCCGGCACAAGTTTTTATGGGAGACACTGGCAGCCTTTCATTAGGCGGAATCATTGCAGTTTTAGCAATCGTGATCAGAAAAGAATTGTTGATCCCTATTATGTGTGGGATCTTTTTGGTGGAGATCCTGTCTGTCATATTTCAGGTCTCTTATTTCAAATACACAAAGAAAAAATTTGGTGAAGGTAGGAGGATTTTACTCATGTCTCCGCTTCATCACCATTACCAGAAAAAGGGCTTGCATGAAGCCAAGATTGTCTCACGTTTTTGGACAGTCGGGATTCTGCTTGCCATTTTCACTCTAGCAACCCTAAAAATTCGATAAATGACAGTAGAAGATTTACATCGCCTAAACGTAAAAGTCCAGAAAGGAGCAGTGCAGCTCTCAGAGCTAATGCCGACCGGAGGTTTTACGGAAGCCACTTCGATGATTATTCGAAGTTCACAATTGCTACATTCTTACTTGGAAAAATTGATCCACGCTAAAACGGATCATCAACTGGGAGAAGCCATTGAAAGAATAGAAGACAACCTGGATGAAATCACATTCGTGCTTGATCAGTTGGAGATCTCTAACAAGAACCAGCCGATCAATTTCATTGATGAATTTTTGAAGGAAGGGTACAACATGTTATCGCTCTATTCAACCTGTGTTAACCAGGTGATGAACGAAAAAATACCAAACGAAGAATAATGAAAAAACTCATAGTCATATTAGGAGGTGGAGAAAGCGGCGTTGGAGCAGCGATTCTGGCATTGAAAGAAGGCTATGAGGTGTTTGTGTCTGATGGTGGAGAAATCACTGCTGACAGAAGAGATTTGTTGAAAAAATTCAACATTGATTTTGAAGAAGGCAAACATTCGGTTAGTAAAATTCTAGGTGCAGAAATAATCGTTAAAAGTCCTGGAATTCCTGATACTACAGAGCTCGTCCAGGAGATGGTCAAAAAAGGAATACCAGTAGTTTCCGAAATTGAATTTGCCTACCGATTCATGGGAGATGCAAAAATCATTGCGATCACGGGCACAAATGGAAAAACAACAACTTCTTTGTTAACCCATCATTTACTAAAGACTGCAGGATACAAAGTTGCTTTGGGTGGAAACATCGGGACCAGCCTTGCACGACTGGTGGCCGAAGGAGGATATGATTATTATGTAGTTGAAGTCAGTAGTTTCCAATTAGACGGTATTGTCGAGTTCAAACCAGACATTGCCGTTTTGCTGAATATCACTCCCGATCATTTAGATCGATACGACAACAAGTTTGAAAACTATGTGTCTTCCAAATTTCGAATCATTGAGAACCTGACACAAGAAGAAGCATTCATTTACTGTATTGATTCTCAACCAATAACAGAAGAGTTAAACCGCAGAAAAGCAGAAAGCTGTGTCTTTGCCATGTCCGCTTCCAAACATGATAAGTTGGGAGCCTATCTGGAAGAAGATCATTTGATCTTTAATTATGAATACAGAAACAACGAACAACATCACAAAATTCCCGTCTCAGAAGTCTCCTTGATTGGAAAACACAACATGGTCAACAGCATGGCGGCAGTTTTAAGCTCGATTCACTTGAATGTGCCTATTGTAAAGATCATGAAGGGCCTCAAAACATTTAAAAATGCTCCGCACCGATTGGAATATGTCGCTGAGGTTGAAGGTGTGGCCTACATCAACGATTCAAAGGCAACCAATGTCGATTCTGTCTATTACGCATTGGATGGAATCAAACAAGGGATCATTTGGATAGCAGGTGGCATTGATAAAGGAAACGACTATCGTCAATTAGAGGAACTGGTTGAAGAGAAAGTAAAAGGGCTTATCTGTCTTGGAAAGGATAACAGCGGATTGGTTGATTTCTTCACAGGAAAAACCAAACAATTAGCCGAGGTGGACAAAGTCAAAAATGCATTAGAAGTAGCTCGTGAATGGGCCCAACCGGGAGATGTGGTTTTGTTGTCACCGGCATGTTCCAGCTTTGACCTATTTGATAATTACGAAGATCGTGGAGATAAATTCAGACGGGCAGTGAAAGCACTTAGTAAAAAAGTAAAAGTCACAAAGTCATGACAGCTATTAAAAATTGGGCATACAGCAACTTGAAGGGCGATCCAATTATTTGGTTCATCGTTTTGGTGCTTTCCGTTTTCAGTATTCTGGTTGTGTACAGTGCCACAGGAAGTTTGGCCTACAAAATGATGGGCGGGAATACTGAATATTACCTCATCAAACATTCAATACTCGTTGGATTGAGCTTGGTGGCGATTTGGGTGGCGCATAAAATTGACTTCAGGTATTATTCGAAAATATCCAGGCTACTTTTATGGCTAAGCGTTCCGTTATTGTTATTTACGTGGTTATTCGGGACCAACATCAACGAAGCATCCAGATGGATCACCATCCCGATCATCAATCAAGCGTTTCAACCATCTGACTTAGCAAAATTGGCGTTGATTGTCACATTGGCCAGCATGCTTTCCAAACGGCAGCATGCCATTGATGATTTTCAAAAAGCCATTATCCCAATGCTCTTTTGGATCGGCTTGATCTGTGGATTAATCGCCTTGACCAATTTCTCATCAGCGATCTTACTTTTCTTAACGTGCATGCTGGTACTATTTATTGGTCGAGTGCCTGTGAAATACCTGATCCTGCTTGTAATGATCGGAGCTATGTTCGGCTCGATTTCCTTTTTCGTTGGTCAACGAGGAACAACCGCGATTAACCGAATCGAAGATTTTGTAACGAACGATACGCCATTCCAGGCCAAGCAAGCTTATGTGGCAATTGCTTCCGGGGGATTTTTTGGAAAAGGACCTGGACAAAGTGATCAAAGAAATTTCTTACCACACCCATACTCTGATTTCATCTACGCAATCATCGTGGAAGAATACGGCATGTTGGGTGGAGCCATCATTTTATTCCTTTATCTCGCTTTACTCTATCGAGGAATGAAAGCAGCAGAAGATAACGATCGAGCCTACGGCGGATTATTGTCTGCGGGGTTGAGCTTTGCAATTGTCATTCAGGCGATCGTCAACATGGGTGTAGCTGTTGGATTGGGACCTGTGACTGGACTAACACTTCCATTTATCAGTATGGGCGGTACATCGCAACTATTTGCTGGAATCACTCTGGGAATCATCCTTAGCGTGAGTCGTGGAGAAATTGATGAGTTTGATGGAACATTTGGAAATCAATATAAAGAAGCAGCATAATCGAAAAGGAACGAACATATCGGATCATGATTAGCGGTGGTGGAACCGGAGGCCACATTTACCCTGCAATTTCCATTGCACAGGCATTGAAGGAAATTCTTCAAGATGTAGAGATCCTTTTTGTTGGAGCAAAGGGAAAAATGGAAATGAAGAAAGTGCCCGAGGCTGGTTTTAAGATCGTAGGATTGTGGATCAGTGGGATTCAGAGAAAAGTCTCTGCAGATAATCTGATGTTTCCATTCAAGTTGTGTTCCAGTTTGTTGCAATCCGCACGTTTGATCAAAGAATTTAAACCGGATGCGGTGGTTGGGGTTGGAGGATATGCGAGCGGTCCGCTTTTGTATGTGGCTGCAAGAAAGAAAGTCCCAACCTTAATCCAGGAGCAAAATTCCTACGCAGGGTTAACCAATAAGTGGTTGTCAAAATCAGTCAATACGATTTGTGTTGCTCACGAAGGAATGGAAAAATATTTCCCGAAGGAGAAAATCGCAGTGACTGGAAACCCGGTTCGAAAGACCATCAAATTGAATCCAAATCGAATAGAAGAGGCATGGAAGCATTTTGAGTTGGATCCTGAAAAGAAAACACTACTGGTGATTGGCGGAAGTCTTGGGGCCAGGACAATCAACGAAAGTGTGCTAGGCGGATTGAAGAAATTGGAAACCAATGATATCCAGTTGATCTGGCAAGTCGGAGGTTTCTATTATGATGAAATGCTGGAAAGAGCAGGGGAAGGAAATAAAAACGTGGTGATCAAAGATTTCATCAGACAAATGAATTTCGCTTATGCCATTGCAGATGTAGTAGTTTCCAGGGCAGGAGCACTTTCCATCGCAGAACTGATGCTCACAGGAAAGCCGGCCATTTTGGTGCCTTCGCCCAACGTGGCAGAAGATCATCAAACGATCAATGCACGTGCATTGGTTGAAAATGAAGCGGCTAACATGGTGAAAGATGATCAAGCACGAGAACATTTGATTGACGAGGCAATTTCTCTATTATCAGATGAGTCAGAACAAGAAAAACTAGCAGCTAAAATAAGATCGATGGCACATGAAAATGCTGCCGTAGATATTGCCAACGAAGTAATTAAATTGATCGCATGAATCTAAAAGACATAGAACGAGTGTATTTCATCGGTATCGGCGGTATCGGGATGAGTGCCATTGCTCGGTGGTTTCATGCGTCCGGAAAGCCTGTTGCAGGATACGATAAAACAGAGACCAAACTCACCACCCAATTAATCGAAGAAGGAATTGACGTTCATTTTGAAGACGAGCCGACGCTGATTAAGAATGAATTTCTTGAAGATGAAGGAACACTCGTTGTTTACACCCCGGCAATCCCTGATGACCATGTCGAACTGACTTTTTTCCGCGATGGAAATTTCACAGTCAAAAAACGAGCGGAAGTTTTAGGCATTATCACAGAAAACAGTTTCACGATCGCTGTGGCCGGAACACATGGAAAAACAACAACAGCCTCCATGATCGCTCACTTGTTAGGTGCGTCAAGGAAAGGATGTACAGCCTTTGTCGGTGGCATCATGACCAATACCGGATCCAACTTAATGATTGGAGACAAGATGGCACCCATCATTGTGGAGGCAGATGAATATGATAAGTCGTTTCTTCAACTCCATCCGAATATCACTGTAATCACATCACTAGATGCCGATCATCTGGATATCTACGGTGATGAAACAACCATGCTAGATACCTATGAGGAGTTTGTTAAACGTACTGCTGAAGGCGGAAAAGTATTGATGTCTTCCGAGGCAGGATACAAGATCAATCCTGGTCACAAGTACATTTCTTACGCGATTCGAAGCGGAGATGCTGTTGCAGATGCGTTGCGAATTGTGAATGGTGCATTTGTATTTACATACCGCTATGGCATGGAAAAAATCTCTGACGTTTATGTCGAAGTTCCCGGTTATCATAATGTAGAAAATGCGCTAGCAGCCATCACAGTGGCACTTGAAATGGGAATGGAAGGACTTCAGATCCGCAAACGGATGAAGACCTACATGGGCGTGAAGCGAAGATTTGAGTTTGTTTATAGAAATCCTAAATCAGCACTAATAGATGATTACGCACATCATCCCGAAGAAATTGCAGCTTTTTTGAAATCAGTGCGAGTGCTTTCGAAAAAGCGCAAAGTCACCGTCATTTTCCAGCCACACCTGTACTCCAGAACCCGAGATTTCAAAAAGGAATTTGCAGCGGAGCTGGACAAAGCGGACGAGGTAATCCTAATGGAGATTTATCCAGCGCGGGAGGAACCGATTAAGGGAATCTCTTCAAAATCCATTTACGATTTAATGGAAAATGAAAACAAAGTACTAGTGACCAAAACGACGCTATATGAAGAGCTGGCCAAACGTGATTTGGATGTAATTCTCACCGTGGGAGCCGGAGATATTGATAAAGAAGTACCTGTAATCGCGCAACATTTGAGAGACAGATATGGCGAAAGCTATGATGTATTGGAGTCGAAAAGTTTAGATGACGATGAGTAAAGAGAAAAAAGACATATTGCTTTATTCCTTTTCCGGGCTTCTGATCCTCAGTCTGATCACATTTACTGGGATTAAAAATTCAGACCGAACCGTTCAGGAAATAGACATCACCATTGCTCAGGAAGATGGAAACTTCTTTACTGATCAAATGGAAGTGATGAGCCTAATGTCCCTGGATGCGTCAGATTTCATTGTCGGCTCAGAGCTTTCGGAGCTAAGTCCCAAGGTCCTTGAAGAACGCATTGAGAAAAACCCATTTATCAAAGACGCCCAGGTTTATCGAGATCTAAAAGGAGTATTGAAGGTCTCTGTCGAGCAAAGCAAACCGATTGCGCGTGTATTGATCAACGGAGGTGAAGACAGATACATTGATACAGAAGGAAGGGTTTTACCGGTCAATGCCAAGCATACAGCACGAGTGCCATTGCTCGAAACAACTTTTGATTTTGGCTGGGAAGAAAACCTGAATGAATCAACATATGGAAACAAAGTTTTTGAACTTCTGAAGTATGTGGAATCAAACGAATTCTGGAGAGCACAAATCGCGCACATCATAGTATTGGAAGATGGTGACATAGAGTTGCTGCCTCAGGTGACGAAGCAAAAAATAGCGCTAGGAAAACCAGAAGATCTGGATGCCAAGTTTGGAAGGCTCATGGTCTTTTACAAAGAAATTTTACCAAAAAAAGGCTGGAACACCTACAGCCTTGTCAATTTGAAATATGATAATCAGATTATTTGTGAATAGGAATGATGAATACTAAATACATACCGAAATCTAACACCCAAGTCACCCTGAATTTGATGCATGGAGGTTTTATAAAGCATGATTGGAATGTCCAGTCTTTCTTGACTAAATCTCATGAAGTCACCCTGAACTTGTTTCGGGGTCTTCAGAAAAGTACGCCAGCACGGAAGATTCTGAAACAAGTTCAGAATGACAGTAGCGTAGTTAGGTCTAATAATATAAAAATAGAATACAGTAGTAACCACTTAGATAGTAGAAATTATGGAGGATAAAATCATCGTAGGACTCGACATTGGAACAACCAAGATTTGTGTCATTGTCGGCAAGAAAAATGAGTTTGGAAAACTCGAAATATTAGGGATGGGCAAAGCCGTCTCAGATGGTGTCATCCGCGGAATTGTCACCAATATCGACAAAACCGTACGAGCGATATCGAAAGCGGTTGCAGAAGCCAGTGAGCAGTCCGGAATTGATATTCGGATTGTGAACGTGGGTATTGCAGGTCAGCACATCAAGAGCGCCGTGCACCATGGATCGATCACTCGAGAAACGGATGAAGAAATCACGATTGAAGACCTGAGCAGGCTCACCAGTGACATGCATCGAATCGTTACGCCTCCAGGTAGCGAGATCATTCACGTGATGCCGCAAGATTACATCGTGGATTACGAAGAAGGAATCATGGATCCGGTAGGGATGACAGGAGTGAAGTTGGAAGCTGACTTCCATATCATTACGGCACAAACCAATGCGATCAATAACATTAATAAGTGTGTGAAAAAAGCGGGCCTTGAGATTGAAAACCTCATTCTTGAGCCGCTTGCTTCCAGCCTTTCAGTACTAAGTGATGAAGAAAAAGAAGCGGGTGTCTGTTTGGTAGATATAGGCGGTGGCACCACGGATGTGGCTGTTTTTTATGATAACATCATCCGACACACGTCAGTGATCCCATTCGGTGGTAACATCATCACAGCTGACATCAAGCAGGGATGCATGGTGATGGAACACCAGGCGGAGTTGTTAAAAACAAAATTTGGAAAAGCGATTGCCGAAGAGGCAAGCCCTAATGAAATCGTTTCAATTCCAGGGTTAAGAAATCGTCCTCCAAAGGAAATCTCAATCAAGAATCTTGCCCACATCATTGAAGCCAGAATGCAGGAGATCATTGAGCTTGTACACACAGAAATCATTACCTCCGGCTATCATAAAAAACTAGCAGCTGGAGTGGTTGTGACAGGTGGAGGTTCGCAGTTGACGAACCTGAGTCAGCTCTTTGAATACATGACTGGATTGGATACTCGTGTTGGCTATCCAAACGAGCATTTAGGAAAATGCAAAGTGGACGAAGCGAAGAGTCCGATGTACGCAACCTCAGTAGGACTTGTGCTTTCTGGATTCAAGGCACTTGACATGCGAGAAGAACGATATGAAATTGAAAAACCAGGAACTGAAAGAAAGAAACAAAAACCTGGAAACAAATTTTTCAGCAACATTTTGGAGAAAACCAAGGGGTTGCTGATCGATGATTTTGATGATAAGATAAACTAGTTGCTAGTAATCAGTTGACAGTAATCAGCAATCAGTATTTGCTGGGAGCTAGACCGCTGACAACTAACTAACTGACAACTATAAACTATACAATTATGGCAGAAAACATGTATCAATTCGATTTGCCTTCACACCATAAGTCTATTATTAAGGTAGTAGGCGTAGGTGGAGGCGGAAGTAACGCAGTGAATCACATGCATAGCCTTGGGATCAAGGATGTGGAATTTGTGGTTTGCAACACCGACAGCCAGGCCCTTGAGAGCAGTTCAGTCCCAAACAAACTTCAAATTGGGATTAACCTCACAAGTGGTTTGGGAGCTGGCGCTAATCCTGATAAAGGACGAAGTGCTGCGATTGAAAGTAAAGAAGAAATCCGGGACTTATTGTCGCAGGATACCAAGATGGTCTTCATCACGGCCGGAATGGGTGGTGGAACTGGGACCGGGGCAGCACCAGTCATCGCGCAGGTATCACGTGAGCTTGACATTTTAACTGTAGGGATCGTGACTGCACCATTCGCTTTTGAAGGAAAGAAGAAAATGGAAGCGGCGAACGAAGGTATCCAGGAGCTTAAAAAGTACTGTGATACCGTGCTGGTCATTATGAATGATAAGCTAAGAGAAATCTACGGCAACTTGTCTATAAGTGACGCATTTGGACAGGCGGACAATGTGTTAACCACAGCTGCAAAAGGAATAGCTGAAATCATTACTGTTCCGGGATATGTAAACGTGGATTTTGAAGACGTCAAAACGGTGATGAAAAATGCCGGTCCCGCAGTTATGGGATCAGCAAAAACATTAGGTGAAAATAGAGCAAGAAGAGCAGCAGAAGAGGCCTTGAACTCTCCGCTATTGAATCAGCAAAACATTTACGGTGCTGAGAAAATCTTACTCTCCATTATCTCTGGAGAAGAAGCCGAACTTCAAATGGATGAGCTGACTGATATCACGGACTACATACAGGAGTATGCTGGAGACAATGCTGAAGTAATCTTCGGTCACGGGGTAGATAGTAATCTAGGTGATCACATTCGAGTCACTGTTATTGCCACTGGTTTTGGTGAAGTGAGCGAAGCTGGAGAGTATGTCAACAAGAATGAAGACAAGCAGTTGTTTGACCTTGAGTCAGATAAGCAGATTGAGCTCTTTGATGAAAAACGTGATCAGCCTTCGGAAGACTTTGTTTTCAAAGGCGATGAAGAAGAGGATACGGATGAGACTTCCTATGAGTTTGGCTGGTTGAAAAAGGAGATCAAGCGAGAAGTGGAAGAAGAAGATCGTTTGGAAGCAAAAGAACCTGAATTCGAATTTGATTTCACTGAGAAGTTTAGCGAAGGAGAAGAAATAAATGAAGAGGAGGTGATTATTGATGATGCCTTCAATCAGATGTCGCAATCGAAGAAGCAGGAGTTAGCAGATCAACGAGCTCGAAGAGAAGCTGAATTTGAAGGGAAGAAATATGAAATGCCAACGGAAGAATTCAAGGAGCGATTAGATGTTCCAGCTTACGAGCGTAAGAATGTAAAGCTGAAAGATGCGCCGCATTCTTCTGAAAACAACATTTCAAAGTTCAACTTAACAGAAGACAATCAGATCCTGGGGAGTAACAAGTTCCTTCATGATAATGTGGATTAGACAATTAAAAATTATGAATTGAAAATTAAGAATATGGAAATCATCAATAATTTCTAATTCACAATTCTTAATTCATAATTGAAATTTGACTAGGTGTTTAGTCATAACTGGCCGGACAGCATCCGGTATTCTGCCAAGAATGAGTCCCGACCAAGGTTGGGACTTTTTTTATTGAATAGTCACTCTAGCGCAGAAGTTGCTTTCGTGTCAATAGCCTTATAACCCTATTCGTTACCTGATATTATCAAATGAGAAATGATGGATTTACCGTAACAAACCCATGAATTAGTCAGGGATAAGCCATAGACTTCCCATGGACTTCCCTAGGATAAGCCATGGATAGTCCAATAGCGAAACAAT
>JANQSI010000005.1 GCA_028284125.1 Cyclobacteriaceae bacterium
ACCACCGACTCACGGATTTTCAGTCCGATGCTCTACCAACTGAGCTACAGCACCAAAAAATGAGTTGGCAAAAGTAGAGAATTCTATGAAAAGGCAAAATAGTTAGGAACAATAGTTAAACAGGAATTCAATATTCATGCAGTATCTCTCACAAATTATTTTTTTAGTCGTTGCTGGTTTCTTTGGGGTTTTGATTTTCAAGAGGATCAAACAGATCTCAGATAACATTAAGCTAGGTAAAGAAGCTAACTTATCTGATAACAAAAGTGAGCGATTAAAAAACATGTTGCTAGTAGCTTTTGGACAATCAAAAATGTTCAAACGCCCGATTCCAGCCTTTCTTCATTTACTGATCTATTTGGGATTTGTTCTTATCAACAT
The DNA here is from genome assembly GCA_028284125.1 of Cyclobacteriaceae bacterium. Classification (GTDB taxonomy): domain Bacteria; phylum Bacteroidota; class Bacteroidia; order Cytophagales; family Cyclobacteriaceae; genus Ekhidna. The sequence goes on from JANQSI010000005.1 coordinate 382, forward strand.
TGAAGTTCTTGAGATCATAATCGATGGAATTTTTGGAACACATCGAATCTTCGCTCCCTTCCTTGGCTCATTTTATACTTTCCTGATCAACTTTTTTGAAGTACTCGCATTAGGCGTTCTTATTTCCTGTATTTTCTTTTTGATCAGGAGAAATGTTCTAAGAGTCAAGAGATTTCACAAGATTGAAATGCAAGGCTGGCCAACACTTGACGCTAACCTCATTTTAATCATTGAAATTCTTTTAATGGTAGCGATTCTTGGAATGAATGGTGCTGACCAAATCCTCCAAACAAGAGGAGCTGATCACTATTCACAAACGGGAGTTTTTTCAATAAGTGCTGGAATGTTTTCTTTTTTAAATGGAATTGACACTGGAAGTCTTGTTCTTATTGAAAGAGGTGCCTGGTGGTTTCACATTGTAGGAATTTTCGCATTCGCCTTATACGTGACACACTCTAAGCACCTGCACATTTTTATGGCATTTCCAAACACCTATTACGGAAGGATTATTCCTAAAGGACAGATGATGAATATGGAGGAAATCACCAACGAGGTTAAAATAATGCTTGGAATGCCGGTTGAGGGTGAAGCTACGCCACCACCTGAAGGGATGAAGTTTGGAGCTAAAGATGTAAATGATTTAAGTTGGAAAAATCTTATGGATGCCTATGCATGTACAGAGTGTGGCAGATGTACTTCTGAGTGTCCAGCTAATTTGACAGGTAAAAAATTGTCACCACGAAAAATCATGATGGATACTCGAGATCGATTGGAAGAAGTTGGAAAAAATGGGTTGGAAGATGGCAAATCGTTGTTGGGCGATTATATAACCAAAGAGGAGATTAATGCCTGTACTAGCTGCAACGCCTGTACAGAGGCCTGTCCAATAAATATTAATCCTTTGGACATCATTCTGCAGACAAGAAGATATGTAGCCATGGAAGAATCAGGATCACCGGCTTCTTGGAATGCGATGTTCCAAAACATCGAAACAAATTTTGCCCCATGGAAGTTTGGAGCGCAGGATCGGTTTAATTGGGCCAACGAATTAAAGGAAGAGCAATGAAAGAAATAGCAATACCAACAGTCGCAGACCTTGTTGCGAAAGGTGAAAAACCAGACGTACTCTTTTGGGTTGGTTGTGCCGGATCCTATGACGATCGCTATAAAAATGTCACCAAGGCATTTGTGAAAATATTGAACAACGTCGGGATAAAGTTCGCGGTATTAGGACCTGAAGAAACGTGTACCGGAGATCCAGCGAGAAGAGCAGGGAACGAATTTCTATTCCAGATGCAAGCCATGGCGAACATTCAGGTATTGGATGGGTATGAGATTAAGAAAATCGTCACTGCCTGTCCACACTGCTTCAATACATTGAAAAATGAATATCCTGAGTTGGGCGGGAATTATGATGTTGTTCACCATTCTCAGTTTTTGCAAGAGCTGATCAATGAAGGGAAAGTGGAATTGAAAGGAGGCGGAGAATTTAAAGGCAAAAAGATCACCTATCATGATTCGTGTTTCTTAGGTCGAGCCAATAATGTTTATTCAGCTCCTAGAGAAGTTCTGGAAGCTTTGGATGCTGAGTTGGTAGAAATGAAAAGATGTCGAACGAAGGGTTTGTGTTGTGGAGCAGGTGGGGCTCAAATGTTCAAGGACGCAGAAGCTGGAAATAAGGAAATCAATATTGAACGTACAGAAGAAGCTTTGGCCACCAATGCAGACACAATAGCCGTTGCTTGCCCATTTTGCATGACCATGATGTCAGATGGAGTTAAAAACAAGGAAAAAGAAGAATCTGTTAAAGTGAAAGATTTAGCGGAACTGATTGCCGAACACGAAGGTTTATAAGGTGATATGTTAGTGACAATTGATCAGATGCCGGACACGTCACGTTTGTGGATTTATCAATCAGAACGTGAACTTACAGAACAGGAAGTTGCAATTATACGTCAGACTTCTTCTCAGTTCATCCAAGATTGGACAGCTCACGGAAATGACTTGAAAGCTTCTTCTGAAGTTTTATACAATCGATTCGTGATAATTACCCTTGATGAAAATGTGAGTCAGGCCAGCGGATGCAGTATTGATGCTTCGGTGAATTTTATACGAGCATTGGAAAATGAGCTTGGGGTTTCTCTTATCAACAATGACAAAGTTGCGTTTATGATAGGTGACGATATCCAACTTTTACCAGTAAAAGGTTTAAAAGAAAAAGTGGCTGAAAAAGCATTACTTCCAAGCACCAAAGTATTCAATAATACCGTTCAGAATTTGGGAGATTTCAGAGGTAAATGGTTAGTTGAGAGCGGTGAGACCTGGTTGAATCGATATTTCAATTAGGGCCTTTTTATCCGCTCTTGTTATCATATTGAGTAAATTAGATAATCAGATTCAGTAAAAATTCGTTATAGTAATTGATATGCGAAACTTATTCATTGTATTGCTAAGCATTCTAGCTGTTGGATGCTCTGTACAAAGCAGCATTGATAAAGAAGAATTTGATGCTGTAATTGCAAAGCATGGAAATGACCCCACGAAAAATTCTGCTGAGGAGAATGTAGTCGTTGGAGATGCTTTCCAAAAATCAAATCGACTGGTTGAATCTATTCCGTTTTATAAGGAAGCACTAAAACAAGGAAGCACCAATGAATCCGTTTATGTTCACCTTGCTCATGGTCTAAAAGTTGAGCAGAAATACGATGAAGCTCGCGCAATCCTTGAAAAGTACATCCCTAAGGCTAATGACCCACACATGAAGAAATTGGCAGAGAAGGAACTTCATAGTATTGATAACATTGATGACCTGCATGGGCAGAACAGCTATTACCGCGTAAAAAATCTGAATGCGATTAATACCGCAAGTGCTGAATATTCTCCGGTTTACAGCAACAATAAATTGTATTTTACCTCCAACAGAGATGGTGGGAAAATTTATAAAACGACCGGAACTCACTTCACAGATATTTATCAGGTCGCGACACGTGGAGCGAATGTTAACTTATCTACGCTTAGTCCGCTAGATCCTGTCATCAATCATTTTGATACCAATGAAGGATCGATTGCAATCATGCCAGGGGGCAATTCTATCATTTTCGCTAAAGGAAATAACGGGAAAGCAACTGGCTATTCAAACGTACATCTTTTCTTCTCAAGATTTAGAAATGGAAAATGGTCTGACCCGGTTCCACTAGCAATAAACGATCCCGATGCTTGGGATTCCACACCGGCCTTGAGTCAAGACGGGAAAACCCTTTATTTCTCATCAGATAGAGCTGGGGGTTATGGAGGAAATGATCTTTATTCCGCTACGATCAACAGGCGTGGTAGATGGGTAGATGTAAGAAACCTTGGACCTGAAATCAATACGCCAGGAAATGAAATGTTTCCATTTGTCAGCTCAGATGGAAGCTTGTATTTTTCTTCGAATGGACATCACGGTCTCGGACACCTTGATATTTTCCGTGCGGTGAGACAAGGTGGACAAATTTCAGTTGAGAATTTGGGTAAACCAATGAATTCTCATCAGGATGACTTTGGATACTATGAATTTAATTTGACGCGCGGATTCTTCACATCCAATCGAAAAGGTGGTCAAGGAGATGATGATATTTACACGTTTGTCAATGAGGATCCGAACCTTAGAGTAGTCAACTACTTCTTGGCTGGAACCACAGTCACTACAGACGATTCTGGTGAGGAGATTATTTTGCCAAACACTAAAGTCACTTTAACAGCCGATGATGGGACAGTTATTGATGAAACGTTCACGGGCAATGATGGTAAATTTAACTTTCGAGTTTACACCGAAGAAAGCTATGATCTGATAGGAGAAAAAACTGATTATTGGACTACAAGAAAAGATTTCAGTACGATTGGAGAAACGGTTGATAAATCTACTTTGACTGAGCAAGTGACCAATATAAATTTCGAGACTAAGATCAAGATGGATCGTATCGTTCTGGAAAAAGCCATCGTGCTTAACAACATTTACTACGATCTTAACAAAGCAGACATTCGACCTGATGCTGAGCCTGTATTGGATAGTTTGGTCTTGATTATGAATGACAATCCTGAAATTTATATTGAGTTAGGATCGCATACGGATGCTAGGGCAGATGACAATTATAACCTTGATCTTTCAAGACGAAGAGCTCAATCTGCTGTTCGATACATCATTACTAAAGGTATTGAGCCTGCCAGAATTGTTGCTAAAGGCTATGGTGAATCTCAACTGATTGTCAAAGACGCACAAAACGAGGAGGAACATCAGACAAACAGGCGTACGGAATTCAAGGTACTCAAATACAATCCTCGAGATCGGAACGACAACCTCGCTCCGGGTGAAGAAGCCGATGAGTACGATCGTTTCTTTATAGATACCGAGAAAGGAAACGAATAATAGCTTTTCTTTGCAAGAAAAAAGCATGATTGATCGCTATGCCCAGCGAGGCGTCTCCTCAGATAAGGAGGATGTTCATACCGCCATCAAAAACATAGATAAGGGCTTATTTCCAAAAGCTTTTTGCAAAATTGTTGAGGACATAGCCAATGATCCGGATTATTGTACCATCATGCATGCAGATGGGGCCGGAACCAAATCTTCACTTGCCTATTTATACTGGAAAGAAACCGGCGACTTAAGTGTTTGGAAAGGAATAGCACAAGATGCAATCGTCATGAACACGGATGATTTGCTTTGTGTTGGGTGTACGGATAATATTTTGATGTCTTCTACCATTGGACGGAATAAGAATCTCATTCCAGGTGAGATCATTTCTGAAATAATCAATGGATCCGAAGAGGTACTCCAAATGCTTCGAGATAATGGAATCGGGATTTCTTCTACCGGTGGTGAAACTGCAGATGTTGGAGATTTAGTACAAACCATCATTGTGGACAGCACAGTCACTGCGAGAATGAAAAGAAGTGCTGTCATTGACAACAACAATATCCGTCCTGGAGATTTGATTGTTGGATTGGCTTCCTATGGTCAAGCCTCTTACGAGCAAGAATACAATGGAGGAATGGGAAGCAATGGTCTTACTTCAGCTAGACATGATGTTTTTGCTAAAGAGTATGCGGAGAAGTATCCCGAATCCTTTGACAAAAATGTGAACACGGACCTTGTTTATTCGGGTTCCAAAAAACTAACCGATGAGGTCGATGGCTCTCCACTGAATGCAGGAAAGCTCGTACTTTCTCCAACAAGAACTTATGCTCCAATCGTCAAAGAGATCTTGAATGAAATGCAGTCTGAAATACACGGGATGATTCATTGCAGTGGAGGTGCGCAAACCAAAATATTGCACTTTGTAGAAGACTTGAGGATAATTAAGGATAATCTACTGCCAATTCCACCACTTTTCCGAATGATCCAGGAAGAAAGTGGAACGGACTGGAAAGAAATGTACAAGGTCTTCAACATGGGCCATCGATTGGAATTCTATCTGGACGAAGAGTCAGCAGACGATATTATTGAGATATCCAAATCCTTCAATGTGGATGCCCAGGTAATCGGACGAGTTGAGGCAAGCGATTCCAAAGAAGTTATCATTCAGTCTGAGCACGGACTTTTTCAGTACTAAAAATTGTCTTCCATCCTACTTTAACCCAAAGGGTAGTTCGTATTTTTTGTCATAAAAGTGAAATTACAGTATGCATTCGATTATTTCATTTTTAGTCTTTTTTGGTTTGATCGCTTATAGTGAGCCGGAGGAAAAACCATTCATTATTATTGAGTTGTTCACCTCAGAAGGCTGCTCCAGTTGCCCGCCAGCGGATCGATTAATGTCTGAAGTTGTGGATATGGAATATGATAATGTTGAAGTAATTGGTTTGTCGTTTCATGTTGATTATTGGGATTACATCGGATGGAAGGATCCATATGCTGACCGGATTTTTACCCAAAGACAAAGGAGTTATGCCAGGAAATTTTACTCCAGCCAGATTTATACACCACAGATGGTGGTCAATGGGAAATATGAGTTTGTGGGATCTAATCGGTCCAAATGGAACGGAATTTTTGAAGAACTAAGTAAGAAAGAACCGAGCTATTTGATTGTACTAGATGATTTGGAAATAATTGAAAATGAAGCCATCATCAAGGTAAGCTCAACTGATGATCGACAAGTTATTCTTAATGCTGCTCTTGTGGAAAGAGGACTTTCTCAAAATGTAACTAGAGGAGAGAATAGGGGACGGCAACTTCAACATGATAATGTAGTCCGTTCCTTCAAAACAAGGCAATTTGATGGGCAATTAAACACGATAAGGTTGGAAATCCCAGAAGACATGGATGTGTCGAAATCGAGCCTTGTTCTCTACGCTCAAGATGAAAGAAAATGGGAAGTGTTGGCTGCTTTAAGCGAGACACTTAATTGATTAAAAATTTTCATCTTTTACACCAATTTATAGCCTTCACCAAAGAAAGAATTGCAGTAATTCTCAGTTAAATTACAGCTGAAAATTCTGTTTTGTAATGAAGGATTATTATCGTACGCTTTCGGATGATACAGTTGTGTTAGAGCCATTGACCTCAGACCACATCGAATCGCTTAAGAAGGTCTGTGGGGATGGTGAAATATGGAGATGGTTTACTGCAGACCTTTCTCAACCTGATGCAATGGCTAAGTGGATGTCTCAGCTGCTCAATGAATCTAAAGAGGGAAAGAAAATGACGTTTGCAGTGAAGCTACAAGAAACAGGTCAAATCATTGGTTCGACTAGCTATGGAAACATCGATTGGAATGAAAAAAATATCGAAATCGGTTGGACTTGGATTGGTGGAGAATTCATTGGTGCTGGAATCAACAAACACATGAAATTTCTCATGCTGAGCCACGCATTTGATACAATGGATGTTGAACGACTGGAACTCAGGACAGACGAATTAAATGCACGCTCTAGAAGGGCCATGGAGAAAATCGGTGCCAAACATGATGGAACACTAAGAAATCACAGGTACACACAAGGGGGAAGAAGAAGGAATACTGTGATTTATGGGATCATAAGGAACGACTGGGAAGAAATCAGAAATACAATTTTTAAGGATCTCTAGATGGAAGCAATTCTTATTATTTTGTCTATTCTGTTGTTGACGGGTGGAGTGATTTTTTCTGTTCTGCCTCCACTTCCGGGTCCTCTCCTTTCGTATGCTGCTCTAATAAGTGCCCACTTTATTTCGGAGGAAACCACCTTTAGTACTACATCTTTTGTGATATGGGGAGTTTTGGTTTTGATCGTTACAGTTGCCGATTATGCATTGCCTATTGCTGCAACTAAGAAATTTGGAGGGACAAAAGCTGGAGTGATTGGCGGAATGATTGGAATAGTTGCTGGAATCATTCTACCAATTCCTTTTGGAATTATTATCGGACCGCTCTTAGGAGCTATTATTGGAGATTTGTATGGTGGAAATCATATCAGATCAGCATTCAAATCAGGCTTTGGATCATTCCTTGGTTTTCTAGTTGCGACCTCAATTAAGGTTCTATTCAGCCTTATTTTGGGTGGGATTGTTGTCTATAAAGTTGGCGAGTTTACCGTAGCAAGTATCATGGAGCTATTTTAAACCAAACTCATACTCACCAATCCTCCAAGAATAATCACATCGATAGAAGTTTTCAAATTTCGAAAATCCTTGATTTTATCCGCTTTAACCAGTTTATAGATGAACCAAAGCATTATTGGAAGTAGCGCTCCGAAGAATATTCGAACCGTCCAATTGGGGATTGCTAGTAAATAAACTGCCAACAGAGCTATCCCAGCTATACATACCAAATAGATTACCAATTTGGCTCCTCTTAATCCCCAAACAATCGGTACTGATTGAACCCCAAAAGCTTCCTCGCCCTTCGAACTTATGATGTCTTTCAGGGTTTCTCTTACAAAAACTGCAGCGCAACCAAACATCGAAAAGACAAGTGCCAGAATGTTTATTTCTCTAAAAAAAACTGTAACAATTAGAATGGTAAGAATTGTCAGAAAAGAAATGGTCAGTGTACTTAACAATAGGATTCGTTTTATGCCGATGCTGTAGGTAAAAAGTGCTCCAGTTGAAAAAATGTGAATGGCACCTATCATAGGATCTATGTAAAATCCAATCCCAATTCCAGTAATCGATAAGATAATGTGAGCGGCAAGTGCAAGCCTTCTTCTAAGATCAGGTCCTACGACAACCTTACCTGGACGGTTGATCATATCAATTTTTTGATCGAAGTAGTCGTTGATGATGTATCCGGCAGCTCCTATCATACCTGTGCTGGTCATCAACAATAGAAAATCAATCGTCAAAAGATTCTGCAAATCAATGCCCATAAGAAATTTTGCCGTCGCGAATTGGGTGTAACCAATTATCAAGAGGTTAGGAATACGGCTTGCGATCAGAAATCCGGTGATATCACTCAGGCGAATGCTCATCCTTGAGATTTACGGATGTCCTGGGAAATGAGTTCATAAATCTCTTGCCAATCTTTGTTTTTAATCATTCTCACATGATTGGACATGGTTTCAAAATCGTCTCTGGCCGCTGGTCCGGTCTGCGATTTTTCAGGAGTTAATTCCACTGCTTTGTCCAGCGTTTCACTTGCCAAATGCTTAAGGTCCTTAAGAGACGTTCCTATCTCAGACAATATAGTTTCTGAAATATGATACATGTGATTCGTAAAATTGCAGGCAAAGACAGCTGCTAGATGGAGTTTAGCACGGTTTTCAGAGTTCATCAACCTCACATCAGTACTGAAGCTCCGAACAAATGAAAAAATTGGTTTTTCAGTGTTTTCTGTGCCTTCAATGAAAATAGGGAAGGACGAAAAATCAACTTTTTTTTCCTTTGTAAATGTTTGAAGTGGATACACCACTCCTCGAAGTTCATGTCTTTTAAGGTCAGAAATAGGTCTTCCTCCAGATAAATGAATAATGATAGAATCAGATAATGGAAGCGAATCAGAAAACGTTTTAACAACATCATCAGGTAAGCATAGCAAGGTGAATTCAAAATCGTTGGGATCAAAATCTCCTAAGGAGAGCGTTGCATCTGTTAAATTTCGAGAAAAGAGTTTGGTCTCATGTTTTCTGGAAATCCTGTTAAAGAAATGATAGCCAACGTTTCCATTGCCAATAATTGCTACCTTACTCATAAGGTAAAAGTAGCTTGAATATCAGGCTTCAACGCCTTTGTCTCTCATTTTTATAAATTCAGAATAACGACGATTAATAGCTATTCCTAGACCTAGTACTAATAGGAAAGTACCTATCCAAAGCAGATTGATCCAGGGTTTTTCGACTGCCTGAAGAATGATCCAATCCTTTTGAGTAGTCCTGGTGTTAAAGATGACGGCATTTTCCTGAGGTAAAATATTTTGAATCGAAATTTGAAATGCCAAGTCATTAACATGGTCATCGACACGTCCAACAAACTCACGGTCTTTAATAATGAAAATAGGCTCTGATAGATAATTCTGATATTCACCCTGAACGTTAATTATCGCTTTCACAGCCACGTCATTTTCGCCGAGCGGATTTCCGTTAACCTGACTAATAGGTTCTAGCCGCTCTAGAGTCGCTACATAATCGTTGATGAAAAAATTTGAACCAACCGCTACTTTAATTTCCTGAGGTTCGCTCCAGTCCTCCTCTGAAGTTGGTTGAGGAAAAGTTCTAACATGGGTGTACATGTCAGCCCCAATCGTACGCTTGATGTCAGGCGAATAAACCGTCATATTCATGGTCTCATTGATCTGGACTCGTGGATACAAAGTGAACTGCTTGCCTTTCTCAGTATAATATTCGACCTCAAAATAACTGTTTTCCGCACTCCAGAGTGTCAAGGTGTCTTCTTGACCGTTCAAAGTTCTGACAACTTTTAAAGGATCAAATGTGTTTTCCAGCACATTCTGATCCACCATTCCTACTTCTTTGGTAAGCTTTCTTATTCCCTTATAGACCATGGAATACTCACCCATTTGTCTCGGCTCATTTATAAAAAGCAAGAGGTTATTTTGATTGAATTCTGTCGGTTGATCCTTAATCCATATCATTGATGTATAATTAGTTGACAGGATTTTAGAATATCCTGAAGAAAACAAAATGCCAACCAACATCATTGCAATTCCAATGTGAGCGATTGACCCGCCAGCTAACTTAAAATTTGATTTTGTAATGGAAACGAGAATTTTCGCATTTGCCACAATACTGTAAATGGATGTAATTAAAAGGATTAGGTAGGCTGGTTCGGTAATTTTTCCAAACACAATAATCAACGCTGAAATACCCAAAGAAATCATGAAAGGAAAAGTCAACTCATCCTTCAATTTCTTTTTATCCATTTTCTTCCACCAAAAAAACTGCCCAGTACCTGAAAGGATTGCAAGGAATATTGACAAAACGAGTTGAGGTAATGAATATGCTTTATAAATATCTGTCGATGGTGCCATGTTGAGATTAAATCCCAATGCATCCGCTATGGAGTTATAAACCGGAATGGATGTGCCAGCTAGCACCTGGAATCCCATGAAACATAAAATAGCAGCACCCATGAAAATCCAGAACTCTCGTGAGTAGGTGGAAACTTCTTTTTGAGTTGCGGGAATTTCTTTCCACCTCCAGGAAATCAGAACAACAGAAAGAACTAGGAAAGCCAATAAGTAAAGCAACAGTTGTCCAGACAAGCCCAAGTCGGTAAATGAATGGACAGAGGAATTTCCTAAGATGCCACTTCTCGTTAAGAACGTAGCATACAGTACTAAAATAAAGGTGGCTACAGAAAGGATCATGGACAGCTTCAAGGCTGATCCACTTTTCTTGTAAGCGATCATCACGTGAATTGCCGCGATTAGGATTAGCCAGGGAACATAGATCGCGTTTTCAACCGGGTCCCAATTCCAATAACCACCGAAGTTTAATGTTTCATATGCCCAATAGGCCCCCATGAGAATCCCCACTCCTAAAACCAAAGCTGAGAATTGAGCCCATGGCAGTGCAGGTCTTATCCATTCTTTATTTTTTCCAATTAGAAGTCCGCCTAAGCAGTAGGCAAACGGGATAGCGGTGGTAGCAAAGCCCAAAAACAAGGTTGGAGGGTGAATAACCATCCAATAATTTTGAAGCAATGGATTTAATCCATTACCGTCCTGTGGTATGAAATTGGGATCAGTTTTGAAAATTGGCGCGTCCAAAACCTCTCGAAGCAATAAGAAAGGAGAGCTTCCGATTTTGATATTGAAAATCACTACACCCAAGATCATGGATGCCAAAAACATTTGAGTTAAACTCATGAATAACATCACCGGAGCTTTCCAAAACTTATTTGTCTTAATAAGAATTATCCCGAGAACTGCATTCCAAAACATCCACAAAAGGAAAGATCCCTCTTGTCCTTCCCAGAAACTAGATATCTGATAATGAACAGGCAGAAGTCTGGAAGTATGACTGTATACGTAGTGATACTCGAAGTAATGGTTATTGATGAGGTAGAAGAGTGTGCCTACAATCCCAATAACACTAATAGCATGAACAAAGAATACTTTGCTTCCAAAAGAAGACCAACTTTCCTCCTGATTTCTTCCTTTGAAAAAAGCATAAGAAGCGAGTAGACTGCTTACAAATGACAGTATGACGAAGATATGTCCAAGCTGACCTTCAAAGTAATGTATCACCTTAATTGAAAATTAAATCCCCGCACTCAGTTCTGTCTCTTCTTGGTATTTAGATGGGCACTTTAGAAGAATTTTTTCAGCGATAAAGTTTTCTTCACTATAAGAGCCAATTATTACTACTTGCTCTGATTTCGCAAAATCAGTAGGAATAGGGTTGGCATGAAAAACTTGCTGAATAAATCCATTCTCATCAACCATCTGAAACTTGAATGAAAGTTTGTCAGGGCTTTCCTCGATTCCTACAATCTCACCTTGTTGAGAACGAGTTAATTGTCCAACCACATGAATGCTCTTTTTAAATCCTTTGGTAGATAATTCTTTCGCCTCCTTGAATGTCACATATGAACTTGCATCACCAGCCATGAGCATTATTATTACCACAGCCACAGCGATAACAATAATGGATACTATATACTTTGTTTTCATCAGTCTAGTTAAAGACGCAAAGATCGTTCAGAAAGCGTTTGCAGACGTAAGATTTGGTGGAAAATCACGCAGAGTCGCGAAGAAAAGTTACTGGAAACTAAAGACCATTTACAATACGTTTAATTCCACTTTTAATTAACGCTTCATTAAAATTTATAAGTAGACCTAATTTGATTCCTGTAAGTTTCAGATACGTTTGAACCTGCTTGTAATGAACTTTTTCAACTCTCTCTACAGACTTAAGTTCCACAAGCACTTTTTTATTCACAATTAAATCAGAACGAAATCCTTGATCCATTTTCATTCCTTTCCAATAAACTGGAATTACTTTTTGACGACTTACTTCTAATCCTTTTGAGGCAACTCATAATATAGGACCTCTTCATAAACAGATTCGAATAAGCCAGGCCCCAATTTTGTATGGATTTGAAAGCACGAATCCACAATAATTCTTGAAAGTTCATTCTCACTCATAATCGTTGTTGTATTGAGTGGAAATGATTAGCATGGTGATTTAAAATACTAGATTACTGTGTCTTAAATTCTTTGCGTGTTAGCGTGAAAACTTCTACTAACGCTTATCTTGTCTGATCTCCTTTTCCAACTGTTTGGATTTCTTATCCACTTTAAAAAGCAGATAGAAAAAGCCCGTAAGTATTACAAGGATAATAGCAATTACCACATAGATCTTTCCCTCACCTCTAAAGTTATCTGCCATCTCAACTTGAGCATCAGAGATGATTGGTGAAAGTAGAATAGTTAATAAGAATAAAAATCTAAAAAGTAAAGTTGTGAAATGATTCATACGGACATCCAGACTAACTGGCGTTTTCAATTTTCTGATGAGTTAATGACAATCTAACATTGATAGAAGCAATCCAATAACCTAACAAAGTCCATCCAAGCACTGCGGTATAAAATACTTTTCTGAGATTACTGTCAAGATCATAAGCATTGAACCCTGGATTTCCACCATTTCCAGGATGAAGGCTATCTGCCATTCGTGGAAGAATGAACAGCAAAGGGATCATTAAAAAGAATGCAAAAATGTTATACACGGCTGATATTTTATTCCGTTGCTCTTCGTCCTTAAGTGAATTCCTCAAAACAAAGTAGGCCAGATAAATCAAAAGAGAAACTGCTGAAGCATTTTGCTTTGGGTCATTACTCCATGGCTCTCCCCAGGTATATTTAGCCCAGACCATTCCGGTAACAATCCCTAGCACTCCAAACGCTATTCCCATATCTGCTAATTGAGAGCTATAAATGTCAAACTTGAGGTTATTCGTTTTAAGGTATTTAATAGCGTAAACAACTGATCCTGTGAATACGAGAATCATTCCAAACCACATTGGGACATGAAAATGTAGCACTCGAATGGTTTCATTAAGGATTGGAAGTTTAGGTACTCGAAAAAGCAGACCACCAATTATTGTGTAGACGAGTAATGCGATACACAACCATTTCCACCAATTTGTTTTTAATAAATATCCCATCAAGACCGCCAGATAAAAGGAAACAAGACAAAAGTGAGTGCAATGATAATCACATCAACCGAGATCAAAGTGAGCATGTTGCCTTGAATTTGTGACCAGATGGTATGATCCAAAATTTTTGCAGAATTGCTGATCGTAAGAACCAAAACAGGAATTATTACTGGAAATCCGAGTACAGCCATCATGATTGATCTATTACTTGCTTTGAATGCAATGGCTGAGATCATTGTAAATGCTGAGGATAAACCTAAGCATCCCAATAGTAAGTTGAATGTAAAAAGGAGATAATTAGTGATCGGATTTCCAAATAGTACTGAAAAAATGGCCAGTGATAAAAATGACAAGGCCATTAAATACAGAAAAGAGTAGATCAGTTTCGAGATTACTAGATCATTCGGTTTTACCAGAAAAAAATAGTAAAGCGACCTTCTTTCTTCCTGAACAAAGCTTTTGGAAATAGCAGTAATGGCCGTAAAAAGAATGATGGTCCAAAAAAGAGCATTCCAGACTTCAATACTTATAAATCCTTTAAAGGCCATGAAAGAAGTGAAAATTGTGGAAGCTAAATAGAGCAAAATACCAGAAATTGGATTCTGTTGCCGCCAGTCTACAGTGAGATCTTTCTTAATAAGTGCTATCACTTTTTGCACATAGCAAAAGTAGGTTTGAATTAACTATCATTATTGGAAAATGGGGTTTGTTTTGCTCGTCAATACCAAAAACTTTAGCATTGCGTAAAGATTAGTATTAAGTTCAGATGAGCGTTTTAGGATATTGCATTCATATTCAATGAAGAAAATTTTAGTTACAGGGGGTGCAGGATTTATAGGTTCAAATCTTATCGAAGAGCTTTTGCAAAGAGATTATCAAGTAGTTTGTATTGATAACTTGTCGACAGGGTACAAAGGAAATATCAAGGATTTTGTTGGGACCAAAAATTTCGAATTCATTGAAGGTGATATTCTGGATTTTGAATTATTGCTGAAAGCTTCCAAAGGAGCATATGCAGTCTCCCATCAAGCTGCGCTTGGGTCTGTTCCAAGATCGATTAAAGATCCATTAACAACTAATCGAGTAAATATTGAGGGCACGCTTAATGTTTTTAAAGCTTGTGTAGATAATGGAATAGATCGTGTTGTTTATGCTGCCTCTTCTTCGACATATGGAGATTCCGAGGAACTACCTAAAAAAGAAGAGAAAATTGGTAAGCCGTTATCACCCTATGCAGTGACCAAGTTGGTAAATGAGATGTATGCGGATGTTTTCCAGAGAGTATATGGTCTTAACGCACTGGGTCTAAGGTATTTCAATGTGTTTGGGCCAAAACAAGATCCTAATGGATCCTACGCCGCAGTAATCCCACTCTTCATCAACGCAATTCTTTCCAACAGAAAACCACAAATTAACGGCGATGGAAATCACAGTAGAGACTTTACTTTTGTTGCTAATGCTGTCCAGGCAAACATTTTAGCATTGGAGACAGATATTGAAAATTACAATGCTGTTTATAATGTAGCATGCGGTCAAAGAACCACCTTAATGGAATTAGTAGGCTATATCAACGATATTCAAGGAACTATTATAGAACCTTCACACCAAGAAAAACGGGATGGCGATATTGAACATAGTTTGGCGGATATTTCAAAAGCGCAAGAGTATCTAAATTATATCCCGACTTATTCTGTTAAAGATGGATTAGAAATTGCGATTGAATGGTATAAAAAACTGAGTGCGAACCAATGAGCGGTAGAAAAAAAATATTGGTGACGGGTGGTGCAGGGTTCATCGGATCTCATGTAGTTAGAATATTTGTTCAAGACAAAGCATATCACATTACAAATTTGGACAAGCTGACCTATGCTGGCAATCTGGAAAACCTGAAGGATATCGAGAACGAGTCCAACTATGAATTTGTCAGAGGTGATATTTGTGATACTCAATTGGTGAACAAATTATTTGAGAGCAACAATTTTGATGGAGTAGTTCACCTTGCAGCAGAATCTCATGTTGACAGATCCATCACAAATCCATTGGAATTTGTTCAGACCAATGTTATTGGCACACTTACCTTATTAGAAGCTGCAAAAAAGAATTGGCAGGGAGAAAAGAAAAAGCTGTTTTATCACATTTCGACAGATGAAGTTTATGGGTCTTTGGGTGAAGAAGGGTTATTCACGGAAGATACCTCTTATGATCCAAAATCACCGTATTCGGCTTCTAAAGCATCTTCGGACCACTTTGTCAGAGCTTATGGAAATACGTATAAGCTCCCATTTGTTGTTTCTAATTGTTCTAACAACTATGGACCTAACCACTTTCCTGAGAAGTTGATTCCACTGCTGATTAATAACATCAAAAACAAAAAAAACCTTCCAATTTATGGAGAAGGTGTTAACGTAAGAGATTGGCTGTATGTAGAGGATCATGCGGAAGCCATCAAATTGATATTTGAGAAAGGAAAAATTGGAGATACCTACAACATTGGCGGTTTCAATGAATGGAGGAATATTGATTTAGTAGAATTACTCTGTGACATAATGGATAGGAAGTTGGGAAATGAAAAAGGAAGCTCAAGAAAATTGATCGCGTTTGTGAAAGATCGAGCAGGTCATGACTTGCGTTACGCCATTGATGCCACAAAATTATCCGATGAATTGGGTTGGAAACCATCAGTTACCTTTGAGGAAGGACTTGAAAAAACAGTTGACTGGTACATGGATAATGAGGAGTGGCTTAAGGATGTTACTTCTGGAGAATACATGAATTACTATAATGAACATTACGCCAGTAGTTAAATGAGATTTTCAATCTTAAATCTAGAAATCCAAAACCCATTTTAATGAAGGGAATAATTCTAGCAGGAGGTTCAGGGACAAGATTACATCCACTTACTTATACCGTGAGCAAACAGATTTTGCCTGTTTACGATAAGCCGATGATATACTATCCCTTATCTACACTAATGTTGGCAGGAATAAATGAGATTTTGATAATAAGCACACCTAGAGATTTGCCATTATTTGAAAGCCTACTAGGAGATGGATCAAGGCTTGGATGCAATTTTTCTTATGAAGTTCAAAATGAGCCTAAAGGATTAGCAGAAGCATTCATTATTGGAGAAAAATTTATTGGAAATGATGGTGTTTCGTTAATCCTAGGAGACAACATTTTTTATGCCTCTGGTTTATCAAAGAAAATACAAGCCTGTACTAATCCAGATGGAGGAATTGTTTTTGCCTACCATGTGAGTGATCCAGAAAGGTATGGGGTTGTAGAATTCGATGAAAATAGAAAAGCCATTTCTATTGAAGAAAAGCCTTCAAATCCAAAGTCGAACTATGCTGTTCCTGGTCTTTACTTTTATGACAATGAGGTTGTCGAAATTGCCAAAGCTGTTAAACCAAGTCCAAGAGGTGAACTTGAAATTACAGAAGTGAACAATCAATATCTTCAACAAGGAAAATTGAACGTGCAAGTTTTTGATCGGGGAACGGCATGGCTTGACACAGGGACTTTTTCCTCATTGATGCAAGCAGGGAATTTTGTTCAGTTGATAGAAGAAAGACAAGGGCTTAAAATTGGTTGTGTTGAGGAAGTTGCATATAAAATGAAATTTATTGATGCAGATCAATTAATAGCTTTAGCTGAACCACTAGAAAAAAGTGGTTACGGCTCTTACCTGAAAAACGTCTTAAGGAATGAAGGCTGAGAAAACCAATCTAAACGATTGTTGGATTATAGAACCTGATGTTTTTGAAGATGAGCGTGGATACTTTTATGAAGGATTCAATCAAGCCAAATTCAAGAAAGCCACTGGTGTTGATTTTGAGGTCAAGCAAATAAACCAATCTAGGTCTTCAAAGGGAGTTTTACGTGGGTTACATTTTCAAAAACCTCCAAAATCACAGGCCAAGCTAGTCTCATGTTTAGAGGGAGAAGTTTTGGATGTTGCGGTTGATTTAAGAAAAGAATCAAAAACATATGGACAGATCACCATGGTTCGATTATCTGCCTCGAACAAGAAGCAGCTTTATATTCCAAAAGGAATGGCCCATGGGTTTCTGGTATTATCAGAAAATGCAAAGTTGATGTACCAAACAGATGAACTTTACTCAAAAGATCATGATACAGGTATTGCTTTTGATGATCCTGAATTGAACATCAGTTGGGGCATGAGTAATGAAGAATTAATTTTGTCGGAAAAGGACAAGAATCTTCCCAGCTTGATGGAGAGTAATTTGGATTTTTAGTTATCAAAGCTCTCTTGTTTTTGACAGATTAAAAGATTAATGCAAAAAAAGAAAATACTAATAACCGGAGGAGCCGGGTTCCTCGGATCACACCTGTGTGATCGGTTTATTGACGAAGGATATAAAGTCGTTGCAATGGATAATCTCCTAACTGGAGATATCACTAACATTGAGCACCTCATGGGACATTCAGATTTTGAATTCGCTCATCATGATGTTTCAAAATATGTTCATGTTTCAGGTGATTTAGATTACATCTTACATTTTGCTTCACCAGCAAGTCCCATTGATTACTTAAAAATGCCAATTCAAACAATGAAGGTTGGCTCTCTTGGAACACTTAATTGTTTGGGACTCGCAAAGGATAAAGGAGCACGAATGCTAATTGCTTCGACCTCCGAAGTTTATGGGGACCCACAAGTTCACCCTCAACCAGAGGATTATTGGGGCAATGTTAATCCAGTAGGCCCTAGAGGTGTTTATGATGAGGCCAAAAGATTTCAAGAAGCGATCACGATGGCCTATCACACCTATCATGGACTTGAGACAAGGATTGTCCGGATATTTAACACTTTCGGACCAAGGATGAGATTAGATGATGGCAGGGTGTTACCAACATTCATTGCTCAAGCACTCAAAGGTGAAGATTTGACTGCCTTTGGAGATGGTTCTCAAACCAGATCATTCACTTACGTAGATGATTTGATAGAAGGAATATACAGACTCCTTCATAGCGATTATATTCAACCAATAAATATTGGCAATACAGAAGAAATCACGGTTAAAGAGTTTGGAGAGGAAATTATCAGGATTACTGGGAGTAGTTCGAAAATGATTTATAAAGATCTTCCAAAGGATGACCCTAAACAGAGAAAACCTGATATTACTTTGGCAAAAAAAATACTTGATTGGGAACCCCAATTCACAAGAGCAGAAGGATTGAAGCCAACCTTAGAGTATTTTCAGAAAAAAGTGCTCAGTTAGATTAGACGCCATCAGAAAACTGATTGACTCCTATCTTTTACTTGTGACAGTTAACCAAAAACAAAAAATAACCCCTGATGTAATGGTTGGGTGCGGGTATTTTTCTTCTATTTTTGCCCGCCTTGATTTGGAGCCAAGTATGATTTTTTAATTAATGACTACTATACAATGGTTGATCCAGGTCCGCATGTTTATGAATGTTTTGGTTAAGATTTAAAATGGTAGACAATAGTAAAAACATAATTCCACATTCGCATGCCGTCAAACTGAAAGATCGTATTGCGAAAAATGGCTACAATCCGTGTCTGATTTGGTTTACAGGTCTTTCTGGGTCTGGCAAGTCAACACTTGCTAGTGAGCTTGAGACACATTTCTTCAATTTAGGATACAATACATATATCCTAGATGGGGACAACATTCGTAGTGGCCTTAACAATGACCTTGACTTTTCTCCAGAAAGCAGGAAAGAAAACATCAGACGAATTGCTGAAGTATCCAAATTATTTATAGATGCAGGTGTACTTGTGTTGACCGCTTTTATTTCACCATTTGAAAAAGACAGACAATTTGCCAAGGAACTAGTTGGAGAAAAAAAATTTTTCCAGGTCTTTGTTAATTGTCCGCTTGAGATCTGTGAGCAACGAGATGTGAAAGGCCTTTACAAAAAAGCCAGAGTTGGAGAAATAAAGAATTTCACTGGAATCGATTCTCCATTCGAGCCGCCAACTAATCCGGATTTAGTTGTGGATACTAGTCGAGACACATTGGAAATATGTTTAAATCAATTGATATCGGAATTAGAACCACGAATTAAAGTTTAATCACTGATTATTAATTCTATGGCGATTAGGAAATAGAAGTATGAAAAACTATAATCTCACACATTTAAAGGAACTGGAAGCAGAGTCAATCTTTGTTCTAAGAGAAGTTTTTGCCCAATTTCAGAATCCTGCAATTTTGTTTTCTGGTGGAAAAGACTCAATTGTAGTAACTCATTTGGCAAGAAAAGCTTTTCATCCTGCCAAAATCCCATTTCCTCTTGTCCACATCGACACAGGTCACAATTTCCCTGAGACAATGAAGTTTAGAGATGATTTAGTAGAGGAATTAGGTGCAAGACTTGTGGTTGGATCTGTTCAAAAGTCCATCGATGAAGGCAAAGCTGCCGAGGAAAAAGGGAAAAATGCAAGTAGAAATGTCATTCAAACAGTAACTCTTTTAGATACAATTGAAGAAAACGAATTTGATGCCTGCATTGGAGGAGCCAGACGTGATGAAGAAAAGGCTCGGGCCAAAGAAAGATTCTTCTCTCACAGAGATGAGTTTGGTCAGTGGGATCCGAAGAATCAACGTCCAGAACTATGGAACATTTTTAATGGCAAACATAATTTTGGTGAGCATTTTCGAGTATTTCCATTAAGCAACTGGACCGAAATGGATGTGTGGCAATATATTTTGGCAGAACAGATTCAAATCCCATCTCTGTATTTTGCACATGAACGAGAAGTAATTTGGAGAAACAATACATGGTTACCTGTTTCAGACTTTATTCAAATTGATGAGAACGAAGTAGTCGAAAAAAAGAACCTCCGATTTAGGACATTAGGTGACATTACAATAACAGGAGGTAATGAATCAGAAGCCGATACGCTTGAGAAAATAGTCGAAGAGGTAGCTGCTGCTAGAAACACGGAACGGGGGAATCGGGCAGATGATAAACGATCGGAGACCTCAATGGAGGATCGCAAAAAGGAAGGATATTTTTAGCAGGATTTCTCACACCTCGATTCAGTAATTGGAAATCAATTAATTAGATAAATTAAAATGAGCGAAAGCCAACAGCCAACAGCCAACAGCTATCTAGACATGGAACTTCTACGTTTCACGACGGCAGGTAGTGTGGATGATGGAAAAAGTACATTAATAGGAAGATTGCTCTTCGATTCAAAATCAATATTTGAAGATCAATTGGATCAAGTAAAGCAGACCAGTGAAAGGAAGGGAAAATCAGAGGTAGATTTGGCTTTACTCACGGATGGATTGAAAGATGAAAGGGAGCAAGGGATTACCATTGATGTTGCGTACAGATATTTTGCTACACCAAAAAGGAAATTTATAATAGCTGATACGCCAGGCCATATACAATATACTAGAAACATGGTCACTGGCGCGTCTACAGCCAATGTCGCTTTGATTTTGATTGATGCCAGAAAAGGAGTGATTGAACAAACCTGTCGTCACTCAATAATTGCTTCTTTACTTAAGATTCCACATGTTATTATTTGTGTGAATAAAATGGATCTTGTGGATTACGATGAAACGGTATTCTCAAAGATCAAAACGGATTATGAAAACTTTGCATCAAAATTAGATGTCCAAGATGTCCGATTTATCCCAATAAGTGCGTTAAAAGGAGATAGTGTTGTTAACAGAAGTGAAAATATGCCTTGGTTTGAAGGTTCCACATTATTATACACACTTGAAAACATTCATATCGGAAGTGATCAAAATCATATTGATTGCCGCTTTCCTGTACAAACGGTAATACGACCTCAGACTGATAAATATCATGATTACAGGGGGTATGCTGGAAGGATAGCTGGCGGCATTTTCAAGCCTGGAGATGAAGTTACGATTTTGCCCTCTGGGTTCTCTTCGAAGATTAAATCAATAGACACCTTTGATGGCCAGGTTGATGAGGCATTCGCACCAATGTCAATTACCATGACACTTGATGACGATATAGACATTAGTCGCGGTGACATGATTGTGAGAACTAACAATCAACCAGAACCTAAACAGGACATTGACGTTATGTTGTGCTGGCTAAACACTAAAGGGCCACAGCCACGAATGAAATACACAATCCGACATACCACCTGTGAGGCTAAGTCAATGATAAAGGAGATTAGATACAAACTGGATGTCAACACACTTCATAGAAACGAATCTGATAAGAACATTACTGCCAATGACATTTGCAGAGTCCAATTAAGAACCACACGTCCTCTTTTGGTTGATTCATATAGAAGAAATAGAAATACCGGGAGTATTATACTTGTTGATGAAGGTACAAATGAGACGGTCGCCGCTGGCATGATCATATAAATTATGGATTTCGGAAATCTTTTGGACGTAGCGAAAAAGGCTGCGAGAGAAGCAGGGAATGAAATTCTCAAAATTTATGAAAGTGAAGATTTTTCTATTGAGGCAAAAGCCGACAATTCTCCACTAACCCTAGCGGATAAAGCAGCACACATTGCTATTGTTTCTTTCTTGGAAAAAACAAACCTTCCAATCTTAAGCGAAGAAGGTAAAGAAATTCCATTTGATGAACGTGCCAAATGGGAATATTTCTGGATGGTGGATCCCTTAGATGGGACAAAAGAGTTCATAAAAAAGAATGGAGAATTCACGGTTAACATTGCCCTAATTCATGTTGGGAATCCAATTCTTGGTGTTGTTTATACGCCTGTATTGCATGAGCTTTATTTTGCCCTTAAGAATGAAGGAGCCTATATGGAAAAAGGAGGAATCACAGATAAGCTTCAAACTTCTTCAAAAAAAATAACCGAAAAAGGATTATCAGTTGTCGCCTCAAGGTCACATATGAATGCTGATACAGAGGGCTATTTGGATAAACTGGACGACCCAAAAATTGTATCAAAAGGTAGTTCTTTGAAATTTTTACTTGTGGCATCTGGAGAGGCAGATCTTTATCCACGGTTTGGTCCTACTATGGAGTGGGATACAGCTGCAGCTCATGTTATTGTAAAGGAGGCTGGCGGATCGGTAGTATTGATGGACCATAAAACATCACTCTTTTACAACAAAAAGGAATTATTAAACCCATACTTTATAGTTTTGCCCTCTTAAATTGAAAATCAGGAATGTTAGTCAAATTTTTGAGCGTGTTTTCGATCATCTTAGTGATGATTTCTAGCCAAATACAGGCTCAGGACATCAATAATTTGAATGCCTCTGATTTGAATTCGATTGATGTTGATGCCCTATCAGATGAGCAAGTTCAACAATTCCTAACTCAGGCCCAGGAGTCAGGACTCACATTGGATCAAATGGAATTGCTTGCAAAGCAAAGAGGAATGTCAGCAACTCAAATTGCAAAACTTAGGGCGAGAATCAGACAGCTCCAATCTAGCATTTCAACAGATGAAGAAAGAATCATTGACAGTTCTCCTGACCGACTTAGAGATACCTATGAGGAACCACAAGATCAGCTTAGCTTTTTTGATGCACTTATAATTGATGAAGAAGAGGAATCTGAGGAATTGAAAATTTTTGGAATGGATATTTTTCAATCAAGCGAGATGACGTTTGAGCCTTCTTTGAATGTAGCCACTCCAGAAAACTATGTGCTGGGACCTGGAGACGAAATCATTATAGATGTGTACGGAGCTTCTGAAACGACCTATCAGCAGGTAATTTCCCCAGACGGTAATATCATAGTTACCGGAGTTGGGCCTATTCCTCTTTCGGGAGTTACTGTGGAAGATGGGAGGCAGAGAATTTTTAACAGGCTTTCAACCATTTACTCAGGGCTAAAAGGAAGAAATCCTAACACTTATTTGCAGGTTACTGTAGGTAATTTGCGAACAATAAAGGTAAACGTAATAGGAAATGTTGTAAGACCCGGGACCTACACCCTTTCATCATTTGCCACGGCATTTAACGCTTTGTATTTTGCTGGTGGTCCCACAGAAACCGGATCTCTAAGAGAAATTGTATTGACTCGAAATGGTGAGCAGATTGCAGTTTTAGATACATACAAGTACCTTTTCGAAGGAGATAATTCTCAGAACCCTTCATTACAAGATCAAGATGTAATTGTGGTTAAACCATATCTTGAACGAGTAAGGTTGGCAGGAAATGTTAAGCAGCCGGGAATATATGAGTTGAAGAAGGAAGAATCATTTATGTTCTTATTGGAAAATGCAGGAGGCTTTACAGACATAGCCTTCAAAGAAAGTATTCTTATTGACAGGGTTTCAGAAAGTAGGAGGTCCGTGAAAACGGTTAATGCTGAGCAGTTTGGAAGTTTTAAAATGCAGGATGGTGATTCCATTTATGTTCAACAAATTCTAAATCAATATGAAAACAGAGTGAGCATAGAAGGAGCAATAAAACGTCCCGGGTTTTATGAACTGACAGAAGGACTGACACTTTCTACTCTTATGAAAACAGCTGAAGGCTTAAGAGAGGATGCCTACTTAAAAAGAGGAAATATTATTCGATTGAATAAAGACCTCACACTCAAGAATCTTGCGTTTGATGTGACCGAAGTTTTAGATGGGAGTCAGGATATTTTACTAAGCCCAAATGATATCGTAAAAATTTCGTCAATATTTGATTTGAGCGAAGATAATACAATTAGTTTGGAAGGAGCAGTGCGGCAACCAGGGACATATCCATATGTTCAGAATATGACGATTGAAGATTTATTGAATGTCTCGGGAGGCCTTAAAACTAATGCACACGCTTCAGCGGTTGAAATAGCTCGCAGAATTGACGATGACTCTGATTTAACAAGAACGGCTGAGATTTTCACTTTTCCCATTTCAAGCGATCTTGGAGTTAGTGATGAGGCATCTGAATTTTTGCTACAACCCTTTGATTTGGTTTTAGTAAAATCTACTTCATTTAACCGAATTCAGAAGGTGGTTAAGGTAGAAGGAGAAGTAATGTATCCAGGTTTTTATGCGTTGGAGACAGTGGAAGACAGGATATCTGATATTATTAAAAGAGCGGGTGGATTGACACAGTATGGATATGCTGAAGGTGCAACCCTAATAAGGAGAACCGAATATTTCAGAGATGAATATGAGAAGGGTGAACTAGATGCATTGATAGAAAAAAGAAGACAGGAATTAGAAGAACAATATGAAGGAGAAAACTTTCCTGCTGGAGTTTCAAAAGTTGAAACAATTAACCAAGAGTTGAATAATTATGAAAAAGAGCTAACTGAAGATATCAGGAGGCAAGAAGATTCTGATGTTTTGGAATCTAGTATTTTTCGAGCGCAGCAACTCAGAAAGTTGCAACAAAGGGATTCCATTAGTGGTTCAGGCGAGTTGATTGAGCAATTGGGAATTGGGATTGAGTTGGACAAAATCTTGAAAAACCCTAACTCTATTAGTGATTTGATTCTTAGAGATGGAGACTTAATAAGCATACCAAGGAGATTGCAGACAGTTAAAACTCAGGGTGAAGTTCTGTATCCAAATACTTTAAGCTATCAGGCAGGTATTGGTTTGAAGCAATATGTTTCTCTTTCAGGAGGTTTTTCAGATGACGCAAAACCTGGAAAAGCATATGTGGTATATGCAAATGGAAATGCACAAAGGACGAAAAAATTCCTTTGGTTTAAAAATTATCCGCCTGTTCAACCAGGAGCAGATATAATTGTTCCCAAAAGACTCCCAAGAAGAAAATTATCCATCACTGAAATCGTTGGAATTGCATCTTCACTTGCAACAATGGCATTAATAATTGATAGATTGAGTACACAGTGAAAAGGGAAAGTGACATTAAGGAAGACGAAATCGATGTGTTAGAACTAATTCATTTTTTTTGGTCTCAACGTCTATTAATTATAAAGATAACATCGGTTTTTGTTGTTATTGGTCTGGTGATCGCCTTGACTGCCAAAATAGAATATGAAGCATCATGCAAACTAATGCCGGAAAGTTATGAAGGTATGAATGGCAGTTTGGGTGGGCTCTCAGGATTAGCGGGACTCGCAGGAATAAACTTAAATGCCAGTAGTCATGGATCACTGACACCTGATCTCTACCCTGAAATTGTCGAAAGTACACCTTTCCAATTGGATTTGATTAATGAACCATTATACTTTACCAAGCTAGACAGTGTAATAAGTAGTTACAGTTATTTCAAGGAGATTGACAAGCCATCTTTAGTGGGTCTTTTAAAGAGCTATACGATAGGATTACCGAATAAGTTGAAAACATTATTCAGTGAAGAAAATGATACTTCTATTGATACTCAAGATCAGAAAGAAATAATAAAACTATCTAAAGATGACTGGGGTCTACTTGAGAGTTTTAGGGATAGAATGGAAATATCCGTTGAACCTTCTGGTGTTATTTTGATTTCGGTAAAAATGCCAGATTCATATGCGGCAGCTAACATAGTTGATATTCTAGTTAAAAAACTAACTGCCGAGATTACGATTTATAAGATTGAAAAAGTAAAGACTAACCTTGAGTTTATATTGGAACGTTATAACGAATCTGAGAAAGAATATAAGGAAAAACAAAAAGAGGTTGCGGTTTATGCCGATCGGAATAAGAACATAACTAGTTCATTGGTTCAAACCGAATACCAGAGACTGCAGAATGAATTGGATATTTCTTTTGAAGTTTACAAAGGACTGGCGGCTCAACTCGAACAAGCTCGTATCAAAGTGAAGGAGGAGACCCCTGTTTTCACTGTTCTCGAACCTGTTAGAGTCCCTGTTGACAAATCTGAACCTAGGAGAAAACTAATCCTCATAATTTCATTATTCATCGGATTAGTGACATCAACTACATTTTCTTTTTTAAAGAGGTCGGTTATTAATATTAAATAAATTATGAAGAGCATCGCTGTTATTGGGTTGGGGTACGTTGGTTTGCCCCTTGCTGTCGAATTTGGCAAAAAAAGGCTCGTTATAGGATTTGATATAAATCAAAATAGGATTAACGAGCTCAATGAGGGGATAGATAAAACGCTTGAAGTAGATGATGCAGAGTTGAAAGAAGCCAGTCATTTGAAATTCACTACGAATCAAAATGATTTGCAAGACGCGAGTATTTTTATCGTCACTGTTCCAACACCTATCAACCAATACAAGCAGCCAGACTTGACTCCCCTACTCTCTGCTTCTAAATTGGTCGGTAAAGTTTTAAAAAAGGGTGATATCGTCATTTATGAGTCTACCGTATATCCTGGATGTACAGAGGAGGATTGTGTTCCAGTCTTAGAGCAAGAAAGCGGGTTAAAGTTAAATGCTGATTTTCATTGTGGTTATTCACCAGAGCGGATTAATCCTGGTGACAAGGTCCATCGCTTAACCAGTATAAAGAAGGTGACTTCAGGGAGTACCGAAGAGATTGCAGAGGAAATTGATGAGTTGTATCGCTCGATTATAGATGCAGGAACATTCAAGGCTGCAAGCATAAAGGCTGCCGAAGCAGCTAAAGTTATTGAAAACTCACAAAGAGATCTTAACATCGCCTTTGTCAATGAGTTAGCACTTATTTTTGATAAGTTGGGAATTCAAACATCAGATGTCCTTGAAGCTGCTGCTACAAAATGGAACTTCCTTCCGTTTAAGCCAGGACTAGTTGGGGGACATTGTATTGGAGTAGATCCATATTATCTAACACATAAAGCTGAGTCTGTAGGCTACCATCCAGAAGTGATTCTATCAGGTAGAAGAATCAATGATAATATGGGTGTATTTATCTCAAATCAAATTATCAAACTAATGGTTCAAAAAGGGATAACCATTAAGGGGGCAAAAACACTGGTGTTAGGAATGACTTTTAAGGAAAATTGCCCTGATATTAGAAACTCCAAGGTAGTTGATGTCATTCAGGAATTAAATTCATTTGGGTCAAACGTTGATGTCTATGATCCTCATGCGGTTAGAGAAGAAGTTGTTACTGAGTACGGAGTTGAATTAATAGCTGAATTAGGTCAAAATGTATACGATGCTGTTGTATTAGCTGTTTCTCATGAAGATTTTAAAGCACTGAATATTGATTCATTAACTAAAGACACTGCGGTTATCTACGATATTAAAGGGTTTTTAGATCCAAATCTTGTTGATAAATCGCTATAACGATGAGTTCAGAGAAAATTTTGATAACAGGAGCAGCAGGTTTTATTGGATTTCATTTATCCAAAAAATTAGTAAGTGAAGGGTTTGAGGTGATAGGAATTGATAGCATTAATGACTATTATGACACTCAACTTAAGTTGGATCGACTTAATGAATTAGGGATTTTGGAAGAACCTAATTATGATGAAGTTGTTCGATCTGTCAAATCAGACAATTTTAGATTCGTAAAGCTAAACCTTGAAGATAAAGACAAGATCGAGCTACTCTTTAAATCTCAGGGATTTGATAAGGTTTGTAACCTTGCAGCACAGGCTGGCGTCAGGTATAGCCTGGAAAATCCTCAGGCCTATATAGACAGTAACATAGTTGGTTTTATCAATATTCTTGAGGCTTGCAGAAACCACAAAATCAAGAATCTTGCATACGCTAGTAGCTCTAGTGTTTATGGGCTTAATGAAAAACTTCCATTCTCTGTCAATGATAACGTTGATCACCCAATCAGCCTATATGCTGCCAGCAAGAAGTCGAATGAGCTAATGGCTCACACCTATAGCCAGTTATTTAATTTACCTACAACAGGTTTGCGCTTTTTTACTGCATACGGACCATGGGGTCGACCCGATATGGCGTTGTTTCTTTTCACTAAAGCAATTCTTGAGGGAAAACCAATCAATGTTTTCAATAATGGTGAAATGATCAGGGACTTTACCTACGTAACCGATATTGTTACAGGAATTTGTAAAGTACTGGACAATCCAGCAACCCCAAACTCAAATTGGGATGGAACTAACCCTACTCCAGGATCATCTATTGCTCCGTATAAGATTTACAACATAGGAAACAATAGCCCAGTAAAGCTTATGGACTTCATATCTGCCATTGAGAACAAGCTTGGGAAGAAAGCAAATAAAAACTTCATGGAGTTGCAACCCGGAGATGTACCTGAGACCTACGCGGATGTAAGTGCATTGGTTAGTGATTTAGAATATCAACCCAATACCTCAATAGAAGTTGGTATTTCTAACTTTATTGATTGGTATAGAGACTATTTTAAATTGTAATTATTAGAATGCCGCAGAATAATATCATATGCATAGTTGACTTTAAAGTCAAGACGGTAATTTCAATCGATTTAAAACATAGCAACATCCTCAATGGAGATTGCTGAAATACTTTAGTTGAAATGAATCACGATATTTTTATAGACAAAGTTTTACTTATTACTGGAGGTACTGGTTCTTTTGGAAAAGCAGTACTAAAAAGATTTCTCGATTCTAAATTAAGAGAAATACGAATTTTTAGTAGGGACGAAAAAAAGCAAGATGACTTGCGTAAGCAGTATAACAATGAAAAAATCAAGTTCTACATCGGTGATGTAAGAGATGCCGATAGTATCAAACACGCAATGAGTGGAGTAGATTTTGTATTCAGCGCAGCTGCACTGAAACAAGTTCCATCTTGTGAATTCTTTCCACTAGAGGCAGTAAAAACCAATATCATAGGGACTGAAAATGTCATAAATGCTGCAATCTATCACCAGGTCAAAAAAGTGATTTGTTTGAGCACGGATAAAGCTGTTTATCCGATCAACGCTATGGGAATGTCAAAGGCGCTAATGGAAAAAGTAATGGTGGCTAGGTCGAGAAACCTTGATTCAAATGACACTACTCTATGCGGCACAAGATATGGTAACGTTATGGCCTCAAGAGGATCTGTCATTCCGCTATTTATAGATCAAATCAAATCGAGTGAACCTATTACCATAACCAACCCTGAAATGACCAGATTTATGATGACGCTTGATGATGCAGTCGATTTGGTTTTATATGCATTTCAAAATGGTAGACAGGGAGACATTTTTGTTCAAAAATCACCAGCCGCAACAGTTGAAAATGTCGCAATAGCTCTAAGGGAAATTTTTTCTGCTGATAACCCAATAAAAATTATTGGCACACGTCATGGAGAAAAAGTTTATGAAACGCTGGTGAATAAAGAGGAAATGGTTAAAGCGGAAGAACTGGATCAATACTATCGGATCTTAGCTGACTCAAGAGATTTGAATTACAACATCTACTTTTCTAAAGGAGAAGAGAAAATCACCAAAGCAGAAGAATATAATTCACATAATACTCATCAATTAAACATGGAAGAATTGAAATCACTTCTTATTGGACTTCCATTGGTACAGCAGGAATTAGGTCACTAAAATGAAAATATTAATTTTTGGAGTTTCTGGAATGTTGGGACATCAAATGTTCGGAACATTTCTTAAAAATGAAAAAGATGTCCATGGTGTAGCCAGAAAAAAAGAAGACTTAATTAGCAAATTTGGAGCTGGGATTGATTCAAGAATTCATACCATAGAAGATGTCAAGAATTTTGATAGTGTCGAGAATCTTGTGAATAAAATCCAGCCGGATTATGTTATCAATTGTGTTGGAATAGTTAAGCAATCATCCTTAGCCAATAATTATCTAGAGTCGATTGCTATTAACTCCTATTTCCCGCATCAATTAGAAAACCTTGGAGCGCAAATGGGCTTTAAGCTAATTCATATTAGCACAGATTGTGTTTTTAATGGAACTGAGGGTTTTTACTCAACCACACATCTGCCGAATGCAACAGATTTGTATGGAAAATCCAAACACCTTGGAGAAGTTGGCTATGGTATTGGTATGACGCTACGGACGTCTATCATTGGTCATGAATTAACAAAGCCTACTTTTGGATTGGTTGAGTGGTTTTTAGGTCAAGAAGCAAGAGTTCAGGGGTACACACAGGCGATTTTTTCTGGTGTTACCACTTATGAGTTGAGCAAAATCCTGTTGGAAAATATTCTTGGCAAGAAATGGAATCCTGATATTTATCATATAGCTTCATCTCCGATTTCTAAGTATGATCTTCTTAATTTGATTGCTAAGGAGTACGGTAAGGAAATTGCGATAGATCCCTCACAAGAGGTGACGATAGACCGATCTCTAGACGGGTCTGTTTTCAATGATAAATTTAATTACAAGCAGTTGAGTTGGAAGCAACAGATTGGTGAAATGAAACTTTGTAAATTTTAACATAATGAGTACCACATACAGCCAAGAAAACCTCAAAGATATTGCTTTAAAATGTGGAGGTAGAATTGAAAATTCAGAACTAAACAAAGATTACTTTCTTGAACCTTTTAAGCATCTTGTTATTGATGATTTTCTTCCGTCTGAGTTGGCAAATATTTCCCACGACCATTTCCCAAGCGCGGATGAACCAATTTGGGAAAGAACAAATGACGAGGATATTGAAGTAAAATTAAGATCAAATTGGCAATCTGAGTTTGATGTTCCAGAGGCTATTCTTAATGTTGTTAGAGTATTAAATTCATCTATATTGTTAAAAGCAATGTCTGGGCGATTTGAAATTCCAAAGTTGATATGCGATCCATATTTTACTGGTGGAGGTTTGAATATGACGGTTAGAGGAGGATTACTTGATGTTCATGTAGATGGGAATTACCACGATGCAACGGGTCTAAATAGAAGGATAAATGCGATTCTTTATTTGAATAAAGGATGGCAAGGAGATTGGGGCGGAGAGTTTGGCTTATATGACGCAACTGGTGATAACCTTGTTAAGAAAGTAGCACCGCTTTTTAACCGGTTAGTTGTTTTTGATACCCACGATTACAGTTTTCACGGATTGCCAAATCCTCTGAACTTTCCTGATTCAGAGGCTCGTAAATCTGTAATACTATACTACTATACCAAAGACCCAAGACCCACGGACCAAATTGCCGTAGAGAATCCTCATTCTGCTCTTTGGAAGAAAAGAAATATTAAGGATAAAAGAGGAAATCAAACAAGAGATTATACTTAAAAGACAAAGTGAAGGTAGCTACTATCATTGGTACTAGACCTGAAATTATCAGGCTGTCGGAAGTAATCAACAAATTAGATCAATACATGGATCATATTTTGATTCATACCGGTCAAAATTATGATTATGAGTTGAACCAGGTTTTTTTTGAGAATCTTAAGGTTAGAAAACCCAATTACTTTTTGGATGTAGACACTTCCAGTTTAGGCAAGGTCATAGGAGAAACCATTATAGAAAGTGAAGAAGTCCTTATTAAGGAAAAGCCTGACGCTGTATTGATTTTAGGAGACACTAATAGCAGTTTAGCGGCAATCATTGCTAAACGATTGAAAATTCCAATTTTTCATATGGAGGCTGGTAATAGGAGTTTCGATATGAATGTTCCAGAAGAAATCAACAGACGAATCGTTGATCACATAGCAGATTTCAATTTAGTATATACAGAACATGCAAGGAGACATTTAATCAGTGAAGGGATGTCCCATAGAAGAATATATCTAACAGGCTCACCTTTGGCAGAGGTTATTGCAGCCCATGAGAAAGATATAAACGAAAGTAGCATATTGGAAAATATGGGACTTAGCCCCAAAAAATACTTTCTATTTTCTAGTCATCGCGAAGAGAATGTTGATAATCCAAAACAGTTACAGAAGATTCTAGAAATATTGGAGAGTCTTCATACCAAATTTGATTTGCCAATTATATTCAGTACACATCCCAGAACAAGAAACCGATTGGAAAAAATGGGAATTGATCTTGAATCATTTCAAGAGAAAGTTATTTTCTCAAAGCCATTTGGTTATTTTGACTATATGTGCCTTCAATTGAACGCAAAATGCACATTATCAGACTCGGGTACGATAAGTGAGGAAAGTGCCATATTATCATTTCCTGCAGTAAGCATTAGAAATTCAATGGAGAGACCAGAGGCACAAGATGCAGGAGTTATCATTTTAACTGGCCTGGATAAGGATATTGTGTTAAAGTCAGTCGATATCACAATTGATCAATCAGAATCAAAGATACCATTCGAGCTACCTGAAGAATATAAAGTACTTAATTGCTCGGACCGGGTCTTGAAGCTCATTCAAGGTAATTCACATTTGAGCAATAAGTGGTGGGGCATCAATAAAACCACCTAACTGGGGATGCCTAAAAGAAAGATATTTTATTATTTCAGAGGGTCTCTTGATAGTCACTTGCATTTTCTGGAAAGTTGGTCAACTGTTGCGAAGGAATCCGGCCTTGAAATAACTTTGATAACGGTTCTTGATATTAGAACTTACTTGAAGGAACTTCGAAATATCAAGCGACTAAGAAGCAAATTTTTCAAAATCTATTTTTTCCCGTCAGCTTACTGGTTTTCCATTTTTTACTTTGGTCTTAGTGCAATTCGATACCAATCAATTGTAATACACTTGAAGAAAAGAAGCACGAAACCATTTTTTAAGTTAAAGAGGTTATTGGGCAAAAGGATAAAGTATTTGATTGAATTTGAAGGAGATGCTAAATCTGAAGCGGAATTCTTAAAACTACATGAGTATAAGCCAAAATTCTATGATGATATAATCAGTAGTCAATTGAGTACTTACAAGAATGAGAAGAAGGAAATTGATAATGCAAATGGTGTATTGGTTGTAACTAAAGCTCACAAAAAACTATTGTTAGATAGATACCAGGAGGATAGGTTGCTGAAAGCTAAAGTAGCAATTCAGCCGATGAGCTTCTCGCAAAACGAAATGATATATTCTGAGTCGATTAGAGAGCGAATAAGAAAGGCAAATGGCTTTAATGAAAAATTCATAGTCGTCTATACTGGCAATGTAGTTTACAGTTGGCAAAACCTTTCTAAGACGATTAAGCTATTCAAGTTCATAAAAAGTAAAAAGAGTAATTCACTGTTGCTGTTGCTTATCAGAAAGCAGGATCATACTATAGCAAATGAATTTATAACTGCCAATAATCTTCCTGAAGCTGATTATATTCTAAAATCAATTCCCCATGAGGAGATGATGGGACACTTGAATGCCTCAGACCTTGGAATTTCTTTGAGAGATCATCACATTATGAATTCAATTGTGAATTCGGGGAAACTCATGGAATATTTAGCCTGTGGACTTCCAGTTATTACAACTTCCGCACTAGCAATTGCGAAAGATATAAAATCAAACAAACTTGGATTAGCTCTTGAACAGATTCAAAACTTTGAAGACAACTTTGAGGAAATTGATAATTTCATCAGCAAAATTGAAAACTACAGTGATCGTAAGAGAATTAGTCAATGGGCAAACAAGTCTTTATCAATGCAGAACTACATTAGTGAGTACATAGATTTGATTTCAGCAATATAAACCTGCACTTATCAAGTCATCAGCCATAATATCAATCTTAAACCTTATTCAACTATCTCTGGTATTTGGATTCCAGATTTTAGTTCTAAATCTATTTGGTGCAGGAGAAGATCTTGATATTTATTATGCATCAAGTACGATAAACCTAATTCTGGTGGCTGTGACAACAGGTTCATTAAATTATGCTATTGCGCCGATTTTTATAAGTCTATATAAGAATGAAGAAACGGAAAATTTAAGAACTTTAGCAAACAGCATTTTTAATCTGTTATTACTTATTTTTCTGGGTTTAGCTGCGATCCAGGTTATTTACTCCAATCAAATACTTGGAGTTATCTTACCCGGATTTGAAGGTGAAAATCTAAACGTACTTATTTATTTCTTCCGGGTACAATCTGTCCTGTCAATTTTTACTGTACTTACTTCTGTCTTTTTAGCTCTTAACTATGCAATAGGCAAATTGTATAAGACGATCTATATTCCAATTATTGCCCAGACACTGCAATTGTTATTTGTTATAGCCTTTTATGAGCGATTCAAAATTGATGCCTTGTTATTCGGTTTAATGATTAATCAGATTGCTGTATTTGTTTTGTATGCGATCAATTTTATTCCGCATTATCGCTTTTCGATTTCATTTAATTCTGAATTTAGAGACAGTATAAGAAAAATATTACCCTTAATGTTTTCAGCCTCATTCTCCAAATCAAATCTGGTCGTTGATAGATACTTTTCATCTCAGCTTTCAGCGGGGAGTCTAACACTTATACAGTATGGTCAGAAGATCATCACTGTTTGCTCCAGCATCTTAAATCGTGGTATTTCTATTGTGACATTAAGATCTTTCTCTATTGAAAAGGATAATCCGAGAGAATTCTTACAGAAATTCATGCTGAGTTACAGAGCAATGATATTCATGGTAGTTCCTATTACCTTTTTGATTTTAATGTATACATATGATGTCTTAAGCTTGATTCTCATTAGTGATAAAATCGACACCTCTCAAATTGGAGGTTTGAGAAATGTAATCCTCTGTCTTGTTGGCGTATTCATCGGAGGAAATCTCACGTCTATAATTGTCAATGCCTTTTATGCAAAAGGACTGACTGCCATAGTTTCTAAAGTCACGGTTATTGTCCAGTCCATTGGGATTGTTCTCAAAATCATCCTCTTCTTTAAGGTGGGATTTTATGGATTACCAATCGCTTTTTCAATCGCGAGTCTTTTCAATGCATTTGTGTTTCTAGTGTTGTTAAAGAAACATGTGTGCAATTATCCATCAATTGAGTTTCTGGGTTATTTTGGTAAAGTGATAATGATTTCAATTGGCTCTTTAGCAATTCCTTTCCTTATTGATCAATTAGAACTGATTCCAGATATGATTATAAAACTGGTTGTTTCAATCCCTCTATTCTTGATTTTATATTCCTTTATTTCTTTTCATGTGGAAAAAGAGATTTCGAGATACATTTGGGAAAAAGTAACCTTCAAAGCGTAACAAGTATGTTGGTTATAACAGGTGACCTTTTTCTGGGTAATGAAGTTAATATAACCGATAGAGTTATACAGAAATTTAATTCTTCCACATACATTGTTTCCAATTTTGAAAACGTACTCGATTTCAAAGGCTCTGAAATGAGGGAGGATAAAAATGCTATTCTCACCTATGCATCAAATAATTTGACATCATATAAGAGTAAGCTTACAAGCGATCATATTTTTTGCCTTGCCAATAATCACATACATGACCTTGGAGAAGATGGTATCAGTTTAACAGATGCAGATCTTCAAAGTCAAGAAATACGAAGCGTCGGAGTAGGAAACCAGTCTGATTTGGTAAAACCATTACTTATTAATGGTGACAGAAAAATAGCAATGCTGTGTGTGTCTTCGAGTGAGCCTGAAGTCTTGTCAGTCTTAGCAAGCGATCAAACCCAAGGGGTATTAGATTGGAGAAATCCAAGAGTTATTCAGACAATAAAAAAAGTGCGAGATGAGGTTGATTACTTGATAGTGATGATGCACGTAGGAAAAGAATATATGCATTTGCCATCAATTCAAACCCGAGAAAGAGCCTATTCCTGGATTGATCATGGTGCTGATTTAATCATAGGTCATCATCCACATGTTGTTCAAGGAAAGGAACAGTATAAAGGTAAGTGGATTTACTACAGTTTAGGTAATTATATATTTCCGGAATTCTATACGAAGAGAGATATACTAAAACAATGGAAAAAGGATAATAATCATAGTGTAGCACTTCGTGTTTCGTTCACTGATGAGATTGAAGTAGAGGAGATTGGTTTGTACTTTGACACTCGGACAAACACTCTTGATTCTAATGAAGAATCAGTAAATCAACTCCACTTTAGATCAAAAGGATTTCAGTCAAATTTTAAACAGTATTTTGGTTTGTGGGAGAAAGAATTATTCAGAGTCTTGAAGCAAACCTATAGTTTCAAAACCTTCTTGAGTCACAAATTTCCCATACATAGAAAATACGGACGTTTTTGGTTCATCTTTTATAGAGTTAAAAAGAAACTAAAAGGAGCATGACATTTGAAGAAATTAACTCTTTCCTGAAATTCGGTTACTTTTTAGGTTATAAAAACAATAATTATTCCATCAGTTTTGATGGGATAGATAAAATTAAGTACAATAATGCGAATGAGTCGGAATTAATCGATGAAGGGATTAGTCGATGGAAAAATTGTATTCATTCTCAATTCGAGAATCGTAAGAAGCATGTGGTTCCTTTGAGCGGAGGACTAGATAGTAGAGCTATTCTTGGTGCTCTTCTTGAATTGACCGATGCTGAGAATATTTATACGTATACATTTGGAACTCCTAAGACCTATGACTATGAAATCGGGAGAAGAATAGCAAAGAAAACAGGCACAAGACATACTCAGTTAGAATTTTCTGACAATGACTACTCGACTGACGATTTGATTCAAGTATCGAAGCGGGTCGATCATCAAACGCTTCTTTTTCTACATCCACATATGAAGATTGTTGATGAACTATTTTCAGACCATGCAGTTTGGTCTGGTACCATTATTGACGTTTATTTTGGAAGGCATACACATGAATTGAAAGCTAATTCGTGGGATGAGGCAATAAAAAACTCTTTCCGAGAAAATATTTTTGTATCAAG
This sequence comes from Cyclobacteriaceae bacterium, assembly GCA_028284125.1. Lineage (GTDB taxonomy): Bacteria > Bacteroidota > Bacteroidia > Cytophagales > Cyclobacteriaceae > Ekhidna. Next base: position 37,430 of record JANQSI010000005.1, read on the forward strand.
TCTCGATATCACAAATATACCAGATAGTCAAATGTTTAAACTAGTAGATGTTGACGATAGTGTGAAGAATGAACTAGAACTAGAACACATCATAGATTTAAGGAACAGACAATTAAAATTCATAGCACCTCATGTTTTGATGAAAGGCTACGATTACAAAGTGCTTTTTCAGGATGCAGATCTTACCGGTTTTGCTCTTTCAATGGATTCCAAGCTTATTGATGATCAGTTTCTTTATAAAAAAATGATGCTAAGGGCCTTTCCAACACTGTTTTCATTGCCTACAAAATCCAACTATGGACTTCCACTAAATGCATCAATTCCTAGGCAATATGCTCGTAGATTTGTAAATAAACTTCGAAGAAATTTGCTAAAGCAGCTAACCGATCCTAACACGAATTATTTGAATTTTAATCAAGCAATAAGAGAAAGAAGCGACTTACGAAAAGTTGTTTATGAAAATGTAATGGACTTAAAAAATCGACAAATTGTAGATTGGATTGATATTGACAAAATATGGAATTCTCATAATCGTGAGAATAACAATCATGCCGATGCTCTTATAACACTTGCCTCATTGGAGATTCATATCAAAGCTGGGTTGGATATCTAAGTATGAAAATAGTTTACGTGTCATATTCGGTGATACCGTCCCTAACGGCAAATAGCGTTCATGTAATGAAGATGTGTCAGGCATTTGCAAAACAAGGACATGATGTTACGTTGTTTGCACCAGGAATAGTAGATGGTCAAATCAGTACTGATGATAACTTTGTTTTCTATAATGTAGAGCCTCTTTTTAAAATAAAGAAACTCTATTGTCCGCCCATAAGAGGAAAGAGGTACATTTATGCAGTTAATGTATTTCTTACCTTACTCTTTTTGAAACCACAGGTAGTTTTTGGTCGAGAAATACTTGGGTGTTGGATTGCGAAAATGATGGGTTTTTCAATCGCTTTTGAATCGCATGCACCAATTTGGTTTCAAAAGAGAATAGAAAGAATTGCTTTTAATAGCATAGTAAAGTCAAAGAAACTCTTGAGTTTCATAGTAATATCGTCGGCTTTGAAAAAAATGTATGTTGATAAGTACCCTCAAATTGCGGAGGTCATACATGTGGCACATGACGGCTCTGATGAACTTCCAGTTGAATGCAAAAGAATTAAATTGATGGGATCAAATGATCTAAATATTGGATACGTTGGAAGCTTGTATGAAGGTCGGGGTATCGAACTTATTATTGAGCTTTCGGAAAGATTCGATTATGTGGATTTTCATATAGTAGGTGGTGGAGATTTGGAAGTAAAAAAGTGGAAGCAGTTAATAATAAATGAGAATATTTTTTTCCATGGTTTTCATACTCAGAAAAATATATTGAGTTTTTTGAGAAGCTTTGATATTGTATTAGCCCCGTATCAACCAAATTTGAAGACTTATGGTGGTGGTAGATCTACAATAGATTGGATGTCTCCACTTAAGATTTTTGAATACATGGCATCTGGAACTGCAATTGTTTCTTCCGAGTTCCCAGTACTTAAAGAGGTACTTACCGATAAGAAAAATGTCTTATTCTGCGATCACGCAAACGTATCCTCCTGGGAATCATCAATTCAATTACTGCTAGATGATACAGCATTGAGGAACAAATTAGCAGATCAAGCAAAAAAGGAATTTCAAGAAAATTATACCTGGAGTAAACGAGCCGATAACATCATTAACTTTCTATGAACATACAAGAATTCATAGACAACATGTATCTACATTAGTAAATGAAGATCTCCAAATATCATCTAACATTCTTAGCTACAATAAGCATTCTGTTTATCAACGAAATTGGTATTTTTCGAATTGCAAATTTGTATTGGTGGTCTTTTTTCGGCATTTCACTTTTGATGGTATGGGTTTACTTTTCTATTGTACTCCCCTCAAAAATGTATATTATTCAAACGCCTTTTAAGACGGAATTACAATTGACAATCTTCTTTGTGATTTTAGCTTTTTTTTCGATGGTTTTAAATTCGGTAAACAATATCCATGCATTTTATGCAATTGGGATGAAGTTTCTACCTATAGCATTTCTTTTATTCGGTTTGGCTTGGGTTTATCACAATTCTGCATTGCAAAGTGATCGAGTAAAAAAAAAATTGGATCGTGGAATCAAAATCATCTTTTATGCCAACCTAATAGTTGGTTGCATTCAATTTTTTGTTTTTGGCAAAGTGGTTGATGAATTGGGCTCAATTCCAAACAATGCGCATACCTTTGGATTTCTTAATATTTTTTTGGGATTGCTCTTATGGAACAGTGGTAGCTATCGGAAACTACACAGGTTGGCCTATTTATTTTCTTTCCTAGTAATGATTGTGGCGGATTATAAATTGGGACTTTTTGTATTCTTGTCATCTCTACTTTTATCTAAGTTTACTCTAGACTCATTATACAGTGGCAAGATTGCACTTAACCTAATCTTTTCAACTATATTAATTATTATCATTGTATTCGGGTTTATTGTTTCTGTGCCTTATTTACCTTCTCATTATCGCACTATTTTTCTTGTCCTAGAGGCTCACGAGATCTTAAATCTGGACACTGTAATCCCTCCCAGTCTAGAGCTTTTTAAGGGTTACTATCAGTTATTTGCACGTGTACTGGAGGGAACTTGGGATCTTTTGTTAGGAGTCGGACCAGGTAATTATGGCTCAAATGTGGCCATATCGATGAATAAACCTTTAGCAGCAAAGTATATCAGTTTATATCGATCACAATTAGATCAAATGGACGTGGTTTATGGAACGCTGCTCGTAAGAAATAATGCCACTGTAAGTTTGCTTGGCGAATATGGGCTTATTGGTGCATTCGTTTATCTAACTGTTTTTATACGTCTGCTTCTGTTTCCCCTCAAAAATGAGTTACGTAACTTTAGACAATACAATAAATCCATGTTTTTTTCGATGATGGTTTTGTTTTTCTTTCTCGTCTTGGAATTACCGTTGCTATCTGTAATTGAGAGTGGTTTGTATCTTTCTTTATTTGTACTCTATTATTACCATTTTAAGGTGTTTCGAAGGAAACTAAATACTTAAGAATCCTAACACATCTATTCCGAATGCCACATCTTTGTTCTCACCTTGAAGGATAGAAAAAACGTACTCATAATCATCAATAACCTTAGAAGTGGAGGAAGTCAAAAGCAAGCCGTGCTTTATGCCAATCAATTAGCGGTTGATAATGATGTCTACTTTTTGATATTGAGGGGGTTTAACCAAACCAATCTTTTTTTTTCTTATTTGATAGATTCTAGAGTTAATCAGGTGGCAGTAAAAAGTTCATCACCTGTTTTGTTAGTGGCTACCATGATCAGACTACTTGTTTCCAATCGTTTTGATTACTGTATCAATTTTCAGCCTATTGCTAATTTTTTGGGAACAGTTTTTTCCAAAATTTTTCAAAGAAAAACAGTGGTGGTGTGTACCGTTAGAGGAAATGCACCTGTAAACTATAAGTACATAAAATGGTGGATAAAGCTAGCAGATATCATATGGGTAAATTCTCAACAAATAATGGATGTTCTGGTAACCAAGTTTCAAATTCCAGTCAACAAAATTTTACTTCAACATAATCTTGTTGAAACCAATACTAAGAGCAACTCATACAAAAAAGGCTACATATTACATGTGGGTCGATTCAATCAAATAAAAAATCAAATGCAATTAATACGCGCCTTTACTCATTTGGACCAGAAGACCGAGTTAGAATTGCATCTGGTTGGTGAAATTGAGGATTTAAACTACTATAATGAGGTGCTTTCATTTATTAAGGCTCAAAAGATTGAGAATGTTTTTATTCATATAAAAACAAATCAATTAGCAACTTATTACCAAAATGCTGAGCTATTTGTTTTGACTTCAAAAAGTGAAGGAATGCCAAACGTAATTCTTGAAGCTCAGTCCTTTGGAGTGCCTGTAATTTCAAGCTCAGTTGGTGACGTTGCGAAAATTATTAAACATGGTGATAACGGGCTTATTTACGATTGCAGGGAAGAGTCTCTAATTCAATGCTTTAATGAGTATTATATGATGAAAAGAGAAGAAAAACTTAAGTTAAGAGAACTCTCCATAAAAGAATTGGAGATCTTCGCTACCAATAACAATGTCTCTCTTTTGCAGAATTTAGAAATGAAACTACAAAAATGAATTGTCCTCTATGTAATTCCAGTTCAAGCAGACTAGTATATCATACTACGAAAATTAAGGTACTGAAGTGTAGGGATTGTAATATTGTATTTCAGGACACCACGGTTCTAACACAAGAATTAAAGGAATATTATGAAAACAGAAAGCCAAGCTTTAGACCTCCAACAATCCACCGACATAGGAGACAGGAGAATATTCTTAAACGATTAAGGAAATTAAACACTTTTACGGATCCACTGCTTGTGGATATTGGTTCTGGTTGGGGTTCGTTTCTGCATCAATCGAAAGCCTATTTTCCTAGTCAAAAGGGAATTGAACCAAATAAGGATCAGGCAGAATATGGCCAGCGGGAGGGAATTGAAGTTTTGAATAGCATGTATGATAAGAGTAGCTTGAAAAGTAATTCTACGGAATTGATAACCCTTATCCAGGTTTTAGAGCATATCGAAAATCCCAAGACAACTCTTGAGAGCATTTATGCACATTTAAAGAGTGGTGGTATAGCTGTTATTGATGTACCTAGTTATAATAATCCAAGGTTTCTTCTGTATAGACTAACAGGCATTAAGAAATTTGCAACAAAGGATTTTATTGTCCCTCATGTATTTTATTATACACCAAGTAGACTGATTGAGCTATGTGAACAAATTGGGTTTGAAGTTGCTCATAAGAATATTGGGCAGTACAGTATTAAGTCTAATAATTTCTTACTGAAACCAATTGATTGGATATGCAATATTTTTGGGATTGGTAGTATCACACTTTTCTTAAGAAAGTAGGGGAATGAAAAAGATTTTGTTAATAAACACTCAAATGAAAAAAGGGGAAAGTTGAGAAAGCGAGTCAATTTGTAGTTTTATCAATATTTGAAATTAGGTGATGAGAAAAATTTTGAAAACATTAAGTACCAAGCTTAGAAAAAGAAGATTTGAGAAATTTAAATCGCTTCTTGACGTGAGAGAAGATGATTATATCCTTGACGTTGGAGGGCTGCCTTGGGATTGGATAAAATGGGGGTATCAAGGAAAAGTGCTTTGTCTTTCGCTTAGCGGATTGAAAGAGGGGTTTTATGGTGAAAACAAAAATATCGAATATAGAAAAGTAGATGTTACGAATATCCCTTTTGAGGATAATTCCTTTGAAGTGGTTTATTCGAATAGCCTCCTTGAGCATGTTGGGGAGGAGCATCAAGAAAGAATAATTAGTGAAATCAAGCGGGTCGGAAAAAAATATTGGGTTCAGGTTCCCAATAGAAACTTTATTTTCGAACCTCATTATAAATTTCCCTTCTATCATTTTTTTCCAAGGTTTGTGAGATTGTTGATAGCAAAACATTATACTGCTAAGCTGCTCAAGCATGGCTACTATCTAAATGAGGTTGACAGTATTGCGCTTCCAAATAAAAAAGAATTCACTACCAAATGGTTTCCTGGAGACGATATTTATGTAGAGAAGTTTTATGGTCTGAAAAAGAGCTTTGTAGCATATAGAACCAGCTAGGAGATAAATATGAAACAAGGGACGGGAAAAAGAGGAATTCTTCTTATCAATACCCAAATGGAGAAGGGGGGTGCTCAGAAAGCGATGTTGACCCTTGCCTCTCAGTTAGATAAGAAAAAATTCGACGTTTGTGTGGCTACCATGTATGATAAAGATTCCTTTATTCCATACTATGAGGATTTATATGGTTTGAAGATTGTTAATCTTCAGATGAAGGATGTCAATGGAGGAAAGCTAAAAAACGCAATCAAATTTGTCGGAGGCCTTTTCAGGTTATGGAGGTTAACTAGGAGTAAAAAGTTTGATGTGGTTCAATCCTATAGTCACTACCCTAATACTATTGTTCCAATAATTAGTTTTTTTGCGGGTGTCAAAAAACGCTATACCTCACAGAGAATGTCGCTTGATTATTTATCGGGTTTGGTTCAAAAGCTTGATAAATGGGTAGCAAATTCATTTTTTGTAACTAAAGTAATTTCCGTATCAGAGGGCACCTTACAATCTTGTGTTAGACAAGGGATAAAGGAAGATAAGCTCCTGATGATTCCGAATGGAATCAAGCTTCCTGATAAATTTCTGAACGAAAGCGAAAAATCTACCAAAATAAAAGAGATAGGCGTGGAAGGTAAATTTGTGGTTGCTATGGTGGCACGCCTGCACCGCCAAAAAGGGCATGCCTTTTTGATAGAGGCCGTGAAAGAGATAAATAAGGAAAACCTGGTAGTACTGTTGATTGGGGATGGTGAATTGAAGGATCGGCTTGAACAACAAATTGCTGATTTTGGCCTGACCTCAAAATTTAAATTTCTTGGTTCAAGGGATGATGTTGGGGAATTGCTCCAAATAAGTGATTTGTTTATCCTGCCCTCACTTTGGGAAGGGATGCCCAACTCCGTTCTGGAGGCCATGTCACATGGACTACCAATTATTGCGACTGATGTAGATGGAACTCCTGAGCTGATTAAACATAATGAGAGTGGTTTTTTGATTGAGCCCGAGAATTCGGAGGCTATTGCTAGGGCACTTTCATACATAGTTTCCAATAATGAGATTAGAGAGAATTTTGGAAAAAACGCAAGGAAGAGAGTTGAAGAATTCTTTTCTTTGGACTATTCAATAGGAAGCTATGAAAAACTGTATTTAAGTAATGGAGGTGAAACATCTTAAGCTGTACGGCACAAGAATTACTCCATTATCTATTGACGAATTGAATGAATTTACAGTCAAAACAATTTCCGAATCTGGTAAACAGCAGATTTTGAGTCTCAATTTACACAGTCTCTATCTTCAATTTAAGAATCCCGAGCTGAATAAAATACAGAATGAGTCTGTTATGAGGATAGATGGGATGCCTATTGTCTGGTTGGCAAATCAAAAAGGGTATAGAGGAGTAAGTCGGCGCCATCGTGTAACCTGGATGGATTGGAAAGAGTCCTTTTTTGACATGTGTAATACCAATAAGTTCAATATCTTCTATTTGGGTTCAAAGCCTGAATTGAAAGTAAGGATAGAGCAATACATGGATGAAAAATACCAGGATTTATCGTTTAAATGCAGTCATGGCTATTTTCAATTAAGCTCAAAGGAAGAAGAAGAATTGTTATCACAGATTAATCAGTTTAAACCAGATATACTTTTGGTAGGTATGGGGATGCCAAGGCAGGAATATTGGATAAGTACGAATGCTTCAATGATTAATGCTAACCTTATAATGAGTTGCGGAGCTGCTATGGAATATATAGTTGGATATGTTTCTGAACCTCCAAGATGGATGGGTAGATTAGGATTGGAATGGTTGTATCGTTTGGTGGAGAAACCTGGAAGATTTTTTCACCGATACTTGGTTGAGCCTTGGGTCTTGCTATATTATATGATTACTTATAAAAAGAATAAATGGCGAAGTACAATAGTTTAGAAAGGCATATCGCAAAAATCCTGGAAAGAATGCCATGGCTTAGAGGACTAATTAAGTTTTTTTACAAGCGAATCATTTATCTAGTTTATAGAAATCCAGGATTTAGTTTCGAACTAAGCAATAGTTATTCCCTTGAGACGCCATACTCGATGATTGGAAAGGTGGATGATGAGGAAGATGCGCTATTTTTTGGCTATTATGATAAATCACCATGGAATAAAAAAATGAGTAAGACCATTTTCCATTCGTTTACTGAGAATAGTGAAATGATATCATTGAAACTATTTGATTTTGAAAAAAGAGAAGTTAGAGTTATTGCACAAACCTCAACTTGGAATTGGCAACAGGGGGCGATGACTCAGTGGTTAAATGACGATGAAATAATTTTCAATTCGGAGGTGAAAAGTGGATGGTTGGGAAGTAAAATTATTGATGTTTGTTCATATGAAGCAAGAACTATTGATTTTCCAATTCAATGTGTTCGACCAGATGGCAAGCAAGCTATTAGTTTGAATTACAGGCGCTTAATGAATCTTAGAGCCGATTATGGATATCGCCAGAAATTTAAAAACTTCCATATGCGGATGCCATATGGCGAAGATGGTTTATGGGTGCTAGATTTGGATAAGAATGAAGCAAATTTGGTCATTACCCTACAACAACTTAAAGCAAATTCTCCTACAGCTGAAATGAATTTTGCAGAGCATAAAGTGAATCATGTCGTGTATTCGCCAGACGGAGAGTCAATAATCTTTTTGCATCGATGGTTATGCAAAGCTGGTAAATGGTCCCGCCTTTACTTATATACTTTTAGGACCGGAGAATTGGAAATATTGTTGGACAATAAGATGGTTTCTCATTATTCATGGAAAGCCAACTCTGAAATAGTGACATGGGCACGCTTCAATGAAATTGACGGATATTATCTTATCGATACCGCAACAAAAAAAATATCAGAAATTGCCAATAGGGATTTTGATTTTTTCGGCGATGGACATCCTTCTTGCCATCCATTGAATGATGAAGTTATCATTTCGGATTCATATCCGGATAAATCAAGAATAAGAACCTTATTCACTGCAAACCTCAACTCACGAGAATTGATGAAAGTAGGTGATTTCTATTCGCCATGGAAATTTGAAAATGAGAAGCGTTGTGATCTCCATCCAAGGTGGAGCCCTGATGGTAAGTGCATATCTATTGATTCAGCTCATACTAGAAAAAGGAAAACCTACATCTTAAAAAATCTAACTTTTATGTGAATGAGTAATATGAATTTGTGAACATTATATTTGCAAATCGTTATTACCATGAGTACCCATCACAGATATTCTCAATATTTCCCTGCTATTTTTCTATTAGCCGACTTAGGCTGTTTAAATCTTGGGATATTTGTTGCTAATTACTACCGTTTTAGCACACTTACAATTTCTCTTAACTACCAGACCCTCCAATTACTTCTCAACATAATTTGGCTCCTAGTTTTCTTTGGTTCTCGTCTTCAGGAGATAAACAGGAATTCTAAGCTTTTAGATCATCTGAACAAAGTACTTACAGGGCTCGTAATTAACCTTTCTATCGTATTTGCCCTATGGTTTGCCATCCAGCCAGTAGACTACTCGAGAAAGTTCTTATTTGTTACATACCTGATTTTTACACTTGCAATCCTTTTTTGGCGTACGGTTTGGCATTATACGATTAGATACTACAGAGCCAGAGGCTTCAATCGTAGAAACGTAGTAATTATTGGAAAAGGAGATCTTTCCAATAGCTTAATTGGATATTTTAAGGAGACTCCAGAGTTAGGATACAAGGTTGTGGGAGTTTTGGATGATGAAGATGGAGATGAAAAAATATCAAATTTGGAGTCATATGCATTAGATAATAATACAGATGCAATCTTCTGTTGTGTACCTAATTTATCTGAAGCACGTATTAAAGAAATCATTAATTTCGCCGAGAACAACTTGATCAAGGTGAACTTGATTTCACAATTCAGTAAGCTTGTCAGCTATAATCTTTCTATCGAGCAGTTTGGAAGTATTCCTATTATCAATGTCAATTCAATTCCATTAGATAACGGATTGAATCGATTTGTTAAAAGGGTATTTGATATTTTATTTTCTTCTCTAGTAATAGTTACAATTCTTTCATGGCTTGTTCCTATAATTGGATTCTTTATCAAACTCGAATCAAAAGGTCCAATTTTCTTCAAGCAAAAAAGACACGGTAAAGACAACAAGGATTTTTTGTGTTGGAAGTTCAGGACTATGACCTTTGAAAAAGGTGCCGAATTTAAGCAAGCCAGGAAGAATGATTCAAGAATAACGAGAATTGGTAATATTCTACGGAAAACCTCTATTGATGAACTACCACAATTCATTAATGTTTTCTTAGGAGATATGTCAGTGGTTGGTCCGAGACCGCACCCAATCAAGTTAAATGAGGAGTTTCAACCACAAATCGATCGCTTTTGGCAAAGACATGCGGTGAAGCCTGGAATTACCGGTCTTGCACAGGCAAAAGGATTTAGAGGAGAGACGGCAGATTTTAGTGACATGAGTGGACGGGTAAAACTGGACCGCTTTTATGTAAAGAATTGGTCGCTGATTCTTGATTTTAAGATTATCATTTTGACCATTCTCTCGATTCTAAGAGGGAATGAAAATGCATACTGATGGCACTAGCTCTAGTTGTTCGCCTTTTGTAATCTAAATCTTTCAAATTGATAACTTACCATTTTGAAAGAGCATCAAACTTGATGCATCTTTGCATCCAGCCACTATTAACTTTCACTCAGCTACAGAATTAATAGTTTTACCGAAATTGTACTAATAATTCTTTGATATTTAATATTTAGCACGCTACTTTGAAGTAGCATCATTAAACTGAGTTTTGGAAATAATACTTTCAATAACAGCCGCCTTTCTGACCACCATGATCCTAATGCCAATTGTGATCAAGTTGTTTAGATCAATTGATCTTTTAGATATTCCAGATAAAAGAAAAATACATAGTGTTAGTACTCCATCGCTAGGAGGAATCGCAATTTTTTGTGGGATTATATTCTCTCTTCTGATATCAGCTTCTTTTGCAGGTTTAGCAGCTCAGAAATATTTTCTGGGTGCTACTTTGATGATTTTCATTTTGGGTGTTAGAGATGATCTATCCAGTCTGATGGCTAAGCATAAGCTAGTTATTCAGATTTTTGCTGCGGTATTGGTTGTTTATTTTGGAGGATGGAAGATCAATGGACTGAATGGACTCTTTGGAGTTGAAAGCTTTCCGTATGGCTTAAATGAGATCTTTACCATATTTGTGATTGTTGTAATGACGAATGCCTTTAACCTTATCGATGGCATTGATGGGTTGGCTGGCAGCATAGCATTACTTATAACATTATTCTTTGGTTGGTACTTCTACAATACAGATCATTTGTTGAGTGCTGTCATTTCTCTTTCTATTGCTGGAGCTGTTTTGGGATTTTTACTTTTCAACTGGTTCCCTTCAAAAGTTTTTATGGGTGATACTGGATCAATGATGTTAGGCTTCATGATATCTACTCTGTTGGTGCAGTTTCTTGCTGTTCCGTATGAATTGGCCGCAAGTTTGAATGTTTCTTCTCCCGTATCCGTAGGAATTGCCTTGTTGATTCTACCAGTTTATGATACGCTTCGAGTTTTTTGTATCAGATTTTATCAAGGGAAATCGCCGCTCGCACCTGATAGAAATCATATTCATCACACACTACTAAAATTGGGTATGAATCATGGGCAAAGTACTATCATACTCATCCTCTACAATACAATAGCTCTTTTGGTGTCAATTGGGTTTCAGCACTTGGGAGATATGGTGTTAATTCCATCCATATTTTTTACGACTGTGGCCATCGGATTTGTGCTTGATTATAAATTGATGAAAAAGGAAGCCGCCCGCACTGCAAGACTTGTTTCGTCTAATGTAGAGATGAGCAAATCTGCCTAGCTATCCTCCTTACTTTCTTACTATTTTTGCGTCCTTAATAAAATTCAATGCTTGATCGAATTGACAAGGTTTTAGAGGAAATAGATTCATTTATTGCGAATGCTAGCAACGATGTTGAGGAATTCAGACTCCGCTTCGTTAGCAAAAAGAGCGTAATTAATGAGTTATTTGAAGAATTCAAGACAGTTCCTTCGGAGCAAAAGAGAGAACTGGGACCAGCACTGAATAACCTCAAGAATCAAGCACAGCAAAAACTGAACGAACTTTCCAATGGAGTGTCTTCTAAGGCATCTGGTAGCGTGTCTGATATTGATGTTACTCTTCCACCAGTCCATAATTCTGAAGGATCTATTCACCCTATCTCACAAGTTAAAAACAGAATCATTGAGATTTTTGAGCGACAAGGATTTAATGTTGAGGAAGGCCCTGAGATTGATGACGATTGGAACAATTTCACGGCATTGAATTTCCCTGAAAATCATCCAGCTCGAGAAATGCAGGATACCTATTTCATTGAAAAAGACCCTGATGTTTTGCTAAGAACACATACCTCCAATGTGCAGATAAGGCTGATGAATAAGAAGAAACCTCCAATACGATCAATTATGCCTGGGCGTGTGTATCGGAATGAGGCGATTTCAGCTAGAGCACATTGTTTCTTTCACCAGGTGGAAGGGCTTTGTATTGGAGAAAACATAAGCTTCAAAGACCTGAAAAATACCCTCTATCATTTTTCCCGTGAAATGTTCGGAAAGGATACGAAGATCAGGCTAAGACCTTCTTATTTCCCTTTTACAGAGCCAAGTGCTGAGATTGATATCAGTTGTTTTATCTGTGGAGGTAAGGGCTGCAAAGTGTGCAAGAATACTGGTTGGGTAGAGATCGGTGGTTCCGGAATGGTTGATCCTAATGTACTTGATAACTGTGGAATTGATTCAACAAAATACAGTGGTTTTGCCTTTGGAATGGGAATTGATCGGATTACTATGTTGAAATATCAACTGGATGATTTGCGGCTTTTCTCGGAGAACGACCTAAGGTTTTTGAAACAATTCTAATGAGGTTGATTGGTAGCATTAGTTGATTGGTTAAATAGTTAACTAGTCTATGAACCTAATTAACTATTCGACTATTCTTCCATTTAACTACAACAGTTCTGAAATAATTTTCTCTTCGGAAATTCCCTCAGCTTCAGCCTTAAAATTTCTGACGATTCGGTGTCTTAAAACAGGAATAGCAACTGACTTCACATCTTCAATATCCGGAGAATATTTTCCCGTGATCAACGCATTGCATTTAGCTGCTAGGATAAGAAATTGTCCAGCTCTTGGTCCAGCTCCCCACTCGAGGTAGTCATTTGCAACTTCAGAGGAGTTTTCTTCATTTGGTCTTGATTTGGTAACAAGTCGGACAGCATAGTCAAACACGTTATCCGGAACAGGCACTTTTCTGATCAATGATTGATATCCAAGAATGTCTTCTTTGTGAAGAATTTCGTCAACCTCACCCGAGGCGTCAGAAGTGGTTTGCTTGATAACTTCTATTTCATCTTCAAATTTTGGATACTCCAATTTGATCATGAACATAAATCTGTCCAATTGAGCTTCAGGTAGCGGGTATGTTCCTTCTTGTTCAATGGGGTTTTGAGTTGCAAGTACAAAAAATGGTTTGTCGAGCTCATAGTTTTTTCCGGCGATGGTTACTGCTCCTTCTTGCATGGCCTCAAGGAGTGCTGATTGTGTTTTAGGCGGAGTACGGTTGATTTCATCAGCAAGGATGACATTAGAGAATATTGGACCTTGTATGAATCTGAGGTTTCTTTCTTTATCTAATGTTTCCGCTCCAAGGATATCTGAAGGCATGAGGTCCGGCGTAAACTGAATTCGATTAAAATCAAGAGAGAGGCATTTGGACACGGTTTGAACCAGTAGTGTTTTTGCCAAGCCTGGCACACCTACCAAAAGGGAGTGCCCGTTACAGAATAGAGAGGTGATTAAAAGTCGGACAACTTCTGACTGTCCGATGATCTGTTTAGAAATTTCTGTTTCTAGTTTTTTGAAGTTCTTGGCGAGCTCATCAGCCAAAGCAACATCATCATTTTTTTTTGCCATTCTATCCTTTATCGTAATTTATTCAGAGAGGTTGCAATAATCGAATTCTGGATCGATTTCGATGTACACATTATTCCTTGCCGTCTCAAACCATCTCGCAATTATTTCATTCTTTTTTTTACTCAGGGTAGCCGCCGAAATCTTCTGATAATCTTCATCAAGATTGGCTTGGTGAGGTGCTACTCTTTCCTTGTAGTAAAGGACCCTATAAGCATAGGTACCATCTTGTTGTTGGAATCGAAGTGGTTTGGTGATAGTACCAATTTTCATTGTATCCAGCGTGAAGAAAATATTGGGGTCGAGTTGATCTACGGATACTCTTCCAGCTCCTGTGTCATCTAGAAAGAATCCACCACTTGACGAGGTTGCTTGATCATCAGAGTTTTCCTTGGCAGCAGATTCAAAAGTTAAACTATCTGCAATAACCATAGTCCTCAGGCTATCTAAGAGGTCGACAGACTTTTGAAAATCATCTGCGTTTGGAGTTGGCGAGATTAAAATATGACGTGTCTTAAACGTATTTCCACGCTTCTCTTGAAGTTCAATTAAATGAAAACCAAACTGAGATTCGACTGGCATGGAAATTTCTCCTGGTTTTAACGAAAGTGCCATTGCCTCGTACTCAGGTGCCAACTGGCCTCTGCTATAAAATGGAAGTTCACCACCTCGTGCTGCTGATCCAGGATCCTGAGAAAATTTTCTGGCAAGATCAGCGAATGATTCGCCTGAGGTAATTCGATCTCGAATATCAAGCATTTGATTTCTAACCTTGTCCTTTTGTAGTTTTCCTGGTTCCGGAATAGAAACGATCTGTGCCACCGCAACCTCTGTAGAGAAGAATGGCAAAGAATCTCTCGGGATTTCTCTAAAAAATTTTCGAACTTCTGCGGGAGTCACTTTCACATCAGCTGTGAGCTCTGACTGCATCCGCTGAATGACCATTTGCTCTTTGATGTTGTCAAAAACCTCTTCTCGGATCTGGGCGATGGATTTCCCATAAGCTTTTTGTACTTCTTCATCACCACCAAATTGCTGAAGCATCAAGGACATCCTCCTGTCAAGATTGCTGTTTACTTCGGCATCATCAATCATTACCGAATCGATTTCAGCTTGAGCGACCATCATTTTATTGACAACAAGTTGTTGAAGAATTTCACATTTGGCATTGCTGCTTCGATACTCTCCACGTGAAAGGAAATCCAGATAGGCCTTCTCTACCTCCGATTTTAGAATGATATAATTGTCCACCTTGGCGGCAATTCTATCAATGATAATTCCGTCATCAGAACTTTGACCAACGACTCCAATACCACTAAATAGAAGTAGACTAATTGCTATAAATTTCAAACGCATTTGATGCTTTTGCTTCTTCATAAATATTCTTCTCCAGTTCTTTCTTAAGTTCTATTTTTCGCTTGTTAATGATGATATCGGAAATACTCTCCTTAACAAATTCTATAGGCGCAATCTCTCCAACAAGTTTGTACTCGAATATCTTTAGAAAATACGTGTAATCTTCGTCAGAATTCTCAACTGAGTTGGTTGTTTGTAGAAATCTTGTTTTGTCATTTATTTCCTTTAGGGGTGTTTCTTGAATTACCTCATTGAACCTAACCCACAGGGAATTATCTAAAAACGCTCGTACCGAAAACTGATTTGAATAGTCCCACACTTCTGCCGAATCTCTAGGATAGTTTCTTAGGCTCCGTCGAAATCTTTGTATGTTGGGAGCGGAAGATGGTATTTTGAAATACAGGCATTTGGTCAGATTCTCTCTTAGAATGAAATTCTCAGATTTTTCATTGTAATAGGCCATTATCTCCTCCTCGGTCACATTGGTTTCAATGTTTTGGTCGATGTATCTTTTTTCAAAATCATGGACCATCAGGGCATATTGGTATTCCAATACTTTTTGCTGTATTTCTGCCTCATTAAAATCTATGACATCTTGAGCCCGACTGATCATCAACTGCTTCTTTACCCAATCGTCCACGAATTTCTCCACAAAAACAGCACTGTCGTTTGGTGAACTGTTTGATGGGATGAGCCCTACAATGTTATGTTCAAATAACTCTTGACCCCCTGCTTTCGCGATCACTCTAGATCTTACTTGTTCCCTTGGTTGAAGGAATTCGCAACTAGTCGTTAACAAGATAAATACAGGAAAAAGACGCCACATTTAAGCGATGGTTTTTACGAGCCTGCAAATATTGTAATTCTTTTCTGTCGAGAACTCAATTTTGTCCATAATTCTCTTGACAAGAAGTAATCCTAGACCCCCCTGCCTTCTGGTAGAAATTAACTCATCCATGCTTGGCGATTCGTACTGGTTGATATCAAAACCGACTCCCTTGTCTCTGAATGTGAAAATGATTTGTTTGGGACTAAACTCCAGATCCAATTCTATTTTGTTAACAGGATCACAATTATTCGCATGAATAATAAGGTTTGCACAGACCTCATCCACGGCCAACACCAATTTGTGAGCCTGGAGATCAGGTATTTTGTGCCGATCCAATTCATCGGCTACAAACTGCCTAATCTTGGTCAGTTCATCTTTTGCGCAAACGATTACTATGCTCTTACCCATTTAATTTCTCTATTGCCTGCTCCTCACTTTCAGCGATTGTTATAAGTTTTTCTAATCCAAGGATGTCAAAAACCTGTCTTACAGTTTCTTGAACACCAAACAACACCAATTTGATTTTTTTTAGTTCAAATTCATCTAAGTAAGACACGAACACACCTAATCCAGCTGAAGAGATATAAGCCAAATTTGTCAGGTCTACAGCAATGTGTGATTCTCCTGCTTCCATGCCTTCTTTGAATGCATTGTCAAGATGAATGGATGATCCCGCATCAACTTCTCCGCTTACTCGGATGATATGAATGTTATCTTTTTTCTCTTTTTCTATGTTAACCATCATTATTGGTATTAAACTTTACTACAACCATTGTATAGTCATCATCTATTGTAACCTCACCAGTAAATTTGGCAAGGTCTCTTTTTATAGCTTCTTTTATTTGGGTAGGTGCCTTTTTGGCGTGGCTCTTAAATGAGTCTTTTAATCTATCATCACCGAACTGCTCCCCTTTCTCATTTTTTGCTTCAGTTATACCGTCAGTATATAAAAGCATCGTGTCGCCTTGGTTATAGCTTAGTGTAGTGCTATGAACGTATTTTTTATAACTTGAGTTTCTTACGATCCCAAGCCCCATACCCTCACTTTCCAGGTATTTAGTTTCATTGGTTTCCGAACAAAACATAAGTGTCGGGCAATGTCCTGCTCTCGAAAACTCTATGGTCTTCTTGTTCGCATCTATATCAAAATAAGTGGCTGTGATAAACGAAGATCTTTCCAGACAGTTACTCAAGGCAGTGTTTGCCTGAATATTGAATTGAGAGGGCGATAATTTTTGTGAAGCAAGGCTGTGAAAGACCCCTTTCATTTGCGCCATTTGAAAAGCGGCACTTGTGCCTTTTCCCGAAACATCGGCAATGATTAAACCATATTTATCTTTCCCGATCTCTAAGACATCATAGTAGTCCCCACCTACTTCATCGGCAGCCATGGCGAATGCATCGATTTCGATGTTGCTCCCCATACTCACCTCACCAGGCAATAAGCTTTTCTGAACATTCTTGGCGATCTTTAATTGTTCTTTATATCGTTCATTTTCCAGGGATTCCTTAATAAGTGACAGGTTTTCCAGAGAAATACTGGTCTGATTAACAAATGTTGTGATGATGTTCACCATCTCCCTGTTAAATGCCTCAGGCACTTCGTTCAGCATAACGATGTATCCAATCTGTTTTTGCTGAACATGAATCGGAAGCGCAATGATGGATTTGTATTTACTGTCCTTTAAGGAGTCTGTAAGTCGGGATGGGCTGTGATCCTTGTCAAAATTCAACGATAGAATGTCCTTGATTGTCCCTGATTTAACCTGAGACTTGATCTTATCGATCTGGGCTTCTTTTAGATTACGAATGGACTGAAATATTCCATCTTCTTCTTTTACCTCTATCCATGCCGCATCAGCGAAAACAGCACTCATGGAGCTTTCCAGCAATATCTCATAGGTTTGATCGATTGTCTCACCTCGCGGAATGGATTGACTCAGTTTCTGAAAATCAATGGCTTCTTTGAGCTTTCTTTCAAAAACGGAAGATGTAGGCAGGTTGAAGAGTGTTACGAGAATGGATATCCCTGCATACAAGAACAAGAAGCCGAGTAAACCCAGGAAAAAAACACTGTCCATCAAATCCATCACCAAAGCCCCGGTAGCTCGGAAATCGTCAAGGTTAAGGAAGAAGTGATAGAGATAAATGGCAGAAAGAAGTATGAATAATATTCCCTTCCATTTTTGCTTGAAGTTCAAATAGGCAATCCACTTAAGATTGAATGCCAGTATCAAGGAGAAACAAGAGAGAACAATTAGACCAATATTGAAATTGGTTCCAAACAGCTCAAGTTCCAGAAAATCATAAGCTAAACTGAGCAGCAGCGCTATTTCAAAGAATCCCCAGAACTGGAGAAGGTTCTTCGATTTCTGATAAAGAATGAGTCTTTTCCATACAACAAGCGTCGACACCATGTAAACGATCACTAACCCAATCAAGATGTTGTAGAAGAAATTCACAGTGAGCGGGCTTTCGACAATACTACTGCTGGCAAAAACGGTAAAGAAGAACCTAATTCCCAGAGAGATAAGTGTAGTGATTAATCCAGTGATAAACACCTTCCACAACAAGTCTGTGAAATTCAGTGTGTCTGCTTTTGAAATCACATACCGGTAATAGATGAAAGTTGAGATGACAAAACCGGTAAAGAAAAGCTGTGGAATAAAATCCGCCAGCTGAACTTTCATCTCGTAGCTTTCAATAAAAAGCAAATAGATATTAGAGGCAGAAAATAAAAGCCAGTTAATAAGCGCCCCTAGGAACGCAAGCCGTATTTTGAGCTTGCTCGTCATCGGGTGCAAAAATATAGCTCTTAGGCTACATAAACAGTTAAGAAAACGGGTTAGTGGTTAAAGAATGTTAAGCCAAAAAACCGACGATTTGGCTCAAAAATTGGGCATCTTCTTCATCAAAGGCATCTAACTGATCGCTATCCACATCCAGAATAGCTACCACTTGATCATCTTTTAAAACAGGAAGGACAATTTCAGATCTTGAGGCTGAACTGCATGCGATGTGACCTGGAAATTTGTCAACATCAGAAACTATGATTGTTTCTTCTTTTTCCCAGCTTGTACCGCATACTCCTTTCCCTTTTTTGATCCTTGTGCAAGCAACTGGTCCCTGAAATGGTCCCAATACAAGTTCGTCGGCAGAATCTACCAAGTAAAATCCTACCCAAAAGAAATCCATACCTTCCTTGAGCGCGGCAGCTATGTTGGCCATGTTGGCGACTTGATTTTTTTCACCCATCAACAATCCTTGTATCTGAGGAATCAATGATTGGTATTTTTCAGCTTTTGTCGCTGAGGTTGGTATGATTAGGTCATCTGCCATTCTTGTTTCTATAAATTCTTAACGTATCGTTTACTATCGATTTTTCTTCGCTCAACAATCCTTCAATTTTCGGAGCTACAATTCCCGTTTCAAAAGTAGCTTCAGATGTAAACACCTTGGCTTCATCCCAACAATCATCCTCAATAAAAGAGTTCAATGTTTTTGCTCCGCCTTCGATGATGACTGATTGAATTTTGAGTTGGAAAAGCTGATTGAGAATAGATTTGGATGAAAAATCTTCCATTTTGATCCAGTGATTGCTATTTACTTCCTCAGTTTTTTCAGAGTTCAAAATGAAAGTTTTGGCTTCATCGTCGAGAAGATTAGCGTCGTGATTGATTTCGAGATTTCGATCTATTAAAATTCGAGTGGGATTTTTTCCATTCCAATCTCGAACCGTCAATGAGGGATTGTCATGGGCCGCAGTATTTTTCCCAACCAGAATCGCGTCTTCTTCCGCTCGCCATTTATGAACTAATTGCCTTGACTTTTCATTGCTGATCCACTTGGAGTCGTAATTTTCTCTGGCAATAAATCCATCTGAAGTTTGAGCCCACTTTAAAATGACATATGGTCGCTTCTTTTCGTGAAAAGTGAGGAATCGTCTGTTTTGTTCACTGGCTTCATTTTCAAGTACACCTAAAATTGTTTCGATTCCAGCATCATCCAATTTCTCGATTCCCTTTCCATCGACTTGGTCAAATGGATCCCGGCAAGCGATTACAACCTTTTTTATCCCAACCTCAATAAGCAGATCAGCACATGGTGGAGTTTTTCCATGATGTGAACAAGGTTCGAGCGTGACATAGGCGGTACTTTCTTTTAAAAGCTCTTGATTGCTAACCGATTTGATCGCATTGACTTCCGCATGAGCTTCCCCGTATTTTTCATGATAACCTTCGCCAATGATTTTCTTTTCATGCACTATCACACAACCAACTATTGGATTAGGACTAACTGAGCCTTTGCCGAGTGCAGCAAGCTCAATCGCTCTTTTCATAAATATCTCATCACTATAATCCATCGCTTTTGCTAAGGTATAAATCTGTTAATGATCATGCTGCCTAAATTCGCAGAGTAATGAAGTCCATAAAGGAGATATGGGAAGAAACGGCTGCTAAGCTCACCGGTATTCATGAGCCTCGCGAGGCTAAAGGGGTCGCGAAAATCCTGTTGGAAGATGTTTTTGGAGTTAATCAGACGGATTTTTTGCTGAATGAACAAAAACAGATCAACGAGGGTGAGCTGCATGAGTATGTCAGTAGACTGCTTAAATACGAACCCATTCAGTACGTCACTGGTGTGGCTCATTTTTACGGAAGAAAATTCAAAGTCGAAAAAGGAGTTTTGATTCCAAGGCCGGAAACAGAGGAACTCGTTCGGTTGATCATTGATCAAAATGAGTTGGATAAACCCAAAGTTTTGGATGTTGGTATTGGCAGTGGATGCATTGCAATTTCTTTGGCGCTTGAATTAGCTACCAAAGTTTATGGGATTGACGTTTCTAAGAAAGCTATTGAGTTATCAAGGATTAATTCAGATAGATCGGAGAGTGATTGTGAATTTTCCTTATTCAACATTCTTAATTCAGATTCTGAAATTGGGAGTCTTGATATTTTGGTTAGTAATCCACCTTATGTTCCCGAGAGAGATAAGACCGAAATGCATCGAAATGTAGTTGAATATGAACCTGGAGTTGCACTTTTTGTTCCAAATGATGACCCCCTGATATTTTACAAGCGAATAGCTGAATTTGGAAAAAAGGCGCTGAAATCAGAAGGCAAACTCTATTTTGAAATACATGAGGAGTATGGAGATGAATTGAAAGCTTTGATTGAAAAGATTGGCTATTCAAATGTTTGCATTCATCAAGACATGCAAGGGAAAGATCGAATGCTGAGTGCTACAAATTCAACCAGTAAGTAGCCTTGAAAACGATTTGTCGATTTTTCAACTCCAACCCTTCTGTTGTGTAATTGTCAGTGTAAACCAAAAAGAGGTCCGACATAGGCCGGTACCTCCATTGAAAACGCGTAAAGAAATTATAATTCTCACTTTGAGAGTTGTACTGAAGTGCGGTTGTCAAAAACATTTTGTTGGAAAAGCTAATCTGAGAATTGACTCGCATCAGGTTCAAGTTGGTTTGCCCAAACTCTCCCGGAAGTTCCACTCGATTAAAATCATGTGTGATTCCAAAGCTTCCCCACGGCTGAACTCTGAAATTTAATCCTGCAGAAGTGTTGAATCTGGTTCCATTGAAAAAGTTGCCGAACTGCACTCTGAAATCAGCATTAACAATTTTTCTTCGATCGGTATTGTAATTGACCCAATATTGAGTGAATTGATAATTTCCAATTGGGAGTGGACTATAGTCATCGCCAATCAATGATGTAGGAACTGGAAGATTCACTTCCCTCACCTGGGTTTGCAGCCTGATCTCGGAAGTATTTTCAAACATGAAGTCATACGCAAACCCGTGACCTCTTTCATTCAAACCTGAGCCATCTCTATTCAGCCAGATATTGTGCCAGGTTCTTGGCCCATGGGAATTCAACTTTCCATTGGAAGGAAAAAACCGGTACACCGTCCATGGATTAATTCTTGTAAATCCTTTCCTTTCGGTTTCTTCTGTTTCGGCATTGTAATTCTCCAACCTTGGGTTAAAACCTAACTCTGTGATGTAGTTTTTTCCGACAAAATCAAGGGACCACCCGGATCTTAAACTTCGGCCATTGTAATTTCCACTGAATCCATAAAAGTGATTATCGGAGTAGTTCTCAGGTGTTTCAGCAGTGTGATAGCGAATAGTATTGTTGAATTTTCCATTACGGGAAATATAGGCAAACTCTAATCCGGCGTTTCTCGAAAATTTTCCCTCATCTACCTCTGCTCCTGTTTGGCGATTGATAAAGATCCCTTTCACCACAGATCGATCAAATACTTGTTGATGGACTGCAGCAACGGAATAGTTTTGTGATTCTAAATCTGAAATGGCTCTTGTTTGTACATTCATGACACCAATTCTTGTTTTATTGGTCACATTGCCAGTTAATCTTGCACCGTAAGAAATGGGGACTTGTTCTCCATCCATTAAACCAATTCTTCTTGAAAAGAACGGGGAGATTTGCCAACTGCCGAAATTGGAAAAGATGTCTCCGTTTTCCAGAAAGAAATTACGCCTTTCAGGAAAGAAAATGCTGAAGCGGGAAAGGTTGGTTACTTGTTGATCTACATCCACATTTGAGAAATCAGGATTGACGGTCAAATCCAGGTTTAAAGAACCTGTCAATGCAATTTTGGCATCCAATCCTGTATCACCATCTTCTTCAAAACTATTTTGTTCCGCTTCCTCAAAATCGCGTTGTGTTCCTCCGGCCAAATAGGGAATCAAAACCACTTTTCCAGTAGCCTGTTTCGGTTTTTCATCCCAAGCCAATGTTCCCATGAAATTCAGATCAATGCCTGGATAGTTAAGGGAAAATTGTGTCCATGTAGAGTATTCGTTTCGCTCCATATCTCCACGAATGAAGTTGATTCCCCATTCGGAAATGTTGCTCGAGTATCGTAACGTCTTAAATGGAATAGCAAACTCAGCAACCCAATAGTTGTCGTATCTTTTTACCTCTGAGTACCACTTGTTGTCCCAGTTTTGATCGTATTGAGTTCTTGGCCCGTTGACGTTGAGTTGTGCTTCAATCTGAGAACCTCCTGCGTTTACCCCAAACATGAATCCATTTTGTTTATTATTCATTGGGTCAATCACGAGCGTGAAATTATCACTCTGCCAGTGTGCGTTATCGTCATCACGTCGCAACGACTGAATCACACGGGTGCCATTATCATGGCATACAGCAACGACATATAGAAATTCTTCATCATAGGTTGCTTTAACTTGGGTAATCGCTGAAGCATTTCCAGTGTCGAGCGGCCAGTGGTTGATAAAATTTGGAATCTCTTGAACGTTTAGCCATCCATCCTCTGTGTTAGCTCCATCAATAGAAATGGTAGACGTTGCCTTTGTGATATTATATCTGAATTGATCTCTTGTCTCGTTATCTGGTTGGCCAATAGCCGTGTTCAGAATTACTATCAAGGAAGTTAAGATCTTCATGTTGGTCTGTCGGGTTTGGGCTTTTATACCCTGACGAGCAGCTTAAGTTTCCCTGTTTTTCAGTTTTTAGACGGTGAGCTCTACTTAATCGATGGAATGCATTTTATTTGAAAAAATGCAACTGAGGAGGTTAAAATCGTTGTTTAGGAGTGAATTCATGCTGTTGGTCTAAGCTTCGCAAAATTTGAAACATAATAAATAAGTTTGAGTTTAAGAGTCACTCCAACCAATGCCCAAATTAGAATTGGAACAAGTTTTATTTAAGACGCCTCGAATCCTTTGGCATTTGATTTTTTGGGTGGTTTTCATCACCTTTTTTTCGTTGGTCTACGGATTTTTCGAAGATGATTATAGCCGTCAATTCATGATCCAATTGACAGATGCTGTAGTGCAGGCACCTGCTGTGTATTTCACGATCTATTTTTTGATGCCGAAATTCCTTTTTAAGGAAAGATATGCTGAGTTCTTTTTCTCTATTGTACTAGTCATTTTAGGCGGGAGCACACTGATTTGGATCGATTATGTGTTTATTCAACAGCCTCTTTTCTGGCCTGAATCGGATTATCAACCCGTACTATTCAACATTGGAAAGATCCTGAAGAGTACCACTAAAATCTATCCTGTATTAGTTCTGGCAATTGTTATCAAATGGTTCAAATATTGGTACAAGGAACAAAAAGCCAATCAACAATTAGCGAGTGAAAAACTGCAAGCTGAGTTACGATTCCTAAAAGCACAGGTACATCCTCATTTCCTTTTTAATACACTCAACAATTTGTACGCACTGACATTGAAACAATCGAAGGAAGCGCCAGAGGTGGTACTGAAACTGTCTGACTTGCTCAACTACATGCTGTATGAGTGTAATGCTGACCGAGTTCCGCTAAGCAAAGAGATTAAATTGGTTAAAGATTATATCTTATTGGAGAAGATCAGGTATGGGACGCGATTGAACATTTCGTTTAATGTGAGAGGCGAAGTTGAGACAAAAACGGTGGCTCCAATGTTGATTTTGCCTTTTGTTGAAAACTGTTTTAAGCATGGTGTGAGCGAGGAATTGGATGAGTCCTGGGTAAACATTGATCTAGAATTAAAGCAAGAAACCCTAACCCTAAAGGTAGAAAACAGTAAAAGTAAGAATGGCGGGAGCGAAGATCGCTTCGAGTATAAAGAGGGAATCGGCTTGAACAACGTGAAGAGGAGGCTTGAGTTATTGTATGGAGAAAACCACGAGCTGGACTTGCACGATGAGACAGATTCATTCCTGGTGATTTTAAAAATCAAGATTTAGATGTCGATTAAATGCATGATTGTGGATGATGAACCGTTAGCCGGAGAAGTCCTTGAATCATATATAGAAAAGGTTGAATCCTTGGAATTGGTAGCTACTTGCACCAATGCGGTGAGCGCATTTGATCAGTTAAAGAAGCATCAGGTAGACCTGCTTTTCTTGGATATTCAGATGCCAAAACTGAATGGGATTGAATTTTTGAAGGTTATTAATCCAGCTCCAAAGGTGATTTTTACTACTGCCTACAGAGAATATGCGGTAGAAAGCTATGAGCTAAACGTGGTTGACTATCTCTTGAAACCGATTGCTTTCGATCGCTTTCTGATGGCCATCAACAAAGTAGATGAAGGAAACACCATATCAGAACAAGAATCACTAGAATCTAACCAAGAAGATCGTCCGTATTTGTTCTTAAAGGCAGATCGAAAAATGATCAAAGTCTATCTGGACGAGATCAACTACATCGAAAGTCTAAAGGATTATGTGAGAATTAAGACGGTTGATGGAAATGAAATTGTCTCACTCCAGAAGATCAGCTATTTGGAGCAAAAACTACCAGAAGATTGTTTCTTGAGAATCCACCGTTCATTTATTGTTCCTGTCCGAAAGATTGATGCATTCTCCAGTGTCGGAGTTGAGATTGGAGGAAAGGAAATTCCGATAGGAAGAAATTACAAGCCTGAGGTTATGAAGGTTTTGAACGGGGATAAATCCATCCTTAAGTAATTAGTTCTTGAACCTCACTCTAATCCGAACGGTGTCCACTTCATTTGTTCCATTTTTTCTTGCTGGATTCCATTTTGGACCTTCTCGTACCAATCGAATGGCCTCTTCATCACATCCATAGCCAAGGCTTCTCTTTGTCTCAATGTTTATTATTTCTCCAGTGGAGGAAATGATCAATTCCAGAATGACCGTTCCTCTGATTTCATTGTCTGTTGCAGCTTGTGGGTACACCAGATTTTCTGTTAGATATTTTTGAAATTCTTCCTCACCACCTGATGGTGTGGCGTCTACACTTAAGATTCTAGATGGTTGAATTTGGTCGCTGGATAGTGATCTCGCTCTAGCTGCTCTCGATACAGCTGGAGCTTGAGTTGGTTGATCAGTTTGAATTGCAGAATCTGTTTTTTTAGCTAGTTCAGCAGTTTCGGCTTTCTCAGATAAAGTAAAGAACTGTTCAGAAGTCTGGACTTCAGGTTCTGTATCTTCAGCATCAGCCTGAATGGTAACTGGAGGATTTTCAATTTCGGTCAAGCCGGCGCCTTTTGCATTCGCATCTTCGTCGGCAATTGCTACCGTAACTTCGGCCAAACCTTCACTTGCTTCACCGGCTGTCGGTTCAGAAACTTCAGCAACAGTACTTGAAGGTTGATCTACTTCTTCTTCTGGTTCTTGATCTACTTGCGCAATCGTTTCATTTTGGCTTTCGGATGGTATTTCCTCAATCAAACTATCCTCTTGCGCAAACTTTGTCGGTTCCTCAGTTACTTCAGCGAGATCCAATTTTTCTTCCACTACCTCCGTTTCCATTGCTACTGGCTCTTCACTTTCGAAAGAGTTAAATACAAACCACACGGCCAATGAGCTAATCAACAGCAACGAGACGGCAGCCGCGATTCTCATCAATGGGAATGTAGTTTCTTTCTTTTGACTCGTTTTTATTTTCAGTTTATCAAGATTTGAGAAAACTTCATCGGGATTCTGACCTTCAAATCCTTCAAGTGCTTCTTGGGCAAAAGGATCTTTCAATACCTCACGCTCGAAGGCATGAGCTTCTTCGTTGCTCATTTCTCCTTTGAGATATTTCTCGAAATGGTCCTTATCGTATTTACCCGTTGACATTCTTACTTTCTAAACAGATCTTCAAATTTCGTTTTCCGTTCTGAATATGACTTTTTACTTTCTTTAATTCAAGCCCGGTCAGTTTATTCACTTCATTATAGCTCTTCTTTTCAAGGAAAAATAGTTTAACACATTCCTGCTGCTCCTCCTTAAGTTCACTTATACATTCATCCAGCACGCTTAATTTGGATTCCAATATATCTTCCTCATCATTGAGATGCACAATTGCATCATTTTCCATAACAACGTGTGCATTTTTTTCAGGGTTGGACTTTCTCAACTCCATCAGGCAGTGATTTTTGCTGACCATGTATAGCCAGCTTTTGAAATGCTGCACCTCAGTGGTTAACAGCTTTTGGCTAATGTTTTCATAAATAGCCATCGTCGCATCCTGACTTTCTTCCCTGGATTTTAAGTACTTCAAACAAAGTCCATAAACAAGATGAAGGTAGTTGTTGTAAAGCTGCCCAATCAACTCAGAATCAGCGGTGGAGCGATATTCAGCCAGGATTTCTTCATCCGTTCTCGATATGGATTTTTCTTGTGTCAAAAAAAGTTTGAAAAAATTTTATGGAATTTGGAATGGACCTGCATCTCAATGACAAACATAAAAGTAGAAAGATGAAAAATATACTGATAATGCTATCTATCCTTTTGGCCTCCAAGGTTGATGCCAACTTTGTCAATGGGACTGTTTATGATGAAAATGGTTATGGAATTGCCAATGTGAATGTCACGATTGCTGGAACAAGAAATGCTGTCGTAACCGATATCAATGGCTTCTATTCCATAGAAGTACCGAATGAAAAATCCACACTCGTTTTTTCACAGTCAGGATTTATAACTCAGAAGATAAAAGTTGGGAAGAAAAAGGTCATAGATGTCACTTTGAAATATAAGCCAGTCGAGTTTTTAGAAGAAGATGTTGAAAGCGAAGTAGCGATCTCAAAGAAGTCTAAAGCGGAGTATAGCAATTCATACTTCAGAAGTGCAGGACGAGCGCTTAGTCCATCGTTGCATGGTGCGGGTGGAATGATGCACGATGAAGCACTCATTCATAACACGGAAGAGTATGCCACTATTCATGAAAATGGGTTCAGGAAAGTATTGGACAAACCACTTTCTACTTTTTCCATTGATGTAGATGCTGCCTCATACAGCAACATGAGGAGATTCGTCAACAATGGGCAATTGCCTCCAAAAGATGCTGTGAGAATCGAAGAAATGATCAACTACTTTGGCTATGACTATAAAAACCCGACGGGAAAAGATCCATTTTCCATCAATACGGAATTAAGCATGGCTCCATGGAACAAAGAACACATGATCGTTCAGGTGGGTCTTCAGGGAAAGAAAATTGAAATGGATGAGCTGCCACCATCGAATATTGTTTTCCTCTTGGATGTTTCAGGATCTATGAGTTCTCCAAACAAGTTGCCTTTGTTGAAATCTGCTTTCAAACTTTTGGCCAACGAACTGAGACCTCAGGATAAAGTGTCGATTGTGGTGTATGCCGGAGCAGCCGGTTTGGTTTTGCCACCGACAAGTGGAGACGACAAAAAAACAATGATGGACGCATTGGATAAACTGTCAGCTGGAGGATCGACAGCTGGGGGAGCAGGAATCAAGCTTGCTTACAAAACGGCAATGGAGAATTTCGTCGAAGGTGGTAACAATCGAATTGTTTTGGCAACCGATGGGGATTTTAACGTCGGAGCTTCCAGCAATGCTGAGATGGAGCGATTGGTTGAGGAGAAGAGAAAAGATGGTGTTTTCCTAACTGTACTTGGATTTGGAATGGGCAACTACAAAGATTCCAAAATGGAGATTCTAGCAGATAAAGGGAATGGAAACTATGCGTACATCGATAACATGCGGGAAGCGAAGAAAGTCTTGGTCAACGAATTTGGCGGAACACTTTTCACGATCGCAAAAGATGTGAAAATTCAGGTGGAGTTCAATCCATCTGTTGTACAAGCCTATCGACTGATTGGGTATGAGAACAGAAAATTGAATGATGAAGATTTCAATGATGATAAAAAGGATGCAGGCGAGCTAGGAAGTGGACATACAGTTACTGCACTTTATGAAATAATTCCAGTTGGAGTTGAAAGTGAATTTGTAAAGGACATTGATCCATTGAAGTATCAGGAGAATAAAGGAAATCCAGTAGCAAGTTCTGACGAGTTGTTGACCGTAAAATTCCGATACAAGGAACCGGATGGCGAGAAAAGTAAGCTCATCACTCAGGTTGTGAAAAACAAAGTGTCAGAAGCAGGCGATAATTTGAAGTGGTCGATGGCTGTGGCTGGATTTGGAATGCTTCTTCGAGACTCAG
This sequence comes from Cyclobacteriaceae bacterium, assembly GCA_028284125.1. Taxonomy (GTDB): domain Bacteria; phylum Bacteroidota; class Bacteroidia; order Cytophagales; family Cyclobacteriaceae; genus Ekhidna. The sequence continues at coordinate 66,239 of JANQSI010000005.1, forward strand.
ATTTCAAAGGTGAAATGACGTATGCCTCAGTTTTGGAACTGGCCAGAGCTTCAAAAGGAAAAGATCCCTTTGGCTATAGAAGAGAATTTATCGACTTGGTTGACCTTGCAAAAAGCATTGGACCAAGACAGTAGTTTGAGTTCCTGAAATAAATTCAGGACATGTTGAGTTTTGACTTAGGGCGGCTTATGACTGAGCTGCCCTTTTTTTACCACTGGGCACACAAAGAATTCACCAAAGTCACAAGCGTTTGGTGTCCTTTGTGATCTCCTTGTTTGCTTTGTGTTAAAACCCTAACATTGAGTTATGGAAAAAGTACAACTCGGCAATTCGGATTTATTGATTTCACCCATTGCTTTCGGAGCTTGGGCAATTGGGGGGACGGCTTGGGGAGGTACAGACGATGATGATGCGTTGAAAGCGATGCGTGCTAGCTATGATTTAGGGATCACTACAATCGATACCGCACCTGTATATGGACTTGGACACAGTGAAAAGGTAGTAGGTGAGTTTGTGAAGGAAGTTGGACGTGACAAAGTCGAAATACTAACGAAATATGGGTTCAATTGGAGAACCACAAAGGGAGAGTTCATGTTCGATAGCTCAGCTCCAAATGGTCCTAATGAAAAGGTGTATTTCTATACAGGAAAGGACGAGTTGATCCAGGAATTGGAAAATAGTCTTAGGCTTTTAAAAACTGATTATGTAGATCTTTACCAGATCCATCGTCCGGATGCCAATATACCCATAGAAGAGACAATGGAAACGATTGATCTTCTAATGCAGCAAGGTAAGATCAGGGCTGCCGGAGTCTCCAATCATTCGGTGGATCTGATGAAGCGTGCAGAAAAAATTGTGGATCTGGCATCAACACAATCACCTTATAGCATGGTCTATCGAAAAATTGAAAAGGACATTGTTCCTCATTGCCTGATAAAAGACATAGGAATTTTGGCATACAGCCCCCTTCAGCGAGGACTTCTTACTGGGAAGATTACTCCGGGGTACCAATTCAGAGAAGGAGATCACAGGCCAACAACTAGATGGTTCAAAGAACCAAACTTGACCAGAATCAATGCACTACTCCAAAAGATCCAACCTGTAGCAGAAAGTCATAACAAGACGCTGGGTCAGGTGGTTTTGAACTGGACGCTTCAGAGACCCGGAATCACCGCTTTACTTGTGGGGGCACGGGATGCTCAACAAGCAGCTGAGAACGCTGCTTCTCTTGATTTTGAATTATTTGAGGAAGATATCCGGTTTATTGATACGGAGATGGAAAAATTGGTGATTGAGAATTAAGTTTCACTCATCTCTAAGAACATTCACAGGGTTTTTCAAAACAGTTCTTAATGTTTGATGGCTGATGGTCAGCAGTGATATCAATGTCAAAACAAGAGTTGCGAAAAGGAGAGCCATCCAACTGAATGAAACCCGATAGGCAAATTCATCCAGCCACAACGACATAACAAAATAGACAACAGGTGCAGCCACTAATGATGAGATGCTTACAATCACCACAAATCGTTGAGAAAACAGCATCAAGAGAGATGAGACAGTTGCACCGAGCACTTTTCGAATTCCTATTTCTTTCAGTTTTTTGTTGATCACGAATGCAATCAAGCCATACAATCCAAGACAAGACAAAAAGACCGCTAGCATGGAAAAGCCTGTTATGAGATAAGACAGCTTTTCTTCGTTTTGATAAAGTCTGTTTAAGTGATCATCCATTAATTGCATCTCAAGTGGAGCACCGTTGGTAACACTTTTCCATCGGTCCTCAATCAAATTGAGATTACTAAGCAGATTTCCAGGAGCCACTTTGACGTACACATGTTCAAAGTCTACAAAAGGTAAAATGATCACAGCAGGTCCTATTTCATGATGTAGCGAAGAGAAATTAAAATCATCCATCACCCCAACAATTGTTCGAGGACCATTCAGCGAAAAGAAATCAACATTGGTACCGATAGGATTGTCTAAACCAAGAAATTCTGCACATCTTTCGTTGATAATGATAGCGCCCACTGAGTCGTTCGCGAACTCTTTTGAGAACGTCCGACCTTGTGTGAGTTCTATTTCGAAGGTTTCAAGAAAATCATAACTCACTTGAGTTCCTGAAATCTGTTTTGTTTCATTGGGATCTTCACCGACTACTGAAATGCCGTTTACCGGCCAGGGTTCACCAACAATTCGCTCACTGCCGCTGACATTCAATACTTGTGATTCTTGAAGAAGACTTTCCTTGAATCGATCGAAATAGCGACCCATATCCTGTGGCAATAGCTTCATAGCGATTATCTGCTCACTTTCGATTCCTAACGAAGTATTTCTTAAAAGATTCAATTGATTGTGAATCGTTATCGTTGCTGTGATTAACGAAATCGCAATGAAGAATTGCAATCCGATCAATCCATTACTTAGTTGGTTGGATCCTTTGTTTGAGTTGAGCCCACTTTTTAATGCTTGTGCTCCTTTTATATTCGAAAGTAAAAGTGAGGGGTAAAGTCCTGTAACTATCCCAATTAATAAGGCGGCCAAAAGAACAAGAGGCGCTGAGTACAAAATGATCATATAATTCAGTTCCAAATCCCATTCGAGAAGCTGTTTGATTTGAGGAAATAGCAAAATTCCAATTCCGTAAGCCAGGATGACACTGATACACGAAATCAAAATAGATTCAAGAAGAATTTGTCCAATGAGTTTAGATTTTTCTATTCCCAGTACTTTTTTCACTCCTATTTCCTTTCCTCGCGTCAAACTGATGGCAGTAGTGAGATTTACCAGATTGAAACAAGCAATGAACAAGATCAAAATGGCAATGATGGTAAGCGAGTAAATGGAACTTTTATTTCCCATTCGCATATGACTGGCGAGATCATCGACCAATTCAGAAGATCCTAAGTAGATATCATCCAAAGGCTGAACAATTGTTTTAAATGGCGTTTCCCAATTAGGAAAAAGTGAAATGAATAGATCATCCATTTTTTTCTGAAATGCTTCATGATCTGTATCTGGGGATAATTGAACGTAAGTCAAAAATCCCAGCCAGCTCCAGCTTGTCAGATCCGATCGATATCCAGCTGGAATCTGGTAGCTTGAAAACGAAACCAGGAAATCAAACTTGAGATGTGAGTTGGTCGGAATTTCTTCCAAAACGGCGGTCACTTTTAAATTCATTTCACCATTCATAAGAATGGTTTCTCCCATCGGATCTTGATCTCCAAAATACTTTTCCGCCAGTTTTTTAGTAATCACAACTGTGTTTGGTTCATCTAAAGCCGTTTGCGTATTTCCGGAAATAGCTGGAAAGGAAAACATCTCAAGAAATGACGAATCAGCGTAGAAGCCATGGTCTTCATAAAAAACCTTATCCCCTTTTCTTAGGGTAGCTCTTAAAGTATATCGAAGTTGGGTTGATCTAAGAAGCTCAGGATAATTACCTCTAATGCCAGGCGCCATCATTGGCGGACTGTTGGTCATCTTCGTTTCAGTTCCTGAGTTGTCCGAATAAATGACATTGATGCGGTAAATGTTTTTTGCATGTTGCTTATCAAACGAAAGCTCATGATGAAGAAAGTAGAAAATGAGCAAGCAGCTGACGATGGCGATGCTCAAGCCAGAGATATTGATCAGCGTATAAGATTTATTCTTAACAAGAAATCGGAAAGGAGTTTTAATGTAATTGTTCATCATGAGGGGATTTCGAGTTCGATTGGTTTGCTTTTTTCCAGTTGTGAATCGATTGAAGAATTTGAGAACAGTAAACCAATAAATGAGTTTTGCTTTGAGCAGCCCTTTCTTTTCAATGTCTTGGTAGAATTGCTCGTGCAGGTCACCGAGAATTGATTCCTGCAGTTCATTTCTACAATACCGTTTAAAGATTAGGCCAGGAATTTTTGGAGGTTGATGCTTCATATTCCTTCCATTACAAGGCTAGGAATGGAATCCCAAAGCATTAACCTTGATTCTTTTGATTCTTTCAAGGCCACTTTCCCAATTTGAGTGATGATGAAGTTTCGCTTGCGTCTTCCCCCACGAGTTCCACTTGAATCTCCCATGGCTGACTGAACCATTCCTTTCTCTTCAAGCCTGTAAAGCGTCGTATGAACATTGCTCAAATTGACTGATCGTCCCATTTCTTCAATGGCTGTTTTGATGGAAAGACCATAGGCCTGGTCATGTTGAACGGCGACCAAAAGAAGAATGAGTTCTTCAAATTCGCCAAGAACTTTTTTCATTAGTTACTGATTTGTGTAACTAATACGTTGGTGTCGTGAAAAAGGTTGGATTATTAAGGTTAGCTACCAAGCAATGGCAAGTTCTTGACTTTGTGATACCTCAAGGTCATCGAAATGCATTTTTTCAGATCTTCTACAGGAATTTCATCATTCAGCCCAAACACAATGGCGCGGGTAGTTTCATAATTGAATTTGTCTCCGAAAACCAATTGAAACGTTGGAACCAGTTTACTTGTGCATTTGAAATACATGGCATACTGATCTGGCTTTTTTTCTTTCCAATCCATTCTTAGCGTACTGCCATGCTTGGTGAGATAGCTGGGTTCACCCCATTTCAACGTTTCTTCAATCGAGTCCAACCCTTCAATTTCACCGGCCGTTTCAAGCACCAGCTTTCGTAGATATTTCATCTTTGACCGAACATGTTTCGGATAATTATCAAAAACATCATCAACACGTTTATCTCTTTCAATCTTCATTCAAAATCCCTATTTATCTAACTAATCAACTGTTCAACCAATCAACCAAACTAACCAACCATCTTCGCCATAATCTCCTTCATCATCTTAGCAGCCAGAAAGGCAGTCATATTATGAAAATCCTTATCTGGATTGTACTCAACAATATCTGCACCTACAATTTCTGCCTCTAGATTCTGAATGAGATTAATCACTTGCCGAGAGGTAAGTCCGCCCGGCTCATGATGAGAAACGCCCGGAGCATATGCCGGATCAAACGCATCCATATCGAGAGAAATGTAAAGTGGATTTTTGAAGCTTTTGATCTTGGATAGATCCAGACCTCTCATTTCGTGAACGACCACATTGAATTTCTCAGCCTGTTCTTTTTGATGAGTCGTCAACGTGCGAATGCCGACTTGGACCAGATTTTCCGCCAATCCATTTTCCATGATCCGCGCAAACGGACATGCATGTGAATACTTGTCACCCTCAAATTCATCATACAGATCTCCGTGAGCGTCAATATGCAGAATATCCAGCTTAGGATATTTCTCTTGATGTGCTTTGATGATGGGATACGTAATGGAATGATCTCCTCCCAATGTCAATAACTTTCCATCCCGACCTAAATTCCTGGAAGTGATTGATTCAATATCAAAGTATTCCTTAATTCTAAAATCCCCTTTGTCTTCAATGAACAGCTTGGAAACATCTGTCAAATTCTCAGTAAACATATTCGCCGAGTCACTATGCAGCGCTTCACGAATCAAGGGCGGTGCCTTAGCCGGACCTTGCTGAAAAGAAGACTTCTTGTCGTATTGAATTCCTTGAAGGATGATGTTGTTCATTGTCACAATCTAAGCAATACAAAAGAAGGGGTCAACTGACCCCTTAAAATTTCAAGTTCAATCCGAGGAGAAAATTCCTTCCAGCCTGCGGGAAAAAATTATTCTGTTGATACAGCATATCAGCTCCATAATAGTAGCCCCAGGTGTAGCCATTGGAAGAATATTCCTCATCCAAAATATTATTCACCAAAAGGGACAGACCAATATTCTTTATACCCTTCACTTGGAAATCATAAGACATTCGAACATCATTGGTCAGGTAGGCATCAATGGCACGATCGTCGTTTGAAGTGTTGTCCAAGAACTGTTTGCCAACATACTTAGTCAACAGTTGAAAAGTGAATCCTTCTTTCGGAGTGAAACTCAAATCACTTGCACTTATCACGTTAGGAGAAAAAGAAATGTCCGAGTCTGAGTGTTGAATTTCACCAAAGCTGGCAGATACAATTTCACTAAACTGGTCAATCTTATTTCTGCTCAAGGTCAGGTTTGCTGTCCACAAAAGGCTTTCAGTCAGTTTGTAGGCTCCTGATAATTCGATTCCCATTCGAAAGCTTTTTGGAACGTTAGTTCGTATCGGCGCACCCACATCATTGACCGCTCCGGTCACTACCAACTGGTTTTTATAATTCATGTAATAGTAGTTCGCCTCATAGCTAAATTTTGAACCTTTGGAACGAATACCCGCCTCGAAATTTCTCAAGGTTTCATGCTCAGGCTCTGTGCCTGGGTTGGCATCAATGAAATCCGAACGCACCGGCTCTCTGTTTCCAATAGCGTAAGAAGCGTATAAGTTTGTTGAGGTATTAAGCGTGTACGTCAAGCCAATCTTGGGATTAAAAAAAGTAAAATCAGTGTCAACATCATACGACGTTCGATCATTGTCCAAACCGGCAGTTTCATAACTGATGGTCCGAACCTGCGCATCCCCAAAAAGATTCAATTGATCATTTAGTTGGTAATTGACCTTTAGAAAAGAATTAAAATCTTTCTTTACTCCATTTCCATCGTAGTAGCGATCGCGAATGTCAACATTGCCAGCAAACTGTGCCCAAACAATCTCTCCAAAATGATCTCCGTCGTATTTGTTCCATGCACCACCGAGGGTCATGCCCAAGGCATCTGATCCATAGTTCAACGCATAGGTCACACCATAGAAATGATTATCGAGCCATCTTCTTCTGACAATATCTGAGGTGGAAATCGTTTCAGCTCCAACCACTACATCTGCCAATCCATAATCGGCTAAATCATCATCCGCTCGAAATTGCTCAAAGAAACCTCGCCCGCGTGTATAGTGTAGCGCACTCGTAAAATCCCAGTTATCAGATAAGGTATGAGCTAAGTGAAGTTGATAATGATCTTGCCGATAATCGTCAACCTCATTATCGTAAGTGTAGTAATTAAACGTTCTTCCCGAGTTTCTGAGGTTAGCCTCCAGTTCAGGTGAACCATATTCACCGCTGAAATCAATTAGCTCCTGAAGTTCAGCATCACCACCAGTGAGCCGAGCTTCAGGTGTTCCGTACCATGCTTGTTGTGTAATCTCTTGCCCGCCAAAAAGAACCGCTTTGATCATCGTTTTCTCCCCATACCTTCCGCCAGACAAGTAGTAAGATTTGAGATCAGCAGCTGAGCGGTCGATGTATCCATCGGAGGATATTTTAGACAAACGCGCTTCGAAGTTGAAGACGTCATTCATCAGACCCGTGTTGTATAACACATTTGTTCTCCACGTATTAAAGCTTCCAACAGAATTGGATGTTTCAAAAAAGGGATCCACAGAAACGTTTGATGATTGAAGGTTCACCGTTGCTCCAAAAGCCGCCGCTCCATTGGAAGAGGTTCCAACACCACGTTGGATCTGGATGTTGCTAACGGATGAAGAAAAGTCAGGCATATTTACCCAAAAAACACCGTGTGATTCAGAGTCATTCAATGGTATTCCATTCACAGTTACATTGATACGTGTCGCATCGCTACCTCTAATTCGCATCCCGGTGTAGCCGATACCAGCCCCAGCATCCGAAGTTGATACTAATGAAGGAGAAAAGTTTAAAAGTATGGGCAAGTCTTGTCCAAGGTTTCTTGGCTTCAGCTCCTCAGCTGTAATTTCAGAAAAAGTGGTAGGTGTTTTTTCGTTCGCCCGTGTGGCATAAACAATTACATCATCAAGCTTTCTGGTCTTAAGACTATCTTGAGAAAGCACAGCTAGCGACATGCACAACGTGCCAGCTAAAAAAAGAAATTTCATTTTATTTATTATTAAAAATTAAACCATGAAAAGCGGGGACTTTTCACAATTGTTATCATACATCGGTCACTTTTGACCGTCCCTACGCCGGCATTATCCGGATCAGGTTCTCGGGTATGATCTCAGCCGCTTATCGGCACCCCTGTTTTTTGATACACACAAATGTAATGATCTTGGTTTAACTAAGCACATTGGTTTGTTGTAGTCATACCGTGCTTGACACGGTATCTTCCGATTCTCCCAATACAAAAAAGCTCGCCTAACATCACGTCATAGCGAACGAAGTGAAGCTATCTTGTGATTTAAAGGCACCTTTTCAAAAATGAGCTCTCCTGTCATCTCGAGTCCAACATAAACCTTTGACCAATTTGTAGTTGTAGTAAAGCACACGAAATAATTATGGTTTTTTCGTATGAGAAATGTAGATATCTCTCCTCACGTCGAGATGACAGAAACGTCTATCCGCTTAATGCCCTTGAAGAATACCATTTATTCATCCATGTCATCACTTTTTTTCATCCTGTCATCACTTTTTTCATCTATATCATCTCGTTTTTCACCCTGTCATCTCGACGCAGGAGAGATCTTTACCTCTAATTTTCACTTCCTCAACGCTTAAAATTTCCAGCTAGATCAAAATGTCAAAGACGATACATCAAGCTAACATTCATGCGGAAAAGTAATATTGACTGAACATCTATGTCATCTCGACGTAGGAGAGATCTTTACGTCTAGTCATCAATTACCTCATCATTTAAAAACTTCCAATCAGGATTCAATTGATCAATTAGTTTATTCTTCTTCTCTCTTCGCCATTTCTTGATTCCCTTTTCTCGTTCAATGGCATGACCTATATAAGAATGTCTTTCCCACCACACCAGATGATAGCAGTAGTATTTGCCGGCCCAACTTTTTGGATTGCCTCTGTTTTCATAGTGCTGGTTTAGTCTGGTTGCCAAATCATTGGTCAGTCCAACATAAACCAATGACCTATTTGGATTTGTTGTGATGTACACAAAATAGTTGTGGTTTCTCATTTAAGAAATGTAGATATCTCTCCTCACGTCGAGATGACAGAAGCGACTACATCCGGTTAACGTCCGTGCAGAAAATATCTCAATTGTTTCGTCTTGTCATATCGAGGCAGGAGAGATCTTTACTTCTACGTTACCTCAATAGTTAAAAAACCTCGAGTCAGGCTAAGGTGGAAAAACAATTACACCGGAAGAAGCGATAGCGTAGAAACCATTATCTATTTTTTCGTCCTGTCATCTCGACGAAGTAGAGATCTTTGATTATTTAAAATGATTTTCTAAAGACTCAATTGCACTTCGTTTTCGCTCACTCTCATAACCAGAAACAACAGCATAAGGCAAGTCTCTTTCTTGCAAGTATTGATTGTACGCATCAAAAAAATGTTCCCTTAGCTTGGGATGTTCTCGTTGAGGGTCAGGTTTCCAAGGCAAATCGATATCACTGAGTAGGTAGTAGTCATATGCTCGGGATTTCAATTGCTCTTCAATCCAAGGATGGGTTTCACCATATTTATGGTAACTCCAGATTTTTATAACAATCAAGTTGGTGTCACAGAAAAGATAGCGTTCAGCGTAGTGGGCTCGCTCATCTTCCCATGCCAGTTGGCCCTTGGCTATTTCAAGTAAGTCATCTTGTTCGTAATCCCTGTCCAATCGATTCAGGTAAAACCTTGCGTACTCGGGCACCCATTCTGTTTGGTAATGCTGCGCAAGTTGTTGAGCCATTTCACTTTTGCCAGTAGATTCAGGGCCAACAATTGCGATTCGTTTAAGATTGGGATCCATTCAACTTTTGATGATTAGTCAATGTCTGGAGAAGTTGGTCGGATGTTGACATCCGTTTCATGGTCTCCGTGAAACATTTTTTGTCGCCAGGAAATAAGTCCAAGAACAGCGATGTATCCAAAAACAATAAACTGAAAACTAGTAAAAGGAAGCCCTTTGTAGATATATAGTGGGATCGAAGAGATGTTCGTGCCAATCCAAAAGTACCAATGTTGAATCTTTTTCTGAGCCATCAGGTACATGGCTGTAATTGCAAATGAAGTTGTGAGTGCATCCCAGGCTGGAACATCGCTATCCGTGTTTTGGGAAAGCAAAATCCAAAGCAGAAAGAAAGCTGCCAGCATAATGGAAACATTGAGGATATTACCATTTTTAGTACTGCTCGTAATTGGAATTTGATTTGCACCAATTTTTGTATGCTTCCAATTGTACCAACCATAAATACTCATCAGTAAGTAATAAGCATTGATTCCAGTGTCAGCATACAGCTTGTATTGGTAGGTAATAAAAATGTAAAGCCCCACACTGATTATTCCGAACGGGTAAACCAGGATCTTTTCTTGTTTGCTAAACCAAACGCTGGCAATTCCAGTGATAACCGCAAGAAACTCCATTGCGGAAGTGGCTAAAAGCTGATCCAAAAAGGCATTCCACATTTCCATGTCTGTAAAAATATTCTTTTCAATAGTACTTTATCTATCGAATCCCCATAATTTTGCGTGGCAAATAATAGTAACGATCTCTTATTATTTGCCATGAAAACAGACGATAGATTCCTTTTCGAAGCACTTACCTACGATGATGTGCTTCTTCTTCCAGGTTATTCAGAAGTTCTACCGAGAGACGCAGATACGACTGCTCAGATTACCAGAAATATTCGTTTGAATATTCCACTTGTTTCAGCTGCAATGGACACTGTAACAGAAGCAAAATTGGCGATTGCCATGGCGCTAGAAGGTGGTATTGGCATTATCCATAAGAACATGACCATTGATCAGCAAGCCGCACAGGTTAGGAAGGTAAAACGATCTCAAAGTGGAATGATACTGGATCCGATTACGCTGGACATCAATAGCAAAATTGGTGATGCGGAAACGATCATGAGAGAAAACAAGATCGGTGGAATCCCGGTGGTGGACAAAGACAAAAAGTTAATTGGTATCGTAACCAACCGTGATCTTCGGTTCGAAAAGAGGCTTTCACGGCCAGTAAAAGATATTATGACCAAGGACAACCTTGTTACAGCCACTGCTGAGGTTGGATTGGGAGAAGCAGAAGAAATCTTACAAAAGCACAAGATTGAAAAATTACCAATCGTAGACAAGGATGGAAAACTAACAGGTCTAATTACCTATAAGGACATTTTGAAAAATAGAGATCGACCAAATGCCTGTAAAGATGAATATGGCCGATTAAGAGTTGGAGCTGCAGTTGGGGTTACTCCGGATATTTCTGATAGAATCCAAGCGCTTCAAAAAGCTGGCGTAGACTTGGTCAGCATTGATACGGCACATGGTCATTCGAAAGGTGTGATTGATACAGCCAAACAGGTCAAAAAAGAATTTCCAGATTTGGAAATGATTGTCGGAAACATTGCTACCCCTGAAGCAGCAATTGCTTTGGTCGAAGCTGGGGCAGATGCAATTAAGGTAGGAGTAGGACCTGGGAGTATTTGTACCACACGTGTGATCGCAGGTGTTGGTGTTCCTCAGCTTTCAGCGGTTTATGAATCAGCGAAAGCGATTAAAGGAAAAGGTGTGCCCGTTGTAGCGGATGGAGGAATTCGATTCTCTGGTGACATTGTGAAAGCAATCGCTGGTGGTGCCAACACTGTAATGATCGGCTCACTGCTTGCCGGGACGGAAGAAGCTCCAGGCGAGGTGATTTTATACGAAGGAAGAAAATTCAAGTCATATCGTGGAATGGGTTCTGTTGAAGCAATGGAAGAAGGGTCGAAAGATCGCTACTTTCAAGATGCGGAAGATGACATTAAAAAGCTGGTGCCAGAAGGAATTGTAGGACGAGTTCCATTCAAAGGTTCCGTCGCAGAAGTTCTCTATCAAATGACTGGTGGATTGAAAGCCGGTATGGGTTATTGTGGAGCTGGTACAATTGAAGATTTACATAAAGCAAAATTCGTGAAGATTTCTGGGGCAGGCGTTGCTGAAAGCCATCCACACGATATTCACATAACTAGGGAAGCACCGAATTATAGTAGGAAGTGATGAGCTGCAAGTTGCTAGCCTCAAGTTGCAAGGTGCTATTATCAAACTTGTCGCTTGCAGCTAATTACTTGCAGTTAAAATTTACTCTGATTTCAAACTATTTATAGGATTTGCCATAGCCGTTTTCCAGGTTTGCGCAACTATCACCAATCCAATAACGAAAAAGATCACTAAAAATGCGCTTAGGAAAGGTAATATGGTAATGTCTATTCGATAGCTAAATTCATTCAGCCACTCGCTTAGAAACACCAACGAGATTGGAGTAGCAATTGCCATTGACAGAAAAAGCAAACCTATAAGGCTTGAACAAAGGTGATAGAAAATATTGATTAGCGGAGCACCAAGCACTTTTCGAATAGCAATTTCACCGACTCTTGAGTTTTGAATAAACCCACTAAGGCTTAATACTCCGATTGCAGCAATTACGATTGCAAGGAATGAAAAACTCGAAACAATTTTTTTCTGATCCATTTCTGATTGATGGAGTCGAGTAAAAGTATCATCCAGGAATTGATAAGTAAATGGATATTTTGGAACATATGAATTCCAAATATTTTCAATTTCTGAAAGCGTCTTTTGATAATCCTGGCCGTTCAGTTTTACTACAAAAGTTTCTTCAGAATCCGTGGAAAGGAGTACTAGTGGATCGATTTTATTCTTGAAAGACTGGAAATGATAATCATTTATAACACCTACAACCTTCCTTTCCATACCTCCATTGTCGTTCAGCACTACTTTGTAACCAATAATGTTTTTTTCTGGCCAACCAATCGCTTTTGCTGCGGTTTCATTCAGGATCACAGAGCTATTGATCATTGAGGTTTTATCACTTAATCTGGTTCCATCTAGTATCCGAAGACTCATCATTTCTTCAAAACCTGGTTCAACAAATGCGGTTTTCCATTGAAAAGATTCGTTGTTTATTTGGATGGATGCGACTTCAGTGGAAGTAGATGGAAGTCCACCATAGACCGTAATGGCATTCCTAACTGAAGGCAATTCTTTAATGGAATTCTTAATATGATTTCTATTTTTCCAGGAATCCTTGTTATTGGAATTGAATACTAAAAGTTTCTCATAGTTAAGACCCAGATCTTTTGTTTGGATGTATTGAAATTGTCGGTCCATATTAATTGTCAATACGATTAGCACAGAAGAGACAACCAGTTGAAATAGTAATAGTAGGTATTGGATTCCTTTGGTTCTTATACTTTTTGTTCGATCCGCTAAAGCAGCAGATGATTTGATTTTTGAAAATAGAAGAAAAGGAATTAATCCAATGAATAAGGTCATTATCAGGCCGAACATCACTGCGATTATCGTCATCAAAAGCGGACTTGGTAATAAAATGTCAAGCTCGAATTCCTTATTCAGAAATGGGATCAATCCATAAAAGCTTGTAAAGCCAATAAGTATTGCTACAAAGACTGCAACACTCAGTTTACTAAACCAGTGAAGGACTAATTCATTTTTAGAAGATCCCAGAATTTTTCGTACGGCTATGGCTCTTATTTGACTTGCAAGTTTGACGAAAGTTGAGTTAGTCAAATTCAAGACTATAAGAATAAATATAACCGTACCAATGGCGATGGACGACTTGATGATAAATGGATTGCCGTGATCAGCAATATCAAAAATCAGCGGTCCCTCAAAGTAAATCTCGGTGACAGGCTGTAGTTCCAAATTGGTCGTCTCTTCAGAACTTTCCTGATTGAGATATTCGTTGCAGAAGCCTGATATCTTTTCAGTAGCTAGGTTGAAATCAGATTGGATCATGTTTAGGTAAAAGGACATTGCATGAGCTGATTTGTCAGTCAATAATCGACTTGCATAGCCAAGCGCCTTATTGCTTGCAATGAAGTCAAGCTTCAAATGGCTCTTGAAATTTTGAGATATTACTCCTGTGATTTGAAGAGTTCCTTTTTTGTCAATGTCTATTGTTTGCCCAATCGGATTCCGTTCTCCAAAATATTTACTGGCTATTTTCTCGGTGATTACTACTGAATTTGGATATCCTAGGGCCGATTCCGGATTTCCCTGCGTGAATGGAAAGTCTAAGATTTCGAAAAAATTATCATCAACATAAAGAAAGTTTGACTCAAAAAAGCTGGATTCATTATAGGTAACTAATTCATCGTCTCGATAGACTCTTGTAATTGTTGAAGGCTGAAGTCTTTCTTGCAAAATCTCATAATAATAGCCTGACAAGGTTGGCGTCTCATAAGAATTGTTTCGATTATTGATCTCTCGGACTAACCGATAGACATTTTGTTCTTTTTTGAACTGATTATCGGTCTGATTCTCAGACCAGACAAATGCAAAAAGCATATAGATTGAGCATATTGAAACGGCTAAGCCAAAAAGATTGATGAAATCGAATGCATTTGCATTTCGAATGAGTCTGAATAATTTGAATTGAAACATCCGAAGTAATATACGTCGATAATACCTAATTCAAGTCTTCTATCATTCGTTTGATTTTGACAGCCTTTTCAAAATGGTCTAATTTGTTCTGGAGAATCCACCATTCGGCCACTTCCATTAAGAGCTGAGGATTATCATTTTTGTTAGAGAAAAAAGCGTAAAAAGACAGACCTACATTATCTCCTTTGGCAACAATCTTAGAGTTGCAAACTTCGATGGCTTTCTTTTTGAAGTCTTGGGTCATTTTAATTCAGCAACCACTGTCTCCCCACCTTTCGTCAAATCTCCGATCTTTACTTGGATATCGGCATCCAAGGGAAGAAAAAGATCGACTCTGCTACCAAATCGAATAAAGCCTATTGAAGTTCCCTGGCTTACCGGATCACCGACTTTTGGATAGAAAGCAATCCTTCTGGCCACCGCGCCAGCAATTTGACGCATAAGAATACTAATTCCATTCTCCAATTGATAGCCAATGGATGTGCGTTCGTTATCCGTGCTGGATTTTGGATGCCAGGCAACCAGAAATTTTCCAGGATGGTATTGAAAGAAATTGATTTTTCCCTTCACCGGACTTCTGTTCACATGAACATTCAAAGGAGACATGAATATTGAAATCTGTATTCGATCTTCTTTCAGGAATTCACTCTCATACACCCGTTCAATCACGACTACTTTTCCCTCAGCAGGCGCATAAACAACTCCTTCCTGTTCCGGTGTTTCCACTTTTGGATTTCGAAAAAATCTGACAATGAGAACGAAAAAGATAGTTGCTGCAATTCCAAGTAAGTATTGAACGATCTGAACCGGAATTAGAGAATACAGCCCCCAATAAAGCAAGCCAATGATGACTGCCGCGATCGGAATGATTTTATAACCTTCTTTGTGAATTCTCATACTTCAATTTAGGTCATGGGGTTCCTGTTGTTTCATGCGTTTCCTCTTGTGTCATGCTGAGGAACGAAGCATCTAATGTATTTGATAAAGATCCTTCGCTACGCTCAGGATGACATTTCAATGTCAAAAACCACCTCTGAATTTATAGGTCTTAGCTACTTTGTCGATAGCCACTATATATGCAGCGATTCTCATGCTGACATTAAAATCTTCAGCTACTTTGTAGACTTTGTCAAAGGCAGTTTTCATGATACGATCAGACCTTCGGCTAACACGTTCACGAGTCCAGCCGTAACCCAGTCTATTCTGTACCCACTCGAAATAGGAAACGGTCACACCACCAGCATTCGCCAAAATATCAGGTACCGCTAGAATGCCTTTTTCATTCAAGATTGCATCTGCTTTGGCGGATGTAGGTCCGTTAGCACCTTCCACGATAAGTTTTGCCTTGATTTTATCTGCGTTGAATTTTGTAATTACATCCTCAATAGCAGCAGGAACCAAAACATCTACATCAAGCAATAACAAATCTTCAGGATCCATTTTCTCTGCACCATCAAACCCCTCCAAGCTTCCATTGTTAGCTAATCTGTATTGATATGCTTTGTTGATATTGATTCCTTCCTCATTGTAATAAGCACCAGTCAAATCACTAATCGCAACAATGCTTACTCCACGTTCTTCCAGGAGAGTAGCTGCCCACGAACCCACATTTCCAAACCCTTGAATGGCACAAGTAGCTTTGAAAGGATTGATTTTCAATTTCTCCATCGCAGCAAGTGCTGAGATCATTACTCCACGTCCTGTAGCTTCCTCGCGTCCAAGAGACCCTCCAAGTACAAGCGGTTTCCCTGTTACCACCGAGTTGATGGTCATGCCTTGGTTCCGAGAATACTGGTCCATCATCCAGGCCATTTCTCTTGGGCCTGTACCCATATCTGGCGCTGGAATATCACGATCCTTACCAAACACATCAATCATAGCTTGAGTGAATGCTCGGGTCAATCTTTCAACTTCTCCCTCCGACATGTTTCTTGGGTTGCATTTGATTCCCCCTTTAGCGCCACCATATGGAATATCGACAACCGCACACTTCCAAGTCATCCATGCGGCAAGTGCCTTTACCTCATCAATGTTTACATCAAGATCATATCGAACCCCACCCTTAGAAGGACCTAAAATGGTCGAGTGAATGACACGATAGCCTTCAAACACCTTGATGGAGCCGTCATCCATTGAAACGGGTAGAGAAACAATTACTTGTTTAGCTGGAGTTTTTAAAACATCGTACACTTCTTGATCCAATCCGAGGTGCTCTGCAGCAATCTCGAAACGTGACATCATTGATTCGAAGGGGTTATCTCTGTCCTTAATTGGAGCAGGTTCTATATAAGCCATTTGGGTATAAAAATGAGAGAATTTGGGGTGTGTTGTAAAATTTTGGCAAAGCTAAGTCGAAATCTATTTCCCGCTAGAATAATTTCAAGAAAACTACGACAAATGGTACGGCTAATAGCAGGCTGTCGAACCGATCCAAGAAGCCACCATGACCAGGGATTGCTGAACCAGAATCTTTGATCTGCATGGATCTTTTAAAATGCGATTCTACCAAATCTCCGTATGTTCCTGCTATCACCACGATGATTGACACAATGACCCATTCCAGTAGGATGAGCCCAACAAAATAATTGCTTATGATCACTGAAGTTGTAACGGAAACTACACCACCACCTATACTTCCTTCCCATGATTTCTTCGGGGATATCCGTTCGAAAAGTTTTGTTTTCCCAAAAAGAATTCCGGTGAAGTAAGCGCCAATGTCATTGGCCCATACCAGAAACAGAAGTCCCATTAAAATTTCATAGGAATATTCCCCGCTGTAAAAAACAAGAATATTGATCAAGGCAAATGGTACAGCCACATAGAGTATTCCAAGATAGAATAAAGCAATATTGATGAACGGATGTACGTCACTTTTTTTGTAGAGCTTGATTAGAAACACGAAAGAGGCCAAGGGGAAAAGTGCCATATAGTAATTGGCAGCAAGAACTCCATATTCGATCAAAAAAGAAAATACAAATAATAGGGCTCCGATCGCAACGCCTAGTGGCCGAATGGGAACATAACTTTGAAGTCTTACCAACCGATAAAATTCCCACATGGTTAAGCAGGAAATTCCTAGAAACATGAGAAAGTAAGACCATTCGTTCCACAGCAAAGCGGAAATGACTAATGCTCCGCCAACAATTGCGGACGCTAAACGCGGTGCCAGGTCTTTGAACTTACTCAAATTTTATATCCTCCTTAATTGTTTTGATTGCTCGTAAGACAAAATCCGGAGCAACCATTACCTCGAAATTTCCAAGTCCATGACCCGAAATTGTTTTGTTGACAACAACAGGATTCATCCCAAGGTCTTGCAAAACAGCCTTTACGATCTCAATTCGATGTTCTCTTGCGTCGACAAAAACAGATTGCCAGTTATCCATCGGTCTTTGAAAATTTCCTATAAAATACGTTCAGCGATATTACACAAACCAACCCAAACACCAATAGCGCAGGCCAGGGAGCAGATGACTCCATTTGTTCAGGCGTCATTTCAATTGCTCCTAATGTGCCGAGATATAAAATGAATAAGGCAAATCCATTATTGACGAAGTGAGCCAAGATTGCGACACTTAAATTTCCTGACCAATGGTACATATATCCGAAAATGACGCCCAACAGCATTCGTGGTACTACTCCGTAGAATTGCATGTGAATGGCTGCAAAGGCAAATCCAGTGATCCAAATGGCCAAGTGGTGGTTGGAAAAAGCCCGTTGAAATAAGTTTTGAATAACTCCTCTAAATAGCAACTCTTCACCAATTGCAGGGATTATTCCAATGACGATGAAGGCAGTGAGAAAATGAGGAAATGATTGGAAATTGATAAGATGTTCGACACCAACTTTCAATTTTTCCTCCATTCTTTTCGCCCAATCTTCGAATTGGCCATCAGGGAAATCTACATTTAAATTCCATTCGCCAATGGCGCTGTTTACTACCATAAAGCTTATTGTAATCAAAACGGTCAGTGCTAGTATTGACCATTGCGCTTTTGAAAAAAACTCACGAACAGAAACCCTAAGGACAAACCGTATAAACAAGAGCGGGATTCCAATAAACATGATTATTGAGAAGATTCCTTGTCCAACGAGAAGAATAATAGGATTCAATTGAAGGATCAACTCCTCGTCAACTTCTCCTTGATTTCCCAAAAACATAGAAAGGGAAACAAAAGCCAGCAGCAGCAGAGCGAAAAGCCAGGCTTTAAATAATTGCCTGTTGGAATGATTTCTTAAAATATCCTGCATGTGGCTACCTTTGCGGGCAAATATAACCGTTCGAAGTGGTTAAAATCAGCAACATAGAATTAGGCGAGTTTCCATTACTCTTAGCTCCAATGGAGGATGTAAGTGATCCACCGTTTCGGGCAGTGTGCAAAGAAAATGGCGCGGACTTAATGTACACGGAATTCATTTCCTCGGAAGGATTAATTCGTCATGCAGAGAAAAGTGTACAGAAACTAGACATCTACGATTACGAGCGACCTATTGGCATCCAAATCTTTGGAGATAAAATAGAGTCCATGCGAGAGGCGGCTGCAATTGCAGAAGCTGCAAATCCCGAAATTGTGGATATCAACTATGGCTGTCCAGTGAAGAAAGTTGCTTGTAAAGGAGCGGGCGCAGGTATTTTATTGGATCTTCCTAAGATGCAAGAAATGACCTCTGAGATTGTGAAGCGTGTCGAAAAACCTGTGACAGTAAAGACTCGCTTAGGCTGGGACCATTCCACCATCAAAATCAAAGAAGTAGCCAAGCGTTTGCAGGATGTTGGTATTCAAGCCTTGACGATTCATGGGAGAACAAGAAAGCAGATGTACAAGGGAGAGGCTGACTGGTCCTACATCGCCGAGGTTAAAAATGATCCTGAAATTCATATTCCAATTTTTGGAAATGGAGACATTGATAGTCCAGAAAAAGCACTGGAGTATAGAAATCGATATGGTGTAGATGGAATTATGATTGGTCGAGCTTCCATTGGATATCCCTGGATCTTTAATGAAATAAAGCACTACCTGAAAACTGGCCAAAAGCTGGAGGCACCGGACCTTGACGAACGTGTAAAAGTTGCTATTCAGCATGTGGATTTTTCAGTGGAATGGAAAGGAGAGCGCTTAGGACTTTTGGAAATGCGTCGACACTACACCAATTACTTCCGAGGCATTCCAAATTTCAAGCCCGTCCGGACCACATTGGTAGAATCGGAATCCTACGAGGAAGTCAAAGAAACACTCACCAAAATTCCTGAGATGTTTGGAGAAATGGCGTTTCATTGAGAGGCATTTAAGCAGACTGTGATGTCTAATTATCTTTGATTTGATGGAGTTGTTTGAAGTTAAAGTTCCAACCTACGATCCCGTTCCGATCGTGATAAGTGTTCCTCACTCTGGCACTTTATTTCCAGAAGAATTAAAAGATAATTACAACGAAAGATTGCAAACTGTTTTAGACGACACTGACTGGTTTGTTTATGAATTGTATGACTTTGCAAGTGAACTAGGGATCACGATCATTAAAGCCAATCTCAGTCGCTGGGTAATAGATCTGAACAGAGATCCTGAAAGCGTTCCACTTTATAACGATGATCGACTGATCACTGGAATTACTCCAACAACAGACTTTTTTGGAAATAAGCTTTATAAATCAGAGAATCTGGAACCGGATAGTGATGAAATACAGCGAAGATTGGATAACTACTATTGGCCCTATTATCGAAAAATTGAAGAACTACTTGCCGAACGAAAAGAGCAATTCGGAAAAGCCTTGCTTTGGGATGCCCACTCGATACGGCACCTGGTAAGCACCATTAGGAAAGATCCTTTCCCTGACATGATCTTAGGAAATAATGAAGAACAAACGGCAAGTACCGAGATTATCAAAGCGGCACTGGATGGTTTAAGGTCTGGTCCTTTTGAAGTCAACCACAATTCTCCTTTTAAGGGAGGTCATATCACGAGGTATTTTGGAAAACCTGAACACAATGTGCATGCGTTGCAATTAGAGATGAACAAAATACTCTATATGGATGATAATGAGTTGACATGGAATGAAGCGCGTGCGAACAGCGTAATTGAAGTTTTGAAGAATGTCATGGCTGATTTAGTAAAAACGATGAAGTAAAAATGAAAACTACCACTTATCATTTAAGAGGATTACTTCAGCGATCTGGCTGGCTGGAAAATGTCAGGATCACCATCGATCACAAAGGGAAAATCATAGAAATTTCAGAACGACAAGAAGCTCAAGAAGAAGACATTGAAATGGATGGCTGGGGGTTGCCTGGATTTCAAAATGCACATTCTCACGCATTTCAATATGCCATGGCAGGGTTGGCTGAGTCGCACAAAGGAGCTGCTAATCCGGATGACTTTTGGAGTTGGCGAGATGCCATGTATCAATTGGCTTTAGGTGTAGATCCTGAGCAAATGGAAGCGATAGCGACCATGCTTTATTCCGAAATGGCAAGACACGGATATACGAACGTAGCAGAGTTCCATTATGTGCATCACGATAAAGATGGTCAACCTTATGAGAACTTAGCCGAGATGGGTAGTCGGTTGATTGCCGCAGCTCAAACGGCTGGAATTGGAATAACGCTTCTTCCTATTTTTTATCAAAAAGGTGGTTTTGGGAAGGACCCGGAAGAACACCAAAGAAGATTCATTTCTTCCAATATTGACGAATACTTAAGGTTGCTAGATGCCAGTGCGGCTTCATGTGCATTTTATGATTATGCGAATGTCGGTATTGGAATCCATTCCATGCGCGGTGTAGAACCGTCTGATATAGAAATAGTTGCTAAGACATTTCAACAAGACCTTCCATTTCACATTCATGTTGCGGAGCAGTTAAAAGAGATTGAAGACTGTGAAGCTTATTTTGGGAAGCGACCTGTGGAATGGTTGCTTGAAAATGTGGAGCCAAACGAACGATTTCATTTGGTGCACGCGACACACCTGACTGATGAGGAAACACGAGGGATTGCAGATAGTAACACTCATGTGGTACTCTGTCCTAGCACCGAAGGGAATCTTGGGGATGGATTATTTCCACTAAGAAATTTTCAAGATGCTGGTGGAAAATGGAGCATAGGAACAGACAGTCATATTGGAATCAGTCCACTGGAGGAACTCCGAATTCTGGATTACGGACAACGACTGATTTCTCATAAACGGAATACTTTCACATCAGAAGATGAAGGAAATAGCGGATTGTTTGCCATTGAAATGGCTACCTCTTCAGGTCGAAAAGCAATGAATAATTTTGAATCTGAATATTTTAAAGAGGGAGAGCCATTCAGTGCCTATGTTGTTGATGCCAATGCTCCTCTTATCGCTTCCACTTCACCCGAAAATCTTGCTTCAACTGTAGTATTCGCGGGTGATCCTTCGATACACCTAGCTACCATATCATATGGAGATGTGATTTCAGAAAAAGGCGAACATAAATATGGCTCAGAAATCAGATCGAAGTTTCAAGAAGTGATGCAATCCTTAAATGTTAGGTAGTCATTTGGAGATTCTTCGCAACGCTCAGAATGACATTCCAACTCTTAAACCTGTGCTGTTATACTGAAATCCGTGCTGTCATGCTGACGAAGGAAGCATCTTAACGTGTGACTTCTGATTAATTGACGGCTATTTTGTCGGCAGCTTGAAATGCTGTTTTCTTAAACTCAGAAGGTGATGTTCCAGTCAATTTCTTAAAAGCAGAATTGAATGATGATAACGAGTTAAATCCACAGTCATAGGCAATGAATGCAATCTTATGATTTTGAAACGCTGGATCGATTAGTAATTCCTTGGCTCTCTCGATTCGATAGCCATTCGTAAAGTCTGTAAAACTTTGATTCATACTTGCGCTGAAAAACCTGGAAAGTAGGTGTTTAGGTATCGAGGTAATCTGAGAAAGCTCTGTCAGACTGAAATCACTATCCAAGTAAGGTTTTTCATTAACCATGACTCCTTCCACTTTCTCTCTGTGCTTTTCTATCTGGTCAGCCGAAAGGTTGATGTTTTTGTATTTCTTTTTATCACCTAATGGAGTGAAAATTTCCTGGTTTGAGAACATAACGAAACTGATGAAATAGATCACCATTGAATAGATCACAGGCCCGGTGATGTATGGGTTCAGTCCATAAATGTAATTGGTGAAGTAAGCAATGCAGAAAATTGAAACTCCGATAAACAGATTTCGGTACCAGGGGAAGTAAATCTTTTTCTGCTTGTAAATTACCCATAAGAGATACATGCTCCAGCCTAGATAAGCGGCAGTGAAATACAATAAGGCCTCATAGCCGCCGATATACCAAAAGTTGCTCAGATCAATGTATGGACTCACAACCACCAAAGCGATGGCTGGAAGTAAGATGGCGATTTTGTAAAGCAATTTGATTTTCGCATCCGTTTTCCTCAGGAAATACAAAACCAGAATCGGCCCAATAAATCCGTGTGCAGCAAAGCCCATGTTGAGAAAAGACTGATCATAAATGTCGAAGAAAAACCAACCCATCGACTTAACCAGTCGAAGTGTGATCGCTAACAGCAATGCTCCCAAAAGCAATCGCTCTTCTGTACGAATATTTCTAGAGTAGAAAATATATATGGACAAAAACAGGCTTTGTATCACGCCTGCACCGCATAAAATCAGCCAAAATGAACTAAGATCCATTGTGCGATAAAAAGGTCATTTAATTAATAAACCTAACAGATTAATTAATACGGAAGGCATACCATAAGTGGTTTCGTAACTAGGTCCATGAAGATTTTCCGTATGGACCCGTTGAAATTGTTTTTTAATGTTACAGATAAAGAATGGAAACCTGTCGCGTATTCCTTTCTTTATTTCTTCTGTCTCATGAGTTCATACTTCATTCTCCGACCCGTTCGAGATGAAATGGGAATTCAAGCTGGAGTAGAAAATATGCAGTGGCTGTTTACGGGGACATTTGTTGTAATGCTTTTGGTCGTGCCGGTTTTTGGATACCTGCTTAAAAAAGTCAAGAGGACATTGCTCATTCCTGGCATCTACATTTTCTTCTCATTAAATATCTTGTTGTTTTACGTATCCTTCAGCTGGTTCGAAATCTCGTTCATGTCCAGCGTTTTCTTTATTTGGCTCAGCGTATTTAATCTTTTTGTCATTTCTATTTTCTGGAGTTTCAATTCCGATATGTTCAATTCTGAGCAGGCCAAGCGCTTGTATGGGCCAATAGCAGCTGGTGGTAGTTCCGGCGCGATAGTAGGTCCAATCATCACTTCGTTTTTAGTCGGAAGAATTGGGATAAGCAGTCTCTTACTTATTTCCGCAGGCCTTCTGGTTATGGCAACTTTGTTCATTATGCTACTGCTCAAGAACAACCAAGGCGACAATATCAGAAGGTTGAATCAGCAAGAGGGAACAAGTATTTGGTCAGGGATAAAAATGATGTTCCAATCTCCATTGTTGAAACAAATAGGAGTTTTTATCCTTTTGTACACGACAATTTCAACGTTTCTGTATTTCGAACAAGCGCACATTATTTCCGATGCGTATTCATCTTCGTCTGATCGAACGCAATTCTTTGGAACCCGAGACTTGTTGGTGAATTCCTTTACACTGATTTTTCAATTTTTCTTAACAGAAAAGATCATCAGGAATTGGGGTATTGCATTTTGCTTGATGGTAGTTCCGTTCGTCGCTGCAATTGGATTCTTTGGACTGGGATTAAGTCAATCGGTTTATTTATTGCTTGCTGTTCAAGTGGCTTATCGCTCGTTGAGTTTTGCAGTGCAAAGGCCGGCTCGCGAAGTGTTGTTTACGTCAGTCTCAGTTGATGAGCGATATAAGTCTAAAAATTTCATTGATACTGCACTCTATCGTGGTGGCGATGCAATTAGCGGATGGCTTTTTGCCGGACTTTCCGCAGTAATTTCCTCACTGCAGATTATTGCATTTGTTACGATCCCAATCGCGATAGGATGGATGCTATCGGGAAGAAGAATTGGAAAAATTTTCGGTCAAAAAACGATTAACTATTATGGAACCATTGAAGAATCAAGTCTCTCGAAGAAGAGCGCTTAAATATCTTGCTGTAGGATCGGTTGGGCTTTCAATTCCAAACCTCTCTTTTAGTCAGACCAAATCCATGATTAGAAAGGCCATCCCATCTACTGGAGAAAAAATAGGAGTAGTCGGAGTGGGGACGTGGCAAACATTTGATGTTGGTAGTTCGGCAGCAGCAAGGGGACCTCTAAAAGAGGTGTTGAAAATCTTGGTTGAAAAAGGAGGTAGCGTGATTGATTCTTCCCCAATGTACGGTTCCTCTGAGCAAGTGGTGGGGGATTTAACCAAAGAACTAGACATTGAAGATCCTATTTTTTATGCAACGAAAGTTTGGACGACAGGAGAGTCTAGAGGTAAGTCTCAAATGCAAAATTCCATGAAAAAAATGGGAACTAACCCGATGGACTTGATGCAGATCCATAACCTCCAGGATTGGAGAACCCATATCAAGACCCTGTATGATTGGAAAGAACGAGGATTAATCCGATACATTGGAATCACCCATTACATTGATAGTTCTCATAGTGAACTTGAACGAATCATAAAATCTGAAAATATCGATTTTGTACAAGTCAACTTTTCCATAGCAAATAGAAATGCAGAGCGATCTCTGTTGCCAACTGCAAAAGACAATGGGGTAGCTGTCATTACCAATAGACCATATTCAGGTGGGTCATTGTTCAGAAAAACGAAAGGAAAAGAACTACCAGGTTGGGCAAGTGAATTTGATTGCGAGAGCTGGGGTCAATTCTTTCTGAAGTATTTGATCTCAAATCCAGCTGTGACCTGTGTGATCCCCGGAACCTCGAAACCGCATCACATGAAAGATAATGTAGGCGCCGGTTTTGGAAACCTACCAACCACTGCCCATCGAAAGAAAATGCGTGAATTAATTAACTCAATTTAATCAACAAAACATGTTTAAGAATTATCTCATCACCGGATGGAGAACGCTTAGGAAAAAGCCGTTTGTCCATCTGTTAAACATTTCAGGATTAGCAATCGGCGTTGCAGCATTTTTGTTCATTTCACTTTCGGCCTGGCATGAACACTCTTTTGACGAATTTCATGAAGATGTAGATCGAATCTATCGAGTGAATCATGTAATCAAACAAGAAGGACAAGATTCGTATTATGCGGCAGCCACTTTTCCAAGGGTAGGACCTGCGATGGTAGAGGAGTTTGAACAAGTTGAAGCTTCCTGTAGGCTGGTTCATACCTTTAAAGGAGCCATCGGAGTTGTTGATGAAAAGCCTATCAAACATCAGCAGGCTTTCTATGCCGAGTCCTCCGTTTTTGAATTGTTTTCCTTTCCCTTCATTCATGGCGATCGAAAAACAGCCTTAACAAATATTTACAGTGTTGTACTTTCAGAAAATGCTGCCGTACAGCATTTCGGGACTACTAATTGTCTCGGAAAACAAATTGATTTCCATACATTGGAGGGGGAACGTACCTATTTGGTGACTGGTGTTTTTGATAACTCAGCACCCAGCCATATGGATGTTGAAGTTTTTCTTTCGTTTCCCTCGATTCTTCAAGCTTGGGGACCGGAAGCTGATCGGAATTGGGCTTGGTTTGATTTTATCACTTATCTGAAAATGAAGCCAGGAACCGATATTTCTAATATGGAAAAACAGGTGATTTCTTTCATTGACAAGCATGGTGGAGAGCGAATGGGAAGTAATCGCCTTGACTTGGATTTTATTCCTGTTACAGACATTCACCTTAATTCGAACATCAACCAGGAGATCACAGTGAATGGAGATGGTCAAATGGTGAATTTTTTACTATTGGTCGGCGGATTTATCCTGATCATCGCATGGATCAACTATGTCAATCTTTATACAGCTCGAGCAAGCGATCGATGCAAGGAAGTAGGAATTCGTAAAGCATTGGGGAGCGATCGTAGCAGCTTGATCAAGCAATTTTTTACAGAAGCGGCTATATCAAATCTTATAGCGATTGTGTTGGGATTTTTAGGATTTCTTTCGATCAAGTTTCTCATTCATCAATATTTGGGTGTTACACTTCCATCTATTGGTGAATTCGGATTGATTTTTCCGGTTATCCTAATCTCAATTTGGATTGTGAGTGTTCTTTTTTCCGGAACTTACCCGGCGTTATTTATATCCAAGTTTCGAACAATTACCGCTTTGAAAGGAAATTCTGGTGTTGGTTCAGGCGCAGGTTTTCGGAAGGCACTTGTCATTTTCCAGTTCATGGCCTCAGGGGCTATGATTGGTGGAACTGTGGTTGTATTCACGCAATTTCAATTCATGAAAAATCAACCAACAGGAGTTGATACTACCGATACAATAGTCATGGAAGTTCCAAACTTTATAGGAGATCCAGGAGCTTATGCTCAGTCCATTGATGTTTTGAAAAATGAGCTAAATCGAATCAATGGAGTTCAGGAAGTAGCAGTTTCGTCCGATGTTCCGGGTGCTCAGGTCGAGTGGCGTGGCGGTTCACTTTTAGTGAATAAGCCAAATGACCGAAAAATCGTATTCAAAATGACAGTGGACGATGAATACCTTGATTTTTTAAAAGCTGAATTCATCGCCGGTCGAAATTTTTATGATGATAATGACAGCCTTTCTGTGATCATTAATAGAGAGACCATGTATCTCTATGGGTTTCAAAACCCTGAAGATGCAATTAACCAACGTGTTCGTTTTTCTGGACTCGATACGCTGAAAATAGTTGGAGTGATTGAAAATTTCTATCAAGAATCATTACGGGAATCTTTTAAGCCAACGGCATATCTCCGAATCAACAATGAATTGCGCTACATGTCGATACGTGTGAACAGTCAGAATACTCGCAATTTCTTAGAAGAGGCTGAAATCAGTTTCAGTTCTGCATTTCCTAGTTTGCCTTTCTCTTATTCCTTTATGGATGATTTACTTGAGATTCGACACGAGCGTGAAGTCCGATTTCAGTGGCTATTCAATGCTTTTTCTGGGCTAGCAATTTTTCTTTCATTCTTGGGATTATTGGGATTGGCATTTTACACCACTTCTAAAAGAAAAAAGGAGGCCGGAATCCGAAAAGTGCTCGGGTCTTCTACAGGCCTCATTGTTCAGTTGGTATTTAAGGATTTTGCTAAGTTGGTCTTGGCTGGAAATATTCTTGCCGTTCCGATTCTTTGGTTGTTATCGAATCAGTGGCTGAATCAGTTTGCTTTTCATATCAACTTTTCATGGATGATTCCGTTTGCAACCGTTTTCATCAGCATACTTTTTGCCTTTTGCTTCACCTTTTTTCACTTGGTCAAATTAGGAAACGTGAATCCTGTGGAGGTTTTAAAAGATGAGTGATAACTTGCGGCCATGGACAAAAAAAGAGCTCTGGCCTGGGTCTTGTTGTTTGTATTAGCGCTCATCTGGGGGAGTTCTTTTATTCTGATAAAAAAAGGTCTGGTCGGTTTGACTCCTTACGAGTTGGGGTCATTACGTATAGTTGCAGCATCTCTTTTTTTGTTGCCATCAGCATTCAAAAGATTCAGGGGAGTTGATAAGAAATCATATCCTTTTCTGATTTCAGTGGGATTATTGGGAAGTTTGGTTCCATCATTTCTGTTTGCAATTGCTCAGACGCGAATCGAAAGTTCAGTCACTGGAGTTATTAACGGATTGGTGCCCATTTTCACCATTCTGGTTGGACTCATCATCTATAAAGTAAAACAAGAGCCAAAAGTATTCTTAGGTATTCTTGTTGGCTTTGTTGGAACCGCTGTGCTCATTTCGGCTGGTAAGGGAATGGAGTTATCCGGAATCAATGTTTATGCATTATTGATTGTTCTTGCTACTGTATGTTATGGTACTAATCTGAATTTTATCAAATTTCATCTCGGACATTTACACCCAATTACTGTTACTAGCGTATCACTTTTGTTTGTAGGACCTATAGCCATTATTCACTTGTTTGGGTTTACGGAATTCTGGCCCAAACTGATCAGCATTGAAGGCACAGTGTTATCAACTTCTTACATAGTAATCCTGGGTATTTTCGGAACTGCAATAGCATTAATTCTTTTCAATAAGATTTTACAAATCACAGATGCATTGTTCGCCTCTTCGGTCACTTATCTTATTCCAATTGTTGCTGTGGCTTGGGGTGTTCTAGATGGCGAGAACTTATATCCCATGCACTATATTGGAATGATAGCTGTGGGAATTGGTGTCTACATCGCCAATTCCAACAGAGCAGCTTACAAGAAAAAAGGTAACACGGAGTAAACCAATAAGCTGATTAGGAAACTTGAAATAACATTCAGCCAGACTCCTGCTTTAACCATATCTCTCATTTCCAATTCTCCTGATCCAAAAACAATTGCATTCGGTCCAGTGGCAATCGGGAGCATAAATGCACATGAGGCGGCCATTGTTGCTGGAATCATTAACAAAAATGGGTGAACTCCAATTGCATCGGCCAATGCTGCTAGAACTGGTAACATGATGGATGCTGTTGCTACGTTTGAAGTTATTTCTGTCAAAAAATTTACCGAAAGTGTGATGATGAGGATAATTACAAAAAGTGGAAGCGCTTCCACTGATGTCAGTTTAGATCCAATCCATATCGCTAATTCTGAGCTCTGGAAGGCTGCTGCAATGGATAATCCACCTCCAAAAAGGATGATTACCCCCCACGGAAGTCGTTCAGCTTCTTCCCAGGTGAGAAGTGCTCTTTTTTCACTTTTCGCTGGAATGATAAACATGAGAGATGAAGCGGCAATGGCAATCACAGTATCATTAATGCCGGGAATAAAATGACTCAATAAAAAAGATCTTGTGATCCAGGCGAATGCCATAGCTATGAAGACGATAGCAACTGCTTTTTCTTCATGGCTCATTTTTCCTAGTTTGGTTATCTCGTTTTTAATGCTTTCTCTTCCCAAAGGCATTTCCACTTTATTCACTGGAAACACAACTTTTGTCAACAGAAACCAACAAAAAAACAAAGTCACTAAGGCGAAGGGTAAAGAGAACGCCATCCAGGTAGCAAAGGAAAATTCGATACCATAAAGCTGTTTGGCTACTGAAACGAAGATCGGATTGGTAGGAGTTCCCACCAGTGTGGCTACACCGCCGATTGAAGCTGCATAAGCAATCCCAAGTAATAATGATTTAAAAAATATCATCCCACTTTCGCCCGAGAGTGATCGCATTTCAGAAATCAGGGCAGTGGCGATCGTAACCATCATTAAAGTGGTTGCCGTATTGGAAATCCACATAGAAAGCAGACCCGTTGCGAGCATAAAACCTAATACGATGTAAACAGAATTCGATCCGATCGCATAAATGATGTTAAGAGCTATTCTTTTATGTAGGTTCCATTTCTGCATGGCGATGGCAATAATGAATCCTCCTAAGAACAAGAAAAGCATTTTATCACCATAAGCGGCAGTAGTCTGAGCGATTGGTGCTCCACCAGCTAGTGGTAAGATTGCTATGGGTAGAAGAGCTGTTGCAGAAATAGGAAGTGCTTCCGATAGCCACCATGAAGCGATCCAAAGAGTGGATGCGAGTACTGCATTGGCTTCTTGGTTAAGGTCGGCGAATGGCTCAAGGAAAAAAACAATACAAAATAAAATGGGCCCAATAATGAGCCCAAATTTTCTTCGAGTCATGAAGCGAATTTAGTATGAATCTTCATGTAATTTCTCAAGATCGAATTCTTGAAGAAAATTCTTTGCTTGATCAAGGTTCTGGAAATCAAATTCTTTCAACTCTCCATTCGTGGCATGAATTTCAACCTTGATCACTGCAATTCGATTATCGTGAGATAATGGATCATCAATCAATCTTGCCGTATCTGATTTTTCTTTGATCTTGTGTGAAAGAACCACGTTTTTTCGCTTGATTCTACCACAGTAGGAACAATTATATTCTTTGTGTAATTCTCCATCTTCGGTTTCAGTCGCTTCTTTCACAATCTCTTCTTTGACAAGTCTTAATGTCTGGAAGCCACATCTGTCACATTCCAGTGCGCTTAAATGCCCTTTGTACTTTTCAATTTTGGTGTAACCGGTACTTGGATCAATCCAAACGTCATAATCTACTGAGAATACATTCTCTTCTGCTTGCATACCCTCATCCAGGTAAGCGTCTTCCTCCTCTTCACTCAATAATTTCATCTTGTTTCCATTCTGAGGATTAACGCGGGGAGTATAGCGTAATCTTTTAAGTCTTTTATCAAGTTTTCCCGGATAGTAAAATTTCAGGACAAGATGAGAAACATAGCCCCACAAGAAACCAATAGAAAAACCTACAAATAGTCGTATAAAAAACCACGTGGTTTTGAGCTCCACGGTCTCGTCGCTTAATGTATTTATAAAGAGAAAAATGGCAAAAGCTAGGAGAACTTGTGAGCGAAACAGCATTTTGGTCTGTTTCTCGTTAGCTAAGTCGAATTTTTCCTTGAAATCCTTCAGGCTTTGATATTTAACCTGGAATAA
The DNA here is from genome assembly GCA_028284125.1 of Cyclobacteriaceae bacterium. Taxonomy (GTDB): domain Bacteria; phylum Bacteroidota; class Bacteroidia; order Cytophagales; family Cyclobacteriaceae; genus Ekhidna. The sequence goes on from JANQSI010000005.1 coordinate 97,022, forward strand.
CAAGTAATTGAGCACAGCCAGCCCTAGAGAAACAAACATTAAAATGAAGACGATCTCATGCCAGCTCGCAATAAAATCGAGGTACTGTTCTTTATTCATACGGGTGTAATCAAGATTTCAAGCAAAAATAATCGAAAAACAGTTCGATTATTTACTTGAGAACAGAGTAACGTAGGATTACCCTAATTGTTTTTTGTATTAGGAGCAAGTAGAGGTTCCAGGATGGAAATGTCTGTTAGTGAGGCTTTTCGTGCGTATGGATTGATGGATTTGGTGTTTTGAGTCTCTTCCTCAAATTGAGGAAGCAAAGACGCCCAGTGTGACAAATTAGTCCTTGCAAAGCTCTTGATCCTTTGCTCGGCTTCCATAAAGAAAGCAAACGTGCCTAGGAGCAGGAGCAGAGTTATGAGTTTATTGAACTTGGGTTGCATCGGATTTCTTATTTATCTATCTAAGCGTCTTTTTTTCCTCTTGTCGATACATCGACATTCGAAAACCTAACCTTTAACTAACAATAAGATGATTGACCTATCTAAAAAGTTGCATATCATCTTACAAACTTTACAAGAACGATTGTTAATTGCTGTTAATTAGTGCTAAAAGCTGCAATTATCAGCCGACTTGTACAAAGAATACTACGGGTTGTTCGAATGGTTACAGGATAAATTGAGATTTCTTCTTGATATCTATTTCCAATGATGTAACCGTATTTTTTAAGTCATCTTGAATTCAAGTCATTCTGAACTTGTTTCAGAATCTTCCGATTGTTAAATGGTCTCCTGAAGACCCTGAAACAAGTTCAGGGTGACTATTTGGGTTCATGGTCACTAGATGGGTTCCGTATGACTATATGATTCAGAGTGACTGTGTGATTAAGTATTGCCTAGAATGATTAGTCCAGTTATTTATTTGCCAGTTGATTTGCTTCGTTCATTAAGCTGATGGCTTTGAGAAAAACTTCATCTTGCTCATTGAAAATGGGATAAAACCCATCATTGTCCCAAACCCCACGGGCGATATACGCCTTCGTAAGCAATTTGATAAGCGATTTGGATTTTTTATAGTCAGCCTCATCAAATGGAAGATCATTACTTTCAGCACTTGAAATCAAGTCCTTGATAACCTTATCTGAAACTACAAAAGACTTTCTGAATTTTTCTAATCCCATTTCCTCGAGCTCTTCTTGGTTCTCTTCGGCATATTTTACTGTGAACTCCTGCATGGAATTAGTACTAAATAGTCGATTTAGATAAGCACTATTCTCTGAGGTGTCAAGAGGGACAAAGAAATCCGGAATGATTCCACCACCCCCATACACCGTTCTTCCTTTAGAGGTCTTGAAAACAAGACTGTCACTTACTTTGATACTGTCGGAAGTGTAAAGTTCACCATTGGTGAATCGATTGTAAGCTTCCATATGATAATCTTCCAATTTCCCTTCATAAGATTTCTGAATACTTCTTCCGCTTGGTGTGTAGTACCTGGAAATCGTTAAACGCAGTTGCGAGCCATCATTCAGGCTAATTGGAAGCTGGACTAAACCTTTACCAAAAGATCTTCGACCGACAATCAATCCACGATCGTGATCTTGAATGGCACCTGCCACAATCTCTGAAGCTGAAGCTGAACCTTCATCCATCATAATTACTATGGTCCCATCTTCGAAATCTCCATCTTCCCCTGAAAAATGTTGCTCTGTATAACGTTTCTCTTTGCCATCTGTGTATACGATCATTTTTTCACCAGCAAGAACTTCATCAACCATTTGTACCGCTCGTTGTAAGTATCCGCCTGGATTTCCAGTAAGATCAAGTACCATTTTACTCATTCCTTGGTCCTTAAGCTTTAGTAGGGCTTCCTTGAATTCAAGAAATGTGGAATTTGCAAACCGACTTACTTTGATGTAACCGATTTCATCATCTACCATGTATGAAACATCAACTGAATATTGTGGGATGACATCACGTTCGATATTGAAATCAATGAGTTCCCTTTCACCTTTTCTTAAAATTGAAACGATAACCTCTGAACCCTTTTCCCCTCTCAAGAGATCAATCACTTTTCGATTATTGATGTCAATACCAGCAACGTTTTCTCCATCTACTTTAATGATTTTATCACCAGTTCTAATTCCTAGTTTTTCTGACGGGCCACCGCTCAATGGAGAAACGACAAAAATGGTGTCTTTGAAAATGTTGAATTCTATACCAATCCCCTCGTAATTTCCTTCCAACTGTGATTGAGCAAGTTCGGATTCTCTGGGTGGGATATAAACCGAGTGTGGATCAAGATCTTTGAGCACATTTGATATTGCACCTTCGACAAGTTCATCAGAATCTACCTGATCAACATAGTCGTTTTCGATATAAGTCAGAATTTGACGAAATTTTTGTAAGTTTTTAACCAACCCCTGAGTAGGATTAGAAGAAGGTGTAGCCATATTGGCTCCAAGGAAAATACCGATGCTAATGGCAATTGCAATATAGAGTGGAAGTCTTATCGCTTGCTTTGAATTTTTATGGTTACTCACGTTTCAAAAAAATTTTATCAAAAATAGTGTAATGTCTAAGAACGCTTCAGAGTGAAAACAGTTGGAGTCTACATAGATTGCAGCTATTTTTGAGTAATGGTTTTTGAGAAGACACTGGCTGAGATTGTTGATGAAAATTATGTCTATGCGAGAGCATTGCATTATCTAGGAATTTCCTTTTTTGAAAACCCTAATAAAGCCTTGAGTGAGATTTGTTGGGAAAAGGGCCTGGATCAGGAAAAAGTGATTCAGAGTTTTTATTTGTTTGATACCTGTTCCAGAGTGTCTTTCAACGAGCTCAAATCTTATCCTATTGATTTATTAGTAGAATATCTTAAGCACTCGCATCATTTATTTATAAAGGATAAGTTGCCATTCATTATTCATCTCGCGAGAAATTGTGAAGAGGAACTAGCCATTCAAAAACTACTTCCGGAATTTGTTGAGGATTTCATCAGACATATTTATGAAGAAGAAGATTCTGTCTTCAAGTATGTTCAAATCTTGGATAAATCCTCTAAGGGATCGGTTTCAAATCCAATTTCTGAGCTGTTACAATTCGGAAAGTTTTCGCTGACTCATGAGTATGAACATCACCAGGGAGATGACGAAATGCGAGCTATTCGATCTCTGATTGAAGCTTTTGAACCAAAATCTCTAAAAGAGCAAGTGTTGGTCAAGGAGGTAAAAGCATTTGACCGTGAGATGCTTTATCATGCTGCTATTGAAAATGAAATATTCTTTCCAAAAGCACTTGAATTAGAAGAAGAGGTTTATTCGACCCTTCGCAAAACAAGTTCACTTAATTAATGAGCCGAATTCTGGCTATTGATTACGGCGCAAAACGTACAGGCCTTGCAGTTACCGATCCTTTGGGAATCATTGCTACTCCGTTGGACTATATCCAAACGCATGAATTGGAAAACTTTTTAAAAGATTACTTCCAGCGTGAGACTGTGGATAAAGTGATATTAGGTAAGCCGAGCAAGTTGGATGGTTCTGATACTAATGCGACGAGCTTGGTCCAAGCATTCATCAATAGATTTAAAAAAGTGTTTCCCAACAAGGAGCTAATTTTGCATGATGAGCGCTTCACATCTAAGATGGCTTTGGATGCCATGATTGCAGGAGGTATGAAAAAGAAGGGTAGGCAGGAAAAAGGCAATATAGATAAGGTAAGTGCTACTATAATTCTACAGTCATATTTAGAAAGTAATTCATGATTTTCCCAATTGTATTGTACGGAGATCCGGTTCTGAAGAAAAAAGCCAAAGAAGTTGAGCATGGTGACGAATCAGTTGTTGAATTTGTCGAGAACATGTTTGAAACCATGGAGGCTGCACAAGGTGTTGGTTTAGCTTCTCCTCAAGTAGGTCAATCTTTGAGAATTTTCATAGTAGATAGCACCCCTATGGAAGATGAAAATGAAGGCTTGAGACAAGCATTTATTAATCCTGTGATGCTTGAGGAAGAAGGAGATCCCTGGAATTTTGAGGAAGGTTGTCTAAGTATTCCAGGAATCAGAGAGGACGTTGAAAGAAAATCAAGAATTCGTATCAAGTATTTCGATGAGAACTGGGAGGAACATGAAAGGGAATTTGAGGGAGTTCAGGCACGCATTATTCAGCATGAATACGATCATATAGAGGGAGTTTTATTTACGGATTACATCTCCTCGTTTAAGAAAAGATTGCTTAAAGGAAAGCTTGCAAAAATCAGCAAGGGTGAAACGGATGCTGAGTACCGAGTAAAAATTCCTAAGTAGTGGATGATCTAAAAATTTCATTAGTTCAAGCAGATCTTCATTGGGAACAACATGATGCTAATCTGGCCATGTTTGAGGAAATGATATGGAACATCGAGCAAACGGACTTGATTGTTTTACCAGAGATGTTCACTACCGGCTTTTCAATGAATGCCAAAGAACTTGCAGAACCGGTTGGTGGAAAAACCTTCAAGTGGATGCGTCAAATGGCGAAGCAAAAAAAAGCTGCAATTGTTGGTAGCCATATTGTAAAAGAAGGACCGAACTACTTCAACCGATTATATTTTGTCCATCCTGACGGATCATCAGAGCAGTACGATAAAAAACATCTGTTTGCTTTGGCTGGAGAGAATGAACCTTACACAGCCGGGAAAGATCGATTGATTATTACGTATAAAGGCTGGAGGATTTGTCCATTGATCTGCTACGATTTGCGATTCCCTGTTTGGGCAAGGTCTCAAAGAAGTGAAAAGGAACTCTATGAATATGATTTGTTACTCTATGTAGCCAATTGGCCAGGAGCTAGAATTAATGCCTGGGATTCTTTACTTACGGCCAGAGCTATTGAAAATTTGAGTTATTGTGCAGGTGTCAACAGGATTGGTACAGATGGGCTTTCTAAAGATTACCCAGGACATACTGCTGCTTATTCTTTTCTTGGGGAACGGTTGGGATTCGCTACAGAAGAAAATGTCATGAATGTTCGTCTTTCAGCCTCCGAGCTTAATTCATATAGAGAAAAATTCCCATTTCAGGAAGACGCTGATGCTTTTCATTTCGATTGATATCATCTTTTAATGATCAACGTTATGTTTTCGGTCATTTGCAACTCAATTAAAAATGGTAGGTTTTTATTTGTAAAATGAAATCTTTCGTATTTCTCATATCTATTGCATTAAGCAATGCGGTGTTTGCTCAGTCACTGGAAGAAGTGAGAGAGAGTTTTCATCAAGCCGTTTTGGATCCAGATCAGTCGAGAGCCTTTCATGATTTCTTGAAAGATACTCAGCCGAGCACTCCAACACTAAAAGCCTATAAAGCTGCCTCTGAAGCAATGCTGGCTAGAGTAGTTTGGAACCCCTTCACCAAACTTTCACAGGTCATGAAATATTCTGATCTTATTGAAACTGCCATTCATGAAGATGTAGAAAACATTGAGATTCGGTTTTTACGGTTGTCCATTGAGTACAACCTTCCCAAATTCTTAGGAATGAGTAAAAATCTTGAGGAGGATCGTGATGTAATCGTTAATAATCTGTCCAATGTGAACGCAATGGATGTAGATCCATCTTTTTGTCGTTACATCATTTACTTTTTAAATGATACTGGCTTATGCACAGACGATGAAATTGTATTGATGGAAAATGCGTTGGCAGCCACAGATGGAACCTCCGGCAATGAATGAATCAGTTTACTGCAGTTATTCCAAGATGTAAGTCTCTTCCATTACGATTCCAGATTTACCATCATTGGAATCGTACCATTCCCAGTAAATCACTTCTTCTCCTTCGAAAATCGAGTATTTAACTTCCCAGTGAATATCTGCCCCATCTGGCACACCTTCCATTGCATTGAAAAGCTTGATCGTCAGTTCGTTTGAGTATTCAAGAAGTGAGTCATCTATGTCTACCCAAATCTGTAGGTTCTTTGGATTTTTTCTTATGATCCCACTATCGTAAATCAAAGAATCGCCCATGTACACCTCAACTCGATTATCAATTTTCTCAAACTCGATATGATAATCGCCACCTCTGTTAGCCTCCGGCTTTTGGAAAATAAATGAGGTCAAAAAGATCTCTGCAATACTTAGAATCGATGTAATGGTCATTTCAAAAAACTTTCGATCTATTGAAGATTTTTACTCTCTAATGTCTAGTCATTAAAAATGATAGATCACCCTAAGAATAACAATACAATTTACGTACCGAACATGTTCCAGTTCCAAACTCGAAGCGAAATTATTTTATAGTACCCTCCAAATGATTAATGTATGATTTTGCTAAAACGGGGTAAGTATACTTTTTAGCTGTCTCCATGGCTCGGTTGCTTACCTCAGTCAGCTGATCATTGGTCATTTCAATGATTTTATTAAAGACTTTTGCTAGAGCATCCACATCTGGATCACATAGAAAACCGTTTTCTCCGTCTTTGATTATTCCGTCGACTCCTTCATTTAAGGTAGCAATTACTAGGCATCCTCTTGCCATTGCCTCCAAATAGACCAACCCGAAGGTTTCTCTTTCACTTATCATCACAAAAATGTCTGAACGATCCATTCGATCTAGAACTTCTGAGTTCGGTAGGAATCCTTCAAACTTTATTCTAGAGCGAATATCATTTTCATCAGCAAGACTTGATAATTTATCCTTTTCCGGTCCAACACCTGCAATTCGGTAAACCCAGTCTTGTTTAATGGATTTCAAAGAACAAATGACCTTGTCAATGTTTTTTCTTTCAATAAGACTGGCTACTGTTAAAATGTTAATAGGGCTGTTTTGAAAGTCGAATCTTCGTTCAGGTATTGATTCTAACCAAATCGCATCTACTCCCCCTGGAATGGGAAAAGATTTATCCCGAATTTTGGGAATTGCTTCTACAAATTTTCTCTGAAGAAAGTACGATCTAAAACCAACTGCGATCGATTGAGAAATCATTTTCTCATACTTTTTAGTAAGCGAACCTTCTCTGACCTTTGATCTTTTAAAATCTGTGTAATGAATTCCTTGAATAAATGATTTTTGATATTTGACGCTAAGTCTATATGCCAGCGCCGCTCCAACAGGCATATGACCAATCAATATGTCAAATTGTTCGATAAATTCCTTTTCGAATGATGGATAAATGTTAAGTCCAAGCGGAAGACGAATCATTGTGCGATTGGAAACTTGTACGCCATCTAAAACAAAATTTAATGGAAGTTCTCTTTCTTTCAATTCTGCAAGTTCAAGCACGTTTGGTGCATGAAGAGCTATCGCATGAACCTGATGATCTTTAGCCCACTGTCTTGCATAGTAATGAAGTGCAAACGTAGAATCCTGATCGTCTTCTTTGCAAGGGTATAAATTGGTAATGAGCAGGAGTTTCAATTAAGGGGTTTTTAGGGATTTGCTTTTCAAAGTGCCAAAATTAAGTGGTTAGAGAATGATACTTCAATTCAAATCATAAATGAAATTCTATCAGGATATTTCATAGATTAGCAGCCCAATAATTTCCCCTAGTTTAACATGAATTTTGAGACTTGGAAACCACGTATTCAAGGCCTGTCTTTAGATAAGGAAATAAAGCGTTGGATTCTTGTCTCGAGAATTAAAAAAGCGTTCGATCCTGTTGAAGTCAGTAGGGAGTTGAAAGGTGCCAGTACCAGATCAGAGTTGGCCCAATTGTTCATAAAACAAGCTAACTCCAAAGACATTAATGTTTCTCATGATGAAGTGAATGAACTTCTTGGGTTGCTGGAATGCAAGGAGACAATGGAAAATCTTGCTTATCCCAATCCATCTTTAAGTGAATTCTCATTAATTGAAAAAATATACATAGTCATTGGGTACTTGTCAGGTTTAGTTTCAAGAGAATTAAAAAGTGGATTACGTCTCTTGTTCAGATCTAGTAAGAAAAAAATTGCCAACCCTGTTGAAACTATTCAGATGTCTGGTGAAGAGTTTGAAGCAAGTGTTTCGAAACTTTCTCGGCCTAAGAATGAACTCTGGCGACTTCACATTGATTGGGAACACCAAATGTATGGTCCTGAAACTTATGAAGAAGGATACCATTCAACCAACAAGCGTCACAGAGAACGAGGTTATCTGAATGGATGTGTGAACGCCCACGAAGAAATGATTTTACATGTGGGCGAACCAATTGATTTACAACTTTTTACCGAAGTAAATCGACTATTGCTTACTCCTCATCGACCACACAGAAATGTGTATGCATTGGAATATGCTCAAGTCACTCGCATCAAGCATACAACGGATGAACCTTTCATCAAAGATCTGGACAAGAAGTATGTTCGAAAACACCCGTTTGCGAGATGGGAGGTTTACGTCTTTGGCAAGTTCCTTAGGAAGAAGGATTTTATGTATAAACACTATCCGTACTTAGCCAACTATTTCAACTACAAGTATGGGGATGACTTCAAACTGACCAAACGAATGCTAAATGATGAAATGTATCGTTATCATGTTTCTTTCACAGAATTCAGATGGTTCAATAGGAGGAGGCATCATGAAAAAGGAATAATAGATAATCTTCAAGAGGTTTCCATTGATATGGAAAAGCTGCGAGAAGAGCGCAAAAGAATTCTTGAGGAAAATTCAATTGATCAAGAAAATAAGTTATTTGATCTGTCTCGTCGACAATTGCTTAGAATAGCCGTTTTTCAAAAATGGATAGAATATCTGCATGCATTTTCTGACGGAACTTCAAGACAAGGATGTATGCTGGCCAACAAAGTATTGGTAGAATACGGTTTTAGTCCCTCAGTTTCTTGCTTTCGACATGATAGTCGATTTTATACGGATGAAATTTGGGCGGCTAACATGTGTGAAGGAATGAGCAGATGGGAAATGATCGCTCTTTTTTCAGAAATGGGAATACTGGAAGAAGTATTAAGACTTGTAGGTAATGAAACGGTTAAAGTGGAAAAATCAAAAGAATGAAGCTCTCTTAACTCCCGTCAGTATTGGCGTAGTTCTCAAACTTTTTACGAAACATGGCACTCAGGAGGCCTTTCAACTCGGCGATTTTTACCTTTCTTTTCACGCGGGTCCTATTTGATTTTGAGAGATAGCTTCTAACTATCCAAAAACCATTTCGAAGGATCGAACCCAATCCTTTTCTAAAGGCTTTTACTTTTCCAAATAATAGTTGTTCTCTCAGATAGGCGGTGTAACCAACCGTTTTTCGTCTCTTCCAGATATAGTCTTCTGTAGTTCGATCTTCCACGATATCAGAGTAAACAACTGCTTCTTCGCACCAAACAATTTTAGCACCTTTAAGTGTCATTGATTCAAAGAAATGGGTATCCTCACCTCCACTTAAATTGAAAATTGGATGGAAATTGAGTTCGTGTTCCTTTACAAAATGATAATCAACTAACGTGTTGCAAGATCCACATCTTGTTTTGATATCTCCAGTTTTGAAGTTGACACGTGTCCTATCGTAAATGTATCTGACTTCATCATCAAGAGAGCAAGATTCTGGCCAGGTAAATATCATTCTTCCTGTGACAACCGTGGCGGAATATTCTTGCATACATTTCCATAAATTTTCGAGCCAACCCTCATCAGGGTGATCATCATCATCAAAAAAAGCGATATAGTCGAACTTATTCTCTTCTGCCACTTGTAGCACCCGGTTTCTAGCAAAAACAATCCCGCGTTGTGGTTCCTCCACATATTTTGCGGGAATCGAAAAGTCGGCAGTTTCTTCTGCAAACAAGTCTCTGACCTCATCGGACGGGGCATTATCGACAACAATTAGGCTAGCCGAGAGCGTATCCGGAACTCTTACTTTCTTAATTGCCTGAATTGCCCCTCTGAGAAGTTTAGGCCTTTTGTATGTACATACTGAGATTGCTACAGTTTTGATGATAGTAGATTTAGAGGCCCGCAAAATTAATCTCCATGAATCACATCATACTCAGCAAATGGTACGCCTAGCATCGCGTGAAAGGTTCCTTTCGCTCGAAGACATCTTTTTTGGAGTAAAATACCTTCCACCGTTTTTTCAAGCTTAGTTTTCTTTTTTGTAAAAACACATTTTTTGACTGCTCGGTAAACCATCTGAATACCTCGCGTGAGAGCTCTTATTTTACCAAATTTCATTTTATCAATGTGGTACTTTGTATAGCCATTTCTGTAAAATCTGGATAGTACCCAATCAATAGACGCTCGTGAAGTCGGAATTTTTTCCGTGACAATTGCTTCCTTGCAAAAAATTATACTGGCGCTATTTTTCTTTAGCTGTGAAAAAAAGAAACTATCGGACCCGCCGGTCAAATTGAATTTGGCGTCAAATCTTATTGATGAATTTCTAACAAGAGATAAATCAAACAATACATTGTTAGTGTAAGCTTCAAGTAAATCAGCTCCAGTTTCTTTCTTAAAGCTTCCAGGGAAAAACTCTTTAACTAAGTCCAGGTTATCAACATCAGGAAAATTCTGAATAATGTGCCCTTGAACAATATCTGCTGAAAACTTTTCTTTGGCCTCAAGGAGTTTCACCAGCCAATTTTTATCAACAACTTCATCATCATCAAAAAATGCCAACATTTCTGATTCGCTTTTGATTGCCTCATCAAGAATTCGGTTACGCATATAAACAATTCCTTCTTTCTCTTCTATTATGAATTTGACTTTGAATGGGAGTTTTTGTTTTAAATCAACAACAATTTTTTCCGCTGTGTTCGAAACACCATTTTCGCATACCAACAGTTGGATACTCACTTCATTTGGAATTACAAGGTTTTCTAACGAAACAAGAGCTTCTCTCAGCATCTCTGATCGATCCCGTGTTCCAAGTCCGATAGTTACTAATGGCTTCATTGAATGCTAAGTTGTGATTCCTGATTTTCAGTGAATCTTCGAACTTTCTGAGAAAGTCTGTAGAATTCTAGCATGCATTTAATGCGAAAAAACAGCTTCGAAATCCCACTAAATTTCTTTGATAACCTTTTAGACAATGTCCTTGCCAATTGGGATGCTTCTTTTCGAGGTTCTTCAATTTGCGGATTTAGTAAGGCCCTCAAAATGGATCGTTTGAAAAGTCTTGTTGGGTCATCCTTTAGATGGTTGACCGCTTCTGTATCTCGGTCATGATAGATTTTGACTTGGGTATCAAGTCCCAACTTTAGGCCTGAATGATGCAGACGATCCAAGTAGTTATCGTCTTCTCCATAATGATCAAATAATGGATGAAATAGACCTACTTTTTCAAGCGTGCTTCTATTGACCATCCAGCACGCAGCATTAATAAATGGAGCTTCATACAATTGTTCCTTCACCTGATCCTTCTTCAGATCTTCTTGATACACATCCATTCTGGAAAGGTAGAATTCAAAAAAATGGTCAAGCTTAGTTCCATTCCCATTGTAATGCATTGGGGAAGTTATCCCAAACTTAGATTCACTCTCCATTTGGACTATGAGGTGCTCGATCGTATTTTCCTCTACCCATGCGTCTTGATTCAGCAGAAGGAAATAGTCATAACCTTCATTAAATCCATGTTTTAGACCAATGTTGTTTGCCTTGCCAAAACCAAGGTTTGCCTCAGATTCATGTAAGTGAGTGCACCTTCCTTTTTGCCTTAGTATTTCGAGAGTACCATCGGTAGATCCATTGTCGATAATCAGAATATCAGCTTTGGTGGATGATTTTTCAATACTGCTGAGGCATTTGTCAATCCACTTGATCCCATTGTAAGTAACGATTACCACACATACTTTAGGCGAGAACATCAGGAGCTATGATTTTTTCAACCTTGCCATTTTTGATTGTTATTATTCGGTCAGCGATTGAGTAAAACTTGTCGTCATGTGAGATCAGGATGATGGTTTTGCCTTTCTTTTTCAAGCCAGGGACAATTTCAGTATAAAATTTCTCCTTGAAATAAATATCCTGATTAGCCGCCCATTCATCCATGAAATAAACATCTCGGTCTTCAAGCAGAAGTCTCAATAGATTTAAACGGCCTCTTTGTCCATTAGATAAATTCAAATTTGTGATAGCAAACCCATTGTCCAAAGAGGTCTTGTCTTTCAAATCCAAATACTCGATAAGTTCGGCAACTCTTGATTTATTTTCATCATTTACGATGTAGCCCAAATCATCGAATAGTTGGGAATCTGTGAAAAAGCACGAAAAATGACTTCTGTAGGATTGCAAATTTTCTCTATGAATTGGCTGTCCTTGGAAAGTGATTTCCCCCTCTTGAGCTGTATAAAGACCAATTATGAGTTTAAAAAGTGTTGACTTTCCACTTCCATTACTTCCATTGATGATTACAATCTCATTTTGCATCATCTCAAAATCAATGGATTCAAGTTTAAATGTACTTTTACCTTTATAGGAGTAAGAAACGTTATCAACTTTTATCAATGGTAGATTAGAATTCTTACTGTATTCAACAGTTTCTTCTGATTCATACAACGACTTTCTAATGTCAACATCGAGTGATTCTACCTGCTCAAGAGCATTCTCGACCCCTTTTACTTGTTTTGTAAAACCAGCAATTCTGTTTAGCGAAGGGCGTATGTAAAGAATCAATGCCATGTACTCAATGAGTTCATTTTCAGTGAAAGCAGAACCAGTCATGGCGTATACCAATAGCAAGCCCAGACTAATGATCACAAAAGTATTTTCCGATTTGTCTAGAAGTGTTCGTAAAAAGAACCCTCTAACATTTAAATCCACTAGCCCTTTGTTTGGCATATCTATTGAACCACCTATATATGCTTTAGAATGTTGCTTATTCACAATCAGGTCTTTAAACCCTTTTTCCATTCTATCGAGTGAAAAATGAAGCTTAAACCGTGTCTTTGATATTGCTTCTTCTAGTTTCTTAAATAATGGTAGAGTGAGGATATTCGTGACAGTTACAATCATAAATATTGGTAAAAAGGACACCGTCAAAACCCATGATAGTTTGAACAAGTAGCCCAGAACTACAGCTGATTGAAAGACTGCAACCATGAAACCAGGAATGTTCTTGCCAAACCCTCCAATTGCACCTGTTTCGAACATTAAGATTGGAACAAGTTTGTCTAATTTGTTCTCGATCTTATCGTATTTTGAATAAAGTGCTTTTTCGGCGAGCTCTTTCCTATAATTAGCAACTTTTAATTCAAAATACTTGGTAACGTACTTACCTGAAAATAAGGTGATTATCGATGAAATAATAATCAAAACCGAAATGTATCCCAGCAAGAGATAAAGATTGGGATCTTCTCCAGTTACTACTTCCCCTAATAGCTTTAGTGAGTAAAGATTTGCTCCAGCAGCTGCGGCGCTGCTTACTGCGGAGAAAATTATCACTTTCCAGGAAGACTTAAAGAAAAACCCAATGACACGCCACATCTGCTTCTACTGATTAATTTATCTGCATAATTAATAAATTCAATAAACTAGATCACTATAAATTCACATTCCAAACGATCAAGAATGCATTTTCTGACATTAGCAGGAATATTTAAGAACGAAAGCCATGTTATTAAGGAATGGGTACAACATTACTTAAATGAAGGAGTCGATCATTTTGTTTTAATAGATAACGGAAGTACTGATGACTACCAAAGTCAAATAAAAGAATTTGTTGACAAGGGTCAAATAACAATTATTCACGATGATACCCGTTGGGCTCAAATTGAGTTGTATAACAAATATTTTCACGATTTAAAAGGTAAAAGTGAATGGCTGTTGATCTGTGATTTAGACGAGTTTATTTATGCTCGAAAAGGTTATAAAACGATAGCCTCATTTCTTAAGGATATTCCAAAAGCTGATGTCGTTCGAATACCATGGAAGATGTTTGGATCGTCTGGGCATGCTGAACAACCTAAAGAAATAATTTCGTCTTTTGTGAAAAGGGCCATTCAGAACAAAGAAAAAAAACCCTGGATGCCGGACAGGAGAAAAACACTTAGTAAAATAATCGTGCGTCCAGAATTGGTGAGTCGATTCCATTTACATTTCTGTTATTTGAAAGGAAAGTGCAAAGTGATTGGCGCTGATAAGAAAAGAATAAGATATCCTAGAGATAACGAAAAGAAACACTTTCAGCCTGTTAATGAGAAAATTTTGGAGCGGTCGTATCTCCATTTGAATCACTATGCGTTACAGTCGAAAGATTGGTTTTTGGAGGTAAAATGCAAAAGAGGCGCGGCTGACACAGAAGCACATGATCAAATAAGAAACATCTCTTATTTTGAAGAATATGATAAAGCTAGCAGTGACATTAAAGACAATGAACTGTCGAGTAAAGTATATTGATTAGAACTTAGTTTTTAGAAGAAAAAATACCTAACAACTTCTCCCAACGTGTCTTTTCCGGTTCAATGTATTGAAAGAAACTTTCATCAATTCTGGTGGCAAGTTTCTCTTGACCATATCGTTTTGTGTATTCATTAACATATTTCTTTAGAAGGTCTTCCGCGAAACTGTCACCTGCAACATCTTTGAATTTTTGATATGACTGATCTGAGTGCATTTTAGAAGTCAGGTGAATTCGATCCAGGTGTGATGGATTTATTTCAGTTGCTCTTGAATTTTTTGCTCCTTGCGATTCGTTGTGAAGCCTGAAAATGTGCAGCCTTTCTGGGATGAAGCCAATTTTTACGTTTATTGCTAAACGTATCCAGAATTCAAAATCTCCGATCTGATAAAAAGTATCGTCGTAAACTCCATACTTATCAAAAACTTCCTTCTTCACTAGTCCTAATATTGGCTCACCCATGAAATTCATGTTTGTCCCTTTTTCCAGCAAAAGATCAATGATAAATGAAGGCTCGATAACGGCATCTTCTTTGAAGTGATCAGAAAGTCTTGGTAGTTGATCAAGATAGAAATGATTGATATCATTCTCGAATGTGTATTCCCGATCAGTAAGTACAACATCAACTTCCTTATCTTGGGCTAAGGACATCATTTTTTCGATGGTGTCTTCTAACATCATATCATCTTGGAATTGAAGTTTTACGAAATCCCCACTTGCTTCCGAAATACACTTGTTCCAATTCCCAACCAAGCCGAGATTTTTTTTATTATGAACCATCTTTATCCGATTATCATCGGATTGATATTCTTTGATGATATCTGTGCTTTTGTCCGTTGAACAATCATCAACGACTAGAATTTCAAGGTCTTGGTAGGTTTGATTTATAATGGAATCCATACTTTCTCGAAGGTATTTTTCTCCATTATATATAGGCACACATACACTTACCAGGCTCATATTTGTACAATCAAAAGAATAAGAATTACTAAACTTCGTGCAAAGATATGGATATGCTTACATTTGGAAATATGCATAGAATCCAAACGATAAAAAGACTTTTTCAACATAACGGATCCATTGTTTCAGTAGGTGTAAAAGTCCTCTTGGTCTGCTTATCTCCATTTTGGATATATGGTCAAGTTCAGATTCCTGGTGATTTTCATGATCCAATTGATAAGGCCAACGACACGACCTCACTTTCATTATTTACTTCTATTAAGCCACTTTCAACCGATGGATTTGAGCTGAATGATATCTATTTCAAAACTTTTCGCAATAACGAATACGGGAGAGGATACAATGATGGCCCAGTATGGAAGGGAGAAGGATTCACTTTTGAGTTACATGCTGGTTTTACCGGAAGGTATGGTAAACTTTCCTATACATTGAACCCAGTCGTTTTTTATTCTTTCAATGACCTATTTAGTATTCCAAACCTTCAAGCAAATACAAGTGAGTGGGCATATCCGTTTACAAATAGAATAGATTGGGTACAGCGTTACGGAGACGATCCGTTCGCAAAGTTTCATCTAGGTCAGAGTGAGCTAAGGTTAGATGTTGGGAAATTTTTGGCCTCAATAGGAACTCAAAACTACTCGTTGGGCCCTTCAATTTTTAATCCAATTATAATGAGTAGACAAGCTGGCGGATTTCCACATGCCAGGTTTGGATTAAAACCGACGTTTCTTTCTTCCAAAGAGAACATCGCTAAGGTAGAAGCTAATTTAATGTTTGGTTTACTCAAAGAGTCTGATTACTTCGACAATGACTCGGACAATGATAACAGATACTTTAACGGTCTGTTTCTTGCGGTAAATCCATCATTTCTTCCGGAATTGACCATTGGTTTTAACAAAGTGCTATACAAGCAAACACGTTTTTTTGAAGGAACAGATATTTTTTCAACCCTCTTCATTGTGGATGATGGTGTCTTAAATGGAGATACACTTTCTCCAAATGATGCATTCGATCAAATGGCCTCATTGACAATTGAGTGGAATTTTCCAGAAGTAGGGTTCAGAGCCTATGCAGAGTTTGCCAAGAATGACTTCACCTCTGATGGTGCAGGACTGAGACCTTCTGCAGTAGAACCAGAGCATTCTCGTGGCTATACCATAGGATTTGAGAAGTTTCTTCAAAACAAAAAGGGAGTTGAATTTATTGTTTCATATGAACATACAAATCTTTCCATTGGTCATCAACCATGGCGACCCACACCACCATTTTATGCTCATGGTATAAACCGACAAGGTTATACTCATGATGGTCAAATAATTGGGGCAGGAATTGGTCCTGGTGGAAATAGCGATCACCTTGGTCTAAGAGTAAAGAAAGAAACCTTTTCTGGATTCTTTTTGCTTCAGCGCATAGAACGCGATAGGGACTATTTTGTGAATCAAATTAGAAATGCTAACAGACATGATATGGAATATTCTCTTACCGCTGCAGCCCAAAAACAATTCGAAAGATTTGATCTTTTCGTCGAAACAGTCTTTAGTCATAACTACAGTAGAAACTTTCAGTCATCGTCTAATGACATATGGAACATAGGTTTTGGACTTGGAGGAAGAATGAGATTGTAGCAAGCCTTCAAGTGTCTAAAAAAGAAAACCCAACACTTAGTGTTGGGCTACTGCAGAGGCGGAGGGATTCGAACCCCCGGTACCTCGCGGTACAACGGTTTTCAAGACCGCCGCATTCGACCACTCTGCCACGCCTCTGTGATCTCGCTAAATTCGGATCGCAAAAGTACTAGAATTCAGTAAACTCGCAAATCGATTTTGTTAATCAAAAAATGGCTCAAGTAGGTCACTCATAACTTCAGGCATTCTTACTGGCTTACCAGATTTCATATTTATGAAGGCTAATGTTGTTTCCCCACGATTCAAAAGCGTGTTCTCTTCGTTGTAGACCTCATATAAATACTTGATTTTGACTTTTGGAAAGTCTGGAATAGAAACGCGAATGGTTAGTAAGTCATCATACTTTGCTGGTAAAATGTAGTTACTCTTCAATTCAAGCACGGGCATCATGATGCCAGCTTCTTCCAGTTGTTTGTAGGCGTATCCCAGGTTTCGAAACGATTCTACTCTCGCAACTTCGTAGTAGGCTGCATAATTTCCATAATAGACATAGCCCATTTGGTCTGTATCAGCATAACGAACTCTGATTTGAACATCATGACGATACATTATCGATAGATCCTTTCTCGATTGAGCGCTCGTTGAAATTTTCGCGCATTGACATTATGCTCACGAAGTGTTCTTGCAAATACATGATACCCAGAGAAATCTTCTTTTGCACAGAAATATAAATACCGATGATCTTCGAAATTGAGTACCGCATTCAGGGCTGGAATTGAAGGCACGTTTATAGGACCCGGAGGTAATCCATAATTTTTATAGGTGTTGTAGGGAGAATCTAGCTCCTTGTCTTTGTTAAGAATTCGCCTGATCGAAAAATCTCCAATGGCGAATACTAATGTTGGATCTGCTTGCAAAGGAATTCGTCTTTTTAGCCTATTGATATAGACACCTGCGATTGTAGGAGCTTCATCCATTTTATTCGTTTCACCTTGAACAATTGAAGCAAGTGTGGAAACTTCTTCCTTTGACATTCCTAGGCTCTCGGCTTTCTCAAGTCTCTCTTCATTCCAAAACCGATCATATTCACGCTTCATTCTATCCAAAATACTTTTTGGTGATGCAGTCCAGTATACCTCGTAGGTGTTAGGAATGAACATACTGATAAAGGTTTCTTTGGAGAAGCCATAATATTGAGCTGTAGTATCATGGAGAAGCAACTGTGCCATGTCTATGGAATCAATTTCGAGATTGCTAGTCAGTATTTTTGGTAACTGAGATATCAAACGAGCGTTTGAAAATGTCAATTTCACAGGAGTTTCGGCGCCAGACCTTAGCAAATTGATGGCTTGAATATTTGTCATATCACCTTTTAGCAAATACATCCCTGCCTTAACTTCTTGATCGTAACTTTTCAATCTGGAAAGAAAACTGAACGAGACTACATCGTTTAGAAATCCTTCATCGTAAAGTCGATCTCTTACCTGTTTGAATGTACTGCCTTTAGGGATCGCAAAAAGTCTGTCATCTTTTTCTATCAAGATGTTTGGTGTGTAGACAATCTGATAAGCATAAAATGCAAAAGACGAAAGCATCATTGTAAACACCACCAGAAAGATTGCAATCAGATTTTTTCTGCGCATGCCGCAAAAATAATTTTAATTACTTATTGAGGAGTATTAAGATTCCAGAACAGAATTTGGATAGGCAAAAGCAGCAAAAGCCCCATGATGAGTTATTGAAATGGGTAGCCTGTCGTTGATCAACGGTAAACTTCCACTTTTACTCACTGATGCTGAGATTCCTCTGTTCGCAAAGTGGGTTTTGATTCTTTTCCGAATAGTGCTGCTCCAGTTGGTACTGTTTTCGTTGACTACTGAAAAGTTAATAGGTTCTATGGCATCACCAGCAATCGAAAGAATATAGTTCTTATCAGTCCAAATTTCGCCTTTGATTTCATCGGATTCAAACTTGATTTTTGAACCTTCTTGTTTTAGAACTATTGGAATATTTTTTGGAGAAAATGAAGTAATCTCTCTTCTGGTTTTAAATACAGCTTCTTTGGCAGACCACAAAAGCCAAAAAAGATCAGGATGATTAATGAATTGATCTTGTTCATTGGTAATTAAATCCAATGACCGCTCTGTTCTTTTCTTAAAAAGAGGATCATTCAAGTCAACTATATCAATTCCAATCATCAGGTCTTAGGTAGGTTTCAGAATTTGTGCTGAAATCTGATGTATGGAAAGAGTGGGAGCCTATACCCCCAAAAAAAATCTATGAAAATTTTAAAGTGAGTGGGTAGTATAACTCTAAGCTATCTATCAAGCTTAATTCGTGTGGCCAATGCTAGATAAAAATTCAAATCACTATGAATATAGTACCTGTTGAAATTATAGCTTAGTATGCTTTCTAAACCATAAAACATGGAACTGGTTTCCTTTTGAATATTGAACCCCAAAGAGTATTCAATATTATGCCGCTCGCGATCTTGAATGTTTACTACAAAGTAGTCCTTATTGTATTCAATTCTTTCGAATAAAAATCCAATGATTTGATTGTCCTTTTTAATGAGCACATTAAAATGACCGCTGTTACCACCAGGACCAATTCCTGCTCCTAACAATTGACCACCGTGCGTATATCCTTGTCTATTTATGTGATGAGCGTAGTATGTAGGTTCTGGTTGATAGAGAAATGTATGATTTCTTGAGAGGTTGGTGTGTTCGTAGCTAATTATTACCTCTTTCCCCTTTGCAGTTTGAACGCTTTTTTCAAATCCAATGGTGTATGCCCTACTATGTTCTGGTTCTTTCAAGAAACGGATAAATTTTCCTGAAAAGTCGTTTCTGGCAAACTCCAAATAGGCTCTAAATCCAGATTCAGGAAGATCCCAAGTAAAAGAAAGTGAGGCCAGCTGATCAAAGGTATCATTGGTATCGATACTATCACCTCTCGTTCCACTATCGAAAATGTGAATGGTAGAAAGCAAATCCCATGCCTCAAAAAACTGTGTATCCTTATACAGTCCTCTATTAAATGCTACTGTCATTTGTGGGAGGAATTTAGGCTGATACGCAATAAACATTCCGTTGAAATAACGGTTGTCGTTCGCCGAGTTTGAATCAAAATGATCCGATTCAGAGAGTAATCCAAACAAGAAATTCATTTCCCATTTTCCTGTTTCGATCTTTTTGATGTTTATATCGAAAGGCTCGGTTCCCAATCTGACATGAGGAAAACCACCTCCTTGTCTGCTAAGAACTATTGGATTGTAAATCGCAGGACCAGCGGAATAGTTTTGAGTCGAAATACTTGTAATAACTTTCCCCCACCTCATTTGAATTTCACTTTGCCCTGGATGAAAGCTGAAGAAAGGGGAATCTCCAAACCTCTGGACCCAGTCAATATTTCTACCATCAGGAATGAACTGGTATGCATTTCTAGATACATCTGTTCTTATGATTGGAGATTGTAAATAATCGGAATTTTGTGAGAAAAATAGGATTGGATAAAATGAATAGGAAAGTCGTCCTTTTCTGCCCGAAAAACCACCTTGGGATTCTAGAGTTAGTCCTTTGCCTTTCCAAACTGGCCCGTCATTAAAACCTCTGGGATAAGCGCTGTTATAGGATACTTTAAAAAGCAAATCATGTTTCTTGAAATAGTCACTTTCCAAATAATTAGTGGAAGTATGAAAATTGAGATTTAATGTATCTACATCTCTTGGATAACTTTCGAAGTTATCCCACACTTGGGCTAGACATTCTTTTTGACAGGAGAGAACGATCACCAATAGAATAAACTTGCCTTTAAGAATTCCATGCATAGCTATAGACATATTTCAAGCTGATTACAATCTTAACCCTAAAAACCACCTTGAATTGTGCCTGTAATTTAATTTGCAGATTTTATTGAATATTGTAGCAGAAATAAATTAAACATGATTCTTTTTGCAGCTGAGAATGATGAAGAGAAGATTACTGTTAATATCTCCTTATTTTCCACCAGCTAACGTTATTGGAGCAAAACGAGCAGTGAACCTTGCCCAAGGGATTCATGATACAGATGGATGGGATGTTGTAGTTTTAGCCAGTCGGCCCTTCAAAGAGATTGATAGCAATAAAACTCTACCCTTACCTGCAGGGGTAAATGTTGTTTATGGGTTCGAAAGTTTCCTTAGACCGTTTGTAAAATGGCTGGTAAAATTGATTTTCACTCCTGATCACAGCAAAGAAAAAAGTGAACAAAGAAGGGCAAAGAAAAAAACGTCTGATATTAATAAACCTCCCAAGAAAAAATTATCATATACACCGTTTGATCAATATCTCTGGGATGTTCCTGGGGCACTTAAAAGCGGTAAAAAAATCATCAAAAAATTCAAACCGGATGTCATTTGGGTAAATGCAGATCCTTGGTCTGGTTTACTGGTCGGTCGCATTTTAAGTAAAAGAACGGGCATCCCATGGATTGTGGATATGAGAGATCCATGGACAGTTTTTCATAAGCGAATGCTCCAAAGACCCAAACTGACGAGGAAGGTAATTCATCATTATGAAAGAGTCTTTCTCGAGACTAGCTGCAAAGTGGTTTTTAACACGAGGAATGCACATAATGCATATTCTGAAGTTTACGGCGAGGAATTAGCAGGGAAGTTCACCTACATTAGAAATGCATTCAATGAGAATCTGTTCGAGAAAATCGATAAATCCGAGGATAAAAAATTTGTGTTCGGATACTTCGGCTCATTTAGAAGTTTTGTTTCATCAGAAAGAGTTCTTGAGGCATTTACACTTTTCATAAGAAAAAATCAGTTGACCCCAGATAAAGTTGGATTAGTCATAAATGGAAGTGTAGACAGTCAATTTTGGGATGATCTTGATAGTTCCGGAATCTCGGAATTCGTATCAATCAATGAAGAGGTAAGCTTAAGTGAGACGCTATCTCTTCTTCAATCATGGGATGTGTTGTTGATGATGGTTTCTCCAGAATACAAATGGATGGTTCCAGCTAAGCTTTACGATTATTTAATAGCTCAAAAGCCAATTATAGCCATTTCCGATAATCAAGAGGTCAATGAAATCATTAAGAAAACTGAATCTGGAGTTCCTGTCTCTTTCGAAAGCGTCGAAGCTATAGCGGATGTCTTTACTGTATATTTTCTTGCCGGAAAGACTAAAAAACTGCAAAATGATAAATTGATCCAACCATATGGACTTCAAGAACAATCTCGAAGGTTTTTAGAAGTGCTTAATGGAATCTTT
This sequence comes from Cyclobacteriaceae bacterium, assembly GCA_028284125.1. Lineage (GTDB taxonomy): Bacteria > Bacteroidota > Bacteroidia > Cytophagales > Cyclobacteriaceae > Ekhidna. The sequence continues at coordinate 119,153 of JANQSI010000005.1, forward strand.
CCTGAATCCGATCAAGAATAGTTGACAAGCTTTCCATCCTGAAGCTTTAGTACTCGGTCGGCTAAATGGAAATATCGGTCATCGTGGGTGATAACAATTAAAGTTTTGCCCCTTTCTCTTAGATATGCCAAAATCTTATCGTAGAAAATTTCCTTGAAGTAAGGATCTTGATTGGCAGCCCACTCATCAAAGAGGTAAACCTCCTTGTCTTCAAGAATTGAGCTGATCAGAGATAATCTTTTTTTCTGACCATCAGACAATCTTGTGGTTGTGAATTCCTTATTTTCGATCTTGACTTTCTTGGTAAGTTCAAGCATATCAATCAGTTCCTGTCCTTTCTCTTCGAGTAACTCTGCCGAGATGTGATCCAATTCCTGGAATACATAGGAATCCGTAAATACCGCAGAAAATCTGGAACGGTAATAGGATAAATTTTCCTTCGAAATGTTCACACCTCGATAATTGATTTCGCCTCCTTTGGGTTTGTATAAACCCAAAATAAGTTTTGCTAGAGTCGTTTTTCCACTACCATTTCCTCCAACAAGAAAAAGCGATTCACCTTGCTTAATATCAAAGTCCAAAGGGCCAAGTTTAAAATGCTGGTCTTCATCAGCATGATAGTATGTATGTTCCAGCTGTTTAGCTTGAATAAGTGGTTCGGAATCTTTCCAGTTTTCATTTTTTATTTCTTCTGTATACTGATAGGACTCTTCTAAAGAAATTCCCACCTGTTCAATATGGTTAAAGATCACTTCGGCATTCTTCAGACTTCTTAGAAATCCAGTAGCTGAAGAAAGTGGAGCTATTGTGAAAAGGACGATTGTTAAGTAGCTACCAAAAAATTCGAGTGTAACAAATTGCGTCTGAAAGATTGCGACAACAAGAATGCCCATACCTAGAAGAAGTACTAAGTCAGTGGATTTATTCACAATAGAACCTACCACACTTTCTTTCAAATAGTAACGCATTTGAGTATTACTAGTGGGAATAATGTGATCGTCCACGAATGATTTTGAAAACTTACGATTTAAGGTCAGTTCTTTGATTCCAAGAACAAGACCTTCAAAATGTTCGAAAAGATTATTCAAATGACTCCTTGCTCCATGTGAGTGTTTCCTGATAGCTGGAAGAGCCACTTTGGTAAGAAAGAAAATTATGCTGAACAAGATTATGGTAGCCAATGAAAGTATCGGCGAATACCAAATCATGTAAGCAAGAATCCCTATCACCGTTGCTAATCCAGTTGTAACTGCTGGAAGAGTGGATATATACTGAGCTATTCTGTCAATGTCACTGGTCAGTATTGGAAGAAGTTTGGATTCATTGTTTTCTATTTCCTCATAAGGAGCCTGAATGATCTTTCTTGACATGTCAATCCTGAGTTTGTGGATGATTCGCTGCATCATTCGTGAGACTGAATAGGATGCCACAATAGAAAGAACACCGTACAGAAACCAAAAAGACCCAAACTCGATAATAAATGAGTTAAGATTAAAATTGGTATCCTTTACCGCTTGCGTAATACTCTTGATGACAAGTGTGGAAGAAGCTCCTGTCAATACACTTGCAAAAAGCGCCACCAAAAACAATGGAAGTGAGGATTTGATTAAAATTCGGATTACCGCCATGGGGAAAAAATTTCAACCGCGAAGCTACGCAAAATCCGAATGAATGAACTGAGATTCAGCGTACCCGAATTTTTTAGAAAATTTCTTAATTGAAGTTATTGAGAAGTTAGGGTTGTTTTTAAGCCTTTATTCTAACTCGTCTAAAAAGTGAAATTCTTCAAATACCTTTCCCACATCACCATTATCGTTTGCTTCCCTTACAAAGTCGATGATCTCATCATTCTTGTAAATATCGTAGACTAGTTCCCAATGTGAATCTGCTTGATTATAAGGTTCCACTCCATTATAGCTATCAATTCGAATTTCGATTTGACCTCTCTTTACATAATCCGTAAGGAAAATTTCGACCTCAAGATCCGGATTACCTGCAATTGTTCCGCTATCATAAATGAGGGAGTCTTCCACAAATAGTAAGGCCTTATTGTCAATTTTTCTAAAAACGATTTTATAGGAATCTTCTTGATTAGTACTGTCACTACTAACCTGGGCAGTTTCCGACGCAGAATTTTCAGGAGTTTCTTGCTCATTGTTTTCCGCGGTTTCTTTTTTAGATGAGCCACATGAAAACAGAAGTAACGATATGAATACCAATTGCAGAGCTCTCAACATAGGTGTGTATGGTTTATACTGGATTTGAGTCTGCAAAGATGCGATATTATAAACTTGAAAAAAAACTAGCAAGAATTAATCAACATTGATGAATTCAAATCTTGATAGCTTTGCCACCTAACCACTTCATCAAGTCAATTTAATGAACACATCCGTTAAGTATTTTTTTGAAAATATCCTTGGAAGCATCATAAGCAAACGTCCCGAAATTTCTATCATTTCCAATATGGAAATAGATACCACCTTAGACAAGAAACTTAAGAATGTGAATGTGCATAAGCCTACGAAGCTTTGCAAGCTCATGAAGGAACATAACAGTGATAAGGGTATAGCGAGACATAATTATACCACAGTTTATAATGCATTATTTTCAAAAATTAAGGATGAAACCAAGGAGATGTTTGAGATGGGCATTGGGACAAACAATACTTCTTTTACCCATAACATGGGAAAGAAAGGAACCCCAGGAGCTTCTTTAAGAGGGTGGAGCATCTATTTTCCAAATTCAAATGTTTATGGTGCCGATATTGATAAGGGGGCTCTTTTCGAGGAAGATCGAATCAAAACCTATTACTGTGATCAACTAGATGGAGATGTAATAAGGAACATGTGGCAAGAAATTGGTGATTCAAAAGAGTTTGATGTGATCCTTGACGATGGTCTTCATACGTTTGAATCAAATGTTTCTCTTTTTGAAAACTCTATCCATAAAATAGCGAAATCGGGCTATTACATCGTAGAAGATGTCAAACTCGATGATATTCCGAAATGGAATGAAAGAATTAAGGAAAAATATTTAAAGGAATTTCCCGATCTGGTTTTTGTAACAATTAAAGTGCCTAACAGACCTTTAAGAAACATTGCTGACAACAACCTCATTGTTATCTATTATGGGAAATGATTTTTAGAGTGGTAAGCTTAAAAAAATCGCTGCAGAAACAATAGCAAGGCCCACAATAACCACGAAAGACTGAACAAGCAGATGAAATAGGTAATTGTCTTCTATGGTCTTTGCCGTCAATACGTTCCAGAACCTCGACTTTTTGTACTTCTTGATTTCCTCTTCATTGAACGATTCTTCTGGGATGTAAGGGAGTTTTCCAATCACTTTGTACAACCCAAAGAAATTCTTCCCGGCGGCATGCAATATTGCAGGATAGCTTTTCGTAATCGAATTTTTGACTTTACCGTCCTTTTCAATTACGTAATCTCTTTCCTCCATTCCCGTTCTTCCTGCCATGCAACTGAAAATTCTATTTTCATAGTCTAGCTTAATGCTGTCTCTATTTGTAGTCAGATGGCGGTTTAGCATGTCCTGGTCACATTCGCCATCCTTTTCTACTAATTTCAGAATCTCGTTAACATAGCCAGCCCTCCCAATCCAACCTCCGGCATTGAGGAAACGATAAGGTTTTGATCCTTTAGGATAATTGAGGTAGTAAGACATTTTGGCAAAAAAAGGAGCATCACAATTGAAATTCTGTTCTGTGCCCATGACGAACGGATGATCCATTTTCAGGTATTCTTCCTCTACGTATTTTAAATCCGAAAGAAAAACACTGTCATAACCATCGGTATAAAGAATGATTTCATCCTTATCAAGATCGCGAAGATATTCGAGTAAAATCCTCGTTTTGTCGTTATGGGTCACGTAGTTCATGCCCTTCCCCAATAATTCCACTTCTATTCCGAACTCCCTTGCCGAAGAAAGCAACCTTTCCAGATGGTGATTGCCATGGGTCGCTATGGTTATGACTTTAATCAAGTAATTAAGACTTTAATGCGGTAATAGACGGCAAAATTAATCATGAGTTTCTTTTAGGCTAATAATTTGGACGCTCCAATGCCTGTTTCTGTCTATAATCCGGTTACTTTGCGCCTCTTTAACATTCATTTTGACAACATAATTCACGGTGAAGAAACATTTTCTTACGTTCGCCACCAATTTTAAGAACGAAAATGCCTACTTGAAGGAATGGCTCGACTACCACCTGAAGGTAGGAGTCGATCATTTCTATTTGTATGATCAGGATGGTGGGGAGGAAGCTCGTGAGATTCTAAGACCTTACGAAGAGAAAGGTCAAGTGACTCGCCATTTATGGACTCGTTGGGATGGCACCAAATACGATGGGGCGACAAAATGGTATCAGAGGAATAAAAATCACATGGGGTTTGCTCATGCAGCAAAAACTTATCGCAAGGAGTTCCAATGGCTGATGAAGATTGATGTTGATGAATTTCTTTACCCGCTTAATGATGAAACGGATTTGACGATTTGGTTGAAGGAGGTAAACATTAAAAAATATAAAGGAGTCAAGATTCCAAGAATCAATTTTGGAAATAATGGACATGTCTCAAAACCTACAGACCCACTTCTAAAGGCTTATACCAAAAGGGAGGAAAACTACTCCGATCACAAAGACCTGGGAAATGGAGATTTTCTTTCTAGCAACAGGTTTGCCTATAGTGCACACTGGTGGCATTATAAATGGTACAAGTTTGGCAAAATGTTAACCGATCAATCAGAAATAGGCTGGAGGATCAATCACTATTATACCAAATCTGAAGAAGAATACTTGAGCAGACAAAATGTATCCGGTGGTCGTCCAGTGGGGCTGGATGGATTCAAGGAAAAGAACAACGGTTGTAACGAAGTTCTTGATGAAGGCATGCTCAAATTCCTCGACTAATTCTCACAGAACTTCCAACACATAGATTTTTCGTTCCACTGGATAAACTGGATACTCACATCTTGAGATTGTAATTGTCTCTAGAAGTTTTAGGTTGTTTTGACAAAACAAAAGTTGCCAACCTTCATCAGTATTGAATCCATTTTTGCTTCTAGACCAGGGGGAAGTGCCAAGATGGATATTCCCAAGCACTCTATCTAAGCAACAGACCATGACATCTTCACCTATTATGATTCTTTTTTTCGTGACTCGAACACATTCTTTTAGTAGTTCTTTCACATTGTCTGTATGATGAAGGACGAACATTAGAATAGAGGTATCAAACATTTTGTTTCCAAATGGAATGAATTTCCCATCAAAGAGGGTAGTCCGTAATTCTTTAAACTCTGACTTATCTACAACATCAATCGATCGTACCCTGTGACCCATTTTCTTCAAGAATTTGGAAAACCGCCCCGTGCCTGATCCTATATCAAGACAGTACTTACCATAATACTTTTTGATTTTGGAATATTTGTAAGGAAGGAAGAAATCAGTTTTTTGTTTGCGAAGCTTGTTGAGCAAGATTCTAAGAATTCGGATTAGTGCCATTATTTAAAGGAGTTTGGTGAACAAATTTTATTACTCCAAACTGAGGCTTAATCCGTGATAGGGGTTGGTATTGGTTAGTAAGTCAAAAATTAACAGACCCCCACTTTTGCCAAAAAAAGATTATGTCCCTAATTCCCGTGCACATTGCGATACTCTTCAAACTTATAACCTACCAGACCCGCAAAAGAGCCAGCTCCTTTCCAAAAAAATCGTAACGTGTGAACAATGCCAGCCTTTCCTCTGAAAATATTGATGGGGAATGAAAAAATGCCTAGCAAAAAGTGAGCGATCCCATAAATACTTTCTGAAAAAAGAACTGAAGAGTAGCTATTCGAGATTCGTTTTCTTACTGTTCTGCAATTCGTGTGTCGAAAAGCTCTATTAAGTTGCCATTTCACTGTCATTCGGCTCTTTGGAATGTTCTCACTCACAAGATCTTCGTTCAACCACACGATCTTAGCACCCTTTTGAGTGGCCGTTGAAAAGAAATGTGTGTCAGATGAACCAACCAAGTTCAACGCCCGATGAAATCTCAATCCAAAATCTTCGCATAGTTTGAGCAGATCAAATAATACGTTACTTGTGCTTGCGGCTTTTCTAATAGTGCCTGTTGGAATACTTGGTCGCTCAAAAAACTTTCCGTGTTTAATCCATTTTGGCGTGTTTTTCGGGAGGGTTCTAGCTACTCTTCCAACGACCACATCGGCATTGTACTTTTCTTTCGTGGATAGCATTTTTTCCAACCAATCATTAGTCACCTCTTCATCGTCATCAAGAAAGGCAAGAAAGTCAGCTTTATGATCTAATGCGTATTGAACAATTTCATTTCGCATATGAACAATGCCTCGTTCTTTAGCGAGAATGTAAATGAGATCTAGGTTTTTAAATTTATCGGCAAACTCTTCTACTGTAGATTCAGCACTTTTGTCCGGGTCATTATCGGCCACAACTAAACTTGCCTGAATTCCTTCGGGAATATCAAGTTTCGATAGTGAATCAAGCGCATCAGCTAGCATATTGGGACGCCGATAAGTTCCCAATCCAATGATTAGCTTTTTCATTTTCTTCTATGGCTGTTGTGTAAATCTCACGCAACTTGAGATTTTGGCTGGCTAGGCTAAAATCTTTGTCTACAGTCTCTCGTGCTGCTTCATTGATCTTAAGATCCTTAAGCTGTGTTAGTCTCCTAAAGGCAACTACATATTCCTCAATATTTCTTTCATCAATCAAGAAGCCATTCTTTTCACTTTCGATTAGTTCAGGAATTCCCGAATGATATGTCGAAACAACGGGTAAACCGGTGGCCATTCCTTCGGTAATTACGACAGGAAGACCTTCGGTATCGCCATTAAATGCAGTCACGCTATGCTGCAACAAAGCATCTGCATTTGTCATTTCTTCGATCACTTCATCAGGAGATTTGTACCCAAGGAATTTGACATTGTCCTGGATTCCAAGTTCATTAACCAAATCACGAATAGGTTTTTCCAAAGGGCCCTCGCCTGCGAATCTGACTTCAAACAATTCAGAGTCTTTTCTCTTTTTGAGAAAATTATGAAAGGCTTTTACCGTATGTTCGTGACCTTTTTTTTCGACAAATCTTCCGACTTGTAAGTAACTGACTTTTTCTTTTTTTTCAATTTTCAGACCAATGGGTTCACGTTCTTTATAAGCGAAATTTTCAATAGAAACTCCTAAGTAGTGAACGAGCGTTTTCTCTATGTCAAATCCTTCTGACTTCAAGTTATTTCTCAACCCTTTGGATACACACAGTTTGGTAGGATATGACCAATATTTTCTTAAGGTTCGAACATACCTTTTGTCATTCAATCTCTTGGAGGCATCAGAACCGAGGAAAGTAAGAACTATCGGTATTTTGAGGTCAATTGCAAGAGGGGCTATTTTCAGGGCATTATGACCAAAGTATGCATGAATCAAGTCTGGCTTGAATTGCTCGAATACTCTTCTGATCTTTTTCTGATAAGAAGATTGCAATACATACGGATTTCCAGTTCGCTGAATTTTTTGTTGCCAATTGAAAGGAATTTCCTCGTGATTTTCGAAAGGGAAATGTTCTTGATTCGCAGTTTGATTAGTCAAAACTTTCACTTCAAACGAATCATTTACACCAATCAACTGACGGTAAATAAATGTCTCCGATTTTTTCAGAAAAGTATCAGTATAGATCAGAACTCGCTTTTTCATTTCCATTGCTATGTAGAAACGGTTGAGGATTTGTAGAATGAAATGATATCATCAGGCATAGACTCGTCCACAAGTTTGCCTTCTCGCATTAACAAGATTCTATCTGCGCAATGGAAATACTGCTCGTCATGTGTAATTACAAATACGGTTTTACCGGCCTTTTTCAAATCAGGTAAGATCACATTGTAGAATACATTTTTATAGTACGGATCTTGACTAGCTGCCCATTCATCAAATAGATAAAAAGGTTTGTCTTCAAGCAGGCTCATCAGAAGTGCTAATCTTTTTCGTTGACCTGTAGACAGTTTGGTGGTGTTTAGTTTTTCACCTTCTATCCAAACTTTTTCGTCCAGCTCTAAAAGCTTTAGATACTCCTCTGCTTTTGATTTCCAATAGTCTGACTTGATATGCGATAACTGATCAAATAGGTAAAAGTCAAAAAAGATGGCTCCATAGTTTTCTCTATACGCAGACAGGTTTGAGGAATCTACTTTTTCACCGTTGAAGAAAACTGTTCCTGTTTCTGGCAAGTACAAACCACTCAGAACTTTTGCCAATGTACTTTTCCCACTTCCATTTCCACCAACTAAATACACAAGATCTCCTTTGTTGATGGATAAATTGATCGGACCTAGTTGGAAGAATTTTTTCTCATCTGCATGGTAGTAGGAAAATGTAATCTCTTCAAGTTGGATTAAACCAGTTCCTACTTGTTGCCGAGCTTCAAGCAAGATAGCTCTTGGTTCTTTGTTTTGATCTAGTTCAAGGCCCTTCTTTTCAATTTGTTCAAGTGATACATTCATTTTTCCCAGAACTGGCAGAAAACCACTTATTCTCTGAAGGGCTGGTAAGAGAAACAATGCCACAGTTAAGAATTTGGCAAAGCTTTCATACGTACTCCATCCAAAGCTTTGAATCATGAAAAGCATAGCACCAAGTCCAATCAATAACAGCATTTCGCCCCATTTGGAAATGAGTGTGAGTCGAATGCTACCACGAACGTTATGATTTCGCTGTTCCTCACTGGCAGGATATAGCTGATTTTCTTTGAAAGATTCTCTGAGATTGCGACTCAAAGACAATTCTTTTAGGCCGTAGATAAGTGCTTCAAAATACTCGAATAGTTTGTTTTGAATTTCCCTGGATTGCTGCATTCGATTTTTATAAGCATGCATGGGAAGATTGTAAAAGAACAAAGCTATCAAAATGAGTAAGGCAAACATTGCTAGCAATTGCCAGGAAATAATCGCCATATATGCAATACAACCAACCAGCATAGCAGCAGCTGTAATCACGTTAGGAAGTCTATTTATTCCGTAGGAAATGATATTGATGTCAGTAGTCAGAATGGAAAGCAACTCATGCTGAGAAGATTCCATCGACTGGAAAGACGCCTTAAGAATTTTATCGCTCACCATTTTCCTTAGATAAAGAATTACATCTTCTGATAACTCGACAATGGTACGAACAGACAGATAGCTTGTTAATCCATAAAGCACCCAAAGAGAAACGAATCTGATCGTTAGGTTGGCCGTTTCTGCCATATGCGAATCAATGGCTTCATGAATGACCTGAATTATTCCTGTAAGGCAAAGCCCAGATAGAACTCCGGAAATCGCAGCTATCAGAAATTTGGTAGTCGAAGATTTTAGAAATAGAGAAATGATCTTCATGTGGCTAATTCTTTATCTGCGAGCTGGTTTGATTGCCAACAATCAGAAGAGAAAAAATGGAAATAATAAAGCTTAAGTAACTGATCATCACCGCAAACATTTTTCTGGCGTAATTCTTCGTTTTATACCCTGAGGGTCTCTGAAAGCTATCCAACACTCGATCAAATTCGGACCATGTTCCTGGGAAATGCATGATCCCAGGATATGTTCTTGTCTTTTTATTGTAGAACCCTTTTCTCCTTTTTATGTAATCCTTGGATTTGGCTTGAAACTTATGAAGCTTGAATACCTTCAACAGGTTTCGTTCAATGATGAAAAAGAAGAAGCCCTGCAATTTGGATAAATCT
>JANQSI010000012.1 GCA_028284125.1 Cyclobacteriaceae bacterium
AAAAAAGGCAAACGAAGCATCGCACCGCTACAACCACCTACCCTTGCTACCGTCAGGTCCTGGGGGATTCAGCAGGAGCTGGTCGTACCCGTTTGCCGAGCCGCAAAGTTAGTAAATACAGAAGAAGGATTTCCAGTTAAATCCAACTTTGTTAGAAATCATCTATCGCTCGATAAAACGATTCATCATCATACGGATCCATGTGTTCATCGAAGTGGTCAAAATCCATGTCAGACTCATCGGTCTCTAAGTATTCGTCAAGATCATCTAACTCTTCGAGATTGCTATCTTCTGGTTCCATACCTCGAAGGTAAATGCTCAATAAATTGTCTTTGTGAGTAAAAAATTAACGTTCTGTTACCTATCGATAAGAAGCTTCAAACTCGTTTAATACGGCGACCAGTTCACTCAACATCATGGCAGTGGCGCCCCAAACCATTTTTCGCTGAAGGTCAAAGTAAGGTGATGACAAGATGTAACCATTCTTCGCGTTGATGTCTTTTACTTTCCTTTTTTCAAGATCCAATAAATCCGTGGCTGCCGGGGTAATGATTTCTTTTACTTCTCGTGAATCCGGATAGAATTTGGGAACTTGATTTATCACGCCAATCACTGGCAAAATATCGTAGTTACTAGCTCCCACAAAAAACTTTGAAAGACTACCCAAAACTTCAACGCTTGATTTGTTAACACCAATTTCTTCCTCCGCCTCTCGTAATGCAGTTTGTATAAGGTCAGTATCTGTTTCTTCTTTTCGACCACCAGGCAAAGCAATCTGACCACTATGAACTCCATTATATTCCGGACGTTCGATCAAGGGAAACTTAACAATTCCATCTTCCTCGTAGAAAAGAATTAAGACCCCACCTTCTTTTGATTTTTCTTCGTGTTTGAATCGAATTCCTGAGCCATTTTTCAGCTTTGGCAACATCATATTATGTGCTGTCTCACCTGGCATTTCCTTTTTCAGACGCTCTTCGAAAAACTGTGCTAATGGCTCTAATTTCATGATTCTGCAAATTAGTAACCATTTTTCGACCAATATAATTTTTAGTTAGTCGAAAAACTTAAAACTATCGGTGTACAAAAAACACGTAGGTATTGAAATTTTATATATTGTCTAAGCAACCTGATCCAAGCCCTAATATGGAGAATATACCCGCCTATATAAGTGGTACATTCCTGGCAATTGTAGCCGCAGCTGTCGGGTTTATCTTTTATGCTGTGAACTTCGTAGCTGCAGGAAAAAGGAACTTCACACCCACAATTATCCTCACATTGCTTTGCGTATGGATTTTCCTGGTTTCAATTCTGACCTTTAATGGTTTTTTCCAGGACTTTTCGTCCCCTCCACGCTTGATGATCTTCGTTGGAGTTACGGTCCTGGCGACAATTGTGTTGCTTGTGTATCCCAAGACAAGAACATTTCTCAACAAAATGCCTATCACTACCTTGACTTACATTCATATCATTCGGGTGCCAGTGGAAATGGTATTACTATGGCTTGGAATCATTGGAGCAATAGGAATGGAAATGACATTCGAAGGGGCGAATTTTGATATTTTGTCGGGGATAACTGCGCCTTTTGTTGGTGTATTCATGATTGGTAGTAGAAGCAAAAATCGAATTGGAGCAATCATATGGAATTTTGCTGCTTTAGCTCTGTTGGTGAATGTTGTTGCCAGGGCTATTTCATACACACCTTATTTCTATGAATATGCAATGGGAGGACAGCCACCAAATATTGCTGTGTTCTACTTTCCGTTTGTGTTATTGCCGACTTTGGTTGTTCCAATTGTATTTTTCTGCCACATCGTCTCGCTCAATCAGCTGCTTTTCGTCAAAGAACCTTCGCAGTTTTGATTAAGCAGTCTTGAACTTGATTCTTCATTTCTGGCTTCACCTTCAGCCCAAACTTCGCAAGCTTTTTCCAAATCGCCACTCCTTTGGTATGCCATGCCTAAGTAGTTGTAGACTTCATCGATGAAATCCGGTTCTTCAATCGCTCGATTCAATAAGCGAATTGCTTGTTGATAGTCACTCTTTTTCAGAAAATAAATGCCTTTGTTCCGATAAGCCCACCCATTCTTAGGATTCAGCAAAATACTTTCATCAATGTCTATGAGTGCAAGATCAAGAGAGTCCATTTGAAGATAGACATAACCACGATTGTTTAAGAAATAAGGCTCCTGGGGAACTTCATCCAGTGCCCGATTGATTTCAACAAGGGAAGCCAAGTAGTTTTCATTCTTGAGATGAATTTGACTAAGGAGATTCGATGCGTTGGGATCGTTTGGGTTTAATTCAAGTCCTTGTGCTACTATTTCTGAAGCCAATTTCAGATCTCCTTTTAAATAGTGAATGGTTGCAATATTGATAATCGTTTCCGGATTCAACGGATTCAATGAATCCGCCATTAAAAAACTTTCTAACGCCGAATCATACGATCTGATTTTTGTTTGTACCAAACCTTTGTAGAAGAAGACAAAAGCGGAATCTGGTTTCATACCCATGATTTTTTCTACATCATCCAGTGCTTTGTCAAAGCTGCCAATTGACTCGTAAGCATAGGCTCTATTGAAGAGAGCATCCAGGTAGTCTGATTGTCGTTGAATGGCTTGATTGTAGTCCAGAATGGCCTCATACGGATTATCTGCCTCCATTTTGGCTACACCACGATTATTCAAGGCAAAAGCAAAATCCGGATCAACTTTCAGTGATTCGTTATACAGATCTACCGCCTTTTCATGATCGCCATCTTCAAGGGCAATATTCCCCATTTGAAAGAAACGATCGCGTCGATCCTGATCAGATTCACAAGCGGATAAAATGAATAGAACAAATAGGGAGTAAAGTACTTTAAGAGAAGTTTTCATGTAATCAGAAGTTGTCCTAATGACCTTTTACCAAGTCAATTTATAAACAGCTTCTTCATCAAATGGTTAGGTAAATTTTTATCCATTTCATTGCAATAAAAAAGCCTGCACAAAACTATGCAGGCTTTCAATGAATGTTGTTTCCAACAATTAATATCTTTTCACTGATCCTCCGCTACTTGAACTTACATCCACATATCTTGGCGAACCCTTATATCGAATGGAGCCACCGCTACTTGCTCGTGCATCCACTCTTTGGGTAACATTGACTTTAATGGAACCTCCACTGCTGGCACTTACATCTACTTCTTCACATTCAAGATCGTAAGCGTCATAGTCACCACTACTGCTCACTTGAACATCTTGCATTCTTGCAGTACCGTCCAACTCAATATCTCCTGAACTCGAAACATCTGCTTCGATTTCATCAACCTCAACGTTTAATTCTAAATCTCCTGAACTTGAAGCATCTAGTGAAAGATCGTCTGCTTTGATGCTTGCACTGATAAATCCTGAACTTGAAACATCTACATCAAAATCATCATCTATCTCAATTCGGTCTTCCACTCTAATGGATGCAGATGATGAGGCAGATATCGCATCGACGGATTTAAAAGTGACATAAACTTCTACATCTCTATCTCTACTGCTTCTCCTCCATCGGTCATTGTTATCAATTTCTATTTTTAGTCTTCCCAGGCTTACTTCAGTAATGACATCTTCAATGTCGATACCTCTTGCGACCACTCGAGCTTCTTCTTTATTGCCTATTTTCATGTAAACGTCAATTCCTTCTTGCGCACTTACTCGGGAAAATGATGAAAGGGATCTCGTCTCTTCAGATTGAGCAAAGGTTGTCCCAGCTAAAAGAAGGAATAGTGATAAGATTGATACAGATTTTTTCATGAGCAAAGATTAATATTTTTTAATAGATCCTCCGCTACTTGAGCTTACATCTACATATCTAGGTGAGCCTTTATATCGAACTGTTCCACCACTGCTTGCTCTGGCATCCACTTTTTCAGATACCGAAACCTTAACTGTTCCGCCACTGCTCGCACTGACGTCCACTTCTTCACTTTCAACATCATAGCCATCGTACTCGCCAGCACTGTTTGCCTGAACATCTTGCATTCGAGCGGTTCCTTCTATTTCAATATCACCTGAACTAGATACGTCTGCTTCAATTTCGTCAACGTTAACCGTAAGTTCGGCATCACCGGCACTAGAAACATCAATTGATAGATCTTCCGCTTTGATGCTGGCCATCAAATCTCCTGCACTGCTTACGTCCACGTCGAAATTACCATTTGTCTCGATTTGTCCTTCGGCTCTTATGGATGCTGCAGATGAAACTGATAGCGCATTGATGGATACATAGGTTACATAAACGTCAACATCTACGTTTCGGTGACTATTTCCTTCTAAGTGGATCTTTAATCGGCCACCACTTATTTCTGTTAAAACTTCATCCAGATCATGACTTCTTGCTACAATTCGAGCCTCTTCTTTGTTTCCCTTTTTTATGAAAACATCAATCGCTTCTCCTGCTGAAATTCTGGAAAATGATGAGAGACTTCTTGTTTCTTCAGATTGTGCAAATGTGAAGCCTGCCACAAACACACCTATCAAAGTGATTATAAATGATTTTTTCATGGTATTGAGCTTTCTTTCTTTAAGAGATAAAGAAAATCAAGAAAGGTTGCATTTTACAGGGAACTAACGTGACCTTTTCTGTAGTCGGCCCAAGCAATGGACTTGTAGTGATCCCCGCCAATAAAATTAAGGATAGGTTCCATCTGTTTTGGCTTGAGATATCCTGCTATTGGTTGGATGATTCTTAACTCTTCATCCATGAACACAGTTGTTGGATAACTCAGTTGATTTCTTGTAAGGGCTGCAGCCAATTCATGAACTCCCCTTCTACCTTGCGGAATGAAGTTAAACGTATGTCCATCGAATATTACAGCTTCTCGCTGTTCCGCATTGAATTTGATTGGATAAAAATTTTCATTGATGTAGGCAGAAAGCTGATCGTTACTATAGGTTTCTCGATCCATCACTTTGCACCAACCACACCAATCCGTATAAAGATCGATCAAAACCTTTTTTGGATTTTCCTTGTGAAGTGCAATAGCCTCCTCGAAAGTTAACCATTTCACCCCACTTTCTTCAACTTCAGGTGTGGTCCAAGAAGAAAGAGAAATAACCAAGATAAGGCTCAAAATGTACTTGTAGGCTTTCATAATCCTATTAACGAAAGAAACAGTGTTTTCTGTTTCACAAGTACTAAGTTAAATAAATATGATATTAATCGAGTGTCGCCGCAAAAACACCAGGATCCTTGAAGATCTTTTCCCAAAGTGCGGAATCATTGAATGTTTCAATCTCATTTTCTGAGGATTTGATGATCAAATCCCCATTTTCCTGAATCCCTTCAATGGTTATGTCTGCCGCATTTGAAAATGAGAATGTCACAGAATGAGTGTAACTGGAGGTATTTTCAATGTCATGAAATTCTTTACTTGTTGCGAAATTCAAACCTTGCAGGAAGTTTGCAACAGACGCGCTATCGGCCCTTTCGCTTTCAATGAACCAATCATTATTCTTTTGAAGTGAAAAAGTGCCTTCAGGGTAAGAAAAAGTAACTTGAGTTAACGAATCCTTCTTCAATCTAAGGACGGAATTGTCGCGGTAATCGTTGGGGCTTTCATAAATAGACATTTTCATGAACCCATTGGAGACGTACACATTTTCATCTTCAAAAAGCCTAACAAATGAGTAGAAATTTCGTTGCCCCTCTACTCCAAATCTTCCAAGAACAATATCCGTGTCGATTTTATCTCGATTATAAACTTTCACTCTCGTCCCCGTTGAATCTACTTCATAGTCTTTCCATGTTTCCTTTTTCCGTGAAGCAAGTCTGCTTGGCTCGATCGTGTTAAGTGTTTGAAGAAGATTCTTAACAACATTTTCTTTGGTGTTTTTTTCTCCTGTAGGAAGAGTCACCGTCCATTCATCCTCGTTTTTCGTAAGCGTCACTTCTCCTTTTGGACCAGAAATCTCAACCTTAGTAACCTTCGTAGTATCAATTGCCACTAATTCACTTTTCAGGGATTTACTTCTCCCTTCTCTTTTTGTCAACTGCACCGCGAAATAAACAACCAGCAGCACGCCTAAAATGATCAGCAGATTTTTCAATGATAATTTCATGACCAGTTATTTATTATTCAAAATTTCCCTGCATCCACCGTTGCCTTTTCTTTTGGGTTCTAAGCCTTCTTACAAAAGCATAGATCAGCAGCAAAAGAATCGGTGCAAACACATTTCCATACTTCAGAAAATTCTTTGTTCCATCCTCTATTTTATCCAAAGGTCTCGAGGTAATGCCTTTTGTTCGCAAATCAATTAATCCAGTATCATCTGCTAGCCAATCGACTGCATTGGAGGCGAAGTTTACGTGATCAGGAGAAACTCGTTGAGCTGCCTGGCCTTCGCCATTGATGAAGAAGTTTCCATTTCCAATAACGACTATTTTACCTGCACCATTAACTCCTTCTAAAGAAACGGCCAGCGACTGAACTCCAGCAGTGAAATCACTTTCCAACCATTTTCTATTAATATCAACGAAAGAAGGTGGACGAACTAAACCTGCCTGTCTAGATGTAAAAGCAAGAATGGTTGATAACACGGTGCTGTCTTGATAAGTCGGCACAACACTCGAAACGAACGTGAGTGTTATCTCATCAAGACCTTGCGTTAAAGGATGATCTTCAAATGTGTTTACTCTCGGGAAGTATGGAAATTCTTTTTGGCTATTTATCCTAAAAAATCCTTGTTGTTGCTGGACTCTAACTGTTGCACATTGTGCATCAATGACAAAATCAGTTCCAAGTCGAATTCCTTTGTTCGAAAGCCAACTAATCATTCCGATATCCGGAGCTTGTGAAAGTGAACCTTGCTGAAGATCTCCCTGAACGGTTGAGTGAGCAACGAACAATTTACCACCGCCACTTAAATAAGAATCAAGTTTACTAAAGTGTGAAGGAGGAATCGTATCCGAAGGAGCAACCAAAACCAGCGCTCTATAGTAGGCTGGAATGTTGGTCGTATCTGTAATTGTCAACGATTCCAAATCATAGAGTACGCTTAGCTGTTGTCTCAACTGAGGAATGGATTCCAATGTAGCTTCTCCATGTCCCTGGATCAGTCCGATTTTTGGCTTATCCAGTACTGATAGTTTTTTAATGGAAGTAGTCAGTTCGTATTCCATCGCAGCACCAGGCTGAACTAAAGGAATAATTTCCACTCGATCACCCATCTGTAGCGTAGCACCCATGTAAGCACGCATTTGCTCTACTCTGTCATTCTCGGTTACATTAATCATAACCGGACCAATTCCCTTTTGCTGAACCTCCTGTTCTTTAGCCTGATCTACATTCGGATTGATGAATTCATAGACCACATTTCCACCAGATCTTTTCTCATACTCAATGAGCATGTCTTCAAAATCTTTTCGATTATTTAAAAGCTGCGGTGGAAGGTCTTCTGAAAAAAAGGCTGACACTGTAATGACGTCATCCAAGTCTTCGAGAATATCTTCCGTCGCATTGCTTAGTGTGTATCTTTTGTCTTCTGTGAAATCCAGTCGGAAATACAACTGATTTGAAAGTAAGTTGGCAACAACAATGATTGCCAGAATCACCAATACTTGAATTACAATTGTCTGCTTTTTCATACTACTTCCAATTTCTTTTAGACAACATAATTTGAGTTGCAACCAAACCAACAACTATAATTGATAGAAAATAGAGAATGTCACGACTATCAATGACGCCTCGACTCAAGGAGTCTACATGAGTACGAATGCTGAGAAAGCTGAATATCTCTCCTATCCCCCCCGTTAACCCTGCTCCAATCACATCAAAAAGCATGTGAAAGAAAATGCCAATGAAAAGTGCTACCAAAAATGCGACGATCTGATTTTGAGTAAGGCTACTTGCAAACAAGCCAATACTTATATAACTGGCAGCAAGAAATAGCATTCCGAGATATCCGCCTATGACAGATCCGTCATCTACATTTCCCAGTTGACTGATTGTGATGTAATAAGGGACTGTACAAATCAATGCAATGAGTACGAGAATCAAGCATGCAAGAAATTTTCCAATGACAATTTGACCATCGGAAACTGCTTTGGTAATCAATAGTTCTATCGTTCCTGCCTTATTTTCTTCAGCAATCATTCGCATGGTGATTGCGGGAATGAAGAAAAACAAAGACCAAAAGGCTACGCTATAAAAAACATCCAAATTGGCCTGACCCAGCACAAAAATATTTGTACCAAACAACCACGTGAACGAGCCACTCAATCCTAAGAAAAGAATGATCATCACATAGGCAATCAGTGAATCAAAAAATGCCGAAAGCTCGCGTCGTGTTATTATCCAAACTTTTCCCATTTTCTAGTTCGTTAAATTTCTAAATACATCTTCAAGCCTGGTCTCTATTCCGCTCATTTCCATCAGATACCATTTTTGCTTGACACACAAATCAAAAATCTCTTTCCTTGAACTTGTGTCTGGCTTGCTCTGAACGGTAAACCAGTCGTTCTTGCCGTCCACTTCTTTGACGGTTTCAACAGATTTCAATCCGAGTAACTCTTTTTTCACATCACCTTTTCCTTCTATTTGAATCGTCAATAACTCCTGACCTTGTGATTGTTGCCGAAGCGTTTCGGCTGATCCATCTGCCACGATCTTTCCTTTGTTGATGATCAAAATTCGATCACATGTCGCCTCGACTTCTGAAAGAATGTGCGAACTAAGAATCACCGTTTTTTCCTTTCCCAGATCCTTGATCAGCTTTCGGATCTCCACAATTTGGTTAGGGTCTAACCCAGTTGTCGGTTCGTCTAGAATCAGCACTTCCGGATCATGAATCATTGCCTGAGCTAAACCAACTCTTTGCCGATAACCCTTCGATAGCTCATTGATGTTTTTATGTTTTTCTGCCGTCAGACCACAGCGCTCAATCATATCTGAGATTCGTCCTGAGATATCACTTTTCTTCACACCCTGGATCTCTGCGCTGAAACGCAAATAATCCACGATTGGCATGTCCAGGTACAATGGATTGTTTTCAGGTAGGTATCCGATCTTTTTCTTGACTGTTTCCGAATCTGAATGGATCGATGACCCCTCCACATTCACATTTCCCGAGGTTGGTGCCATGAAGCAGGTAATCATCTTCATTGTCGTACTTTTTCCGGCACCATTTGGCCCAAGAAAACCAACAACTTCACCTGTGTTTATCTCGAAAGAAATGTCATTTACGGCTTTTTGAACACCGTATTTTTTTGTGAGATTTTCAACAACAACTGACATATTTTCATAGCTTCGTTAAAACGCCTGCAATTATAAAATCTCCACAAAAAAAGGTCAAGAATTGCAGTTGTTAATTTTTGTTAACCCAATTAATGATTGTGTAATTGGACATCTTGTATATCAATTGTAACCGCTGCAAATGAAAATCGGGCTCATTTCTGACACCCATGGCTATCTGGATGATAAGGTTTTTCAATACTTCCAAGAAGTAGATGAGATTTGGCACGCTGGAGATATTGGAACAGAAGAAGTCCTTAACAAATTACAAGCATTCAAACCTACCATTGCTGTGTGGGGAAACATTGACGGTGGAAAACTGCGGGTCGAATGTAAAGAAGGAGAAATCTTTGAACGAGAGGGTGTACGTGTCCTCATTACGCATATCGCAGGAAAGCCTCCTAAATACAACAAGGAAGTCTTAGCTCATATCAAAAAATACACTCCCAATCTTGTGGTTTGCGGGCACTCTCACATTCTAAAAGTGATGCCCGATAAAGCTAATGACCTGCTTTTTATGAATCCAGGTGCCGCAGGTCGCCATGGATTCCATAAAGTCCGCACGTTGCTAAGGTTTGACCTGGAAAATGGGGAAATAAAAAACCTTGAAGTGGTAGAACTGGGACCGAGAAGTGAGAAGGTAGCTCCTTCCAAATAAGATCGCTTTCAGAGCTGTCCTTTAATTGTTAATTTGTTGGCCAATCACAACAATTACAAATCTGACCATTATGAAACGAATCAGTTTTCTCCTTGCGCTTTTATTTCTACTTATCATTGACTCAGATGCACAAAGAAGAAGAAATCGGGCACCAGCATATACTCCTTTTGATACCACGCTTCATCAAGGTTTGAAGTGGCGAAACATCGGCCCCTTCCGAGGCGGAAGAAGTGTCGCTTGTAGTGGTGTAGTTTCCGATCCAATGACTTATTACATGGGTGGAACTGGCGGAGGTATATGGAAAACTGAGGATGGTGGTATCAGCTGGAAAAATATCTCGGATGGACAGTTGGCGACCGGAAGTGTCGGTGCAATTGGCGTTTCAGAATCCGATCCTAATGTCATTTTTGTAGGGATGGGCGAACACGCCGTTCGTGGTGTTATGACTTCTAATGGTGATGGTGTTTACAAATCGACTGACGCTGGTCAAACCTGGACACATGTGGGTTTGGAAAAGTCCATGCACATTTCAGATGTGATTATTGATCCAAGAGATCCGGATGTGGTGTATGTTTCAGTTCAAGGTGCGTTGTATGGACCTTCTGAAGAACGTGGTATCTATAAAACGACAAACGGTGGTCAAACATGGCGTAAAGTACTGTATGTCGCACCCAATTCAGGAGCATCCTCTTTGTCCATGGACATGAATAACCCAAGAATATTGTACGCAGCAATGTGGCAGCACCAACGCTACCCATGGACCGTAGAATCTGGCGGACCTAATTCTGGCCTTTATAAATCAGTAGATGGTGGGGAAAACTGGGAAAAACTAGAAGAAGGATTACCTGAAGATTTAGGAAAAGCTGGAATTTCCGTTTCACGCGCCAATTCAGACCTGGTTTTTGCAATCATTGAGGCCGAAGGCGATAAAAGTGGATTGTATCGATCGAACGATGGCGGAAAAAAATGGAGTCAGATCAATAAAAGTAGAATATTGATCACACGTTCATGGTACTACATGGAAGTAGAGACAGATCCGGTTGATGAAAACCTGGTTTATGTTATTAATGCTCCAGTCATGAAATCCATCGATGGTGGCAGGTCATTTCGTAATCTGCCTACACCACATGGAGATAATCATGACATGTGGATCAATCCTAACAATAACAAAATCATGATCAACTCGAACGATGGAGGTGCCAATGTCTCTTTCAATGGTGGCAAGAGTTGGTCCACACAACAAAACCAGCCTACTTCTCAATTTTACCGTGTAATCACAGATAATCTTGTTCCTTATAATGTTTACGGAGGGCAACAAGATAATTCAGCAATTGCTATAGCTAGTAGAACCAATTCTGGCGGTATCGGATGGAAAGATTGGTATTCTGTGGCTGGTTGCGAAAGTGCTTACCTGGCATTTGACCCGGATAACCCTGAAGTGGTTTACGGTGGATGTTACCAGGGAATCATAGAGCAATGGGTCAAAGCAACGAAAGAAGGTAAATCCATCAAGGAATATCCCGAACTGGGATTAAGCAGCATTCCTAAGAACTTTAAATACCGATATAACTGGAATGCTCCAATCATTTCATCTCCTCACGACAGGAATACCATTTATCACGCTGGGAATGTAGTATTCAGGACTAAAGATGGAGGTATTTCTTGGGACGTGGTGAGTCCAGATCTAACAAGGAATGACACAACTAGACAAGGCCCCGGAGGTCGACCTTATACGAACGAAGCTGCTGGTGGAGAGAACTACAACACCATCATGTATCTCACAGAGTCTTCACATGAAGAAGGAGTGCTTTGGGCCGGAACAGATGACGGTTTGGTTCATTTGACAAAAGATGGCGGTGAAAACTGGACCAATGTAACTCCTGCTGGTCTACAGGAAGGAATCATCAATAGTATCGAGATTTCTCCACATGATCCAGCCACCGCTTACATCGCAGTGATGCGATACAAGTTCAATGACCTCACTCCTATCGCCTACAAAACGTCTGATTACGGAGCATCATGGACAAGAATCACGAATGGGTTCGATGATCCAAACGGATTTGTCAGAACTGTTCGAGAGGACAGAAAAGTGAAAGGGTTACTATATGCGGGAACTGAGACAGGTTTGTATGTCTCATTCAATGATGGAGCCAATTGGCAGAAACTGCAATTGAATTTACCAATCGTACCAATCAATGACCTTACCATTCAGGACAATGATTTGGTAGCTGCTACTGCAGGGCGTGGATTTTGGATCCTGGATGATCTTGGGGCGATTCAACAAGCCAAAGGCCAGTTTGGAGAAAACACACAGCTATTCACACCAAAGGACACTTACCTTTTTATTGGAGGAAGTTCCAATAGTCCCACTCTTGGGAAAAATCCGAAATCGGGAGTCACCTTCGACTATTATCTGCCGGAAGAACTCCCAGACAGTGTTTCGATGAGTCTTGAAATACTACAAGGTAACGATGTGATCAGAACTTATTCTAGCAAAGTAGATGAATCGTTTAAATCCTGGTCTGGTGGCCCTCCGAAACCTCAAGTGGCACCAGCGAAGAAAGGTATCAATCGATTTACCTGGAATTTCAAAAGAGAAACATTACCAGCAATCAGTGGCGTTTTCGTGTACGGAGACTACACTGGGACTACCGTAGCTCCTGGAGATTACTCCATTCGATTGAGCATTCAGGATGGGGATACTTTAGAAACAGCTATCACCATTCTTCCCAACCCGAACCTTGATGTTTCGGCATCAGATTATTCTGATCAACAAGCATTTCTAAAATCAATCACTGACATGATAGCTGATATTCATGAAAAAGTGGATGATATGCGATCGGCCAAAAGTCAATTGAGTGCGTATCAAAAACTGTTGAAAGGTAGAGAGGATGCTGAAGTCTTGCTCGACACAGCAAAAGCTCTTACTAAGAAAATTTCGAAATGGGAAGAAAGATTGATTCAACCCAAGCAGAAAACCTTTCAGGATGTGATCAATTTCCAAAATCAATTGAACGCACAGTTGATGCATTTAAAGGGATATGCAGGTGCGGCTGACCCAAGAGTAACTCAAGGTGCCCGAGAACGATTTAGGGATCTTTCGGATCAATGGAAAACATTTTCAGATCAGCGTGATCAACTCATTGATGTCGAATTGAAGGCCTTCAATGATTTGTACAAATCAATGAACCTTCCGGCTGTAATCATGAAAGAGTAGAGCAGACACTTTTCTTCTTATGAAATCGAGACTTGCCCATCTTGAAGGGCTTAGGGGTATTGCCGCATTGATCGTGCTTTTTAATCACCTGCAATTACTCTTGGTAGAAAATGGATTGAATGAGCTACTTCGCTACTTTGAGGAAAGTACCAATTCATATCTTCTTTCTCACATTTTTCATGGGAGTATTAATGTGTTCTTCAATGGAGAGTTTGCCATATATATATTTTGGTTCCTTAGTGCTTATGTGATTTCCATAAAGCTGTTTACAGAAAATGATAGATCGTATTTAGTCAGAGCTTTCACCAAGAGGTATTTCAGGTTGGCAATTCCTGTTATTGTTTCGGTTCTTTTTGCTTACCTCTTATTGAGCCTTGGACTTATGTATAACCAAAAAGTCTATGGATCAGAATCAGGAGCATGGATTTCCGAATACTACCTGTTTGATCCTAACCTATTTACAGCCATTAAATCCGGTTTATGGAATACTTTTTTTAGTCCAGGGCGTAGCGTCACTTACAATCCAGTGCTTTGGACCATGAATCCAGAATTGTATGGAAGCATGTTCATTTTCCTTTTGTTCGGAATCATTGGAAACAACAAGTACCGATTCTTATTTTACGTCGCACTCGCTCTTGGCACTTTCTTTCAGGCTAACTATTGGATGTTAACATTCATTCTAGGCCTGGCCTTGAACGACTTGAATTACGGTAGTAAAAAAACTACTCTTCATACCATTCAAAATCGTATCCTTCAAAACCAAATCATAAACCTCCTCTTGTTTCTAGTTCTACTAATTCTTGGAGGATTTCCGAATTATTATGAGTTCTTCTATGTGGGATTGAGTGGTTTGATCGTACTTGTCATTCTTAAAACGAAACGACTTCAGTCATTTTTTCAGCATCGACTATTCGTCTGGCTTGGAAAGATCTCCTTCGGTCTGTATCTCATTCACTTTCCAATCATCGCCTCCTTTTCCAGTTATCTATATATTATTCTTCCTTTGGATTACATTCCGAAAATCATCACCGTTTTCATCCTTTCAACCATTCTCTCTTTGGTTCTTGCACATTGGTTTGCAAAATTTGTTGACCAATTTGCCATTAAGTTTTCCAATAAAATTGGCAACTCAATTACTTTGAAAGACGATAGAAACCTAAATACTTAAGAGGAATTGCAACTTAACCTGACTACAGAAGTCCTTTTTAAAATCTACACATCTAATCTTATTTGACATGAAACCATATCCAATCAATTTCACTAAAACAGTATCTCTATTCACTTTATTCATTCTGTTTTTTAGTTCATGCGGAGATGCACCTAAGACACAGGAGGCTCCTACCAAATCCTTCCTAGCCACTTTTGAACCAGATGTATTTGAAAATGATGTGCGAAAAGAGGAAATCACCAAGCTACTTCCGGAAATCACCAAATTGATTGAAGACCATGCAGCTGCAAGAAAAATCCCTGGTGTTTCGTTCGGAATAGTAGTCGACAATGAATTAGTCCTGACCACTTCCACGGGCGTAATCAATCAAGAAAAAGAATATCCAGCAACAACTTCATCTGTCTTTCGAATTGCTTCTATGACCAAGAGTTTCACCGCAATGGCGATTCTTAAACTGCGTGATGAAGGCAAACTTCTACTCAGCGATCCGGCCTCAAAATACATTCCAGAAGCTGCGAACCTTACCTACTTAACAAGCGACGCTCCAACTATTACGATTCGCCATTTACTTACAATGACTGCCGGCTTTCCTGAAGATAATCCATGGGGGGATCGACAATTGGATGAATCCAATGAAATGCTCACGGAAATGATTGGAGAAGGCCTCTCCTTTTCTAGTGTTCCAGCATTTCAATACGAATACAGCAACCTTGGCTATGCGATGTTAGGAAACATTGTCGGAAAGGTGAGTGGAAAGCCCTATCAAGAATATATCCGCAATGAAATATTACTTCCGCTCGGAATGACCAACTCCTATTGGGAATTTGATGAAGTACCAGAGGATCGCTTAGCAATTGGTTATCGAAAAAAAGATGATGGTTGGGAACTCGAACCCATGCTTCATGATGGATCATTCGGCGCGATGGGAGGGCTAATTACAACTATTGAAGATTTCAGCAACTATGTAAGTTTCCATCTAAGTGCCTGGCCTCCGAGAAACGATGAAGAAACTGGCCCAGTAAAAAGGTCAACATTGCGTGAAATGCACACCCAACAATTCTCTCGACTTTCTGCTAACAGCAATGACTACAATGGAGAGCCGTGTCCATCACTTCGAGGCTATGGTTATGGTCTCAGCATCACGCGCTATTGTAACGGTGTCCGAAGGGTATCACATGGTGGCGCTCTTCCTGGATTTGGTAGCAATTATGTCTTCTATCCACAATTTGGCATTGGATTAATGGCCTTTGGAAACTTAACCTACACTAGCCCATATCCACTAAATGAGATCGAAAAGTTGATCTTCAATAATGAAAAAATACAATGGCGAGAACTTATTCCATCCGACATCTTCAACCGAAGAAAAGATCAGGTATTGAGCTTCATACAGTCATGGAATGAGGAGCTTGAAAGCGAAATCATTGCCGAGAACTTATATCTGGATCAATCAAGGGAGGCTAGAAAGCAGCAAATCGATGAAGTATTGGCACAAGCAGGAGCCCTGGGAGAAATCTTCGAAGTAGAACCTTACAACAAATTACGGGGATATTTCAAGGTAAGAGGAGAAAATGGAGACGTTAGAGTTTTCTTCACCCTAACTCCGGAAAAAGAACCGAAAGTTCAACGATTGCTTGTACGATTCATTCCTAAAGAATAGAAGCAGTTATTCGATTCTAACAGTTTGACTTTCAAATTTTACTAAATCACCCTTTCGGAGTTTTCTTCGGCGTCTGGTTTCTGTTTCGTTATTTACTTTGACAGCACCTTCATCGATGACCAACTTAGCCTCACCTCCTGAGCTAACCCAATTCAATAGCTTCAACAGTTTATTGAGTTCAATAAAATCGTGACCTTCTAATTCAAACTTCTCCATCGCCATTCAATCTACATTATCCAAGCCAATTTTAAGTAAACCATTGAGCTATCAAGCCGTATGGTAGTAAAAACCTAACATATGAAACCACTCTTCATCATCGCATTGGTATTTCTAACAGTTTTGGGAAGAGCTCAAACTAAGGATCTTCCAGATCCACAACCCTATTTTTCCGCCATCATCGTAGAAAACATCGACACCTCCATTAATTGGTATCAGGACATATTGGGTTATGAAGTTCTCAATAAAGTAGATATGTCTGATCGAGGCTTCAAACAATCAAACCTAAAACGTGGTAATTCCACACTGGAATTGATAGAACTGTCCAGTGCCGTTTCCCCTACCGAACTCCTTTCAGATAAACCACCCAGAACGAGGATAAAAGGACTTTTTAAAGTTGGGTTTACGGTATCCGCTTTCGACGATTGGATGAGTTTTCTCACCGAATCGGAGGTGAATTTCCGTGGATCAGTTGTTAATGATCCGAATTCAGGAAAACGGATGATTATTATTCTCGATCCTGACGGAAATAGAGTTCAGCTTTTCGAGGAATAAACCTTCTATCATAATTAAAGCAATAGTTACGCTAGCGCAGGTATATATTTGATCTGAATCAAATCTATTGCTATTATGAAATCTCTATTTTTATTCCTTTCTACTTTACTCTTTACGTTTATCTGCCAAGCTCAAGATAGTATTGATGCAGATGCCATCGAAAAAATCAAAAATGAAGGCCTCAACAACTCTCAGGTTGAAGAGATTGCCTTCCAATTAATAGACAAGGCTGGTCCGCGACTCTCAAATTCAAAAGGATACGATCGAGCGGTCAACTATACAATAAATCAATTGTCGGAATGGGGATTGGAAAATGCTGAAAAAGAAGCTTGGGGAGAATTCGGTAGAGGTTGGGAAATAAACAAAAGCTATGTAGCAATGACCAAACCTTACTACATGCCTTTCATCGCCGTTCCCAAAGCATGGACGGAGAGTACGGATGGCGAGGTGTCAGGTAAGGTGATTTTTGTTGAAATCTATGATGAAGAAGATTTCGAAAAATACAGAGGCAAACTCAAAGGAGCCATTGTTGCCTTTAAGCCAAGAGGCGATCAGTCACCGACATTTGAGGCTGATGCGGTTCGCTTCACACCAGAACGCCTTAAAGAAATGGAAGAGCCAAGTACCAGAAGTAGATTTACTCCTGAAGAAATCGCAGCATTTCGAAAACGAAGAGCTTTTAGTCAAACGTTAAACACATTTCTTACTGAAGAAGGAGTTGCGCTTATCATCAAAGGTGTAAATGGAAAACATGGCACACTCTTCACAAGTAGTCCACGAGGTTATCTAAAAGATACACCTAAAGGAGCAAGTGAACTTGAGATGGCTCCAGAACATGTGAATCTAATGGCGAGGCTTTTCGAGAACGGCGTTGAAGTTGAAGTTGAGGCCGAGGTTAAGACCACATTCGACAATTCAGATCTTCAGGGTTATAATGTCATTGCTGAAATCCCAGGTACGGATAGAAAGCTAAAGTCGGAAGTAGTTATGCTTGGAGCTCACCTGGACTCATGGCATAGCGCTACTGGTGCAACAGATAATGCAGCTGGTTGCATCGTGATGATGGAAGCCGTTCGAATTCTACAAGCAACAGGTTTGAAACCCAAAAGAACCGTGCGTATTGCGCTATGGGGTGGCGAAGAACAAGGACTGCACGGATCGCGCAACTATGCGAAAAACCATTTCGGAGATTCCGAAACAATGGTGTTAAAAGAAGAGCAGCAAAAGATTTCAGCTTATTACAACATTGACAATGGTACCGGAAGAATCAGAGGGATTTACCTTCAGGGAAATGAAGAAGTAGCACCAATTTTCACCGATTGGTTTAAACCTTTTGAAGACATCATGGACAACACAACAGTAACCATACGAGATACCGGAGGTACGGATCACCTCTCTTTTGACCGTATAGGAATTCCTGGATTTCAGTTCATACAAGATCCAGTTGAGTATCGCTCAAGGTCACATCACACCAACATGGATACCTACGAACGATTGGTTATTGATGACCTCCAGCAAATTGCGGTTATTGTTGCTTCTTTTGTTTACAATACAGCGCAACGAGAAGAAATGATGCCACGAGAGAGGCTGGAATCAACGGAATAAATTTTTCTGGTTGGATGTTAAAACGTCCACATAAACGTCATAGCGAGCAAAGCGAAGCTATCTTTTTAGCATGAGATCACTTCTCCCGATGAATCGGGATCGTGATGACGGCTTTTTGAGAAACTCCCTTTGAATTCCTGTCTATCGAGTAAGTTATATTTGCCGATCAAAACTCAAACATGATCGGTTTCTTAAAACGTATTTTCTCTGGGGACAAAGGGCCAAGCTTGGACGAAATGATGGCAAATGGTGCGGTGATCGTTGATGTGCGATCGAAAGCCGAGTTTGCAGGTGGTCATTTGGACAACTCCATTAATATTCCACTTGATTCGCTCAAAGCCAATATCAATCAACTAGATCCTGCTAAACCAGTAATTACCTGTTGTGCATCCGGAATTCGAAGCGCCTCAGCAAAAAATATCTTGAAATCAAAAGGGTTTGAACAAGTCCGAAATGGTGGTGGTTGGGCGAGCTTAAAGCGATTTGATAATTAATCCAGAATCCAACAAAATATTCTCGCATCGCGATCGTAATTATAGCGTTTGAATTCTTGTATTACACTTAGGGCTATTTAATCATTATCCGCTCACAAATTACGTCTCACCAAATTCTCTTTGCATACCAACAATAAATGCGATCAATAGTTTTACTCTTCATCTTGTACTTGTCCTTTTTCAGCTATGGGCAAACAACGATCGTTTCAGGAAAAGTGACAGAGACTGCAACAGGTTCTCCGGTCCCATTTGCGACGGTCATTTTCACCGGTACTTCCGAAGGAGCCATAACCGATTTTGATGGGAATTTTATAGCCGAAACCTCTCTCCCAGTAGACTCCATAGAGGTGAGTTACATCGGCTATATCAAACGTGTGAAGCCATTATCACGAGGGACCAATCAGGTGATCAATTTCCAGTTGGATGAGGACGTTGTGGCACTAAGCGAAGTAGTCATTGTTCCTGGCGAAAACCCAGCGTTCGCCATTCTCGAGGGAGTTGTTAGAAATAAAAAGAAAAACGACAAACGAGAGTTAAATGCATACGAATACGAAAGCTATACACGAACGGAATTTGATGTAGACAACATTTCCGACAAGATGAAGCAACGTAAAATCATGTCCAAGATCACGCATGTGTTGGATAGTATCGAGATCATTGCCGGAGAAGATGGAAAGCCCATGCTACCAGTGCTCATCTCTGAAGCTATTTCTCGTTTTCACTATCGAAAAAATCCGGTGGCACGCCATGAGAGAATGCTTCGAACCAGGCTTACCGGTGTGGGAATAACTGATGGCACGCTTACATCTCAAGTCATTGGTAGCAGTTTCCAGGAATACAATTTCTACCAAAACTGGATGAACATTGTAAGCAAGGAATTCTCGAGTCCAATTGCTGATGGCTGGAAATTGATGTATGAATACGACCTGACCGATAGTCTCTACATCGATGACAAATACTGCTACCAATTGGATTTTTTTCCAAAACAGGAACAAGATTTGGCGTTCAGTGGCACCATGTGGATCACAAAAGACGAGTTTGCTTTGAAACGAATGGACGCCCAGGTTTCCAAAAAGGCAAACCTGAATTTCATTGAAAAAATCAAGATCCAACAAGAGTTGGTTCCGACTGAGGCAGGGCCTTGGTTGCCTTCCAAAACCAGAGTGGTCATTGATGTCAAACAATTAACACCAAACACCGCAGGGTTGCTTTCTAAGTTTTATGTTTCAAACAAAGATTTCATTGTCAACCAACCCAAGGAAGATGATTTCTACCTGGAGACAATTTCTATGGACCCATTAGTCCGGCAGTCTGACGATCTCTACTGGGAACAAAATCGGCATGATTCGCTTTCAAGCACTGAAGAGAACGTCTTCAAGATGATTGATTCGCTGAAAAGTGTACCACAAGTAAAAGCGTTAACTAATCTGTTCAAGTTCGGTGTTACCGGATATATCAAAACAGGTCCGGTTGATCTTGGTCCTTCTTCGGTTTTCGTCGGAAACAATGATATTGAAGGATTCAGGATTGGATTTGGTGCCCGAACAAATTATGCATTCAGTAAAAAGCTTGTACTCGGAGGCTATATAGGGTACGGTTTTGATGATGAAAGATACAAGTACAATGCCTACACAACTTTGATTCTCAACCGAAGGCCATGGACAACCATAACTTATGAACAACAAAGGGAAGTAGAACAGATTTGGCTTTTGAATCGAGACATTGCACCCAATAGTTTATTCTATGCCTTCAGTCGCTTCGGAACATTGACTCAGCCATTTCTTAAAAACAAATACAAACTCAATTTCAAACGACAATTAGGCAAAGGCTTTCAAACGGATCTCTCCTTGCGACACGAATCTCATGATGCACTATTCGCCTTCAATTACTTCACCGACGAGAGCCGAACAACAACAAGTTCTGGTTATGACATCACAGAAGGTGCTATAGAAATACGCTATGGAAAAGATGAAGTCTTTGTGATGAATGACAATGATCGATTGAGTTTAGGGACCATTAGATCACCTCTCTTCAAACTAAAGTACGCGAGAGGATTTAACGAGCTTATTGGTAGTGATTTCAATTATCATAAACTTCAATTCTCTGTGGAGAAAAGACAAAAAATGGGAATACTCGGCATCTCCAACTTTAAATTGGAAGGTGGCTATTTCTTTGGAGAAGTCCCCTATTCACTGCTTTTCAATCCGATCGGAAATGAGAATCCCTTTTATGTTGGATTTGCTTACAACCTGATGGATTTCTTCGAATTCTCTTCTGATCGATTTGCTGAGCTACGGTATAATCACTCCTTTGAAGGTTTCTTTTTGAACCGTATTCCATTGATGCGAAAATTAAAACTCCGATCCATCATCAGTGCGAATATTCTGTGGGGCGGACTAAGAAACGAGAACATCGCCATTTCTCAATTTCCCATTGGTACAGATGGAAATCCAGTTCTTCCGTTCAGAGAATGGACCTCCACTCCTTACATTGAAGTGGGTTATGGGATCAGCAACATTTTGCGCGTGCTCTCTATTCAAGCCTTCCATCGTCTCACCTACACCTCCGGTGATGCCGATAATTTTGCTGTGAAGTTCAGCTTTGATCTGAGCTTGTAATCATTTCACCTTTACTCGAAGTTCACCCCAATATTCCCTATCTTGAGGAAGATCTAATCTCCACAATGATGAAAAAGTTTAGCTCCTCAAACAGATGGTTCCCATTCTTTGTCCTTTTGGTTTTACATGCGTGCGCACCAACTCAATCCACCAGCGATCTTGAAGCTTTCATTGACGAAATGTATGCGGAAGTTGATAATGATCGATCACCGGGTACTGCGGTGATGGTTGTCAAAGACGGAGAAGTCATTTTGAACAAAGGCTTTGGCATGGCCAATCTTTCACATGGAATTGAAATTACCCCAACTACTGTGTTTGACCTTGCCTCCGTCTCCAAGCAGTTTTGTGCCTATGCGATTTCAACCTTGGTAGAAGAAGGAAAAATTTCCCTTAATGAGGACGTTCGAACCTACATTCCTGAACTCCCAGATTTTGGAAAAACAATCACCATTGATCACCTCGTTCATCACACCAGCGGCATTCGGGATTGGACTAGTACGCTTCCAGTGGCCGGATGGTCCTTTCACGATGTGATTTCATTCGAACAGATCCTACGAATGGCCTATCATCAACGAGCGCTCAATTATGAACCCGGAGTAGAATATTCTTACTCGAACACGGGTTATAATCTGCTAGCCGAAATTGTTCAGCGAGTTGAAGGAGTGACCTTCCGAGAATGGACCAATCAGAATATTTTCCAGCCATTAGGCATGAACCAAACCTTGTTTCTCGATAATCACACGGAATCCATTCCTAATCGAGCACAAGGATATGGTTCATCAGATGGGGTATTCACTGCAACCCCGAACAACCTCTTAGCGCTTGGGTCAAGTTCCATGTACTCGACTAGTACCGATCTTTCCAAGTGGGTCATGCATCTAATGAATCCAGGAGACAAACAATCAGTAGTTGAACGAATGTTTACCAAAGGAATTCTCAACAACGGTGAAGAAATAAGCTATGCCTTTGGACTTAGTGTTACAGAATACGAAGATGCACCCTGGATCAGTCACTCAGGAAGTTGGGCCAGTTTCCGAACGTATTTATGCATTTTGCCTAAGAGCGGTTATGGAATTGTTGTCCTTAACAACCATGGACAGAACACAAACCGGATGGCACGAGAAATAGCAGATTATCTGTTGGATACATCGGACGAAGAAACCGATACAGACACGGAAGAAAATCCAGTTGAAGTAGCCGCATCCGTAATGAACGAATTAACTGGAGTATACAAATTAGGGCCTGGCTGGTATGTGGAGTTGACTTACAGCGATGGACAACTTTGGACCCAAGCTACCAATGAAGATAAGTTCTCGATGACACCTCTCTCCGACTCTGTTTTCCGAATCGAAGCTTATTCCAACCGCACGATGACTTTTCACCGTGACGATGCAGGAAATGTTAACGCATTGACCTATTCTGGTAGCAAGCGTGATAAGGTCGATACCTCTGTCGCTGCCCCAAAAATTAATCCTCGTGATTACCTCGGCACGTATGAAAGCGCCGAACTTTTCACTACTTATGAAGTAATTGCTGACGGGGACCAGCTGTTATTGAAACATTTCAGGCATGGAACAATTGAACTGTCAAGAGCCTGGGGTGAAGATTATGTCGGTTCCCGATGGTTTCTCGGCTCGGTGGAATTTTCCAAAGACAATAATGGGCTTGTGGATCGATTTTATGTGACCACAAACAGGGCCAGGCGACAGCTGTTCACCATAATGAAATAAATAAAACCTCAAAGAAGTCAATTTAAGTTAGCAGCATTTCTCTATGCCAGAATTTTCTTTTGAACAACCTATCGAACAATTAGAAAAAAGAAAAGGAGGATATTTCTATTTAACTGTTGATAAGACAGTTGTCGACCAATTTGACAAAAAGAAATCGGTTAGATTGAAGTGTGAAATTGATAATGTTGTCTCCTATTCGTGTGGTCTAAATCATTTAGGAGATGGTAATTTCTTCATCATTGTGGCGACCAAATACTTAAGGAGATTGAAGAAGGAACTTGGTGATAATGTTCAATTCAAAATTTACGAGGATCCAAATCCCTTAGGAGTTGAAGAACCAGAAGTTCTTCTTGTGTTATTGGATCAAGATCCAAATGCCAAAACAATTTATGGACGCCTTACAGATGGAAAGAAACGCAGTTTGATTTACACGATTAAAAGAATCAAAAGTGTCGACACTCAAGTATCTAAAATACTTCAATTCTTAGAGGTGGAAGGAGCAAAAGCTGCCAACTAAGCCCAAGGATCAAGATATCTACACCTCATCTAGCACTTTATCTGAGCACTCTAAAAATAAACTTATTACTCCATTAATGATAATCGGAAAAGTGTATCGATGACATCAATCCGTTTCATGCATTAATGACTATTTCTAAATCGTGGCAAACACTTAGCAGAGTTATTTGTTACCTTTATCATGTTTGCCACCAATTAAGATGAAGCTAAGAGCCACCATTGCAGCCTTATCATTGGTAGTTATTGTATCAATGATAGGGTATCTTTTTTATCAAAATGAAATTCAATACTGGATTCCTACTCCCGTACCGAAAGATTACGAGGAAGTAGCAATGGGATCGGTAGTAAGTACCGATCTATACAGAGAAGGAGAAAAGAAGTTCATTCATTTCTTCAATCCCAAGTGTCCGTGTTCAAAATTCAATTTCACTACGTATAAAAACCTCATCAAAAAATACGGTGATGAATTCCAATGTTTTGCGGTTGTTCAGGAAACAACCGAAGGAGTAAAAGAAGAAGATGTCGCGTATTTAAGGAAGCTTGGAGTAAAACTGGTAGCAGATAAGGATAAAACACTTGCTAAAAGATTGGGTGTTTATTCCACGCCTCAAATTGTCTTACTCGACGAACAGAACGAACTGTATTACCGGGGAAATTATAACCTCGCAAGGTACTGCACCAATCCAAATTCGGATTATTCCAAAATGGCGATCGAAACATTTCTGATTGATCTCCCTTTGGATGTGCCATCGACCGCCTTTACAGCTTATGGATGTTCATTAGATAGAAAAACCAACCACTAATAGTATGATTACCACCAAAGAACTTGACGATAGCGTTTTAAAGGAAAGAAACATAGAATACTTAGCAGAACAGCAGGAAAAATCAGACCGGCATATGTGGGTCATTCTTGTCGGCTATTTCCTGGCCGGAGTATTGATGAGTTTCAAATACCAAACCTTCATGGTTGGTTTTGGCGTGGGTGCACTTTGTCTAGCAGCTGTCGCAATCACAAAACGATTATTGCCAGAAAAAATCTTATACCAATATGTGTTTGCAGCGGTCTTGGCCATTTTCATGGCTCAGTTTATTTATCAAATGCATGGAATGTTCGAAATGCATTTCTTCGCGCTGATAGGGTCTGCCGTGTTGATTACCTTCCGGAACTGGAAGTTACAAATCCCATTGACTTTAATTGTAGCCATTCACCATGCGACATTTGCGCTCTTGCAATATTACAGAGGTTACGAAGGGATCTATTTCACACAGTTGGATTACATGAGTTTAGAGACATTCGTCATCCACGTGGTGTTGGCGGTTGTCATGTTCGGAGTAAGTGGATTCTGGGCCTATCGATTCCAAAATGACACCAT
Organism: Cyclobacteriaceae bacterium; assembly: GCA_028284125.1. GTDB lineage: Bacteria > Bacteroidota > Bacteroidia > Cytophagales > Cyclobacteriaceae > Ekhidna. The sequence goes on from JANQSI010000012.1 coordinate 25,067, forward strand.
GGAAATGCTGCGGCTCAACAATTCTTTGGTAGAAAAAGACCGGATGATTGATATTTTCAAAACAGTGGAAGAAGTATCCACTTCCTTATCAGATGCAAGTAGTGTGAGCAACGAAACAGTGAATTCTTTGAGTGAGCAACTCAACTTAACCGCTGCATCCGTCGAGGAAGTTTCGGCAGCCGTTGAAGAAATGGTAGCAAATATTGAAGCCAATGCAAACAATTCAAAAGATGCTGTAACTACCTCCAGACAGATTGAGGAAATCATTAAGGAGAATGAAAAAATTATACGAGAAAGTATCGCCTCGACTGGGCAGATTGCGGAGAAAATTCAAGTAGTAGAAGAAATAGCCCGACAAACCAATTTACTAGCTTTAAATGCCGCCGTAGAGGCCGCGAGAGCTGGAGAACACGGAAAAGGCTTTGCCGTAGTTGCAGGGGAAATCAGAAGGCTGGCCGAAAGAAGTCAACTGGCTGCTAATGAGATCAATCAATTATCAGAACAGAATAGAGAAATAAATGAGAAGTTGAACACCAGCTTCATTGAAGTACTTCCAAACTTCAAGAGGATTCATGACATGATTGAACAAATTTCACTCTCAAGCACCGAACAGCAACACGGTGCAGAGCAGATCAATCAATCCATCCTTCACATTAACACTTCTTCCCAAGGTAGCGTCAATCAGTTTGATCGCATCTCTACTATATCAAAAGAAATGGCGGTTCGCTCGCAAGAACTTTCTACATTGATTAGTTCGAATTAAAGAGCTACAGTTTTTGATCCATAACTACTCATTCAAGGGATAACCGAAGATGCTGAAACAAGTTCAGCATGACATTCGAACTTTACTGGCTTCAATGAGCGTCAATAAGTAAATTTTTCCAAAAGTTCAGCTACCCTCATTTTTGCCCTATTCCCTTTGACTTTATCTGATCCTTCACTTACTTAATAGGTGAATCAATCTAAATCAACATGAAGAAGCTACTTGTTCTATTGCTTTCAGCCGCAAGTTTTGTTGGCATTTCGCAGAAAAAATACTCTGAAGAAAAGATTTCAGCACTTAAAAAAGAAGCAGCCCAAAAAGTGGAGGAAAATGCCAAAATGGCCCAGGTAATGGTTGATAAGGTGTTCAGCTTTGCAGAGTTGGGATTCCAGGAAGTAGAAACCTCTAAATACCTCACCGGGATTTTAGAAGAAAATGGGTTTACTATCGAAAATGGCATCAGTGGTATCCCTACGGCATGGACCGCTAAATGGGGATCAGGAAAGCCGGTGATCGCGATCGGAAGCGACCTGGATTGCATCCCAAAAGCTTCGCAAAAACCAGGTGTAGCCTATCATGATCCATTAGTGGATGGAGCTCCAGGTCATGGAGAAGGTCATAATTCGGGCACTCCCTTAAATATTGTTGCAGCGCTGGCAGTAAAAGAAATCATGGAGCGAGAAGGTCTTTCCGGCACGTTGATGCTTTGGCCCGGAGTGGCTGAAGAGTTGTTAGGAACCAAGGCCTATTACACACGAGATGGTTATTTTGATGATGTCGACATCAGTATTTTCACCCATGTAAGTAATAACCTCACTGTTTCCTTCGGACAGTCTCGAGGTACCGGGCTTATTTCAGTAGAGTATTCGTTTGATGGAGAGGCTGCCCATGCAGCAGGCTCCCCTTGGCGTGGACGTAGTGCGCTGGATGCTGTCGAACTCATGAGTATCGGCTGGCAATACCAACGTGAACATCTCGATCCGCTGCAGCGATCTCATCATGTCATTAAAAATGGCGGAGATCAACCCAATGTTGTCCCTTCAAAAGCATCGATTTGGTTTTTCTTAAGAAACGTGACCTACCCCAAGATCATGGCGATGTATAAACGTGCCAATGAGATTGCAGAAGGAGCTGCCCAGATGACGCAGACTAAAATGAACAGTAAAATATTAGGTAGTGCCTGGCCAAGGCATTTCAATAAAGTTATTGCCGCAACCATGTACCAAAACATTCGGGAAGTAGGCCTTCCGAAATGGGACGAAAAAGATCAAGCGCTGGCACGAGCACTTCAAAAAGAAGTTGGAGCAATTAATGTGGACGGATTGGAAACCAAGCTAGATACCATTGGGTTGCCCATACGATCCTTCGTTAGTGGCGGCTCTGATGACATTGGGGACATTAGCTGGAAGCTTCCAACTGTAACCATGCGCTACCCTTCGAACATTCCGGGCCTTCAGGGCCACCATTGGTCCAATGCCGTTGCTATGGCTACACCCATTGCTCATAAAGGAGTAGTCGCTGGTGCGAAAGCAGAAGCCATGACGCTTCTGGATTTTATACTAAAACCCGAACTAGTAGAAGAAGCATGGAAATATTTTCGGGAGGTACAAGGAATGGAAATTGAATACAATCCCATGATCCGTGAAGATGAAGAACCGGCCATCTACTTGAATACGGAGATCCAAGGGGAGTTTCGGCCGGCACTTGAGAAGTATTACTACGACGAGACCAAATACGATACCTACCTGGAGCAGCTAGGGATCGAATATCCTACTTTGAAGAAAGAGTAATGCTAAAGCCCGCTTGAAACAATAAGCGATGAAACACATCCTAACCACACTCTCAGAAAAATTATTGAGGACAATAAAGACTTAACCTATAACCAAACCTAACATGAAACATTTAACATTCTTACTTCTGGCCTTAACCTTCTTTTCTTGTAACAATAATGGCAGAAAACCTGAAGAAAATTCAGTTAATGGAAGCAAAATTGATATTCCAAAGGAACTGGAGTCAATTGAGGAAACCAGAGCTTTATTTCAACAGGCAATTAAGGAAAAACGCTACGGTGACTTAAGTAAATATGGAACCAAAGACATAATATCCATAACACCTATTTGTGGAACATGGGAAGAATACAAACGCCTTGCGGGTGAACCCGTTGGTTCCTTTAGCTATGATAGTTTGATAATGAAGCCAATGGAAACGATTATCGTTAGCGATAGTATCGCCTATGATTTTGGAACAAGCTCAGTGTACTACACGAATGAAGATGGAGAACCAGTTGAAATTACAGATACTTTCTTAGCCATATTGAAAAGAGACAAGAATGATGGGAAATGGAAATTGCACAGAGAAGTTGCCACAACGAACAAAATGGAATGAAACCATTAAAAGTGATCGTTTGTAACGCTTGACCGACCAAAGTAGGTAACGTTACAAACGATCACATCTAAAAACTCAGTTAACGCGGATCTAACAGTTTTCCGGAGAATAAGATCGTACCACTATTTCTTTCCCGAATAAGAAAAACAAATGGTTGATTAACTTTATTTGGAACTGGAAATGAAGTAGCTTCCACTCCCACTATTGTGGCTGCTGCCGCTTCTGATCCTTCTTCATTGACCTCCAAAAAAGACTGATGAATCACTTTACTAATCGCCAGTGGAAGTGTTTCCACAAACAAATTATCTAAGCCGGTTATTGGCATTCCCATATCAACCAAAAGAGCTAACAGATCCGTTTTAAAGTCGAGTTGGAATTTGGGAAGATGCAAATCTCTTACACTGGTGGTTGAGTCTGTCAACACGCTATTGAGGCGATTCACATCAATACGTGAAACAAGATTGTTAATGTCAGAAGGATCATCAGGCATGATAATCGTAAAGGCATAGTTTTCGTTTCCATACGGAATCTCGATGACCTGCGCTTCTAATATATTGTCATAGGAGGTCCAGTGTTTCACCTCCCCTACCATGGTTGGAACATTTACTGTCTGATTGTTTGATAAAACAAAAGGCAGATCTGTCGTTTTGTCCGGATCGAATGGATTAGTCCAGATCGCTTTGAAGTAAATGGTATTGATCAAAAACATCACATCGTCAGGATTGATCGCATCAAGAATATTCTTAATCTTTCCATTGGTTTCCTTTTCAACCCACTCGTTTAGTGCATTCAATGTGCTAGGGCTGCCAAAATCTCTTTCAAAGATTTCTGCATCGTAATAGGTCTCTAACGTGTTAGCAAAGTCACTTTGGATCGTGTATTCATCCGTGTACCAGTTAGAATTAGCCACATTTAAAGTGACAGATGGATCAAGACTATAAATGTATTCAGTAAGTGATTTATAAGCTTCATTGATCTCCAAAGCTGACATACCATCCAAGCCCAACGTTTCAATAAAACCTTCTTGTGCGGTTTCTGAAGCTCCATTCATGACCATTGAAAGAGCTGTACTGACACTAAATGATGAGATAAAGTAGTTTTCATTCGGAAACTCGTTCTCAATCCCCGTCATTAGATCAAACGTGAAGTTGTTTGCTGAGCTGGCTATTTCTGCCTCATTTATAGAGAGCTCACGTGTAATCGGAACAGGTACATCTGCATTTTCATTACTACAAGATGATGCCAACACTACGATCAATACCAAAGAAATTAAGAAGCTATTTTTATTCATTGTTTATAATTTTAGTCCTATTATTCTTCAATACAATAAGCTAAGAAAACACCCTACCTGTTATTTCAATTTCCCATCCTACACGTCGATTTTCCAAACATGTTGGGCTAGATCTTGTTATATTTAGATAACCATTTTTCACAAGCCTAAATTTTCATCATGTCGTCCGAAATGATCGTTCTTCTTATTGGTGCTGTTCTCATGATTATTGCGATTTTGGACAGCTTTTCCTCTTTACAATTGATCAATCTCAAACTACGGATTCCAGTAGGAATTGTGGGATTTATTCTGCTCATGTACGGAGGCTATTCTTACGGAGCAATAAATCTGCAAGGTCAAATTGAACAACCAGATGTTGGCAGAAAATTGCAAGTTCAATATCCGGTGGAAAAAATACAGGTAATATCTCCGATCGAAGGTGATGCAGTCAAATGTCGGATATTGACGATGGGAGTCTATCCTGAAGGCCATGATAAAGACATCTGGGTACTGTTGAAGCCTTCCGATAATCGCTATTACCCTCAATCAGACCACACTAATACCTCGTACAAAAGAAATGGGGAATGGCAAGTGATTACCCGGTTTGGAGGAGACAAGGATGAATCCTACGAGCTAATCGTATACGAAACGGATGAAGCCGCTTCCCAATATTTTAGTGCCATCATTCAAAGCTGGAAATCATCTACCAATTATCCGGGTATCGAGCAGGGTGACATTCCGGAGAGCGCAGTGGAAGTCGATAGAATCAAAGTGACCCTTGAGGAGAGTTGCCGAGGGGTTTTCTAAACCCACACTTTACAGTTAAGTTCTTTTTTTCAAATGAAAGGTGATACTCGCTGGGTTTGCATGGTATTTGTATATTCTGTTTAGAAATTATCCCTTATGCTGATCAGACTTACCTTTCTTTCCACACTTCTATGCTTTACTTCCATTGCTTATTCTCAGTCTTCACTAATTAAATGCACCAAGTTCAAGCAGATTCAAAGGGAAAATGGAGAATGGGAAGACTGGCCAAGTAGCTGGAATACCTATGAGGCGGATGTCAATTTTGTGATTACAGACATGAAGGATAGCGACTACCAACTTCAAATGTTTATCGACGGAGTGGAAGAAGCCAATTTTCTGATTAGCTATGATGAGGAAGTTAGCGAGATGAAAAGAAAAGATTGGGACGAGGAGTACGTCAATTGCTATAAAGATGAGGAAGACAACTACCTCTATTTAATGAACGTTTCGCTCAAATCCTTGCTTGAAAACCCGAAGGATTGGAATAGCTCAGATGCCGTCATGTACTTGTGGGTGTTCTCGGATGACTATGCAGTGATCGTTAAGTAGGTAAATGTTTTTCAAGTAAGCGCTTGTTAGTACACGTGTATTAGAACGCAAGCACTCTTTACAAACGAGAGCTGGTGTAAAAACTTAACAGAAATCTTTTAGCTAATATCGCGGTATCTTTCCCGACACAAAAGGGTTATGATCAACATCCCATCGATCTAAAATAAATGACGAAAAAACGAACAACATTAATAATCAGAATTACACTAATCGTTGGAACAATTGTTTCTTTATTCTTCGTGCCATGGCTTTTGGTTAAGGCGTGGATACTTCCGCTACCGGATACGGTTCAAGACCAGTTAGATGAGGCAATAGAACACGGGTTTGACGGGATGATTGTTTATATCGACCAGGCAGATAAACCTCCACAATATTTTACTTCTGGCTGGCATGAAAGAGAATCCAAGATACCTGCTAAACCTCAAGCACTATTTAAGATCGCTAGCATCAGCAAGCTATATGATGCTGTTGCTGTCACAAAACTGGTAAAAGATGGACGGCTTTCTTTAGATAAGACCATTGCTGATTATCTCCCGGACCTGATAGGAAGAGTCGAAAACGCTGAGAAAATCACGTTGAGGCTGATGATACAGCACAGAAGTGGTATTCCTAATTTTACAAACACTCCTAATTTTTGGGCAGCACCAACGGACACCTATGAAGAAAGTGTAGCATTGATTTTGGACAAACCAGCCAACTTTGAACCCGGTGAAGACTATGAATATTGTAACACAAATTACCTGCTACTCAATAAGATCATGGATGATGAACTAGGTTATGAAAACTTTCAATTCATTCAGGAAGAAATTTTGAAACCGCTAAAGCTGAACGATACCTATGGTTCCTTAAGTGAAGTGAATATAGATGATGTGATGAGTGGGTATCATGTGGGCCACCCTTACAATTTAAGGGCTGATGATCATGGCATGTTAGCCTCCGCAGAAGATGTGGGAACCTTCCTAAGAGCGTTAAACGATGGTTCTTTGCTTGATAAAGGAGAACAAGAAATCTACGTTTACGAGTATGAACATGCCGGCTGGGTTCCCGGATACCAGAATTTCGCTAACTATCACGAAGACCTTGATGCTGTCGTTATTCAGTTCTACAGTACAACCGACCCTGACTTGTATATGTGGAATTTGTCAGAAATCATAAACAATAGGATTGCCAAAATACTGAGAAAGCAAAAGAGCTGATAACAACTCTTGGTGATTCCTGTAAACTAACCCCTCAATTCTCTCAATAAGTTTACCCTTTCGGTTAATCCTTTGAAAACAATGTCAGGTGATGAATCTGTCAGTTTATGCTTGACGGATGGCAATTCATACAAAGCTTCATGCGTGTCATCATACATGAAGATCTCTTCTTCAATAAAAGAAAAACTAAGAGTTTTTAATTTATGCTGTTCCTTCGCGAGCTTTTGTAAAAGAGCTACCCGATGCTCTGAAAGAGCGGTTCTAATTGCCTCTTCTGTTTCTGAATAAATATGGAAATACTCATCTAATTCCGGAATGACGCCTGGTAGTTCTGGAATTTCAGGCAGCAATTTTTTGACCCCAGGTAATTCTTTTACCAGCTCACCAATCCCCGATAGTGCCTTTGATGCCTTTTTGATTAAAATCACATCTGAATTGACTAGTTGGGGATTATTGATTCTGGAAAAAATCCCGGATACTTCCCGGAAAGGCATGTAGAACCTAAAGGTGTGAAAACGAAAGCCATCAATCGTTCCATGGAAATAGCCGTCATTTTCTTCAAGTGCTGCATCAAACCTAAACAACCTGCTTTCGCTGATTACTTTCTTCTTTTCAGAATCGTCAACCTCATAAACCACCCCAGGAAACTTCAAAGCGACCAATTGATTCATTAGCGTTGTAGAAACGAACCGTTCGTATCCGGAAGTGATTCTAATGTAAATGAACAACTGAAGGAAAACATTCAACATCATGTAAATCACCACCACGTAGAATAAGGTCCTGTTGCTATCCCACAAATGATTGGCCAAAGGAATGCCTACCCCGTACACAATGAAGAACATCATAACGTTGATTCTAAGCTTGGTACGTGCGGATTTACGGATGCTCTCTGCTTTGGATAGCCCCTCGTTTAGATTAACAATTTCCTTCATATTAACTGGCCTAAAATCAAATTATGGTTTTAAGATAAAGTTAATGTTCTATTTTTCCGAACTAGGGTAACTAAGCTTCCATATTTCATTGGTTTCGAAGCTAAAATTCAACGACTCAGAAAATTCATTTCAAAATGATTTAGTGAATGTCAATTGAGAAATTGAAATAAAATAAGAAGGTGTAGCTACAACCTACACCTAGGTTAGGTTTATCATTCCTACAGGGGAGTTTGTTAGGAATTTTTGAGCTAATAATGCAGCACCTTTCCCGATATAAAGGTGTTAGCGATAATAAATCATCATTCCTTACATTTAACCTAACATTGTCAGCTTATCGTGAAAATATCTCCAAAAGCGAAAAGAAACATTTCAAGGATTGCTCCCTTCGCGATTATCTGGTTACTGAGTGGATGGATAACTGACATCACAGAGATTGGAGTAACACGTAACCAAAACCTCAATCCAGATACTGATATTTCCTTGACCATCCCCGTGCTGATTTTTGCTAGCCTTGCGAATGTCCTTGTTGGAGTTATTGTAGGGGTTTTAGAAGTGGTATACCTAGAAAAGAGATTCTCAAACCGAACACTGAGTGCCAAGTTCTTTTATAAGTTCTTAATCTACCTTACCCTATTTATTATCATTATTGTCGTCCTTTTTCCTGTGGCATCTTCACTCGAAACTGGCATAAGTCTGCTAGAAGCTGATGCCTGGCAAAAACTGGGTAGGTTCCTCGTAAGTATCTCTTTCCTAACCACCTTACTTCATTTGTCTGTAAGGCTTATGGTTTGCCTGATCTATTCAGCTATAAGTGAAAACTTAGGACATCATGTGTTTTTGAATTTTATTTCCGGGAAATACCATCAACCCAAAATTGAAAAGCGGATTTTCATGTTCCTAGACATGAAATCTTCAACTACAATAGCCGAAGCACTAGGCCACATAAAATACTTCAAATTGCTGGACACCTATTACAATATGATGTCCGATCCCATCATCAATTCACGCGGTGAAGTCTACCAATACATAGGCGATGAAATCGTGATTTCATGGAAAACGGAGAACGGTCTTAATCAGGCAAACTGCATCAAATGCTTCTTTGCCATACGCGAACGCCTCCATGAACAGAAAGAGGCTTTATCCCAAGAATATGGTTTTGAAATTGGCTTCAAGGCTGGGATTCATTTCGGTGAAGTCACGATTGGAGAAATTGGAGCCTTAAAAAAGGAAATTGTATTTACAGGGGATGTCTTAAATACAACCGCTAGAATCCAAAGTCTTTGCAAGGAATTAAAAGCCGACTTACTGATCTCAGGTGCAGTTAAAGAATTATTACCCCCTTCCCACTATCGGTACAGCTCTAAAGGAGAGATAGAACTTAAAGGGAGGAATAAGAAAGAAGAACTGTTTAGCGTAACTTTAGAAAAGAAGCTGACAAGCGCTAACAATAGGTAAAACTGTATTAAAACGCAGATCACATGACAAACGAGCGCCAGCATAGCGAAGTAATTAAGAGCGATCTTTAAAAAACCGCTCCTATCTTTTTAATTAGTTTCTACCAATGTTTTTCTGTTTCACAACCTGTTTGATCATCTTTCCAAAGGCTTTATCTTTCTTCCTCTTTTCATAAACGGTTGCCGAAAAATGAGCTTGCTCCCTTTCGAGCTTCAGGAAGTTTTCGTAGGTTTCTTCATTCAACGCTCCTGAATCTAACGCTTCAAGTACCGCACAACCCTCTTCGCTTTGGTGGCTGCAATCATTGAATTTGCATCCCTTGGCCAACTCATATATCTGTTCAAAGGTTAACTCCAATCCTAATGAGCTATCGGCAATACCTACTTCTCGCATTCCCGGATTATCAATGATCACTCCACCTGTTTCAAGCACAATCAACTCTCGGTGTGAGGTAACGTGTTTCCCCCTATCAATAGATTCGCTGATGGCTCCCGTTTTCATTAGCGAATTACCCGTCAGGCAATTGATCAATGTGGATTTGCCAACACCAGAAGAACCAAGTAAAACATAGGTTTTGCCCGCCTTGATCAAAGGCTTTATTTGATCAAGTCCTTCACCTGTCAAACTACTAGTTGTCAATACCAGGATTCCCTTGATACGATGGCCTACTTCATTGAGAATTTCCTTTAACTGTTCTTTTTCAATTAAATCAATCTTATTGAGAATGATGATGGGCTGAATGTTGGCAGAATGGCAAATGGTAATGTATCGCTCCAATCGATTAATACTATAATCTCTATTAACAGATTGGACAATCAGCCCAACATCTACATTGGAAGCAATGATTTGCTTCTCACCATTTCGTCCGACGGCTTGCCGCTCTAAAACATTCGCTCTTGGATAAACCGCATGAATCAATCCTTTATCCCTATCGTATGGGTTCAGTGCTACCCAATCACCGACTGCAGGTAAATCAGATCTGTTTTGAGCGGTAAATCGTAGATTCCCAATGAGTTCACAGTCTATTTCACCTTGCTTTGTCAGTACTATGTACCGCTCTTTATGTTCAAGAATAACCCGCCCTACATCAAAAGATGCAAGGTGATCTCTTCTATATTCATCCAGGTATTCATTAAAACCTAAGTCCTTGATAGTGTATGCTCGCTTTGTCATTTGCTTGAATATTTCGTATGAAAACGGTATGGTAATTTCTCACCACACCTCATTTGATTAGTTACTGGTTCGTAAGCGCTTTTAGACCTTTTCCCAGACCAATGAGTGTAACAAACAGCCTATTGGAATCAAACACGAAAGGTTTGAATACCAAGAGGTAATTAGTTTTCAGAAAATAACTAAAATGAAATCACACCCAAGCGATCACAGGCAGATCACCGTTGCATAGGTATATGATAAGATTCGACAGTAATGAATGGAAGATCCAATACTAATTACTGCCTTTTATACCGACTCCTGAGCGTTCAATATGTGAAGAGAGATTGTTCTCATAAAAAGCAAAGATAGAAATGCTGTGCGCTAAAATGCAATCTAGTTAACAACTTTAAACCTCGTCGGCCGCACTGACGGAGCTATTTGTAAAGGCCAGTGCTAGCTCATACTTTTATTAGCTATTTGAAAAGTTCAACTTACAGATGAGTTGGACGTTATGAGTCTGTAGCAACGAATGACAGCTTTAGAAAACCTCAGTAATCTCGGTTTAGCATTACCTGAAGTATCAACTCCAGGTGGAAACTATGTATCGGTAAACATTCGAAACGACATTGCATATGTAGCCATCCAATTTCCAATTCTCAACGGGGAATACTTTATCAAGGTAGGCTTGGAGACGAACTTGATACGGAACAAGGACGTAAGGCAATGGAACTATCCGCGCTTAATGTTCTTGCTCAAATTCAGCAGAAAGTAGGGTTTGACAACCTAATTGGTCTGAACATAGACGCCTATTTTCAAGCTGGAAACAACTGGGATGATTCACCAAAGGTTGTGAACGGAGCATCGGATCTACTTGTCAACGTACTGGAAGAAAAAGGAAATCATTCAAGAGCAATTTTTGGAGTACAGAAGCTTCCAAGAAACTTTAGCGTAGGACTGACAGCAACTTTTACAGTTAAGTAGCGATATTGTAGATACCCTAACCAAGTCTAGCATTCAACCAAAAAGCACACTACTAGGCGTTAGGTTTTCCTACGCCTTTCCTATTCCATTTGCTTTCAAAGCGAAAATTCAACGAGTCAGAAATGCATTTCTAACATGAATTAGTGAACGTCAATGAGAAATTGAAATCATATAAGAAGGTGTAGCTACAACCTACACCTAGATTGGGTTTATCATTCCTATAGGGTAGTTTGTTAGGAATTTTTTCACTAATAACGTAGTATCTTTCCTGATATAAAGGTGTTATATTCAATTACCACCAGATCAAAATTATACCACAATGAAAAAACTATTCTTAACTCTCTTAGTAAGCTCAACAATTACTAACCTATTTGCCCAACACAACTATGATAATGAATCAGTGATTTATTCAGAAAATGGCAATGTTGGGATTGGAACTAGCAACCCTACATTTAAACTTGATGTTGTTGGTGTTATATCTGTAGGAGTTAGTTCAATTGAAAATCGGTTCAAAATATGGTCTGGTGGAACAGGATCTTCCAATCATATGAGGATTGGCACTGACTATGGTCATTATGGGGACGCAGTTTTGGAACTATATCAGAACTACTCAGGAGGAGGTTCACAAAATCCAGGAAAACTGATAGTCAATGGTAACTTAGGTGTTGGAACAGTTTCTACAGGCTCCCACAAACTAGCTGTTGAAGGTTCCATTGGTGCGCGAGAGGTTAAAGTAGAAGCTACTGGCTGGTCCGACTTTGTTTTTGAGAAAGATTACGAACTTCGAACACTTGAAGAAGTAGAAGAGCATATAAACGAAAATGGCCATCTTCCAGAAGTTCCAAACAAAGCAGAAGTGACAGAAAACGGGATTAATCTCGGGGAAATGGATGCTAAACTTCTCCAGAAAATTGAGGAACTAACGCTTTACATGATTGACATGAACAAGCGAGTGAATAAACTTGAACAAGAAAACACTCAACTGAAAGAAAGCAATCAAGAACTTAAAGAAGAAATATCTACACTCAAGAGCAACTAAATTAAAAGACCATAACAAATACTAAAATGAATATGTGAACTGAACCCTTCCCTATCTCCAGCTAGCGCGAGCATGTTGCTCGTGCTATGCAATACTCTAGCTAGCGCGCGTTTGCAACGCGTGCGGAACCTAGGCACTCGTTACAAACGAGCGCCAGCATGGGGATCGAATTCATATAAGAAGGTGTAGCTACAACCTACACCTAGATTGGGTTTCATCGGTCAGAATATTTTCATGAGGGTTGGAAAGTCCGCCACAAGCAATAAACCCAAACCACCACCTTCTTCAGCTCACGTAGTTTATCACGACATTCATTCCCAAATCTTTATTCACACTCCTTTGTTTCGGCTTCTATTTCTCGTAGGAAGAGCAGAAGGAAATAAATATGCTGCACCATCTCACAGCTTGGAAGCACCACGTTGGGTTCTGAGAGGTAAGAAAAGAAGAGGTCTTCCAGGCTATCTCTTAGCTGAGGAGCGGACGCAGATTCCAGAAGGTTGGAGAGTGCGATTTGGTGATTAGATTCCATTGCTAAGGCAAGCTAAAAAGATGTTGCGATATATCATAACCACTGCTTTGTATAATTTTCGGACCTTGGCTGTTGATGAAAGACGAGGAATTTCTGAAACAACTTGGTCAGCGGCTTAAGGAAATCCGACAAGCGAAAGGTATGAGCCAGGTTGATGTTTGTTCCAGATTGAATATGGACAAAACATACCTCTCTGCCATTGAAAACGGCCGACAAAATCCTTCCATTCTTACAGTAAAGCAAATCCTTGAAGCCATGAACGAAAATTTGGAGAAATTCTTGGATTTCTAATACCACTTTCCGCTTTATAGTACATTTTGATTCCCTGTGAAAAAATGCGAAATTAGTAGAAAGAAACCACCAACCTATCTAAAGAGTTTGCAGTGCGAAGAAACAACGTAGGCACTCGTTACAAACGAGCGTCAGCATGGGGTTAGAGTCAATTGCATATGATAGATAAAGAAGATTTAAATAAACTTACTGACTTCATCGAAGCAAACACCCGAGCTACAGAAAAGGCTGGAATCAAATTTATCGACCCCAGAAATTTTAAATCAAAGCTTTTTAACAAGCAGAATCACGTCATATTTGGAAGAAGAGGTGCTGGGAAATCAACTCTCATAAACACACTTAAAAAGGAATACGATCGAAAGTATTTATTTGCCTACACAAATCTGGATGACTTTAAAGACATAAGTTTTCCAAATGTCTTACTCCACGCCTTAACGGCACTCTTTGACCAGTTGAAAGATGAAGTAAGAGCAGAGGTCAAATTCTATCAAATTAGGAAACAGCTGAAGAAAAGAAGACTCTTTAAGCAGGTTAATAGAGTATTGAGGCAGTTTGCAAAACAGATAGACACTCCTGACTTATTTGAAGAGGAGATAAGGCAAAAACAAAATACCTCAACGAAAGCTGGTATCAATACCAAAAACACTTCATTCACAGGAAGTATTTCTGCCGAGGAAGCTAATGAACAAGAAACTAAGAAGAGCTTTACAAGAAATAAACTTGAGAAGATCAGGAACTCCTTAACTTCTTTCAAGAAAATAATTCTTCAGCTAGATAAAATCATAAATGACAAACCAATTTTTTTCATTTTAGATGATTTCTATTTTTTATCCAAAGCTGTTCAACCTTATTTTCTTGATTTTTTTCATCGACTTACTAAAGACACAAACCTTTTCTTGAAAGTCGGGACTATCAAACATCGAACACAACTCTATTCTCAAATTGGAGATCAATATATTGGAACAGAAATCAATGCAGACATTTATGAAATAGATCTTGATTATACACTCGATAGATATTCGGATTTAAAGAACTTTATGAGAGCTCTTTTGGATGAAACCTGTAAAGAGTTAGAAATATCAATCGATATTGATGAATTGTTTTCAGCTGGAGCATTTGATCAATTATGCCTTGCTTCTGGTGGAGTACCAAGGGATTTTCTCGTGTTATTCAATAAGTGTTGTGACTACTACAGCAATGATCGAAAAATATCGATCCCAGAAGTAAGAGAGGTTTCAATATCCAATTCCCCGAACAAATTGAAATCTTTGAAAAAAGACTCTTCAGAAGAGAGCGAACTATTAGAAGAATACCTTAACTACGTTAAGAGCTTTGTATTTAGCCAAAACAGAACCAACATGTTCTTAATGACTATTCAGGATCAAGAAGATTTCAAAGAACTTAGGCAAGCGATTAAAGAACTTGTTGATCTAAGAATGTTTCATTTGGTAGACTCAAACACAAGTGCAGCACCAAGTGACGGCAAGAGATATTCCGCTTACATGATTGACATAAGTTTGTATGATAACGGGAGACCTAGAAATTTCAAGGAAAGAATCCCTGGGGTAACCGATCAAAAATCACGGCAAGACAATATTCGAAGCGCACCTCGAATTGATCCGGAAAAAGCTATTAGTGATGTCAAAACCAAGCTACCAAATCAACAATTGATTCTTTCGTATGAAAATAACTGACCCTATCTAGCTAGCGCGCGTGCAGAGAACAAGTCGTCACTCGTTACAAACGAGCGCCAGCTTAGGGTACAACTCATTACCCACAATCGAGATGTTATTAAATAAGAAAACTCCAAATGAATAAATTTAGGATTGATATCTATGCAACAGAAAGAGATGACAGTTATAATGTAACATCAGAACGATGTGGATATTCAGCCATCTATCAAACTTCGGAAACAGTTGAAGATGTATTGAACTATTTGCATCGAGGAGAAGGAATTTCAATAGAACTGATTAAGACAACTGATGACATTCCGCTCATTAGGTTTAATCATCTTTTCGGTTCGACTCCTGACAGTTTAGTGAAGAGTTTAAACTCCAAATATGAATTATTGGTATCCGGTGATTTTGATGAGCTCAATACAATAAATGAATCAAATGAAATAATTGCAATCGGTGAGATTGATTCTTTATCAGATAATGATGCTCTGGAGTTTGAAAAATTCATACAGAAGGAATTTGACGCTGATTTGAAAAGTCTTACAAAAACAATTTCGATTTATGAATGGGGTGCTAGTGGATATTTTGCTGATTTCATAATAAATCTTACTGCTGGATTTAGTCAAAAAGGAATCGGAAAAATATATGACTTTTTCAAGAAAAGAGATATTGAACATATTGTTGTCAAGAAATTTGATACCGCTCAATTGAAGAAAATGGTAGGAGAAACTTTTGAAGTCAATCCAGGAAATTTAAAGCTAATATCATCGAGAACTTACAATGGACAAACACGATTTGTTTTCTCAAGCAGATTTATAGAGTTCATTCTAAAAATTGATGAAGAAGGTAATTTGATTGAATCAAACAGAAGAGATTTAAATCAAACTGGTATATAATTAACGCCCTAGCTAGCGCGCGTTTGCAACGCGTGCAGAACCTAGGCATTCGTTACAAACGAGCGCTAGCTTAGAGTTGAATTAAAAATAATATTTTAGTAAAGGGTTCAGTAATCATATCAAGACTTCAAGTACCATGAAATTAAAGCTGGGAATATCATTTACGATTTTGGTTTTCTTTTCCATGTTTTTGTTTGATATTATTGACTTGGGCCTTGGGTCAACATACGAGCGGCAAATTTTTGATACTACTCCAATTAGTAATACAGATTCACTTTTGATTCAACAATTAGAAAAAAACCTCCTTGCATATCGAGATTATATATGGAGATACATGGTGTCTATTATGCTTGGAATGGGTTGGATTATGACCTCTAAAGAGACAAGAAGGTTTATACATAAAAGACCGCTAGTAAGAAAAACTACGGTAGCTGTTGTTTCGGCTATTCTGCTAGTTTTTTTGTTAACCCTACGCTATAAATATCAACTATCAAAAGAACTGGTTTCACTTATATCTGAGCCAAAACTTGAAACCTTAATCAGGAGCTATAAGGTCGAAGACATTAATGCATTGGGAAGTTCATTTACCATGATCATTTTAACTCTTCTTTTTATAGCAATTATTGAATCCATAAGAATTGAAGACGATTCTGGAGAATAAAATTTCTATTCAATTTTTCCAAAACCACCTCCCCCACCAACAAAAACCCCAACACATCGCTGCATTGGGGCCAGATCCTTCTCTCACTAGCGTGGAAGTTACTTCCGTGCTCTACATGTAGTCTCTTAATCGGAAAAAAACTTTGGCTTAAATAATTCAAATCATTTTTGGATCAAAAATCATCCTGAGTAAAAGGGATCTGATCTTTGTTATAATTATATATCCACCCACTCTTCAGCTACCTTGGTTGCTTCCGTGTGAATAGCCTTATAACCCTATTCGTTACCTGATAGTATCAAATGAGAAATGATGGATTTACCGTAACAAACCCATGAATTAGTCAGGGATAAGCCATAGACTTCCCATGGACTTCCCGGGGACTTCCCGGGGATAAGCCAGGGATAGTCCAATAGCGAAACAATTTGATCTTGAAATAATACCATTCTGGAATGCAACCAGAAATACAACCAAATAGTCAATATTGACGAAGTAACGAATAATGATGCGCACGGCCAGTCTCACTAGCGCGAAAGTTACTTCCGTGCTCTACATGTAGTCTCAATGTCAATCTAACCTGAATACGCCCGCTAGCGCGAGCATCATTAGGAGCTACACTCTACCCTATCGAGCGTGAGTTGTGAGACTCTTGTGTTTCTCTCCAACACTCTCGCTTAGTCTCGTTACTTAATAGCAATCTTTGAGGCTTGATCTTATTAACTTTCCTCCTAATAAAAAGTGTTAGACATCATTGAAAAACCATCCGCAGTGCAACCATTCATAGATCTAAATACAGAAAACATTTCATCGGAGCACATCTGTTGCGCCATTTCAGACAAGAAATGTGCTGATAGCTACCAGGCAAAGAAAGACTGGCTTAGCAATGAATTTAACAACGGCTATGTTTTCAGACGACTGGATGAAAGAGCCAAAGTATTCATTGAATACGGACCCGCTGAGAACGCCTGGGTACCGATCACCGCCCCTAACTTTTTGAACATCAACTGCTTCTGGGTCTCAGGTAAATACAAGAAAAACGGATACGGTAAAGCACTACTGCAATCAGCCGTTGACGATGCGAAAAGTCAAGGGAAAAGTGGACTCGTAACGGTGGTAGGAACCAAGAAATACCATTTCATGAGCGATACTAAATGGTTACTGAGACAAGGGTTTGAGGAAATAGAAAAGATTTCCAGTGGGTTTAGCCTTTTGGTTAAGAAGCTAAATGACGATGTGGAGGCACCTAAATTCAATGCCTCTGTCATAAGTGGCGAGTGTGCTGAAAAAAAGGGAATAGTCGTTTACTATTCAAACAGGTGCCCGTTTGCAGAATTTCATGCCAAAGAATCCTTAGTTGAAACAGCCAAGAATCGAAACCTTCCCTTGAAAGTCATTAAATTGAAAACGATGGAAGAAGCTCAAAATGCACCCAGTCCTGCCACGATCTTTAGTATGTTTTTGGATGGAAAGTTTATGACAACCGATTTAAGTGTCTGCATGGACAGTCGGTATGACAAGGTGATTGAAAAGGAGTTGAAAAGACTGAAGCTGGCTCAAGGCTAAGCACAAAGAAGGTAAAGCTGATTAATCATGGAGTGGTATTTACCAATCACTATTCTTCCGGCAGTGGGCTTGTTAATAATGTCCACTTCCAGTCAAATGATGGCATTAAGTGCAGTTAAATACTAACATTACGGCTAGATCCTTCGCTGCGCTTCGGATGACATCAACTAAATCATTGCTGTGTTGAAGATGGGGTTCCAAATGTATAATTGCATTTTACTTTGTCTACCTCAATCCATATCATTGCACCATATCGAGACCTTATACATATGAAAAACATTAACCTAACCCTTTCAGTTGCGCTCTTCGCTGCCTGTATCATTTTGGCTGGCTGCCAACCTCAACCTGAACAACCAACAGGTAATCAACCTGAAGTAAACCAGGATGACACCAGGGTTATCAAGCAATTCTTTGATGAGGCATTGACGACAAGAGAGACCTATCAGTTGCTCGATCACCTTTGCAACAATATTGGTCATCGATTAAGCGGTTCGGAAGGAGCTGCAGCTGCAGTAGAATGGACCGAAAAGGTGATGACGGATTATGGATTCGACAAAGTCTACAAGCAAGATATCATGGTTCCAAATTGGAAACGTGGCGACAAGGAAATTGCCAGGATTGTAGGCTCAAAAGGAGATTTATCCGTTTTAGCCCTTGGAATGTCTGTGGCAACTCCTGCAGAAGGCCTCACGGCAGAAGTGGTTGAGGTGCAAGGACTGGATGATGTAGAAGCATTGGGACAAGAAAACATTGAAGGAAAGATCGTTTTTTATAATCGTCCGACCGATCAACGCCTCATTCAAACAGGTGCGGCTTACGGGGGCGCTGTAGATCAACGCTCTGCCGGTCCGGCAATGGCTGCAAGATATGGAGCAGTAGGTGTTGTCATCCGATCTGTAGGGACTGCTTTTGACGATGTTCCGCATACAGGTGTCACCAGTTATCGTGACAGTATTCCAAAAATACCGGCCGCAGCATTGGGTGTTCTCTCCGCTGATCGATTAACGGAAGCGTTGAAGCAGAACCCCAATACCAAACTCTTCTTGAAAATGAATTGCCAAACGTTGGAAGACGCTCCTTCCCACAACGTGATTGGAGAACTCACCGGATCTGAGTTTCCCGATGAGATCATCACCATTGGCGGTCACTTAGACTCCTGGGATGTTGGACAGGGAGCCCATGATGATGGGACAGGCTGTATGCAATCCATCCAGGTATTACGCCTGTTCCAAAAGTTAGGTATCCAGCCCAAGCGCACCATTCGGGCCGTCATGTTCATGAATGAAGAAAACGGTACCCGTGGCGGTTTGAAGTATGCTGAGCTGGCAGAAAAGAACAGTGAAAATCACCTGATCGCGCTTGAAAGTGATGGCGGAGCATTTTCTCCAAGAGGTTTTGGTGTCACCGCTGAAGATGCTACCATTGAAAAGTTCAGATCATGGTTGCCCCATTTTGACCAGAACACCATCAGCTACATCAAAAAAGGTGGTGGCGGAGTTGATATTGGCCCTTTGAACCGAACACTCGGGACACCTACGATTGGGTTTATTGTGGATTCACAACGTGCGTTTGACGTCCATCATTCGCCGGCTGATGTTTTTTCCTCAGTTCACCCACGTGAACTTGAATTAGGCACAGCCTCCATAGCAGGCTTGATCTACCTGATTGACAAGTACGGCCTGTAAAGTGCGGGGAAGTTGAGGAAAAAGATTGCTTTGACGCTTTTGTTGGTTGGTGTGTTACCTGCCGTCTTAAGTGCGCATCAGTTTTACATCAGCATTACTTCCATTCAACACCTCCCGGAAGCTCAAAAGCTTAGGGTCCGGGTCAAGCTTTTTGTCAACGACCTTGAAGAATCCATTTACCAGGAAAAGGGAATCCGTATTGGCTTGTGGAAAAATAACCCCATTGAAGATGCTCAGTCATATGTGGAGCAATACATCACTTCCAGACTTTCAATTGCCATAAATGATGCCGCTGTTCCTTTGAATTTCTTAAATCAGAAAGTGGAACCAGCTGAAGTCCTGGAAGACAATGTGATCCTATGCGAATTGGAAGCAAATGATGTGTCGGAAATTGCAACGATCAAGGTTCGTAATAGTATTCTTACCGAAACATTCGATTCGCAAGCCAACATTATTAACATTCGTGCCAACGATACCAGGAAAACCATTAATCTGGATAAGAAACTACCGGAAGATGAGGTTGACTTTCGTTAATCTCCTGAAAAGTATTCTTGCATAAAGAATAGATCCTTCGCTGCACTCAGGATGACATTATTCAAAACCAACCGTCAGTAACATACACAACCGTTGATATAAATACTGTTGTAGTGGTTGGTATGCTCCACTATTTTCGTGATTTCCATTGACTATCCAACTTTAAAGGCTAGCAGGTCTAGTTTTTTTAAACTGCTAGCTTTACTGAATCATAAAAGAACCAAAGAATGAAAAAACTCCTTTTTATTACAACAGTAGTGTTATTAGGTGCCTGTCAGACACAAACTGAACAAGCATCTGTTAACCCATTTTATCAGGAATGGGACACGCCATTTGGCGTTCCTCCGTTTGAGCAAATCACGGATGAACATTACATGCCAGCGTTCAAAAAAGGCATGGAAGAAAATCTTGCTGAAATTGATGTAATCGTAAATAACCCTGAGGCACCTACGTTTGCCAATACGCTTGAAGAATTGGAAAGAACCGGGGAACTACTCACAAAAGTGCAACGCGTATTTTACAACTTAACCAGTTCGAATACCAACCCCAAGCTACAAGAATTGCAACGTGAGTTAAGCCCTTTAATTTCTGCTCATTATGATAAAATATCACTGAATGAGGCGCTCTTTAAGCGAGTAGAAACCATTTGGCAAGATCGTGAAAACCTTGACCTTAGCGACGAACAACTCAAACTCTTGGCAGATACTCGCAAGTCATTTGTCCGTAGTGGAGCATTGCTTAATGAAGAGCAAAAAGCGCAGATCACAGAAATCAATTCCCAGATTTCTGAGCTTACAACTGCATTTGGTCAAAACCTGTTGGCAGAAACCAATGGCTTTGAACTTATTCTTGAGGAAGATGACTTAGACGGCTTATCTGAAGGAATTGTTGCGGCAGCATCCGATGCAGCGAAACAAAAAATGGAGGAAGCTATTACCGAACAAGATCAATTGAAATATGAAGGTAAGTATGTCTTTACGCCGCATCGAAGTAGCATGTATCCATTCCTGACACAATCGAACCGTCGTGACCTACGCGAAAAGTTGTACAAAGCGTACATTCAACGTGGCGATAATGATAACGAAACGGATAACAAAGAGACCGCCGCGAAGATCGCAAAGCTTCGTGCGGAACGTGCTCAGCTAATGGGTTACGAAAGTCACGCGCACTTCGTGTTGGAAGAGCGAATGCTAAAAAATCCAGCAGAAGTGTATGATTTATTGATGCAATTATGGAAACCTGCAGTGGCAAGAGCCAAAGTGGAAGTGGCTGATATGCAGGCAGTCGTAGATGAAGAAGGCGGTAATTTCAAAATAGCCGGATGGGACTGGTGGCAGTATTCAGAGAAAGTTCGAAAAGCGAAGTATGACCTGGATGAAGCTGCATTGAAACCCTATCTGTCATTGGATAACGTGCTTAATGGTGTATTTGAAACCACGAATAAGCTATGGGGCTTGACCTTTACCGAACTATTCGACATTAACGTTTACCATCCGGATGTTCGCGTTTGGGAAGTAAAAGACAAAGACGGTAGCCACCTGGGAATTTTCTTAGGCGATTATTTCACTCGTTCAAACAAACGTGGTGGTGCATGGATGAGCAGTTTCAAAGGGCAATCAAATTTGGATGGCAGAGAACGTCCCATCGTTGTAAACGTTTGCAATTTCCCAGCACCTGTCGGTGACGATCCAGCACTCCTTAGTTTTGGAAACGTCACTACCCTATTCCATGAATTTGGTCACGCCATGCACGGTATTCTGACCAATGTGACCTACGGCAGTATGTCGGGTACGTCTGGCCCTCGTGATTTCACCGAGTTTCCGGCACAAATTCTGGAACACTGGGCAGGTGAGCCAGCAATCCTGAAATCGTTCGCAACCCACTACAAAACCGGGGAAGTCATTCCTGATGAGTTGATCGACAAATTGCTGAAAGCCTCCAAGTTCAATCAAGGGTTCGCAAATACGGAATACCTGGCGGCATCATTGTTGGATATGGATTGGCATACCCTTAAGGCGGATGAAGAGCTTAAAGATGCGGATGCTTTTGAGGAAGCTTCATTGTCTAAAATTGGCTTGATTGATGAGATAGCGCCGCGTTATCGCAGCACTTACTTTTCGCACATCTTTGCTGGTGGATACTCTTCCGGATACTATAGTTACGTTCATTCAGCCGTTCTTGACTCAGATGGTTTTGCTGCATTTCAAGAAACAGGAGATGTGTTTAATCCTGAACTTGCGGCGAAGCTGAGAACGCACGTATACGAAAAAGGATCGACTGAAGAAGCCATGGAGCTGTATAAGCAATTCCGTGGACGGCAGCCCAAGATCGATGCACTGCTGAAAGTGAGAGGATTGGACGGTTCGACTGACTAATCCCTTATAAGGTCTGAAGTCATTCTGTATTTATCTCAGCATCTGCTATGATTGCACTTTGTAGCAGATTCTGAAACAAGTTCAGAATGACATAGAGAGCGTTCAAAACTTTAACCTTGGAGATTACTAATTCAATAAAACTGTTTCAAAAACCGGCTCGGAAATCCGAGCCGGTTTTATTTGTAGCTATCTTACACCTATGAGGATTCTCAGAACTATTGTTTTCTGCATCTTCCTTTGTTCAAGTTTCTCGGGTCTCTCCCACCCGATAGACGAACTAATTATATTGGATATCGAACAGGGACAATTAAATGTCAAGGATCAGCAAATGACTGCCGAATACAAGGCAGCCTTAAAGCGTCAACGGATGCGCCGGTTGGCGGCCATGAATTGGCAGGAAAAATTTGTATTGTTCACTAAGGCAGGTGTAGAGCACATCGTTCCCAAAGGCTTAGATCATATTCTCTTTGTGTTAGGGCTATTTTTTTCAAGCCTTATTTTGGGATCATTACTTTGGCAGGTAACTGCCTTCACACTTGCTCACACCATCACACTCGCACTTGCCGCCTTAGGCATTGTCCAGATTCCGGGCGCTATCGTTGAACCCGTGATTGCCCTTTCCATTGTCTGGATAGCGGTCGAGAATTGTGTGTTTAAACAAACGAACAAATGGCGACCATTCATTGTGTTTTGCTTCGGCTTACTGCACGGGTTAGGTTTTGCCGCAGTGTTAAATCAGTACGGTCTACCTAAAGGCAATTTAGTTCCCTCGTTACTGGCGTTTAACATCGGCGTAGAGCTTGGTCAGCTCCTTGTATTGGTTTCTGCGGCTCTGTTGGTCTGGCTTATTCGAAACAAAAGTTGGTATCGCCAACGGGTACAAATTCCAGCATCGCTAATGATTGCATTGGTCGGCTTGTTTTGGTTTGTTGAAAGAGTACTATGATGTGGAATTTGGAAATTCAGTTAATGAAAAACATGAAACATAATATTCTACTATTAGCTGCAATTGGAATACTCAACTTATCCTGCTCGAAAGACGACTCGCAAACTGGAGAACTCATATCTCCTATCGAAGAAGAGATGATTCTGGAAACTGAGTCAGCATCCATTCATGGAACATTAACGCTTCCTCAAGAAGACGGCACTTACCCGATCGTACTGATAATCGCAGGTTCCGGGCCAACGGATAGAAATGGAAACAACAACATTGGACTTAGTACAAATACGTATAAGTTGATCAGCGACACCCTTGCCAAAGTGGGAATCGCTTCATTGAGATATGATAAAAGAGGTGTTGGAGATAGTTTCTATCAGGGGTTTAGCGAATCGGAATTAATATTCGATGACTATGTAGACGATGCAACAAAATGGGTCACTAAGCTCAAGGAAGATCCAAGGTTTTCCGATGTTTTGATTTTGGGACATAGTGAGGGAGCATTGATAGGAAGTATCGTTGCTGCGGAACTCGACATTGCTGGTTTTATATCAGTTGCGGGCACTGCTCAAAGGGCCGATCTTTTATTACTTGAACAATTATCAACACAAACGGAGGCCATTAAAACAGAGGCTGCATCGATTATAAATTCCTTAAACAATGGAATTTTGGTTGAAGAAGTAAGCCAATCGCTACTTTCATTATTTAGACTTAGTGTACAACCTTACCTAATATCATGGTTCAAGTATGACCCTAAAGAAGAAATAGCCAAAATTGCTGATCCAGTCCTAATCATTCATGGCGATACAGATTTACAGGTTAACAGTTCAGAAGCAGAACTACTAGGTGAAAACAACTCAAGCGCTCAAGTTGAAATTATATCCGGCATGAACCATGTGCTAAAGAACGCGAGTCTCAATACGCAGGAAAATCTCGCCACCTATTCAAATCCTGACCTACCCCTGACAGATCGATTTGTCGAGGAAATGATTGGTTTTATTCAGGCAAAAACACTGAATTGATAACTGGGACAATGTTCTTGAAAACACTTAAAGATTTAACCAATAAGTAATCTTGAATGTCAACGCTCTTGTGCGAGGCTGACCAATTGTAAATCCTCCTTCGTGATCAGCAAAGTAGTTGTCCGTATAGACAATAAAAATGTCTGAGACCGGCTTGAACCTCCACTGGAAACGTGTGTTGATATTCAGGTTTTCTATCTGGCTGTTGTATTGAAAAAATGTAGTCAAAAAGATGTTCTTTGTAAACGTGAAATCAAACCGAGGACCAATCAAGTAAAGGGAGGTTGTAGTGTAAGGTTCCGGCAAAATGATCCGATTGTAAGCAAAATCAATCGATGCAAAACCCAGTGGTTGATACCGATAGCTTATGGAACCATCCAGATTGATTCGATTCCCATTAAAGTACTGGCCAGATCTGGTATTCACTCGATAGAAGAACTTTTTCCTTTGGTCCGATGAATAACGAGCAAGGATTTGATAGTTGGTGTATTCAGTATCAGCAGCAAGCTGCACCCCATCGGAACCGCTTGGATCAAAAGCGTTAAACAAATACGTATACTGCTTGCGGAGGCGTCCCCAAAACGTAGCAGTATTTCTAAAAGAAATTTCGTACTGAAGGTTTAGATCCCAGTCCAGGAATCCAAAAGTATCATTACCTAACATATCAAAATCTAATGCCGGTCCATGTCGTTGGATACTTCCACCCTCCGGAAACCATCGATACCGAATGGTGCTTGCCAATTGTCGAATGTCTCGTCTCCTGACAAAACCAACTTCCGGATCATAGCCTGATCCAACTAACTGAGAAAAGATATCGACCGACCATTTTTGGATATCATAAGTCAGATTTAATCCTGCTGCATACGGCGAATCTCCCATCTCCGGCCCAAATGTTCGATGGTAAAACCCTTTTCCATTCCATACATTATTGGCACTTGCCAGGCGATATTCAACCCCCAGGGTTCGATTGTATTCTGTCAGAGAAGCTGTATCATATTCACTTGAAGATTCGAAGGTTTGCTTATTGACCGTGAATAGGCTCACATTTGAGCGACTAAAGAGCTTCTGTTGTAAGCTCAACATTGAATAGTTGTAGGAAGGCAGTCCAATTGAGGCATCTCTTCCACCCTGCATCGATAAAACTCCTAAACGCAAATCGTCAGAAACTTTTCCATTCAAGCGCATACCAAATGGAATCGTATTTTGCACGTTCTGACCTGTTAAAGTATCTATCGCAATTCCAATACGTCTGGAGAAAAACGGTCGGGTACCTCTATTTCCGAAACCTGAAAATAGGTCCGCATTCTCAAGAAAGAACTGTCTTCTCTCCGGAAAGAAAATCTCAAATCGATCGAGGTTAGTCACCTGCCGATCCACTTCTACTTGGGAAAAGTCAGGGTTTACCGTAAGGTCCAGATTGAGCCCTGGAGTAATGGCATACTTCATATCAAAACCAACGGCAGGCTCAAGATCCTCACTCGTGTTTTCTTCAAAATCTCTTTGTGTATTCGTGGCAATAAATGGAATGACAGAAATATTTGTTCCCGGCTTTTTCGTTGGAGTATCCCACACCATATCTCGGATGGTTGCCAGGTTGAAAAGGGGAAAAGTTCGTTTTATAGGAGACCAGGTACTTCTTTCGGCGTATTCACTATCCACCCGATAAAAATTAACCAACCAGGAGTCAGCTCCTTCGTTGAAGCGCAATGTTTTGAACGGAATGGCCATTTCTACCACCCAATAACCATCAAATTGTTTGGCATTCGCATACCACTTGTTATCCCAATCCAGGCTAAAACTACCTTCACCTGACCCTCCATTGGTGATAAGTGCTTCTCTCATCACTCCATACGGATTCACGCCAAATAAAAACCCATTGGTACGATCCGAAAAAGTATCGAAAATGACGGAAAAACTATCGTTGGCTGATCCACGAAAATCACGTCGAAGCGAAGGTGTGACATAATCACGTGGCTCAGGTAAATTATACATAACACCAAGTACATAGATATTTTCATGGTCATACACCACTTTGGCTATCGTCTGTGCTTGAGCTGGTAAAGAATCAGTAGGGAAATTTTGAGTGAAATTATAGGCAGAATCAGCAGCTTGCCAGACAGCCTCATCCGGCACGCCATCAATGCGAATAGCTTCTGATGTTCTTCTAATTTCTATCGATTGAGCTGAAGCTTGAATCCCTGCGCAACTAAAAAGCAGGATGGTAAAAAGGTTAATTAATGTTCTCATACTTAGGTATGCAAAAATATTTTTGCATGCTCTTCATATTATTGCATAGATCCTTCGCTGCACTCAGGATGACATCATAATTGGTTTTAATACGAAACTAATGTTTTTCTCAAGATTGATGTTATGTATAATATCAATAGCAAAAAGACGATTATGAACGGTAAAAATGGAGTTTTTCGATTTGCCTACTTTACGAGTAAGTATAAAGAAACATGCGACTTCTATTTGAATCAACTTGAATTAAATCTTGAGTTTTCATGGGATAGAAGTGAAAATGATAAAGGCACTTTGTTCAATGCAGGAGTTGGTCTTATTGAGGTACTGCATTTACCTGACAATGAAGAATCATTCAACCAGGGATTGGATTATAGAACACCTGAAGGTGCCTTTATGATTATTCAGGTCTGGGACATAGAGGAGCGATTTAAGAAATACAAAGACAGGAGCATCCCATTCAAGCAAGAGATTACAACTCAGCCTTGGGGACATAGAAGCTTTTCGGTTACAGAACCCAATGGCCTTGTCCTTTTTTTCTATGAAGAAATAAACTAGCTCCCGTCCCACTTCAGTATTAGTCTCCAAGCTTCTCATAATTGATCCGATACATATCTCTACACTTGGGTTTAGATCCTTCGCTACACTCAGAATGACATCTTAACTAAAACAAGAAGGCCTACCTGAGCTCAGGCCATTTCCAATTCGTAGTCCATGTTGTCATGCCGACGCAGGAAGCATCTCCAAGAGCTACCACAATTTTGAAATACTTGCATATACATGGAAACAGAAATGATCTCAGATATACTTATGTAAGAACTATTCCTTTAAATACGTAATGCGAGCATTTTACAAAACAGGAATACTTTCACCGGCATTTTGACACCTTTGACGAAGCTAAAAAACAGGCTTCATAGCTATTTGGAAGGGAACCATTCAACGTTCAAAAGAGACCATTAGGCCCGTATTCAATTGTCAAGTTCCGTGTAAGGCAATACTGATGGATATATTTGAAGTAATATCTGGTGTGAATTTCTTCGAATATCAGACCGTTCAAAGATAATCTACTAAACATATGGCATTCTTCAACATCATACCCTGGAAACGATGTGTTTTGTTCCTATTCGTTTCGATCTACATTTCATTTCCATCCCAGGCTCAGAATTCCTCTTTGCTGACCATAGAAAATCTAACGAATGGCACTTTTAGTGAAAAACGTACTTCACCAGGAAAGTGGCTTACTCAAGAAGTTGGATACATCAACATAGAAAAAAAGGGAACAGAATTGGTGCTCCACACACCTTCTGGAAAACGCACTGCCTTGCTAAGCCTTCGAGGTATCAGCATCTTGAATTATAGATTTTCTCCAGACGAATCCAAAATCCTGTTGAATGTGGAAGCTAAAGGACAGCAACAGTTTTATGTTTTTGATCGAGATACGGAATCAACTTCAAAAACTAATCTCGATAGCTATTATCCAGATATCCAAATGATTAAATGGTCGCCAGATAACAAATACATCTCGTTCTCACATGAAGCAAACATTTACGCCTACGACCTAGAAAAAAAAGAAAGTATCCAACTGACCAATGATGGTTCAGATGTCATCATAAACTCGACAGCTTCATTCGAGTTTTCATCTGTCCAAAGCTCGACAGAGTACCAATGGAGTCCGGATAGCAAATACATCGCTTTCAATCAATTCAACACGGAAGGAATTGGATCATTCTCAATCATTAACAACCTGGACTCCATCTACTCAAGCGTTAAACAATCTCAGTATGTCAAGCCAGGAGAAACGTTACCATCTGTAAGAACCGGAGTTATTGAAGTCTCCACCAAGAACATCACATGGTTAAATGTTAATGGAGATTCTCGGAATCATTATATCTATCATTTAACCTGGAACCCAGGATCCAATGAGCTATTTGTTCAACAGCTGAACAGAAAGCAGAATACCATGAACATATTGCGAGCTGATGTTGAGACCGGAACAATGACGAAAGTATTCGCGGAATCAGAGAAGACTTTCATAGAACCCTTTGAGTTGAAATGGATCTATAATGGAAAGAATTTTCTTTGGATGAGTGAAAATGATGGTTGGCGCCATATTTACAGCATCTCCACCGATGGGCAAAATAAACAGCTACTTACACCCGGTGATTTTGACGTGTCTTACTTCAGAGGAGCAGATAACGCAAATAAGTGGCTATACTTCGAGGCTTCTCCTACTAACACTTTGCACAACTATCTTTATCGGGTAAAGTTGGACGGATCTAGCAAGCATGAAAGGCTTACTCCAACGAATTGGGTCGGAACGAATAACTACAACATTTCCCCGAATGGAAAGTGGGCGTTTCACACACACAGCAGGTTCCATCAGCCTCGCGTTCAGTGGCTTGTAAAGCTGTCCAATCATGCTCAGGTTAAAATGATTGACAGTAATGTATTGCTGAAAACCAAAATCAATAAGATTAAGCCTACGCCTGTTGAGTATTCAAAAATCGAGATCGAAGATGGCGTCTCACTTGACTCATGGATGATAAAACCTCCAAACTTTGACACTGAAAAAAAGTATCCTATAATATTTCATGTGTACAGCATGCCAGCAGCAAAATCTACAAACGATCGCTGGAAGGGAAGTAATTATTTCTTTTACCAATTGTTGGCAAAACAAGGGTTCATTGTCATGGGAATTGACGGTCGAGGCACGCCCGCGTTAGTAGGTAAAGACTGGAGAAAATCTATTTACTTAAAGCACGGCGTACTGCCGGCAGATGATATCGCTAAAGCGACTAAGATGATGTTGCAAGAAAGGCCATTTATGGATCCTGAAAGGATTGGCGTATTTGGTTGGAGCGGAGGTGGGTTGATGAGCTTAATGCTTATCCTAAGACATCCTGATGTATTTGATACGGCTATTCCTGGTGCTTACTTAAGTCATCATAAATATTATCATGCCGGATTCACTGAAAGATTTTTAGGAACTCCGCAAGATAACCCGGAGGCATATGAAGAAACGGCGGTTATTAACTATGCCAAAAATCTGAAAGGAAATCTTTTGCTTATGCACGGAACAGGAGATGACAATGTCCATTATCAAAACACAGATGCTTTGATAAACAAGCTGATTGAAGAAAAACGAAGATTTGTAGCTCTTCCCTATCCTAATCGAAACCATAACATGAGACAGGGGAAAAATACACGATATCATAGATATGATACCTACTTATGGTTTTTCACTGAACATCTCAATCCGGGTGAATAAGGAAACACAATCGATCCTTCGCTGAATTCAGGGTGAGAGAGCGTCTGCTTTTAAGCAGTAACACCTAACCACCGTAAGCTTTTTTACCATACAATTTCTCGTGGATTCAATGAGTGAAAGCAGGTACAGATATGGCTTACTTAGCATATCTATTTTTTCAACCAGCATGATAAAAATTATCGCACTTTCCTTATTGGCTCTTACCGGAACTCCAAGAGAAGAAGCCAGAATCAAAGCCTTATTTATCCAAACTATTATGCGGAACATGGAATGGCCTGCGAGTAAAGATGAAGGCACTTATAAAATCGGAGTCATTGGGGATGTGTATGTGGTGGAACAAATTAAATCACTCACCAATAACAAACTGATCAACAACAAATCAGTTCAGGTGTTCAACTATACCTCAGATGTTAAAATGGAAGATCTCAACATCCTGTTTATTTCTAAAACATTGAGTGATATGTATCCAGATTTTCATAAGGTGGCCGTACCTAATTCGGTGTTGGTAGTGACCGAAGATAAAGGGTTAGGCGAAAAAGGTGCCGCGATCAATTTTACAACTAAAGGCACCAAATTCAACTTTGAATACAACTTAGAGACGCTTAATGCCTCAGCCATCAAAGCTTCACATGTGATAACGAAAAGTGGCAAACCAGTTGAATGATTGAAGGGAAAGCAGCCTAAGAGGAGGTGTCTCAAAAGTTCGCAGGAAAGATTTTGAGACAACCTCTTTTTTAACATTTATTGGCAACCAAGATCCTTGTTAGCTTCGTTACCATTGAATGCTATGATGAGGAACTTCTTATACTTCGCGTGTCTAATCGCTATTTCTTTCGGCTCTTCCGCCCAAGATCAATCAGAGTTAAATGTTTCCACGATTGATGGAATCGTTGGTGAACTCCTTGATCAACTAACCATTGAAAAAGGAGAAGAAATGGATACTGCTACTATTAGAAGTTTGTTCCACCCTTCCGCACAACTTACGGTAACGGATTCTTCTGAGGCAGAAACGGTATCCATTGATGAATTTCTAATTCTACTTAAAGATCCCTATTACGAAGAAGGGTATTTAGAAAAGGAAATTCATAAGGTAGTTGACAAATACAATGGGATTGCACACGTTTTTCAAACCTTTTATGGGAAGGATTCAGAAGGAGTTGAAGATCGTGGCATCAACAGTTTTCAATTGGCCTATTATCAGGATCGCTGGTGGATTGTTAGCCTTCTTTGGACTGTTGAATCTGATTATTTGGAGATACCTGAAAAGTATGGTGGATAGTAATACCAGATGAACAGTTTAGATCCTTCACTACACTCAGGATGACATGCTCAAATAATATTTCCTGGAGTGATCTCAAGTTTCATAAAAAATCTTCTGACTCAAAAGCAACCTTTGGCCATAATATGCATCTACTAGAGCAAAGCTCTAAATCTAAATTTTCCAAAGAGGCTGGAACTCATCATTAAAAATCACTCCAATGTTTAAAAACTACCTAAAAACATCACTTAGAAGTTTACTCAAAAACCCACTAAGCTCTTTCATTAATCTGTTTGGGCTCGCTGTTGCGATCGGTGTTTGTATGATCGTGTATTCCTTCATGGAATTCGACTACACCATAGACAATTTTCATGAAAATAAACACGAGGTGTATTTAACCACCTTTTATGTAGATCGGGACGGAACGGAACGGCAGCTAGGCTTATCTCCTACTCCGCTTGGGGCTATGCTGAGAAAGGATTTCACCAACATCGAAAAGGTATGCCGTGTCGAAGATTTCGGGACTATTATGAAATATGAGGACAAGGTATTCACTGAAACCATCCGATATGCCGATCCGGAATTTCTTGAAATGTTCACTTTTCCTCTGAAATGGGGTCAAGCCAATTCGCTAAAAGATATGAATAGCATCATCTTCAGCGAGCAGATGTCCATCAAATATTTTGGAAATGAAAACCCTGTTGGAAAAAACGTTCTTTTAAGATTCGGAGATCAACGAAAAACCTTTACGATCTCCGGTGTGGCTGAACCGTTTCCACTGGCGCATGCCATTGATTTTGATTTCCTAATCAACTTCGACAATCTGTACACCACGCATCCCGACTATGATTTAAACAACTGGCGGGGATTCGTAAATGCGACGCTCATTCAAGTCAAGAATCCATCAGATCTTAAAGTGATTGAAGATGGAATGGATAAGTATCGAAAGCTCCAAAACAGCGTTCGCGAAGACTGGGCCATCTCTAAGTTTGAATTTATTCAATTGGCAGATCTACACAATCGATCCGGTGACATCATGAGTGATATTTCTTCTGGTGTTGAAGATGAAGCTCGTTTGATCCTACCGATTATAGGAATGTTCATGTTGCTGCTGGCTTGTTTCAATTACATCAACATAGCGATCGTTTCAGCAGCAAAACGATTGAAAGAAATTGGCGTGAGAAAAGTGATCGGTGCGAATCGGAGACTCGTCATCATTCAGTTCATCGCGGAAAACATCTTTGTTACACTCTTCGCCTTAGTCTTAGGAGTTCTAATTGGAGCGTTTGTATTTCTCCCTTGGTTCAACAACTTGTTCAATATCAACCTTGGTTTGCGATTGACAGATGCAAACCTTTGGATTTTCTTAGGCTCTATTCTTCTTTTCAGTGGAATTGCTTCAGGAATTTATCCGGCTTTCTACATCGCCAAGTTTGAAGTTGTGAAGATCTTCAAAGGCTCGGTTCAGTTTGGAAAGAAAAACCCACTTACCAAACTTTTTCTCGGGTTTCAATTGATCCTGGCATGTATTACTATCACATGTGGAGTGATTTTCACCCAAAACACCACCTACCAGGCTAACAGAGACTGGGGATGGCAACCCGATTCATTCTTGTATATCCGAATTCCTGACCAATCAGCGTATGAAAAACTGAGCGCTGCGATGATGCAAAACTCAAACGTAATTGAGGTTTATGGTTCACGCAATCATTTAGGAAGGAGTTCTGTCTTGAGAGTGATTGATACTCCTGAACGCCAATACGAAATAACGGAGCTTTCTGTAGATGCCAACTATGCAGAAGCGATGGGTCTTGAATTGATAGACGGTCGTTTGTTCCGAGATCGTTTTGAAAGTGATATGCGAGCGGTAGTAGCCAATGAATTGATGGTGAAAAGCATGGAACTGAAAGATCCGGTTGGATCGATTTTTAAGATTGACAGCATTCAATACGAAATCATTGGTGTCGTTAAAGACTTCCATCTTTACAGTTTTTACGAGGAGATCCGACCTACGATGTTCCGTGTTGCTGAAAGAGAAGATTATAGGTATCTCTCCATTAAAGTGACGGGTGGTAAAGAAGAGGAAACGTACAAAGACCTTGAAGCTAAATGGGCAGAGTTCTACCCGGAAGATCCATTTAATGGTGGATATCAAGAAGATGTATTTGAATTCTATTTTGAGGAAATTGGCAACCATGCCAAATTCATGAAAGCAGTGGCATTCATTGCAGTGTTGTTAGCTGCTCTTGGACTTTACGGACTGGTCACGCTCAATGTGACTGGAAGAGTAAGGGAGTTCAGCATTAGAAAAGTATTAGGAGCCGAGCTTAAGAACATTGCTTCGAACATCACCAAGCAATACATTCTATTATTTGCTATCGCACTGGCGTTGGGTGCCCCAATTAGTTACTTCTTGATGGAGGCACTGATGGATGCGGTGTATGAATATCACATTCCAATGACAATTTCTGGGGTAATGATCGCTGTGGTCCTCTTAATATTTGTCTTACTAGCCACAGTTTCAACCCAAGTTGGCAAAGTATCTAAATCAAACCCTGTAGATGGGTTGAAAGTAGAATAGAGTCAGGTAAACAACGACAAAAATATCGGCATAGTAATGATGGCAATAATCGTCTCAAAAGTGATGATTGTTGCCATTAGTTTTTGGTCTCCATTTAAATGACCAGCCAAAATGTACGCGGAAATTGCACATGGAGCCGACGAGAAAAGTATTGCAACTGAAAGTCTCAAGTCAGATATTCCAAAGTAAGTCATGATGTAATAGGTAAGTACCGGCAATGCAATCAACTTCAAAATGGAGGCGACTGCTACAGGTAGAACCTGGTCTTTGTTTCCTCTCAATTGCAAGCCTGTTCCAACAGAGATCAATCCCATAGGAAGTGCAGCACTAGAAAGGATTTTGAAAAGGTCATTGGAAACATACGGAAGGCCGATCCCGGTGACATTAAGAGAAATGCCAACTAAACATGCTACCACCAAAGGATTACTCAGTACTCCTTTAATCAAACTACCTAGTCCCTTGCTATTTCCAGGCACATAGTAATTGAGACAACCAATGCATAAAACATTGACCAATGGAATGACCCCAGCCATTGCGATGGCAGCCAAAGCAAGTCCGGTCGGTCCAAAAAGCGCAATAGAAGATGCCAGGACCACATAATTATTGAAACGGATACTTCCCTGAAATACAGAAGTGAATGAAGCTGAACTTATTGGTAATAGTTTTTTAATGAGGACCAGGAATAGTGAAACAATAATCACCGTCAACATTAAAATGCTCGTCAATGAATAAAAATCGTTGAGCGTGAAAGACGTATTAACCAATTTTTCAATGAGTAACGCTGGAAGAAATACATAGTAAGTAACCCGATCTGCAATTTTCCAAAATCCAGGTGCTGGGAATTCCCATTTCTTGAAAACCATCCCAAGCATGACCAATAAAAAGATGGGAAGAATAGCTTCAAAAATGGCGTACATGGAGGCAAGTTTTAGGTTTGTTGCAATCTATTAAATGTAAGACTTAACAACATGCCTTTAATCCAGGAAAGATGGTTCGATCTTATCTGAAAAACCTTCAATTCAATGGAAAAACCGGGTTTGAAGATATTGCAACGGAAAATTCTTAAATAATCAGGAGTTTACCGCTCACCCATTTTCGCGAAGCGCTTGCACGGGATTGGTCCTGGATAACTTTAAAAGGTTGGAAGCAATTGCTGCCGTACTAATTCCTAGAATAACTATGAAACCAATAACCAATAACAATCCTGGGATCTGGCTGGTATAGGCAAAGTTTTCTAGCCAATTGTTCATCAACAAGTAGGTGAATGGAACAATGATTACAAGAGCTACAAGAATAAGCTTGTAAAACTGAATCGCATATGATACAAACAAGGTATCCACTGATGCTCCAAGAACTTTCCGTATTGAAACTTCCTTTGTTCTTCGCTTGCTTACCATTAATGAAAGTGCGTAAACGCCAATAGCCGTCAGAAGGATAGAAATCAGCGTCAGGTACTTAACTACCTTCCCAATCGTGATCTCTGTTTTGTACATCTCGGCGATTTCATCATCTAAAAAGGTGTAAGAGAATGGACTATCAGAAATATAAGAACTCCATACTTCTCCAAGCTCATCAAAGATGGCTGGGTCAGTTCCAGGGGCAACTTTGATGGACATCAATCGAATAAAGTTGGTACTCCAAATACATAAAGCTTCAACCTCTTCGTGCAGTGAATTGTAATTGAAATTGTCTACCACACCAACGACTGTTCCTGGTTTCCCATAGGCAAATCCCAACTGCTCTTGCATTGGATTTTCCCATCCAAAATTGTCAACCCAGGCTTGATTGACGATGAATTCATTTTTCCCCCATTCTCCCAGACCTCTTCCCTGGATAACGTCAATGTTGTAGAAGTCCAAAAAATTGTAGTCAACCATCAATGTAGTCATAATCAAAACCTCTTCTTTACCATCGATTTTCAACTTCATATCGAGTCCACCAAATGCGCCAAAGGCGTTACTTGCCGCTGTGATATTGCTAACGCCAGACACTCGACCCATTTCCTGCTTTAAAGTGGCATAGTTCTTTTTGGCCTCCTCACTTAATGGTACTTGAATAACAAGGCCCTGATCAAAACTGCTATTGCTTTGAAGTAAGAATTCAGTTTGATTAAAGATGATGATACCACTTCCTAAAAGACCCATGCTCAAAGCCAATTGAGTAACAATTAGAACTCTGGTCAATAAGTTTTTACCACTTAGTGTATTATTTCCAGCAATGATTTGATTGACGGGAATTGATCTAAGGATCAGGGATGGTACGAATCCACCGATCCCAATTACCAGAAGACTTGTTACAAGTAGTATGAAAAAGGTTTGACCTTTAAGAACCGCTGAAATTGAAGCACCTATTCCGAATTCACTTTGAAGAAAGGGACTAAGCAATTCAATTCCCAAAAGAGCGACGACTAATGCCAGAAGACAATAAACCGATGTTTCAAAGTAATTCTGACTTAAAATATTCCAGTGATTCCCTCCAATCACTTTACGAATTGCAGTGCTCTTCAGTCGGTCATTTAATTGACCGATCGTCAGTTGAACGAAGTTAATGGCAGCTATCAGCAGCACAACGACTGCCAAAAACATACACATTTGAATGTATTGGCGATCAAATTTTTTCCAGTTTTTCGGGTCCCAGGAAATGTGGTAAGAATCCAGATGGATATTGCCCAATTCTTGTAATCTAGGCTGATACATTTCCGCCAAGCTTTCGTGATGGTTATCGTAAAACGTCTCTAGTTTTTTATTCAACTCTTCAAGAGAGGCGCCTTCTTTTAGTAAAACATAAGTATTCACCACAGGGCCACTCCAATTGACATTTTCAAGGGTATTTGTAGTGGCAAAAGAAGTCAACACATCAAATTTCAAATGGCTTCTTTCTTCCTCCTTAATTACTCCTGTAATGATTCCATCCCTATCTTCAGGTTTGGGCGATACAACCCAATGACCATACCGGATTGCAATCTGTTTTCCAACCGGGTCTTCTTCACCAAAGAGCTGTTTACTAAGGGATTCTGTGATAATAATTGAATTGGGTCCATGGAGTGCCTTTGTTTTATCTCCATAAATCAACTCAAAATCAAAGACTTCAAAAAAGGAAAGATCCACGAACAGTGCCGAATTGTAGTAGCCTTTCTTTTCCCCATAAGAACAAAAACCCTGGTTAGCGTCAAACAACCTAACCACGTTTTCAATCTCCGGGTAGTTTTCTCTAAGCAAGGGTTCCATCTTGTAATGGCTCATTGCAATCTCTTCACCAGCAGCTTCTTTGTACGTACCATCGAGATTTACTCGATAGATTCGATCCTTCTTTTCATGAAAAGAATCGAAAGCTAATTGATCCTGAACGAATAAGGCTATAGTAGTAAAAACTAGAAACCCAAGACTCAATCCAAACACCTTGGCGACTGATATAAACGTATCTCGCCTATATGTCCTGAGCAATAGAAGAAATCGATTTTTTAGCATGTCCTAATCATTTATTTTGAGTGTCTGTAGTTACTTCAATTTAATCATAAATCTTCTTAGCACTGATCTTCCAGGTCACATTCCAGGTTTTACCTTCATCCTTGGATTGTTCTGCTTTCCACTCAAATGTCTCATCATTTATATCATAAAAAGTAATTCGGCGGTAGTTTTCAGGCTCCTGAGGTTCAAACTCCATGATTACTTCATCACCCTTGGCATACGCTTTGAACAGCCCAAATACACTTCCGGGTCCTACTCTATTATTGTTATTTATAAAGGCCACATTCCAAATCTTTTCTACTGGATCATAAACCCGTAATTGCGTCAGCATCAGATCTCTTTTGAAGAATTTGTAATAAGGTGTTTCCTTCTCTCCCTGATACCAAAAATCCTGAACGCAAAAGCCATCCAAAATGTATTTCCAAGCCCAATACGCTCTGGAATCCTCTTCAAACTCCTGCGATTCCTGGTTGTACTTAGACTGAATACAATACCAGACCCCACTCAATTGGCCAAATTGAGCTACTTCCTCAGGTGCACGATCATTGATTGTGTATTGTAAATTGTAAAACTGTTTTACGGCTTGTGGGACGTCTTCAATACTTTGAGCTGAACCGTTCAGACAAAAAATCAAAAAGACGAAAAATAGGGATTGGTAGTACGTCTTCATTAGGATGTGGAGTTTAGACTTTTGATAAATCTAGGATCTGAAAAGCTTGAGAGATGGGAGTGCGCAGTTGAATGAATTACAATGGGTCGAGTGTAAGCAATTAGATACGTACAACCTGTTCGAATAACAAGGAGCATTCTTAATCCTTATACTTTATTTGTATTAAGGATTAGAAGAGGTCAAAAGCATGAGTTATACAACTGAATTCATTTTTTCCGCAATCATCAGTTGCTTTATCGTATTCGCTATCACAGGTTTTTCCTCTTTTCACAATCTAAAATTCCGATATGGTGTATTTGGGTACGTCCTTTGCCTCCTAGTAATCTTAGTGGAGCACTTCATTGAGTATTCAGGATACTCTTGTCAGTATCCATTCATCATTTACAGCTCAACGATGTTCTATTTTCTAATGGCGCCATTGCTGAACTTGGTTATCATCACTTTGTTTGAACAGACTATTAACTGGAAACGGTTTTCTCTAGAGATGATTCCTTCGCTAGTTGCTCTAATCTGGATGATTCCGTTTTACTTACTGCCAGGAGCTGAGAGATGCAAATACTTACTTAGCTATATCAACTACGAATCTTGTGGCTGTGGAATGGCTCCAAAACACATTGCGCTGATTGTCATCTTGTTACTACAAACCACCATCTATTCCATTTATTGGTTCAAGAAAATAAGAAAATATTCCAGCGAAGTAAAATCAAAAGCCTCTTCAACCACTATTGAGTTTGTCCCATGGATTTCACGGGTGCTTGGTATGATCATTCTCTTTGCATTCACCATCGTAGCAGCTGGTTTGACGCGAGTGGTAGCTAGAGAAGATTTTTATACGCTTGATCAGATTGAAAATATTGCGTTTTCGCTTATACCGCATGTTTTCTTGATATTACTCTTCTTTCTTCATGAAAAACCACTACCTCAACTCAACACTCCTTCCAAAGTGGAACCTCTTGCAAAAAGTGGGATAAAAGCAGACCAGGTAGAGAAATTGATGGAACTTATGCAAAATGAAAAACTCTATTTAGATCCTGATTTGAGTTTGACAGATGTGGCTACCCGTATGGAATTAACCCGACACCACTTATCTGAATTACTTAGTAAAGGTCTTCAGAAGAATTTTTACGATTTCGTCAATGAGTATCGGGTCGAGTATGCCAAGAAATTAATGTCTAGCGACATCATCAATGCCTATTCCTTATCCGGAATTGCCAGGGAATCTGGATTCAACAACTACGTTTCCTTTTACCGAGTGTTCAAACGAACGGTCGGAATGACTCCATCCAAATTCATGAAAAGTTTTTAAAAGGCATCTAGCGACAAATTGGGATATACTTTGCCGCAGTTTTCTCAAAGTACTCTTCTCCTGCTCTCTTCACTTCTTCTTCCGAATGAAGGGCCAAAGTAAAATTCTTCCACTCAGACCCCAAAGCTGCAAAACTCTTTCCCCAAACATCTTTGTATAATTCAATTTGATTGGTCTTTCCAGAATTAGCAAACTCCAAGAGCTTTTCAGTTCCGTACTTCACACGTAAATAACAAAAAAAATCTTCGCGAGGAATGTATGTCTGAAGTTGACACTTGAGATTCAATTCTCGATGCCTCGACCGCATCTCTCCTAGCGATATGAAGTAATCTTGCTGCATCAAATAGGAAGTTATTTTACTTCTTTCATATCCATACAGTGGAAAACCAGTCGCCTCTGGATAAACCAGATCCGCAATAGCCGATGCAAGTCCTTCTTCAAAAAATCGCTCCCAATAGGGTATTCTGTTTATCCGAATTGCATGTACCAACTCATGTGCAAAGGGATCTAAATAGTCACCTCGAAATCGATACAAATTGATTCGACCGCTTGCGTCAACATTTGGAGGAATTTTCCTTCCATTAGCCCGCATTCCTTCCCCATTGAAGGAAACAATGATCTTTCGTTCAGGCATGCGATCCAAGCCAATCACCTCAGCTAATTTTGCGTGGATCTCTTCACAGAAAGTGGATGCAGATTCAATTTCCTCGGAAGATGTTTCCTCAGGGTTCCAGGTCAAGACAAAGTGTTCTGTAATTAATGAGCCTGGACTTTGTTTTTTGTTGTCACCCCTTTCCGAAGGTCCACAGGCTAAAAACACTAAGAGGTAAATTGAGAAAAACTTCATAAATACAGAATTTATCTCCTCTTCTATTACTCATACAAATATAAAATAAATATTATTAGTTTTATATTTGTATGATAAATAATTAGCTCAATTGGAGTTATACCTACTTCGGTGAGATGTAGATCTGTTTACGCGATTACAGCGCCATTCTCTGCTTCGTCTCCTGGGTTGACGGCTACCAATTTTCCATCTGCATTTTCAGCAAACAGCAACATTCCCTGAGATTCAGTGCCCATCATTTTACGAGGCGGGAGGTTGGCCATTACAACCACTTTTTTTCCTAACATTTCCTCAGGTGTGAAAAATTTAGAAACTCCGCTAAGAATGGTCCTGGTTTCGTGACCGATATCCACTGTGAATTTCAGCAGTTTGTTTGACTTCTCTACCGCTTCCGCTGATTTGATCTCTCCTACTCTAAGATCCATTTTGACAAAATCATCAAAAACAATCTCATCCTTCAAAGCTTCCAATTCAGGAGCATTATTCTCTTCTTCGTTCATTTTCTTGGTTTCTAGTAGTTTGTTGACCTGTGCCTCCACCACCTTGTCATCAATCTTTTCAAAAAGCAATTCAGCTTGACTTAGTTGATGCTCTTCATTGAGTAAATCTATTGTCCCTGCATCTTTCCATTTTTTCGAGTCAATGTTTAGAATGCCAACAAGCTTCTCAGCCGTAAATGGTAAAAATGGCTCACAGAGTATGGATAAGTTTGCAGATATCTGCAAGGCAAGATTCAAAATGGTTCCCACTCTCGATTCATCCTCTTTGATCAACTTCCAGGGCTCCGTATCTGCTAAATACTTATTTCCTATCCGAGCCAACTCCATCATATTGTTCAGTGCTTCTCTGAATTTGAACTGATCGAGTGCTGCTTCAATTTTTCCTGGAACAGCTTTGAGTGAAGTTATTACCTCTTGATCAATGTCTTGTAATTCACCAAGAGATGGAATCTTACCATCAAAATATTTGTGTGTCAATACAACCGCTCGGTTCACAAAATTTCCAAAAATGGCGACAAGCTCGCTGTTGTTTCGAGTTTGAAAATCTTTCCAGGTGAAATCATTGTCTTTCGTTTCTGGAGCATTAGCTGT
Organism: Cyclobacteriaceae bacterium; assembly: GCA_028284125.1. Classification (GTDB taxonomy): domain Bacteria; phylum Bacteroidota; class Bacteroidia; order Cytophagales; family Cyclobacteriaceae; genus Ekhidna. Next base: position 66,491 of record JANQSI010000012.1, read on the forward strand.
CAACAAGTACCGCAATACATCCTGTTTCCCAGGAAACTCCTCCAGATACTCGTGAAGCCACACGGCCCAGTTTCTTGAAGTAGAGATCTTATTGTTCTCGAGGTTCAAAAATTCGTTTGCCGGCACATTTTCCGGAACGATGTACGAACCTTCTGCTTTCAATAAAGCTGGAAAAGTGATACAGTGAAAAACAATATTGTCTTTCCCAATGAAATGAAGCAATCGGGTATCCTCCGATTTCCAATAGTCTTCCCAGTTCTTTCCTTCTTGCTTGGCCCATTCTCTTGTTGCTGAAATGTAGCCTATTGGTGCATCAAACCAGACATACAGCACTTTCCCTTCTCCACCTTCTACCGGAACTGGAATTCCCCACGAAAGGTCCCTGGTCATTGGTCGTGGCTTTAGTCCATTGTCAATCCAGCTCTTGCATTGTCCATAAACGTTGGCCTTCCACTCTTTGTGATCTTCCAGAATCCATTGCTTCAACCATGGTTCATATTGATCCAAAGGAAAGTACCAGTGTTTCGTTTCTTTCATAATCGGAGCTTCTCCGCTCAGCATGGACTTTGGATTGATCAATTCTGAAGGACTCAGTGTCGATCCACAATTCTCACATTGGTCGCCATAAGCTTCATGATAGCCACATGTCGGACATGTTCCTTTTATATAGCGATCAGCAAGAAACTGTTTCTCGGTTTCATCATAAAATTGTTCTGAGGTTGTTTCTGTAAATTTTCCTTCGCTGTAAAGTTTTTCAAAAAACTCAGAGGCAGTCTCATGGTGCAGTTTCGCGGAAGTACGGTGGTAAATATTGAAACCAATTCCAAACGCTTCAAACGAGCTCTTAATTTGTTCGTGGTAAAAATCGACAACTTCTTGTGGTGTTTTTCCTTCCTTGCGAGCACGCAGTTCAATAGCCACTCCATGCTCATCTGAACCGCACACAAAAGCCACATCTTCACCCTTGTTTCTAAGGTATCTTACATACGTATCGGCTGGAACATAGACACCAGCCAAGTGACCAATATGGACCGGTCCATTGGCATATGGCAGAGCAGCAGAAATCGTATGTCGTTTGAAATTCTTCCCCATGATTTTACTAAGGCGCAAATATAGTTTTTGTATTTACGACAAATGAGGATTTAGCCAATACTTCTTCGTACTTTTGCGCCCGAATTTAAAGACATGCAAGAAATCCGTAATATCGCCATCATTGCCCACGTAGATCACGGTAAAACCACGCTCGTAGACAAGATTATCTATGCTACGCAAGAGTTTAGGGAAAACCAGGAAAAAGGAGAGTTAATCCTTGATAACAACGATCTTGAACGGGAACGTGGCATCACCATTTTATCTAAAAATGTTTCCGCTGAATACAAGGGCGTAAAGATCAATATCATTGATACTCCCGGTCACTCTGATTTTGGTGGTGAAGTAGAGCGTGTATTAAAAATGGCCGATGGAGTCATCCTTCTCGTTGATGCTTTCGAAGGTCCTATGCCACAAACTCGATTTGTATTAGGCAAAGCTCTTGGGCTTGGTTTGAAACCAATTGTAGTAGTCAACAAGGTAGACAAGGAGAATTGTCGACCGGAAGAAGTACATGAGCAAGTATTCGATTTGATGTTCTCATTGGACGCCACCGAAGAGCAATTGGATTTTGAGACACTTTACGGTTCAAGCAAGCACGGATGGATGAGCGAAGATTGGAAGCAACCGACAGATAGCATCACTCCTTTACTGGATAAAATTATTGAAGTGATCCCAGCTCCTCAATTCAAAGAAGGCGTTCCAGCAATGCGTGTGACCTCTCTTGATTATTCTTCGTTCACCGGACGAATTGCGATTGGACGAGTAGAGCAAGGAATTCTAACAGAAGGCGCCTCTCTGGGAATTTCCAAAAGAGACGGATCGATGCAGCGGGTTCGAATCAAAGAATTGCACGTGTTTGAAGGCCTGGGGAAAAAGAAAGTATCAGAAGTAAAAGCGGGCGATATATGTGCAGTAACAGGAATTGAGGGATTTGAGATTGGAGATACTTTGACTGATTTTGAAAACCCCGAAATACTTCCACGAATCGCCATAGATGAGCCAACCATGAGTATGTTGTTTGCCATCAATGACTCTCCCTTTTTCGGCAAAGAAGGAAAGTTCGTTACCTCGCGTCACATCCGTGACCGCTTGATGAAAGAGTTGGAAAAGAACCTAGCGTTGAAAGTAGAAGAAACTGAATCAGAAGATAAGTTCCTGGTCTTTGGAAGAGGCGTTCTGCATTTATCTGTCTTGATTGAAACTATGCGAAGAGAAGGGTATGAACTTCAAGTGGGTCAGCCACAAGTTTTGTACAAAGAGATTGAAGGCCAAAGACACGAACCAATTGAGCACTTAGTAATAGATGTACCGGACGATTATTCAGGAAAAGCCATCGAAATGGTTACGCAGCGAAAAGGTGAACTAAAAGTGATGGAGCCGAAAGGAAACATCCAGCACCTTGAGTTTGAAATCCCTTCCAGAGGTTTGATTGGCTTGAGAAACAACATGCTGACAGCTACAGCCGGAGAAGCAGTAATGACACACCGACTTCAAGAATACCAACCTTTCAAAGGTGATATTCCCGGGCGAAACAATGGGTCATTGATTTCGATGGAGCACGGGCCAGGAACTCCTTATTCAATCGATAAGCTTCAGGATCGTGGTTTCTTTTTTATAGACCCTGGCGTAGATGTATATACCGGGCAGGTAATTGGTGAGCATTCTCGAGGAAATGATTTGGTAGTGAATATCCAAAAAGGAAAAAAACTAACCAACATGCGTGCTTCCGGATCTGACAACAACGTGAAAATCGCGCCTGCAAAGAAATTCAGCTTGGAAGAGGCGTTGGAGTACATCCAAAAAGATGAATACGTTGAGGTAACACCTAAATCCATTCGAATGCGGAAGATCTATCTGGATGAAAACGAGCGGAAACGAATGACGCTTTCTGAGAACTAGCTAGCTCTTTTATCCGGTTTAGTAGCATATTCGTAGAAATTTTAAACGGAGAAAAAGCAGTAAGTCGATAGATTGACGAAGTTGGTATACTATTTGACCTTGTCGACGAAAGTGTTTCTCATCAGGTATTATTAGGGGTCGAATGTCAAATGATGTACTTGAGAATTGAGCATTTGAATAAAATAGTATGATTCGTTACTCTCAAATAAACAACGAACTTATTTCAACTCCCAGGAGGTGTGGAATGATAGTGTTTCTCCTGCTCTCTTTTGGAATTTCATCTGCACAAAAACCGGATCATCCGTTTAAGCCTGGAGAAAAGCTGAACTATACCATGCATTTTGGTTGGTTCGAGGTAGGCAAAGCGGAATTTTTTATAGATCCGGAAATTCAAACGATCGATGGCGAGGCATACTATTCCGTACAAGGAATCATTACCCCTTCAGGCTGGGGCAAAATATTCAAGGCAATTACCGGGTGCTACGAATCGCTAATAAATGTCGAGACACTTCGCCCATTGCGATCTCACCGGGAAATGAAATCGGGAAAAAAAATCACGGATGTAAGAACCGATAACTTCAACTATGCGTACTCAGACACACTGAAAATTCACACCTATGTTGAGGATGTCGATGATCATCGCTATCGAGCATTTCCAAAGAAGAAGGATGTTCCAATGTTAGATTTCTTGAGTACGTTTCTTTTCGTTCGTAACGTTGAATTCCCAGATAATCAAGCCATAGATCTACGGTCTTTTTATTCAAATACACTTTACGAATTCAGAGTTATTCCCGGGCAACTGAAAACATATGAAGCGAAGCAAAGAAAATTTAGATCCCGCGAGTACAGCCTAGAGTTTCCCAGAAATTCTTATTTCAAAAAAGGGAAAAAACACGGTAGTGCCATTGTTTCAGAAGAAGCCAATCGACTACCGCTTCGTATCGAGATCAATATGAAATTAGGAACTTTCTACTTGAAGCTTGATAAGAACAGTTAGCTCACTAGCTAGCCCTCCTATTCTCCATCCATAAATAACTGCCCAATCCTTAGTTGAATATTATTGTATCGTAGCGGACTCGTATTTGAAACCATCCCTATTACAATTTCTTCATCTGGAAAAATGACAAATTGCGTAATTCCACCAACGCTTCCACCACTGTGTCCAACCCATCTGTTTCCTTTATCATCGGTCCTACTCACCCAACCCATTCCGTAATTGGTAGAATCTCCGTTTGCTAAGACTTGAGAAGTTTGAAGAGCTTCAAGCGTTTCTTGTTTTAGAAATCCTGGTTTCATATGGGCGTGACCAAAAATGATCAAATCCTCGGCACTTCCGACAAAGCCTCCGCCAGCCCACTTATAGCTGTTATCAACATAAGGCGCATCAATTACTGCCGTATCAGTTCTCACATAAAAATTCGTTCTGTTCGCTATTTCTTGAGTAGCTATATCCGCAGTAGTGTTTTCCATTCCAAGTGGATCAAACACATTTTGTTGCATGTATGAAAGAAATTCTTCACCCGAAGCTCCTTCCAGAACTGCGCTGATCAGGTTCCAACCATAGCTAGAGTAACTATAATCTGTTCCAGGCTCAAAGAGCAAACTGTCATCCTTGAAAATAACTAGACCTTCGTTCACTGTCGGATAATAAACGTCACTTAACATTTCATTTCCACGATAATGCCTAACACCAGCAATGTGACCCGCTGTTTGCTTAACTGTAATCGGGAATCTCTTTCCCGGAAAATCAGGAACATATTCCTGAACTGTTTTTGAAACATCCAGTTTACCTTGTTCCATTAACAAACCAATTGCAGAAGCAGTGAGTGTTTTGGAAACGCTTCCTATTCTAAAAAGGGTAGTTTTTGGATCTACTTTGATCTGATTCTCCACATCAGAATATCCAAAACCTTCTGACCAAACCAATTCTCCACCAACTGAAACTGCTACTGCCATTCCTTGTGTTTGATTCTCCTGCATTAAGGTATCAACCATGGCTCGAGCTGTGTTAATTGCTTCATCATAGTTGGATGTCGTTTGTTCGGCTGCTGGTGGTTGACAGGCAAATACAAAAACTAATAGAAATAGGTAATAGAACTTTTTCATGACAGGTTTCTTTGGTTATTAGCAAATCGAAATTAAAGAAAACTTGTCATTGTAGAGGTGTCGAATGGAACCAATGTGAATTCAAAAAATCCATTCAAGTCATTCTATGCCAGGTTCAAAATCCTGGGTTGCTGTATGGAAGATTCCGAAATAAATTCGGAATGACTCTGAGTGAGGATTGTTTTCCTACCATTCAGCAAACGGAAGAATGAAGTCATTCTGAACTTGTTTCAGAATCCTCGATTACTATATAGAAGATTCCGAAATGAATTCGGAATGACTCTGGGTGAGAATTGTTTTCCCTAACATGCCGAAAACAGAAGAATAAAGTCATTCTGAACTTGTTTCAGAATCCTCGATTACTGTATAGAAGATTCCGAAATGAATTCGGAATGACTCTGAGTGAGAATTGTTTTCCTACCATGCCGCAAACAGAAGAATGAAGTCATTCTGAACTTGAATTATTCCTACCATGCTGCAAACAGTAGAATGAAGTCATTCTGAACTTGTTTCAGAATCTTCCATAAAGACGCGGAGAATTCCGAAAAATCAGCCAAAGAATTGACCAACCGAAAAAACAATAGAAAAGATCAACGTTGAAATAGCCATCTGCTTCAAGAAAGGATCCAACTCTTTTCCGGTTTTGGACTTGACAGCTCGAATGTTTTTGAGAAACAAAGGCCCCATCAAAATGAAGGCCAATTGAAAAGCGTGACCATAATCGATGAGCACGAAAATGATGGAAGCCAAGAAACCGATGGAAATAATCAACGAGTGATACAATCCGGCTTTTTCTCTGCCTATTCGAACCGGAATTGAAAACTTACCAGCAACTTTATCTGTTTCAATGTCTCGGATGTTGTTGACATTCAAAACTCCAACGGAAAAAAGTCCTAAAGTGGTTGCTGGAAGAAAAACCGTCCAATTGAGGCTTTTTGTTTGAAGAAAATACGTCCCAACCACAGCGACCAATCCAAAAAAGACAAACACGAAAACATCACCAAAGCCTGCATATCCATATGGGTTTTTCCCAACCGTATACTTGATGGCTGCTGCAATAGCCACAACTCCAATTCCAAAAAAGGTCAATATCAATTGCCAGTTATCAGGAAAAGACAGGAACAGCAACAACATACCAGACGCTAGTGTAAGAAGAGAAAAGAGGATCAATGCGACTCGCATCGAAGATTTTGAAATGGCTCCTGATTGCACCATTCGATCTGGTCCTTTTCGATGATCTGAATCAACTCCGGAAACGGCGTCTCCATAGTCATTAGCGAAATTCGAAAGTATTTGAAGAAGAATTGCGGTTAGCAAGGTTAGTCCAGCGATTAAGAAATCAATTCTTGCATCATTCCAAGCCAGTACCGTTCCAACAAGAATGCCGGAGAAAGCCAAAGGCAAGGTTCTCAATCGAGCGGCAATGATCCAGGATTTCAAGTTGGCTTGTGGCATTTGGCTTTTAGCTGGATTTACATTCGTTCAGGGACATCAATTCCCAGCAAGTTCATTCCCATTTTCAATGCTCGTGCAGTTGATCTTGAAAGCGCCACTCTGAATGAAAGTGCATCTTTGTTCTCTTCATGGAAAATCGGAACCTCCTGGTAAAAGCCGTTATAATCTTTGGCTAAATCATACACATATTGAGCCATGATTGCCGGGGAGTAATCATCAGCTGATTCTTTCAAAGCCTTTACATAATTCGTTAATCGATGGATGAGATCAATCTCTCTGTCAGTTAACTCACCTACTTTGGACGGATCAAAAGACAAATCGATCTCCAATGTTTTTGCTCGTCGAACAATTGCGGAAATCCGGGCATGAGTGTATTGGATGAATGGCCCGGTATGACCCTGAAACTCAATTGATTCCTGTGGATTGAACAGCATCCGTTTTTTAGGATCCACTTTCAAAAGAAAATATTTCAAAGCACCCAATCCCAAGACCTTGTAAAGCTCCTTTGCTTCATTTTCATCCATCCCTTCGATTTTCCCCAGCTCAACCGTGTGCTTTTCTGCTGTGTCAAACATTTCCTGTAAAAGGTCGTCCGCATCAACGACCGTTCCCTCCCGCGATTTCATTTTTCCCGATGGAAGGTCAACCATTCCGTATGACAGGTGATAAAGGCCATCAGCATAGTCGCGACCCAGCTTTTTCATGATCGTGAATAAGACTTTGAAGTGATAATCTTGTTCATTCCCAACCACGTAAACCGATTTCTCAAATGGAAAATCCTCGTGTTTCATCTCACAGGTTCCCATATCCTGCGTCATATAAACTGCGGTTCCATCGCCACGCAAGACCAGTTTCTCATCCATGCCTTCTTCTGTCAAATCAACCCAAACCGATCCATCCTCTTTTTTGAAGAACACATTTTTTTCTAAGCCTTCGTCAACAATATCTTTTCCAAGCAAATACGTCTGAGACTCTTGGTACATCTTGTCGAAATGGATTCCCATCGTCGAATAGGTCGTGTCGAATCCCTTGTAAACCCAGCCATTCAGTTTTTCCCACAACCCAACAGTTTCAGGATCATTTTCTTCCCACTTTTTCAACATCCCTTGGGCTTCCAGGATGGAAGGAGCTTCTTTTTCGGCCACTTTTGGATCAGTTCCTGAATCAATTAATCCTTGAATTTCCTTCTTGTACTCCTGATCAAACTTGACATAGTAATTCCCCACCAAGTGATCTCCTTTGATTCCTGCTTGTTCCGGTGTTTCACCATTCCCAAACTTCTGATAAGCCAGCATGGATTTGCAAATGTGAATTCCTCGGTCATTTACCAAGTTTACTTTCATCACATCATATCCGTAGGCATCCAAAATTCTTGAGGTAGCATCTCCGAGAAAATTGTTTCGCAAGTGGCCTAGATGGAGCGGCTTATTCGTGTTCGGTGACGAGAACTCCACCATAACCTTTTTGCCATTTGGCTCAACCTTTCCAAATTGGTCATCACCATTAATTCCTTTCAGCGTCTCTGCCCATTTCAAATCCGATATTCCCAGATTTAAAAAACCCTTCACCACATTGTAACTAGGTATGAAGTCCGTGTTTTGTTGAAGCCATTCCCCAATTTTTTTTCCTGATTCCTCAGGGTTGGATTTGGTGATTTTCAGGAAAGGAAAAGTCACAAATGTGTAAGTTCCATCAAACTCTTTCCGAGTAGGCTGAAGGGAGACTTCACTAACAGCAATGTCATGATCAAAGAGCGATTTGAAGGCGCTTGAGATGGCTTCCTTTATTTCGTTTTCCAACATTCGTTCGTCTATCTTTTTGGTAAAAAAACTTCCGCCATCATACAACGGGCACTTCCGCCACCTAATTTCTCTATGGTATGAATATCGCTATGAACAATTTTCCCATGATTGGACAAGCGCTCGACCTGATTATCATCAAGAGAATGGTAAGCCGCTGATGACATTACAACCAAACGCTGATCATCTTTTCCAACAACCTGAAGCATATTCCCTGCGAAGTTTTCTTTTTGTTCTTCGGTGATCTCAATCAATTCTTTGTTAGTCTTAGCCAAAGCCTCTTTCAGGTTATCTTTTTCTTCTTCGTCATCAATGCTGTCCATACAGACAACAGCAAACGCCTCTCCAAGGCACATCATTACGTTGGTATGATAAATAGGCAAGCGTTCTCCATTTGCCGTTTGATTGGCGTGAAAAGCAACTGCTTCATACCCGGCTTCATCACAAAAGTCCCTTAGCGGTTCCGGCATGGTTCGTTCAGAAATCGCTGCATAGGCAATTTTGTTTTGGCGATCGAGCAACAAACTTCCGGTTCCTTCCAAGAAAGCTGCTTTTTCTTCCCAATGGGAAAAGTCGATAACCTCACTAACATCAAGATGATCCTTCAACGAATCAATGATGTCTTCTCTTCGCTCGGTTCTTCGATTTTCCGCATACATCGGGTAAAGCCGAATTTTTCCGTCTTCATGGAATGAGACCCAGTTGTTTGGAAAAATGGAATCCGGGGTTGCAGGATCTGGTGTATCTTCAAAAACGGTGACTTTGACTCCTTCAGAACGCAGTTTTTCGACAAAGTCGTCAAACTGGTTCAACGCCTCCTCCTGAACGGTAACAGCGGATACATCTCCAGCGGATTGTTGGTAGTAGTTATTGACCGCTGTTTGCTCATTCATATGAAAAGCAACCGGTCGAATCATCATGATATGGTTGGTGATTTGCTTAGTCATATTTCCTCCTTAATGGCATGGTCGTACATCTCAAAAGTCCTTCCATTTTTGCCACTTCTCTATAATCCACTACTTCTACTGTAATGCCCCATTTTCTCAATTGATCGTTCAACCGGACAAAGCTACTGTCGGAAATCACCACGTCTGGTCTAATGGAAAAGAAATTGGAATTCATGTCGTACATTTCTTCCTGGGTGATTTCAAATACATTGTCAGATCCGAAAAAATCAACTAAGTATTGGTAATCCTTTTCGTGTTTGAATCCGCCTTTATAGATTACCGCCTTATCTTCTCCGACTGGCTGGAAACAGCAATCCAAATGCAGCGCATTTTCTCTCGGATTTTCATCAGATTTATTCAGCTCGAAAGCTTTTAAGTTCCAGTCAGGAAATTGTTCTTTCAGATATTCCACACCTTTTCTGCTAGTTCTCGCTACTTGATATTTCTCAAAATCTTCATCTTCAGAATAGCCAACAAAAAGATGACCATTCCATGGAATAATATCCCCACCTTCCATCCATTCGTCCTCATCAGGAAGCAAAACATTTTCCACTTGATCAATGATGTATTGAATCCCGTCTGATTCCTTCTTTCGTAAAGGTGTAACACAAGGCACGATCAACGTTTCCCCAATGACCAATGAAATATCCCGGGAGAAAATCTGGTTGTAATCTTCAATCACTTCTGGACGATAAACCTTGACACCATACTTTTCAAAAACCACAGCAACTTCGCTCATTTCCTTGATCAAATCCGGCTCTTTTGGAAAGGTGCCATCTATAATATGAGCTCTTGATTTCGGGTCATAGGTCTCTTCCAACTTTGGAGTTCCACCAAAGCTGTTAGCAGTTCCTAAGATCACAGCCTCAAGGGGTGCCGTTTCGTCTAGAATTTTAACTGGGATCATTGGTTATAAAATTGGCGCAAACTTAGTCGGATATTCCTAGAAAATAATTTCCTCTTAACACCAAATGAACAATCGGATAAAAATCGTTTTTGCTGGTTTCATTTTTTAGCTGATAATTGCATCGCTATTTTTTGAAATGAGAAAATATTCCGACCTGATTGACCAGACTTATGATTTTCCAACAAAGGAATTCAAGGTCAAAAAAAACGAACTTCATTTCCATGACGTGGATTTGATGAACATTATCAAAAAGTACGGAACGCCACTAAAGCTCACCTACCTTCCCAAGATTTCAGAAAATATTGATTTTGCTCATCAAATCTTCGAAAAGGCCATAAAGAAGCATAAATATGAAGGTACTTATACCTACGCTTATTGTACCAAGTCCTCTCATTTTCAATTTGTTCTTGAAGAAGCTTTAGCATCAAATTCTCATATAGAGACGTCTTCTGCTTTTGATGTCCCCATTGTCAGAAATCTTTACGATTCTGGAAAGCTCACCAAAGAGCACTTCATTATTTGCAATGGTTTCAAGCGTCCATTGTACCTGGAAAATGTGACCCAATTGCTAAATGAGGGGTTTGAAAACTGCATCCCGATTCTGGATAATTTGAATGAGTTCGATTTCTATTTGGAAAATGTGAAGGATGAATTTCAAATTGGGATTCGAGTTGCCGCCGATGAAGAACCAAACTTTGCTTTTTACACCTCACGTCTTGGAATTCGATACGGAGATATTCTTCCTTACTACCAGGAAAAAATCAAGGAATCAAAGGCCAAACTCAAAATGCTTCATTTCTTCATCAATACTGGCATCAAAGACTCGGCCTACTATTGGAGTGAACTGAGCCGGTTCATTTATAAGTATTGTGAATTGAAAAAAGTCTGCCCAGAACTAGATTCGGTGGACATTGGCGGTGGTTTTCCAATCAAGAATTCACTTGCGTTCGAATACGATTACGAATACATGGCGGAACAAATTGTTGAAAACATTCAGTGGATTTGTAAGAAAAACCACGTGCCAGTTCCTAACATTTTTACAGAATTTGGAAGTTATACCGTTGGCGAAAGTGGAGCAACTATCTACTCTGTCCTTGACCAAAAATTGCAAAACGACAAAGAACTGTGGTACATGATGGATGGTTCATTTATTACTCATATGCCTGACGTGTGGGGAACCAACAATAAGTTCATTCTACTGCCAATCAATCATTGGAAAAGCCACTTTCATAAGGTCAATCTTGGTGGACTTACTTGTGATAGCATGGACTACTACGATTCAGAGGCACATATCTCTGAGGTATTTCTTCCACAATACGATGAAAACGAGACCTTATACTTCGGGTTCTTCAACACTGGAGCCTATCAAGAATCTCTTGGCGGTTATGGAGGAATTCAACATTGCCTAATCCCTGCTCCTAAGCATGTCATTGTCAAAAAAGATAAAGGCGGAAATCTTCATGATGAGCTCTTTGCCCCCGAGCAAGAAAGTGAAGCCATGATGAAGATTTTGGGATACTGATCACAAAAAACAAGTACATACAGTCGAACTTGAATTCATTTGTTAATTTGAGTTCGATGAAATTCTACTCCTCCACAGACATTGATAGCGTCCTTGATTACAACTCGCTAGTTGAAGCTTTAAGGACTGGCTTCACCAAACCGTATACCATTCCACCACGCGTGCATCTGGATTATGATAATCCTGAGGATGAAAATCAAAACACCTTGCTACTGATGCCAGCAGTGAGCTGTGGAAATTTGGCTGGTGTGAAAATTGTGAATGTCGCACTGAAAAACAGTATACGTGATCTTCCAAGCATTCAAGGGATTTATTATCTATTGAATGCAATTACGGGAGAACCCTTAGCCATCTTTGATGCAAAAAGTTTAACCAATTGGAGAACAGCTGCAGCCTCGGCCTTAGCCGCTGATATTCTTGCGTCAAAGAATGCAAGCAAACTTCTTATGATTGGTACCGGCTCATTGGCTCCTTACCTTATTGATGCACATGCTTCTGTTCGATCAATAAAAGAGCTTTTCATTTATGGCAGGACAAGGGAAAAAGCCCAAGCATTAGCTGAATCAAAAAAAGACCAGTTTGAAAAAGTCACAGTGGTTGATCAGCCAGCAGATGCTATTCCGCAAGTAGACATTATTAGCGCCGCTACTTTTAGTACAGAACCTTTGATTCATGGCGAATTTCTCAAGTCTGGCCAGCATATAGACCTTGTTGGAGCCTTCAAACCCACTAGTCGCGAATCAGATGATGACGTAATCAAAAAATCTTCAGTCTTCGTGGACACGCTAGAAATGGCTCCTAAAGAATCCGGTGATATCGCAATCCCACTCAAATCTGGCCTTCTATCCCTTTCCGATATTTGGGGAGACCTCTTCCAACTTTGTAAAAAGGAGGTAAAAGGAAGAACCGATGAAAATGAAATCACCCTTTTCAAATCGGTAGGTCACGCACTAGAAGATCTGGTGGCCGCAGAATTAATTTACCATTCAACCAAATAGTTATCTCCTTAGCAATTTGAATCCAATCTCCCGCCCGAGACCTTGATAACCAGCCAGATTGATCCAAAACCAGGCAAACTGCTCCATCAATTCGAACTTGTCATTTCCCCCAACATCATAGCATTCTGCAAAACCTGCATCTTTCGCCAGTGTAGCTGCTACTTCTTTTCCTTTAGCACTATCACCAGCAACAAACAGATCAATTGACGTTCCATCATACATTGGATTATTCATGTTGTTAAACCCAGTCGTGTTGAAGCACTTGACCACATCTGAAGTTTGGGTATTGTCAAGAATAGCATCAGATGTGTTCGAATATCCTTCCGGACCATTTTTCATGACAATATTCATAGAGTCAATGATGATTTTTCCATTCGTATCTCCCAATGATTGTGCTACTCCAATAGCATGAACAGCTGGAGTAGCCAACAAAATCACTTCTGATTGATTTACCGCCTCTTTGATCGAATGCGCTGTAATTCCATTTACCAACAACTCCTCCTTTCCCTTAAAATCATTGACATCTCTAACGCCAAGATGGACTTTGTGTCCAGCACTTGCCCATTTTTTCGCAAGTGTTCCACCCACATTTCCAGTTCCAATTATTGCTATATTCATTTCATGAAAGTTAGATTCTCAAGTTAGTTCTTCGACAATTGATCTACCACCATTTTAGCAGCCGCAGCCCCGGAATTCTGTTGTTGGCCTGTGATCAGGTTTCCATCTGTAATTGCATAGGATGAAAATGCATCAGCCACTTTGAATGTCGTGTTCTCAATCTTATTCGCTTCATCTTCAATTCGATAGGGCTGGATTTTCTGTCCAACTGCATCGTCAGCGAAATCTTCTTCACTATTAGCGAATCCAGTCCAGGTTTTTCCATTTACTAGCAATTCGCCATTAGAATCTTTAGCCTCCAACAAAAGGGAAGTGGAGTGACAGACTGCAGCACTTGGTTTACCTGATTCGAAGAAGTTTCTGAATAACTCTTCCAGTTTCTTGTTTCCTCGGTAGGTGTACATTGGTCCTTGACCACCCACAAGAAATATCGCATCGTAATCATCTAATTTCGTATCAAAGAGCTTTTGCGTCTTTTGAAGCATTTCCTTGAACCACTCATTTTGCATATAGCCTAATGTGATAACATCTCCAGCTGAGTAACCACTCTCATCGGTAGGATCAGAATAATTATCCATTTTAATCTCCCCACCTTCTGTGGAAACTAAATCAACTTCATAACCTGATTCCTGGAAGACATGCAGCGGGTGTGTGAGTTCTGATGCCCAAAACCCAATCGGCCAACCAGTTTGTTCTGAAACAGATGGACTACTCGCTACCATCAAAATTTTTCCTTTGGAAGGCATGCCGTGCGCATGTACATAGTCTTTCTTTTCTATAATTGAATTTTCCATTTTCTTTTTTTGGCTAAAATCAATAGGTATAGTCATTGAATCAATATACTTACCTAAAATAGAGGTACATACTATTAGGAAAGAAATGGAAATAATGGATATAAATACACTTTATTTGTCATGGTCAAATTTTAAAAGTTAAAAACATGCCAGAGTTTTTATATAATAAAAAGCTTTACTACAATCCTGTTGAATTTGCCATGGATCGAATTGGTGGGACTTGGAAAATGCCTATTCTTTGGCGATTGAAGGACAAAGTTTTTCGATACAGTGAGCTAAAAAAAGACATTCCACACATCACTGACAAAATGCTGACTACTCAATTGAGAGAATTGGAAAGTGAAGGATTTGTTCACCGCAAAGTCTATCCGGTGGTTCCTCCCAAAGTAGAATACTCGATCACTGAACGAGGAAAAACGGCTGTTCCAATCATCAACACAATTCGAGAATATGGACTTTCTTTGATGAAAGAAGTTGGGATAGACCAAGATTAACTTATGCAACCAAAGACTTCCGATTCATTCAACGTTCCTAATGATTGGTTTTCCATCAAAACCATTGATATGCATACCGGAGGTGAGCCACTTCGGGTAATCCTAGATCGATTTCCTGAATTGGAAGGCAATAGCGTGTTGGATTATCGCAATTACATTAAGAACAACCTGGATCATCTTCGGACCGCCTTGATGTTTGAGCCAAGAGGTCACGCCGATATGTACGGAGTAGTAGTTACTCCAAGTAATGTCGCGGATTTTGGAGTGGTTTTCATGCACAACGAAGGATACTCCACCATGTGTGGTCATGCAACAATCGCGATTGCAAAGCTTGCTGTGGAAGCAGGTTGGGTTGAAGTAACAGAACCTGAAACTAAAATTCTCATCGAAGCTCCCTGTGGAATTTTAACTGCTTACGTTGCGGTGAAAAATGGCAAAGCAGAAAGCATGAGATTTCTGAATGTTCCATCTTTCGTGGTAGAACTTGATACTAAAGTAGAAGTAGAAGGTCTTGGAACTGTTTCATACGACCTGGCGTATGGAGGTGCCTATTATGCGTACGTCAATGCAGAGATGTTGGGAATCCCATGCATACCCTCTCATTATCAGGAGTTGATTCAAAAAGGCATGGCCATTAAGCGAGCCGTGATGAATGCTCAAACCATTAACCATCCTACCGAACCTGATCTAAGTTTCTTGTATGGAACCATCTTCGTTGGCGGACCTGTGTCTGATGGAGTAGACAGTAGGAATGTCTGCATTTTTGCTGAAGGAGAAGTTGATCGGTCGCCAACCGGATCAGGCGTATCTGGACGAGTAGCGATTCATCACAAAAGAGGTGAACTCGCAGTTGATGAATCAATGAAAATTGAAAGCATCCTTGGAACAACATTCGACTGCAAAGTGGTTGAAACAGTTGATTATGAAGGAATTGAAGCAGTAATTCCAGAGGTTCAGGGAACGGCTTTTGTAACCGGAAAAAATGAGTTTGTGATTGATCCTGATGATCCTTTGAAGAAGGGGTTTATCTTGAGGTAATTAATACACCAATCCACTAAAGGAAAATGTCAGAAGGCATCTTGATTGGATCCGACAGCAATGTAAAAGTTGCTGAAGAGCTGGCCAAAACTCACTTCAATAAATCAGCTTCAGCAAAGAAACTCGTTGGTGAGCTTGATTTGAATTTCAAGCTTGACGATAAGGATGAATCGTACCTATTAAAAATTAGTCGACCAAACGCCTCAGAGGATTTCCAGGACTTTCAATTGAAGTTAATGGAGCATGTATCAAACACTGACATCCAAGCTCCACGAATAATAAAAAACAGCGAAGGTCACCCTACTACTTCCATCGTTGATCAAAATGGGGACATCAGACAAGTAAGAATGTTGACCTGGATGCATGGCCGACTGTGGTCTTCTGTCAATCCAATTACTAAAGAATTACTATTCAGCCTAGGAGAACAAACGGGAGCATTAGCCACCGCATTTCAAGGTTTTGATCATCCAATTGCACATCGAGCATTTGAATGGGATCTCGCTCAATCGGAGTGGACAAAAGATCATTTGGGTTTGTTTGATGAAAAAAGAAGAACGATTGTATCCCATTTTCAAGAAAAATTTGAAACGCTTCAAGATCATTATACTTCACTCAGAAAAAGTGTCATTCATAATGATGCCAACGACAACAATGTGATCGTCAGAGAGGATTTAATCAATCCCAAAGTCGTTTCCATCATTGATTATGGTGATGCCATTTACTCGCAAACCATCAATGACCTTGCGGTAACGTTGGCTTATGCGCTAATGAATTTTCCAGATCCTTTACAAGCAGCAACTGAGGTCATCAAAGGGTATCATTCCAATCATCCAATCCTGGAAGAAGAACTGGAAGTTTTGTACACATTGATTGGAATTCGGTTGATCATTTCGGTCACTAAGTCTGCCATCAACAAGGAAGCTGAACCGGAAAATGAATACCTACAGATTAGTGAAAAGCCAGCGTGGGACTTGTTGGAAAAATGGTTCGAGATCAATGAGACTTTTGCACTTTTCAGTTTCAGATTGGCGTGTGGATTTGAAGCACATCCAAACGAGCAAGTATTTAAAAATTGGGTAAGTGAAAAAAAATTGAGCTTAGCCTCTCTCTTTCCAACACTCAATTTTGACTCGGTTCAGACAATAGACATGAGCATAGGAAGTACCTGGCTTGGTCACACTTCAGAATTCAATAACAACAAGATTCTATCTTATCGATTGAGTGAGCTTCAAAATGAAAATCCAAATAGCATTCTAGCTAATGGCTATCTAGAAACCAGGCCGATTTACAGCACAGATGCTTATAAGAAAGAAGGAAACAATGGCCCGGAATATCGAACGGTGCATTTAGGTGTCGATTTTTGGGTTGAAGCGCTTACGCCTATTCATGCAATCTTGGATGGAATCGTGGTAGCAGTTCATGACAATGACCAAGATAAGGATTATGGTCCCACGGTCATTTTATCACATGATTTACCTGAGGGTAAGACTTTTTTCAGTTTGTACGGTCATCTAAGTAAGTCAAGTCTGTCCATTTCAAAGCCAGGAGATCAAGTCAAAACAGATGACTTGATTGGATACATTGGAAATGACAAGGAAAATGGCAATTGGGCTCCGCATCTCCATTTCCAGTTAATGCTTGACATGCTAGGAAATTCGACTGATTTTCCAGGAGTTTCCACACCACGTGAAATGGAAGTCTGGAGAAGTATTTGTCCGGACCCAAATCTACTTTTTAAAGAAGTTGAATTAAATGAATCAAGAAATTCGAATGAGAATGAGCTCATTGAGTTTCGGAAAAAACATTTAGGCAAGAGCTTAAGTCTTTCTTACAAAAATCCACTACAAATGCTACGTGGTGATGG
The DNA here is from genome assembly GCA_028284125.1 of Cyclobacteriaceae bacterium. Taxonomy (GTDB): domain Bacteria; phylum Bacteroidota; class Bacteroidia; order Cytophagales; family Cyclobacteriaceae; genus Ekhidna. The sequence continues at coordinate 84,024 of JANQSI010000012.1, forward strand.
GGCTTTCTTGATTGATGCTACGGGAAGAAGATACCTGGATACGGTAAACAATGTAGCTCACGTTGGTCACGAACACCCAAGAGTGGTAAAGGCTGGTCAGCAGCAAATGAGTCTCCTGAATACCAACACGCGCTATTTACATAAGAATATCAATGAGTTCGCTGAGAAACTGCTAGCGACTTTTCCAGAAGAATTGTCTGTCGTTCATTTTGTTAACTCCGGAAGTGAAGCAAATGAACTGGCTATTCGAATGGCAAAGACCGTCACGAATGCTGAAGATTTCATTGCGATCGAAATTGGGTATCATGGGAACACCAACGCAAACATTGGAATCAGCTCCTACAAGTTCGATGGAAAAGGTGGAAAAGGTGCACCAGAGCACACGCATATCGTTCCGCTGCCTGATACATTTCGTGGAAAGTATCAAGGTAAAAATCAGGGTAAAGCCTACACAGCACACGTTCAAGAGCAAATTGAAAACATTCAAAACAAGGACAGAAAAGTAGCCGCCTTCATTGGTGAAAGCATCATTAGCTGCGGTGGACAAATTGAACTTCCAGAAGGTTATTTAAAGGAAGTTTATTCAATGGTTAGAAATGTCGGAGGGCTTTGCATCGCCGATGAAGTGCAAACCGGTTGTGGTCGAGTAGGTTCGCATTTTTGGGCCTTTGAGCTACAAGGAGTTGTTCCGGATATTGTAACGATTGGAAAGCCAATCGGAAACGGGCATCCATTAGCGGCTGTTGTCTGTACCCAAGAAGTAGCAGAGGCCTTCGCAAATGGCATGGAGTATTTCAACACATTCGGCGGGAACCCTGTGTCATCTGCTATTGGAAAAGGAGTTTTGTCAGTCATACAAGAAGAAGGGCTTCAGGAAAATGCACTTAAGACCGGTAACTATTTAAAGGAAGGTCTCAATAAGTTGAAACAAAAGTTTCCAATCATCGCTGATGTCCGTGGACAAGGTTTGTTTTTAGGATTTGAATTGTGCGATTCCAAAAAGAATCCACTCGCAGATCAGGCAGAATATTTGATGAATCGAATGAAAGAATTAGGAATCTTAATGAGCACCGATGGTCCCGATCACAACGTACTCAAAATCAAGCCTCCGATGGTTTTTTCTAAAGAAAATGCCGATGAGTTGATCCATCGATTAACAACAGTTCTGAAAGAAGATTTCTTGCAGCTGTGAATCAGAATTAATACAAAACCTGTCAACTTATTTAGGACGAGACAAGGTGAAGAGTTATGGAGTTCCAGTTGAAAGTTATGGAGCGTCAATGAAGAGTTATGGAGTTCTAGTTGAAGGCTATAGAGTGTCAGTGAAGCGTTATGGAGTGCTAGTTGAAAGCTGTGGAGCGTCAGTGAAGCGTTATGGAGTTCTAGTTGAAAGCTGTGGAGCGTCAGTCAAGAATTATGGAGTTCTAGTTGAAAGCTGTGGAGCGTCAGTGGAGAATTATGGAGTTGCAGTGGAAAAGCATGGAATCTATACCTTTTAACCTCCCATATTTTCCTAAAATCAGGAATTCCCATTAACCATCCAAATTAGTGGGTTATTCGTATCTTCCTAATTAAATAGGCTTACAAATAGTATAATGCAAGGTTTTTTGGTGTGCCTGTTATATAATTGTTGGGCTTCCTTTGTTGCTACGAAAAAATTCATGAGGAACTTTCTAGTATTAACTCTTCTAACACTCTGCTTAACTGCTAACTCTCAGGACGTATATGTTAACAGGGTATGGTATCTAGGAGACAATCAATTTTTTGTGTACCTGAATTACAATGAAGGTTATGATTGGAAAACACATGAAGAAATTGAACCATTCCTCGGCGAACCGGAAACTGAAGACTTTGAAACTACCCGAAGAAAGCTGCCCCCTGAACTAGCAACTAAATACTTCAACATGCCATGGACATCTGAACTATGGCTTTTTGACAACTCAACATATTCTAAGCTAACAGAATTAGAATTCATTGGAGTAGAATACTTTGAAGACATGATAACAAGTTCTTACATAGCAGTTTTCAAAGCAACGAATTTCATAGAGCCAACATCCTTTGCAGATATGAATCACTATTGCATCTCGTCCAACTCTAACGGACGAATTAAATCTGACTTCAAAGCTCAGCCAGTAGATAGTAAGGCATATGGAACTGAACTCAAGAAACGATTCGGTTTTACCGATAGGAAACGATTAAAGACTCAGTCTATCGAGTTCAATAATTCGACTCTAACCTTATGCTCATTTCTTGGTGAGAACTACAATAGCAATTCAGCAATAATGAAATCCAACGATCAAAAGCATATCATACTATTAGAGATTCTTGCGAACGAATATGTCATGTGGGAAATGACCCTAACACCCTTATTCATTAAGGATATGCCAGTTATCGTTATGGACATGGGTGTTCCCGACACTGATCACAACTGGACTCAAATAGCTATTTTCAACGGAACCAACTACGTTCTACAGTTTCCAGACGACAAAGTGACCGTGAGATAAAAACGAAAGCCCAACATACGATATAGCGCATGGCCTTACTTAGCCATCTGCCAAGTGTCTGCCAAACTTCCCGCTTATCTCCCGCCAAGAAACCAACAGTGCATTCTACTTCCTTCAGTGCGTGGGAGTCTTTTATCTGTCTGGCGCAGTGCTAATCTGATGCTTTGAATGCACCGGCAGATAAGCTACTTTTATCGCAATTAATTAAGCTCGGGGGCCACAGCGCCATATCTGGGCGTTATGCACAACCGCACTTATGAGATACTTCATCATAATCGCACTTTTGGTTTTTTCAACCCCCTCCTTCGCATGCCTATGCTGGAACGACACATTTCCATTGACCTACCTGAACAAGAACGATACCCTACCGAAGAACCAACAGTATTATATCATCAAGGGAATTGTAATTGACACTCAAGTTGGGGCTACGTCTTTAACAGATGGGGACATGGTAACCTTGTAAATATTAAGGTCCTAGAATTTTGGCCGAAAGATGTCATCATGAATGATACTGTAACAATCATGAACGATGAAAGCGATTGCCAGAGTGGCTTTTTAAAGGACTCAACTTATTTGATTGGCGCATGGAACTCCAACCGATATTTAGGAACGTCCCAATGTGAGGGAACTGGACTGTTATCTCAATTTATGAACCAACTAGATTCGCTTGGTGAAGGAGGAACCCCAAAACCTAATGACAGAAACAATAACAAACCTACAATTCAGAACACTGATGATAACCTCAACCAATCAGAAACCGGTTGGACAGAATCCATACTTTTATCGCTAAGTGCTTCAGCCATTTTTGCTATTGTGATCTTTATCCTGAGATGGATGTATTTTAAGTATTGGTTATATAGAAATGTTGCTGGAAAGTATTACCGAAACTACGATGGCGAGAATCAAACACTTCAAAATGAAATTTCAGCTTTAGCTGAGGTGAGTCGATCCGCAATGAATGAATTGGTAATTACAGTTACAACGTATATCAATGAGGATGAAAGTCTAAGTCACAAAGATCATTACCTATTTCCGAATGAAAGTATCCAAAAGTGGACTGGAAGAATAACGATGGTAAACACGGAATCTGGAAGTGGGTTCTATTATTACGTTCAAGGAATAGATGAAAAGTTCAGAAGTAATTTCAAAAGAGTTCTCTTCAACTCTGAACATCAAATGGTAAAAATATTTGATGACGACCGAACATCTAAACCTTAAATTTTTCAAAAGAAGTAGTAATCGATGTGCATAACAGGCGCTAAGCCCAATCGGCTTGCTTAGTTGTTTGCAAAGGGCATCCGTATCAGATACTTTTGAGATATTTGAAAGGCTGAGCCGACTGTGCTTAGCTGGACGTTACCCACCATGGAGGAATGAGCAAATTTCAGAAGATCAGAAAGGCTTTTAACTACATTACGGACAGATGGAAAACAACTGATCGAATCGAAAAATTGTACTTTAATGACAACTGGATTGACTGTATTTCTGAATGTAACAAAGCTTTAGAGGCTGGGAAGGAAGATTTCTTCTATTATTACTATCTCGGTCTGTCTCAATTTCATTTGAACTTTATTGACGAATCAACTGAAAATTTAGAGTTGGCCCTATCGACTTCTGGAACTCAGAAAATGAACGAAGCAATCAGGAAGTATCGAAACTATGCCAAATATCAAATCGCTGCTAACTTTAGAAAATCTCGTAAGTACGAACAGGCGATTTCTCAACTGGATTCTTCGATTCAAGAAGATCCAAGTTATCTGAACTTTTATTACTTGATGGCAAACATCTATGAAGATATGGAAGAGACTGAACTTGCAATTGAGGCGGTCTATAACGGACTAACTGTCGAACCTAAGAACAAAGAACTCCTTGAACTCCAAAAGCATTTATCTTACACCTACAGCCTGGAACAATCTGAGAAGAGAAACGGTGGGTAACAGACGCTGATCAGGCATATGTCTTAGTGCTTTCTGGCTGATTTCAGTACAACCTTCACTAAGCGTAGGTTGCACCTACGCTTTGGTATGAATTGTTATGAAAACAATAAAATAAATAAGGCGTAGTGAATGCTAACGCCTAGCTCTCGTTTTTTAGTTCACCCTACGCCAAGGTAGAGATTTACCGTAACAAACCCATGAATTAGTCAGGGATAAGCCATAGACTTCCCATGGA
>JANQSI010000018.1 GCA_028284125.1 Cyclobacteriaceae bacterium
GTCATTGCTCGTCGCCGCTATACTCGTACTCCCTGTACCACTCACATCAAACGCACCCCCATCCGTCACTATGTTCGTCACATTCAAATCCGTCTGACCGGTTACGTCTAGATTGGTGGTGACATTAATATTATCAGTAACATTCAAATTACCTGAGGTAACATCTAACCCACTATTCGCATCAAGATTTCCAAAAAATTCTGCTTGCTCATCAACTCTTAATGTTCCTTCAACATATGTTAGTGTTCCGCCTGAAGCCCCAAGATTGACCTGACCATCAGCATTCACTGCTCCAGTATTGTTTACAGTGAAATTTGTACCCCCAACAGTAAGATCATTTCCTGTTATATCAAGTCCTTGTGTCGCATTGACGTTCCCGTTTAAAGTAACTTGGCCAGATCCAGTGGTAATGGTCCCATCTCCAATGGTGATATCTCCTCCATCTGCTACCTTCAAATAATTCGTTCCAGTTCCAGTATCGTTACTTTCAATTGAAAAGTTATTGCCGCTTGTTCCGATAATGGCTGGGCTTGTCAAATCTCCTCCTAAATCAATTTCATTATTGACATTGTCATATGTTAATCCACTTCCAGCCTGTCCACCCGCTACCGCAGTTAAGGCTGCCTCTGTGACTAATGCTTCATCTGATGGAGTAGCAAAATCAACACCCAAGCCAGAATCCACAATTTCATTTACTGAGGCTCCAGTAGCCAGCGTCAAATCAGTAGCAACAGAAACAGAACCTCCGCTGAAGTTGGTTGCTCCATTTACATTGATAGCATCACCAGGTTCATTGCCTATATTAATTGTTCCACTGGTTATGCTTGTTTGAGGTGCGTCAACAGTTAAGTTTCCTCCATTAATATTAGTAGCTCCTGTCACATCAATTACATCTCCAGCTTCATTTCCTATTTCAATGGAATTACTTGTAACTACCGTTTGAGGTGCATCAACAGTCAAATTGCCCCCATTGATATTTGTTCCTCCTGTGATATCAACAGCGTCTCCAGCATTATTGCCAATATTGATGTTGTCGCTATCGACATTGAAATCCTGTCCATCATTTGCTACTACAATTTGTCCAGAACCATCACTGCTGAGTGCTAAATCAGGGCTCAATGCTGAAGGGCTGAGATTAATTACACCACTTTCATCTGGAATAGTAACAATGTTATTTTTTGTGGGATCAGTAACTCTAATCGTGGTAGTATTCGCATTATCAGTTGCTCCTTGTAAAACAAATGGATCTCCACCCTGAATCTCTCCATTTACCGTTACATCAGCAGCTATTGTTAATGCGTCGGTGTTGGAATCTCCAAGATTTATAGCTGCACTATTTACATCGGTTTGCGGAACATCTACTGTCAAATTACCGCCATTGATGTTTGTGACTCCAGTCAGATCGATTGCATCAGTGTCTTGGTTACCGATGTTAATGTCATTATTGTTGATTAACGTCTGGGTTGCACCGTCTGCTACTGTGAAGTTTCCACCATCTACATCCAATCCTGCATCTGCGTCAACATTTCCTGTAAAATCAGCCTGCTCGGTAACTTGAAGCGTTCCTCTAATAGCGGTGGGAGTTCCAGGCCCTGCTAAATCAACTGAACCATCAACGTTCAATGTGCTTGTTACGTCAACTGGATTGTTGACCTGAAGACCGCCGGTATTATTCAACACAATTTGTTGGGTTCCTGGGACTATAAAATCTGCATTATCGACATCAAGGTCATCACCTTGAACAGCATCATCTTGAATTACAACATCTGCGCCAGTACCTGTATTTGTAATCGCGATATCTCCAGTAACCGGTTGACCTTCGGCGATATTAGTTGCATTTCCAATGTATATATTGTCTTGCGGAAGATTGGAAGAAGTGAAATCTGCTCGATCCGCCCAAACTACATTCCCAAGTGCGTCTATCGTTAATACTCTGTCAGAATTTCCTTCTGGATCTATTTTAGATATAGTTATCGTACCATTGGCTATATCCTCATTGAGGATGGAGAGATTGGTGATATTGGCCGACGTAATTAAAATTGGAGTTTCAGAAATCGCCGTAATTCGCCCTTTTGAATCAACTGTAAATTGAAGTGCCAAAAATTCATCTCCGTATCCACCTTCAACACCAACTATATCTTCAAGTTTTTCGCCTGTAACCGCCAAGTCTGCTATTTTTTCTGTAGTAACCGCCGCGTCATCAATTTTCGGAGTAGTGACACTGCCATCCTGAAGCTTACTGGTAGTAATGGCATTGTCAGCTATCTTATTTGTTGTAACACGCCCTAAGCCGATGATTGGATTTGGATAGAAGCCTGTCAAATCACCTCCCGCTGGTGTGACATTTAGCGCTCCAAGACCGGCTATCCAGGTAGTTCCATTCCAATAATAGAACAGGTTTTGCTCAGTATCATATACCATCAAGGCATTGTCATTGTTACTGAGGCTCGCCCCCATGGCAGTACGCTGAAACGTCGTAAGCCTCGGAACGAGGAATCCCTGGTTGGAATTTGGTGAAACAAGCTCCAAAACGGAATTGGCATTTGGAGTGTTGGTGTTTACTCCTACGGAATTCTGACCATTAGAGGACAGATATCCCAAGACTGACACAGCCAGGAGTGTAAGCTTCTTATTTAAACCCATGATATTTTGTTAAGTCTGAGCGGCTTTACGTTTAATTTTAATTAGCTGACTTTTAGATGAATACATCTAATAAGCTGGCGTAAGCATAATTTCGGCTAATAGTAAAAATCGACATTTTTTGTAAAAAACGAGCCAAAACTGGGACACAGAATTATAAACCTTCGGTGAATTGATAATTTTCTTTGACCAATGTGATTCGAACCTTTTAGAAAATAATTTTTTGAGATCAATAATTCCTTTATTTTTGCCTCAGCAATGTAAGATTTCAATGACGAGGGGACTACAGTCCCCTCTTTTTTTTCTTGAAAAAACAATGGAGAGGCTACAGAAAATAGTAGAAGAAGTAGTTGGGAGCGATCCAACGTTGTTTCTAGTTGATGTTTTCCTGAAAGGAGCATCAGGAAATCAGAAATTGCTCATAATTATTGATGGCGATAATGGAGTAAATGTTGATCACTGTAGTATGGTGAACAGAAAGGTTGGAGCAATCCTTGAAGAGGAAGATTTAATTGAAGGAAAGTATTTCTTGGAGGTTTCATCTCCGGGGTTGGATCATCCCATCAAACTGAAAAGACAGTATTCTAAGAATATTGGAAGACTGCTAAATGTTGAAAAAAATGATGGTGAAATTATTTCTGGGAAACTACTTAAAGTTGAAAACGACACCCTCACTTTGGAAACAAAGAATGGAGAAATAGAAGAAAGACATATGAATTTCGACGAAATAAATCAATCAAAAATAGAAGTATCATTTAAATAAAATGGAAGCGTCAGTATTAGTTGATTCGTTTGCGGATTTTGCCCGAGGCAAGAATATAGATAGGCCTACAATGATCCGCATCCTGGAAGATGTGTTTAGAACGATGATCCGAAAGAAGTATGAAACTGATGACAATTTTGACATCATTATTAATGCAGATAACGGTGATTTGGAGATATGGCGATTCAGAGAAATCGTAGATGACAATTCTGAAGATATTTGGGATCATGACAAAATCAGTCTCTCAGAAGCCCGAGAAATAGAACCGGATTTTGAAATTGGAGAAGAAGTTGCAGAGGAAATAAAACTATTGGATTTTGGAAGAAGAGCCGTAATGACAGCAAGGCAGACGTTGATTCAAAAAATCAAAGACCTTGAAAAGGATATCCTTTTTCAGAAGTACAAAGATTTGGTTGGCGAAATCATTCAAGGGGAAGTTTATCAAGTTCTAAGCAGAGAGGTTTTGTTAATTGATGGAGAAGGAAATGAGCTTACGATTCCTAAATCTGAACAAATTCCAAAAGACCGCTATAGAAAAGGTGATACTGTAAGAGCAATCGTTCATCGAGCAGAAATGGTGAACGGAAATCCTAAGATCATTCTTTCAAGAACCTCTCCAGTGTTTTTAGAGCGTCTTTTCGAAGCTGAAGTTCCGGAGGTCTATGATGGATTGATCACAATAAAAAATGTTGTCCGAGAACCAGGAGAAAGAGCAAAAGTTTCTGTAGAATCTTATGATGATAGAATTGATCCTGTAGGAGCGTGTGTCGGAATGAAAGGTTCTCGTATTCACTCAATTGTGCGTGAACTTCAAAATGAAAACATAGATGTCATTAATTTCACAGACAATTTAGAGCTTTATCTATCCAGAGCGTTGAGTCCTGCAAAAATCACAAGTATGGATATTAGTGAGGATAAAGAACGAGTTTCTGTTTATCTAAAACCTGATCAAGTGTCTTTGGCGATTGGAAAAGGAGGGCAAAACATTAAGTTGGCCAGTAAGCTTGTTGGTATGGAAATCGACGTGTTCAGAGAACTTGATGAGACTTCAGAAGAAGATGTCGATCTTGATGAATTTACTGATGAGCTAGAAGATTGGGTGATTGATGAATTGAAGCGAGTAGGTTTGGATACGGCTAAAAGCGTATTGAAATTAGGCACTGAAGATTTGGTAAGAAGGACGGATTTAGAAGAAGAAACAGTACATGAAATTGTTCGAGTTCTTAGCCAGGAATTTGAATAAAAATTTTTAAAGGTTTGTATGGCAGAGTATAGATTAAGTCAGGTTGCTAGAAAGCTAAATGTAGGTAGAAATACCATACTTGATTATTTATCTGAAAAGGGATTTGAAGTTGATTCAAATCCGAATTCCAAGATAAATCAGGATCAGTATGACATGCTTGCACGAAAGTTTGCCGATGCAGCGCACGATAAAGAGGAAGCATCAGAATTAACCATTGGAGGCGGGACTGAGGATTTTGTGATCAAAGCTGAGAAATCAGAAGATCAGCCTAAGAAAACAGAGGACGAGCGAATTCTCATCAAGGATAATGTTGCTCCGGCTGCTGAGCCAGAAAAAATATCTGCTAAATCGAAACTTGATGGGCCTAAGGTTGTTGGCAAAATAGACCTTGACAAAAAGAAAAAGGAGGAAGCAAAAGAAGAGGAAAAACCCGCGGAAGTTACTGAAGAAGAAAAGCCGGTAGAAGCCGCCAAAGAGGAAAAGAAAGAGGAGGTCCAAAAAGAAGAGGAAACTTCTGAAGAACCAAAAGAAGTAATTAAAGCCAAGGCTGACTCCCTTCGTGGATTGAAAGTCCTTGACAAAATCGAATTACCGGACAAGCCAAAACCAGTCGCTTCTTCTGATCAAAATCAAGACAGAAAGAAAAGGCCGAGAAAAAGAATTAGTTCTGGTGGTCCAGAAACTCGTCCCAAGAAAGGCCCAACTCCAGGAAGATCTTCGACAGGAAGAAAAACCGAAGAGCTCTCTGATAAAGAGATCCAGGATAAAATCAAGGCTACTCTTGCTAAGCTAAGTGGCGGAAAAACAAAAACGGAACGATCAAAATACAGAAAGGATAAGCGTTCAGCGAAGGCAGAAGCAGAAGAAGAGAAGCTTATTCAGGCTGAAGAAGAATCAAAAACACTACAAGTGACCGAGTTTATCTCTGCAAGTGATCTTGCTTCTTTGATGGACGTTTCGGTTAATGATGTGATTTCGACTTGTATGTCACTTGGCATGTTCGTTTCAATCAACCAACGCCTTGATGCAGAATCCATTACGGTAATTGCCGATGAATTTGGATTCGATATCGATTTCACTGAGGCAAAAGAAGAAACAGATGTTGTAGAGGTCGAAGATGATGATAAGTCTTTAGAGGAAAGAGCTCCTATTGTCACTATCATGGGTCACGTAGACCATGGTAAGACATCTTTACTTGACTACATTCGAGATGCCAAAGTAACAGCTGGAGAGGCAGGAGGAATCACCCAGCACATCGGAGCATACGACGTAACTACCGATAGTGGGAAAAGGGTCGCATTTTTAGATACTCCGGGTCACGAGGCATTTACTGCGATGCGTGCTCGTGGAGCAAAAATTACGGATGTAGCAATTATCGTTGTAGCTGCAGATGATTCAGTTATGCCACAGACCAAAGAAGCGATTAACCACGCACAGGTCGCTGGTGTGCCAATTGTAATTGCAATCAACAAAGTTGATAAACCAAACGCCAACCCAGACAAAATCAAGGAAGATTTATCCAATATGAACATCCTTGTTGAAGATTGGGGTGGAAAATATCAATGTCAGCACGTTTCTGCTAAAACAGGTGAAGGTATTGATGAGCTGCTTGACAAAGTGCTCTTAGAGGCTGAATTGCTAGAATTAAAAGCTAATCCGGAAAAACCTGCAGTTGGTTCAGTGGTAGAAGCTAGTTTGGATAAAGGAAGAGGATTCGTTTCCACAATCATGGTTCAAGGTGGTACACTCAAAATTGGAGATGTATTGTTAGCAGGTCCGTACTTTGGAAAAGTTAAAGCCATGTTCGATCACCGAGGACACAAAGTGACCAACGCAGGACCTTCCACTCCAGTACAAATGCTAGGATTAGATGGTGCGCCACAAGCTGGTGATCGATTCAACGTGATGGAGAGTGATCGTGAAGCAAGAGAAATTGCAACCAAGAGGGAGCAAATCCTTCGGGAGCAATCCATCAGAACCAAGAAACACATTACACTTGACGAAATTGGAAGGCGTTTAGCAATCGGAAACTTCAAGGAGTTGAATGTAATTGTAAAAGGTGATGTGGATGGATCAATTGAAGCATTGTCTGATTCGCTTTTGAAGCTTTCTACTGAAGAAGTTCAGGTGAACATTCTTCACAAAGCGGTTGGTCAAATCTCTGAGTCTGACGTTCTTTTGGCTTCAGCCTCTGATGCAGTTATTGTTGGTTTCCAGGTGAGACCATCGAGTGGTGCCAGAAAACTAGCTGAAACTGAAGAGATCGAAATTCGATTGTATTCCATCATCTATGATGCAATCAATGATGTGAAGGATGCGATGGAAGGAATGCTTGAGCCAACAAGCGAAGAAGTTATTACTGGAAACATTGAAGTTAGAGATGTCTTTAAAATCTCCAAAGTTGGTACGGTTGCAGGCTGCTACGTTACGGATGGAATTGTTAAGCGATCAAATCAGGTAAGATTGATTCGAGATGGTATCGTAGTATATACCGGTGAAATCAATCAGTTAAAGCGATTCAAGGAGGACGTCAATGAGGTGAAAAATGGCTATGAGTGTGGTCTAAGCATCCAAAACTTCAATGATATCAAAGTGGGAGATACAATAGAAGGATTTGAGATTAAAGAAGTAAAACGTAAGCTGTAGTTTTCACTTCCTGATTCCGAACAATTTTTAAGGTTTTTTTGGGAACTTTATAGCCAGATTTTCGTTATTTTGTTCACTACAAGTTGCGAATCTTGCGGACATTGGCCAAAATATCGTTCCTACTTGGTTTTTTATTCGTGGCGAATCTTTCATTTGCCTCTGGAAACGCTGCGCAAGAACCTGTCCTTCCAGGCACACAACAGCAGCCTGGTGAGAAAAAACAAACCCCTGAAGAAGTAGATCCTGCAGGTGAATTAGTAGGGGGCTCGGAGCCTCAAGAGCTTCAAACCACAGAAATTGATTCTACTGAAGATGAATCCGTAAGTAAGTACAATTTCATTTTCTATTATCTGTACAAATTGAAGTACAACGAGACGCAGACTCAGGAAGTAGAAGATTTATTCTAGGCGTAGACGTTCACAAAATTTTCGATCTCCTTTAGGCTAATTTTTCCTTCGTAAAAAGCTTTGCCAAAAACCACGCCGTACAATCCTTGATCGGCTAGCTTCTTTACATCATCCATATTTCTCACTCCACCGCTAGCGAAAATGCAGAGGTTAGGAAATTCCTTCAAAAGGTTTTTGTAAAGATCAAAAGACGGGCCTTCGAGTGCACCATCTCTGGAGATGTCGGTGGTCTTCAGGTATTTTAGGCCTCTTTCATAGAAATAAGAAATGTGATCGAAGATTTTCAAATCAGTCGCTGTTTGCCACCCTTTGATTCGAATCAGTCCATCTAAACTATCTGCAGCAAGCGCTATTTTTTCTCTGCCATAAGACATGATCCAATTGGCAAATGTCTCTTTGTTCTGAACGGCCACAGATGCTGCAGCAATGCTCTCGGCACGATGTTCAAAAGCTTTGATTACATCTCCATCCGTATGGATACCGCCAGTAAAATTCACTTTAAGGTTTGTATAACCAGTGATCATCTGAAGCGGATCATAATTGACAATTGTCCCTTTCTTCGCTCCTTCCAGATCAATTAAATGTACTCTTTTGATCCCATGAGCCTCAAACTGACTTGCGACCTCAATCGGACTCTCCTCATAGATAGTCTCACTGGAATAATCTCCTTTGGTGAGACGGGTAGTCCTTCCGTTGATCACAGAAATAGATGGAACAAGTAACATTTACGAAGATTTGGTTGGTAAAAAGCCCTTAATGATAACTTATTACAAGTTACTGAAATCGGAAGAAAAAAACTATTGAACCTGGACTAATTTAAAGCCCTCACCATGAATTGTTAAGATTTTCAAAGAAGGATCATCAGCGAGGTATTTTCTGATTTTGGCGATGTACACATCCATACTTCTGGCATTGAAATAACTGTCGTCTTTCCAGATCCGCTTTAGTGCCACACTTCGAACAACCGTCTGGTTTAAGTTCTCGAAGAATATCTTCAAAAGTTCATTTTCCTTGGTTGTTAAAGTGATTTCTCGCTTTGGAGTTTTCAGCTTGTTTTCGTTGTAGAAATAAATCAAATCTCCGATTGTGAAAGGATTTGGAAATTCCTCGACCTCTTTTTTGGTAGATCTCTTTAAAATCGCCTGGATACGAACCAAAAGCTCCTCCATGCTGAATGGCTTGGTCATGTAATCATCCGCTCCAATCGTGAAACCTTTGATTATGTCTTGCTTCATGGATTTTGCCGTTAAAAAAATGATTGGCGTATTGTCATCCATAGAGCGTATTTCTTTCGCTAGTGAAAACCCATCTTTTTTGGGCATCATCAGGTCCAGAATACACAAATCAAAATCTCCATTTTTGAAAGTTCGTTCACCCTCCTCTCCGTCTCTGCTTAAGGTTGTTTCAAAGCCCTTAAGCCCAAGATACTCACTGAGGATTTCGCCCAAATTCGGGTCGTCTTCTACGATTAACAATTTAGGCTTCATATGCTATGGGGAGAGTTATTGAAAATTTGCTTCCTTTTCCTGGCTCACTGTCAACGTCAATTTTACCACCATGGGCTTCAACCATATTCTGAACATATGCGAGTCCAAGTCCAAACCCTTTCACATCATGACGATCTCCTGTTGGAACCCGGTAGAATTTTTGGAAAATGTGTTTCTGTTGCTCCTTATTCATCCCAATTCCTTTATCCTGAACAGTTAGATTGAATCGCTCATCATCACATTCCGTTCTCAAGGTTATGTTTGGAGCCTCAGGGGAATATTTGTTAGCATTGTCTAATAGGTTAAGGACAATATTGGTCAAGTGAGTTTTGTCACCAATCACATTGTCCACCTCTGCGTTTTCAACCAAATTAATTCGGCCTCCTCTTTGTTCAATCTGAACGGAAATGTGTTCGGCCGCTTCTCTCACAATTTCATTCATCATGATCATTTCCTCTTTCAAATTGTAGTCTTTCCTATCAATGGCAGCTATTTGAAGTACTTTTTCCACTTGCTCGCCCAACCGCTTGTTTTCGTCATTGATTACCTTGAGGTATTTGCCTTTAAGATTACTGTTTTCAATTTCCTTATCGTTAAGCGCTTCTACCGCTAGTGAAACAGTAGAAATTGGGGTCTTCAATTCATGAGTCATGTTGTTGATGAAATCATTTTTCATCTCCGAGATTTTCTTCTGATGAACAATGGTTCGAATACTATAACCAAAACAGAAAAGGATCACGAAAACCAGGAAGGCTGAGCTTGCCAATGAAGACCAAATCTTACTTATCAGGAAATTTTGCTTTTCAGGAAAATCAATCACAATGAAGCTATCATTTCCGAAGATATCATTTGGAAAAAGGCCCGCTTTAAGCTCGCTTGTACCAAGCTCTTCTTGTTTTTGTTCATTGGTAATCATTATGAAACGATTCAAACGAGGAGCGATCACACCGTAATCGTATTCTATATCTATCCCCTTATAGGCAAGCTCAACACTAAGAAGTGAATCGAGCTGATGAGGATTGAATCTTGACATCAAAGATCTACCCGGCACCATCAGATCTTTCACCACATCGAATGTCATTTCGTATTTTCTGGAAACTCTAGCTAGTTGTTCTTCAAGCTCCTTTATTTCAATGTTTTTTCTTGCCAATTGCTCGTCGATACCTTCTTCGACTGGTTGTCCTTGCGGGAAAAACAAACCTTGAGTAGCGCTTGAAAAGTTTACAACAAGCTGAACATCTTCTCCAAATTGTACCGTGTCCCAAAAGGTTAGAACCTGCTGACTTCCTTGTCTTATTGATTCTCTTTTTGGTTGCCTCTTTCTAAGGAGAATTCTTGATCCGTCTTCCCCATTCTGAGCTCCAGAGTTCAGGATTCGAATTTTGTTGTAAGCAGCGACTGTTTCATGCTTTTCCAGTTTGCTCGCCACATTGCTGAGCGCATCTAATACATCTTTTTTGAAGCGCTCTTCATTGGCCGTAACCAAGCTATCGATCCAGTATAGTTGGAACGCAATCAGCCCGACCATGGAAAGGCCCATAAGCCCGATGACCCATCTCAATCTCATTCGCTTCATTGCCCAAAAATACGAGTATAATCACCGCTCAGTTCCCATTTAACCATTTTTAACACACATTAACCATCATTTAACACCTGTCAATATTTGACGATCGTAACTTAGTTGTCGATAATAATCAAAGGCAAAAAATCATGAAAAGGAACATAAAACTCCTACTCGCTCTGCTGTTTACAACCTCTTTCATTGTAGCAACCGCTCAAGATGAAAAAGAGGGTAAAATCACGGTACAAATCACCAAGGAAATAGATGGTGAAAAAAGAACTTTCAAGGGAGAATATGAAAACATGGAACAAATGAAGGCGGATCCAAACTACCAGGAATTTGCCGGTGAGGATGAAGGATTCAGCTTTTGGTTTGATGGGGACGCAAATGATGAAGATGTTTTCCTGAGACTTGATCAGTTCGATCAATTTGGAAAGTCTTTCAAGTTTGGTTTTGGAGGTAGCCCTGGGTCTAGTGGATTCAACATGTTCAAGCATTTTGGTACTGACTCAGCAGATCAATCTGCTATTTTCCATTTTGACGGAGACGATTGGGAAGGACATCAAGAAACTATCGAAAAGCTTCAAGATCAAATGCGAGAATTACTTGAGCGGGTTGGAGATGATGGAAATACCAAAGTTTTTATGTTCGGTTCTAAGCGAATCAAAGTCACTGAGGTGGAAGGAGATGAATTTGGAAAACAAGGAAAAGTAGCTGAAAGCAATTTGCTCGAGCTCGAGGATTTGAGCTTCTACCCTAATCCTTCTTCGGATGGCCGATTTAAGGTCCGATTTCGTGTTCCTGAAGAGGATGAGTTGAATATCAAAGTCTTCAATCTGGAGGGAAAGGAAGTTTTCAATCGATACTTTGAACGATTTGGAGGTCTTTACTCTGAATCTTTGGATTTATCAGGGCAAAAAGAAGGGATTTATCTACTTGAAATCAGTCAAGGTAAAGATCGCTTGACAAAAAAGATTGTCATAACTAAATAATACATCTAGGTTAATAAGTGAGCCAGCCCTAGTTGCTGGCTTTTTTTATGCACTTGCCATAAGAAATCCTAAATACGTTCCAATTGCATTTCCCAAAGCCCCGATCAACACGGCAGCCAAAAGCAAATCGTCGCGTTTCAAACTCCTTGCGAGTGCTAATGCTGATGAAGAACCACCCACGTTAGCTTGTGAAGCCACGCTTACCATTTCCCAATCGTATTTTAATAACCAGCCGGCTAGTAGAATAACTGTGAAATGAATAACAATTACGAGTGAAAGGTAGAGCAAAACATAAAAAACCATTTCTCCTGCTCCGGCTAAGGCGGACAGCTCACAATAAGCTCCAACAACGGATAAGAAAAGATATACAAGGAATAACCCCAGAATTTTTGATTCTTTGAACGCCTGGAAAAATTTCATCTGGGCTAAAATCAACGCTACGGTCGTCAAAATCAAAATGGACGGAACATTGATCATTTCAGAAATCCAGTTCGAAAAAACCATCGCCGCACCCGTCACAAAAACTAATATGGAAACGGCGTAAATCGATAGGGTGGAATTTTCGTATTCATCGTCCACGTCCTTGGCCTCCTGAACCTTTCTTTTTCTTTCAATGAGACGATTCATCCACATGGGAAGTGTGATAGTTACTGCCATCCAAACGGTTGTAAGGATGTTATCAACAGCGACGATGGATGTGTATATCACTCCTTCCTCCATCATTTTGTAATGAATAGCAATCGCATTGAAATTTAGACTCCCGCCCGTATAAGTTCCAGTGATCATTCCTGCGATTGGAGAAGCTAAAACACCAAATTCACTTCCGAACAAGCTACTCGCAACAAAGACCCCAAGACATGTCCCAAGCGATCCTACCAGAAACAAGATCAACATGGGAGCTCCTGCCACTTTGAGATCTTTCAAGTTCACTCCTAAAAGCAGCAAAAAAATGGATGCTGGAGCGATGTACGTGAAAATGTGATCGTAGACAATTGAAGGATTTGAAGCTGAAGGAATCAGTCCAATGTTAGCAGTGATTGCCGTAACAATTATCGCCAAAAGGGCCGCACCGATATGTTTGAGTGCAGTATTTCTTTCTAAATAAATCGACAGAAAGATGTTGAAAAAAAGGACGGTAAGAACAAATAATGGACTGGCGAATGATCCCAATGGTTAATGTTTAACCCAATGATACTAATTATGCTCAACTAAACTAAATCCAACGCCGTGGTGGTTCTTAATCTCTACCAATTGATCGGCCTTTAGATATTTTCTCAGTCGAGTAATGAAAACATCCAAACTGCGTCCTTTGAAATAGTCATTTTCACCCCAGATCTCTTCCAAAATATCTTCTCTCTTGACCAATGTCCCTTTTTTATTCAACAACATTTTCAACAGCTGACCTTCCATCTGGGTCAATGGATATTTTTTCCCTTCTGCTTTGTAGCAAATGTTGACGGTATCGTACGAAGAATTACCAAATTCAATCGTTTGCTGAGCTTCCGAAGAACTTGCTGAAGTATCCATCGTCCTTCTTAAGAAAACCTGAATCCGATAGGCCAATTCCTTGATTGAGAAAGGCTTGGTTACATAGTCATCTCCTCCAATCTCAAATCCTCTCAGCTTATCTTCCTCCAGGGATTTTGCAGTAAGAAAAATGATTGGGACGAACTCATCGATTGCCCGGATCTTCTCCGCCAAAACAAACCCGTCCATTTTTGGCATCATCACATCAACCAAGCAAATCTCAGGAATCGATTGGTTGAAAAATTCAAGGGCTTCTTCTCCGTTCTTGGCCCAGGTAACTGTATGTTCCAAAGACTCAAGGTTGTCTGAAACCATGAATCCAAGATTTTCATCATCTTCTGCAAGTAGGATCTTAGCCATTAGGGAGTGTGATTATGAATTTACTTCCAACACCAACTGTTGATTCTAGTGTCAATTTTCCTTTCAACTTCTGAGCAGATTTCTTTACAATATACAAGCCAAGCCCAAATCCCTTCACATTGTGCTGGTCTCTGTTTTCAGGAATTCGATAGAACTTATTGAAAATTTTCTTCTGCTCTTTCTTTGCAATTCCATCTCCATTATCACTCACCTCAATCGAAATTCCTTTCTTGACAGCCTTGGCTACAATCTCAATTTTTGAGCCACCATATTTTATGGCATTATCAATCAAGTTGCTCAACACATTATCTAAAAGGCTCGGATCAGACTTAAAACTGATTTCTTCGCAATCCAAACTCCACTCAATCATGTTTCGCTGGTACTGCTGCTTTACTTTTTCAAGAAGCTCATTGAGAAATTCATCCAATTGAATGATTTCTGTTGAGATTTCAGAAGTATCATCCAGAATGGCTCCTTTCAAAATCTTTTCAACGTGGTTTTCCAAACGTGCTGTTTCCTGGCTTATCACTTTAATGTACTTATCACCTTCTTTTGGAAATTTCTCCGATAGAGTTCCAGTTGCCAATGATAAGGTGGCAAGTGGAGTTTTTAACTCGTGAGTGACGTTATTTATAAAATCCTTCTGGACTTCACTCAAGCGCTTTTGTTTGAAAATTACGAACAGTCCATAGCCAAAAAAGAGCAAAACTACGATTGTCAGACCGGTTGTGAATTTCCATAAATCCAAACCACCAATGATTGTCTTGGACTTGCTTGGGAAATACACACCGAAGTAGTATTCCTCTTCTTTTAGTTCTGGGAAAAAGTCTTTGTGTTCAACAGAAACAAGGTTCACATTGTCAGCATATACCATTTGATCACTTTGACAATCGTAGACGCCATACTCAAAATCGTCGGTAATGGAACGTTCTCGAACTTCTGCTGTGATCAGATATTCCAGGGTTTTTAGATCAATCTGATCATTGGTCCTTACAATGAAATAGTTACCAGAAACTTGTTCGATGGGATTTTCTACTGGCACTTGCTTGCCATTCGCCTCACAGAGAGATTCTACCACATTTCGCAGTGCCACCTGAACATTGTGGCTAAACACCTGGTCTTGCTGATCAATCGCACGGTTGACCCAATAGATCTGGGTGCTTACAATTCCAATTAGTGTGACGATCGCTAGAACGACTAAAATTCGAATGTTCGAACTTTTCATTTTCCAAAATTAGGTCTTTGTCAGCTAGCCTTGAAAATGTTTAACAAGTCGTTAACAATCATTAGTAAGTCATTAACACTAGGTCTATTCAATGAACTCAACATTTGAATCAAATAATTTTCAAATGAAAAAATCATTTTCAATTTTATTTCTAGGTATCGCAGTAGCTGTGATGGCTGGAATTTCTCCACTAAAGTGGAAGGCGACTTCTATTGAACTTGGCCAAGTTTCTGCTAACGAAACAAAAAGCCTAAGTTTTGAATTTACCAACTCAAGTAATGCAGACATTACTATTGTTGAAGCAAAAGGTTCTTGTGGATGCACAAATGTTCAATTCCCTAAAGCGGTGATCAAATCCGGTGAAACCGCATCTATCACTGCTGATTTCAGATCAGGCAGAGTTGGTGCGTTCAAAAAGAACATTCGTATCAAGACGTCTGAATCTGAAGAGTACACCTATCTATACTTCACAGGTGAAGTTGTTGAATAAGTCAACCCATTGATTAACTATAAGCCAGGAGGTATTCCTGGCTTTTTTGTTTGTTCATAATCTCAGGATCGCTTTGTGCTTGTTTTCATGAAGGCTAACTTGCAGACTATTGAGGTTTGCTCTCCCGATAGCTATCAGGAGGTTTAGAGCAAAACATGGAGTGTTAGCTCAGTTGGTTTAGAGCACTGCCTTGACAGGGCAGGGGTCGTTGGTTCGAATCCAATACACTCCACTATTGGGAAGTAGGGTTTAGAGCGTCCCGACTAAAGTCGGGAAGGTCACTAGGTGGAACGCCTCTCCAATCGAATCCAGTTCATCCCACCACTTTCTTCTTCTAAAAGAAAAATCCCAAATTCAACACAATCAAATTTTCATCTTCACCAATTCCATAATTCAAACTAAGAACTGCTGAGTTCAAAGGTGAAACCCAAATACCGCCACCTTTTCCGGTGTGCCATTTGTCTGAATTTTCTCCATCTACCCAAACTCTTCCAACATCGTGGAATCCAAGTATTCCGAACTGTCCTGGAAAAATGTAGCTTCTGAATGAGAACAATTTGAGTCTGAGGTCGAAATTGTGGTAGAGGAATGTATCGCCGTAAAAACGAGTTCTTCGATAGCCTCTCAGGTTGCTCAATCCACCAAGTGTGTTGGCATTGAAAAATTCTGTATCACCAATATTATGAGCTGTTCCAATTCTGTTTCCAATGACCAATCGGGATGGAAGTCTGGCAGAAAAATAGAAGGCCCACTCAGCACTTAGTCGTGTGAATCCCTTTGAAAAATCTTCAATGGCATGGAAATATTCAATATTTGCTCCAGCAGTAATACCGCGTTGTGGCAAGATCTGACTGTCTCTGGTATCGACAGATATTCCTGTTCTCAATTTCGCAAAACTGTTCCGATCAAAATCCTCGTCTTCAAGACCTACATCCGAAATGAACCTGTTTCTCGTTTCTTGTACTTCGATGCTTCGGTATCCAGCTCCCATGTAGAATTGTCCTTTCCCCCCGAGTTTCGTTACCAAATCAAAGTCCGCTTCAATTCGGTCCATTTTCACCCGGTAATAATCAATGTCATCATCATCAGGGCTTACAAATTGATTTTTGAGAAATCTTGTTTCGTTTCCTATACCAAAGAAGTTGTTAACAAAAAATGGACGCTGAATCACAATGGTTGGGTTGAGCGACCACTTCCAAAGGACATCCGTAAAAGAACCTGTGTATTTGAAATTGAATGATTCTGTGCTGACGGAGTAGTTTCCTAAAAAGGTGTGTTTAGATGCAAAAGGTAGTTTTCGCCATTTATGCCTTGTGTAAATGAATCCAGCGCCAAGAAAAATTCCATCGTCGGGTGTAAACTGAACATTTGCGATTGGCATTAAAATGTCATACTTGAAGGCTTTCCGATCGTAATTATTTATAGCAGGATCTGTACTTAATCTCGAAATTCCTTTGCTGTTTCCTTCAAACTCCGTGCTTTTCTTTCGGTCGTACACCAGGACATTTTTCAAGCGATTTTCTCCACCAATGATTCTGTCCTTATCCGTTCCACCAACAATTCGGACCTTGGTTTTGGATTTGGGAACTCCTTTGAACTCAAAAACATCTTCGCCATCCAATCCGTACAGACGGACTTCCTTAGTTTCATCACTTTTAAATAGACGCTGGTAAATGACGTCTTCTATCTCTCCATCTTTTTTGCGTTTGTGGACAGTAACCATGGTTTCAATCTCGTTCTTTCTTTCGATTAGAAAGTACTCGTGTTTATCAGAACCAACCACTTCAACTTCTTTGGACAGGTACAGATAATGTTCTCTAGCATATCTATTCATATCAGAGCGACGAGCTTTCAATCCTGTTGAGACTCTTTCAGAGGTCAATGCTTGTATTTCATCCGGCCATTCGCTTACGGCTTCTGTGATGACTTCATCTGTCAAATTTTCTTGAAGAAATTTTATCTGTTCTTCCCAGTCATTCCAGTCGGGTTCACTCATGAAGCTTCGATCAAAAAAGCGCGCATTTTGACTAATGCCTGGCGCCCAACGAACACTTTCATCAAATCCTTCGATCTTGGGAATTGCCCACTTTCGGGAGGCGATCCCGGGAATTATTCCATCATTAATGAAAAAAACCTGATCCCTGTCACGCGGAATTGGCCGATACAAATTTCCTTTTCCATCTTTTTCGATTTCTACCCAACGCCATTGATCATCGTGTCGATCCCAATCTCCAAGCCACATATCAAAGAGGCGATTTCGAACGACAAAATTCTGATCGACTGTATTGTCATTATCTTTCTTGAGTTTTTCGATCACATCGAATGTTCCACGTACGGTTTTCCCTGAACCAAAGAACGGTTCACCTGCAGCCTCTTTATTTGGACGTTCTTCATACACAGCCAACGTCCCTGCAAAAATTTGTCGAAACTGGCCAAGCTTCGGATCATCCGGTATCCAAACAGGTTTTGGATTGGTGTGATAGACTTGAGCTGCGTCAGCCAAGGTCGGAATGATAAAAGCTCCGTAAGGATGTGATGAAGAAATCTGATCTTCCACAATGCCTTGAGCGAATGTCTTCCTCAATGCCGTTGGCATAGCATTCTCTGGATACTTTTCAATGGAACGTAACACGTACTGTCGGCCATCATCGGCTTCCAATCTTAGCGATTTGGTTTGCATTCCACCGCCTTTCTTGAGCACTTTCAATCCGCCCTTTTCACTTCCTAAGTCAATCACATCTACAGTGACAGGCGTTTCCCACACTTCTCGGTAATTATCTCCGAGCCATCTTCTTTTTCCTTTCCCAGACTTGTATCGCTCGCTTGCAATAACTGTCACCGTACTATCTCGAAAAGAAACATTGCTGACCAACTGCTGTTCATCTTTGAATTCTTTCTTATACAATTCAGTTTCGTAAAGTAGTCCGCCTTCTGTTCCAAAAAATTGAACGGATGCCTGTCCATTTTCCTGGAGATCAACCACCGAAAACCCTCTTTCACTTTTACCAAAAGCTGATTTTCCTTTTTTCAAATGTGTCGCCTTGGATCCAGAACCACTTACCACATAATGATGTCCATCTTTTTGGATGAATTGAAGTGTATGGTCATGACCACTCACATAAATCACATCTTCTGTCTGACTCATGGCATCAACCATGGCCTTCATGATTGCTTTATATTTGGGATGCGTATTGTCCTGGATATTTCCGATTCCTTTTCTGAAAAGTGGATGAATACTTCCGACAATTGGAAGTGGAATCATCAAGTTTTTGTTCAGCTTGGCCAAAGGGAAAATGTGATCCTTTAATGGGAAATTTCCATTGTGCTCTCCGTAGGTATAAACCGGATGATGGCCGGCAAACACAATGTGCTTGTTTTTATGTCGCTCAATGACTGTTCTCAAATCAGTTAAAGCTTCGGCTGTTGATTTGTTGTGACAGGCTCCATCTTCTTTCGGCTTATCCCAGCCGTGAAGGAAATATTGTGTATTCACGATTATCAGAACCGCGTTTTCATTCAACTCCACTTCCACTGGACCTGGGCAAGCACCTGCTGGCAAAAAGGCATCTTCTCGTTGTAGATATTCGCGGACAAAATTTTCCATGTTAAGCGCCTGCTGCCAACCATAATTTCTTCCTTGTGCCCAATCGTGATTCCCAGGAATCATGTACGATTTCCCTTTAAAATTCTTCATGAGGTCTAGCTGAGCTACCAGTTTTTCTTCCATCTCCGCTCGGTCGGCATGTTCTTTATTTGGTAGCCCTTTTGGATACAAGTTATCTCCCAGGAAAATCAAAACATCTTCGGCAGTCGCATTTTGGGACTGTTCTGTGAAAAGCTCAAATGTTTTTCTTCCAGTATCGAGTTCTCCGGCATCTCCTATCAAGTAAACCTTTTGCCCAACCAATAGCAATGGCGAAAAAAGAATGGCGACTAATATTCTTTTCATATGTTTAAAGTTTGCGAAATAAGCGGTTTGCCACAACTCTAAATCATTAGCGGTTGGCCTACGAGGCTCGGTATGGCTCAATGATTATTAAATAGAGCCTGTTTGCGACAGGCAGGCATTATGCTCATTTCATTTTTTCTGCATTGAAAATTTCACAATATATCCACGATCCCCTTCACCCTCACTACTAATATACATATCTCCGTTTGGAGCAAAACAAATTCCTTCCGGCTGACTCAATACGCGTGGTGAAATTGGATAAGTTGCTTTTATTGATCCATCTCGATTTACTACAACTAATAGTTTTCCGACGGATGATAAAACATAAAATGTTTCCTCAATATGATTGTAGGCTATTGCTGAAGGTTTAAACTTTATCCGATCTTCGTCATAATCAAACTCCTTATGCTTTTCCCAAAATTTCTTGAGATCCTTAGTTCGAATACTGAAAAATGGATCTTTGCTTAGCTTCTTTTTCTCGAGATCGTAAGTATAGACTGTTCGACCTTTCGCGTCATTGTCATCAACTTCTCCTTTTTCCTTACAGACGATAAGCAAGCGATTTAGGTAGGGATCGTATCCAAGCCCTTCTGTATCATTTTCCCTGGATAATTTGTTCTCACGCTTTTTTGCATCTACTTTTTTTGATTTTGTGTAATCGAACGAGTAGATATCTCCGTCACTTTCCAGAACGTAAATTTTGTCATCCACTAACTCTACTCCTTCATAATCGCCTGGTTTTCCAAATTCGATGGAATGAATGATTTTCCTTTCGTCGAGATCGTATTCAAAAATTTTTCCTGTTTCATCATCCACAGCCAGTACGCTTTCCCCTGTATGACTCAACCCTGAAATCTCAGCCAAAACGTAGGGCAGAAAGTGCTTTTCATCAGGTTTTTTTAAATCATAGAAAATAAGAGAATTCTGAGTCATTAGGAAAAGACTATCGGCACGGAGACCAAAAGAGGCTGTTCCACAACTTTTCGTAAAAGAAATAGTCATTGTGAACAATAAAATGAGTAATGTGTTCTTTTGTTTAAAGACCGTGTTCATCTAAAAGTTTTAATGATGAACACTAAGTTGGTTAATTTTTGTTCTATTTTGTACACCGATTTAGAAAATCGTGATTAAGGAAGCTAATATCGTATCCGCTGCAGAGACCTTCGCTCGCGAGACTCTTTGGAATGATTTGCCAGAAAACATGACTTATCATTCTTTAAGTCATACAGTTGATGTTGTAGAGTCCGCTTTGGAAATAGCTAGAAAGCAAGCGGTTTCTGAAGATGACCTTGAAATTATTCAAGTTGCCGCTTGGTTTCATGATCTAGGCTATTCTAAAGGCTGTAATGATCATGAAGAAGTTGGTGCCAGAATGGCTGAGAAATTCTTATCTGAGAGAGGCTATTCACAGGAAAACATTCAAAAGGTTGTTGGATGTATAATGGCTACCCAAATGCCACAAAATCCTCAGAACAACCTGGAACAGATCCTGTGTGATGCCGATTTGATGCATTTAGCCAGTGAAGATTATTTCACAAAAGCTGATCTCCTTCACAAAGAGATTGAATCTACCAGATCATGCAAGATCTCTGAGAAAGAATGGATGGAGATGAACGAAGACTTCCTAAATCAACATTGCTTTTTTACAGACTATGCCAAAAAAAGGTATGAGGCTAAAGTCAAAGAAAACCTCAAAAAAGTGAGCCAACGTCTTAAAACATGGGTAAAGAAGGAAAAGTAGAAAACCTCAAGGCCCAGGTAGCCGAACTCAAACAGAAAGTCAAAGAAGCCAAGGGTATCACCCCGACTAGGGGGATTGAAACCATGTTTCGGCTTACTTCAAAAAATCATATGGAATTGAGTGCTTTGGCAGACAATAAAGCCAATATCATGATTTCCATTAATTCCATTATTCTTTCAGTAATGGTATCTGTACTGATAAGAAAATTGGAGGAATATCCGCATTTGACCGTTCCTGCGATCTTACTTACTTTGGTTTGCCTAGCAACCATAGTCTTTGCAGTTCTTGCTACCAGACCCAATGTTTCCAAGGGGAAATTTGAACGACTGGACATTCATAACAAAGAAACAAACCTTCTTTTCTTCGGAAACTTTCATGGAATGCGCGTGACCGATTATGAATGGGCCATGAAAGAAATGATGAAGGATGGAGATTACTTATACGGGAGTATGATCAAGGACATTTACTTTTTAGGAGCTGTCCTCGGCAAAAAATACAAGTTGCTTAGGATGAGCTACACCATCTTCATGTTTGGATTTGTAGTTTCCATTATCGGCTTCATCATCGCCGAGCTTTTCTTCAAGTCGCCTTATCCTTATTGATTCAAATACTTGTAGGTATCCATCTGTGCTCTGATCACTTTTTCAGGCGAAGGTCTTACGTTTTCTAATTCAGCATTCATCCAAACTCCTTTGATGTCATCTTCCCACTGGAAACCGAGAATAGTTATCAGCTCCTCTTTCATTTTATCATCATAAATAGGGAAGGAAACTTCAATTCGTCGATGCAAATTTCGGTTCATCCAGTCCGATGATCCCATATATACCTCTTCTGATCCAGCATTATGAAAGCAAAAGATACGTGCATGTTCAAGGTAACGATCCACAATTCGCTTGACCTTAATTCCATTTACTCCAGGCGTTAGACAACAAATACTTCTGACAATCATTCGTACTTCTACCCCAACCTCTGCTGCTTCATAAAGCTTCTGAATCAAGTGTTGCTCTTGCAAGTTGTTCAGTTTAATGGTAATTCTTGCTTCTTTTCCTGCCTTCGCATGTTTGATCTCCCGATCGATCAATTCTTCAAACCTTCGCATGGCATTGAATTGGGAAACAATGAGATGCCTGAATGGTGATGGCGATTTATTCTCATAGAGGAAATCAAAAACAGCAGCCAGCTCTTTGGTCATTTCTTTATGGCAGGAAAGAAGTCCGTGATCACAATAGATTTCAGAAGTTTTTTCGTTGAGATTACCTGTTCCAAAGAACCCATACATTTTTTGCTTTTTCTTCACCAAAGCAACTTTTGCGTGGACTTTAAGACCAGGCAAGCTGTAAAGAATCGTGATTCCAGCTTCTTTCATTCTTCTCGCCCATACCAAATTGTTCTCTTCATCAAAGCGAGCCTTCACTTCCATAAACACGGTGACTTTCTTGCCATTGGCGGCAGCACTTATGAGGGCTTCACCAATGACGGATTTCTTAGCCATCCGATAGAACGTGACATTTATTTCTTCAACTTCCGGATCTATTGCAGCTTCACTAAAAAACTGGAGGATATAATCGTAAGAATGAAATGGAAAATGAAAAAGCTGATCTTTCTTTTCAATCAGTTTAAAAATGGACCGGCTTTCATCAATCTCTTTTCTTTTGATCGGCTTCAGCTTTTTGTACTCCAAATCTTTGCTTCCCCCTGATATTTGAAAAAAATCATTCAAGTTATGATACCGCCCACCGGTGACAACATCATCTTCCGAAAGATTCAGTTTGGAAGTAAGAGAACTCAATAAGTCATCGGAAATATTTCTGTCGAATAGAAATCTCGAAGGGGTTCCTAGGTTTCTCTTCTTAATCTGTTTTTCAATTTTTTCTACCAGATCTCCTTCATATTCATCGTCTATTTGCAGATCAGCGTCTTTGTTGAGCTTGATAGAGCTACAATTGACTGCCTCTTCGCCAGGATAAATGAGATCAAGGTGAAGCCGAATCACATCATCCAGAAAAATGAAATAGGTCTTGTCGTCAATTTTAGTCTTGAAGAATCGAGGCAATTTATCAGAAGGAATTTTCAAGAAGGACTGGCGTCCGGACTTAAAGGAAATCGCAAAATAAAGGGCCTGATTATCGAGAAACAGTTTTTTTCTGGCAATAAACACCGGCTTCATATAGGCCGAAACCTTGGTTTTAAAGTAGTGTAGAATTTCACTTTCGGCTTCAGTGGGAATCTCCTCAAGGCTTGTACAAATGACTATGTTTTCCTCTTTTAGTTTGTTAAGTACTTCTGTCAGAGACTCTCCATATTCTTGTAATTGGTGGCTTACTTCGGCATGGATTTTTTCAAGCAATCGCTTTGGCTTTACATCAATCTGTTTATTGATCTTCTTTTTATCAATCTGAGCCAGATTTCTTATGTCAGCAACTCTGACACGAAAGAATTCATCTAGATTGGAGGAATAAATCGCCAGGAACCTTAATCGCTCAATCAGTGGGACTTTTTTGTCTTGAGCTTCCATCAGCACTCTGTAGTTGAATGAAAGCCAGCTAAGATCCCGATCTAAATATTTCACTATTTAAGTTTTATAATTTCTAATTCCTTGTCGATTCCTTTCATCTTAACACTTCCCAGTGAAGCCCCATTTTTTGCAAGGTGCTTTATTTTTTCGTAAAAATCTCTTGAAACCAAGAACTCACTTTCATATTCTTTTGTCAACTGCTCCAGACGAGCAGCGGTGATGACTGGTGTTCCGGAAATTGAAAATTGTTGACGCTCTTCAGTTCCTATATTTCCAGCAATTACTTCCCCGCTGTGTATGCCAATTCCAATCTGAATCGGATCGTCCATTCCTTTATTTGAATTTTCTAAACTTGAAAAAATGTCTTTGGCAGATCGGTAAGCTCTCTCGTGGTGCAGCTCACCTTCAGCGGATCCAAAAGAAGCCATCAGGCCATCGCCCATCAGCTGATTGATAATCCCCCCACAATGATCTATGCATTGAATAATAGGTCCGAAAAATTTGTTTTGAAATTTGTTTACTTCTTCAGGTGACATGTGTTGGACTCGTTTCGTGAAATCTCTCATGTCTAGAAAAAGTACAGTAACCTCTGCTTTGATGCTGTAATCTCTTCGCGATTTTAATGCAGATACTACTTGCTTTGATACTTGTTGACTAAACAAGGTTTCAATCGCATCTTTTTCTTCTTGCGTTTGGATCGAAATCGTCAACCTCTTTTTCAATTCCCTGGCTACAAAGCCTCCACAAATTCCGGCTATCAAAAACAAAATGGCTTTGGAAAAATATACGATGAATGGAAAGAACATTGCATCACTATAATTTTCAAAAGCCCAGAAAGAAATACCGGCATACATTACTGCGACAAAGAGCCCATTGAAAAAACTCAACCAGAAACTGAGATGAAGCGCCGATACAATTAACATGGGAATGTAAATGAAGATCAACGGCGAATCGAGAAACGCTGCATTCTGTTCCCAAGCGATTAAAAAACAAAGCCAAACCATTGGAGCGATGGATTCAACAATGACCGAATAAAACTTGTACCCGGTTGGTAGGGGTTTCTCACAAGTTGCAATTTTTCCAACCATTAGCCTTGAAACGAGAAGCAGGATAATCATCCCTATAGCTACATACACTCCAAGCTGCATGCTCATTGGATTTAGAAAAATCTCAGAGATAGTTATAGGAAAAAAAATGATGTTTATAAGTAAAAGCGCAAGACCAAAAACCATTACTCCAAGGAATATTTCAAGCCGTCTTTTCTCGGTCTTGACTATCTCAAGGTCAATGCATTCCTCTAAATCTTCAATTCGCATGATTTGCTTTTTGATATTCCTTTCGGCTACTTAATTTTAACGCCTTTCGATCAGACTTAACAAGGAAATTTTAAAATCATAAGTTCCACCAACTGATACGTTTAGAATGCAGCAACGACTAATTGATAGAGAAGATTTTCAGGACTTGCATCAAGCTTTTTGTCATGCTTTTTCTAACTATAAAGTGGAATTTAACTTGACCGAAGAAGAATTTGATGTCAGGATTCACCAAAAGTTGAACATTGACTATCAGCTCTCAGCAGGTGCTTTTGATGGAGACCAAATGATTGGTTTCATTCTCCATTCGTCTAATATGTATGAGGGAATCCCAACTGCTTTTAATGGAGGTACTGGTGTAATTCCCGGATTTCGAAATCAAAGGACGGGAGAAGAGTTGTATGAGTTTTTACTGCCCAAGATTGCTGAAAGATCGATCCCAAGAATTCTATTGGAGGTGATTGACACCAACGAACAGGCCATTCGACTTTATGAAAAAATCGGATTCCATTTTCGAAGAAAATTTCTCTGTTACAAATTGGAAGATTCTTCCTTTTTTTCAGATGTAGAAGACACTACCGCAGAAGGTTCTATTCAAGACATCAATGAAGATTTTGCGGACTTTGAACCTTCGTTCGTCGACAGCAAAAATCAATTGCTTCAAGGGAGTGAAACCGTATTACTGGCAAAACGAGAAAATGAGGTCCTGGGATACGTGGTTTTTCAGCCAATCTTTGGTAGAATTTCCCAGGTGGCTATCTCAAGAAACCATAGAAAAGAGGGTTTAGGGAAATCGTTGATAAAGGGAGTTTTGAATCGCTCGAATAAAAAATTGACCGTCATAAACGTACCTGAAAACGAGTACGGGTTTCAGCAGTTTCTTTCAACATGCGGCTTTGAAAACCAAGTCAACCAGTTTGAAATGGAATTGATAATTTAGGTCATGCGATTCTCTGATCTGGAAAAAATTTGTGGTGGCTCGAGTAAAATTATCAACGATCAGAAAGTCACAAGTTTTTCCACAGACACTCGAACACTTCAGGGGAAAGCGGGTGAAGTTTTCATTGCAATCAAAGGTCCAAACAGAAATGGACATGAATTCATTACCGATGCAGTAAAACTTGGTGTTGAAAATTTCATTGTCGAGGAAACTCCCGCTATTGCAGGAATCAACTATTTACAAGTTGATCATTCCATTGAAGCTTTTCAGAAAATAGCGAAAAACCATCGAAACAAATTCTCCATTCCAATCATTGGAATTACCGGAAGCAATGGAAAAACCATTGTTAAAGAATGGCTGTTTCAGCTTTTATCAAAGCAATTTTTTGTTGTAAAAAGCCCCAAAAGCTACAACTCACAAATAGGTGTTCCGCTATCAGTTTTGGAAATGAAACCCAACCACGAAGTAGGAATTTTTGAAGCTGGTGTTTCTCAGTCTGGAGAAATGAAAAAACTCCAAAGCATTATTCAGCCCACTTTTGGAATATTCACTACACTTGGAGCTGCACATGATAAGGGTTTCGAAAGTCGAGACGAAAAGTTGCAAGAGAAACTGAAGTTATTTCAGAACTCAGAAAAAATTGTATGCAGAAAAGACGTGAAATGGTTTGATCAACTAAAAGCTCAATTGACTTCAAAAGAATTGATTACATGGTCAATCAAAGGAGACTCAACTTATTCGGTTGCATGGCAAGACTCAACGATTCTCGTTAATGGAAGTGCTTTTCAGACTAGCCTACAACATACTTCAGAATTGGAAAACATTACACACTGCATTATTGCAGCACTTGAGCTAGGGACTTCAACGGAGAGCATTCAAAATGGACTGAATTCCATCAAGCCAATTCCAATGAGACTGGAGTTGAAGAAAGGAATAAATGGATGTTTCATCCTTGACGATACCTATAACAATGACCTGATTGGTTTGCGAGTCGCAATTGACCACCTCACCGTACAAAAACAAAACAAAAAAAAGACGCTTATTCTTTCAGATATTTTCCAGACTGGAAAATCAAATGAAGATCTTTATAAGGAAGTTTCGGAACTCATTCTTGAAAAGGACCTGGATAGAATCATTGGTGTTGGGAAAAATATTTCAGCCTGCTCTGAATTGTTTCAAGTAGAAAAATCCTTTTTCGAAACCACTGAGGAGTTCCTTGCTAACCTTCCTGAATTTTCAAATGAAATGATCCTTGTAAAGGGAGCTCGTAATTTCCAACTGGAAAGAGTCGTTCAAAGGATCGAAGAGAAGACACACGGCACTGTCCTGGAAGTAAATTTCGAATCGCTGCGACACAACCTGAATCAATTCAGAAGGTTGCTCAAACCTGAGACAAAAATGATGGTGATGGTAAAGGCAAATGCTTACGGAAGTGGAATCACTGAAGTGGCCAACTTTCTGCAACACGAGCATGTGGATAGGCTTGGGGTAGCCTATGTTGATGAGGCCATTCAATTGAGACAAAATGGAATTGAGCTTCCGGTTATGATCATGAATCCAAACATTACAAGCTTTGCTCAATTTGAACGATTCAACCTTGAGGCTGAAATATTTTCCATTGATCACCTCAAGAGACTCATTGAAGAGGTTCAGAATTCAGTACAAATCCATTTGAAAATTGATACCGGTATGCATCGGTTAGGTTTTTCAGAATGTGAACTGCCCGAACTTTTTGAAATTCTCAAATCAAATCCAAAAATCAGGGTAGCTAGTATTTTCACTCACTTTTCCAGTGCAGATTCGGTTGAAGAAGATGCTTTCACCAAACAGCAAGCATCAACTTTTAATGATGTTTACCAAAGAATCGTTGAAGAAATCGGATATACCCCGATAAAACACGCTAGTAATTCGGCAGCCATCATTCGATTTCCCGAATATCACTTTGATATGGTACGCTTAGGGATCGGGCTTCATGGTTTTGATTCCACTGGTCAATTGGACTTAAGACCTTCCAGCAAATTAAAGACTACTATTTCCCAAGTACTAAAAGTGAAAAAAGGGGAAACTGTAGGCTATTCAAGAAAAGGCAAAATAAATAGAGATAGCAAAATTGCAGTCTTACCCATCGGCTATGAAGATGGTTATTTACGAGTATTTGGAAATGGGAAAGCAAGTGTTATCATAAATGGCCAACCGTGTCCAACCGTTGGAAATATTTGCATGGACATGACAATGGTAGATGTTACAGATGTACCTACCAAGACAGGAGACGAGGTGATCATTTTTGGGGATAATCCCAGCATCACTGATTTAGCAGAAGTGGTCGATACGATTCCCTATGAGATTTTGACTAATATAAGCAGTCGAGTAAAGCGTGTTTTTGTATCAGAATAATTGTCTTCCGATTAAATTGATAACCACTTCGACGGTTTCCAGAGAAAACATAGATTTGAAAAGAAATTAGCATAATGAACAGCTCCCTTGGAATAAAGATTAGAAACGGGTTTTTTGGGTTTCTATGCATCGGAGTATCTCTATATGCTTTGTCTCACCTTTTCCATGAAATATTCTATGATTTCAAGGGTGAAGACATTGCTCAAAGCCCCATCTGGCGAATGGCTTTTCACCTGCACTTTTTAGGTGGAGCTGTAGCTCTCGGCTTGGGCTGGACACAGTTCTTGAAAAATTTTCGTGCGAAAAAAATTAACACGCATCGGAAGCTAGGATATGCCTACTCAATTGCTGTGATAATTATCAGTGCACCAGCCGCCTTTTATCTAGCAATGTTTGCCAATGGCGGATTCAATAATGTGGTTGGTTTCGGAATGATGGCCGTCTGTTGGTTCACTTTCACATTGTTTGCTTTTCAAGCCATCAAGAAAGGTGATATTGAGGCTCATGAAAAATGGATGATTCGGAGTTTTGCTGTCACGTTAGGCGCAGTTACACTTCGCATTTTTATGCCAATAATGATTGCCTCAGGTGTCGATCCTCAAGAGGCCTATCAAACAATCGCATGGCTCTGCTGGGTTCCTAATTTGTTTGTAGCTGAGTGGCTTATTCAAAAGAAGTCCTAACCTTCAGAAAGAAAAAAATTTCGAACCAACACATATCTTTGCGGCAATGGTTCAAAAGGATATAACTGATCTAAAAATTGGTGTACTAGGTGGCGGCCAACTTGGCAGAATGATGATCCAATCTGCTATCAATTACAACCTCGATATTTCGATACTTGACCCTGATCCAAACGCTCCTTGCGCTCATCTTGTTAAGAATTTCCAAGTTGGAAAACTTACAGATGCTGACCTAGTGTATGAGTGGGGAAAAGGCTTTGATCTCATCACCATTGAGATAGAAAATGTGAGCACCGATGCACTCAAGAAGCTAAAAAGTGAAGGAGTTTCTGTATTTCCTCAGCCGGAGATCATCGAGTTAATTCAGGATAAACGAAAACAAAAAAGTTTTTATCAGGAGAATGGTATTCCAACAGCTGAATTCGTACTCACAGAGAATAAGGTGGAAGTTCAGGATTACAAGGACATGC
The DNA here is from genome assembly GCA_028284125.1 of Cyclobacteriaceae bacterium. Lineage (GTDB taxonomy): Bacteria > Bacteroidota > Bacteroidia > Cytophagales > Cyclobacteriaceae > Ekhidna. Next base: position 29,344 of record JANQSI010000018.1, read on the forward strand.
TTCCAGCGGTCAACAAACTTGGAAAGGAAGGATATGATGGGCGAGGAGTTCAAATAATCAAAACAGAAAATGATCTGGAAAAAGCTTTTGATAAACCAGGCTTACTTGAAAAGCTGATTGATTTTGAAAAAGAATTGAGTGTAATTGTAGCAAGAAATGAAAAAGGTGAAACCACCTGTTTCCCTGTCGTCGAATTATCCTTTCATCCAGAACACAATTTGGTCGAATTCCTTTTTGCTCCTGCTCAAATCACTAAAGATTTAGAAGAGAAAGCTTATAGACTCGCTGTTGATGTGATCGAAAAGCTTGACTTAATCGGTCTACTTGCAGTAGAAATGTTCTTAACTAAAGATGGAGAAATCTTGGTCAATGAAGTAGCCCCAAGAACGCATAACTCGGGGCATCAAACGATTGAAGCAAATCTTACCTCGCAGTTCGAACAACACCTTCGAGCAATCCTGAACCTTCCACTTGGATCAACAGGTACAATTTCACCATCTGCGATGGTCAATTTGCTAGGCGAAGATGGATATACAGGTGATGCAAAATATGAAGGGCTGGAGGCTTGCATGGAAATGGAAGGAGTTTATGTGCATCTTTATGGAAAGAAAAAGACCAAGCCTTTCCGGAAAATGGGTCACATCACTATTGTTGATTCCGAAATTGAAAGATTGAAAGAAAAGGCTCGGAACATAAAAGAATTACTAAAAGTAAAAGCATGATCAATCCCAAAGTAGGCATCATCATGGGCAGCAAATCCGACCTTCCGGTAATGCAAGAAGCTGCTGACATTTTAAAAGAATTGGGTGTCGAGTATGAGTTGACAATCGTCTCTGCTCATCGTACTCCACATCGAATGATTGAGTATGCAGAGAGTGCTCGCGACAAAGGCTTTCAGGCAATTATTGCTGGAGCTGGCGGAGCAGCTCACCTTCCAGGCATGGTTGCTTCTTTGACAACTCTACCAGTTGTTGGTGTCCCAATCAAATCAAGTAATTCCATCGATGGCTGGGATTCCATCTTATCCATTCTTCAAATGCCCGGTGGAATTCCTGTCGCAACCGTCGCGCTTAATGGAGCTAAGAATGCCGGAATACTCGCCGCTTCTATTGTTGGATCTACTGATAATGAAATCGCTCAAAATCTAGCTTCATACAAGGAAGGCTTGAAGGAAAAGGTGATAGATTCGTTGAAAGACTTGTAGAGCTAGGTCCTTTTTATAAAAGCAATCTTTTGTTTATCGGCTCTTACAATTGACTTTCGGAAATTTCTAAAGGCTTCATACTTTCCCTTATCAAAAGTGCCATCTTTAATCATCACCTTCCTTATATAGGTTAGAATTCCATTCTCATAAGTAAGTGATGATGTGTAGGTTCCGAATTCGCTTTCTATAGTGGTGGGCTCGGGTAAAAACTCAGGCCTCAGCAGTTCCGGTATATTAAAAGTTATTGTATCCATATCAACATAACCCATGTTAATAGAGATATCATACTTACGGCTGTTGTCACGATCCGGAACATACGTTTCTTTGGTAAACAGATTCGGTTGAATGAAATAACGTGAACCAACATTGTTGAAGAGTTTTGAAGAATTAAACTCAAAATCTAAGTTCACCGAAGGAATAATTTCTTTGTTATTCTCAATGTTAAAATCTGTCAGTTGAAGACCCGGAACAGTAATTTTTCTTTGAATCCAATTCACTTGTTCATCATCACCTTTGTTCGACAAATAATTTATACCTCCATTTTCATACTGAAGTCCGGCATACGAAATACTGACATTTGCTGATGAATTAAAGTTAGCGTCGACCTCTATCTGAGCAGTAGTTGTTTGTGTATTTACCTCCGGTGCATAATACGGTGTTCTTGCGAGCTTTCCACCATCTTCAGTAACCAAAAGAACATCCCGATTGCCAGTAAATCTTCCGGCATATCCAAAAGGATTGGTTTGACTTGTACACTCCAGCCACAAGGTGTCTCCTTTGTTTGGGACACAAAGAATGACATGATTAAACTGTGTATTTGAAAAATTTGGATCTAATTCAGGAGCTCCTCCAGATCCAGAATAAACTATAGTATAGTGCGATTCAATACCAACACTTTTCAACAATGATTGGGTGTAAAAGGATAATGCTTTGCAGTCTCCATAACCGTACTCATCTACAATAGAATTTGAAAATGGTTGCCATCCACCTATTCCCAATTGAATACTTACATATCTGGTGTTTTCCTGCAAATAATTATAGATCGCTCTGGCTTTATCCTCAGTGGTGATATAAGGTTTGGTCAATTCCTTCATTTTCCTTGCAGTTGCTAAAGGAAGGTTATCCAAACCATTGTTTAGAGAATTCTGGAAATGACCAAAAGATTCCCATGTAGATAAATCACCTTCATAATCTTCAAATCTAAATTTCGAAGGAGAACAGACAATCTCAGGATGAACATTCTTTGGTTTATGAGGTTCGGAAATAATGGGCTCAAGATTTTCATAGGCAAAGTCAATCACCACTTGTTCATCATTTTCACTACGCTCCGACCGATCTTCAATGTTCATGACTTTATACCTAGGCTCATATTCCTTAGGACTTGTGATCCTAAATGTGGACTTCATTACGCCCACTTCGTCTCCTGGAAGTAGTCGCCAATTCGGAATGTGATACAAATACTTGTACTCAAGTTCGAATTCGAATTCGACAATAAATGGATATTCTGCTTGTCTCAAATCCGCCACCTTCAGCCGATTATCCTCATAGATACTAAAGCCACTTATTGCACTGACATCCTGTATCTCAGATTTCTTAAGCTGCTTTATTGATTTACCAAATTGATCAAAAAGTTCAGCTTTAAATGATTTCACCTTCACCAACTTATCGTAACCAAGAGCCTTCACGGCAAACCTATTTCTTCCTTCTCCATTTAGTATTGCGATACGTTGCTTGACTTTGAAGAAAGCATGATCATCTTCGGTAACCGTAAATTCTCCTTCGTCAAATAGCAACACAGCATCTGCACCATTCATTATTCCAGCCGGAATATCATTTACAGTGAGTTGACAAAACCCAATTAGGAATTGACCGGAAAGAAGTAGTGACAGAAGATGATGTTTCATCATGTTTTCTTAAGAACGACTAGTTGTTCCTGCATTTGAATAAACTGCTCGAAAAACTCTTTTAAGAATTGGTATTCATCTGGAATAAAGATCGTCTTGCCCAAATCCAACTTATTCATGATAACAAGCTTAGAGCCTTGCTGATTGGCACTATACGTGAATTTACCAGCATTATTTGGTAACCCTATTGCCTTAGTCTCCGGAATGCTTTCGACAACCATCCCTGGTGGTAATTCAACAGTCACATAAATCATTTTTGAAATCAATGAAGCAAAATCTACTGGATAATCCCTCTTCTCAATTTTAAATGGGTTTGATTTCCACATCGGAATTAAAATAGGATTCATATACGTGACATTTCCAGTCTCCTCCATCTCGTATTCAAATTCCTGCTTAATACTAACAGGTTTCGAATAATTGCCGTAATTGTTGAGTGAAACATCTAAAATTTCCCACTCGTCATGTTTGCTAAGATTATCTTGATACTCAACGCTATCGCGATAGAACGATGTTCGCTCTGGTCTTGCAGCATAACCATTAAACCTTTTTTCTATTGTTCCTCTTAAGATTCCCTCACTGGATAGAGATGCCGTAATACTGATTCGACTATCATGCTTGGCGGTGGACCTAAGAGGAATCCAAACAGGACCAGCCTCTGCAATGACCAACCCCTGACCATTCAGACATCTTTGAGGTAATGCCCCTATTGGTAAATAAGGATCTGTAGCATCCAACAAGTATGTTTTTCCATCAAGAACTGCCTTGCAGATAACATAATTAAATTGGTCAATTATTGGGTAGGCTTTTCTTATCATTCCATTGCTGCGAGTACTGATCAAAACTGGGTCCACACTTATACCTGCTTTATGCAGCATACTAGCCAACATTAAATTAACTTCAGCTGCACTTCCTTCTCCTTTATTATAGGCTGTTCTTATTGGCTGGCTTGTGGAGGTTCCAACATAGCCATTCCACCTAAGTTTACTCTTAACTTTCCAAAAAATAGAATTCGCCTTTTCTAATTCAGTTGACTCCTGTCCACTTAAAGCCTCCTCTACAACTTTATTCAAAAATGGTGTGCCAGTTATACGCTTATAAAAATCTTCACTTTTAAAAAAGTTTTCATTCACTTTCGCCCATGAACCCATCAAATCTTGATATCCGCTACCTGGAAAATCTTTTCCAGCCAATTCAAACACAATCTTAGAAATATAGTTATCAGAAGAGTTCAAATATGGCTCCTTCCTAAAAGCAGGGATATCTTTCATTACCATCCTCATATTTTTTGATTTTGCCGTATATGTATCTACTCTAGAAGAGGTTCTATCAGACCTATTTATTAGATCATCAACAGCTGAAGAAGCACTAGTTCGAACATTAAACGTCTGTTGCCCTTGGGTTATGTCATTGGAGGTTAGAGGTAAATAGCCCAACATATACTGTTGATAAACATAATATTCTATGAATTTTGGTCTGTACTCACTCCATCTTGATGGTATGGTGTATTGAAATTGCCAATCACGATAATTGAATAGAAATGGAGATGTGATTTTATAGGAAACATCGATGATTGAACCTTCTTTTACCTGAGGCATAGATATTCTTATTTCCTTCCAATATTTGTTTTCCTGCGAATCAAATATTCCTTCCTTGGTAAGTTTTGTTTCAATAATCTTATCTCCTTCAAGGTTATAAGTAATTCCCTTTATTGCGGTCACTTTTTCTTCTGTTCCACTGTTCTCAGGAGAATAATAGGGTACCATTTGATCAGCCCAATCCAATCCATCTTTTGTCAAGATTTTTACTCTTAAATGCCGTACAAAAACAACCTCAAATTGTTGTGTGTAATCAATCATAGATTCACCATAATCACCCAAGATTACAGCAGCCGCTGAAGAGTCCTTGTCATAAACGGTCATTTCAAGATCGGCTTTTTCGATCTTTCCAAACTTCATTGGAGGTTTTTGCGCATAAATAGTTAAGGTGGCAAATAATAGTGGTGCTAGTATAAATCTCATAGGTAGTAAAGGTTAGTCAAATTAAATGTATGAAATGTTGAAACATTGATCAACATAACAACTATGAACAAACCTAAAATGGAGTCTTCACAAATTCGCAAGAATCTGTTATACAAAAGATTAACTAAAACCAAAAGAATGTTAATCTGAAACTTCCACTTCTTCTGGTTCCTCTTCTCGTGGAAAAATAAGTGAAAACACGATCGCAAAGGTCAATGCGCCAATTATTATTCCAAAGGACAGGAATATCGGAACATGCAGATCAATGATCTCTGCGAGCATTTTAGCTCCGATAAAAATGAGCACGACAGAAAGTCCTTTTTGCAACAAGTAAAACTTATCCAAGATGTTGGCGAGCAAGAAAAACATGGCTCTCAAACCCATGACAGCAAAAATGTTGGAAGTATAAATCACAAACTCATTTTGAGTGATTGCAAAAGCAGCAGGAATAGAGTCGACTGCAAAAATCAAATCGGTAGATTCGATCAATATGATCACCAAAAACAATGGTGTAAAAAGCAATTTCCCATTTTCTCTTATCCAGAATTTTCCATCCTTATCCTCACCCGTCATTGGAAAAATCTTCCGAGCAGTACGAAGCACAGGATTTTTATCTGGCTCGATTTCCATGTCATCCTCTTCAGAAAATAGTTTGATCCCGGAATAGACAAGGAATACTCCAAAGACATACAAAATCCAGTGGAATTCAGAAATCAAAAGGGCACCAACAAATATGAAAACTGCTCTTAATACAATCGCTCCCAGAATTCCCCAAAAAAGAATGTTGTGATAATATTCTTCCTTCACATTGAAGTATCTCAAAATGAGTAGAATCACAAAGATGTTATCAACAGAAAGTGCTTTTTCGGTTACATACGCAGAAAAGAATTCCAAAGTAGCTCCTTGTCCTTCACCGTAGAAATAAATGAGAATACCATACGCTATGGAGACTGCAACCCAAAACAGGGATTGCAGCAACGCTTCACGCTGTGTAACCTTTTGATGTTTCTTATGAAACAATCCCAGGTCAACTATTAAAAAGATGACTATGATGACGCCAAAAACGCCAAAGAGTAAAGCCTCGTTATGACCGGAAAATAAGCTCAAGAGCATATATCAATTCGGTAATTAGGGTTGGTGACCTTAGCAAATAAACGAATTATCATCGAAATAAAGAAAAAACAGAATGTTACTATTTCCAAATCAATGACCCATGAAAAAGATCACCCAAATGATAAAGAGAAGTGGCAATAGGATTGGTAAAGAATATCTGAAAATGTAACCAAAGAACGAAGGCATTTTAATTCCCACTTGTTCAGCGATAGACTTGACCATGAAGTTAGGCCCGTTTCCAATGTAGGTAAAAGCTCCAAAAAATACGGCTCCAACTGAAATAGCCATCAAATCAAGCATTGAATCTTTGTAGTGGTTGTTAGCAAACGAAACAACTTCTTTCATGTGATTCACATCTGCTCCAACACTAGCCATTGAGGCTGTAAGAAAGTTGACATAGGTAGGAGCATTATCTAAAAATCCTGACAAAAGACCAGTTCCCCAGTAAAGATTGCTTGGAGAAATTAATTGAGATCCTTCAGGAGATTGTGCATACAGACTTACTAATTCCAATGCCGGCATCATGGTAAAGAAAATCCCGATGAACAGATAAGCCACCTCCCTAATGGGTTCGATGTTAAACTCATTTCCTTGAATCGCCTGAAGATCAGAAAACTTATAAGAGCAGAGAGCAGCAGTCAACATAATAATCTCTCTTAAGTAAGAGAATTTCTGCTCCATAAAGATAATTCCTGGTACCCACTCAAAAACGTTAGGATCTAGGAAAACAGCTGCAACCACAATCGCAAGCCAGAAAAAATTCCGCTTTCCACGAATGGAAACTTTGCCACTGGTTGGCTCTATCTCTTCTCCAATATTGGCCGCATAATTTGATTTATTTCGAATATCGATGAGATAGAAAAACACTAACAAGAAGATCACCGCAATAACCCATGGGATTAAGTTGTGTTCCAAGGTCCACATGAAAGGGATTCCTTTTAGAAATCCAAGAAATAATGGAGGATCACCAATAGGAGTAAGACAACCTCCAACATTACTCACGATGAAGATGAAGAAGACGATGTGATATGGTTTAATTCTGTTTTTATTCAACCGGATGAATGGACGTATCAATAGCATTGATGCTCCAGTAGTACCAATAATATTGGCCATCACAGCACCAATGGCTAACAGAACCACATTGGTAACAGAAGAAGCATCTTTATCTACAATTATTAAAATACCACCAGACGCTACATACAATCCGGTTAGTAAAGCAATGAACTGGATATACTCTGCTCCGGAATGCACAGGCCCATGTTCATTGTGTAATCCAAATATGTAATAACCAATAACAAGAAGGCCCAAGCAAACAGAAATAACCGGATAACTTTTATGCCAGAAATGTGGATAAAACAATGGCCCGGTTGCTATCATTACTAATAACAACACAAAGGGGATCACACTCCAGTTTGCAGGCTCTACATGAGAAGTAATCGTGTGATCATCAGAATCAATATGATGGACTTGATCATCCTGGGTTTGCTCGTGTGGGTCCTGTTCACCAGCATAAGTCGTGAGTGAAATCACGACGAGTAGAAAGGCGATTAGGGTCTTTACATACATACCAGGTGCGAAGGATACTCTAAGTTGGTTATTCACCATCTCAAAACCAAATCTCAATATATCAAATCAATTCTTTTAATGAAATGCCAAAGGCCGTTTCTGCAATTTTTGTTCTTGCATCACTTGCAGAATGCACCTTTTTCAATGCATTTTCGATGGTACCAGATATGTCAGAAAAAATGTCAACATCTGTGAGTTTTTCATCATTTTTCGGATCCATCAAAAAGGCAAAGGTTCTGGCCATCCCACAATTCGCAATAAAATCAGGCAACAACGAGACTTGGTTATCAACGTACTCAGCTATTGGACCATAAAAAATTTCCGGATCGCTGAATGGAACATTCGCTCCACATGATATACACTCCAATCCATTTTCAATCATCCGTTCACTTTGCTCCCTCGAAACTAACCTTGAAGCAGCAGCCGGAATGAAAATCTCCGCTCCCATTGACCAAATTTTCTCATTGCACTCTTCAAATGACAGCATATCCTCAGCAACCAATTTGTTTCCCTCTTTATCATAAAAGAGTTTCTTCGTTTGATCCAAATCAAACCCGTCCGGATTGATCAATCCTCCAATTTTGTCAACGATACCGACAATCTTCACACCATATTTTGATAGATACAAAGCTGCCGTTGATCCAACATTACCCCAGCCTTGAATGATCGCTCGCTTTTCCTTGATATCGCCACCCCAAATTTCGTAGTAGTGTCTGGCAGCTTCAGCAACACCATAACCGGTGATCATATCAGAAACGGTATACTTCTTGGGAGAATCCGGGATATACTCACTGTCTTCCAAAACCTTGGAGACCCCTTGTCTCAACCTTCCCAACATGTGAATTTTTGTTGGCTTCCTTGGATTGAAGTGACCGTTCACAATCCCTTCTTGTGGGTGCCAAAGTCCCAAATCCTCTGTGATTGGAATTACTTCATGAATTTCATCCACATTAAGGTCCCCCCCTGTTCCGTAGTAGTTTTTCAGCAGTGGAAAAACTGCATGATACCATCGCTTAAGAACGCCTTCCTTTCTTGGATCTGTCGGATCGAAATTGATTCCGGATTTAGCTCCACCAATTTGCGGTCCTGAAACTGTGAATTTGATTTCCATTGTTTTGGCCAGAGATTCAACCTCTCTTTTATCCAGTCCAACTCGCATCCGTGTGCCTCCGCCAGCAGCTCCTCCCCTCAACGAGTTTATCACCACCCAACCCTCCGCTTCAGTCTCAGGATCAGACCACTCAAAAACAATTTCAGGAGTTTTTTCTTCAAATTTCTTCAGCAGATCTTTCATTCATTAACGATTATTTTGCGGCCGCAAATTTAATCATTTAGGATAATGAATGATACCTGATGAGGTATCCTTGATAGCGCCCGTAACAGAAGCAAGTACATTTGGTTCATTTCTGGTCTTTAGGATGCCCAAAAATCCAAATACAACTGCCTCTTTGAACGCTACTAACTCAGATTTTGGAACATGAAATTCTAAGCCGTATTCATTGGCATTTAACAGCTCAATCAAAAAAGAATTAAAAGCTCCCCCTCCACTGGTGAAAATCTTAGCACCAGAGTTAAGATGAGTATTAATATCATGAATGACTCGCTCAGAAATAAATTCAGAGTAGGTTCTAAGTCCAGCTGAAGGATTCACTTCGTCGAGAATTTGAGATTCAATAAATTGATTGGGCAGTGACTTTGGAGGAAGTTGGTCGTAAAACGGATTTTCAGAAATTCTAGCCTTCCAATTTTGGTCATTATTTCCTTCTCTAGCTAAATCTCCATTTTTATCAAATTCCTTTCCCAGCTTCTTCGCAAAGAAGTTCAACACTTGATTGCACGGACATACATCCCAGGCTATTCTTTTGTCTCTGATTGAAACATTAGCTATGCCACCAAGATTGAGACAAGCATCGAAGGTTGAAAGCAATTGGAAATCACCAACCGGAACTAGTGGAGCGCCTTGACCTCCAAGCGTAACATCCAATGATCGAAAATCAGTGACTGCAGGGACCTTTGTTTCATTAGCAATCACACTACCATCTCCAAGTTGCCAACTAATTCCTTCGTCAGGTTTGTGAGTAATCGTATGCCCATGAACAGCTACGAGATCATTTCCTTCGACTCCAAAATCCAACAACTTATCTGAAATCCATTCGCCGAATAATTGGTTAACTCTTTTTTGTTCATCTAAACTTTGAGAGACAGCTTTTATTAAATCATTGCTGATCTTTTTGTCATACGCATAAGACCTGCTTCGTATTAATTCAAATGTCCACGACCCATTTTTGTTAAATTCCACTTCCGCGACATCCAATCCATCCATCGACGATCCGGCCATGACTCCAATGACTTTATAATGCGATTTCATTTCCTTTGCCATTATGTCTGAAAAGATAGAAGTTATACTCGTGGATTTAGGCAGCACCCTCATAAAAAGTGCAGAAGTAATTGATGGTGAAATTCAAAATCGCAAAACCTGGGATGATATTGGTCTTCTAAAAGGTCACTACTCCGAAACTCCAGTTATCATTTCTTCTGTAAGAAAAGATCTCGATCAGCTAAAAAACCTTTTTCCTGAAAAAGGAAGCATTATCCTGAATCATGAAACCACACTTCCAATCACATTGGACTATCGAACGCCTGAGACTCTTGGACCAGATCGGATTGCACTAGCCGTGGGAGCAAACGAACTCTTTCCTAATAAAAATAATCTTATTATAGACCTTGGCACATGTATGACAATTGATATCGTGGACAGTGAAGGAACCTTCCATGGTGGGATTATTTCTCCCGGATTGACCATGCGCATGAAATCCATGGCTCAATTCACGAAGAGTCTTCCAGATATTTCAAACGAATGGCAAGAAATCGACTCGAAGAATTATGGAAAAACTACTAAGGAAAGCCTGCTAAGCGGCTCATTCAATGCAATGATCCACGAAATAAATAGCACCTTAGAGACTCTGAATAAAGATTTTGCATCAATTAACATTATTCTCACAGGCGGTGATGCCAAATTCTTTGAATCCCGCATAAAAGCTCACATCTTTGCTGGCTCAAAAATTGTGGAGATAGGATTATACCGAATTTGGAAGTATCAATGAAGGGACTTATAAAAGCAGGTTTTGCCTGTTTTGTTTTTTTAGGACATTTAGTAGTCCATAGCCAATCCATTTACTCTTTTCAGGGTCTTGGCAGTCTTGAGCATCAAGGAATGCCTAACAATGTTGGGATGGGTGATCTTGGGATTGCGGCTGGTACTGCATGGCATGTAAACACGCAAAATCCAGCAAATCTGGTTTTTAATACTTTCAGTACTTTCCAGGTAGGACTCCTAGGCGATAACAGAACCTTTACTGGTGATAACATTTCTGGAGAAGATTTTGACGGAGGACTTAGGTTCATGGCATATGCCTTTCCAATCAAGCCTGGCAAATGGTCGTCTTCTTTTGGGATCCTACCTTTCTCTAGTGTCAGCTACAATACATTTACGGAAAGTACTGTTGAGGGAACTACTGACGTCACTCAATTTATAAATGACAAAGGAACCGGCGGATTAACTAATCTCTTTTGGGCACATGGAGTTGGCATTACAGATAAACTGAAAATTGGGGTTCGTTTCAATTTTACGTTTGGTTCTATAGACAAAGAATCACAGATTATTATTGGTGGAAGTGATGTTGCCGGTAACACAATTTCCTTTTTAGATCAGACCTCCTATTCGGATATCAACTTCTCACTTGGAGCAGCTTACAGACATGATTTAAGCGAGACAAGCCGTTTGAATTTTGGTCTTACATACTCCAGTAGCAATGATTTGAATGGGAACCAAGTACAAGAGCTACAGAGGCTTTCAGGTACAGGAAGACCTATTGAAACACGAGAAGTAAGTAATTCTTCTGTTGCGTTTGAATTGCCAAGGACCTTAGGCTTTGGTATCTCTTATCAAAAAATAAATAAGTATCTAATTGGACTTGATATCGAATCACAAGCTTGGAGTAACTCTTCAACTGGTGAATTTGATTTCAATAATCAAACGAAATTCGTACTAGGAGGTGAGTGGACGCCCGATCATGATAATGTGAATTCTTATCTAAAGCGCGCCACCTATAGACTTGGATTCAACTACACAGAGATACCGTACGTCGTAAATAATCAGACCATTAACGATTTTGGTATTAATTTTGGTGCCTCTTTGCCAGTTACGGGCTTGTCGAGCTTTGATTTAGGCGCAAGATTTGGCCAGCTTGGAACTACTGATAATGGATTGATTAAGGAATCTTATTATCAGATTGTTATAGGAGCAACTGTGAATGACAGATGGTTTATAAAACGAAAGTATGACTAATAATATTTAAGACATGTTGAATGCCAAAAAAACATTAGTAAACTCGATTCTTATCCTTGCTGTAGCATTTACTGCCAGCGCGCAAAACGGCTGGAATTGGGGGGATCAGGTAGACGTTGCTAAAGAGAAGAATGTAGTTTACACGGATGCCTTAAAAGCGAAAAATTATGCTGCGACCTTAGATCCTTTGAATTGGTTGATGACCAATACTCCGGATCTTCATGTATCCATTTATCAAAATGGTGTTAAAATCTATAGAGAGTTAGCGAATCAAGAAGCTGACCCAGCAAAGAAGGATGAGTACATACAAAAGGGACTTGAACTTCACGATACCAGAATTAAGTATTTTGGGAAAGAAGCTAATGTGACAGACAGAAAAGCTAGTTACGCCTACAGGTTTTACAATAAGGATAAGACCAAATACGAATTCCTCTACAATCTCTTCAACAAAAGCTTCGAGTTGAATGGAAGCAAGATGATTGCCGGAAATTTGGTGGCATACATGAACATGATCTATAAGTATAGATTTGTTGGTGGTGCTGTTTCAGATGAAGAAGTGATGGATAAATATTCTTCTATCTCAGGCGCGCTTGAAGAGCATAAGGCAAAGGCTCCGGATGATAGAAAAAAGCGAATCGATGGAATGATCGGTAACGTGGACAAACTACTGACTGCCACCAAAGTAGAAATCAGCTGTGAGTTCGTTGAAACGAAGCTTGGACCGAAGTTGGAAGAAACAGGCGAGCTTAATATGGCTAAGAAGATTTTCCAATTGATGCTTACCGGAAAATGTACAGATAGTCCTTTGGCATTGAAAGCAGCAGGCGTAATTCAGGAGAATGAACCAACGTTTACCATCGCTAAATTTCTAGCTCAGAAAAACATTCAAGATGGAAATACCGAAGTAGGCTTAAAATTCTATGAAGAGGCTGCCAGACTTACTGATGATAATCTTGAGAAAGCAGAAACATTTGTAAGCATTGCAAGAATTCAAGCGAAAGAAAAGCAAAAGTCTACTGCCAGAAATAGTGCTCGAAGAGCTCTTTCGTATGACCCAAGCTATTCTGATGCTTATAAGCTAATCGGCGATCTATATATGCAAAGTTTTGAAGATTGTTCAGGTAAAGAGAGTAAAGTGGACGATAGAGCTATTTTCATCGCGGCTTACGATCAGTATCGTAGAGCTGGAAATAGTGCAGGTATGGCAAACGCAAAAGCGCAGTTCCCATCAATTGAGGAGATCTTCAGTGAAGGGAAAGAAGAGGGACAGTCGATTACGATTGGTTGCTGGGTAAATACAACGGTGAAGCTTGAACGAAGGCCTGCCAACTAATTTGAAATTTTCAAAAAATATTGATTCGGCCATAGGAAACATTTCCTTTGGCCGTTTTTTGTTTTTGATAGCTGCCTTTCACTTGATTGCATGCTCTGACAGGAAAGGGCTTGTAGATCAAAAACTTTATGAAGGGCCAACCTCAAGCCTTGATAGTGTCAAAACCTTGCTAAGTGACTCTGCCAATGTTGTGCTACGATTGACAGCTCCCAAGCAATTGAACTATGAGAACGGTGATCAGGAATGGCCTGAAGGGTTTTTACTCGAATCAAACACTGACGATGGGGAAGCTGAATCAAGCTTTGTTGCTAATTATGTTTTCTATGATAAAAATGAAGATTTATATCATGCTACCGGAAATGTGATTGTGAAGAATTATGAAAATGGTGATGAGCTAAATACAGAGGAACTATACTGGGACCCAGTTGATGAAGAGTTTTTCACCGAAAAGTTTGTCACCATAAAATCCGAAGGAGAAGTTCACACCGGGGAAGGGCTAAAAGCAACACAAGATTTTTCAGAATATACGATTCTAAACCCATCAGGTACCTTCACGGTTGAGGAATCCAACTAGCAATTGTCTATGAAATTACTTGAGGTCATTCTAATTGTATCTGCCTTCACCTTACTTATTATCGGTATTCATCAAGCTCTGGTGATCGGCTTCATGGAGTCTTACTGGATTTTTATGTTTAGTCTACTCCTTTTATTTTTATATAGGTTCAGCAAGAACAAAAAGGGCAACAAGCCCAATTAGCGCTCAAAAAGAATGGATGACCCGTCCCCCTATTTAATTATTTTATTGTGTCTTTTACTGTCAGCTTTTTTTTCAGGAATGGAGATTGCCTTTGTTTCCGCGGATAAACTGCACATAGAAGTCTCCAGAAAAAAAGGTTCGTTCATCGGTCGTGTCCTAGCCATTTTTTCCAGTAATCAATCTCAGTTTTTGGCTACCATGTTGGTAGGAAACAACATCGCACTTGTATTATATGGAATCATCATGGCTGGAATATTGGAGCCTATGATTATAATGGTTCTGCCAGAGGTAATAACTACTGATGTCACTGTCTTGATCATCCAATCTTTTCTCTCTACTTCATTAGTATTATTAACGGCAGAATTTTTACCTAAAAGTATTTTCATCATTAACCCAGATCTTTTACTTCGATTCTTTGCCATTCCTATGGCGCTCATCTATGTACTCATGTATCCAGTGGTTTTTCTGGTGGTAAAGCTTTCCGCACTTTTCATTCTGATGTTTGGATATAAAGTCTCAGATGAAAAACCAGTTTTCGGACTTACTGATCTAAACAACTATATAAAAAATAACATCCTCAATATCCAGGATGAGGAAGAAGCAGAAATCGATGCGAAGATTTTTCACAACGCCATCGAGTTCAAGAAAGTTAGGGTTCGTGAGTGCATGCTCCCAAGAACAGAAATCGTCGCGGTTGACGTAACAGATCCAATTGAAGAATTGAAGGATGCTTTCATAAAAAGTGGGCATTCAAAAATCATTGTCTATAAAGAATCCATTGATGATGTGATTGGGTATTGTCACTCACTCGAGCTATTTAAAAAACCGGAGGACATCAAGTCAATATTGACACCTATTCTCATCGTGCCTGAAACTGTGCTGGCAAATGAACTCCTTATTCAGTTCATCACCGAAAGAAAAAGTATCGCGTTGGTGGTGGACGAATACGGCGGTACGTCAGGCATTGTCAGTATAGAAGATGTCATTGAGGAGATCTTTGGTGAGATTAGAGATGAGCATGACGATGAGTATCTGACTGAGCAAAAAATTGACGATGACAATTATATTTTTAGTGCTCGACACGAAATTGACTACCTAAATGATAAATACGAGCTGAATATCCCAGAGGCGGAGTACGATACATTGGGTGGTTTCATATTTGAGTATCATGAAGATATTCCGGAAGTCAATGAGGTAATTGAACTTCCAGGATTTGTAATTACAATTATCACGATGGAGGAAAATAGAATTGATAATGTAAAACTCACACGCGTCCACACGGAAGAGCCTGTATAGTTTATGCCCTCTTTCTATTCAGTTGTCAAGATACTTTTTCGGATTTTTCTTAGATCTTACTTCAAAAAGGTTGAGATTGTAGGTCTTGAAAATGTACCGACCGATTCACCATTATTGATCACACCCAATCATCAAAATGCTTTTCTCGACGCTTTTTTGCTCGGTGCCTTTTGTCCTGTCCCGCTGTACTTCCTGACACGCTCAGATGTCTTTACCTGGTGGAGCAGACCAATTCTGAAGTCCGTCAATATGATGCCAGTTTACAGAATTCGAGATGGGTATTCCAAGCTAAGCGAAAACGAAGCGATCTTCAAAACTTGTGAAGAGTTGTTTAAGGAGAAAAAATCCATTCTGATGTTCGCAGAAGGCAATCACGGTGAACATCACTACCTGCGTCCGTTAACAAAGGGAGCTGCTCGTTTGGCTTTGAATTCACAACTTAAAATGGAGAGTGAATTGAAGGTCCTTCCTGTCGGATTGAATTACTTTGATCACCAAGCTTCCAATTCTAAAGTGATTATTGTATTTGGTGAGCCAATTTCTGTTTCCGATTTTGTAGAGACCTATCAAAAGAGCAATGGTGTCGGGCTCAATGATCTCAAGGATGAAATCGCAAGTGGAATGAAGTCAACACTCGTAATTCCCGATAAAACTGAAGACTATGGGGCACTCAAAAATACCATCTTTCAGAGATCAAATGAAGGCTTAACATTCCAAGAACTTAAAGAGGTGGAAGCGAATGATCAAATGATTTCAAGCACAAAATCAAGACATTTGTTTGCCAAAGTTCTTAACCCAATTCCATTCCTTGTTATTTGGAGCGTTCTTAGTGGCGTAAAGGACATAGTCTTTCATTCATCACTCAAGTTTGCTGTTGGCTTAGTAACATTCCCAGTCTGGTGGCTAGTTACTTTTTTGGTTATACATAGGTTTTTTGGAATTATTCCGGCGACTGTTGTTGTTTTACTTATGATTGTATCACTACCTATCAGCTATCGATGGTCGAAATAGTCACATACGAGTCGAAGTACGCACGTGCGTTCAAAACATTGAACTATGCGTGGATCAAGGAATTTTTTGCCATTGAAGAATTCGATAAGGCCATTCTAGAAGATCCTGAAGGCCAAATCATAGAAAAGGGAGGCGAGATATTGGTCGCACTCTTGAATGGTAATCCAGTTGGTGTATGTGCATTGATCAAAGCCAATGATGAGCTTTTCGAGCTAGGAAAAATGGCTGTTTCTGAAGAAGCCAGGGGAAAGCAGATCGGCTGGCAACTGGGGGTTGGAATTGTGGAAAAAGCCAAAGAATTTGGTGCTAAGAAATTGTTCCTAGAAACCAACAGCAAGCTTGGACCCGCAATTGGCTTATATCAAAAATTGGGATTTAAGAATTCGTGCGACGAAAAATCAGTATATGATCGTTGCAATATCAAAATGGAAATGGACTTGTGATTTCTCAACACTAGGATCACAAAGGATTCACAAAGTTCACTAACCCCTACTCCTTGTGTATTTCTTCCTAGTGATCATTGTGCCTTTGGTAAAAGTGGATTATCATTTCCCGCGCTCAAATCTCACCTTGTCATAAATCACTTTTCCTCCTTCATCCCACTCCTTTACAATGTATGGCGTGAATTCATAATTGAATGGATCATCCGAGTATCTCACCTCGCGCTTCACTCTTCTGCCATCATAATATTCTTTCCACAAACCAACCCGGTGATTGAACTTGTAATTACCTCTTGCAGCAAGCGATCCATCTTTTCTGAAAGCAAAATATTCTCCGTTGCGTTCACCATAGTGCATGGGAATTACTTCTCTGAGCTTCGTTTTTTCAAAGTCGTAATAAGACAGTAAAGACTCTTGAGGCCAACCTTTCCACCAATGCGTTTTATCTTGTAAAATGTCGTACTTATTCAGTCTGACCCATCGCCTGTGCTTCATGCCTTTATAATACCAACCCTCTTCCAGCACTTGCTCTCCGATCATTTTTTTGTAGGGCCCATGAAGTACACCTGCATTGGACTGATCAACACGAAGTGAATTAACGATCTTCTTTTTCTTGTAATCGTACCAGTAGAAATCACGCGTGTATTCTGGAGGAGCCTCATATGCTTTTAGCATGTGGAAGATCTCGAACACAACTTCTCCTCGTATCAAATCACGGGTATAGCCTTTCCTGGTTTTCATTCCAAAAAAGACATTTTTCTTCACTTTCTTTTTCTTCTGCTTGACCGGCTCAATCTCTGTCTTTTGATTGGCTTCCAAATCCAACGTCAAAGGAGTATCATAATCAACCTTAAAGATTTCATCAATCGTCTCGGTTTGTGTTTGATCTTCTTGTGACAGACTTACGAAACCCAAGAAAAGTATCGATACGAAAAATAGTAATCTAAAATCCTTCATTCGAATTCAAACATTCAGAATTCTTTCATTCAATAATTCAATTACTCTCCAGCTCCGCCACTTATCGACTGACCAAAGAATAACGCATTCATAAAGATTTTATTGGTCCCCCACCAGAATCCTCTAAAATTCGGATTATCTGTAAGTGTGATTACTCGACCTCTTCCCACCGCAGAAATAGTAGCTGCTGGCGAATCCTTAAACCGCTCAAGATTTTCTTCAGAAACGTAACCAGACAAAAGTGGACTGGAAGTATAAACCAGTGGATTTGCGTAAGCATTTTTAGATTTCTCCATTACCAAGTTATGATTTCTAAAAAGAGGAATGCGATCATTTTCAAGTCCATAAGCCAGCGGGTGGGTTAAATCGATTCGAGCTTCGAAGATTGTACCGCCAGTCACTTGAGCGCCTCGATATTCATTCAACTTATCATAAGGCTTGTAGCTTTTGTCTTC
Organism: Cyclobacteriaceae bacterium; assembly: GCA_028284125.1. GTDB lineage: Bacteria > Bacteroidota > Bacteroidia > Cytophagales > Cyclobacteriaceae > Ekhidna. The sequence continues at coordinate 47,746 of JANQSI010000018.1, forward strand.
ATTGTTGGTCTTCTCGTAAGCAACTCTTGTGATTTCTTTATCGCTCAACCATTTTCCCCCATTTTTCCACGCAATGACAACACCTCCATTTTGAATCCATTTTTTCAAATTTTCAACTCCCGAATCTCTAATGGCCGAAAGGTTTCCATTTCCGATCACAATCCTGTTGTATCTGCTCAAATCCATGAAGTTTACTCGAGTAATTGGGAGCAACGTTATCTTCATCTTAAGCCGCTGATCAAAGAGATGCCATACTTCTCCAGCTTCATAGCTGCTCATCCCGCCATCAACCAAAACAGCTACTTTGAGCTCTTCCACTTTGGTGTTGCTTCGGCTTCCTAAGTCAACTCCGTTTACTGCAAGTCCAGTTGTGATTGCAAAAACATCAACCGCATCTTCTTTTACTATAGTATCAATGGTCGATTCGATAAAGTCTCGTTTGTCTTCTTGAACGCCTACGGGGATAATCATGGTCCCGCGAGGATAAGTTCGCTTTGTATCGGTATGTGTCTCGTGCAGCATTTGCACTACAACACCCTCTTCAAGCAAACGATGGATTGCACGGAAAGCGTAGTAGCCATAAGGTTCAATGGCATAAGCATAAGCGCCCTTAGAGCCCTCCAGTTTTCCTTCTGGTTGCTGTGGATCTTCTATTTTGTCACCTAAAAGTCCAGAATTGTAATCTCTACCTAAGCTGGCATAATTTAAATTGTAGGCAAGTGGAAGTGTCCAGGTAGAAACATCATAGAAAAGACTATCATTGAACGAGGTTCTGGTTTCGAACAGTGACTTTGCAAAACGATATTGCGGTTGATTTAACGGAACTACGTACGCTGATCCCGGACTAAATCTTTTTCCTTGCTTAGTAAGTGAATTTTTTAACTCATATACCTCAATTTGATGCTGCGTTAACAAATTGAGTAATTCAAAGTTTTTCACAGCATCTTTATCTGAACCGAAAACAAAAGCTTTCTCTGAATCTCGGGAGGCAAGGTTTGCCGCACTTTGGTAAAACTCCCTTTGATAATCTAGAAACTCTTTTTTATGTGCAATTCCGGAGGCTAACGATGAAAGAGAGACGGTGAAATGATTCTTTATTGTCATTGGGAAAGTAAGAATTCCAAATTGGTTTTCCTGGGCATGCCCTCTGGAACTGGCTTGCTCAAACAAAATCCCTACTGAACCATTCACATCCGGATAGGTAGATCCTTTTCCAACATAGAAATCATCAAAGCTTTCCTCACTATAATAAAGTGAACCAATCTCATCAAAGTATTCGGCATGGAATTTTGCCATCTTGTGGGTGAGCTCAACATTCTTTTCAGGAGTATGTGGAAATTTTCTCGCTGGAATACCCGGTTGGAAAAAGAAAGTCGAGTTGGTCCCCATTTCGTGGTGATCGGTGACAATGTTTGGTTTCCATTCATGAAATCGCTGGATTCTTCCTCTTGATTCAGGTTGCACCAATGGCATCCAGTCGCGATTCAAATCAAACCAATAATGATTGGTTCTTCCGCCTGGCCAGGCCTCTCGATATTCCCTATCGTTGGGATCAGGGTTTATTACATGTGATCGATGACCGTTCACCCAACTTGCAAAACGATTCACACCGTCTGGATTGAGTGCCGGATCTACAATAACGACTGAATTACCCAAAAGCTCATCCATCTCGCTGCCTTGAGCAGCTGCTAAGTGGTATGCGGTTAATATTGCGGCATTAGCTGTACTTGCCTCATTTCCATGAACCGCATAGCCCAACCACATTACGATGGGCATGTTGTCTGTGTTTAGACTTCCTGATTGTGAAGGGTCCGTCAGTTTTACATGTTCAGCCCTGATTTGATCAAGATTCGAATGATTGTTTTGAGAAGTAAAGATCAAATACATCAAAGGTCTTCCTTCATTTGATTTCGCATATTCCTGAAGAACTGCACGATCAGAGGCTTCTGCCAATGTTCGCATATAATAGATTATCTGATCGTGACTTGCATGCCACTCACCTGGGTGATAGCCCAAAACTTCCTTTGGTGTTGGAATACTCGGGTCATAGGAAACATCGCTTGGCAGATAATAGGACATATCGACCTGAGCAGATATAGATAGGGAAATGACGAATAGGATGAGTGATGCAAATTTTTTCATTTGGATTTGTTGTTTTTGGGTCGCCTAATCTAGCGAATCAACAGGGCACAAAAAAACCCACTTGGATGAGTGGGTTTATTCGTTTTTGATCAGCTTTTAGCTGTTTTTAAATCATTTCTACACTTCTATTCACAAAATCTGTCAACGCTTTTCCTTCCAACATTCCTTGAGAAAGCAACGCTAGATCATATGCCTGCTTTGCTAATCGCTCTCGTTTCTTATCTGTTTTCGAATCCAGAATTTTTCGAATCACCTCATGATTAGCATTTACTGCCACGGATAGATTCATTGGCATATCTCCAAACATCATCGGTCCACCACCGGTTGCCTGCATGTCCTTCATTCTTCTGATAAACTCTGGGAGTGTGATTGTCACAGGCAGATCATCAGCAGCCATGGCCTCCACGTTGACTGTGTTGTTTTTATCATCGATGGCTTTTTCGAAAATTTCTTTTAATGTTGTGTTCTCTTCTTCACTCAGCACAGATTCTTTTTTCTCATCTTTATCAATGAGCTTATCAATCACATCAGCATCAACTCGCTGCAATACCATTTTCTCATTTTTCTGCTCTAAGTGGCTGATGAAATGGCTGTCGATTGGGCCGTTTAACTCAATCACATCATAACTTCTCTTGGTTGCTGTCTCAATGTAGCCATGCTGCTTGTCCCTGTCTGTAGTGTAAAGAACGACCGCATTTTTGTCTTTATTCGTTTGATTTGTTTCAATGTGTTTTTTGTATTCTTCTATTGTGAAATACTTGTCATCCAGGTTTTTCAGCAAAGCAAAATCTTTGGCTTTTTCATCAAACTTCTCTTCTGAGATCATTCCATATTTAACAAACACGCCAATGTCTTCCCATTTTTTCTCGTAACCTTCCCGATCGTTTTTGAATAGATCAGCAAGCTTATCCGCCACTTTTTTCGTGATATATCCATTAATCTTTTTCACATTGGAATCCGACTGAAGGTAACTTCTCGATACATTCAAAGGAATGTCCGGCGAGTCAATAACTCCATGAAGCAGTTGCAAAAACTCAGGAACAATGTCTTTCACTTCATCAGTGATAAAAACTTGTCGAGAATACAATTGGATTTTATTTTTCTGGAGATCAAAATCCTTTTTCAGTTTCGGGAAATAAAGTACCCCCGTGAGATTAAATGGATAATCTACATTCAGATGGATCCAGAAAAGTGGATCTTCACTGAATGGATAAAGGGTTTTATAGAAAGCCAGGTAATCCTCATCCTTCAGATCGTTCGGAGATTTAGTCCAGATTGGCTCAGTGTCGTTGATGATGTTATCAACTTTTACTGACTTGTATTTGATGTTTCCATCTTTGTCTTTTCCATCTTCCTCACTTTTATCCTTTTGTCCGAATTTGATTTGGACTGGAAGAAACTTGGAATACTTATTAAGAATTCCTTCGATTCTGGCATCTTCTAAAAACTCTTCTGAGTCATCAGCAATGTGAAGAATAATATCCGTTCCTCTGGTCTTTTTCTTATCTGGCTTGATTTCAAAATCAGTTTCTCCAGTACATATCCATTTAGCTGCTTCAGCTCCATCTTGATGAGAAAGCGTGACAATTTCCACTTTCTTAGCAACCATGAAAGCCGAGTAAAAACCAAGACCAAAGTGTCCAATGATCTGCTGATTGTCAGCCTTGTCTTTGTATTTTTCTATGAACTCAGTGGCCCCAGAAAATGCGATCTGATTGATGTATTTTTTGATCTCTTCAGCGGTCATACCGATCCCGCTATCGGAGACCTTGATGGTTTTTTTCTTTTTATCAACAGAAACATCAACTGTGAGATCTCCCAATTCTCCGCTGTATTCTCCTAATGCTGCCAGCTGCTTGATTTTCTGTGTGGCATCAACTGCGTTGGAAACGAGCTCCCTAAGAAATATTTCATGATCAGAGTAGAGAAATTTCTTGATGATTGGAAATATGTTTTCCGTGTGAATTGATATAGTGCCTTTTTCTTGCATGATTTAAGAATTAATTTTTATCAAAGTCGCTATTGACAAAATCCATTCCAGTCGGAAAAAACTGACATCTTGTCACATCTTTCGAAATCGTCATGCTGAACTTGTTTCAGCATCTTCCTTGCTGGGTCCTTGTACGGAAGATCCTGAAATAAATTCAGGATGACTTAGAACAAAATAATGGCCACTTTAAGAGGTTATCTACCGAATTCTATCTGCGCTTCGAACGAGCGCTTCGTCTTTTCGGATAAACCTGTTTGCGAGAAAATTATTGAACATCGCAACGATTGGAAGATAGAAGCCCATTAAAAAAGTGCCTTGTTGTTCCGGGACCATCAGTGCATTTCCCTTTAGGGAGAAATAAACAACACCAACAATTGTCACCGCAGCAAGTAAAGAAAACAGCGCATTTAGCTTGACCTGAGTTATTCTGTTCTTGTATTTAAAAATGGAAAACAACATGATCCCAGCCGCTAGGAATGCTCCAATCGAGATCAGCATTACATTCTGAATACCTAGTAATTCCATTTCGCCGGAAGCAGTTTGCTGCTCAAACCGGATCTCAAAGGCGTTCATGGTGATCAGGCGAGATGTTTCCAGGTCCGCCTTTTGCCAAAGAGGAAAAAATGTCATAGCGATCATGGCTGCCGCTGCGATGAACATAAACATGGTTTGGACCCGTTGAATCATAACTTTGAAATTATGGCGCAAATATAAATGAGCTCAATCTGGATAATAATTATTCCACTTATTTTGCGTCGTGCGGTTTTTTCTTGATATCAGTTATAAGGGAACGAACTTTCATGGGTGGCAGATTCAACCCAATGGAAATACGGTTCAAGCAGAACTGGAAAAGGCTTTGTCTACGATTTTAAAAACAGAAACATCTATTGTTGGAAGCGGTCGAACTGATACGGGTGTCCATGCCACTCAACAAATTGCTCATTTTGACAGTGAATCGAAACCCGATGATTTGGTTTATAAACTGAATTCTTTTTTGCCCAAAGACATCAGTGTAAATGAGTTAAAAGAAGTGAATACTGAAGCTCATGCAAGATTTGATGCAACAAAACGAATGTATCACTACCACATTAATCAAAGTAAAAATCCTTTCAAGCAAGAGACTTCTTACTACTTCACTCAAGCGATCGATATTGAGCTAATAAACAAAGGATGCGAAATAATTAAGGGATGGGAGAACTTTGAGTGCTTTAGTAAAGTTCATACTGAAGTGAATAATTTCAATTGCGAAATTTTTAAGGCGGACTGGCAGCAAAAAGGAGATGAACATCTTTTCATTGTTGAGGCCAATCGATTTCTTAGGGGGATGGTTCGCGCCATGGTCGGAACGTTGCTCGATGTTGGAACTGGGAAAACATCGCTAGAAGAATTGAAGGAAATTTTGAAAAGTAACGATCGAAAGAAAGCAGGACGAGCGGTTCCGCCGCAGGGATTGTTTTTAGAAAAAATTGAATACCCAACGAACATTTACAAATAACCTTGGATAAAGAAACAACCAGCGGAAACATTGTTGACTTGAAGGTTCTTCGAAGGCTTTTCGTTTTCGCGCGACCTTATAAGGCTATTTTCTATTTCCTGATATTTCTTACCGTTTCACTAAGCATTGTTGGCCCAATCCGACCGGTGATCATTCAAAGAACCATAGACAATAACGTAGCTAATGGCGATTATCCAGGATTGGTGAACATGATTCTGCTGTTGTTAGGTCTTTTGATTGTTCAAGCAATTATTCAGTATTTACATACTTACTATTCTGGGTGGCTGGGACAAAACATTATCAAAGACATTCGAATAAAGCTTTATAAACACATTCAATCCCTTAAGCTTCAGTTTTTTGATAAAACGCCCATCGGAAGACTAGTGACTCGAAACGTTTCTGATATTGAAACATTGGCGGAAGTATTCAGCACCGGGATTGCGGGAATCATTTCTGATGTACTTCAAATTCTCGTGATTCTGGGAGTAATGTTCTACATGGACTGGACACTTACCTTAGTCAGCCTGGCACTGTTTCCACTTCTAATCCTAGCTACTTATATTTTCAAAGAAAAAATAAAAGTTGCTTTTAATGAGGTTCGAACGGCCGTATCCAATCTGAATACCTTCGTTCAGGAACATATCACTGGAATGAATATCGTCCAGATTTTCAACAGTGAAAAAAGAGAGTTTGAAAAATTCAAAGAAATAAACAGAGAGCACCGAAGGGCGAATATTCGATCGGTAATGTACTATGCGGTATATTTTCCAGTAGCAGAAGTCATCCAGGCGGCCGGCATTGGATTGATCGTTTGGTACGGCGGTGGTGAGTTGGTTCAGGGAAGTTTGCAATTCGGAACATTGATTGCTTTCATCATGTTCAACAACATGTTTTTCCGCCCAATCCGGATGATTGCTGATCGCTTCAATACGCTTCAAATGGGGATTGTCTCTTCCAATCGTATTTTGGATTTGCTGGATAATACTGATCATATTCCTGATAATGGAAATCATCAACCTGAGGAAATTAAAGGAGAAGTGAAATTTGATAAAGTGTGGTTTGCCTATAATGATGAAGACTGGGTCTTGAGAGACATTTCTTTTGATGTTGAGCAGGGAGAAACTATTGCACTCGTTGGGGCAACTGGAGCTGGAAAGTCTTCAGTCATCAATCTGCTTAGTCGGTTTTATGAAATAAACAAAGGCGAAATAGCGGTCGATGGAACAGACATCACCACGTATGATCTTGCCAACTTGAGAAAGCACATAGCTGTCGTCCTGCAGGACGTTTTTCTCTTTTCAGGTTCAATTAGAGATAATATCACCTTGAAAAACCCAGATATTAGTTTGGAAAAAGTTAAGGAGGCGGCAGAATTAGTTGGTGCACATTCTTTTATCGAAAGACTGCCAGGAGGTTATGATTACAATGTAATGGAACGCGGCGCAACTTTGTCCGTGGGCCAGCGACAATTAATTTCGTTTGTTAGAGCCATGGTGTACGATCCGAAAATTATTGTTTTGGATGAAGCTACTTCCAGCGTTGATACAGAAACAGAAGAATTGATTCAAGAAGCCATTCAAAAAATGATGCAGGGAAGAACATCGATTGTGATTGCCCACAGACTCTCGACCATACAGAATGCCAATAAAATCCTTGTGTTTGATAAAGGAGAAATCGTAGAGCAAGGCACGCATTCAAAACTTCTGGAGAAAGATGGAGTTTATGCTCAACTACACCAAATGCAATACAAAGAGGTGGCTAGAATAGCCTAGGTTCGCAAACCAACTACTTATATTTGACCCATGAATCGCGCCAAGTGGATTTACCTCAGCATTATTGTTATCTGTCTCAGTATTACCCTAACTGCCACTTATTACACGCTCGGAGGTTTCGATAAACTGGAAGTTTATTCTTTCGTCGGTGGAAGCCGGACCGTAATCGGAAAACATTTCGTAGGTGGAGTTAAATCAGCGGAAATTAAATCGCTAGTGGACGAGGCAAAAGAAATGGTGGATGCTGAACGACTCAAAGGGCAATTCACGCTAGTCGAATATCTGAGCGATACAATTCCAGAAGACTCTATCCATTTGTTCATTGGAGCATCTTTTGAGGGCATTAGAAATGTTTTAGAAATTCCGGCTGGTTACACATTCGAAGAGTTCAGCACAAGAAAAATCTATCGATCTTTTATCACACAACACCCGTTGGTGCGACCTTATCCAGCCGAAATCAGAAGTATGATGGAAGTTCAGGCGATCCAAGATGGAGAAGTGTTAGCTCCCTATACGTTTGATATTTATTACGATGATGGAAGCTTGCGGACGGAATCCTGGGTGAGGTAGCTTTCACAAAAACATATTTCTTACTAAAAAGTAGAACATATTATTTTGAGCCCCGTATATTTGTTCTACAATTTAGTAACAAGATGAAAGAAAGTAAGCTCGGAGACTTTGAAGAAACCATTTTGCTGATCGTTGGCATCCTTGATAAAGAAGCTTACGCATTCAAGATCGCAGATGAATTTGAAGCTCAAACGAAGAGACCTGTTTCAATAGGAGCTGTTCATTCTACACTTAATCGATTGGCTGACAAAGGATTTCTCAAATCTGAAATGAGTGAAGCAACGGCCGAACGTGGAGGACGAAGAAAACGGATCTACACAATTACAGGAGCCGGCCAGAAGGCTTTGGAAACATCCAGAGAATTGAAACTCTCTCTTTGGGATCAATTTCCAGCTTTTGCACATGGCAAACTCAATTTCAACTTATGACAAATCACAAGCCTCCAAAGCTTGCTGAAAGATTTCTTTTGCTGTTTTTAAAGGACGAATTGGCAGAAGAAGTCCTGGGTGATCTTGATGAAAAATTTGATTCAATGCTTCACAAGAGGTCACCAAAGAGAGCAAAACTCAACTATTGGTATCAGGTATTCAACTACCTCAGACCATTTGCATTCAAATTTTTTAGGTCAAACTCAAATTTCAATACCATGATTAAACACAACTTCCTAATCAGCTATCGAATTCTTCTTAAAAACAAGGTCTTTTCAGCCATCAATATCGGAGGTTTGGCCATGGGCATGACGGTGGCTATACTCATAAGTCTTTGGATATACGATGAATTCTCTTTTAACAAAAACCATGAGAATTATGATTCCATTGTTCAAGTGTTTAGAAAGGACTCAGAAGGCGACGAAGTATTCGTTAATAGCTCACTTGTTGGACAGGTGGGCATTTTTATGAAGGAAAATTACCCAACCATTTTTGATAAGGTAGCGATGACATTTTTTCGAATGCGGCCTCAACTTCTCTCTGTTGAAGAACAGTCATTCGAAGAGCCAGGATATTATTTTCAGCCAGAAGCGCCAGAAATGCTGTCACTCAAAATGAAAGCTGGTATTCGAGATGGCCTTCGTGACCCAAATTCCATCATGCTTTCCTCAACACTTGCCGGGAAATTTTTCAAAGATGAAAATCCAATTGGGAAGACCATTTTCTTAAATACCTCGAGGGAATTGCAAATAACTGGGGTGTACGAGGATTTGCCAAAAAACTCAACTTTTGGAGACGCTGCCTTTTTCACTTCTTTGGAGTTGATCTACAATGATGAGAATCCATACGCTTGGAGTAATTACAACATTAAGGTTTATGCTCAACTGAAAGAAGGGGTTGAAATTTCAGAAGCATCATCCATCATAAAAGACATTTTAACACCTCACAGAGACCCTGAGGATAGACCAACCGAGTTGCTTCTTTTGCCGATGAAAGACTGGCACCTAAACTCCACATTTGTTGATGGAGTTCAGGTGATGAGCAAGCGATTTCAATTTGTTGTTCTCTACGGAATTATTGGTGTATTCGTACTCCTTCTGGCATTTATCAATTTTATGAATCTCAATACAGCCAGGTATCAAAACAGAGGAAAAGAAGTAGGGATTAGAAAGGCGATTGGTTCTTTAAGGTCCCAATTGATCCGACAGTTTTTTTCTGAATCTATTCTTTACTCAGTGGCAGCTTTTATCATTTCTCTTGCAGTGGTTAGCATGATTCTGCCTTGGTTCAATGAAATTTCAGACAAAGGATTGGTAATGCCCTGGGGGAACGCAATATTTTGGATTTCCGGAGTGGCATTTACCCTTATTTCTGCTTTTGTCGCCGGAAGCTACCCGGCTTTCTTCTTGTCCTCTTTTGGGCCGGTAAAGGCATTGAAAGGAACACTGAAGCAAGGACTGGCCAGTGTGAGATTTCGACAGGTTTTAGTTGTTTTTCAGTTTACAATTTCAATCGCTTTGATTATTGGAACTATTACGGTGTATAATCAAATCACGTTTGCCAAAACGAGACCACTTGGTTACAACCAGGATGGAATTATTACACTGAGAGGCAGATCCGATGAATACTATGCTAAGTATCATGTGCTTCGAGATGAATTGAAAAAAACGGGTTATGTGAAAGAAATTGCATCAGCCAACTATCCATTGACGAGCACACTTGGCAATAACAATGGATTTAAATCAGTTGAAACAGGCGAACGCCTTGGGTTTACTTTTAACACCATTCGTGTGACTCACGAGTATGGTGAAACAACAGAATGGGAAATGATCGCCGGCCGTGATTTTTCAAGAGATCTTTCCAGTGAATCCGGGTCAATTATAATCAGTGAATCTGCCGTTAGGAAAATGGGGATAGAAAATCCCATTGGAACTCAAATAGAGGCAAGGAGGGAATTTAATAAAGGTCAGAAAATCTACACTGTCATTGGAGTAGTGAAGGACATGATAAAAGGAAATCCATTTCGACCGCCCGTCCCACTGATGCTTTTTGCCAGAGAAGGATCGCTTGGATATTTGTTCATCAAAATCAAACCTGATGTCGATTACATTAAAGCATTGCCAGTTATTGAAGAAGCATTTCAACGGGCGCTCCCTTCTCATCCATTCAACTATGAATTCCTGGATGATGCATATCTCCAAAAATTCCGAGCCGAAGAAAAAATTGGAAGCTTAGCCGCTTTCTTCAGTATTCTTGCCATTTTGATAAGTTGCCTAGGGCTTTTTGGACTTTCTGCATTCGTTGTAGAGCAGCGAACCAAAGAAATCGGGATTAGAAAGGTATTGGGAGCTTCTGTTTCAAACCTTTGGCGATTGTTATCTAAAGATTTTTCCGTTCTGGTGATCTTATCATGTATAATCGCGATTCCCATTGCTTCCTATTTTCTCAATCAATGGTTAGCTGGATATGAGTACCGAATAAAAGTTTACTGGTGGATCTATGCTATTGCCGGAATTTCTTGTTTGGCAATTACAATTGCAACAGTAAGTTTTCACTCATTAAAGCTTGCGATCTCCAATCCAGTGGATTCTTTAAGGTCTGAGTAATTGTTGAAAGTGGCTAGTTACAATGAAAGATAATTGTAACTAGCTACTTTAATAATAGCTCCCAATAACCAACATCTACCCAACGATTAAGTTTGTATCCGACCTCTTTAAGTTGACCAACTTTGATGTACCCAAGTTTTTCATGAAGCGCAATGCTGACATCATTTGGCAGTGCGATTCCACCAAGTAAAGAGTGATGATCAGATTGATTTAGTCTTTCTATCAACGCTATATAAAGTTGACTCCCAAGACCCCTTCCACATGATTGATGATCAATGTAAACGGTCGTTTCAACGGTTCGTTTGTAGGCAGCTCTTATTTTCCATTGAGTTGCATAAGTGTATCCCGTGACTTTACCTTCCTCCTCAAGAACCAGCCAGGGCAATTTAAACTCTTCTTGCACCTGATTAATCCGAGTTGCTATTTCGGAAGGAGAAACAGGTTCCGTTTCGAAGGTAGAATATGTATTTATGATGTAATAATTATAAATATCACTAATCTCATTGGAGTCGGCTTGAGTTGCGTTTCGAATCATTGAAAGACCAAAGGATTATTGCCAGCAACTTAGCAATAATCCTTCAATCTTGACAGCAAGTTTCACCTTACTACCTGGTAGGCGTTCAATTTATCCTCAAGAAATTCATTGATCACTCCGTAGAGCTTTTCAGGCTGGTCATCAACTATCATTGCATTAGTATCCGTGAGTGTGATAATGGAAATGGAGTCACTTCCTGGTCTCGCTCCTAGCCAGCTATGATGGAAAAAGGTGGTTAGATAGGATGTTTCGGTTTGTGTTAAAAGCTCTTCAGTAAATGAAGGTAACACAACTAATACTGGTACCTTTAGTTCAGAATATTCCAGGCTTAAATCTGTGCAATAATATTCACACAAATACCTTACGGCCGTTGGGATAGGCACTGAAGACATCATATTCCAATAGCCTAAGGATCTAATTGAATCCTTGGCAAAGACCTTTTTGTGAAAATTTCCATTGTCCCAAGTGGCTTTGTCTACTGTTTTGAACCACTGAGGCCCAAGGAATCTTTCCACGTAAGCGATTCTTTGGTTTAGGTTTCTTGGCTCATACGATGGGTAGTTCGAAGTGAATTTAGCCATGCCACTAATAACAATGACCTTAGAAACTTTGTCAGGATTATCCAGCGCAAACCGCATAGCAATCATGTTGCTGTATGTGAAATAGCTTACCAGTATTGCGTCTGAAATTTTCTCTTTTTCGATTAACCGGTCTATTCCATTAAGTATACCCTTTGTCCAATTGAGTCCCTGAAAGCTTGCTGAATCTTTGGGCATTGGTGGGGCCGAGGTGTTTCCAAACCCTGGCAAAGTCACTGCATAAATTTTAAAGTCTGATTTATACTGTTCGATGAAATTTTGAAAAATGGTTAGGTCAAATCCCCAACCTGGAAGTAGAATCATCGATTTGTCTCCACTTCCAAATTCCTTGACTTCACCAAGTTCACCCCATTTTCCCGGCTCATAACCTTCGGGGTGTATGAAATTATTAATCTCCTGTCCTTGTAAGGCAGTGACAGAAAGTAATAGAAATAGTAGCATTGTCTTTTTCATGAGTTTTTTAGCTCAATGTAGATTCTACTATCTCTCAGGGGGTACTTCTCAATTGATTGAGACCTGATTTTCCTGAAGTTTGCGGTACATGGTAGGAGTCAGGCCTGTTAACTTCTTAAAATTTCTCAGAAATGAAGCTTTATTGGAAAAACCACTGTCAAATGCAATGTGAAGAATCTTCGCATCCTGATACTCTGCAGACCGTAGAATTTTTTTCGAATGCTCAATTCGGTGCTGATTGATATAGTCGTAGAAGTTTGTGTTCAGACCCACATTAAGTAGTTGAGATAATTGATGTTTTGAGATACTAAGAAGTTGGCCAATATCATCAGCAGATACCTCAGATTGAAGATAAGGCTGATCAGTCACCATTACTTCTTCTAAATGCTTTTTGAGCGTTTCCATTTTCTCTTCACTAATTGCAGAAAACTGGTAGTTGGATTGTTGATTTCCATTGAAAAGATCAGGGCTTAAGTATGCGACATATCCAATTGCATGAATCAAAACCGTGAGACTCACAAGATTGATATGAAAATAAGCCGAAGTGGTTTCCGGAAATGCTCGAACAAGAATTGAAAACGCAAGGCTGAGAAACATATAGGAAAAGAAGCCGATGGAAGCCTTTTTCAGCCAATTAACTTTGTTTCTTTCCTTAACAGTGGATGGTTTCGAATGACTTTTTAAAAGCTTGTATGAAGCATAGAAGTACCAAAAAGTACTGCCTATGTAAATGAGAAAGCCAACAAAGTAGATATTGAATTCCCAGCCTCCCGTATTTCGAAGACTACTTTCATAAATCCTGATCTTGATATCACCGCTTAAGCCATAAAAAGGTAAAAGAATAATGAGTTCGAATAGAAAAGGAAACAAATGAATAATATCCTTTGCTCTCAGTCTGAACTGACTGCTTAATGTTGAGCGTATGTAAGTATAGAACAGAGGTCCGATTAGAAATATGATCGGAAGTGTCACAAAATATAAGTGTGGAAGTTGCCTTATATATCCAGAAGAATATATCACATTTTCCGTGAGGTAAAACGAGAAAAGAAGAATCAGAAAAACTAGGTAGACGGAGCTTTTGGTACCTTTTTTTAAAATCAACAATGAAGCCAGGAATACGCCATGAAAGGCTGCAAACAGGTAGAGTATTTCAAATATTTTGAGTTGAAGAGACACTATGATTTTTGACTTCTACTAAAAGTAACACGGATCAGGCTACTTTCAATACGAAGTTCCATGTCCCTCAGTTGAACTCCCTCTGTTACTCGTCTCGCAATGAAAGTATTGGATTTGCTTTTGACGCTCTTATTGACCGATAACTAATGGTCAATAGAGCAATTGCAAGACTTACAAGAATCGCAATCACAAAAACAGTTGGAGTCAGATCTATTCGATAAGCATAATTATCTAGCCATGAATTCATTGCATAGTATGCAACTGGTGCAGCAATAAAGAAGGCAATCGTCAAAAGGATGAGCATCTCTTTTGAAAAAATGTTCCAAATGTTTAAGACTGACGCACCCATAACTTTGCGAATTCCAATCTCTTTCGTTCGCTGATTTGCCATAAAAGAAACCAAGCCATGCAATCCAAGGCATCCGATTATTATGGCGATAACAACAATGATTTTAAACACCTCTGAGACATTTTGCTCAGTTTCGTAAAGTGCGGCTAGATGCTCATCATAAAATTCAAAATCAAAAACATGATCAGGAAATGCAGTACTCCAATGCTTTTCTACGTGAGCAATTAAGTTTTGAATTTCAGAAAAGCTGGATTCGTTTGCATTGAATTTAATGGCGACCTGGTAAATATTCCATTTAAGGTTTGCAAAAACCACGTTATCCATTTCTCTCCTAAGAGTACCTGCATGAAAGTCTGCCAAAACTCCAACGATTGTAAATTCCCTGCCGCTTCTACCGTATTGAAAACGTTCTCCAAGAGCTTCGACTGGATCTTCAAACCCAAAAAGTCGAGTCATCTTGTGATTGACAACCACATGATCCCGTGGATCGCCTTCTTTGTAGTTCTCACCAGCAATGAGCTCTAGTTCAAATAGGTCCAGATAATTTTCATCTACATTTTTGAGATTGCCCGAAGGATCTTCCTCGACAATACCCGGATGGTAAATAGGATTATTGACTTTCCAGGTCGCGAGAGGTCCTGAAGTATTGAAGCTGACTTTTTCTACCTGCGGACTGCTCAAAAGATTGGTTTTTAAGAGTTGTAGTTTAAGCGAGTCACTTTCTGGCAATTTGACAGTAATGATAGAATCCTTATTGAATCCAAGGTCTTTAGTAAGAAAATAGTCCATTTGCATGTTCAGAATCAAGATGCCTATGATAAGGATTTGGGATATTGCAAACTGAAAAACCACCAGGGCTCTTCTAAGTGATAAAAAGCCAGATGTTTGTCGAGCGTTTAATGAATTTTTGACTGCCAAAATCGGATTCATCCTTGCAAGAATGGTGGCTGGATATATTCCTGAGATAAAAGTCACTGACAAAACGATGATTGCTACGTTCTTAAGCATTTCAAATCCAGTGAATAATTGAAGATCTATTTCATAGCCAAAAATGTTTTCGATTTCACTTGAGAGCAACTGGGCCACCAACAATCCAAAAAATGCGGCTATCGATGTAATTAGGAAGGTCTCCGAAAGGAATTGTGCGATCAATTGGCCTTTGTTGCTTCCAAGAGATTTTCTCACACCAACTTCCTTTGATCTTTTTACTGCCTGGGCTGTAGAGAGATTAATGAAATTGATACATGCGGTGATGATCATAAATAGTCCTACAATTCCAAGCGCAATTAACTTGTTGTAGCTCACTGTTGCGCCACGATAATTTCTTGTTACGGTGCTGCTAGAATGCATTTCTGCAAGTGGTTGAAGTTTGAGCTCCATCAGACTCGCCATGTCTTCGGGCTGGTACTTCATCAAATATCCTTCGAGCTGCTCTTCGAACTCTTTCCGTGACATTTTATCCTTCAAAAGAATAAAGCAATTGGTGGCACTATTGTACTCTTGCCAGCTTTTTCCTTCATAGAAGTATCGATTCGCAACATCCTGGTCCTGGTAGTGAAAAATCGCCTTGAAAGGAAAATCTGATGTTGATGGCAGATCTTCTATAACTGCCGAGACGTATAGCGTTTTCTCATTTTCAAGAACGAGTGATCTTCCAACTGCTTTATGTACCTCATCCGGTTGTAGCCCATAATACTTTTGAGCATTTGAAGAAGTTAGGATTACATTCCCTTTTTCTGAAAGAGCGCTGGTCGCATTTCCGGAAATCCACTTAAAATCGAAAAGCAATAAGAACTCGGGCTCGATAAAAACAACACCATCCTTTTCCTGGAATCTTTTTTTGTCACCATCAGTCTCTTCTATTGTAATGAAGCCATCTTCGTCATAATAGCTCATAGCCGAGGTGATGCCGAAATCGTTTCTTAACCCTTCCGCGATTGCGTGAGGTTGACCAGCAAAATATACCTTGTCACCGTCTCGCTCGAATTCGTTGACAAGCCTGTAGATATACTCGTAGTTTGAATGGTGCTTGTCAAAGCTGGTCTCATGATCAATGATTTTGTAAATGACCAGGCCGCAACCGATTCCAAGAGCAAGGCCAAGGATATTCATCATGGAGAACATTTTCTCCCGTTTAATAAACCGAAATGAGGTTACAAAGTAATTTTTTAACATACCGTAATTGTTTAGTCGATAAGTGCCATCTGCTGGCTTGATTATGCTTGGTCTGAATAAGAGCAAGACATCTTTAATGAATTTTCTATCCGCTTTTTTCTTCCCCATTTCCTTTGTTCTTTCTTCATACAATTCCATCAAATCACCCTCAATGGGCTTTTTGAGTTGAGGATGACAGAACCATCGGAAAAATTTCAGAAAAAGTTTAGGTGGCTTATTCATACTTAAGTGCTTCTACGGGATTTGCCTTAGCGGCTTTAACAGTTTGAAAACTCATGGTTAATAGAGCAACCAACATCGAAAAAATACCAGAACCAATGAAGAACCAGATGTTAAGTTCTATCCTGTAAGCAAATGATTCCAACCAGTATTTCATGATAAAAAAGCTCATTGGAAGTGAGATCAGAATTGCAACACCAACCATCTTAGAAAAATCGCTGCTTAGCAATAAGACCAACTTGTATTCGCTGGATCCCAGTACTTTTCTGATCCCAATTTCTTTCTGTCGTCTCTCAGAAGTAAAAGCAACCAAGCCTAGCAAACCAAGGCAGGAAATAAGAATAGCAACCGCACCGAATGATTTAGATATGCCCGCAATTTGTTGTTCCGATCGATACAGTCTGTCATACTCCTCATCGAAAAAATTAAAAGTGAAGTTCAACCCGGGATTTCGGATCTGGTACATTTCTTCAATCCGGCTGATGGTCTCCAATTCATTTCCTGACTGAATCCGGACAACAATGGTGGATTGTTCTTCATAAAACTGTAGGAAACAAGGAATGATTTCCTGGTGGAGAGATTCGAAGTGGAAATTCTTCACTATACCTATTATCTCCCGGTCTCTGCCCCATAGATTTACGATTTTCCCAACCGGGTTTTCAATTCCCATCATCTCAATCGCCTTTTCATTGAAAAGTATTTTGGAACTTTCATCACCAAATTCACGGGAAAATGTACGCCCTTCAACTAATTCCAGGCCAAAGGTTTCAATCAGATCGTATCCTACTTCAAGGTTAGCAAAGCGGATGTATTCATCTTCCCCTTTCCCTTCCCATCGGATACCTGAAGTTCTTCCGCTGTTGCCTAGCAAATCATGGCCAAACATGCCTGCATTTAGAACACCGGTTTCCTTTTTTAACTCATCAATGAAAGAGGAGCCCCTTTCTTCAAGATCTCCATCAGCCTTGAAATAAATGATATGGTCTTTTTTGAATCCCAAATTTTTGTTTTGAATAAAGCTGATTTGAGAAGTGATGACCATTACAGAACTGATCAGTAAGATGGAGACCGAAAACTGAAAGATCACCAATCCTCTCCGGGCCCACAGATCACCTGCAGAACCGGTGATCTTACCCCTGAAAATTTTAATGGGGTCAAATCCTGACAAATACAAGGCAGGATAACTGCCCGCAAAAATGGCCGTAACAAATCCGATGAGTAAAACAGCGCTCACCAGTTTGAAATCAGGAACTATGCTGAGCTCTTTTTCGGTGAGCAGGTTGAATGAAGGGAGGATGAAGGTGATGATCATACCTGCGATCAGAAAGGCAATAAAGGTCATTAAAAAAGCCTCGGTAAAATGTTGAGATATGAGAGATCCTCTTTTTGCCCCCATTGCTTTTTTAACTCCGATTTCTTTCAACCTTCTTGAAGCTCTGGCGGTCGATAGGTTCATGAAATTGATACATGCAATCAGAAGTACCAGACCGGCAATGACGGAAAACAACCTGACGTATTGAATTCTCCCGCCAACCGGCACTCCATTTTCATACTTGCCGTACAAGTATCGATCAGAATATTTCTGGAGAAAGTGAGTGTGTCTGTAACCTTCTGCTTTCGTTGAAACGAACTTTTCTATTCTCTTGGACAAATCCTCCACATTCGTGTTTTCTTTTAACAGCAAGTAAGTGTATGGATCACTATTGGTCCATTCACGGACATGCGGATACGCCTCAAGAAAAACCTCCAGGCTGAAAACGCCATCAAATTGCTTACTTGAGTTGGCAGGAAGGTCTTCAAAAACTCCTGAGATCATGTAAGGTTTTATCTCGTTGTTTTGCCTGATGGTAACTGTTTCACCGATGGGGTCAGTATTCTCGCCGAATAACTTTTCTGCGTAATCAGCAGATATGACGATGTTTTTCTTAGATGACAATACATCTGCAGGGTTCCCTCTTTGCAGTGCATAGGAGAATAGCTTGAAGTAATCCTCGCTGGCGTACTCATCTCGCATTTTCAG
Organism: Cyclobacteriaceae bacterium; assembly: GCA_028284125.1. Taxonomy (GTDB): domain Bacteria; phylum Bacteroidota; class Bacteroidia; order Cytophagales; family Cyclobacteriaceae; genus Ekhidna. Next base: position 66,275 of record JANQSI010000018.1, read on the forward strand.
TTTGACTTCTCCGTACTGAATGATCCTGTCAGACGAATATGATCCAACGGGAACAACCGATGCAGCCATTTCAACTTCAGGTATTTCATCAACAAGTGCCTGACCCATAAGAGCTTGAGTAGCCTCGATAGTGATTATTCTATCTGGGTTATTGATGTTTTGCATTACCTGATACAATTGACCGTCATTTTCATGAAATTTATCCACAGACAATTCATCGTTAATCCAGAGATAAATGAGCAGCACCGATGCAAGTCCTGTGGACAGACCAATCAGGTTGATGGCAAAGGAGGTTCTGAATCGCTTAAAGCTTCTGAATGCGAGTTTTATGTTGTGTTTTAACATGCCGTAGTTGTTTATTCTGTAAGTACCGTCAACTGGTTTGATAATGTCACTTCTGAAAAGGAGTAGCACATCTCTGATAAATCTCAGATCCGCATTCCGTTTCCCTTTTTCTTTTACTCGTTCCTCATACAACTCTATCAAATCACCTTCAATGGGTTTTTGAAGGTTCGGATGACAGAACCATCTAAAGAAGTGAAGAAATATTTTTGGAGGTTGGCTATTCATCTTTTAGAATTTCAGCTGGGTCTGATAATGCTACTTTGATCGACTGGGTGCTGACAGTAATACAAGCGATGATTACTGCCATGATTCCGGATAGTGCAAAAACCCACCATTGAATGTCGATGTGATAGGAATAGTTTTCCAACCACTTGCTTACAAAAATCCAGGCGATAGGAATTGCGACAAGAAAACCAATGCCGACGAGCTTTAGAAAGTCTAGAGACACGAGAGATACAATACTGGATAAGGAAGCTCCCAAAACTTTTCGAATTCCCACTTCCTTTACTCGTAAGTGAATCGTGTAGGTTGCTAACCCAAAGAGACCGAGGGACGCAATAACGATTGCCAAAAGAGTGAAGAAATTGAATATCTTGCTCTGACTGATATCTTCATGGTACAGGTTATTGTATTGATCTGAAAGTAGCTGCATATCGAATGGATAGGAAGTGTAAGGCGCAATGGTTTCTTCCAGGTATGCAATAGTCTCTTGAAGATTTTCAGGGTTTATCCTGAATGAGATATACCTGAAAGACCTGGAACTTCTTCGTTCAATAAACATCGGTTCTATTTCCATATGCATTGAGTGCATGTGAAAGTCTTTGATTACCCCAATGACCTCCCGATACTTCAAATCCCAGTCTTCTGTGAAACGCTTACCTATTGCTTCATGTGGTGTCCAACCCATTGTTTTAGCTGTGGTCTCATTGATGATGCATAAGTTGATCGTATCTTTTAATTCTCTTGAGAAATTTCTTCCAGCGATTAATTCAATGTCATAAAGGTCGAGAAAGTCATATCCGGCTCTCATTTGATAGATATGTAGATCATCATTGGGATCTCCTCCTTTTTCATCATTTACCACAGTACGTTGACGAAGATTTATAGGCAAGTATTGTGAGCCTGCAACAGCCTTGATATTCGGATGATTGAGCCACTCCCTCTTAAGCACATCAAAGTTGCTAGTGACCTCTCTACTCCGGCTTCTAAAGGTCAGGATATCTTCCTTTTGAAAACCCAAATCTTTGTTCTGAATAAATTGGAACTGTTGGTTGGCTTCAACAGCACAAATAATCATAGCAATCGAAACAGCATACTGACCAACAATCAACCATTTCTGAAGGCTACTTTTTGATAAACCTTTGGTTTTGCCTTTCAGCGCATAAATAGGTTGAAGCTTGGAGATAAGAAATGCGGGATAGTAACCTGAAAGAATACCTAGGAATAGAACGAGTCCCAGAAGGTAAGGAATAGCTGCAATCAACGTATCAATCTCTGGTTGAAGAGGTCTTCCTAATAGTTCTCCAAACACCGGCAAAGAGATCCATGTGATTGATGTTGCTATAACTATTGCAATGAATGTAAGAAAGGTTGATTCAAACAAAAACTGAAAAATCAGCTGTCTTCTTCCGGCTCCTATCGTTTTTCTCAAGCCAACTTCTTTTGAACGGCTCATGGATCTGGCAATGGCCAGGTTGGTATAGTTGACAAGAGCAAGGATTAAAATGAGCAGAACGATGATCGAAAAGAGTAACAGTTGTTTTTTGCTTCCTTTTCCTGTAAAATCAAAATTGAATTCCGACTGAAGATGAACATCTTTTAATGCTTCAAACCTGTATTCTTGAGGATACAACTCAAGATTGATCCAATACTTTTCAAGCAACTCTGGCATCTTGGCTTCAAGCACAGAAACATCACTTCCTTCATTAAGGGTAAAAAACGTCTTGAAACCATTGCTTCGCCACTTCTCACGAGCCATCTCCTCTTTATACCAGTCTCTTCCTTCAATGTTGATTACAAAATCAAGGTCAACAGTCGAATTTTTTGGTGGGTCTTTTATAACTCCAGTCACCTGATAGATCTGATTGCGTTGAATCAATTGTTGACCGATGGCATTTTCATCATCGAAAATTTTTGCTGCAAGAGACTCTGTCAAAACAACACTTGTTGGATCTTGAAGTGCAGTGAGTGGATCTCCCTCAATAAACTCATAAGGAAACACGTGAAAAAAATACTTATCTGAAAAGATTCCGGACTCGTAATAGAGATTGTCCTCACTTGTTCCAATCAATGCGTTGTACCAATCAAAGGCCGTTGCATGATCAACTTCAGGGTATTCGTTTTGCAACGCAGACGCAAGAGGTAATGCAGTTACTGCAACTTTGTTTTTACCTAAAAAATTATGGCTGGGCGGGGTGTTATAGACCCTGTAGATATTGTCGTAGTTCTCAAGAAATCGATCGTACGAAAACTCATACTTGATGAATGAAAGGATCAATAGAACACAAGTGACGCTTATGGATAGGCCACCAATGTTGATAGCGGCGTATAACCGCTGCCTCTTTAGGTTCCTGATCGTTGTTTTAAAATAGTTTTTTAGCATACCGTAATAATTGAGTTTTACTGTACCACCGGTTGGTTTTATGATGTCTTTTCTGAATAGCAGCAACACATCTCTTCTGAATAGCCAGTCTGCTTTTTTCTTTCCTTTTTCCTTAATCCTCTCTTCATACAGCTCCATCAAATCACCTTCAATTGGACTTTGCAGGCCCGGATGACAAAACCATCGAAAGAATTTGATAAAGAGTTTAGGTGGACGGTTTGCCATTTTAGTTAGTGACAAATTTTACATCAAGAGCAACATCAGGAATTGAATCCCACATCGCATTTCGAGTCTCCTTAGTGTATTGCATGGCTTTTTTCCCAAGAGCCGTGATCTTATAGAATCGCTTGGGTCGACCAGCTCGCTCAGGTGTAGCATCCGAATCATGGGATCGGAGGTATTCTTTATCTTCAAGTCTTTTGAGGGCTGATTGAAGCGCACCTACACTTACTTTTCGATTCAGTCTGGTTTCAATTTCCTTTTTGATGGAAACGCCATAAGCATTTTCGTAGAGGATGCCCACCGTAAGCATGACGACCTCCTCAAATTCACCTAATTGATATTTTTTCATAACCAACAATTAATTCCTATTCGTAGTATTTACGAAGAAAGAAAAAATTGGTTATAAATTCCTATTCGTAGTAATATTATTTTAAGTCTACTCATCCCTAAGAAGATCTGCTGGATTTTGAATGGTTGCTTCTCGGATTTGCCAACCGATGGTCATTACCCCTATTAGCAGCACGATCAAAAGACCCGAAAGCATGTCGAGTGCTGAGATTTTGGCTCTATATAAAAAGTCATTGAGAAGAAGGTCATCAACAATGTAACGAGTTACAGGAATAGCTATTAGTCCTGCTACAATTATCATTACCAGGAAACTTCGTGAAAGCAAAAGCGATAGGTTTTTCATACTCGCTCCCAATACCTTTCTGATACTTATCTCTTTCATTCTGCTTTCCGTGGTAAACACAGCCATCCCAAGTAAGCCCAATGTAGAGATGGAAATAGCAAGAAATGCAAGAAATGCGGTAATGGTATAAGTCGTTTTTTGTGGCTGATAAATTGTGGCTATTTGATCGTTGTAGAATTCTGCTTCAAAAGGGTGATTTGGATCTATCTCACCGTAGGTCTCAGCTAATTTTTTTATTGTTTTGATCAGTTGATCATTTTTGATCTTCACTCCAAGTGTCATAAACTGTTCTTTTCTAGTGGGTTGAACAAAGACATAAGCGTCCTGATCATTCACATTAAGAGCAATGTTTACAAAGTCTTTTATTACACCAACGATTTGCACTCTGGTACGGCCCCTGTACAAAACGATCTTTCCTATGGCTTCTTCATTAGTACCAAGATCCAGAGCTTTCACAAGCGCTTCATTCACTACGATTTGTTTTGGAGCATTTTCCTTAGCTGAACCGACAAAGCCAGTTCCTGCGATTATCTTGAAATCATGCATTTCAAAATACTTTTCATCAACATAATTCTGTAGTAACATCGTTCTAACATTTTTATCTTCGGATGTAACAAGTCCTAACTGTGCTGATCCTACACCTAGAATCATTGAGGACTTTGAAGTTGCGATGACTTCCGGCATGTTAGCATATGCATTTTCCAGGAGGTCAACATTGTCCCCTTTAATCTTGATGTTAACAATGTTTTCCGTGGTGTATCCATGATCATAGTTTAGGGCAAATTGGTACTGTTTATGAACAAATAGAGCGCACATAATAAGGCCTATTGATAGGGCAAATTGGAAAATGGTTAGTAAACGCCTGAAGCTCACTCCAGTAAACAATTTGATTTTACTGGCATCATAGAAAATGATTTTAGCCGTCAGCCTAGAAAGAAATAGTGCTGGACTTAAGCCGGCCAGTGTACCAAGTCCAATAGCAAACGCAACAAAACTCAGCAGATGGACGGATCGGATATTCAACGTAAACATTTGGTGGCCTTGCGCAGATGGGTTTGGTAAGCTTAGAAAACCAGGTTTGATGAAGAAGAATAGCCCCAGTCCAACGACTAATGCCATTAAAGACAGAAGGATTGCTTCAATTATGAATTGAGAAAACAATTGTGAATGCGTAGCACCAGCTACCTTCCGGATGCCTACTTCTTTGGAACGTCTAAGAGATCGTGCCAGTGACAAATTAGTGTAGTTAAAACAGGCTGATAAGAGTACAATAATTGTAAGACCAACCATGACGTGAATCCGCTGTTCTGAAAACATAGGACCAGTTCGATTGACATATGAATCACTTGTTACAAATTCATCAAGAGGCTGAAGAAGATGTGTGATTGGTTCTTTTGCAGTTGAATTGTATTCAGCCATGATCTCTGATATAACAGATTCTACCTCCTCCTTCCTGGTCTGATCACCCAAGACCAAGTAGACGAAGTTTTGCTGATAATCTATTGGTCTTACCTTGTAGTCACTTTTCCAGCCATGACCGATTGCAGGAATGTCGTAGGTGCTAAAAGAGATCAACGACTCAAACTGAATATGCGAATTGATTGGTGGATCTTCGACAACACCAGTAATCAATCCGTTTATGGATCGTTTTTGCCATCCACCTGTACTTTCCAGATCAAGTGTTTTACCGATTGGGTCCTCATCTCCAAATAACTTCTTGGCAACCGTTTCCGTCAAGACTACATTGTTAGGATCTGAAAGGGCCGTTTGAGGGTTTCCCTTTAGAAGTTCAAATGAAAATACATCAAAGAATGAAGGTGTAGTATAATATCCACTTAATGAAACAACACCCGTTTTAGTGACTAAATCTGCAGACATGCCTGGCCGCATTATGAGTACTTGCTCCACTCCGGGCACCTGTTCCTTTATTTGATCTCCAACGAAATAAGAGGCTGATGTCAAATGCCGCTCACTATCGCGAATCTTGCTATCGGTAGTGACCCGATAGATTTTGTTCTTTTTTTCATGGAATTGATCATATGACTTTAATTCAGAGATGAGCAGTATCATCAGGATTCCTACTGACATACCAATGGCAAGACCTACTGTATTGATGGTTGAGAATAGTACATTTTTTCTCAGGTTTCTGATAGAGGTCTTTAGGTAGTTTCTGAACATTCCATATGTATTTAAGTTTTTGGGCCCTTCAAAGGATCGTATAATCCCAGGCCTGAAAAGCTTTAACACATCAATCATGTAAAGCCATCTAGCTGACTCTCCATTTTCCTTTCTTTTTTCGAACCGCTCAAGGAGATCGCCTTCGATATCTTCAACATAGTCTGGGTCACAAAACCAGTGAAAAAATTTTAAAATATATTTCGGAGGGCTACTCATCCCTCAGTGCAATTATTGGATTTTGTTGTGCAGCGTACCTTGCTCTGAAGTATACCGGCAAAGCAGCAACAAAAATGGTAAATACTTCAGCCAATAGAAATATTTCCCACCTCAATCCAATGCTGTAAGAATAATTGCTCAAGTAAATACCCATTATATACCAAATAAGAGGAATACCGAGAATCATCGAGATAATAATTGGGGTCATTAATCCTTTTGCAACCGCAGTAATAACATTGTTTAATTCTGCCCCAAGTACTTTCCTGATTCCAATTTCCTTGGTTTTGCGAATGCATATGAAATAAATAAGTCCAAACAGACCCAGACAACTGATCAGGATACTGCTCGCAGTAAACAAGCCCAAAAACCTGGTGAACTTTTCGTCATTTTCGTAAAAACGTTTAAGGTCATCTTCGACAAACTGATATTCAAAATAGTATTCTGGAAAGATCGAGCTCCATGTTTCTTTAATGGATGCTATCGTGTTTGATTGATTTGCTTTTTCTACGAGAACATGTGCATGATAGAATCTGGTTGGATCATAAATCAAAGCATGAGGTATTATTCCATCCCGCAGACTTTCCGAATGGTAATCTTCTATTACGCCTACGATTCTAAACCTTCCAACCCAACCTTTTATGTATTCACCTATTGCTTCTGAAGCATTGTTTAAACCCATAGCATGGTAAACCCTCTCGTTTACTAACGCCACTTTTTGTGAAGTATCAGATGTAAGTAAGTTTCTTCCTTCAATTAATTCGATATCAAAGAAATCCAGATAGTTCTCATCTATGAATTGGATTCTGGTACTAAGTGGTTTCTCTAAATTTTGATTGGTGATACCAGCCCACCAGTGGGATGAGTAAGAGGAGGGGCTTACCAAGCCTAGTGAAATGTCCTTAACTCCAGGGATATTAGCAAGTTCCTTTTTCAGCAAGGCCTGCTTTTGCATATTTCTCACTTCAGGAATGTTTAGTGATACAATTCCATCTGTCTTAAAGGCAAGATCTTTGTTATTCATATAGTTCATCTGACTCACAGCTGTGATAATGGCGATGATCATTGCTTGGACCACCACAAATTGAAAGGCAATTAGGATTTGCCTAATACCAAATCCAGATGAAGAATTTTGGTAATTAGATCGAAGGATTTGAGTAGAATGGATCTTGAAAGTGGTCAAAGCGGGATAAATACTAGACAGAATAGTGACGCTTATCCACATCGTAAAGGCCATTACAGCAAAATCGAAACTATTTAAGGAATCAATCGGGATATCAATGGCTAGAAATTGATGACTTGAGTGAATGATTAAACCTGTGAATACAGAAGCCAATAAAACTGCGATAAGAACTAAAAGGCCCGTTTCAATCATGGTATGAACCATTAAGCCTGTTTTTCGGCTTCCCATGATTTTTCTAACTGCAATGCTTTTCTGTCTGATGATAGTTTGGGCAGTACTTAGATTTACAAAATTGGTAATCGATACAATGATGATCACCAATCCAATGAGCATACAGCTATCTAAAATCCAAGTTGGCGTGTAGTAGTTGAATGGGTCATTATCTGGGTGAGTGTGCACTTTGTCGATTGGAACGAACTCCAATGTTGTATAGTCAAATGCTCGGTGTGAGCTAGCTATCTTTGAAATACGATCTTGAACAATAGCAACTTCTGATTTGTTTTTCAACTTCACGATTCCTTTAAAAGTCGAATCTCCACCACCCCAATCATCATCGCTAATAGATCTTTTCCATGGATGCGATGAAATGTTCATGAGCATTTGAAATGGAAATTCTGAATTTTTAGGTGCTTGCGCTATGAGACCACTTACAATGTAGTCACGGTTGTTGTCGAATCGGATCACTTTTCCAATCGGATCTTCAAGACCAAAAAGGCGCTTCGATGTAGGTAAGTCTATGACAGTTTGGTCTGGTGAATTAAGTGAACTCTCGGGGTCTCCTGCTATCCATTTAATGTCCAATAATTTAAAAACTTCTGGGTCAACAAAATAGGCTCTTTCAAGTTGAAGGTTCTCACCATCTACCCTGATCACATCTGGGGTATATCGATGCACCGAAATTGCGAGTTCCACTTCAGGAAATTCTCGATTAAGCGTAGCTATTACTCCTCGAGGTATTTGAGACCCGTTTTCTCCATCTTTTATTCCCATGAGTTGGTAAATACGATCATAATCCTCATGATGAGTATCAAAACTTTTTTCAAATCGGACAATCCAGAACATGGACATGGCAATACCAAGTCCGATGATGAATCCGATTAGATTAATTGATGTGTAGGTCTTATACCTTAAGAGGTTTCTTAATGAAACTTTGATATCCGTTTTTAACATACCGTAATAATTAAGTCGCTTTTTTCCTTCAAAATTTTTGATAATACCAGGCCTGAAAAGTCTCAATACGTCCATGGTAAATAGCCATCTTGCAGACTCCCCTTTTTCCTTTCTTTTTTCAAACCTCTCCAATAAATCTCCTTCGATATCTTCCACGAATTCTGGATTGCAATACCAGCGGAAGAACCTTACAGGAAATTTTGGCGGATGGTTGGTTTTATTCACTTCTAAGCGCATCTACAGGATTCGCAACAGCAGCTTTGATTGATCGAAAGCTAACTGTTAATAATGTGATTAATAGAGCTCCAAGTCCTGCGTAGAGAAAGATCCACCAATGAAGGTCTGTGCGATATTCGTAATTCTGTAGCCAACCCTTCAGCGCAAAAAATGCAATAGGAAGTGCAATAACACATGAAACAGACACTAACAACACAAACTCCTTTGACAGCAGTCTCCACAGACTTTGAATGGAGGCACCAAGTACTTTTCGAATACCAATCTCTTTGGTTCTTTGCTCAGCCATGAATGACGCCAGCCCTAAAAGCCCTAAGCAACTGATTAGGATTGCGAGTATCGCAAAAATTGTTGAGAGGTTTCCGATCCGTTTTATTCCTCTAAACTTTCTAGCATGCTTTTCACTGGCAAAATCAAATTCAAAAGGAGAACCGGGTACATGTTTAATAAACACCTCCTCTATGGTAGAAGCAGCCTGGGCTATTGGTATTTCTGGGTTTAATTTCAATAAAATAAAATTGGACATACTATGAGGATCAATCGAATAAATGGTAGGACGGACTGGACTAAAAGGGGACTCCCTAAGTATATCAGCGATTACACCAATGATCTTAAAATCCCGACTTCCCCATCGGATTGTCTTTCCAATTGGTTCTTTCAGGTTCATGTATGAAATGGCAGTTTCATTGATGATCAAAGCAGTTGAGTCCGTTGGGAAGCTCCTTGAAAAATCTCGGCCTTGAATGATGTTCCAGCTGACTGTCTTTCCATAGTTATGCGAGATCCACATGACTGGGAAAAAAGGAGTGAAGTCAGGGTCCATTCCCTCCCATGTGAACCCATCGCGGACGTTCCATACTTGATTTAGAGGACTAGATGATATGGCTGTTTCCAGAACCACTTGGCTTTTGCTCAACTCGTCCTTTATAATATTATAAGCATCGTAGTGTTGTTGAGTCTGCATTTCGACCATGATAGTACTTTCAAGGTCGTATCCAGTTGGTCGATTACTTGTGAATGAAATTTGCTCTCTGACTACCAACGTACTTACTATCAATATCACCGAAACTGTAAATTGAAAAATGACAAGGCCTTTTCTCAAAACCGACGCTGATAAACCGGTTTTAAATGTCCCCTTTAGCACTGCTACCGGCCGAAAAGAGGATAGATAAATCGCTGGATAACTGCCCGCCAATAGACCAGTAAAAAGAATAAAAGCGATTCCGGTCATCCAGAAATAAACGCTTTCAAACGGCAGAACCATTTCCTTATCGGCAAGTAGGTTAAACTCTGGTAAAACTGCGGTGACAATAACAATAGCTACTACGAAAGCAATAGAAGCTACGAGAATTGATTCTGTTAAAAATTGGGCAATAAGCTGTCTCCTTAGCGAGCCGATTGACTTTCGAATCCCAACTTCTTTCGCGCGCCCCATGGAATGCGCAGTACTCAGGTTCATGAAATTAATGCAAGCAAGCAGCAAGACGAATACGCCAATTGTGCCAAAAAGCCAGACATAGGTTATAGGTCCTCCTTCTCGTTCGCCGTTTTCCCAATTGGATCTCAAATGCCAATCTTTCATTGGATTGAGAAAAATTTCAGGTTTGTGGACTCGCTCATCTTCACCGACATTGTCAAACTTGACCATTTTAATCTTTTCACTCACTGCCTCCATTATTGAATTTTCTTCGATTTGAGCAAACAGTTGGAATGAGTTGTTATCCCAATCTTTTTGGTCACGAGCAATCTGAATCCACTCTTGTGACGAGACATATAGCTCCCATGTGGCAATGAATTGAATATTGTAGAAACGACTGTTGCGTGGAAGATCTTCATATACACCCCTTACGATGACTTCCGCCTCGTTGTAGATAAGGAGAAGCTTACCTATTGGGTCATCGTTTCCAAAAATTGCTTTAGCAAGCGACTGAGAAAGAAGAATAGAAGATGGGTCGTTCAAAACATCCCTGGCCCCCTTTAGCATTTTTAAGGAGAGCATTTGTGGGGTTCCGTGTTCCATGAAGCCACCTCGTTGTGAAACTACTGTTTCACCATGAGAGAGTACATAATCGCCAAACCATGAGCTCATAACAACATGTTTGAAATCACTACCATATTTATTCCTCAATTCATCACCCAGAGGATATGGAATGGATGATTGAACACCTATTGAGCCGTTGATCGTTTGTTTTTGCAACACCTGTGCGACATCCTCATAATTTTCGTGATAAGTGTTGAAGATTAGCTCATCATGCACCCAAAGAGAGATCAGAATAGCTATTGAAAGGCCCAATGCTAATCCCCCAATATTGATAAGAGAATGTGTCTTTTTTCGAAGAAGGGTTCGGTACCCTATTTTCAGATTGTGTTTTAACATGCCGTAATAGTTGAGTTTTTTAGTTCCTTCAAAATTTCTAATGATGCCTGGGCGGAAAAGCCGAAGGACATCTGTGGTAAGTAGCCATTTAGCAGGCTTTCCTTTTTCTTTCCTTTTTTCAAATCTTTCAAGTAGATCACCTTCAATATCTTCAGTAAACTCTGGATTACAGAACCATCGAAAGAATTTGAGTGGGTATTTCGGTGGAATACTATTCATCACGCAGAATATCAGAAGGATTATGTAGGGCGACGCGTCGGACTTGCAATCCGATTGTGATCAATCCAATGAAGAATACAAACAAAAGACCCGACAATGTGTCGATCACAGTGAATTTCGCCTGATACAGAAAATTGCTTAAAAGTGTATTATTTATGATATGATGAGCAATTGGTATCGCTATCAATCCCGCCAAGAATATCATCACAAGGAAGCTTCGCGATAAGAGAAGCATTAGATTTTGTATTCCAGCACCAAAGACTTTTCGGATACTGATTTCCTTCATCCTTGATTCAGTTGAGAATATCACCATACCCAACAACCCCATGGTGGATATAGATGTGGCTAGGAAAGCAAGAAAGGAAATAATGGTGTATGAAGCCTTATAGTTTTTGTACGTTTCTGCAATTTCATCATCATAAAAACGTGCATTAAAAGGATGAATGGGATCAATCTCCCTATAAATGTTTTCCAGTTTTTCAATAGTAGTAAGCAAATCATTGCTTCTTATTTTTATTCCAAGAATCTTACTTTTTCGGCCTAGAAATCTTTCTTTGCTCGTTCTCTTTCCCTGATTCATTGGTAGTTGAATAAAGGCAAAAGACTTTGAGGATTCTTCTGTAAGGGAATGACTAGTAAAATCCTTTACAACTCCTACAATAGCCAAACTAATATCCTTGTAATCAGAGGATTTAAACCATACCTTTTTTCCAATAACCTCTTCCGGAGATCCAAGTTTCAGGGATTTCAATAGCTCTTCATTTACGATAATTTGCCTTATTCTTTCATCTTCCCTTAAAGCAGTCCGAAACCCTGATCCAGCCAATATTTTGAACTCATGCATCTCCAAATAGTCACCATCTATTTTATTGAGCATCACCTGAATCGTATCGCTTCTGTCTTCTGAAATCATTATCCCTGCATCTGCCTTGGCTACTCCTAAAATTTTGGATGACCTGGACGTCTGTATTACTTCGGGTAATTGTGCATATTCATGCTCAAGTAGATCCAAGTTGTCTCCCTCAAGGTCTATATGTATGATATTTTCAGTTGCAAATCCAAGATCATAGTTTAGTGCAAATTGGTATTGCTTATGCACGAGAACCGCACACATGATAAGACTTATTGATAGTGCAAATTGAAGAATTACCAGTATGCGTCTAAAGCTAACCCCTTGAATCAATCTTATATTGCTAGCATCTCCAAATGCCACCCGAGCCTTAAGTTTGGAGAGAATTAAGGCTGGAAGAAAACCAGCAATGCCAGCAATACCAATGGCAAACAAGAAAAAATATGAGAGTTGTTTATAACCGATGTTCAACGAAAACATCTGATAGCCTTTCGCAGAAGGATTTGGTAGATTCAAAAACCCTGGTCTTATTAAGTAAAACAATCCGATACTGATTACTAAGGCAAATAGTGCCAGCAATACTGCTTCCACCATAAACTGTGAGAAAACTTGTGAGCGACTGGCTCCAGTTACTTTTCGAATACCAATTTCTTTAGAACGTCTTAGCGCGCGAGCCAGAGATAGGTTAGTGTAGTTAAAACACGCCGATAAAAGAACTATCGTTGTTAGGCCAATCATTATGTAGATCAATCGTTGGGAAAATGAAGGACCTGGCTCCCTAACGTATGAATCACCGTCAGTAACAAATGTCTCCATTGGTTGCAGGAAATGGGTGAGAGATGCTTGTGGCCACTTGGAGTTTGTTTCAGCCATCATTTCAACCATTAGTGACTCAATTTCTGCTATCTCAGCATTTTCTTTCAATAGCAGATATACATGATAATCAGAGATGAGCGCTTTGTTATACTTAGCCTGTCTTCTATACTTTTTCGGACTTGTTTCAAAAGTCTTCATGGAAACAAGTGCCTCGAATTGAAGATGTGAATTTATTGGTGGGTCTTCTACGATTCCGGTTATAATTCCCTTTTGAAAATCATCATTATCCTCAACAGTCACGAATTGGCCCAATGGATCGTCATTTCCAAATAGCTTTTTTGAAACGGACTCAGCCAGTACGATCCCGCCCGGACTCGCCAATGCCGTATTTGGATTCCCCTTTAAAAGTTTAAATGACAAGACATCAAAAAAAGAAGCAGTAGAATAGAAGCCTGTTATGGAGATGGCTTTTTCATTGATTTTGAGATCTGCATACAAATCTTCTCTCAATACAAGCAATTTTTCAACGCTTGACACTTGTTCATTAAGCTCATTGCCGATATAAAAAGATGAAGTAGCAAAATGTAACTCTCGTCCTGGTTGCTTAGCATGGGTGGTAACACGATAAATTCTATCTTTTTTGATATGGAAATCATCGTATGAGAAGACCTCTGTTAGGAACAGAATCATTAATATTCCAACCGACATGCTGATGGCAAGTCCAACAATGTTTATAAAAGAAAAGAGTGCATTTTTCCTTAAACTACGAATAGAGGTTTTTAGGTGATTTTTGAACATCCCGTAATTGTTTAGCCTCTTGATTCCATTGAATGATCTAATTATTCCTGGTCGAAAGAGTTTTAGAACTTCCATTGTGAAAAACCACTTTGCAGCTACACCTTTTTCTTTCCTTTTTTCAAATCTTTCAAGTAGATCACCTTCAATATCTTCGGTAAACTCTGGGTTACAGAACCATCGAAAGAATTTGAGTGGCAACTTCGGGGGAGCTATAGAGGTATTTCCTTTCAAGTGACCAGACTTATTTTCCAAAAACAAATTCAGGAACTGCACTCCAGAGACCCATCCGTTGTTCTTTGGTTTCTTCGAGTACTTTTTTGCCACTTGAGGTCAATGTAAAAAAGCGTTTTCTTTTTCCCCCGCGAACACTTGTCGATTCTCCAAGTTCAGAGTTGAGATAACCTTTCTTCTCAAGCCGTCTAAGAACAGTCTGAAGTGCTCCGATGCTGACTTTTCGATTAAGTCGCTTTTCCATTTCTTCAATGATAGAAAACCCGTAAGCATCGTTGGTGAGAATTGCCACTGTCAGCATGACTACTTCTTCAAATTCTCCGAGGTGATGTTTTCCCATGATTTAGTTTTTACCTTAAATGTAGTAATAATAATTACCTTATACCTTAATTGTAGTTTTAATGTTTCAAAAAATTTAAAATCTTTTTTGGAAACATCCTTCTATTCGATATTACGAATGAGTCGTTTGTCTAAGATTAGTGGTCGAGCATCCAGGAATTTTACCTTAAGAAAATCGTCATGAGCTGGGTTGAGAAGGTAGTTATATTCAGAAGGAATGATTGCGCTAGGAACTTTGAGACAAAGTCCATTTTTTTTGATGAAATCATTCCCTATTTGAACAGTATCAGAAGTATAAGGGTAAATGCTCCAGTTTTTAGGAAGTTGATTCATTTCGGAAATAGGTAATTCATCTGGAAATTCTAATTCGATGCAATAAAGGCTCTGGCCTAATCGATTTCCGGAAAGATTTACCACAGTTTCCAATGCAGCCAATGAAAGGCTGCCTGATGAATATAGCATCCTTATTCCCTTAGCATTCCATCTTCCACCGTGCAACATTGCACCTGTACCAGACAAATCTCTAACATGGCTTTTAGAAGTGATTCTGTGTAGAATCATGAAGTACGATCAAGAGTAAACACCATGGGCGATCCTTCCGAGGAGGTCATGAACAATGGAAATACCAGTATCATTATTCATAAATTCGATGGGTCTCTTTCCAGCAATAGCGATTAAAGGAGTATTGAGCCAATCTTTGAAAATGGCTACATCGCCAAGAACATCTGCTCCATGTTGATAAAGAGATGCTATCTGCAAAACACGATCACTAACAACAGGACTTAGAAGATCTTCATCTTTAGATTTTTCAATGGTTCTTTTGCTGACTGGCAGCAAGGCTGAGAACTCCGTAAGATTCAGACCTGTCATTGCGACGATGGAAAGAAAATCTGACTTGGAAATACCTTCATTGGCTTTATAATACCTTTCGGCAGGATCATTTAATATGTTTTCCATTTTACTCACAATTCAATATACGAATTTTTTCGTACAATGTTACGAATTTTTTCAATATTTGAAATGTTGTCTTCCATACTTTTCTAGTACTAAAAATTGAATGAACTTAGGAGATATAGACAGAGCTTATACTTTCGTAAAAAACTATCTTAATCCGAAATGAAAAAATTAATAATCCTGTTCGTGACAGCCCTATTGGTAGGGTGTCAATCGAATCAATCAGCCGAGGAAAAACAAGAGGAACCTCAACAAGTAGTAAAGACAGATCACCACTCCGAGAATATTGCTAAGGTATTCGAAGCGCATGGTGGTTTTGAAAAATGGGCCTCAATGAAGCAGCTCTCCTACACAAAGGGGGGAGAAAGCACAGTCACTAATCTGGCCAATCGAAAAATAAAATTAGTATCCGACCAAAGAACCATCGGCTATGATGGCGAGAATGTATGGGTAATGCCCGATACGATAGAAGTAGGAAATGCCCGATTTTATCACAACTTGTACTTTTATTTTTATTCATTCCCTTTTGTGGTTGGTGATCCTGGTGTGTTTTACGAGGATATCGAACCAAAAGAAATTTTGGGAACCACTTACAATGGAATCAAGATAACCTACGGTGAAGGCGTAGGAGATACTCCAAAGGATTACTATATCATTTGGTACAATCCTGAGACTTATAAAATGGAATGGCTTATGTATACAGTAACATACAGAAGCGGTGAGAGAAACGAGAATTACCGATTGATAAACTACGGAGAATGGGCTGAACTCGAAGGATTATTGCTTCCAACTTCTCTTCAATGGTATCAATATCAGGATGATGTGATTGGTGAAAAGAGAGGGGATAAAGTAGCATTTGAAAACATCAGCATTTCAGCAGAAGCACCTTCTGACGACATTTTTGCTATGCCTGAGGGGGCACAATTGGCTCCAATGCCAACAAGAGAATAGCATTTTTTGAAGAGCAGGATTTTCTATTTGAGCAAAATGGATCCTGCTCTTTTCATTTTCATCCAAAACTTCAATTCACTCTCTGGCCTTTTCTCGTCCGAAGAATCTTGATTTTTTGGCAAGGGAAATCCTTGCGCCTACAACCAAGAAAAATAAGGCACGTTTCATCATATCTTTGAGGGTTTAGAAATAGAATATGAGAAAACTATACTCAGCGATTGTTCTTCTTGTCGCCACTTTTGGATCAGCGCTTGCTCAAAGTGATACAGACTCACTACTTAACAATTTACCTTCACATATAAGACAGATCACCTATTTTGGTGAGCGTGCCGATTGGTCGAAGGATGGGAAAAGGATTCTTTTTCTGGAAAAAACATTTGGTGATGTATTTGAAGTTGATGTAGAGACAGGAATCATCAGACCGATGACTCACCACTTTTTTCATGAAGGATTTGTCCGAGCGCTGTATTTGGCCAATGGAGATATTCTACTTTCAGGTTCACCAACATTTAATGCAAATGATCCATGGAAAAGTAGGTCTGCAAGAAATACCGAATTGTGGGTGTTGAAAAAGGACCTATCAGGCCCACCGACCCAGCTTGGAATTCATTGCAAGGAAGGCCCTGCAGTTTCAAGAACAAAGATGAAAATTGGCTGGTCGTTGGGATCAACCATTTATACTGGAGATTTGGTTTATGAAGCTGGTAAACCAAAGTTGAAAAGCTGGAAGCCTTTGTTTCAATCTTCAGATATGCCTGCACCCGTAAAAGGGTGGGACATAGAAACTCAGAATTTTAGACCCAATGATGAAGACGAGCTTATTTTCTATGCTTTTGGCGGAAATTTTGGCTTTCATGCCGAGGTAATGAGCTACAACATCAAAACCAAAGAGTTTAAGAACTATTCCATGAGTGAAGAATCGTATGATGAGGCTGAGGGCTCTTTCCCTGATGGGCTCAGTACTTTGATTGAAAGCAACAGGCACAGAACCAATTACAAGGGGATGAAAGAATTCCTGACATTGGATATTTATAGATTAGAACTGGATGGGTCCGGCGATGTTGAAAGAATGACCTACTTCAATGAAAACCCCAATTACAAAGCTTCAAATCCGGTGGTAAGCGATGATGGGAAGTTTGTCGCTTTTCAATATGCACATGCTGCCGATGCTGCTGGAGTAGGAAAAGGAATTCTAATTCTGGATGTTGATGCCTGGGAAAAACAGAAAAAGAAAAAAAGAAAGTAGACTAGATCATCCGTTTTAAACGGAAAACAGTTGTGACTATTTGGCCATTCCGAAGGTACTTGCACTTCACCTTCAAGCCTTCCCTTCTTCTTAGCATGGCTACAATGTCGGAAAGAGTAGAGTTACCGAGGTTTCTTCCATTCACCTTAACGATAATGTCCCCGGTTCTCATGCCTGCATCATAAGCCGGGCTGAATTCCTTAATCTCGATAGCCTCAAGCGAATCCAGATTTTCACCTTTGGCATTAAGTGTGATTCCACTCATGTCATGTTCGAAGGCATCATCATAGTTTTTTGATTTCTCCAGATACATTCTCCCGTTTCGGTAATCAATGATCACATTAAACCTTCGAAGTAGTTCTCCACCAATGGTTCCATACTGTGAGCCTCTCTTAATGGATTTGTTGTACACACCCTCGAATGGAGCAGAAAAGAGGACACTATCAAAGGAGAACTCAGCAATGGAAAGATTGTCCAAGCGACTCAAATAACCTGATATTTCACCACCAATTCCTGTTCCAAGTCTCGTAATTATTTTGTTAGACGGAAGGTATGCTTCGGCTGTTGCATTGCTACTGAAATCTAGCAGCGCGGCATGACTTGCCCCCGTGTCAACCATGATGTCTAGTGAGTTTGTAATCTGCTTTTGAGAGATCAAAGTGTTTAAGAATGGTTTGCTATTTACGATTCTGATTGGAACCGATGTAAATCTTCGTTTTGGCTTATACGTTTTTGGGTCATGAAGAATTAGTTTCTGATCTTCATAATCTATTTCAACCACAAACCGACTAAAAATATCATAGCCGATAATTCCGTAAATCTCATCGCCCATGTTTTCAGAGAGCTTCAGATAGTCCTCTTTCAGAACCAGGAGATTCATGTTCTTTCCAACAAGCCCTCCTGGTAGGTAGAAAGTCATCCTATTAGCCACGTAGACCTCAACAGAATCTTCAATTCCTGGCCCAGCAATTTTAAGTTCTCGGATGTATTGTGCATCTAAAATATCAGCGAATAGTTTTTCGGTTAGGATTGCTGTTTCGACTCCTGTGTCAACAATAAATTTCAAGGTAAGGAACCGATTGATCGTGATAGGGATTACAATCAGATTGTTGTACTCTTCAAAATCAATCTCTATTTTCTTGGAGCCTTCAGGCATCGCAAAACCAAACTCCCTTTGGCCGGAAGCGGTAGCGCAAATACAGGTATTTAGAAGTAAAATAAAAGTTAGAAGGCAAACGGTTGGATACCTCATGTAAAAATTTCTCATTGACTCTATTGCACTCATCAAACAACAGGATTTTAACCCAACCCTTATTTACTAACACAAAAATTTAATCAAATAGATTTTGAATATCGGCCTTTGAAAGACTTTTTACGAAGCTCTCCTCGACGTTAATTAGGTCTGAGGCCAATTTTTCCTTATGCTCCTGTAGCTTCAAAATCTTTTCTTCTATCGTGTCCCTGGTAATGTACTTGTAAGCAAACACACTTTGCTTCTGACCAATCCGATGAGCCCGATCGATGGCTTGCGCTTCGACGGCTGGATTCCACCAAGGGTCCAGTAAGAATACGTAATCTGCTTTCGTAAGATTCAACCCTGTGCCGCCCGCTTTCAGTGAGATGAGGAAGATGGAAAAATCGTCATTGTTTTGAAATAATTCCACCTGACCTTTTCTGTCTTTTGTAGACCCGTCTAAATAGGCATACTTCAAATTTTGATGATCTAAGTAATCGGAGACGATTTTCAAGTGCTTGACGAATTGACTAAAAATCAAAACTTTGTGACACATTGAAAGGGAACTCTCGATCATGTAAGTCACCTCTTCCAGTTTTCCTGATGCACCATCATAATCTGGATCAATCATTTTTGGATGATTGGCAATTTGTCTCAAATGACTGAGTCCCTGAAGTAGCATGATATGCGAACGAGCAATGCCGTCTGTTTCTATTACATCCATTATTCGGCTTCTGAATGCATTTTTCTCCTTTTCATAGACCTCTCGCTGATCTTCGGACATAGTACAGTACCTAACGTTCACCACTTTTTCTGGCAAATCTTTAGCCACCTGAGATTTATCTCTCCTAAGGATAAAAGGCTTTATCAAAGCATTTAGTTTTTGGATCTTAGCCATATCTTTTTTCTTTTCGATCGGTAGTAGATACTCCTTTCTGAAAAAAGATTCGTTCCCCAAAAGACCCGGATTTAGGAATCGCATTTGAGACCAAATATCCATCGTGCTATTCTCAATCGGTGTTCCTGTAAGCACCAGTTTTCTCCGGGATTTAAGATCCAACACTTTCTTTGAAATAATGGAGTCCGGATTTTTGATTGCTTGAGATTCGTCAAGAATGATGTAGTTGAAATAAAATTGACTCAGTATTTCAGCATCTATTCTTGTTGTGCCGTAGCTGGTAATGACCAAATCGTACTTGCCAAATTGCTCACTTTTTTTCGACCGACTCACTCCAGTATAGTTCAAAATTTTCAACTTCGGTGTGAATTTTTTTACCTCCATTTCCCAGTTATAAAGAAGTGAAGTCGGCATAATCAAAAGGCTGGTAGACTCGGGATTAATGTTCTTTTCGTGCTGTAGGAGTGATAGAGCCTGAATCGTTTTTCCTAGCCCCATGTCGTCAGCAAGACAGCCACCAAAATTGTATTCTTCAAGAAAACGCAACCAATTGTATCCGGCTAGCTGATAAGGTCTGAGCTTTCCTTTGAAGGATTTTGGTGTTTCAAACTCCTCCATTTTTTCAAAATCAAGTAGCTGTTCCAACTTCCTGGAAACGGTAACTTTAGCTAATTCTCCTTCCTTTAGTTCACGAACTAGCGACAAGTGGATTTTATCCAACTTGACATCTTCACCTTCACTATTGGAGAAGGCAAAAAGATCTTTGTATCGAAGGATCCATGATTCAGGAATTACACCGAACTCTCCATTAGGAAGTTTAATTTCATTTTTCTCCTTCAGAATGTGTTCCCTAACCACTGAAAATGGAATCTCAAACTCACCAAACTTGATTGTTGCTTTTAAGTCGAACCAATCAATTCCTTCGTTTACCTCCAGGGACAAACTGGATTCCCCAAGAAAGTACTTTTTCCCGTTTTGTACTTGTTGCAATTCAAAGCCTTCAAGGAGTTCTTTATGGTTACTTATCCAGTCAAAAGCTTTGGTCTTTGACAAGGTGAGCCTGGAGTTCTTCAGAGAAAGACCCGATCGATCCAGTTTTTCAATGATGTCTTTTTCAAGGTTAGTATTGCGGCTGATCCGGTGGAAAATGTATTCATCATCATTCTTTTCCAAAGTGACGCTGACTCGATTGAGTCGATCAGCCTGGAAATTGTAATCACCATAATTGAAGGAAAGTTCAAACAATACTTTTTGTGACTCAGAATCCTCTGTTTGATCTTCATCAAACAAACTTGAAGCTTTTGCCATGTGAACATCGCTTAAGGTCAGCTTAGGTTTGGGCTCTGGTTTCTGTGTTCGAATCTCAAATCCCTTAGCATATACATTGAATTCAGCAATCAATGGAGCGACAAATTTCTGATAATAAGTTTCTTCCATTTCCTTTTGAATAAGAATGAATTTCTTATTTAGAAACGGTTTGATCTTTCCTCCGCTCACATCTTTTTCGAAAGTAAAAAGTGTATCATTGACCACCATCCAAGCGGGCTCTTTGCACAAAAGGTAACTTCCATTTTGACGGAACTCTAGCTTTTCATCATTGAGCTTGATGGTTGGGAAATAGTGAGTGTTGTCTTCATTTTTTCTGAAGTGAAAAAGGATGGAAGCCTTGTGATCTGAAATGTCAATTTTCTTCCAGGCAGGTTCACCGTCTTTCCCCATTTCATAAAGGTTTTTGCCTTTTAGCAATGGAAGTATTTGAGACCTTCTTCGTTCTACGTAATTGTTGATTTCATGCTGTAAAGCCTCATCACCGTTTACTTTGTGGTAAGTGGAAAGAAAAAAGAGATCGGGTTTGACTTTCTTTTTTTGAAAATAATTCGCCAAATGATCTTGCTGAATCTCATCCATTAGCTTGATCATTTTGTAATCAGCATCGTCCAGTTTAGCACCAAATTCTACTGCATTTTTAGAAGAAATATTTTGATGTGAATACGTCAGATTTCCTTTTTCATTCAGCTGAACAGCGAAGGATTCAAAAAGGTATCCCAGGTACTCATGCTCGTACAGTGAGTACACAATTTCAAACGGCTGTTCAGGTGAGACTTTCAAAGTTTTTGAAGATTCGGCAAACTTCGAAACTAATGAAAATCTTCAGTAAGAAGATGCTCTTTGAACAGGATTTTTTTAACTACTGGAGAGTATGCGTGGAAAAAGATCGGCTTGCCTTTTTTGCTGGTTGGATAGAAGCTAAAATAGTGATAACTATTGTAAGCAATGCAGTCGCAATTACATCGAATAATTCTACTTTGACTGGATAGCTAGACACCACCGCACTCTCCATTCCCATGCCAATAAATCCAAATTCCTGTTGAAGTAAACTAATAATTAGACCAAGTATCATTCCAAGGCTGGCTCCTGATAATGCAATGATTCCACCTTCAAAAAGAAATATTCTTTTAATCAAACTAGTGGGAGCTCCGTTAGCAATCAAAACAGAAATATCTTTCTTTTTCTCGATCGCAAGCATGGACAATGAGAAAAAAATATTAACGGAGGCGATTCCAATAATTGATGCGAATGTCACATATACAAAAAGCTTCTCTATATTCAGTGTTTTATAAAGATCACTATGTAGTTCATCGCCTGAGCGAACTACAAAATCATTGCCCAAGGTTGCCTGTAAAGCGGCTTTGGTTTCTGAAACAGTAGCTTCTGGTTTTATTTCAATATCAATTGAGCTGAGCTTGTCTCCATAATCGAACAGGTTTCTAGCAAAATCGATTGGAACGAAAATGAAGTTTTCGTCATAATATTTTTCAATAGCAAAGATTCCCCCAGGAAGTATATTTTGTAAACTATATAGTTGTTGCGGATTTAAGACACCTGGTGCAATATTCTTAGGATAGTATACCTGTAGTGTATAAAATTCATTCTTAAGGTTAAGTGATAGATCATATTGAATGCCTCTCCCAATCAATGCGTAGGGAATACCCTCTCGAATTAGTGGAAATTCCCCAGAGACAACGGCACTCTTAATTCCACTATTATCCTCGAATGATGAACTGACCCCTTTTAACCTCACTACACGCTGCGCCTCTTTGTATTTAACAAGCACATTGTCTTCAATTACCTCGGTCAATGATAATACACCTTCTGAGTTCTCTATTTTGCTTTTCAGGTCATCCGACCATTGGAATGATTTTCCTTCACTTGGAGTTACGATTATTGTTGGGTCAAAATTTCCATACAGCATTCTTAGGAGTCCTTCGAGCCCATTAAAAACTGATAGCGCTATGATCAAGCTCATGGTTCCGAATGCTACGACCACCATTGAAATGATGGAGATGATGTTGATGAAATTTTTCTTCTTGCCGGACAGGAAGTACTTACGCGCTATAAAAAAAGGGAGGTTCATTCCTCAGGTTTGATATTGAGGCTGTCAATTAAACGATCAATTTTTGAAGCGTTTTCCTCCGTGTCGTCATGAAAAAATGCTAACTCAGGAATGATTCTTACACTCGAACCAATCTTTTTTCCAAGTTTCAATCGCACTTCACCTTTTACACTTTCCAGGTTTTGGAAAACCTTTTCAGCCTCCTTTATTGGGAATACACTCAAATAAATTCTGGCTAAACCTAAATCCGGAGACACATTTACTTCCGTAATTGTCACAAGGGCATTTCCAAAAAAATGAGTCGTGTCTTGCTGAAAAACTTCAGCTAGATCTTTCTTCAGCTGTCTTCCAAACTTGGTTTGTCTCTTACTCTCCATCATGCAAATATCCCAAGATAATCACAAACATGGTTTAACGCATTTAGCGTAATTTCGATTTTCAATCTGAGCAAAAAAATTAGAGAGGAAATTGCTGCGGTTTTTCAGAATAAATGACCCCTACAGGCTTGTCTTTATCTTCCTGATATTGATTGTTGTTCGTATTACTCAGAGCTTCTTTATTGACGGTCAATTTGTGATGGAGTTGAAATGGTTGCTACTGGGAGAGTGGTTAGACAAAGGCTTTAAAATGTATCGAGAAGCTTACGATTACACGGGTCCACTTGCCGCGATGATCTACAAGTGCATGGATTTTTTGTTCGGAAGAAGTCCATTCGCTCATCATGTTGTTAGTTCATTGGTAATAATATTTCAAGCTGCACTTTTCAATAGTATTCTTCTCAAGAACAAGGCTTTTGATGAGAACAATTACTTGCCGGGCTTTTTCTATGTCATTGTTATCCTGAGTATTCCGGATTTCATGTCATTGTCTCCACAATTGATGAGTATGACATTTATTTTAAAAGCGCTAAGCAGTGTTTTGCGAAGAATTGACAATCAGGCCACCGATGAACTCTTTTTGAATTCCGGACTTTTTGTGGGTACGGCAGCAATGATTTACCTGCCTGCATCAATTTTCTTTTTCGTATTTCTCGTTTCGCTGATTGTATTTTCATCAGCCATCACTCGTAGGCTTTTGCTATACTTTTTCGGATTTACGTTAGTTATTGGGCTTTGTGCTGTCTACTTTTTGTGGCGTGGAGATATGTATTATTTCTTAGAATTCTTTTTCAAGCAAGGATTGCTCTTGGAAGGAGAACAGCTGCTTTCGCCTTGGGAAATAATTATGGTTTCCGGGTTTCTTATTGGCGCTTTCATCATAGCTATCTTCAAAGCGATATCTGCTTCCAGGCTCACAAATTTTCAACAGCGTTTGCAACAAGTAATATGGTTCATGTTTCTTGGAGGCATTGGTTGTTTTTTCATGGCAAATAAAAAAACCGGCCTGGAACTTCTTTACATGACTCCATTATTGGCTTATTTCCTGACTCACTATTTCATGCTAATTCGACGAAGGATTGCAAAAGCCATTATGCCGGCCATTGTTGTTTTTGGAATGATTGGCTTCAACATTTTCTCGTATGGAAATTTCCTGGAACCATTAATTGTACCCGAAGTAGTGACAGATCAGAAAAATGTGATGGTCCTTAACGAAAACTTTGGTTACTATTTAGAAAAAGAGTCGGGTTCTCCTTGTTTTTCGAAACCGATCTGTATGCAGGCATTTGAAGGGTTGGATTACTACGAATCTTCAGCAGGAATTTATAAGCTTATTGAAAAATCAACACCGGATCTGATCATTGATGAAATTGGAATTGCAGAAAGCTTATTTTTCAGATTTCCTCTTCTGGAAGAACAATACAAGAAAAGGAATTCCAATAGTTACGTCCGAATCAACAATTGATTTTATCAACCCTTCGTTGATGTCTTCCACCTTCGAAGGAAGTAGAAACAAACGTGTCAATTAAGCTTTCGGCATATTCATAAGCGAGAAACCTTGCAGGAATACAAATAATATTTGCGTCATTGTGTTGCCTGGCTAAAGATGAAATCTCCGAATTCCAACATAGCGCAGCTCGAATTCCTTCATGTTTGTTGGCTGTCATAGCTACACCGTTTCCGCTTCCACAAATGAGAATTCCCAATTCATTTTCTCCCGAAGTGATTGAATTTGCTAACGGATGAACATGATCCGGATAATCGACCGAGCCATCGGAAGAAGGACCAAAGTCAGAGATTTCGTGTCCACCTTCCTTTAAATGTCCAATAAGTCTTTCCTTATAATGATAGCCTGCATGATCGCCTCCGATTGCAATTTTCATCTCAATTACGTTTTAAGTTGTGGTAATATCTTATGAGCTAAGATAACGAACTCCTAGGAGCTATTTTTAGCTCTCTTTCTTTCAATTCTTTTCGCTATCAAAATACTCATTTGGTAAAGAAGCATCAATGGTAAAGCAATCAGTATTTGGCTGAATGGATCCGGTGGAGTGATCATCGCTCCAAGGATTAGGATAACAATGATTGCATGCCTCCTGTACCTTTTCATCAATCCTGAACTCACCAAACCAGCTTTAGTTAAAAAGTAGACAATGACCGGAAGCTGAAACAAAAGTCCACTGCCAAAAACAATCATTGTGACAGAACTAACATAAGAATTGAGATCGAATCGATTTTCCAGTGAGGCGGACACTTCATAGGTCGCAAAAAACCGGATCGATATTGGAGCTATAATGAAGTAACCAAAGAGAATTCCTAAAGCAAAGAGGGTACTAACGGAAAAGGTGGCTCCACGTGATGCTTTCCTTTCTTTGAAATAAAGACCGGGTTTGATGAATCTCCAGATTTCCCAAAAAAAATAGGGAAATCCTAATATCAGACCGGCAGCAAATGACACAGTAATGTGTGTCATGAATTGTCCTCCCAATTTTCGACTGATAATTTCAAACGGAAGACTATCTACACACAATGCAGGCGTATTGAGTTGAGCTGCCAGTTCACATAATTTTCGATAGGTCCAAAAGTCTACTCTGGAAGGACCAAGAATCAGCGTGTCAATGAAAAAATCCTTTGCTGCGAATGCGGCAATGCTGAACACCATGATGGCAATCAATGAACGAATGATATGCCATCTTAACTCTTCCAGGTGATCCAGGAAGGACATCTCTTGTTCGTCACCGATTTGATCTAATGGCATAGTTTATTTGAATAGAGGAAATCCACTCATCCAGGCGTTGACTTCAGATTTCAACTCAGCAACCTTAACTTCATCATCCTTATTTGCAAGAACAGAGTCAATAATATCAACCATCTTTTTCATATCACTTTCAACCAACCCTCGAGTGGTAATCGCTGGAGTTCCCATTCGCATTCCTGAGGTCACGAACGGACTCTTGTCATCGAATGGCACCATGTTTTTATTAACTGTGATGTCAGCTTTGATTAGTGAATTTTCAGCGTCTTTACCTGTGATATCTTTTGAACGAAGATCTATTAAGATTAAATGGTTATCCGTTCCCTTGGAAATGACATCATAACCCTTTTCTACAAACGCCTCAGCCATTGCTTTCGCATTCTTCTTCACCTGCATCACATATTGCATGTAGTCATCGGACAAGGCCTCTCCAAATGCTATGGCTTTTGCGGCAATAATGTGTTCAAGTGGTCCGCCTTGAGTTCCGGGAAAAACGGCAGAGTCCAACAAAGCACTTAATTTTTTCACGACACCTTTGGGAGTCGTTAAGCCCCAGGGATTATCGATATCATCTCTAACTAGAATCATACCGCCTCTTGGTCCACGTAGCGTTTTATGAGTGGTAGTTGTTACAACGTGACAAAATTCTAATGGATCGTTTAGCAACCCTCTTGCAATCAACCCGGCTGGATGTGAAACATCTGCTAACAGAATTGCTCCAACTTCATCAGCGATTGCTCTGAAGCGCTCGTAATCCCAATCTCGACTATAAGCGGAAGCACCTGCTATGATCATCTTCGGCTTCTTTTCCCGAGCGACTTTTTCCAAATGATCGTAATCGATCAAGCCTGTTTCTTTGCTAACTCCATAAAAATTGGGCTTATAGAGTTTCCCGGAAAAATTAACTGAAGATCCGTGTGT
The DNA here is from genome assembly GCA_028284125.1 of Cyclobacteriaceae bacterium. Lineage (GTDB taxonomy): Bacteria > Bacteroidota > Bacteroidia > Cytophagales > Cyclobacteriaceae > Ekhidna. The sequence goes on from JANQSI010000018.1 coordinate 93,473, forward strand.
CAAATGTCCTCCATGAGAGAGATCAAAGCCCAGGATTTCATCGCCGGCATTTAGCATTGCAAGCATTACTGCTCCATTTGCCTGGGCACCTGAATGCGGTTGAACATTGGCCCAGGTAGCTCCAAAAAGTTCTTTAGCTCGCTCCCGTGCAAGATCTTCTATTTCGTCTACTACCTCGCAACCTCCATAATATCTTTTACCCGGAAGTCCTTCGGCGTACTTGTTGGTCAGAACACTTCCAGCCGCTTCTTGTACTTGGGGAGAAACAATATTTTCAGAAGCGATCAGCTCGATCCCGTTGAGTTGCCGATTCTTTTCAGCCTCGATGAGATCAAATACTTTAAGGTCTCTTTGCATGGCGCCAAAATTAAGTGAGACAGTTTATATCTTCGCTACTCTCTCGGTGTAAATATGGCGAAAGCAAAGACGGTCTTTTTTTGTCAAAATTGTGGCAATGAATCAGCTAAATGGGTTGGAAAATGTCCTGCCTGTGGCGAATGGAATACGTATGTAGAAAAGGTAGTACACAAACAGACATCCCCGCTATCTGAGCTCTCTTATGAACGTTCCAAACCAGTAAACCTCAAGGAAACCCAGGTGGTAGAAAACGAGATAAGAATCTCATCCCAAATAGGTGAATTGGATAGGGTTTTAGGTGGTGGTATTGTCAGTGGCTCTTTGATTTTAGTAGGTGGTGAACCTGGTATTGGAAAGTCTACACTCTTACTTCAAATGGCACTGAAACAAAAAGGCAAACTGCTCTATGTTTCTGGTGAAGAGAGTGTCCAACAAATAAAAATGAGAGCGGAGCGGATTGGAAAAACGCCTGATAACTGCTATCTCTTTTCTGAGACTGGCTTGTCTGAGGTTTTAAGGCAAGCAGATTCATTAGATCCGGATATCGTCATCATTGATTCGATTCAAACGCTGCATTCAGAAAGAGTTGAGACATCTATTGGTTCGATCTCACAAGTAAAAGAATGCACAGGTCAATTGATGAAGTTTGCCAAGCAAAAAAATGTACCGGTTTTTCTAATTGGCCATGTAAATAAGGATGGCGCAATTGCTGGCCCGAAAGTTTTGGAACATATGGTTGATACGGTCTTGCAGTTTGAAGGAGATCGTCATTTGTCTTACCGAATCTTAAGAACCATCAAAAACCGATTCGGCTCAACATCGGAACTTGGGATTTTTGAAATGAACAGTGCTGGTTTGAGAGAGGTGGAAAATCCTTCTGAAGTTTTAATCTCGCCACGAGAACCAGGTTTGAGTGGAATAGCGTTGGGAGCTACATTGGAAGGAAATCGACCATTAATTTTAGAAACTCAGGGATTGGTAAGTCCAACCAGTTATGGAAATCCGCAACGAAGTACGACAGGTTACGATTACAAACGACTGACTATGCTGCTTGCGGTGATGGAGAAACGATTAGGTGTTCGTCTAAGCAGCCAAGATGTTTTTCTTAATATAGCAGGAGGCATTAAAGTTCAGGATACGGCGCTAGACCTGGCTATTTGTGCAGCCATTTTCTCCTCCTTCGAAGATGCTCCAATCTCGGACAATGTTTGTTTTGCTGGTGAAGTCGGACTAGGTGGAGAAATTAGACCTGTTGGAAGAATAGAGAGCAGGATAAACGAAGCTGAAAAATTGGGGTTTAAAGAAATCTACATCTCAAAGCACAACTTGAAGCCTAAAGATTTTGGGCAGTTCAAGATTTCGGTAAAACCGTTTGCTAAGTTGAGCGATCTGTTTCAAGAGCTCTTTTAGCTCCTAATTTTTTCTTCCGGTCAAGCTTTTTCGAATTACTTTTTTCTTCTTGTTCTTACGCTTCAAGTTGAGCTTTCTTTGGTTGATGCTCTTCTTATAGCGTGTTTTAGGAGGGCTGGTTGGAGCCGGAGAGTTTGGCTCCACTTTTCTTGCTGGAGTTCCTTCTGTATCAACGTCAGGTCTTTTTTGTCGTGGAATGATTGAATAGATCTCATCGCGTTTTTTATTCTTCACTCTTTTGCCAAGGAATGAGCCTGAATCAACTCCTTTAGGTCCTTCTAATGTCCCGTCGTTACTACTCTTTCCAAAACCCTTCGATCGAGCAAATGAAGAGCTAGATCCAAGTCCCTTGTCTCGTTCTCTGAATTTAAGATTTATCCCAAACCTAAAGTCAAATGCTTTGAAATCAGGAGCAGAAAAATTAATGACCTGGTCAGCAGCCATGTAGAATTGCACTGGTCCTCCATTCACAGCAAATGCAGCACCTACGTTGAAAAACTGTTGTGGAAGTTTTAAAGCACTAGCTGATAGTGTAGCTACTTTTCCAAATTTCCTCGTTATTCCACCTCCGTATAGCAATTTCAATTGACCTTGAATATATCGAGCGCCCATGGAGGCATAGAAATCCATGTTTCGGTCGTAATGATAAATCCAACTACCATAAGCTCTTGTCGGAAGCCAGGTTTTGTAGGTTTCATTTGTTTCGGTTGCATCAAACTTGTTGAAGAGTGAGTCTTCAAGCGATTCCACCAAATCCCCAACACCATCCAGGTTAACCCCATTATAAGTAAAGGTGGTGTCGTTCAATGTTTGGTTTACCACATTGGTGTTCCAGTTGATCCAGCCCACATCAAGCAATGATCCGGCAATGGAATAATATCTGTTTAGTTTATATACTCCACCAATGTCAACAGCAAAGCCAGTGTTACCACTTGAAACTAAATGGCTTCCAATATCTCCTTCATCGCCAGTTAAGATATCTATTCCTGCTGTCCTTAATTGAGCATTTTGTAACTCAACATCCATTTGGAAAAAATCGGCGTTGGTTGTGATGTTTGCCCTTGCATTTCCAGGGACGCTGGCGTTTGTGAAACCCATTAGGTACTTAGCTCTAATCCCGAAATCAAGCTGACCATTTACCGAATACGCATATCCTATACCTATTTCTCTAAAATGGGAAGCCATGAGACCGACATTACCAATCTTGACTTCATCACCGAGAAGTGGATCATTTCCATCAATCCCAACCTCCAATAATTCTTTTGGGAAAAGTAAATCCGACTCAATTCGTTCATTTGCAAAAAAGCTTATGAAGGCTCCGGCAGGAAATTTAAAGCCAACATGAAAGAGATTAATATTGGCATGGGCACTTACCAGGTTCTGATTCTGTATATTGGATAGAATCTTATCCTGATCCAGCAAGATTGAATTGTTTTCTTTAGTGAAGGTTTCGTTGTAACTCAACGCATTGTTCACATGCAAATGAATACCTGAAAGAACCGGCAGACCAATAAACAACCTTCCTTTAGGCACCCACGCTGGGTTCAATGAATTATTTTGAAACGTCTCATTGCCAAGATGGTAGAAAGACATACTTGTCTGACCAAATAAAGATGAGGCAATTAATGTGGCTAATATGGTAGAGGTGAACTTCCGCATTTAGAGATCATCTAGGTCGACACGTAGCACGGCCCTAATTCCAAGTGAAACCTCAAGCCTATAATTGGAAAGGATTTTCACGAAAATATCTCTTGAGTTGAGACTTCCTGGGGTGTTAAGTGTCACTCTCATTTTAATGTATGTTTGGTCAGAAGGAGGAGATGAAAATATTTCAATCCCTTCGTTGCTTAGCGGTATATCCTCAAAAATTCCGTTAGGATCAGTAACCTCCCCATCAACGTTTATGAATGGAGACGCCAGAACTTGTGCCTCCACATCTATGCCAGGTGTAGAAAAAAGTGTACTATCGCCAGGAGGTCGAGTGCCATTAGTTCTGAGTAAAGTACTGTCTTTCACCTCAATTTGAAGTGTTGCTGAGAAAGGCATTTCATTTACTGTCAAAATCCTTAAGCTAGCAGAGTCAACTTCAGATGCTTCATCTCCAACGAAATCTGTGCTGAAACCATCATTCAGACTCAGGTTGATTGATTGTTCTAAATCTTCAAGTCTGACTTCTAATGGAATTTCAATTTCGACTGTAGCATTAATTTCATTTTGGTTTGTGATGAAGTTTATTTGATTCGGATCTTCAGGATTTGAAATAGCTGAAACATCAAATCCGAGCCGAGCCGGAGAAGTTGCTAAAAGATCCACGAGTGAAGAATTTCCGTTATTCAAACGAATCGTGTCCCGAACAAGGGCTCCCGGATTATTGATATCTCCACTTGCAATAACAGGAACATTATCAACAATATCTCCAGAAAGAAACGTTTGTTGACCACCTTCTCCATCATCTCCGTATAATCCTGAAAAATCAATGCCGATTGGAATTCCGAATGAATTTTCGAAGAAGAAACTTATTACCGGATTTCCAAAGAATATTCCTTCCTCACCCATTTCCTTAAAAAACTCAATATTTACCGTTTCACTTCCTACCTGAACGGTATCCTGACCAAATTTTCCATAAATAACTGAAAAGGTCTGATTAGCAAACGTGATATCAAAGGCTATCGATTCTGTTCCGGTAAAGTTTTGACCTGCGCCAAGATTGATATTTCCTGCAAAGTCGACACTAAAAGTGTTGTTGGTCCCTGATAAAACAACCTTGTGCTGCGGGATATCCAGCCGTCGAGTAGGGTTGGTTGAACTAACTTCCAACGGAATCTCATTAGTTGCAGTAACAAAATTGTTAAGTGTGAAAGTATAGTCAAGCGTTCCTTGGACGTCTGTAGTCACACTGATGGTAACTTCCCCACCAGAGTAAAAAGCAGAGTCAATAACATCTGTTGGATCGGTAGGATCAAAATTAAAGGTAAAGGATTGGTTGAGTGGAATAGTAGCTGGACCTGCCGTTCCTGCAATTCCACTTAAGTCTATGCTGCTACCATTCGAAATATCATCAATTTGAATGAAGTCTGTGTTCGATTCATAGCTTATTGAATCATAATAAAGAAGCGTGATCAGTGAATCTTCATCAACTTGAAAATCCAACGTACTATCCTCCTGATCTAGGATAAGTTCTCGAATGGTGTAGGTAGCTGTGCCTAACGGGAAATCAAACGTTCCGTTTACCGTAGGCAAATCGATATTATCGAATTCCAGTTCATTTGTATTGCAACTTGCAAACAAAATCACCGAAAAGGCTATGAACACAAATTTTTTCACCATTACAAGTCTGTGATAAAATTAAGTCTTATTGGATAATATTTATATTTTTTCGATTAAAGCCCAAAATACCCTGTAAACCACCTGTATGCAATAGGACTATTTTGAGATTTTTTTCAAATTTATCGCTATTAATCATATTCCAAACGGCAAAAAAGCTTTTTCCGGTATATATGGGATCAAGAGAAATCGAGAATGTTTCTTTAAACCAATTGATAAAATCGATTAATTCTTGTGTCGTCTTCCCATAACCGCCAAAATGAAAGTCTGAATTGATGGTAAAATTTCGGTTAGTTATCTTAAATCGAGTAATCAGTTTCTCCATTTCTTCAAGTACAAAATCTCCTTTCAAAGTACTTACTCCTATTACATTTTGTGATCCCGTTACCCCATCCAATACCCCGCAGAATGTTCCACCTGTACCAATCGGGAGCGCAATAACGTCAAAATCAATTGCTATTTCGTCTATCAATCCCTTACATCCTTGGACTGCAAGCTCATTCGTTCCTCCTTCAGGTAAAATGTAGCAATCGGGATAGTCTCTTTGTAGTTTCTCAGGATTTTTCCTAAGCTCCGAATAGTTTTTTCTATCTACGAATTCTAGCTCCATTCCTTTTTCCGAAGCAAACTGTAGCGTTTCGTTACTGTCTGAGTTGAGTTCATCGCCTCGAATTACTCCAATCGTATTGAACCCAAATTCAGCACCTGCAGCTGCCGTAGCATAGATGTGATTGCTGTACGCTCCACCCAAAGTTAGAAGTGTACTTGCTCCGATTTTCTTCGCCTCTTCCAGATTGTATTTCAACTTCCTCCACTTATTTCCCATAATCTCTTCATGGATCAGATCATCTCTTTTTACAAAAAGTTGAATACACTTTTCATCCAGAATCGGATGCCTTAATTCTTCTAAGGGACTTGGTAGATGTGCCATCGCTTAAATTTACAGTCATGTCTGAGGATCAAGAGGATTTTAACGAAGAGCTTTACGAACATCACCGGATTGTTGTAGATCCAGGGCAGGAACTATTGCGAATTGATAAATTCTTAATGGATCGGTTGCCAAATGTCACTAGGAGCAAAGTGCAAAGTGGGATTAAAGATGGGTTCGTAAAAGTGAATGATCAACAGGTAAAGCCAAATTACAAAGTGCATCCTGGAGATGATATTTCCATCGTGCTTCCTGAACCACCAAGAGATGAAGAGGTCGTCCCCGAGAATATTCCTCTTGACATTGTTCTAGAAGACGAGCACCTGCTTATTGTTAATAAACCTGCTGGAATGGTTGTTCATCCTGCTTATCAAAACTGGTCAGGAACTTTGGTTAATGCCTTGGCTTTTCACTTCCAAAACCTTCCTGAGATGAAAGGAAATGACGGTCGCCCCGGCTTGGTTCATCGAATTGATAAGGATACTTCCGGGCTTTTAGTCATTGCAAAAACCGAGGCAGCAATGAATGGGTTGGCTAAACAATTTTTTGACCATTCCATCGAACGAACATATAATGCGTTGGTTTGGGGTTCACCAGATGAATCAAAAGGAACAATTAATGTGAATGTGGGTCGGAGCCTAAAAGATCGCCGGATCACGACAGCTTTTCCTGAAGGTGATTTTGGGAAATACGCTATAACTCATTACGAAGTGATCAATGACCTGAGGTATGTTTCTTTATTGAAATGCAATTTGGAAACAGGCAGGACTCATCAAATCCGTGCCCACATGAAATACCTTGGGCATCCGTTATTTAATGATACCATGTACGGTGGTGATCAGATCCTAAAAGGAACCATTTTCACCAAATACAAGCAGTTCGTTCAAAATTGCTTTAAGATATTACCCAGGCAGGCACTTCATGCTAAGACATTGGGCTTCATACATCCAATAACAAAAAAGAAAGTCTTCGTTGAGTCTGAACTTCCCGAAGACTTTCAAAATGTCATCACAAAGTGGACCAACTATATTGATCACACTGACAAACCTGACTAGGTTTTTTTCACTATCTCCTTAAGTTCTTTAACGGGATCTTTATGTGTTGTATCCAAGCCAATAATTTCAAGCTGAATGTTTCTATATTCCGCATTCTTTCCAAAATCAGAAATGATTTCTCGAATATCCGGGTGAATGAAGTAAGAGCGCGAAGCATCGATCAGAACCTTGCTGTCGTTTGGAATATGAGAAATGGTATCCATCATGCTGGCTTTACTCAGAAACGTCAAATTTTCTGCCAGCTCGATATACATTTTGCTTGATCCATTTTCTTCAATATGGGTCAACGCGTATGGCTTTTTAAGATTCGCATATAAAATTTCAAAAACGCCAACAATCAAGCCTAGCACGATTCCAATCAATAAGTCAGTGAAAATTATTCCAACAATGGTGACAGCAAATGGAATGTATTCAGATCGACCTGACCTAAACATTTCTTTAAATAAAGCAGGCTTGGCCAATTTGAAACCAACCAAAATTAGAATTGCAGCCAGACTGGAAAGAGGAATCATATTCAAAACTCTTGGTATTAGAATCACTGAGGTTAATAATAGTATTCCATGAAAGATGGCTGATAGTTTTGTCTTAGCCCCTGATTGAGCATTGGCTGAAGAGCGAACAATTACCTGAGTAATTGGAAGTCCTCCGATGATTCCTGACAGTGAATTTCCAACACCTTGAGCGATTAGCTCTCTATTTGTAGGCGTGATTCTCTTTTGTGGATCTAGTTTATCTGTTGCTTCAACACTCAATAAAGTTTCCAGTGATCCTACGATGGCAATCGTTGCACCAACGATCAGAACACTTTTATTGAAAATCGCAGAAGGGTCAAAAATGGTAAACTGGCCAAAGAATTCACTAGCTGAACCAGCAACAGGTAAGCTTACCAGGTGAGAAGAATCTAAATAGTAATTGGACCCCATAAACAATTGGTTGATGATGATTCCAATGGTTACTACTACCAATGGACCTTGTACTACTTGGAATACTTTGTTCTTTTTCATGAATGGTTGTTCCCATAAAACAAGGATCAACATTGATGTGAAAAAGATGATCACAGCGCCAGGACTAATGTAATCCAGCATATTGTATAACTCGGAGAAAGTGTTTTCTCCATCAGGTTGGATGAATTCAAGATCACCCTCCGGGTCTGCATCATAGCCGAATGCATGTGGAATCTGCTTTAAAAAGATAATGATGCCTATCGCAGAGAGCATTCCTTTGATGACAGAGGAAGGAAAGTAGTAGCCTATGATACCGGCTTTTGCTATTCCCAGGCCAATTTGAATAATTCCACTGATGAAGACTGCAGCAAGAAAAACGGGATAGGATTCAAGGTCTTGAATTGCTGCAAGGACGATCACAGCAAGTCCTGCAGCAGGACCACTTACTCCAACAGCTGAACCGCTGATGACACCTACTACAATGCCCCCGATTATTCCTGAGATAATTCCAGCAAAAAGAGGAGCCCCGGACGCTAAAGCAATGCCAAGACAAAGTGGAACTGCTACAAGAAAAACTACCAGACTTGAAGATAAGTCTGCTTTAATACTTTTAAACATAACTGTTTTGTTGGTTGTCGGTTGTTAATTCAAAAAATTTGAATGGATAGGAAGCTAAGTTCTGGTAAGTCTATGCTACTTCCGGAGGCGGACTACTCATTTCTATTGTAGGAGAAATCCAACGTGAGCTGAAATGCATTGATATTAAGTCCGTTTCCTTTAAGTTTTCAAACCTTGAAGATGTCTGAACTTGTTTGATTTTGTCAGATTCTTTTTCATCTAGCGATTCTTTTTTTTCACTATCTGAATCAAAATCAATTTCCACTTGAGCCAAATTCAATGCAGGAGGTACAAAAATCACTTCACCTGCAAAATTAATCGCAAGCATTAATGAGAATACACGAACGAAAACCTTCAGCTTCATGTATCGACCATAAACAGGAATAACGGTCATATTGTTTCACCATTCGCCATTCTTTTTATGAATGGGATTTTTACTAGAAAGGATTTAGGAAAACAGTTCTAAATCACAATACCAAGTTCTTCTTCTTCCTCCTCATCTTCTTTGACAAGTGCCCATAAGTGTTCTGCTCTGAAGAACTTACCCATGAATAGCCTAATTGGCACTAGCATAGCAATGAACAATGGAAATAATATTCCAGCAGGTGACGTTTTTAACACCCAGAGTACCACAAAGCATAAGAATTGTACGACCGTAAACTGGTGGACAACTTTGTTCGGTACCACATTTAGGTAGTGTGCATCCGGATAAAGTTTTGGATCTCTAAACCATAGGGTCATTCGTTCAAAGAACTGATTTCCAGATAAGGAGGCAACTCCCATGTAGAGGAATAATCCAAACAACACCGGCATTGGAATAAGAGCAACAATGCCTAAGAAGAACAATGATGTCAAAATAAGTGCATGGACCAATAGTCCTGAAATTCTGTTCTCTCTGACGCTGGCAATTTCTTCTACTTTTCCTTGAGGAGTGTCGATCACCTTCATATCTGCCAATGCTCTAACGTGATTTAGCGAGTGAACGGTAGCAGCTACGATCCAAGGAAGTGCGAAAAGAGAACCGACCAAAATGATTAAGCCCACTACAGCTAGATCTAAATGATATCCTGGACCTTTTCTTAATTTATATTGAGCTGCATTTACCAACCTGGTGGTTATATTCTGGTCCAAGAATAATAGGATTGTTGCGAGGATCGCAGGTCCGGCCGAAGCAAAAATTGCCCAGACTGGAATTCCAAAAATGTCCACCATCCAAGGCCTGCCAGTAGTAGTGCCAATGGTGTCAGGAACTGTAGGTCGAGAAATTGAAACATCTGGAAAACTTATCGCCAATGCAGTCATTGCAATAATGGCAATGGATGGTCCAAAATCAGAAATGAGTTCCCGCATAGTTCTCCTCAAGTAGGGTGACTTAGTGGTGTTTTTTAGCCACCGAGAGATCATAAAAGTTCCAGCTGCTAACAGTAAAGTCAAAAAACTTGTAGAGTTGGACAGACTAGCATCATCCACAACAAACGTTGACCTCACATCTTTAACAGCCTCAACGATAAATATGACTGAGATTAGTGCCGCAAATATCTCATCTGTAAAGCGAGTGAAATATCTCATGAGTGCACTTGCGTCTGTGAATGCACAAATCAACATGAAGATTCCAGACCATATTCCAACCCAGGCATACGTTGATAAAAACGAAATATCCAATCGTACACAAGCGTCGTATAGTAATCCTGTAAATATTGTTATTGGACCTGTACCTCCAAGTATAGTAAGAGGTTGACCAGAGAACAAAGCAAAGATTATCCCACCAATAGCAGTAACGATAATCATCTCTGTTATCCCGATTTCATTACCTGTCACAGCTCCTGTCAAAGCTCCAAAAGCAATTGCATTAGCAAGCGCTGCAAAGAACATGAAGAAGGTAGTACCGGCAACTTTTGAGTTTAATCCGTCCTTGAAATCACTGACGTAGTGAGGAGCTCGTCGCCTTATATCCTGGATTATTCCACCAAACGGTTTACCGGTCCACTCTAAACCCTCTTGCGACATGTGATTTAAGTTGCCCATAATTTTTTTCTATTAGGTTTCGGATTTTGGATCAGCACAATTATAACCAAAAACCTATAAAGTCGATTTAGGAAGGTTCCGAAAGGGTTTTGGACGACAAAAGTTCATCCAAGAAATCACGATTGTTAGCAAGTCGGGGAACCTTGTGTTGCCCACCGATCTTCCCCTTTGATTTCATCCAATCATAAAAGGTGCCAGGCTGGACGGAGTGAATTATCGGTGGAAGCAATGCGATATCTCGGTATCTTTTTGCATCATAATCCGAATTGATTTCTCGAAGGTTTTCATCTAGCAACTGCGTGAATCTATCTAAATCATCAGGCTTTTTGGTGAATTCGATCACATATTCATGACCTCCTCTTGTTCCTGAATCTAGGTATTTCGGACCGGCCGTGAAGTTGTCTATCACTGCATTGGTTTTTTTGCAAGCTTCAGCAATTGCGTATTCGGCATTCTCTATGATGAGCTCTTCACCAAACGCATTGATGAAATGTTTTGTTCTGCCAGAAATGGTGATTCTATAAGGGTCTTTGCTAGTGAACCGAACGGTATCTCCAATCTTATATCTCCAAAGGCCAGCATTTGTTGTGATCACAACTGCATAGTTTTTACCGATTTCAACTTCGTCCAAAGAGAGAACTTTTGGATCGTCACTTTCGAAATCTTCGTATGGTATAAACTCATAAAAGATTCCATAGTCAAGCATTAATAGGAACTCCTTTTTATCCGTTTGATCTTGAATACCAAAAAAGCCTTCTGAAGCATTATAGGTTTCCATGTATCTCATCTGATCTTCGGGGATGAGTTTTTTGAACAACTCTTCGTATGGTGTGAAGGATACAGCTCCGTGGAAAAAGACTTCCAGGTTTGGCCATACTTCCAAAATGTTTGATGCATTTTTTTTGACCAACATTTTTTCCAGCAAAATGATCATCCAGGTTGGCACACCAGAAATATTTGTTACGTTTTCCTCTGATGTGATTTCCACCATCCGATCAATTTTTTCTTCCCACTCATCCATCAAAGCAATATCGAGACTTGGCGTTCGCACCATTTGCGCCCACCATGGCAAGTTCTTCAATAATACCGCCGACACATCTCCATAATAGGACTTGGAGTTTTCATCGAACTGATTTAACTGGTGACTTCCTCCTATAACCAACCCTTTTCCGGAAAACATCTTCGCTTCTGGATAATTATTGAAGTAAATCGAAAGGAGGTCTTTCCCCCCTTTATAATGACAATCGTCAAGCGCCTCCTGTGATACTGGGATAAACTTACTCCGTGCATTAGTAGTCCCGGACGATTTGGCAAACCATTTGATCTCAGTTGGCCAAAGAACGTTCTGCTCACCTTTCATTACACGATTGATACAAGGAAACAAGTCCTCGTAGGTGACTACCGGAACCTCTGATTTAAATTGTTGATAGTTGGATATGGCTGAAAAACCATGCGTTTTTCCATATTCCGTGCGTTCTCCATTCCTAAGTAGACCTTCCAGGAGTTCTTGCTGAACTTCATGTGGATATTTCATGAAGAGATCAATCTGGTGGATTCTCTTCTTCATTACCCAGGACATTATGGAATTGAAAAGTGCCATCTGAAGTAGAAAATTAAATTTTTCTCTTCAATTCAAAATGCTTACCTAAATAAACTTTTCTTACTTGCTCGTCATTGGCAAGGTCTTCTGCAGATCCAGCTTTTAATAGTCTGCCTTCAAACATCAAATAGGCTCGATCGGTAATGGAAAGTGTTTCGTTGACATTGTGATCGGTAATTAGAATGCCAATGTTTTTGTTCTTTAATTGAGCTACAATGCTCTGGATTTCCTCTACAGCAATAGGATCAACTCCTGCAAATGGTTCATCCAACAAAACAAATTTTGGATCTACAGCGAGTGCTCGTGCAATCTCTGTTCTTCTTCGTTCCCCACCTGATAAAACTTGACCTAAATTTTTTCTGACATGAGTTAAGCTAAATTCCTCAAGAAGCTCTTCAGCCTTTTCCTTTTGTTCCTTTTTGGAAAGCTTGGTCATCTCCAATACAGCGAGGATGTTATCCTCAACAGAGAGCTTTCTAAAAACAGATGCTTCTTGTGCCAGGTAACCGATACCATTCTGAGCTCTTTTGAACATAGGAAGCTCTGTAATGTCTTGGTCGTCAATGAAAATTTGACCTTCATTGGGTTTGATCAAACCTACGATCATGTAAAAAGAGGTTGTTTTTCCAGCTCCATTTGGCCCGAGTAATCCTACAATCTCACCCTGTTTTACAGTTACCGAGATGTCGTTTACAACTTTTCTCTTTTTATACTTTTTTACTAAGTGTTCAGCGCGTAATTCCATCCTGCTTTAAAACGGAGTGCAAGTTATGAATCAAATTTGATATCCTGGATGTTGAGGATTAGTGACTTTTGCTGTCGAAAGTTGTTTTCTTCCAAATGAAAAGCAATCTGAAAAGGTTTTCCAGGCTCAATTTTCTCAGCTTTTACCGCTAATCCAAAACCGATGTATTCATGCATCTTATCCTGTCCTACCTCATGTAAGAATCCTTTGATGTGTGCACCTTTCATAACCTGCGGTTTGGCCTTGACTGTGACATTTTTCGTGCCAAATATTGGAGAGAGGTTTTGTGGGCCGAATGGTTCCATCTGAGCAAGAATGTTATTGGTTTTGAAGTTGATGTCTTTCAATTCAATTTCAGCATCAATTTTAACAGAGGGGATTAATTGCTCAGGTGAAATTCTTGCAGAAACAACTTCTTCAAATTTTTCTTGAAACGCTTGAATATTCTTGACATTCAATGTTAACCCCGCTGCGTACTTATGTCCCCCGAATTGCTCAAGTAAATCTTCACATTCAGAAATCGCTTCATGAATGTCAAAGCCATCAACTGATCGAGCTGAACCAGTAGCCTTTCCATTTGATTTTGTGAGGATAATTGTAGGGCGATAATAATGTTCAATGCAGCGCGATGCTACAATCCCAATAACTCCTTTATGCCAGTCTTCCTTAAAGAGAACCGTGGATTTTTGGCTGGATGGCATTTTGGAAATCATTTCTAGCGCTTCTTCAGTAATGCTTTGGTCGAACTCTTTGCGTTCCTTATTTCGAGCATTGAGATTATCAGCGAATTCTTTTGTTTCCTCAGATTCTCCTATTAACAGATTCACTGATTCTTTGGCATGCGCAAGTCGGCCCGCAGCATTTATTCTTGGACCAAGAGAGAAGACCACACCTGATATGTTCAGTGCTGCTTTTTGTCCACTTACTTTGATTAGAGATTTTAATCCAGCGGATGGGCTTTGGTTGAGTTTCTTCAACCCGTAGAAAGCTAGCGTTCTGTTTTCACCGACTATAGGAACGAGATCAGAAGCTATACTTACAGCAAGTAGATCCAGAAATTGGAATAGTTTTTCCTTATCAATCGTGTTTTGTTGACAAAAGGCTTCCAGCAATTTGAAACCCACTCCACAGCCTGAAAGCTCTTTAAACGGATAATTACAATCGGATTGTTTGGGATCTAGAAGTGCGTAAGCTTCAGGAAGTTCATCGCCAGGCAAGTGATGATCACAGATGATTAGATCAATGCCCAATTTTTTGGACTGTTCAGCTCGATCATTTGCGCGAATACCACAATCCAAGGCGATAATTAATTTGAATCCATTTTCTGCTGCCCAGTCTATACCGTTTTCTGAGATCCCATAGCCTTCGGTATATCGATCAGGGATGTAAAAATCAAGATTGGAAGTGAACTGTTTCAGAAAGAGATAAAGCAGGCTTACCGAAGTGGTTCCGTCCACGTCATAGTCTCCATAAAGCAAAATTTTTTCCTTGCTGAAAACAGCATCACATAATCGGTTCACCGCCTTATCCATATCTTTCATAAGAAATGGATCGTGCAATGTTTTTAAGCTTGGGCGAAAAAATTTTTTGGCTTGATCAAACGATTGAATACCTCTCTGGGCAAGTATTTTGGCTAGGGTTGGATTTATATTAATGGATTTGGAAAGGTCTTGAATTATTTGCTCATCCGGTTCATCTAAGTAAATCCACTTTTTTTCCATACATAAGCTTAAAAGTACGTTTCTTCATAGACTATTTAAAAGTTATGAGGCGTAATGTGTTATTTTGGCCTTTGATTTTGGGATGAAACTGGCACTAAACGAAATATGGAATTTTCACAAACTCATTGAAGACAATGAGAAGGGGTGGTCGTATGAGTTTCATGCTGGAGATGTTGAAGTGACGGGAATTTCAAACAAAACGTTGAAGGCTCTTCAAAATGATGACGAGTATGATACGGAATTACTTCCCTCACTTTTTACCTTTCGGGAAATTCTTTGGCAGCCAGATGTTTTCACTGAAGCTTCCATGAGTCTTCCATCATTACGTATTTTGAAAGCCTTTTGCGATGAAGCCTCCGAAGAGATGGGGCAAAAAGAACGAGAAGTGAACAAAATATACATCCCATTAGTGAAAGGATTGGGAAATTGCTGTGGAAAGGCGACTGAACGTTTAGAAAAGAAAAAACCAGATACAAAAAAAGTCTTAGGTGACTTTAGGACTTGTGCATTTCCCGTCATTAAGTTTTTCATTTATCACCCCAAAAATCGCCACGATTATTTCATAGATGCTGTCAACCGTCTAAACTATGCAGTGAAAATAATGCTAACCCAATTTCACGGGAGATACACCGAACTTGCAGATCCCTACTGGTCCGTTTCTTTCGACAAGAAGCCTACCAAAAAAGAATCGGTAGAAGTTGAACAATCTGATCCAAAATAGGGTTATCTCCATTTCTAAATGTCCAAAGAAGAAACCAAAGTACTTCCTGATCGAAGAAGATTTTTGCTGAGAAATCTTGGCAGAGGATTCATGTGGTTGATAGTAATTGTTGGGGGTTACTTCTATGCCAGAAACAACCTCAATTTTACATTAGAGGCGGTTCTTGGCCCGGTATACGAGAAACCAACGGTTGTATATCTTATCTTTCTTGCATCGGAAGTGATATTTGGAATTATCCCGCCAGAGTTTTTTATGATTTGGTCGCTCCGAGCCGAGGTTTTGACTAACTACATTAATAATATCATTCCGCTTTCTTTTATCTCCTATTTCGCAGGAGTAATAGGATTTCTGATTGGGCAGTATTTAAATACAACTCAATTTTTTGTCGCCATGAAAAAAAGGGTGTTTGGAAAATTCGAAGAGCACTTGAATCATTATGGAGGATTTCTGGTGGTTGTTGCTGCTATTACTCCATTGCCGTTTTCAGGTATCGCGATGTTGGTGGGTTCAGTGAAATATTCGTTTAAGAAATATCTCTACTTTTCCCTATTCCGATTTGCGCGGTTTCTAGTGTATTCAATCATTATTTGGGAAGCTAATATTCTAAATTAACATGACTAAGAAGGGGATTTTATTAGTAAATCTTGGTACTCCTGATTCAACCAAAGTAGGAGATGTAAGAAAATATCTTCGGGAGTTTTTGATGGACAAACGTGTGATTGACATTCCATTTCTCAATCGGTGGATGTTAGTCAATCTCATCATTGCGCCTCTCAGAGCTCCTAAATCAGCCAAGGAATATCGACTGCTTTTTGATGAGAAGGGATCTCCGTTGAAATATTATGGTTTCGAAGTAAGAGACAAATTACGTGAAAAATTGAGTGATGACTTCCAGGTTGAATTGGCCATGCGGTATCAAAACCCATCCATTCAAGAGGGACTAAATTCACTAAGAGATTGTGCTTCCATTCACATAATTCCATTATTCCCACAATACGCTTCAGCCAGTACCGGTTCGGTTCAAGATAAGGTGATGGAGATCGTGAAGGATTGGCAAATCATTCCAGATATAAAATTCACTTCCCAGTTTTTTGAAGAAGAACTGTTTCTTGAAACGATTGTTGATAATGCCAAAAAACTGATGAATGAAACAATTTATGATCATTTCATTTTCAGTTATCATGGAATTCCTGAGCGACAGATTATAAAAGGCTCAGTGGACAATTACTGTCAATTGGGAGATTGTTGTTCTTCGATCACAGATAAGAACAGGTACTGCTATCGAGCTCAGTGTTTTGCTACGACAGAACTTCTCGTAAAAAAACTTGGGATCGAAAAAGGAAGCTATTCGGTGACTTTCCAATCAAGACTTGGCAAAACACCATGGATCCAGCCCTATACGGATGAAGCATTGGAAGAATTGGCAAAAAATGGAACAAAAAAAGTATTGGCATTTTCACCGGCATTCATTTCCGATTGTCTTGAGACAACCATAGAGGTAGGAGAAGCCTATCAGGAAGATTTCATAGAAGCGGGTGGCGAGCAATGGAACCTAGTTCCAAGTCTTAATGCGGAGGATAAATGGGTCGAGTGTTTGGCTCATATTGTGACAAAATAAAAACACCCCGCGACTGACTCAACGGGGTGTCCATAGCTGATCGGAGGATCTTGCTACTGGTTTTCTTCCTTCTTGAGCATGCGCAATGCTCCTTTTCCGAGATTATCAATGACCATTTGTCGGTAAGCAGGTGTATCGAGAAATCCGGAATTTAAGAACTCTGTCATCACTGGTCCCCAATCACTGTCCAAAGGCATAATAATTCCAAACTCATCTCCGAGTCGATCACCCACCGCATGTCTCTTAATCGGTTTCCCCTGGTTAACTACAAACTCCAGGTAGTAGTACATATCTAGATAGCCATAACCATTTGGATCTTCAGCTAGCTTTTCTGCCAATGCCTTACTAGAAGGTATGTCGATCATATTCATTTCAAGGAAGAGTTTGTTTTTTGTCTCAATCATCAATTTATGATTAACCGAGGAGGGAACCACGTAGGCATTTTTGGATTGAAAAGTTGAACTTATTTGATCCATGCTTTCCAAGGTGGGGAAACTCTTGTTTGAAAGCATGACGGAAATGTTATTTAGAAAAGCAGGACTGAACAATAATTTTTTCTTGCGTTCCGGATTAATACTAGTGTTGCTGAGGCCAAAGACTCCACCGGAGCTAATGCCCACCTTATTCAAATAGGTTTTGAAACTGTTTTGAGGGACACCCGAGTAGTTGCTGGTTATCTTGATTCCATATTTTACTTGTAAATATTCTTCAAACTCACTCATCAGTTCTACTAGCATGCCCGAAGGCTTTCCAGATTCATCTTGAGTTGCAAATCCTTTAACACCAGCGTGAATGTAATACAGGTTAGCGGCCTTGTTTTCTATCGCCGATTTGAATGAATCACCTTGGAATTGTTCTGATGGATCATTCGCTGCTCCCAAGATGACAAGCATCACACTTGTGATCGTCAGCTTTAGGAATGCTCTTAATTTTAAATGTCTCATGGTCAAATAGTTCGATCGACAACCCAATTTTAGTCAGGTCAACTATTTGATTTGCTATTAATAGTGTCACAAAAGGTTTACATAGGTTGTAAAACACTTAAAATCCCCAATTCTAGTTTATTGAGCTATTTTGAGCGCAGTACTTAACGAATGATTTGCAGGTTATTTTAGTATGAGTTTACTCGGATGTGACTTATTGCCAGAGATTACATTCAAATAATAAATTCCTGATTGGATTTCTGGCAATTTGATTTCGCCAGCTACATCTTTCCATTCTCTGACGAGTCTTCCATTTAGACTAACGAGCTCAATACGTTGAATTTCTTCCTTGAAGTCAACAGATATCAGTGATTGATTTTGAGCCGGATTAGGAAAAATTACTGGTTCATCTTTTAGCAGGCTTACTTGTATAAAATCAGATGCAATTAAAGTATCGGTTGTTGTTTCTCGCTTGCCGATAAGCATCACATCATAGAAGCCAGGAGTCGAATATGAAGATTGAGCATCATGGGTATTTATCCATTGTGGAAACGCACCTTCCAATACCCAACGATAACTTTCATAACCCTGACTGGTGTTTTGAAATACAATGGTTTCGTCAACTCCCACTAATGTATCCGCTTGAAAAGAAAGTTTAGGTAATCCTGATTCACAATATTCGATCCTTGAGGCCAAGGAAACCCGAAGGTTTTGTAGTCGTGAAAATACGTTGATGCCTGGACAAAGCGTAGAACACCCTTCTCTATGACCTGCGATGACTCCCAACCTTCCAAGGGGATGAGAAAACGAGGCAAATGGGTCTAATTCCTGGTTGATCAATTGAAAAGTTAATAATGATTCCAGCGATAACCATGCTTCACTCGTGGGGGTGGCAGATTCAAAATTTCCAAGAAGACAAACTCCCAGAGTACCGGTATTTGCTCCACAAAAATGTGCCCCTCTTACCCTATCTAAGCTTCCAGTTCCTGGATCACGTCCGGCGAAAATGGTACCATCTTGACCAATTAAATAGTTGTAGCCAATATCTGACCAGCCATTGACCTGGGTATGATAGATGTAGATGTCTCTTACTACTTGTGTATAATTCGTGTTGGTGTTCGAACCAGCCGAATGATGCACGATATTGTGAAAGACTCGATGAAAGGACCTGGTATATTCAGGTTCTGGGAGTCCCTCTCTCCAAGTGGATTGCGGGACATACTCAATCGGATCGTTACATTCAAGTATCAATTCCTCTCTGGCTTTTCTAGATCGAATGTTTGGGGTTGATCCACTTTGGATTGAAAAAAGATCAAAAGAGATATTTTGGGGCACAATCAATTCAATTTGCTGTCTGGAAGCCGGCAGTGAAATGAAATAGGTAGGCCCATCAACGTCTTCATCTTTTGGAATTATTACGACCTCACTGTTTAACACTACTGAAAATCTGCCTTCAATTTTGCTTTTTATCACCAATGCTGAAAAACGATGACCTGGACTAAAAATAAATGAGGAATCGGAAGGGGAAACGATATATCTTTCGGCATTCTGAAGGCTTGAAGATTGAACATAGTTTGTTTGCCCTATCGCACTAAAGGATAGAAGTAAAAAGATAGCAATGCCTAAAGCTTCAATGGTCTTTTTCATATCAACTCTACTGAGCAAATGGTAAGTGATCCCTGAATCAGTTTTAGAGTTTTGATTACAATGCAAAGGTACGATCTATCTACCTAGGCAAATCATTGGAAAAGTGAATGGATACTATTGTTCCTACGTTATTAGCACTTTGAATATCCATACTGCTTTTATTGCTAAAGGATTCATCTAGCAATTTTAGTCGGTCTGCGACAAAACTTTTCTTGATCATAGCTTTAGTATCATCATGACCAACTCCATTGTCACTTACACATATTTCAATGGTTTCAGGTTTTGCAATAAACGCAAGAGTAATTCGACCTTTTGACTTTTTCTTTGATATACCATGCCATATGGCATTTTCAATTAATGGTCTGATTATCATTGAAGGTATGACCACTTCTTTTTGGTTTATTTTATCATCCACTTTTATTTCGAAATCAAACCCCCTACTTATTCTCAGTTGTTCTAGTTCAACGTAGAGCTTGATAGATTCTAACTCGTCGGATAGCAGAACTGTTAATGCCTGCGAATGATTCAATATGTTACGTATCAGCTGACTGTATTTCACAAGATATGAATCTGCAATTGAGTGTTTGTTTTCTAGAATAAAAGTTTGAATTGAGTTAATGGTGTTGAAAAGGAAATGCGGGTTTAGATGATTCCTCAATACCTTTAATTCTGCCAATTTTTTCTCTGTCGCAAGTTTCTCATCTTCTTTAACTCGTTTGCCCTTTCTGAAACACTTAAGGAAAAGATTTAGGGTTCCGAAAAAAAATAGAAATGAGAAGATCTTAAAAGCTATTTGAAAATTTCTGTCCGTAATTTTTTGAAGGCTATCTAATCGATGAACAGAAGTGCTATCTAGGCTTATCAAAGGAAGCTTTTCGCCGAAAGCTATTCGATCGGATCTTGAGGAATGATGATTTCCGTACGAAGTTTTGAACAAATAGGCTTGAGCGTTCGCTGATGCTATTGAAAACGTAATCAATATGATGCTGAGAGTTTTTTTCACGTGAACGCTTATGACTTTTCTAAATCAGAATGGAAGAAGATTGTTAACATGAATTAGTGGCTTTCAATTTTAGAACCTCCTCAAGTTCATTTAGTGGCTACAAATCTATAAGGATCGTTAAATGATCCTCATTTAACCGATTGATGTGGATAAATTTAGCTTGACTCTTAAGATTTGAGAACTACTTTGTCATCCAATGAACGAACTACACTTTTACGGTGACGAAGTGCGTATTTATCAGGATTTAGAGAGCTATAAGTTGCCTTTTAACTTGGATAATAATTCATCCTTTCTTGTTCTTGAAACTTCTAACTGAGCTCCATTGTCCAACAATACATATGGATCTCTACCTTTTTTGAATTCCTTAACACGTTCAATGTTTATAATAGTGGAGCGATGTGATCTGATGAAACCATAGTCTCTCAACAGCTCTTCAAATTCACCTAACGGCTTTGAAGCTATGATTTCTTCTGATGAAAGGAAAAAAGAGGTATAATTCTTATCGGACTTTAAATAGAGAATATCTTCCACATTAATGATATGAATTCTTTCTAGCGCATTTATTGCTATTTTCTTAGGCTTATCTCCTGCTAAAACCTCTTTGACAATAGAATAATCATTCATACGCCAATTTTTCATGGTATATCTGCTGACCGCTTTTCTGAGTTCAGAAGAGTCTATTGGCTTTAACAAGTAATCCAGGGCAGATAATCTCAATGCTTTTACTGCAAATTCATGATGTGCTGTTGTGAAGATAACCTCCAGATCTAAGCCATCAAGCTGTTCAAGCAATTCTATTCCTGTGCCACCTGGCATGTTGATGTCTAAGAAAACCAGATTAGGATTTTCTTTTTGAATCAATTGATATGCTTCAGTTATGTTTTCTGCTTCTCCTAAGACATTAACCTCTGGGCAGTACTTTTCAAGCAATATTTTTAGAGATTTTATTGCTTGTGGTTCATCGTCAACTAGCAGTGCTTTTATCATGGCTACATTTCAATTATGTAATTTATCAGGAAATTGCAATGTTGCTGTGGTCCCTACACCAACTTCACTTTCAAGGCTAACAACTGATTCTTTTTCTGCCGATTCTTTGAGAAGTTCAAGTCTTTCCTTTACCAGGCGTACTCCTGAATGAGTATGCCCACTTCCATTTGGTGCTAATTCAAATCCAACTCCATTATCGACGATTTTCACTTCTATTTCTTCATCTTTTAAAACAACATTAACGGTGATCTTACCTCTTTCTTCAAGTTTCGAAATCCCATGCCATATAGCATTTTCAAGAAATGGCTGGATCACCATTGACGGGATATATGTCTCATATGGATCAATCTTCTCGTCAATTTCAATTTCAAAGTCAAAACCGTGTTTCACTCTTATTTGTTCTAATTCCAGATACAATTTAAGTGCTTTCAGTTCGTCATTAAGTGTAACGGTTAATTCATTGGAATGATCCAAGATTTTTCTCATTAACTGGCCATACTTCACTAAATAGCTTTCGGCAACTCCCTGCTTATCATCCAAAATAAAGGTCTGGATGGAATTGAGTGCATTGAATAAGAAATGTGGATTTATTTGTGCTTTGAGTGCCTTGAGCTCAGCAAGTTTTTGGTCAATTGTTTTTTTCTCGAGCTTTTTCCTTGTTCGTACTTGCTGTAGGTAATTAACAGCTAATAAAATGGCCAAGTCGAGAATCAATCCCCCGGCTACTATCCATATGTACAACTGAGTGGTTGCTTCCTTTTCGGCGGTTTCGATATCATCGAAATGGCTTTGGACTATTTTGTCCATATCATATCGTTGGTGGAGTTTGGTGTATAATTCAAGTTCATCATCATATTTCCTGTTGTAGTATGCAGATTTTTCTTGATCTCCTAACTGGTCATAAACTTGAAAAAGCAATTGATACGTTTCAAAGAACCAAGTCTGATGTTTGTAATCATCTTGCTCACTTTCGATAAGTTGCTCACCATAATGAAGCTGTTCCCTAGCTTTTGCAATTTCTCCAGACTTAAGATACATTTTTGCTAGTTGATAGATAATGTTTATTCTATAATCTGGCTTTCTATCAATTTGTGGATTTTGTTCTCTAAAACTCTGTGCATTCAAAAATTCCTTTTCTGAATTGTCATAATCACCTTTAGACGAATAGGCTTCTCCAAGCGTGTTATGAGCATACTCCCTTAAATGGCTCATGGAATTGGGCACTTCATCCAATATTTGATTGTTTACTAGGATTGAAGAGTCATATTCATATAAATGATTATAACACCAGCCCATAATTAATAGCTGATGATATCTTATTTCATCATCTTCTAAATTGCTTTTTGCGGTTCTGATAGCGCGTTCGAATTCTCCTGACTTCTCAAAGGTCATTACTAGGCTAGCTTTAATCCTTGCATAGAGGTGGGTATCACTGGTTAGCTCAGCTACAGTCATTCCTTTTTCAAGGTATTTGGCTGAAAGAGCATACGACCTATAGTTTCTAAAGATGTTTCCAAGTTGTAAATAAAGTATCGATAGATGATACCTTTGATTGGGACTTAAAACTGCTTGATTGTTTTGTTCAACCTCACTTTCTTGTATTGAGATCAAATAATTCTCAACAACTTTATCAAATTCTCCTCGCTCTCTGTAAATGCGGCCAAGTAGATAATGGCTCATCATTAGGCCATACTGGTTGTCTTCTTTTTCCGAGTCATTTTTCAGTTGTCTCACTAGCTGTAACGTGGAATCGGCATTGCTTTTAACAATCAAATGGATAGATTTAGAAAGTGTATCGGCTCGCTTTATTATCGTTTGTGATAACATTGCCAGTGGTTGTATCAAAATGAAAATAAAAAATAAGTTCCTCATCTATTCCACTGTTTCAAGAAGCGCAGATTGTGGCAAAAAGGATCTCCATAGAGATGATCTGGCTAATTAATAGTTAGTTTTATTATCATTTGATAAACTTAATGAGATTTAAAGCAAACCAAATTAGTCTTGAATTTAGGTTTCGACTTTTTTGATATCAAGTTAATTGATCAGAAAAACGAAGAATTGCTTTGGTTCCCTTCCCTACCTCACTTTCAATTTCAATAACTGATTTCTCACCAGTCGATTCTTTCAAAAGCTCTAAGCGTTCCTTAACCAATCTAACTCCAGCAGAATTGTGACCATCTTTACTTGGTGTGGATGAATCAAAACCTACACCATTGTCGATAATTTTTACCTCTAATTCATTTTCTAATGATTCTATCGATAAAGTGATTTTCCCCCTTGTTTCAAGCTTCGAAACTCCATGCCAAATGGCATTTTCCAAAAATGGCTGAATAACCATTGATGGAATATTAGTTTCGAAAGGCTTTACCTTCTCATCTATTTTGATTTCATAGTCAAATCCTTGCCTTACTCTAAGTTGCTCAAGCTCAACATATAATTGAAGCGTATCCAGCTCTTCGTTTAGTGGAATTATTAGGCTGTCAGAGTGATTTAGAATTTGACGCATCAGTCGACCGTATTTCACTAAATATTCTTCTGCAATGCCATGTTTGTCCTCCAGAATAAACGAATGGATGGAGTTCAGCGCATTAAACAAAAAGTGAGGGTTGATTTGTGCTTTAAGCGCTTTAAGTTCAGCCAACTTATGATCTACTGTTTTTTTGTTCAACTTTTTTCTGGAGCGGAAAGCATTATAGCGGTTGATGGAAAATGTAAGAGCCAAGATAAAAAGCAAACTTGCGGATACAATAGTCCTGTAGCGTCTTGTGGTAGCTTCCTTACTTTGTGTTTCTATTTCGTTGAAATAATTGTTTACTAAAATTTCCATATCGTGCTCTTGGTAAAGGTCTACGTATTTTTCAAGAGCGATTTCATATTTGGCTTTGTAAGACCGAGACTGTTCAAGATCACCAAGTAATTCATACACTTGTGATAAGTGATTATACAATTCAAAAAACCATTCTTCATATTTATAGGAAGATTGAATACTCTCGATAATTGCCTCTCCCTCAATTAGCAATGATTTTGCCTTTTCTATTTCTTCAGTCTTGATATACAATTTTGAAAAATCCACTAGTGTATTCACGACTCCTATAGGTCCGAGCTCTCTTCGAGTGTCGAATTTTCTGTGGTACAGTGCGTTTTGAAATTCAACGGCCGCCTTATCATATTCCCCAGATGCGGTATAAGCCAGACCCATGTTATGATGAGGAATAGCTTTCTTAAAATCCCCATCGGGTAGCTCTTCAATCATTTGTTTTGAGATGAGTACCGTAGAATCATATTCCGCAAGACGATTATAGCAAACGCTCATCATACTAAGAACGGAAAAGTACGAGTACGTTCCCTTCTCTCTTTTAGGCAAAATCCGTTTCATGATCTCCAATCCTTTAGCGTAATCTCCTTGATCCCTTTTGATGACTGCTTGTTGATGGTAAAGATTCAAGATCTGAGCTTCATTAGCACTTTCCTCAGCAATTCTTAATGCTTGTTCTGAGTACTCAGCAGCAAGATCATACGCGCTGAATTTCATGAAAATTGAGGCGAGGTAACGATACTGATTTATCTGATCGTTTACTTTGTCATTGTACTCAACTTCTTCACCTTTTCTTATTGCTTCCAAGTAGTTAAAAACTGCTTTTTCAAATTCTCCTCCTTGGTGATAGAAGATGCCAAGCATGAAGTGCCCTTTCGCAATTCCATACCTATTGTTTTCTTTTTCTGCATCCGATTTTAATTCAAGGGTGAGTTGGAGCGCAGAATCAGGGTATTGTTTTGATAATAAAGAAATGGCATTGAAACGCTCCTTGAACTGGGAAAAACCAAGGAATGAATGCAACAGTGTGGTTGCCAGGAGAAGAATTCTTACTTTGATAGTAGTGGATAACATGATTAAGTAGTGGGTGACATGATCTTGCTCTGAAAAAGAGAAGAAGAATCATTATCAATTGATAAATTTAAGGATTAGGCTATTCTTATTTACATGACTGGAGATATCTATTTTACGATTATTTAATTCTTGGAATTATGCTATCACAATGGATTAGCTGGGGTAAATTCGGGTCTTACCCTTTCACTCTAATGAAAATCAGGAGTTGACAGACAAACCATTTTGGCCTCTATGCTGAAGTTTTAAGCACAGTATCAATGTCAGAACTATTTGGTTTCATCACTCTTATTTTTCGTTTCCTTGTGATCTTAAAGAGATAATCTGAAAGTTTTATTTGTTCTGAAAGGCCTAATTTTTTCTTAATTCTACACATGGATACAGAAACGCTTTTGCACTCAATGTTCAACATGGTAGCGATTTCCGTTCTGGATAAATTCATCAATATCAGTAGACAGATTTTTATATCATTTCTGGTCAATTGTGGAAAGGCTTCTTTCATGTAATCCACAAAGCCATTATTAGTACTATTAAAATATTGATTGAAATCTTCCCATTGCTTTTCCTGATACTTATTCACTTTAATAGAGTTGATAAGCTTTTGTACTTCTGGAGAGTATTCAGATATCTTGGATTTTAGATCCTTTAGCCCTTCTTCCAATTCATTCAAGCTATTATTCATCCTGATTAAATCCATGGTTTGAGTTTGTAAATCATGACTCTTTTTTTCCAGCTCTGTTTTTACTCGATCAGACTCTTTCTGTATTTTCTGTTTGTTCTTAAACAAGGAGATAACTGTGGACATCAGAATGAATAATACTGAAGTACCTAAAACTCTGGTTGCATTATACTGCTGTAGAGAAAAACTCTCTAGAGGGATATTGAATCCAGCGGTTTGCACTTTTGTAGCGTGTGAAGCTGATGTCTCACTAATAGCAGAGTCAATAAAATTTGATAATACTCCAATGGTTATGACAAAAAGTATTCTTTTGAATGAGCTATGATTTGAGTGTTCCATGGTATTTCGCTTTGAGAATTTTAACTATATCGGAATTCAAACTTAGAATCCGATATTCAAGCGTACAATGGATTGGAAAGTCGATGAACGAACGGGATATTTTAGCGTGCGAACTGCGTATAATTCAGGATAAAGAAAATTGCCCTAACCAGGAAAATTGATCAAAATCATGGAATAAATAATGCGAAAGAAGATTTTGCGGCGATGATATTCGGTGAAGAAGGGGTGAAGTTCAGATTACAACCTGATTGATAGTTAGTTTTCTTCGGTCGTATCTGAAAAGTCGAACTTGACCTGTTTCTTCTTTTTCTTAAGGGTGTTCCAATAGATCACAATCCACAGAGAACAGACAATCACAATGATACTGAGGAAAAAAAGCAAACCTCCGTCATTATTGATGACCAATCCAAGTTTGGCAAAGTGTAGAAAGTTGGCTGCACTAATAATGCTTAGTGAAATGATCGCACCCATAATGTAAAACCTGGACATCAATAAAATGATAGCAGCAGTCTCAATGACTGCAATTCCAATTCTACCGTAAGGCTCCATGTTAAGCCTGGTGAAGATTTGAACACTTTCTTCAGCAGCCATATACTTGAAAGGAAGCGTTTGCCCGATAATGATAACGACAATTATCCTGGGAATCCAGTGAATAATATCCTGTTTTGTGAGTGACTGGTTAGTGAAAATGTTCATGCAGGAATAGTTTGGCCCTGGTACAAACTGGCCAACTTCTCTACTGCGTAATCCACTTCCTCTTCAGTGTTGTACTTACTAAATGAAAATCTTATTGCTCCTCTTGCTTGATCTCTGTCTAACTCCGCTAGTACATGCGATCCAATGTTAGAGCCACTAGAACAAGCACTGCCTCCTGATACCGAAATGCCATTGATATCAAGATTAAAAAGCAACATATCATTGTCCTCAGATGGAGGCAAACAAATATTCAAAACAGTATACAAACTTTTGTCCAGATCATCGGAAACTCCATTAAATGCAACACCTTCAATCGAATTCCTTAGTTTATCTATTGTCCGTCGTTTCAGTCCTTCAATGTGGCTCCTGTGGGCCGCCATATCTGAATAGGCAATCTCCATCGCTTTTGCCAACCCAACAATCCCACACACGTTTTCGGTTCCACCTCGCATGTTGCGTTCCTGAGCTCCACCATGTATGAAAGGATTAATTTTCATTTCATGGTTAATGTATAAAAACCCTATTCCTTTCGGGCCATGAAACTTATGTGCTGATCCAACCGCAAAATCTATTTTTAATTGACTCAGATCATGGACATAGTGGGCCATGCTTTGCACCGTATCACAATGGAAAATTGAGCCGTAAGTTTCGCACAAATCCCCAACTCGTTCCAAATCCAATAAGTTTCCGATTTCATTGTTGGCGTGCATTAGTGAAACCATCGAATCACTACTGTTTTTCAACAATTCCTCTAAATGATCATAATCGATTTCTCCATCGCCATTTAGATTGACGTAGCTTACTTTAACCCCTTCTTTTTCTTTTGCCTCTAACGTGTGCGCTACCGCATGATGTTCAATCTTACTCGAAATGATGTGCTTCACTCCTTTGTCACGAACACTACATCGAATAGCAGTGTTATCAGCCTCCGTACCACCAGAGGTAAAGAAGATCTCACCTGGAGTTACGTTGAGTAAATCAGCAACTTTTTTTCGCGCATGTTCCACTGCAGTTCGTACCTTTCTTCCGTGGGTATGAATGGAGGACGGGTTTCCGAAATGCTCCAGCAGATAAGGTTTCATTGCTTCAAAGACAGCTGGATCCAACGGGGTTGTAGCAGCATTATCAAAGTAAACATTCATACGCGTTCCAATTTTTAACCTGAAATCACTTCTTTAATGTCATGGATCAATTTATTAGCCAAATGCTCGGCCGTATTCTGACTTTCAGACTCAGCAAAAATACGAATAATCGGCTCAGTATTTGATTTTCTTAGTTGAACCCACTCATTGTCGAATTCTATCTTGATACCATCTTCGGTATTGATAGGATTGGATGAATATTTTTCTTTGATTGCGTTTAAGACTCCATCCACGTTTATCTCTGGAGTTAATTCAATTTTGTTCTTGGAAATATGGTAGTTCGGATAAGTTGCTCTAAGCATCGATGCGCTCTTTCCATATTTAGCTAAGTGAGTAAGAAATAGGGCCAGGCCAGCCAATGCATCTCGGCCATAATGCAATTCCGGAACAATTACTCCACCGTTTCCTTCACCCCCGATAACTGCATTTGTGGCTTTCATCTTTGCCACGACATGTACTTCTCCCACACCTGATGCATTGTATTCACACCCATGTTTTTCAGTCACATCTTTTAATGCTCGAGTAGAAGATAGGTTAGAAACTGTGTTTCCTTTTTTCTGAGAAAGCACATAATCCGCAATTGATACAAGCGTATATTCTTCACCGAAGGGTTCTCCATTTTCGCAAATGAAAACGAGTCGATCGACATCCGGATCTACCACAACGCCTAAGTGATAGTTTCCCGCTTGAAGTTCGCCACTTATTTGCTGTAAGTTTTCCGGAAGCGGCTCTGGATTGTGAGGGAAATTTCCGTTTGGTTCACAGAACATTTCTTTTACCTCTACTCCCATTTTTTTCAGAAGTGGTGGTACCGAAATTCCGCCAGTACTATTTACGGCATCAACTACTACTTTGAATCCCGCTTTTTTGACAGCAGCCACATCCACCAACTCATGATTCAGTATTTGTTCCATATGGTAATCAATGTAGGAGTCGTCTTTGCGGTATTTACCAAATTTTGCAGGGATTACATATTCAATCTCTCCAGATTCAGAGAGGTCTAAAACCTTTTTCCCATCATCCGCTGAAATAAATTCTCCTTTCTCATTCAGCAGTTTCATCGCATTCCAGCCGGCAGGATTATGACTTGCGGTCAATATGATTCCTCCCTGAGCCTTTTCTGCCAAAACAGCCATTTCTACTGTAGGAGTTGTACTAAGGCCTAGGTCGACCACCTCGATACCTTGGTTGATTAACGTATTTGCAACGATTCTGGAAAAAGGCTTTCCTGAAGGGCGGGCATCTCTTCCAAGAATTACCTTGGGTTTGTCATTCGCAGATTTTAGCCAAGCTCCGTATCCAGCCGAAAATTTGACTACATCAATTGGAGTTAGGTTTTCTCCTTGTTTTCCTCCGACCGTTCCACGTAGGCCGGAAATAGATTTTATAAGTGTCAAGGGTGATTATTTTTAAGCCGCGCAAATATGAGCAACTCAGATTAATTGAAGAAAGGTTTGATTGAAAACTAGTGGCTTAATATTTTGCTAATACCTTATTTACTTCTGAATCCGGATTGCCACATGAATCACCAGGAGCGACTGTTTTTCCACAAAATCCACAAGCTTGTCCATCCTTATTTAAATAGGGGTTTTGAGACGCACATGTGCCTTTGAATTCACCGTCCTTCTTCAGCAGGATTCTAACTGAAAGCAGAATGAAGAATAGTGCAAAAAAACCGACTCCCAATAATACTGTTTGCATCACATCAATTTTGATTCAAAATTAGCCAATTTGCGATTGTAATGTTCAAACAAAATGCAATTCATAAAAATTCCATGAACGCACCATTATCGAAACCAGATCTAAACCGAGAAGCAAAACTTAAAGCCTTTGATCGTTTGTTGACTATTATGGACGAGTTGCGAGAAAACTGTCCATGGGATAAAAAACAAACGATGGAGAGTTTAAGACATCTGACAATTGAAGAAACCTATGAGTTGTCAGATGCGATTGTAGAAAATGATCTGGACGAAATCAAGAAAGAACTGGGTGACTTGATTTTGCACATGATCTTTTATGCACGGATTGCCTCAGAAAAAAAAGAATTCGACATGGCAGATGTACTAGAGGGAATCAGCGAAAAGTTGATCAGAAGACACCCTCATATTTATGGTGATACGAAAGTGGATAATGAGCAAGCAGTAAAAGAAAACTGGGAAAAGATTAAGCTAAAAGAAAAAGGTAATCAGTCCGTATTGGGAGGCGTTCCCAAATCACTTCCTGCTTTAGTGAAGGCAATACGTATTCAGGAAAAAGCAAGAGGCGTAGGATTTGATTGGGACAATCAAGACCAAGTATGGGACAAAGTCAAAGAAGAGCTAACCGAATTTCAAGCCGAATCAGACCCTCAAAAACAAATGGGAGAGTTTGGTGATCTACTTTTCTCTTTGATCAACTATGCTCGATTCGTAGACATCAATCCAGAGGAAGCGCTGGAGCGTACAAACAAAAAATTCATCAAACGATTTCAATACTTGGAGTCGGAATCAAAGAAAGACGGAAAGCAAATGGGGGAAATGACCCTTCAAGAGATGGATGAGTACTGGGAACGAGCGAAGCAATTGTAGTTGGTTAATTGGTAGAATGGTTAATTAGTTAATTGGATCTAATCATCTAATCAACTATTTAACTAATAAACTATCTATCGGCTTTTATCCATTTTAACCCTGCCAATTCCAATCACCGCAAGAACTATGGCAGTGATCATTAAGATTACTTTTGCTAATTTTTTCATTTTGGTGGTGTTTGTGGTTTTTACATTCCTAGTCCATCAATCATTAGTAGAAGAACCAGTATTACGAAAAGGAGTACAGTAATTCGTTTCATAGCGGCGGCTTTTTTCAAGAAGTAAAGTTCATACTTATCAGATGATAAAGTCAATACCCATATTTGGGTATTTTAGTTACATAAAAACGAATATTCTAAGAATCAGTGGTACTATATGAGGATAGGGAATCCTAAGGCTACTCAAATCTTGCTTTCATCCTTTTGTTCACAATACGCCCAAACGTGAACATTACTGGAGGATAAAGCATATATATGAAGCCACCAATGCTATAATTGAGTACACCTCTTCCAAAAATGCCAAGCGAAATGATCACTACGGAAAGAAATGGAATAGAACTCATTAGGAGATTTTGCCACATGCCGACTTTTGTAGAGAAGGTCTCGTATTCATCCAATTCCAGATCTTCTCTCTTTTTATACGAATGTCGATAGAGCCAGGACATGGAAAGGAAAATAGCGCAAGCACCAAGGCCGTAGGCAACCATTAAGAGCGTCATGTTACTGTTATTCATTTCTCCGCCGAAATTGTTCATGAAGTTGTCGCCTTTTCTAAAGATAATACCGGAGTATAATTCATAAAGGAACCGGGCCAGAAATTTCAACGGATAAACATAAATGAGCAGTAAAAACAAGAGTAACGTATTAATCGTCACTGTCTTAGTGTCTTGTAATCCGTACCGAAGGAAAAAAATGTAGTGCTGATACCAAATAACTACGATCAGGACAATACATATAAAAGAAGGAATAATGTCATTGATTGAATTTCGAAGTTCCTCAAATGTCTCAGGAACAGAAGTGGATAAAACGACCAATGTAAATGCAACCGCAAAGACTGCATCACTGAAAGTTTCAATCCTTGTCTGATTAAGTCCACGATAGTTAAACTTAGGGTCAAGACCGACCAATTGACCTTTTAAGGCACTTCTCATTGCACACCGTTTATGGGCTTAAGATAAGCCATTCATCTATTATATAATCCCCTTAAAACAAAATAAGTCAGCAGATCACCACTGAGTCGTTCTACGCATACAACAAAACCATATTGAACAATGGGAAAAAGCAAACTACTATTACTAGCACTATGTATGTGTCTTGTCACTGCGACAATGGCACAATTGAGTACTCCACCTAATGGAGGTAATCAAAAAAGTGTTGTCAAGCAATACATTGGAAGATTGGCTTCCGTTGAGATTGTTTACAACAGTCCTGACGTAACCGGGTTTAATGGACAAAGTAGAAAAGGTCAAATTTGGGGACAGCTCGTCCCTTGGGGATTTGCACCTCTTGGATTTGGATTAAGTACACCTGAAAATCCATCGCCGTGGCGAGCTGGTGCTAATGAGAACACTACAATTGAATTTTCGCACGATGTTTTAATTGAAGGAAAAGAGATAAAGGCAGGTAAATATGGATTTCATGTTGCACCAGCTGAAAATGGCCCGTGGACACTTGTCTTTTCGAAAGATAATAACCACTGGGGAAGCTTCTTCTATGATCCAGCCAACGATGCGTTAAGAGTGGATGTCGAAGCTCAAGACGTGGAATTTAGAGAGTGGCTCACGTTTGATTTCATTGATAGACAAGCTACATCTGCAACTGCGGCGTTGGTTTGGGAAAACAAAATGGTTCCCTTCAAAATCGAGGTTAAAGACATTGACAAGGTTACAATCGCTGCATTAAAGGCTGAGTTAAACAATTCGCAGGGATTTACCGGTACTAACTATCAAGCGGCAGCCAATTATGCGTCAAATGTAGGAGATCATGATCAGGCATTGATATGGGCAGATGCTGCGATTTCGGGACCTTTTGTAGGTCAGAGAACATTTGCAACCTTATCTACGAAAGCTACTGTTTTAAGAAATGCTGGAAAAACAGACGAATCAAATGCGATTATGGATGAAGCAATCAAATTGCCTGGAGCTAATGCAGGTGCAATTCATGCCTATGGTCGTGCGTTGATTGCATCCGACCAAAAAGAAAAAGCGCTTGAAGTTTTTCAATACAATGCAAAAACCAATAAAGGTCAGTGGCCAACCAACTACGGATTAGCCAGAGGATATTCTGCAGTTGGAAATTTCAAGCAAGCAATAAAATATTTGCAGTTAGCAAAAGAAAACATGCCTCCGAACGCTGCTGGGGTTAATGGACCGATCATTGACCAGAATCTGGAGAAACTGAAAAACGGAGAAGACATTAACTAAGATCTAAAGATCCAACCTGTTCTAATCTGTCAGCTAAGAGCCCTTTTGTCGGGTTCTTAGCTTTTTTGTTTCAACACTTTTCCAATGAAACCGTTACTTTAAGCAACCAAAAAATCTAAACCATGACTAAAAAAGTACTTACAGTTTTTTTAACGCTAGGAATCATCTCACTTTCTGCCAGTGAATTGAATCCGGGGTTGAAGAAAGGAACACCGGATATTAAATCAATCAGTAAGCTGACATTTAGTGTCGATGGAATCTTATTTCTAGGGGACTCTGAAGGTGGAAACATTTTTGCCATCGATTTGAGTGACGACCAGGAAAGCAATTACGAAGAAGGTTTAAATGTCGCTGATGTAGAAAGTGAAATTGCTGGCATGCTAGGGACTACCGCAGAAAATATTTTGATACATGATATGGCGGTTAATCCTATTTCCAGAAATACCTATTTGAGTGTATCAAGAGGAAGAGCAAAATGGACATCAAGGTGGCAGCTTCCGAACGATCTGTCTGCAGCAGATGTGTTAATCAAAGTTTCTCCGGAAGGGGAGTTCTCAGAAGTAAAACTGGAAAACGTCGAGTTTTCAAGCGTGAGCCTGCCAAATCCAGTTGGAGCAGAGAAAGAACATGAATGGAAAAAAGGCACGAAACTTCGAGTTGATGCAATCACAGACTTGATTTACAATGATGGTAACATTTATGTTGCAGGACTATCAAATGAAGAGTTTGCTGCATCGATGTGGATCGCCCCTTATCCGTTCAAAAAAGACGTGAAGACTTCTACGCTAGAAATCTACCACGGAGCACATGGGAAATACGAAACTCACGCGCCGATTCGAACATTTCTGCCTTACGAACTCAATAACAAAAACCACATTATGGCAGCTTATCTGTGTACTCCATTGGTAACATTTGAAACGGACAAGCTAGGAAATCAGGAGCATGTGAAAGGGAGAACCGTTGCGGAATTTGGTGCAGGCAACTATCCATTGGATATGGTGGCATATCAAAACAATGGAAAAGATTACGTCCTTATGTCCAATAGCCAGCTTCCATTATTAATCTTTGATCCAGCAGATGTAGAATCGTTCGAAGGGGAAATCACCACGGAAGTGGAAGGATACATCGCCGGTGTGAAATACACACCAAGATCGGGATCGGGAGTACAGGAGCTTGAGGATTTTAACGATAAATTCATACTCGCAACTCAGCGAATGCCAAGTGGTAAACTAGCATTGGTATCGCTTCCCAAATCATGGTTGAGGCCATAAAAAGTATCAATTTTTTATTCGATAAAGGAGGTTCACTATACCTCCTTTCTTTTTTCTTTCTGCTCAACTTCGGAA
The DNA here is from genome assembly GCA_028284125.1 of Cyclobacteriaceae bacterium. Classification (GTDB taxonomy): domain Bacteria; phylum Bacteroidota; class Bacteroidia; order Cytophagales; family Cyclobacteriaceae; genus Ekhidna. The sequence continues at coordinate 128,175 of JANQSI010000018.1, forward strand.
GGTCACAAGAAATCGTCTACGACAAAAATGTTATCAGTGCCACTTACGGTCAGATAACAATTAAAGGATTAAACGAATCGGTCGTTACGAATCTTAGAAACAAAAACCTGACAAGCAAACAGTGGTCGACTTTTTTTAAGATCACCGTAGAAAGTTCCACGCGACCAATGTTGGGAACTTATTCCACAAAGGAGGATAAAATCCATTTTAAGCCTCGCTTCCTTCCAGATCCGGAGATCTCATATGAGACGACTTTTTCGTCTGCTTCCTTAAATCTGATTATACCTGATTACCCTATTGATGAGGATGTTGTTTCAATTATTAATTTCAATGAGCTTGGATCTAGACCCAACCAAGTAGTCAAGGTATTTCCGGAAAGTGATCAGTTGCCGGCTAACATTCTTCGCTTTTATATTCATTTTTCTAACCCTGCAGATTTTCAAAACCCGTTTGACTACATCCGTATTGAAAATGAAAACGGTGATGTGATTGCAGAGCCATTTGTGGAAATGGAAGAAGGCCTTTGGAGTATAGATCGGAAAAGACTTACGGTTCTAATTCATCCCGGTAGAATCAAGCGTAATGTTGGTCCAAACATGACGATTGGAGAAGTATTTGAAGAAGGCGAATCTTACCAATTGGTGGTTTCAGAAAAATGGAATCTCAAGGAAAAATTCATCAAGCCATTTAAAATCACCTCGGCATTGCGAACGGAAATTGATGTTGAAAACTGGGAAGTGGAAATTCCTGATGCTGGAACTACTGATCAATTGATCATTCGAACCAACAGATTATTAGATAATGCTTTAAGTGAGCGTTTGATTGAGGTCCGAGATGAAAATGGGGCCAAGGTCAATGGAGATTTCCGTTATAAGGCTGTAGATGACTTATTGATTTTTAAACCAGAATACCGATGGGTGTCAAAGGATTATTTGATTGATGTTAATCCCAAGTTGGAAGATGTCAGTGGCAACACTCCTCAGAGCGTATTTGACATAGAAGGAGAGGGGTCAAAAGAAAAAAATAAAAAGTTTGAGCTAAGGTTTTCCGTCAAATAATCTCAGCCTTCCTCCTCTGGCTGGTCCAATTCCACGAATATTCTTCTTAGCCTCTTTATTTTTCTTCCATAAATGAGGTTTATCAAGAAATTCAAGACCAAGCCAAGTATTCCACAGAAAAGAATTCCAAAACCTGTGATTATTAATAAATCATTGGTGGAGGGAACATGTTGATCCTCTTCCCAAGCGATGTATACACCATAGGCGTAGGTAAGAGGAATCAAAACCCATATCACCACTTTGTAGTGGAGGAAAAAGAAATTGAGATAACCAAGTAATTTTTTAAGACCCGTTTTTACGTCAATGGTAAAATCAAACGCTTTAATTCTCTGAATAAGAAATTGATAATAAAAAAGGTAGATGATAATGATTCCCGGCATTACTATTCCATAGAGAAAAGGTTCATCATCTTTAAAAAGAATATAGATAAGAGGAAGTGAAACCAAGTTCATCCAAAACTCAATCCATAAAATGATTTTTATCCAATAGAGAGGAGTTTTGGATTTCTTAGTGATTAACTCATCGATGTTAAGTTCACCTTCGACCGAAGAATGCTTCTTACCCTTATTCCATAATTCTATGATATCAACCTCAGCCATCGATTAATTTTTTGAGTTGAGTTTTCAATCTATTTACTTTCACTCCAACATTCGTCACGGTCATTCCCAGTATTTCAGCAATTTCTTTATAGCTTTTATTTTCCAAATACAGCAGAATAATCGCTCTGTCCGCCTCTTTTAGCTTTCTTACTGCATTATACAACTGCTCAATCTGCTCCTTCTCCTCATGATCGATCTCTTCAGAAACCTGGACATTGTCCAATGAAACGGAATCAATTGATTTTCGATTCTTCCTGGACATGGCCAAACATACATTCAGCGTAACTCTATAGACCCAAGTCGAAACCTTGGAACGCATTTCAAATTTTTCATGCGATTTCCAAAGTTGTACAGTCACCTCTTGGATAAAGTCTTTAAGCTCTTCCTCATCTCTTGAATAGACACCACATATATGCCTGATCATTGGCATATTGTCGAGCACAAACGTTTTGAAAAAGGTACTTGACAAGACTCTTCACTTTTTAGTAGCAGGATCTGAACATTTATTTCAAATTGGGAGGAAAATTTTTAGGTCAAATCCGGATTTTAAAATTATCAATATTTAAGCTATTGAAATTTGAGCATAAAAAAAGGGAGCACTTTGTGTACTCCCATAGCCGATCCTTCGCTGGTTGGACCGAGCATGACCCGGTATAAGATACCGAATCTAATCACCGCCTAATTTACTCGCCTGTAAATGTAGATAGTAAATATAACCATAAACACGAGAGTTTTGTTCAAAAAAATCAAACTTTTCTGGGTGCTTTTCGAAACTTAATCTGTTGTTAATTTGCGTAATGAGGTACCTGTTGTTATTGGAATTTCTCTTCATGGCAGTTGCTCCAGCTGGAAATCTGGACAGGATAAGACGTGCTTTTGAAAAGCTGGAGTTCGATAAAGCCCATGAACTGATCATCAAAGCATATGAGAAAGATCCGGAAAATGCTGGTGCCATTTACTACTCGGCCTTACTTTATTCCACAGAATCGTTCACAGGATTCGACCTTGATACAGCCAGGGTTATTGTTAATGATGCAACAAAGGTTTTCAACCAAACGGATGAAGAAAATGTAGCTGAACTGGAAGAAGATGGAGTAACACAGGATGGAATACAAGAACTTTCGGAAAGTATCAGAGATCGAATTTACGCTCGAGTCGATTCAGATATTTCGATAGAAAAAGCCGAAAGTTTTATGACGTTGTATCCAAACTCTCCATATGAAGAACGCCTCATTTTTAGGAGAGATAGCATCGTTTTTGACCAGGTTAGAAAAAATGATCAGCTCGGAGTATATGAGCGGTTTTTAGAGAAGTATTCTACCACAGAGTTTAGAGAAATTGCCATCAAGAGAATAGATGAACTGCGCTACCAGGTGTTGACCTACTCCGGGTCATTACCCGATTATTACCAATTTCTAGATGACTACCCAACAACAAAATTCAGAAGTGAGATAGAACGATACATTTTAAGGAATGCTACCATAGATCATAAGGAAAATAGCTATAGAGATTTCATCAGGTTTGCTCAAGATGATCAATTGAAAAAGAAAGCTGCTGATATTCTTTATTATGTTGACCCGGAAGACCCATTCATCGCAAATCATCCAAGACAAGATTCGATCACGGCTATCTACAAAACGAGGGATTTGAAATTGATCACCGCCATGGAAAATGGGGAGTTCGGTTTCCATTCACGTTATGGGTCACTCCAAATTCCTTATTCATTTGATGATGTGGGCTATGATCACAAATGTGGTTTGACAGAAGGTGATTGGCTGATTGTGAAAAATGAAATTAAGAATCAAATTATTAACAAGAATGGAGAGGTAGTAATAGCAGAATTGGATGATTATGAGGACCTTACTTATGGAGCAGCTTTAGTCGATACAAAGAACGGAACTTTTTTATATCATAAAAGTGGATTTAAGATTCTGGACACTGCAATTGATGATGCGGAGGTTTTGGCTGGTCGTTGGATACGAGTAAAGAGAGATGGAAAATGGGCACTCGTTTCATTCTCAGGAAATCTTATCACCAATTTTGAGTTTTCTGATATTCGATTAGAAGGCAAATTCTGGATGTTTGAAAAAGATCAACTTCTGGCTGTTTATACTGAAGACCTTATCGAAGAAGATCTCCATGAAGAAGGGTTAGATCTTGAGTACAAATTCGAAGACCTTGAGCTCGTAGCAGAAAACATGCTTATTGGTTTTAGAGATAATCGTGAATGCATGTTGGATGATGAGTTGAATTTCTTAGTCCCATGGGGTGTCTATGAAATTAATCCAGACGAGTCGGGTTGGTACTTAAAGACTGCAGATGGGTATCGTCTTTACAACCATTCCGAGCAGGACATTATGAATCAAGTGCATCCATATTTGGAAACCAACGCAGGATGGCTGGCATTGAAGACCAACGAAGATTGGATGTTAATCGCAAGATCTCAGAATGTAGAACCATCCAGAGGTTATGATTCACTCAAACTACTGAATGATTTTTGCGCACTTACTGTAGCTGAGGAAGAAAGCAAATTGATTTTTTCGAATGCTGAAGAAAGAACGGTGACAGATCAAAAGGTGCGTTCATTTTTCAATCAGCCCAACTACTTGCTCATAGAAGAAGAGGAATCCAAAATCATCATTGATTCCGCTGGTTTGGAGAAGGTGAAAGGAACATTCGAGGAGGTTACATTTTTCAATGATACTTTATTGAAAGTCAAATCAAAGGGGAAAAATGGTTTGATGAAGTTGGATGGTACTTATTTATTGGACCTTGAGTATGACGCGATAGATGAGGAAAATGATCTAATCCTAAGCTTAAAGGATGGACTGATTGGTTGCCTGGATCTGGAAAATGAAATTACAATTTCTCCGAATTATGAATCCAGGATAGAACGAATTGGTAAGAATTACCTGGTAAAGCAGCGAGGAAAATTTGGATTGGTTAATGCGCTAGAGGATTCCGTTCTTTCTTTCTCATACGATGAAATAAGGTTTTGGAATGATACTTCTTTCCTGGTAAGGAATGAAACTGAATGGAATTTTGTCAATTGGACAGAGGAAATTGTGGATGAGCCTGTTGAATTCTTGTCAGAAGTTTTGTCACGGGATGATGAGATTATCATGAAGTATGTGCGAGATGGAAAGTATGGATTACTATCTAATAGAAATGGATTCATCTTAAGTCCAGAGTTTACTGACATTTTCAATGTAGGGAGCGAGGAAGAGCCCATTTTTTTCGCCGATCAACACCTCGATAAGGCAGGCTTTCATGTGGTCAGTTACCTGAATAGAGCTGGTGAATTATTACTTTCCAAAGCGTACAAAAGAAATGAGTTTGATAAGATTTTATGCGACGATGAGCTTTGAGTGAATTTCCACGGCCTGTTTTATCAACGAAACATTTCCACTGTTATCAATAACAAAACTAGCTAGCAGAATTTTCTCTTCATCGGAAAGTTGTTCAGAAATTATTTTCTTCACGGACTCCTCCGTTCTTTGAGGATCTCTTTTGAGTATACGAGAAATGCGGGTTTTCTCATCAGCCACAACCAATAGAAGTGAATCCAACTCTTTATATGAACCTGCCTCGATTAGTAAAGCAGCTTCTTTGATCAGGATTTCTTCTTTTGAGTTTTTTTCAACCCAATTTTCGAAATCTTCTTTTACCGCAGGATGGACAATTTGGTTTAGCTCCGATAGCAATTCCTTATTCCCAAAAGCCATTTTCGAAATGTGAGCCCTGTTAAGTTTACCACCGGAATAAGCTTCAGTGCCAAAAATTGATTTAACCTCCTGAATGACCTTCTGGTTGGTTTCCATTAAACTCTTGGCTCGATCATCAGCATAATAAACCTTAACCCCGAGGACCTCAAATATTTTGCAAATGGTTGTCTTACCTGACCCAATTCCTCCAGTAATGCCGACCAACTTTGGCCTACTCACGATATAAAATTTTTAATGTATCTGGGAAAACCTCCACTTCTAAAGCACTTTCAGGATGGATCATGATGATGGCAGGAGCAGTGGAATCCCTTTTGCTGATCATATCATAATCCAGAATTACTTTGAAGTCTTCCGCGAAATAGTCTTCTCTTAAGGATCGCTGAACATAAAAACTAACACTGATGTCGTCTTGACTTGGATAGGCCGAGGAATCATCGGGAAAATTCAACAGCTCAAGTTTGAGAGGTAATTGAAGATTATCGAACTGCTCAACCTCAAAGGTGACTTTCACGGTGGTTGGATCGGAAGCAATGTTGTAATCTTCCAGAAGCCCAAGCGTAATGAATCGATCAAAGTTTCGGTCGATTTCTTGTGATTCAATTGGAATGTTGAAAGAAGATTGCAACGTGTCAATAAAACTAGTCGGGCCATAGATAATGGCTGTATCTGGATCGAGTCGAATATTGGAAACGATCCGATAGTTTTCATCCAGGCTGATACTGAGTGAATCAACATTTAAGTCAACCTTTTTGGATACCCTTCTGTCAATGTCAAGATAAATGGTATCTGTGTATAAAAAGTTGATTTGAAATTGACTTAGATGATCTCGAACAACCGGGAGAATGGTTGCCCTAGTTAAAAAATCGGTGGATGCTGGATTTTCCGGCTCAACTAAAATTGGATCTGAACCAAACCAAAAACCTTGACGAAACAAATCCCAACCACCGCCAGTTACTTCTAACTCCACAAATTCGGTTAGTGGTTGCATCTCGACAAGGCTATCTCGGTCAAACACAAATTCGACAGGATATTGAATCCCGGTATTGTATTCTTTTCCCAACGCACTAAAAAACCAAAAGGTAGTGGCGCCCAAAAAGGAGAGCAGCACTACCTTCCAGTTACTGAATGGCATGAAAATTTTTTCAAGATCCATTGCTACATGCGTTTATTCTTTTTCTTTCTTTTCGTTTAGTCTTTTGCTCGCTTCCAATGAGATTGAAGCTTTCTCAACTAACAATTTAGTTCCTCTATCTACATCAATCAAAACGGTAGTGTCTGATAGCTCTGTAATTTTTCCATGGATTCCACCTACTGTCACTACCTGATCTCCTTTTTTGATCTCTTCAAGATATTTCTTTGTGTCTTTTTGCTTTTTCTGTTGTGGTCGGATGAAGAAAAAGTAAAAAATGGCAATCATGCCGATAATTGGAAGAAATGAAGTAAGTCCTCCATCTCCACTTGCTTGTAATAATGTTATTTCCATTTAATTAGTAATAATAAAAAAACCCTTCCATCGAAATGGAAGGGCAATGTTAATGAAATGTACTGCGATCTGAAAGCTTACTGGCCTTCCTTCAGCACATTTGCTTTGATTCTTAATCGCTGAGTTGTTGGCCAAGTATTCGCCGTAATAGTTACAGTCTTGTTTTGGATACCAGGCTTGTTCTTACTGTTGAATTTGACCTTTAACTGACCAGTAGCTCCAACAGGGATTGGCTCTTTAGGCCACTCAGGAACAGTACATCCACATGATCCTTTCGCATCAGAAATGATAAGTGGGGCAGCACCAGTGTTCGTGAAAGAGAAAACGTGCTCAACAACATCACCATCTTTGATGGTTCCGAAATCGTGTAATTCTTCAGAGAAATTGAATGAAGGAAGTGGACCTTCTGGTTTCTCAGCAGGAGTGGCAACAGGTGTAGCGTTATTCACCGGAGTAATAGTAGGTGCAGAAGTTGAAGCAACTCCTGATCTTCCTTCCAATGCAGCAACCTTACCTTCAAGTTTAGTGAGTCTAGATTCAAGATCACTATTGCTGCAGCTTGCAAGCAATGCAACCACAGTCAGACTTAAAAAAGTTTTCATTATTGTTTGCATAGTATAAATTTTTCTTATTAAGGATGACAAAAATACCTAAGAGAACGTTCAGGTTTGGTTAAAAATATCCTAATGATTTGTTAAAGATTCGGATTAATCCTTCTTAATCTGGTTAATTAAGCTATCTACGTCATCAAGAAGACGCTCTGCCTTGTCTTTGGCGTCTTGTACGATTTTCTCTCCCTGATCTTTGGCCTCATTGTCCAAAACCTCTTTTCCATCAATGATATCCTGGATAAAACCCTCAAGTTGTTTCTTCACTTTATCCAGCTGATAGGAAAGTCTATCACGAGTGTTTGTTCCTTTATCCGGAGCGTATAGAATGCCTAGGATTCCACCAGTAATAATTCCGAAAAGGAATGCGAAAAAGGATCCACCTGATCTGCTCATACACGTTTATTTTTAAAGCCCTATTTACTCGAGCTACTTATTATCAATTAAACCACGTCCGCTTTTACGGACTTTGCCCGTCGAAGTTAGTTCGTTTGAAAGTACATCCAAAACTCCATTTACAAATTGTTTGCTCTTAGGAGTGCTGTATTGTTTGGAAATTTCAATCGCTTCATTAATCGAAACTTTCATGGGAATGCTTGGGCAAGTCATCATTTCCACTAATGCGATTTTCAAAATCACCAAATCCGTCAAAGCAATTCTATCAACATCCCAGTTTTGTGTTTTGCTTTCAATTAGCTCATCAAGCAATTGATTTTCTTTTATTACACCATTATAAATCTGCTCAAAGAAATCGAGATCTTCTTTCCCATTTTTTGTCAGATCAGAAAGAACCACTTCTTCATCACTTTCAATCGCTTTTAGTGTTTTCAATACCATGCTCTTGACTATCGGTTTGTTTTCGGACCAATGAAGATTTTTATTTTCCAGGTAAACGGAAATGTTCTCATTCTTAAAAATGACCTTTTTAAAAACTTCCTGAACAAATCCGTCAGCAGGAATTTTCCCTTCGTAAAATGGAATTATGAATTCTGAAGTCAGCACTTCATTTCGATACCATGATTTTAGCTCGTCCAATTCATCCTCGCCCCAATTGATTTGATTTTTTCTAATCGCTTCTATCAAAACATCCGATGATTTCAATGCTTCGACGACTTTATTATCAATGAATGGAGTGACCTTTTTTGCTTTTTTCTCATTATCGAGCTTCTCACGGTGTTCAAGCTCTGATGGTAGAAGCAGAAATTTCAAATAAGAATCAAAAATCTTGTGAGCATCTTTCAGCATTTCACTTTTGCGGTTTTTTGCTTCAAAGGACGCTTTCTTTTGAAAATCCTCAATTTCAGATTTTACATTGTCAAGAACTTCCTGGTCCACACTTTCATCAGAAGTAATTTCGGATTTCAGGTAATTCTGATCAAATAATGTGACAGCTTGTCTTTTTCTTTCTTCGAAAAGGGCTTTGTCTGAAAAATCATGTTTGGCAGGATCCAGGGCATGAATCTCTCTAAGCTCAGCTTTTGCAACTTCTCGTAAGGATTCAATGGCTGTGAAATAGCCGTATAACGCCTGCATGGCTTTTACTCTTAGTATCCTACGATTTAACATTTCAATTTAAGTTGCAGCCCACTTTTGGGCGTGTTCTATTTTTTCTTATTGGCCAAGCTTTACTTTTCCAACGTCTTCTATTCGTTGGAGCGCCAAAGCTAATGCGGCTTCATGAGAACTGATATTATTTTTCTCTGAGTAATTCAAAACATCTAAGCAAACATCATAAATGTGCTCAGTAGATGCAATCACTCTTTCCTTGTTGTAGTTTCCTAAATATTCGTGGTAGACATTGGCAATCCCACCAGAATTGATCAGGAAGTCAGGAGCGTAAATGATGCTTTTGTCTTTCAGCATCTCCCCATGTTTTTGCTCTTCTTTTAACTGATTGTTAGCAGCTCCGGCAACTACCGCACACTTTAATTCCGGAATGGTGTCATCATTCAATGTTGCTCCTAGTGCACATGGAGAGTAGATGTCCATCTCCATTTGAAAAATGGTATTTGGATCTACCACTTCTACTGAAGCATGCTTGTCAGTAACGACTTTGATTTTGTCTTCAAAAATGTCGGCAATGAATACGTTCGCTTCTTCTTTGATCAAATGGTCGATCAAGTATTTTCCAACCTGTCCGACTCCTTGAACCAGAATATTCTTTCCTCTCAATGAGTCTGTTCCATATGCTTTTTGAGCGCCGGCTTTCATTCCCATGTAAACTCCGTAAGCTGTCATTGGGCTCGGATCTCCAGATCCGCCCATGTTTTCTGGCTTGCCTACTACGAAAGGAGTTTCCATGCTCATGTATTCAATATCTCGCATGGTGATATTGACATCTTCAGCTGTATAATATTTTCCGTTCAAACTGTTGACGAACTTCCCGAATCTTCTCATGAAGATTTCGTTTTTTTGTTTCCTCGCATCTCCAATGATCACAGCCTTGCCACCGCCAATATTGAGTCCCGCCAACGCAGACTTGAACGTCATGCCTCGTGATAAACGCAATACATCGTTGAGTGCCTCCTCTTCAGTCGCATAGTTCCACATTCTGGTACCTCCCATTGCCGGGCCCAACACAGTGTTGTGGATGCCAATAATTGCTTTTAGTCCGGTATGCTCATCTTGACAGAACACTACCTGTTCGTGTTCCATTTCTTGCATCTGAGAGAAAACTCCCTTCTTTTTTACTTCTGGCTGAACGTCTATCATTATGAATGAACTTTATTCTAATTTTATACCTTCTCTATCCGAATAGGTTTCAAATGGAAGTCCACTGGAAAGGTTCCAATTGGATAGGGCATGCAAAAATATCTTTTTTCTAATAAAACTATTTGGATATCAGACTGTTATAAAATTCTGTGAAAGACCTAGCTTACCTCAATAAATATCTTGTCAAGTACAAGTTTCACCTAATTTTCGGTGTTGTTTTCATCATAATTGCAAATTTCTTCGCAATCATCCCTGCTGTATTTGTTCGATATGCTTTTGACATTTTGCAGCGAAGCTTTGGGATCTTTCAATCCTTCGAAGGATTTGAACTTCAGGTTGGGACGTATGACCTTTTTACCTCCAGCATCGTCATTCTGGCTATCCTTATTCTTTTGTCCGCTTTTTTGCGTGGCGTGTTTCTGTTCTTTATGCGTCAGACCATCATCGTGATGTCCAGAAGAATCGAATACGATCTGAAGAACGAAATTTTTGAGCATTATCAAACACTTCCATTGAGCTTTTACCGAAAGAATAATACCGGGGATTTGATGGCAAGAATCTCGGAAGATGTGAGCAAAGTGAGGATGTATGTCGGGCCCGCAATCATGTACGGCGTGAATCTCTCCACCTTGATGTTGATGGTGATTCCCTACATGTTTTCCATTAATCCGACACTAACACTTTATTCGTTAATCCCTCTTCCGATTCTTTCCTTCAGTATCTATTATGTGAGCAGCATTATCAACAAACGGTCGGAGGAAATTCAAGAAAGTTTGTCAGGGCTTTCGACATTTGTTCAGGAAGCATTCTCTGGAATTCGAGTGATCAAATCGTTTGTTCGAGAAGATGCGATGGCAAATGAATTCGATAAGGAGAGTGTTCATTATAAAAAGCGTTCTCTCAAATTGGCCTTTGTCCAATCGCTCTTCATGCCACTGATGATGAGCCTAATTGGACTTAGCGTGATTTTGACCGTCTACATCGGATCGATTCAGGTTTTTGCTGGGGAAGTGAGCACTGGAAATATTGCAGAGTTCATCATTTATGTGAATATGTTGACCTGGCCGGTCACTGCACTTGGTTGGATCACTTCGATTATCCAACGTGCTGCTGCTTCTCAAAAACGGGTCAACGAGTTTTTGAATACCAAAACAGATATCGTTTCTCAGAAAGAGTTTGAAAAGGAAATTGAAGGTCAGATAGCTTTTGAAGATGTGAGTTTTGTTTATCCTGACTCTGGTATCCGGGCATTGCGAAAGGTATCATTTGATGTTAATGCAGGAGAGTCTATCGCCATCATAGGAACCACAGGTTCTGGAAAAAGTACCGTAGCTAACTTGGTTTGTAGAATGTATGATGTGAATGAAGGAAGCCTTCAAATTGATGGCGTTGATGTGAAAGATTATTCTTTGTCTTCATTGAGAAGTCAAATTGGTTATGTGCCACAGGATGTTTTTCTTTTTTCTGACACGATTGAGAATAACATTTCTTTTGGGAATCGACAGATGTCTCCCGAAGAAATAAGACGAGCGGCTGATGATGCAGATCTTCTCAAGAATATCAAAGACCTGAAAGATGGATTTAGCACACGAGTTGGTGAGCGTGGAATTACTTTATCCGGCGGTCAAAAGCAGCGTGTTTCTATTGCTAGAGCCATTGCCAGGGAACCCAAGATCTTAATTTTGGATGATGCGTTATCGGCCGTAGATACGAAAACGGAAAATGCCATTCTAAATGCCATGCAAAGAATCATGCAGGGCAGAACTTCTGTGATCATTTCACATCGTGTTTCATCTGCTAAACTGGCCAATAAAATTGTTGTGCTCGATGACGGAGAAATTGTAGAACAGGGCACACATTCGGAATTGCTTTCTCAAAATGGAATTTACAAGCAGCTCCATGACAAGCAATTAGCCGCTGAAGAAACTGTAGTAGATTAATTTTCAATCGACAATTTCCTACGATCACAAACGGTAGTAACCCATACTAGCAAAATCAGAAATCTTGGATCATACAAATCCAAAGAAATTCTCCGGTTAAAGTAATCCAACGAACTACTTTTGCACCTTCATTAATTCATCGAATGGAAGAAGAAAAGAAAGAATCGCTCAACTTCATTGAGCAAATGATTGAAAAGGATCTGGAAAGTGGAAAACACACTTCTGTAGTGACTCGTTTTCCGCCAGAACCAAATGGCTACTTACACATCGGCCATGCTAAGTCCATATGCCTAAACTTTGGGCTGGCCCAGAACTATGGCGGCATTTGCAATCTCCGTTTTGATGACACCAATCCTGAAAAAGAAGACACAGAATACGTCGATTCTATAAAGAATGATATCAAATGGCTGGGTTTTGACTGGGATGATCGTGAATATTACGCCTCAGATTATTTTGATCAACTCTACGAGATGGCGATCAAACTAATCAAGAAGGGATTCGCCTATGTCGACGATCTTCCAGCTGACGAATTCAATAAACTAAAAGGAACACCAACAGAACCTGGAACACCAAGCCCTTATAGAGATCGATCAATCGAGGAAAATCTTGATCTTTTTGGTCGGATGAAGGAAGGAGATTTTAAAGAAGGTGAACGAGTCTTACGTGCAAAAATTGATTTGAGCTCGCCCAACATGCACATGCGTGACCCAATCTTGTATCGAATCAAACACATGGATCATCATCGGACGGGAAGCGACTGGTGTATTTATCCAACTTATGATTTTGCTCATGGTCAATCGGATAGTATCGAGAACATAACGCACTCCTTATGTACGCTGGAATTCGAAGTGCATCGTCCATTGTACAATTGGTTGATCAAGGAATTGGAGATTTACCCTTCAGAACAAACAGAATTTGCAAGATTAAATCTCAGCTATACAGTAGTTAGCAAGCGAAAACTTAGAGAATTAGTAGAAGGAAATTACGTGAATGGATGGGACGACCCTCGGATGCCAACCATTTCCGGGATCAAAAGAAGAGGATTTACTCCTGAATCGATTCGTGAATTTGTTCGGAAAACTGGAGTTGCCAAGCGCGATGGATTGAACGATGTAGCACTCTTAGAGCATGCGGTTCGAGAAGACCTGAATGCAAAAACCAATCGTGTCTTTGGAATCATGGATCCATTAAAATTGATCATTACCAATTGGCCTGAGGATAAAGTGGAAATGCTGCCTGCTGTCAACAATCCAGGTGATGAATCTGCAGGATCTAGAGAGATGGCTTTTACGCGTGAGTTATATGTTGACCAAGCAGATTTTATGGAAGATCCACCAAGTCCAAAAAAATGGTATCGACTTGGTCCGGATCGTGAAGTACGTCTCAAGTTTGGTTACATCATTAAATGTACGGGTTTCAAAAAAGCGGATGATGGAACCATTGAAGAGATTTATGCCGAGTATGACCCAAACACAAAAAGTGGACATGATACAAGTGGAAAAAAAGTGAAAGGGACATTAGGATGGGTTTCAGCACAACATAACATCAATGCAGAAATCCGCTTATATGATCGGTTGTTTCTCAGTGAAAACATGAATGACATTGATGATGATTTCAAAAATCATCTCAATCCTGATTCACTTGAAATAAACACCAAAGCAGTCCTCGAGGAGTCATTGAAGAATGCAAAAGTCGGAGATCAAGTACAGTTTGAGCGCATTGGTTATTTCAGAGTTGATGAAGATTCTACTCCGGATAAATTAGTTTTCAACCGAACGATCACACTTCGAGACAACTGGGCGAAGGGTTGATTTTAGATTAATGAATTTTGGATTTGCCGATTTTAGATTAACTCGATTTCAGATTTAAGTCAAATTGATGATTAACGTTACAGATCTATATATCTATCCTATAAAATCGCTACAAGGTCTCGAAGTAGAAAAATGTGAAGTGTTAGAGCGAGGATTTAAATACGATCGGCGATGGATGATTATTGATGTTGAGAATAAGCATGTAACACAACGCACACATCCACACCTATCTCAAATTAGTATCTCGTTAACGGAAAACTCCATCCTTGCCTCTCATTCGGATCATGGGAGTATTAAAATTCCAATGGTGTTATCGGCTGGAAAAGAAGAACAAGTGACCGTTTGGAATGATGAAGTCAATGCCCTGATCGCGGAAGAAGATATCAATCAATGGATCTCATCAATTGTAGGCATGCCGTGTAGATTGGTTTTCATGCCGGAAAATCATGAAAGACGAGTGAATCCTGAAAGAGCGAAGAATCAGGAAAATGTGAGTTTCGCGGATGGCTATCCATACCTTATAATAAGTGAAGCTTCGTTGGAAGACTTGAATTCAAGGATGGAATCTCCACTTCCAATGAATCGATTTCGACCAAACATCGTCGTGAATGGAGTAGAGCCTTATGGAGAAGACCTTTGGAAAGACATGAAAATTGGAGATGTTTCTTTTTATGGAACTCATCCATGTAAACGCTGCGTCTTCACAACCATCGACCAGGATACCGGGCACAAAGGAGTGGAGCCGCTGAAAACTTTGGCTACTTATCGTCGAGAAGGTTCAGAGGTAATCTTTGGATTGAATGCTCTTGCCTCTTCTCAGGGGTTGATCAAGGTTGGAGACGAAATTGTTATTGACTAGTATAAAGGTTAATTGGTTAATTGGTTAATAAAAAATCTAATCAACCAATTAACCAATCAACTAAATCATCCAATCTACTTCTCCCTTACACTCCAAAGCTCATACATTGGTTGTCCCTTGCTGCTCTTACCAGAATGATGCCATCTGCCTTCAATCATTTCGTAATTGAACTCTAAAGCAGCTCCAACTCTCGTATTATCTCTAGAAAAGAATTCAATGTTCTCAGTGTATTTTCCATCTTTAGTGGTGTACGTACCTCCACCCGTTCCCATGAAACGTTTCGTCTCGGTATTGTAGGCAATCCACTGAAAGCGAGTTCCTGATAAAATCTTCATGGTCTTCCTAGGACGATCGGTGTTTCTTTCCTGAATCTCACCATTTCTCTTTCTTCCTGACATTAGCCAGGCTCCATTTAAAGCTCCAGGACTACCGTTATCGATGCGCTTAAACACATCCCCTGATTCAACAATCGTCACTTGATCTTTTTCTATCCTAATTTCAAAAGTTACCGTTGTGCCAACTCTTGTTGAATCTCGAGTATCAAACTCAACCAACTCTTTCACCGTGGATCCATTGAGTTCCCAAGTCCCGCCATTGGTAGCAATGAATTCTCCCGTCTTATTGTCGTACCATGTCGCTACTTGATACTTATCCGTTAGAATCACCGCTATTTTCACTTCACGCCCATTTTCGTCAGTAATTACTGATTCCCATGCGCCTGCTAGGTTTTGTGCTTGTATTGATGTCACCAACAATAAGGCAACTAGATACGTTAATTTTTTCATCTTTTTCCTGGTTTATATGTTTCTTCAGCCCTTGCTTTCACGTCATCTCGATAAAAAGCAACGTCTTTAAAATTTGCATCGGCATATCGTTGTGCTTGATCATAGAAATGTGGAGAGTTGGGATCGTTGCTCTGACCGCCTGCTAACATACTTTTCGCCTTCAATTTTTTTCCGAACTCTACAACGGCAACAAAACTGTTTCCCCTTGTACCATAAATTCTATTGTTGTCATGACTTCCTCGCATTCCATAAGCTGCTAAAGCTCCCCACCGACCTGTCGTTAGTCCCACAGGAATGCTTGGCTTATCATCATCAAACTTCAAATCTATTGAACCGTCCAGTCGCTGGAAGCGACAGATTTCACCCCATGGGGTATTCCAGTTTCCAAATTTCTCTTCTAATTCAGCGACTGCTTTTGAAAATATTTCTAACCGATCATTCTCGGTGAGGCCAGATCCAAAGTAGTTAAACCGATCCATTCCACTTAAACCATCCGGTATATCTGCATTTTGATACAATGCCATGCCATAAAAATGAGCGAGCGACATACCAACTGATTCCTTACTCGTTTTCATATCCCAGCTTCTCAAAACATCAATCGCTCCAGCTAAAGCCTCATCTTTTGAAGAATTATCGTATGCCCGGATCAAACCAGGAACTACCTCTTCAAACGCTGGTAAATACGGGTCATAGGCCATGTCAATCAGCCTATCTAACGTGAGGTCCTTCGCATTCAACAAAAGATCAATTGCGTGAACTCCTCGGAAATTTTCAGGAATCCTTGACATATAGGTTGGATAATCCTCTTTCTTGGGACTGTATTCCGCGGCACTTGTGAAAGGAGTAGAATTACAATTTTGTATCCATCCGTTAGGAGGATTAAAAACAGTGATCGCCTCGTCTACGGAATGTAGTCCTTGCCAGTCAGTTGCCGGATTGCTTCCATCAACTGGTTTTGTATAATCAAATTGAATATCTCGTTTAGGGATGAAATTGCCGTGGTAATAAGCAATATTTCCTTCAGAATCTGCAAACACCGTGTTGTTTGATGAATTGGTTCGAATGTTCATCATTTCGCGGAACTCCGCATGATTCTTTTTCTTCGTTCTTGTGTAAGACTGCTCCAAAGCTTTCACTGGCTCCCACATTAAAGCGGTAGCAACCCATTTATCATCAATTTTATGAGTTATAGGACCGTGATGTGTTCGATAAAAAGTGAATTCCTTTTCAGCAAGTGCATCACCATTCTTATACTTTAAAGTCACTGTTTTGCTTTCCACAGCTCGATCTTCTTCACCATACTTATAGGTATAGTTTCCATTTCCATTATCACTTACCTCTTCCACAAATTCGTCGATTACATCGGTATAAGTAGACGTGTGCATCCAGCCCGTGTTTTCATTGAATCCTTGGTAAACAAAAAACTGGCCCCAGGTCACTGCCCCGTATGCATTCAATCCTTCCTCACTAACCATATGAACTTCTCCGCGGAAATAAAACGAAGTGTGTGGGTTGATCAAAAGCATTGCATTCCCTGAAGCAGTAAGGTCGCCAGCAATTGCAAAGCCATTGGAGCCTTTTGGTTCTTCTAGAAAGTTTTCTTTTTCAGGAGAAAAGTCTGCAACTTCTCCACTACCTCCATAAAATTCTCGGATTCTACGAACAGAGACGCGTTCTATATCTCCGCCAATAGAACCTTCGGTAAAATACATGGTCATCCAAGGTTCGAATTTTTGAATGACTCTTGGTTTTACTTCTGGGTGAGTGTGCAGGTAGTAATTGATTCCATCGGCCCATGCATTGCACAATTCCTTCAACCATTCAGGACTTGACTCGTAGTTGGCTTCAGCCTCTTCCTGAGTCATGAACAGTCGGGCACGCAAATCGCTGTACAAAGCACTTTCTCCTTCGGCTTCCGCCAAGCGGCCAATTGCCCATGCAAAATTCCTTTCTACTCTTGGAAAATCATCTTCACATTGCGCATAAAGCAATCCAAAAACTGCATCCGCATCTGTTTTGCCGTAAATGTGAGGTACTCCAAAGTCGTCTCTGATAATTTCTATGTTTTCAGCTTGGGTCTGCCATTTCGCAATTTCCGGATCTGAAGATTTTGGATCTGAACAAGCTACGAGAACAACAAGAGCTGGTATGAAAATTCGATTCATTTTTTCTGGGTTAAGTGGTTACCAAATATCGTGAAAAAGAACAATTAATGAGCCGCCATCATGCAACCCTTTTCCACTCATGCTAATCTATTTACAAAACCCTTTAGCTTAACCGTCCAGAAATAGCACCATTTAGTGTTCATTATTGGACAAATGATTATCCATGCTTCTCATAAAATGCTAAAGATCAATGGCTTGTGTCATATGGCACATTAATTGGAAATCAATTGTCTACGTAACCTTTAAAAACATGCTAATCAACTTTTTCAAAATCACTTTCCGAAATTTTAGGAAAAACAAGTCTTATGTTTTTATTAACCTATTGGGTCTGGGACTAAGTCTTGCTTGTTGCATTGTTGGATATCTCAACTGGAAGTTTGCTGCGGATTATGATAAAAATCACGCAAATCATGAGAATATCTACAAGATCCAAATGAACAAAGATGTTCAAGGCAGAAATGTTCCTTATGGTATCGCTCCATTGCCTTTGGGTGAGCAGATTAAGGACAAAATTGCTGGAGTAACACATTCCAGTCGATATGTGTCGGATGGGTTAGTACTCAAAAAAGACTTAAAAGTCTTTAACCAGGGAATCGGGTTTGTGGATGACGATTTCTTTGACATGTTCACTTTCCCTTTCAAGTATGGCAATAAGAATTCGCTTTCGGATAGGAGTAGCATTATCATAACCGAAAGAACCTCACAAGTATATTTTGATGACGCTGATCCGGTCGGAGAAATTATTTTGATGATCGATGAAGAAGGTAAGCAATACCCAATGACTATTGGTGGCGTAATTGAAGACATTCCAATGAATAGCTCCATTCAATTCAGAGCCATCACACATTTCGACAACTACCTTAAAGTCCGTGAAATAGAGGCCTCTGACTGGAGGAGATTCGTTAATGGAACTTTTGTGATGACCGAAGGCTCCTATCCTCAAAATTTGCTTAATGACATAAACAGTAACTACATAGCTATTCAAAACGAAGCAAGAGATGACTTCAAGATTTCAAGCTACTATTTGCAACAACTGACAGGTTTAGGTAAGCATGCCCAAAACATACGTTCTAATTGGTTGAGTGAACCTCCGCCACCACCTGCCATTACGGTTCCATTCATCATGGCTATTTTAATGTTGCTAATTGCCTGTTTCAATTTCACCAACACTTCAATCGCCATTTCCAGCAAAAGACTGAAGGAAATTGGTATTCGAAAGGTAATGGGAAGCGACCGAAGACAGTTGATCTTTCAATTCATGGGAGAAAACCTAGTACTCTCATTTGGTGGAATGGTTGTCGCAATTATTGTCGCTTTATGGCTAACGCCAGCCTACAGTGCGATGTGGGATTTCATCAATCTTGAACTTGATTTGACATCTAATCCTGAAATTTACTATTTCATTGCTGGGCTTTTAATCTTTACCTCGTTAGTAGCTGGGGCATATCCTTCTCTATACATTAGCTCCTATCAACCAGTCAAAATTTTACGTGGAAGTCTTTCCCTCGGTGGTACTAATTTATTTTCAAAAATCTTACTAGGCGCTCAATATGGTCTTACCATTATTGCGTTAATCTCAGCTTTGGCATTCGCTAATAATGCAAAATATCAGTCCAACTATGATTTAGGATTCGAAGCAGATAACACATTAGCTGTTCGTGTAGAGAGTCAGTCGGAATTTGAAAAATTCTACAACCTCGTCTCTCAAATGCCAGGAATAGATAAAGCAATCGGAACTCAGCATCACGTTGGCTGGTGGACGTATGGAAGAACGCTTAAGTCTGGAGAACAAGAGGTTGAAGCTGATATGATGAATTTTTCCATCGATTACATGGATATGATGGAGGTGAAAATGGTAGATGGAAGATATTTTGATCCAGAACTTTATGATTTCGATCGAGAAAGCTCCATTATTCTTAATGAGGAAATGGTAAGGCAATTTGGATGGGAAGAACCGCTTGGGAAACGAATCCAAATAGATGATAGTACGCGACTTACTGTTATTGGCGTCATGCAAGATTTTTATATGGATGGCTTTTTTGACCCGCTGGATCCAATGGGTATCCGCTTAGCTAATAAGCAAGCAATGAATTTTGTAGTTGTCAAAAGCCAAATGGATCGATTAGCATTGAAGGAAGCGCTCGAAAAGGAGTGGTATAAAATTGCGCCTAATACACCGTTCAATTATGATGAAGAAACGGTGATCGAAAATTCTGAATATGTGAATCTTACAATTGTCAAGATGTTTAGGTTTCTCGGTTTGTTAGCACTAGTTCTCTCTTCCATCGGTCTTTACACATTGGTTTCTCTTAATGTCATCAAGCGAGTGAAAGAAATTGGCGTGAGAAAAGTGCTTGGAGCTTCCATCAATAACATCCTTATCCTGGTAAACAAACAGTTCTTCTGGTTGCTGCTAATTGCTGCTATTGCAGGATCTGCTCTTTCTTACTTTGCAATCGACTCATTAATGGCATCCATTTTTACAGTTTATCAAGCAGTAAGTCCATTCACTGTATTAGCACCATTTTTTGCTTTGCTCTTCGTAGCTCTGTTTACTGCGTCTACACGAATATTTAAAACAGCGATTCAAAATCCTGTGAAATCATTACGATACGAATAGGTCAAAAATTGAAACTAAAGACTAAAGGTCTTCATCTAAGATGGAGACCTTTTTTTGTCGCAAGGAGTAACGATTCACGAAAAGTGAAGTATTTCATTAAGCTGCTATCATAAAGTCGAAAACCAAAACAAAACGATCATGTGGAAAAACTTCCTTACAATCACCTATCGTAACCTTACACGGCATTCATTTTACTCATTTATTAACATCTTCGGATTAGCTATCGGCCTCACCGCAGGATTCTTAATCCTTCAGCATGTCCATTATCAACTATCATATGATGGATTTTTTGAAAACAAGGAAAATATCTACCGTGTCCAGACTAACCGATTCAATCGAGGCGAACTGACCACTCAATGGGCTTCTGGATGCGCGGGAGTGGGACTTCATATGAAAGAAGATTTCCCTGAAGTGATTGATTTCGTGAACATGCATGGAAGTGGGGCGGAAATTTCTTACAACGAAAAATATTTCCAGCCAGAATCTCCCTATTACACAGGGAAATCCTTCTTCAACGTTTTTTCGATTCCACTTTTAAGGGGAGTTGACAGTCTCGTACTGAAAGAGCCATTCACTGTAGCTCTGAATGAAACGATGGCCAAGAAGATGTTTGGTGATGAAGATCCAATGGGAAAAATCATCTACATGAATGATGAAACGGAATTCAAGGTGACTGGAATCTTCCAAGATTTCCCTGAAAATTCCCATATGAACTTTGATGTACTCTATTCTTTCGCCACGTATGTTGCTTTCACAAGTGAAAATGCACGAACTGCCTGGCAATGGGATGGGTTTCTCAATTATGTGGTGCTTCATCCAGGAACTGATCCTGATCAATTGTCTGAAAAGTTTCCTGAGTTTATCCAGCAAAGAGCTGGAGAGGAAATGGCGGAGTTCGACGCGGATATGGAATTCGTCCTTCAGCCGCTTGATAAAATTCATCTGATTTCGAATTATCGAATGGAGATCAAAACCACAGGGGATGAGCAGGCCACCTATTTTCTATTGATCATTGGTATGTTTGTCCTTTTCATCGCCTGGATCAACTACATCAACCTAACGACCGCCAGATCACTTAGCAGAGCACGGGAAGTTGGCATTCGAAAAGTAATGGGTAGTTTCAAAACCCAGCTGGTTCGCCAGTTCATGTTCGAATCCTTCTTTATCAATTTGGTGGCTTTTGTCATAGCAGCTGTTTTGGTTGTGATTCTATTCCCGTTCTTCAATGAATTCTCCGGGAGAGATTCGACTTATCCATGGCCAGATGCACCAGCATTTTGGATTGGGTTAACAGTAATTTTCTTAGCTGGGATTCTATTATCGGGATTTTACCCGGCATTGGTTCTCTCAAAATTCAAGCCGGTGGCTGTTCTTAAAGGGAAATTTTCAGGTAGCAGTAGTGGAAGCCTATTGCGCAAAGGCCTAGTTACCTTTCAATTTCTTGCATCTCTCGTATTGATCACCGGAACTTATGTGGTGTACAAACAAATGAACTTCCTGCAATCTCAGGATCTGGGAGTCAACATTGATCAAACGCTTGTGATCGAAACCCCGAACTTTCGGAGCGATTCTGTCTTCAGCACCAAGGACAACATTTTCAGGAATAAACTATTGGGCGAATCTTTTGTGAATGATATGACCACTTCAACTTCCGTCCCAGGTGAAACTCCCGGATGGAATGCCGGCGGAATCCGTTTGCTAAGTCAAACTGATGCGGAAAGCAATCAATACAGAATCCTGGGTGGGGATGATAAGTTCATGGATTTTTATGGTCTGGAAGTAATTTCCGGAAGAGGGTTTGATGCTAGTTTCGGAACTGAAGAAAGTAACGTTCTTTTCAATGAAGAAGCGATGCGTTTGCTGGGATTCAATGATGTAGAAGAAATCCTGAATCAGAAAATTAACTTCTGGGGCGATACATTCAATATCGTTGGGGTGGTGAAAAACTACAGGCAGGAATCTCCTAAAGAAGCATATGATGCTTTGATTTTCAGGTATTTCAATTCTCCGTCCGGATACTATTCTGTCAATCTTTCTGGTAACATCCGAGAATCTGTCGACCAGGTTCAGGCACATTGGGAAGCGGCTTTCGGAACCAAAACATTCAATTATTTTTTCCTTGACGACCACTACAACCAGCAGTATCAGGCAGAGCTGAAGTTTGGAAACATTTTCGGTTTGTTCTCTGGCTTAGCAATCATTGTGGCCTGTCTGGGTTTGTTTGGCCTGGCTTCCTACATCACAAGTTTGCGAGCCAAGGAAGTTGGAGTTCGAAAAGTGTTGGGTGCTTCCATTCAAAACCTTTGGATGCTGCTCACGAGTGATTTCTTAAAGCTGGTTGGGCTTTCAATCATCGTAGCAATTCCAATAACCTATTTCGTTATGCAAAATTGGTTGGAAAATTTCGCTAACAGGATTAATCTCGGAGTATTGATCTTTTTGATCCCCGCAATGATTCTGGTTTTAATTGCCATCGCAACAGTCTCTTACCATACGATTCGAACCTCCAGTTTGAATCCGGCTGAGACGTTGAAAGATGAGTAATACTGTGAAAAGAGGATTGTATCTCTATAATTAATGGAAGAGGTGACTAAACAATAATTAAACGGTAGCGCTCAATCTTGCATCTGATTAATCAGTAGATTTGGCCTTAGTCATCTCACCTTTTTAATGCTTCGAAATGAGATCATACCGATCAGAAGATGCTATCAACGAACTATCCTTCTATTCCTTAGGTCATCCCGATAAGGCATATTTCATTCATCAACACGTCGTAGACGCATACAAAGCCCAGACAATGGATGGGAAGACTTCTCCAATAGGAACTACTTTTTCATTGATAGGGCTGTATCTCTACCTCGAGAAAAACTATACAGGAAAGCAAGTACAATTAGCTCACATGAAAATGGCCAGGAACAAAAAACCATGGCCTAAAATCGAGTTGCCAGAAGATAGAGGTGAAATAACTGTGAAAGATGTGCTGGAAACAGAGCCTGGTCAACAAAGAGACGAAATGATTAGAAGCTGGTGTTCATCCGTTTGGAAGCGTTATGAAGCGAGTCATGAAATCATTCGAGAACTTGCAGAAACTGAAAAAGTTTAGTTTCATTAGCACTGTGCTAAGATTGCTTATTGCATATATCTCAAGAATTTAAGTCGGAAATCAATGAATAGCATGATAGGGAGCTGTCAACTTTCCTCACCACTAATTGATTGGTATCGACTTAGGCATACCTAAATTGATCAACAAATGATAATGAAGGAGACACTTCAAAGAGACGTATGTACTTATATTTGATCTCTTGCTAGAGGGCTCACTGCGAAGAGAAATTATCACAGTATTTTCGTGAGCTCCCAACTAGATAGATTCGAAGAAGAATGAGTGAATTGATAATCTTAATTGATCCAAATGATGCAAATCTTCAACAACTCATTCATGAGGTGAATATTACTCAGCCAGACAATTTATGGGTTGGTTGTTCGACTTCTTCTGGGGATATGGTAAAAGATGTTTTCGAGCGCCTGACAACTCCAGCAAGTTTATATCCAGGCAACTTTGACCAGATCAAAAAAGTCTATCCACTTTCAAAGGAAGTGTTTATCTCAGATCCGCTCTTTTATTCGAATCCTGAAGTGAAACCCCTGTTTTCAGAAGTTCTGCAGTTTGGGAATCAACACTTTTATCAAAAAATGAAGCTGATGAATTATGTGTTGCTTCACGATAACTGTACTGCTGCGAGAGTGCTCGGTGTCGATCAGCCTTTTTCAAATGAAGAAGTAATTGACGCATTAGAAAATACTGAACTTCATCCAACCATTTATCTGGAAGGAGGATCAAGAAATCAGCTGCATAATGCCTTGACGAGAGTTAATTTAATTGAGACTATAAAGAACAAACATCCTGAGATTAGAATAATTTACGGTGGTGGAGTTTCCTCTTCAGAAGACATCCGTTTATTGAGGGATTTAGAGGTAGACGTACTTGTCAGCAATTATGTCCACAAAGAACCTGCATTGTTAGAAAGCTTTATGAGTCTTTTCCTCTAGAAAACTGTCAAAGATTCCAAATTATCGTTCTGCTAGTCTTGTCGTATAATTGAATTATGGAGTTCCGTAAAATCATTCATATTGATATGGATGCATACTATACTTCGGTAGAGCAATTAGATAATCCTGAACTTCGAGGTAAACCAGTGGCTGTTGGTGGAAATTCCAAAAGAGGTGTAGTAGCTGCGGCTAGTTACGAAGCACGTAAGTTTGGTGTGAAATCCGCAATGCCTTCTGCTCGAGCTGCCAAACAGTGCCCAGACCTCATCTTTGTCTATCCACGATTTCCTCGTTACAAAGAGCTTTCTAAACAGATTAGAGAAGTCTTTTTTGAATATACTGACATGGTGGAACCCCTTTCTCTGGATGAGGCCTACCTTGATGTGACGGAAAACAAAATAGGACTGAACTCAGCTACATTAATTGCTCAAGAGATAAAGAAAAAGATCAAAGATAGAACTGGGTTAATCGCTTCAGCAGGAATTTCCTACAACAAATTCCTGGCAAAAACTGCTTCTGATATGGATAAGCCGAATGGGCTCTATGTGATTCTCCCGGAAGAAGCTGAAGAGTTTGTAGCAAAACTTCCGGTTCATCGATTCCATGGAATCGGAAAGGTCACAGCGGAAAAAATGATCAAGGCTGGAATATTCGTTGGAAAAGACTTGAGGAGTAAAAGCTTAGAAGATCTGAAATTAAGGTTTGGGAAATCAGGAAGCTACTACTTCAATATCTCTCGCGCTATTGATAATCGAAAAGTTCAACCAAGTCGAGAAACTAAATCGATCAGTGCGGAACGTACTTTTGAAAACAATATTTATGAATTGGCAGAAATCAATCAACAGCTGGAGCGCATCGGAAGAATCTCATTCGAGCGATACAAAAGGAACAAGGAGCTTGGTCACACAGTCACCATCAAGTTAAAGTATGCTGACTTTAGACAAATAACTCGGAGTAAAACGACTGATCACGGAATTCAAAGTGAAGATGAATTCATTGCTACCATTCTTGCATTGATGACAGAAGATCTCCTGAGTGACGAAGGTATTCGTTTGATCGGAGCAGGAATTTCCAATTTCAAAAAAGAGGAAGTGCCAAGAGAAGAGGTTCAATTGACATTGGAGTTCTAGAAATGAATTCTAATAATATTACTCGAAGACTCTGAAACATGTAGAATAATTATCATTTTTCATTCAACCATTTGATTGATTGTTAAGATTCAACTAGTATTGTATTATTAAACTAAATGGTTGAATAATATGAAGGCAGTACGAGTACAATACACAGTAAAACCAGAATATGTTGAAACGAATAAGTCCAACATTAAAAAAGTCATGGCAACCTTAAGGTCTAATCCAATTCCTGGGATGCAATACGCATCATTCATTCTTGACGATGGCCAAACGTTTGTCCATATCAATATGGCAGAAGATCAGGAAACGCTTGATAAGTTGCAGCAGGTTGAAGAATTCAACGAATTCAGAACTCAGTTAAAAGCAAGTGGTCCGGTTTCTCCACCTCAGTCGGAAAACTTAAATTTGGTTGCAGCTGGATTTGAGCTGTCATAAATGATAACAGAAACAGATCAAACAGACAAAGTGTTTTCTGCTTTGGCAGATAAAAGCAGGAGAAAGGTAGTAGAAATGCTTCACCAAAAGGATTCTTCCATTCTGGAGCTATCCGAATCATTTTCTATGTCTTTCCAAGCGCTCAGCAAGCACATTAAAATATTAGAGTCTGCAGGTGTTGTGACGAAAAGGAAAGAAGGAAAGTTTGTCATTTGTTCATTGGATCATGAAGCCTTGAAAAAGTCATTACAATGGATTTCTTATCATTCTAATTTCTGGAATGAATCCTTCAATAAACTTGACCGTCTCATAAAAAAGGAAAGGGGTGGGAAACGGAAGTAAGGTTTATGTTGAACGAATGTTTCAATGCGAATCGGAAGCTCTCTTCGATTGGTTAACAAAACCTGAATTGATTGCGCAATGGTTTGGACCCGAAGGTTTTTCAATAGAGAAAGTAAAGAGTACTTTAGAAGAGGGCGGTTCCTATCAAATCGAATTAAGAAAGGGAGAAAACATTGTTTTCGAGATTCGAGGTAAATACCTTAAGCTTCAACGACCTCAAATCATAGAATTCACATATAACTATCATGGGTTAGAAAGTCCTCCGCCTCCTAGCGTGGTACAATTCAAAATATCAGCAACTGAATCTGGCGATTCTATGCTTTCAATGGTTCAAGCATTCAAAGTTGAAACGCCCGATTTTGCTACCAGATCAAAGGCATGGGAGTATATGCTAGAGCGATTGTCTCAATTGGCCTAGTTCTGCCCCTTCTTTTTCCAGTACCTCACCAGACCGGCTACACTCATCCAACTTGGATTAGCAGCTTCGTATTGTTGAATGCCAATGGACGAAACACCTTTTTGTCGTAATTGATTAGAGGTGTATTCCATAAACTGTGGTGTAATTTCTTCATTAGAATATCCAGATTCCCACCGTACCTTCATCCAAAAAGCCCAGTTGTTCAACACTTCTTTCATTTCTCGCATGTGTCCTTCCGGATCTTTTTCTGCTCCATAATGGGTCAAGACAAGAGAAGATGGTTTTTTCTTGAGCACCAAGTCGATGGAGTTATTCCAATCCTCAAGGTCAATATCTGGCGGTGGACATGGTGGCACCACTGGGCCTCCACCAATTTTTACACCTGCGAGATCACCTGCGAAAATCGTTTCTCCCCATTGCCAGGCGATATGATGTTTTGCATGACCAGGGGTATGAAGCGCCATAAATGTTTCTCCGCCAATTTTGATCTTTTGTTCGTGCTTAACAGCTTTTAAATTTCCCATTTCGATACCTTCCATTTTTCCCCATAAGCTATCCATTTGATCTCCGTAAATCATGGTGGCAGATGCGACCAATTTGGTCGGATCATGCATATGATCAACTCCGAATGGGTGTAAGTAGATTGTTGCTCCTTCTTTAGCAAAAGCCCAGGCAGCTCCAGCATGATCAAAATGAATGTGCGACAACAACACATGCTTGATGTCTGAAATTTTGTAACCATGAAGAGAAAGACCTCCCTTTAGGTTCTCGAACGTACTATACGGCCCAGTCTCTATTAAAATTGGACCGTCAGAAGTTTCAATCAGAAATGCGGCGATAGCACTATCAAATCCTTGAAAATGCAAATCAATTACATGATACATAGGCGTGTTAGGTTGGTGAATTTCAGGCGAATATTCGTCACAGAAGCGATGGAATCTCTTATTATTGCCGTGTCAAATTCTAGTTCTAAGTTAATGAAAATGAGCGACTCAAAGTACTTTCAGGATCACATGCCAGAAAACGTCTGTTTTGGTTGCGGGCATAATCACGAAGGCCTGCAGATCAAAAGTTTTTGGGATGGAGATGAATCTGTCTGTCGGTGGACCTCACAAGAAAAGTATCATGGGTGGAGCGATTTGATGAACGGAGGGATAATCGCTACGTTAATTGATTGTCATTGTATGGGCACTGCCATGGCGGATGCGTATAGAAGAGAAGGAAGATCACTAGATTCCGATCCTGAATATCGTTACGCAACTGGTACGTTATCTGTAAAATACCTCAGACCCACTCCCAACACTATAGTGGAACTCAGAGCTAAAGTGGTGGAGGTAAAAGGGAAAAAGACGGTTTTAGTCTGTGATTTTTTCTCAGATAAAGGGGAGAAAACAGCCGAGGCAGATGTAATTGCAATTAGGGTGTTTGATGGTAGCATTGCTTCAGATGGAAATGTTTTTAAAAGCTGAAAGAATTGTTCATTTTTAATTCTCAATTGATTTAATGCATCCAGAGTTATTTTCTATCGGCAATTTCACCATCCATACTTATGGGTTCATGATCATGATTGGGTCGGTTTCAGGTTACTTGTATCTGGCTTGGACCGCAAAAAAAGATCTTGGAATTGAAAAACATAAGATCCAGAATATTATCATCATGGCCATTATCCTTGGATTTGTGGGTGGAAAACTCTTTTTCTATCTGGAAAATCCGGGATATTATTTCAAGTCAACTGAAAACCTTACTCGTAATTGGCGGTCTGGATTTGTATTTTATGGATCGCTGTTGTTTGCTGCCCCTGCAATCTTTTGGTATTTCAAAAAACAAAAATGGCCTCTCTGGCCCATGATGGATCGGCTAGCAATTGCAGCTTGTATCATTCACGGAACAGGAAGATTAGGATGTTTTTTTGCTGGTTGTTGCCATGGAATTGAGTCGCATGTTCCATGGGCCGTGACATTTATTGATCAAGCCTCTCAAGCTCCACTTAATGTACCACTTCACCCAACGCAGCTCTATTCTTCGACCTTGATTTATTCCATTCTTGTTCTTCTCTTGATGTTCAAAAGACATAAGCGTTTTGAGGGACAGTTGTTTTTCATTTACATCATTCTGTACGCAGCTGGCAGGTCTATCATTGAGATTTTCAGAGGCGATGAAGCACGCGGATACATCATTGAAAATACGATCTCGCATTCTCAGTTCATCTCAATAATTGTGATATCTATTACGGTTTGGGCTTACTTGAAATTCAAGAAAAAGGCTGATTTTCAGAAATGACTTAGTCTTCAACCAAGATCAATGTCAACCTTCCGTATCGATTAGAGGACTCACTGGCTCCAATTTCATAGGTATAATAACCAGAAGGTAATATCGTCTCTCCAAAAAAATCGATAGGCTGAATCGTAGCTAATTCCCCGTCTATTGTCATTTCGACAAATGCATAGCGATAGGCAAAATCAAAAAGTTTGTAGTCGGATAAAGTAGAGGGAATTATAGTGTTATATTCATTTTGACCACCGTTTGTATTTACTACTACATTGCTGTAAAAAAACCCGCTGGTATTTCGAATTCGAATAGCGGTCTTTCCATCCAACTCCGGACGTTCGGGAACTTGAACATCTTGTTCACAAGAGACCAGAAACAAGATTAATACAGGTAGGATTTTTATCAATTGCATTTTCCGTCTTTAGGATAAATACAATTAGTTGTCAAAATTCCCTACTCCCTAAGTCCCTTAAGCTGCTCAATCAATGCTTGCTAATCAAAAGGGAAGTTTGGTAAGATCAACGTTTCCACCAGTGATGATCACTCCAACATTTTTCTCTTCAAACACTTTTCGATTTTTGAGAATGCTTGCAAACGCCACCGCAGAGGAAGGTTCGATCACAATTTTCATTCGTTCCCAAATTAATTTCATTGCATCGATAATTTCCTGTTCCGTGACTGTGAAAACGTCTTTGGCGTGTTCTTTTAGTATTTCGAAGTTCTTTTCACCAATGGTTGTCTTCAAGCCATCTGCAATGGTGTTGGTGCTTGTATTTGGTATGATTTTGCCGGCCTTTATCGATTTGTAGGCATCATCTACTTCGGTTGGCTCTCCGATGTAGAAATCTAAGTTCGGTTCAATATAGTGGGCCGACAGTGCGGTGCCTGCCGCCAAACCACCACCACCAACAGGAGTAATAATTGCATCCAGGTTGTCAATTTCTTCCAACAACTCTTTACATGCCGTTGCCTGGCCTGCGATGATGTCATAATCATCATAAGGATGAACCAAGGTTGCACCTGTCTCTTCCATAATTTGAGCGCAAGTTTCTACCCTCGACTTGTCATTGGGTTCACATAAAATCACCTCAGCTCCATAGCCTTTCACTGCCGCCACCTTCACTTTTGAAGAATTATTAGGCATAATGATATACGCCTTAGATCCAGCCAATTTTGAAGCTAGCGATACTGCCTGTCCATGATTCCCGGAAGAATGACAAGCAAAACCATTCACCCTTTCTTCTGGCCGGTAACTGAAAATCGCATTGGAAGCTCCGCGCATTTTAAAGGCTCCTACCTTCTGGAAGTTCTCGCATTTGAAGTACAAATTACAGCCAGCTATTTCATCAATGTTATTTGAAGTAATGACAGGAGTTTGGGTGATATAACCCGAAATGCGTTGATGTGCACGCTTGATATCCGAAAGGCTAGGTATGGTTGTCAGCATTAATCAGTAATGTTTTTTGCATTGAAGAATATAAAGTTGTTTATTCTCAACTTTGTAAACCAATCTATGTTCGAAATTAATTCTTCTGGACCACCACCCTGACAAATTTTCCTTTAATGGCTCTGGTTTTCCAATTCCGTCAAATGGTGTTCGCTGGCATTGTTTAATAAGCTCATTCACCTTTTTCAGCATTTTTTTGTCATGCTGTTGCCAGTATAAATAATCTTCCCAACCATCACTAAGAAAGATGATTTTCATTCTTCAATCAATGATCTCTCCTTTCCTCCACCTCGTTCAAATTCCTTTATCCCTCGAAGTAATCGTTCGGCATTTTTAGGGCTACTGAGCAAATACAAGGTCTCTTGCATACTTTCATACTCAGCTTTTGAAATTACCACCACATCATCTCCTTTTGATCTTGTGACATACAATGGAGATCGATTAGTCAAAACTTTATCCATAAAGCTTTTCAAATTTTGTCTAAACTTCGAATAAGTGGTGATTTCCATTTAATTGATTTTTTTAATAGCGAACGCTAAAATAGTACAATATATTGTACAATCAATGCGCCTCTAACCAATTCTTTCCAACTCCAATACCAATTTCCATCGGAACTTCTAATGGATGCGCATCTTTCATGAAAGTTTCGACATTCATTCGAATTAATTCTTCCTCTGACTTATGTAAATCGAAAACCAGTTCATCATGCACTTGCATTAACATCTTGGATTGGACTTTCTCTTCTTTCATCCATTTATGAATATTGATCATGGCAATCTTAATGATATCGGCCGCACTTCCTTGAATTGGCGCATTGATTGCATTACGTTCATCAAACCCACGCATGGTGAAATTCCTGGAATTGATGTTTCTCAAATATCTCCTTCTACCAAGAATGGTTTCAACGTACTCATCTTTCCTGGCTTGTTCGATGGTTTCATCCATGTACTTTTTTACTAGGGGAAATTCCTTGAAGTAAGAATCAATGATCTCTTGTGCCTCACCTCTTGGAATATTTAGATTTTGTGAAAGGCCAAACGCAGAAATTCCGTAAATGATGCCGAAGTTCACCTCTTTCGCCTTTCTTCTCATTCCGTCTTCTACATTATTCAAATCAACACCAAAAACTTTTGCAGCAGTTGTTGCATGAATGTCTCTTCCTTCTTTGAATGCATTCAACATACTTTCATCCTTGGAAAATGCTGCCATGATTCGAAGCTCAATTTGAGAGTAATCGGCAGACATAATCTGGTAATCATTATCCCTTGGAACAAAAGCCTTTCTTATCTCTCTTCCCTTCGCTGTTCTGATGGGAATATTCTGAAGGTTCGGATTATTGGAGCTGAGTCTGCCAGTAGAGGCAACCGTTTGCCTGTAGTCTGTATGAATTCTGTTGTCTGTTGGGCTAATCAGCTTGGGTAAAGCATCTACATATGTAGATTTCAATTTTTGGTATTCTCGGAACTCAAGAATCTTTGCCGCGATCTCATGATCGGCTGCCAGTTTCGAGAGAATTTCTTCCCCGGTAGCATACTGACCTGTCTTCGTTTTTTTGGGATTCTCTACAAGCTTTAATCGCTCGAACAGAATTTCTCCTAATTGTTTCGGTGAGCCGATATTAAATTCAACTCCAGCAATTTTAAATATTAGGTCTTGCGCTTTCCTGCTTTCTTCATCCAACTCTTTGGACATGACCTCTAAGGATTCCGTATCAATCTTAACTCCTTCATACTCCATATCGGCCAGGACAAATGACAATGGCTCTTCCACTTCATGCAGTAATTTCCCAAGACTTTTTTCAGCAACTTCTTTTTCCAAAAGTTCTTTCAACTGAAGTGTGATATCTGCATCTTCACAAGCATAATCCGCAACTTTTTCCGGCTCAACCTGATCAATGGTTTTTTGATTTCGGCCTTTTGGGCCCACAAGACTTTCAAATGAAATGGTCTTGTAGTTCAAATATTTTTCAGCCAACCAATCCATGCTATTATTTGAATCAGGGTCAAACAGGAAGTGAGCAAGCATGGTATCGAAAATTGGACCTGCTACATTTATATCGTAATTTCTCAGTACCTGAATATCGTACTTCAAATTCTGACCGATTTTAGTTGAAGTGGGATTTTCAAGTATTTCTTTAAAATGATCAATTATCTCAGCTGCATTTTCATTGCAGGGCACGAACCAAGCTTCTCCTTTTTCAATGGCAAAAGCAATTCCAACAAGTTTCGCATCTCGTGTCTCTAAACTGGTGGTTTCGGTATCAAAACAAAAGGAAGTTTGATCCTTCAATTTATTTACTAACTCCTTGATTGAATTCTCATCTTGAACAAGATGGTAGGTATGCTTGCTAGTTTTGATCGATTCCTTTGAGTCAGTAACTGCCTCTTCTCCACCACCAGCATCAAACAATCCTAATTGCTGAGAACCACCACTTTTTATTTCATTTTCCTCCTGGAAGACTCTACGTGCAATGGTTTTGAATTCGAGCTCATCAAAAATTGGTTTCAGAATATCGGGATTGGGCTCTCCGTACTCTAATGCTTCTTCATTAAACTCAACCGGAGAGTCAATTTTGATTGTAGCTAATTCTTTGGATAAAATTCCCAGCTCTCCATTCTCCTCAATCTTCTTTTTTAATGCCCCAGTTAGTTGATCAACATTTTTCACAATGCTTTCGACTGAACCGAATTCCTTCAACAGTTTAGAAGCAGTTTTATCGCCTACACCAGCTACACCAGGAATGTTATCAACTGAATCACCTTTCAAGCCAAGCACATCTCGCACTTGATCCACCTTGTCAATATCAAACTTTTCCAAAACCTCAGGAATTCCCATGATGTCAGTTCCATTTCCCATTCGCCTTGGTTTGAACAGAGAAATATTCTCATCTACTAGTTGAGCAAAGTCTTTATCAGGGGTCATCATGAAAACCTTGTACCCTTTGGCCCCAGCCTTCTTAGCCACAGTCCCTATCAAATCATCTGCTTCATATCCATCTTTAATTAAAATGGGAATATTAAAGCCTTCTACAATTTTTTTACAATAGGGAATCGCCACCTTGATTTCCTCTGGCATTGATTGGCGTGTGGCCTTATATTCTTTAAAATCTTCATGTCTAAAAGTCGGAGCTTCGGTATCAAAAGCCACTCCAATATGTGAAGGTTTTTCTTTGGTGATGATCTCCAAAAGTGAGTTGGTGAATCCTAAGATTGCACCAGTATTTATTCCATTAGTAGTAAGACGGGGATTCTGACTCAATGCAAAATGAGCACGATAAATAAGGGCATATGCATCAAGTAGAAATAAGGTTTTTTCTGACATCAGGTAAATTTAGAAGATTGGCTGATTAGTTGAACACACACGGACTCAAATAAGAAAAGTCATCCGAGAAGAACTACAATTTTCTGGCTCTGACCATCTCCTTTTTCCCCATTGCTCCTTTCAAAGTTTCAACCTCAAATCCTACTTCTTTGAGATTTCTTTTGAACTGACCCTGAGCGCAGTAAGTGGTGAGTATTCCTTCTCTTTTTAATAGATCATAGCATTTCTTCAAGTTTTCAATGAACCAAACTTCCACCTGCTTACTTGGTGCAAAAGCGTCGAAATAAATGATGTTGAACTGTTTGGAGGTGTTGAAGTCTTCAAGTTTTGAGGTGGTTTTTTGCAGGGTGAAATGATCCGAAATGATGTTTTCAATTTCCCAATCACTTTCATGGATTTTCATAAAAAGGTTTCGTTCAGCATTCGTTTTATGATAATTGAGCGCAGCATATATTTCAGAACTTATTGGAATAGGTTCGAGAGAGTTGAACGATATTTTTATTCCTTTTTCAGCGGCAAATTTCGCTGTAAGAAATGCATTAAGTCCTGTTCCTAATCCAACTTCAAGGATAGAAAGTCCGCTGACCTCATTCTCTTTTAGAAAATGTTCCAAGCCCTCTTTTATAAACACATGCTGAGATTCTCCTAATGCTCCTTTAGTAGAGTGATAGGTTTCATTGAGTTCTTCATCAAACAAACTATGTGAACCATCTTCTGTGGTGATTATCTTAATCGCCATAGATCAATACAACGGCATGCGCGGCAACACCTTCTTCTTTTCCAACAAATCCTAATTTCTCAGTAGTGGTTGCTTTAATTGAAACATCTTCTTCGGAAACTCCCATCACCTCAGATAAACATTTTTTCATCTCAGGAATGTGCGGGTTGACTTTGGGTTGCTGCAAGCAAATAGTGCTATCTACATTGCCAACTTTGTAGCCTTTACTGCCAATAAGATCAATTACCTGTTTTAACAGAATCTTACTGTCAATGCCCTTATATTTTGGATCTTTATCCGAAAAATGGAATCCAATATCGCGCATGTTAGCAGCTCCAAGCAGTGCATCGCAAATCACATGGATCAACACATCCGCGTCAGAATGTCCATAAGCACCGTGCGTGTGGGGAATTTTTATTCCACCGAGCCAAAAATCAACTCCTTCAGCAAGCGCATGAACATCGTAACCGTAACCGACTCTGATATTAGGTTTCATCAGAGTCGAAATTAGCCAATTTTATTCGTCTCTTAGCCTTTCTGTCAAATTGGAAGTGGCGGCTTTCAAAGAGCGCATTCCTACTATTAGGTATGCAAGTCCTATTGTCAGAATCAATGCAAGAGCAAAAAGCATCGGACTTAGTGTTGTTCGATATGAAAAATCTGCCAACCAATTCTGCATCGTGAGATACGCAATAGGTAGCCCAATGACGTTCGCGATGACAACCAACAACACAAAGTTTTTTGTGAACATTGATACTACTTGATTTGTCGTAGCTCCGAGTGCCTTTCTAACAGCCACTTCTTTCAACCTTGCCTTGATCACAATGTTTGCAATCGCAAACATGCCGATGAAAGAAATGAAGATTGACAGCATCGTTAGGTAAAGCATGACGTCAGAAAGTCTTTCTTCTGTTCTATGGAGCTCCACAAAAGACTGATCTAAAAAGTAGCTTTCAAACGGCACACCAACTGTCATGTCGTTCCAAATTGCTTCCAATTGTTCAACGTTTTCGCGGACGTTTGTACTAGACATTTTAATGGCAAGATTATCTTCCGGGTCTGTTCGATAGAAAAAAGCGTAAGGTTTGATGTCCTCTTTGAAGTTTGAGTAATGAAAATTCTTGACGACCCCTAACACCTTACCATATATAAGAGAGTCTTGTCTGTTGCTAGTCAAAGGAACTGACTCACCCACTTGATCAAGCTTGAGATTCAAGGCTTTTAACGCTGCTTCATTCGCGATTAGGTTCAGCCCCTGGCTATCAGTTTCAATCGACTCATCAAAATTCCTTCCAGCGATAAATTCAAAATCCATCGCTTTGAGATAATCAGGTGTCACAACTGCATAATTCAACAAAAATCCTTCTGGATATCCGAGGGTAAATGTCCAATTGAGTCCTCCCACTACTCCATTGCTATATCCTGCAGACTCTACAAACGATAACTGAGTAATTCGTTCCTTGAGGGTTTTCTGGTTAGATATCGCATCCGCGTTTTCAATAATCAAGACCTGGTCCATATCGAACCCCATGTCTGAATTCTTGAAATACATCAGTTGCTGGTACACCACCATGGTACCGACGATCATTATTGCTGATATGGCAAACTGCGCAATTAGAAGAATTCTTTTCAAGTCTAGGAAACCACCTCTTTTCTTTGTCATCATCCCTTTGATCTCTCCGAGTGAAGCAAAGTAGAGGGCAGGATAAATACCAGATAAAACTCCGAACCCTATAACACAAGACGATAAAACTAGAAACGTCTGGATGTTTGCAGGATCAAAAATGCTTATC
The DNA here is from genome assembly GCA_028284125.1 of Cyclobacteriaceae bacterium. GTDB lineage: Bacteria > Bacteroidota > Bacteroidia > Cytophagales > Cyclobacteriaceae > Ekhidna. The sequence continues at coordinate 164,462 of JANQSI010000018.1, forward strand.
TCTCTTCCAAATATTTCAGTTAGTGCTCCAAGGGCAAATTCTGCCAACAAACCGCCAATGATTAAGGAGATGAAAACAACTGTCAAAGATTCTGTGACAAACTGCCCAATAAGGTTAGATCGCAAGGCACCGAAAGATTTCCGTACGCCTGCCTCTTTCGTTCTTCTTACCAAACCACCAATTGTGAGATTTAGATAATTGATCAGTGATACCAACAAAATGAATAATCCAATGGACACGAAAATTTTGATATTGCTCATGTTGCTATTAGCGCCCAATTCCCACTTAAGTGCGGACTTTAGATGGATGTCCTTCACAGGTTGTGAGTAAGTGATATTTGGGCTGATCGAATCTCTCGGATTACTGGCCAAGTAAAGAGGCTGCAATTTTTCTTCGAAATCGGCATGAATACTTCCATCACGGAGTTTTACGTAAGTGTAGTAATTGTACCAGCCCCAGTCTTCATCAATGTTTCGGCTGGAAAAATGGAGAGGAGTAAGAAAGTCAAAAGTGAAGTGTGAATTAAAGGGAACATCTTCAATTACTCCACTTACCACTTTTTTAGCATTGTCTCTATTGAATATTGTTAGTTCTTTTCCGATTGGGTTTTCATCTCCAAAATATTTTTTCGCAGTAGTCTCAGTCAAAACAACATTGGCGGGATCGCTCAGCAATTCGTCCGGATTTCCCAATAACACTTCGTAAGTGAAAATCTCCAAAAATTCCGGATCTACTCGATAGATCTTTTCTTCATAAAACTGGTTTTCCTGAGTAGCTCCAATTAAATATTTACTTCCCCAAGTAGGAAATACTCGAGTGGTTAATTCTACTTCAGGAATATTTTCTCCTAAAGCAGGCGCCAACGCAGGTGGAGAAGTAGCATCTGGAGTTCTACCGCTATCACTTACCAGGTCGATGACCACTCGGTGAATTCTGTCAGAATCTTTGTGGTACTTGTCAAAGCTGAGTTCTCCATTTAGGTAAATGAAGATGAACAAAAAGCACGCGATACCAATGGACAGACTCATCACATTCAGTAATGCGTTCGTCCGATGTTTTGATAGGTATCGAAATGAGAATTTTAAATGATTTCGAAACATAATTAGTCTTTTTGAGTTTTGAGTTTTTTTCTTAAGAGAGTAGGGTCTGAGAAAACTGAATAGATGAAACCAGTAGTAAACCTTAGCCCGCCATGTTGGATAGCGTTTGGAATAAAGCTGATAGTATTCATCCAAATCACCTTCGATTTCTTCCACCAGTCGTTCGTTGCAAAACCAGCGAAGAAACTTAACAGCCAGTTTGGGTGGATCATTATGTAGCGGTTCAGATGCTTGCATACTGGACGTTCTTCCACGATAGTTCAGGAATTTTATCCCAAAGGTTATTGCGCAATGCACGATTATTTTCCAGCGCTTCTTTGCCTGCTGAAGTAAGAGTGAAAAGTCGTTTCCTTCTTCCCCCACGTTCATGCGTTGCTTCTGCTAGTTCAGATTTTAAGTATTCCTTTTCCTCCAACCGATTGAGTGCAGCATGGATGGCACCCATGGCAACAGATCTTCCGCTTGACTCTTTTATTTCTTCTCGTATGGCGAGACCGTAGGCTTCAGGGTAAAGGCTGGCTACTATTAATAGCAATAGCTCTTCAAATTCTCCCAGGTTTGTCCCTTTCATAGTTTTTCATTTTTCGTAAATGTAGGAATTGTCAATTACTACAAATACGAAAATTGATAGAAAGGGTTATAAAAATTGAAAATTGAGAGTGGCTACCAGTTGTTTTTTACCACTTCGAGAAGTTGAGAGTGGACAGCTCCGGCAGCCACGATCTCTCGACCAAAAAGGAAGTTGTCACCCCCGCTGAAATCTGAAACCTGGCCTCCTGCTTCCTTTACAAGCAATACGCCAGCTGCGACATCCCAAGGATTTAGGTTGTATTCGAAGAATCCGCCATATCGCCCGGAGGCTACATAAGCAAGATCCGCAGCAGCACTTCCCATTCGTCTTAAGCCTCGGGTATTCTTCATCAATTCGTTAAGTATCGACAAATAATTTTCCAAGCGCTCGAAATTATGAATAGGAAAACCTGTGGCAAACACACATTCATCTATATGTTGTTCGTCCGCCACATGAATTGGTTCCTCATTCAAGTAAGCACCACCATTTTTCCAGCCATAAAAACATTCATCGTTTGCTACCTCATAAATCACTCCGATGAGCATTTCATTTTTGTGTTGTAAAGCAACACTTACACAAAAGTTGGGAAGCCCATGAACAAAATTGGTTGTGCCATCCAGTGGATCAATGATCCAGTTATATTCTTTCATGTTTTGGGCGATCGTTTCCTCTTCCGTGAGAAACCCAGCATCATCAATTAGAGGCTTCAATGTTTCGACAAGCATTTTTTCTGCCTCTTTATCAACGTATGAAACCAAATCACTTTTACCTTTCAGCTCAACATGCTTCTTGCTAAAGTCTTGTCGTTCTCGACGAATAAATGCACCCGTTTCTAGTGCAGCATTCACAACATGTCCAGTGATCTCTTTTAAATTCATTTGGCTCCTTCTAAGACAATGACAAATTCACCTTTTATTGACTTTTCTTCAAAATATTGACGTACTTCAGAAATGGATCCCGTTACCGTTTCTTCGAATTTTTTTGTCAGCTCCCTCGATACAGAAACATTGCGTTCTCCCAAAATCTCATTCATTTGATCTAAGGTTTTGAGTAATCGATGTGGGGACTCATAGAAAATGGTGGTTCTCGTTTCTTCTTTCAAAGCATTAATCCTTGTCTGACGCCCTTTTTTATGTGGCAAAAAACCTTCAAAAATAAAGCGCTCACATGGGAAGCCAGATTTAATCAATGCTGGAACAAAAGCTGTGGCTCCTGGAAGCGAATCAACTGTTATTCCTTCTGCTAAAGCTTCTCGCACAAGCAGAAATCCAGGATCTGAAATTCCAGGTGTTCCAGCATCAGAAATTTGCGCGATGGAACTTCCACTCTTAAGTTTCTCTATGACCTGAATCACTTTTTTATGCTCATTGTGCGCGTGAAAACTCTGCACGGGTGTCGAGATTTCGTAATGCTTTAGCAATACCCCAGAAGTTCTAGTATCCTCTGCTAGAATCAGGTCCACTGATTTCAAAACATTGACTGAGCGAAACGTCATATCTCCCAGGTTTCCGATAGGAGTTGGAACAAGATATAACTTCCCAAATTCGCTCATTGATGCAATTTAGTGAGATTGCTTTTGTCAGAACCTTGAATAAAATCTTCTTAAATGGCCAGATGCCTGGCTGTAAATAGGATTACAGAATTGCGCAAACAAAAACTGAGGATCTGGTGGTGGAATTTCTCTTTGCTTCGCAAGCTCCAACTGCTCATTGGTCAATGCCCGTTCATCTCCTTTGAAAGTCGCCCACTCTGAAATCCACTGGTATTGTCCCGGCATCTTTCTTTGAAATAAGATTCGATCTGTTCGGCCATCGTAGATTCTAAGGTCCAACAATCCTTTTGAATCGAGGTACTTTGTGAATGTGGTAAATTCAGCTTTCACTTTTCCGTAGACATCTTTTGTTTCGCCTCCTACATTTACCTGACCTACGATGACACTGTCTTGGGTGAAATCTTTCGTTTTTTCTTTGATGTATGTCTGACCAACCACAAAATCATCAAACTGCATCACCACCACATGATCAGGTTGGCTCAGTCCTGTTCTCTGCGCCTCGATCGGGCTGTAGAATCTCACAAACTCACTCAAGCGATTCTGATCCAGGAATTCATAAATTCTATTTTGAAAAAATTCATGAGTCAATCCAAACCGTCGGGAATGGACAGGAATTTGATCCAGCAAAACCTTCAAGGTTGCTCTTTCTCTGGCCACCTCAAGCTTTGCAGGAGTATCCTTATAATTGGGCCGCAAGTATTGGGTTCGTTCAAAATGTCTGAAGGCAGCCATTGCAGACTCACGGGTTCCCTTATTCAGTTCCTCCACGCCAGCAGCATATCTTTCTTCAGCAGCTTGAATGGAAGCATCATTGAATTCATTCTGGTAATTCTTGGGGTTTGGAATTACTTTAAGACAAGCAGGACACTGCCAGATCCGATTGTGTATCCAATTCAATTGATCATAGGCATCTGCAATTTGATCATATTTGAATCTTGCGTTGGAAGACATCAATTGATTGACCGTTCGCAAATGTTTTTGTTGCGAAAGATCGTAGGCCTGTCTTAATGTTTCCTGCGCTTTTCTGTTGTTAGGACTCTTTTGAAGTCGATTGACAGCTCGGTCAATGGATGAATTATAATTTCCTTTTTCTAATTGTTTCTTCCCACTGGAACAACTCCAAAGGACAGCCAGAGATAATAAAATGATGAATTTTTGCATAATTCTAGCGGTTTAGGTGATTGGAAAATCAAAGATTGGACCAACTGGCCCAAAAAACAATTTGTTCGACTAAACCAACTGATCTATCGACGCAGCTAATTCGCGATCACGATCGGTTACAATATCTCCAGCATCATGTGTACAGAGCTCGATTTTCACCGTGTTGTAAACATTGCTCCAGTTTGGATGGTGATCCATTTTTTCCGCAATTATGGCTACCTTGGTCATGAAGGAAAATGCCTCCACAAAGTTTCCAAACTCAAAGGTCCGCACTAGTTTATTGTTTTCTTCAGTCCACATATTGTTAGTTGTTAGTTGAAAGTAGTCAGTAGATAGTCCTCTATAAGGCTATTAATCCTTCTATTTTTTTTGCTTGTTTATAAACTTCAATGACTTCATCACTAGAAGTCATCTGGCTGATTAAAGTTACACTTACATATTTGTTCCCTGAACTCGGCTTGATCCTTATTTCTGCTCCATCAACCAGTTTCTCAACCACTTGCTGATGTTCGGTTTTAACAATGAATTTGAAGTGGTACGTGTCTGGAAAATTGTGTGCAGCTTCTAACTTTTCTTTGAAATTCAATTGATCACTGTCCATATACAATACTATTATATTTTCCGTATTGTACCTCTATTTCAAAAAGCTTTTGCAAGGTGGGGTTTGGGCTTTTAAAGCTGTTCTATAAGGAGTTAAGTGTAATTACCATGAAGCATCTTCTATTAATAATCATATTTTTCGCTTTTGCCTGTGAAGAGAATAGTCACTCACCTGAAAAAGAAATCATAATTCAAAGAAACTTCACAGCGATTAATGATCCCGATCTAGTTATTAAGAATGCAGTGATCAGCTCCAACAACTTTTCTATCTCCATCCAGTATGGCGGTGGTTGCGGGGAAGTGCAATATGATCTCTATACAGATGGTTTATTTATGTTATCGAATCCCGCACAAATCTGGGTCGAGCTATCATTTGAAGATAATGACACTTGTGAGGACATAGTAAACGAAGTTATCAGCTTTGACTTATCCCCTCTGGCAACTCATTATAGAAACTCTTACCGCAGAGACTCTGGTACACTAAAAGTACGCCTGAAGGGTTTTGATGAAATCATCAGATATGATTTCTAATCATTGGGTCGTTAGAAGAACTTATACCTCATGTCCTCGATTTCTGCGAAATCTTTGATGGCATCATCAATGTTTCTACTAACGTAGACCCTGAAATAAGTATAAGGAAAATCAGCAATCACACTTGTGAATCCGACTCTTCTCTGGGCCAATTGCTGACTATAAGGTGAATAATCCTCCAAATCTTCCGGAACGTCTTTGGTGATCAATTTGACCATCAAGACACCATCACGCACCTTAAACGCCCTTGTATTTTCCTCTTCATTAAGCGCGAAAGCTAAACCGATAGCTTCAGGTGCATAACCAACAGAAGTGATATTGTTTGACGAAAGTTGAATGTCTGCTGTTCCGGTTTTAGCATCCTCTCCATATTCAGCAGCAATTTCACTCAAGTCATTGCTACTTATATTGTTTAGCTGATCAATTAATAGATCTCCTTTCTTTTCGTTTCTCACGGCAACTGTCAATTGATTTCTTACGCTTTCCAGATTTGCTAATCCACTTTCCTGCATGCCCGTCATCGTTGCAATAATGTACTGGTCCTGAACTTCACGTACATCTGACACTGCTCCCATTTGGGCTTCATTGTAAAGCCATAGCGCAATTCCTCTCCCTTCACTTATAACTCCAACTCGTTGAGCATTTCTATTGACGTTATTGGCCTTCAAAATCCGATATCCTTGCTCTTCTGCGTTTCTTCTGAACTCTTCCGTATTCCCTGCTGACGCTGCAAAAAGGTCAGCCTCTCTATAAATCTCGTTTATTGTTTCATCCGAGATGAAAAAATCCTTTCTGATCTTTGCGACTCGGTACAAAACGCTATCCCTGGTGATCACATCAGCTCTTGAGAGTTTATAAAACTCATAGTTACCATTTACGATTTGTGGTTCTGAGACAAAGCCAACATCTACAGCATTATCCCCATCCTTTAACTGACCAGGAAGGTTATCAATTTGATACGTCAGAAATGAAAACTGATCATCAGAATTGACTACTACGTAACTTGAATCATTGGTGCTGTTGATCAGCCCGTCTTTTAAGTCAGCAACTTCTTGAGCTACAATCGCACTGTCCTCGGCTGAAGGGTTCATATCAAATACGATATACTCAAGGCTTCTGGACTCTTCCCTGTCATATTCTTCTTCGTTCTCTGAAAGATAGTTTTGTAATTCACCATCTGACACATCTACCAATGAATCACTTACTGATAAATAAGGAATATAGACATATTCCAAAGTGGCATTGGAGTTCTGTCCTTGATACTCCTCTTCGGCTTCATATTTTGTTACATAATTTGTCTTTACCAACAAGTTCTGGTATTTACTAACAAGTCTGCTTGGCTCTAAAGAAGCTTCGAAGGATAACCAGGCAGCTTGCTGTTGTGGCTCTGCCTGAGACATCTGAGCCAAGAAATTGGTGACGTTATCTTTCGAAAAAGCCCCGGTTTGTGGATCTCTAAAAAACTGCTGTATCTCAGGACTGATATTATTTCCTTGAACCATATCTACTAATTCTAGCGATGTGATATCAAGCCCCAATTCATCAAATTGATTCTGATAAGCTGACTCAAGAATTAACGCATTCCAAGCCTGATCTCGAATCCCATCCAATTCTTGTTGGGCAGGATTTCGTCCGGTGTTCAATCCGAAATTGTATGACAATAAATCAACTTTAGCCTGGAATTTTTCATTGGTGATATTTTCGCCAGCCATTTCCGCAATGTCTGGTGTTTGACCGCCACCCAGTAAGGTAGAATTACCGATAAGGTCGGTCATAATAAATGAAAGCATGGTAACCATGATCGCTCCCACCACGATCTTTCCCATCTTGTTTCTAAGTGTACCAATTAGTGCCATTTGTAATGTCCTGTTTTTGAGGTCGGCAAAAATAAGAAATTATTTAGGTAGATAATAGTTCAAAGTAGAAAGTTGACAGTGGTCAGTAAACAATGGCCCTTGCAGCTTGTGGCTTTTGACCTGTAGCTTACTTTCTAATTCAAACACTACTAGCTGCCAGCTCCGATCTCCTGCTCCAAAACCACGCTAGGCTCAAGCCGGACAAAATGTGCCAAATCCCCCACCAGGCTGCCACAATGGCCATTCCTCCAAGTCCATCAAAAAAGGCAAATATGAGGAGCAAACCCAGCCCTGAATTTTGGATGCCGGTCTCAATAGCCAGCGTTCTTCTATCCTCCATTTGCAACTTGAACAGTCTTCCAATTTGAAATCCACAAGTGAGGGCTATCGCATTGTGCACCAACACCAAAAACACAACCATATGGATGTATGTGAGGAAAAGGTCAAAGTTTGCACTAAAAGCCATGAAAACGATAGCCGCAAAAATGAGTATTGAACTGTAGTGCATAATTGGATGCAACCGTTCAGCTATTGCCGGTTTGTATTTTCTCAATAACATGCCAAGTGTAATTGGAATCAACAAAAGCATGGTAATCGTTTTAAGCAGCTTCCAAAAATCCAGACTGACTTCATTCAAAATCACAGCTGTTGGCTCATACATGGATGCCCAAAGTGTCAAATTAAGAGGTGTCATGACGATGGCCAACAAACTTGAAATGGCAGTCAAGCTGATCGAAAGTGCCGTGTTTGCTTTGGCCATGGAGGACATAAAATTGGAAATATTTCCTCCCGGACATGCGGCAACAAGCATCATTCCCAAGGCCAAACTTGGTTTTGGCTGGATAGTCAGAACCAAAAGGAAAGTAAGAAGTGGTAGAACAAAAAATTGTGACAACATCCCAGCCAAAGCGGATTTTGGAGCTTTAATCACCCGGATAAAATCATCCGGTGTCAATGTTATCGCAACGCCAAACATGATGAAACCAAGACTAATATTGAGAAGAAAAAGGTTCTCTTCGCTAAAGTTCAGAACCACTTCATCGATTGAGTTCATATAACCACCAATTTAAGCAGTTTCTCAATTATCGATTGATTAGATTAAGTCTACAAAGTATAACGTTATGGAAATCGCAACTGTAGACCAGTTTCTTCCTTATTATGAAAAGATAAGAGGGCGGACAAATCGAATTATTAAATCGATCCCTCCCGAACATATTGAATGGACTTATAAAGAAGGGAAATTCACATTGGGCGACCTTATTCGACATCTCGCCACTATTGAGCGATACATGTATGCTGAAAACGCTCAATTCAAACCTAGTAAGTATGCTAGATGTGGTTCTGACCTGGCCAGTGGCTATAATGATATTCTCGAATTCTTTAATCGCCTTCATGAGGAGTCTATTGAGATTTTTTCGACTCTTACTCCAGACGATCTTCAAAAGAAATGTGTCACTCCAGGGGGTGTTTCCATCACACTTTGGAAATGGCTCAGAGCAATGGTCGAACATGAAATTCACCACAGAGGTCAGATCTATATGTATTTGGGAATTTTGGGAGTAGAAACTCCACCAATTTATGGCCTGACTGCAGAAGAGGTTGAGGAACGGAGTAAGTCTGATTAAGGTCTTATTTTCCAACATAAAAAAACCTCACTTTTTTCATAAAAGCGAGGTTTTGAAAAAACAGCTTTAGCTTCCTATTTCTTCCTAATAATAATATCGCCATTCATATTTTTAAAGGTAAACTCAGGTCCTCCGCCATTAATCTCACCGTATACCCAAGCATTGATCGAGACCTTGTAGTTTCCACTGTCATTTGATTTCACCTCTGGTCGTGAGTTATCTACCGTCATATCAAAATCAGTGAATATTTCACCTCGATCTGATTTCATCTTTGCTTTTGCCTTGATAGATCCAGGAAATGTTACATCAACATCTCCATTGAGCGTTACAAAAGACATGGGTTGATTGGGCGTAACACTTTCAATGGTAGCAGTTACTCCTCCATTAACCGTATTACAGACCAATGATCCGGAAATATTGTTGAAGGTAAGCGGACCATTGACACCAGAAACTTCCATTTCTCCAGATACTCCCGTGATTTTAATGTGTCCATAAACAGTGGAAACATTCAAGTCAAAGTTTGCTGGAAGTTTAATATCCAGGTCAATTGCTTTCTTCCAGGAATTGGTAGTAATCTCTACTTTGTTGTTTCGCTCAGAGGCCTCCAACTCTACTGAACTAGAAGCGATTCTTTTCATTCCAGGAGGCGCATTTCTTCTTTCGTTATCCGATTCATCAGAACCAGAAGTTGCCTCAATGATCACTTCTTTACCATCATAAGCTTCAATGGTGATGGCACCTCTCACCTGCGATACTTGGAGGATGCCAGTCGAACCAGGATCACTTAGTGGAACCACCAACTTTTCGTTAAAATCCTGACCCAAAAGAACCGTTGAGGTCGTCAGGAGTGCTATAATTAATATATGTCTCATTACTATTTAGTTTATTTATTACCGTGCACCTGATTTTTTCAAATACACATTGCCATTTATACTCTTGAAGGAAAATTCCGGACCGCCTGAACCAATTTCTACACCGGTTTTGGAGCCTATTTTGAACATTCCGTTTCTTTCAGTTTTTTCCAGTTTAGGACTGAGTTTTTTGTAGTCAAAGGCAGAATAAAGGTTTCCATTCATTGAGTCGAAATAAATTTTTGCATTGAAATTTTTTGGTAGTTCAAATTTGAAATCCCCATTTACTGTATTGAAATGAACAGATTCCGTCGGGTTTTCCAGGAAGTTTATGGTTACGTCTCCATTGACGGTCGAGGCTTCTCGAATATCTCTGCCATTTTCAATTGCGATGGATCCATTCACATTATTGGTGTAAATAGCTCCGTCAATATTTTTTAATTCAATATCTCCATTGTCCACAGTTCTTGCATCCACATGAATGTTCTTTGGAACTTTTAGTTTGTATTGATAGCTGAATTTGTATTTTGGATCTCTTGGAATAGTATACCCGGAACGATTTCCCCATCTACATTTCCTTATGAAGGGAGCTTTCGTATAGAAAACAAGGGAATCGTCTACTAATCTTTCTCCAAGCTCCAATTCTTTTTTGGCCTTTTCGATTAAATCATCCGTTCGGCCAGAAATATGGATTTCTAATTCAAGGTACACATTGCTGCCTTCCGTTGATTCAATTTCAATATCTCCGTAAATGTTGTCTACCACCATTATGAAATCATTAGAAGAATCAACTTCATACGTTTTGCTGATCTTGATCACATCCTCCTTGAGAATTGGATTGGTCAGTGTTAAAAGAAGTAGTACTAGTTTCATTTTGAATTTCTTTTAGGTCTTAAATACTTGTCAATGACTTTATGCTTTCGTCGAGTTTGTCTTTCACCAGGTCATCCTCAATCGTCTCTCTGAGCTGCTCCATTGCCTCCACGGAAGACTTCTCTTGGATGACAACCAAAGCGTCAGCAATAGAAACCAGCATGATTGCCGACTCCTGCACCTTTAAGGCTTCAATAAGTGCACTTCTAACTTCCGGAACATTTCCATAATTCAGAAGCGCTTCCAGGGATGCCAACCGAACATTGAGATTATCATCCATGTTCATAGTTGTGATCAAAGCTTCAATGACCTTTTCATCAGCGGAAGGAAGCTCAGAGGCTATGTTCACAGCCCGGATTCGTTCCTGCGCTTTTGGCTGCTCAATCAACGTCAGCATCATCAGCTTTTTCATGTCTTGGATTTCCGAGCTGAGTTGTGAAATATTTTGTGATTGATTTTGAGAAGGCAACATCCACCAGCCAATGAAAAGTCCCAATACCAATGAAGCTAAGCCTACTTGCCAGCTCCTGGATAGCCAGGCTAAAATGACTTCAATGAAGTTTGCTTGCTGTTCTCCTGAAGATTTCCAGCCAGCCATCATTCCTTCAAATTTTGCATCCATTTCAGAAGAAGGCTCTGGTCGATCAATATCGTCGAACAACATCCAGGTTTGTTCCAGCTTTTCCCACTCGTTAGCTACTTCAGGGTTTTCTTTCAGAAAATTCTCAAGCGCTTTTTCATCTTGATCACTGATCTCCCTGGTAAGCCTATCCTGCCATAATTCCAACGCTTTTTCCTTTTTCATGTCTTTTCTATTTTTTGAGATCAAACATCCAATTCGAGGTATGATTCTCTTAGTTCTTTTAAAATTCTATGTACTCGCACTTTAATCGCGCTTTCTGTTACTCCAAGCATTTCTGCCACTTTCGCATATTTCACCTTTTGAAATCGCACGAGCTCAATCAGTTCTCGCTTTTCAACACTTAAGTTCTCAAGGGCTTTTTTCAAATAGTTTAGTTCATCAGACTTTTCCATTTCTATTTCCTTATTTCTATTTTCCTTAAGCTCCTGCTCCCATGGGTCCATGTCTTCTTGAAAAGCGTACCGTTTGTTTTTCCGGTAATGATCCTTGTGAACATTCCTCGCCAGTTGAAAAGCCCACACTTCAAAATCCCCAGTCTCAGCGTACGAATGCTTATACTTCAGTATCCGCATGAAAACATTTTGCACCAAATCCTCACTCGTCGCTCCATCTTTTGTCATCCCATAGAAGAATCCAAAAAATCGTCGACTGTATCTCTTGTACAGAAGGTTCAGTTTTTCAACATCTCCTTCTTTTACTTTCAGCATCAATGCGTGATCTTCTAATAGGTTCATTCGGCGTATTCTGACGGGGTAACTTGCCTAAGTTCGGAAGGTTACATGGGGAAACGAAAATTAATTTCTGGATGGTGCATTCAAAGGTTTTTAGTACGCTGATTCAAATTGTTGATCCAAGACAAATTCACTAGATTGCCTGTTCACCAAATTATTTCACCTAACTTATTTCAGGTATCATCGCAAAACCATCTATCAAAATGAAAACTCGTAATCTATTTGTTGGAATTTTATCTCTCCTAAGCACATCAGTTTTAGCACAAGGTGCTGAACCCATTGATATAAAATGGTTGACAGGGGATCAGCCTAGGCTTTTATCTTCTATGGCAAGTTCACCCGTTTCACAAGAAATTCTCAATGGTACGAGTCTGAGCGTAGGAACAATACTTGGAGGATGGCATGCCCAGGCAGTTGGGCAATATGGAGATTACATTTATGTAGCTTTCAGTGATGGAAAACTTCTGGATGCTAAAACGCTAGCCACAAAAAAAGAGCAAGCAAATTCCTTTGGAAGACTTTGGATCTACAATACCAAGACGAAGGAAGGCAAATTGAAGGATCTTGTAAAAGGTTATGCTCATCCATGTTCAATTCAAGTAACTGGAAAATACCTGACCATAACAATCGAAGCGGCTTACGGTACAAACCAGGAAGTTGGAATCGAACGCGAAGAGCGATCCATGTTCATCATCTATGATTTAGCCCAAGACCCTAATTGTTCTGTAGAAGTTGCTCGCGTCACTCAAGACAATGTAAACTCTGGAGGCGGAGGTTTGGCTTATAGTCCGCAAGCCAAATGTTGGTACTTATTTGCCGATCAAGACCATGGTGACAGAAATGAAAGAGGCGTAGTGCTCTATAAAACCACAAACTCAAACATCAATTCCTGGCAAAAAGAACCAATAGCAAAATATCCGCGGTTTGGTACCGGTGCAGGTGTTCAATTAATCACTGCTTCAGACAATTCTATTTGGGGTCTATACTATGATACTTACGGTGGAGACTTACCTCATTTTTCAGGAATGGAATTGGGAGCGGATGAGGTAAGATTGTTCAAATTGATAGAACCAAACGGTACGCTGGTTCAACAGCGAGAAGTTTTTTCACAGGTGGTTGGAATAGGTGAGCCTTCCTTAAAGACCGCCGGAGAATTATTAGCAAATCGACCAGGGATGCGTTTTGGAGCTGGGATTAGAAATGAAGGTGGAAAATTAGAATTGTTGACATGCCAACGAAACATGGTCAATGAGTTCAAAATCAACAGAACTCCACTTCAAGGCGGAGACCAATCACAAGTGATGTTTGTGAACTTTGCGAAAGCCCGAGGTGAGATCAAAGTTTCTTCCGTTTCCAATCCATCGCAAAACGCAAGTGCACAAAAGATGATCAATGAGTCATGGAAAGGATTTTTACCCTCCCCAGTAAGGGCCGATGTGAACTCCATGACACTTTCTAAAAAGAGATTCAGTCTTCCAAAATGGCAAGATGCCATTGAGCAAGAATCAAAAGCACCCCTTGTCTTGTTTTATCTTGAAGGAAGTGGCACCGGAAAAGCATTAGAATTTACTGCACAGAAGAAAATGGACGAAAGAAAGAAGTAGTTAGTTAAGATGCTGAAATAAACTCAGCATGACTGACTCCTTTGAGAATCCCATTGTAGGTTTGAAGAATGAACTTCACGAACCTTCAAAACCAACTAGAGGGAGAACTAAGCACACAAAAAGCTGTCCGGCATATTTATGCTACGGATGCTTCTGCCTATCGTGAAGTTCCTATTGCTGTCGCGTTCCCCAGAACAATCCAAGATATTCAGAAGCTGGTCCATTTTGCCACAGAAAACAAAACTTCACTTATCCCTCGAACTGCTGGAACTTCGCTCGCTGGTCAGGTTGTAGGCGGTGGAATTGTAGTTGACATTTCAAAGTATTTCACAAACATTCTAGAGATCAACACAGAAGAAGAATGGGTGCGAGTCCAGCCAGGCATTGTTCGTGATGAACTCAACAGAGCATTAGCTAAACACGGTTATTTCTTTGCGCCGGAAACATCAACTGCCAATCGGGCTATGATTGGCGGAATGATTGGTAACAATTCCTGCGGTTCTAATTCAGTCGTTTTTGGGAGTACAAGAGATCATTTGATTGAAGTTGAAACAGTGCTTTCTGATGGATCGATGGCCCACTTTGGGGAAGTTGAGAAATTGGAAGGTTCCAATGAATTTGAAAGCGGCTTATACAGCACAGTCGAGGAGATTTTAAAAAAAGGAGAAAATGTCGCCAGGATCAAAAAGGAATTTCCAAAGGCCAATATTCCACGTCGTAATACTGGTTATGCACTTGATCTTTTGGCAGAAATGAAGCCATTCAACCAAGATGGAAAGGCATTTAACTTCAGCTCTTTGATTGCCGGTTCGGAAGGGACATTGGCTTTTGTAACTGCAGCCAAACTCAAGCTCACAAAGCTTCCTCCTCAACACAAACGACTAGTATGTATCCATTGCAACAGCATTGATGAATCTTTGAGAGCAAACCTTGTTGCCTTACAATTTGCGCCACATGCATGTGAACTAATGGATCATTACATTTTCGAAGCTACCAAACGCAATAGAGCGCAGCGAGAAAATCGATTCTTCATTGAAGGCGATCCAAAAGCAATTCTTGTGGTGGAACTTATTCGAGATTCTGAAGATGCTGTTGACATTGCAGTGCTTAATCTGCTTGCAGACCTAGGACAAAAAGGACTGGGATATGCTTTCCCTGTTGTGAAAGGTGACGACATGAAGAAAGTCTGGGAGCTTCGCAAAGCCGGATTGGGTTTACTCTCGAATGTGCCTGGAGACGAAAAACCAGTTCCCGTCATTGAAGATACGGCTGTTGACGTGGAAGAACTTCCCGAGTACATTGCTGAGTTCAATGAAATTCTGAAAAAACACAATCTATACAGTGTTCATTATGCACATGCAGGCTCTGGAGAGTTACACCTCCGGCCAATCATAAATCTCAAGACTGAAGAAGGCATCAAACTTTTTCGAACAATCGCTGAAGAAATAGCAGACTTAGTAAAAAAATACAAAGGCTCACTTTCAGGTGAACATGGTGACGGCCGGTTGCGAGGAGAGTTCATTCCACAGATGATTGGAAAAGAAAATTATGAATTGCTAAAGGAGATCAAAAATGCCTGGGATCCTAACAATATTTTCAACCCCGGAAAAATTGTAGATACGGCACCAATGGATTCCTCCTTGCGATATGAAAAAGGGCAAGAGACCAAGGAGTTTGAAACGATATTTGACTTTTCACAAAACCAGGGAATTCTGCGTTCTGCAGAACTTTGTAATGGATCAGGAGATTGTAGAAAATCAGAACTAACTGGTGGAACCATGTGCCCGAGCTACATGGCAACCCGAGATGAAAAAGATACGACAAGAGCCAGAGCCAATATTCTCCGTGAATTTTTAACTCACTCGGACAAAACAAACCCTTTTGAACATGAAGAAATAAAAGAGGTCATGGATCTCTGCCTTTCTTGCAAAGGCTGTAAAAGTGAGTGTCCATCTAACGTGGACATGGCTAAACTTAAAGCGGAATGGCAGCATCAATCACACAAAAACAAAGGCGTTCCGTGGAGAACCAAAATGATCGCCAATTATTCGAAAAGTATCGAGCGATTTGAATCGGCACCATTTCTTTACAACCTAACACGAAACATGAGTAAGCCATTGCTTGGTTTCGCCAGCGAGCGCTCAATCCCAAAAATGGCAAGTCGATCGTTAAGATCTTGGTTCAAGAAGAAGTTTCATTCACTTCAAAGAGAACCGAAGAAGCAGGTCTATTTCTTTTTCGATGAATTCACCAACCACCTGGATGTCGAAATTGGGAAAAAGGCGATTATGCTTTTGGATCGGTTAGGCTATCAGGTTTTGGAAACAGCTCATTCAGCAAGCGGTCGCGCGTACCTTTCCAAAGGATTGCTGGAAGAAGCTAAGACTCTGGCTCAAGAAAATACCCTAGCATTTAAAGGGTCATTGAATGAAGACACTTGCTTAGTAGGTGTTGAACCTTCTGCTCTATTGACTTTTAGAGATGAATATCCCGACCTACTTCGTGGTGAAGAAAAAGAAACGGCTCAATCGATCGCCCAATTTGTATTCACATTAGATGAGTTTTTGGCTAAGGAAATTGATAATGGAACTTTGAATCCTTCGGATTTTCCAAGAGATGCTAAGAAAATCCTCATTCATGGGCACTGCCATCAAAAGGCACTTGCATCAATGACGCCTTTGAAGAAGGTACTTTCCACGCCGGAAAATTTTGAAGTCGAAATGATCCCTAGCGGTTGCTGTGGAATGGCTGGCTCTTTTGGTTATGAAAAAGAGCATTTTGAAGCTTCACAAAAAATCGGTGAGTTAGTCCTCTTCCCGAAGGTAAGAGAAGCTGAAAAAGATACAATTATCGTAGCAAATGGTACTTCCTGCAGGCATCAGATTCTGGATGGAACCGGAAAGAAAGCATTGCATTTTGTTGAGGTATTGTAAGAACTACAATTCTAGACGTTGATTGTTCCTTCCATAAAAGTGACCGCATTACCAGAAATCTTCACTCGATCGCCTTCATTCTTACAGTACAATTCTCCGAGACGGTCCGATACTTGATGAGCAATCATTTCATTCTTCCCTAATACCTCTGACCAATAAGGAATAAGTGAGCAATGTGCTGAACCCGTTGCAGGATCTTCAAATACTGCTGCTCCTGGGGTAAAAAACCGAGAAACAAAACCCACGTTCTCTCCTGGAGCTGTACAAATAATCCCTCCGGTTCCAAGGTTTATGGCCGAGAGTTTCGATTCATCTACTTCCAGGTTTCTTACCTCTTGCTCATTTTCATAAACCAAGAAGTAATCACGAGCTTTTCGAACTTCTTTTGGTTGAACACTTATTGAATCCAGGATAATCTGCGGAGCCTCAGAAATTTCAGGCTTTCTTGAAGGGAAATCCATTTGAAGTCGGTCGTCCACTTTTTCTACAATCAGTTCACCACTCATTGAATCAAAGAAAACTTGATCTTCCGAATATCCAAGATGATGAAAAATAACGTGCGAAGAGGCAAGCGTGGCGTGTCCACAAAGGTCCATCTCTATTTCCGGTGTAAACCAGCGAAGATGAAAACGATTACCATTTTGAACAAAATATGCAGTTTCGGCTAGGTTATTTTCTTTAGCAACATTCAACAACACTTCATCAGGTAGCCATTCATCCAATGGGCATATAGCTGCAGGGTTTCCACCAAACACTTTATCCGTAAATGCATCGACTTGATATATAGGTATTTTCATTTGATACTAAATATAAAAACAAAAAAAAGGAGCTGATAGCTCCTTTTTTAAACTATCTCAAACTTCCAAAAACTGATTACAACAATCCATTTGCCATAGCAATTGCGACACGTTCCTCTCGCCTGGAATCATTTCTGGTGTAGAGCTTTTTGATCTCCTTAAAATTGTCCTTTGTAACCTTTTCTCCTGTCTTGATATGGTGTTCAATGGCAACAAAGTAATCATTGATCAGTCGTTTGAATTTTCCTTTTGCCATTGGTCCCATAAACGCCGGTTTAGTTCGATACTGCATATCAAAAGACAATTCACTTTTCCCCGGACCAAGATCTTTCACTGAATAAAGAGCTCGCGTATATTCTGGATCCACTGGAAACTTTCCAGCTTGATATACTGTGTTTGTGAATTGCTTGTTTTCAGGAGAGTAATTGATCATTTTCTCCTTGAGATACTGTGTTTGTTTATCGTTGAAATAACAAACTCGCTCCGCTCCTTCTCCAGCTTTCAATGACCCATTGATGTAATCTGAGGATACGATCTTGGGATGCGAATATGCAATTCTGCCATAATCCTCACCCACAACCTCCCAAACCTGCTCAGCAGAAAATGGAAGGACCTTGCTAACCTTAAACGACTGCACTTTCTTTTGTGCTTCCGCTGAAAATGTAAACCCTGCTAAAATTCCCATAGCTACAATTTTTAATGTTCGTTTCATAAGTCTGTTTATTGCATTTTACTCTTAGACCTATGGTTCGGGGAGGTGTTACAGGTTCGTATCAATTTAAATTGTAGAGACTGATAATTTTTTCATCGTTGATGATTTCATCCAAAAATGTTTTCTTGTCAAAATCTTTTTTGAAAGGTAGACGATCATGTAGCTCTCGATACTTGTCTTCTACAAGAGTTAGCGCCTGATCCGCGTTCTTCGAAATGTATTTCTTAAATGAATCAAATTCTTCCCGGTTGAAAAGAAGGTTCTTGCTGTCCAACCTCTTGTTGTTGACCATCGTAGTGACTTTTTTGTAACATCTACATGGGTTGGCTTTGTTTACCAAGCCACATTGGTTGTTCATGAATGAAAGTAGATCCTTTCGAGCCCTTGACAAACGCACTCTAAAATTTTCCTTGCTGATACCCAAAATTTCTGACCCTACTTTATGATCAGCATTGAATAGCTCACCAAGAATGTAAACCAATCGCTGCTCTCGAGTAAAGCATAAAAGCATACCGGACATACAAGCGAGGTTCACTTCACGAATTTCAGCTTCTTGTTCTTCTCTTTCCAGCTCCGTTAACTCCACATTTTCAATACTTCCTAATCTTTCTCCAAACGAATCGAATGTGCTGACAGACTCTTCTCTTGTCTGTTTTTTCATTTTTAAAAAATGATTGACTACAATTCTGTACAACCAAGTCCTGAACTGTGACTCTCCTTTAAATTGAGAAAGCTTAGTGGTTACTTTTATTAATACTTCCTGCGTAATATCCTGAGCATCGATCGGGTTGTGAACCATTTTCCATGCGATGTTGAAGACATAGGGCTGATGTTTCTTCAGCAGGCTTTCTAATGCATCCTTGTCTCCTTGCAAGGATCTTGCTATCAAAATTTTATCATCCTCATCAGTGGAATATTCTTCAATGAATGGGTTCATAAGCTATTGTTTTCATTTTTGATTCTGAATAATCAAAAGTGTTACAGGAGTTAGGAATAAAAATAATTGATCGCAGCATCGTTTGTGTCAACCTTTTGTAAGCACTCGAATACCAATTTTTTGCTACATACGTTACTTTTGTACTCGTATAAGCTTTGAATAACCTATTAATCAGCTAGTCAACCACAGTCGCTTTAGGGGAATTTAATTGATAACTGTACTTAATAATAGTTCGGTTATCGCTATCAGTAGGGTATGTATTACTCTATGCGTTAATAATATGAGGAATAAAATTCAAGCTAAGTGCCTTAATGAGGTTCTGAATTGGATTTTGACTCTTAATAAATGATCAGCAGCATGGAAAATAAATTAATTCTCACCACAGCATTATTCTTAATGGTTTGCTTTTCTTATGGCCAGAAGAGCAATTTCTATCAGAATAAAGATGGCGCCATTAAAGGCTAC
This sequence comes from Cyclobacteriaceae bacterium, assembly GCA_028284125.1. Lineage (GTDB taxonomy): Bacteria > Bacteroidota > Bacteroidia > Cytophagales > Cyclobacteriaceae > Ekhidna. The sequence continues at coordinate 184,004 of JANQSI010000018.1, forward strand.
GATCCCGTGGCTTACTTCAAAGAGAACAAACCTGTAAAGGGACTTCAAGAATACGCTTTAGAGTGGGAAGAAGTGACCTGGTATTTTGCCAATCAGGACAACCTTGATCTTTTCAAATCAGATCCAGAGAAATACGCTCCTCAATATGGAGGCTATTGTGCATATTCAGTCGCTAAAGGGTATACAGCCAAAATTGATCCTGCAGCTTGGAAAATTGTAGACGGGAAACTCTATCTCAACTACAATGAAAGTGTAAAGAAGAACTGGGAAGTATACCAGGAGAAGTACATCGAGAAGGCAGAAGAAAACTGGCGCACATTGAGTGGACAAGACTAAGTGAAGGTATCTTAGGACCGTTCAACAAAAGTGATAAACAGATGTTATGCTGAGTGAAGCGAAGCATCTGGATTCTTCGCTACGCTCAGAATGACATGAAGTTCAAGATAAACTTCACTCAAACTAAGCACTTAGAATCCCGTACAATCCATTATGAAAATATTGCTTTGGTTGATTCTTTTGGTTATTTGTTGGCCATTGGCACTTCTAGTGCTCTTCCTTTTTCCATTTCTATGGCTTATTAGTATTCCTTTTCGAATCTTAGGTTTTGCAGTAGACGGAATTTTGCAATTTATAAAGGCGTTGTTTTTGTTTCCTTCAAGGGTTCTATCCTGATTTAATCTTGCGGGTTCTTTAACCAATGATCCGTGATCTCTTGCATTCTTTCAAAAGAGGCATAACCGTGTGCAATCATGTGTAATTTGTCATTGTGAAGGAGAACAATTGTAGGATAGCCGCTCACACCCCATCGCCTGTTTAGCTGAAACTCCGCCACCGTTTCTTTTTTGACTTCTTCGCTTTCAAAACGAGCCTTGAAATCATTGAAATCAATATCAAATGCCTCACAGATGTTTTGGTAAAAAGATACGTCATTTGGGTCCTGGGATTCGACGTAAAACTTTCGTTGGATAGCTTCAAAGAATTCCATCTCTTTTTCTTTCACTAAAGATCGAGCAACTACAACTGCACGGCATGATGGCTCAGTATCATAGTTAAAATCATCCAACTCCATTAAATCGTAACCAAAGGGTTGGCCGCTTACCGAACTCACCTGTTCCCAATGATGTCTTAAAAATTTCTTCATGTCTTCATTCCAAGGCTCTCTTCCACCAGGTCTTAGTCCTCCAACAACAATTCGGAATGCAATTTTTTCAGGAATAAAATGATCTCGTAGTTTGATCAACGACGGGGCGATTCCCCAACACCAGGAACACATTGGATCTCCCACATAGATAATCTCTTGCCTATCCGCAATCTCATTGGAGCCAATTGTATTTAGTTCTTGAAGAGATGAAGGTGTACAAATTCCAGTAACCGGATCACAATAGTTCGCCATTAAAGTAGAATTTGTTTTCAAACATGGAAAGTCAACAATTGGTTCTTAGACTTTACTTGAAGATCCTGAAATGAATTCAGGATGACATTAAGAAAATATCAATCAAAGTCAGGAAGTCTTTTCGAGTAGCGGTTCAAGGTATTTCCAAACCGTCTCGGCTAGAATCATATGCCCTTCCGGTGTTGGATGAATACCGTCACTAAGATTTAAATCTGGCTCACCAGCTACTCCCTCGAGAATAAATGGAATTAGGATGGCGTTGTTGTTTTCTGCTAGTTCTGGAAAAATTTGTCTAAATGAACTAGTATAGTCTTGGCCAAGATTTGGTGGCACCTGCATTCCTGCCAGAATTATCTTGGCATCTGCATTGGCTTTTTTTACTGCATTAATGATATCCTGAAGGTTTTTTCTACTTTCCTCCAATGGCAAACCTCTCAAACCATCGTTCGCGCCAAGTTCTAGAACAAACACATCTGGAACGGTATTTAATACCCATTCAATTCTGCTCATTCCACCGGCTGTAGTCTCACCGCTTAGACCCGCATTGATAACCTGATAGTTGAACCCGAGAGAATCTAACCTGTTTTGGATCAGTGCAGGGAAAGCCTCTTCCATGTCCAACTGATAACCAGCGGTAATACTATTGCCAAAAAATAGAATGGTTTTTTTGGGTGTTTTCACTTCCGTTTTCTCTTCTTGTTTCGCTGGTTGTTCAGATGATGATTGCTGTTCCGATTGTTTCGAACATGCAATTATTATCGAAAAAAGAAAGATTAGAAGGAAACTTTTCAAGTTTACAGATTCCATGACCCCAATTTACAATTCATTCCGCAGTACCTCGAGCGGTGAATGACGAATAATGTTCCGGCTGTTGAGCAACCCAACCATCACACTCGAAAACGTGACGACTAAAAAAATGGCACTCATGTGCAGCAGGTTTGGTACAAAAATGAACTCAAAAACAAATCGTCCCAATAAAGTGGTAAAAAGGGTTGCCAGTACCAAGCCTGCTATGGCTCCAAGGCCTCCTAAGAAAAAGTACTCAGCAGCTATGATTTTCCAGAGTTGGTGCTTCGCTGCTCCTAACGTTCGTAGAAGTACGTTTTCCTGCATTCGTTGGAAGCGACTCAAAATGATGGCGCTGATCATCACAACAAGTCCAGTTCCAATACTGAATAGCCCCATGAATTGAATCACAAAAGCAACCTTTCCTAAAATGTCTTCAAGTGTCTTTAGGATCAATTCCAAATCGATGATGGATACATTGGGAAATTGACGAACAACCGCTTGCTGAAACCGGGCTGACACATCCGTACGATTGATTCGTGTGATTAACACATGGAATTGTGGCGCTTTTTCCAAAACTCCTTCTGGGAACAGTACTAAAAAATTCGTCTGAACTCTGCGCCAATCAATTTCCCTTAAACTTCCTAAATAGGTTTTTACTAAGGCTCCTTGCACATTAAAAAGCAATTCGTCTCCAATGTCTACATTCAAATTCTCGGCATAACCTTCAGACATGGAAATGAAAATGCTATCGCCTTGTTGAATTTTTCCAGTCCAGTCTCCTTTAACCAATGTCTCTGAGCTGATCAGTGAATCTCTGTAGGTGACGCGATATTCACGATTGAATGCCCATCCCGGAACTTGAGCCGTAGTATCATTCCAAGCTTCATCCTTGTTTTTCCCATTGATTTCAAGAAGTCTCATGGTGACGACTGGGACATCTTGCATCACTGGCAAGTCAAAGTCCTCTGTCATTTCACGGATTTGTTCCTTCTGATGACTTTGGATATCGAATAATACAGTATTTGGTCGTTCATCTTCACCAGCCAACGACACGCGCTGGACCAAAAGATCTTGCATGAAATAAAGCATCGCCAAAAGGGCAGTGCTCAAGCCCAATGTTGTCACCAATACCACTGTTTGATTGTTGGGGCGATAAAGGTTGGACATGCCTTGTCTCCAAACGAAAGACATTGATCCTGGAAGTACTCGCTTCATACCCCAACTCAAGCCTTTTCCAAAGCCAAATAACAGCAGAATAGAACCAATTAGTATTCCAGTATAAACCAGCGCAAATAATGCGTCACTTAATTGCCACCAAAGAGCGAGGAAAATGAAAAGAACAACCGTAAATCCTATTAAGCCAACAAGTTTGTCCCATTTAATTTTTGTCGCTTCAAATCCAGATCGAATAGCGGAAAGCGGTGAAATTTTTCTTAGTCCCACCAATGACAGGAGTCCGAACAAAACCGAGATAATTACTCCTAGTAAAACTCCAATTAGAATCGCTGGCCAATAAATCACAGGAGTTATGTCAATGGGTATAAATGCCTTAGTGATTTCGGGTAAATAAAGATGAATGACAACCCCAACAATACTTCCAATCACAGAACCAATCAATCCAAAAAAAGCAACTTGCAACAAATAAATATTGATCGCCTGGCTGGCCTTCATTCCCAAGCATCGCAACACTGCCACAGCTTGAACTTTGCTTTTTACATAGACATAGATTGAACTAGCAACTCCCAGACATCCTAGTAACAATGCTGTGAAGGCAATCAACTCAAGGAATGCTGAAAGATCTCGGAAGGCTTGTCCTGCGTTTTCTTTTTCCTCCTCTACCGTATCTACATCATAGCCGTAGCTCTCGGATTGTTCCACCGTTTTTGACCAAAGTCCAGTTGTATCTACCTCCGGATCAAATTGAAAGTAGGTCGTATATCGAATTCTACTTCCTTTTTTGATAAGACCTGTTGCTTCCAGGAATTGTCTTGGAATGTAAACCACAGGCGCCACCGAGGTTCCGACATCTGATTGCCCTGGGATCTTCCGGACTTTCCCCATTATTTCAAACCCAAGATTTCCGACCATCACTGTATCACCCAAAATAGCATTGTATTGTAGCATCAATTTCTCGTCAACAATCGCAAATTGACCATCACGAAATGCTTGAGACGCTTCGGGCGGATCCGTTTCGATCGTTCCATAATATGGATAATCTCCTTCGAGCGCTCGAACTTGAACAAGTCTTGTCCCACCAGTGCTGGGAAACAATACCATTGAGGAAAATGAGGTTTCTTTTGATGTTGAGGCACTAAATTGTTTGAATTTGGTAAATAGACTATCTGGCAATGGACTTCTATCATCTACCGAAAAATCAGCTCCCAGCAGACTCTTCGCCTGATCATTGATTTCATCTATCAAATTTTCGCGAAAGGATGTGATCCCGACCAATGCTGCAATTCCCAACGAGATCGACGCGATAAATAACAGAAGTTTACCGCGACTTTTTCGGCTATCTCGCCACGCCATTTTCAATGGCCATGAACGACTGTATTTCTCTGACGATATGGTTATTTTCTTATCCAATTCACTTCTTAGCTTGAGATCCTTCCTCCTTTTAATCGTATGATCTGATCCGTTTTATTTGCCAGATCTATGTCGTGCGTCACAATTATCAGCGTGGTGCCTTTTTCTTTATTGATTTCAAAAAGCAAATTCTCAATAGCCTTACCGGTTTCCTCGTCAAGGTTTCCCGTGGGTTCGTCCGCAAACAAAATTCTTGGGTTGTTTGAAAATGCCCTAGCTATTGCTACTCGCTGTTGTTCTCCACCGGAAAGTTGTGTTGGATAATGATCCATTCGATCCTTCAGTCCAACACGAGTGAGTAAGTCTTCAGAAACTTCCTTTGCTCCTCTGATTCCTCTCAACTCCAAAGGCACCATCACATTTTCTAAAGCAGTCAGTGTTGGAATCAATTGAAAGTTTTGAAATACAAATCCTACATACTTATTTCTTACTAATGCCAATTCATCCTCATTGAGCTTATTGAGTAAAACGTTATTCAAGGTCACGGAACCTTCGCTTACAGTATCTAAACCAGCACACAAACCTAGGAGTGTTGTTTTTCCACTTCCTGAGGGTCCAACGATAGCCATCGTCTTTCCTTCATTAACATTAAAATTGATTTCATCTAGAACTTGAACTGTTTTGCTGCCGCTTTGGTAGATCTTTGAAACTTGTTCAACATTTAAAATTGAAGACATTCACAAATGATATTTAAAATCCTAAAACGAATTAACAATTAGCGAGTTCTCAATGTTACAAAATCTAAAATCTTATTTAAACTGGGCTTTCCAGAAAATTAAGTTTAACTCATTATTACTAAACCATCATTTCATTTTTGGCGCTGGTTTTATTGTGCTTATTTGGGTAACTTTTATAACCATTTCTTAACTATAAACCACTTGACGATGGGACAACCAAAATTCGAAATCTTTAAAGGCCAAAATGATCATTTCTATTTTCACCTCAAAGCAGGAAACGGCGAAATCGTATTAGCAAGTCAAGGCTACACCACCAAGGCAAACTGTCAGAAAGGGGTTCACTCTGTCGAAGTAAACAGCACAGAAGAATCTCACTTTGAAAAAAAGAAATCCAAAGATGGCCGTGAGTACTTCGTACTAATGGCAACAAATGGACAAGTGATTGGAAACAGTCAAATGTATACGACGACTTCTGCTCGAGATCATGGAATTCATTCGGTGCATGACACTGCCAGCCGAGCCGAAATTCACGACTTAACTTAAATTTCTATTCTTTCCGAAACTATTTTTATCTAGGGTGCGTATTATTGTATATACAATAGTTACACATGCATTAGTTATGAATCAGGATTACCTCTCCGCCATTGATCAAATCATCCGAACTGGGCACTGGATTACGGACCAAGTAAGTATCGAATTGAAAGAGTTTGATATTTCGGAACCACAATACAACGTCTTGAGAGTTTTGAAGGTAAGAAGTGGGGAGCCAATTACCGTTCAAAAGATTCAGGATAAAATGGTTCAGCGAACCAGCAACGTCACACGAATTATTGACAAACTTTTGGATAAGGGATTGGTTAATAGAGTCGAATGTCCAAGCAATAGAAGAAAAATGGATATTACAATTACTAAAAAAGGGGAAGAGTTGCTCGAAGAATTGAACCAAAAGGTAATCGCTTTTCATCAGCCGATGGCGAAGAACTTGAGCACTGAAGAAGCTCAAACACTAAAAAACTTAATAGTTAAACTGAAAGGGAATTAAATAAAAATGAAAACGATTTTAGCATTTGGTGCTAGCAATAGCAGAAAATCCATCAACCAACAACTCGCTAATTGGGCAGCTAATCAACTGGAAGAAGCAAAAGTCAAGCTTTTGGATTTAAATGATTTTGAACTGCCGATCTACAGTACAGATAGACAAGAGGAATCTGGCATCCCAGAGAAAGCCAAGTATTTTAAAGAACTTGTTAATCAAGCGGATGGAATTGTGATCTCATTTGCCGAACATAACGGAAGTTTTTCTGCTGCCTTCAAAAATATTTTTGACTGGATGTCAAGAATTGGAAGACCTATTTGGTCTGAAAAACCCATGTTCTTAATGGGTACTTCTCCAGGAGGTAGAGGTGCTAAAGGTGTTTTGGCCCATGCTGAAAATACATTCCCACATCAAGGAGCAAAAGTGGTTGCAACTTTCTCATTGCCATCATTCAATCAAAACTTTGATCAGGAAGAGGGGATTATAAATGAAGAACTAAAAGCCGAATTCCAAACGCAATTAGTTAAGTTCAGTAATTCGATGTTAGTAGAACAGGAAGTTTAATAATTGTATATACAATAGTTGTATTGAATTATTTCAACTTCTCTACAGCTCGATGAATCTTTTCATCCCTGTATTCAATTTGAAATTCATTTTCATCTGAAAAAGCTTGGAGATACCGCTTTTTGGTTTGCCATACGTTAAGCAATTCTGGAATCTGTTCTTCTCCAGGTCCAAATTTGTCTTTTAGGTATTGAGTTAGTTCTGATTGAACCTCTTCGAAATTTCGTAATTCGCTTTTTAGGAAAAACCAACGGACTTTGTAAAGCTCATTTTTATAAAAAAACAAAGTGGTCCGAGAAGCAGGAATTCCATCTATTTTATCGTAAGCATAGCCGCCGTACAACCCTTCCCGAATTCCATTCGCAATGTTCTTTTTGACATTCTCCTTAAGGTTGGGATAGTTTCTGTAAATCTCTTCGTCACCCGTTATAAGTCTCAGGTCATTTCTGTACTGACTTAAAGAAGTATTTAGCTCAAGTTCGTTGACAGGAGTCTTATTGATTATTTTTTGGGCACTCGACGAAAAGCCGACAACCAAAAATGCAAGAATTATACTACGCATCAGGCAAAGAAACATCAATCAAAAACAATCACTAACTAATCCTTCCCCAATTCACAGCATTTTTACTAAAGGAGTCTATATGTCGCTTGATTACTTGATGTTCTTCGTGTTCCAGGTTCGGATCTTTCTTGAGTAAGTCTTGGGCTGCAATTCTTGCCGTTTTTAAAATTTCTCCATCTTTTACAAGATCCGAGACTAGCAAATCCAAAGCACCACTTTGACGGGTTCCCATCAAATCTCCAGGTCCTCTGAGTTTAAGGTCAACCTCCGCAATTTTGAAACCGTCCGTGGTATCTACCATTGTTTTCACTCTAGTTTTAGCTTCATTGCTGAGCTTCACTCCAGTCATAAGAATACAATAAGATTGATCTGCGCCTCTACCCACTCGTCCTCTTAGCTGGTGCAATTGTGACAATCCAAAACGCTCCGCATTTTCAATAACCATGATGGAGGCATTTGGAACATTTACTCCAACTTCGATCACAGTTGTTGCAACCATGATTTTGGTTTCGCCTTTAACAAAACGCTGCATCTCCCATTCTTTATCTTCAGCTTTCATTCTACCATGAACAACTGAAATTTGGTAGTTGGGAAATCGCCTGGAGATCGCTTCATATCCATCCATCAAATCTTTATAATCCAACGAAGCAGATTCTTCTATTAGTGGGTAAACAATATACGCCTGACGGCCGGCTTCTATTTCCTTTTCTACTACTCCGAACATTTCCAGCCGTTTACTTTCCCGAAAATGTCGGGTCTTGATTGATTTTCTTCCCGGTGGCAATTCATCAATCACCGAAACATCAAGATCTCCATAAAGCGTCATCGCTAACGTTCTTGGAATGGGAGTAGCAGTCATCACCAACACATGGGGATAAACTTCTTTTGTTTTAGTCCACAGTTTGGCTCGTTGTGCCACGCCGAAACGATGCTGCTCATCGATGACAGCCATCCCCAAATTTTGAAATTTCACTTTGTCTTCCAACAATGCATGAGTCCCAACTAAAATGGTAATCACTCCCGACATCAAGCCTTCGTGGATTAGTTTTCGTTCTGAAGTAGGTGTAGAACCAGTGAGTCGCGCAATGTGCAGGCCCATTTGCTTCGCTTGTAATTGTAATCCTTTGAAATGTTGTTCTGCCAAAATCTCTGTAGGAGCCATGAAGGCACATTGATAGCCACTTCCAATCGTCAAAAGCATAGAGAGAAATGCCACCATTGTTTTCCCACTTCCTACATCACCTTGAACCAACCGGTTCATCTGCTGGCCTGAGCGGATGTCTGCATAAATTTCCTTAATTACTTTTTTCTGCGCTCCGGTGAGCTCAAAAGGAAGATGCTCTTCATAGTACTTATTCAGCAAATCACTTTTGTTGAGAAGAACTCCCTTGTACTTCTCCGTTCTGGTAATTTTCAGTTTGATCAATCGAAGCTGAACAAAGAATAACTCTTCGAACTTAAGCCTGTTTTGAGCTTCAGAGAGTTGGGCTGCATTTCTGGGAAAATGGTTCGCAACTATTGCCGTCTTTTTATCAATCAATCGGAATTCACGAAGCAAATGGTCTGGCAAGGTCTCATGAATATGATTAACCGCTTCAACCAATAACACCTTCATCACCTTGCTGAAGAACTTGCTTTCAATTCCCTTTTTCTTCAACTTTTCGGTTGTGTGATAGATGGGTTGTAGATAACCGCCCTTGGTGTTCTTCTCCGTTTGGATTTCAACTTCCGGATGAGCAATGTTTAGCTTTCCACCAAATGCAGTCGCTTTTCCGAACAAGACATAGCGAACACCTATAGAAAGACTTTTTTTGATCCACTGAGCTCCTTTGAACCATACGATTTCTATTGCCCCCGATTCATCCGAAAATCGACCGACGAGTCTAGATTTTCTGCCAACACCAATCGTCGCAAAAGACTTAAACTCTCCGATGATTTGAACATATGGAAGGTCAGCATTCAATTCAGAAATCTTATAAAACTTACTCCGATCTTCATGTCTGAAAGGATAATGTTGGAGAAGGTCTCCGAAAGAGAAGATCTGAAGTTCCTTATTAAGTGATTCTGCCCTTTGCGGACCAACACCTTTTAAGAATTCGATGGGTTTGTCGAAGAAGCCTTGCACATTACGAATTTAATCGCTCTGTGGGGTCATCTACAATATTGTTTTCAACCAAACTCTGTTCTATGCTTTTTCTGATCTTATATTTTCGGTATTGCCAAAGAAAAACTACGAATAGTGACAAGGAAAAACCCGAAATAATCAATATGGTTAGCATGCGTTCCTTTTCTTGTTTTTCTCTTTTGATTTCCAGTTTATCAATAAAATTCTTCATCGCTTGCCTTTTGAGTAGAGCTTCGAGTTTTAATTTCTCTTGAGCAAGTTTTTTGTATTCTAACATTGCTCTGTAAGCATATTTTGAAGAATCGCCAGTGGCTTCTATCAGCCATTCGAACACCCAAACATTTTTTTCATATAGCGGTTTTTTATCATAATATCCTTCTGCTTCAAACAGTACATTTTTTGCTTCCTCTATTTTGTTCTGCATAAGGTAACATTCACCTAAATCCCGAAGCGCCCAAAACCGATCATCATCTATCCTATATGCTATTGTTTCTAGAAGTAGCTCTTCTTGCTGGCTATAAAGTTCCTGGTAATAAAAAATACTTGAACGTTGATGCAATACATCAGCTTTGACCTGACTACTTTTTGCTACCAATTGTGCTTTCTTGAAATACTTCAGCGCATAATCCAATTCTTTCAATTGAAAAAACAAGGCACCAATTTCATTAAGAATTCTTGCTTGACGATCATCAAGACCTTCTTCTTCAGCCTCTTCAAGCACTTCAAAGAATATGGGAAGAGCCTTTTCCGGATCGAATGCTGCAAGAGTCCAGGCCAAATTGTATTTCGTACTGATTCCTCTTCGTTTGCTGTATTGATATGACAGAGGCAAAGCCGCTTCCTGTTTCATAGCTGCTTCGGTATATAATCCATACTGCTTAAGTATTATGCCTTGATTCCGAAGAATAGCACTGTGCAAGTATGAATAAAGTGTATCTGCTCCGTTCAAGTGTATAAGAGCAAAATCATATGATATAAGAGCAAAATCATATGATTCATATGCTTCGAAGTTTCTCTTTTCTTTTCGAAGAATTACCGCTGATTGGTAATGTGCAAGCGAAAGTAAGTAGTTGGAAGGTCTGTGATTTTTAATCTGGTCGCAAAGATCTTTTATCTCAGTATCTGTAAGATTGATATCCCCATTATAGTATTTAATAAGATCATTGGCATAAGACGCACTGCAGAAACAACAAATAAGTGCAACAACAAATATTTTGACCATGGGGAACTAGTATCAAAATAGTGTGGCCATGATGCTAGTTGTGACAGGAGCATCAAAAATAATAAAATATGGCAAATACCGACATTTTGGAAAATACTCTATTACCTTCCTTTGACTCCACTGTCTTCATCACCACCATTACCAGGTCCACCAGGATCTGTAGCTTCTTCTAATTCAATTTGTGTTGGTTGAACCACTTCTTGCTTGCATGCTATAAATGCAACACTTAACAGAATAATCAATAGTACGCTTACCGCTCTTCTCATAGCTGATAATTTTTAAATTAAACATGAGAAAAGCTAGAGCATTTGCTCCTTTACAACTGAATAGTGATGGTGATCAAGAGGTTTACAACAGAAAAATTAGTAGAAAAATAAAATCCCGTAAAGTGGTCACGGGATTTGTTCAATTATCACAGTGTGGCTATGATGTTAGTGAGATAAAAGTACAAAAATGATCACCGAAATTATAATATTTTGCACTTAATGTTGGAAAGTGATTTGTAAGACTATTTCCACTCCAGCGTCATGAGTAGCTGAACAATGTCCTTCTTCAGATAATCAATCACGGGGGCTAGCGAATCATTCTTTGTAGCCGTTTTAAAATACAATGCACCCCTAAGAAAATGATCGACACTATCCGAAACATGAAATTGAACTTGCGTCGGAACTTCACCTTCCAATTCTGTAAAAGATGCAAACATCCCATTGGGAAGCTCCAGGATACTTTCGTCAATCGCATAGGCCTTCACATTGTGCTGAGAAGTTAATCGATAAGAATCACTTAAATACTCTCGAATGATGGAGTCCGTTACTGGCTTATAAGTGATCTGAATATTGGCATCCATTTGCGGATAAAAGAGGTTAATCCAATATCGTTCGGCGATCCAACTGCTGTCCCTAAGGATCTTCGCGTGTTTTGAATATTGAAAACTGTAGGGGAAAGAATCAGCCAGATTCAAATACCCTGCTTCTGGCAAGTCAATCCTGTTGTATCCTTTTGGCTTAGGTAGATACTCTGTGCTGCAAGAAACAATGAAGAACGAAAGAAGAATTAGGTATCTCATTTATAGGAGGGCGATTAACTTATTTATCAATCTCAGCAACGTCTTTCTTCTTCGATTTGATATAAACCTTAACCTTTTTAATTCTCTTCATATCAACAGCAACGATTGTAAATAAAAATCGATTGAAACTTATTTTTTCCCCGGCATGCGGCAATACTGTGTTTAACTCAAGCAAAAGTCCCCCTAAAGATTCACTTTCTCCTTTTACTTCATCAAACTCTGCGATATCAGCGTCGATGATTTTACAAAAATCGTTCAGTGAAGTTTTCCCTTCGAAAATGAATGTCTGGTCATCCACTTTTTGGTAGGAGATTTCACTCTCATCATCAAACTCATCATTGATTTCACCAACAATCTCCTCAATCACATCCTCCATGGTGATCAAACCTGATGTACCACCGTACTCATCTACGACAACCGCCATGTGAACTTGCTTTTCCTGAAAATCCTTGAACAGATCGTCGATCTTCTTGCTCTCAGGAATGAAGTAGGCTTCTCTCAGCATGGTCCGCCAATCAAACCCTTCTTCATTATCAAGGTGTGGTAAGAGGTCTTTGATGTACAAGATTCCCTCGATCTTATCAATTGTCTCACTAAATACCGGGATTCGTGAATAACCAGTTTTGTTGACCTGGTTCATTAGTTCATGAAAATCAGTCTCTATATCTATAGAGGTAATATCCATTCTGGACTTCATTACCTGTTTGACGGACAAAGTTCCGAAATTCACAATTCCCTTTAGAATTCCTTTTTCTTCCTCCGTGACGGCCTCCTTTTCAACTGAGATTTCCAATGCTTGATTTATTTCTTCCACCGAAAGGTTGTATCCTTTCTTTTCCATCCGTTTTTCAATCAAACCCGTCAAGGCCATTAAAAACCATGAGGCTGGCCGAAAAAATCCATCCATGAAAACAATGAGGCCAGAAGTTTTTTTCGCAAAACCAATCCCATTGTGGTTTGCGTAAACCTTTGGAATTATTTCTCCGAAAAAAATGATTAAGGCGGTTATAGAAACGGTCAATATCGCAATCGCAAGACCTTCTCTGCCTTGAGGCCCCACAATTCGCCACGTGGCAAATGTTGAGATGGTCACAATAAAAATATTGATCAGGTTGTTGGCGATCAAAATAGTAGCCAGCAGCCGCTTCGGGTTATAAAGCAATTGACCGATTCTTTGCTCCTGCTTATTAGAAGAATTCTTACACTTCGAAATCTGATCGTGCGTTAAGGAAAAAAATGCCACCTCTGATCCAGACACTAGACCGGATAGAATGAGAAGTACAATAAGTACCAGTCCGTTTAATAAGAAGAATGAGAATGGCATTTCAGCCATTATACTTATTAAAAGCGTGGGGAACGGGTCGTCCGATGTTTCCAATTAGTATTTCTTTCGTTCAAAATGGGAGGTCATCAGTTGGATCTTCAACTGGTGCACTCGGGGCAGCCTGTGGTTGTTGTGCTACAGGTTGTTGGTACGTATTTTCCTGAGGTGTTGTTCCACCTCCGGACGAGCTAGAACCACCACCAAGCATAGTCATGTTATCTCCAACTACCTCGGTAGTATATCTTGTGATTCCATCCTTTTCCCATGATCTTGTTTTGAGTTTTCCCTCAACATAAATCATGTCTCCTTTTTTCACATATTTTTCGGCCACTTCAGCCAAGCCTCGCCAAAGAACTATGTTATGCCACTCAGTTGTTTCTCTTCGCTCTCCAGTAGTTCTATCCTTATATGTTTCTGATGTTGCCATCGAAAAATTTGCTACTGTAGCCCCATTTTCTAAATGTCTCACTTCCGGGTCTTTGCCCAATCTTCCAACGAGAATCACTTTGTTTACTCCTGACATAGTCTCTTACGATTTTATTCCGATTTGCTCTAAGTAATTTACGATTAGCTTAGGTTTTGGCAAATTTACAATTTCCTCAACGGAATATGGTTCTCCAAAGTCACTCTTTACCTTTTTAATTTGGTCAGGTGCCAACTTGATCTTGTAAAAAATGGCCTTGATTCTTTGATGGCTAAGGATATGCTGAAACTCCTGGCTTTCATCTTCTATGACAAAATCATGAGTTAACAGCTCCCTCGCTTTATTAAATATTTCTTCCCTATCCAACTTCCCTTCTATCACTTTAAAATCAAATAAATGCGCCCAAACGTCGTTGGAATCCCTCTGTCTCATTAAATAGTTTGACCCATCATGAAGCACGAGGTAGTTGAGAAACCGTTCCCTAACCTTAATCTTTTTTGACTTTGAAGGGAGTTGATTTTGTATCTTCCGAATACTTGCAAAGCAGTCTACATTAAATATACAGCTTGGACAATCAGGAGATGGAGTACAAACAGTTGAACCAAATTCCATCATTGCCTGGTTAAAGATTCCCGGTTGCTCTTTTGAAATATGCTTGATTAGAACCTCCTCAAAAACTATCCTTGTCTTTTGCTTGGCAATGTCATCCTTTATTCCAAAATATCTGCTGGCAAAGCGAAAAACATTCCCATCAACCACCGGCGTGGGCTCATCAAAACAAATAGAGGCAATAGCAGCAGCTGTGTATGGGCCCACTCCCTTTAACTTTAAAATCTCTTTGTACATGTTTGGAAAAATTCCTCCAAACACTTCCGACACATGTTTAGCTGTAGCATGCAAGTTCCTTGCTCGTGAATAATAGCCCAAACCTTGCCACAGTCGTAACACCTCCTTCTCATCAGCATTGGCTAGGTCACTAACGGTAGGATACGTTTCAACAAACTTTTCAAAGTATGGCAGACCTTGTTCCACCCGTGTTTGCTGCAAGATGATCTCAGAAAGCCAAACCCTGTATGGGTCTTTGTTCTTGCGCCAGGGTAAATCTCGCTTTCTTTCTGTGTACCAGTTAATTAGCTTATCTGAAAATGATTGATTTTTGATAATTTAAATGTCTATTTTCTTTTTTTATATGGAGGTGCAAAATTAATTTTGGCGACCTAATTTAAAACTACCCACCTAAAAATCAGAGTGTTGTGACAAAAGCTGACGTAATAAACGAAATCGCCGACAAAACAGGAATTGATAAAGCAGATGTGCAAGCTTCGGTAGAAGCTTTCTTTTCCGTTGTAAAAAGTAACATGGCGAATGGTGAAAATGTTTATGTGCGAGGATTCGGAAGCTTTGTCAACAAGAAAAGAGCAAAAAAGATTGCTCGAAACATTTCTAAGAACACTGCGATTGTCATTGACGAGCATTTTATTCCGTCGTTTAAGCCGTCAAAGCTATTTGTAGAGAAGATTAAGAGAAGCAACAAGATCAAGTAGTTGAATAAAGTACAAATATTTTTATCAGTAGGAGCACTCGCTCTAATCGTAATTCTTTATCAACTCCCAAGAGTGGTTGTCGAAAATGATCAACTACAGGAAGTTGTAGAGACTACTGAGACGCATGGCCTGGCCATACCAGATGATGTCAGGAAGAGGATGTCCGAGCTAAGAAGATTGCTTGAAGTAGACGAAAATGTGGATAAAAAAATTAACTTTGCGCACTCTTTAGCTAGCTATTATCTAGACTATGGTGTACTAGATAGTGCTGTGAGTTTGGGAGAGGAGATTGAAAGTTGGACTTCAGATCCTTCTGAACTCGCGATGGATATTTACTTCAAAGCTTTTGAAAGATCTCAAAGTCAATCAGAAGCAAAAGAATATTCAGAAAGAGCAAAGAGTGTGTTAGAAAAATTGTTGGATAAAGATCCGACAAACCTTTTGCTGAAAAACAAACTGGCGATGACGCTTGTTACAACTGAGAATCCAATGGCAGGTATCGGTATGCTTAGAGAAATTCTCATTGAGAATCCGAATGATCGTCAGGCCATATTGAACTTGGGATTTTTATCGATTCAAAGTGGACAGTTTGATAGAGCAAGAGAACGTTTTGAGAAACTTCTTTCATTGGACCCATCGGATCAGGAAGCAAGACTATACCTGGCAGTTTCAATGATAGAGATAGATGAACAATCGCAGGCACGACTGCTTTTGGAAGAAATACTTAGCTCAAACGATTCAATCCCTGCGATCAGAATGATGGCACAGGATTATTTAAAAGGGCTTTAAAAACATTTTAGAAATTAAAAAATTATTAAACTATGCCGTGTGGTAAGAAAAGAAAGAGACATAAGATCTCTACTCACAAGAGGAAAAAAAGACTGAGAAAAAACAGACATAAGAAAAAGTAACTGACATTCTAACTAATTCGCTATGAGTAATGAACTGATCATTGACTCAACTCGCGAAGAATGTCGAATTGCTTTACTTAAGAACAGAAGGCTTGTAGAGTTTCACCAAGACGGAGGTGGACATTCATTTAATGTAGGAGACATTTACTTAGGCTCTGTAAAAAAAGTGGTTCAAGGTTTGAACGCCGCTTTTATAGACCTGGGATATGAAAAAGACGCATTTCTGCATTATCTGGATCTTGGCCCTCAGGTTCAATCACTAAATAAGTTTACGAAGCTTACCTTATCAAAAAAACTCAATGGCGGAAAGCTTGCGGGTTTCAGGAAAGAGCCAGACATAAACAAGCTTGGCAAAATGAGCCAGGTCCTGACCAAAGGTCAAAAAATCCTTGTTCAGGTAGTGAAAGAACCTATTTCTACTAAAGGCCCGCGACTTTCTTGCGAGTTGTCATTAGCTGGAAGGTACCTCATTATGGTTCCTTTCTCAAATGCCGTTAGCATATCAAAAAAGATAACGGACTCTAATGAGCGTAAAAGGCTTAGCCGACTTATCAGCTCAATCAAACCAGAAGGGTTTGGTGTTATCATCCGAACTGTAGCTCAAGGAAAAGAGGTTAAAGATCTGGATACAGACCTAAGAAATCTCGTAGAAAAGTGGGAGAATGGCATGAAGAACTTGCGGACCGCCAAAGTCCGTGAAAAGGTGATAGGGGAGATGAATCGAGCGAACTCTATCCTCCGAGACGTCCTCAACGAAAGTTTTGACAGTATCCTTGTCGATGACAAAAAGCTTCACCTTGAAATAAAAAGTTTCATAAAAGGCATTGCCCCAGAGAAAGAAAAAATTGTCAAGCATTACACTGCAAAGACAAAAATCTTTGAAGCTCTCGGTGTTGAAAAACAACTGAAAACATCTTTTGGTCAGTCAGTAAGCATGCCAACTGGAGGCTACCTGATCATCGAGCATACAGAAGCCCTCCATGTAATTGATGTTAATAGCGGCAACAAATCAAATAGAGAAGATAATCAGGAGGATACGGCCTTAAAAGTAAACCTAGAAGCAGCGGCCGAAATTGCGCGTCAACTCCGGCTCAGGGATATGGGTGGGATCATTGTCATCGATTTTATTGATATGCGAAGAGTGGAAAACAAGAAGAAACTTTTCGCAGCGATGAAGGAGGAGATGAAAGACGACAGGTCTAAACACACCATTCTTCCTCTGTCCAAGTTCGGGCTGATGGAAATCACTCGTCAGAGAGTTCGACCTGAAGTGAACATCTCTACCAGAGAGGTTTGCCCTACATGCGGAGGGACTGGAAAAATCTCGGCTTCTATACAAATCGCGGATCAAATTGATAATACCTTGAAGTATATCATTGAATCGCAAAACGAGAAAAAGATCACTATTGCTATGCATCCATACTTGTATGCATACTTTACCGCTGGAATTATTTCCAAAAGAGTTAAATGGTTTTCGAAATATTTTCGTTGGGTTAATCTAGTAGAAGACAGTTCGATGGCTCTGACTGAGTATGAAGTATTGAATTCTCAAGGAGAACCGATCCAGATTTAAGAGCCATTTTGATTGAGTTTATCACCTAAAATGGCAACCTTTGGGTGGTTCAGGCATGAAAAAACTCTTAACCATATTGATTGTTGGCCTTATTATGGGTTTTCACGTCGAGGCACAGCTTCTCGAGGATAACCAAAGTCGGTTAAAAACGGCCAGGGTCAAGAGTCCAGGTTTTCTGTTTTTTCGAAGCAAAAAGAAAATAAGAACAGGGACTGGAGCAAATCAGCAAAAAGTTGTAGGGCAAACTAGTCCAAGGTACTCACAAGGAAGGGTTAGCTTCCGATCGAAGGGAATTTCCCCTCGATTCTCGTCAGGATCACCTTTCCGATCTCGTGATTATAGAATTGCACCTAGATATTCCTCAGGTTCACCATTTCGAAATTCCCAGTACAAAGTAACGCCACGCTACTCAGGAGGTAATCCATTCAGAGGTTCCGACTATCGAATCACTCCTCGATATTCTCGTGGAAATCCGTTTAGAGGATCTCAGTATGCAGTTTCTCCTAGATATTCAAGAGGAATGCCGTTCCGTGGCAAAGACTACCGGATTTCTCCAAGATATTCCTCAGGCAATCCGTTTAGAGGAAGGGATTACAAAGTTTCTCCTAGATATTCTGTTGGTAATCCGTTTCGTGGAGCTCGGTACAAAGTATCACCACGATATTCACAAGGAATGCCCTTCGAGTCATGGCACTTCAAGGTCAAACCAAGGTATACAAATCCAAAAAACCGATTCGTTGTGAACACTGCCTATAGAAAAATGCAGCGCTACTATAATGAATCAGCAGGCTATAGAGGAAACATGAAATTGTCAAAACGTGGTTCTGGAGATCAGCATCCTAGTAGTAATTACCATTTTGCGATGAGGTTCTCAAATCCCAAAATCAGGAAAATGTTCAGGAAGTGGAACATCTTTTGGGTCAGAGTAAATGGGAACAAGGAAGAGCCAAAAGGTGTTAAAGCATCGGTAAGAAGTCCGAAATTTGATAAAAAAGAAAAGGACATCTGGAACAACTGATGATAAATGGAGTGGTACAATTTAACCGATACAGAACAGCTCAAAGAGATATCTGAAATCTCGAAGACCGATCCGGTGTTAATTTTCAAGCACAGCACAAGATGTGTGATTAGCAGCATGGCATTGGGAAGACTTGAGCGTAATTGGCAAGACAGTGGTATAAAACCATTTTACCTTGATCTTATAGCTCACAGAGAGGTCTCCAATAATGTTGAGAATGAATTTGGTGTCCAGCACCAATCGCCACAAGCCATCCTAATAAAGAATGGAAAAGTCGTATATCATACATCTCATAACGGCATTGAGTTCGATGAAATCGACTCTATGGCAAAAACTTAACAACACTTTTAGGGACGAGATCGTTAACTTTGTTCTATTAAGACATGAAGAAGCTACTCATATTATTAATGCTTTTTGCAATTCCTTTTCTGACAGAAGCCCAGCTGTTTGATGGAGAAGACTATGAGTATAACTCAGAAGTAATATGGGGAATCAATAAAAATACGAATGGCGGACTTATCGGTGGCTTGATGGTAAGATATAGCCGATCACGTGGTGACAACTTTTATGAAACGTATGGTTTGGAACTTTCTAATGTAAAGCACCCAAGTGAAAGTAGATATGTCGGTGTTCAAGGACAGAGTTTCATTTACGGAAAATCTAACTATCTATACGCTATTCGTCTACAATACGGTCGCGAAAAACTTCTCTTCAAGAAAGCAACCCAACAAGGAGTTCAAATAAATGCTGGAGCTTCAGCAGGCCCGACGTTTGGACTTGTAAATCCTTACTACATTCTCGCTCCAGATGGCAACTATGAGAAATTCGATCCTGTAAGTCGGCCATCTCCAGAATCCGTCGCAGGTCCAGGAAAACTCTTTCAGGGACTGGGGGAAACAAGACTTGTTCCAGGCATCAACCTAAAAGCTTCAACCTCTTTTGAATTCGGTACTTATAGAAGTAATGTGGCCGGAATAGAAATAGGTATTATGGTTGAGGCTTACACCGAGAAAATTATCCTTGTGCCTACCCAAGAAAACAAATCTAGATTCACTTCTGCATTTTTTACTCTGTTCTGGGGAACTAGAAAGTAATTTTTTCACTTTTCCTTTAACTACCTTTGCGATCCTCTATTAATGAACTGGAGATATGATTGATTTACCTGTTGTAGATAATCCTGAAAGAAAAAGAAAACCAGATTGGTTGCGAGTCAAACTTCCTGTGGGAGAGAACTATGCCAAGGTCAGAAAACTGGTTGATCAACATAAACTACATACCATTTGCGAAAGTGGGAATTGCCCAAACATGGGCGAATGTTGGGGTGAAGGAACAGCCACATTCATGATTCTAGGGAATGTATGTACCCGTAGCTGTACGTTCTGCGCAGTAGCCACTGGGAGACCTCCGGAATATGATGAGGAAGAACCCAAGCGCGTTGCTGAAGCTATTCGATTGATGGGAGTTAAGCACGCAGTGATCACTTCTGTCAACAGAGACGAGCTCAAAGATCGTGGCGCCGAAATTTGGTATCAGACGGTAATTGAAACAAAGAAAGAATCCCCTGAAACAACGATCGAAACATTAATCCCGGATGTAAAAGGGAATTGGGAAGCACTGTATCGAATGATTGAGGGAGGACAAGAAGTAGTTTCGCACAACATGGAAACGGTTGAGAGCCTCTACAGACGCGTTCGGCCACAAGCTAAGTATGCAAGAAGCCTGGAGCAAACGAAACTAACCAAGGAAGCTGGCAAGCGAACCAAGTCAGGAATTATGTTAGGGCTTGGAGAGACTGATGATGAAGTCTACAAGGCGATGGACGACTTGGTCGAACATGGACTTGACATCCTGACTCTGGGCCAGTATTTGCAGCCGACAAAACGTCACATAGAAGTAGCTGAATTTGTTCACCCTGATAAGTTTGAGCATTTCAAAGAAGAAGGGCTTAGAAGAGGATTGAAGTATGTGGAATCAGGCCCTTTAGTTCGTTCTTCATATCACGCTGAACGTCACGTGAACGTTCCGATCTGAACTTCAGAAATTTTAGAATGATACCTTAACTAACGAGGCATCAAACTCACCTCCGTTGTTCCTCTTGAGTTATGCTATCAACCAAAAGATGCTTCCTTCTCTCAGCATGAGAGAAAGGATTAGCATTTCATAGCAGTTTTGAACTCTATCATCATTCTGAACGTAGTGAAGAATTTCTATAAGGGAGTGATCTATCCCAAATTCTCAATTGAATTTCTTTTCACTTTGACACAAACAAAAAAAGGCAGCTTAAGATAAGCTGCCTTTTTTATTGGAATTATCTATTACTTAGGTTCCATAGCTTGGATTCTGCACCATTTGTGGGTTAGTGTCCAACTCAACTTGTGGAATCGCTAAGATGAATCGATCGTTAGGGAACGTGAAAGTACAAGCACCAGGTGTAGAACAATCAGTTCTTACCATATCAGATCCAGTTCTTGAAAGATCGAAAATTTGATGTCCCTCAGCGTAAAGCTCTCTTCTTCTTTCCAGCATGATTTCATCAATCAACGCTTGTCCGGAAAGAGCAGTAGCTGTAGCAGATGGATCTGATCTAAATCGAATAGCATCCAGGTCAGCTATTGCTCCTGCATCGTTTCCACCAGCTCTTGCTCTTGCTTCAGCTCTGATCAACAATACTTCAGAATATCTGATAACAGAAATGTTGTCAGTTGCAATTGCCGCTCCTGCACTAGGCCATTTGTCAACTCTTCGTCCAAGGCCATCAGCACTAGCGAAGATAGTGTTATCAAGGTTTGTATCGAATAAGAAAAGCGTACCTCTAACATCAGTAGCAGAGAAAAGACTTAGGAGGTCTTGCGATGGCAAGTAATCTCCATAACCAGTTTCCTTGTACATTCCACCGATGTGATCAGCACCTCGGTTATCAGCTAATGTCATAGACATTTCTAACATTGCTTCAGAAGAGTTTCCATCCAAGAACATGGTAGGATAATCTGCAAATGCAGTTAGCGCAAATCTTCCACTGTTGACAACAGCAGTAGCTTGTGCCTCAGCATTTGCCCAATCGCCTTGGTATAAATAAACTCTTGCCAATAATCCCTGAGCAGCTTCCCTTGAGAAAGTAGTCGCAGTCCCAGGAGCAATTGTCATCAGGTTTATCGCCTGCTGAAAATCAGATATTACCTGAGCATAAACTTCTGCTACAGTGTTTCGGCTTGGCAATGAATTTTGATCAAACTCTGTTACAACTGGAACACCGGCAGAAGCTCCATTGTTCAAAGTATAAGGTTGACCAAACAAACGAACCAAATCGAAGTGAGCAATAGCTCTAATCGCATATGCTTCACCAAGAACTTGATTAAACTCTGCCTGCTGTGAAGTAGGAGGAGTGTAATCAGCATTAATCATAGCATTAGCAATGTTGATTGCCTCATAAAGCTCTTGCCAAAACTCTCGATTTTCATTTTGATCTGTAGTAGGGCCTCCGGTATACAATGCCCATGCAGCGCCCCTGTTAGCACTCGCATTTGCCTTGATGTCATTCCCCATGATATCCGGGATCAACAACATGTATCTACCATACCAGTCAGCCAAAGCCATTTGACTGTAACCGCCTACGATTGCTGATTGAAAATCTTCAACTGTTGCTAGGAAGTTCTCATTTGAAATAGCATCCTCTGGAGTCAGATCAAGAAAATCATCCGAGCAAGAAGAAGCAATCAAAACAGTGCATCCTACAAGTATATTTCTTATTAAATGTTTCATTAGTATATGCTTTTGAATATTTAATTAAAGACCAATGTTGAGTGAGAAATTCCATGTCTTTGGAATAGGAGTCACAGTGTTATACACACCATTAATCGTTTGCTCAGGATCAAAATGTAGATTATCATCTTTCACCCATGTCCACATGTTATTCGCAGTAACAGCCACTTGAACTCTGCTCAAGTTAGCCTTGCTGATCAAAGACGTAGGAAGCTCATACGCAAGTCTTACAGTTCTAAGTCGAATGAAGTCTCCTTCGAAAAGGTATCGAGAAGAGTTTCTTGTATTCGATCCAGATCTGTTACCCCATGAATGTTGTGGGAAAAGAGCCTCCTGACCTGGAGTTGTCCATCTGTTTTCAAAAGCCCATGTAGAAGTACTTCTTGGGGTAAATCTACCATCACCGTGGATTACCCATCCTGGTGAATCATATACATAGTTACCAAACTGATAGTTGAACTGAGTGCTCAAACTAAATGCTTTGTATGAAGCACTTATGTTGAAGCTACCAAAGAAATCTGGTGTAGCACTCTTTCCATCATAGAATCGAACCGCCTCGTTGATATCACTTGTTGTCTCAGACTTGGTCTCATCTGTATAAAAGAGTGGAGTCCCATCAGCAGGATTTACACCAGCCCATCCATAAAGGTAAAACTCCTGGAAGTCGCGGCCCTCTTCTCTTCTGAAATCACCAAATAGGATAGCTTCGTCCAACCTGGTAATTTCATTCCTAATCCAAGTTTGATTCCATCCAAGAGTAACCACAAGATCATTATTGGAAATAACATCTGCGCTAATTCCAAGTTCTACTCCTGAGTTTTCCATGTCACCAACATTGGAGAAAATATTAGTAAATCCAGTAGTACTTGAAAGTGGGTTGTTTAGAAGTAAATCTGAAGAAATTCTCTTGAAATATTCAACAGAAGCATTAACCCTGTTATTGAACCCGAAGAAATCCAATCCAACATTTAAGTTTTCTTGAGTTTCCCAAGTCAAATCAGGGTTTCCAACTGTTAGCGGTTGCGCTCCTGGATTTCCATCATAATCCGGTGTAAAGGCCCATAGTGACGCCCATCTGAAGTTACCATCTTCGTTGCCACTATTCGGGATGTTTGCGTTACCAGTCACACCGTAGCTAGCTCTCAATTTCAAGTTATCGATGAAGGAAACACCTTGCATGAACGACTCATTACTGAGTGTCCAACCTCCACCAACAGACCAGAACGTTCCCCATCTCGTGTTAGGACCAAATCTTGAAGATCCATCTCGACGCAAGGAAAATGATCCGAAGTATTTTCCTTCAAAATCATAGTTGACTCTAGTAAAGTAAGAATTGAACGCATATGCAGTCCTACTTCTAAATCCATTTGCTTGAGGGTTTGCTCCAACTGAAAGTAATCTAAGTTCAGGGTGGGCAAAACCTTCAAAGCCGGTATCGATCTGACGAGTGTTTACTCGCTGTGCTTCATAACCTAATAATACATCTAAGTTGTGAGAATTATTAAGTGTGGTAGCATAAGTCAACGTTTGAGTTCCTTGCCAGTTGTCAACACTAGTAGTTGCTTCCTGGGCCGTACCACCCACGTTACGTCCGTCACCATATCTTCCGTTTGCGAAGATGTAGTCAGTAACACTTAACAAGTCGAAACTCCAAGCAGACTTAAATGTCAATCCATCCATGATTTCATAAGAAGCGGACAAATTGTCAATGATACGAGTCTGCTCTCTTTCTCTTCTATCATCATGCAAATGTCCTGCAGGGTTGTTACCACCCATGAAGAAGCTTGCGTGATCACCATAGTATCTTCCTTGATCATCAAATACCGGAACGGCTGGTGCCATCAGGTAGGCAAGATAGAATGGTGCTTGCCATCTTGTTCCATCAGTAATTCCTCTTTGATCAGAGAATGATAAGTTAAGGTTGTTAGACACTGTAAGCTTATCACTTACTTTTCCAGTAAGATTTACCCTTGTACTGTATCTGTCAAATAGGTTGTTAACAACAGTACCTTCTTGACTCAAGTAAGAACCAGAAATGAAGTATGTGATATTATCACTTCCACCCTGAACACTCAAATCATATTGCTGAGTCTTACCAGTTTGAGTGATTTCATCGAACCAGTTTGTATCTCCCAGATCAGGGAACTGTGAATTATACGCTGTTAATGCTTCAGCCTCTGTTGCCGAGCTTCCGCTATTAATTCTTCCCTCAACGTACAGTTGTCTGTACTGCGCTTCGTTCAAAGGCTGCAACAGGTTATTGAAAGCAAAATCAGAGAATCCAAAGTTAGCTTGCAAGTTCACCTTAGCAGGTCCTTTCTTACCTTGCTTAGTTGTGATAAGAATTACCCCATTCGCACCTCTGGATCCGTAGATTGCAGTGGATGCTGCATCTTTAAGGATAACGATGTTTTCGATATCATTCGGATTTATAGCCGCTAATGGGTTAGCGCTTCG
Organism: Cyclobacteriaceae bacterium; assembly: GCA_028284125.1. Lineage (GTDB taxonomy): Bacteria > Bacteroidota > Bacteroidia > Cytophagales > Cyclobacteriaceae > Ekhidna. The sequence continues at coordinate 209,034 of JANQSI010000018.1, forward strand.
ACCACCATTGTCAAAATCAGTAGTTGTTACATCAGCAGAAGCAGCGGTAATTGGCAATCCGTCCACAACATAAAGTGGTTCGTTAGAAGCATTGATTGATCCAATACCACGAACACGAATTGAAATACCTGCTCCAGGAGCACCGTCTTGAGCAACAACTTGAAGCCCTGGTGCATTTCCTTGAAGTGCATCTTGGAATGACGCTGCAGGAACCTCAGCTAGTTTCTCAGCAGAAACCACCTGGATAGCTCCAGTCAAATCTTCTTGTCGCTGCGAACCATAACCGACAATGATAACTTCAGATAGTTCTGTAGCACCACTCATCGCTAAGTCTAGCACCGACCGTGATCCAACAGCCATTTCTTGTGAATCAAAGCCTACGAAGCTGAACACAAGAATGTCTCCGTCATTCACAGAGAGGTTGTAGTTTCCATCAATATCAGTAACAGTACCAGTAGTAGTACCCTTGATAGTGACAGTCACTCCCGGTAACGCCGATCCTTCCTCGTCCGTAACCGTACCAGAGACCGTTCGTCCCTGTCCATACAGCACAGTGGCTGTAATCAAAAGAATAAGAAAACTAAGTAATTGTTTTTTCATCTTACTTGGGTTAAAAGTGAAAACCTAATTTTTATTAGTACACACTAATTGAGCATATCGTTGGCATCATAATTAAAAAAATCCAACGAGACACAATTAATATGATAGCTAAACTAAAAGTTAAATGGCTATAATGTGCATACCAATTTTTTTTTTTGGAGCATAACAATTTCACTTAAATGTGGCAATCCAGCTTTGCAAAGGGCAATTCAGCTTAACACTCAAAGTATATTTTTATGAAACGTAACCCTTCTGACCAGTCCAATTTTAGTCAATCAAACATAAAAAAAATACTATTCCTGTAATCAGGCTTTTTTGCAAACAAAAAATTGGGTTGAGATGCTTGTTTGAAACGTTTTTAATTCGTCAGAATAGGTTCTGACTGTCTCCTCAGTTGTAAAAAAGCGGTTTGCAAGGCCTTGGTGATTGGACCTGTGTTCCCGTTTTGGTACAGCTCGTGATCATCAATCTTTCTGATTGACGCAACCTGTGTCGTTGTTCCGGTTAGAAAGGCTTCATCCAAATGAGCTATTTCATCCTGATCAATTGCTTTTTCCTGAACTTCAATACCCAAGTCCTTGCAAAGCTTGAGAACAGACTTTCGGGTGATGCCATCAAGTATAAATTCATTTGCCGGATGAGTGTAAACAACTTTGTCTTTAACAAAAAAAACGTTGGAGTGGGAAGCCTCTGTTATTTTACCATCACGAACCAAAAGTGCTTCATACGCTCCTTGCCTAAAGGCGTCCGTGTTGGCCATCACATTTCCTAGAAGAGAAGTCATTTTTATATCACATCTTGTCCATCGAAAATCTGGAACGGTGATTACAGATGCATGAATTTCATTTACTTCCGGAAGGGATATTGGAACAGCATACATCATAAAGGTTGGCTCAATGTTTTCTGGAAATGCATGTTTCCGAGGTGCGGTTCCTCGTGTTACCTGAATATAAACGAGGCAGTCTTTATTTGTAAGCTTCGAAGCTTTAAGCAAATCGGATATTTTGTTATCAATACTTTCGACATTGAACGAAATGTCAATTTTTCTTAGGCATTCCTCTAGTCTATCCAGGTGTTCTTTTCCAAGGAACATCTTCCCGTCGATTTGAACCATCACTTCATAAATACCATCGCCAAAAAGAAAGCCCCGATCAAACACAGATATTTTAGCATCTTCTTGATCCAAGATTTTATCATCCAAGTAGACTTTTGTTGGATAAGGTAACATTCAACTATGCCTTTGTATTGAAGCGCCAGTTGACGGTGTAGCAGATTGGTGATTAGGTGGCCATCCACTTGGAGTCTTGGGCATCAACGTTTTTTTACAAAATTCAGAATTGGTAGCTAATGTATGATTTATATTAGTGTTTCCTGCATACCAATTTCGATTTTCATCACGTATCAATATTGAGCAAGAAACTAAACAGTATATTGGCCGCTCATGGGTTTAACGACCCAGATAATGACCAAACACTTTATTTGAAGTTGTCGGGTGCCATTATCAAAGCGATCGTTGCAAAGCAGCTAGTGGAGGGAGACAAATTACCCCCTTCTAGATTGTTAGGTCAGGATCTTAAGCTCTCCAGGAGTACGGTAATCAAAGCTTATGAAATACTTTGTGCAGAACGGTATGTAAGATCAGTTCAAGGCTCTGGATATTTTGTGAATGATGTTCAACACAAAAAGATTAAGCATAGTATAAGGTCCACTCCATCGAGAGATATCAAACCCAAAGTCTCCGGTCGAGCAAAGAGTTTCAAAAGGTACGCAGGCCTAATGAATCATAGCCAGCATAAGGGGATTGCTTTCCGACCTGGCCTGCCACCACTCGATGTATTTCCTGTTAGACAATGGCAGATCCTAACTAACAATTATTGGAAGGAGGTCACTTTTTCAGAAATGTCCTATGGATCTCCACTGGGACTAGAAGCTCTCCGAAAGAACATTGCAGATTATCTTAAAATCTACCGAAACATTAACTGTGATTATGAACAGGTGGTAATCGTTACCGGATCACTGCACTCATTATCAATCATTGGAGACTTAATGCTTGATGAAGGAGATCAGGTAATCGTAGAGAATCCGACCTATGCGAATGCCATGGCTATTTTCAAAAGTTTGAAGGCTAAAATTATTCCGTCCCAACTTGATGACGAAGGTCTTTCACTCGAAAGCATCAAGAAGTTCAGGTTGAAGAATCCCAAATTAGTATTTGTCACTCCTTCTAATCAATATCCAAGTGGGATCAAAATGAGCCTTAATAGAAGGTTGGAACTCTTGGATTGGGCTAGCAAAAGAAATTGCTTGATTGTCGAAGATGATTATGATCATGAATTTAGCAATTGGGAAAATCCCATCACTTCCATTTTTGGATTGGACAACAGTAACGGTGTAATCTATCAGGGCACTTTCAACAAACTACTTCACCCCTCTATTCGACTTGGGTATTTGATTGTCCCACCTTATCTGGTCCCTGAGATAAAAGCCATCTGTGAACAGTCAATTCGGTTCGTATCACCAATTACACAAAAGATCATGTCGGCCTTCATTGAGAAAGATCACTTGAGTAATCACTTGAGAAAAGTGGTCCAGGTTTCAAACGAAAGAAGAAACATCTTTATCAACTCATTCACCAATCATTTTGAAGATTCACTCAAACTTCATCCTGTAAATGATGGACTTCATGTAATTGCAATGCTTCCTCAGGAAATAAATGATGTTGAAGTGTGCCACTATCTGGAAAAGAATGGAATAATTGCTTTCCCGTATAGCAAGTATTTTCCGAAGGCTCCAAGAGAGAATGGCTTGCTCATGGGTTATTCTTCGGTACCTCCACGAATAATTGAAGAAAGAATGGGGAAATTGCACAAAGTTCTTAAGGAGTATATCGGGAAATAGCTTTGACTTAATCTCTACCTCCTACTAATTTTCTTAACCAATCATAATAGAGTGCTATAAATAAGAACAGTGTCATCGACCAAATGACCATTGTGTTAAAGGTTCTTGTGTCGACATAAATGCCAGCGAAATACTTTTCGGGATAGTAGAAATTGGTTCGAAAATCCAACGCATGAGTAGGGCTCACATTTCTAGCATAGATAGGGTAGATTTTTTGAACAAGCTCTCCATTGGATTCAACAATCCTTTTCTTGGTACCAATGTTGCGCAACATGTAATTGATCCTGTCATTTTCGTATTGACTCTTCATTCCGTAAAACACCGCCTCTTTTTCTTCCGTGGATGTCATTCCCGCAATTTTGGTATCAAGCTCGGTCTTGGCCTCCTTGCGCCTGTTGTTATACACACGCTGCAACGCTCCCAAAAATTCCTGAGCCTCCGTGTACACTTCGTTTGAAAATTGATCTTTTGTAAGCTTTTCCACATTTAGGAATTTGTCCGTCCCAAAGACACTCAGTTCTTTTTTGATCTCCTCCTGGATCAATCTCAGTTTTTGTTCAACTATAGCATTATCAGGATTGGTATGACACCATGTCAGATTGTCCTGAAGGAATTTTATATAGTAAATGGACTTGAACGTGTTCTGGGCAATGGTTCTGTCGAGATCGTAAAATTGAGCATTATGAGGATTGTCCCTGAATTGAGTAACAGCTATTGCTTCATAAGCCCATCGTGAAGCCATCAACTCACCAATCAGTGGTACTTTCTTTTCGTTTGAGAAAGCACTATTCAATTTGTTGAAGTCTACAACCACACCACTAAGGATCAACTGCGGAATAATGAGTAGTGGAATTAAAATGTAAATGGTAATAACCGAGTTAAACCCCGAGGAAATATTCAAGCCCAAAATATTAGCAAAACAAGAAATGGAAAAAAGAATGAGCCAATAAGATATCGTCATTCCTTTGATCTCCAAAATAGCCGCCCCCACAAGGATAAACAAAAGTGTCTGTAAGGCTGAAAGGCCAAACAATAAGAGTGTCTTGGAGGATAAATAACTGAAGCGACTAAGATTCAGGAAGGTCTCCCGTTTTAGTATCTTTCGGTCTTTGATGATTTCTTCCGCACTGACTGTAAGCCCCATAAACAAAGCCACAATGATGCTCATAAAGAAGAACACTGGAATATTCTCGTTGGCAAAAAACGTATAGGCTGATCCAGCTGCTGAGTACTTGGTAATTATCGCAAGCAAAAAAGCAAGTACCGGAGCCTCGAGGAGGTTGATGATAACATACTGCCTGTTGCTGATTTTCGAAAGAATATCCCGCTTAAGAAAGATTTGAGCTTGTCGTAACTTATTTGGTATCGATAGGTTTTGTGCTGGCTTTTCGTTTGCCTCTGTTTCCTTAGGAAGAGTCGTCGCAGATTGGAAATGTTCGTACCATTGCTCGGCCGTATACTTTCTTTTGTTCGTGACCTTACCATATTCATCAACAACCTTAGTCTCTATGATATTGAAGATTTGTTCCGGATTAACATTTCCACATTCGATACAGGCTCCCTGTTCCTTGTCGACCATGTCGACAATTTTCTTGAAATAGGTGATTGACTCAACCGGATTCCCATAATAGATCTGATGGCCGCCAGTGTCAAGAATCAAGAGTTTGTCAAACATTTTGAAAATGTCAGACGATGGTTGATGAATAACAACAAATACCATTTTCCCTCTTAAAGAAAGTTCCTTCAAAAGGTCCATGATGTTTTCTGAATCCCTTGAAGAAAGACCGCTCGTTGGCTCATCCACGAAAAGAACCGATGGCTCTCGCAATAGTTCGAGTCCGATGTTTAGTCGTTTTCGTTGACCTCCGCTGATAGTTTTCTGAAGGGGGTTTCCAACCTTAAGATCTTTGGCTTCTGTAAGACCTAATGAATCAATGGTCTTATCTACAAGTTCTTCTAGCTCAGATTTGCTAGCTTTTGAGAAGCACAATTTGGAAGCGTAGTAAAGATTTTGGAATACAGTAAGATCCTCAATGAGTAAGTCGTCCTGTGGAACGAAACCAATGACACCTTCGACCTGATTTGGGTTTTTGTAAATATCAACTCCATTAATTCTAACTGATCCTTCAGTCGGTTTTGAGGTGCCATTTAAAACATTGAAAAGAGTGGATTTTCCTGCTCCACTTCCACCCATGATTCCGAATAACTTCCCTGAAGATTCTGAGATATTGATGTTGACTAATCCCTTCTTACCATTCCTGAAATTGTAGCTAATATTCTCCGCAACAAAGGAAATCTTTGTCTCTGCAACCTCTTCACGATAGGTAGTCAGGATATCACCAAAATAAATCCGATCTGTCCGCTTGCCTTTTAGTGAGCTTCCGTTAGGTAATACTTTTATTTTCCCGGGAGAAATCAGAAGGCCATCCAAAGTCAGTAATTCCCCTCCTGCATACTTAAAGAAATATATTTCTATTCCTGGCATTCGAAAAAAGGCAATATGACCTCTTAGTCCATCCAGCTTAATTTGTTTCAACTTAGAATTTGCCAGAGGTTCTGCACTAATGATCAAGCTATTTTCACTTGAATAATCCTCGGGCGTTTGTGCTGTGACGAAAGTCTTGATCTCCTCTATAATTGACTTATCAAAGAAGAAACACTCACCTAAAAAGTAAAGTAGTTCTTCTTCTCGATCGGTAATCTTTTGGTCGGCCATGATCAATTCCATGATCCGAAGCATGATGACCAATTTCTGAGGTCTGGTGAGTGCTTGATTTATGTCATTGGCAAGTTTCTGGATTTCAACCTTGTCATCCGTTCCGGTACTTACCTCTTCGATATACTGATCAAGTATTCGGAGGTATTTGGTGAAGTCTTCCCGAGTTACGTTTTCCTGAAGGAAGTCTCTGACGCTCGCTTTCTCGGATTCGTCAACGACACCTTCCTCCTTTGCTACAATAACAAGGAGTTGGATGATTGCTTTTAAAAGCTTTTCACTCATTTACTAGTGGATGGTTAGGATTGGCCAACGAAGATAAGCATTAAGCTCATAGCTAAAAATCCATTCAGAATCTGTAATAAAGAAAGTCGCCAATAATCACACTGGCGACCTTATCCTTGATTTTTATATTTTGTTATTGAACGATCGAGCTTCTGATTCGAGCTACCTCACTAGCCATGTTGTCAAGCACACTCGTTGACAAAGTAAACCCACCCGTATTTTCAGAAATATTTTTCTCAACTTCTGCCAACTCACCATCATAAATGGCTTTTACTTTTTCTAAATCAGCCATCGTCGCTTGTACGCCTTCTGATTGCGGAACATCCTTCATCACTTTCATCAGGTCATTCAAGGACTGCTTTTGCTTAAGAACGACCTGTACCAAGGGCTCAAGGATAAGGTTGATGTCATCTTCTGATAATCCATCCACAGAATAATTTGAGACAATGCTAGTAGAAATGTACATACCTTCAACCCAACTTCCAGCAAGCAAAAGAGCAGCACTATTTAACTGATCCAACTCGGATAGACGATCGCCAGATTTTTCCATCACCTCGTTGATGATGCTTGTGAGAGAATCTTTATTCTCCATATTGCTCTCAAACCTCGCTACCATTCCGTAATCGATGGCATCAGCAATTCCAACAGGTGCTGCCAATTTTTGGCTTTCGCCCATGTAGTTCAAAGCCTCTTCAGATTTTTCGTAAGAAGACAAGTAGCCAATGTCTGCCGCATACACTCCTAAGTTCAAAGCCGCTTTGTCAACATCACTCTGATAGGATTCAATATTGTCAGTGGAGTTCACAAGTGAAGCATCGAAATCAGCTCCTGCCGAAATAAGCAGGTAAGGAACTTCAGATGGTGGCGGAAGATCATCAATTACCTTTTTTACGTCGATTGCAACTTGTGCTTTAGCAGATTCAAATTCAGCACCTGCGTCTGATTCTGCCTTTTCGCCTCCACCTCCACAAGAGGTTAGAAAGAATACAACCAATGCTAAAGCGCTGGTTTTGATAAGGTTAAGTTTCATAGTTAATTTAATATTTGACAATTCGTTTCGTTTCGGACAACCAAGATAACTATTGATTGAATATTTCTATGATATTCTTTTTGATCTTAACACTGATTTCATCCAGCGGTAGATCATTCACATCTTTTCCAAAGGGATCTTCAATCTCTTCTGAGATCAATTCGACACTCATTAAGAAGTAAAAGGCCATCACTACGAGAAGGATTGACCAATAGCCGAACTCCCCAATAAAAGTCATTGGAAGTGTGATCGAGTAAATGAACAAAAACTTCTTGATGAACATACTATATGAGTAGGGGATCGGTGTTGACTTGATTCGCTCACATGCTCCAATTATATCTGTGAATCCTTTGATTTCTTTATCAAGAATGAAAAGTTGTTCATTCGTTAAAATCCCATTTTTGTGAAGCGAAAAAACGCGTTCCATCAAAATCTTGTTGATGATGTTTGGTCGGTGTTTGCTATTGATGATTCGGTCTTTGATCGTTTCTTCCACGAAATCCATTTCGCCTACCATGTTGCTGTCTCTCAAATGCTCCTTCATGGAAAAAACGAGGTTCGGAATCATTTTCCTAAAGAATGCTCTGTCGTCTACCATTTCTTGCGGAAGAAATGTAGCGAACTTAATTGCTAACTGACGAGAATCATTAACGAGCTTCCCCCAGAGTTTTCTTCCTTCCCACCACCTGTCATAAGCGGTATTTGTTCTCAGTACCAAGAACAAGCCAAGAATTACCCCAAGAATGGAGTGAAAAGCCTTAGTATCTGTAATTGTGATTTGAAGTACATCTATGAATAGAAAACACAGGAAGGCAGTAAGTACCCCCGCGAATAAAATCAGCGGAAAAAGCAATCGAATGACATACCTACTGTATACATCAAAGATCAAAGAGAACCACGACTTGGGATTATACTGGATCATGGAGAGGTGAAGATAGTAAAAACGTGAATTTTTTGTAAAAAGCTAGTTATGCGCTTTGAGTTTGCTCTTTAGTGATTTAAAATACTCTTCATCTAAAAGACCAAAATCCGCTTTCAACTTCATAATCCGTTCATAAGACTGAGCAATTCTTTCACGGCTCACTACACCTTCATTTACCAGTTCTTTAATGATCTGATGGATTTCTGTAGAAGTGACCATATCGAAATCTTCTACATTGTTCGCGAAAATCAAAACATCCAAACCGGCCTCTAGTGACATTCGGATAGACTCTCGAAATCCAAATTCATTTTTAATGGCCCCCATTTGCATATCGTCGGAAACCACAACTCCTTCATAATTCAAAAAATCTCGAAGCATGTCGGTAACTACCCGCTTGGATAAAGTCGCAGGAGTTTTGTTTCTGTCAAGTGACTGATTAACAATGTGTGCAGTCATGATTGCATTAACCACACCACTATCGATCAAGGCCTTATAAGGATACAACTCCTCGAATTGCCAAGTTGTCGTTACATCAGTAATTCCTAAATGGGTGTCATTCTTACTGCTGCCATGTCCTGGGAAATGCTTCAGCACAGGAATTACATTGTTTGCATTGTGAACAGCAACCACTTCGTGTGCATGTTCAATCACTTCAGCATAATCCTCTGAATAGCTTCTTTCAATTCTACCAATTACCGGATTGTTTGTGTTCAGATTTACATCCACAACAGGGGCGTAGTTCATGTTAATTCCGAAACTATCTAATTGCATTGCTGTCTGCCTTGCATAAAAGTTGGTTGAATCCAGGTTGTCAAGATCACCCAAATATTGAGCGGATACTTTTTTGGAAAACCCATACTTCTCTTTCATTCGGGTCACTCTTCCACCTTCTTCGTCAATAGCCACAAGGACCGGAATGTCAGTGGTCTTTTGAATTTTAAGAATGAGTAAAGCTAACTCAGATCGAGTATTCGTTTTTGAAAGATTTTTCTCGAATAAGGCGACTCCACCAACAGTACCGTTTTTCAATTCATCAAAAATTGGTTGAGTAGATTTTGCATCATTGAAATCTCCAATGCCTACCATGATCATCTGCCCAATCATAATATCCAAACTGTCATCTTCAATTGAGGTCTCCTGACCTACGGCAGATACCCCAAACGAAACAAGAAGTATTGACAAGAGTTTCTTCATCCTATATTATATCTCAAGGATTAGTCCTTAATTATTTTTTGAATTTTTTCTCCCTCTGTTGAATAATAATGTCCTTGCAAATCTGCGGCCAGACAGGAGTGTGTCGGAAGAATTCCAATCAGATCTCCGACTTTGAGATTGGAAATTGTCTCAGAATCCATTTCGACGATTCCGTGTTCCTGGGAAATTTTCTTAACATTCCCAATCACTTCGTGTTCCCATCCATTGTCAGACAAGCGAACTGCCTTTCCAAAACATTTTTTTCCATTTTCATCAACAGCTTCCTTTGAAAGATGTACACCACCACCGTAGACGACCACCTCATTTCGCTCAGGGTGAGGTGCAACAACTGGGCTGGCTAGGCAAACACCAATATCTTCAATTTTACAAGACCCAATTCCTACTTGCATCCAATCGTAAAAAACAAAATTCCCTGCTCGTATCTCATCTACGCCAGATAAATCATCCAGCATGCTACAAGATGGGCTATCGCCGTAACTTATAATTCCTCCAAACTTGTTTTTCAGCTCCTGGAGTGTTTTCATGGAATCTTCAAATATTTTTTGAATGTCTGGAGTGTAATAAGTATGGCCAGCATGCCCAATAAATCCTTTGAAAGTGACTTTATCGGTTGATTCCGAAACCAAGCTCTCAATCAACTCAAGGTTTGATGGATCAATTCCTGTTCGGTGAGTTCCAATATCAATTTTGATAAAAAAGCCAACCGGATCCGTGACCAACTCATTTGCTAGCCTCTGGCTTTCTTCGGATTCAATCAAAATATTCAGGTTAGCCGATTGTGCTATTTCAGAAATTACTTCTGATTCCAAAGGGTTGTAAGGAAAGGCGATTGTGATGTCATTCCAACCAGCATCGGCAAAGTACTTGGCCATATCAACCGAGCTGGCGGTGCATTTTGAAACTCCATATTGACGAAACCAATCGCCGATTTCGGCTGAATGGTGTGTCTTGAAATGTGGTCGCAGATATGCATTAGAAACTTTAGCTTTCTCGGCCATCCTAAGGATGTTTCTCATGCACTTTTCCTTATCTACAAGTAGAGTGGGCTTAGTTATTTTCATCAAACAATAGATACATGCTGTATTCGAAAGCATCAAAAGTATCTAAAAGTGTTTGAATGAATTGTGGGTCACTTAGATAGAAATTCAAAAAGTTGTCTCTCCGTTCTTGAAGGCTTCCACCTGGAAACAAGGCATCCTTTACTGCGGAAATTTGGCTTTCCCTATTTGCATGTTTTCTTTTTTCCGCACTCACCAGTTTCTTCTCCGCATTTCTAAGTTTGTTTTCTGCGTTGGTTTTTAGCGTTTCTAAATGCTGACGAAGTGTTGGATCAACCTTCGCGGCTTTTTCGCCCAAGGACTGATAAATGGAACTAAGCTGTTCAATTTCCTCTGAGTATGAAAGGTCTTCGTTTGAGTTTAACGACACCCACTTAGCAAATGCAGCATCTTTATCCAAAAAGAGATCTTTGGTGGAAAGACCGGTTTTTTCCCATTTAGCAGCTTCATTTGCCGGAATGACCAGAGCGAAATTTCTTGGCATCAAAAGTGGGAAATCAATTTTATAGTGATCGAAAACTGATTTGAATTGTAGCCAATACACCGCTTCTGAAGGCCCACCTACATATGCAAGATTAGGAAGAATGGTTTCCTGGTATAATGGTCTAAGAATTACGTTGGGACTGAACCGCTCAGGATGCTCCTGGATCAGGTTTTGGATTTCCGTTTTTGAGAATTGAATATCCGTATCGACAACTCTGAACGAATCGCCATTAGTTTCAATTCGTTCTCTGACATTTTCATCCAGGTAAAAGAAGTTGACTTCTCTTGCTGAGACTTGCGTTTTATACCCCAACGCCTGCAAGTCAACCGAACTGTTTTCACACGCTTTATGGGGAGAATGATTGAGTAAATCATCCTCAATCACGGGCGCAAACAATCTTTTCAATTCCTGATCATCAGCATCAACAACTACAATTCCTTCTTCTCCGAAAAGATGATTCACATAGCTTCTTGCTGCTTCTGCAAGTGTAGGTTTTCCATAAGCTTCCTTAAAAAAATCAATTCCTGAAGGAAGTCGATCCAGGATATCTTCAATTCCATTCAATTTGAATCTTCCAACAGCACCTTTTTGATCGGTATTCCATTCGTATTTTTCTCCGTCGAAATAGAAATGATTGATTTCATCAAAATCGTGATCTTCTGATGCCATCCAGTAGACAGGAACAAAATGTTTTTCTGGATATTTCTCTTTTAATGCTTTACATGTATTTATTACTGTTACAATTTTATAAATGAAGTAAAGCGGACCAGTGAAAATATTCAATTGGTGGCCAGTGGTGATTGTAAAAGTGTTTTGCTCTGAGAGACTCTTTATGTTGTTTGTTACTTTTTCAGAAGCAGTGGTTTCTTCGTATTGATTGAGAAGCCTTTCAACCAAAACGTCTCTATTCGCCTGACTGAAGTTTCGATTTTCAATGATTGATTTGAAGTTTTCAATTCTAGGAAAATCAGCGTAGAAGTCTTTCAGGTCGGATTTTTCATTGATATAATCAATAAAGAAGGAGCTAAAACAATTGGTTTCGTCTAAAGGAATGTTCTCGGTTTGCACTTGGGGTTAAGCATTAGTTGCGAATAGGTTCACCATACAGGTCAAAAGCGGTAGCTTCGGTGATTTTAATGTCAGCAAAATCCCCAATCCTTAGGTAAGATTCATCAGATGAAATGATGACTTCATTATCTACCTCAGGAGAATCATGCTCTGTTCTACCTATGAAATTTCCAGCTTCCATTCGATCTATGAGAACCTTGAATGTTTTCCCGATTTTTTCTTCGTTTATGTTCATGGAAATTTCTTCCTGAACTTCCATTACGGCATTTGCCCGTTCTTGTTTTGTTTCTTCGGAGACATCATCATCAAAACTATATGAGTGGGTATTTTCCTCGTGCGAGTAGGTGAAGATGCCGAGACGTTCGAATTTATTCTTCTGAACAAAATCAATCATCTCTTCAAAATCCTCCTCAGTTTCCTGTGGATGTCCAGCTATTAATGTCGTTCTGATAGCAATACCTGGAACTTTTGATCTCATCTGATCGAGAAGAGCTTCAGTTTTTGCTCGAGTCGTTCCACGTCGCATCAACTTCAACATATGGTCTGATGCATGTTGAAGCGGAATATCCAAATAGTTACAGATGTTGTTCTTAGAAGCCATAACATCAAGAACATCTTCCGGGAAACCAGTTGGGAATGCATAATGTAGACGGATCCATTCTAAGCCATTGACATCTGAAAGACGATCGAGAAGTTCCGCAAGGTTTCTTTTCTTATAAATATCCAATCCGTAGTAGGTGGAATCTTGAGCAATGAGTAAAATTTCTTTGGTACCATTTTTTACCAATGATTCCGCTTCCGAAACGACTTGTTCCATTGGCTTGGAAACGTGTTTCCCTCGCATTAACGGAATAGCACAAAAGCTGCAAGGCCGATCACAGCCTTCTGAGATTTTTAGATACGCGTAATGTTGATTAGTTGTAGTGATTCGCTCACCCAACAATTCTTTTTTGTAGTCCGCTTTGAATTTTTTCAAAAGCAAGGGAAGTTCCATCGTTCCAAACCAAGCATCAACATCCGGAATTTCTTCTTGAAGATCGTCTCGGTAACGTTGAGAAAGACAGCCGGAAACATACACTTTATCAACTAACCCTTCTTGCTTGGCGTCTACATACCTTAAAATCGTATCGATCGATTCTTGCTTTGCATTGTCAATAAAGCCGCACGTGTTGACGATGATGATATTTGCATCATCTTTCTCCGATTCGTGCGTGGCATCAATCTTGTTACCTCGAAGCTGGGTTAGCATCACTTCGGAATCCACAAGGTTCTTGGAACAACCAAGTGTTACGATGTTGACTTTGTCTTTTTTTAAGGTTTTGGTTTTCATAATTCAGAACAGCACAATTCCAACTATGGAAATCTCTTTAAATAATTTACTCCCACTTGGTGGGCAAAGCTAATGGAAATAAGAAGGAGGCGTATATGTATTTTTGCGAGCCAATGGGCAAAGGTCGGACCGTCATATTAATTCTAGGAATCTTATTTGGGTGTCAAGACATTGACAACTGTACAAGTGATTCCAATACTGATTTCATGATTGTCCGTTTTTTTGATTTTGAAACGAAAGCCGCCAAGAAAGTAAGGTTCCTGGTTTCTACAACCGAAGGCTCTAGTTTGTTCGGATTCCCCGATGATTCTTTAGCGATAGGTCTGCCTTTGGACCCTATGGATACTAGTCTTGTTTTTGTCTTTGATTCCGACACAAGTGATTTTGATTATGAGCTTGAGGTTCGTTATGATCCTACATTTCAGATCTTTGATCCAGATTGCCCACCTTCCCTATTCTTCAATGGGCTCGACACGCTAAGAAGCACTTTTGATTCCACTTCGATTCAAAGCATTATTACAAACCGTCAAGTATTAACCAATTTTGAAGTCTACTTTTAGCATAGCGTTTTTGATCTTGACAATTGTCGGTTTTTCTCAAAACAGGCCAGCAGGAATTGTTGAGCCAAAGCTTGGATTACATGAGCTAAAAATAGGTGCGAATATTTTGCGAACCGGAAGAACACTATTGGGTTCTGAAACAAAACAACATGAGGGCGAGCTGTCACTTGGGTGGAATCGATGGAATTATGTGTTTGATTTTGGAACAGCGAAAAACGAACGATCAGGAGGGTATAATTATGAGAATAAAGGCTCTTACTTCCGAGCAGGAATTGATAGGAACTTCATCAAGAATGTTTCTACCGGTAATGAGTTATCACTAGGCCTTCGATATGCTCGAGCAAGCTTTGAAGATCAATTAGTTTACACAACAGAAGATGTAGGCTTTGGAACTCAGGACATTAATTTGACAAACTCAGACCTCACGGCTAGGTGGTTCGAGTTGAATTTTAGTTTGAGAGGCAAGATCACCGCTCAATTGTATACGGGCTTCACTCTCCGCTGGAAATTTTCTAGAAGGATATCCGGAGAAGGCATGCTGCAAACATTTGACATCCCGGGGTTCGGAAATACTAAAAGGCAGAACGCTACTTCTATCGATTACTATTTGATGTGGAGAATTCCGCTGAAGAAGTAGGGAGTTGTGGCACTTTAGTGTAGTACACTAAATACTGTCCCAAACTCAATCAAATGAATCTCATAAGAACTAGCTTACTTAATTTCTCCATTGTTGCTTTCAAGCGTATTGTCAATAAATCCATTTTATTAGTTTCCTTGTTAGTTCTTAGCTCGGTACTTTTCAAATCATGTAAGGATGATTCGTGCTCGGTGAGAGATGAGAATGCTGTTTGTGCTTGTCCTGAAATATACCAACCGGTCTGTGGTTGCAATGGCGTTACCTATGGGAATTCATGCGAGGCTGAGTGCGTTGGGATTTCTTCGTATTCGGAGGGAGCTTGCAAGTAAGAATGTTCTTGAAAAATGCCACTCCGTTTGATTGGTATTTGAGGTGGGTGGATTCCCCTTGAAGAAGTAGTGCCCTATCTCTGTTCTATTTCTTTAATAGAATTATGCCAAAAGTAATTCTGCTGTTGGAAACTACTAGGTCATCGGGTCTGTTTGCCTGCTCTGGTTCGTCTAAATCCTTAGTTAGTTGAAAATATCTCAAAGTCAATCCTCCACTAAATTTATTGAAGGATTTGAGCACTCCAAATCCTCCCCAAATACCAATTTGACTCTTGCTTACCTCAAACGCAGATGTTTCAGGAAACGTAGTTACCCTCGAACTAAGTCTAAACACAGACTCAGAATTTAAGGTTGTTTCTCTTTTTGTATTAAAATCAAAAGTCAATCCCCCATTGAAAAACAGGCTTCCTATTTTCCGTTCAGGCAGTGAATACCTAACAGATATTGGAAACGAAAGAGTGGCTAAATCTATGGTCGTTTGATGTGATTCATCAGTACTCGTTTTCTCAAGCATTAGTGAGCCAGAATAACTTGATTTTGTAAACTGAAGTTCTGCTTGGAAGGCAAGTCGATCACTCAAGCGTGGAGAGGCGAAAGAGGCTACAATACCAAAAAATGGATTTGTTGAGCTATAGGATTCTGAAAGAAAGTCAAATTCATTGAATTGCGAATTATCGGTAACATTTATGTTAGATTGAGCAACTCCAAATGTAATTCCAAGAGTCGTTTTTCCCCAAGCCTTATTTACTTTGTATTCTCGGTAGCTTGTCCCTTTACATTTGTTATAGTTGATAACCAATCTTGTGAGGTTCTTTTCATTAAAGGGAAGCCCTCTCGTACGACCTCCCGGATTATCCAGGCAATCACTAATCAGGAACGTTAATATACCTCTCCATCGGGAGTCTTCGCCCGTCACTTCCTGACTCATTTCATCGATCTCTCCTTTTTTAGATTCAAATCGATAAAGACTATCCTTGTCTACAAAAAAGACATTATCGAATCGGTACAAGCTCATGGATCCTTCCACCAACTTTTCCACAAAAAATCCTTCCTCAATTTCCGTCGTGTAGTTCTTGTCATCAAGAAATCCGTATCCTCTTAGCTGATCGGGAAAATACTCAGTAACTTCTCCACCACTATTCTTAAATAAACATGAGTTATAGTTTTTCAAATTAAGTCGATAGTCTATTTCTCCTGCGATCGAATCACCTGCATTGGTGATAATGAATCCGGGTCTAAAGTCAGATTGAGCACTTACAAGAAAAGTGAGCGCAAACGAAATGGTTAGGATTAGTGGCTTTTTCATGCGGTAAAATCAGGTTTTGACTCTTATAAATTCAGTGACATAGTAACAATTATAAAGAAGGTCTCCATTAACTACTTACGTTTTACATGAGTGGTTACAAATTCGATCAATTGTGAATTGAGCACCAAGCAAAATTTCAAAAATTATGGAGCAAGTTTTTTTAAAAATCTCTATCTTGTACCCGTAACAAGTACGTAACAACGCATCCTATGACAACTGTAGATATCCAATCTGAAATAGAAACACTTGAAGGTCAGCTAACTGGTGACATGTTCAAAGACATGGAACTAAAGGATAAAATCCATAACCTAAGAATGAAGCTTAATGGAACGCGCCCGATGAACTCTGAGATCGAGTGTGTTGGTTGTGGGAGTTGATCTAGTTATCAGTTAATAGTTCCTTAGTTGTCAGTTTAGGGAAACTTTTTCTTGTCTTTTCTGTCTTTTGCCTGTAGAGATATAGAAACATGAGATCTATTCAATCAGGCATTCTTTTCATTTTTTGTTTTTCTGTATTTGCTCAAGCAACGAACGAGGCAACATACGATTATACGTATGACTATGGCGATCAGGGCCATTCTTCCTGGGCAATGGTCAAAAAGAACAACCTTTATGGCTTCATAGATCGAGAAGGGAAGGAGGTCATTAAACCTTCTTTGGAAAAAATTTATTCCTTTGGTGACTATGGACCGAACGTCGCTCTTGTTAAAAAAGACGGCCTTTATGGATTTCTGAATCGCGAGGGTCAATTTGTGGTCAAAACAGAATACACGCGTATTCATGATTACAGTACCAAAAAAATTAACTGGGCGCTTGTTGAAAAGAATGGATTATATGGATTCATCGATAGGTCCGGAGCAATAATCGTTTCTCCTTCTTACAATCGAATTGGTGACTATGGAAGCTATCGAGCCAACTGGGCGCTGGTAGAAAGGGATGGACTTTACGGTTTTCTTGATCGTGAAGGAAAAGAAATCCTTGGCTTGAATTATGATCGGATACACAGCTTTGGTTCGATAGGATCTGGCTGGGCCAAGGTAGAAAAAAATGGCTTGTACGGCTTTATAGATAAAAGTGGCAAGGAAGTAATTCCTCCTCGCTACACCTACGTATCAAGCTTTGGAAACATTACTAGCTATTGGGCCAAAGTAGGAATCGACGGATTGTACGGAATGATTGACCGTACTGGACAAGAGGTGGTTCCGGCTCAATACTCTAAAATTTATGATTTCGGATCAAAAGGGCCGGGTCATTTAGCGTTGGTTCAACGGTCAGGGCTCTATGGATTTATTGATAAAACGGGAAAAGAAATCGTACCAGCAAAATATGATAAGATCAGTCGTTTCGATAAAGAAAACGCCAACTGGGCTTTGGTTGAAAGAGATGGAAAATACGGCTTCCTTGATTCTGATGGAAAAGAAATTGTACCGGTTGCTTTAAATGATTTGAGCAAGAACTTCCATGAGTTAAGCGATCATTTTCAATCGGCCGGAACGCATATTGGAAAAGAAGGACCAGTCAAACGGTTTTGGGTGAGCCCTTTTGTGGACAATTATGCAGTAATCAAAAGCAAGAAATCCTGGAACCTGGGAGTGATAGATCGAGAATTCAATGTTGTCGTTCCAGTAGAGTACAAGAAGATTATGGTGGATGATGATGGAAACATCCACGTGTGGCGGAGAGACAATTGATTAGAACGTGATAAAAGAAGGGGAAGTACTTAATTACTTCCCCTTCTTGTTTATTTAGAATGTGCTATCAAACAAAGCAGTCATCTCAGCCCAACTGGCACTGTCTGCTTCCGCTTGATATGCTACTGGCATATTAAATTTCTCAGCAAACTCATCCGCATACTTGCTTGTAAAAGAATGCACTGCTCCCGGATAAGAGATGTAGTTGTAGTCAACTCCAGCAGCATCCATCACTGCTTTAAAATCTGTGATCTGTTGTTCAGGAATGAATGGATCATCAGCTCCATTGCAGACAAGTACTTTTGCTTTAACTGCGCCAGCCTCTGGCATAATTGGTAATTGAAGCCCAGCATGAAAAGCAGCAACAGCATCCAGGTCAAAACCAGCATTAGCCATGGTTAGAACAACGGAACCGCCAAAGCAGTAGCCGATCGCTCCGATTTTTTCTGGATCAACATTCGGATGTGATTTCAGGGTATTCATTGCACTTTCGAATCGCGCCTTTGCCTCATCAATATTGCTTACTACTTCTTGAGTAAACTTCCCAGCATCCTCCGGGTGTTCAGCGACTTTTCCATCACCATACATATCGACTGCCAATGCCACATAACCCATTTCAGCTAGCATATCTGCTCGCTCACGTGCATACGCATTGTGACCCCACCATTCGTGAACAACCAAAATACCAGGTCGCTTCGAGTCATCGCTTTGGTTGAAGGCAATGTAGCCTTTCATGTTGGTGGAATCGGTTGAATATTCAATTTCTCCGATGGGAGCTGAAACTTCCTCCTCAGTCGCTTTTTCTTTTGACGAATCGGTAGGAGAAGAGCACGCAAAAACGAGCAGCATGCTCAAGATAGGATAGATCAATTTTTTCATCTTGGTTCGGTTTTTATTTTAAAGTTATGTTGAATTGCGTTTTGATTTATCTTAACCACCATGAAAAAATTCATCCTCCTGGTTGTATTTCTTCCAGGACTTCTTTTCGCCCAAAAACAAAAAAAGCTCAATACTAAATATGATGTTGATGATCTAGATAAAATTCCCGCAGCACCAGACTATTCTCAAATGGATTACTGGATTGCTCATCCGGACAAAGAAGACGCTGCTGACCTTGTGCCCGGTAAAGGAGAATTAGCCGAGTACCAAGAGACGGCTGATGTCGATGTTTTTTTCATTTATCCCACTATTTACACTAAAAAGCAACAACCTGAGAATCCATGGTTTGCGGATGTGAACGATGAAAAATTGAATAAAAAAATTGCAGAATCAACCATAAAAAATCAAGCCACAGTTTTTAACGCTTCTGCCAAAATTTATTCACCCCTCTACAGACAAGCTCATTACGATATCTACCACAAAGACCAGGACTTGGTGTTGAAAATGAAGGCGCTTGAACAAGCATACAAGGATGTGAAGGAAGCTTTCGTCTATTACTTAGAAAACTATAATTCCGGTAGACCGATCATCATCGCCTCGCACAGTCAGGGCACCAACCATGCGGAAACACTTCTGAAAGAATTTTTTGAAGGAAAAGATTTGATGGAGCAATTAGTTGCAGCCTACCTGGTCGGGATGCCGCTGAGAAATTATACTTTCGAAGAAATTCCGATCTGCGAAAATGAAGATCAAATAGGTTGTTGGTTGAGCTGGAATACTTATCGTCAAGGGTACTATCCAGTCAACCATAGTTTTTGGTACTACGAGGGCGTAAGCGTAAATCCATTGAGCTGGAAAAGAGATAGTACATATGTTTCTTGGGGTGCAAATCTGGGAGGTGTTCTAAAAAACTACAGAAAAATCAGGCCTGGTCTTTCAGATGCACAAAACAAGGATGGAATGTTGTGGATTAATAAGCCAAAGGTTTTCGGAAGTATTTTTTTCAGCTGGAAAAGTTATCATGTCGCAGACTACAATCTTTTTTATATGAATATCCGGGAGAACGTAGAAAAAAGAGTGGAGAATTTCCTTAACAACTAACCTTCGGATTGCTGTACCATAAAATCATCGAGTAGCGCCATCATTCTTTCATGAATCATGTATAGTTCGGTTTCCGCAATGTATTTAGGTGTGAACTTGCAAAAAGCGATAAAATCTGTTAGTTGATCACCCTGAAGTTTGGTCATCTCACTCACCCACTCTCGAGTAAATTTTTGTCGCACTTTTGAAGTAACATGCTGATTCTTTCTAATCTGTTGCATCTTTCTTTTCTCCTTTTCCTTCTTACTTAATGCATTATGAAGAAACCCAATCGGATGGGTTACAATGTAAACTGGATTAGTATATTGCTTTTTCTCAAGCACAGTATTTTCCTGCATATTAGGTTGGTCAACTCCATAATACCAGAAAGAAGTATCATCTGCATCTGCATCAACAATCATTTGCTTGAATCTGGAGTATTCGGGCATTTCACCAATTACGACCTCCTCAAGATATACCGTATCAACAGGAAGATGAAATTCAACTATTTCCTGTGAAAACCAAGTTTCTTCTGTCACCCAACCTAAGATTTGATATCCAACATTGGAAATCATTAACGTATCTCCTTGCTGTGCAGGAATACGAAATTTTCCATATTCATCTGAAATTGCCAATTTGCCAGAAGTAAGGTTACGAATATGGCTGCCAATAATTTCTTCTTTTGTGACGCTATCTTTTACTACTCCATACATGAATTTTCTTTGGGAAAATCCAACGATCGAACCAAGTAAAAGAAGTATCGTAATCAGGTTTTTCACAACTATTCAAATATCCCATAATTGGCAGGTGATCCGTCTACCGGTTATGAATTTTTAACAATTTTGAGGCCAAGCGTGTTTTACATGCATGATCCGATTTTCATACCATTCAGGTATCTATACGCTTAAAGTAATGCAGGAGCTTCCCATTGAGTTGCCAGCAGCATGGAAATTTTTTTCCTCCCCAGTCAATCTGGAAAAAATCACCCCACAGCACATGGGGTTTCAAATCACTTCGGGAGTCCCAAAAGAAATGTATCCCGGCCAGATCATCAGTTACAAGGTTTCTCCGGTTCCAGGAATTAAAACCAGTTGGGTCACCGAGATCACTCATGTTGAAGAAAATAAATTCTTCGTCGACGAGCAGCGGTTTGGACCTTACAGCATGTGGCATCATGAACATCATTTCGAGGAACGAGAAGGATCGGTACTCATGACGGACAAAGTTTCCTACAAAATCCCACTTGGCTTCCTTGGCCGCCTGGCTCATTTCCTGTTTGTAAAAAAACAGCTTCGATCAATTTTTGAATATCGAATAGAGGTATTGGAGAAGAAGTTCGAAAGGTAGAAGTATCTTTAAAGACGATAAACTTCTAACCCCAGAATCATGAATCGTCGAGAACTTATCAAAGGTCTAGGAATGGCCTCCGCAAGTCTGCCGTTTCTGGCAATGGACTTCAAGTCCAACCCTGCGCTCAAGGAATGGAAAAATACTTTCACTGATGACAAAGTGAAAGATGAAGCTTACTGGAAAAAATTCAAAAAGGATTTTTATGATGTTTCCAAAGATTTCATCAACCTGGAAAATGGGTTTTTTGGCGTGCAGCCAGTTCCCGTTTACAAGGCTTATTTAAAAAACATTGAGCGACTCAATCAAAATTCTTCCAAATACTTAAGAACAGAATATGGGAATGATCTCAAGGAAATCATGAAGCAACTGGCTGAGTTTTCCGGAGTTGATCCTGAAGAACTCTTGATTACTCGAAATGCCACGGAGGCCATGAATATCATTATCAATGGTCTTGATCTAAATGAAGGCGATGAGGTGATTCTTCATAAGCAAGATTATTACAGCATGATCGAGGCGTTCGAGATGCTGGAAAAACAGAAAGGCATTAAAATCAAAACGATTAGAGTTCCACTGATTCCAAAAAATGATGAGGAGATTTTAAGCAAGTACGAAGCGGCTGTTACGTCAAAGACCAAATGTATTCTCACAACACACATGATTCATTTGACTGGACAAATCATGCCAGTGAAAAAGATTGCAGATAAATTCAAACCTCAGGGAATTGATGTAATCGTTGATGCAGCTCACAGTTTCTCTCAAATTGATTTTAAACTACCTGACCTGGGTTGTGACTTTGTTGGCGTAAACCTTCATAAATGGTTTGGAAATCCATTAGGTGCCGGACTCTTGTATGTGAAGAAGGATAGAATCAAAGATCTTACGCCAATGTTTGGTGATAGTGCAAAGAAAGAAGATGACATAAAACGGTTAGGGCATTTTGGAACACTATCAGTTCCAATTATAATGACAATTCCAGAGGCTAAAGCTTTCAACGACATGGTCACGATTCCGCTAAAGGAAAAGCGACTGAGGTATTTACAGAATTATTGGACAAAAGAAGCTGCTGGAATTCCAAAAGTGAACATCACTACACCAACGGAAGATCCAAACAGAAGCTGCGCAATCGCCAGCTTTGCCATAGAAGGAATGGAAACCAAGGATGCAATTAGCAAGCTCATGGAGAAGTATAAGGTTTTCACTGTGATCCGATACCTCGAAGACCAAGAGGTGGTAAGAGTAACTCCAACGCTATATAACAACACCGATGAATTGGATGTGCTCTTGGAAGGACTGAAGGATTTAGCCAGTTAGGCGATGAACAACATTATCAAACTTGAGGAACTTTGCATGTTTCTTGTCTCCATCGTTTTATTCAACCAAACAGACTATGCCTGGTGGGTATTTCTAGCGCTCATTTTAGTTCCAGATATTGGAATGCTGGGGTATTTGATCAATACGAAAATCGGAGCAACAACTTATAATATCTTCCATCATAAAGGGATTGCAATTGTCATTCTTTGTTTGGGCTGGTATCTGAAAGAGCCCATTCCGGAACTAATTGGGATTATTTTGTTCGGACATGCCAGCATGGATCGAATCCTCGGGTATGGCTTGAAATTTAGTGACAGCTTCAAGCATACGCATTTAGGAACTTTGAAATAGCGTTTGATAAGGTGGCCGAACCTAAAATTTCAATCATAATCCCAACCTTAAATGAGGAAAAATTTCTCCCCAAAACCATTGAATGCATTTTCCAGCATGCTAAGAACACGGATTACCTTGAAGTTTTGGTAGTCGATGCTGGAAGCACTGATCAAACGGTCAGGATTGCGGAAGAATTGGAAGCGAAGGTTTTTTCGAAACCGGAATTTCAACTAAAGAAATATCAAAGTTTAAATCACGGTATTTCATGTGCAAAAGGGGAAACTTTGATTTTCCTAGATGCTGATACCATTCTTCCGAAGGAATTTGACCTAAAGGTTTTAAAAGCACTTGAACAACCACAAGTAGTAGGTGGTGCTTTCGAATTCTCTTTCGAAAACTCCGATTGGAAACTGAGCCTACTTCAACTCTTTAATCGGATCCGGTATCGGTTTGGTCAAATGTATTATGGAGACCAAGCCATTTATTGTAGCAAGAGTGCAGCAGAATCGATTGGAGGATATCCTGAAAAAGAATTAATGGAAAGTGCTTACTTCTGTAAAAGATTGCTGTCGGTTGGCAAGCTCCGGTTGATCAAATCACCGGTTAAAACTTCAGCCAGGAGATTCAATAATTATGGTTTCTTCAAAGTCTTTTGGTTTGATTTCACTATGTGGATTCGCTTTGGCTTGGGGCTTTCGGTTGATGAGTATGGAAAGAAGTATTGGAGTGTGAATATGAGTTCCGATGGATAGACCTCTTGTGTCCATCATAATGGCTGTGAAAGATACGGCACCTTACTTACCTGACTGTCTAGATTCTATTTTAGCCCAGACTTATTCAAACTGGGAGCTTATTGCAATCAATGATCATTCCTCAGATCGAACACCTGAGATCTTGAAGGAGTACTCAGATAAAGACAATCGAATAAGAGTTTTCCACAGCAAACGACACAAGCTAATTCCAACTCTAAAAGAAGGATATCAGCATGTAGAAGGAACCTTGATTAATAGAATGGATTCCGATGATAAAATGCCTGCTGACAAGTTAGAAGCACTCGTGAATGAATGGAGCAAGTATGGAAAGGGAAACATTATCGCTGGTGGAACTCAACATTTCGTAGATGAAGGACTGGTCGGAGATGGTTTCTTAAGATATGAGAAATGGCTGAACCAAGTAGCTGCTAGGGGAACTCATTACGAGGAAATCTATCAAGAGTGCGTGATTCCATCTCACAGTTGGATCATTCATCGTGATGACTTTGAAAACGTGGGTGGTTTTGAGCCTGAAGTCTATCCAGAAGATTACGATCTCTGCTTTCGATTTTACAAAGCGAAGCTCAATGTGGTCGGCATTGATAAGGTACTTCACTATTGGCGAGATCGATCGAACCGCATTTCGCGAACTTGGGATGAATACAAAGACAACCGATACTTTGAATTAAAAATCCCTTATTTCTATGAGCTTGACAGAGACTTAAGACGTCCGTTGGTGTTATGGGGAGCAGGTAGAAATGGGAAAGACCTGGCCAAGCTAATTCTAGAACGTGAACAGCACTTTCATTGGGTCTGTGACAATGAGCGAAAGATTGGCAAGGAGGTTTATGGCATTAAAATGCAACACTTTGAAGAGATTCCGATGATTCACAATCCGCAAATTTTAATTGTTGTCACTTCTCCATCCGATAAGAGAATCATCAGAGATCAATTGAATGAATGGAACAAAAAGCCTGTGGACGATTTTTGGTATTTCTTGTGATTCACTTTTTTTAACAATTAACTTGTAACTCTTATTACAACAACCAGTAATTCAATTTAAAACATAACTCTAACTTAAAATGAAAAGACTTTTAGTCCTTATTCTTGGGCTTCTATTACTCGAACAAGCGAGCGCTCAGATAAACGCCCGAATGTTCCGTCACTTAGATGTTTCCGAGACGCACATTGCATTTGTGTATGCCGGAGATATCTGGATCGTATCAAAAAATGGTGGTACAGCAAACAAACTCAGCTCGCCTAATGGTGAGGAAAACTTTCCCAAATTCTCACCTGATGGAAACACAATAGCATTTACAGCTAAGTACAATGGAAATTGGGATGTTTACACGATACCGACATCCGGAGGAATACCAAAAAGACTTACTTCACACGGTGGGTTTGATCAGGTACTTGATTGGCACCCAGATGGAAGTAAGATATTATTTTCTTCTTCAAGAGAAAGTGGCCGTCAACGATTCAGTCAGCTTTACGAAATTTCAAATAACGGCGGTACAGCTACAAAACTCGCAATACCGTATGGAACATTGGCATGTTATTCACCTGACGGGAGCAAACTTGCTTTCAATTTCAAATCAAGAATCAATAGGACGTGGAAACGATACAAAGGAGGTTGGGCTCCGGATATGTGGATCTACGATTTAGCTTCAAACACATCAACGAATTTTACCAACAATTCAGGAAGTGATGAATTTCCGATGTGGGCTGATGGCCAGATTTTCTATTTGTCAGATTCAGGTCCTAATACAAGGTATAACATCTGGGTGTACGATGAATCTGCGGGAACAAACACACAACTAACCAACAATGCGGATTTTGATATCCATTTTCCTTCGATTGGTCCAAGTGATATTGTTTATGAGGCCGAAGGAAAATTGTATTTGATGGACATTGCTTCCAGACAGTCAAGTGAGGTTGAAGTCAATGTTGTCACTGACCAGGTCTCTTTAGCTAAGAAGCGCGTTCAGGCGAATGACTTTCAAAGCTGGTATGATGTTTCCCCTGATGGAAAAAGACTCATATTTTCTGCAAGAGGTGACGTTTTCTCTGTCCCAGCTGAGGAGGGAATTACCAGAAATTTTACACAAAGCGATGGAGCTTACGATCGTACTCCTGCATGGTCGCCAGACGGTAAAAAGGTGGCCTACTGGAGTGACGCTAGTGGTGAATATCAACTTCGAATGTATGACGTAGAATCAGGCAACACAGACGAATTGACGAATTACTCTTCAGGTTTTAGATATCAGCTTTTTTGGTCTCCGGATAGCAAGAAGTTAGCCTTTGTTAATCAGGCGATGGAAATCAACTATTTCGATATTTCAACCAGGTCGACGATAAAGATTGACCAAGGGCTCTACATGATGCATGGCCCTCTTTCGAACTTCACATTTTCCTGGTCCTCTGACTGTAAATGGTTGGCTTACGCTAATGATGACAAAAACAGGAATTCCTCTATTTACCTATACAATCTGGATAGCCAAACTTCACAACGTGTAACAAGCGAATTTTACAGTGATTTTTCACCTACGTTCGATCCAGACAATAAGTACCTATTCTTTCTTACTAATCGGTCCGTTCGGCCGGTTTACTCCGATTTTGATAACACTTTTATTTATCCAAACAGCACGCTTATTGCAGCAGTCCCTTTAACTAAAGATGTTGCGAGCCCACTTGCTCCAAAGAACGATGAAGTGGAAATTAAAAAGGAAGAAAAGGAGGAATCTGATTCAAAAAGCAACAAGAAAAAGAAAGGTGATGAAGAAAAAGAGGAGGACAAATCTGTTAAGATCGATCTGGATGGGTTTGAAAACCGAATCGTATTGCTTCCTCCCGATCCGGGTAATTATTTTGGGTTAGAAGCTGTCTCCGGTAAGGTCGTTTTCAGACACTTTCCAAATTCAGGCTCTGCCAGTAGAAATTCAGCCATCAAGTATTTTGATTTAGAGGAGAAAGAAGTTAAAACCATTATTGATAATGCCAATGGGTTTGAAATTGCATCCAATGGCAAGAAAATAGCCATTTCTTCAGGAGGAAAAATAGCCGTAGTAGATATTTCTTCCGGTCAGAAATTAGATAAGGCTGCCGACTTGTCGAACATGGTTGTAACGGTTGATCCGAAGAATGAGTGGAAGCAAATCTTCAAAGAAACATGGCGACTTGAACGTGATTATTTCTACGATCCAGACATGCACGGATTAGATTGGGATGCGGTAGGCCAGCAATATGAAACATTGGTTGATCAATCTGTAACAAGATGGGATGTCAATTTTGTGCTAGGCGAATTAATCGGTGAGTTAAATGCGTCTCATACCTACAGAGGTGGAGGAGATACAGAAAGTACTTCTAATTTGAATGTTGGTTATCTCGGTGTTGATTGGGAAGTGGCAAACGGAGCTTATAGAATTAGGAGAATCGTTAGAGGAGCTCCCTGGGATGCAGAAGTTCGATCACCAATCGATGTTCCAGGTGTGAATATCAATGTGGGAGATTACGTCTTAGAAGTTAATGGACAGCCATTAAGTGTTCAAAATGAACCTTATTTCGGTTTCCAGGGATTGGCGGGCAAAACCATCGAATTGACCGTGAATAGCAGTCCATCAAAAACAGGATCTAGAAAAGTGTTGGTAGAAACCTTGCGAAGTGAGAACCGATTAAGGCATCTCGAATGGATAGAGAATAATCGAAAAAAAGTAGAAGAAGGAACCAATGGACGGGTTGGTTATATCTACGTCAGGAGTACTGGCATTGATGGACAGAACGAATTGATGCGTCAATTTGCCGGACAGTTTCATAAAGATGGATTAATCATTGATGAACGATTCAACAGTGGCGGCCAGATTCCTGATCGATTTATTGAGATGCTCAACAGAGAAGCTTTGGCCTATTGGGCCGTTCGTGATGGTGAGACCTGGCAGTGGCCTCCGTCAGCCAATTTCGGACCAAAAGCAATGTTAATTAATGGCTGGAGTGGATCTGGAGGTGATGCCTTCCCCGATTACTTCAAGAAATCTGGTCTTGGTCCACTAATTGGAACAAGAACCTGGGGTGGACTGATTGGAATTTCTGGAGCACCAGGCTTGATCGATGGTGGCGGAGTGACTGTACCTTCATTTAGAATGTATGATCCGGATGGAGAATGGTTCAAAGAAGGATATGGCGTTGACCCTGATATTGAAGTGAAAGAAAATCCCGGAGAACTGTCACAAGGTGCAGATGCCCAATTGCTACGAGCAATTGATTGGATCAATGAACAATTAGAAAATTATTCAGGAACTCCTCCAAGACCTCCTAAAGAAGACAGATAAAAATGGGGACTGTCTCGAAAAGTCGTCATCGCGATCCCGATTCATCGGGAGAAGCGATCTCATGCTAGAAAAAGTGCCTTTAAATCACTTAAGATAGCTTCACTTCGTTCGCTATGACGTTCATGTGTACTTTTTGAGACAGTCCCTTTTATTCGATTTCTATTTTTTTGGAATCGGTTTCCTCCTTGTATCCAAGTTTTACACTCAATATTCCATCTTCCATTTCAGCATGAACACGATCCCTATCTACTGACTTTGGGAGTTTAATCTGACGCTTGGCGAAATTAGTCTCGATCTCCTTTGTCAGATATTCTTTTTCTTCTTGCTTTTCCTTTTGTGCGATCACTTCCAGCATATCATCTAGAATGGAGACTGATACTTCTTTCTTCTTAAATCCCGGAAGATAGACTTCCAGTTTGTACTTTCCTTTTTCTTCCGATGTATTAGTAGGAGCAATCCAAGTATCTGCAGAAGCATTTCTGCCCATAAAATGCGTTGGATCAATGAATCGATTGTACCGATCTCCTATCCGGGAGAAGGGTCCATAATGTATTTTGTTTAGTGCCATAATTATTTTGTTTTACCAAAGTATACCACATCAACTGATAAAAAACAGTGATGTCGATCAGTGTGATTTGTGACTCTAATCATGAAGAAAAGTAGCCGTAAATTGAGGCGACTTTCAGAGATCAATTTGAAGAATCAAACTCGCATACTAACCCTTATTGTCTTCTCACAATTCATGTGTACTTCGCTGTGGTTTGCCGGAAATGCAGTGATGCCAGATCTCGTCTTGAACCTTGGCCTGGAAGACAAAGACGTAGGTCATTTGACTTCCTCTGTCCAGTTTGGATTTATTTCGGGTACGCTTTTTTTTGCGTTTTTCACCATTGCAGATCGGTTCAATCCATCAGCCGTCTTTTTTGTAAGTGCACTCTTAGGTGCGCTCTTCAATGTCCTCATCGTGGTTGAGGGAATCGTTCTTGTACATGTTTTATTGCTTAGGTTTCTAACCGGATTCTTTCTGGCTGGCATTTATCCCGTTGGGATGAAAATCGCTTCAGATTATTTTGAAAAAGGATTAGGAAGAGCGTTGAGTTTCCTGGTCGGTGCGTTGGTTCTAGGAACCGCCTTTCCTCATTTAGTAAAGGATTTCTCAGGCTCCTTTTCCTGGGAATATGTAATGTTCATTACTTCAGGACTAGCAACAATTGGAGGGTTATTGATCTTTTCATTCGTAAAACCAGGACCATTCAGAAAGCCTGGTCAAAAGCAAAAATTTGGCGCAATTTTCAAAGTATTTCAAAACAGAAATTTTAGAGCTGCTTCCTTTGGGTACTTCGGTCACATGTGGGAACTCTACACCTTTTGGGCGTTTGTTCCCATTATGATACAACACTTCTCTGAACAACAGTCTCAAGAAATGAACATTCCATTTTGGTCTTTTCTGATTATTGGTTTAGGCGGAATCGCTTGTTTCTTCGGGGGTTTACTAAGTGAAAAATACGGAGTGAAAAAAATTGCTTTTTTGGCATTGGCTGGCTCTGGGCTATGTTGTTTAATGTCACCTTTTGTGTTTCAATCACCACAATTTCTATTTCTACTGTTTCTTCTGATTTGGGGTTGGCTAGTGATTGTTGACTCACCCTTGCTTTCTACTTTAGTAGCGAATCATGCAAATCCTGAACTTCGAGGAACATCTTTAACCATTGTCAATTGTTTGGGATTTTCTATTACGATCGTGAGCATACAGGTCATTAGTTTTCTCATGACTCTGATGCAATTCGAATATCTCTATTTGGTATTGGCGATAGGGCCAATATTTGGAGTTTCCTCACTAATGAAATCTGACTAAGAAGGTCACTTCGAAATTCAAAAACTATATCTTTTACAACTTATATACTAATGCTTCGTATATTTGTTTTACAACTTATATAGAAATGAAAACTTATCTTGGCGAATTTGAAGAAGTGGTCCTTACCATGGTTGGCATTTTAGGTGATGAAGCATATGGAAATGCGATTGTCAAAGAAGTGAAAGAAAAACTGGATCGACAAGTGAATCTCAGCGCTGTTCATATAACACTATACCGATTGGAGGATAAAGGGTTTGTAAAATCTGAAATGGGCGGAGCGACCTCATCACGAGGTGGAAGACGGAAACGTTTTTTCAAAATCACCAATGCCGGACTTAGTCTTTTGCAAGAAATGCAAGAACAACGAAAGAAATTATGGCAACTTCTTCCACAGCTTAATTTCAGAACACTTTAAAAATGAAAGAAAAGAATCCTCCTCAATGGGCAGTCAAAACCCTGGAATGGTTTTGTCCAGATCAGTTATATGAAGGAATAGTTGGAGATCTTCAGGAGCAATACGAGGAAGAAGTTAGTTCTTTAGGAACGCGCCGTGCAACACGCAGATTCTTGTTGGGAGTCATCCGATTTTTTCACCCATCCATCTTATTACGAAATCAAATGAAACAATTCAATTCAACTGTCATAGGAATGTATAGAAGTCATTTTACAGTTGCTTATCGAAGCATGATGAGACACAAGTTTTACTCATTCATCAACATCTTCGGATTGGCGATGGCTGTAGCATTTGTGTTCTTAAGTTTCCTTTTTATCAATCAGGAATTACAATATGATCAGTTCCATTCAAACAAATCCATTTACCGGTTGTATGGTCAGGAAAGAGACGCAAAGGATCAAACGCTTTTGATAGACGGTTCAGCAATCATTTCAATTCCACTAGCACCAGACCTTGCTAGACAAGTCCCATCCATTACAAATCATACTCGCCTCGCAAGCAACAACGGTTCAGTATTACTGGGAAATACTCCTTATGATGAAGCCATACACTTCGTGGATAATGACTTCTTATCAATGTTCAGCTTCCCAATTGTTCATGGAACCTCAAATGCACTTAAGAATCCAAACTCAGTCGTTGTTTCAACAAAATATGCCCTCAAATATTTTGGTCAACCCGATGCGATTGGAAAAACACTTGAAATCACATTGAATGATAGTACGAGAACATTCGAGGTAAAAGCGGTTGTCGAAAACATGGAAAGAGAATCAAGTATAGCCTTCGATATTCTCGTTCCATTTGAAACCTTCAGCATTATAGCCCCTGGCTCAATGGACTCCTATAGAACAGCTAGTATCGAGGGATATGTTGTTTTTGAAAATCCAGATGTAGCAGAAGGGATTTCACCATTGCTAAGTTCCGCGATAGCTAAAGAGGTTTCTGATGAAAATTACATTTTAGAAGTGGGCATTCAACCTATGTCTGCCTTGCACCTCGATCCTGATTTAACTGGAAATGCTAAATACACAGACCCACAAAAGTTGTATATCATCGCTGGCTTAGCAATGCTGGTTTTACTCGTAGCTGTCATTAATTATGTGACATTGTCAACTAGTCACACACTTAGTCGGATGAGAGAAGTTGGACTGAGAAAAACATTGGGTGCATTCAAGCACCAGATAAGAATTCAACTTGTTACAGAATCATTCTTTCTCTCGTTTCTTGCGGTGTTGTTTGGTGTAGGATTAGCCTTTGTAATTACTCCTTTCTTCAGTCAATTACTCGATATTCCTCTGGTTTTCGAACTTAATTGGAACTCATTCATTTTCATCGTTTTCCTTTCATTTTCAATTGCGCTGATTTCTGGTATTATTCAATCCTTTTTGATCATCAAACACAAAATAGTAGATGCACTAAAAGGAAATATCATCCTCAGAAAGGACGGCATATTGAATCAATCGCTCCTTGTTCTCCAGTTTTCTTTATCTATTATGTTAATAATTGGAACCCTGGTGGTTCGTACACAAATGGATTTCATTCAGAGTAAGGATCTTGGCTATGATAAAGAGCGATTAATAGAGATAAACATGCAATCTCCTGCAGATATTGCCTCAGCTGAAAACCTGCTCAATCGACTCAGACTTGAATGGCAGAAAGACAGGAGAATTCTTGAAGTCTCAGGGTCAATGAATAGTTTCAGAGAACCATGGACCAAGTTTGGCTTTCGTCAAATTGATGAATCGATGGAACGGATCTATTTCAACAAAGTGGATGAAAACTATATGAAAACCATGGGTATCGAATTGGTTCGCGGAGTTGATTTTGCCCAAAATTCAGATAACAAAAACAAAGTAATGGTCAACGAAGCTTTGGTGAAGCATTTCGGCTGGGAAGATGCTTTGTCGGAACAAATTCCTGGTAAAAAGTTCAAGACGAGTCATCAGATTGTTGGTGTATTCAAAGATTTTCACTTTAGCACACTACACAACAAAATTGAACCATTGGTTATTGCTGTCGATAAAGATCCGATCCTCGAAGGAATCAATGAGATCTCAACCTTTGTGTGGCCAATTAACATGTACACGATTGTATTAAGAGTTGGTCATGGCGATTTACGAGAAATTATGAGCGTAGTTGAAACTGGTTGGGAAGCAGCCAATCCGAATCAACCATTTGTTTATTCATTTGTGGATGATGTGCTAGCAAAAAACTACGAGGAGGAATCGCAATGGCAAAAAGTCACAGATTCTGCGTCTATATTTTCAATAGTGATCGCTTGGTTGGGTCTAATCGGGTTAACGAGATTGTCCGTTCAAAAACGAGAAAAGGAAATTGGAATAAGAAAAGTATTGGGATCTTCTATCGCCAATATCACAACGCTTCTTTCAAGGAAATTTTTGATCTTGATCACTATTGCGAATGTCGTAGCTTGGCCACTCGCCTGGATTTTATCTGAAAAATGGCTGGAGGATTTTACTTATCGAATTTCCTTAAATCCACTGTTGTTTCTAGTCGGAGGTCTTGGAGTCTTAATTGTCTCGCTTGGGTCTGTTGGTTATCAATCGATGAGAGCTGCAGTATCCAATCCTGTGGATGCTTTGAAATGTCAATGAGGCTTCAAGGAGTCGAATTTTCCTTTATCTCGACAAAATTTCCCTCTGGGTCTCGACAAATGATACGATCTTTTTTAGAAGTAAAGGAAATGTTCTCAACTTCCAATTTGGACTTGATTTGCTCGAGATCTTCCGCTTCCATCATCAAAACTACCTGACTGTGCTTACCATAAGAAGCTGAATTTTTCATCAAACTCTCTTTATAGTGGATCATGAAAGCAAAGCTGCCGTCAGAATGTTTTAATGGGAGGGCATCTGGCAGGTAGTTTCTTGACAATTCTTCGTACCCAAGTATTTTTTCGTAAAAATGAACAGCAGCATCCATATCAGAAATGGTCACTCCTGTATTGTAGACATTTAAACCCTCGAACATTTGAACAGGTCGTATCTGAACTTCTATGGTGGTAAATACATTTCCCGAAGGATCTTCGAAAGGAATATGAATACCAACTCCGTTTCGACTGAGAAGAGAATCATGAAGAGTTACTTCTTGGTTCCTTAAAGCGTCAATCGTAAGCAACAATTTGTAAGTCTGGAATGAAAGACCGGTTCTCGCCTCGTTTGGATAGTTTCCTACTGCCGATTCTTCGGATTTTTCTAAAACAATTGGCCAGGCATTTGAATTCAAACTAATTGTATTCTTACTCCGAGAAGCAATTTTCAGATTCAAGTTTTTCTGGTAAAAATCCTCAGCAAGTTCAAGGTCATGTACGAAAATCTTTATGCCGCTGAATCGAACTTCCTGTGCAATGGATGTGAGTGTCAAACACAGAAAGAAGAGGATTTGAAAAAACTTGACTTTCGCTTCCATTATCTTCTTTTCATTTTGAAGACTTCCGTTTCAATTCGGTCTTGGTATTTCAGTCTTAAACGAATTTCCATCTCGGAATCAGACTTTCTTTCAAAAACCAATCCCTTTAGTTCTATTTTGTCTTTGGTGTAGTCAACCATTTCGAAGGTCACAAAGTCCTCTTTAGTTTCCCAACCGACCAGGTCAGGAGTAAAGTGCTTTAACTTCAGGCCTGATTCATCTAGCACCAAAAACTCATAGAAATTCAGTGATCCATCTCCCTTGTGATGGCGATAAACTCCCATCATGGTGCCGTCTTCTGAAGGTGGCGACCACATTTCTTCAGAGACGCCTCCAAATCCATCGCCAACCCAACTTCCTACTAGCCAAGAATAGTCGTTGATATCAAATTTCTTCTTTTCCGGATCGGAACTAAGGCCAAGTGTACTGATCAACAGGGCACAGACAAATAATTTCGCTTTCATGATTTTTCTTCTTTTTACTTCCAACTGATGATTACCGCACCATGTAAGGTTTCACTTCCACGCTACCACCATATTTTACATGAGGGTTTTCTTCTGCAACTTGAATTGCTTCTTCCAGTGAATTTGCCTCAAGAATGAAATAGCCTGTTGTTCTAACGTCTGCCTGATCCCCCACTTCGTTGCGTGAATTACTTTTTACAATTGTGGCTTCATTTTTCAATTCCTGGCCAGTAATCTTAATTCCTCGTTCAAAAGTGTTTTCCATCCATGTCTTGTATTCTTCAAACATGGCCATCGGATCTCCTGGATTAAAGTTTGCATCTTCGTGTAGTAAGAGCATGTAGCCCTTGGTTGGTTCAATTTCTACCATTGTATTAGTTTTTGATTGTTCATAAAACATCCCTCCGAAAAACAGGAGGATGGAAGCAGCAATCGAGGCTGTCCATTTTAAATAGTTATTCATTGTTATAGATCTTTTGATCAGACCTTCTTTCTGAAGTTGTCCTACTATGTTCTTTTCCAGTCGTTTAGGAGGCGTTTTTTCACGCTCCAAAGCACCAAACAATTTCTTTTCAGCTTCCGATAGATGATCTTCACTCATGACTCGTTCCTTTTAGATGTATCCTCACTTAAATATTCCCGAAGCGCTTTTCTTGCATAAAAAAGCTGGCTTTTGCTAGTTCCTTCTGTGATGTCCAGAAGCTCTGCAATTTCCTTGTGCTTGTATCCTTCAATGTCGTGGAGGATAATTACTTGTCTGTATCCTGGAGGAAGTTCTGCAATCCCGTTTTCAAGATCATGAGCCGAGGCGAAAGACATTTCTGATGAAGCTTCTAACTTCATTTCTTCGGTAATGTCCATCGCGAGCTCTTTTTCCTTTCTTTTGGATCGTGATAGATTGATCAAAATTCCAATCAACCAGGTTTTCAGCTCTGACCGCCATTCAAAGTGTTCCAACTTTCGAATGGCAACCACCCACATTTCTTGAACTAACTCTTCAGATTGATATTCATCTTGTGTGAGCCGAAGTGCCATTCGGTATAGGTGCGGTGTTTTGGACCTATATAAATTCAGAAAAGCATTTTCGCTTCTGGATGTTAAAAACTCATTTACCAATTTTCGGTCGTCCACTTTTTAGGATTTTCCTATAAGTTAGAGAAGTGGACCAAAAGGTTGGTTGGGGGTGAAAAAAATGTTCGAAAAGTTTTGGGAACGATAGCTACCACATTGGAATCTCAGCTACCATGTCGGGAACGACAGCTACCACGCTAGAATCACAGCTACCATGTCGGGAACGACAGATCCCACACAGGAATCGCGGCTACCATGTCAGGAACGATAGCTACCGAGCTGGAATCGTAGCTACCAGGTCGGGAACGACAGCTACCGCACTGGAATCGTAGCTACCATGTCAGGAACGACAGCTCCCACTCAGTGAGTAGATACTGAAGAAAAAACTTTCTTAATTATATCCATACCTTGGTGGAACAATTCCATTAATTCTCAAGTAGAGAACAGCTTTCGCCCGATGATTCGTGATATGATCAAACATGAACGATATGGACTGTCTTTTATTCAATGGTGGATTTCCAAAATCCTTGCCTTTTTTTGTTAAATCCTCCTCTTCCAAGTTGTTAATCGTACCCATGGTTTCTTCGAAAGCTTCCTCGAGTAGGCTTACAATTTCTTGCTTTGACATTTTCGAAGCATTTGGCTCATCTGAATTCCATCGTTGATTCTTTAGAAATCTGTGTTCCATCGAACGCATGCTGTTGGCAATGTGCGCCATTTGTTGGCCAAAACTCATTACCTCTTTGGTCGGTTGCCAGTTATATTTTTCTTCCGGCATGGCCTTTGCCACTTCCAACGTGCGAACTTTACAGTTATCCCAAATTTTGGAATACTCTTTTGAATAAGAATTCATTTGAGCATACGCTGAAGAAGTAAAAAATAGAAGTAGTAGCAGGTAATTGGCTTTGTTCATAATTGGGGTAATTAACATGTCATATTGTGAACCGGTGTCTCACCGGTTCGCCTTTCATTCCCCAATTTTCTTGCTCAAAAGAAACGACCATGTCCTGATTTCATAAATCTGGAGATGATAAGCTGTTATTCTGCCAGTGGTTGGACTTAACCTTTCTCTTTCAGTCTTCCGGCCAGCACTGCCACCTGCAGTTCCATCCGCTTTATCTCCCGAATGAGCGCATTCTTATGGATTTCCATCCAATGGAAAAGTTTAAGCATGACAACCGCAATCATGGAAAAGAATGCAATCGCACCAAACTTCATCATTTGGACAATATCTGTGGTATTGAAAAATTTGATCGCGAAATAAACGGCACAGACGAACCAGGCCAGTTGAATAATCAATGTCAATACGTTCAGCCACTTCATCTTACCTGTAAATAATCCTCCGACCATTTCGGGTAAACCTTGCTCATCTAGTTTATGGTAAAACTCTGCTTCCTCCTCGGTCAATGCTTTTTCAATCAACCGATCAATTTCTTCTTTCTCCGTTTTCATGATTCTATTGTTTTTTCCTTTAACATCTTTTTCAATTTTTCTCTAGCCTTAAAAAGCCTTGATTTTACAGTTCCAGCTGGAATGTCCAGAATTCTTCCAATGCTCAAAATATCAAGATTTTCCTGATAGAACATTCGAACTACTACTTGCTGTTGGTCCGGAAGTTCACCAATCGCAACACGCAGTTGAAGAAGAATTTCATCGCTAGGCGTTTCTTGATTTTCCATAAATTCTTCTTGAGCAGTTCTTCTGGTCTCTTCTCGCCTCCTGCTTAGTTGGTTTGCGCGAATCCAGTCGATCGCTTTAGCAGTAGCAATTCTTAAAGACCACCATTCGAAAGCTCCCGGATCCTTTAAGGATTTCAACTTTCGGATAATCGTAATCCAAACTTCCTGAGAAATGTCTTTTGAGGCTGTAGCGTCCTGAGTGGTCAGATAAACTCTTCTAAGTATCCGAGAATCCCATCTTTTGACGAGGAGTTCAAGCGCTTTACGATCACCTTGCTGGCAATTAACAACGAGCCATTCATCTATTACGTGATTTGAATTCCTCATCCAACCTAAAAGTCGGAGAAAATCCGAAAAGGTTCATGGTGTGTTATCAAAAAGTGCTATTCATTACGGAGAACTTCAGAAGGATTGGTTCTGGCAGCAGCCCAGGTTTGTGTGACAATTGTCAACAAACAAATGCTGAGTAAGAAAACAACGCTGACTCCAATTTCAACAAACGAAATTTCCATTCGGTAAAAGTTCTGAGCCAGAATAAATTGATCGAAAACGAAGTAGCAGATTGGAGTTCCAATCAAAATACCCCAAATGACAAGTTTGAGAAAGCCCTTGGTTAGAAGATACAAGAGGGTTTTTTCGGAAGCGCCAAAAGTCTTTCTGATCCCGATTTCTTTTAAACGTGTTTCTGTGGAGTAAATCGTCATGCCGAATAAACCCAAACAACTAATTGAAATTGCAAGAAACCCGATGAACCCAAACAATTTCATGATGTCAACAAGAAATTGATAATAGTCCTCAATCTGGTCGTCAAAAAACTGTGCATCTAAATCCAATCTCGGTTCTATTTCATTCCAGACTTCCTCAATTTTTTCAATGGAGTTAAGTAAATCCGTGGAACTTATCTTAACATTCGCGTATCCATAACTCGCTTGATTCCGAAAAACAAAACTGTAGATCTGTTCCTCTAGATTGTCATAATGAAAGTCTTTCACAACTCCTACAATTTCAACGCTGTTGCCATGAATGTCAAAAGTTGATCCAACAGCATCTAAAGGATTTCCAAGACCAAAATTTTTCACAAAGGTTTCATTTACAATGATTGACTGTTCCTGATTTTGGTTTTCATTTTCATAAAAATCTCTTCCTGCAAGCAATTGAAGTTTAAAGTTCGAGATATAACTATGATCAATTGACATGGTGTTCACCCAAACGGAATCTTGATTTCTCGGGTCCAACAGCATCAGGCTATATTCATTTCCCATCCCGGCCAGATAGGAAGAAAAAGACACTTCTGAAACTTCTGATAGTTTTTTCAATTCCGTTTTGAGTAGCTCCGGATCATTTCCCTGAAGTGAAACATTCAAGATGTTTTCCTTATCAAACCCCATATCATAATTCAGGGAATAGGTATACTGTTTGTTTGCAATGACAATTGCTAAAATGAACATGATGCTAAGAGTGAATTGTCCGATAATCAGTCCTTTTCGGAAATTGATTTTTGCAAGCGTCTTGAGGGTTCCGCCTGAACGAAGTGCTTTGAGAGAACTAAGTCTGGCAAAGTACATCGATGGAGCTATTCCCGCGATAAGACCAGAAACTACTGCGAACAATAAAAACCATAGCACCAATCCGGTTGATAATTCAAGCTTGAGTACTTCACTAGCCCGTGGTACTACTTGCAAAAAGCCGGGCCTAATGAAAATGAACAGCACAACACCTAATCCCAGAGAAAAAAGTGAAAGGATAATTGCCTCAATGGTGAATTGGAGGAAAACGGCTTTATTGGTCGCTCCATTAAGTTTTCTTACACCTACTTCACGAGCTCGTTTTAGTGCCCTAGCCATTGACAGATTCGTATAATTGAAAATAGCTGAGAGCAAAATAGCAATTGCGATTGTCGATAAAACAATGATTGGAAGGACCATCATTTTTGGACCTATTTGATCACTCAAATCCTTTCCAGGAACCACTTCATTTATTGCCTGAAGTTCAAACGAGCAAATCATTTCCTCAGGATTGGCATAATAGGAGGAAGCTGTATTCTTAAGCCAGTTGAGAACTTCTGTTTTTGATCTGTTTTCCTTAATGTGAATGTAATTGTAGTAGCTATCCAGATTTTCCCATGAGTTGTAAGAGGGGTTGATTAAGCCTTGATTGGCCAACACATGCACCGTGCTCAATGAACCAATGATTTCAAATTGAATATGTGAGAACTTTGGTGGATCATCTACAATTCCGGTAATCTTGAAAGTCCCGACACCATTGATAGACATGGTTTCTCCGATCGGCTCTTTGTCTTGAAATACTTTGGTTGCAAAACTTTGACTCAGGACGACCGAAAATGGTTCGTTCAATACTGCTGACTTTTTACCTCTGATCAGATTAAATGATAGAAAATCGAAGAAATTCTCATCCGCGTAAATGCCAGTGACATTCAGTTTTTTTTCTCCGACTTCAGATAGTCCGACTAGCCTCCTCCCTAATTGGGAAATTTGAATATCCGGAATTTGTTCCAGCATTTCCTTTGCCATCGGTAGTGGCGAAGTGGCCTGTTGTTTGTAGGTCCAACCTCCTCGATTCTGAGTTGAGATGACCCGATAGACTTCATTTTTATGTTCTTGAAATTCATCAAATTTCAAAAGATCACTAATCATCCCAATCACAATAAGACCCGTGGACATTGCAATGGACAAACTGAAAACATTGATGAAGGAGAAGAGCTTATGTTTTCTAAGGTTTCTCAATGCGAGAATTGCATAACTCGCAAATAAAGCCGCCTGGTAAGAAGGCCCGGATGTTTTTCTTTTCAATATGGTCGGACGAATCATTTTTAACACCTCTTGTGTATATATCCGTCGCGCTTTTTTTAAGCCATATTTCTCTTTGTTGAGAAGAAACTTCTCCTCGAGATCGCCTTCTAGCTCCTCAAAAAGTGAGTCTTTACAAAACCACTGAAAAAGTCGATAAATAAAAGAAGGTATTTCCGGATGTTTCATTTCAATCTTAATTATTCATTTCTAAGATTGGTCGCAGGATTGGTTTTGGCTGCTCTGAATGTTTGAGAACTTATGGTGACTAATGCAATAATGATTACAAGAATTGCTCCACTTCCTAGTTCTATCCATCCGATTTTGGAAACATATTCCATATGATTGACAATAGTCTTTTGGAAAACGAGATAACTCATTGGTATGGCGACAAGTGATGCCAATAGGAAGATTGGAACGAAGTTTTTCGAAAGAAGAATCGCCAGGTTATTGAAGGTAGCACCCAGTACTTTTCGAATGGTCAATTCTTTCATTCTAGACTCGGTTGTGTAAACTGCCATTCCCAACAAGCCAAGAATCGAGATTGAAATGGCAATAACTGCTAATAGTCCAAAGGTTTTCATTGATGACGATAACTGTTGATAAGCAGAGGAAATTTTTTCGCTATAGAAAGTAGCATCAAACTGATGTTTTGAATCTATTTTATCCCATTCATCCGCTAACCGATTCATCGTGGATATGAGGTTCGAGCTATTCACCTTCAACATCAGGTATCTTCTCTTATTCGGTTCAGCTACAAAAGCAAAAGGCCGCAGTTCATTGAAGATCGTCCCGTAATGGAAATCCTTTACCACCCCAATAATGGTTTTTCCTTTGCCATAATAAATCACCCGTGTTCCTAGGGCTTCTTGGGGCGAGACCAACTGGAATCGTTTGACAAATTGTTCGTTTACAATAATGTGCTCTTCAGGAGAATCGGGAGCAAAATTTCGACCCGCGATCAACTCGTGATCCATGGTTTGAATGTAATTCTGATCAATTGAAAAGTTGTAAGTTCCAGCCGAATCCAATGAATTTGGGAGCTTGGCATAATCTGAACTTCTCCAACCGGTACTTGGAATAGCTGAGGCAGACGCTATACTTTCTATTTCAGGTAGTTGGGAAAACGCGTTCATCACTATTTCCTCGTCATTTCCTTGTAGTGGAACGGTCAAAACATTGGTGGTCTCGTATCCCAAATCGAAGTTCAAAGCATAATTGTATTGTTTATAAGTGAGCGTAACCAGAATGGCGAAACCCATTGAAAAAACAAACTGCAATCCAACCATTATTTCTCGTAATCCTAACCGGCGATTCAGCCTTATCGATGAAGTTCCTTTCAGCACTCTTGAAGGATTGAACTTCGTCAGAATTAATGATGGAAAAAACCCCGCTAGTAGGCCTGTTAACACCGCAAGACCAACAAAAAGAAGTACAGTTTTGGAAGTTATGTTCAGTAAAGTAGTCTGGGCAAAATGAGGATCAAGGGCCACAAACTCTGGCTTAATGAGTTGGAACAAAACAAAGCCGATGACCAATGCCAGCAAGGAAATAATAACCGATTCAAGGATAAATTGAATGAACAGCTGAGCCTTACTTGCTCCTACGGTTTTTCGAATTCCTACTTCTTTAGCTCGTTTCAGCGATCGAGCAATGGAAAGATTGGTGTAATTGAAGCAAGCTGAGAACAGGACAATAATTGTGAGAACGATGATTTGGTTTACTCGCTTTTTTGGCATCACCGTACTCTGTTGATTATTCTTTTGATCTCCCGGAAAAATTTCAGCTAATTGCTCTAGTCCAAGTGTGATATTGACTCTGTCAAGTTTTTCGTTTGCTTCAGATTCCAAAGAGTGAAAAGCGCTTTCAAATTGACTTGGATCATGTTTTTCCGGAAAAAGCACATAGACATAACTATTCCACATAGCTCCCCAATCAGAGAATAATTGCCTCCGGTCAGGAAGTGTCTTCAAAGTTTCGAGCGATGCGAGTGCATCAAATTTTAAATGCGAGTTGTATGGTGGATTTTGCGCAATTCCCGTGATTGTGTACAAAACCCCTTTATGTAAAACTATTTCCTCTAGCACATCAAGCGATGAAAACATCTTCAATGCAAGATCCTCTGTTAGTACCAAAGAATTCGGTTCAGACAACACTGTTTTTCTATCTCCACTGATCAATGGGAATGTGAAAACATCCAAAAAATCATTGTCTGCATAAATCCCTCGAACCTGAAACAATTTATCCCCAACTTCAATGTCTCCCTGGAAAGAGTTATTGATTGATGTTACACCGTCAAAAATTTTATATTCTTTCAGTTTTTCACCTGTGTATAGCGAAGTAGTAGCGTATTCATAAGAATTCGTTCTCGTCCGAGTACTGTACACTCGATAAATTCTGTCTTTCTTTTCGTGAAAAGTATCATAGCTAACCATTTCGTCAGTAAATGCGATGGTGAGCATTCCAACAG
Organism: Cyclobacteriaceae bacterium; assembly: GCA_028284125.1. Taxonomy (GTDB): domain Bacteria; phylum Bacteroidota; class Bacteroidia; order Cytophagales; family Cyclobacteriaceae; genus Ekhidna. The sequence continues at coordinate 251,415 of JANQSI010000018.1, forward strand.
CCAAACTCATTGATAAACCGATAATGTTTATCGTGGAGAAAAGTTTATTCTTATAAAGATTTCGAAAAGCAACAACAGAGTAGTTAGATAACAAAGCAGCATTGTTCATAGGTCTTGATTGAGTTTTTTTGATAATACTTGGTCTGATCATTTTAAAAATTTCCTTTCTGTAAATTCTCCTAGCTTTAGTTAATCCGTAGCTCTCAGCATTTTTGATGAATGACTCTTCCAGGTCTCCTTCCAATTCTTCGTACATCTCATCTTTACAAAACCATTTAAACAAGCGATATGTAAATGAGGGAATTTGCGGATGCTTCATACTGCTTCAATTAAAGGCTTATTCATTTCTAAGATTGGTCGCCGGATTGGTTTTGGCCGCTTTGAAGGTTTGTGTGCTTATAGTGATCAGCGCAATGAAAATAATCAGCAATGCTCCGCTACCGAGTTCCCATGGACCTATGTCTATTCTATATTTCATACCAGTTAGCACAGTTTGTGTGAAGAAATAGTAAGTCGAAGGAATTGCTATTAAGGAGGCTATTAAGAATATTTTCACAAAGCTTCTAGACAAGAGTAAAGTCATGCTTGTGAAAGTGGCACCAAGTACCTTGCGAATCGTAAGCTCCTTCAAACGTGATTCTGTTGTATAAACTGCCATCCCCAGAAGCCCAAGAATTGAGATTGAAATGGCCACAATCGCAAGAAGACCAAAAGTCTTCATTGTTGTAGACAAGTCTGTGTACGCAACGGCAATCTGATCTTCATAAAAGTTGGCTTTGAAAGGATGTTTGGAATCCACAGATGACCAAGCCTCTTCAAGTTTTGCCATCGTTTTAACAATATCTGATGACTGGATTTTCAGATTTAAGTAATCTGGTTCATCCTCCGTCACCAGAACAAACGGATCAATGTTTTTATAAACAGTGCCATAATGAAAATCCTTAACTACGCCTATGATTGTTCTACTTTCTTCATCAAATTGAATTCGTGTCCCTACTGCTTCTGATAGATCGATTTGAAATCGTTTCAGAAACTGCTCATTGACAATTACTTGTTGCCCATCAGAGTTTGAAGTAAAGTTTTCACCAGCAAGAAGTTCGTGCCCCAAATTTTCAAGATACTTTGCATCGATCCCAAGTGTGTTTGCATCCACCGAATCTATGGATTCGGGTAATTTGGCAAATGCTGAATTTGTGATTCCGGTGCTAGGAATAAATGAGGAGGAAGAAATGCCTTCTACCTCAGGTATGTTTGCAAAAGCAGATCTCAGAATATCCGGATTGTTGTTCTGAAGATCTACATTTAAGATATTCTCCGTCTCAAAGCCAAGATCAAAGTTCATCGCATAACTGTACTGCTTGTACGTAAGGATCACCAAAATTGCAAAGCCCATTGTGAGCATGAATTGGATTCCTGCCATGACTTCTCGAATATGAAACCCCTTACTTACCTTCATTTTATGAATTCCTTTCAACACTTTCGTAGGTGTAAACCTTGTCATGACAATTGAAGGAACCGAGCCCGAAAAAAGTCCGACAAGTACAGCCAGCAACAAAAAGAACAGCGTTATTAATGGCGTTAATTCAAGTGTGGTGGTATTGGTGATGTAGTGGGCAAAATTCAAAAACTCTGGTTTTATCAAGAGAAAAAGCAGATATGCGAATGTCAACGAAACCAACGACATGAGTATGGAGTCGAAGATGAACTGGATGAACAACTGGATTCTTGTTGCTCCTACTACTTTCCTCACACCAACTTCTTTGGATCGCTTCATCGATCGGGCCAACGACAAATTGCTATAGTTGAAACCCGCTGAGAAAAGTACAATTGCTGCAAGAACTAAAATCCTATTTATAGTTTGCTTCCGGATTACGGGGCTAATTTGATTGTACTTTGCGTCATTTGGTGAAATGCTGTCAAGAGACTCCAAGCCAAGAGTTATCTCAAACCGATCGACTTTTGCATTCTCCTCGGAATCAAGCTTGATCAGGTTTTTCATAACCTGATCCATGTCTGCATTTTCGGGAAGTAAAACATAAACGTAACTCATCCACATATTTCCCCATTGAAAAGTCGTTTCAAACTCCGGTTTAGCTTTCATCGTGGAGATTGAAGCAAGTGCTTCAAATTTGATATGCGAGTTGCTGGGAGGATCTTTGACAACACCTGTTATTTGGTACGAATCCTCATTTTTCACAAGCACCTCACCAATTACATTCTTCTTTCCAAATAGTTTTTCAGCCAAACTTTCTGTTACAACCACAGAAAAGGGTTCCTTCAACGCGGAATTCGGATCTCCATATTCAAGCGGAAATGTGAAAACTTCAAAGAAGTCTTCGCCAGCAAGTAGCCACTTAACCTGAAATAGGTTTTGACCTACAAAAACATCCCCGCTGAAACGTTTGAATAGTGGAACAATTTTGTCAAATCCGCCGAAATCATTAAGCCGTTCAGCTGTTATCAATGAGGTTGTTGCATACTCGTAAGGGTCTTCGTTTACATTGGTTCTTGTGCTGGTAATCCGATATATCCTATCCCCATTTTCATGAAAATTATCATAGGAATGAATTTCGTATGAAAAAGTGATGGCCAAAAGCCCGATTGCCAAGCTCATAGAAAGGCCAAGTACATTTATTAAAGAGAAAAGTTTGTTCTTGGATAGGTTTCTATAGGCGACAACCGAATAGTTCGCCATTAACGCCATACTGTAAACCGGACCAGATTTAGATTTTTTCAGAATAGTAGGTCTAAGCATCCTAAAAACCTCTGACGTATAAATCCTTCTTGCCTTTCGCAAGCCATATTTTTCTTTATTCTTAAGAAGAGATTCCTCAAGGTCTCCTTCCAACTCTTCAAAAAGCGTCTCTTTACAAAACCACTTAAACAATCGGTAAGAAAATGACGGAACTTCCGGATGTTTCATCTCAAGCAAGTTTTGGTATGAGTTTCCACATATCCTGTCGAAGATCTTTCGCTTCTTTCAAGACCACAACTCCTTTGTTGCTCACCTGGTAATATCTTTTTCTTCTTCCCCCTCGTTCAGCGGTAGGCTCTCCGTAAGAAGAAGTGATAAATCCCTTTTCTTCAAGACGAGTAAGTGCTGTTTGCAAAGCTCCCCTGCTGGTCTTTCTCTTCATTCGACTATCAATCTCCTCTTGGATGGTAACTCCGTATGCATTTTCATCCAGGATTAGAATGCTTAACATGACGATTTCCTGAAATTCTCCAAGGTGTGTCCCTTTCATATTCTTATATGTTACTTAAATGGAGACGTAATATAATAATTATATGTTACTTAAATGGATATAAAATGTCAGCTCTCATCTTTCAAGTCTCATTCAATTGAGAGAATACCTAAGTCCTTTTCCTTATTGCTTTTTTTGTACTTAAAAAAGAATGAAAGAACCTTACAACACCTACAGACCAGATGGATTCAGAACAGTCAACCCCTATCTTTTTGCAGAAGATCCCGAAATCCTAATTGATTTTTTGCAGAAAGCTTTTGACGCCAAAGAAATGAACAGATCCTTAACGCCAAATGGGGAAATAGCAAATAGCATAGTAAAAATTGGCGATTCTTGTTTTATGATAAGTCAGGCGAGAGATCGATTTCTTGGTATGCGAACTTCTTTTTATTTGTTCGTAAATGATGTGGATGAAATCTATGACAGAGCATTGAAGTGTGGAGCTAAAAGTGAATTGAAACCGATGGATATGTCTTATGATGATCGCCAAGGAGGTATTATAGATCCTGCAGGAAATTACTGGTGGATTTCGAAACGATTGGTGAATGAACCATACAGCGACTAGTTAAGCAAATCAATCAGACTTATATAAACAGCATAGATTTCTCAGAGCATTCATACTTTTCATAGTAAGTATTTTCGTTAACGAAAGAAACTGATAACTTACTACTAGCAACTTATTTACCAAGTAAATGAAAACCCAATACGTAAAGCTCCTGAAAAAACAAATTGGAAAGTTAGAAGATGAGCACTTCGATCTTGAAGCATGGAAAAGTAGCGCAATTGCTGTGTTGTCACGGGTCTTTGGAAAAAATGATGCGAGAGTAGATCAAATCGATGACCTCAAAATCGACTACAGTAGTTGGGCACTAAGAGATTCTAGCTCCAATTACAAACCTGTCGAAACCGCCAAATTGAAAGGAAAGGAGATCTTAAATACCGCAGTTGAAGAAATAGAGATTTTTGGAGCTCCAGAAAATCACTCTTCAGATATCTTGGGAAAAGAATTTGCCAAAGAAATTCAAAGCATGAGTGAGTCAGAAAGAAAAAAGCACTTCGAAGGAATGAAAAAAGATAAGTTGGTTGAGTTGTTGATGAAGCTGACTTCCTGAACTCTTTTCTTAAGGGTCATTCTGAACTTGTTTCAGAATCTTCCAGCCAATTTCTAATGCTTAAAGTGCCTCGTCCCTGTAAACACCATCGCCAACTTATGTTCGTTACAATAGTCAATCGAAAGTTGATCTTTAACTGAACCTCCGGGCTGGACAACTGCAGTAATGCCCGCTTTTCCTGCTATCTCTACGCAATCAGGAAAAGGAAAAAATGCATCGGAAGCCATAACCGCTCCTCTCAAATCCAATCCAAAATTTCCCGCTTTCTCAATCGCTTGTTTCAGCGCGTCAACCCTTGAAGTTTGTCCTACACCGCTGGCCAGCATTTGCTTATTTCTTGCCAACACAATCGTATTTGATTTTGATTGCTTGCAAACTTTGGCAGCAAACACCAAATCTTCTACTTCCTCCTTTGTCGGAACTTTCTTGGTTTTGATCTCTAGGTCTGTATCATTCTCAGATTTCAAATCATAATCTTGCACAATTGTTCCTCCGAGCAAACTCTTGTATTGTGTATTCTCCCTCCAGGCTTTCTTCTGGATTAAGAGAATTCGGTTTTTCTTCTGCTTCAAAATTTCAAGACTAGACTCAGAATAAGATGGTGCAATCAAGATTTCAAAAAAGAGATCGTGCATTTCCTCAGCTGCTTCTGCATCCACTTCTTTGTTTGTCACAAGAATTCCTCCAAAGGCTGAAACCGAATCTGCGGCAAAAGCAAGGTGGTAAGCTTCCGAAACGGATTTTCCAATTGCTACACCACATGCATTGTTATGTTTCAAAATCGCAAATGCAGTCTCATCGAATTCAGCAATCAATTGAACTGCTGCCTCAATGTCAACAAGATTGTTGTAAGAAATTTCCTTTCCGTGGATCTGATCAAAATATTCTGACAAGTCCCCATAGAAGTAGCCATTTTGATGTGGATTCTCACCATACCTGAGTGTTCTTGCAGGAGATGAACTTAGCTTGAAAACATCCAATGCGTGATCCGAATTGATGTAATTGAAAATGGCCGAATCATAATGGCTGGAAGTTTCAAAAGCACGAGCCGCAAATAACTTGCGATCAGATAAAGTCGTTTCCCCTCCTTTATCATCCAAGATCAACTGTAAATCAGCATAATACTTTCGAGAGCTAACAATTAGCACATCATTGAAATTCTTTGCAGCACCTCGAATCAGTGCAATTCCACCAATATCGATTTTTTCCACAACATCAGCCTCAGAAGCTCCGGATGCAACTGTCTCTTCAAAAGGGTATAGATCAACAATCACAAGATCGATTGCAGGGATATCATATTCAGAAACTTCAGCCATGTCCGAAGCATTTTCTCGTCTGTGTAAAATCCCGCCAAAGATTTTCGGGTGCAGCGTTTTGACTCGACCTCCAAAAATGGAAGGATAATCTGTTACTGATTCGACAGCCACAACATCAACACCAAGATCTTTTATGAATTTCTCCGTCCCACCAGTGGAATATATTGTAACACCAAGCTCGTTGAGTTTGCGAACGATCGGTTCAAGGTTGTCTTTGTGAAAAACGGAGATTAAGGCAGACTGGATTTTGCGTGTAGACATGGCAGAGCTGAAATAAGCGGCAAATATACTTTTCTTATTTACTCACACCGACATGAGCTCCTGAGTTTCTTAACTAGCTTAGAATAAACACCAACAGAAGGAAGGTATACCCGGGTCAAACCCTCACTAACTGAATAATCTTTTGTCCATGTAAGATTTGTCGTAAAAACCTGTTCCCCCATTCTTAAATCATACAAACGAAATTCATATTTCTTTATTGGAGCTAGCTCAGCAGGGTCGTACACTTTGTCAAGCTCATTTAAATCATAATATTCAGCACCCCAGTCTTCGTAAAAACCTCCGGTTAAATAATAATCTGCAGCCGTAGCCTTACGTATCCTTGCAAGGATTTCGGAATTTGGGTATTTGTAATTTTCCAATTCCAAAAGATTGGCGTGGAGTTGATCCAAGACATCAAGGAAGTTGATAAAACGAGAGTCACAATCAGTATATGCTGACAAAACCTTCTCTGTCAATTCATGATTATAATTGCTATTAAGATCTGTGTTTCGGACTAAAACAATTTCATTCTTATCAATGGAGATGCCATATTCAGGCTTTGTGATTTGGCTCCAATTAGAACACGCAAACAGGATAACCAGAAAAGAAAGTTTATATCCACGCACAGACGCATCGGTTTCAAAATTTATGCCAATGCTAATTTCGTTTTAAAACAAATGCTTCAACGACCCTGGGAAAGTGGTCATACTCTAGTTGATGTATTTTAACCGCTAATGATTCAGGAGTATCACTTTCTTCCACTTCACATTTCGCTTGAAACAAAATCTCTCCTTTATCATACTCCTTGTTGACCAAATGAATCGTAATTCCTGATTCTTTTTCTCCGGCTTCAACTACCGCTTTGTGAACCCGATCTCCATACATTCCTTTCCCTCCATATTTTGGCAACAAAGCTGGATGAATGTTGATGATCTTATCATGAAATGCTTCAATCAAATATTCGGGAACTAACCAAAGAAATCCTGCAAGAATGATAAAATCAATGTTATTCAATCTATCAAGAAATTCGGAAGATCGAAATTCTGCTTTTTTGAATGTGGACGAAGGAATTCCCAGTTTTTCCGCTCTTGACAAAACAAACGCATCCTCTTTATTGGAAATAATTTCGGAAACATGAATTTTATCATGATCCTGAAAATATTTTACAATGTTTTCAGCATTAGTACCGCTTCCTGAAGCGAATATGGCGAGATTGATTTTTGCTTCCACTTTGCAAGGCTAACCGCAAAAAGTGATTCTAAAAAGCATCTTCAAAAACTTCTATTTCTCCATTTCCATTCACAGCGACAATATCAAATCGAATATGGCCTTGCCAATCAATTGCGAAAATGTAATCTTCAGCTGCTTCTGTAATTCTTTGCTTTTGTTCTTCAGAAACAAAAGTTTCTGCCTCACCATAATCTGTCCTGTTTCGCATTTTTACTTCTACAAAAACCAACAATCTGCTCTCAAGCAACGTAATGAAATCAATTTCTGATCTCTTAAAACGATAATTACTTTCCCAGATCTCACCTCCTGATTGGATATAGTGATTTTTCGCAAGCTCTTCAGCTTTAATCCCTTTAGTTTTGCGGTCCATAGCTCAGCAAATGTCAGAATTATATCCATTAAAGTTCAAAACAATCTTCAAGGAGAAACTTTGGGGTGGCCAAAAAATCAAAACAATCCTAGGAAAGGACTTTGGTGATTTGGATAATTGTGGTGAAACATGGGAGCTTTCCGGAGTTAAAGGAAACATTTCTGAAGTTGTAAATGGAGAGTTCGCAGGAGCTTCAATCACGGATTTAATCGAGCGTTTTAAATCAGATCTAGTTGGAGAATCAATAGTTGAAAATTTCGGCAATGAATTTCCTCTTCTAATAAAATTCATCGATGCTGCTGAAGACCTTTCCATACAAGTTCATCCCGATGATGAATTAGCAAAAAAGAGGCATGGCTCTCGTGGCAAAAGTGAAATGTGGTTTATTCTTCAGGCAGACCAGGACGCTTCATTGATTTCTGGTTTTAATAGAAAAACCAACAAAGAAGAATATCTCAAATATTTTGAAACTGGAAAGTTGAATCAACTTCTAAATTCAGAAAAAGTCAAAAAAAACGATGTTTTTTACCTTCCTGCTGGTAGGATTCACACGATTGGAAAGGGAATAATGTTGGCTGAAATTCAACCAACAACTGACATTACCTACCGCATTTACGACTTTGATCGAACTGACAAAGAAGGCAACAAACGCGAGCTTCATGTGGAAGAAGCATTAGATGCGATAGATTTTGATTTTTATGAAAACTACAAAACCTCGTTTGAAGAGGTAAAAAATCAAACAAGTCCGATTATCTTCACACCTTTTTTTACTACAAATAAGCTTTCTCTGGATAAGCAAATGGAAATTGATCGAACAAATTTGGATTGCTTTAAGGTTTACATTGGAGTGGGTGGATCGGCAACAATCGCTGGAGAAACATTAAAACTCGGAGAAGTCATGCTGGTGCCGGCAAACATCAAAAATTATTCAATTGAACCGGATGGTGAGGTAGAATTGTTAGAGACATACATTGAATTAAATCAGTAGTGAGCAAGAAAACTCATTTCATACATCTGGGTCTGAAAGACTACAAAGAAGCCTGGGACTTTCAAGAAGAAGTTTTTAAAAAAACGGTCGATCAGAAGATTGAAAACAGAAAGTTGCCAGAAGAACAAAATGTCGAGACAGAAAATCATTTGATTTTCTGTTATCATCCACATGTTTTCACATTAGGAAAAAGTGGCGATGAAAATCATTTGTTGGCAAATGAGGCTTTTTTGAAAGAAAAAGAAGCGTCCTTCTACAAAATCAATCGAGGAGGAGACATTACCTATCATGGACCTGGCCAAATTGTAGGATATCCAATTCTAGATCTCGATCACTTTTTCACAGACATTCACAAATACCTGAGATTCTTGGAAGAAGCAGTAATCCTAACATTAAAAGAATATGGAATTGAAGCCGGTAGGATTGATGGTTTAACTGGCGTCTGGCTAGATTGGGAAGACGAGAAAAAAGCAAGAAAAATTTGTGCCTTGGGAGTAAAATCCAGCAGGTGGGTCACTATGCATGGATTTGCTTTCAATGTGAATACGAACCTGGAATATTTCAATTACATTGTTCCGTGTGGCATTCAAGATAAAGCAGTCACCTCTTTACAAAATGAACTGGCAAGGGAAATAGACATTCAAGAAGTTGAGGGAAAACTGAAAAGAAATCTTGAACAGGTTTTTGAGATGGAGTTGGTATGAAAAAAGACATTGATTTTTCTCCAGTCAAAAATGTTCACGTAGCGATCTGCAAAACAACCGACGGTTGGAGAGCCTACCTCTTAAACAGAAGTGATGAAATGATCGAAAATGTAATGATTACTTCAAGAGGTTACGGTGAATTCAAATCTGAAAAACAAAAAACATCCGTTTTAAGACACGTAATTCCTCATGTGGAGCCAAAAGAATTTGCCTTAATTGAGACGGTAGACAAATCAGTTTTTCATCTCAACAATGAATACTGGGTCAGCTACTACATCAACCGGCAAGTGTTCGATAAAAAGTTTATTTTTCTACCAGATTCCATCGTTGATAAAAATCTCACCACAATTGCGGAGTTGGATTTGCAAGGTATCTTACACGATTGATGCGAGAGCTAATAAACGATTTCTTAATTATTGACATTGAAACTGTTTCGGGAAAAGAAACCTTTGAAAACCTTTCGCCAGAACTAAGAAGTCATTGGGAAAGAAAAGCAGGGTTCATAAGAAACCCTGATGAAAAACCACCAGAAGAACTTTATACAGATCGAGCAGCAATTTATCCGGAGTTCGGAAAAATCATCGTCATTGGAATGGCCATCTATCATGAAAATAAAGGTGAGCTTGCTTTGAGGGTTAAAGCACTTTCGAATGACAATGAAAAAGATTTGCTGATCGAATTTAAAAATTTCATAGAAGGAAAGTTTGATCAAGACAATCTGAAACTCTGCGCTCATAATGGAAAAGAATTTGATTTCCCTTACTTGTGCAGACGCATGCTCATCAATGATGTGAAAATTCCCTGGTCGCTAAACATGAGCGGAAAAAAACCTTGGGAAGTCAATCATCTGGACACCATGGAACTGTGGAAGTTTGGAGACTGGAAAAGCTTTACTTCCCTGGATCTATTGACCACCATCTTCGAAATTCCCTCCTCGAAAAAAGACATTGATGGATCGATGGTGACAAAAACGTATTATGAGGATAACAATGGTTTGAAAAGAATTGAAGAATATTGCAAAAGAGATGTTGTGGCAACAGCACAGCTTTACCTCCGGCTTAACAACTTGCCGCTGATCGCCCCGGATCAAATTAAAATAATCTAATGATCCCGAAGCTAAATCGGGAATTGCCCTAATCTGAAATGGGTAGCAAAACACTAACTAATGAACAGAAGAAGAAAAAAAGCGCTCAAAGGAGCGCCGGGTCATAGAAAACATGAACCGAATCAGATAAAAAGAATAAAAGCGAAGCTCCATCAACTTTTTTCAGTAAATGATGGAAATGCTTATAGCTACAGAGATATTATAAGAAAATTGAACATCCAGGACAGAAAGTCAAAGGACTTTTTAAAAAGTCAGCTTTTTGGCCTGGAAAGTAAAGAGAAAGTTCGTCGCCTAAGCGATGGAAGATACGTCAGCAATGCTGAGTCTGAATACATTCAAGGAAAAGTAGATCACGTAAATCCAAACTTTGCCTACATACTAACTCCTGATGGAGAAGATGATATTTGGGTAAAAACTTCCGATCTAAAGTTTGCCATTCACGGAGACCTTGTGAATGTGATGATTACACGAGAATCTGGCAGAGGATTTCGACCAGAAGGAAAAGTCATAAGTATTCTAAAAAGAGAACGAGAAGAATTTGTTGGACGAATTGAAGTTTCAAACAAATACTCATTCGTGGTTCCTGATAGTCGAAACATTCACTTTGATGTTTTTGTCTATCCAGAGAAAATAGGAAAAGCAAAGCCAAACGATAAAGTATTGGTGAAAATCACCAAGTGGCACGATCATACCAGCAAAAGCCCGATGGGCGAAGTGATTGAAGTGCTTGGACAAGCTGGAGAAAATGAAGCAGAGATTCACTCAATCATGGCAGAGTTTGGATTGCCATTCCGATTTTCCAAAAAAGTAGAAAAAGCTGCCGACGAAATTCCCGACTTGATTCCCGATGAAGAAATCAAAAAAAGAAAAGATTTTCGGGAGATAACCACCTTCACAATAGATCCTCATGACGCAAAAGACTTTGACGATGCTTTGTCATTACGAGTAATAGAAAAAGGGAAATATGAAATTGGCGTTCACATTGCAGACGTATCGTATTATGTAGAGCCAGATACAATTCTTGACAAAGAAGCTGTCGATCGAGCAACATCAGTCTACCTGGTTGACCGAACCATTCCAATGCTTCCAGAAAGGTTGTCCAATGGGCTTTGCTCGCTTCGACCGAATGAAGAAAAACTCACCTTCGCGGCTGTTTTTGAGATAGATGCGGAAGGTAAGGTTTCCAAAAAGTGGTTTGGAAGAACCATTATCAAATCCGATCGCAGATTTACCTACGAAGAAGCCCAGGAAAGAATCGAAGGACTAGATAGTGATTTCACAAAGGAAATTGTGACGCTGAATAACATTGCTAAAAAACTCCGAGATAAACGATTCCAAAATGGGGCGATCAACTTCGAAACGGTTGAGGTTAAGTTCAAGCTAGATGAAGATGGAACTCCGTTAGAGGTAATTCCTAAAGAGCGAAAAGATGCGCACAAAATGATTGAGGAATTTATGCTTCTCGCAAACAAAGAAGTCGCCCGACATATTTTTAAATGGAAGGAAAAAGGAAAAGAAGAAGGAAGCAAAACGTTTGTCTACCGAGTTCATGACGACCCAGATCCCGAGAAGCTGAGCACTTTTGCTTCTTTCGCTTCAAGGTTTGGACACAAACTAGATGTCAAAAAAGACATTTCGTCAAGCCTGAATAATCTGATGGAAAGTATTGAAGGCAAACCCGAACAAAACGTTTTAGAATCCCTGGCTATTCGTTCCATGGCCAAAGCCAAGTACACCACGGATGCTCGCGGGCATTTCGGTTTGGCATTTGATCACTACACGCACTTCACTTCACCCATTCGTAGATACCCGGACGTGATGGTCCACCGACTTCTTCAACATTATCTTGATAATGGAAAGTCGGCCAGCAAAGAAGATTATGAATCATTATGTCTACACAGCAGCGAGCGCGAAAAAAGAGCTGCGGATGCTGAAAGAGCTTCGGTTAAATACAAACAAGTGGAGTTCATGCAAACCATGCTTGGTCAAGAATTCGATGGAATTGTTTCCGGTGTTACCGAATGGGGAATTTTTGTAGAAATCATTGAAACAAAATGTGAAGGGATGATCCGACTAACTGATTTGACTGACGACCTATATGATTTTGATGAGAAGACGTTTCGGGTAATCGGTCGTCGTAATAAGAAAATCATCACGCTCGGTGATAAAATGAAGGTTTTGGTGGCCAAAACAGATGTTGATCGACGAACTATCGACTTAGAATTGGTAGAGAATTAGCTTTATCGAAGAGTTTCAATTCATAATTTCTTGTAAACTAAATTGAGCTTGATATCATTGATTTATTACAGAATGTAATAACTTAATGATTGAAACTTAGCTATGTCAAAAAATTAGGCTCTAACCGTGCCTAGTTGTAGTTACCATTAAATTGATCAAAACTTGTGAAAGAACGTCTGCTAAGTAAAAAAGCCATACGCCTTCTTGAGGAAAACGGATACAAGTACAAAAAAAAGGACAAGATCATTGTATTCAAGAGAGCAACCGAATACATAAGTATCATCGTAGTAACATTCATCATCCTAATTGTAGCGGCACCGCTTTTTTTATTCAATTCATTTTTGGCATGGTTGACAATTATTTTGGGTTTTGCAGGATTATTCATTCGCTACAAGTTCTTCTCCAAAAAAATGAACTTCACAGTAAACCTGCTGACTAAGAAATTCGACTTTTTCGATAACGTCATTGAGCTCGAGCGACAGTCTCTCTCTTACGCAAAAAAATTAATTATTCATTCTCGTTTCGTAAGTGAATATTCCAGCTCTTTTAAAAGCACAAGCGAAGAACATGAAATCTCAATCAGATTAGAACTGCTCTCTGGGAGCATGTTTACCTTATTTAAATTCCATTCAGACTATGAAGAGCCATCTGATGAAATAATGGAAGTACATGATTTTGTGAAGAACCTAATCCGATGGACACGGAAAAAAGAGGCTCAATACAGACTTCAAACTTCAGAGTCTGTGTGAAGATCAACTAGTAATTCGCATAACCGTTATTCAATAACTTAATCTAACCTTTTAAGGAAAATCCCAACTTTTATGTCGTGAAGAGAACGGTCAACAAAAGATCATTCGTATATTAGTGCTGACACCGCAACCTATCGCCAATGGAAATGAAACCTACTCGAAGAGATAAGGATCAGCAGAGATTTTATCTTTTGTTGATGATTTCTGCTTATACTTCAACATTAGGTTTTAGTTATTTCTATTATTTGGCAGGTGCTCCGAACATTACCAATAAAGGATTAATTGCTTTCGCACTTTTTGTGGTTTATGGTGTTTCTTCATTCTTCACCCAACAGTTATTATTCCTTTTTAGGATATCGATAATTACAGCTTTCATCGCATTCTTTATTCAGATCTATTGTACAGGTGGAGCCCTTTCTCCTGCCATGACCGAATTTGTAATACCTCCATTATTGGCCTTTTTCTATCGACCAATACGTGACCGATACATTTTCATGATAATTTCTGCAATAGCATTGGTCATTATGTGGCCGCTAACTGCATACGGATACACACAAAATCTTCTTTTGCCAGAATTTGAAGTCGCACATGGAATTTTGGCCACCATGTTTGTTTTTTCGATCGTGGCAGTGTTCACCTTCCTTTTTAGGGAAACACTGGCCAAGAAAAATAAAATGTTGAACGAGTCAATGACTGACTTGAAATCCACTACCAAAAAATTGATCCAATCAGAGAAAATGGCTTCACTTGGAGTAATGTCTGCCGGTGTGGCCCATGAAATAAACAATCCTTTAAACTTCATCAAGGGTGGAGTCGGAATGCTTGCCAAAAACCTTAATAAGTCCGATGAAAATGTCCCATTTATAAAAGCCATTGAAGAAGGCGTAAACAGAGCCTCAGAAATTGTGAGCAGCTTGGGGCATTTCAGCCGAGATTCAGAATCAATGGAAGAAGAATGCGATCTTCACCAAATCATCGACAATTGTTTAGTGATGCTTCAGCATAAGTTGAAATACAAAGTCGAGGTAGAAAAAAAATATACGGCCTCTAAACATTTGAGAGTTGTTGGAAATGAAGGGAAGCTCCATCAAGCAATCCTGAACATTATTTCAAACGCAGAACAAGCGATAACCACCAAGGGAACAATAACGATCGAGACAAAAGCAAAACTTAATTTTTTACGTCTCACTATCACCGATACCGGAGAAGGAATATCTGAGGAAAATTTATCCAAAATCAGCGACCCCTTTTTCACCACCAAACCATCTGGTGAAGGTACCGGTTTAGGATTAGCAATTTCATTTGGTATCATACAAGATCACGGTGGAAAAATCAGCGTTACCTCAAAACCAAAAGAAGGAACGCGATTCAACGTGATCTTCAAATTGAGCGAACGATTTAAATGACCAAAGAAGACAGAAATACCGTCCTTTTTGTAGATGATGAAGAAATCAACCTGTTTCTTTTTGAAAAAACTTTCGAAAAAGATTTCCATGTAATCACTGCATCGTCAGGCCCTGAGGCATTGAAGAAAATTGAGAAAAATAAATCCGATATCAAAGCGGTAATTAGCGATATGCGAATGCCACTTATGAATGGATTGGAATTGATTGAAAAAATAAAAGAAGACTTTCCCGAAATTAGAAATTTTATTCTTACGGGATACGGATATAATTCTGAGCTGGAAATGGCACTAGAAAATAAGCTCATTGATAAGCTTTTTCACAAGCCATTCGAACCAGAGGTCATTAAAGACGCAATCGATAACTCATAAGTAATCTGTAAACAAGATCGAACTAACCGCAAAGATGAGATTCTTCGCTACACTCAGAATGACACTTACCTCCCAATCCGTGCTGTCATGCTGACGGAGGAAGCATCTTTGTTAGGCTCTACAGGGAAAGGAATTGCTATTCATGGGCCTCTGACGGTTGATGTTCCTTTTTCAAAAGATCATTGATCGTCTTCACAGGGCTAAACGTTTCAATCGGTACTTCAACAAAAACCGTATTCCAATTGGCCATACTACCATTCCACAACCCGGGAAGCTCCATTGCCTTTAATTCCTTCCCTTGATATGATTTTGTGGAAATAAAACCCTGTTCCGAATCCCGATATTTTTCTAAATCAAACGTTTCGCCCTTGAAACTCTTAATACTGCAAACCAAGTCGACCGGATTAAAATGTGTTGAAGAATTGAGAATTTCCAACTGGCTAGGATTCGATTGATCGATTTGCGCACTTTCAACAATTTGAAGCGTTTGGCTCCCATCGGAATCTGTCCAAAATGGTCCTCCGCCAGGCTCACCTTCATTCTTAACCATTCCACAAATTCGGATGGGTCGGTTAAGAAAATCAAAAATCTCATCTTCAG
This sequence comes from Cyclobacteriaceae bacterium, assembly GCA_028284125.1. GTDB lineage: Bacteria > Bacteroidota > Bacteroidia > Cytophagales > Cyclobacteriaceae > Ekhidna. The sequence continues at coordinate 267,107 of JANQSI010000018.1, forward strand.
ACATTCTTCCCAAAACACCCAATTGAGGTAATAACTCATTGGCTTCATCCGTGATATCCGTTCCATTTTCTGCTTGTTCCAATAAGTTGAAAACCTTGTTTTGATATTCTATTAAAAGTCCTGCTAGCAACTTCTTCCACTTAATAGATGGGGATTTTTTATGATCTGGCAAAATGTTGTCGATATTCTTAATGAAAATCAGGTCTGCATCAAGTTCCGATAAGTTTTCCAACAAAGCTCCATGACCAGCCGGTCGAAAAAGCAAAGCTCCAGATTCATCTCTGAACGGTTCGTCAGATGGATCAACCGCGATGATATCGGTGCTTTTCTTTTGAGTGCTATAACTTACTTTCACGCTATCGCCGAATTCAAGACTTGAAACAACTTCCTTCACATTTTTTTTGAAATCCATCAAATGATCGGGAGACACTGTGAAATGAACTTCCAATTCATTACCTGAACAATGTGACCAGCCTTCCAAGATCTGTTCTTCCGCTGGAGTCCTCATAAGATCCGAGTATGAATGGAACTTCAAAAGTCCTTTGGGAAGTTGAGCATAATTTAATCCATCGGGACCTAGAAAAAAATCCAAAATTTTCACGTAATCACGACTTAAATGAGCCTCTTCTAAGGAGATGGCATTCTTTTCATCAAAGACCTTTTTCAATTCCGGATAAAAAGCGAAAGAGTCTAAGTTCTTAAAGAAGATAAATACAGGGTCCTCTTGATTTGAAATGAATTCATTATAGTCATCAATCGATCCGGAATAACTATTTCGAAAAGCTTGAAGTGCCTTGAACATTCTAGAGGCAGCACCTGATGCAGGTACAAATTTCATAATTGTCCCCTGGTAAGAATCAAACAACGATTCCAGATCATTCTGTTCCTCAATTGTTAATCGCTTGATTCCGTCATCAATGGCAGCTGGCCGTATCAATGAAATTGGCTTGAAGCCTTTCTTAAATCTTTCCAGACTTTGAGAAATGGATGCCAAAGAAATCCCCTTTTCGGCAATTATTTTTTCGTCTTTTTCGGTAAACGCCAAATTATTCAACAAGTCGGGTTTTTATTGAAGCCGCAAGTTGCTCATTTTTAGAAAAAAGGAATAAATTGAATCTGCAAATTTTAAAAATCACCGAAATGACTAATGATATTCTGAACGTCGCTCCCAATTTCTACGGGATTAGCATGGTCCCAAAGGACTCCTGGAAAGAATATGGGTTTGCTCTGCTTACTATAGCTGGATCTGATGGCGAAGTTTCCGACCCAGAACTTGAATGGCTCACCATCGAGTGTGCAGAAGAAATTGGAATTGATGAAGATATCGTCGCAGAATGGGAAGAATTTGATTTTGAATCGGCCGACCTTGAAGAAATATTTTATTCCTTCAATACCAAGTCATTTGGCAACTTCAACAAGCTGCTGATCTATGATGCCATTAGAATGTCAAGTGCAGATGGAGAATACGCTCCAGAAGAAAGAGAAACTGTTCACCAAACTGCCAAAATCTTAAAGGTTTCAAACGAAACAGTTCTTGCGATTGAGGCTTTAGTTGATCTTGAACAAGCCGCAAACAAATTAAGGCTTACCATTCTCTAAGCCATATCTTTTTTAAGATACCTACCAGTTTCAAATCTGCTGGAAGTAATCGCTTTGCATTCAATATTATAACCTCTTGCCATCCAATTTTGCTGGAAAAAGAAAAGGCGTGCCACCCGATGGGTACACGCCTATTCACCAACCTAACCTAAAAGAAAGCACTTAATAAACGCTATATCATTTATTTATTATGAATTTCTTACTGATTTATTTAACAGCTATCGATATAGATATGTTGCAATTAAATCTTGAAATAGTTCATTTTTTGGATGAATCGGTCAAATTCTTCTACAAACGTCATAGTCAAGTAACACTGCTCTTCGAAATCGCTTGATCGATAATCAATTCAAATTACTTTTGCGCCCCTAAGAAATTAAATGAACGTGTCTTCAAGACATCTATTAGATCACTATAAGGACAACTCCCAAATTCAGGCTTTGAATGAAAGTTTGGGGCGTGTTAAATCAGTAAGGTTAAAAGGAATTACCGGAAGTTTCGATGCGGTAATTTGTTCCACCACTTTTGATGTGAAAGGCGGAATCCATTTAATAATTCTTCATGACAAAGAAGAAGCGAATTATTTCCTAAACGACATTTCCAATTTCCTCGAAAGTGGCTATTCTCTTTTTCCATCTTCCTACAAAAAGCCTTATCAATACGAGGAGATCGATAATGCGAATATTCTTCAACGAGCGGAGGTTCTAAACAAGGTCAGCGAAAACGAGAATCATATCGTAATTACATATCCGGAGGCACTATCTGAAAAAGTAATCAACAGACGTTCTTTGGTTTCCAATACCTTTTCAGTGAAAGTAGGTGAGCAACTAGACGTTGATTTCCTGACTGATTTGTTGGAAACTTATGATTTCGAAAGAAGCGATTTTGTATATGAGCCAGGACAGTTTTCGGTCCGAGGTGGGATCATTGACGTTTTTTCCTACGCCAACGAACATCCATATCGATTAGAGCTTTTTGGAAATGATGTTGAGACGATCAGAGAGTTTGACGTAGAAAGTCAGCTTTCTACAAATCCGCTGGAAAAGATTTCACTGATCCCCAATGTTCAAACCAAACTCTTGCAGGAGGAGCGGCAATCCTTTATGGATTTCATTCCAAAAGAAACTACCATTTGGCTCAAAGATTACCAGCAGTCACTTGATATAGTAGCACGTTCCTTTGATAAAGTTCAGGAATCATTTGAATTCATTAAAGACGCAAGTGGAGGTTCTTCTCTAATTACCGCTCCGGATCAACTGTTTGAAACTGAGGAAAGCTACATTCAATCACTGGAGAAGTTTAAAAAGGTAGAATTCGGTCAAAGATCCTACCTAGACCCGGAAGAGGAAATTGCATTTCAAATTCGAGCACAGCCTTCTTTCCATAAAAATTTTGAGCTCCTGGTGACAAACTTTCAGGAACTCCAAGAGAAAGATTATAAAAAATTCATAGCGGCAGAATCATTCAAGCAATTAGAACGTCTTGAAACAATCTTCAAAGAAATCGATCCTGATCTAAGTTTCGAAGGAATTTCCGTTTCACTTAGACAAGGGTTCATTGATGATCACCAAGAAATAGCTTGCTACACGGATCATCAAATTTTTGATCGCTTTCATCGCTATAAAGGCAAAGAAAAATTTACCAAATCAAAGGCGATAACCCTTAAGGAACTCAAAACCCTTCAGCCAGGAGATTTTGTCGTTCATGTCGATCATGGAGTTGGTCGTTTTGCCGGATTGGACACGGTTGATGTTGGAAATAATAAGCAAGAAGCGTTGCGAATCGTCTATAGAGATGATGATCTCCTCTACATTAGTTTGCATTCACTTCATAAGGTCTCAAAATACAGTGGAAAAGAAGGCGAGCCACCAACGATTAATAAACTTGGATCCCCGGAATGGGAGAACAAAAAGAAAAAGGTCAAGCGAAAGGTAAAGGACATTGCCAAAGACCTGATCGAGCTTTATGCTAAACGAAAGGCCGCACAAGGTTTCGCTTTTCCAGCAGACGATTACTTGCAAGCAGAGCTTGAATCTTCTTTCATTTACCAGGACACACCTGATCAATCCATTGCTACTGCAGATGTGAAAGAAGATATGGAAAAACAAAACCCTATGGATCGGCTGGTTTGTGGGGATGTGGGTTTTGGAAAAACAGAAGTTGCTATCCGTGCAGCATTTAAAGCGGTTAACTCCGGAAAACAAGTCGCAGTGCTAGTTCCAACGACAATCTTGGCTATGCAGCATCATCGAACCTTTGTTTCAAGGTTAGAGAATTTGCCAGTAGATGTTGAGTATATCAATCGATTCAAATCGACTAAGGATATTAATGCCATCAGGAAGAAAGTTGAAGAGGGAAAAATTGACATTCTGATTGGAACACACAGAATCGTGAACAAAGACATTGTCTTCAAAGATCTTGGCCTGATGATCATTGATGAAGAACAGAAATTTGGAGTCAAGGTGAAAGAACGACTAAAAGATATGCGTGTGAATGTAGACGCATTGACATTGACAGCCACGCCAATTCCAAGAACACTTCATTTTTCTCTCATGGGAGCTCGAGATCTTTCCATTATTTCCACACCTCCACCCAACCGAAGACCCGTAACGACTGAATTGCATGAATTCAACGAGGAAGTGATACGGGATGCGGTTCATCACGAAGTTCAACGAGGAGGTCAAGTGTTTATCGTTCACAATCGAGTCAGTGATATCGAGCAAATCGCCAATTTGATTTATAAGCTGGTTCCCGACACTAAAATTGGAATCGCACACGGCCAAATGGAAGGATCGCAACTCGAAAAAGTGATGCTAAAATTCATTGAAGGAGAATTCGATGTTTTAGTTTCCACCAACATCATCGAGTCTGGTCTTGACATTCCGAACGCAAACACGATCATTATCAATAATGCCCACATGTTTGGACTCTCAGATCTTCATCAAATGAGAGGTCGTGTCGGAAGATCAAACACCAAAGCCTACTGCTATATGATCACACCGCCAACTTCCGCCCTTACCAGTGATGCACGAAAGCGATTACTTACACTTGAGGAATTTTCTGAATTAGGTGATGGATTTAAAGTTGCGATGCGAGATCTCGACATTCGGGGAGCCGGAAATTTATTGGGTGCCGAGCAAAGTGGGTTCATCAATGACATTGGATTTGATATGTACCACAAAATCCTGGATGAAGCAATTCAGGAGTTGAAGGAAAGTGATTACAAAGAGTTGTTCGAAACGGATCTCCTGAAAAATAAAGAAGCACTCGAAAAAATGGTGGAAGATTGCACCATAGAGACCGATTTTGAAGCCTTGATTCCTGAAAATTTTGTCAGCAACATTTCCGAACGATTGAGTCTATACACCAAACTTGACAACCTGAAAAACAATTCAGAATTAGAAGAATTTATCCAAATGCTTGAGGATCGATTCGGGGCAATTCCTGAAAGCGTGAAAAACCTGACGGAAACGGTAAAAATGAGATGGAAAGCCATAGAGCTCGGCTTTGAAAGAGTTTCCATAAAAAATGGAAAAATGCGGTGTTACATTTCTGATCAGAAGCCGGATGCGTACTTCCAATCCGAAAAATTTGGCAACATTTTGAGCTACGTGAAAGGACATCCTAAGCAGTCTCAAATGAAGGAAGTAAAAAGCAAGCTCCTCATCAGCGTTTCAGAGATCAATTCCATCAATGAAGCGACCGAAACCATTGATGAAATGCTGCTTTCAGCCACTCCAGCATAATAAAATTGGATTTGGACAATAAAATCCGGTTTTGGTCTTTATTTAAATGTGTTAATCTAAAATCCATGCAGTTTAGATGGGTTTTTTGAAATATTTGTGTTTATTAGTACGTTGAAACGTTTCAAGACAAATTCAAACAGTGTTATGAAAAAATTTGTGAGAGCAATTAAAGGGCTGGGGTACCTTTCCTTGGCCGGAATATTTATTAGCTCATGTAACCTTATTGGAGGTGGTGGAGGTATTCCAACAGCTTCAAATCCTGGAGCCTACAGCTCTGCCACAGGATATGCATTCAATGAAGAAGGAGGTTTCCAAGTCAATGATTTCTCAGGACAACCTGACGGGCCAAACCTTATTTTTATCGAAGGTGGAAGAACCGTATTAGGAAGTTTTGAGGAGGATGTTGTCTACACCAGGGATAATCTGGAAAGAGCTGTAACTGTTGCGTCCTTTTACATGGATGAAACAGAAGTGGCAAACATCCACTGGCTGGAGTATGAATATTACATCAAGCAAGATTCCGATGAGTTTTATTGGAAAAACAACTTACCAGACACTGCCGTCTGGGCCAAAGACCTTGCCTACAATGATCCTTACGTAAATAACTACTATAGATATCCCGGTTTCCGCTACTTCCCTGTAGTTGGAGTTAACTGGAGACAAGCAATCAACTATTGCAAGTGGAGAACGACTGTTGTGAATCTTAAATTGGCTGAAGATGCCGGACTTTTAGATCCTATCGCTTCAGGTGGTGATGATGCATTTGCAGGAGCAGAAGGTGGTAGCCTTTCAGCGTCAGCTGGATCGGTTCCAGGCCTTGAGTCAGGAGTTACACTTCCAGGATATAGACTTCCAACTGAAGCAGAGTGGGAATATGCTGCTCAAGCCTTGATTGGAACACAATACCTTGATGAAAATCAAACACACAGAAGACTTTATCCGTGGGATGGTCACGCATTGAGAAATCCTTACGGCAAAAGCCAGGGATATTTCCTTGCGAACTTCAAAAGAGGTAAAGGGGATTACGCCGGTATCGCTGGAAAGCTAAACGACGGAGCGATGATCACCACTTACATTTATGACTATCCTCCAAATGATTTTGGATTGTATAACATGGCTGGAAATGTGAACGAGTGGGTACAGGATGTGTACCGACCACTTTCATTCCAACAAATGGATGATCTGAACCCGGCTCGAAGAGATGCATATAATGATGAAGAAACCGGATACGATGGGAACTACTCGTTCCTTGGAAACGAAGGGCCTTATTCTGAAGAAGATTGGGTAGCAACATCAGGATTGCAAAAATCTTATAACGCTGACAATCCTCCTATGAAAAGAATACGAGTTTACAAAGGCGGTTCTTGGGCTGACGTAGCATACTGGATGTCACCAGGAACAAGAAGATTCCTTTTCGAAGACTCAGCAACTTCTACTTTAGGATTTAGATGTGCAATGATCAGAGCTGGATCTAATTTCTAATAACACGTTTGAAAATACTTCAAGCCGTCTCGATTCCGGGACGGCTTTTTTTATCTCCTTGCGATACAGAGAACGTGAATTTCATTGGCATTCGCCTCCTTCAACTTATCGCAAAGCATTCCTACCGTTGCTCCAGTTGTGATTACATCGTCAACAATAACTACAGTTTTTCCATCAAGGTCTTCTCTAGTATCAGAATAGATATTATCGACATTTATCCACCTGGAAAGCTTATTCTTTCGTGTTTGAGTTTGAGTATTCTTCGTTCTGAAAATCAAGTCTTCTCTTACTTCAGCCCTTTCGAAGCAAGACGCTAAGCCTTTAGCAAAACCTAAACTTTGATTGTATCCTCTTTTTCTCAACTTCTTTTTATGAATCGGAACAGGAATGACAATATCCGGATCCAGCTGATCAGAAATGGTGTTTCCAAACAACTCTCCTAAATAGTCACCAATTTCATGAAGTCCTTCATACTTCAGGTTGTGGATCAACTTTTGTGCAATGCCACCGTCATTGAAATAGAGAAAAGCACAGGCAGATTTCACTATTGAATTATACGCGAACTTTTGAAACAATTCATTTTCCGGATTCTTATGATCTTGTGTTTCAGGCAAATCCGTCTTGCATGCAGTACAAATGAAATTTTCGGCAGAAATTAGAGTTTCATTACAATTGAGACATGTACTTGGATAAATGAGCGAAAAGAATTCAGAAAGCATAGCTAAACACTTGTCAAATGGTTTTTAAAAAGGACCTAAGTCTTCAAAAAGAGTGGGTGGAGCTTCTTTATAAGCTCAAAGAGGTGACTGGGAAGCGTCCGGCTGATCTAAATGCTGTACTTTTTCTCATAGGAGTGCAAGAATTAGGAACCGGAAGGAAGTCTTTTTCGAAAGAAGAAAAACAAGACCTCATGCACATCGCCATTTGCAAAGTACTTTCCCTGGCTGGATATTACAAATTGGAAGGAATTGACGAGGAAGGCTGGCCTCATTGGATTTTGACTAAAAAGCTTCCTGCATTTGACCTGATTGAGCAGGAGAAGTTGTTAAAAATTCAAATAATTCAGTATTTCAGAGAAGAAATTGGATGGTAAACTGCACCTTTGATCGATTAATGCGTTAGGTAATGAACCATGAGTGGCATTGAAGAAATAAAGCAAAAACTACAGGCATTTAAGAAAAGGTATTATATCAAACAACTCTTTATAGGAGGACTGATATTTCTGATTGCCAGTTTCGGTCTCTTTTTGCTAATCAACGGCTTAGAATACAACCTCTGGATGGGTACCACCGCCAGGTCAATTATTTTCTTCACCACACTATTAGTAATTGTTACATCTTTTGTTTGGTTGGTGGCCAGACCTATTTCGCTGATTCTTAAATTGAGAAAGGGAATAGAAGACGAAGAAGCTGCCGCAGAAATCGCCAAATCCATTCCGGAGATTGAAGATAAACTTCTCAACACACTTCAGCTTCATCGCCTCACTTCACACGAAAATGATTTGCTTTCAGCTGCCATTGATAAAAAAGCCAGAAGTTTTAGAAATATTTCCTTCATACAAGCAGTTGATTTCGCAGCTGGTAAGAGATATGGGGTGATTCTCGGTGTTATCATTTTGAGCTTGGCCCTCGTTTCATTCATAAACCCATCAATCTTTTCTGATAGCACTAAACGAATCGTTAATTTCAACCAGGAGTTTACTCCTAATGCACCATTCACATTTGTGATCACCAATCAATTGCAAGCCTTCAGAGGCGAAGATTTCACATTGCAGATAAATGTAGAGGGCGCTTCCGTTCCTGAAACGGCCTTGATCAGAACCGATGATGGACAAAACTTGAGGCTTCAAAAAACCGGGAACAGTTCTTTTCAATATGTTTTCCAGAAAATTCAAAAATCTGTTACGTTTCAATTAGAAGGTGAAGGTTTCTTTTCCCAGCAATATCTTTTGCAGGTCAATGATCGACCCGACTTGATTGCGATGAGCATTTCAATTGAAAGTCCAGCGTATACTGGTGGAGAAAGAAGAACAATTACCAACAGCGGAGACATAACCATTTTTGAAGGAAGTTCGGTCAATTGGGAGATTACTACGCTATCAACGGACAGCATCAATTTTCAATTAGGCTCGGAAACCAAACTAAGCAATCGACTTTCAGAAAATGTTTTTGCAATTGATGAAAGACTTTTCGATTCAAACTCTTATTCTGTTTTCCTTTTTAATCCGTATGGCAAAAACTCCTCCGAGTTGAATTATGCGATATCCGTCATCAAAGATGAGCGACCACAAATTTCTGCGGAGTATTTTCCTGATAGTTTGTCCTATCAATTCGTAACACTTGCTGGAAACATCATCGATGATCATGGATTTACAGCACTTAGCCTGAATTATAAAAAGGAAGGTCAGGAGCTAAGATCCATTCCGCTCGAATTGACTCCCAACATAAAAAAGCAAGGATTCTACGCCAATTGGAATGTGGACTCTCTTGAGCTAGCTCCGGGAGAACGATTAGAATTCTTCGTTCGTGTCAGCGACAATGATCAGGTAAATGGAGCTAAGTCTAGTAAAAGCCGAACCTTCATCATGCAGATCCCTGGAGAGGACGAGATCGAAGAAATTATTGATAAAAAATCAGAAGTAGTTGAAAATCAGTTAGATAAGTCTCAAAAAGAAGCTGAAAGCATCAACGAACGATTACAAGAAATAGAAGAAAAACTAAAAACAGAACAAACATTTGACTGGCAAGAAAAGAAACAATTGAACGACATCATCGAAGACCGTGAAAAACTAGAAGAGCAAATAAAAGACCTTCAAGAACAACACGAGGAACTTCAACGCTCATCAGATCAATTCAATAAACGAAGTGAGCAGACTAAACTGCAAAACGAGAAACTACAAAACCTCTTGGATGAACTGCTGGATGAGAAGACCAGAGAACTCTATGAAAAACTGAAAGAACTACTTAAAGATGAGAATGCCAACTCCGACGTGGTTAGACAAGAAATTCAAAACATTCAGCGGAACGAGAATAATTTGGAACGAGAGCTGGATCGAGCGCTTGAGCTTTTTAAAAGACTTAAAATGGAAAGTGCACTTGAGCAAAACCTTCAAGCACTTGATTCCTTAAGTCAAGAACAAAGTGACCTGGCAGATCAAAACAATGAAAGTGCAGACCAAAAATCCATTGAAGAACAACAAAAGGAAATTCAAGAAGAATTTGATGAGTTCCGGGAAAAAATGGATGAAGTGCAGCAAATGAACCAGGAATTGAAAAGGCCAGAAGCGCTTCAAGATTTTGAACTAGAAGAGCGGCAAATCGCCAAAGAGCTGAGAGAAATAGAAGAACAGCTTAGAGAACAAAACCAGGAATCTCAACAAGAGAACCAAGGACAGAATCAGGAACAAGACCAACAGAATCAAAATCAAGAACAAAGCGAAAGCGGCGAACAACAGCAACAACAAGAGTCTGGAGAACAAGGCGAACAGAATGCTAGTCAACAACAATCGCAACAACAAAACGCTCAACAGCAGCAGAGAAGACAGCAAACACAGCAAAAGCAAAAGAATGCGAGCCAGCGGATGCAGCAGTTGAGTAAAAAGCTATCTAGCATGCAACAAGGCATGCAGATGGAAATGATGCAAGCCAATCTGGATCAACTAAGAGACATTCTGGATAACCTGGTAAAACTTTCATTCAACCAAGAAGAGCTTTTGGATGAGATGAGAAAAGTGAACCAATCAGACCCCCGATTTTTAGAGCTTTCTCAATCTCAATTGAAACTTAAAGACGATGCAAAAGTGCTCCAGGATAGTTTACTATCGCTAGCCGAAAAGGTCGCTCAAATCTCCTCTTACATTACACGAGAGGTTGGTAACATCAATGAAAACATCGATGATGCGCTCGATCACTTGAAAGACAGAAATCGAGGCAGAGCACTTTCAAGTCAGCAATTCGCAATGACTTCTATTAACAACCTTGCTTTACTTTTGGATGACACTATGCAGCAAATGCAGATGGCCATGTCAGAAGCGATGGGAAATCCACAGCAAGGGCAACAGCAACAGCAGGGATTGCCGGATTTGCAAGAAATGCAACAACAGCTGGGTCAGCAAATGAATCAATTACGGGAGTCTGGTAAGCAAGGAAGAGAACTTTCTGAGGAACTTGCCCGGCTTGCGGCAGAACAGGAAATTATCAGAAGGCAGCTTGAATTGATCAAACAGGCAGAGGACGGACAACCGGGTGGAACCGGAAATGGAGACGACCTGCAACGTGCGATTGATCAAATGGAACAAAATGAAGTAGATCTTGTTAATAAAAGGCTTACTCAGCAACTATTGAATCGACAAAAGAGTATTGAGACGCGATTGTTGGAGGCTGAGAAAGCTCAAAGAGAACAAGAAATGGAAGAGGAAAGAGAAGCAGAGTCACCTTCAATTTTCTCTAGAGAGATTCCTCCGCAGTTTGAGGAATACTTGAAAATGAAGCAAAAAGAAATAGAATTATTAAAAACTATTCCTGCAGAGCTAAATCCATTTTATAAAAAGGAAGTAAACGATTACTTTAGGCGCATAAGTTCTGAAAAAGAGGATGATAGATAACATTCAAATTCAAATTCCTTCACTGCCTGAGAACATCAGGATTGTAGAAAGCTTCATAGATAATGTCAAAGAAAAATACAGCCTCGATGATGACATCTATGGAAACATCATGATTGCTGTTACAGAATCAGTCAACAATGCCATTTTACACGGAAATAAATCAGACAATCAAAAGAATGTTTCTCTCAACCTTTCTTTAGAAAAATCACAAATAAAGTTCACCGTAAAAGATCAAGGTCCAGGCTTTGACTATGAAAACCTAGCGGATCCTACACTTCCTGAAAATCTAGACAAAATCGGAGGTAGAGGAATTTTCCTCATGAAAAACCTTTCGGACGAAGTGAATTTCAAAGATTCTGGATCCACTGCTGAGCTAAGCTTCTACTTACCTTAATGCCTGTACACTTCTTCTCCGAAGAAACTTCCTTCACTCTAAAAGAGCCTTCATTTTATATCAATTGGATTCAAAAAATTCTTGAGGAGAATTCAAAATCCGTCGGCGACTTGAACTACATTTTTTGTTCAGATGATTATTTACTCAAAATCAATCAGGAGCATCTTGATCACGATTATTTCACTGACATTATAACCTTCGACAATTCCGAATCAGAAGATGAAATAGAAGCCGACATTTACATCAGTGTTGATCGTGTAAAAGAAAATTCAGAACACCAAGACGTCACTTTCGAAAATGAACTATCGCGAGTCATGACTCACGGCCTTCTTCATCTCTTTGGCTATTCTGATAAAACGGATGAAGAAAAAAAGGTCATGCGTGAAAAAGAAGATGCCTGCATATCTTTGCAAAAAAAATAAGTTCCACGTGGAACACTCTTGAAAAAAGTGTGTTATTCCATTGGATGTTCCACGTGAAACACCTTAATCTATGCTTCCTAAATATGACATTATAGTAGTTGGCGCAGGGCATGCCGGTTGCGAAGCTGCGGCTGCAGCAGCCAATATGGGTTCCAAAGTTCTTTTGGTAACAATGAACATGAACACCATTGCTCATATGTCATGCAATCCTGCAATGGGTGGGATTGCAAAAGGACAAATCATACGTGAAATAGACGCCTTAGGGGGTTATTCCGGGATCGTGACGGACAAGTCCATGATCCAATTCCGAATGCTCAACCGGTCCAAAGGACCAGCTATGTGGAGTCCTCGAGCGCAATCCGATCGCATGCGTTTTGCTGAAGAATGGCGTTTGTCACTGGAAGCCATTGAAAACCTGGATTTCTGGCAAGAAATGGTTTCTGGTCTTATTGTAGAAAAGGGCAAGCTGATTGGCATTAAGACAAGCATTGGTTTAGAAATAAAGGCCAAAGCCGTAGTACTCACCAATGGCACATTTCTCAATGGATTGATTCACATTGGAGAAAAACAATTTGGGGGAGGTCGTTCTGGAGAAAGAGCTGCTACAGGAATTACAGAACAACTCATTCAATTAGGGTTTGAGTCTGGTCGCATGAAAACAGGCACGCCACCACGTGTTGATGGGAGGTCCCTGAACTTCGATCGCATGGAAGAACAAGAAGGAGATGAGCTTCCAGCAAAGTTTTCTTATCTGGATAGCACAAGTCCTCTTGCAACTCAGCGAAGTTGTCATATTACTTATACGAACAACGAGGTACACGAAATCCTACAAACAGGATTCGAAAAGTCACCGATGTTTACCGGAAGAATACAGGGTCTTGGCCCAAGGTATTGTCCTTCCATTGAAGACAAAATAAATCGATTTGCCGAGCGTAACCGACACCAAATCTTTGTTGAGCCAGAAGGTTGGAATACAGTCGAAATCTACGTTAACGGCTTTTCTACGTCACTTCCGGAAGATGTACAATACAAAGCACTGACTAAAATCCCTGGGTTTGAGAACGTAAAAATGTTTCGACCAGGATATGCAATTGAGTATGACTTTTTCCCTCCAACACAACTAAACCTTACGCTCGAAACAAAACAGATTGAGAATCTATATTTCGCTGGACAGATCAATGGAACGACAGGTTATGAGGAAGCCGGCTGCCAAGGATTAATGGCTGGCATCAACGCACATCTTAAAATAAACAACCAAGAACCATTCATTCTAAAAAGGAGTGAAGCTTATATTGGCGTTCTGATAGATGATTTGATCAATAAAGGGACTGACGAACCTTACAGAATGTTCACCTCTCGAGCTGAGTTCAGATTACTTCTGAGACAGGATAATGCTGATCTTCGCTTGACAGAAATTAGCTATAAACTTGGGCTTGCAAAAGACGATCGATTAAACCAAACACTAACGAAGAAACAAGAAACCCAAGAACTGATCGATCACCTGAACAAATTTCAGGTAAAGCCCATTGATTCTAAGGAACTTCTTGCCTCGATAAATTCTGCGCCCGTTAAAGACAAATCTTCATTGGCCACCATTTTACAACGTCCTGAAATTTCGATCACAGACCTTTGCATTTTCTCCGGAGAAATAGAAAAGGTGATCAAATCATACAATGCTGAAATTATCGAGCAAGCTGAAATTCAAATTAAATACCGAACCTACATAGAAAGAGAAAAACTCAATTCTGAAAAAATGAATAGTCTTGAAAATCTGAAGATCAAGCCAGAATTCGACTATAACCAACTTCCATCGCTATCTGCAGAGGCTAAAGAAAAATTACTGAAAATTCGTCCGGAAACACTCGGACAAGCCTCCCGAATCAGCGGTGTCTCTCCTTCCGATGTTTCAGTTCTTATGGTATACCTTGGGCGATAATGTACGAGAAGTTAGAAACTTGTCCTTCTTGCAAACATCCACAGTTTGATAACTTTCTAATATGTGAAGATTATTCCGTATCCAAAGAAAGTTTCGCATTAGTGAAGTGCAAAAAATGTGAACTGGTTTTTACAAACCCTCGCCCTAGCAAAAATGAGCTTGGGAAATACTACGAAAGCAACGAGTATATTTCTCATACCAATAAGGGAAACTCACTCATTAACATCTTGTACAAACTAGTCAGATCTTACACCCTGATCAGTAAAAGAAAGATCCTTCAGCAATTTCATGATTCAGGCACAGTTTTAGATTATGGTTGTGGCACAGGTGACTTTCTTCGAGTTTTGGAAAAAAAAGGGTTAGAAACATTTGGAATAGAACCTAACGAACAGGCAAAGAAATTGGCGGAAAAACAAGTCAAAGGGAAAGTTTTAGGATCTGTAGAAGAAGTACCAGGCGATCAAAAATTTGATGTCATTACTGCATGGCATGTAGTGGAACATATTTCAGAATTGAGAGAAACGTTAAAATTGTTGAGAAAGCGATTGAATAAAGATGGACACTTTATAGTAGCAGTTCCCAATATCAATTCACACGATGCTACAATCTATAAAGAGAAATGGGCAGGATATGATGTTCCAAGGCATCTCTATCACTTCTCCCAAGCGTCTTTTAAAAACCTTGCTGAAAAATCAAAATTCAAGCTGGTGAAAACCTTACCGATGAAGTTCGATTCTTTTTATGTGTCTTTGCTGAGTGAAAAATATAAGAATGGTAAATCCAATTTGATCAAAGGGCTTCTCAATGGACTTGCGTCAAATAGAAAAGCAGCCACAACAGGGGAATACTCAAGCCTGATCTATATACTTAAAAAGAATTAGTTGAAGAACCCCATATACATTCTGATAGCGCTAGTGATTGCAGATCTGACATTATCCAGGTGTGCCAATCCTATTGCCCCAACCGGAGGTCCCAAAGACACCATACCTCCTGATCTAATTTTTTCAAAGCCCGCAACAGGATCCATCAATTTCGACGAGCAAACCATCACATTGGAATTCTCTGAATTTGTAAATGCAGATAAGCTTACGCAGAACTTAATCATCACACCGAAAACAGATTTAAGATTCAAGCACGTCATTAAGAGGAATCAATTGGTCATAAGATTTGAAGAACCATTTGGAGACAGCACGACCTACAGCCTAAACTTCTTCGATGGAGTCACAGATATAACAGAAAAAAATCCTGCAGTAAATCTCATCGTCGCATTTAGTACCGGAGATTTTATCGACTCATTGAAAGTATCGGGAAATGTCGATGATCTATTGACACAAAAGCCATCAGCAAAATTTATTATTGGTCTCTACCCGATCACAGATACTCTTGACTTTCTACAAGAAAGCCCAACCTATTTTACCACGGCAAACGATTCCGGCGAGTTCGCACTCTCTTACATCAAATCAGGGGCCTATAGAATGTTAGCTTTCAAAGATGAAAACAGGAACCTTTTGCTAGACCCTAAAGAAGAACCCCATGGCTTTGTATCTGATACACTGGTACTAAGCGACTCAATACCACCCATTCAGATCAACAGTTTTTTACAAAATGTTAAACCGATTCAGCTCATCAATGGAAGGCCTATACGATCCTATTATGAAATAAAATTCAGTCGAGAAATTGATTCATACAACATACAGCCTGATTCCATCTACAGTTCAATTGCCGGTAACGAAAAGGATGTGCTTAGACTTTATAACGTCGATCAATTCAACTTTGGAGATTCCCTTTCAATTACTCTAACTGTATCAGACAGTTTATCCAATACCATAGATGATACACTTAATGCTGTCTTCAATGAATACAGCGGTAGACCCACAGAATTCGAATCGAATATTACATATTTAGAGAAACAATTGATTAACGATCCATTATATACCATAAAATTCAATAAGCCAATCTTAACCGTTGATCAATCGAAACTACTATATCAAGCGGATTCCACTTTTTCATATCCTTCCGATAGTCTCATTTTCAATTGGAATCAGAATAGGACAGAATTGACATTGCAAACCATTCTAAACAAAGATTCGATCTATGAAAGTCAAATTCAGTCCATTCAATTAGACACCACTCTTCTCAAAAGCTGGACACTGGACAGCATTCAACAACTTACAAAAGTCGAAAGTGATTCCATTAAAAATTTTATTGCTGAAAAATCACCAATAGAATTTGTGCTGAATCAAGGCGCATTCATTTCAGTAGAAAATGATTCATCAACAGTTCAAAAAATCAAACACAAAAAAGAATTCGTTGAGGCTTTTGGTACGCTTCAATTTAATATCGTTACGGACAAAACTTCCTTCATTGTTCAACTCCTCAATTCAAGTGAAAGTGTAGCCTACCAAAAAATAAATGACTTCTCACCAGTCTTCGATGTTAAACCAGCCTCATATACTATCAGAATTCTCATTGATAACAACGGAGATGGTAAATGGTCGTATGGAAATCTTTTGCAAAACATAGAACCTGAAGATGTTTACCTTTTTCCCACCAAAATTGCGATTAGGGAAAACTGGATAGTCGGAGAAGATATCCAAATAACCTTTTGATAACTTGTGAATATCACACATATAACTTGAAAGTTATCCAGTTATCCAATTCTGAAAGTTAAAGCTCAATAGACTGAATTTAATTATTAAGAAAAACATGGCACTTATCACCAATTTTTCAGTTAAAAAGTCTGCCAACGATTACCAACAACTCAATAATAACTTTCTCCACATTCTCCTATTTATACCTTGCTATTCAGAGAGTTAGCTGTTGACTAATTGTTAGATTAGAAAAGGCCAATCCATACTTAAAAACATTTCAGAAATACAAATTGAATTTTGATTTTTTATCCACGAATCCACACCATTAATAATAGATATATTATTTATTTAAAACTTTATATATATATATGAGGTATGTATATATGTGCATAACAGGATGAGATCAATATTTTACACAATTCTCTTACTTCCATTTATTCTTATCGGGCAAGATCAAGAAGATATTCAATTGGCAAATGAATATTTCCAACAAGGAGAACTAGAGAAATCTCGAATCATGTATGAAGAGCTTGTTGACAATCCATACAACATTCCGCTTATTGCATCCAATTATTTATCACTGCTAAAATCCACTTCGGATTTCAAGACAGCTGAGAAATTTTTGAAAACTGCCATTAAGAATTTTCCTTCTAATCTACAATTCGAGGCAAACTTGCTGGGTCTTTACTCTGAACTTCAAGATAATGACAAGGTCAAAAGCCATGCAGACGACCTGTTAGATAGCTATTCGAATAATCCGTTTCAGCTCAGCATGATGGCGCAGCATTTAGCCAGTGAGCAACTCTATGATCTCTCCATTAAGTTCTTTGAGAAGTCTCGAAAGATTAGAAATGATGAGGCGGCGCATGCATTGGAGATGGCTTCCATCTATCGAATGAAAAATGACAAGTCGAAGATGATTGAAGAGTACCTCAATTATGCCGCAAAAAGTTCAAACAGAATGAACTATGTGAAAAACTTGTTGCAGAGCATTCTTCAGGAAGAGGAAGATTTAGGAGAGTTAGAATCTACACTAATCCGAAAAATGCAGCGGGATCCCGATACGGATCTTTATGGAGAATTGCTGATCTGGGTAGAATTACAACGGAAGAATTTTTATGGTGCGTTCATTCAATCTCGAGCCATTGATAAACGAAATGATAAACCTGGAGATCGAACCATGTCAATTGGTAGAATTGCGCTTGATAATAAAGCATGGGATGATGCCATAGACATTTTTGAATATGTAGCTAAACAGTACAAAAACTCCAGAAATTATTCATATGCCCGAAAACTTTGGATTGAGGCTAAAGAAGAAAAAATAAAAAATACATTTCCTATTGACAAAGAGGAGATCAGATCGCTCTCTTCTGAGTACTATCAATTGTATCAGGAACTATCACCGGCTCACACGGCACTTGAAGCTCTGAGAAGTAAAGCCTTGTTGCATGCGTTTTATTTAGATGAAATTGATTCGGCAAGTTTCTATCTCACCAAGTTGGTTTCACAACCAAGAGCGAGTCGTTCGCTTGTATCTAAGGCAAAACTGGATCTCGGTGATATTTATTTGCTAAAAGGAATTCACTGGGAAGCTACACTGCTTTATTCTCAAGTGGAAAAAGCACATAAAAGTCACCAACTCGGCTATGATGCTAAGTTGAGAAATGCTCGACTTCACTATTTCACAGGTAATTTTTCACTGGCAAAAGGTCACTTGGACATTTTGAAAACCAACACGACACGAGAAATTTCCAATGACGCTATTTCCTTGGGAATGCTAATCACAGATAACACCGCATTGGACACAACAGACCAAGTGATGCAAGAATTTGCTTCGGTGGAACTGCTGATTTTTCAAAACAAGAAATTTGAAGCGAAACAGCGATTGCTAAAAATGCTCGAAAACTACGAGCACCATTCCATTTCTGATGAAATCTATTGGTTGCTTTCCAAGCTAGAACTTGAATTTGGCGAAACCCAAAATGCGCTTAATTACCTGGACAATATTCTAACTACTTACTCTTACGATATTCTTGCGGATGATGCAGCATTCAAAAAAGCTGAGATTTATGATTTCCAGGTAAAAGATGTTGAGCAAGCCAAAGAGCTGTATCAACAATTCATGACGGAATATCCGGGAAGTTTATACGCGGCAGAAGCGAGAAAACGGTTCCGTCAGCTTCGTGGAGACTTTGTGAATTGATAGAGCGTTTAAAAACAAAAATTAGATGCTTCCTTCGTCAGCATGACAGCATAGATTATGAGTTGGAATGTCATTCTGAATCTAGTGAAGAATCTCAAACTCATTTGTGAGTCTCAAACCAAAATCAGTTTCGGAGTTGGCTCGAAAAACGAAGGGTCAGGGGAAAAATGCTTTTTGAAGAAGCCGTTCATCTCATCAATGGTTTGATCTGATAATAAAGGCATCAATTCTTCCATCACTTCTCCGGAAATAAGATATGGAGGATTTTGTAAGTTCATTTTCCGTCCATTGAAGTAGCCACAAATTTGGTATTCTGAGCAAGCACTTACTTCAGTTCCCTTTATCATGCATTTATCAAGACCACTTTCCGCATTTTCTTCATTTAATGCCAATCGATTTTCCAGATCAATGTTATTCTGAAAATACTCGGTGATCTTAGCGGCAGACTCCGGTGAAATATCCTTGCTACGCTCGTGCATACAGTCCATGCAAATAGCAAAATCGAAAACAACATCCCTCGCTTCGAACCCTTGATAATTTTTAATGGCCTTTTCAATCAAGTATTCAGTTCCCTCATCCAAAAGGTACTTATTGCATTCGATACATCGTTCGAACGGAGCCTCAGTTTCAAATGAAAAAAACTCTTTTGGAATGTCTTTCTCTTGCATCAGTTAAAAGTAAACATCCAAAACAGAGACACAAAAAAATAGTATGCATGCATAACAAATATTTATTCCTTATCTTTGATTCAACTCGATCCACTATGAAAAGAGAAGAAACCGTAGATTATAATATTAAGGCTCTTTGGCATGGTATCTCTCGGATGTATAACCAGTTCGGGTCCGAATACGATATCACAGCTTCTACTGGCTTTGTTCTTTTGAACATAGATGTGGAAGATGGAACGCCAGCCACTAAAATAGCTCCTCTACTGGGTATGGAGTCAAGAAGTTTGACCCGAATGCTTAAAGCAATGGAAGAAAAAGGGTGGGTCTATAGAAAGAAAGATCCGACAGATGGTAGATCGGTTCGGATTTTCTTGTCTGACATTGGAAAAGAAAAAAGGGAATTATCCAGGCGGGCAGTTCGAGAGTTTAACAAAAAGGTTAGATCAATTATTCCAGAAGAGAAACTTGATATTTTTTTCGAAGTGCTCGGGGAAATAAGTGATCTAATTGATGACCCAAAAATCTTCTTCAAAATCGCGAAAGAGATATCAGAAGAATTCGCAAACAATGGAGTTTTAACACATACTATTCGCTGAAATCAGCGCTCAAACAAATGAAAAGAACAATTAAGAAAGCAGCTGTATTGGGATCGGGAATTATGGGATCCCGAATTGCATGCCATTTTGCAAACATTGGAGTAGAAGTGCTACTCTTGGATATTGTCCCGTTCGACCTTCCGGAAAATGAAAAAGAAAACAAGGAGGCAAGAAACAAGATTGTGAATTCATCACTTCAAACGGCAATAAAATCTAATCCATCACCTCTTTATACAAAATCTGCCGCAAGGTTGATTCAGACAGGAAATTTTGATGATGACCTAGAAAAAATTAAAGACGTAGACTGGGTTATCGAAGTGGTTGTGGAAAAATTGGATATCAAAAAATCACTTTTTGAAAAAGTAGAGAAATATAGAACGCCAGGAACACTAATTACTTCAAACACATCAGGTATTCCGATTCATTTGATGTTAGACGGTCGAAGCGAGGATTTCCAAAAACATTTCTGCGGAACGCACTTTTTTAACCCACCAAGATATTTGCGACTGTTGGAAATAATTCCAACTGAAAAAACAGATCCTGAAATCACGGAGTTTTTCATGCACTACGGAGATCTTTACCTGGGCAAGGAAACGGTCCTTTGCAAGGACACTCCAGCATTTATCGCTAACAGAATTGGTGTTTATGCGATGATGTCCGGCATGCACGTCATTGATGAGATTGGATTGACTGTCAATGAAGTGGACAAATTAACAGGACCGGTAATTGGACACGCAAAATCTGCAACATTCAGAACCTCAGATCTAGTTGGTTTAGACACAATGGTGAATGTGTCAAACAATTTGCATGCTGCACTTGAGCATGATGAATCCAAGGATGTTTTTAAGCTTCCAAAAATTGTAAGTGAACTGTCAGAGAAAAATTGGTTGGGAGATAAGACCGGTCAGGGATTTTATAAAAAGACCAAAAAAGACGGCAAGACAGAAATTCTTGAGCTTAACCTGAAAACACTTGAATATGAGCCAAAGACAAAGGCCAAGTTCGAGGCAATGGATAAAACAAAAAATATTGAAGACGTTCGAGAGCGTTTATCAATACTTCTTGCTGACAAAGGAAAAGCTGGGGAATTTTACCAAAAGACCTTTTTTGACCTTTTCAAATACTGTTCAAATAGAATTCCTGAGATAGCTGATGAACTTTATCGGGTTGATCAGGCCGTGTCAGCTGGATTTGCCTGGGAAGTTGGTCCATTCGAATCATGGGATGCTTTAGGTGTGGAGGAAACCACATCCAAAATGAAGGAAGCTGGATTTGAACCAGCAAAGTGGGTAACTGAAATGCTTGAGGGTGGACACAAGTCTTTCTACAAATTCGAAGATGGAAAAAAGCAATACTATGATATTCCTTCTAAATCATATAAAGTGATCCCTGGAACAGAAGGTCTCATCTTTTTGGATGGATATAAGGAAAACAATATCGTTTGGGAAAAACCCGGAGCTACCATCTACGACATTGGTGATGGAGTACTAAATCTGGAATTTCATACGAAAATGAATTCCATAGATTCCGACGTTCTTGAAGGAGTCAACACAGCCATCACCATGGCGGAGAAAGACTTTCGCGGAGTTGTGATTGGAAATGAAGGACAGAATTTTTCAGCGGGTGCCAACTTGGCGATTTTGTTCATGTATGCTGTAGATCAGGAATTCGATGAAATCGATCTAATGATCCGAACCTTTCAGAATACCATGACAAGAGCTCGGTTTTCCAGTGTACCAGTTGTTTCTGCACCATCCGGCTTGGTTTTGGGAGGTGGATGCGAATTATCACTTCATTGTGATGCGATTCAGGCACATGCAGAATCTTATATTGGTTTAGTAGAAGTAGGAGCAGGTCTAATCCCAGGTGGAGGTGGAACAAAAGAGCTAACCATGCGTGCGGCTGATGATTTCACTGCAGGTGATCCGGAACTAAATACGCTTCAAGAGTATTTTATGAATATCGCGACAGCTAAAGTGGCTACATCTGCGGAAGAGGCAAGAGCGATGCACATCCTGAGAGGAGGAGATGATGTGACGTTGAATAGAAAGCGACTTTTGACTGACGCGAAAGAAAAAGCGATCCAATTATGGGAAGCTGGATACACTCAGCCAGTAGAGAGGAAGGATATCAAAGTTCAAGGAAAATCGGCCTTGGCGATGTTTGGTGCTGGAATAACTGGAATGAGGTTTGGAGATTACATTTCGGATCATGATGCAAAGATTGGTCAAAAACTGGCCTGGATCATGGCAGGAGGAGATCTGTCAGAACCAACATTGGTTTCAGAACAATATCTTTTGGATCTCGAGCGAGAAGCTTTTTTGAGTTTGTGTGGCGAACCGAAAACACTGGAGCGGATTCAGAGCATTTTGTTTAAAGGAAAACCTTTAAGGAATTAAGAATTAAATCTAAAAAAATATGAACGCATATATAGTAGCAGGATTTAGATCAGCAGTTGGAAGAGCGAAAAAAGGTGGGTTTCGGTTTTATCGACCGGACGACCTGGCTGCAGATGTCATAAAACACCTCATTGGTTCTATCAAAGATTTTGATGCGACCAGAGTTGACGATTTGATTGTTGGAAATGCAATCCCGGAAGCAGAGCAAGGATTACAAATGGGAAGGTACATTTCATTGCTTTCCTTACCCATGTCTGTACCAGGTATGATTATTAATCGGTATTGTGGATCCGGATTGGAGGCCATTCACTTGGCTTGTGCTCGAATTCATTCAGGTACGGCCGAATGTATTATTGCCGGTGGAACAGAATCCATGTCATTGGTACCAATGATGGGTTATAAAGCCGCACTTAACTGGAATATTGCCAAAGAAAATCCGCAGTACTACCTGAACATGGGTTTAACTGCTGAGGAAGTAGCAAAGGATTTTGATATTTCACCGGAGGACTCCAATCAATTTGCAATGGAATCTCATCAAAAAGCGGCAAAAGCAATCGCTGATGGAAAGTTCAAAGATGAGATTGTTCCAGTGAGTGTAGAAGAAACATTTGTTAATGCAGAAGGTAAGCGAGAAAAGAAAGAATTTGTCGTCGATACTGACGAATGTGTTAGACCAGATACTTCCATGGAAGGCTTGGCGAAGTTAAAGCCAGCCTTCAAGCAAGGCGGACAAGTAACTGCGGGAAATTCTTCGCCGACTTCTGACGGAGCTGCATTTGTGATGGTAATGAGCGAAAAAATGGTGAAGGAATACAAACTAGAACCAATTGCAAGAATGGTAAGCTACACTGCGGCAGGCGTTGATCCGCGAATCATGGGAATTGGTCCGGTGGAGGCAGTGCCGAAGGCATTGGAACAGGCAGGATTGAAGCAATCAGACATTGATCTCATTGAGTTGAATGAAGCTTTCGCAGCACAATCATTAGGAGTGATCCGAGGTTTGGATCTTGACACGGAAAAGTTGAATGTGAATGGAGGTGCGATAGCCTTAGGACATCCACTTGGATGTACGGGAGCAAAACTTTCTGTTACACTTTTCAACGAGATGAGAAGGAGAAAAAGCAAATATGGAATGGTAACTGCTTGTGTCGGAGGAGGCCAAGGAGTTGCTGGTATTTACGAATTTTTGAACTAGTACACATTAGTTAACTATAAAGTAAAGGTCGATCTACATTGCTAGATTGACCTTTTTTATTTCTAGTTTGCAGAAAAGCTTTTGAGATGAGGAAATTACTAATCAATTCACTTCTGATGGTTTCCATCAGCGGTTTTGCACAATCAGAGAAGGATAAAACATCAGAAACAGTAAACCAGGCAACTATCAAAAGCCATATTGGTTTTTTGGCTTCTGATGCACTAAGAGGACGCGATACCGGATCGGCCGAACTTGATATTGCTGCAGAATATATTAAAAGCAGATTTGTGCAATACGGAGTTTCGACCGTTGAAGGAATGGATTCCTATTTTCAAAATGTGCCATTAAGAACATTGAAGCCGGCTACTTCCGGAACGTTGACATTGGCCGGTGACTCTTTTACTTTAAGAGATGACTTTTTATTGTTAGAAGGAGGCGAAACCTTACAAGGACCGATGGTTTTTGTTGATTACGGAACCACCGAAGATCTTGAGAAAGGAAAAATAGAAGGAAAAATTGTAGTTGCATTGTGCGGTGATGGAACGGAGCAAAGCCCAAGAGCATGGTTTAGGATTTCAGGAGAAAAAAGAAAGCAAGCCAAAGAAATGGGGGCTTTGGCACTTGTTGAATTGTATAATTCCACACAATTGCCGTGGAGTGTTCTGGTTAGATTTCTTGGCGGTGATCAAGTAGGTATTGATGAGGAAGAAGAATCTTCATTGACTCATGTATGGATGAACCGATCGCAGGATGATCTGGCAAATCTTACTAAGAAGAAACAAACAGGAAGCCTCTCAATTTCTGGAAATGAAAAAATTGAGTTTAACTCCAAAAATATTGTCGGGTATGTCGAAGGAACAGACCCTGAACTCAAGAACGAATTTGTTGTTTATTCGGCGCATTATGATCATGTCGGTGTTGGTCGAGCAGATGCCGAAGGAGATACTATTTACAATGGAGCTCGAGATAACGCGGTTGGAACAGTTACGGTTTTAAGTGCAGCAGAAAATCTGGCAAAATATCCGACCAAAAGATCGGCCCTCTTTGTTCTGTTTACTGCCGAAGAAAAAGGATTAATTGGAAGTCAGTACTTCATAGAAAATTCACCAATAGATCCTTCCCAAATGGTTTACTGTTTCAACTCAGATAACGGTGGATACAATGATACTTCTATTGCCACTGTCATCGGACTTGGCAGAACAACTGCAGAAGATATGATCAAGGAAGCCTGTGAATCATTCGGATTAGGTGTAACAGATGATCCCGCGCCCGAACAAAACCTTTTTGACCGTTCAGATAATGTTCGATTTGCCGCCAAGGGAATTCCAGCCCCTACTTTTGGTATGGGCTTCACTGCTTTTGATGCAGAAATAACTAAGTATTATCACCAACCTGCAGACGAACCAGAAACTTTGGATTATGATTACTTGGAAAAATTCTTCAGATCGTACGTACTCTCCTGCCGATTGATAGGAAATGCTGATGAAACTCCATTCTGGACAGAAGGAGATAAATACTTCGAAGCTGGTAAGCAGCTTTACAATAAATAATTATTGTTGGACATTACAATAAAAAAAGGACTCTATGATGGAGTCCTTTTTTGCGGGATTTGTGGAGAACTTTACTACTTATTTTCTTATCTAGATTTTATGATGCAGAAAACGCGGGGGACCCACTATGTGTGAGTGAGATATAGTTGGCAAACCAAAGGATTAAGCGAAAACCCTGGGTCCCCAATGCATTTTCTAGATTAACCATCAACCTAAGAGCTTATCAATTACTTAATTAATTGATGATATGAAATTAGAAACACAATACTTTCTAAATGTTTGAAAAATGATCTTCTCAATTGGAATTGTCAGTAACTAATTGAAGATCAAATAGATATGTGGTGATTAGTTCAATAAATTACCATAAATGGGGTACACGTATACCCAAAAGTGGGTAGTTGCTTAAAAGGAGGCAATCCCGTTTTGAAAGGCGAATTTGACAAGCCCGACAGCATTTTTTGCCTGTGTTTTTCGCATGAGATTTTTTCTGTGTGTTTGAATAGTTTGTTCACTCAAAAAAAGCTTTTCGCCAATCTCCTTCATGGTCAACTCTTGGCAGATTAATTGAAGGATCTCGACTTCTCGAGGGCTAACATCCCCTCGGTTTTGAACGGACTTTTTTTCAATTCCATCTCGCTGGATTTTTTTTCTAAGCGCAGTAGACACAAGTTGATTGTAGTAAAAGTCATTGTTACGAACAGAGATGATGGCTCTATGAACTTCCTCCGGATCAGCATTTTTTAGCAAATAACTATGTACGCCAATTTCTATTAGATCGGAAATGATTTGAAGCGAATCGTGCATTGAAATCATTACGATTTTTGTCTTTGGAAACTTGGAAACGATTTTCTTAGAAGTTTCCCAACCATCCATCACCGGCATTTCTAGGTCTAATAAAACTAAGTCAAAATCGTTATCACCTAGTTTTTGAAGCGCTTCTTTTCCATTTTTTGCATCATCTATTTGCCCTACTTCATCGAAAGTTTCGAGAAGCATCATTGTTCCTTTTCTGAACAATGTGTGATCATCTGTAACCAGAATATTTAGTTTCTCTAAGGCCATTTAGCTGGTTTCAGTCTTCGCTTTTGTACTTAAATTTATTCTTAATTCTACACTTGCGCCACCGCTTTCATTATTTGTGAAAAAAACATCTGAACTAACCGTTTGAGCTCGGTTTGAAATATTCCAAAGCCCAATTCCTTCAGACTTTTCCAAAACTTCATTCGGGAATCCTATGCCATTGTCGCTGAATATGATTTTCGCATTGTCACCAGCTATTTTGCACGAGAGCTTTATCTCACTCGCATTAGCATGCTTCAGACAATTATTCGTCAACTCTTGGATGATGCGATAGATCATAAGGTTGTCAACTTCCTCTCTTTCAAACTCTTCCCAGGAAGTAATGCTTGCCGTGATTTTATCGCCTTTATTGATTTTTTCAAAAAGATCGGCAATTGCACGTTGGAGACCATACTTTTTTAGGACAATTGGCATCATCTCGTGAGAAATTGTTCTCACCAAACCAATAGCCTCTGTTAAATGCTCAATGACCTCCGGGACCGTTTCTAGTGATTTAGTTCGTTGAGAAACTTGCAAATTCATCTTTATGGTGGATAGCAAAGCTCCAACACCATCATGGAGTTCAGTTCCTAAGCGATTTCTTTCTTCTTCCTGAGAAGTAAGGGTCGCTCTGAGCATATCTTGCTGATGTACTGTTTCCATCTCCTGTACTTTTAATTGGTTTTGGAGAACCCGTCTTTTATAGAGAGATACAAAAAACACAAGTGAAAACGCCATAAGCATTAACCCGACGGTGCCGGCAACTATTAAAAAAATTAACTGATTACTCAATGAAGTTGATCAATTGGTTATCTGCAAGATAAATGAGAAGAGAGAAGAAACCAGTTGTTCAGACAGGAAGTGAATGATCACTTCGTTTTTTGCTGGTACGAATAGTAAAACCGCACCAGGAAGGCGATGCTCAAAAAGGTCATGATTGACGAGCCTACAACAACGAATGTGACGATCGATTCAATCATGTTGTTGCAGGTTTTGGTGAAATGATGTAGTCTGGCTGGCCTTTCCTGACTAGAACAAATGCATAAAGGAAGAATAAATTCTTAATTATGTTGAAAGTTAGGCTAAAGAGATAAATGATGATAAACTGATCCAAAGTAACATTCAGATCAAATACCAGGTATTGTTGAAACAAGTTCTTGATAAGAGTAACACTATTAAACAAAAAAATTCCTGTAACAATCCAGAATACGGGATACCTAATCAATCTATTGGCTGGTTCTTCTTTGAGAATTTCAAGAAAAGCAAGAATTGATAAAAAAGAAAAAACAGCAGAAGGATAGCTAGAAATAAAAGTATTTGATTCTGAAAAACTGTAGAAGAAACCAGCACTAACGATACCTCCTACTATGAAGATAGTCATCAAACTAAGAATGATCTTTTTCTTGCTTGGGGTTAACTTTAGGAATAACCAGCTTAACAAAAAGTAATCAACAACAAACCAAATTGTAGCAATTCCATAACTGTTTGGATATACGTATTCAACATAAAACGTAATTGCTAAATCAGCTAAAAAGCTAGCAAGAAGGACAAAGAATACAATTTTGGCATTACTGTTCCTGAAGCTAACAAAGAGCGCAAAAAAAACAATACCAGGAATTCCCGAGTATTGGTTGATTAAAACCATTAAATCTGCTAGCCCTTTAGCGTCCATATTTTTTATAATTTATGGGCAATGCGGGGGACATTGTTTTCCATTATCCGCAGCCCCATCGTCATCATCACCGTCAGCACTTTTAGCCCCAAGTGATTTTATCTTTTTATCTAAAATGTTTCCTTCATGATCTGCAGGGTACAAAACGAGTCGTTCCTCCCCCTCATCAGTGGTTCCTTTAAAGAACCAAATTCCATCACATCCATCTTCTTTTAGGAGTGAATGCAATATGTCAGATCCATACAACCAACCGAAAGTGTTGTTCGGATTATCTTTCTTATATTTTTTCACCCACTTATCGGCTTTATTCTTACTCATTCGGTTGCCGATTTCTTTTACATGTTTTAAATGATTCATTTCGGTAAATTTTTGGTTAATCTAAATCTAAACTAAGCAAGCTAGGAGGGCGCACGATCTTATCAAAGGATAAAACCATTTTTTGTCAGGAAAATACCTAAAATAGGGTAGTGTTTTGGCTAAATTTTCCTGCTTCAGAAGTATTAACTCACGATAAAATGAGGAATATAAATCCACTGCATATATTTGCAGCAGACAATTAAATCTAGACTATTATGGAAATGCTTGGAATTATAATTGGGCTATTCGTTTTGGCAATTCTATGCCCTTGGATCTTACCCAATAAGTCGGTGAGCAATCACGAAAGGGATCACGTATAAGTTACGGGTTTTTCTGCTTTTCTTTTCGTGAGTTCACGAACGAAAGCGCTGCGACGAAAGCAATCAATGTGATCATGATGTTTACAAATAAATTCACTCCGTCGGTAACTGCAGGATTAGTCAATTCCATTTTTAATTCTTTTGCGCTAAGATAGGTTCTTTCATTGCTTTCAGCAATTTTCTCATGTCCATTTCATCATTATATACGTGAGGAGCTATTCTAATTGCATCTCCCCTTGTACTTACACTGACTCTATGCTTGGTAAATGCTTTTCTTAACTCATCCGCATTGATACTTTTTGGCAAGCGTGCACCAAAAAGATGTTGACCTCTCCATTGATCGTTTTCGATCCGATAGCCTAATTCACGCAATTCCTTCAGGGGTTCTGTTGTCAACATTTTGCAGTATTCCTGAATGTTTTTTGGATCCCATTTTAAGACCTGTTTCAACGCAGCATGAATCATTGGAATTAAGATAAAATTGCTATGCTCCCCGACTTCATAGCGTAGCGCTTTTTCCCGGTATTCATCTTGATATTTCACAAGCCCAGCAAAATCATCGCTCTTCATTCGATTAATCCAATTTTCCTCAACCGGAGAGCCATGGTCAAAAGCAGGTCCATAGTAAGCTAGCCCAATCGAGTATGGCCCCATCAACCATTTGTAGCCGGCACAAACAACAGCATCCGGCCGATATTTTTTTACATTGAATGGCATTGCACCAATTGATTGTGTTCCATCGATGATGAGTAGGCCGCCAACTTTGTCAAGTTTTTCACGGATCAGTTCAAGTTGAAAAATAGTGCCGTCAGACCAATGAACATGACCGATTGCTACCACTCGTGTTCTATCATTGATCGCATTCAAAATCTCACTGTTCCAATCTTGTCCTCGAGTAGTTGATTGTGGTGCAGAAACTATTTTGATGTCGAACCCTTTTTTGGAAAGTGCCATCCAGGGATAGACGTTACTGGGGAACTGTTCATCTGCAATTAGAATTTCACCGTCTTTGAAAGGAAGGTTATGAACGACATTGGCCAATCCATAAGATGCAGCAGGGATGATAACCACTCGCTCATTCTCATCATTTTCAATCAATTGTGAAAAAAGCAATCTTACCGTTTCGGTTTCTTTAAAAAACTCTTCTGGTCCGATATGAAATGGCTTTCGCTTCAGTCGCATTCCTTTCACTCCGGCATTCTCTACTTTTTTCATTAATGGTGACATGTATGCACAATTGAGGTAAGCATACTTTCTTTGAAGTAGAAATTTTTCTCTCTGGCACTTCATAAGGTGTAGATCATGATGTTCAAATTATTCAACACGAAAGAGGACTTGAAAAAGATGCTGCAAAATAATGAACCTCGTCTTGTGATAGCAGGAAATAAGAACATTTGCGTGATTCGTCAAGGGGAACGACTGATCGCATTTGAAAATGAATGCCCTCATATGAAAGAAGGTCTAAATGGAGGCCTTGTAAACTACCTCAATGAAATCGTGTGTCCCCTTCATACCTATAAGTTCAATCTTCAAACGGGAATTGAGGAAAAGCAAAGATGTGCTTCATTGAAATTTGTGGAGGTAGAATATTTGGCAGAAGGAATTTTTCTTAAACTAGCTCAGGGCAAATAAGTGAACGACTGAGACTAAGAAATCTGCTATTGATTGTGCAATCGGGTTTCCAGCCCCACGTCCGATCACATAAAGGACAAATAAGAAGTAGATGCCAAGCAATAGATAAGCCTTTGCTCTTCCAAAAAACTTACCCCATGTGAATATTACAACAGCAACAACCGTTAGCAACCATAATAAAAATCTAAGTTCGCTACTTAAATCAACAATTTCAGGTGGCATTTCCAGCGGTCCATTTATGGCTGTGAAAATGAAAAGCGGAAAACCAAGTGCAAAACAAATATCGAAAATGTTGCTACCAAGCGCATTCGAAATTGCATCATCATATTGTCCTCTTTTGGCGTCCTTCATCGAGATGATCGTATCAGGGAAACTTGATGCGGCTGAAGCCAGGATCAATGCTACGAACATTAGTGGAATTCCCAATCCTTTGAATTCTCCTAGCCAGGCAATCTCGTAAGTTTCCGAACCAATCCACTCACATGCTAAAACGAGGTAATAACTAGCCAACGCGATTCCAAGAGTGGAAAAGATTAATAACATCCAGGCTTTAAATGAATTGATCATTTTCGTGCCAAGGAAAACACGTTCAAGGTCTAAGGTGAAAAGGGCTTTTAGGAAAGATGTTTTTTTTCTCTCTTCATCTACAAAATCTTCATCTGAAAGTTGACCACCACTTAACTCATCTCGTTCCTTCTTTTTCATAGTGGCAAACATGTAAGTGATATACAGCGCATAAACCAACATCAGAATCACGCCATGATACCAGTAAAGGACAGAGCCACTTATCAGAACCAGAAATATAAATTCAGCAATTATTAAAGCAATACCATCTCGCTTCAAAACCTTTTGAGAAACTTCAATCTTCTTTGTCATTCCCATCCCGATCACCGCAAGTACAGAAACTGCAGGAATCACCATTCCATTAAAAATTGCACTTCCCGCTGTTGTCCCGATTCCACCTGAAAAACCAGTTGCGTCCATGAGTACGAATAGGAAAAATAATGAGGTAAAAACCTCAGGCATTGAACTTGCGATTGCGTTGATTGTAGCACCTCTTACTCCCTCAGAAAGGTTCCTTCCAACATATTCAGAAGCGGTCATGAAGCCATCTCCAGCTCTCCAGATTATTATACAGACGATGGTTATAAGTATTAGTGGGATTATTATACCCATATGTATTTATTTATGGTTCAGCGTTTTACGGTGACTAAATCTAAGCTGGAGTTACCACGAAATTAACAAAGAATTATCCTAAGCACGAAATATTCATCTTTATGCTCTGATAATTCCCAGATTAAAGCCCTAATTATCTAATTTTCGGCTCTAAATCATAAGAGTAAATGTACATAAACCTATCGGGACTAAATATTCTGGTGACAGGTGCGAGTAGAGGAATTGGAAAAGCACTTGCTACGAAACTCGCGGAAGCCGGAGCAACTATTGCCGTTCACTACAATAAAAATGTACGAGATGCAGAAAATTTAGCTCACATTTTGGGAAATGAATCGAAAGCTTTTCAAGCGGATTTATCAAAACCAGATGAGGCTTCAAAGCTATTTGAACGAGTCTCTCTTGAAATGGGAAGTATTGAAATACTAATAAACAATGCAGGATTGGCTAAATCTGTGGCAGTCACAGCGAAAGACGATGAATGGACTGCTGCCTGGGATGAGACGATGATGGTGAATTTAAATTCAGCAGCTATTCTGAGTAAGAAGGCGGTACAACATTTTCTTGATAGAAAAGCAGCGGGCCGAATTATCAATATAGCTTCTCGTGCTGCCTTCAGAGGTGACGAAGCAGAATACATTGCATATGCCGCTTCTAAGGCTGGATTGGTTTCACTCACTCGCTCCATTGCAAAATCATTTGGGAAAGAAGGTGTGAAAGCTTTTGTGATTGCACCAGGATTTGTAAGAACCGATATGTCCCAAGAATTTATGCAGCAATACGGAGAAGAACACACTAAGGGCGACCTTGCTTTAGAAAGACTCACTGAGCCAAAAGATATTGCTCCATTAGTGACATTCATCGCAAGTGGAATGGCTGATCATGCAACAGGAGCCACCTTTGATGTGAATGCCGGAAGCTATTTGCACTAATCAACATATTTTGCCTAAATTGATACCTCAAAATCACTAAATAATATCAGCTATAATGGAGAGCAATATAAGAAACCATCTAAAAGCCCTAGTTCAGATTTCAATCATCGATCGAGATTTCGGTGAACCCGAAAAAACGTATGTTTATACAATCGGAAAAGCCAATAAAATGTCGGTAGAGGAGATCGATCAAATTGTGAAAGAAGTTTTAGAATCCAAGGACAATGAAGATGTGAATTTCGCCGGCCTGATGACAGAAGAACGATTCGATTATTTGTATGACATTGTTCAGTTAATGAAGATCGACGGAGAAGTTTTCCTCACTGAAATCAAGTATTGTGAAGACATAGCTGAGAAATTGGGATACAGCAGGAAAGTGGTAAAGAAAATGGCCTCCAGAATTTATTCTGACCCAGCTATTACAGGAAACAGGGAAGCACTAATGAGGGAAGCCAACAAACATTTGAAATAAGAAACACCTTAATCAACGTCTAATGAGTATTAAATCCAAACTTTCTGTATTGGTCCAGCTTGCAAACATCGATGGAGATTTTGCTGGAGAAGAAAAGGACCTAATATACATGATTGCCAAAGCGAATGGGATAAGTCAAGAGGAAGTCAATGATATGATTGAAAACCCTGAACCGCTACCTCCTTTGAGCACGATATCTGATGACGATAAATTTGAATATTTATATCACTTGGTACAATTAATGAAAATTGACAGCCAGGTATATTTGTCTGAGATCAAATACTGTGAAGAGCTCGCTGAAAAGTTAGGATTCAGGAAAAATGTTATTTCCGATTTGTCTGCTAAAATTTACAGTGATCCAAGTATTACATCAAACGTCGAATCACTAAGAAGAGCCATTCAAAAACACCAATACTGATTTCTTATTTCTGTATCGGACTGAGCTGCTGGTAGGATATCCCAAAATATTGCTCCAACTTGGATAAGAACTCATCCTCATTCAGGATTGGAATTTCTTCAATTTCTGCAAGCTTCAATATTTTTAGCTTTTTATCTGTAAGAGTCACCCGGCCATCTTCAGTTTTTATGGTGATCAACTTTCTCTGAGTAAATATTGACTTCTCAGATGTTTGATGATACTCACACATTTCCATGAACTGAATGATTTGTTTTTCCTCAAAAGCAAATCGGTATTTTGTTTCAAAATTTGAGGCATTAGATGAAAACTGTAGCAGCAAATTTTCATCGGGATCTTTATCAAAACGCCAGTAGGTGGTGTAGTCCATTTGAACAGTTCCGGTCTGAATTTCCTTCGGGTACGAGAACGAATTTCCAAAGCCTACATCTACGAGATAATCTTTGTCATCAACATTCGCAATAATTGCCATGTGACCATATGGCGCGTCAAATTCTCCTTCTTCATTTTTCATTTGAGCAGAAGTCACGTAACAATCGTAACCGAGATGATAAAGTAGATGGTAAAAAAGGCCATTGAGCTCATAGCAAAAACCGCCTCTTCTTTTTCTTACGATCTTATCGAAGATTTTTGAATAGTCTAGAAGAATTTTTCTTCTGTAGTGAATATCCAGGTTTTCAAAGGGAATCTTATGAATGTGTGCCGAATGGAGCTTGCGAAGAAATTTGATGGTAGGTTCTTCTTTCTCAAGTCCAAGCCTTTTTAGGTAGGCTTCAACGTCAATCTCTGAAACTTTTGGTTTGTTCTTAAAGTAGTTGAGCTTCTTCAATTTCCTTTGTTGAAAAACTGAGTCATATTTCCAATAAAGTTAGTGAGCGCTTTTTGCCAGGACTCGTCGGCATCCCACTCTCCTACATATACGTTTTTGGCAATGTTTTGTCGAATATAGAATTTATGAAGAAGCGCATTTTTAGGAAATGTCTTGATGCTTGTATTATCTGGCATTATTGGAATTACAGAAACGTATCCGGCATCAGAAGATGAAGGCTCATATTTTAGCATAGACCTAATAGATTCACCGGAGCTGTAGAGATTTCGCAGTACAAACTGAAATCTTCTTCTAAGTAAATCTTCATCACTCATGTAATCGACGAATTCTATTTGATGCGGGAAGTTCTTAAGTAACTGCTCTAGTTCTTGGTTTTTGTTTTCCACTTGCTGGTTGAACCTACTGATTCGAGAAGTAAGCTCTGGGCTAGCATTTTCAGGAATAGCTACTTTGCTGAATTTCTCTACGGCCATTTTATTCCTTCTAATTTGACCAGGGTAATTCTTAAGGTTTGATTTCTCTACAATGGATAACGCATCCAGAAATGTTGGTTTGTCAGGAATGAGGAAATTCTGCATAGGATTTTCCGTTCGTTTTATTTCCCTTCCAAAATCAATCATTACCCGATGTAATCCTGCTGAACTCCTTTTATACGCTTTCTGATTGTTACTTATCAGTGAGGGTTTGCCATTATAAGGTGTACACAGAATTTCAATTCCATCTTTGCTTTCGGTCACGAAAATCAGGTTTTTTATTTTTCGTGTCGAAAGAGTTGTCTGATAAAAATTGCGAGTTGAATTGCCCGACGAAAAGTCGTTACTGTTGATGTAAATGATCACATCAATCCCCATTTTATAGAGGTAGTTGTGTACTTGAGTACTAAAGTCTTTCCAATCGGCCTCCGAATAGAACGATCCATTTTTTGGCTGCATACTTATAAAAACAGCCGTTCGGCTGCTATTTAGATCGGCAGGAATGAAACTGCCTTCCTCTAAGTCTCTTAATTCATAAATGGGTGTCTGGGCGAATGAAAAGCAGTGGAGTGCAATAAAAAGAAATAGAAATAGTATCCTTCTCATGAATTGGATTCCAATTGGCTAATTTTATAAAATCTCAACTGATAATTAACCTTTTTAGTATTAAAGATGAAAAAACGCTGTGCCTGGACTGAAAATAGCTTTGACCAATACATCAAGTATCACGATGAAGAATGGGGTGTTCCGGTCCATGACGACCCCAAGCACTTCGAATTTTTGGTATTGGAGAGTGCACAAGCGGGTTTGAGTTGGGCGACAATACTAAAGAAGCGAGATGGCTACAGAAATGCCTTCGCAAATTTCGATGTGGAGACAGTTGCCGATTATGGAGATGGTATGATAGAAGAACTCTTGCTAGACGCATCGATTATCAGAAATCGTGCGAAGATTGCAGCGACCATCAATAATGCTAGACAGTTCATTGCAGTTCAAAATGAATTTGGCTCCTTCGATGAATACGTTTGGAGATTTGTTAACAACAAACCGATCATTGGTTACTGGAAGGAAATGAGTGAAGTTCCCGTAACAACACCCGAATCTGACGCCCTTTCCAAGGACTTGAAGAAAAGAGGCTTCAAGTTTGTTGGATCTACCACCATTTATGCCCACATGCAAGCTACTGGATTGGTAAATGACCACACCACGGATTGTTTTCGTTTCGAAGAGCTATTGTAGCGTTAATTTTGCAGTCGCAAACTACCGAAAGGTATGATAGAGAAATTAGAGGAACTCAAGCATCGGTTTGAAGAAGTAAGTCAGTTGATTGTTCAGCCTGATGCAATGGCTGATATGAAAAAGTATAGTCAGCTCAACAAGGAATATAAGGACCTGGAAAAAATCGTTAAGGTTTATGACGAATATTCCAATGCAACCAGTAACCTGAAAAATGCAAAACAGGTGTTAGGAGAAGAAAAAGATCCTGAGTTTCGAGAAATGGCAAAGGCTGAGATTGATGAGCTTGAGCCTGAAATAGAACGACTGGAAGAGGAACTTAAGATTTTGCTTATCCCTAAAGATCCGAATGATAGTAAAAATGTGATCCTGGAAATCCGGGCGGGCACCGGTGGAGATGAGGCGTCAATATTTGCGGGAGATCTTTTTCGAATGTATAAGGCCTACGCCGATTCACAGAAGTGGTCTTTCTCTGTTTTGAACTTCAATGAAGGAACTGCCGGAGGATACAAGGAAATTGTTGCTTCCGTTGAAGGAGAAGATGTCTATGCAAAGTTGAAGTTTGAATCCGGAGCACATCGAGTTCAACGTGTTCCAACCACGGAATCTCAAGGAAGAGTGCACACTTCGGCAGCAACGGTTGCTGTTTTGCCAGAAGCCGAAGAGGTAGATGTAGAACTCAATATGGGCGACATCAGAAAAGATACGTTTCGAGCATCGGGAGCTGGGGGTCAGCATATTAACAAAACAGAATCCGCAGTTCGTCTGACCCATAACCCTTCGGGTTTGGTTGTTGAATGCCAGGATGGGAGATCGCAACATGCCAATTATGATAAAGCTTTAAAAGTCTTGCGATCTCGACTCTATGAGATAGAACTCAAAAAGCATAACGACGCAATCAGTAGTCAACGAAAAAGCATGGTAGGCTCCGGTGATCGATCCGATAAAATCCGTACCTACAATTATCCCCAAGGAAGAGTTACGGATCATCGAATAGGGTTTTCTGTTTTTAACCTGCCCAATGTAATGAATGGAGATATTGAGGAATTCATTGAACAGTTGAGAATAGCAGAAAATGCGGAGCTCATGAAAGAAGGAGCTGAATAATCCGTTAAGGTTAAGATGTTAAAAGCGGCAGTACCTTTCCTGGCAATTCTATTGATTTGGACCTCTTGCTCCACGGCCGAAGATGACCTCTCTTTTGATCCAAACCTGGAACTACTCTTTAGTAATGACTCAGTCGCATTCGATACACTTTTAAGTGACAGTAGAAGTGCTACAAGACGACTTACCATTTTCAATCCTAATGAAAATGCTATTCTACTATCAGAGATTATTCTTGGAAAGAATCAAGCTTCAGATTACTCAATGGTTGTTAATGGAAAACAAGGTGCTCAACAACTAAATGAGCGGATTCTTGGAGGTGACAGCCTTTTGATTTTGGTAGAGGTGAACATCAATCCTCGCAATCGAAACACCCCCTATCTCGTCAAAGATTCCATCATTTTCAACTGGAATGGAAACACAGAACATGTGAAGTTGGTGAGTTGGGGACAAGATGGAAATCGCTTGCAAAATCAAATTCTTTGCGATGAGGTCTGGACAAAAGATCGTCCCTACATTGTTTCCGACACACTTCTTGTACGACCCAATTGCCAGCTTACTATAGAGCCGGGAACTCAAGTATTTTTTGAAAATGACGCAGCACTTTTCATTCAGGGCTCTTTGATGGCCGTTGGAGATTCTGCTAATCATATCATTTTCAGGAATGCGCGTTTCGATGGCGTTTACGATCAGGTTCCAGGTCAATGGAACGGTATTTATTTCCTGGAAGGAAGTGCAAATAACCAGGTAAGTTTCGCAGAAATATTCAATGGACAGGTAGGATTGAGAGTGGGCTCACCGGATGATGATGCGATCCCTGATCTGGTTGTTTCAAACACTAGAATATTCAACATGAGTAGCGACGGGATTTTGGCTTTTACTTCCGACCTAGAAGCAACAAACTGCTTGATTTATAATTGCGGTCGGTACCTAGTCGGAAATGTTGCAGGAGGTAACTATACGTACAGCCATTGCACATTTTCCAATGATCAAAGCTTTTTTGTTCACAGCCTTCCAAGTGTTCAATTTGCTGATAACGTCATTCTGAGTGAAAGCGAACTACTCACGGCAGACTTAACTGTTGAGATGACAAATTGCATCGTGTGGGGGTCTCAGGATGAAGAGTTTAACATCAACAATGATGGTGGATCAATCGCAATTGCAACATTGACCACCAACATCATTCGATCGGGAGAAGATATTTTTGGGAATTTCACTTCACTGGACTTCAATTTCCCTGGCTTCTCCAATCAATTTTTGTTTGATTATTCCCTCGATACATTAGCCTTTGCGCAGGGCAAAGGAATTGATATTGGTGTTTTAAAAGATATTGAAGATACACCTCGAGATGATATGCCTGACATTGGTGCCTTTGAGCGAGTAGATAAAAATTAATCCTAAAGACATATGAGTTGGATACAAGTCATCCCTTTTGAAGAAGCAGAAGGTCAATTAAAAAAACTATATCAAAGAGTTACAGGACCAAATAATAATGTGGACAATATCATGGGAGTTCATAGTTTGCGACCCCATTCAATGGAAGGCCACATGGCTCTTTACAAAAATGTTCTACACCATAAGAATAACTCGCTACCAAAAACCTACTTAGAAACAGTAGGAGTTTATGTGAGCAATCTTAACCATTGTGGCTATTGCGTAGAACATCATTTTGCTGGCTTGCAGCGACTACTTGCAGATGAAGAAAAAGGCTTGAAAATATTTGAGGCATTGAAAAAAGAACAGTTTGAAGAAGTCTTTTCTGTGAAAGAAACAAGAGGATTATTCTATGCCCGCAAACTCACCCTTGATCATACATCATTGGAAGAAGAAGACATTAATAGTTTGAGAAAATCGGGATTTGATGATGGAGAAATTCTGGAACTTAACC
Organism: Cyclobacteriaceae bacterium; assembly: GCA_028284125.1. Classification (GTDB taxonomy): domain Bacteria; phylum Bacteroidota; class Bacteroidia; order Cytophagales; family Cyclobacteriaceae; genus Ekhidna. Next base: position 306,050 of record JANQSI010000018.1, read on the forward strand.
AAGTGGTGAGTTATTTCAATTATGCCAATCGGACCGTTCTTGGGCTTGGAGTTACAACAAAAGGTGATGTCTTAGGGTTATCTCCTAATGACGATAACGACACTGAAAATTGGGGGCACAGATAAACCAGATTCAGTATTCAGCAAATTGTCTCGTGAGATACGCTATCGTTGATTAAGATGGATTAAATTCGAGTTTCGTTTAATATTATTATTTTGAGAATAATTGTCCCTTTACTAATAATCACTCTTTTTTCCTGTAAGAACAGCGAAAAATCCACTACCAACCAAATCTCCATAGACAAAGTTGTTACTGAACAGCTAGGTAAAAATTTCGAACGAAAAGACAATGGCAATTTTGTCCTATGCTACTCCGTTGAAAACGAAGTAAGTAGATGGAAGAATATAGTTGTTATAAACAAAACGAATGGAGATCTTGTCTACGGGCCTGAGAAATTAAATGCAGATGTAGATTGGCACTCCAAAGACCGACTCATCATAAAAGAATATCCTGAAGTGATTCAGGATAAGACTTCAACCAACACATTTACTTATTACTATGACTTAATTGCTAAGAAGCGAATTAGCGCAACGAAATAATTTTTACACACATTAATTAATCGAGATGACCGGAACAACAAGAGCACTCACTATCCTCTCTATTATCCTTTTAAGCATTGTTACAATCGTTAAATGGCCCAGTGAAGAAATTGTCGAAAAACAAGAGCTAAATAATTTCGAAAAATACCTAGCTGAAAAGAAAGAAAGAAAACGGCAAGGCCAGGTTAAGGCAGACAGACCTGATTTGCACGGCTTGATCCAACGCCAACGGAGAACAAGGGAAGGAGATACTGGACCAAAGTATGGAGAAAACCAGGTGATGGAGGAGTATCAAAAAGCTAAATCAAGGTCAAAACTTCTCAGAGCAAGAACGGAATCAACTGAATTCATAGAGCGAGGACCTGGAAATGTTGCGGGTCGAACAAGAGGGTTAATCATCGACCCAGATGACGCTTCACTGAATACAATGTTTGCCGGATCGGCTTCAGGAGGAATTTGGAAAACAACAAGCGGAGGATCATCATGGACCTTTATCTCTGAAGACATTCCAAATCTTGGTACCAACACGCTAGCCATGTCTCCGGCAAACACCCAAGTCATTTATGCTGGTACGGGAGAACATTTTACTAACGACATAGACGGATCTGGTCTTTACAAATCAACAGATAAAGGCGAATCGTGGGTGCAAATAGCTGATCCATCTGTATATCCGGATTTCAAAAATGTTTCAAGGATTGTGGTAGATCCAGATGATGAGAATACGGTGATCGTAACTTCAAGAAACACACGATGGGGAACCGGACTTCAGGCAGCGATTTACAAAACAACAGACGGAGGAGATAATTGGACACGGTTGCGATCTTCAACGACGGAACGCTACGATGATATTGATTTCTTTCCTACCGATTTCAACACACTTTATGTGGCAATCGATGAAATAGGAGTGATCAAATCTACAGATGGCGGAACTACCTGGACTGATTCTAGTAATGGACTCTTACCAGAAGGAAGAGTTGAAATAACAATTTCTCCAGTCAATGCCAATCGACTCTGGGCTTCAGTTGAGGGAGGCCTTAGTGGCTCTGGATCGGACTTATACGTCTCTAGTGATGCAGGCGCAACCTGGACAATTGCGGTGAATAGTGATGGATTGACTAATCAAGATTTTTTAGGTGGTCAGGGGTGGTACGATAATATCGCTACCGCACACCCATTCGATGAAGACATTGTTTATGTTGGAGGTGTCAACCTGTGGAAATTTGAACTAGGTACAGGTACAGTTTCAGACCTGGTAACGGTGGCTGCTTCCGAAAACGGAAGTGAGGACTTCATGGATTACATCGATCATGGAGGTGAATATTTTAACGGTACTCTGGAGTTAGGAAATGTGGAAAAAGCAAACCTTCTTTCAATTGAGGTCAGGTTTGGTGCTGGAACGCAAAAAGCACATCGATTCACTGTTGGAAATCAAGGAGCGGGCGTTGATTTTGCTGATTACGTTTATGAAGATTATGTAGATGTTCCTTTCCAGGTATGGGATACTGATAACAACCAGCAGCTGATGGTTTCATTTCGGGATCAGAAAGATGATGGGGAGTGGGATTTGATTATTACTAATACCGATGGAGACCCGTCAACGCACTCCAGAGAATATTTGATTTTCCATAATATTCCTTATTCAGCTACGGCTGATGCAAACATTGCTCAGACAGGAGGAACAGAAGAAGGACAAATGTTCTTCATATGGCCTGTACTAAAAGCAGGAGCGACATTTGACAAAAATAATTTGCCAACATCCAATCTTGCTATCGATATCACTTCGGTTTCAGGAGTAGAAAGAATCACTGAGAATATTTCAGATGCATATAACCAGTTCAGTGGCTCAAACAATTTTGGAAACCAGGGGACAAGGAGCTCCGGTCTCCACCCAGATCAGCATAACATTGTGATGACAGCTCTAGATGCCGGTGCACAAACTTTTAGATACATCGTGGCTAATGACGGTGGGGTTTATCAGTCTGCAACTTCGACTGATCCCGGTGCAAGTGATAATGCTTTCATTTACATCAGTGGAGGCTATAATACCACCCAGTTTTACGGCGCGGATAAAGCTCCCGGAGAAGACAGATACGTAGGAGGAATGCAGGACAATGGAACATGGTATCATCGAGCTGGAGTAACAGGAGCTGCAAATCAGGCTGCAACTTTTGGTATCGGCGGAGATGGCTTTGAAGCGTTGTGGCACAGTGAGGACATTAACAAAATCCTGGGCGGCTCGCAATTCAACAATTTTGCTAAAACAACGGACGGAGGCACAACATGGGAATCAGCTACTGGTGGATTCAATGACGAGGGTCCATTTATCACTCGCCTGGCACATCATAAGTCCATGCCAGATAGAGTTTTTACCGTTGGAGAAACAGGTGTTTGGAGATCTACCACTTTCGGTGGAGGATGGCAATCAGCTACAATGAATAACCCAACGTTATGGTCCTTTAATAATAGTGCAGATGTGGAAGTTTCATATGCCAACCCAGATGTTGTTTGGGCTGGAGGAGGGCTTTCTAACTTTACTCGATTAGCAGTTTCTACTGACGGTGGATTGACATTCGATGCGGTTGAAAACTACGATGTGTTTAATATGGGGTTTGTCTCAGGTATTGGAACACATCCTTCTGATGATAAAATAGCGTATGCACTATTTTCATTTTCAGACTTGCCTAAAGTGCTAAAGACAACTGATCAGGGAGAAACATGGACGGATATTTCAGGGTTCGATGGATCTGGAGATAGAGGATTTCCGGATGTTGCGGTAAATACCATCTTCGTGTTTCCAACGGATGAAAACAAAATCTGGGTTGGTTCTGAGATTGGAATTGTAGAATCTTTGGATGGTGGAGCAAGCTGGAATCTACTGGATTCAAACCTTCCGCCAGTAAATGTTTACGATTTTAAACTAGTTGATAATCAGCTGGTGATTGCGACCTACGGAAGGGGTATTTGGTCGATCGAGATTGATGGAATTTTGCTAGACCCGTCACTACTGGGAGCTTTTATGAGTCCGGATGGAGATCTTAATTTTAAGATTGACTATAAATCGGTGTTTGATTCCACCGAAGTGTTCTTAGATAATGTTCTGATTAGTACAATATATGATAATGATCTCGGGGAGATTGGTCAGAAATTGGCGAAAGGAAATGTTGATGGCGATGCGACACTACGGCTTGATCTTTATGATGGTGAGACTAAGTTCTCATCGGTTGAGTTGACCGTTTTCGTGTTTCAAACTAATGATCCAGCGGACAAGTACGCGACGGAATTTGACGGAACAATTACCGACTTTACAGGGTCTGATTTTGAAATCATTACCTCCACCAGTTTTCCAAATGCATCTTTACACAGCCCGCATCCATATCCGGCAGAAAGTGAACTCATCACATATTTGCGAACTCCTATAGTTGTTTCAGATACAGATGATGGTTTTTCCTATAGGGATATAGCCATTGTAGAGCCTGGACAACCTGGCTCAGTATTTCCGAACTTCAATTTCAACGACTATGTAGTGGTGGAAGCCTCCAATGATGGAACTACCTGGATTCCGCTAGAGGATGGATATGATGCAAGTCTTCATGATGATTGGCAAACAGTTTATGACAATGACCAGGATGGTTCAGAGGGCTTGATGAAATCGCACTTTATAAACCTGACTGATCATTTTGATGCTGGAGAAACAATCCTTGTGCGATTTAGACTCTTTTCCAATTCCAGCAATGAAGGATTTGGCTGGGTGTTAGATGACCTTTCTATTCAAGAGGAGCGACCATTGAGCACCAATGAACTTGAACCCCAATTGATCGTTTATCCAAACCCTGTAAATGAACTGGCTTCTATTCAGCTAAATGGACAACTTGACTCAAGTATTCGAGTTTTTGATCTTCAAGGACGACAAGTTGATGAGATTCTTCCTAAAAGTGCTAATATTCAATGGAGGCCTAAGGGTTTATCAACTGGTGTATATGTCTTTAGATACCAACTGGATGGAGTTTTGAAAAGTCATAAGATCAGGATAGAACGATAGTCCAAAGAAAATTTGTTTATGGCCATAAGTCTTTCGTTTGACAACAAAAACGAAACCTCAGGATTGAAATGACGTGATGGTTCTTCATGAAATGAGCTATTGGCTCTTTAACACATGAAATATCTAACATTACTATTTATTCTGGTAATTGCCTGCGCAACCCCGGAGAAGCCGCTAGACGCAGACGGAATCATAACAAATGCCATTAAGGCTCATGGACTAAATGCTATCACAAACAAAAAGATTGAATTTGATTTCAGAGACATCCATTACACCCTCCTGAGAGAGGAAGGAAAATATACGTATACCCGATCTTTTCAAGACTCCTTGGGATATGTGGAGGACATCCTGATTAACAGCACAGAGTTTACTCGTTTGGTTGATGAAGAAAAGCTAGAAGTAGATTCTGTTTGGACCGGAAAATACAGCAACTCGGTTAACTCGGTACTATATTTCGTTGAGCTTCCGTTGAGATTAATGGATCCAGCTGCTATCAAAACCTATAAAGGAATTTCCACTGTTAAAGGAAAGAATTATCATTTAATTGAAGTTCGCTTCTCTGAAGAAGATGGAGGAAAAGACTTTGAGGATGTTTTTCTTTATTGGTTTGATGAGCAAACGTTTGCCATGGATTATTTGGCATACAGTTACATCACAGAAGGAGGAGGAGTTCGCTTTCGGGAAGCATTCAATAAAAGTGAAATCGGGGGAGTGGTTTTCCAGGATTACATCAACTATAAGCCAGAAGATAAACTGACACCACTTGAAGAAATGTCAACTCTTTATAACGATGGTGAGCTTGTCGAACTCTCTCGTATAGAAAATGTAAACATCTCGGTGAAGTAGCTATGTGAAGTCAGACATTTTTTTGTCACTCCTAAAAGCGACAAATAACATCACAATTCCGACAGCTGTAAGTGGTATGCTGAGAATTTGACCCATGTTTAGAGTTAGATTGTCTTCAAATGCTTCCTGGTTCATCTTATAGAATTCAACTACAAATCGGACCGACCAAAGGACGATCATGAGGAGTGCAAAATTGAAGCCTCTTGGCAGGTCATCCCTTTTTTTGTGCCATAGCCAAAAAAGAATGATCATTATTAGAAAATAGCTAGCTGCTTCGTATAGTTGAGCAGGATGTCTCACTTTACCTAAAGCAAAAATCTCAACCACTTGTCGGCCTTTTCTTTCGTTTATCAAATAATTCAACGGACCTGAGCCGAAATCAACATGTTTCACTACCTCCGAATATCGAGTAAGCGTGTGTCTTAATTGGTTCTCAATGTATCGTTTTCCATCCAAATCAAGTTGGATTCCTTCTTTGTAGGTTATGATGGCTGTTATTGGAACAATTCCGGGTTGATCACTTTCCATCTGGCCTCCTTTTCTAAAACTCACGGATTCAATCCTGCTTTTATCATAATTCAATACGTCATGTGTTATCCGAGCGTAAACTAATCCCATGTTTGAATTTGTCTCAACTCCTTCCATTTCCGAATTCAAGAGATTTCCAGTTCGAATCAATGTAGCACAGAGTGCGCCGACGATCACAATTCGGTCAAGCGTCCAGAGAAAATTGTAGTTAAGTTTTTTTGCAAAAATGTAAAGGGCGATTATCATACCAAGTGTGCCTCCATGACTGGCAAGGCCGCCTTCCCACACTTTCAATATTTCTAGCGGATTGGATAAGTAATGCACAGGGTCATAAAACAAGCAATGTCCCAATCGAGCACCAACAATTACGGCAATGACCATATAGGTAGTGAGTTTGTCAACATCTTTTTCTGGACGTCCTTCTTTTTTAAAGATGTGATACATTACCTGCTGGCTAAGAATAAAGCCTAAGGCAAACAATACTCCATACCATCTGGGAGCATAATCTAGACCCGGAATAGTAAAGAGGTCTGGGTTGAAATTCCAAATGATATAGCTAAGCATGCTGTCAAATTTTAGGTCGCTCAAAGATGAGACAATCTCCTGAGATCAATTAGAATTTCTTCCAGAAATATGGTGTGAAAAGAATCATCACTGTGAAAAGTTCGAGTCTTCCTAATAGCATAAGAAAAGAAAGTACCCATTTCACTGCACCGGGTAAATGACCAAAATTACCCATTGGTCCAACTCCGCCAATTGCCGGTCCTACGTTTCCCAAGGTGGCAGCAACAGCTCCAATCGATGTTACAAAGTCAATTCCAAAAGCAGAGACAATAAGAAAGCCGATACAAAAAATCAAAATGTAGATCATGATAAAGGCAAGTACATGAAAAGTGATATCTCCACTTACTGTCTTTCCATTATATCGAACAGGGAGAACAGCATGTGGATGAATCAAACGTTTGAATTCGAGGATGGCAGTCTTGATTAACAGAATGTGCCTAACCAATTTTACACCCCCAGCGGTAGATCCAGCTGAGGCACCAGCAAACATGAAAAGAAAGAATACTACCGTAATAAAAGGAGTCCATCCGGTGTAGTCATAAATAACATATCCAGTAGTCGTAACAATTGAAATTACCTGAAACAAAGAATCACGAACTGATTTCTCGTACGTTCCATGCCCCATGGTATAAATCATAGAACCGATAATGATTCCTGCCGCAACGCAGAAGATCAAGTAAAAGCGAAACTCCTCGTTGGAAATTATTTTTTTGAAATTTCCATGAAGCCCAAAGTACAACATCGTGAAATTCGTGCCAGCGATAAACATGAAAACAATAAGGACATAATGAATGAACGGACTTGTGTAATGGGCAAGACTTGCGTTTTTAGTGGAAAATCCACCAGAAGCCATTGAAGTAAAACTGTGATTTATCGCATCATAAAAAGTCATGCCTCCAGCCCACAATAGAAGAAAATCCAATAATGTCAAACCCAGGTAAATGATCCAAAGTCTTTTTGCCGTTTCCTTGATTCGAGGTTGAAGCTTATCAGGTGAAATCCCAGGTGCCTCAGCGACGAATAGCTGCATTCCACCAATTCCAAGCAATGGAAGAATGGCGACTGCCAATACGATGATTCCCATTCCACCGATCCATTGGGTTAAGCTTCTCCAATAAAGAATTCCCTTAGGTACAGCTTCAATGTCAGAGAGCACAGTGGCTCCAGTGGTAGAAAACCCAGACATTGTTTCAAAAAAAGCACTGGCTAAATCAGGTATTGCTCCGCTAAAAATGTAGGGCAAAGAGCCTAAGAAAGACATAGAGACCCATCCTAAGGCTACAATTAAATATCCGTCTTTTCTTTTGAGTTCGGTATTAGTGGATTTAGGAGCTATTATTCGAAGAAGAAAACCAACAACGGCTGAAATAATTCCAGAATAAATAATATCCATTATATCCCCCTCGCCATAATAGAGGCTGAACGGAATGCTGGTCATCATAAAGCCGCCATTAATTATTAGTAGCGTTCCAATGACCTTGAATATGATGGAATAATTCATTCCAGTAATTACTTAAAAAAGCTTTCAACTTTTCGAATGCAATCTGGCATTGAAAGTACAACTACTTTGTCGTTTGGCATGAATTCGAAATTTCCTCTAACGGCAATTCCTTGGCCAGACCTAATTACACCACCGACGATGGCAGTTTTAGGGAAGTCGAGATCTTTAAGTTCTTTTTCTAATATTTTGGCATTTTCACCGATTTCGAATTCTAAGATCTCGGCATCCACACCATGGATACTGGTGAGGTCCACAATCTCTCCTTTTCTTACGTATCTGAAAATGAAGTTTGCGGCAATAAGTTTTTTGTTGATCAGAGTATTCACTCCAACACTCTGCGATAAATGGATGTAATCCATGTTTTCAACAAGCGAAATTGTCTTTTTAACTCCGTTGTTTTTCGCGACCAAAGAGGACATAATGTTGGTCTCGGAGTTTTCAGTCAGAGCAATGAAAGCATCAATTTGATCAATGTTCTCTTCCTTTAGAAGGTTGATGTCCCTACCATCGCCATTTATAATCATGGTATCCGGAAGTTCATCAGCCAAAGTGATACACTTGTTTTTGTCTGCCTCAATGAGCTTTATACTATACTTTTTACTCAGCAAACGGGCAGTATGAACGCCAACCTTACTGCCACCAAGTATCATCAAATTCTTGATCTCAACGCTTTCCTTTCCGGCAAGATTAGTTACCGCTGCGATACCCGCAGGTTCCGAAATAAAGTAAGCATGATCATCTTCCAGAAATCTATTTTCCCCATGAGGGATGATCGTTTTGTTATCCCTTAGAATGGCAACAGTTGTAAAGTTTTGATCAGGATTGAGATATGCAGACTCTGTGAGTGTTTTATTGGCCAATTCGGAATTCTTATCAATTTTGATTCCGACCAAAGTCAAGGTTCCCTTTTCAAATTCGAATGTATCCGTAAGCGCTGTTTGTTTCAAGAGCCGCTTAATTTCTTTTGCAGCCAATGAGGCAGGAGAAATTACCTCATCAATACCCATTCCCGTTAAGTTCAGAGATTCCCGTTGTTGCAGTAATTCGATATTGGAAATTCTAGCGATGGTACGTTTCGCTCCCAAATTTTTACCAATAATGCAAGTTGTAATATTGATTTCCTCAATAGAAGTAACCGAGATAAGAAGGTCTGCCTTGACGATTCCTGCTTCCTTTAAAATGTTGGGAGAAGAGGAGGTTCCTCGGACAATACCCACATCTAGCGAGGATTTGACATGCTCCAACACATCGTTGTTGGTATCAATTATCACTATATCATGCTCCTCGGCCGCAAGTAGTTTGGCGAGATGGAATCCCATTTCACCAGCTCCAGCTATGATTATCCTCATTGTGCTTTTGGAAAATAGGGTGCAAAGATATGATAACTAATAGTCAGCAATCCAAACTTTCTAGATAGACATTCGACTGAAATAGGACTTAGTGGCTTCCATTACCTTAGGAGCAAGGATAATTGCGGAAATAACAGTCGGGACTGACATTAAGCCATAACCAACAAAAATCAAGTTAATCACAAGACTGAGACTAGAAACGGACCCGACAATTACAAGAGCGATATAGTAGTAGTTGTAATACTTAATGTATTTCGGTCCTATCATAAATGAGAGACATTTCTGACCATAATAAGCCAATCCAAAAATGGTTGTTATGGCGAAAATCATTACGCACACCATAAGAACATAAGATCCAACACCAGGAAGACTGTCTTCAAATGCTAAAGTTGTCATCAAAACGCCTTGGGTGTCATTACTGAAATTTCCTGAGATGTCAGCCTGCCAGGCCCCAGTCATTAAAATGCACAATCCAGTCATCGTGCAAACCACAATTGTGTCAATACTTGGACCCAGCATCGCAACAAGCCCTTCTCGAACCGGCTCGTTGGTTTTAGCTGCTCCATGCATCATAGGAGCAGTTCCAATTCCAGCTTCATTCGAAAAAGCCGCTCTTTTTGCACCCTCAATTATTATGGCTCCAACAGCTCCACCTAGTGCGGCCTGAGCGGTAAATGCGTCTTTAAGAATTAAGGCGAACGATGGGATAATTGCTTCATGGTTAATAGCCATAATTAGCAGAACGCTAATTACAAAAATCAAAACCATGGCCGGAACCAGTTTGGAGGCAACATTCCCAATTCGTTTGACCCCTCCTATAATCACTAATCCTACAAGGATTGCAATCACAATTCCAATGATAAGATCTGTGGCAAATCCGTCTTGAACTCCAGAAGGTACCAGGATTACATTTTTCATTACCGCGACCATTTGATTCGCCTGAAAAACAGGAGTAGCTCCGATAAAAGCGGAAATACAGAAAAATCCGGCTAGCGGAATCCAGCTTCTACCAAGTCCTTCCCGAATGACGTACATCGGTCCACCTTGCAATTGTCCATCTCGATCTTTACCTCTATAAAGAACCGCCAGGGTACAAGTGAAGTATTTGGTAGCCATCCCGAACAGAGCACTCACCCACATCCAAAACAAAGCTCCAGGACCTCCGGCGGCAATTGCCAAGGCGACACCACTTACATTCCCCATTCCAATAGTAGCTGCAAGTGCGCCTGAAAGTGCTTGAAAATGACTGATTTCTCCCGGATCATCTGGATCGTCAAATTTCCCTCTAAGAACGTTTATGGCGTGGCGTAAATACCTAAATGGCAGAAAGCGAGAATAAAAAAGGAAGAATATTCCGCCACCCATTAGAAGAATCAGTAAAGGAGGTCCCCAAATAAAATTGGAAGCGGCAGATAAAAATGATTCAATTATTTTCATAAAGGCCGTGAAGGTAATACCAAACTGTATTTTTGTGGTTAATGTTGAGTCTTGATCTGGATTTGATTAAAATTAATGTTCAGATAACATTCGATATTTTCAAAACCAAGGAGAAAATAGGATTGTGAAATTACACTTTCGAACATTAGGAGAAGGGAAACCACTAATCATATTACATGGTTTGTTTGGCTCCTCTGACAATTGGCAGACAATAGGAAAAATTTTTTCAGAAAAATTCAAAGTCTACTTTGTTGACTTAAGAAACCATGGAAATTCACCACATAGTGATCAGTTTGATTATGATGTTCTCGACAAGGACTTAATCGAACTTATGGACGATGAGGGTTTAGAAAAGGCTCACGTCTTAGGGCATTCTTTGGGAGGAAAAGTGGGTATGCATCTAGCTATTCGTTTTCCGGAAAGAGTAGACCAATTAGTTGTTATAGATATTGCGCCCAAATACTACCCACCGCATCACCAGGATGTTTTTAAAGCCTTCAGAGCTGTAGATTTAAATTCCATTAAATCAAGGAAAGAAGCGAGTGATCAAATGGAGAAAGTTCCACTTCCGTTTGGAGTAAGACAGTTCATTTTGAAGAATTTGACTCGAAATGGAGATGGTTCATTTTATTGGAGACCGAATATTGATGTCTTGGAAAAAGTAAATGATAAAATCGGAGGAGGTTTTGGAAAAAAAGGTGTCTTTGAGAACCCAACTCTTTTTATAGCAGGAAGTGAATCTGATTACATCCTTGCTGAGGATCACGAAAAAATCAACCGGTTATTTCCTCAAGCTAATATTTCCACAGTATTAGAAGCAGGTCATTGGGTTCATGCGGACAAGCCAGAAGAGCTTCGAAACATGGTTCTTGAATTCCTTGATTGATGCCAGGGAACCTATATCTCATCCCGACTTATTTGTCGGATTTAAATGAAAAATCATTTCTGTCACCCCTAGTAGAGGAGGTCGTTAAGAATACCAAGTATTACCTGGTAGAAAATACTCGGTCTGCCAGAAGATTCATAAGCAGTCTAAAAACAGGAATTGTGATCGATGACCTGCAATTTGAAATTCTAGATAAGAAAACTACCTGGGATGATTTGTACAGTTTTTTTGAGCCTATAAGAAATGGAAATGATATGGGCTTAATGTCCGAGGCAGGTCTCCCATGCCTTGCTGATCCCGGCAACTTGGCTGTAGGACTGGCACATCAAACCAACGCAAAAGTGGTACCGCTTCCAGGAAGCTCATCTATTCAGCTTGCGCTTATTGCATCAGGATTTAACGGCCAGCTTTTTACATTCAATGGATACCTTCCAATTGATAAGGGATTGAGAATAAAGAAAATAAAAGAGCTAGAAAAGCTGGCATCAAGGAATCACACTCAGCTATTCATGGAGACACCCTATAGAAATCATCAGTTGTTTGAAGATATCATTAAAACATGTGATCCAGATACGCTGCTCAGTTTAGCATCAAATATTTCGGGTAGCAGTGAGTTTATTAGAACTCAATCAATAAAAAAGTGGAAGAATACCGACATCCAGATACATAAAGTCCCAGCTATTTTCAGTTTCGGTATGTTCTCTTAAGCTATTCCTAGGATTCTTATAAATTTGCGCCCTCGAATAAAACAAAACGATAAATGTCATACCTTTTTACTTCTGAGTCGGTATCAGAAGGACACCCCGATAAAATCGCAGATCAAATTTCTGACGCACTAGTAGATCACTTTCTAGCCTTTGATTCGGAAAGCAAAGTGGCCTGCGAAACAATGGTTACAACAGGTTTGGTGGCGTTGGCTGGTGAAGTAAAAACCACGGCTTATATCGATGTACAAAATATCGCGAGAGATGTAATCAACAGAATTGGATATACCAAAGGAGAATATATGTTCGACGGCAATTCTTGTGGGGTCATTTCTGCAATTCACGAACAATCTCCAGACATCAACCAGGGAGTTGAGCGTGCCTCAGAAGAGGAGCAAGGTGCAGGAGACCAAGGAATGATGTTCGGTTACGCAACGAAAGAAACCGATGATTACATGCCGTTGGCGTTGGACCTTTCTCATAGAATTCTTATGGAACTTGCCGATATAAGAAAAGGGGGGAAGGAAATGACTTATCTAAGGCCGGATGCGAAATCTCAAGTCACGATCGAATACGACGATCACAATACTCCTGTAAGAATTGATGCCATTGTGGTTTCAACACAGCATGATGATTTTGATAGCGAGGATGCCATGTTGAGCAAAATCAAAGATGATGTAATTAACATCCTGATTCCTCGAGTCAAATCAAAACTAAAATCAGAGAATCAAGCTTTGTTCAATGACCAAATCAAATATCATGTAAACCCTACGGGAAAATTTGTAATAGGTGGGCCCCATGGGGATGCTGGATTGACAGGAAGAAAGATCATCGTAGATACATACGGCGGAAAAGGCGCTCATGGAGGCGGAGCATTTTCAGGCAAAGATCCTTCGAAGGTAGATCGATCTGCAGCCTACGCAACACGCCATATAGCGAAAAACCTTGTAGCAGCGGGTGTAGCTGATGAAATACTGGTTCAAGTTTCATATGCAATTGGGGTGGCAGAACCAATGGGCATCTATATCAATACCTACGGGGCATCAAATGTTGATTTGACAGATGGAGAAATTGCTCAAAAAGTATCTGCAATTTTTGATATGAGACCAGCCGCGATCATTCAAAGACTTAAACTCAAAGAACCTATCTATTCAGAGTCTGCAGCCTATGGACACATGGGAAGAAACCCTGAGGTGAAGCAAGTAACATTCGTTGGAAACGGTGGTGAAGAGGTGAAGAAAGTGGTCGAAACATTTACCTGGGAAAAACTTGATTATGTAGATCAGGTAAAAGAAGCATTCAGCTTGTAATCATGAAAAAACTCCTTTTGATTGGGTGTGTTCTTTTGGCTAGTTGCTCAAAACCTGCCGAAGAAAAGGAACCACTAATAATTGAACCTGTAGCAACAGGCCAATCTTTTAATGCTGCCTTTTTAATGATTGAAGGAGTTTACAACTCTGAATTAATGGCGCCTTACGACATTTTCCAGCACACCATTTTTCATACAGAAGGAGGAATCAAGGTTTTTACTGTTTCTGAAACATTGGATACAGTGACAACATTTGAAGGACTCAAGATAATTCCTGATTATTCGTTCGAAAGTGAAGATCTTCCCGATATCGATATTCTCGTTGTTCCAAGTGCTGAACATAACATGGATTCTGACCTGGAAAATGAAACATTGATCAACTGGGTTTCAACAACTGGTAAGGCCGCAGATTATGTGATGTCCTTGTGCGATGGAGCTTTTGTGCTTGCCAAAGCCGGCCTGGTAGATCAACGAGAGTCAACCACATTTCCTTCAGACATTCCCCGATACAAGGAGACTTTTCCAACACTAAAGGTTCATGAAAACGTATCCTTTGTTCATGATCAAAAACTGCTTACCTCAGCGGGTGGAGCTAAATCGTACGATGTGTCGCTCTATCTTGTCCATCATCTTTATGGCGAGCAAGTTGCGAAAGGCGTAGGCCGAGGGCTGGTAATCGACTGGGACCTCCAAGACTATGATTTCGTAATAGTCGATTAGAACTACTCATTTTTTGGACGTGGGGTTTTTTACTTCATGCATGTATTATGATTATAACAAGTTCATCATGAATAAGCTATTGTTGATTTTTGTTGTGATCATTCTTTTTCCCTCTTGCGAGCCAGAATGTAATGTTAGTTCTTCATGCATTCCTCCACCAGAGGGCGCTTTTCAATCTGGGGAAATTAATGTTGCAGTTTTCGAAAGCATATTGGAAGAGTTTGAACCCAACTCCTATCAAAGTGTTGGGACTCTTGATTCTATCATTATTTATACCTCACTGAATAACTTGACGGTCATTGATTTCTATCGTTGGGAATCAATAACTAATGAGTCTTCAATCACCTCGATAGATATTTTCTATGAAGAAAAAATGGAAAAACTTGAGCTAGGAGACTTCATGTTTGATGAGACTGAATCAACTTTTATTGACGGAGGATACTTGTTTACCGTGATTAAATCGGCCAGCGAGACAAAACTAAAAGTGCAAAAAGCCAGTCAGGATCTGATTGATGGTGTATGCAATGATACAATTGACTGCTAACGACCTCAATAATTTCTAACATCATTTCATGTAATCCCATAAAAATTTCATTTTTGGGCCTTCATGAGAATTGTCGAAGTAAACGATAGAAAA
This sequence comes from Cyclobacteriaceae bacterium, assembly GCA_028284125.1. Classification (GTDB taxonomy): domain Bacteria; phylum Bacteroidota; class Bacteroidia; order Cytophagales; family Cyclobacteriaceae; genus Ekhidna. Next base: position 321,169 of record JANQSI010000018.1, read on the forward strand.
ACCGCTCAGGAATTCATAAAATTTCCGACCCGATTATACAGGGATGAAGAAAATTGGATCCGTCCCCTTGATAAGGATATTAATGGTGTTTTTGACGAAAACAAAAACAAGACCTTCAGAAATGGAAAATGCATCAGATGGATTTTGGAAGATGATGGCCGAACTCTGGGCAGAATAGCAGCATTTGTCAACAACAAAACTGCCAACAAAGACAATGATCAACCCACAGGAGGTGTAGGTTTTTTTGAATGTGAAAACAACCAGGAGGCGGCGAATATTTTATTTGATACTAGTAAGAATTGGTTGCAAGAAAATGGAATGGAAGCCATGGATGGCCCAATTAATTTTGGAACTCGAGATTCATGGTGGGGTCTTCTTGTAGATGGGTTTGACAGAGAACCCAACTATCAGTGTAACTACCACTTCCCTTATTACCAGGAGCTATTCGAGAATTACGGCTTTAAGGTTTATTTCAAGCAGTTCACATTTGGCCGAAACACATTTGATTCACTTGATGAAAGAATTAAAGAAAAGGCGGATGCTGCAAACCAGGATCCAAACTATACCTTTCGACATATCCGAAAAAATCAACTAAAAAAGTTCGTTGAAGATTTTAGAACAATCTACAATGATGCATGGGCCAGGCACCCCGGAGTACCTAAAATGACACAGCTCCAGGCAAGTTCGATTATGCAGAAAATGAAGCCAATCATGGATGAAAAGATTATGTGGTTTGGTTATTACAAAGATGAACCCGTTGGTTTTTACATAAACATTCCGGAGATCAACCAAATTTTCAAACATGTGAATGGAAAACTAAACATTTGGGGAAAATTGATTTTTCTCTATCATAAACTTAGAAAGACCAATAAAAAGATGCTTGGCCTTGTTTTTGGAATCTCGCCAGAGCATCAGGGAAAAGGAGTTGATGGTGCGTTGATAATGGCGACACGTGCAATGGTCCAAGATAAGTATAAGAGATACCCTTTATTGGAAATGAACTGGATTGGAGATTTTAATCCTAAAATGCTAAGAGTGGTTGACCAGGTGGGTGGTGAGGTTGTAAAAACACATCATACCTACAGGTACCTTTTTGATCGGAATAAGCCGTTCAATCGAATGCCGATAAAAAGTTAACACGACTCCTCTCTAAAAATCGACAGTTCGGTAACTCATTTTTTACAATTGGGGCTATTTCCAGCTACTTGGCATAAAAATTTAGCATGGAAAAATTTTTGACTTATTCTCATATTTTTTGTGGAGCTCTGGTATTGCTATTGGGGCTTATAAATATTGTTGCCAAGAAAGGAACAAAGAACCATATACTTATAGGAAGAATTTATGTGGGCTCAATGTGGTGGATTTGCATCAGTGCACTATCTATGATTCTGTTCTTTCGATTCAGTATGTTCTTAATGGTGATTGCAGTAATCACATTCTATACTTCATTTGTTGGTCTTAGAGTGATGCGAAGGAGAACTATTGGGTCAGAGCAATGGTATGATTGGACTGCATCGATTCTTACCGGACTATTTGGTTTGGGCTTGCTGATTTTTGCGGTAACTATTTTTCTTTCAGGGAAGAATCTGGTACTTGGGATACTAAGTGTTGTTTTTGGATTTCTTGCTTTGAATATGGGAATTCAAGATGTTCGGTTCTTTATGAAGCCAAAAGTAGACGACAAAAAGTGGTGGCTTTATCAACATATAGGCGCAATTAGCGGTAGTTATATTGCTGCGGTTACGGCATTTGCTGTTCAAAATGGTGAAGCATTTGGAGTTACCGGTAATCAATGGCTTTTATGGGTACTACCTGGGATCGTTGGTACACCCTTAATCTCTCTCACAACTAAAAAGTATAGGAAACTAAATGTTTCTGGTTCTTGAGCTGATTTTTATTCATATTCGCATGAATGAGCAAGCAAAATTTTTTAAGCAAAATCAATTTGCGTCAAATTCTCGTGGAGATGATCTCTGTTGTTTTTGCGGTTTTGCTGGCCCTTTTTCTAAACGAGTGGAGAAGTAATCTCAAACAAAAAGAGGAGTTGAATAAGGCAAGAGCGAACCTAAAGGAGGAACTTCTTTCCAATAGAGATGAACTGAAACAAAAAATCCAATTTCACGAATTCCAATACAAACAACTGATCGAACTCAAGGACAGCCTAAAGACGCTAGATCAACCCTTTTCGAGCTATGATGTAGGTGTCGCTGTTTTAAACCTTAAAAAAGCAGCCTGGGAATCTATCACCTTAACAGATGTAGTTAACCGCCTTCAGTTTGAAGAACTTAGCGATTATTCGGAATTGTACAGAGGTTATCAGTTGATTGAAAAACTACAGGATTCCTACATCAACGGCGCTTTTTCACTGGAGTTTAACCAGTCAGAAAATAGTGAGTACGCTTATCGAGTGACTAGGAACCACCTCAATCAAATGATTGTTTGGGAGAGGGAATTACTGTCCGAACTGGAAGGAAGACTTTGACAATTAAGTCTAAGCACTTTAATAGAGAAAGCAACTCCTAATTTTGATGGTAATTACGAATAAACTTTTTTATTTCGTGTTGAATTTATCCTCATGCACATAAAACGAACATTTTTTGGGCTTTTCATCATGGCGTTACTTTCTAGTCATGACATGTACTTAAAGCTGGATCAGTACTTTCTAGAACCGAATACTGATGCTGTGATTGCTCTATACAATGGAACCTTCGACAGAAGTGATAATGTAATCACCCGAGATCGGATGATCGATGTGAGTTTAGTTGGTAATGGAAAAAGGACATTGATGGATACATCTTCTTGGTATGAGAAGGACAATACCACTTACCTCAATATCACCACTGGATCAGCGCCAGGAACATGGGTTGCGGGAGTTTCCACCAAAGCGAGAAGTATTGGCATGTCGGCACAAGACTTTAACGATTATTTGGAACATGATGGAGTGCTGGACATGCTTACTGCTCGTGAACAGAACGGAACCCTCTCAGATTCAGCAGTAGAACGGTACTCTAAACATGTGAAAATTATATTTCAGTCGGGGAATGAACTTACCGATGACTATCAGACAGAATTAGGTTATCCAATTGAGTTTATTTTATTGGAAAATCCTTACAAGATTCACCCTGGCCATAATCTTCCCGTAAAACTTCTTTTCAATCAACAGCCTTTGGCAAATCAATTGGTTTACGTTGGCAATCAAGCTGCTGGCGAGCACACGCATGATGGGAGCACTCATTCACATGAAGCGGATGCCGATCATCAGCATGATGAATTGCAACAACTTCGTACAGATGAACAGGGAATGCTAAGTGTACCCATTTCTTCAGAAGGAATTTGGTACATACGAACGATCCATCTGGTAGAAATAGAGGAGGAAGGACTCACTCATGAATCGAACTGGGCTACCGTAACTTTTGCAGTAGGTGCAGGGCACTCTCATGAACATGGACACTCTCACGAACATGACCATGAGGAAGGTGTCCCAGCTTATGTTTTTGGGTTGCTCAGTTTGCTTATTGTTGCTGTGCTGTTTTTTTGGTTTAACAGGAAGAAATAGTTGAGGTAGGGATGCGTATCCGGATATTATTGCTTGTTTTTTTTGCTATCCCTTTTTTAGCCTTAGCTCACGATGTATCTGGAGGAGATCGTCAGCTACTAGAGAATGGAGGTTTATTAGCGTACATATGGGTCGGAGCGAAACATATGCTTACAGGATATGATCACCTGCTCTTTCTTGTGGGAGTCATTTTCTTTTTGAAGGAATTCGGTCAGATTGTTAGATTCATCACAGCTTTTACGATAGGCCACAGCATCACTCTCATTGGTGCAACTTACCTTGAATTTTCTGTTAATGAGTACTTTATTGATGCCATAATCGGACTTAGTGTCTTCTATAAAGGGTTTGAGAATCTTGGCTTGTTTCAAAAACTGCTAAAGGTGAATCCACCACATTTATTAAACATGGTATTCATGTTCGGCCTAATCCATGGTTTAGGCTTGTCGGCGAGACTCCAGTCTTTTACTGTGGATCAAGAAGGGATATTTTTGAAAATACTAAGTTTCAATCTGGGTGTGGAATTGGGGCAAATTGCAGCACTCATACCAATCGTTTATCTGATCAACCTCTGGCGTGAGAAGAACAGTTTCGATCCATTTTTCAAAGCCGCCAATACTTATTTGATTATTGCAGGCCTTGCCCTGGCATCCTACCAACTCTGGTTTTTCTTTCGCCCTTTATAATTGACCTCTGTTTGGCAAGTCCGGCTTGAGTCGATTTAAATTCTACATGATTTCGTCCGGTTTTTATCAGAAAAACGTCTCAACAAAAAGACCAAGCAGATGAACAAACTAAATTTATTTTTCTTACTGATATCGATTTTTATTGTGGTGATTGGAACCGCCTATGCTCAGGACCATAAATCCTCATTTAAAATACCCGCAACTAATCCAAGTTCAACAATTGAACAGCAAGTGGCTGCAACAAGCATTGTTGTTAATTACAATCGCCCGTCCGTCAAGAACAGAAGCATTTTTGGTGACTTAGTCCCATATGATAAAGTTTGGCGTACGGGATCCGATGCTAGTACAAAAATCACATTTTCAACACCGGTTATTGTAAACGGAAATAAGATAAAATCCGGCACTTATGAAGTCTACACCATCCCAGGAAAGAAAGAATGGGAATTGATTCTGCAAAAGAACAAGTCGCAGTGGGGCTCCTATCGCTATAAAGCGGAAAATGATGTTATACGCGTTTCTACACCACCTATTAAATTGAAAGAAAACGTAGAGACCTTCACCATTAGTTTTGAGCAAGTTTCTTCAAAGTCAGTGAAGCTTTCTATCGCATGGGAACAAACGAAGGTCTATGCAGATATTGAGGTGGATTTGGCAGAAACGGTTATTCCAGAGCTAGAGGCACTGTTAAAGAAAGATGGCCGTAAACCTTACTTCAAAGCCTCAATGTTCTATTTTGAAAATGATCTGGACATTAATAGAGCGAATGATTTAATGAAACTTGCATTGGAACAAAGCCCGGATCACTTGGGGATGTTATATCGTCATGCACTTATCCTTGAAAAGAAAGGTGATCTCAAAGAGGCAATCGAAGCATCTGAACTTTCCCTGAAACTTGCCAAAGAAGTACCAGGTGAATTAAAAGAAGAATACATAAAGTTAAATACTGCTTTACTGGCAAGGCTTAGATAGGCCTCTCGTCCGATTAATTTCTATACCCCGGTTGGGGTCTCCGAATAATCAGGCATAAGCTCCAAAAAGAAACTATGTAAATCAGTACCCGCTGCATTGAGAGGATCAATTCCTCTTACCAATTCAAGCCTTAATTCTAGGAGTCTATCAGCGCTTTGGCCTGCCTCAGCCTCCTTTTTGAGGTTTAGCTGAAGAAGTCGTTCCTGTTGGTTTTGTTTTGGATTAAGTATTCCGTTTAGCTCCGAGCACTGATGACAAGCTCCCCCCTTATTGACTAATGCGCATCTTTTCTCGAAAATTCTAGTCAGGGTGTTTCGTGCGTCTGCAATCGCATGTTTCACTTTCCCTTCTGTCATATCCATAATTTGAGTGATCTCATGCACTTTGAAATTATATACATCTTTCAAAATGAGACCTAACTGCTGATGTGTAGGGAGTGTTTTCGCAATGCAAGTAAAACAGAAATCTATATGTTCTTTGATCTCAAACTTACTGGCATTGGAGCGTTCGCCAACATCTATTAATCGCTGCATGATTTCGGGATTTTCCAATGCATCTTCTCGCGCATTGTCCTGGCATGAAACAGACCACCTCTTTTTTGATCGGAAATGATCTCGTGTCAGATTGGTAGCAATGGAAAAGACCCAAGTCTTAATTGAAGAGTTTCCTTTGAAAGTATCAATCTTATTGCAGGCCTTGATATAAGTATCATGAGCAAAATCCTCGGCATCTTCCCTGCTGCCGGTTATCCTTAGCAAGTAGGACTTCAATTCCGCTTGAAAGCTGTTGAATTCGACATGAAAGCTCTGTTGATCCATCATTAAAAATTCAGAGTTATTGCATCTAATTAAAATAACAATTGTCAGATGGGTTATCTCCTTGTTTATGATCAACGGTCAAGTTGTACAACCTAATTTGTCAGGAATAGTCTGTGCCGAGTACGGATCAGAGTAGAGTTCTGAGCACAGTTGTTGTAAAATTAATGAATTTAGTCGTTAAATTTTGTGCAAAAAAAAGCAGTTACGAACTGTTTTATCGCAACTGCTAAATATTAAGGGTGGAAGACCGGACTCGAACCGGCGACCTCCTGAACCACAATCAGGCGTTCTAACCAACTGAACTACAACCACCATGTTGGTGAGTTGTTGAGAACGTTTTGAGGCGTTCTGACCTCCCGATAACTATCGGGAGAACTACAACCACCGTATGATTTCCAATCGCCGAAGGGTCGGCAATAAGGGTCTGCAAAGTTAATAGCAGTTATCAAATCTGCAAGTGATTAATCGCGATCGAAAGAAAGTCTTTGACCTAATATTGAATCATCAATTTTGCCATCGTGATAAGCCAAGTGACCTGAAACAAAAGTGTGGGTGATTGATGATCTAAACGTGTGTCCTTCAAAAGGAGACCAGCCACATTTGGCAAGAATATTTTCCTTTTCAACTTTCCAAGGTTTATCAAGATCTACTAGAACAATGTCAGCAAAATATCCTTCGCGGATATACCCCCTTTCTGCCAAGTCAAAACACTGTACCGGAGCATGACACATTTTTTCTGCTATTCTTTCCAGCGATATTTTTCCTTCATAGTAGAAATCAAGCATCGCATTTAGCGTGTGCTGAACAAGAGGCCCACCAGCTGGAGCTTTGGTATAAGGGTTCTGTTTTTCTTCCAACGTATGAGGTGCATGATCGGTGGCAATCACATCAATCCTATTATCCAGAAGAGCTTTCCAAATCTGGTCTCTGTCTTCAGCCGTTTTAACGGCCGGGTTCCATTTGATGAAAACACCTTTCTCTTCATAATCGCTATCCGAAAACCATAAGTGATGAATGCAAGCCTCAGAGGTTATCTTCTTTTTGCCCAAAGGTTCCTTATTGGAAAATAAGTCAGTTTCCTTTCCGGTGGAAATATGAAGAATGTGCAACCGGGTATCGTTCTTTTTGGCCATTTCAATTGCTTGGGAAGATGAAAGGTAACATGCCTCCTCACTACGGATAACCGGATGATATTTGAGTGGTATCTCATCTCCATAAAGTTCTTTGTAGACCGTCAAGTTCGTCTTAATGGTTTCCTCATCTTCACAATGTGTGGCGATTAGAATAGGAGCATTTCTAAAAATATTCTCAAGCGTTTCAGGATTGTCAACTAACATGTTTCCTGTTGAAGAACCCATGAAGATTTTTATCCCACAGACAGTCTTAGGGTCGGTTTTTAAAATCTCATCAAGATTGTCATTGGTAGATCCCATATAAAAAGAGTAGTTGGCCAGGGATTTCTCAGCTCCAAGTTGATATTTTTCCTCTAACAGTTCTTGTGTTACCGTTTGAGGATTAACATTTGGCATTTCCATGTAAGATGTAATTCCTCCTGCAACTGCAGCTCGAGACTCAGTGAAAATTTCTCCTTTGTGTGTAAGACCTGGCTCTCTGAAATGTACCTGATCATCGATAATACCAGGGAATAAATGCAGTTCGCTAGCATCAATTTCAGTTATGTTGCCTTCTATTTTGAGATTGCTTCCAATCTTTTCAATTCGACCATTCTTTATGTGAATATCACCAGTAGAAATGGCTCCTTCGTTTACAATCTTGGCATCCCTTATTACGTACATCTTTGGATTAATTTTAGTTGTAATTGAAATATTTCATAAATCAAATAGGCAAATTTATAAGGGGTAAAACGGTATTATCAGAAGTAAATTCTGATAATAAATTCTGTTTATGTCCTAAATCTTACTATAATAATTTATTTATAAGTCAATTGTTGAAATAAAATTGCGAATTTGTTAAAATCATTAAAAGTCCACGTGTCATTTTTCTTCTATCCAGAAAAAAGACATATACTTGTATTAGAAAGATAGATGTTATAGTCTTTCTTTCCATAGCTGGTTGAAAAGATCTTGTGGGGCTTATGCCCCACAATGATCAATTTCCCGCCACATTCTCCACCTTATCCTCATCAGCTTTTATTCTTTCTTCCCTATTTGCGATTTCCCATCCGGTATGGAAAATTAGTCGCGCAATTTTCTCCATCTTATCAAAGTTGATTTTTTCAATGGTGTCCGTGGGCTTGTGATAATCAGGGTGAACACCATTAAAGTAGAATATGATCGGAATGTTGTTTTTTGCGAAATTGTAGTGGTCTGATCGGTAATAGAACCTATTAGGATCATTCTCATCATTGTAAGTATAATCGAGCTCAAGGTTCGTATAGGTTGTATTTACGTTCTCTGATAAGTCGTGCAATTCCTGCGATAATTTGTCAGATCCGATCAAGTAGATATAGTTCGGATTGTCACTATGTTTTTCATCCACTCGTCCAACCATGTCTATGTTCAAGTTGGCGACCGTATTTTCAAGCGGAAAAATCGGATTAAAATCTGTGTAGTATCGTGATCCCAGAAGACCTTTCTCCTCACCAGTTACTGTCATGAAAAGAATACTCCTTTTTGGTCCTTTTCCTTTTTCTGCTGCGTTTGTGAATGCCTGAGCCAATTCCAGAACTGTTACCGTACCAGACCCATCGTCATCCGCGCCATTATTTATTTCGCCATTCGTGATACCAATGTGATCGTAATGAGCAGTTATCACGACTACTTCTTCCGGCTTTTCTGAACCTCTTAGAAAACCAAGAACATTCTCCGTTTCCGTTGGTTTGTCAAGGTAGTCTGCATTAAAAATCACTTGAGCTTTATCTCCAGCGTTCAATTGGTCATACTCTTTTTCAAATATCCAAGAGATAGTTTCTCTACCAAGGAGTACCATTTTACTTCCTTCATTGTCTCTGCCATCTAATCCTAACCCTGGTCTTTGCATAAAAGAAGAAAACCTACTTAAGGTTGATGAAAATGCATCATCTGGTTCGATGATTTCTATAAAACCCTTAGCCCCCGCTTCTTTTGCCTTTTCAATGCGATCCTGCATTCTTGTAAACCCTTGAACTCGGTAAGCAACGTAAGCATCTTTGTAAGATTTAATGTTGCTGTCCGATTCGTCAGCAATCACAATATTGATGTATTCCTCACCTGAAGTTTCGGCTCTTGAGAAATAAATGAAATCTTCAAATACCATTTTTTTCTCTTCACCTTTTCTGAAATATGATGTGCTAATCTCGCTTGAGGTCAAATTAAACTTTTGAAAATAGGTGTTATCCACCGGAGCTTCCAAACCGAGTGATTCGAAATAGTTAGCGATGTATTCTGCCGCCATCTTTTGGCCTTTAGTTCCTGTTTCTCTTCCTTCATATTCATCAGATGCCAAGATTTGTAAGTGCCCTCTTAGGTCGTCAACTTTAATGGTTTTGGCATATTTTATTGCTTGCTTGTCCTGGGCAATACCTCCCCATGCTATCAATACTCCAATTAGATAAATTACTTTTTTCATTAGTTAAAATTGATTGATTATTTCAAGGGATAAAGCTACGAGATTTTTAAATCGACCAAACTAATTATTTACAGGAATGGTTACGTATAAAACCTTTTAGTCCTGAAAGGACTAATGTAAATTAGCGCCCTTAAAAAATAAACACAGCCCTCCCAATGGAAATCAATCTTAACGATCGAGTGACTTTTGAAAGTCGACACAATGGACCTGAAACGGATCATCAGGAGATGCTCAATGCGATTGGTGTTGATACGATAGATCAATTGATAAATGAGGCAATTCCTCCAGCGATTCGACAAGAAAAAGAACTTGCCTTACCTAAGCCATTGAATGAGTACGAGTACCTTTCAAGCATTAAGAAAACTGCCTCCAAAAACAAAGTTTACAAATCGTTTATTGGACAGGGTTATTACAACTCTGTGGTTCCAACCGTGATTCAGAGAAATATCCTGGAGAATCCGGGATGGTATACAGCATACACTCCATATCAGGCGGAGATTGCTCAAGGCCGATTAGAAGCGCTTATCAATTTTCAAACGATGGTCATTGATTTGACGGGGATGGAGATTGCCAATGCCTCGTTACTGGATGAAGCCACGGCAGCTGCTGAAGCAATGACGATGTTATTTGGATCGAGAAAGAGAGACAAGAAAAATGCGAACAAATTCCTTGTCGACAATGAAGTATTTCCCCAAACGATTGAAGTACTGAAAACGAGGGCATTACCATTTGGAATTGAATTGTCAGTTGTCGATTTAAGTAATTCTGATGTAACTGCAGATGATGTATTCGGAATTCTTTTCCAATATCCTAATAATTCAGGATCGATTAAAGATTGGTCTTCCATAGTTGCTGCAGCTAAAGAGAACAATGTATTCACTGCCTGCGCATCAGATCTTCTTGCACTTGTACTTTTAACTGCGCCTGGTGATTGGGGAACAGATGTAGTAGTTGGAACTTCTCAGCGTTTTGGGATTCCAATGGGCTATGGTGGACCTCACGCAGCATTTTTCGCCACAAAAGAAGATTTCAAACGAGCAATTCCTGGGCGGATCATTGGGGCTTCCAAAGATGCACATGGGAATGATGCCTATCGAATGGCGCTCCAAACTAGAGAGCAACACATCAAGCGTGAGCGAGCAACTTCCAACATTTGTACGGCTCAGGTTTTGTTGGCTGTGATGGCTTCCATGTATGCAGTTTATCATGGGTCTGGGGGATTAAAACGGATTGCACTTAGAACACATGGACTTGCCAAGGAAACATCAGACGGTTTATCTGAATTGGGATTCCAAAATAGAAATGAGGTGTATTTCGATACGCTTCGAATTGACTTGGATAGTTCTCAAATAGCTAAACTCAAGGAATTGAGTGATAAGGAAAAAATCAATTTCAGATATTTCAATGACGGAGTAGGCATTTCATTTGACGAATCACATACGGTGAATGACGCAAACAAAGTCCTAAACGTTTTTGCACAATTGGCTGAAGCGAACAGTATTTCAATTACTGAAAAAGTGAAAGCAGAATTTCCTGGTTCGCTTGATCGTAAAACGGATTTTCTCACACATCCGGTATTCAACAATTTCCACTCGGAGCATGAGTTGCTTCGCTACATGAAGCGGCTCGAAAACAAAGATCTTTCTTTGGTTCATTCCATGATCTCTTTGGGCTCATGTACGATGAAGCTAAATGCGACAACAGAAATGGTTCCTGTAACCTGGCCTGAATTTGGAAATATTCATCCATTCGCGCCCAAGGATCAGGCGGAAGGTTATCAGATTATGATCTCTGAACTTCATGATTGGCTAGTGGAAATCACAGGATTTGATTCGATCTCTTTTCAGCCAAACTCCGGAGCTCAAGGGGAGTATGCAGGTTTGATGGTCATAAAATCCTATCTGGAGGGTTCGGGACAGCCGGATCGAAACATAGCACTAATTCCCTCTTCTGCTCACGGAACCAATCCAGCGAGTGCGGTAATGGCGGGGATGAAAGTAGTAATTGTTCAATGTGATGATAACGGAAATATTGATTTATCGGATTTAAAGGCGAAGGCGGAAGAACATTCTGAAACATTAGCAGCATTGATGGTGACGTATCCATCCACTCATGGAGTTTTTGAAGAATCGATCATCGAGATATGTGAAATTATTCATCAAAACGGCGGTCAGGTCTACATGGATGGCGCAAACATGAATGCACAAGTTGGTTTGACATCTCCAGGAATCATTGGAGCTGATGTTTGCCATTTAAATCTTCACAAAACGTTCTGTATTCCTCATGGAGGAGGAGGTCCTGGGATGGGTCCAATTGGAGTAGCGGAGCATTTGACTCCTTACTTACCAGGACATATCACAGAGGAAAACAATAATCCATCCATTGCGGCTGCACCGTTTTCAAGTGCGAGCATCTTACCAATTTCTCACGCTTATGTGGCGATGATGGGAGCAAAAGGGTTGACTAATGCGACAAAGCTGGCGATTCTAAATGCGAATTACATTGCTGCTAAATTGAAGGACCACTATCCTGTTCTTTATACCAACGAAAAAGGTAAGAATGCACATGAGTTGATCATTGATTGCCGTGAATTCAAAAAATCGGGAATAGAGGTAGAGGATATTGCCAAACGACTCATCGACTATGGGTTCCATGCGCCGACCGTTTCATTTCCGGTTCCAGGCACAATGATGATCGAACCAACTGAAAGCGAAGTTAAGGAAGAGCTTGATCGGTTTTGTGAGGCGATGATCTCTATTCGGTCAGAAGTTCAACAAGTGATGGACGGGGTAATGGATGCTGAGAACAACCCGCTTAAAAATGCACCTCATTCTTATAAAACACTGGTTGCGGATGAGTGGAATTATCCTTACTCAAGAGAAATTGCTGCATTTCCTGTTAGCTATGTCAAGGAAAACAAATTCTGGCCAGCAGTTAGCAGAGTGGATAATGCATATGGAGATAGAAACTTGGTGTGCAGTTGCTTGCCGGTTGATGCTTACGAGGAAGTCGAAGGTTAAAAGTCTAATTGCAGATCAGGACTTCAAACGATCCTTCGACAGTATTATCATCATCAAGCTGAGCCTGCAAATATCCAAAGATGCGGAGGTTGTCGATATCAAATATTTCCAGAAATCCGCTTGTTGCGATAGCAGAGCTTCCGTCTGAGTAGTGAAATCGCGCGGACTCTGATACGATAGGAAGTGGAATGGAAAAACTTCCTCTTTGTAGTGGCATAATCATTGAAATGTGATTGTTACCTGTGTTTGGAACAGCGCAAGGGTCTTGTGCACTTTCTTGTGTAGAAAGAAACTTGATTTGGTATTTCAAGTCCGAAGAAAAGATGAATGCATTTCCAAATTTCAATTCCCAGTCCTTACCTTCTACTTTTCCTACCAAGACCTGATCAGGAAGTTGTATGTCGTTTTCTCCACAATTTGTTAAAAGCAAAACGAATGAGAGCAACAAAAAAGGGAAAGCTGATTTCATCTCGATAAAGATATAACCTACTTCCCTTGAACGGAGTTTTTGGTTTGGAATTATCCTTTCCTCAGATAAATGTTTCCGCTTATCGTTTTAAATGAAAGTCTCTCTCCACCATCGCTAATCCTGCCTCGAATATCTTGACCTACAATTTGACGTAAGCCGTCTTTTCCATATGGAAACTTGATATCCATGTCACTGAAAACTTCTCCTGAAATTGTTTCGGCTCTGAAATCAAACCCCAGATTTGGTGGAACGGTAATATCAATGGCACCAGAAATGGTTTCGAGATTCATTTCGGTTCCATAATATTCAAATTCGTAATCTCCTGAGATGGTGTTAGCATCTACTTCCAACTGTTTTGGTAGATAAACAACATAGTTAATGGTTGTCTGCCAACTTCGATTTCGGTTCCATCTTTTTCTTCCTATATCATCCCATTTGTCTTCATCCATTTCGATATACACAGTCGAAGAAGATTTGGTAGATGACAAAACAAAAATGTCATTATCTCTTCCATCATTTATTTCCACCTCAACTTCGACCTTAACTTCATTTTTGTTCCACGTTTTGAAAAGGATGTCGTCTGCAAAGGGGAATTCTAGGTCTAGTTTTGATTGACCAGATAACTCAATAGTTTCAATTACATTTTTAGGTTGTGCGGACAGCCCCAAAGTTGCCACGCATAGAAGAATAGTTAGTGTTTTCATTGCTCTGATCAGTTTGATTTTCTTACATAGATGTCTCCACTTATGGTTTTAAGGGAAACCTGTACTCCGCCACCATTTAATGTCCCTGTCGCTGATTGACCGACAAGCCTTCTTTTGTCTGCGTCTTCACCGAGATCAAAATCAAGATCCGTGTAAACTCCTCCTGAAACAGTTGCCATTTTGAACACCCCTTCGGTAGACGAGGGAATACTCACATCAATGTCACCGCTTGTAGAAGTGATTGATGATGGAGATGCCTGGTTTAGGCTTGAGAAGATCACTTCAAGGTCAGCGCTTAACGTGTGGGCAACAATTGGTCCGGTCACATCCTCAAATACCAGATCGCCGACCTGACTTTTGGCTTCAATCTCGTTTTGCATCCCAGAGATTTCCACATCACCGGCTTGCCAGCTCAAGTAGTCCAATTTCAGCATAAGGTCTTTTGGAACTCGAATTCTGTAGGTTCCATCATCCGCTTCTCTGTGCGCTCCTGATAAGGAAATTACATTACCTTCTTGCTCAATGCTCAAGCCAATTCCGGTGTTTTCGGGTGCGCCTCCTGAAAGAGGTTTAAGTCCTCTTGCCTTTTCTGGAAGCCCTTCATAATCCAATGCCTGAATTAGAATTTCTGAAACATCTTCTCCTCGGATTTCTAAATCCGCCGCAAGCTGAGTGATTTCAAGTATCGTCTCAGAGGCATTGCCCTTGACATCAAATCTGAAACTAGAGTCTTGGCTAAAAGCTAGCTGAATAGATAGGAGTAGTACTCCCGTCAGTAGCGTTTTCATTTTATTTTTATTTATCGTTTTCATATTAGCTCTTTTTGATCTGTGTTTATGTTAAGACCTGAATAGCAATCTCTGCTTGCTGCTTTACTTCAGGTGAGATCTCCTCATTATCAATTATGTCTTTTAGTGGTGCAATCGCACTTCTTTCTTCTGCTTCTACAAGAATTGTGATTAGTGAAATTTGAATCAATGCATCATTTTGAGATTCGAGTGACTTTACTAGCTGAGCCCTCACATCTTCATTGTCAATGTAATTAGCCACTGCCTGCAGGGCTGCATATCGAACATTCGGGCTTTTGTCAGAATTCAAAGTGTTGATCAAAGTAGAAATCAATTCAGGGCTGACTTCTCGAGTTGAAGCTTCGATCTGATTGACTGCCATGATTCGTTCACTTGCTGAATACTCCTGCAAAGCGCTTGTCAATGTCACTTCTTTGAGTGATTCAATTTCGCTTTTGAGACTAGCCAATTCGGAAGTGTTTGAGTTATCTGAGATCCTGCCCAATCCAAATCCAAGGATTAAAATCGTAACGGCGGCAGCTATATGCATCCAGGAGAATTGACCGGAACTTTTGGATTTTTCGGTCATAATGGTCTCTTGAAAATTCATTTTTATGTGAGCTGGAACATCCACACTTTGTGAGCTTTCAATAGCATCAACTACCTCCTTTAGTTCGTTGAACCGATTCTTGAGATCAGAATCTTTAGAAAGAAGCTGCTCAAGTTCTTTGTTAGCACCTCCTTCGATCAACTCGATCAATTCTTCGTCTGTAATCTCTTTTTTCATTGTTCTAAATTTCTAGTTCCATTCATTTTCTCGAGCAAAGTAGAGTTCCTTCAATTCTTTCAGTGTCCGGTGAACTTGCACTTTGATATTGCTTACTGAGGTTTTTCTCATTACTGCAATCTGCTCGTATTTCAATCCTTCGAACTTGCTCAACACAAGCAACTCTCTTTTGTCATCGGGCAATTCATTCATTGCCTTGTATAGTTGCTTTTCTCTTTCTCTGCTTTCGTCCAGTTCTTCTTCCATTACTTCCGGCATCACTTCGACTGGGTTAAACTGGTCTTTGTGAACCTTCATTTTTCGGAAATGATCTTTGGTCATGTTCCGGGCAATTTGAAAAATCCAGTATTGGACGGTTTGACCTTCCTTGTATGATTTCCTGTACTTCATTACTCGTATAAAAAGCTCTTGAGTAAGGTCATCACTATCATCCCTGTCTAGCGTAGACTTAAGAAAGTAATTGTATATCCGCTTACTATAGCGGTCAAACAATTCGTTCAACTGATCAAGCTGTCCATTTTTGACCTGAGCCATCAGGTGCTCGTCAGTAATTCCTAAATCCAAACCGGCCGCTCTGTCCAATTCGACAGTATTTATTTAATTAAACTTTGAAGACCCAGATCCCTTAATGAAATCCCCCCGACCAATCGGGGGCTGCTGGGAAATTCGAATAAGTTACCCAAAAAGCTTTCGAAGGTTACAAACCTGAAAAAATTATTTCATGCCTAGTAAGCAGTTGAGAAAACCAAGAAAATTCTTTGCTTGGATTACAGATACAGGTTTTTCATTGTAAAAAAGCGCTCATTTTAATTGGACGACTGTCCGTATACAAAGAGGTCAAACTTAAAATAAAGGAGCTATGAAACAATCAAAGATCTTAAGCATACTACTACTTGGTGGAGTGTTGTTTTTCGGTACAAGCTGTACTGATGATGCTGCCGATGAGTTAAATGTTGGTGAAATGGGTGGCGGAGGTTACGTTGATGAAAACGAAAACAATAAGAAAAACGAAACGGCTCCTCTAAGTGAGTAACTAAAATGTAGTTTAGGAAATTCCTATTTCTTCTAAGAGTTCTTTGAACCGGGGATCGGAACGAAGAGGATTCCATATCGGGCTCGATTTAATCATGACAGCTGCCCCGAGCCTTAGTTCAAGAACTTTTCTAAGATGTTCGAAAGCTTCGTCTATCATGCCAAGCCCTGTATAGAGCGTAGCAAAACTTAATTCGTAGGCTCCATCCGGATTTTCTTCTGCATCCTTGATTAACTCTTCTAAATAGGTCTTAGCTGTTTCCGTTTCTCCCTTTAGGGCATACGCATATCCAAGCTGGACAAATGGCTTAATGGAGTGGAGTGCTTTTTCTCCACCAATGGCTTTGAAAATCTTTATGGCCTCATCATAATCTCCATTCATTAAATAGGCCCACCCTTTGAACTCAAAGGCGGTCTTGAAATCCGGATCTTGATCGAGCAGCCAGTCGTAGATCTCGATGGCCAAATTGTAATCCCCGCGGAAGTAATAAGCATCTGCGAGGGTACGATTCGTAAGCGATGATAGTGGGTCTATTTCTCTGGCCTGTTCAATGAAAGCAACCGCTTGATCCAAGTCGCCATAAATCATTGGATATAAAGATGACACTAGGTTAGCATCGGGGGACTTTGGATTAATTGTTAGTGCCTTTTCAGTATAAGCCTTTGCTTTTTTAAAATCCCAATGATAGAAAAAGGCAACATAAGCAAGGGCGATATAACCAACGTCAGATTGTTTATTAAGCTCTAGTGCTTTTTTTGCAGCTTCCTCTGTTAATGCGTAACCTTCATCGGGCTTAAAAACTCCAGTGAAGGATAATAACGAGTAAGCGAGTGCCAATCCGGCATAAGCTTGCTCATAATCTGGCTGGATCTCAATCGCTTTTTTAAATGCGACAGTAGCCTTTTGAGCATTATCCGGTGTCCATTTGTTGTAGTAAAACAGACCTTGTAAATAAGAATTGTAGGCTTCTATTTCTACGGTCTTGGTTTTGCCTTCATCTTCAACCGAACTAATCGACAGTTTTTCTTTTAGCTGGTGCGAGATCTTCAGCGAAATCTCATCTTGCACTTCGAAAATGTCCTCAAGTAACCGATCGTAAGTCTCAGTCCACAGTTCATAGCCATCGAATGCGCTGCTCAGTTGCGCACTTATTCGAACTTTGTTCCCTGACTTCCTGACACTTCCTTCGAGTATGGATTGAACTTCGAGTTGTTTGCCGATTTCTCGAACATCCATGTTTTTTCCTTTGAATGAGAAAGAACTTGTTCGAGAGATCACGCGTAGGCCATCAACTTTTGCCAGAGCAGTAATTATTTCTTCAGTGATTCCGTCACTGAAATACTCATTTTCTGGATCCGCGCTTCGGTTTATAAAGGGAAGAACAGCAATACTTTTGATTCGCTCTTTCACTTTTCCTTTGAGCTCTGTACGCTGTGGCACCACCAATCCATCGTTTGTCAAGGCATATACCTCAACTGGTCGTTTCACATTCTTTAATTCGAACTCACCCATCAAAGATGGTTGAAACGAAGGGTGATTTTTGAGATCATCAAAAACCTTATCAGAGATCATCACAGAACCAGAGGTGGCAAAAGATTCAATTCGAGAGGCAATGTTCACGCCATCGCCGTAAACGCCATCATCCTCAATAACAACATCACCGGTATGAATGCCGATTCTCAAAGGAATGTTCCCAGTAATTGAAGCTTTTTGAATAGAAACCGCTGATGTTGCTGCAGAGATGGTACTACTAAAAACTGAAAGAGCTCCATCACCATAATACTGCAAGATTTTTCCATCATGTTCCGAAATCTCATGCTCAAGAATTTTTCTGTGTCGGTCTCTTAATCCTTTCGCATTGATCTCGTCCTCCTGCATCATTGCAGTGTACCCGGCAAGATCCGTAAACATGATTGCACTTAATTGCCGTTTCCCCATTACTCCGACCGTTTTTCTTCAACCATAAAAAATGCAATACCAGCCGAAAGGAAAGCCAAGACTGAACTCAGTATTCCAACCCATCGATAAGTCGCGATAAAACCTTCTTGAAAAATGGAATTCACTTTTGTCTGCAAACCACTTTCATATGCAATGGGTGCACGGGCCTCACCCAACTTAGTTGTCTCAATCAGTAACTCGTTGGATTGTTTCTCTGTCAAACCAAGCCCGTTGATCTCTTTCATGGAGTAGTTAGTAAAAAGGAGAATCGCGACAGCTCCAAGAACAGCGTTTATAAATGTTCCAGAAATTCTTGTAACACTATTGTTGATTCCAGAAGCAATTCCGGATTTACTTTCATCAACGCAGCTCATGACAGCAGTAGTAAGCGGGACAACTGTTATTGACATCCCGATTGCGAAAACTAGAAATGGCGGAAAATAAGTAGTCCAGTAATCGGACGGTCCGTCGGTCAGGCCAATCATTGCTAACCAAAGCATTCCAAATCCAGTCAATGTCGG
Source organism: Cyclobacteriaceae bacterium (assembly GCA_028284125.1). Lineage (GTDB taxonomy): Bacteria > Bacteroidota > Bacteroidia > Cytophagales > Cyclobacteriaceae > Ekhidna. The sequence goes on from JANQSI010000018.1 coordinate 340,022, forward strand.
CCCTAGGATCAGAAATTTTCTGAAACCATACTTATCGGAAAGCGACCCCATTTTCCTTGCAAGTAAAACCATGATGAAGGAAAATGGCAGAAATGTAAGACCTGCTTGAAGCTGTGAATATCCCTGAACCTGAATGATGTTTAAGGAAAGGAAAAGCATGATTGCTCCTAGCCCAGCGTATAGAAAAAAACTAAGCAAGTTGACCCCAGAAAAGGTTTTGTTCTGAAATAAATTCAGCGGGATCATTGGTTGGTCCACCTTTTTCTCAACAACAATAAAGACTCCCAATAATAAAGTTCCAATAATCAAACTTGCTAAGACTATCGGACTTTGATATCCAACTTCGGGCATTTCCAAAAAGCCAAAAGTGATCAATGCTAGACTAGCAACCAGCAAAACTGCCCCCCAAATATCAACCTTGGAACTTCCTGGTTCTTTGCTTTCTGGGACTTTAAAATGTAGGACAAGAATTGAAATCAATCCCAAAGGAACATTGATGAAAAAGATAAATCGCCACAGGCCAATATCTGCAAGCGCTCCACCGAGCACAGGACCACAAATCGTGACAATAGTTGTAGCAGCGGACCAAGAACCAATTGCTCTTCCTTTTTCTTCCTTGCTGAAGACCGCAGAGATAATTGCCAAACTTCCAGGAATCATTAATGCACCTCCAATTCCCTGAATCATTCGAAAAATGATCAGAAGTGTGATACTAGGAGTAATTCCACATAAAATGGAACCAATAGTGAATACCAGGATTCCAAATTTGAATACCTTGACTCGTCCCAACTTGTCGCCAAGACTTCCACCCACAATAATTAAAGCAGCTAACATCAAAAGGTAGCCATTCAGCACCCAAAAAAGATCAGAGCCGGTTGCACCAAGATCTCTTTGTAGCGAAGGAAGGATTACATTCAGGGCAGTCCCATCAATGAAAGCCATGCTGGAGGCAAGAATTGTTGATATAAGCGTCCACCTTCCAGTAGGACAATTAAGTGGAAATTGATGTTGGGAAACTGTGGTCATAGTCTAAGTTACTCAACTAACAGTCAAGTGACGTAATTGGTTGCTAATGATGGACAAGGAATGACAATTACATCAAAAAGATCAAAGTGCCGACTCCTGCGAAAATGATCATTGCAGAAATTGAGTACATGATATTGATGAGAAAAAGTTTGAAAAATGTGATGAACCAGCGTTGTTGGTAAACTTTCCTGAGTGCAATCAGAAGATAGATTTCAAGAATGCCAATGGTAATAAAAAAGGCCCATTGACTTAGAAAAACACTTGTTGGGAAAATGTAATCGATCAGGATGACGAAGATGGTGGAGAGGGCGAAAATAAATGCATGGAAGTGCACGGAGAAAATGAAATGAGAGAGGTAGATTTTTACTGATTTTCGAAACATTAGGAAAAGAAAAAAGGCAAATAGCGGAAGCAAAAGAAAGAACAACCTTGGAAACCAAACACTAAAGAAAAAATCCAGGAATTCATTCTCATCACTTTTCTCAACTCCAACAGATGAATCTACAGGGCCAAGGACCAGGAAGAAAATAATGCTAATGAAAATGAACATGCGAAGCGGTGGTATGTAACGAACTCTTCTGCCCGCCAAAAACTCTTGAGTCAGAAAACCAGGGTTGAATAACAATGGTCTTACACTCCGAATGATAAGAGAATCGAACGTAAAATAATCACCAAGAAAATCAAGCATGAATTGCTTAAAGTGAACCACCTTCTCCTTATGTTCTTGGCCACAGTTCGGGCAGAACTTAAATTCCGGTTCGAGTTTCCATCCACAGTTTTTGCAAATCCTTTCCAATTTCTTCTCTTTATGGTATTATTGATAACATTTGAAAGAATTCCGTTGCGTTGAGGATTAAAACTAATTTTCTATGTGTATTTGCCTTAGCACTATCTTTTGCTTCCTCAGCTCAAAAGATTGTTGTAGATACTGCCTCCACCAATAAATATATTATAAAAAGAGAAGTTGCGTCTGAAGCACCTGCTCAATCAACCAAGCCTGTAGATCCAACCTTTGGAGACCGAGCCCTTTCAATCGGCAAAGGAATTTTGAATCGATTAAAAGCGCGTCTTAACCTGGAAGAGGCTAGTGAAAGCTTGAAAGCCAAAAAACAAAAGCTACTTGGAAAAAAAGAGGAAGAACCTGTTAAAGAGGAGCCTCCCAAAGCAGATAAAGAAAGCGGCAATTAACCTATTGCCATTCTGGCAGCAAAATTTGAATCCCAACCATTTTAAAGTGACATTTTGTCTGCAAATAGTCCAAAAGAATCAATGGAATAGCTTTTGATATTTTCGACTTGTACAAGAAACGCGACGGCAATGAACTTCAACAATTACACAATAAAATCACAGGAAGCACTTCAAAAGGCAACTGAAATTGCATCTGGAAATCAGCACCAGGTGATCGAGACTGGTCATTTGATCAAGGCAATTCTCCAGTCAGACGAAAGCTTAATTTCATTTCTATTAAAGAAACTTGGAGCCAACAAGAATTCCATTGAACAGGAGGTAGACAAAATAATCAATAGTTATCCGGTCGTCTCAGGAGGACAACCCTATCTATCAAACGATGCGGCAAAAGCGCTTCAAAATGCAGAGAAACATTTGAAGGAATTCGGAGACGAATTTGTAGCCGTCGAGCACATGATTTTAGGGTTGATTGATGGAAATGATAAAGTGGCTCAGCTTTTGAAAAATGAAGGTTTCGAAAAGAAACTATTGATTGCTGCCATCAAAGAGTTAAGAGGAGGAGAATCCGTAAAAGATCAAAATGCCGAAGCAAAATACCAGTCACTTTCCAGGTATTCAAAAAACCTCAATGATTTAGCTAAAAAAGGAAAAATTGATCCAGTGATTGGCCGAGATGATGAGATCAGGAGGGTGTTGCAAATTCTCGCGAGACGAACTAAGAACAATCCAATTTTATTAGGAGAACCTGGAGTTGGTAAGACAGCAATTGTTGAAGGAATGGCTCAACGAATCGTAGATGGTGACGTACCTGAGAACCTGAGGTCAAAAACCATCATTTCATTGGATATGGGTCTTTTAGTTGCCGGAGCAAAATACAAGGGAGAATTTGAGGAAAGGCTAAAAGCAGTTATAAAAGAAGTGACAGATAGCGATGGTGAAATCATTTTGTTCATCGACGAGATACATACGTTGATTGGTACTGGCGGAGGAGGTGAAGGAGCGATGGACGCTGCTAATCTGTTGAAGCCAGCTTTGGCCAGAGGGGAACTTCATGCAATAGGTGCTACTACACTCAAAGAGTACCAGAAATATGTCGAAAAAGACAAAGCGCTAGAGAGAAGATTTCAATCGGTGATTGTAGATGAACCTTCCGTTCAGGATGCCATTTCCATTTTAAGAGGAATTAAAGACAAATACGAGCTCCATCACGGAGTAAGAATCAAGGACGATGCGGTGATTTCCTCTGTTGAACTCTCGAACAGATACATTTCAGATAGATTTTTACCAGACAAGGCCATTGACCTGATGGATGAAGCTGCGGCAAAACTTCGGATCGAAATAGATTCTTTGCCGGAAGAACTAGATGAACTCAATCGGAAAGTAATGCAGCTAGAGATTGAACGTGAAGCAATTAGAAGAGAAAAAGACAAAAAGAAGGAAGCCGAATTGAGCAAAGAAATTGCAGACTTGGACGAAGAAAGGAAAGGACTAAAAGCCAAGTGGGAAAATGAGAAAAATGTCATCCAAGGCCTACGAAGCACTAAGGAGAACATCGAGCAACTTAAAATGGAAGCTGAAAAAGCCGAAAAAGCTGGAGATCTGGCATTGGTTGCAGAAATCAGATACGGTAAACTTGGAGAGGCAGAAGCCCAACTAGAGAATTTCCAGCAACAACTTTCAGAAATGCAAGGCGAAGAAAGCCTGCTGAAGGAAGAAGTTGACGCAGAAGATATTGCCGGAGTAGTAGCCCGATGGACAGGTATTCCAGTATCAAAAATGCTTCAAGGAGATCGAGAGAAGCTTATGCACTTAGAGCAAGAATTGGGCTTACGAGTAGCTGGTCAGACAGAAGCCATTCAAGCTGTGTCCGATGCGGTAAGAAGAAGTCGAGCAGGATTACATGATCCAAAAAGACCAATAGGATCTTTCATTTTCCTGGGGACCACAGGAGTTGGAAAAACCGAGCTAGCGAAGGCACTCGCTGAATATTTATTCAACGATGAAAATGCGATGGTCAGAATTGACATGTCTGAATATCAGGAACGGCATGCAGTGAGCCGATTGATTGGCGCTCCTCCAGGATATGTGGGATATGATGAAGGCGGGCAGCTTACTGAAGCAGTTAGAAGGAAGCCATACAGTGTGATTTTGCTTGACGAAATAGAAAAAGCGCATCCAGATGTCTTCAACATTTTACTTCAGGTATTGGACGATGGTAGACTTACTGACAACAAAGGCCGAGTGGCCAACTTTAAGAATACCATTATCATCATGACGACCAATATCGGTTCAGGTCTAATCCAGGAAAACTTTGAACGACTGGACGAAAAGAATCCGGAACCAGTCATTGAAGAAACAAAGGCACAAGTTTTTGAACTTTTGAAAAAATCTGTAAGGCCAGAGTTTTTGAATCGGGTGGATGAAACAATCATGTTCAGACCATTAAGCCAGGAAGACTTGCAAAAAATTGTAGCGATCCAATTCAAGCTTATTCAAAAGCGATTGGAAGAGAGTGGAATCAAGATTGAAGCTGACGAAAAAGCACTACAGTTCCTAGGAAGAGTTGGTTTCGATCCACAATTTGGGGCGCGACCGTTGAAAAGAGTGCTTCAAAGAGAAATTTTGAATGAACTATCGAAATCAATACTGGATGGGTCTATCAAAAAAGATTCAGTAATTGGTGTGACACTTTCAGATAACGATCAAATAGAATTCATGAATTTGGATGAAGTGGAGATAGAAAATTAATTAGAGAATTAAAATCGTCATTTGTGAAGATTCAAAAAAATTAATTATAATAGCATATACATTAAACCAGATCGCGTTTTCGCACGTAAGAAGTTTAATTAAGAAAGGCTCTCTGCCTTTCATTTCGACCACTAACAATCAAACCACTCTTCAGGACACCCTAAAAATACCACGTCCTCTTTGGGATTAATTTTTCCTAAGAGGTATGTAGAATATTTTTCTACTACCCCTTATCAAATTTTATCAAAATTGATATGATTCTGGTATCGTGGTTCTATTTGAAGAAATGTTTTTACAAGGTTTTGTTAGTTACATTCTCTTTGCTAGGCCTTGTCCATAATTCTGAAGCGAAGAGCGGTAGCGAATTCTATTTTGACCAAAATGCGATCGCAGCACACAACCTCCCAATTACACATTTGGAGTATGACGAGATAGGCGAATACTATTTTCCTGAAAATCAAACACAAGCTCGTAAGGAGAGTGAGCAGAGGACGCAATTGTTTTTGATTATCACAATCATTTGGGTCGTATTACTTGCTGCGGGTTTTATTATATACATAAATCGCAGGAATAATAGGTGTCAACTAGAACTCAGAACTGAACTTGAGAAAGGAGAGATGGCGTTGCAACAGCAGGCGCTTCAAGTCATCAACCTCAACAATCACATTGAAAAGATTGAAAGCAAACTGAAAGAGATCAGAAAAAGCGAAGAGGTAGCTGGTAAGGATCTACAAGGTGTATTGAATGAGATGTTTGTTAATAGATCTTTTGATAAAGAGTGGGAACGCTTGGATAGCCATTTTTCCAAGATACATCCAAAGTTTAGTAAAACGTTGATTGAGCGCCATGGTCATCTTACTCAAAAAGAACGGAGATTACTATCCTTGATCAGGATGGATTTAAACACAAGAGAAATTGCCAGAGTTCTTGGAATCGCACAGCGAAGTGTTGTGATGAGTAGATATCGATTAAAACAAAAACTAAATTTGAAAGAAGAAGATAACTTGAATTCCTACATTCAAATGATTTGACAATTGCAGCTATAAGAATCGAATATCTTCGACTTCCCCTTTTCCAATTTCTTCAGTAATCAGGTCTAGAATTTTCGCTTTTGAATTTTGCATTTCTTGTTTCAATGGTGCTGAACTGAGCTTCACGAAAAGGGTCTTGTCCTTAAAGAAAATTTGATTAGTTCGTGAAGCGATCGTCTTGCCCATCACTTTTTCCCAGTTAGCAATCAATCGTTTTTGCTTGAAGGTGTGCTCAAGGTTTTCCTCCTTCAAAAATTGGTTGAAAGCTGTTCTGAAGTTTTTGATGGGATCTTCACTCATTCTGCAATTTCAATAAAATTCACTTCTTTCTGAGGGGAAAAAAGCTCTCGGCTTCTATCTGCTCGGGCATCAGTAATGAATATTTGACCAAACCGATCTTTGTCTTCCAACAATTCGACCAGCAATTTGATCCGGGAGTCATCCAATTTATCGAAGATGTCGTCTAGCAATAGTAGAGGTTTCTCACCTGTTTTTGTCATTAAAAAATCGAAGAGAGCTAATTTCAAAGAAATGATAAAAGTTTTTTGTTGGCCTTGAGAGCCAAACTTCTTAATGGCGTGATCGTCGAGAGTGAATTGGAAATCGTCTTTGTGACACCCAAGCATAGTGCGTTGCATCAATTGATCTTTTTCAAGATTAGCTTTGAATTCTTTTTCGAAATCAGCTGTGACATGCGTCTTGAATAGCAATCCAGGGGATTCCTTTTCATCATGTAAAGCCTGGTAATTTCCCTCCATGTAAGGAAGGAAAACATCTACAACTTCAGCTCTTTTGTAAGAAATATTTTTCGAAAGTGGGATTAATTGGTCATCGTATGTGTCGATTAGTTTTAAATCGATCCGTCGCTCAGAGCTCTCCTTCAAAAGTGCATTTCTCTGTTTGAGCAGGCGATTATAGTTCAACAACATTTCCAAGTACTCATGATCAAATTGAGAAAGGGCACCATCGAAAAACTTACGTCGCTCTTCACTTCCTTCCTTGATCATAGCCGTGTCATCTGGCAACACAATCACTAATGGAATTTTACCGATTACGTCTCTAAATTTCTCAGGCTCTTGTCCATCAATTTTAAGAACCTTTGCTTTTCCTTTTTCAAATTGGATTGCAGCTGTCAATTGATCATAAGTTCCGTAAATGGTAAAAGAATCCTTTTCATGATTAATTGCCAATCGGTCTGTAGATCCCACAGAGCTCTTAGTAAAAGACAAGTAGTAGATGGCATCCAACAGATTCGTCTTTCCCGTGCCATTTTTCCCGATTATACAGTTGATTCCATCGTTGAAATCAAACGTGGAGTTTAGATGATTTTTGAAATGAGTGAGCTTCAGGCTTTTAAGGATCATTGATATCGAGTATCGATCCCAAATATGTGTAATTCTAAACGGAGTTTGTATAATTTCGCAATCCCCAAACAATTATAGAGTCTAAATTGTCAATAAATAAAACATATGCCCATGGCAGCTAAAGCGACAGCAAAAAAGACAAAGACAGCATTTTCGAAAGAGCAGTACATGGAATGGTATCGCTCGATGCTTTTGATGAGGAGATTTGAGGAGAAGGCAGGTCAACTTTACGGCCAGCAAAAGATTAGAGGATTCTGTCACTTATATATAGGACAGGAAGCTTGTGCTGCAGGGTCAGTCTCAGCGCTTGAAGAAGGCGACAAATACATCACTGCATACAGAGATCACGCTCATCCGCTTGCGTTGGGCACCGATCCAAATCGAGTCATGGCGGAATTGTTCGGAAAAGCCACTGGGGTTTCCAAAGGAAAAGGAGGTTCGATGCACATGTTTGACAAAGAAGTGAATTTCATGGGCGGTCATGGAATTGTTGGCGGACAAATCCCATTGGGTGCAGGTATCGGTTTTGCGGAAATGTACAAAGGGACCAAGAACCTCTGTATTTGCTACATGGGAGATGGAGCCGTAAGACAAGGAGCTTTTCATGAAGCGTTGAATATGGCGATGACATTGAAGATGCCTACCATTTTTGTGGTTGAGAACAATGGCTATGCGATGGGAACTTCTGTGAAGCGAACTTCAAACGTTACCGAACTCTATACGTTAGCGGATGCTTATGATATGCCTTCTGAAGGAGTAGATGCGATGAGAGTGGAGGATGTTCACAATGCTGTGAAAAAAGCAGCTGATCGAGCAAGGAAAGGTGACGGACCTACTTTTCTTGAGTTTAGAACATATAGATACAAAGGACACTCCATGTCAGATCCTGCAAAATATCGAACCAAGGAGGAACTGGAAGAGTACAAACAGCAAGATCCAATTGAGCAAGTGAAGAGAACCATCCTTAAGAATAAGTGGGCAAAAGAGGAGGACTTGAAGGAAATTGATACTCAGATCAAAGAACGAGTGATGGAATCTGTGAAGTTTGCTGAGGAATCACCTTGGCCTGATGCTTCCGAAGCATACACGGATAACTACGTTGAATCTGACTACCCGTTTGTTGATTCTTGATTTAAGCTCAAAAGTTCGTACTCTTTATAAATAACTATATCTTTGCGTGCTCAAAAATGACCGCATCATAAAAGTGCGGAGAAAAAAGACATTTAGAAATGGCAAAAGGCAAAAAGAAAGATGACGGCATAGAGATCCTGGAAGATCCAAATGCAATTGTTGAAAAAGCCAACGAGTTTTTAGAAAACAAAAAAAACCGAATAATAGTCTTCTCTATCGGAGGGCTACTAGCAGCCATCGTATTGGGGCTTGCCGGATATAACTACTACATCTCTGATTTAAACAATACTGCGCAGGAGGAGCTTTTCCAGGCGCAATTTTACTTTGAAGCAGATAGCCTCGGTTTGGCGTTGAATGGAGACGGAAACAACTACGGATTTCTTGAAATCATCGATGAGTTCCCTGGAACCAAAGTTGCTAACCTTTCACACTTTTATGCTGGAGCGTCTTATCTACGATTAGGAGATTTTGATGGGGCAATTCGGTACTTGACAGAGTTCAGCAGCTCGGATTACCTGGTTCAGGCTAGAGCTCTTGCATTAATTGGAGATGCATACATGGAGAAGGATGATTTCGACAATGCTGCTGATTACTATGAGCAAGCATCAGAATACAAGGCTAACAAATACTTTTCTCCCGTTTACTTGAAGAAATTATCTATTGCTAGAGAAAACGGTGGCGATCTAAATGGAGCAGTTGCAGCTTATCAAAAGATCATCGATGATTATCCTCAATCGGATTTAATCCACGAGGCTAAGAAGCATAAAGCTCGATTGGAAGCTTTAGCTGCTGAACTATAGTTCCTTAAGCCCTCACTAATGGCTTCATCTGAGAAAAACCTGAGTGACGTTAAGATTACCAAATCCAAGAAGGCATCAAGCTTTAAGATAGGATTAGTCGTTTCTGAATGGAACGAGCAGGTCACAGAATCGCTTTTTTCTGGTGCGCATAAACTCTTAACCGAAGCTGGAATTCCTCGAGAAAACATAGAACGACTAGATGTCCCTGGTAGCTTTGAATTAAGCCTCGGATCTCAATGGATGGCAGAGCGAAAAGATATTGATGCTGTGATTTGTCTTGGTTGCGTGATCCAGGGAGAGACCAAGCATTTCGATTTTATTTGTGATGCAGTTGCAAACGGAATTACCAACGTCGGTTTGAAATACAACAAACCCGTAATCTTCGGGGTACTCACCACGAATACTTTGAAGCAAGCACTTGATCGGGCAGGGGGCAAACATGGAAATAAAGGAGATGAAGCAGCTGCCACTGCTCTTGCAATGTTGTCAGTGAAACACTAGTTAATAGCACCTTTGATCCTGAATCTTATTGTGTCATTAAGCACAATCTTCTGATAACCATCGACCTGGTAACTCTTGATCTTACCATTTAAAAAATTCACGACCACTTCTTTATGATGGGTATACACATCCTTGTCCTCATGAATGGTAGCTCTGATGGATAGCAGATTGTCGGTTGGAATGCTTGAAAAATAGGTAAGACTTCCATTTTCTCCTTCTTGAAGCTGAAGCTCGAGCGAACTGCCCTCTTTACTTTCATCAAAAGCTCCAACATAACCAGATTGATTGGGATTGATCTCTTTTAGAAAAGAAAGTTCCTGAGCCCAGCCTGTTGAGTCTGGACTGAATTGTTTTGATTCGCTTTTTCCGTCTAACCAAACCTCTTTTTCCAATTGATTGCCTTCAAGGAGTAGGACTTGATTCGACAATAAAGTATCTATTTCAGGATAAGAAGCTACCTCGATAGAATCAGGAGCGACGTTTCCGCAAGCCGAAACTACCAGAATCGAAATCAAAAAAACCTTCAAATCACCGACTCTTTTCATTTTATATCAAAACGTCTCCTGTCATTTCTTCTGGAGCTGAAATGCCCATGAACGTAAGTATAGTAGGCGCAAGATCACCAAGCTTACCTTTTTTAAGTTCACTTTTAAACTCATTATCAACCACAATGAAAGGAACAAGGTTCGTTGTGTGGGCAGTATTTGGAGAACCATCCGGGTTGATCATAATGTCCGAGTTTCCATGATCCGCAATGACTATGGTCAAATAATCATTTTCAAGAGCAGTTTTGATAACAGCTTCAGTACATTGGTCAACTGTTTCACACGCTTTTACAGCTGCTTCGAAAACACCAGTGTGTCCAACCATATCGGGATTGGCAAAATTCAAACAAATAAAATTTGCTGATTTTTCCTGAAGTTCTGGAACGATTTTGTCACGGATATCTTCCGCACTCATTTCGGGTTTCAAATCATAGGTGGCGACCTTTGGAGAAGGACATAATATTCTTTTCTCGCCATCAAAGGGTATTTCACGTCCGCCAGAGAAGAAAAAAGTAACATGTGGGTACTTTTCTGTTTCGGCAATTCTGATCTGTTTTTTGCCGTGATTTTCAAGAACTTCTCCTAGAGTCCTGGTCAGATTATCTTTTCCAAACATCACGTTCACACCCTCGAAAGAATCATCATAGTTAGTGAGAGTGACATAATGAAGATTCAGTTTGTTCATTTCATGATCAGGAAAATCTTCTTGGGTCAAAGCCTGGGTAATCTGTCTTCCACGATCTGTTCGGAAATTAAAGCAAAGAACAACATCACCTTCCTGAATTTTGGCATCCGAACAAATGATTGGCTTGATGAATTCATCTGTTACGACAGAAGAATACGAATCCTTCATTGCCTTTAGTGGGTCTGATGTTTCCAGACCAACACCATTGACCATTGCATCATGGGCGAGTTTTACTCGTTCCCAACGTTTGTCACGATCCATGGCATAGTATCGTCCGATGATGGTTGAAAGTGAGCCCGTACTTTTTTCCATGTGATTCATGAGATCATCTAAGTATCCTAATCCACCTTTAGGGTCAGTATCTCGTCCATCGGTAAATGCATGAACATGAACATTCGTGACATTTGCTTTTGCGAGCGCGGTGAGTAATCCTTTTAAATGTTCAATGTGCGAATGTACTCCGCCATCAGAAACTAGCCCTATGAGATGAAAAGCTTTATTCTCTTTGATTGAGTAATCAATAGCATTTTGAAAAACCTCATTCTTTTCAAGTGACCCATCTTTGACCGCATTGCTAATTTTTACCAAATCCTGGTAAACTATTCTTCCTGCACCGATGTTCATGTGACCTACCTCAGAATTTCCCATTTGACCTTCCGGTAAACCAACTGAAAGACCGGAAGCTTCAAGTGTATTGTGGGGATAATTTGAAAAAAGATGATCCATGAACGGAGTATTGGCTGCATCTATTGCCGAAACTGATTTGTCTTTGGCAATTCCCCAGCCATCGAGAATCATCAGGAGAACATTCTTATTCATATTGGCAAATATAGACGTGTGCACTTTGAAGTCGATCTTTGAATAAGTAAATTCGGCATGGTTTTAGTTCAATTCACGGAACTTAACTTTTAAATCATGAAGTATCTATTTGTTTTTTTGTCTTTGTTCTTAGGTCAGGGAGAGGATACTATAATCAGTGAGATCGGAACAGCCATGAAATCAGGTAGTTCTAAGGAATTAATAAAATACTGTAACGAGACGGTAGAAATCAAAATTGATGGCAACAGTAACAATTATAGTCAAGCTCAGGCTGAAGTTGTTCTAAAGAATTTCTTTACTTCAAATCCAGCAAAAAACTTCTCATACATTCATCAAGGCTCTTCACCGGAAGGGTTGAAGTACAACATAGGAAGATACGTTCATGACAATGGAACCTACAGGGTCGTGATGTTTATCAAGAAAATTGGAGATAATTACCTGATCGACACTTTGAATTTCAGCAAGGAGTAACTTACTTAGCCTTACACCGCTTAATCTTACATTTTAAGGTCAAATGAATCCGCCGTACTTAACTGATAAGAATATCAGGAGCTTTATTAAGAACGCCTTTGCTGAAGATATTGGAGATGGCGATCATTCTTCTTTAGGCTCTATCCCTGAATCTGCCACAAGCCAAGCTCAATTAATCATTAAAGATGATGGAATGATTGCGGGATTAGATATGGCAAATCGCATATTTGAGTACGTGGATGAGTCACTGCAGGTGGATTTTCTCAAAGGCGATGGAGACATGGTGGAACATGGAGAAATTGGATTCACTGTATCAGGAAATTCAAGGTATATGCTAGCGGCTGAACGATTGGTTCTTAATTGTTTGCAGCGTATGAGCGCGATAGCCACCTATACCAATTATATGACAAGCCTTATCAAAGGAACGAAAGCGAGATTATTGGATACCAGGAAAACGACTCCTCTATTTAGGCTAGCCGAAAAGTGGGCCGTTGTTATTGGTGGTGGAATTAATCATCGATTCGGACTTTATGATATGGTTATGCTAAAAGACAACCATGTAGATTTTGCTGGTGGGATAAAAAATGCAATCAAGCATACGGTTGATTACCTGGAAAAAAATAGGCTAGAACTAAAAATAGAAATTGAGGTGCGCAGCTTAAAAGAGCTTGAAGAAGTGATCGAAGTAGGCCAGGTTCATCGTGTGATGTTGGATAATATGTTGCCCTCACAAATAAAACAAGCCATTCAAATGATTGGTGGTCGCTTCGAAACTGAAGCCTCAGGAGGAATCACCGAAAAGAATATTGCGGAGATTGCAGATGCTGGCGTAGATTATATCTCAGTTGGAGCACTGACTCATTCCTACAAGAGTCTGGATATGAGCTTAAAAGCTTTTTAAAACTCAAAGAATCTTCCATTTTTGCGGAAAGAAATTAGAATCGATGATCGTTCGAACGAAGAAATATAAACTTCCAACTAAAAAGTACATTGGAATTGCTTTTAAAGGTGTGTTGAAACAACAGTGGTGGGTTGTTCTTATTTATCTGGCCATTTGTGCCGGTTACTTTTGGATCCCCAATAACTGGTGGATCATCGGGCCAAGCATTGCAATGGTGCTTTATCTATTATTCTGGCTCATTCAGTTTGCAGGGGTTACTCAACTTGAACAAGGAAAATTCATGTTTGAAAAACTTTCGTATGAGATCACTTCACAGCAGATCATGCTGAAAGTAAGTGCTAATCAAGGCATGCCTGTCAAATGGGAGCAGATCAAACGAGCGAGTAAAAGAAAAGACGATTTTGTGTTGTTTCTAAGCAAGGCTCAACTTATTCACCTTCCATTTAAGATCTTCAACAATAAAAATGAGATCAGCTTCATGGAGACAGTCTTAAAGCGGAAAAGCTATATCAAGTAATGGCTCGAAAGCTCGAGCTAACAGAAGCAAAACAAAGGGCTGCTAGATTTTGTGCTTTCCAGGAACGATCACCCAAAGAAGTCTCAGATAAACTTAAGAGTTGGGGCCTAAGTAGTGATGATGCTGAACAAGTTTTGTCGGAACTCACAAAGGATGGATTCGTTGACTCCCAAAGATTTGCTAACGCCTTTTGTAATGACAAGTTCGAGTTCAATTCCTGGGGAAAACAAAAGATAAAGGCAAACATTTACCAACACCAGCTTGGTACCGAAATCATCGAACGCGCACTTGACAGAATCAACGAGAAGAAATATTTTGATCGACTGAAAGACTTGGCAAGTAAAAAATGGCTTTCGTTAGAAGAAGAGGAACTCTCTAAAAGAAAGCAGAAAACCCTGGCTTTTTTGGTCAGCAAAGGGTTTGAAACAAATCTCATTTGGCAAGCATTGGGTGATCTCACTGACTAATGAGTTCAAATTTGAACCCTCTCTCGGAATAGTCGTTGGATTTACATCTGTAACATAGAAACCGCTCATTATGAGTGAGAAGTTCTATTTTTGTGCATTCAAAAAATTATCATGCTTCAAGCATCAGCTACTGAACTACTTGATCAATTAAAGGGAATCATTCGAAACTGCAAAGAAGAAGATTTTTCAAGACCACTTCCGGTTTTGAGCAATTCTACTTTTGGACAGCACGTAAGACATACGCTCGAATTCTTTCTTTGTTTATTTGATGCTAAAAATGAAGGATTGATCAACTATGATAATCGCAAGCATGATAAATTCATTGAAACAGATTCTACACTGGCTATCAGCGTGATAGATTCCATCCAGGAATTTCTTTCTAACCAGACAGAAGATTTTGCTATTTCTTTTGAAGCAAATTACACGTTGAAAGAAGGCGAAATTATCAAGATGCCAAGTAGTTTCAATCGAGAGTTGGCCTACAACATTGAACATGCGATCCATCACATGGCCTTACTTAAGGTAGCTGTGAATCAGTCCCTGAATTACATCGATATTCCAGAAAACTTCGGAGTAGCCACCTCAACGATTCGATATCAGGCAGGTTCCAATGCCTAAAATTTCCTGGCTTTCTAAATTCAAAACGAAGCTTACCCAATGGGAGTATTGGCCATTTTCGGTTCTTTACTTTCCGGTGTATTTCTATTTCGTTTGGCTGACTTTAAGAGCAAGATCAATTTTCTTTTTTACCGCCTCAAACCCTTCGATTGATTTTGGTGGAATGTTTGGTGAAAGGAAATCTGAGATTTTCGATATTATCCCTGATAAGTATCTTCCTGTCACCAAACTGGTCCCAAAAAATGACATGAGCTCAGCTCTGAGCTTAGGAAAAGACATTGGTTTTCCGTTAATTGCAAAACCAGACATTGGCGAAAGAGGAACGTGGGTGAGTAAAATTGATAATGAAGAGGAGCTTAGAAAATATGTTGATGAATGTCCGGTTGACTTTCTCCTTCAAGAGCTGGTTACGTACCCTGTTGAACTTGGTGTTTTTTATGTCAAACACCCGGGTCAAGAAGGAAAAGTCACTTCTATTGTCAGAAAGGAGTTTTTGTCTGTAAAGGGAGATGGAAAATCCTCTATAATTCAATTGCTAAAAAGGAGTCAGCGAGCCTTGTTGACAGCAGATCTTTCAAGCGATTTTTTGAGCAAAGAAGGAAGTAGGATTCCAAAAGCGGAAGAAAAGATTTTGGTTGAACCAATAGGAAATCATTGTAGAGGAACCATGTTTCTTAATGATGAAAATGAAATCAATGAGGAGTTAAACAAAGCAATTAGACAAGTTGCTAGTGAAATCCCTGATTTCCATT
Source organism: Cyclobacteriaceae bacterium (assembly GCA_028284125.1). Classification (GTDB taxonomy): domain Bacteria; phylum Bacteroidota; class Bacteroidia; order Cytophagales; family Cyclobacteriaceae; genus Ekhidna. The sequence continues at coordinate 355,586 of JANQSI010000018.1, forward strand.
TTGGACGTTTTGATTTGCGATGTAAGTCCATTCAAGATTTACGAGAACTTAAGAACTTTAAAATTCTGGAATTGAATGGAGCAGGATCCGAACCTGGACATATTTACCAACCTGGATTTTCTTTATTAAGAGCCTATAAAGATATCCTTTGGCATCTACGTGTTTTGGCAGATATTAGCATCGAGAATCATAAAAGAGGCATTCCTTATTGGTCCTTCAGGGATGGATACCGTAAATGGAAGGAGCATAAGAACCACAACCGGCTTTTGTACAAAAAATGAATCTACAAACACTCATTGTCGCATTTGTGGTGAGTTATATTGGGTCGATACCTCCGGGCACAATTAATGTTTCGGTGATGCAGTTAGCCATTCAAAAACGAAGGCGAGCTGCGATTTTCCTAGCTTTCGCTGCCTCAGCGATTGAATTTGTATATGCTGGATTCACTGTTCAATTTCACATTCTACTTACAAGCAATCCAACACTTTCAACCTATTTTAAGATCATCACATCCGTGGCTTTGATTGCATTAGGCTTATGGAATATTCTATCCAAAGTGACTTCTGAATCTGTAGTTTTAAAAGAGGTCAAAGGGCGACACGGATTCTTACGTGGCGTGGTATTGGGGATTTTCAATCCCATGACGATTCCGTTCTGGCTTGCAATTACAACCTACCTTGAAAATGATGAACTGGTATCAGTTGATGGATTTTGCTTTTGGATGTACTTAATTGGCCTTTCGGCAGGAACGTTTTGTTTGCTATTGACCGTAAATGCACTTGGAAGTCAATTCACTAAAGTTGCTGACAACAAATTCCTTGTTCATAGAGTACCCGGAATTATGCTCTTGGGTATTGGCGTTTACTTTCTTTTAAAGTTAGTGCTCTAGTCACCACTCCATGCTACCGTTCAAGTAGATTGAGTTCTCATGTTGTAGATTTTTTATAGTATTTAGTACCTAAGTCTTTCGGCTTATTCTACTAATCTTTTCCCAAATAAGCTTCAACTATGAAAAAAGCTATAATAATTCTGTCCCTTGTCCCCTTTTTTTCATTTTCACAATCTAAAAAAGCTCTTGATCATAGCGCCTATGACAAGTGGCGAAGAGTTGACGATCAACTTATTAGCAATAATGGAGATTTTGTTGCCTACTCAACGGAACCAAATGGGATTGGAAATGATGATGTTCGACTTCATAAAATCGATGGCGAATTACTACTAAGCTACGACCGAGCTTCACGACCAAAATTCACCAACGACTCGAAGCATCTAATTTTTAAAATTTCTCCAGACCTGTTCGAAAAACGAGATCTGCGAAGAAAGAAAACCAAAGAAAAGGACCTACCGAAAGATACCCTTGGTATATATCAAATTGATGGCGGAAGTATGACTAAAGTTGCTGGACTAAAGTCATTCAAAGTACCTGAAAAATGGGACGATTATTTGGTGTATCTCTATGAACCACCTGTCGATACAAGTGCGAAAAAGCAAAAGAAAAGAAACAAAAAGAATGGTTATGATTTGGTACTTAAAAATCTAAAAGATCAAACTGAGTATACATTTTCTTATGTCCTGTCTTATGAAATCGCCAAAGAAGGTGCAGGTCTTGTAGTTAGTACAACGGGCAATGATAGTACCATTATGGAAGGTATCTATGCATTTGATTTTGACGAAAAAGCGTTCAATCCAATCTTCCGAGCCAAGGGTAAGTATTTTGATTTGACCTGGGATGAAAAAGGTCAGCAATTATCCTTTGTATCGGATACGGACACAACGAAGGCACTTCGAAGAGATTATAGCTTGCACTATTGGAAGGCTGAATGGGATAGCAGCAAGACAGTAGCTTCGAACAGCAATTTCAATGACTTAAATGTCAACCATGAGTTTGACAGCTACTTTTCAAAATCAGGTAAACGATTGTTTTTTCAAACGCGTGAACTTCCGGTAATTCAAGACACTACATTGCTGAAAGAGGAAATCGTAAATGTGGAGGTGTGGAATTACAACGATCAAAAGCTTTTCACGCAACAGAAAAATGATAAAAATGATGATGCCAAGTTTGGGTATTTGAGTTACTACGATGTGGACCTTGATCGATTCGTTCAACTAGGAGGTGAAGAGTTCAGTGGTGTTCGAGTCAGCGATGAAGGAGACGGAAGTACTGCTATTGGACTAAATAACTATGCCTATCGAAAAATGATGTCTTGGGAAGGGTTTCCAATCGGTCAGGATTTATCTGTGATCGACCTGTCAAATGGTCAGAGCCGTAAATTTGAGTCAAACGTCAAGGGATTTGTTTCTCTTTCACCAAAAGGGAAGTATGCATATTGGTATGAATATAGTGATACCGCGTGGTTTGCCTATTCTTTCGAAGATGATCAGATAAGACAACTGACTAACAATTCACAAGTTGCATTTTACAACGAGATTCACGATTCTCCATCAGACCCATGGCCTTATGGAGTAATGAGCTGGACAGAAGATGATGATCGTGTCTTGATCTACGATCGCTATGATATTTGGGAAATTGATCCTCAAATGCAAGTTGCAGCCAAGCGAATAACCCCAAATGGGAGATCAAAAAAATTAGTTTATCGATACGAACGATTGGACCCTGAAGAGCGCTTTATAAGCAAAAATCAGAAATTGATTCTCACTGGCTTTTATGAAGGCACCAAGGATGAGGCAGTCTTTTCTTTTACCTACGGAAGGAATACGCCAAAACAACTTATTTCTGGTGGCTTCCAATATGATTCCTTTGAAAAAGCAAGGGATGATGACAATGTAATTTTTAGCCAGGAAAATTTCGAGACTTTTCCAGATTTACTTTCTACTAACCTTTCTTTTGGGTCAACAAAGAAGATCAGTGACATTAACCCTCAACAAAAAGAATACAATTGGGGGACCATTGAATTGGTTTACTGGAATTCGCTAGATGGCCAGAAGATGGAGGGAATGCTTGTGAAACCTGAAGATTTTGATCCATCAAAGAAGTATCCGCTGCTCGTTAATTTCTATGAGAAAAGTTCAAACGGATTAAACAGCCATCGAGACCCATTTCCTGGCAGATCAACAATCAACTACAGCTATTACGTGTCACGAGGCTATATCATTTTCAATCCAAACATAGATTACCGAACAGGGTACCCAGGCGAAAGTGCTTACAATTGTGTCATTCCTGGCGTTACTTCTTTGATCGAAAAAGGATTTATCGATGAAGAAAATATTGGTGTTCAAGGTCATAGTTGGGGGGGATACCAGATTGCTTATTTATTGGCAAAAACGGATATGTTCAAATGCGCGGAAGCAGGAGCTCCGGTTGCGAACATGACCAGTGCCTACGGCGGGATACGTTGGGGCTCTGGTATGAGTCGAATGTTTCAGTATGAGCGAACCCAAAGTAGAATCGGAGGAACTCTTTGGGATTATCCCTTACGATATATTGAGAATTCTCCAATTTTCTACATAGACAAGGTTAATACGCCTGTGCTCATCCTTCATAATGATGCTGATACTGCTGTGCCATGGTATCAGGGCATTGAGTACTTTGTTGCATTGAGACGTCTAAATAAACCGGCCTGGATGCTCAACTATCAGGGCGAACCTCACTGGCCTGTGAAAATTCAAAACCGAATTGATTTCAATATTCGGATGTCCCAGTATTTTGACCATTTCCTTAAAGGAGCTCCTATGCCAAAATGGATGCGCGATGGAGTCCCTGCAATAGAAATGGGGATCAACCAGGGCTATGAGTTGTTAGACAAAAAATAGACTTACTTAAACCATCCGAAGATCAAGGAGATGGAGAAGGCAAGACCGTCGAAATCTGTCTTGCTAAAATGAAAGTCGTCAACGCCAATGGTTTTTTGGTATCCGATTCCTGCGTTCATTTTCATCCAGTAAGAAAGGTTGACTTCTCCATTTACCTGAGGATAAAAAACAAAGACTTGATCATCTAGTGCTTCATTTCCTGAATAAGAGATTTCACCCCAACCAAGTTTGGTGTCAATACCTAGGTGAAGCATCTCCACAGGATTCATAATGTAGCCCAACCAAAAGCCGCCGTGTCCAAAGTGAGCATTAAGCTCTTCCCCGTTTACATTAATCTTCCTGTCACCGCTCATTCCTAGCCCATAACCTCCGATGAAGAAGGTATTGTCAAAAATGACAGCTCCGCCCCCACCTGTCAATGTGGTCAATTGCCCGTCAATTCCGGTAAAGGAAAATAAGGCTGCACCGAATCCGGAAATTTCTTCCGGGTCTGTATCAATAAGCGTTTTTGGAGTTTTTTGAGCGAAAGCTCCAGTTAATGATAGTAAGAATAGAATAGTAAGTGTCCTTTTCATGAATTTTGATTTTATACATCAATGACAAGAAACTTCACCATACGTTTCCATCGCCCAGGTCACTTTTAAGACTTTTTAAGACATGTTGGCAGAATAAAGGAAACTAAACCGCCATACTGTCTCGTTTATAAATTGGAATGAGTTTTGTAAAGTATAACTCGAAGTGAAAGGACGAAGCAATGAAGATTAATCATGTAATGACAAAAAACCTCGCTAATTCGGCAGATTTATTAAATACTGCTAATGGAGGGACTATTTTTCCGACGTTTGAAACATTCAAACACGAAGATCATTATCGAATGGAAGTAAGTATTCCGTCGGTTGATCCGGAAAATATCAAGGTCGAGGTAAATGGAGAAAATCTACTCATTTATCATAAAATGCAACTAGGGGATTATAAGATTCCTAACTTGCTAGGAATGGAGAAGATTTCAGCCGATGTTGAGCTAAACAGCATTACGGCTGGATATGAAGATGATCTGCTTATTATCATAATGCCATTCAACGAGGTAGCAGGAGGTTTTCGAAAAGAAATTGACATTTTACGCTACTAAACTCTGACTTGAATAAGATCAGAGACATAAACAACTACTTTGGTGATATGGATCTTTTCCTTTTGGATTTGATCCTGAAAGGAAAGATTCCTGAGAATGCAAGCATTTTAGATGCTGGGTGTGGCGAGGGAAGGAACGCTATCTATTTTATCCAAGAAGGTTTTGAGTACAAAGGAATTGATTCGGATGAGTCGAAAATTCGATTGGCCCAATACATGTCCGATAATATTTCTACTTCAAAAGCAACATTCGAAGTGGGTGATATACGGAAGTTAGATAGTGACAAAACCTACGACTTGGTTATTTGTAGTCGTGTGTTGCATTTTGCCGAATCAGAAAATGATTTCTTTGAAATGTGGTCAACTCTGACTCAGAGTGTGAATTCAGGAGGTATGATCTATATTTCAATGGATTCAAAAATTGACAATCCCCTTGGCGAGCTGGTTGAGAACGGAAGATTTGAATTTCCCGACGGTGCTATTCGTTTTGCTATCACAGACCCCATTTATCAGGAAATAAAAAAAGGGTTCGAACTGGTCGAACCCATGAAAACTTTAGTACAAAACGAAACGCGTGCTCAGAGTTTTTTTACATTAAGAAAAATCTAAACACAGCCTTGGGCTAGCATTGCGTCTGCCACTTTTACGAACCCGGCAATGTTTGCTCCTTTCACATAATCGACATAATCAGAATCAGTTTTTCCAAACTCCAAGCAGTTTTCGTGAATGCTCTTCATGATGTTCTTTAGCCTATTATCAACTTCATCTCGTGTCCAAGCCAATCGCTGTGAGTTTTGGGTCATTTCAAGACCCGATGTAGCTACCCCTCCTGCATTGGAAGCTTTTCCTGGGCTAAAGAGAATGCCCTTCTCTTTAAATAATTCAACAGAGTCAATGGTGCATGGCATATTAGCTCCCTCAAAAACGCCTTTACATCCATTTGCCAGCAACACCTTAGCGTCCTCAAGGGGAAGTTCATTTTGTGTGGCACATGGATAGGCCAAATCGCATTTTACATCCCATGGGGTTTGTCCAGCTCTAAATTCAGCACTTGAGAATTTATCGGCGTATTCGCCGATTCGTCCACGTTTTACGTTTTTCAATTCCTTAATAAATTCAAGCTTTTCCTCGTCAATCCCATCTTTATCGAAAATAGAGCCAGATGAATCTGAAGTCGTGACAACCTTAGCTCCACTTTGAATCAGTTTTTCTGTGGCGTATTGAGCTACGTTACCAGATCCTGATACCAGACAGGTTTTGCCTTCAAGCCCATCACCAATATGGTTTAGCATTTCTTCGCTGAAATAAACACAGCCATAACCAGTTGCTTCTGGTCGAATCAAGCTACCTCCAAAATCAAGGCTCTTGCCTGTAAGAACTCCAGTAAATTCACCACGAATACGCTTGTACTGCCCAAACAAAAATCCAATTTCTCGACCTCCAACACCAATATCTCCGGCAGGTACGTCCGTGTTCGCTCCAATGTGTTTGCCTAGTTCAGTCATGAAACTTTGGCAAAATCGCATTACTTCAATATCACTTTTTCCTTTTGGATCAAAGTCAGCACCGCCTTTTCCGCCACCAAGAGGAAGTGTTGTCAAACTGTTTTTAAATACTTGCTCGAAAGCCAAAAACTTCAGAATGCTCAAATTCACCGTCGGGTGAAATCGTAATCCGCCCTTGTACGGTCCGATTGCAGAGTTCATTTGAACTCGATATCCCCGATTAATTTGAGTTTCACCTTTATCGTCAATCCAAGGAACACGGAACATAAACACTCGCTCCGGCTCACACATCATTTCAAGAATGTTTCCCTGCTTGTAAATAGGGTTTTCGTCGATAAATGGAATGATGTTTTCTGCTACCTCTTGAACAGCTTGCAAGAACTCCGGTTCATTCGGGCTCTTTTGTGAAACTTTATTGACGAAAGCTTCGATTTCTGCTTGATTAGACATTTTTAATAGGGTAATGTTGGTTAAATATTGGTTTAAACTAACAAAATCAGTGCAAGTTATGAATGTCTTGGTAAAAACATCTTATCCATTAAATCAAGATGTTAATCTAAATAAAACAATGCGTTAAAAACCATCTAAAGTGATGGCCGTACATTAGACTAGAGATATAAACCACTTTTTCTAATGAATTATTTAAGTGTAGAAAATGAGATTCTCTCTTCTGTAAAGAGCTTAAATGGAAATCAAAAATCTGATGTCCTTGATTATGTTAAGAACATCAAGCCAATTCCACATAGCAAGAAGCTTTACAGAAGGCGAGCAATGAAGCAAATAAGAGAGGCCCTCTTGAAAAGTTAATCTTCTGATAATACGATTACCGTATCTTCAGGAGTAAGCGTGAAAACGTCTGATTTTTTTGGGTTCAATACAACTCCGTATTGTTCGTTTGAATTCCTTGCCTTACTAATTACTCGGTAGCCAATAGCTACTTCATTTTTCCGAGCCGCTGACTCCAAAATAGTGTAGAAGTTCATAGGTTCACCAACCTGAACATATTCTTTTGCCGGCTTGATGTAAATCTCAGATCCATCTGCGTCAAATAGATCTTCAAACACTCGCATGAGATATTTGTTTTCACTCACCTGGCTCATGAGTAAGCTTAGCAGTTTGTCACTTACGATGAAGTCATCTGCACTTGTAATATCAGCTAATTGTCTGTTTCTGATATCCAGCATCTCACTCACAATTTTGTATTCATAGCCGTATTGTTCCGTGAAATTTCTTAGGTGCAGCAATGTGATCAACGTCTGTGCATCAGCCTCCTGAATCGGGAAATACGTTTGGTAACAAAGGAGAATGATAAAGTTGTAATTCTCCAGGTGCATATGCATCAGAGTCTCTCTGTCGGTGGTGTCCTGGACTTCAAACTCAATCTTGATATGCTCTACCTTTTTGTTAAGCTTTTCAATTATTTTGCCAGCATCTTCAAATTTGGATACCACTTTTACTACTGAGCCAATAGGCACGTAATTGTCCAGTTCCCTAAGGATGTACTTCGCTCTGTCGTTCCAACCGACGATCAATATTTTTTCAGGATCGCCAGGTTCAGGCTCAGTGTAAATGATGTTACTCTCATGAAGCTCCAGATTCGGACTAGCGTTAGGAATTAACGTATCATCATCCGCTGTGATTCCAATTACTCGATCTCCCTCACTGAAAATAGTGTCCATTGGTGGGTTGACTTCAACTGTTTGATCTGAGTACTGGATTCCCATGATAGAGGAATCTTCATACGCGAAAAGCAATTCCCTAAAAGTCTTACCATAAAGTGTCGGTGCTTCCTCAAAGTAGATTTCGTCCCCATCAAAATCCATAAGATCTTGGTAAACCACACTTAGACCTGACTGGCGACTAGTCTGAACCATTATACGGGAAATAATTTCGTCAGAAAGAATTAGCTCGACCTCTTTTCCACCAACCATCTTAGCCACTTCAAGGTTTTTCTTGTCCTCCATCTCCGCAGTGATATGATAAGGAGCTTCTCTTCTACTAGGATTTGTTACAATTGCTACAATGGTTTTGATGATTTGACTATCAGAGTTTTCATTGTCCTTGTCAAGGATAATAATTGACTTGGAATCATAAGGATTAGCAATCTCTAAATCATGTACATCAATTGGATTTCCTGTTCGGCATATTACAACCGTATTGGCAGTATCGCCGACTTTATCCTTAATTTCATCCTCCATTTCTACCTTGTCCATATCAGCAAGGATGACAATTACACCTCTCTTCTGGTTTTCATTCGCTTCAACAATTTCCGGGATAATGGTAAAAATTTTCGAAGACCATCCGAGAATGAGTAGGTGATCTTGTTCAATTACAAATGAACGTCCCTTCCTGAGGTCTTCCAGCTTGGTGAGAATACCATTTGAAACCAAACCGATCAAGGCACTAATAATTACAAGACCAAGAATGGTTACAAACATCATGAACGATTGGAAAGGCCAATTGTCTTCGTGTTCTCCGACCGTCCCCGGATCAAGCATGTGAGTAAGGTTGACCCAAATCGATTCGAATACGCCGAATTCATTATTGAGGATTTGATGATCCGGATGTAATCCAAGGGCCAGTAACATAAGTGCAAAAAGAAGAACAAATATTAGGGTAACAATAGCAAGTCCCTTAATCATGTTCATCGTACCTTTCGAAACGAAAGTGTCGAATTTGTACTTAAGCTTATCCGAGAAGGAAACGTTTTTCATTAAAAAATCTTAGTTAGATTACCAGCGGTGTTTTAACAACTCCTAAAATAGTGCAATTTAATGGAAAACGGCTTTTTATTGATTTTTTACCATGTGTCTACGCATTGACACATCGAAATTATTAGTTATTGTTAATGTTTGAGAAAATTTGAAAGATGAAGCGATCGAAATTTTTATTTCTGGGACTTTTGCTGTTATTGGCATCATGTAATCCAACTACAGTTACCTTCTCATTTATCTATAATCCTGATGGCCCTAACCCGGAGGTAGCGGAGAATATGAAACGGATTCTCGAATCTGAGTTTAATGTGGAGATAAAGCTCATAGAGGGAGTTCACACCAATGCAAATATTGACAGTCTGGTTCTCAATAAAGTTGATTTCGCATTAGTTGAAAACTATATACCCTACAGAAAAGGGATGAATTCAGCATTTTCATTTTATTCTGAGGTACTCCATGTGTTTTATGATAAAAATCTTAATCCACAATCTTTTGAAGAGCTGATTTATGACAAGACAGTCTTTGTTGGAAGAAGAGGCTCGCCCTCCTATCATTTGATGATGGATCTTTTCAACTTTTATGGTCTCGATCAGAACAGGATAAACATTAGCTTCAATATTGTCCAATGTGATGTTATCGTTTTGCTTTCAACGCTTTTATCTGAGGATGAACTCTTAGGCTTTCGGGATTTCAAGCTTTATTCTTTTGACGATATAGATACGTATGGAATGGGTGGATCTTCTGTTGAGGGAATTTCTTTAAAATATCCAAGAATAGATCCATTTGTAATTCCACGAAAAACCTATGGAGATTTTACAAATGAGCCAGTTGTGACCTTATCGATTGATGTTGTGATGATGGTTCGATCAGGGATGGGAACAATTGCTGTCACCGATTTGACTAAAACGATGCTTAGAAACAAGCAGACGTTTGCACCGATTGATCCACTTCTTTACAATGGAATGAGGGAAGATTTTGATCAGTCAAAACTTAATTTCCCACTACATGAAGGGGCCCGTGTTTTTCTAGATAGGGATGAACCTAGTTTCTTAGAACGGTATGCGGAATTAGGAGGAGTTGTCTTCTCTATTGTCATTGCCATCATTGGTGGTTTGGTTTCACTTACCAAGTGGCAGACACAGAAGAAGAAGGATAAGGTTGACGAGTTTTACGAAGAGCTATTATCTGTTAAGAACGCCATTCCCAAGATAAGTACCATCAAAGAGGGACTGCAGAAAATCAAAGCTGTCCAGGCGTCACAAAATAGAGCATTTGAAATGTTGATTAGTGAAGAATTAGTGGCGAACGATAGCTTTAGAATTTACATGGAACTTTCAAAAGAGACCATCGGCGAACTAAGGGGAAGGATGCGGACGATAAAAGCGCTTGGAGCAAAAAACTCTTAAGATCGAATAAAATCACATTAGCCGATCACGGATAACTCTCATTAAGCAAAATCACACTAAATTCGTGGCAAATTTTGAGTGACTATTAATGGGCCTTTTCGATTTTTTCCAAAGCGACATTGCAATTGATCTTGGTACTGCTAACACACTGATAATCAGCAAAGACACTGTGTTGGTTGATGAGCCGTCTATTATTGCAATTGACAAGAGTTCCAACAAGGTGTTGGCCATTGGAAAGCAGGCGATGCGGATGCATGAAAAGACGCATGAAAACATCAAAACCATCCGCCCGCTTAAAGATGGAGTGATTGCGGATTTCCACGCGGCTGAACACATGATCCGAGGAATGATCAAAATGATGGATGGCGGGAAGAAGTCACTTTTTCCAGCTTCTCACAGAATGATCATTTGCATCCCATCTGGAATTACTGAGGTTGAGAAAAGAGCGGTACGAGATTCAGCTGAGCACGCTGGAGCCAAAGAAGTTTATATGATTCATGAACCGATTGCAGCTGCAATTGGTATTGGAATCGATATCGACCAGCCTGTTGGGAGCATGGTCGTAGATATTGGCGGAGGAACAACGGAGATTGCTGTTATAGCCTTAAGTGGAATAGTTTGTGACCAGTCCATTCGTGTGGCAGGAGATTCTTTTAACAAGGACATCCTTGATTACATGAGAAGACAACATAATCTATTGATTGGGGAACGTACAGCTGAGAAGGTAAAGATCGAGGTAGGTTCTGCACTGACCGAACTTGAAGATGGTCCTGAAGATTATGAAATAAGGGGAAGAGATTTGATGACCGGGATTCCAAAAGTGATCAAGATCTCCTATTCTGAGATTGCTTTTGCGATTGACAAATCTGTTTCTAAAATAGAGGAAGCGGTGCTTAAGGCATTGGAGATTTCTCCACCAGAACTTTCTGCAGACATCTACGACAATGGGATCTATTTGACAGGTGGAGGTGCTATGCTGCGTGGCTTGGATCGAAGGTTGGCCATGAAAACAAAACTTCCTATACATATTGCAGAAGATCCTTTGAGGGCGGTTGTTCGAGGCACTGGAAACGCTCTTAAGAATTTACCTCATTACAAGCCAGTTTTAATGACATAGTTAGCGGATGAGAAAGCTATTAGACTTTCTATACCGCAGAAGAACTTTTGCCATATTTCTTGGTCTTGAAATTGTCTGTGTTTGGCTTATCGTCAGCTTTAACCAAAGACAAAATGCTGACTTTCTGAATTCAAGCAATGCTCTTTCTGCGAGGATTTCTACCAGTTCCCAAAATGTGTCTGATTACTTCGACCTGATCGAAATTAACCAACAACTGATGTTGGAAAACGAACAACTGCAGGCAAGATTGAATGCCAATATTGCATATGCGGATAGTCTGGGAATTCCATCTGAAACTTATCGTGTTCAGGGGGCACGAGTTATAAACAACACATTTAGAAGATCAACCAATTTCCTTACCATTTTAGGCGGGCGAGAGCAAGGCATATTCCCAGGGATGGGAGTTATCTCTACTGCCGGAGTTGTAGGTCAGGTAAAATCTGCTTCCAACCGATATGCTACCGTCTATTCCATGCTTCATCCACAAATGATCGTTTCTTCCACCGTAAAGCGGACCAATACAAATTGTTCGGTTCAGTGGGATCAGGAATCTTACGATGTGGCTAGTTTGAAATTTGTACCACGTCACATTGGATTAAAAGAGGGTGACACGATAGTGACTTCAGGTTTTAATTCAGTCTTTCCACCTAATATAAATGTTGGAGTTGTTTCTGAGGTCAACCTTGAAGATCACATGACATTTTATGATGCGAAGATTAAGTTGAGCGTAGATTTTACCTCATTACCAAGTGTTTTTGTTGTGGTTTATGAGACGAAATGGGAAAAGGATAGTGTGGAGGCGTTATGAATAGAGTCAACATCCGTGAACAAGTATCAAATTTCATTGCACTCTTTGTGATTCAATTGCCGATGCTCTATCGGATCACTTTGTTAGATCGTGCGTTTGGGTTTTTCTACATTGGTTTTTTAATCCTACTTCCTTTCAGGCTTAGTAGATCGTATCTATTGGTTGCCGGATTTTTTGCAGGCCTGATTGTCGATATGTTTTCAAACACGCCAGGTATTCACGCTGGAGCTTGTGTATTTGTTATGTACATCAGAGACCTCTGGTTGAAAATAGTGGTTGATGACACGGAAGATTTGACCAATATTAATTACATCTCAATAAAGAAAACGGGCTTTATTCTTTATGCATTTCCATTGGTGTTGGTCCACCATTTAGTCATTTTTCTCGTTGAAAATGGAGGGCTTTATTTGTTTGTTAATCTGATCACTAAGACTATCTTAAGTGCGCTGTTTAGTTTTATTATCATTTTCGTTCTAAACTATTTGATTGTCCCTAAACCGAGAAGGCAATGAGTAGTCGAGTTTTTGTCATACGGGCTTTTATTCTTTTCGTCGTTGTTACGTTTTCTGTTCGGCTTTTCAGCATTCAGATCTTGGATGAAAACTACAAAATAGCGGCGGAGAATAATGTTGTGCAGAAAATAATCCAATACCCGTATAGAGGCTTGATTTATGATACAAAGGACAGTCTAGTTGTTTACAATTCGCCGGTCTTTGATTTGATGGTTGTTCCGAAAGAAGCGAAGGTGGAGGATACATTAAAATTCTGTGACCTTCTTGGAATAGAAGTTGAGGAATTCGAAAGTAAAATGAAAAAGGCTAGAACCTACTCATCGATTTTGGCTTCTCAATTTGTAGAACAGGTATCTAATGAGCTATTCGCAGTTCTTCAAGATCAGCTTGTAAACTATCCTGGGTTTTACGTTTTGCCTCGAACAATTAGGTCATATGAAACCGATGGCTTGGCCAATGTGCTGGGTTATGTTGGTGAGGTCAGTAGCAATTTTCTTGAAAGGGATACGACTAACTACTATCAATCTGGTGACTACATAGGAATTGGAGGCTTAGAGAAATCATATGAAGAAGTTCTAAGAGGTAAAAGAGGGGCTACTTACAAAGTGGTGGATGTACAAGGGGTTGTAAAGGACGATTTTCGACAGGGGCGATTTGATACCTTGCCAGATCCAGGGCTAGATGTTCAGCTAACCATTGATTTGGAAATCCAGCAGTATGCAGAAAAATTGATGGCAGGAAAAGTGGGTAGTGTGGTAGCTATTGAACCTTCTACCGGGAATATTCTTGCGCTCGTTTCAGCTCCTTCCTATGACCCCATGATTTTAAGTGGAAAAGCATTGAGCGAGAATTTCCCGATCCTCATTCAAGACGAGAATAAACCACTCTTTAATCGGCCATTGCAGGCCAGATATCCGCCCGGATCAATGTTTAAGACATTGCAAGGAATCATAGCCATGGACATGGGTGTGGTTACTAAGGATGAGGAAATTACCACAGATGGAACCAACATCGGAGACCTGGCGCCTCCAGGAGTTTACTGGATGGAAAAAGCAATTCAGTATTCATCCAATAACTACTTCTTCCTTGTGATGAAGAGAATGGTGCAGCAAGGTGAGGAAGAAAGTGCATTCTTGGACAGTCGAATAGGATTTGAGCGATGGCGTGAGATGGTTAATTTATTTGGTATCGGTAGAAGGTTAGGTGTGGACTTACCTAATGAGATCAATGGAAATGTTCCTAGCATTGAATATTATGATCGTCTATATGGAGTCAACCGTTGGAAATATTCAAACATCGGCTCGCTGAGTATTGGGCAGGGGGAGTTGCTGGTTTCGCCACTTCAGATGGCCAACCTTGGTGCGATACTAGCTAATCGAGGCTTTTTCATTACTCCGCACGTAGTAAAAATGGTAAATGATTTGCCTAACCCGAACATCAAAAAGGAAGCTCTCCCATTTGATTCGGTGCATTATGAGATTATTATCAATGGCATGGAAAAAGTGGTGAGAGATGGATCGGGTCGAAGAGGATATTTGGACAGTCTGTTCTTATGTGGAAAAACCAGTACGGTACAAAATCCCCACGGTGAGGATCACTCCGGCTTCATGGGTTTTGCTCCAAAGAACAATTCAAAAATTGCAATTGCAGCATACGTTGAAAATGCTGGCCAAGGAGGACGTGCCGCTGTTTCTGTTGCTAGTTTGATTGCGGAGAAATACATTTTTGGAGAAATTTCCAGACCCTGGCTGGAAAACTATGTTACTGAAGAACTTTATTTAAATCATGCGCCAAGACCCACTATCGCAGAAAATTGATTGGGTAACGGTGTTACTCTTCTCTGCCTTGGTGTTTCTGGGCTGGCTAAACATCTATGCGGCAGAGTACGATCCCGAACTAGATCAAAGCCTTTTTGATTTTGGAACAAGTGCCGGTAGGCAGATGCTTTGGATTGCCACTTCTGCATTATTGGGATGGGGAGTTTTCTTTTTCGACTTCAGGTTTTTTGATTCGTTTGCCTTCATTATTTATGGGGTAGTGTTAGCACTTCTTTTGTTTGTTTTGATTGCTGGAAAAGAAGTTGCAGGTTCACGTTCATGGTTTGGATTTGGTGGGTTTGGCCTACAGCCATCTGAGTTTGCAAAGTTTGCTACCGCTTTGGCTTTAGCTAAATACTTAGGACATGCCACCAAGAAGTTAACAGACTTGAAAACCCTTGGAATAAGTATTGTTATTGTGCTTGTACCAATGACCTTGACAGTCCTACAAGGAGACATGGGAACAGCGATGGTTTTCGCAGCCCTATTCATTCCAATGTTTCGTGAGGGATTACCACCATTAATGCCAATTGTGGCTTTTGGCGTGATATTAATCTTTTTACTGACCCTAATGGTCAATCAAACGGTGCTCCTGGTGATCGTCTCCGTCGGGATTTTGCTTGGATTAGGTTTGAATGCGAAAAAACCAAGAAGACTCGGATGGGTATTCGTGATTGGTGTTATGATTATTGGATCCATTCGAAGTGTGGACTTCATTTTGACGGATGTTTTAAAACCGCATCAGCAGCGGAGGGTTCTATCACTCATTAACCCTAACATCGACCCACTTGGAGCTGGTTGGAATGTGACCCAATCAAAAATAGCTATCGGATCTGGTGGATTGACAGGGAAAGGATTTCTTCAGGGAACCCAAACCAAGTTTGATTTTGTGCCTGAACAAACAACAGACTTCATTTTTTGCACCATTGGTGAAGAGCATGGTTGGATTGGAAGTATATTTTTGATTGCACTATTTACTGCTCTTCTTCTAAGACTTGTAATGATAGCTGAGCGGCAAAAGTCTGCCTTTGCTAGGATTTATGGTTTTGGAGTCGTTGCTATTCTATTCTTCCACTTTGCAGTGAACATTGCCATGACCATTGGGCTTTTTCCAGTGATCGGTATTCCACTTCCATTTTTTAGCTATGGTGGATCCTCCCTGTGGGCGTTTACTCTTTTACTATTTATTTTCTTGAAACTGGATGCGCATAGAATGCAAGTACTTCAGCGTTGGTAGACTTTTGGTTAATTGGTTAAATAGACGAATAGTTGATTAGTGAAAGGGCCACTAGTCAACCAATTAACTAATTCACCAATCTACTAACGAAAGCCTCCGCCTTTCTTTTTAAACAAGCTCTTCAGTTTTTTCTTGGCAGCTTCTTCCGCTTTTTTCTTTTCTTCTTCGAGTTTCTTCTTAGCTGCATCAGCTGCTGCTTTTTTCTGAGCTTCTGCAGCTGCTTTCACTGAATCTGCCGTGGCTTTAGCTTTGGCTTCAGCCTCTGCTTTTTTACGCGCAAGCTCAGCTTCAGCTTTGGCTTTTTCCTCATCGACTTTGGAATTCACTTGCTCTTGAAATGCCGCTTTTACTCCCTGCGATCCACCACTGGAAGAAGGGCTTGATCCAAGCAGATTGATTTTTGGGTCGTCAGTTGTGCCTACAATTCCAAGGTTCAAATCGATTTTATCAGACACTAAGTTTTTTCCGCCAGTTAATGAACCGAGTGCGCTATTTAAAGCATTGCCTATGGCTCCTGTTGGAATGTCTTTCAGTAGCATGGCATAATCCAATGCACCATCCAAGCTGTTACTTCCTCCAAGAGTGGCTTTTTGACCATTCACATTAAGATCGAATGGCTCCACGAAAAGACGGCCATTTCTGATCGCGGTAGAAACCAAAACATCTTTTAGTGTGATTTTCTTTTGTTCTCCACTAGAAGATCCTCCTCCTTTGAGGCTAGCAACTGCTGAAAGTTTGTCCATGAAATTTCCTCGCTCGAGAGCCGCTTCTGCAATGTTTACCAATCCGGACAAATTCATTTCATCCATCAAAGGCATCATGTCTTCTCCAAGTGTGCCATCAACGGAAAAGCTTGTGGAAAAACTGCCAGTGACTTGTTCGGCAATTGGTACATATTGTTGGATTGTTTCGAAGGAACCAAAGGCGCTCGCAATGGAAAGTTCTTTAATATCAAATTTGAAATCGTATTTTGGTTTGTCAAGATCTTTTGTTTGGTAGGATCCCGTCAGCTCAAATGTTCCATCCAACATATTGAAGCTATTTTCATCTAAAATGATCGCTCCATCTTTCACGAGAACCCGTCCATTGAAATTGTCGATGGATAGATTTGAAACAGCTATTTTTTGAATATTGGATTGAAGCGTAAAATCGATGTTCTCAGGAATTCTTACTACTTCGAGAGGTTCGTATTCTGTGGTGTCCTCAACAACTTCTTCAGTTTCCTCAGGAATCCACTCATTTAAATCAAGAAGTTCCGAATTGAAATTGAGATTGCCCACAATTGTTTCGTTTTGGCTCAACGCAAATGCCAGATAATTTGTCACTTTTCCATTCAGACTCAAATCGGAATTTCCAAGTGTTGCATCAAACTTGGAAAGGTTGATTTCGGAAGGATTGAACCCAAGTTGGGCAGAACTTATTCCAAATCCCTGAGGTAAGTCCTCACTTTTGAAAGAAAAGTCAGTAATACTCATACTACCAGAAGTTGGGAGTTGATTGTATCGTTCGGCTTCAACATCTGACATTTTACCTTTAGTGTTGAGCTTGGCATTTATTTTTCCTTTCAAATCCATTCCTTCCAATAGAACGATCTTGGTGATTTTTTCCAGGTCTGCGTTCCCATCAAAACTGAAATCCCAGTTGAAATCTTCAAGATTCTTGAATTTCAAATAAGAGGAGAATTCTTCACCATCCATAAGGAGGTGAAATTTGTCTACGTTAAAACTTGTTTGAGTTAGATCTGCTGATGGATAAGAGAAACTGGTTTGAATGTCAATGTCTTCAATGGGAATGGGATATTCAGCGTATGTGATGCCACCATTTTCCACTGATAAATTCGCCGCAACCTGAGGCATAGAAGTTTCATTGAAGGTTCCTTTGACTAATCCATCAAAATTTATGGTTCCTGAGGCTGTCAATCCATCGAGATATTCTTGATAAGCTCCAGGAATCAATGATAAAATGCTCTTAAGACTGATATCACTTCCTCCAAAGGTGATATCCATCTCAATGTCATCACTTGGCATGCTTACAAAACCGTCAGCAACTATAGCAAAATCATTCAGTGCAATTCTATTTTCGAGGAATGTGAATTTCATTTGGCTCATGTCCATATTGAGATTGATATCAGCCTCAAATCGCTTATTGGCCAAGTATTCTTCCCCCTCAAATGAGAAGAAAACACCGTCGATTGAAGTAAGTGTTTTCATATCAAATACATCCAATGTAAAATCTCCTGATCCCTCGTGGTTCAAGCCAAGAATTGTAGCAGTGACATTCATGGATTGATCCAAATAAATAAGTTGACCATTGGTGATAGCCCATTTCTCTACGCCAATACTTATCGTACTTTCAGTCTCTTCTTCTGTTTCGATGGGCTCCTCTGATACTTCGGCCTCTTCTTCACTTTCACTCTCTTTTGCTATATCATAATTAGCTAAGCCATTCTCCATTACCAAGACTTCAATTTTTGGCTCATCTAGAAGAACTTCCTTAATCTTGATCTGATCTCCCGTGATAGCCGACATGATATCTACTGTGATTTGGAAACTATTCACGGAAACAAGTGTGTCTCCTACGAATTCCTCAACTCCTGCAATTCCAAAGTCTCCAAGGCTTACGGTAAAATCTGGGAAATTGCTGATTAAAGACAAACTGAATTGATCTGCATCATAAAAGACTTTGGCATTCAGATTTTCATCCATTGCTTCGTCGATGGCTTGTTTGATATCGTCTTTGAAAATAATCGGAGCAGTCACGATAGCGATCAGCAATACCCCAAAGACGATTCCGAGAATGATCAGGACTTTTTTCATTATAAAAGGATTTTTATTACAAGTTACTTAGAATGGGAGGCAACTAGTAGAGGAACAACGAATTTTATTGTTTGCTTAGTGTTATGAAAATATCATCAAGCATTTGCAAAACTATTTTGTCCTCCGTTTTCGAATTGATCTTATATGTCAATCCAACCTGATCCGGATCATTAAAGGAGACAAGTACAGAATCTAGATTATTCATGTTCTTTAGTACATACCAGGATTGGGTATGAGTTAGCGTATCAGAATGGAAAATGCATCCGTCAAACCCATTCGCCTGAACCGTAAGGCTATCTTCTTCGAAAAGGAAATTTCCAGTCATGGTAAATTCCACGTCTTCAATACCAGGGTACGATTCGGGAGGAGTTTCCCAAACCGCATTCCAGTTCCCTTGCCAATCGTTTGGCCTGGGTTTTTCAGGAGAACTTGTGCAAGAAATAATGAAAGTGATGACGAAAAAAAGGTAAATTTTTTTCATTGGTACGCTTTATTAACAGCCATCAAAAATACTTGATCAAAGTGTCAATAATGAAATTTTTCAACTTGTTAAATGGTGGATAGATCAATTTTGGTATCGTAAATCCTACACGTTGTTTTAGCACAGCTTTCTGGTTGCTAAACGCCAGGAATCCATGATACCCGTGTGCTTTACCAATCCCGCTATTGTTGACTCCTCCAATGGGAAGATTTGGATGAATGAACTGAAGCACAGTCTCATTGATAGCCATCATTCCAGATGAAGTTTCTTTTTTTACTTTTCTAATGTTGGATTTGCTTTTCGAAAAAATGTAGAGCGAAAGCGCTTTTTCTTTCCCGTTGATTATTTCGATCGCTTCATCAATTGAATTGAATGGAATCAATGGAAGTATGGGTCCAAAAATTTCTTCTTCCATTATTCTTGAGGTTTTGGAAACGTTGCTTAATAGCGTAGGAGTGAATCGAAGGTTTCCTCGATCAGATTTTCCACCAAATTCGAGATCGGCTCCTTTTTCAATCGCATCGGCCATGAGATCGTTGATTCGATTGTGATGTTCACGGTTTATGATGGCAGCATAATTCTTTTCTTCTCCGTAGAGCTTTGTGGATTGCACAACCAATTCTTCAATGAGTTCTTGTTTTACACTGTCATGAACCAACAAATAATCGGGAGCTACGCAGACCTGTCCAGCATTGAGCCATTTTCCCCAGGCAATTTTTGTCGCAGCATCTTTTAGGTTAGCTGTCTCATCAACGATGGTTGGAGATTTCCCGCCAAGCTCTAGTGTTATAGATGCTAAGTTCTTAGAAGCTGCCTCCATCACAATTTTTCCAACTGCCGGACTTCCTGTGAAAAAGATGTGATCGAATGGCAATTCAAGCAGTGCCTGCGACTCTTCTACTGCACCTAGAACAACACTCACTTCGTCACTTTCAAAGATTTCATCACACATCTTTTTGATGAGATTCGAGGTATTTTCAGAATATTCCGATGGCTTAATTATGACGGAATTACCAGCCGCAAGAGCGGAAACCAATGGTGCGATTGCAAGCTGAAACGGAAAATTCCATGGAGAAATGATTAGGCAGGCACCTTTTGGTTCCGGTTGACTTTCTGCATTGGTGCCAATAAAAACAAGATTCCTCCTTACTCGTTCCGGCATCATCCAACTTCTCAAGTTTCTACAGACTTTCCTGATTTCTGACAAAACTGCAAATACTTCTGTAACATCCGTCTCTTCTGTTGGCTTCTGCAAATCTCTATACACAGCCCTGTGAATTTCCGCCCGATTTTTAAGAATCCAGTTTTCCAATTTTCTAAGATTCTCTTTTCGGTGAGCTAGCGTTGAGGTACGAAGTTCGATTGACTTCTTTTTGCAGTTTTCAAAAAGCTCGCGAATACGGGATTGTGCCAACGTGTCCATTTTATAAAAGTAAAAAGTCAGCCTTAAATAAAGCTGACTTTCAAATTCTTTCTATGTAAGGGGTCTTATTCGAGTATCTTAAACTCAACTCGTCTGTTTTGCGCTCGATTTTCCCTAGTGTCATTTGCTACAAGTGGTTGGCTTTCTCCCATTGCACTCAATTCTAGTCTGTCTTTCGAGACACCATTTTGGATGAAGTAATTGATCACGGCTTGTGCTCTTCTACCAGAAAGGGATTTATTGTATTGTTCAGGACCAACAGAGTCGGTATGACCTGAGATTTCGATTCGCTTGATTTGATCATCTTTCAGATACTCGATAAGTCTTTCAAGTACCGGGAAAGAAGCTTCTTTAAGTACCGTTTTATCAAAGTCAAAGAAAATATTTCGAAGTACAATTTTCTCTCCTTTTTCTATTGGGAAAATAAGCAAGTTCTTTTCTATTGTGTCAGATTCTGTGTACTCTCTGAAGTCAAAATCACCGTCTTGGGAAATGTAACCTTCAGCCTCAGCAACTGTCGCATATTGGAAGCCACCTCCTACAGTGAAGTTGAATACACCTGTTTTAGGATGTGCTTTAACATTGTCTAGGTCCTCTCCCTCTGGAAGTCTTTCAATAATTACACGTGCATTTTCAGCAGGCTCATTGGTTTTAGCATTGATCACTCGGCCTCTCACGGTCACAAATACAGGTCGTGGGATCAAATGCTGGACCGAAGAAATGATTGGAGTTTCTTCTATGAATAGATCTTCAACTTTAAAACTGAAAATATCCGTGTCTTCACCTTTTTCGCCTCGTGTGAAATAAAGGTGCTGTCCACCGTTTGGAATACTGAAGTATTCATCGTCACCATCTTTGTTGATACTTGAACCCATGTTTTCAGGAGGAGTCCATTTGGTCCATGTATCATCAAGCTTTTGCGTTACGTAAATGTCTGAACCGCCATATCCATTGTACCCGTCAGATGAAAAATAAAGCGTTGTTCCATCTGCGGCTAGAAATGGAGATTCGTCTTCTCCTGTCGTATTGATTGTGTTTCCAAGGTTTTTCGGAACGGACCACTTTCCATTTCTTTGTTTGAAACTGATATAAAGGTCTCTTTTTCCATAAGAGTCATCTCTTTCAGCAGACAATAACATGGCTTGACCCTCTGGTACTAAGAAATAGTCTGCATTTGGAGAGTAGTTGTATTCATCTTCTATTTCTACATCAACTGGATCCGAAAATGTATTACCTTCTCTTGTTGCCATCGAAACTCCAGTGAACATTCGACCATCTTTTCCATATCTATTTCCAAGAATCAAAACCTCTTTATCTCCAACTTGACTGATGGAACTGATGAAGTTCGGTCCTTTTGTGTTTAGTGGAGCACCCACGTTGGTCGCTACTTTCCATTCTTCTTTTTCTTCATCCCATTCAGAAACCCAAATGTCTTCAGAGTCATTGGCGCCACCGACATTGTCTGGGTGGTATTGTCTTGAGAAATACATTTTTTTGCCATCCGGAGAAATGATAGGGCTGTGTTCAGGGTATGTGCTATTAACGTTCGTGCTAAGCTTGTCTGCTTCAATCTCCGTATTGATACCTGGCGCTAGGTCGATTAATACATTGATGGGAATATTGGAAGCAGAAATACCGATGGCATCAATTGAATTGTATCCAGGACTGGCTTCTCCATCAAGCACTACTTTGATTGCTTGAATTCTATATGAAGTCTCGTCAAAGAATAAATTGAGCAAACGTGCTTCGATTGGTAAATTTCGTGGAGTGAGATCAAACAGCTTGTACTCGTTGTAGTCAGTGTCGTATGCATAAACTTCCTTTACCGCTCCTGGATTTTCAGACTCTGCAATTGCAACCTGTTTAGCTCTTAGCGGATCTGAGAATGAGACAACAATGAATTCTTCTTTGTTTGTGCGCTTTGGTCGCCAGGCGTTTGGACTTTCTCCACCTCTTGGCAGCACATTTGGTCTATGAAGTGCCTGAATGGCTGAATATTCATAGGGAGAATATTCTGTAGAGACATCCACAACTTCTGATCCCCAAACAATAGTTTCCTGAGCATAAAGTACACCAGCGAATGCGAAGCTCAGAATAGTTAGTAATACACTTTTTTTCATTTGCAATATTTTATTAGCGGCGAATAACTCGTACTTCAACCCTTCTGTTTAATGCTTTTGCTTCCGGAGTATCATCTCTTGAGAGCGGCTCAGTTCCCCCAAAAGCTCGTGTAAGAATCCTGGCTTTTTTGACCTTTTGGTCTACGAGGTATTCTTTGACCGCAACCACTCTTGCCTCAGACAATTGCATGTTTGCAGTAGCATTACCTCTAAAATCTGTATGGCCTTCCAGTTGTATTACAATGGCAGGGTTATCATTCATCCAGGTGGCTAGCTCGTCCAATTCATTGTATGATTCACTAGAAATAGTGGCTCTTCCTGATGGGAAAATCAAGTTCTCCAGTTTGATCAGTTCTACTTCATCCACCGGGAGGTAAAAATCTTCACTTTGTGAGAGATCTGAACCATTACCTGTAATAACGATTTCCTTATCGAATTTTAGGAACCCGGTTTTAGTTATGGAAATGTTGTAGGTATTTCCCTTCACCAGTGGCATGGAGTAAGTTCCGTCTGCTTGAGTTGCGATCATTCCCATATCATCAAAGTAGGGAAGCTTTTCATAAAGAATACTTGCTGCTACAACAGATGAATCCTTTGCACTGTAAATCTTCCCGGAAACGCTTATTAATGTATCAGTAGATAGTTGCGCATTTGCTTGAAGAATAAACAGGATTAATGAGAATCTTAAAGCTGTTTTTGGCATGTGATTATTAGGGTTTACCCAAAATTAATTGAAATAACGAAAGAATGGCCATCATCATGCCGTCCTTTTCGATAAGTCAATGCTAATCCACTGTGGGAAGTGGATATTTGATAGACGCAAGTAGTGGTTCGGGTTTGGGAAATTCAATCAAATCAAGCCGTTCACGGACTGAATCAGCGTGTAACTTGAATGTATTTAGATTTTCCTTATCAATTCCTTTTGATGAAGGTAGATCTACTTTTAGGGCATCTACCTGACGTCCATTTTTCCAAAACCTAAAACATAGATGCGGTCCGTTGGCAAGTCCTGTTTGGCCAACATAACCAATGGTTGCGCCTTGTTTGACTTTTACGCCAGGGCGAATACCACGAGCAATTTTAGACATGTGTAGGTATTGAGTAGTGTAATTGCTGTTATGCTTGATCTTCACATAATTTCCATTCCCACCATGATATCGGGCTTCCAGAACTACTCCATCACCAACGGTTCTGATTGGTGTTCCTATTGGTGCCGCATAATCGGTACCAAGATGTGCCTTATATCTTCGCAGAACTGGATGAAATCTCTTCGGTGAATAACGAGAGCTTATTCGAGTGAAATTCAAGGGAGCTCGTAAAAAAGTTTTTCTGAGACTATTTCCTTCTTCATCGAAGAAATCAATTTTCTCTTTATCTGCGTATGGGATTGCGTAATATTCTTTACCAATGTGCTCGAAGTACGCTGCTTTAATCTCTCCAATATCAGAGATTTGACCGTCAACCATCTGCTCTTCATAGACGACTTTCAATCTATCTCCTTTTGCAATTCTGAAAAAATCAACCTGCCATGCAAAAACATCCACCAAGCGGTTCACCAGGATTGGGGAAGAATTCTGTTCAAGAATAGCCTCATACATGGAAGAGTTAATCTCCACTGCCAATGATCTTTCCACCACTTCAACAGGTTTTTGGTTTACTTGAGCGAAAATGGAATCTTGAAAATTGTAAACTACATATTCAGTTAGAGATGGTTCAAATATGAATTGATGGGCTGTTTTCAGAGAATCACGATCATGGATGATCACGTATTCAGCCCCAGCTTTTAGTTTTCGAACATCATATACTTTTTTTGAGACATTTGACAGCTCATACAATGCTTGACCGGAAACATTGTAATCATCTAAAATCTCAGCTAGAAACTGATTCCACTTTACTTTTCCTTTTGTGACCTCAAATGAGTCGATTGGGAATCCGTACAACAAAGTAGGCTCTGGTACAGGAGCTTGAATTGTATTAGGAATGTTTTCAACAACCATTTCCTCCTCTTCAGAAGAAAGGTAAAAGAAAGAGACCATCGCTATGGTAAGGCTGGTTAATAGCAGCCAAAACTTAGTTTTCAATGTATTTTGAGCTAATCCAGCCGTAAAACTGTACTATTTCTATGATTTTCCAAGGCCTGATCCAAAAAATCAACAAATCTTGAAATGTTAAGGTCATAGGCTTTTGGCTCAATTAACAGCTCTCCGTCCTCATTGAGAATGACATAAAAGGGTTGAGCATTGTTGTTGAACCTTGTGATTTGGAAGTCTGCATTTTGCTGTCCAATCGTTTTTTTGGTCTTACCGTCATATGTTGATTTATACCAGGTGTCTTGCGAAAGTTGTGTTCTATCGTCAACATACAAGGCTACCAAAACAAAGTTTTCACTCAGCCTTTTTAAGACTTCTGGGTTGGACCAAACACGTTGTTCCATTTCACGGCAATTCACGCATCCGTGACCGGTGAAATCAATAAATAGCGGCTTCCCTTGCTCTTTTGCGCAAGCCAATGATTGCTCATAATCGAAATAACCTTTGAGTCCATGCGGCCATTCCAGGATATCATCGTAAAGTGGCTCTTCGCAGGTGCTACCACCGGCCTCTTTTTGTAATAGATTAAAGTTGTGTGTAGACATGGGAGGAAGGAAGCCGGAAAGTGATTTTAGAGGTGCCCCCCAAAGTCCTGGAATAAGAGAAATAGTGAATGCAAACGTCACGACCGCCAAAAGAAGGCGGCCTACTGATATTTTGTTGGAATCGGAATCACCGGAAAGTTTGATTTTTCCAATAAGATAAAACCCAAGCAACCCGAAGATGGTAATCCAAACCGCAATGAATACTTCGCGATCTAGTATTCCCCAATGGTACGCCAGATCTGCTACACTTAGGAATTTCATCGCCAGAGCTAATTCTAAAAACCCTAAAACAACCTTTACTGAGTTCATCCAGCCACCCGATTGAGGCATAGTATTTAACCAAGCTGGGAAAATTGCAAACCCAGTGAAAGGAATTGCAAAAGCTAAAGAGAACCCAAACATTGCGGTAGTTCCTTCCAGAATGCTTCCGCCACTTAAGGTGTTTATCAACGCAGTTCCGACTATGGGGAACGTGCAGGAAAAACTTACCAGAACAAGTGTTATGGCCATAAAGAATATTCCGATAAGTCCACCTCTGTCTGCTTGTCTATCAATTTTGTTGACAATCCCACTAGGAAGCGTCATCTCGAACAGCCCAAAAAATGAAAGAGCAAAAAGGATGAAAACAGCGAATATTATGATGTTGAAAAGCCAATGCGTGCTGAGCGCATTGAGTGCTGTAAATCCCCAAATAAGTGATATCAGAAAACCAAGCACACTGAAGAACACAATAATTGAGAGGCCATAAATTAGTGCTTTCCCAATTCCTTCCTTACGACTCTTGCTTTGTTTCAGAAAAATAGAAACGGTGATGGGGATCATTGGATAAACACACGGTGTTAGCAACGCCACAAGCCCGGCTAAAAAAGCTGTAATCAAAATGGAGATGAGACTCTTGCTGTTGGTAGGCGTGGATGTTGAAGTAGCAACATTTTGTTGAGGCACTGGTTCGGACCCAGAACCGAGCGTGAAATCATCATCAAATGGAATGCATTTTCCATCAATGTCTGAGCAAACCTGGTAGGTGTAATTCCCAGTAATTGAAAAGTCTTCCTTTAGAATTTTTACTTTTTGAATGAACTGTCCTTTTTCACTGAAATAGGTGTATTCACCCATCCATAGTGAATCGAATTTCTTCTTTGGATTGACGGGAATGATTTCGCCAACTCTTTCGTAGGTGTCATTTTCTTCGAAAAAGAATTCCGTGACCATCGGTCCCAGATCAGGATCAAAATCAGAGGAATACAAATACCAGGTATCGTCAATGGTAGAATTGAAACGAATTTCAACTTCATCTCCTACGGCTGGATTTTCATTGCTCAACTCAATTTCCCAGCTTATAGGCTTTAGAATTTGGCTGAAACCAATGATTGGAAGAGCGACAAGTACAAAAAAGAGTTTCCTCATGACTTACTTTGACATGTCAGCGAAAAACCGATAGAAATGAGAAATCGTTTCAATTCCACGGAAATAATTAAAAAGCCCATAACTCTCATTCGGCGAATGGATAGCATCTTCTTGCAATCCGAATCCCATAAGAATGGAATCCAGCCCAAGCTCTTTTTGAAAAAGTGCTACGATTGGAATACTACCTCCTTCTCTGGTTGGAATTGGCGTTTTCCCCCAAGTTTCTTCCATTGCTCTCTCGGCAGCTTTATATCCAATTGAATCCGTAGGGATTACAACAGGTTCTCCGCCATGATGTGGAGTGATCTTTACATCAACAGACTTTGGAGCAATCCTTTTGAAATGTTCGGTGAACATTTCTGTAATCTCATCGCTGATCTGATGCGGGACTAATCGCATGGAGATTTTGGCATATGCTTTTGATGGCAATACTGTTTTTGCACCTTCTCCAGTATATCCACCCCAAATTCCATTGACATCAAGAGTTGGGCGAATTCCGGTTCTTTCGATGGTTGAAAATCCTTCCTCGCCTTTTTCTTCTTCAATATCTAGAAGGCTTTTGAATTCATTTAAATCGAAAGGCGCTTCTGCCATTTTATCTCGGTATTCTCGAGAAAGTTCTTCCACTTTGTCATAGAATCCTGGAATAGTGATTTTCCCGTTTTCATCTTGAAGTGAAGCAATCATTTGACACAAAATGTTGATCGGATTTCCTACCGCGCCACCGTATGTTCCTGAATGAAGATCCCTGTTTGGGCCAGTAACTTCCACTTCGAGATAGCTCAAGCCACGCAAGCCAACAGTGATCGAAGGAGTATCGTTGCTGATGATGTGAGTATCAGAAATCACAATGACATCAGCCTTCAACTTTTCTTTATTTTCCTTTACAAAAACTCCTAGGTTGTCTGAGCCAACTTCTTCTTCACCCTCGATCATGAACTTCAGGTTGCATGGAAGAGAATCGGTTTTAAGGAGTGCCTCGTAAGCTTTCACATGCATGTAGACCTGCCCTTTGTCGTCAGCTGAGCCACGAGCATAGATTTTGTCATCTTTAATAACGGGCTCAAAAGGTGGAGAATCCCATAGGTCTAGCGGATCGGGCGGTTGAACATCATAGTGCCCATAGACAAGAACAGTTGGCAGAGATGAGTCTATGATTTTTTCGGCGTAAACGATTGGGTGTCCAGCTGTTTCACAAATCTCAACCGTAGTGTCTAAGTCTTCAAATTTCTTTTTTAGATATTCTGCTGCCTTGGCAACATCAGCCGTGAATTTTGAATCAGCACTCACGGACGGGATTTTCAGCAGTTCTAAAAGTTCGTCCAAGAAACGATCTTTATTCTCTTCTATAAAGCTTGTTGCACTCATAAAGTGAAAGTCTTGTTGGTTCTATCGCAAACTTAATTGGATTATGCTTCAACGGACAGTAAAATACAAGGATTCGAAAATGTTACGATAGGTTATTTAAATCCAAACCCGTCATCGTCATCATCGGTTTTTTTGATGGTTTCGAAGCTTTCATCTTCCAGACTAATGTCGTCAGGAGACACAAGGTTGTAAGGTTCTGTAATCCCAAAGTACTTCAGGCGGAAATCATTTATAAATGACAATGTCTCATTCGTTTCCCCACCAACAAAGACAACTTCTCCTGGTTTGGCTTTTCCAATGTTTGATCTTGCCTCTATTTCTTCGTTAAACTTTGGATTTGAAGAAAACATGACAATCTGATGCTTAGAATAAGCAATGTAATACCAAACACCAGGTGCGGCTTGTAGGAAGAGACTTAGCGCATCTTCTCCGGTCTCGTCTTTTTTAATTTCTAAAAATCCGTCAATCTTCGCGTTAAGGTCTTCTCGAACCACATTGGAGATACCGATTTTGGTTGTGTTATGCCAGGCTTTATGTTCTTTGGACCATTCCATTTTCATTCCAGAGATGAATAATGGCTTTTCAAATTCTCTTGAAGTGGAAACTAGCGGAGTATAATTCCTAAGACTACTTTCTTCGTAAATACGAGTTATTGATTCACTTGAAATGTTTGCCAGTTTATAGAGCAACTCAATGGAGATATCATTGGCCGGAGGAGGACCCATACGCTCGATCGTTTCTGTTAAGTCAAGCGCCATGATATCTAAGAGTATTGGCGGAACTTTGTAGTCCAGCATCATCATCACATCTGCCTGATATTCTTCCGTTTCTGTATTCCCAACTCCCAGTACAGATGCTTTTATCTGCATTTCTGTTGTGGTTGGTTTGAAGAAATTGACTGGTCCTTCAAAGACAACAGTTTTAGAACTGTCCACATACATCATAGTGGAACCAGCATATGATTCACCTAGTGACTTTAAATGATTTTCAATTTTGTAGACCTGAGTTGAGTCATCATAAGTTAACGTGCCACTCGCCTTGAAGAAATCAAAGTCTGATTCTGTCTGTCGTTTCTGGACGAAAGTTGTATAAAATTCATCACGAATGTTTCTGTGTATTCCAGCGTACGCTGGTCCTCCACTTTCGAATTGGGCATTGTCGAAAGGTAGCCTCACTTTCGGATCTTCATCCGACCTTAGGAAACTGACCCACTCTTCATGTCCTTCGAGATCTAATTTGAGATAACCATCAAGTTCCAAGGCTTCCTTATATGCGTACATGGAAACACTTCCCTTGTATAAGAATCCTGGAGATATGATTAGATTTTGCTCTGCTTCGACTTCTCCTCCGGAAACGGTCATGAGCTGTGTTGGAACTACTCCTTTTCTGTCCGGTTCACCAATTGGGACTTCAACCAATTCGAAACTATCGAACCGAATATCGAACGTATCTAGACCGATGATTTGCTTGTACCAGGCATTTCCTTCGAATTTGTTTCTGGAAATAACTCGTATCGATGCTCTGTCCAAATAGTGATAGCCATTAAGTGTATCGATGATGATTTCAGCGTTCTCAAATTTTTGTAAAACAGAATTCGCAAGAATGGTTGTTTCGTTATTCTCCGGGATAATTCTAGAATCGGCAACAGTGATGTAAGGAATTCCCTGGACATTGAGTTTCTGGGAGTTGATATCGTAAACTGCCCGCTCGGCATTAAATGCTAAAGAATCTAGATCTTCCCTCGTTGTGTAGAAATAGGAATCTTCAATAGGGATTTCTTCTGGCTTGGTCATTATCACCACAGAATCTTCTAAATCCCACACCGCCTCTGTAATGGAAGTTTTCATTTGTGCATAAGGAAATGAGATTGCTGCAATTCCTTGCGTTTCGGGACGGACCGTGGCGGTGTTGTTGGTTAGATCAAAGTCCAAACGAATATCATCTCCAGCCATTGCCGGCTTGTCAACACTGTCCGTAAGCACTTCAAAATCAGCGTGTCTTGCTGCGTATCTGAACTCCTCAAAAGTTAATTCATCAGATATTGCTCGAGATCCTCTTGTTAACATTGTTCCTCCACCGTAAACTCCTTTAGTAGTGATGTTCGCTTCTCCTTCTAGTTCTGCAGTTGAGTTGTAGAATTTGAACGGCTCATTGACGGTTCTCAAATACATACTATCCTTTCTTGGAAGCCAGTACATATCATAGGTGCCAAGAATCGCCTCCGGATAGCTGGCAGTGCCAATCGTACCTGGACTTATTACTCCGCTTGTTCCGTCCGTCGTGACAGAATCCGGATAGTAAATAAAGTCATCTGAGTAAATCGTTGTGGTTAAAAAATCGATTTGACCGAAACCTCGCATTCCTTGATTGGAGAGTCGAATTTCTTCATATGTTTTCGCATCAGTTCCATAAAGGTTATAACCTTCATCTGGGATCTTATGAACGAATCCCAGCGATTGATCTTCTTGGGGATGTAACGTTTCTTCGAATGTGGGGAAAATTCCACCCGAGTTAAAAGTTCCTTCGAAGGAAATTGATTCACCGTCCTCCCGTTCAATGCTATCAATTTCGAATGGAGGAATTATAAAACGAACTGATTTATCGTACGCTCCATCCAGGATTTCTGGGCCATCGAAATAAACGGTCGCTTCACTGTCAGACACAAAGAATGGATAATTACCATTTTTTTCTTTTCCCGATTTGTTTTCTTTTTTGTCAATATAGAGAGTACCAGAAGTACTTGTCAACTGATTTGCAAGCGTTGTTTTCTGAAAGCCAGCTTCTAAGTTCGTTGTATCTCTAAGCGGAATCGTGATTCGCATCGAATCAATTTCAGGCATTGTGAACAGAAATTCTTCATAATCAAATTGATGCCCAATACCCTGATAGTCAAAATCTCCCGCATGAAGTACTCCATCAAATTCAAGGTTTCTGTCTCTCAATAACGTAACTGTGCTATCATACGGTGATGCATATACTTTGAAGTCACTTGTCAGATAGAATCTATGAACGCCATTAATATTCAGTTTTCCACTGTCTAGCTCAATGTAAGCGTTTGCAACATCTGATATTTTCGAAGGAACCATTAGGTTATCAAAGTCTACCTTTTTGGCTGAGGCGTCATAGTAATGAAAAGCTTTCTCATGAAGTTTTAGCAGACCGGTTTCCGCATCATAGTCAGCGAAACCATATTGACGAAGAATTTTAGCTGCGCCTTTAGCATAATTCTCATCGATTTTATATTCTAAAGCCAACTCTCCAACATAGAATTCGGTAAGGTTGTACTTTCTGGCATAGAAGACTGCACTACTTATTGGATGGAAATTGAGAAACCGAGCGAGTTTTCTAAACCTAACTTCATCGAAGAAATCCTCAGATTCAAATGTTGCAGGGACCATGTCCTTTGCATCCATTACATCCATTCCAATGGAATCATTTTCCATGTTCCACTTAATTAAGTCAAGGTTCATGGTCACATTGAAATAGGAAGAATAATAAGGCGTAATGTTGGAATTTCTTAGTACTGTGAGCGTTTTTGTTGGAAGGTCATATTTGGCTTTGACGTTTTTATGATAGATAGAATCACTGCCATGAGCAATTGCGATCGAGCCATTTTCCATTGAAACTAGTGAGTCTCCTAGAACAAAGAATTTGGATTTGAGAACTACCTGGTTCCCTTTTCCGTCCAAAACTGTCAAGGTTCCTTCCTTTTTTGATACGGAACGACCAAATAGATTATTCCCTTGAATTTCGATTCCACCTATATATGAGAGCTTCTCATCGGAGAATTTCACTTTCACATCATTTTCGTTAGAAGTGAAAATTGGAAACTTGCTCAGCGTTCTTCTGGGTCTGTTCGGACTTTTGAAAGTGAAAACTCCTTCCACGGAACCATCAAAGAGAAGATCAAAAGTGATGGAAGCGTTTGGTGTCCAGAAATCGGAACGATCTTTTCTTAGGTAGTAATCTCCAAGTTGGACTTCAGCACCACGGAATTTACGGTTCCTTCCGGGCCAGTTTACAGTTCCTTTTGTACCAATGAAGTTCCGATTCTGCAAAAGAAAAGTCCCTCCAATATTGTTTATAACCATTGAATCATTTCTGGTCACGATCAGCATTTCAGCATCCGCAATTTCTATTACTGGACCTTTTTTTTCAGGAGCTAGGTATTTGTTTCTGACATCAGCAAGGTGATCAATAATTGGCGCACCATAAACCGGTCGTTCGGGTGGAGGTGGTTCGTAGGTTGTTTGTGTGTCGTTTCCGAATTCATCATTACTTCCCCACGGATCATTGCTAGAATCTCCCCACGGATCGTTGTTGTTGTCACCCCACGGGTCGTTGTTGGTTGCCCACGGATCATTGCTGTTATCCCCCCAGGGATCATTATTGGTCGCCCACGGATCATTGCTATTATCGCCCCATGGGTCATTATTAGTTGCCCACGGATCGTTGTTGTTATCGTCCCAGGGATCATTATTATTAGCCCACGGATCGGCTAAAGAATCTACCGGTTGGGAATTCAATGCTGCTAATTCCTCATCCGTGATAAATCCGGAAGTGTCTTCTTCTACATATTCTTCATTGGCGTATGGATCATCTTCAATTTCTATCAGCTCATCCAAAAGTTTAAATGAATAAGAACCACCAGGAGCCTGGACAAACAACGTTTTTTCGAGACTTAGATATCGTCTCGCGAAATAAATATTTAGTCCAAAAACAAAATCCTGGTATTCTTTTCTTGGAAGCGTTTCCAGCACTTGTTCGTTGATGTCTAGGAGACTGCTGAGTTCATCTCGCTGGAGATTTTCTTGGGCAACAGAGTAAGCGAGGTAGCTAAAATAGTGATAGAAAAAGGGATAAAACTGATACCCTTTTCTCTGCATCCTCAATGCGATTGTGTGAATTTTATCTTGTTGTGCGGAGGTGAACTTCCCATCCCAGGCGTTTTGAAAATCAAAACCAATTTTCATGGCAGCTTCTGTTCCAACAGCACGCAATCTGGATATCGCTTGCGCTCTGAATTCATCCTTGTCTTCAGAGAAACGCTGAGCCAGTACTTCCGAAAAAGTCAGTAAGACTAGAAATAATATAAGAACAGGCGATCGCATTATTGTTTAAAGATATTTAAATAGTGAACAGTCCACACTGAACAGACGATAGTTTTAGCCTTTCGGTTTATTCAAAACGATCATTGCCCAGTCCTGTTTTTCGGTTTCATGTTTTTGAACAAGACCATACTTATTGCCTTCTTGAATTAAATCCGAAACATCCGCTTTGTAAAATCCACTCAACAAAAGCGTACCACTATTGCTGAGCAATGATGCATATGCTTCGAGTTGATCCATCAAGACATTTTTATTGATGTTTGCAATGACGATATCAAAAGGTCCATTTTTAACGGCATCAATTTGTCCTTTTATTAGCTGGACATTCCTTACATCGTTCAACGAAAAATTCTCCTTACTATTTTCTATGCACCAATCGTCAATATCGGTTGCGACTATTTCGGTCGCACCACGTTTTGCGGCCATGATTGATAATATGCCTGTACCACATCCTACATCCAACACCTTTTTGTTGTGATGATCAAGTATCATTTGGTATGATAGCATTTGATAAGTAGTTGCATGATGCCCGGTTCCAAATGACATTTTTGGGTTAACTACAATGTCATATTCCACACTGGGATCGGGCTGGTGAAATGTTGCTCTAACCATGCATTTTTGATCCACGAGTATAGGATCATAGTTCTTTTCCCATTCTTCATTCCAATTGACTTTTTCCTGTTCTTTTATTGTGTAGGAAACGTCTGGATACTTATTCAATAGCTCTTGTATGATTTCTTCTGAAAAGGATGAAGCATCACAACTGCCTTCAAATCCATTTTCAAATTCCTGGAAAGAATCAAATCCGTTTTCAAAGAGCTCGGCAATTATTACATCGATTAAAGACGAAGGGCACTTGACCGAAATGGTAATGAATTCCATTCGTCAATCGAACGCTTGCACAATGTCAATAAAGTCCCTTGATTTCAAACTAGCTCCACCAATAAGTCCTCCATCTACATCTGATTGCGAAAAGATTTCCTTGGCATTTTCCGGCTTTACACTTCCACCATACAGAATAGAAATTGTATCAGCAGTTTCATTTGAATACTTTTCTGCAATTGTTTTTCGAATAAACGCGTGCATTTCTTGTGCTTGTTCTGCAGAAGCAGTTTTGCCGGTACCAATGGCCCAAACAGGTTCATAAGCGATGACCACTTTTGCGATCTGCTCTTCCGAAAGATGAAATAATGCATTTCGAACTTGCTCGCCTACAACCGATTCCTGGGTGTTGATTTCGCGAGATTCAAGACGTTCACCACAACAAAAAATTGGAGTTAAGTCGTTTTTGAGAACAGAGTTGATTTTTTCCGCAAGCAACGCATCTGATTCACCAAAGTATTCTCGACGTTCACTGTGGCCAATAATCACATGGCTTCCACCACACGATTTGATCATTGAGGCAGAAACTTCACCGGTGTAGGCTCCACTTTCATTCTGGTGGCAGTTTTGTGCACCGATAAGAAGTTTGTCTTTAAAAGGGATTTGATCATTTATACTTGATAAATGGATAAAAGGTGGGATTAAGATTACTTCTGTTTCGTTTTGAACTTCGTCCAGCATCAGCTGCATTACTTCAGAGGCAAGTTTTTGTCCTTCCTCCAATGAGCAGTTCATTTTCCAGTTTCCAGCTACAATTTGCTTTCTCATTTTTCGCTACATCTTTTTGGGACTGCAATGATACAAATAGTCGGTGTGATGAAGACAGTTTTTGCGTTCATAGAATCCTATTATTGATATGCAAATAGGAATAGCTGAGATTTAGTAAATTGGGGCGCTAAATCAGCTATGAATCATGAATAACGTGCTGAAATTTAAGGCCTTAGTCGGAATAGCGAAGGCTGATGGTGAATTTGATCCAACCGAAAAGAGCTTTATACTGAGGTTGGCCGATCTTGATGGAATTTCTCCCGAAGAACTCAAAGAAATTTTAAGTACAAAGGGCAAAACCAAAGATTTCATTAGGGATTTGGACTATGATGATAAAATCAACATCCTCATAGATGTTGTCCAACTCATGAAGATTGATGGAAAAGTAGTTCTTAGCGAAATTAAGTTTTGTGAGAGGCTTGCTAAAATTCTCGGGTTCGAAGAAAAGTCAATTGGATTTCTATCTGGAATGATTGACAATAATCCTGAAGTTTCAATTAATGTTGGAAGAATTAGCTATCGGATGAAAAAGTACTTGCTCGAGTAAGAAAGCCTATAGCTTTTCTTTCCGGCCTTCTTCTCCACCTTCCGGACCTAAATCTTGTTGAAAACAAGCAAAGTGATGATAACTCCACTGGCTCACAGCATCATTGAATTAATTTGTCTGAGTTTCTGTGTTTTGATAATACAAGAAGACCCTGATGGGAAAAATTAGGAGCATAAACCCTGGGTGATAGAGTAAGGATATAAGCCGATAAATAGTAGCTCGATATTGGATCAATTCGAATAAGCTAGCGACAGCACTTGTTACCAAGAGACCAATACCTATCAGAAGAAAAATTTTTGCGATTCTTGAGCTAAGCAGCTCTCTGGCAAAAACGTAGTTGAAATAGAATCGAATAAGAAAGGTGAATTTCCCACTGATCCATTCTGGAGAAATCTGATTGAAATGCATGAAGTCTATAACTCGATCGATCTGATTGAGAGAATTTTCAAGTAGTGGAAACCTAAAAATTGATTTGAAAAAATCTACAATGAAAAAAGGATAATCACCAAAGTAGGCGAAAACAACAAAACCTAGCCAGAGTACTATTAGCCATGTACTAACTGTTTTTTGCAAAATGCTTCTTGTTAATGACTTCTATCCACAAGAACCATAGGACGCCAATGATTGCGTAAACAAATAACAGATAGGTGTACTTATGATTGAATTCAAAAGTGGCGGGACTTTTTAAGTAATTGAACCCGAGGAGATATACTCTTACCACGTTTACGAAAAACAAAATGGATAACCCAAGAAAACCATAAACGATCTTATGAATCCATTTACCTGGAGTAATTACTATAAAGCCTATGAACAAAACAAAGAGTTCTAGCCCATTGCAAGGATCTCCAATAAGCACGGATTTAGTGTTGGAAACATATAAGTATAGCCCGTCAAAAGAACTACTGGCTCCTAACCAATTAAAAACTCCAGCTGCACTTGCTCCAACTTTATTTGTAAGCCATGGATTCAGGGATGTGAATGGTAAGATAAATCCCCAATACAGAGCTTTCCACAAGATTATTAAAGACACAGCCCTGATTGCAAATCGGTACTGAGCCGAGATTTTGATTCGGGGGAACTTCAATTCGACCTAGCTTCTTTTATGATCCCTGTATTTTTTTATTCCATAACCAACTCCAGCAGCGGCTAATAAACTTAAGCCGCCATCAATTGGTACTCCAGGAGGAGGTGGGGGAAGACCATCTTGGGCAAATGCTAATGCAGCAAACCTAAGGAGAAAAAATAAGGTGAGTGTTAACTTTAAAAATATTGACTGCATCTTAATTATTTATAATAATCTTTTGGGTATGAATGATCTGGCCATTTTCCATGGTGGCAATGAAAATTCCAGAGAGGTCATTGATCGGATACCCTATTCTGCCATCCTTTATTTTCCAGGATTTTATGTGTTGTCCATTTAATGAGTGTAGCGAAACAGTTGCGTCAGGTTCAAGGTCATCAATGTCCTTCAAAAAGAGCCGGTCTTCGCGAACATATAGGATAGGAGAGCGGTCAACTTCTTCAACGTTGAGAGGAAGTTGCACCTGAATTTTAATTGCCTCTGAATGCATGGCCGGCATTGAGAACGAAATTTCACTATCTGGATGAAGTACCTCACTTTCTCCCGTAAGAGTATTTGTTACTTTAACCGAATACTCAGGGTCAATGTCTTCTACGTTCAAAACACTGATTGTTACTTCTTGATCTTCGGCAAGATTAAAATGGACAGGAATGGAGTACGCTAAATCATAAGGCAGAGCGATGAACTCATATGCTTTTTCATCATAAGAAATGTAAGGTTTAAGCAAACTTTCGTCTTGTGTGGAAAAAGAATAGGCATCACCTAGTTTGTCATATGCTCCAGTGAAGTCATTTCCTACGAGTATTGCGGTATAATTTGTCGTGTCTGTCCCAGCACCAAAGTTCAGCTCAATTTTACCCGATGTTGAAGCCTTTCGATAAAATTGAGCATTATCGGTATTGAGATCATCTGGATGAAAATCGATGCTATAGATTCCATCTCCTAGAGATGGGTAGTCAAATTGCACAAAAAAGGCTTGTCCAGCAGCAAGTTCCTCTAGCTGTCCCAGCGTTCCGTTAGAAACGATGTAGGCTCCACTGGTCGCATCCCAGACATAAACTGTCCCAAAAGTATTTGTGATA
This sequence comes from Cyclobacteriaceae bacterium, assembly GCA_028284125.1. GTDB lineage: Bacteria > Bacteroidota > Bacteroidia > Cytophagales > Cyclobacteriaceae > Ekhidna. Next base: position 393,319 of record JANQSI010000018.1, read on the forward strand.
TTTCTTGTTAAGAATGAAAGAACATCCATTGTAGATGTGTAGGGATTGGCAACTAAGAAATGAGAAGATTGATTGCCTCTGGTTCCACTATTTGAGACTGTGCCTGAAACACTTATGGGTTGTGTGTTTGGTGTTCCAATAAACGTCACTGTACCAGGTGAACTTGCAGCGTATCCAGTTCCAGGAGTGATAGGTGCACTGGCACTTGCGAGATCCCATGTGCCATATCCACTAGTTGAAACTTCGTTATAAATAAACTCGGAACCTGTATAGGTGGCATCAGAAACAGGCGAGCCAATCAGACTTGAACCTGAGGATTGGCCTTCCACAGCAAATTGAATGTTTCCGTCATTATCATCAAAATGCATTGTAGTAAAAGTATTATCCACCAGAAGTTTACCACCGGGCTGAACATCAATTTGAATGAAATCAGCAGCGGCTTCAAATGTGACGACATTTCCGACTTGCAATAAGCCTCCCGATTCGATGACAATTTTTGCACCGGATTCGATTTCGATTGTACCTGAACACAAAACTGCTCCTCCGCTGGTAATAGTTAGCGTATCGTTTGCGGAGATGGTAGTTACTCCAATAATCACTGGTTCTTGGCTACTTATTGTCTCAGTTCCGAAAGTGCGTCCTCCAAACCCTGGAAGCGTGATTTGTGCTTCCACCAAAAAGGGTAGGCCAATTATTAAACAAGCAATTTTTTTGAAAAACTTGAATCGATTCATATGTCGCATTTTGAAATCCGACACAAATCAATATTCTTATCAGTTGCTAAAACTCACAAAGTGGTATACACAAGGTTAGCGAGTGATTTCTAAGCTAGTTTTTCTGCTAAGTGAAATGCCGTGTGGTTGTCTTTTAGTTTTACCAAGTCCTCAGGTAATCCGGAAAAACAGATATGGCCGCCCTCATCTCCACCTTCAGGACCAAGATCAATAATCCAGTCCGCATTTTTGATGATCTCAGTGTTGTGCTCAATGATGACAACTGAATTCCCTCCATCAATCAAAGCATTGAGCGCATCCAGCAATTTCTTTATGTCGTGGAAATGTAGACCTGTTGTAGGCTCATCAAAAATGAAAAGTATATGGTCCGAGGTATTGGCTTTCGTCCCTTTTCCTAAGAATGAGGCAAGTTTAACACGCTGTGCTTCTCCACCACTTAAAGAATTGGAACTCTGTCCAAGTTTGATATAGCCAAGCCCAACATCAAACAGCGGTTGGATTTTATTTGTAATTGCAGTCCGTCCTTCAAAAAATTCTAAGGCTTCCTGAACTGACAGATCAAGTACATCCGAAATGTTCTTGTCATTATATGTGACTTCAAGGATTTCCTTTTTAAATCTTTTGCCGCCACAACTTTCACATGTAAGGTGTAGATCGGCCATAAACTGCATTTCGATTTTTACGGTGCCTTCACCTTCGCAAACTTCGCATCTGCCACCGTCTACGTTAAAAGAAAAATGTGCTGGTTTGAATCCATTCTTTTTAGAAACAGATTGCTCTGAAAATAGCTGTCGAATTGCATCGTAAGCTTTTACGTATGTCACCGGATTAGATCGCGAACTTTTTCCAATCGGATTTTGATCTACAAACTCGACTTGCGTGATCTTTTTGTAGTGGCCGGAAAGGTTGTCAAATTTTCCGGTGGCTTCACCGACAATCCCAAGGAGCTTACTAATCGAAGGAGTCAATATTTTTCTTACAAGTGTCGATTTTCCAGACCCACTGACTCCAGTCACCACGGTTATAACGCCGAGTGGAATCTCAACATTGATATTTTTCAGGTTATGCTCTCGAGCTCCTTCAATCATGATCGATCGTCTCCATGGTCTTCGCTTTTCTGGGACATCAATTGTTTCTTCGCCTTTCAAGTATTTGGAAGTGTATGAATTGTCCTTACCATTGATCTGATCGACACTTCCCTGGAAAACGAGCTCGCCACCAAAAATCCCAGCATCTGGTCCGATATCAATGATTTGATCTGCTGCTTCCATCACTTTTTCTTCGTGCTCAACAACGATTACTGAGTTTCCAACGTCTCGTAATGACTTCAGAACTTCTATCAAACGTTCCGTATCTCTTGGATGTAAGCCGATGCTTGGTTCATCCAAAATGTACATGGACCCAACTAAAGCACTACCCAAAGAAGTTGCTAGTTTGATACGTTGAAATTCTCCACCGGAAAGAGTATTTGTTAGTCTATTTAGAGTTAAATATCCCAAGCCTACCTTATCGAGATAAGAAAGTCGGTTTCGGATTTCGTCAAGAATACGCTTGGCTATTTGCTCGTCGTTTTTCGAAACCTTTAATGAATTAAAGAGCGGGAGCAACTTATTGATTGGCAGAAGTACCAAGTCAGTGATAGAATATCCGTCTATTTTGACATAGGATGCATCTTTTCTTAGTTTCGTTCCTCGACAATCGGGACAGGTGGTTTTACCTCGATATCTGGACAGCATCACTCGATATTGGATCTTGTGCAATTTTGATTCAAGGAAAGAAAAGAATGCATTGATGCCTTTGAAATACTCGTTACCTGTCCAAAGTAATTCGTATTCTTCTTTTGTTAACTCCGAAATCGGTCGATGAATTGGGAAGTCAAATTTGATTCCGTCTCTAATCAGAGGCTCTACCCATTTTTTTGTTGTTTCTCCCTTCCACGGAGCAATTGCGCCTTCGTAGATTGACAAGTTTCGGTCTGGAATTACTAAGTCTGGATCAATTCCTAAGACACGACCAAAACCCTCACATGTCTTACAAGCTCCATAGGGATTATTGAAGCTAAAGAAGTTTACACTTGGTTCTTCAAATATGATGTCATCCAGTTCGAACCGATCTGAGAAACTTTTTTTCTTTCCATCAACAATTGTAACGAAACAATCCCCTTCACCTTCAAAGAAAGCTGTCTGTACAGAATCTGCTAGACGGAATTGAGTTGCCTCATCTGGTTGAACAGTGGCTCGATCAATTAATATTTCAATATTTCCCTTTGGCTGCTCTCCGGAATTGAGAATGTCTTCTATGAATGCTACTTCATCTTTGATAACAACTCTTGTATAACCCTTGCTGAGTAGAATTTCGAGTTCCTTTTTTAGCGTTCGTTTTTCCTTTTGCTTTAAAGGTGTGGTGATGGTGAGACGAGTTCCTTCATCATGAGAAAGGATGTAATCCACCACATCAGTAACCGTATCTTTTTTTACTTCTTTTCCGGAAACCGGAGAAATGGTTTTTCCAATTCGTGCAAATAGAAGTTTCAGATAATCGTAAATCTCAGTTGTAGTTCCAATCGTTGATCGTGGATTTCTGGCGCTTACTTTTTGCTCGATCGCAATGGCTGGAGCCACTCCTTTGATATAATCTACCTCTGGTTTTTCCATCCGACCGAGGAATTGACGAGCATAGGAACTCAGGCTTTCTACATACTTTCGTTGCCCTTCTGCAAAAAGCGTATCGAATGCCAAAGAAGATTTACCTGAACCTGACAGTCCGGTTATAACCACCAGTTGATCGCGTGGAATTGCAACATCGAGGTTTTTAAGGTTGTTGACTCGTGCACCTTTAATGATGATGAATTTTTTGGGATCAAGATTGTCAACCTTCGGTGCTTTCAAAATGACTGGAACTTAGAATTAAAATGACCCGCAAAGTTACCAGCTTAGTAGCAAAAAAGATTACATCGCCCAAAAACAAAAATTGATTTCTATCAATTTGATGGGCTGTTGATCAACATTATTTCCAACCATTTTAGGGGTATTGCTGTCTAATGAAAACTAAACACAAGATTCTTTTCAATAATTGAATCTTGAATTCTCGTCAAATTAAATTTTTAAAAACCCAAAAAGCTACAATATGATATAGACCTCTACGTTAACAAACAGGTGAAATACATGATTAATACAAGTTTGAATGACAGTGAATTACTGTCACTCTATATTGGAGGTAACGAAGAGGCATTTGAGGAACTCCTCAATCGTCACAAAGACAGGGTTTTTACCACTATTTATTTAATAGTAAAAGATCGTTATACTGCTGAAGATCTCTTGCAAGAGGTTTTCATTAAAGCAATTCGTACGATTAAATCTGGAAGGTATAATGAGGAAGGGAAGTTTTTGCCTTGGATACTTCGTATCGCCCATAATTTGTCCATTGATCACTTCAGAAGAGAAAAGCGATACCCTACCATTATTATGGAGGATGGAAGCAGTGTTTTCAATACGCTGGAATTTTCTGAAACATCGATTGAAGAAGAACATATTAAACAAGATACCTATAACCTCTTAAAGGGGTATATAAAGGAACTTCCGGATACTCAACGGGAAGTGTTGATGATGAGACATTATATGAAGATGAGTTTCCAGGAGATTGCAGATGCTACTGATGTGAGCATCAATACCGCTTTGGGCAGGATGAGGTATGCTTTAATTAACTTAAGAAAAAAGTTTGAGCAAAATCAAATTGCCTATGATAAAAACCTTTACAGAAAATGACCTTGTAAGATTTCTTTACGACGAAGTGAACGAAGAGGAACGTGCAGAAATCAGAGAACACCTATTAACAGACATTCAACTTCAAGAAAAGATTAACGAGCTTAAAAAAGTGATGGAATCGCTGGATGCTTTCGTAATGAAAGCTCCGAAAGAAGCAATTTCCAGGATCTTGTATGCGAGCAAGAATCTTCAGTCGGTTTGAAATTGAAGATCCTGAAACAAGTTCAGGATGACTAAGTGAAATTATTTTTTGCTGTCATGCTGAATTCATTTCAGCATCTATCTATTTTTAGCTGATGACTAAGAAAGAGCGTTTTGAAGCGTTTGTAAACTACTTTTCGGAATCTTACCCACAACCGGAAACGGAGCTTAGATACTCCAACCCGTTTGAGCTACTCGTGGCAGTGGTACTTAGCGCACAGTGCACTGATGAGAGGATCAACAAAGTTACGCCTGCGTTGTTCCGGGATTTCCCCACACCTGAGCACATGATGGCTTCACATTTTGATGAGCTGTTTCCCTATATCAGAAGTGTGTCTTATCCGAACAACAAGACAAAGCACTTACTTGCCTTGAGCAAAAAGCTCGTGGAGGATTACAATTCGATAATCCCTAATCAGGTTTCGGAGCTTGTCAAACTTCAGGGAGTAGGAAGGAAAACAGCAAATGTTGTCGTCTCAGTTCTTTACAATCAACCTGCAATGGCAGTGGATACGCATGTTTTTCGAGTTTCCAAACGATTAGGATTGGTTACTCAAACTGCTAAAACTCCTTTGGAAGTTGAGAAACAACTGGTTCGACATATTCCTGAAGAGTTCATTTCAAGGGCACACCATTGGCTGATCCTTCATGGACGTTACACTTGTTTGGCAAGAAAACCAAAGTGCGAGGTTTGCGAGATCACACATTTTTGTAAGTACTTTGAGAGGCTTGGTTCTTAGTGTCACCGAACTATTCAGAGAATTCCTCGAAAAAAATTGCGACTTGATTATTAAGAAGTCATCTTTAGGTTGTGAAGATTTTGTATGTCCACCAATATTTTAAAACACCACAAGAGGGGGGGTCTATTCGCTCCTACTATTTAGCAAAAGGATTAGTTGATGCAGGGCATGAAGTAGTGATGCTAACTTCCCACAACAAAAGGCAAGGGATTGTTGATGTGGATGGGATCGAGGTTCATTATTTACCAATCTCTTATAAAAATGAATACGGATTTCTCAGAAGAATTTTCTCTTTTTTGAAATTTGTGAAGTCAGCAAGGAAAGAAGCTTCCTTGATCAATAATGTTGATCTTGCTTATGTGATGACCACACCTTTGACTACCGGATTCATTGCACTTTATTTGAAAAAGACATTCTCCATTCCGTATTACTTCGAAGTTGGAGATCTATGGCCTGAAGCACCGGTGCAGATGGGGATCATCAAAAATCGATTTTTAAAGAAATGGCTGTACTCACTTGAGAAGACATTTTATTTTGAAGCTGACAAGGTGATTGCACTTTCTCCTGCGATTAGAAACTACATTGAAAAGGTATCGCCACAAACCAAAGTTCACGTAATCCCTAACATGGCAGATTGTAAATTCTTTGATGCGAATCTTAGAATTGGCGATATAAGTAACCGAAACAATTTTCAAATCACCTACTGTGGAGCTGTTGGTCGTGCAAATCATTTGGAGTTCTTTCTAGAAGCTGCCAAGGAAACCAAAAACCAAAAAATGCCGGTTCACTTTAACGTCTTAGGAACGGGTTCTGAGTTTAAGCGGCTAAGAAGTCAATACCGGAAATTATGGAATGTTTCGTTTTACGATCATACGCATAAAGAGGGGGTAAAGCAATTGCTCAATGAAAGTGATGCTGTCTATGTTTCTTTCAAGGATGTGAGTGTCTTAAACACAGGAAGTCCAAACAAATTTTTTGATTCGTTGGCAGCTGGGAAGTTGACGATCATCAATTTCAAGGGTTGGCTGAAGAACATGATCGAAAGAAATAAGTGTGGCTTCTACCATGATCCGAATTCTCCTGAGAGTTTTGTTCGAAAGCTAAAAGTCTTTTTAGATAATCCTGACCTACTTCAGCGATATCAGAAAAATGGGAGGAAGCTAGCAGAGCTGTATTATGATAAGGACATCCAAATTACCAAGCTCCTAAAGATCCTCAACAATGAATACAAGTTTGAAGTGAACGATTCTGAGGTTTACATTCTGACTGCCTAACTCGGCTTATATCCCGACTCGGTAAATATTTTGTTATGATCAGTTTCAGCCATTAACTGCTGAACGGTGATTCCAGTTTTTTCCATGTAGGCATTTACAATTTGCCAGCCCAACCATGCCCCGATTCTTCCGGGACACTTATCTCCTATTTCGTAGACATTTGGTCTTTCAGCAAGAAACTTTTGTTTGATTGTATGATTGGTTTCGTACAGTACTTCATTTTGAATAAAGCTGGCCCAGATGATTGATTCGTAAGTGAACGTGTCGTTCCATTCTTCTTCCGTGTAGCCAATCAAAATTCTGTCTGGTGTGCATGGCATGATCTTGCCTAGCAGATAGTACGCCTTTCCAAAGTCAATCATTTCTGTGAGCATCGCATCTCCTTTTCCAGGTTTGGCAAATTGACTAGAAATAAATTTCACAACGATTGAAGGAAGGTGTTCTGCGTTGTATCTCCGCAAAATGTAATTGGGGATATCCAATGGTTTGTACGTCGCATTTTCACCAACGAAGAAATCCATTCCAATCATGATGTGATCATTGGAAATGAAAAGGTCTTTGTATAAACCCGTAACAACCGTTTGGACCTTTGGAGCAGGAGCCTCGGGATAATATTGCTTAAGTCGGCCGAGCGCTAGCTCGATTTCATTTACAGTTTCTTCAAAAGTGTTAAATGCATCTACCGACTCATTATAAAGTGTATCGATTGATGGGTTGGAGATTAAGCTAAATATTCGACTTGCCAGAATTGAATCGTGCGGGTATTGAGGGGCATCCAGGAAATAATTTGAGAAGTCTCGGTTTTCTGCGAGGAAGGCCTCAACGTCATCAGCACTTTTGGATTGAAAAAGTTTTTCCTCCAATCGCTCAACCTCCAGGTTAACTGGCATAGGGTCTAGCGCGTCTCTACAAGTTTCTCTTGAACAAGCGTTAAACAAAACAAGTACAATCATTAGGAGTACTCCTCGCATAATATCTATTTTTGGCTCCAAATCGGGAGACGATTAATGTCTGGTCATTCGATTAACAAACGTGCAATTATCGCCAACACATGAGAATATTTAACAAACGATCCAAGAGAAATTTTCTTTTCTGCCTTTTCATTCTTTTTTCTGTAGCTGCCTCGGCACAAGTGAGACTTGGGCTGAAATTAGCACCAGTCATCATTTCCAATCGAGTGGTGAATGATGCGCAGACCGCTAAGAATGATGGATCGTCTGTAAAGATGTCCATTGGGTTGATTGCTGATAAGCCGCTTGCCGAGACCTACATGCTGAGTTCTGGGCTTGTTTATGTGCCGAAACGTGTTGCATTCAGAGATGCTGATCAAGGGTTTAGCGAAGAATACAATGTGCAGTATTTACAAATTCCAATGACTGTCAAATTGTTCACGAATGAAGTTGCACCGGACTTGAAGGTTTATTTCCAGGTCGGTGCGGGATTGGAAATTAAAGTATTTGATGAAGCACTTGATCCGTCTTATACACTTGTTGAGAGCTTTAATCCTGTAGACGTTCCAGTGATTTTGGCAAGCGGGATTGAGTATCGCGCTGGACTTAGTACCACCATCTTTGCCGCTTTCTCCTATCAGCGCGGACTGACCAATACGATTAACCAAACTACAGATGCGGTGATTGATGACTTGGCAGTTAGAAGTACTGTGGTTTCCATCGATTTGGGAGTGAAGTTTTAGTTTTCTCTGTTTTTCGTTTCGAAATCGTCTAGCACGCTAGAAACTCCTTTCTGTAGTCTTCTCCACCAGATTCGCCACATTAGGATTACCAGAATCATTCCTGTTCCAATGATGATTGTCCAGGTTTTATAGAATGCGACTTTGGTTTCTTTTTCTCTTTCGGCATCCAGGCGCATCAAGAGTTGTTGCATTCCTTCTTGCTTGAGTAGTCCACCGATTTTTTCTTTTTCATCAGCCATTTTTTCGAATTCTCTACCAAATACTTTCCAATACTTTGTAGAATCGGGGGAGGCCTTGGCCAGCCATTCGTAAACTTTAATGTTCTCAGCAGCTAAGTATTGATTTGAATAATACTCTTCTGCTTCTAGCAAAAATTTTAAGGCTTCTGACGGTTTTTCTTGCATCAAATAGCATTCTCCGAGATCTCTCAAAACATCAAACCTTTTAACTCCTTGAAAGATTTTTAGTGACTGTTTCAACAATTCTTCTTGCTTTGGGTAGTTGCCTTGAAAGTAATAGGAACTGGATAGGTCTTTCAATAATCTTGCTTGCATGAATTTATTGGAGGTTATGCCCAGACCTTTTAAGAAAAATTCTTTGGCACCTTCATATTCTCCGGATCGGATGAACATTTTTCCTATCTCATCATAAATCCTTGCCTTTCTTTCCTGAAGCCCAGCGTCTTCTGCTTCGTTTAATGCTTCCAGAAAAATTTTCATTGACTTTTCGGGATCAATACCAGCGAGTATGGATCCCCAATTGTACTTGACACTTAGGCCTGATTTGCGATTGTATTGGTATGCAAATGGAAGCGCTTCCTCATGTTTTTTGGCAGCCTCAAAAAGAAACCCATGACCTTCAAGTATTACGCCTTGGTTTCTTCTAATATTGAATTCAAGGTAATTGTCAATAGTATCTGCTCTGGAAAGAAGTCTATAAGCATTTGAATACGCTTCAAAAGCATCATAGTTTTTTCTCGTCTTTCGATGAAGAATAGCTGTTTGATAGTAAGCTAAAGCTGATAGGTAGTTTGATGTATTTGCTTCAATGACTTTCTGACATAAAGCCAATAACTCTTTATCAGAGAGCTTAACTTCTCCATTGTAATACTTAATTAGGTCGCTTGATAACAGGGAAAAGGATGTTATCCAAATCAAAAATGACATTATAATTTTGGTCATGGCGTATTTAAGATTCAGAGTGGATGGCGCCAGTAGTGACCAAGAAATCAAATATAAAGGAAAAAGCGACAAATAACTCTTTGATCTAAATTGTCGCCCTTTTTGAATGTGTGATTAGGAACCTTTTACTCCGCTACCTTCTTCCAGTTCCCCACTTACATCGGGTTCGGATTGCTCAATTGGTGCATCAGGTTCATATGGCTGAATGACTTCCTGTTTGCAAGACATGAAAGTGATGCTAAAAACTGTTAATGCGATAACGAATACTAACTTTCTCATAGTTGATAATTTTTAATTAAACTGATGAAAATTAGAATTCAACCGTCATTTGCAAGATGTATTATAGGCTACTTGCAGTGTACAGTAGGTAGAATTTGCTAGTAAGTAAGCAGTTTTTGAATTTTTTCTTCCAATCTTGAATTTGGCAGGAAGTGTTTTTCCAAATCAGCGGCAAAAGGTACCGGTGTGTCCAGACTGGCTTCTCGCATGACTGGAGCATCCAAATGTTCGAAACAATTTTCTGAAATCCAGGCTGCAATTTCACCTCCAATTCCTCCTGTCATACAATCTTCATGAAGGATTAAGACTTTTCCTGTTTTTCTGACAGATTCATGGATGGTTTCCTTATCCCATGGAAGCAATGTTCGCAGGTCGATAATTTCGATTGAGCTCTCACTTGCTGTCGCGACTTCCTGGGCCCAATGAACCCCCATTCCATAAGTTACGATTGTTGCTTCGGTTCCTTCTTTCAGGATAGCAGCTTTTCCTATTTCTGTGGTGTAATAGGCATCAGGGACATTTCCAGTCAGAGATCTATAAAGTGCTTTATGTTCGAAGTAGAGATATGGGTTGGGATCTTGAATTGCTGCGTTGAGTAATCCCTTTGCATCTTTTGGATTTGACGGATAAACAATTTTTAGTCCTGGTGTGTGGAAGAACCACGCTTCATTGGATTGTGAATGGAAAGGACCAGCTCCCACTCCAGCGCCTGTTGGCATTCTCACCACTACATCAGCATTCTGTCCCCATCGGTAATGGATCTTAGCCAGGTTGTTGACGATCTGGTTGAATCCACAGGTGACGAAATCAGCGAATTGCATCTCGACAATCGACTTCACTCCTGCGATACTTAAGCCGAGTGCTGTTCCCACAATAGCGGACTCACAAAGAGGCGTGTTTCGTATCCTGTCTTTTCCAAAAGCCTCAGTGAAACCTTCTGTTATTTTGAAAACACCGCCATAATCCGCCACGTCTTGGCCCATCAAAACGGAGTCTGGATATTTTTCAAAGCTTTGTTTCAAGCTGTCGGAAATCGCATCGATGAATCTTTTTTCGGTTTCTTTTCCCTCAGCCGGAACGACATTTTGCTGATAGGGAAAATAAACATCAGCAAGCTCTCTTGTTTCTTCGAAACTGACAGGGGCTTCAGCAAATGCTTCCTTTACTGCAGCATTGATTTCTGCTTGAATCTCTTTATGAATCTTTTCAATGTCTTTCGCGTGGCAAACTTTTTCTTTAACCAAAAAGCGTTCATAATTAAAGATGGGGTCTTTTTTGGCCCATTCATCCATGAGTTTGCTGGGAACGTATTTAGTACCTGAAGCTTCTTCATGTCCACGCATTCTGAAAGTTTTGGCCTCAAAAATGATCGGTCGAGGTTTCTTGCGAATGTCCTTTGCCAATTTTTCAAGCTCATTCATCACTTCCAAAATGGAGTTCCCTTCAACGCTATATGCTTCCATCCCGTAAGCAGGCCCCTTCACTACGAAGGATTCAAAATTGAATTGTTCACGGCTTGGAGTTGATAATCCATAGCCATTGTTTTCGATTACGAAAATGACAGGCAAATTCCAGACAGAAGCTACGTTAACTGCCTCGTGGAAATCGCCCTCGCTTGTTCCTCCATCTCCGGTGAAAACAAGACTTAATTTCTTTTCCTTTTTTAGTAGATGAGATAATGCAATTCCGTCAGCAATTCCCAATTGTGGACCTAAGTGAGAGATCATTCCTACAATGTTGTAGTCCTGGGTGCCGAAGTGGAAACTTCTGTCACGCCCTTTGGTAAATCCGTTTTCTTTTCCCTGAAATTGTGAGAAGAGATTGCGCATAGGTACACCTCGTGAGGTAAAAACTCCAAGGTTTCTATGCATTGGAAGTATATACTCGTCCTTTTCCAAGATCAATGAAGCGCCAACTGAGATGGCTTCTTGTCCTATTCCTGAAAACCATTTACTAATCTTGCCTTGACGTAGCAAGATCAACATTTTGTCTTCGATTAATCGGGGTGTCACCAACTCACGATAAATGTGAATTAGCTCCTTGTCTGACCTTGATTTTCTTTCAAACTTCATTTTGATCAATTGGAACTGCGAAATAACTACATCAAGCCCAAACCTTCAGGCCTTCTGTACAGTTTTTGCATATTTCTATTTCTGAACGGGAATTTAAGAGGGCATTTCGGAATCCTTGGTAGTTGCGGGAATACCAGATATCTCGAAAGCTTGATTCGTTCACATTACCAAAGCTGTGTGTTGCATCCTTATCAAAGCAGCACGGAATCACTTGTCCATCCCAGGTGATTACACAGGAATTCCACATTTTCCAGCACTTGTTTTCAAGCTTATTTTTGATGCTGAAAGTCCCATCACCATTTGCTCGATACCTTGAGTATTTGTCAAGGGTAGGCATTAGTTCATTGCCGTGCTCATAATCATAGAGTTGGGCGGTTTTGAATACGACTTTATCTACGCCATATTCTTTAGCTAAATTCTTAATCTCCGAGATTTGATGTTCATTCGACCGTACAACCAAAAATTGCCAAACCACCTTTAAGGAGTTCTTCTTCAATTTCTTTTTAAATCGAACGATGTTGGTTGTTCCTTCCAGCACTTTTTTGAGACTTCCTTCTTTCCGGTAAGATTCATAAGTTTCCTGCGTGGATCCATCAATGGAAATGATTAACCGATTCAATCCAGATTCAACCGTCCTTTTTGCGTTTGATTCATCAAGAAAATGAGCGTTGGTTGATGTAGTTGTATAGATGTTATGATCACTGGCAATATTGACCATATCGAGAAAATCGGGATTTAGATAGGGTTCTCCTTGAAAGTAAAAAGTCAGGTACATCAGGTGATCACTGACTTCATCCATTACTTTTTTGAAAAGGGATACATCCAATTTGCCAGTCGGCCGTGAGAAAGATCTTAAGCCACTTGGACATTCTGGACATCTGAGGTTGCAAGCGGTTGTTGGCTCAATCGCCATGCTGATTGGCAATCCGGATATTGAGGAATGACCCTTCCTTTTAGATCTTATATATGAGGTCCAGATGCGAGACGCGTTTGCTATCCTTTTTGGCGTTAGCTTTGAAGCGATTGAAACGGTATCGTTGAAGTCAACAAACATTTATATGAACAAAGAAATGCATCCAGCGCGGGGGGAGCAATCAAATCTTCCAATAATTGCACTTAGCTTCCCGAAATCAATGCTTATTTTATTTCTATTGGTCGTTGGCCTTGGACTAAAAGCTCAGGTAAGATTGTCTGATCAAGCTGAGATTGCAGTTATTACAATTGGGCCGTACCAGGGAGAACCTTGGTCTGCTTTTGGGCATAGTGGTATTCGCGTTTACGATCCGCAGCGCGGGATGGATGTATTTTTTGATTATGGTGTTTTTGATTTTGACCAAGGAAATTTCTTTTTGAATTTTGCTAAAGGCCTTCTCAAGTATAAGGTTGCTGCCAGGTATTATGAATCTTTCATTAAGCGCGAACAGCAATTAAATCGCTCGATCAGGGAGCAGTATCTCAATCTCACCTTAGAAGAGAAGCAACAATTTGTAAACTACCTATGGAATAATGCCAAGCCAGAAAACGCAGAGTATTTATACAATTATGTTTACGACAACTGTGCAACGAAAATCAGGGATATTCCAGAGGAGTTATTTCCAGGACGGATAAAGTTTGACATGAGTTACAAAGTGGAGGGTAAAACCATTCGTGACTTAATGGATGACTATCTGGATTATCAGCCTTGGGGTGAGTTTGGAATAAATCTTGGATTGGGACAGCAAATAGACCAGGAAGCTCCCGCTTACGATTACATGTTCTTGCCAGATTATATTTTCAAAAGTTTTGAGGGTGCTACGATCAGAAGAGACAGTGTGGAAGTTCCGCTAGTTTCTAGAGCTGAAACTGTTTTCACTCCTGTCAATAAAGAAATGAAGAATGGGATCATGACACCTCTGTCAGTTTTTACTATTCTCTTTTTTATCGTCGGATTTATCACTAACAGAAATTTCAAAACAGGAAAACGAACCAAATGGATAGATGTGGTTTTGTTTTCTTTTGTGGGTTTTATAGGTTGGTGGGTTGCCTTTTTATGGTTCGGAACGGAACACCTTTCCAAAGGAAACCTGAACATTTTATGGGCTATCCCTTTTCACTTGCCTTTGGCATTTTTTATTTCCAAGGAAAAGTGGAGGTCTTTTATGAGAATCTACTTCAAGCTAACCGCTTTTTGGTACTGTCTATTGTTGATCGTCTGGGCCTTTTTGCCTCAGCCTTTGGGCATGCCATTGGTACCATTGGTTTTGGCAATGGTACTAAGAGGATTTTACATTGGATACGATTTCAGGAAACCTTTAACCGCTTAGTTTTCCACTTTTACTCCTTTCCAAAAGGCAACATATCCTTCAATATTTTTTGCCAATTCACTCGCCTCAGGATAGTACCAAGCTGCGTCTGAATTTTCCTGACCATCTACTTCTAAGCTATAATAGCTTGCCTGTCCTTTCCAAGGACAAACTGAATGTGTGCCGCTTTCTTTGAAGAATTCTTTCTTAATCGAATCGGCAGGGAAGTAGTGATTTCCTTCAACTACTACGGTATCATCGCTTTCTGCGATTACTTGATCATTCCAGATTGCTTTCATGTTTTAAAGTTTACGAAACAAGTCATTTGGTACAACTTTAATTGTCACCGGTTGGTACGGCTCAATAATTAAGTTGAGCATTATACTCATTTCATGTGTGTAAGTGTTTATTCAAATAAAGGCGATTTTTGGTGAAATAGTTTAGCCTAAAACCCGGGTGTCATTATTTTGACAAATCTGGTTCAAGGTTTTTCAGAATAAGCTTGAATGTGGTTCCGACTCCTTTTACCGAATTGACTTCCACTTTTCCTTCAATCTGATGGATCGCTTCTTGGGTAAGGTAAAGGCCAAGTCCTGATCCTTTTGATTTCTTATTGGCACGGTAGAACATGTTGAAAATTTTGGATAGATATTTCTCGTCAATGCCTATCCCATTATCATTAATAGAGATCATCAACATTTCGTTTTCAAGTCGTTTTACGATCACCCTAATCTCTGGATTTTCTTGCTCCAAGTCATGGTACTTCATGGCATTGGAAATGATATTGGTGATCGCAGTATCTAGTTTATCAGAATCAGTGTACAGGATATCAATTTCTGATTCGTAATGCAATTTGATCTTATCGTTCGATGGAGAACTAAGCATATTGAAAATCCTGGAAATCGTTTCCCGGATGTTCACTTTGGAGACAACTAATCCAATTTTTTGTCCCTTTCGAAGTGTGATGATATCCTTTATTACTTTATCCGCCTGTTGAACTTTCAATTGAATAAGGTCAACGAACTCAATTGCATCATCCTTATTCTTCATTTTTTTAATAGCTGTTGTTAATCCCAGGATAGCTGTCAATGGAGCGCGTAGGTCGTGAGAAGACCGATACAAAAAAGTGTCCAGCTCGGTGTTTGCTTTTTGTAGCTGATCTCTTTCCAATTCTAAAACACTTATAATCATACCAATTCCCATCACAGCTTGAAGCAGGAAATCCACCGTTCCGAGAAAATAGGGAGTATCAATGAAATATTCAATTCCTAACATTGGAGTAAGGAAAGAGAAGAAATAGTTTAACTGTTCAATGCCAAAAAGAAGGAATGCGATGAAAATATATTTAGCTCCAACACCTGTATGACGGAGTTTATAGATCAGGATTGCTGAAAGGATAAATGAAATTCCAGCTACTAAGGATTTAACACCCACTCTTAGAAATACTCTTATGTTCCCAGCTTCCGGGTTGTTTGCATAGAGTAAGACAAGTGCAATTGCGATGGGTGCTATACATGCTGAAATGATGGTAACTGTTTTCTTAGTAAGCTCCTTTTGTTGTGAAAGCTCATATGAACCTACGAGTAGCCAAAGTGCCTGAAATAATCCGGCACTTACAGTAATAATTGAAACAATCGTTCTGACGGGATTGTAGGGACCCAGATAAACAACACTCGCAAGTGTTAGCGTTGATCCGATCATGTATATCATCAGGCCCAGCCAACTCCATGACCAATATTGGAAATACTTGTTTTGGTAATTTTTGTAAAACCTGTTGAGCAGGTACATTACCAGAAAAGCTAGAAGAGCCTGGGAAATGTTTTGGATAAGAACAGTAGAGGTAGCTTGGTTGAGCATAAATTCTACCTTAAGTTGGTGAAAGTTTCCTTAAATGAAAAGCTTTCTTATCGTGGTGTATGAAGAAAGTGTATTAAGAAAAAGTTTATGTCATGGAGTAGCTAATTCGAACGAAGTGAAGGTTCCTTCGGGGACATCTTCACTCACTTGAATATTGGTAAGTTTTCGCTCACCACCTCTATTACCTGACAGTAATATTTTCCCATATTGCTGATAATCCAACCAAGGGTTAACAAAGTTGGGTTCCGAACTCTCGTTATTACGGTAGTATGCCCATTGAGTGACGAGTTTTGTGTCAAAATCAATCCATACGTCATAGAAATTTTCAGGAGTAACCCCAACATCTTCGAAAGTCATTTTGATTACATCAGCCTTCGTGCCAGCTTCCGTTGTATCCTCCCCCAAATAGTAAAGTGTTACTCCAGAGTCTTTTAATTTGTATGGCATAACCAGCCAATACGAATCGTTGATCCACATGCGATTTCCTCTATCGAGGTATTTGGAAAG
Organism: Cyclobacteriaceae bacterium; assembly: GCA_028284125.1. Classification (GTDB taxonomy): domain Bacteria; phylum Bacteroidota; class Bacteroidia; order Cytophagales; family Cyclobacteriaceae; genus Ekhidna. The sequence goes on from JANQSI010000018.1 coordinate 409,903, forward strand.
TGAATCGGGATGTGTCAATTCCTCTCCACGTAGCTGAACCCTTCCTTCCTGAGTATTGATATTCATTAAAATGATTAGTTCACGAGATGGATCTTCAATGCGAACATCGCCGGTATGCTTATCCCAAACATGGTCTCTTCTTCCGAAGAATGACCATGAGATAAATCGAGTTTCATCCCATGCTTCTCTTCCACCCATTGCAATCATCACCTTATCTGCTAATAACGTTGCTAGTAGATCTGAACCTTCTTGGTTAAATCCCTCAGCGGGGGGGTTACTATATTCGGTATAGTCTCCTGATTCATTGGAAACCGAATTATCTTCTGTGCTTGTGTTCCGCGAACAAGAGAAAATAATAAGAGATGTGAGTAAGAGAAGAGCTAGTTGTTTCATGAGTAAAGGATTTGAGTCAAAGGTAATCAACGTTGAAAAAAGAAGGGAGTGCATTACGCACTCCCATCGAATAAGCTAGGTAGGATCTTATTTTAATTTATTCGCCTCCTTTGAATTTTTCAAAGCGATCAGGCTCTTCTGTTCTTGGGAAAACATTGTCATCCGTGAACGCATCAGCTGTTAGCTTGTTAGGATCTATGACAATTTTTGCCACTTCCTTTTCTTTCATGAACACTTTCTTGACCTCTTTTTCATTGAATCTCCAAATCTCTGCCGGGATTTTTTGAATCTCAACAGATCCATCCTTATAGGTCCACTCTACAAAAATTGGAGTGACAAGTCCTCCTTTGTTCTTGAAAGTCAGTTCATAAAAGTTTTTGCCAGCAGCATTTTGCTGAACATAAGAGTTGTCCATGCTTTGCCTGAATTCACTTCGCGCTTGAGATTCCTCAAATACGAAGGTCTCTGGTGCGTCACCAAAACTTTTTTCGATTGTATTCTTTCCGTCAATGGATTGATCAGCACCTTTCACAACACGAGTTTCAAGTCCATTTTCTTCAGTTTGCATTTGAAACCATCGAACATTGTCAAGAGAAACATCTACATAATCTGTTCCATAGAACCATCCTTTCCAAAACCAATCTAGATCAACAGCTGAAGCATCTTCCATTGTTCTGAAAAAATCAGCAGGAGTTGGATGCTTGAATGCCCATCTTTCAGAATAGGTTTTGAACGCTTTATCAAATAGTTCTGGGCCCATAACTGCAGTTCTCAAAATGTTTAAAGCCGTCGCAGGTTTAGCATAAGCGTTACTTCCAAACTGCCGGATCTGCTCCGAGTTGGTCATGATTGGCCGAACTAGTCCATTTTCTCCACTCATGTATGGGACAATGTTTGCTGCCGGTCCTCGCCTTGAAGGATAATTGGGGTCAAGTTCTTGTTCGGTCAAGTATTGAACGAATGTATTGAGTCCCTCATCCATCCAGGTCCACTGACGTTCATCCGAATTGATGATCATTGGGAAGAAGTTGTGACCCACCTCGTGAATGATTACACTAATCATTCCACGTTTCGTTCGGTCCGTATACGTTCCGTCAGGATTAGGACGACCGAAGTTGAAACAGATCATCGGATACTCCATTCCATTGTGCGCTGTGTGGACAGAAATTGCTTTTGGATATGGGTATTCTGTCGTGTATTTGGAATACGTTTTCAATGTTTGTGCAACTGCAACTGTTGACCATTCTTCCCAAAGCGGATTTCCTTCTTTAGGATAATAAGACATGGCAAGTGGTTCGTTGCCATCGCTAAGCTTAACAGCCATTGCATCCCAAATGAATTTTCTCGAGGCGCAGAACGCATAATCACGAACGTTTTCTGCTCGGAATTTCCAAGTTGCAGTCTTTGAAGATTTCTTCTTTTCGTTTGCCTCTGCTTCTTCTTGAGTGACTATGATTACTGGTTTGTCGTATGTCTTTTTGGCTTGTTCGAATCGTTTTAGCTGTTCACTAGAAAGTACATCCTTTGCATTGAGTAGGGAGCCAGTTGCTCCAACAACAAAATCATTAGGGACAGTAATTTCTACATCGTAATCACCAAATGTCAATGCGAATTCACCTCGACCGAGAAATTGTTTGTTTTGCCAACCTTCATTGTCACTATACACTGCCATACGAGGGAAAAATTGAGCGAGTGCATAAAGGTTGTTGTCGTCTTCTTCAAAATACTCGTAACCTGCTCTGCCACCCACGTACATCCTGTTATTGATGTTGTACATCCAATCAATACTAAACGAAACATTCTCGCCAGATTTAAGTGGTTGCTCTAGATCAAGACGCATCATCGTTTTATTGATGGTGTAGTTCATGTCCTTGCCACCGCTTTTTACCGACTTGATTTTGAAGCCTCCATCGTAATCTGTTGGACCTGTAATCCCAACAATTGAATTTCTTGTCAGCGTGTCACTAATGGAATTGGAGCGAATCAGAGACGAGTTTGTATCCTTCGCTCGTACATTTTGATCCAACTGCACCCATAAGTATTCAAGATCGTCCGGGGAATTGTTGTAGTAAGTGATTGTCTCACTTCCAGTAAGGGTCTGATTGTTATCGTCGATAGCAATCTTCATTTTGTAATCTGCTTTTTGCTGCCAGTATTCTTTTCCTGGAGCTCCAGAAGCTGTACGATACGTATTAGGAGTTGGAAGTTGAGTTCCTAGTTGCTCAAACTTTCGCTCCCATTCTTTATCCTTCTGTTTTTGATCTTGGGCGAAAGAGACCAACCCAATCAAAAAAGCGGCTAGAAATAACAAATTTTTTTTCATCGGTTAAAACTTTAGTTTATTTAATATTTTCTATTCTTCTATTCCTTTAGTTAATAAAAGGTGAATCTATCATTAGCATTAGCGCTACTCCACCAACGGCAGAAGAGACAATCATTTTCCAATCTCTTCGGCTTACACTTCCAATGGAAACGAAAATGAAACTAGCTATCATGAATATTCCAACAATTATTATTTGACCGACCTCCAAACCTACATTAAAGGCAAAAAGCTCAAGAAGTATTGATGAGTCCTTACCCAGAAGTGCTCTCAAATAATTGGAAAACCCAAGCCCATGAATCAGGCCGAAAAATCCGGCATATATGTAGTTTCTGTTAAGCTTCCCACTTGTGATATTTTGTTCTTTCGTAAAAAGATTTGAAACAGCAGTTATCAAGATGGTTAATGGGATAAGAAATTCTATCAAATCAGGGTTGATCTGAATGTATTCAAGTGTGGCCAGAGCTAGCGTAATTGAATGACCAACTGTAAAGGCTGTCACAAGGATTAAAACCTTCTTCCAATCGGAGGACTGATAAAGGGCACAAAGGACAATCACAAATAGAATGTGATCATAGCCGTTTATATCCAAAATATGGTCCAATCCAAGACCATAGTAAAGACTAAATTCACTCATGGGGTAGCGAATATAGGATAAGGATAATGAGGATCAATTCATTTTTCTGGTTTTAGAAAAATCATTTGATGAACGGTATTGATTACAGGTATGACATTTGCTTAGTTTTGGCTTATGATTTCAACAATTCTCATAGTTATACAGTCTTTACTGCATCCATTTCATGTCAGTGTTGCGGAGGTAAAGTATAAGGAGGAGAAAAAGGCACTTCAGATAAGCATCCGAATTTTTTTAGATGACCTGGAAGTCGCTCTTCAGAAGTACTCTGGAAACAATAACCTGGACATTACTAAAAAGAAAAACTGGAATTCTGTAAATGAGAATTTAGAAAAGTACACCCTCGAAAACTTAAGAATCTACGATGCGAAAGGCCAGATGGATGCGAACTACATTGGTGCTGAAATAGAAGGCGATGTAATGTGGGCTTATGTAGAAGTTGAGAAAGTAAAAAAGTTAAAAACAATTACCATCTGGAACAGCATACTAATCGAAACTTATGATGATCAAGAAAACATCATTCACTTCCGGGCTTTTGATAAAGTAAAAAGTGCTCGACTTTTTCAAGGTTCAGAGCAAGAAGTTTTCGTTTGGGAAGAATAGAAACTGTCAATTGACAGATTAATGATTCAAAAAAGTGATCCTTGGATTGCTCTAAGCCGATTTGCATCACCAAAAACTGTTTTCCCACCGTACTTCCAAGAATCTCTTCTCTCCTTTTCAATTACATCACTCAATTTTCCATTCGGGACAAAGTTTGATTCTAATCGCTCAGCAGCTTTTGAAAGAGACTTTAAGGCTTTCAGTTTATCTGAACTACCAATCTTAGCCCGAGCTACTGCAGTTTTCAATACTCGAATACTTTCGTCATAAACTTTGGTGGGGACAGGAAAGGGATGTCCATCTTTTCCACCATGCGCGAAAGAGAATCTAGCTGGGTCAGCGAAACGAGAAGAGGTTCCATAGATCACCTCACTTACTAAAGTCAGGGACTGAAGCGTTCGCGGACCTAGTCCTTGAACGAGCAATAAATCCTCAAATTCGTTGGTTGGCAATTCATGTGAGAGTGCGAGTACAGCACCTAAGCGTTTGAGATCAACATCTTTTTGTTGCACGTCGTGATGAGCTGGTAGACGGATTTTTCGAATCTCACTGATCATTTTATCAGGATCTTCTTTTCCGATATTCACAATTTTATTTCTGGTGTCTTCTGCGAACCTGTGTGTCAAGTTGAGAATGTAGCCTTGGTTTTTCCCATAGACAAAAGAATGCGGTTCATTCACAAAGCTTTTCAATTCATTGGATGACCAGTGGTACCTACGCGCATAACCAGAGTCAGTATTCATTCCTTGCTGAACAACCGACCAATCACCTTCGTCTGAAACAACAAAGGAGTGAAGATAGATTTGAAAACCATCCTGGATAGCAGTGTTATCGACTTTTGCAGTTAGACGGCTGGATCTCACCAATGAATGTCCATCGAGACCAGTCGCATCAGCGACTTTCAACAATTCATCTGGTGTTTGACGACTGTGTTTTCCTCGGCCACCACAAACATAAATTCCGAATTCTCTAGCTCTTGGATTGATTGCTTTTTTTAAGGCACCCATCACGGAAGTTGTGATTCCAGAAGAATGCCAATCCATCCCCATGACGCAACCTAAAGATTGAAACCAAGCGGGATCGCTCAACCTTCGGATGAATTCCTTTTTCCCATACTCAATAAGAATCGCCTCTGTGATCGCTCCGCCTAGCAAAGCCATTCGATCGGCCAACCATTTTGGTACATGGCCGCCATGTAAAGGGAGATCTGCATATCCTGCTTTTTTCATCAGGAATAAAATTACTAAAAATATTAGTATTATCCAAATTATTTTAGTAATCTTAAGTTGTCTATCTGGGGTAAATTCGTTTTGGGCAATATTTATTCTAAATTCTGGTGTTATTGAACCACCATGAATCATTTAGAACGTGAAAAATATTCCAAAAATCAAATCAAGGATTTGAAGGAGAGGATTGTAGCGACGCCTGAATTAAAGATAGATGATAATCTATGTGTTTACATGACCGGATCTTATGCAAGATTAGAAGCGTGTAATCATTCTGATTTAGATCTGTTTTTTATTAGTGATGGAGGATTTTCGAAAATTGAAAAAACCCTTGTTGATGCTGCATTGATTAGGTTGAGTCGAGAAATGAAAATTTGTGATTTTTCCGGAGATGGCAAATACCTTGAAATTCACAAATTGGAAAAGATGACTAAGGAATTAGGGAGCCAGTCTGACGATTATGAGAATTTCTTCACTGCACGTCTCTTACTTCTTTTGGAAAGTTTGCCATTGATTAATGAGAACTTATATGAAAGGGTTATAAACGAGATAATTGAATGCTATTTCAAAGATTATGAAAATCATATCGACAATTTTAAACCGACTTTCCTGATCAATGATATTATTCGCTACTGGAAAACGATAACCTTAAATTATGAAAACAAGAGAATCGAAAATCCTGATGATGGAAAAATGAGAGTAAGCAATTTTAAATTGAGATTTAGCAGGAAGCTCATGTGTTTTTCATTTATTATGAAATTGCTTTCCAAAGAAGAGCCCGTTAATAAGGAAGACGTTTTAGAGATCGTAAAACAAACACCTATTGAAAGAATGAAATCTTTAAAAGTTTTTGAAATTGATGATTTAATAGAAGATGTACTTACTTGTTATGATTGGTTTTTATCCAAGACATCAGTTGAAAAAAGTGAAACAATGACTTGGTTAGAAGACCAGAAGAACAGAAATGAGACTCTAGAAAAGTCCGAAAAGTTTGGAGAACTTTTATTTAAGGTCTTACTTAAAGTAGATCGGAACGACTATTTAAAATATCTGGTTATTTGATTAAATTGAAGATGTGGGAAGAAAGCTGTTTTATGTAATCTATATCAAGGATAACACTCTTAAAACTATCATTGATGGTATAAGACTTTTTGCTGATCCAACTCAAAAGCACAAAGCTCACCTCACAGTAAGGGGGCCTTACACTAAGTTTCAAAGACAATTTGTTGAAGATTGGAATAAGGATCTAGCGAATGGAAAAATGGAAATTAGTGGGATAGGTACTTTTTTTTCAGAGTATCAAAACACAGTTTACCTTAACTGCATAGGTACTACTACACTAAGAAGTGTTTGGAATAAGAAAGACTATCCGGATTTTAATCCACATATTACTCTATATAATGGTGAGAGTAAGGATTATGCAAATGAGTTAGTAAATATCCTTGAGGCTTTTGATTTTCGCTTTCAAATTGATGCGGACGAATTACAAATACTAAAGTCCCCCGTAATGAAGGGCGAATATAGTATTTATGGAGAGCCATTTGTAGCTTCTTGTTTAGACACAGATTTATTGGATGAAATGCTTGATGGTGATATGCCTCCCTTAAAAAATGAGGAATCATATTCTATTAACAAGATGAGTAAGGATTTAAGGTTTGATTTTATAAAGCGACTTGGAGCTCTACTAGATGAAAACACAAGTTCAAATGTCAAACGTATTCCAAAGCCTCAATCTCCCGTTGTAGCTGAGTAAACTTCCCTGATTAACGCTAAATGATGCTGAGTAAGCCTTATCAACGAAGTAATCCCTCATTTCCAAGAACCTTTGTTTGTTAAAATCCCTATGTGCAACTGTAATATGCGGATGAAAGGCTTGATCTCTATAGTTGGCATTATCTAGTTTTAGTTTTTTTCTACACCGGTCAACAACCAACTTTTGCAACTTATTGAGCGCTTGATTCTCAACCACATTTACAAAAACGACTCGAGGCTCGAAAAAATCAAACCCATTAAGCTCAATCTCGAAAGGCTTGAATTCTTCATTTATCTCATCAATGGTTCGGAACAACTTATCAACCTTTTTTTCCTTCCATCGAAAAGGCATATGAAGTGTGATGTGTGGTGGTGCATTCAACGCATGTTTACTTCCAAACCGATCTGCAACGAAGTGTTTTAGTTTTGTGATTTCCTTTTGAATTCCTTCTGGTGGAACAATGGCGATGAAGTAGAGCTGCTCACTCATTCAAGAGTACATTTCGGATCTCCTTCTGATAAGTATCAAAGTTCGCTAAGTTGTTATGTCCTCCTCCATCCACGACAATCAATTTTGCAAGACCAGGATCTAATGTTTCGTATAGATCTTTGCCGGATTGTAATGGAACCACATTGTCTTCAGTTCCATGAAAAATGAAGATTGGACACATGGCTTCCTTCAATGATTCGTGATTTTTAAAATTGAATCTAAGCAGGTAACTCGGCGGATAAATCGGTGCGACTCGATTGGCAATGTCACCCAAACTCAAAAAAGGCGTTTCCAAAATCAATCTCGAAGGATTGTTTTTCCCAGCCAGGTAAGATGCAAACGAGGAACCAAGCGATCTACCAAACAGGATCACTTTGTCTTCCGTGGTTTTGCTTAATGCAAGTTCATAGAGCTTATCAGCATCAGACAGCATTTTTTTGTAGGTGCGTTTTCCAGTGCTTTTACCATAGCCACGATAATCCATAATCAAGACATCAAAACCTAAATCCACAAATGGCTCTATTACCTCTCCCCACCTTCTAAGGCTCCCTGCATTTCCATGAAAGTACAAAATGAGTCCTTTTGAGCTGTCACTTTTGAAATGGAGTGCGTTGATGATCGCTCCATCTGTCATTTCTATAAAATGCTCTTCATAGTCTGTTGAAAAGTCGTAGGTAAAATCCTTATCTAGTTTCTCAGGTAAGAAAATGAGCTCCTCTTGAAAAAAATAAATGGCTAAACCAACCAAGAAGTAAAGGGCAAACAGGACGATAAAAATGATCTTAAGCAAATTCAAAGTGGGCTTTAGTTTTCTTCTTTTTGTTTAGTCTTTTTTCGGGTGAAGGAGAGGCTTGTTTCATCTGGGTTGATCTCTTTTATTTCCCTTGATTCCATAATCTCTTCTAACATCCGATGGTATTCTTCAAACGTGTGAAGATCGTTGTGGCCTCCACCGATCACGGAATAAATCCTTGTTTTGTCGGGGTTAATTTTGGACAAAGACAAACTTGACTTATAGGGAATTAATCGATCACCGGTTCCATGAATAATTTTGATTGGACACTCCACATATTTTATCCATTGATAGGTCTTGAGTGGAAAACGAAGAATTAACGATGCAGGCATGAAAGGGATATATCGTTTGGCCATTTTTGTCATGCTATAATAAGGAGATTCCAAAATCAGCATTCTTGGACTATTTCGACTTGCGAGTTTGGTCGCAAACCCTGAACCCATGGATCGGCCGTAGATAACGACATACTTCTCATCCACCCGGCTTTTCAAAATATCGTACACCTTCTGCATGTCATCCTTGATGTCTTTCTCTGAGCGCCTTCCTTTGCTTTTCCCAAAACCACGATAATCCACCATGACCACATCAAACCCAAGTCGCGTGAAATCAACTGCAAATTTCCCCCAACCTTTAATTGAGCGCGAGTTGCCCTTCAAGTAAAGAACAACACCTTTTGGCCTGGGAATGCTGAAATGGACACCATTAATTCGAATGTCATCTCCAATGTAGAGATTGTGTTCCTCACTTTTTTGATTAGGATATTTGAATTTGAAATCCGAAGGGAGTTTCTCAGGTTTGAAAAGGAATTTTTCCTGTAAGAAATAGGCCGCTACATTGGTAATAACATAGATTGATATAATTACTATGATGATTGTCGTAACCAATGTTTTATATTAAGCTTTCGTTTTTCGGATTTAGGTCCATTAAATATAATGAAATGAGACACTCAATAACCTTTAGCCTTTTTTTCCTGGTTTTTCTAATTGCTGCTTGTCAGAGCACAAAAACACCAACCGCTTCTACACCGGCCACACCTTCGCAACCTTCCAATTCTGATGGAATAAGCCAATTCACAACTGGAATGAACAAACAAGAAGGTTATTTCAATTTCTATTATGATGAACAAATTGGTCGAATATTCCTAGAAGTAGACAAAACGGATACCGAATTCTTATATGTCAACTCTTTGGCTGCTGGAGTTGGGTCTAATGACATTGGACTCGACAGAGGTCAATTGGGGCCAGAACGAGTTGTCAAATTTCAAAAACATGGCAACAAATTATTGCTAATCCAACCCAACTATGATTATCGTGCGGTTAGTGATAACAATGATGAAGTTAAATCAGTGGCGGAAGCATTTGCTTCTTCAGTACTCGGTGGATTTGATATCAAAGCAAAAAACGAAACCACCTACCTGATTGATTTTACAGATTTCTTGTTGAGAGACTCACATAACGTCAGTGGCAGATTGAGAAGCAGAAAGCAGGGTAACTATTCACTGGACAAATCCAGATCTGCTATTTATATGGACGCCACTTTCAATTTTCCAAAAAATACAGAATTCGAATCGCTTCTTACATTTAAAGGCTCAGCACAAGGAGGTTGGATCAGGTCTGTTACACCAAGTTCAGACGCAGTGACCGTGAGAACTCACCATTCATTGATAGAGCTGCCAGATAACAACTACACACCAAGAGAATTTGATCCTAGATCGGGATTCAATAGCATTTCTTACCAGGACTATGCAACACCAATAGAGGAACCTTTGGTGAAAAGATTTATTATCAGACATAGACTGGAAAAGAAAGATCCGAATGCTGCAGTAAGTGAGGCTGTGGAGCCAATCATTTATTATTTGGATAGGGGTGCTCCAGAGCCGATTCGTTCCGCATTAATCGATGGGGCCAAATGGTGGAACCAGGCGTTTGAAGCAGCCGGATTTCGAAATGCATTCCAAGTAGAAGTTTTACCCGAAGGAGCTCATCCACTAGATGTTCGCTACAATGTGATTCAATGGGTGCATCGTTCCACACGTGGATGGAGTTATGGAGCGAGTGTGATCGATCCACGGACCGGTGAAATTTTGAAAGGACACGTGAGTTTAGGTTCACTTCGCGTGCGTCAAGATTTCTTAATTGCAACCGGACTTTTGCAACCTTATGAAAATGGGGATGAGGCGCCAATTGAAATGACGGAATTGGCACTTGCTCGATTACGTCAATTATCGGCGCATGAAGTTGGACACACCATTGGTCTAGCCCACAACTTTGCTTCGAGTGTCAACAACAGGGCTTCAGTGATGGATTATCCGCATCCGTATGTCAAAATGGACGACTCAGGAAATATTGACCTAAGTGAGGCATATGATGACAAGATTGGTGTGTGGGATAAAGTTTCCATCACTTTTGGCTATAGTGAATTTCCAGAAGGTGAAAACAAGGAAAAGCTCAATAATATTTTGGATGATGCCTTTTCATCAGGATTAAAATACATCACTGATCAGGACGCTCGCCCGGCTAGTGGGCTACATGCCGGGGCTCATTTATGGGACAATGGAAATAGCGCTCATGAAGAGTTGGGAAGGATGATGAATATAAGAAAAAGAATCCTTGGCAGTTTCTCAGAAAAAGCCATTCGAACGGGAATGCCTATGAGTACCATAGAAGAAGTTTTGGTGCCTATGTATTTGTTCCATAGGTACCAGGTGGATGCTACTTCTAAAATGGTTGGCGGATTGGAGTATAACTATTCTCTGAGAGGAGATGACTTGCCAGGACCAAGTTTGTTGACAAACAAAAGTCAACTTGAAGCATTGGAAGCACTTTTGGCCACAGTCAAAGTAGAAAACTTAAAATTGCCAGAATCTCTTCTGAACAAAATTCCACCAAGAGCATTTGGATTTCCAAGAACGAGAGAAACTTTCCAGTCGAAAACGGGACCTGCCTTTGACTACTTAGCTGCTGTGGAAACCGCTTCCAGTTTGCCATTTAGTTTTCTATTTAATGCAGATCGAGCCAATCGACTGATTACATATAAGGCAAGGCAGCCAATGCAGCCTGGATTTTCATTGGTGCTCAATCGTATTATAAGCTCGGTTTGGAAAAGCCCAAGTACAGATCGTTTGGATAGAACCATTCAGCGCGTGGTTGAAATGGAAATGCTCAACCATTTGATGCGACTGGCGGTAAATGATCGTGCGTATGATGAAGTTCGTGCAAAATCACTTGCAGGAATTAAGGATATCAAAACATATGCATCTGGCAGAACAGCCAGGAGAACCAATGAAGACGGTGTATACTATCAATACGTGGTGAATCAAATCGATAAGTACTTAGAAGATCCTTCAGAGTACAAGTCCGGTGATGTAATCAAAGCTCCTGACGGATCACCGATTGGTAGTTGCGATTTCTAGTTTGTGAGTAAATGGTTTTATTCGATCGGTTTCTTATTACTTCTTTCATGCGGTGAAAAGAAGGAATATGCTTTTGATAAGATCAACTGTGAAGAGGGAGTTGTATCGGATAACGCTAACCTAAAACGAATTTTCAAACCTTGCCGAGAGTATATCTATAGAGCCAGGTATTGGGATAGGAACTACGAGCTGATCTCGGAAGAATACATTTGGATGATGGCGACTGGAAGAGATTGGGAATACGAACCAGATTCTCAGGATGAAATTGCGATTCAATACAAACCTGATCAAACCAAAATTGATTTCATTAAGCAGTATACCATTAACCCTGAATTTGAAAGTGGCTGGCGAGAAGGAGAAGTAACAGGAGTTATCGAAACAGATGAAACTGTTTGGATGCACCCATTTCGATCCAATCAATACATTTTTACTGAAGTAGCTGCTTTTCCTTATGTGAAACTTCCCTTGGAGAGAGGAATTCAATGGACTTCCAGTTTGAACATTTATGAAAATTGGGGAAGATGGTCTGATAACACGCTGCAGAGTACGTACTCAGTTCTTGATTTTGAAGTGGTTGAAACTGGATTTGGAGATTTGGAGGCCTGGCATGTAAAAGCAGTTACAACCGCAACTTTTGGCACTTCCATTCATGATTTTTGGTACCATGAAGAATATGGTTTTGTGAAAATGGTGGTCAACAATTACGAAGGACAAGTATTATCATTTGAACTAGCTGAGGTAAAAGAAGATTAAAAAGTTTTTCGTTTTTTGTTTGTTTTTAAAAAATCTCCGACTTCCTTTGACCTCAAGATGAACATAACACTATCATTTTATTTTAGCTTTTACTTTTTTCCTAACCAGGAAAGGGGATGGCTATAATATAATTTGATAGAAAAAATATAGAGAAGCCTCCCCACCGGGAGGCTTTTTTTTTTGACTAACAAAATGGTAGAAAAGTTAAAAATAGCGATACAGGGAGTTAGAGGAAGTTTCCATCACGAAGCATCCAATCATGTTTTTGGCAAGGACATTTCTTTGGTTGAATGCAAAACCTTTGAAGATGTGACCGATAGCACCAACAATGGAACCGCGGACTTTGGAATCATGGCCATAGAAAACTCCCTGGCAGGATGTATTATTCCAAACTATAACTTGTTGCGGCAGTCTGGATTGGAAGTATGTGGCGAAGTTGGGATTCGAGTCAAGTTAAATCTGCTTGCCCTGGAAGGAGATTCGATGGAGGATTTGAAAGAAATTCATTCGCACCAGATGGCATTGAGACAATGTGCTAGTTTTTTAACAACCGTCAATGGGACCAGGATTGTCGAAGCATTCGACACTGCCGGAAGTGCTCAATATATTTTGGAAAATAACTTGAAGGGAGTCGCATCGATTGCCGGGAATCTGGCAGCTTCCGAATATCGCCTTAATGTGATAGCTGCTGGAATCGAAGATCACAAGCTCAATTACACCCGATTTTTAGTATTGAAGAGAAACGAATCAGATCCGATTTCAGCTGAATTCAACAAAACGTCTATTTATTTTCAGACGAAACATACTCCTGGATCATTAGCGCAACTTTTATCAGTCATTAGTGGATTAGGAATCAACCTTTCCAAACTCCAATCCCATCCGGTTCCAAGTAAGAATTCTCTCTACGGATTCTTTGCCACACTTGACTTTGACAAAGTAGAGCAGATCGAACATTTAAAAATATTATTAGAAGCAATGACCATTGATTACCAGATTTTGGGCATTTACAAAAAAGGAAAAACTCATGGTTGATCATTTAACATCACATCGACTGTCTGGCATTGGCGAGTACTATTTTTCTAAAAAATTGAGGGAAATGGACAGGTTGAACCAAGAGGGAAAAAATGTCTTGAACCTCGGCATTGGCAGTCCTGATTTGGACCCTCCTGAGGAGGTGAAAAAAGCGCTGGTCAATGGCCTGAATGATCCAAACTTCCATCGTTATCAGAGCTACAAAGGAATTCCAGAACTTCGAAGCGGATTTTCTGATTGGTACAAAAAGTTTTACAACGTCACTTTAGATCCGGATACAGAAATACTCCCTTTGATGGGATCAAAAGAAGGAATCATGCACATATGCATGGCTTTTTTAAATGAGGGTGATGAAGTACTAATTCCAAATCCGGGCTATCCAACATATGCTTCAGCAGTTAAGCTTGCCGGAAGCACACCCAATTACTACGATTTAAAAGAAGAGAATGACTACTTACCAGATCTCGAAACGCTGGAATCAACGGATCTGAGCAAAGTGAAATTGATGTGGGTCAATTATCCGCACATGCCGACCGGTACCTCAGCCAACAGGGAAGTTTTCCAAAAGATCAGAAACTTTTGTAGTCGGCATAATATCATTTTGGTTAATGACAATCCATACAGTTTTACAATGACTGAAAAGCCTGTCAGCATTCTTGAAAACAGGGATTCAAATGAGCTTTTACTTGAATTGAACAGTTTAAGCAAGTCTCACAACATGTCTGGCTGGCGTATTGGCTCACTAAATGGAAATGCTGCCTTGATAGAAAAGGTCCTGATTTTCAAAAGCAATATGGATTCCGGAATGTTCAAGCCAGTCATGTATGCCACCGTTGAAGCGTTAAAGCTCGAACAATCCTGGTACGACTCTGTTAATGAAAAATACAATGAACGTCGTGAGCTGGTTTACCAGATTGCGGACAAGTTAGGCTGTACCTATAGAAAAGACCAAGTAGGGATGTTTGTCTGGGCGAGAATACCGAAAGGTGAAAAAAGCGGTGAAGAATTCGCAGATAAGTTGTTGAACGAATACGCGTTGTTTGTCCCGCCGGGAATGATCTTCGGAAAAGAAGGAGATCAACACATTCGATTCTCGCTTTGCAGCGATCCTAAAATATTTAAAGAAGTACTCAAAAGAATTGATTAAATAGAAACAAATGAAAATCGAACCGATAGATATATTCAAGCAAAAACGTCCGGTGATCATATCAGGACCTTGCAGCGCTGAGTCGGAAGAGCAACTGATCTCTACGTGCGAAGCAATTGCTAAAACAGGGAAAGTAGACGTGCTGCGTGCAGGCATCTGGAAACCAAGAACGAGACCGAACAACTTTGAAGGCGTTGGTGCTGTTGGATTGGAATGGCTTACCAAAGCCAGAAAGATGACAGGTCTTCCCATTTCTGTGGAGGTGGCCAATTTCAATCATGTGTTTGAAGCGCTCAAGCAGCAAATTGATATTCTGTGGATTGGTGCCCGTACGACTGTGAACCCTTTTTCCGTGCAAGAAATCGCGGATGCTTTGAAAGGAACTGATGCGACTGTTTTTGTCAAAAATCCAATTAACGCTGATCTGGAGTTATGGACAGGGGCACTGGAACGATTGAACAAAGCCGGCATTACAAAACTTTGTATGATTCACCGTGGATTTGCTCAACATGGGAAAAGCATTTATCGAAATGAGCCAAAGTGGCAGCTGGCAGTTGAGATGAAACGACGATTTCCGGAAATTCCAATGGTGTGCGATCCAAGCCACATCACAGGATCAAGAGAAATGTTGCAGGATGTATCACAACAGGCACTTGACATGGATTTCGATGGTTTGATGATTGAATCTCACATCAATCCTGAGGTGGCGTTGAGTGATAAGAATCAACAAGTAACACCTGATTCGTTAGAGGAAATTTTGGACAATCTGATCGTGCGTCAACCAGCGGTTGTAGATCAAGAACTTAATTCTCAACTAGAAATTCTTCGACAGCAAATAGATATCATTGACGATGATCTTTTGAAGTTGCTCGGAGAGCGCATGAAGGTGGCTGAAAATATTGGGCTTGTCAAGAAAGAAAAAGGAGTGACCATTTTACAAACAAAGAGATGGGAAGAAATCATTGAGAAAGCTACTGAGAATGGAAAACTCCAGGGGTTGTCCAAGAAATTCATGATTCGATATTTAAAAGCGGTTCACCAGGAATCCATTGATCATCAAAATGAGATCATGAATTCAGAGAAAAGTCTTGATGTAAGTGCTGCGGAAGGGGGTGTAATTTGAATTGAGTCTTAACGTCAATAAAACTAGCTTTCCATATGAATTCTCATTCAGCGGCCGAGAGTCAAATTCATGGTGAAAGCAGTATACTTAATAAATTCCAGGATTACCTAGGAGAATTCGTCTATGGCGGAATTGATGGCAGTGTTACCACATTTGCTGTTGTTGCGGGTTCTGCTGGTGCGGGATTGGAGAGTTCGATTGTCATTATTCTCGGTTTTGCCAACTTAATTGCTGACGGATTTGCTATGTCGGTAGGAAGTTTTCTGTCCACCAAATCCGAAAAGCAGAAGTATCAAAAGCACAAGTCTGTTGAATACTGGGAAGTTGATAATCTTCCTGAAAAAGAAAAAGAGGAGATCCGTGAGATTTATGCTGCAAAAGGATTTTCTGGAGAGTTGTTGGAACAAGTTGTGGACACCATTACGGCAGACAAGGATCGTTGGGTGGATGTAATGATGAAAGAAGAATTGGAAATGGCAGAGGAAACTAAATCACCGCTTGCTATGGGAGGTGTCACTTTCCTCTCGTTTGCACTATTCGGAATGGTGCCGCTTTTGATTTACGTCATTGATTACCTGAACCCTGTGAGCAATAACCTCTTTTTCATTTCTTCTATTTTGACAGCACTGTGTTTCATCGCTATAGGTTTTTTAAAAAGTGCAGTAACAAACACCTCAAGGTTCCGAAGCATATGGGAAACCTTAGTCCTTGGAGGAGCAGCAGCCACACTTTCTTACTATGTTGGTGATTTCCTTGAAAAATTGCTTGCATAATTGCAATAAACAGAAATAAAAATCCGTCGAGGAAAACGGAATCCTGAATATCTTGCACCTCCAATGACTGACCAACTCGAAAAGCTTGAGGCACGCCTCCAAGAAATCTCTCTTGGATCAAACCCACCAAATCTCTACGATCCGATCCGATACATTTTATCCCTTGGTGGAAAGCGATTAAGGCCGATGTTGGTTTTGCTGGGCTATGGCTTGCAAAAGGAAGATCCGGAATCCATCATTGAACAGGCTTTAACAGTTGAGATTTTTCACAATTTCACACTGATGCATGATGACATCATGGACGAGGCACCACTTAGGCGAGGAAAACCAACCGTTCATGAAAAATGGGACAATACAGTCGCCATCTTAAGTGGAGATACCATGATGGTGAAAGCTTACGATCAATTACTTAAAACCGATCCCGACCTTTTGCCATTGGCGCTGAAAAAGTTCAACACGTGCGCTATTGAAGTTTGTGAAGGACAACAGCTAGACATGAATTTCGAAAACGAAGAAACCGTAACGGATGACCAGTACATAGAGATGATCAGATTGAAGACGGCTGTTCTGCTTGGGTTTAGTCTTGAATACGGTGGATTGTTGGCTGGAATGGATGAAAAAGATCAACGTCAACTTCGGCAAATAGGAGAAAAAGCAGGAATCGGATTTCAATTAATGGATGATCTTTTGGATGTTTATGGAGATCAGAAAAAGTTTGGTAAACAAGTCGGTGGTGATATTGTTTCAAACAAGAAAACATACCTGCTGATCAAAGCTTTGGAACTAGCTGATGAATCCCAAAAGACAGAGCTAACCAATTGGTTGAATAAAAGTGAATTTGATGTTGCCGAGAAAGTAGATGCAGTCAAAAATATATATCAGGAAATAGGAATTTACGAGCTGACTCAAACAAAAATGAACAGCTATTACGATCAGGCTTTTGACATTCTTGACCAGCTCGAAGCAAACGAAAATGGAAAAATCCAGCTCGTCCAATTTTTTGAAAGGCTCATGAAACGAGACTCCTAAAGTCCAAGTTTTTTCAACATTACACTGTCCGTTTTTCTTAGAATTAGTGTTCGATTTCGGATCTTTCATTTTCTCGTAAACTACGATTGAAGTGCGTATTCGCACTTTTTTTGGTGAGGCACAATAGTTGATAAGATTAAAGGTGAAAACCTTTTTTGTTATGAAACCATTGATATTAACAATTGCAGCGTTTGTCTGTCTAAATGTATCTGCTCAGTCAATTGTATTGGATGATCTTTTTCCAGAAGAAGTGTCTGGAGCTGGATTTTCACTAAGTAGCGATTCCAAGGTTAAAATAGAAGGAACTGGATCGGTATTCTATGAAGATTGGAGAGCCATTGTCTATTACGGATGGATCATTGATTCCGAGACTCGTGAAGCCGTTTGGCATCTTTTTGATGAATTCAAAGACCGAGATTTCAAAGGAGCTAGTGGCCAGTTGGATTTCAGTATTGATTTGGATTTAGAAAAGGGAAATTACGAACTATACTTTGCAGCAGCATATAGCAATGGTAATGATTGGAACAACTGGGGAAATACGTGGGCCGTTCGAAATTTTGATGACGTTGTGAATAGAATTTTCGATTCTCGCGACAGACGAAAATACAGAAGTGGATACTCCGACGATTTTTACATCAAGGTTTCTTCCGACAATCTTAGAAAAGTTGATTTGGATGACTTGCTAGAAGAATCTATAAGCACGGCAGTTGTTTCTTTCAATCGTGTGGGGGATGATGAATCATTAAAGAAAGGTTTCAGTCTCAGTGGTCGAACTGATCTTCGTGTTTACTCCGTTGGAGAAGGCGATAAAGATGAGACATTCGATTATCTGTGGATCTATGATGCTCGCACCCGAGAGCCGGTTTTAGAAATGGAATATGACAACACCGATTTTGCAGGCGGAGCGAAGAAGAATATCGTGTTTGATGATGTGATAACGCTGGATGCTGGGGACTATATCGCAAGTTACGCTTCTGATGATTCGCATTCATTTGAAAAGTGGAATGCGCTTCCACCCGATGATCCTTCCTTTTGGGGAGCGACCATTTGGCCTGCCACCGAAAAAGATAGGGTTAATGTTATTCCATTCAGAGAACCAAAGACGCTAAAACCGCTCGTTGATCTGACCAGAATTCGTGATGATGAATTGGTGTCCCAAGGAATTTCGCTTTCCAGAGAAATGGATGTTAGAGTTTTGTGCATTGGTGAAGGGACCGAAGATGGGATGGCAGATCATGGCTGGATCATGGATGCAAATAATAGAGAAAAGGTTTGGAAAATGCGATTCAGCAGAACGGATCATGCAGGTGGAGCTAGAAAGAATAGAAAAGTATCGGATGTAATTAATCTTCCAAAAGGTGACTATATCGTTTACTACGCCACTGATGGCTCACATGCTTATAATGATTGGAATAGTTCTCGACCTCATGAGGAAGAAATGTGGGGGATCACACTTTGGGCAACAGAGGATAGTGACTTAAGAAATGTGACATCTTTTGATCCTGAAAATTTTGTCAATAAAAACTCATTGGTTCAGATATTGATGGTTCGAGATGACGAATATATACGAGAGTCGTTCACGATTGACAATGACATGGATGTCAGGGTTCTTGGAATTGGAGAAGGTTCAGACGGTGAGATGTATGACTATGGCTACATCAAGGACGAATCTGGCAGAACGATTTGGGAGATGGAATATCGAGATTCTGACTGGGCTGGTGGAGCATCTAAGAACAGAGAATTCAATGATCGAATCTTCTTGAAAAAAGGTACTTACCGAGTTATTTATAGAACTGATGGCTCACATGCTTACAATGATTGGAATGCCAGACCACCTACTGATGAAGAGATGTGGGGGATCGTGGTTTTGAAAGAGTGACAGACAACACTGTTTTCCCTTTAACACATCTTGGCTAAAAATGTACTCCGTTGAGCTTCCAATGTCTTCGACTTGTAGAATTGTGAAG
Organism: Cyclobacteriaceae bacterium; assembly: GCA_028284125.1. Classification (GTDB taxonomy): domain Bacteria; phylum Bacteroidota; class Bacteroidia; order Cytophagales; family Cyclobacteriaceae; genus Ekhidna. The sequence continues at coordinate 429,350 of JANQSI010000018.1, forward strand.
TTCTCGCTTTTGTGATAATTTACATTTGCCCAAAAAGCGATCTCGACCGGTTTCATTTCCTTTCCCCAATGCCTAAAATCAAGCTTAAGTATATTCTAATATCAGCAGTACTGCTGTGGATGTTCATTTCCACAGTAATGGTGATCGAAGAGGGTTTAGAAAAAATTCCGAGTAGGATGGTATGGATTCAAAATATCATCTTCGCAATTGGTTGGTTGATCTGGGCTTGTTTTACTCCGTTCATTTATTCCATTTACAAAAAGTTCTCAATCATCGATCGATCGACTCGCTCGTTTCTTTTGATTCATCTTGGATTGAGCATTACTGTGGCATTTGTTCATTTGATTATCGACGGATTTTTGAAGTACGTGCTGTGGAATATATTCGTTGATGAGACTTCTTTTTATGAGACAATCCTTGTTTTGCTACAAGGGGTTCACATCGACCTTCTCGTATATTGGGTTCTGGTCGGAGCATTTTCACTGGTTGACTGGATAGGTTTAAATGAATTGAATTCAGGAAAATCCGAGGGAAAGTACCTGGAACGGTTGGCGGTCAAAGCAACCATGAAATTCCTGATCATCCAGATTGAAGATGTCTGTTGGTTTGAGGCCTATGGTGATTATGTAAAGGTCTATTCCGGCGATAAATTCTATCTCATAAACGATTCCATGGCAGAACTGGAGAAAAAGCTTGATCCGAAAAAATTTACGAGAATCCATCGATCAACCATCATTAATGTTGCTGATGTTCGAGAAATAGAACCGCACATGAACAAGGAATTTTTCCTAACCATGAAAAATGGTAAGAAGCTTAAGGCAAGCAGAACCTATCAAGAAAACCTCAGAAACTTCATTGATAACTCCATTTGACCATCAACGGCTCGCCAAGTATTTCGTTCGGGTAAACTTTTAGCCTCATCGTCTAATAGATTGTTTAAATGCACGCGACTGATAATCGCGTATAGGCTTCAAGTCAATACATTGAACCTAAAACTACAATACTTATGAGACTACCTATTCTATTATTTTCAATACTATGCGTGTGGACTTCGTATGGCCAAAAAAGGCAATCGAGTGAATGGCAAATCAAAACCGCTGTTTTAGCTGCCCCAGAAAAATTTCGCGACGATGCAATGGTGTATGGCTATGACAGAAATGACAAGCTCATCGTCTTAAGAAAAGGAACCAATCAATACATCTGTTTAGCTGACGATCCCAATAAAGAAGGATTTGAAGCAGCGGCTTACCACAAAGAGTTGGATGATTTCATGGCCAGAGGACGAGAATTGAAGGCACAAGGAAAAACCTTTAAAGAACGATTTGATATTAGGGAGGAGGAAGTAAAGTCAGGGAAACTCAAAATGCCTGATAAAACCACACTTTTCGTTTTACACGGATCGATCAATGAAGATACCAATGAAGTTGAAGACCAATACCTGAGATATGTGGTCTACATACCATATGCAACCGAAGAATCAACAGGTCTTCCTGCAGCAGCAATGGGAAAAGGCCACCCATGGATCATGGATCCTGGAACGCATCGTGCTCATATCATGATCTCGCCAGTCAAGAACTAAAATAAGATTATTAGTAATTATGAAAACTAAATTTTTATTAGTGCTGCTGACACTAATCTCAGCTGGACTGGTTGCTCAAAAGAAGGTAGAAAGAGTCGCTCCAGGTGTCATTTCTACTGGACGGGATTACTGCACAACGATGACTCCAGATGGAACCAAAATGTACTTTGCACGAACATCATCCAACGGAGTGGACGCAATCATGGAGTCCAGTTTGGTTAACGGAAAATGGAGTGAGCCAAAAGCAGTTTCTTTTACCGGAACTTTTGATGACACGGATCCATTAATAAGTCCCGATGGGAAATCCATGTACTTCATGACCAATCGGACGGCAGATCAGAAAGGGTGGAAGGAAGACTTTGATTTATGGGTGGTCGATCTGGTTGATGGCGAATGGGGCGATCCTTACAGACTACCTGATTTCATCAATACATCCTTTACCGAGGGATTTCCAAACATCACATCAGAAGGAAACTTGTATTTCTTTCGAGCGAACAAGCCTGGGCACAGCGAGCAAGATATTTGGTATGCCAAGAAAGTTGGTGGAGGCTTTGATATGCCAAGAAAATTGGGAGATGGGATAAATACTGAAAAGTGGGATGGTCATCCATTTGTTTCAGCGGATGAAGAATTCATGATCTTTTATTCCAACCGAGATGGTGGTCATGGACGTTGCGATCTTTATATAAGTTTCCAAAAAAATGGTGAGTGGTCTGATCCAAAAAATCTTGGGCCATCCGTTAATTCGGAACACTGTGACATGGTTCCTTTCGTTACCAGAAATAACGAAACGCTTTACTTCACACGAATAGAAGACGGTAAAAGAAATATCTATCAAGTCTCGTTTGAAAAGATCTTTAATCAGTTTCTATCATCAAAATGATCAAACCAGAATTGTATTAGGGTGAGTTAGCGATTTATATTTTTCACTCTTCCCACGATTCCTGATTCCAGCATTACTTTGATCCCATGCGGGTGATTGGCAGATTTAGTAAGTATTTTCCTCACAACTCCTTCTGTCAATTCACCCGTTCTTTGATGATGCTTTTGGACGACCTCAACTAGCGCACCGATATGAATATTGCTCCTTTTGGTTCCTTCGGACATAGTTAAAGTCAAATATGGTATACCCACTCTTTATATTGACTATCAAGAGGATTAAAATCTGTAGGGTGCTCAAATTTTTGACTTAGAATTTCTACTTCATTGATTTTCTTCAAGGCCAAGTTTCTGTAGCCTGCTTTTCCTCCGGCTTTTGTAAAACCAGCAAGTTGTTTACAAACAAGAACTATCTCATTTTTTGAGCTTTTACAAACACCAAAGGGAGCTATCACGCGAGGAAATGGCTCATTTTTTAGGATAATTCTACACGTTTTCTGAGCTTCGGAAGCTTGCCAAAGTTGCTGTACAATCTCTTCAATCATAAAATTAAAAATTTGGGAGATTGGCTATTTTAATTAACGGTGTAATAAAGCTACCTCAAACTTTGCAACCACCCAAACAGCTCCATTGCCCAGGCAACTCCCAGGTGGATCATTATACCACCCCAGATGTTTCTTGTGTTGTACGAAATAATCCCAAGTAAGTATCCACCAAAAATAGAGCTGATGGTTTCAGCCATAGGTTTTCCAAAATGGAGAAAAGCGTAAGAAGCTACCATTGGTAAAACCGCATAGCTTCCAAGTGTTCTGGAGAATGCGAAGATCATGAACCCTCGAAAGATCAATTCGACAGAAATGAAATTACTTCCATAGCAGATTTCAAAAAAAGTAGCCACCATCCATTCAGGAGTGTCGGTGCTTCTGATGTACATAGCGGGGCCTGAGTGACTATATCTTGGATAGAAATTTTGGAGATCTGACATGAACGATCCAATGCCGAGAAAGAAGACGGCTATTCCAAGCATCATCAGGTAGGGTTTAGGATCGAATTTTTTGAAGCTCAGACCATATAAGTTTTTCTCCTCATCCTTTTCGAGAAATTGATACAGAATTAGTAACGGCACAACAACTAGAAGAAGACTTGAGCTCCAATTGAGACATTTCACGATAAACGGCCACTCAAGTCTGGGTAAGGTAGTCTTCAAGAAGTTAAACCCATAAAAAGATCGATCCAAAGCCAATAAGCCAAATCCTACCACGAACTTCAGCCAGTAATTTTGGCTGGTGAGCCATTCTCTTTTTTTGTTGAAAGCAAAAAGAATCAAACAAACAACCAGGAACGGCCCGCCTTGAAATAGAAACATCCACAGCCATTTGATGGGCTCTCCAGTGTACGAATCGATCACACTATCTTCAAAATCGTAGCGATAGTTCAGCGCGATACATATTGCCAGGAATACAAGAATGCTCGCATACAGCTTCCAATCAAAGTGTTCTCTTTGATAATTGATGAGATATTTCCAGACAGTTTTCAATTGGGTGGTGAATCTAAGGATTTTCTTTCAGAGGAAGCTTGAAGCAGTGGCGGACTTTTTTGCAAAGTAATATGAACGATAATTCTTAATTTTCAATTATTAATTCATCCTATGTGTTTGATTGTTTTTGCATACAAAACCCATCCTAATTACAAGCTTATTTTAGCAGCGAATCGAGATGAATTTTACGATCGGCCCACAACTACCGCCGATTGGTGGGAAGATCATCCTACTATTTTGGGTGGACGAGACCTCAAAGCGAAAGGAACCTGGATGGGAGTAGATAAAGAGGGAAGATTTGCTGCTGTTACTAATTTCAGAGACCTTTCGAATATACGAGATGATGCTCGGTCGAGAGGAGATTTACCCGTTGATTTTCTACGCAATGGAAATTCATCAAAAGAATATATAGAAGAGGTACTTAAGAGAGCAAGCGAGTACAATGGTTTCAATTTGCTAACGATGGACAATGAAATGATTCATATCAGCAATTATGAAAACAAGATCAATACGCTAAGTGAAGGCGTCTTTGGACTCAGCAATGCATTACTAGATACGGCCTGGCCTAAAGTAGAGCGATCTAAAAGAAGTTTTGAATCGCAGATCAATAAAGGATTTCAACTGGAAGATTTGATCACTCTTATGCAAGATGAGGAAGTTGCCATCGATAATGACCTTCCAGAGACTGGGCTCCCTTTGGAAATGGAACGAGCGGTTTCTGCGATGTGCATCCGTACACCTAACTATGGCACTTGTTGTTCGACAGCAATCACGATCGATTATGATGGAAATGTTGAATTCATAGAGCAGAGTTATCCCGTTGGGGCTAGGCAGGAGAAATCCGTTCGGCATTCATTTAAGATAGAAAGGGCCGAAGCATGAGTATCCATTTCGAAAAATTGGAGCGGATGTATTTATCCGCAAACATGAATACTCATATCTACGACACTACCACCATCAAGATCAGTGAGGAAAGAGCTGAGATTGGTCTAACGATCTCAGAGAAATACTTTCATGCATTGGGTGCGATCCATGGGTCCGTGTATTTCAAATTGCTGGATGATGCGGCTTTTTTTGCTGTTAACTCCATTGTAACTGATGTATTCGTGTTGACGACCAGCTTTAACATCAACTTAATTCGACCGGCCAATGAAGGAATAATAAAATCCGTCGGTACCGTTCGTTTTAAATCCAAAAACCTCTGGACAGCTGAATCTACTTTGTACAATGAGGCAGGAAAGGAGATCGCGTTTGGTACGGGGAATTTTGCGAAAAGTAAAGTGGCACTTACTGAGGAGATCGGATATTTATAAGAAGCCTGCATAAAATCTCGTTTGATTTCTTACCTTCAGCGCCTAAATGGGGTTTTGGAAGAAATATTTTGGCCCAAGCACGCTAGTGACCGCCGCTTTTATTGGTCCTGGGACGCTTACCGTTTGTACGGTTGTAGGTACAGATTTTGGATATAGCCTGCTTTGGGTTCTCCTCTTTGCAGTCATAGCTACAATTATTTTACAAGAAATGGCTGCACGACTTGGTTTGATTACACAAAAAGGTTTAGGCGAAGCAATCAGGTCAGAAATCACCAATCCTTCAGCAAGGATTTTAAGCATTGCATTGGTTTTTATTGCGATAGTATTTGGAAATGCTGCCTATGAAGCGGGAAATATTTCAGGCTCAGCGTTAGGGATTAGTGGAGTTTTTGGTAATTCCATTCCCTGGCCATTAATTATTGGTTTGGTTGCTTTTGTCATTCTTTATGTTGGAAAAATTAAGCTGATCGAACGGATTCTTATTGGCTTAGTCCTTCTGATGAGCATTGTTTTCATTCTTACGGCCATTGTCATCCAGCCAAATGTCTCAGAAATCTTCTCTGGGTTATTTATCCCATCTTTCAGTTCTGAAAGTCAACTAGCAATACTCGCATTAATCGGGACTACTGTCGTTCCATATAATTTGTTTTTGCACGCTTCCTCGGTAAGCCAGAAATGGAAAAAGAAGGAACAACTTTCAGAGCTTCGAATCGAAAATGGAGTCGCAATTGGCATTGGGGGGTTGATTTCAATGGCGATTGTCATTACAAGTGCAGCGGCGCTATTTGGAAAAGGAAGTGTTGCTAATATCAACGACATGGCGCTTCAGCTTGAACCTTTAATGGGAAGTTGGGCAAGAATATTTTTGGCTACCGGATTGTTTGCTGCTGGAATTTCTTCCTCTATCACAGCTCCACTGGCCGCAGCATTAACTGCCAAAGGAATTTTTCATTGGGATGGAGATGAAAAGTCTTTCATGTTCCGGCTAATCTGGTTTTTTGTCCTTGGGATCGGAACCGCTTTTTCAATGGCAGGATACAGCCCAATCGAAGTAATTCGTGTCGCTCAAATTGCAAATGGAATTCTACTTCCGGTTGTCGTTTTCTTCTTGATTTACATTAGCAATAAAAAATCCTTGCTTGGAAACTTCACTAACAAACCAATTCACAATGTGTTGGCAGGAATTGTGATTTTGGTCAGTTTGATCATCAGCTTCAGGAGTTTCAATAGCGTGTTTAACTTTATCTGATTATGGCAACAATCGACTTAAATTCAGACCTTGGCGAGCAGGCTGATTCGACATTAGAGGAGGGAATCATGCCTTACATTTCATCATGCAACATTGCTTGTGGAGGTCACGCGGGTGATGAGGAATCTGTTCGAAGAACGATTGACTTGGCAATTCAACATGATGTCGCCATAGGAGCGCACCCAGGCTTCCCAGACAAAGAGAATTTTGGAAGAAAGATTATGGAAATTGATCCAGAGGAGCTCTCAGAATCAATAAAGGAACAAGTTTCCCTGGCGAAAAAAATCACAGAAGAGGTTGGACAGAAAATGCATCATGTTAAACCCCACGGAGCGCTTTATAATTTAGCTTCAGTGGATTCCGCGACATCGCGCTTGATCATTGAAGCCTTGCAAGAAGTCGATCCGGATGTTCCCTTGTATGGCTTATCTCATTCAGAAACTGAAAAAGTAGCAAAAGCTACCGGAATCAATTTTATAGGTGAGGCATTCGCTGATCGAAAGTACGAACTCAATAAAACACTTCGCAACCGGAAATTCGATGACGCCATGATCTACGAGGAAGAAGATGTATTAGCTCAGGTTGAAAACATCACATTTCATCAGCGAGTGTTTAATAATGGAACTCCACTTGATATCGAAGCACAAACCATTTGTTTACACAGTGATACCAAAGGAGCAGTAAATTTGGCTCGGGCAATACGCGAACATCTTGAGCAAAAAGGAGCTATCATCACTGCAGTTTAACAAAATATCCTGGGAGATATTCCGGTTAGGAGAACAGTGTCTGTTATTGCAAGCGCCAGCTACTATTCCAATTGAAAAGATCCACCAAAGTACAAGACTGATCAAAGCTGTTCTCGGAGACTCACTACAAGATATTGTTCCCTCCTACAATTCGATCGCCCTTTTTTATGAAGAGGGGAAAGAGTCTTTGATCGAAGAATTAACCTCAGCAAAAGTCTCAAACCAGAAAGACTCAAAATCAATCAAAAAGCTTGAATTGCCTATTTGCTATGAATTGGGCCTTGATATTGATGAAGTGGCAGTACATTCGGGAATTTCGAAGGACGAAGTGATTAACATTCACTTAAGCGGCACTTACCGAGCAATTTTAATAGGATTCACTCCGGGGTTTATTTACATGGATGGACTGGATTCTAGACTGGCTTGTCCCAGGAAATCAAACCCAAGAAAATACATCGAGTATGGGTCCATTGGAATCGGCGGAGAACAGACCGGAATTTACTCCTTGGCAAGTCCAGGAGGTTGGAACATCATCGGAAGAACACCGCTTCACCTTTTCGACTCAAAAAGGAAACCACCAATGAGCGTTGAGGTCGGTTCCGAAGTTTCCTATGTACGAATTACTAAAGAAGAATTTGAGACATGGGGAAATTGAAGGTGATAAAAGCGGGAGCATTGTCGACGATCCAGGATAAAGGGAGGTTTGGTTTTCGACAATATGGGATTCCTCAGTCCGGTGCGATGGATATCAAATCCATGAAAAATGCGAATCAGCTTGTTTCTAACAAATCTGATTGGCCGGTTATTGAAACAGCGATACAAGGAATAGAACTGGTAGCTTTAGAAGAAACTGTTGTAGCTGTTACAGGCGCTACCGTAACAATTCAAGTCAACAACCGACAAGTTGCAATGAACGCCTCTAATCACTTACAGGCAGGTGATTTCTTGTGCATTTCAAAGCCAATGGAGGGTGTTTATTCCTACCTTGGAATTAGTGGAAGATTAGAAGCGAATGAAGACTTTGGAAGTAATTCGACTTACGTAATGGCCGGTTTTGGTGGCATTGAAGGTAGAGTCTTGAAACAAGGAGATATTCTTCAGACACAGAATGCTCCAGTATTTAAGGCAAGCTCCATTCAAACAGAATCGAAAACCAATGAGATCGAAATCATTCACATAATCAAAGGGCCAGAGTGGAAGTTACTAAAGGATCTTCCTGAGCGAACCATTTTCCAAATTGATCCTTCAAGCAATAGAATGGGAATCAGGCTGCTTGGTGATCCACTTAACATTGAAGGTGAAGAAATTCTGTCTTCTGCAGTTATTCCCGGAACTGTTCAACTTCCACCGAACGGCATCCCGATTATTTTGATGAACGACTGCCAGACCACCGGCGGCTATCCAAGAATTGGAAAAGTTATAGATGAAGATTTGGGAAGATTGGCTCAGTTGAACCCAATGCGCAAAGTGAGATTGAGGTTGGTTTGAAGTTCTACCAAAGCCTGTCCAAAACCACTTCAATCAACTCATCCATGGCTTCAATGGGTTTTTCGTGGAACTCTTTCTTTTCCCGATTGGCAAGAATCAAGCAGCACGTACAACACTGATGGCCTAGCAATTTGCTCAATGAATAAAGCCCGGAAGTTTCCATTTCAAGGTTGGTCACTCTTCTCCCATCATGAGAGAAAGACTGAAATCGCTCATTCATTTGAGGATTGCTGAGCTCAAGAGCTAACTTCCTGCCTTGAGGTCCATAAAAACCAGTGGCTGTCGCGGTAATTCCTTTAATCATATCGAATCCAACCTGCTCGAGCAGCGCCCCTGAAGCTTGAACCACATATGGTCTGGCGAGAGCCGAACTCCAGTGAATGTGATTAAGAATTTCTTTCTGTAATCCTATTTCCTCTTCATTGAATTCATGGTTGTAATAATAGATTAGTCCATCAAAGCCTAAGCTGAACTCTGAAATCACATGAGAACCTATTGGAATATCTTCATGCAAAGAACCGGAGGTGCCAATTCTAACTATTCTCAATTTCCTGAGCTTTTCGTTGAACTGCCTGGTTTCAGGATTGACATTAACTGCAGCGTGAAGTTCATTAAGGACAATATCAATGTTGTCCGTTCCAATGCCAGTGGAGAGTACCGTGATGGGGTTTCCTTTGTAAACTCCTGTATGAGTCACAAATTCCCGGGATTGGATTTTGAAATCAATGCGATCAAAAAAATTACTGACTTGGCTGACACGGTTTTGATCGCCAACGAGGATAATCGTATCAGCAATGTTCTCACCTTTTAGTTGAAGGTGATAGACACTATCGTCTGGATTTAAAATGAGTTCAGTGTCTTGAAGCGGCTCCTGATTCATGGAACTAAAACAACTTGGCCACTTCCTCTGCTAACAAATCTGCCGCATCAGAGTTTTGTCGAAACCACATTTCGGGCTCAATAATTTCCAATTCCATGACAGCCGGAACACCCGTATTATCATTCGCAATATCTACTCGCGCATAGAGTGGAACCGTTTCGCATGCCTCCATGGTCTTAACTGCTAACTCAATTTCTTCAGGAGTTGGATTGTAATCTTCTACTGATCCTCCAAAGTCATCTTGAACACGAAAATCACCAAGTTTTGCTTTCTTAATAACCGCATGAGTGAATTGCCCACCGATTAACATGAGCGATAACTCTCCTCTTTCAAGGATGCTGTTCAAAAACGGTTGAAGCATCATGGCCTCATCTGAAATGAGCTTTGAAAACACCTCTTCGTGTCCGCCAACATTTTCTGGTGAAAGTTTAAAAGTATTTTTAGCAGATGCTGAAATCGCAGGTTTAAGCACAGTCTGTTCCCAACCCAACTGCTCATGAATTTGCTTTAATGTTCGTGTGTCTTTCGGCTCGATAAAACGTGTTTCTACCGTGTGAACTCCTGACATCTTTAGATCCTGCATGTAATGTTTATCCAGATTCCAGGAAACCAAATCATACGAATTGATCAGCTTGGTTTTGAAGGCCACATCCATCAGCCAGTCAGCAAACTCGTTGAATTTCTCTGCATAATCCCAGGTGGTTCTGAAAAGGACATACTTCGTGGATTTCCAATCGAAATTAGGATCTGTCCAAGCGACTTTTTTCACCGCCAGTCCTTTCTTGATCAACCCAGTCATTACCAATTGATCTTCGAACATCACATTGGTGGTGTATGCATTAGACTCTTTCGGAGCGACAAATCGCTCATCTGTAAGAATGACTACATCAAGCATCTAATTGAGATCTTAAAAGCGTTAATCCTTCTTTGAATGACACTGGTTCGTATCCAAGCTCTTCTCTTGCTTTGTCGAGAATAAAACCTGTTCGTTGAGGTCGCTTGGCTGGTTGACTAAAAATTGAACCGTCCACTTCTTCTATCAGTGTGGGATTTAGTTTGAAAAAGATGGCAGTCTGCATGGCCATTTCGTGGGGTGTCAGTGTATCTTTTCCTGAAATGTGGAAAATTCCTTCCGCATTCTTTTCGATGATCAAAGCACATCCTTTGGCTAAGTCTTCTGCAAGTGTTGGCGTTCGCCATTGATCGTTGACAACTTTAATCGACTGGCCTTCTTCCAGGTTTTTTTTGGCCCATAGAATAATGTTAGAGCGGTTCATATCTTGAGCTACGCCATAGACAAGCATGGTCCTAACAATGGCCCACTTGATGTATGTTTTTTCAAAAAGCTTTTCTGAAGCCAGTTTGCTTTCCGCATAATGACTTTGTGGATTTGGCCAGTCATCTTCTTCGTAAGGGCCATTTTCTCCATCAAATATGAAATCAGTGGAGAGATGAATGAGCTTGCTTCCACTTGATTCGCATGCTTTGATCAGGTGCTCTACTGCTTTTACATTTAGATCCCAACACTGCTCTTTTTCCATTTCGCACTTATCTACGTCAGTCATTGCTGCAGTATTGATCACTACATCTGGCATAGACATTCCGACCATAGAATTTACCTCCTCTTGGGAGGTCACATCCATAGGAAAGTATTTGTAAGACCCTGGTCGATTTCTGTTCACTCCTTTTCCAGTCGCAATGATTTCTACGGACGGATCATTTTCATAGAATTTGATCAGTTTTTGTCCTAGTAATCCATTTGCGCCGGTGATGAGGAGTTTCATTTTGAGTCAGGATATTCGTATCCGTATTTTTTAGTGATAGCTTTTTTTCGAACGGTTTCTAATTCCATCGTCATATAGATAAGCTCTGTTGGGCGTTCTCCTTGCGTTTCAACGGCTGCAATTTTATCTACAACGTCTAGTCCTTCTACAACACGACCAAAAACGGTGTATGCATCATCTAGATGGGGAGTACCGCCTACAGTAGTATATGCCTCGAGTCTATCCTGGTCAAACTCCTTATCTAGTTCAATATTCATGACTCGCTCACACTCTTCTTTGTACTCAAGCGCGAGTTGATTCATTTTTTCAAATTCCCTGGCTCGCTGGAGTTCAATGAATTGATTTCTTAGGCTGTCGTATCCATCTTGCTGGAGCATTGAACTTATGGCCTGATTAAGCTTAACTTGATCAACAGTTAATTCTTCTTCTCTATAAACTTTTCCCTGAACGATGTAAAACTGGCAAGAGGATGACACTCGTTCTGGATTTACATGATCGCTCTGACGAGCTGCTGCAAGTTCCCCTTTTTTGTGAAAAAGGCCGTCTACGATCTCAGCAGGTATTCGTGCTTCTTTTGGTTCTCGTGTTCCCTCTTTTTCATATACATTCCCACCTTGTATCATAAATTGATTGACAACTCGATGAAAAATGGTGCTATCGAATCTTCCTGATCGGGCCAACTCCAAAAAGTTTTCTTTGTGCAGCGGAGTTTCATCATACAAGAGCACTTTTATGTCACCATAAGAAGTCTTAATGGTTACGATATAGTCTTTGTTTTTATCGCCACAAGCGGTTAGAATAAGGAGGTTGGCTAGTAAAAAAAGAATTTGTTTCATGTGAGTTACTCTGAGTTAGAATTTAAAGAAGCAATTTAAATAGCAGATCTGATATCGTCCAGAACTTTTTTGCCTCCGCTTTCCAGTATTTCATCAGCAAGAGAGACCCCCAGCTGTTCTCCTGATCCATACATGGTTCGTTTGATCAGTTGTTTTCCATCCAGACTGGCGATTCCCCCGGTTAATTCTATTTGTCCATCTTGTTCCATTTGTGCAAGTCCAAAAACTGGAATACTGCATCCTCCATCCATTCTTCGAAGGAAAGCGCGTTCAACTGAAATCAGCTGCTCGGTGAGTTTATGGTTCGTTAAGGATTTGATTTTTTCAGCTAACTCAGCATCGAGTCTTTCATGAACCTCAATCGCAACGGCTCCTTGACCGACAGGTGGAGTAAATCGCTCAATATCAAACCAGTATTGGACCATATGATCCAACTTCATTCGTAAAACACCTGCATAGGCCAAAATGAGACCTCCCATAAGTCCTGTCTTCAGTTTTTCAACTCGAGTCTGAAGATTTCCCCTAGCATCAATTGTTTTAATATGCGGATAGAAATGTTTCAAAAGGGCGATCCTTCGTGTAGATGAGGTTCCAAGGACGAGGTTTGAATCGTTTAAATCAATTTCCCGATCTGAGACAATGACGTCATCTGGGGATTCTCTTTCACAAAAAGAAAGAATTCGAAACCCGTCAGGTAAAACAGAGGGAAGATCCTTTGCGCTATGAACCGCAATGTCTACTCGCCCGCGCATCAGTGACATTTCCAATTCCTCTGTGAAAACCCCTTTGCTCCCGATTTTGGATAGAGTTACATTTAGGATCTTGTCACCTTTGGTTTCAATAGGAACCAATTCCGGTTGATATCCACCTGCATCCAAAAGATCTGCGACGTGATTGGCTTGCCACAAAGCCAGTTTGCTATTTCTTGTCCCGATTTTGATTCTTTTCCTTTCCAAAGCTGATGTTTCCTGGTTAACTGTTGATTCTCTTGACGATTGCGAGTGACAAATTTAGGTGAGTGATTCGTGGGTTAGAATTTCTTTCTAAATGCAAAAGGGCCTGATTGAGGAGCTCGTACATTGACTGAAGTTTTTCAAATCCTAATTTTTCTGCATACTTCCCAATGAATGTATCTTCCTCTTGATTGATAATCGTTGGTTGACTTCCTGCAAATTTCAACAGAGAATTTCGTATCAATGATATAGAATACGTCAAGAATCCCCGCTGGTTTGCTTTTCCACTTTTTGAAAAATCTTCACTTCCACGAACAAGTGAAGTCAAGTCACGATTCCAGCAAGCTAACATCCAATCCCTAAATTGACTATAAGCCATTTCGTCCTCTGTTTGTAGTAATCGGAGCCCTACACCAATTCTTCCTTGTGATATTTTAGCTAGTTGCTTGGCTTGTTGTTCTCCGATATTCTTTTCGATTAAATAGGCTTGAATTTCTTCTAGTTGGTTCGGTGGAAGATTGATCAATTGACTTCTTGAGGTGATGGTTTGCAAAAGTGAATCGTAACCAAACGTCACCATTAAATAGATGGTTTTTTCTGGCGGTTCTTCCAATACCTTTAAGAGTGCATTGGCACCAGCAGAGTGCATGTGCTCTACTCCCCAAATGAAAATGATCTTATATCCGCCTTCCACAGATCTCATGCTCACATTCTTGAGAATTTGTCTGCTGTCTTCTCTGCTCAGTTGTAAATTTTTGTTTTCCTGACCATAGCTCATTGCCCAATCATCGAAAGTGCCGTAGGGAGAGTCAGTCATGAACGTTCGCCAAAGTGGGAGCGCTTCTGCCAGGACTTTTTCATATTTTCCGCTATCTGAAGCCGATATTTTTGGGAAATACCAATGAACATCCGGATGAATCGATTTCTTTATTCGGGTGCAGTTGGCACATTTACCACAAGAATCTTCATCACTCCTGTTTTGACACATGAGATAACTGGCATAGGCTTTAGCCATTGGAAATGCTGCAGTTCCTGAAATGCCAGAAAACAACTGGGCATGAGCTACTTTTCCCTTTTTGAAAGCACCAATCAGTTGTTTTTTTAGATCAGAATGTCCTGGTATGTCTGAAAACTGCATTGGCTATTTTTTCTCCCAAACTCTAAACTCAGACGTGAAATCAAAAATTGCTTCCATGATGGCTTCATCTTTTTCAGTCAACTCTTTTTCTCTTCTGGCCAAAACAAGCCTGGCTGTTTCAAAAACTTTTCTCGTAGGATAAGTAGAAAAACCGGAAGCTCCGCCCCATGCAAAAGATGGGATAAAATTTCTTGGAAAACCATCTCCAAAAATGTTAGCAGAAACTCCAACGGTGGTTCCGGTATTGAACATGGTATTGATGCCACATTTTGAATGATCCCCCATGATCAATCCACAGAATTGAAGTCCAGTGTCCTTGAATCTGCTGCTATCGAAATCCCACATTTTCACATTGGCGTAGTTGTTTTTCATGTTGGAATTGTTCGTGTCTGCACCAAGATTACACCACTCGCCAATGACAGCATTTCCTAGGAATCCATCATGTGCCTTATTAGAATATCCCTGAATGACAGAGTTCGAAACTTCTCCACCAACTTTGGAATGTGGACCAATGGTGGAATCTCCTTTTAGTTTCGCTCCCATATTAATGACGGAGTGATCGCATAGTGCCAACGAACCTCGGATCAAGGCTCCTTCCTGAACTTCTGAATTTTTTCCTATGTAAATGGGTCCCGTTTCCGAATTGAGAACTGCAGATTTAATGACAGCTCCTTCTTCTATGAAAACTTGGTCTCCATAAACTTTTGTGTTGGGATCATTTAATGGTTGAGATTCTCTTCCATTTGTGAGTAATTCAAAATCACTTCTGATTTCTTGACTGTTTAGTCGGAAAATGTCCCATGGGTAATCAGCAGAAACGCTATTTTCTACTTGAACAGCTTCTCTGGAGCCAACTTCAAATGGTTCTTCTGGATCAAAATATCCTGCAAGTACAATCTCGCCCTGAACCAAAGCCTGATTGTCAGTTAGTTCTTTAATAGCAATTACTACTTCCGGAGTTGGGAGAAGCCCACCTTTAATGAAAAGTGTTTTGCTTGAAGGCTTTGGGAATTGGATCTCTAAATAGTTCTTGGAAATAAAATTGGATTCATTGATACCTAATAATTTCTCCCATTTTTCACGGATCTTCAGAATTCCTACACGCAATTCAGAGACAGGTCTGGTGTAGGTAAGTGGCAGCATTCGGTACCACGATTCCTTTTGATCAATGAAAGTCACTTGCATGGATCAAACTTAATTAAAGATGTGAAGAGGTAATCCTTTCATGGATTGTTTTGGCATAAAAAAAGTCTTTGAGTAAATACCCAAAGACTTCTTTAAAGATCTTGGTGATCTTATTTTTTGTATTTCTTGTTGAATTTCTCCACTCGTCCAGCAGTGTCCACGAAAAGTTTCTTACCAGTGTAAAACGGATGCGATGCAGAACTTACTTCCACCTTCACAAGCGGGTATTCGTTACCATCTTCCCATTTGATGGTTTCCTTAGAAGTCATAGTAGATCTTGTCAAGAATTTGAAATCACTTGAGGTATCAAGAAAAACGACTTCTTTGTACTCCGGATGTATGTCTTTTTTCATTTTCTAGTCCTGTTTTTCAAAAAGGATGGCAAAGATAGGTATTATTTTGTCATGATCAAACCATAAGATTCAATCAAAATCAGATATGTTTGGTTCATGAGAATAGCTTTCATTCTTGTCTTTCTCTTGTCGGGTGTAATCTCGATGGCTCAATCCACAGATTTCCCCTTGGGCCATTCGGTGTATTCCTTTATGGAGAGTGAAGATATTGCAAGTGAGAGTAACTTCTTTACAACAGTCAAGCCGTTTTCAAGAAAAGGAGTTTACAATTTTCTTGGGTCGGATTTGAATAGTTATTACAAAAAGGAGATGAAAGAATTCTCCATGGATTCAGTTAAATCTTCAAAACCCATTCTCAATAGACTGTACGTTTTCCCTGAGGACCTTTATTACCATAAGGACAAAACCTTAGATCTTCATGTGAACCCGGCGATGCAGTTTTCATTTGGCACTTCTAATGAATCAGGGTCAGACAATCTGTTTATGAATTCCCGAGGTGTGGAAATAAGAGGTACCATCGATGATAAGGTTGCCTTCTATTCTTATCTATCAGAAAATCAGGCCCGATATCCAGAATATGTGAATTCTGTTCGCGATAGCACAATCGCGATTCCTTACGAAGGATTTTGGAAGCAATTCAAGGATACGGGTGTAGATTTTTTCCGAGCACAGGGCTACATCGATTTTGGACTTTCTCGGAGTATATCAGCACAGTTGGGATTCGGGAAACATTTTGTTGGAAACGGAGTGCGTTCATTAATCTTATCGGATTATGCGAACAACTATCCATATCTCAGAATCAACACTCAGACCAGCATTTTTGAATACACGAATATTTTCGCTGAGTTGATAGCAGATGTTCAGGGTGGAGTGTTTGGAGTCTTAGGAGTAGGAGGATTTTCCAAAAAATACATGGCCTTCCATCACTTAAACATCAAGCTTAGACCAAATCTGACTATTGGTCTTTTCGAATCAGTCATGTACGGAGATTCGACAGGTGGCTTGAAATTGGAATACATGAATCCGATCATTTTCTACCGGGCGATCGAGCAACAAAATGGAAGCGAGGATAACGCAATCGCTGGGTTGGATTTTAAATGGAATATCAAGAATCGATGGTCTCTTTATGGACAATTGGTCATTGATGAGCTATTAGTTAGTGAGGCTTTTTCCGGGACGGGCTCGTGGAGAAACAAGCAAGGGATTCAATTAGGAGCAAAATACATTGATGTCTTTGGGGTTGAAAACTTGATGGTTCAGGCTGAATTAAACACGGCACGTCCATATACCTATGCGCATGAAGATGGATTTACTAGCTACAGTCACTATAATTTGGCTTTAGCTCATCCTCTTGGAGCGAACTTCACTGAATATTTAGGAAGGACGACCTTTCAATTATCTGATCGGTGGAATTTCGAAACGGTGATAATGTTAGCAAAATATGGGAACGATATCGGAGCGGTGAACTTTGGTCGAGATATTTTGAAAGATTATACCATGCGAAGACCAGATGGCAATGGAGGGTCGCTTGAGTTCGGAAATGATCATCTCCAAGGAAATGAAACGGATTTGACGATGATGTTTGTTCGAGCCTCTTATATGTGGAAACACAATCTATTTTTCGACTTTGAATCTACATTCAGAAAGGAAAAAGACAATTTGGGGCTGATTGATGCATCTGCTGCAATTTTTGGTCTTTCCATTCGGTGGAATGTTCCGGCAAGACAGTATTTGTTCTAGGTAATGGCCTAAATAAGGCCGTCTGTCTAAAAAAATGGCATAATAGAAATCAATCTGATGCCGGAACAGAACTTTCCAAATGATTTTCCTAACTTTCCCGACCGGCAAAACCAAAATGAAAAGATTTAAACTAATTTTCCACATTAGCTATGTCATCATAGCCCTATTCATTCTCTATTTCTCAATAGATGTATTGGTAAATACGAATGAGTATCTATCAAAGATTAAGCTTTCCCAGTACATAGAATTCCCACGCTATGTGATGATAGCTTTTTTGGTCCTTTCGATCATTATGATCACTGAGTTTATTCTGGAGCGGTTTAACGTTTACAGAATTAAAGAAGGAATTGAAGATATGGAACACGAGATTGTAAAACTGAAAGCCAAATTGTATGATCGGTCTCAAGAAGAGGATGATGTTGATGACGAAGAGGAAGAAATAGAAGTAGAGGGTGTTGACAAAGAAGAAGATGATGATTAATGCCTTCAGCGTATGACCGAGTTAATCATTCAAGAGCTAAATGAAGCCCAGAAAGTTTTAACCACATTTCTTCAAGACTCAGAAACTCATGCAAAAATCAACGATGCAGCCACATTGATGGCATCAACCATAAATGACGGTGGGAAAATCTTTTCCTGTGGAAATGGAGGATCTCATTGTGATGCCATGCACTTTGCTGAAGAATTGACGGGTCGCTTCAGAGAAAATAGAAAACCGCTACCCGCAATTGCCATTTCAGATCCTTCACACATTTCATGTGTTTCCAACGATTTCGGATATGATCATATCTTTTCACGCTACATTCAAGGCCTTGCGAAAGAAAATGATGTAGTTCTTGGAATCAGCACCAGTGGAAACTCTAAGAATGTCATCAACGCTTTTAATACTGCCAAAGAAATCGGAATGAAAACCATTGCCTTATCTGGAAAAGATGGAGGACAATTGGCTGAAGTTTCTGATATAGAAATTCGTGTCCCTCACCAGGGATATGCGGATCGCATTCAGGAGATCCATATCAAAGTCATCCACATATTAATACTGTTAATAGAAGAATTGACGATCAAGTAATGCTTGCAAAAACGTATGGGAACGCCGTTTTCGGTGTTGAAGCTTCTACCATTACCATTGAAGTGAATGTAGGTCAGGGCACCAAATTCTTTATGGTTGGACTGCCTGACTCTGCTGTGAAAGAAAGTGAACAGCGAGTAGAATCTGCCATCAAAAATCATGGCTTTAAAATGCCTCGTCAAAAAGTGGTAGTCAACCTAGCACCGGCAGATATTAGAAAGGAAGGTTCAGCTTACGATTTGCCGATTGCACTAGGAATTTTAAAAGCTTCCGAACAGCTATCTTCCGAAGATTTAGAAAAGTATGTAATCATGGGAGAGTTAGCTCTAGACGGAGGGCTTAGACCAATCAAGGGAGCTTTACCAATTGCGATTGAGGCGAGAAAAAATGGATTTAAAGGCTTTATTCTCCCAATGGAGAATGCTTCAGAAGCGGCAATCGTGGATGAGTTGGACGTGGTAGGTGTTGAGAATATAGAGCAAGCCATACATCATTTAGAGGGCACGGAAGTAATCCAACCGATGAAGTATGACACAAGAGATGTGTTCTACCATGAAATGGACAACTATGCTTCCGACTTTGCCGATGTACAAGGGCAGGAGAACATAAAAAGGGCCATGGAAATTGCTGCAGCGGGAGGTCACAACGTGATTATGATTGGTCCTCCGGGAGCGGGAAAAACAATGTTAGCGAAAAGGCTTCCATCCATTTTACCTCCTTTGTCTTTACATGAGGCTTTGGAAACAACCAAAATCCATTCAGTAGCTGGAAAGCTTGGCGCAAATGGAAAGTTGATCGCTCAACGTCCGTTCAGGCAACCTCACCATACGATTTCGGATGCTGCACTGGTAGGAGGCGGTGGAATCCCACAACCAGGAGAAATATCTCTGGCCAATAATGGTGTTCTTTTTCTTGACGAACTTCCAGAATTTCAACGTTCAGTACTTGAGGTGATGCGTCAACCTTTGGAAGAACGGAAAGTTACTATTTCTCGTGCCAAATTTTCCATTGATTATCCATCGAACTTCATGCTGATCGCAAGCATGAATCCATGTCCTTGCGGGTATTACAATCATCCAGAAAAAGAATGTGTGTGTGCGCCTGGAGTTGTGCAGCGATACCTCAATAAAATAAGTGGGCCTCTGTTGGATCGTATTGATCTGCATGTGGAAGTGACACCCGTTTCTTTTGATCAAATGACTTCAGAGCGCAAGGCTGAACCAAGTACGGAAATAAGACAAAGAGTTATTGAAGCGCGAGCGATTCAGGAAAAACGCTTTGAAGAAAATGCTGAAATATTCAATAACGCCATGATGAACTCAAACATGGTCAAGGACATTTGTCCAATTAATTCTGCCGGGAAAACGCTCCTTAAAACCGCCATGGAAAGATTGGGCCTTTCAGCCAGGGCGTATGATCGAATTCTAAAGGTCTCGAGAACCATTGCTGATTTGGCGGGTGCTGAATCGATCTCAATAGAACATTTGGCGGAGGCGATCCAATATCGAAGTTTGGATCGTGAAGGTTGGGCTGGGTAAGTAAGAGTAAGACGAGACATTCTTGTTATCCAAATGTAAGAAATGGAACCGCTTAATCTCTTTCAGTTTTTTCTTCTGTTGGTTATTGGCCAAGGCCTTTTTCTTGCTTTCATTCTTTTCACAATGAAAAAGGGTGACACTGTGGCCAATAAGCTTTTAGCTGGTGCGGTTTTTCTAATGACCCACTACACCATTTCCTTTTTTCTGAATGACACGGGTTATAGATGGTACACTGGCACATTATTTCTGTCTGGCTATAGCATTGTGCCCCTTATTCCGGCCACATTTTACTTATACCTGCGGAGATTAACGACTCGTTCACCGTTGAAAGGTGTGTTTCCACACTTCATTCCATTCCTAATCCAATTTTTTTATTGGCTGCCGAATAATACCGATGGATTTTACGGTGCTCTCGACATGGAAATGATTAAGTCCTACTACCCTTATTTAATTGTAAGAATAGGATCTGCCATTCACATTTTGCTGTTCTTGTTCTATGGATATCTGATTTTCAAACGACTGGATTTCAGAAAGATTCCGGTTGAGAAAATTAGTTGGATTCAAAAAATTCAGTCCTTATTCCTAATTCTTGCTATCACTTTCACGATTGGAACCTTCCTGCTGTGGACTGTTGATCTTCTAGTAGCTCGTCATATATTTTTCACTTTCATTTCCTTCATTATCTACCTCATCGGTTACTATGGCTATGTGCAATCAGATATACTGTTTGATGTAGTTAGGAAACTGAAACCTAAATACCAATCCTCAAAATTGACTCCGACAAGATCGAAAGGAATTTATTTGGATTTGCTGGATTTAATGAATGAAGAAAAGCTTTACCTAAGTTCAAGTATAAAGCTTGCTCAAGTTGCTTCTAGACTCCAAGTAACATCCCATGACTTATCGAGGGCAATCAATGAAAACTATGGTGGCAGTTTTATTGATTTTATCAACAAGTACCGTGTAGACGAAGCAAAGAGTATATTGACTGGGAGTCAGCGACCGAAAATGTTTGCGGTGGCGCTTGATTCTGGGTTTGGCAACAAAGTGTCGTTTTATAAAAATTTTAAAAAATTCACAGGAGCACTTCCCTCAGAGTTTGTAAAATGAAGCACACAGTCCATCTCAAAGGCCTTTTTCTTGACAAATTCAGAAACGAGTTAACAACTATAGGAGTTAACCCAAAACGCATTTTCTTAAACCTTTTTTGACTGGTTAATAACGATCATTGAACCCGATGATGAGCTGAAGAAATCAACTTCTTCAAGCTGTCATTTTAAAATTTGATTGTTATGAAAATTGAAAAATCAGGAATGCTTTTTTTGGCGATTGCTTCTGTTGGCATGCTACTTAGTAGCTGTGGAAGTGATGATTCAGACGATTCAGATCCGGTATTGGGACCAGAATCAAATATCGTGGTTGAAACAATAAATGTTTCTGGGACCTATACAGGTGACGATGCAATTTCCATTGGTGCCGATGGATCATTGTATGTTTCACACTTAGCGAGCGCAGCTGGAAGGACCATATTCAAAGTTTCTCCGGATGGAACGAGCACTTCTTTTGCCTCTGGCTTGACAGCTCCCATGGGACATGTATTTAGTGGTTCCTCTTTATTTGTTGCATTTAATGGACCCACCATTATCGCAGAGATCACTGCGGACGGAACAGTTTCCACTTTTATTGAGGACAGTAGGTTTCAAGGCGGAAGTTTTGCAATTGATAGTGATGGAAACCTTTATCATACGGTATTTAAAACCAACAAAATTTATAAGATTACTCCCGACAAGGTTGTGTCAGAAATCGCAAGTGGTGGAGCATTAAGTGTGACCTATGGAATAGCAGTCGATGAAAACGATAATATCTATGCTGCGAATTTTTCTGATGGGCGAATCAACAAAATCACCCAGGCGGGGGAAGTGACGACAATAGCCACACTACCAACAAGTATCGGCTATCTGATTTATGCGAATGACAAGTTATACGCTACCGGATTTTCGAATCACAGGATTTATTCAATCGAACTGGATGGAACCGCTTCGGTTCTGATAGGTACTGGTCAATCCGGAAATGTTGATGGAGTTGGAGCAACCGTATCTTTTTCCTCACCTAACGGAATAGCCGCTTCTGCTGATGGGAAAACACTGTATGTGACCCAAAAGGATTTCAGTATCCGCAAGCTGACGCTTGAATAGTCGAATAGATTTTAAACAAAAATTCATTAAAAAGATCATGAGAAATATTTCACTTCTTTTCTTATTCCTTTGGTTGCTTTCATGTGGCGGTGAGGATGAACCAGATACTTTTGATGTTTGTGGAAATCCGACATCTGAAACGGTCAATGATAAGAGATGCCTTTATACAGTCTCAACACTCACCGCAAGCTTCGATGGAAGTGGAGGCCTCACGGTTGCTGAGGATGGCTTTATTTATGTCGCGGATTTTGGAGAAAGCCTCAACAATGGAAATGGGAAGACGGTTTCCAAAATTGACCCTATTACCGGAGAAGTTGTGCTTTTCGCTGAAGGGTTGAATGGAGCTTCTGGAAATACATTTTCTACAACTGGTAATCTATTTCAATCAAACATTAGAGGTCAATCGGTGAGCCAAATTACACCCGATGGCCAGGTAAGTCTGTTTTCTGAGACAGGGTTGGCCAGTCCAGTTGGTTTGGCTTTTGATCAAAATGGAAATCTCTATGTGAGCAATTGTGGTCAAGGGGGCTCTATTCAGAAGATTGAACCAGATGGAACCTCAACCCGATTTGTGTCCGGCGGTCTATTCGATTGTCCAAATGGCTTAACCATTGATGAGTCCGGAAACCTCTACACCGCCAATTTTAATAATTCAGATGTGGTTAAAATTTCCCCAGATGGTACTGCTGAACTACTTGTTTCGCTCCCAGGAAGAAGTAATGCGCACCTCACTTTTGCAAATGGGGTGCTCTATGTACTCAGCAGAAGTGGTAATAGATTGTATGAAGTGACACTCGCAGGAGAGGTTTCAGTAATCGCTGGAACCGGATCTTCCGGTAATATTGATGGAAGTGGTGAAGTAACATCATTCTCAGTTCCAAACGGGATCGATGTGAGCCCGGATGGATCTAAGATTTATGTTACTTCAGGAGTTCCTGGAGAAGGCACTCAGTTAAATCCGGTTTTAGTACGTGTTGTCGAGCTTAAGTGACAGCCAATTTTTAACCCAGTCTATTCAGTCCTAAGTTGCTGGACAGGATTCAGTTTGCCGGTCTGCCACATTTTGTAGCCTACTGCCACTACCACTATAAATAGCACAGATAGCACCGCTTTGGTGAAATGTATAATGTTGGCATCAATGTGATAAGCGTAGATAATGTCCATCACCGTTTTCAAAATGACGTAGGCAGACGCCAATCCCATTACAGAAGAAATGCCGAGAATCCAGTAGAGATTCCGACCCAATAGCCCTATGATTACATTCCTTGAGGCGCCAAGTACTTTTCTCACTCCGAACTCTTTGCTTCGACGTTGAACAGTAAGCGCCACAAGCGTGTAAAGCCCAAGCACAGAAATTAGAATTGAAATCACGCCTAAGAATACATTGATAATGATCATTATTTTGTTGGTTTCCGTCACATTATCCATTACATCTTTTTGATAAAATCCATTGTACAACTCTCTAGGGAAAAGATCATACCAGGTTGCTTCAACAAATTCATTGGCATTCTCGATGTTTCCTGAAGTCTGAATAGAGGCGTATCGGAAGTCTGTCTTATCAGACAATTTGATGATTGTAGGGACGATTCTGTTGCTCATCATGATAGGTCGAAGGTTGAAATCGTCAACGATTCCAATCACTTTCAAATTCTCGTCGCCCACTTTTATTACTTGATTAAGAAGATCAATCCCCAACTCATCTTCAAGCATTTGATTGATAATTATTTCGTCTTTGGGAGCATTTGCATTGCTAAAAAATGAACCTTTAGACAACCGTAAACCAAGTGTCTTTGGATACTCTGATCCAACGTTTAATAATGCTGCAAAATACTCCACTCCTTCATGAGCGACATTCCTTTCCTCACTTGTAAAACCAATAAGAGAGCTTGTTCCGGCGACTGAGGTTACTTCACTATTTTGAGAAATCAAATCTCTCAACTCATCAAACTGTTCTGGACGGTTAAGCGGAACATTAACAACATTTTCCAATCCGTAACC
Organism: Cyclobacteriaceae bacterium; assembly: GCA_028284125.1. Taxonomy (GTDB): domain Bacteria; phylum Bacteroidota; class Bacteroidia; order Cytophagales; family Cyclobacteriaceae; genus Ekhidna. The sequence continues at coordinate 453,810 of JANQSI010000018.1, forward strand.
TCTATCAAGTGTATCTTGATATTTAGCATTGTCAATGAGGATGAAGAGACCAGCCATATTGTAAAAACATAGAGAGAATTGGAATGTCAGCAATACTGACATCAATCTGTTTTTGCCACTCAAAGCAACTTTTTCCCGAAAAATGGCTATAGGAGCAAATCTGGAAACATGAAAAGCAGGATAGGCTCCTGATAGAATGGTAACTATTGAAATGAGAATTACACTAAAGGTTAAAATTTCACCAAAGGGTATTTTATCCATTTGAATGAGTTCACGCTGAAACAGTGCATTGTATGATGGAATCAGTAATAATGAAATCAAATAAGATAGCATGACGGCAAAAGAGATCATTAACGCATTCTCAAGCATGAATTGAAAGATGGTACTCTTCCTATTTCCGCCCATAATCTTACGCACCGCCACTTCCTTCAATCGCTTACCTGACAATGCAATACTTGTGTTGATGAAATTGAAGCACGCGAGAAGTAAAATAGCTATCGCAGATCCAGTAATGCCCATTACAGAGGAAGAATGTAGATGTTCTCGGAATCTTCCGGCGTAAAGAGAGCTCTCCATTCTTGGCCAGTCAAGAACGTTATCCAAAGTAAACTTCGAGATTTCTAACTGTGGATTTGAAGCATTCTGAATGTCTTTGAAGTCATTCAATATTCCTTCAATTCTTGGCAGCTCATTTTTAGTAGCATAAACGAAAGATCCATCCACCCACTGGCTCCAGTCGTTCCTGTCAATATCATATGACTCAAAATAATTGTCCAGAGATATCATGATTGAATGAAAGAAACTTGTATTGGTTGGTGGGTTTTCAAACACGTCTTTGACCACAAATGAGACCTCATTCTGATTTGGAAAAACCAAATAAACTAAATCACCAACCGGATAGGGTTCATTGAATAGTTTCAAAGCTGTTCTGGCTGAGATGATAATTTCATTGTTGTCCGGAGCGGAGATTGGATTACCATTGAGATTTTTAAATTCAAAAAACTGGTAAAACTCATTGTCAGCAAAGCCAACACTCTCATTGAACAACTTTTTTTGAAGTCGAACTGGGATTGTCTCCCGTGTGTATCTCATTGCAGGGATATCACTTGTTTTCAGAGCGTCCACTAATGGGATGGCACTCGTTCCAACTGTCCGATCGCTGGTGCGCAGACCATGTATCTTGTAAAGATTGTTCGCCTTTTCGAAATAAGTGTTGAACGAAGAATTGAACCGATAATTAAAATACCCGATTGTGCAAATGGAAAGAGCTAGTGCAAGTCCGAATATGTTGGCAAAAACATAAAATGGGTTGAGTTTTATAGCTCTGATGGATGTTTTGAGATAATTTTTTGGTAGATGACTCATCTTGAATGATAGAATTTTGAGTTGTTTAAATACCGAAGGCCTGATCATTTTAAGCACTTCTTTTCGATAAATTGACCTTGCTTTTTTTAAGCTAAAGAGCTGTTTGTTTTCAATGAAATTCTCCTCCAGGTCTCCCTGTAATTCTTCAAAGAAATCTCCATGACAAAATCCTTTGAATAATTGATAGGACCATTTAGGTATATCAGGGTGTCTCATTGAAAATGAACTTTTGGAACCAATGTCCACATTTCATCTCGGATTGTCTTAGCATCGCTAAGCGCAGATTTTCCGAGATTGGTTACAGAATAAAATCGCTTTCTTCTTCCTCCGCGTTCAGTGGTTGCCCCACCGAATGTGGATTCAATGAAGTTCTTTTCTGAAAGCCTTGTTAATGCTGCATGCAAAGCGCCACGGCTAATCGTTCTTCCAAGTCGGTGACTCATTTCATTTTGAATTTTGGCTCCATAAGCATTCTCATCTAAAATAAGAATGGCGAGTAGAACGATTTCTTGAAATTCTCCGAGACCAGTTTCTTTCATGATCTTATTAGTTTCTTAATTGAAGACCAAACGTAAGTAAAAGATATTTGTTTCACAATTGAAGACCTAATTAGTTTTCAAATAATCATTTGTATTGAAAAAGATGGAAATACTGAACTATTGGCATAGTCAAATAGAATCTATTGCCATAGTAGCGTTTCAGTAGTATATTGTATGTTATTTTAACTCAATGACAATAGATGAGTGACATTACATTAAGTGGCGGATCTACCCGCTTCGGAGACACCGAGAGACGAGACTTGTGGTGGCTTCCTCCACTTTCGATATTTCTCGGTCTTAGTGCATTTATTGTTTATGCAACATTTCGAGTGTTCTACAATGCAGATTACGTCGTGGACAATGAAACTTCTGCCTACCTTCTTTCACCGTTGTATTCTCCGCTCATAATTGTTCCGTCACTTCCATCCTGGATTTCGCCAGCGATGCTTGTTTTGTGGGCGCCTGGAGGATTTAGGTTGACCTGCTACTACTATAGAAAAGCTTATTATCGATCCTTTGCTTTAGATCCTGCGGCTTGTGCTGTTTCTGAGCGAAAAAAGAATTATGCAGGAGAAACAAGATTGCTGCTCATTCAAAACATTCACCGCTACTTCTTGTACTTGGCATTAGTTTTTATTGTCATTCTTTCCATTGATTTTATCCATTCGGTGATGTGGCCAGAAGGCTTTGGTATGAGTGTCGGTTCGCTTGTGATTTTAGGGACAGTCGTTCTTCTTGGATTGTACACGTTTTCATGTCATTCACTTAGGCATCTCGTTGGTGGAAAAATAGACTGCTATTCGTGTGTGGCATTTGGAAAAGCAAGACATTCAGCTTGGAAAGGAGTGACCAAATTGAATAAAAGCCACATGTACTGGGCATGGACCAGTCTTTTCATGGTCGCTTTTGCTGATTTCTACATCTGGCTGGTGAGTAGTGGTACAATAACCGATATCCGACTCTTTTAATTATGGATAGATATACGACGCTGAATTACGATGTGGTGATAATTGGTGCTGGTGGCGCTGGATTACGTGCAGCTATTGAAGCCTCCGCAAGTGGTGCCAAAACCGCTATCGTTTGTAAGTCTCTTCTTGGAAAAGCTCATACGGTAATGGCTGAAGGTGGAGTTGCGGCCTCATTGGCCAATTTGGATGAACGTGACAACTGGCAAACACATTTCAGGGATACGATGAAAGGTGGGAAATACCTCAACCAGTGGCGGATGGCTCAACTACATGCCCAAGAAGCGCCAGATAGAGTCAATGAATTGGAAGAATGGGGAGCTGTGTTTGATCGAACAAAAACTGGAAAAATCCTACAACGGAATTTTGGAGGACATACCTATCCAAGATTGGCGCACGTAGGGGACCGAACTGGACTCGAGCTTTTGAGAACGCTTCAAGACAAAGGTGTTCATTCAGGAATTGATGTATACATGGAATACACGGTTCGTCGATTGCTGAAAACCGATGGAGCAGTTTCTGGTTGTGTGGCTTATGAAAGAGAGACTGGACGATTTACGGTGTTCAATACCAAAGCAACAGTGCTTGCTACCGGAGGTACTGGAAGATGTTGGGAAGTAACATCCAACTCTTGGGAGTATACCGCAGATGGACATGCGCTCGCCTTATGGGCTGGAGCCGATCTCCTGGATATGGAATTCATTCAATTCCATCCTACCGGCATGGTTTGGCCACCAAGTGTAAAAGGAACACTTATTACTGAAGGCGTTCGAGGCGAGGGAGGTGTTTTGAAAAACAGTGAAGGCAAACGATTCATGTTTGAAAATATTCCTGAAATGTTCCAGGGAGACTATGCCGAGACAGAAGAGGAAGCAAATGGCTGGGTGAAGGCCGTTGTTGCTGGAAAAATTCCTAAAGAAAGAAGACCACCTGAGCTATTGACAAGAGATGTAGTTGCGCGTGCGATACGGAAAGAGGTGTTGGCTGGACGAGGAGCTCCTCATGGAGGTGTTTACCTAGACATTGCATCACGAAGGCCCGGAGAGGAAATCAAGAAGAAACTGCCAAGCATGTACCATCAGTTCAAGCAACTGGCTGATGTTGATATCACGAAAGAACCGATGGAGGTTGGTCCAACTTGCCATTACACCATGGGTGGAGTAAAAGTAGACCCTGAAACTCAAGCTTCTACCGTTGCTGGATTGTATGCCGCAGGTGAGGTTGCCGCTGGATTGCATGGCGCAAATCGCTTGGGTGGGAATTCGCTTTCAGATTTATTGGTATTCGGAAAACGTGCTGGTGAGTTTGCGTCTAAGCATGCCAATGGAATTTCTGAAAATCCCTCAATCAATAAAGCCGATGTAGACAAAATCATTGATGATTGCTTAAAACCATTCAATGAATCGGATGGAGAGAATCCGTATTCCATTTCGGAAGATCTTCAGAAAATGATGCAGTTAAAAGTTGGAATTGTTCGCTCTGAGTCGGACTTGAAAGAAGCTGTTGAGGATATAGAAGCATTCCGCGAAAGGGCGAAGACAGTCAAAGTTGGCGGTAATGTTCAATTCAATCCAGGTTGGCATTTGGCATTGGATCTTGAGAATATGTTGGACATCAGTGAAGTAGTAGCAAAAGCAGCACTTCAACGAGAAGAAAGCAGAGGAGCGCATACGCGAGAAGATTTCCCAGACTCTGAAGATGAGTGGGGTAAAGTCAACTCAATAGCCAGACAAACGGATAGTGGATATGAGGTTGTGAAAATACCATTGGAAGCACCACCAGCGGAGCTTCAAGAATTGTTAGACAAACAGATCACTTGATATGGAGCAAGAAGCAAAACTTCAAATTTTCAGAGGCGATAAGGATGGTGGGGAAATGGTTGATTACAGTGTTCCAAGAATTCCAGGAATGGTGGTATTGGATGCTGTTCACTCTGTACAGAAACAACAAGCCGCTGATCTTGGTGTCCGATGGAATTGCAAGGCAGGTAAATGTGGCTCATGCAGTGCGGAGGTGAATGGTAAGCCGAAGTTGATGTGCATGGAGCGAATGGATAAGTATCCGGAAGACGAAACCATTTCAATTCGCCCAATGAAGACTTTTCCTGTTATCAAAGACCTGGTTTGTGATGTGTCATGGAATTTTGAAGTCAACAAAAAGATCATTCCATTCACTCCGAAGGAAGGCGAACGGATATTTTATCAGTATGAAGCCGATCGGGTGCAAGAATTTAGAAAATGCATTGAATGTTTCCTATGTCAAGATGTTTGTCATGTTTTGAGAGAACATGAGCTTCAAAACGAGTTTATAGGCCCTCGATTTTTGGTGCGATCTGCGAGTCTCGAAATGCATCCCTTAGACGTGGCTGATCGAAGCGAGCAATTGGTGAAGGAACAAGGAGTCGGGCTTTGTAACATTACGAAGTGCTGTACAGAAGTTTGTCCAGAAGAAATTACCATTACGGATAATGCGATCATTCCATTGAAAGAACGAATGGTAGATAAATACTATGATCCGTTGAAGTGGTTGTGGCGTAAGCTGTTTAGAAAGAAATCTGCTTGAGAAATCGCATTTTCATTTACTAAAGTCACCCTGAACTTGTTTCAGGGTCTTCTTCTAACGACACAGTAGTGGAAGATGCTAAAATGAATTCAGCATGACTACTGTATAAAAATTATGTTGACTGAGATGCTTCTTACGTCAGCATGACACCAAAATTTCAAAAAAGCAAAATCCAGAATTGAATGTTATCCTGAGCGTAGCGAAGGATCTAATTGCTGATACATCATTACTCCCCCAAAGTACCCTGACTTCCATCATCGTCCGGTGCAGGTCGGAGATCGAATTCTTCAATCATTCGGACACACGTGTTATAGCGAAGAATGGATTCCTCATTTTTATCCGGGTGAGATTTGGCAGATTTCTCATAGTACTCCAAAGCCCGTAAGATATGGTAATAAGCAATGTAGTTGGCTCTTGGTCCACCTCGCCTAATGGCGGATGACGCTTGTCTTTCATAAACGATTCCATGCGCGTAATCCCGTTGATACTCATCTCGAAGTTTATCAATGATCTCTTCGGCATCTTGCATACTCTTTCCATTTTTTTCATTCACAAACTGATCAGTAATCGCCAGGAATAGAATGATCAGGTTCTGCTGATGATCTGGATCTACGGCATAAACATCCCTGCATATACTCTCCGCATGCCAAGGCTGATTGAGTTGGCGATACTGCTTTGCTCTATCAATGGCCTTAGGAATAGCTTCTTTGGAGAGAGGTTTTAGATCAAACATATGGAAAGGTTTTATGTTGATCGTTTAAGATAAGAAAAAGTGCCCTTATTTATTGCATTCTTTGTGGTGTAAATGAACCTCTTCAGTTTTCACTATCACTCATTTCTTAGTATCTCCGCCGGATTTGTTCGCATCGCTTTCCAGGTTTGAGTCCCAATAGTGAGTCCGCCAACCACTAGGATAAATAGAAAGGCAATCCCAATGATGTCGAAACCAAAACTTATTCGATAAGCGAAAAGCTCTAACCAGGCTTTGTTCCCGAAGAAAGAAATTAAGCTACCGATCAATGTGGAAACGATGATCATGATGAAGAAGCTTTTACCAAGAATGAAAACAAGTGTTCTTCCATCTGCTCCGAGGATTTTTCGAATCCCTACTTCTTTCAGTCGAGTCTGAATAGAATAAGTAGCAATTCCAAGAAGTCCCATGCCGGCGATTACGATACTTAGGATTGAAATAAGTCCTACGATGTAAACGATATCGTAAAACACCGCGTAGAATTCTTCAATTTGCTCGTCAAAATATTTGTATTCAAAATCATGATTTGGATCAAACCCGGCCCAGGTATTTTCTAATTGCTTCAATTCTTCGATCCGGTTAGCTCCGGAAACTTTTACTTGTGCCCATTCAAATTCCTCTGGGTTATATCGCAGGAGCAATGGTTTGATATCCATATAGAGGATCATGAAGTTGTAGTTTTTTACTACACCTACAATGTTCACATTGGTGCTGTCCTCAAGAATAAGATTTCCGCCTATGGCGTCTTCCGCGGTTTCATAACCAAAGGATTCCACCGCTTCTTCATTGATAATGATCTCTCTTTCCTCTGTTTGTCCTGGGGTAAAATTGGAACCAGCGATTAATTCAAGCTTTAGGTTCTCAATGTAGTTTTCGTCCACAGAAAAGAAATTGTATTTCACTTCTTCATCTGTCACATTTTGTCTAACTACAATATCATCATGCCTGCCTATACTAGGGATGTTGTTCGCTCCCGATACCAATTGGACGAAAGACAGTTTTTCAAGTTCCGGTCTTAATAGATCGTAATCCTGACCCTGGAGATCAATGTTCACAATATCGGCTTTTGCAAAACCATAGTCTTTGGTAATCATGAATTTGATCTGTCGATGCACCAAAGTCGCTGAGATAATCAGAACAATCGATATGACCAATTGCGTCACAATCAAGGATTTTCGTAAACCAATCTTTGACATTTTAGGACCGTTCATTCCCTTGAGCGCATTGATCGGTTTAACCGATGACATGTAAAGTGACGGGAAGAAACCTGTAAAAAGCCCAGTTAGCAGACTGAAGATCAAAAACTGAACATAAACTTTAGTGTCAGGATTAAGCTTCCATTCCAAAAGCGAACTCATGCTCAAACTTTCAAATGCAGGAATCAATAGCGTTAAAAGTCCGATGGCAATTACCAGTGAGAATAAAGAAACCAATACGGCTTCAATGACAAACTGAATAACGACTTGACTCTTCGTAGAACCCATTACCTTTCTCACCCCAACTTCCTTGAATCTTGTGAGCGCTCGTGCCGTGGTGAGATTCGCATAATTGAATGCTGCACAGGTCATGATCAAAATGGCCAATACCACTAATCCATAGATAAAAAAGTTAGGCATGGATTGTCCTATCTGATTTCCCATTAATGGACCGGGGGTAATATTGGTCATTTTTTGCATGCCGAAGATGACATCATATTCTGAGTCCTCATCGTAATTTTCATCTGCCCAACGATCAAGTTCGTCTTGTAAGTTTTCTGGAGACGTTCCAGAACCGAATTTGAAATAGATCCAGGCACTTGAAAGTTTATCCCAGTCATTCAAGGACTCAGATAGCTTGCCCTGTTTCTCAAAAGAAGCTACGGTGGAATAAGAGGCCAGGGCTTCAAAACTCACATGGGTTTTTCCTGGTATCTCTTTCAGAACACCTGTTACTTTGAAGGGACCAAGATCACCAACCACTAATTCCTGTCCAATCGGGTCTTTATCTCTAAAGAATTTCTCAGCGATATCATTTCTCAAGACGACAGTATTTGGTTCTACTAGTGCTGTTGACTTGTCTCCTTGCTCGAGTTCTAGTCCAAAAAGCGCAATAGCTTCAGGATTGGTATAATATCCTGAAAGCGTGATAGCTTTTCCATTATCAATTATTTCACCGGAGAATCCTCTACGAAGTGGAACCACTTCCTCAAGGCCGGTGTATTCATTTGTGAGTTTATCGACTAGTGGTAAAGGAGTGGTAGCAAGCCAAAGGTTAACATCATTGAGACGCTTATGCTTGAGTCTGTAAATGTTGTCTCTTTCAGCATTGAATTCGTCATAGCTTGTTTGATCATCAATAGTGGCAATAATTAGTAGGCAAATGGCCATGGAAATTGCAAGACCAACCACATTGATTGTAGTGAAAGCCAAGTTTCTTTTAATGTTACGTAAAGCAACGAGTGTGTAGTTTTTAAGCATAATCGTAGGCGTAAATGTTTTTCTGGTTGATTTCTTTCTTAATGTGAATCGGTTAATAAATCGGATGACATCCATCCAATAGAGAAGGTTAGATTTCAACCGCGAATGTGACTCCAGGTACAGTTCGTATCGTTCATGTAAGTCACCTTGAATGGATTCCCCAAGTTCATTTTGGCAATACCAGTTAAAAAACCAATCTGCCAGTCGAGGAGGCGTTATGTTCTTTCGAGAACTCATTGATTTTCAAAGACCACTTTTGGAATCATGGACCACAAATGACTTCTCGCATTCTTAGCATCTAACAATGCTTGCTTACCAGCGCTTGTGATCATAAAGATCCGTTTCCTTCTACCACCCCTACTTTTTGTTGTCCCGCCCACCTCGGATTTGACTAATTCTTTTTCTTCCAATCGATACAAAGCCGTGTGAACACTACTCATGGTCACAGGTCTTTTTAGTTCTTTTTCAATTGCTGTAGTGACGGAAAGCCCGTAGGCCTCATCGTTTTGAGCTGCCACTACCAAAAGAACGATTTCTTCAAATTCACCAAGGTTAAAGCGCATAGAATTTACCCATTTGTAAAACAAATACGAAGATAGACGATAAAAAGTTGTAAGGAGAAAATCCTGGCGCTTAAGGTTAAAGGGTGGGTAGTCAGAATTTATCTCATTTCTTAAAAATGAGAGATATGCAAGGTGAAGAAGAATCCAATCCGAAACTCTTCCTTCTAAATTTCTCCAAAACTTAAAAATATGAGCTTAAAAATGGCAAGTCTTAGTATAGTAGTTCTATCTATCCTTTCATGTGGAGGAGATGATTCTCCGACTTTTGATGAGTGTGGAAATCCCACAACTGAAACAGTGAATGACAAAAGATGTTTATACACTGTTTCAACATTGACTTCAAGTTTTGACGGAAGTGGTGGTCTGACGGTTGATGCTGAAGGTTTTATCTATGTCGCTGATTTTGGAAATCGAATTGATTTTGCGGATGGCGAAATTGTTTCAAAAGTTAATCCTGAAACTGGTGAAGTATCGCTTTTCGCTGATAGCTTGGAAGGTCCTTCTGGTAATGCTTTTAGGCCCAATGGAAATTTGATTCAAGCCAATATCCAGGGAAATTTTGTTAGTGAAATTACTCCCGATGGACAGGTAACTACTCTTTCGAATTCCGGATTACGTGCGCCAGTAGGTGTAGCACTTGATGAAGACGAAAACATATACGTATGTAATTGTAATGGAGGTACCATTCAAAAGATTGCCCCTGATGGAACCTCCACTCCCTTTTCTACAGACGGAAACATTCTTAGATGTCCAAATGGGTTGACCATCGATGAGAATAGCAATTTGTACGTAGCTAATTTCAGTAACAGTAGCATCGTAAAAGTTACCCCTGATGGAACCCCAACCGTTTTGGCCAGGCTTCCAGGTAGTAATAACTCACATTTGGTCTATGGCAATGGCGTTCTTTATGCTTTGAGCAGGGGAGGAAATAAGTTGTATGAAGTAACGCTTGATGGTGAGGTGTCGATTATAGCTGGTACAGGAGCTGCCGGAAATGAAGACGGAGATGGAAACGTGGCAAGCTTTTTCATTCCAAATGGAATCGGAATCAGTCCTGATGGAAGCAAAATTTATGTGGTATCACGACTTGTCAATGAGGGGAGCCCCTTAAATCCTGTTGTTGTCAGAGTTATTCAACTGAAATAACTAGTCGATGAACGACTTGGGAGTTCTTCCTTCTAATTTTTTGAACGCTCGGTAAAAAGTGGCAAGGCTCGTGAAGCCAGCATCATTTGCTATTGACTGAATAGTAAACTGCTTGCTGTGAGCACTTGCCAGTTTTTGCTTGGCTTCTTCCAATCGGTATTGATTGATGAAATCTCTAAAGTTCAGATTCGTGAATTCTTTAATTGTTTGAGACAAATGGTGCTTCGAATATTGCAATTGCTTTGAGAGTGTTTGAAGATCAAATTCTGGGTCCCTGTAGGGTTTGTGGTCTTCGAGAAATTTAAGCAGCTTCAGAAATGCTTCATTCAATTCAACATCTGTGTTTTTTGGATTCAGTTTTCTTGGATTGCCAATCAAATACAAATCTTTAGGCGAACGTAAACTGCGGACAAAAAGAACAAGCAGAAATCCTGTAAAAAGGATGAAATAGGTAGAGCCGACCCACCATAAGTTTTCAACTCCAACATTTAAAACAACAATGGAAAGAAAACCTAAAAATCCCAACACGCCGAGCCCTATGATCAATTGCAAGATCCACATACGTTCCTTCCTCCTATACTCATAGGAAGATTCGCTTTTCATTAAGGACCAACTTGAGATAATGTAGAATACGGATTGACAAAAGAAAATAACGAAATTGATCGTATGAATTGGAGCAGAGGATCCCTTCTCCGTCATCTGGAGATAGTAGAGTTTAATTTCGCCAGGATAAGAGTAAAAATCGAGTGTAGTAAATAGTACCCAAATGGCTGGCAGAAAGTGCCATAAATCCTTTTTAGTTACAATCCGCTTAGTAGCATAAAGTCTAATGTAAAAGAAGATAATCGGTCCGACCAGGTACCAGAGAGGGCTAGTAGACATAATCATGTGAGGCAGTTTCTCGTATCCTATCGTGTGACTCAATAATTCTTCAGTAAGTAAGATTGCGCACAAAAGAGAAGCAATAGCCAATAGCCATTTAGCTTGTCTAGAACCTTGTTTATAGGTAGGAAAAAGGATAAATAGCAAGTAACCTTGGAACATCGAGTAGGCCACAATACTCGTCCAGAGAATATCCAAAATATTTGCTAGGTTCAGCATTTAGGTCTGTTTTAAACTTGCTGTTTTCTTCATTAGAAACATGCAAGAAAAAGCTTCACCTTATTGAGGGCTTTGAGAGCAATCAAAACGAAGAAAGAAATACAGCTTAGTTTCCGGAATCTCTAACTTTTCCTTGTAGTACGCTTACCTGAGAATTAAAAGGATTTCCAGCAGATCGTCGGAATGTAACAACTTGACCAACATGCCAAAGTGCATCAGCGATAGGGCCATTTAGTTGATTCCAAAATGGATATTCGCTTCGGTTTCCATTTCCAGAAAGAAAAATGGTTTTGTATTCCTCCATATCCTTATCAGAGCTGTTTTTCAGAATTTCACTCGTTCTGCGAATGTTCTCTAGTGTTTTTAATCTTTTTTCTTCGAAGTTCAACTTAGGTTGTTCGATCGTAAAATCAGTCGGCTCTTTCATAACCGCATTCAAGGTCGTTCGTGTCAGTCCTAAAATGTGATCGATAGTTTCGCCCATTGTTCTGGCTTCTTCTGATGGCTTAAACGCAAGATTCTCTTCAGTCAAATCAGCGGTTGCATGAAAATATCGGAAGCCTAATCCATCCACCATTCTTGAAGCTACCGTTCCAGCTGTGAAAGAACCTGGAGCGTCTGGTATCTGATAATAGTAGTTGGCATCATTTATCTCCTTGTCCTGGCTTAGAGAGATAGAAATGGATAGAACGAGACAAGTAAAAAAAGCGAGGGTTTTATTCATCATATTTTGAGTTTTACAATCGCAAGATAACAACGGAAGGCTTTCGGTGGCTGTTCAGGATCATTCAATTTGATTCAAGCAGGATAGAAAGATTGTCTATCCAGGATAAATATACCGTCATGTAAAATTTTATGGATTAAAGGCGGTATCTTTCAGTAACTCACTTGAAAATAAGCTGATGAAAAAGAGAATTAAACTAGTTCAGACACTTCTAAAGGAAAAAGGTGACTATAACGACAAAATTGATGGATTAGTAGGACCAAAAACCTTATCAGGAATAGCCAAACTCAATAGGATTGAATCTTCATGGTCTATAAAGAGAAAAATCAATGGGGCCATTCAGGTTTTTGCCAATGATAAAAAAATACCTTGTAAGCCAATCGATGGTCTTTGGGGTCCAATCACTCAAGAAGCATACGATCAATTATGCGAGATTGTATTTGAAAAGAAAGCTCCACCTATTTGGCGACCAGAAGAGGTTGATGAAGTAAATCCCAATGACTGGCCAAAACAATACACCAAAGAGTTCGATGAGTTCTATGGTGAGCAAGGCTCAAATCTTACAATTATCGATTTGCCTTATCGTCACAAGTTTTCATGGGAATTGTCTAAATCCACTCAACGGTTAAAATGTCACGAAAAGGTTGCTTCGAGTGTGATCACAGTATTGGAAAATGTTGTGAAGGAATATGGGTTATCCAAAATCCGTGAATTAAAACTAGACGTTTGGGGAGGATGTTTTAACATCAGACCAATCAGAGGAGGTACGAAACCTTCCATGCACAGTTGGGGAATCGCCATGGACTATGATCCGGCGCGGAATAGATTAAGATGGGGTGCAGACCGGGCGCATTTTGCTAAAGATGAGTATAAAACCTGGTGGGAAATTTGGGAAGAGGAAGGGTGGATCAGCCTCGGAAGATCAAGAAATTTTGATTGGATGCATGTGCAGGCTGCCAAGATTTAGTCAAACAATACTTTCTGGCTGGCTATAAGGATATACCGTATAGATATTTCTAACATAGTTTCTATTTTCGTTAATAGATGGAGCCGATTCCTAAATCACTTTTAAGGAAAATCCTTCTTGACTATAGAAGAGCTTTGAGGAAAGATCATTTCCAAAAAAGGAATGAACAACTATGTCAAAACCTCCTTGAATTCATCTATGACAATAACCACAAAATAATCCACACTTTTCTACCAATAGACAGAAACAAAGAACCAGACATTACAGGAATATTTGATGGCTTGAGGAAAACAGGTTGTGAAATCATGATTTCCAAAACGGATTTCAAAGAGAAAACCCAACAACACTTTTACTTACTAGAAGAAACTCTTTTGGCAAAAAACAAAATGGGAATACCAGAACCCGTAGATGCCGAAGAAACTAACATTAAAAAGGCAGATCTTATCCTAGTTCCACTTTTAGCAGCCGACAAAAAAGGGAACCGAATTGGGTACGGTGGTGGTTATTATGATCGTTTATTAAAAGAAACCGCAGCGGCTAAATTAGGATTAAGTTTATCACCACTTCTTGACGAAATTGTTCAAGTGGAAGAGTGGGACATCAAGATCGATGAGGTCTTAACTCCTTTTGGCCGTTTGTCTAAAAAATGAAAGGCGAATTGAGAGTTGGGTGAGTGGTCAATACCCATATACATTTGCATCAAACACGAAATTATGAGTCTAAAGTCAACCATAGAGCAAGAGATCAAACAAGCTATGCTCAATAAAGAAAAGGACAAACTGAGAGCTTTACGAGCAATAAAATCATTGATCCTTTTAGCAGAAACAGAAAAAGGAGGTGGAGGTGAACTTTCTGAGGATACTGAAATGAAACTGCTAACCAAGGCAGCCAAGCAGCGTCGCGATTCCATCCAGATATTTGAAGAGCAAGGAAGAGATGATCTGGCTGCTACGGAAAAATCCGAATTGGCTATCATTGAAAGTTTTCTTCCTGCACAGCTAAGCGAAGCAGAGGTTGAAGAAGAAGTAAAACAAGTAATAGCTTCTGTAGGCGCTGCGGGTCCACAAGACATGGGGAAAGTTATGGGTGTGGCAACAAAGAAATTGGCAGGAAAAGCTGATGGAAAAATGATTTCTATGTTGGCTAAAAAACTGCTTAGCTGATTGAGTCTTTTTGATATCATACTGCTTGTTCTTTTGGGACTAGGAGCACTGAAAGGTTTCAGGAATGGCTTCATTGTAGAGATTTTCTCTTTTCTGGCATTTTTCATCGGACTTTTCATTGCCCTTGAATTCACGATCCCCGTAACTGTTTCTCTTTTCGGTTCCAGTTCCTACTTCGATCTAATTGCGATCGTTGTTTTCATTCTATTGTTCGTTCTTCTCAGTTTTTTGATAAGACTAGGCGCCAAATCAATAAAAAGTGTGGTTGATTTCACCCTTTTAGGAACAGTAGACAATTTTTTCGGGGCAGTGGCCGGCGCTTTCAAATCAGCTTTCATCATCAGCGTTATTTTTTGGGTAATTCAATCAGTTGGCGTTGATGTGATAGAAAGATATTCAGATGATACAGTCATTTTCCCGTATATTGTAGGTATAGGTCCAACTGTGTTTGAATGGCTAAGCGGGTTGATTCCATTAATTCAGGACTTAATGGACACAATGGATAGCCTTCCAACTCAGAAGGATTCAGTATTAACAATGTTGAGTTAACTAAATTTGAAAAAATCGAGCAAATAACATGATTGCTGAGCAACTCATAAATTATATGGTACCACCATTGAAGCCGACAGACGACATCACTCGGGCAAAGCAATGGATGGATGAGTTTAGAGTCAAAGAACTTCCGATCGTTGACGATGGAAAACTACTCGGCTATGTCTCAGAGGAATTACTTTATGATTCAGAAATCATGCATCCCGAAGTTGGTTCTTACCCACTGATCAGTGAATCGGTAGTCGTAGCTCCATGGAAACATTATTATGACATCCTAAAGGTGTTATCCGAAAATCAAATGGATGTTGTTTCAGTGGTTGATAATGAAGAGTTCAAAGGAGTGGTCCTGAGAGATGATATTTTGAAAGAATTTTCAAAAACGGCTATAGTCAATTCTGAAGGAGCAATCATTATTCTTCAAACCTCACTCAAAGATTATTCACTCTCTGATATATCTCGAATTGTGGAAATGAACGGGTCTATTGTTTTAGGCGCAAACGTTCGTCCGAACAGCGAGGATGCTTCGCAAATAGAAATCGTAATCCGAATCAATGGTCAGGAAGTAAACCAGATTTCCAATGGCCTCAATAAAAGTGGCTACCAAGTAATCTCTTCTTTCAACACAGAAGACCGATCCTTTGATGAAGAAGAACGGTATGGATTGCTCATGAAATATTTGAATACCTGATGAAACGGGTTGTTCTTCATGGCCTTGCGATTGAGGAGGATTCTAAAAAATATGTCGATCAGATCATTGACAGGCTTAATAATGAGGGATCTGAAATTTTTGTCACAAATACGTTTCAGGATAGAAATAAAGAACTCCTAGGAAATCAACATCCAGTAATCGAGGAAGTAGATGAGAGCTTTGACGTTGTATTCAGTCTTGGTGGAGACGGGACATTTCTGGAATCATTACTTGTCGTCGGAAAAAGCGAAGTTCCGATTTTGGGAATCAATATGGGACGACTTGGGTTCCTGGCCTCCATTGCTAAGGAATACGTCAAAGAATCCCTTTTTTTACTTTTCAAAGGAAGTTACACCATTGAGAAACGATCCTTACTTTCACTTGAATCGTCAGCTGATCTCTTTGGTGGCAAGCCTTATGCCATGAACGAATGTGCCATCTTGAGGAAGGACACTTCTTCGATGATCATGATCAAATGTTACATCAATGGCGAGTACTTAAATACATATTGGGCAGATGGTCTAATGGTTTCTACACCTACTGGCTCAACTGGATATTCGTTGAGCTGCGGTGGACCATTAATGATGCCTGATGCGAAGGACTTTGTGATTACACCAGTAAGTCCACACAACTTGAACGTTCGACCACTGATCGTTTCCGATGATTCAGAGCTCACCTTTAAGATAGAAACGCGCAACCGAAGCTTTCTTATTTCCATGGATTCAAGATCGGAGACCATTGAAAGTGATGTAGAATTGAAAATAAGTAAAGCTGCATTTCACGCCAATATCATTCGAATCGAAGGAAACAGTTTCCCGGATACGATCAGAAATAAGCTGGGATGGGGTTTTGACAAAAGGAATTAACTGTTATTTTTCGATTAAATATTTAGCCTAAGCGACAAATTGATGGTAGTTTACAAGGGAAAGTGCCATTTTTTGTTAACCAAGTACAATCAAAAAACTATTTTTGTGTTATTAAGACTGTGGTCATGAAATTGAGAAGCCTAATAATATTCGCCCTCACGCTACTTATGCTTGGCATTGCTGATGATGCAGATGCCCAAAGAAGACGAGCCAATAAGTATAAAAAAAGGAGACAAACGAACAAAAAGATTTCTCACTATAAAGGAGGTCAAAGAGGTTATGGAAGGTTTAAACCTTACTATTTCTTTGGAGCACAGATAAATGCCGGTAACTATTTTGGAGACTTAGCACCGGTAAATAAAGCAGCCAGTACAGATATTTCATTCACGCGTCCTGGATTTGGCTTACATGGAGGATATAAGTTCCATAACTCGGTTGCAATTCGAGCAGCTTTGAATTGGGTTAGGGTTTCCGGCGATGATTTTTCCGCTGATCCTACCGATGAAGCAAGTGCTCCTAGATATGCAAGGAATCTTAGCTTCAGAAATGACATTATGGAGTTTCAGGCAGGACTTGAAATATCACTTTTACCAAATTATGGAGGTATTCAACAGAGGCTTCCTCTTAACGTCTACTTGTTTTTAGGAGGAGCCGTATTTCTGCATGAACCTATGGGCAAGGTGCCAGAATTGGATTATCAAAGTACAGGTACCCCGGCCGCACCTCAAGCAGGTGAATGGGTTAGTTTGAGAGATTTAGGGACAGAAGGACAGAATTTAGGCGTTGTGGATGCCTACAGTAAGGTAGAATTTTCTATACCAGTTTCTGTCGGCGCAACATTGCGTCTGCCAGGAACAAATTTGAATGCAGGATTAGAATTTGGAGTTAGATATCTGTTCACAGATTACATTGATGATGTAAGTACGCAGTATGTGGGTCTTGACCAATTCACAGATCCTCTGGCGCGTATTATGTCCGATCGTTCAGCGGAAGCAACATCATTTAATGGAGACACAAGGGATTTGAGCGGCTTACAGATCAACAATACCTCCACAGGATTTAACTCCTCAGGATTTATTGGTGGCGGAATTGACGGAGCAACGAGAGGAAATCCGGATGATAATGATTTGATTTTTGTTACCTCATTAAAGCTCACATTGTTATTGGATAAAAGTCCAAAAAGAAGCGCAAAATTCAGGTAATTCTTGAGGAAATTCCTTTTCACAATACTGTTCATTTCCTGCATTTCTTCCAATGCACAATTCATTGAGTTTGGTGGTGGACTCGGATTCATGAACTATTCAGGAGATCTTGTGCGCGGCTATGACTTTGGAACTTCCACATTAGCCGGATCAGCTTACTATCGAATGAATTTTTCAGAAATTGTTACGCTTAGGCTTGCCGCTACAATAGGTAGGGCCAAAGGAGCTGAAACACCCATCGATGCTTTTGCTGTTCAACGTGATCACTCATTCAGCAATTCGATCCTAGAGTTCTCTTCGGTTTTTGAATATCATTTTTTTGATTTCAAAAGCCAGAAATCACAAAGAAATTGGTCCCCATATATTTTCGGTGGCTTTGGTGTCATAAGCGTTGGTGACATTCCTGAGAACAGTGGAGTAGGTAAAATTCAACCAGTTTTGCCGGTAGGATTTGGCTTCAAACATCTTATAGCAAAAAAATATAGTATTGGTTTTGAGGCCGGAGCACGTAAGACTTTTTACGATTATTTAGACGGAATTTCAGATGGTGATCAGACCATCAAAGATTATCAATATGGGAACCCAAAAGATGACGATTGGTTTTTTTATACTGGAATTTCATTTAGCATAATTCTGTTCAATATCCCATGTCCATTTCCATACGTTCCAAATAATTCGCTGCTGGACCGTTAAAGGAAGTTAAATACCTGATTTTCATTCTTTTTTAACTAAAAAAAGCCCCATTTTTGTGTGCTTTTTAGGAAAATCGTGCAAGGAGAATATCAAATAGATTCTGAGAATTTACCCAAACACATTGCAGTAATTATGGACGGCAATGGACGCTGGGCAAAAAAGCAAGGTGTAAAGCGAATTTTAGGCCATCAGAATGCAATCAAAGCAGTTCGTGAAGTCACAGAAGGATGTGCAGAATTGGGAGTGGGATATCTAACACTCTATGCTTTTTCTACCGAAAATTGGGAACGACCGAAGCATGAGGTTGACGGTTTGATGACATTGTTGGTAAATACCATAAAAGATGAGATGCCAACGTTAGTGGAGAACAATATAAGGTTGTCTTCCATTGGGAATCGTGACGAATTACCGGCTAAAGCGAGAAAGAGCCTTGAAGAAGCAATTCTTTTGACGGAGGAGCATACAGGAATGGAATTGATTCTGGCGTTGAATTACAGTGGAAGATGGGATGTTTTAAACGCGATTGAGGGAATGATGAAGAGCGGGGAGACGGAAGTGAACGTGGAAAATTTTGAAAAACATCTTTCAACTTCAAACATTCCTGACCCGGAACTTTTAATCCGGACAAGCGGAGAAATGAGGATTAGCAATTTTTTGATGTGGCAGATGGCCTATACAGAATTATTTTTTACGGATGTGCTATGGCCCGATTTTAGAAAGAAAAACTTACATGAAGCAATTAGTTCTTACCAAAGAAGAGAGCGAAGGTTTGGTAAAACCAGCGAACAGTTGAAAATAAAGGCATGAGGAAGTTAGTATTTATTATCGCGGTTTTAGTGGGGTTTGAATCCTTCAGCCAAATTGTTTTCGGGCGGAACAATCAAAACAACAATTCCAATGTTTCAATCAATTATTCAAGTCCTAAGGAATATGAGATTGCAGATATTGAAGTTAAAGGTGTTCAGTTTCTGGATAACAATGCCTTGATCTCACTCTCTGGATTACGGGTCGGTGACAAAATCAAAGTTCCCGGAGATGAGGTCTCCACAGCCATCAAAAAACTTTGGAAGCAAGGGATTATCGGAAACGCTTCCATTTATGCTTCAAAGCTAGAAGGAGACAAAATCTGGTTAGTGATTGAACTGACTGAACGACCAAGGCTTACCAGGTATACAATCGAAGGAGTTAATAAGACCCAAAAGGGAGAAATAGAGGATAAAATTGATCTTGTCCGTGGGAAAATTTTAACCGATGTACTGATTAAGAACACAGAGCTAGCAGTCTTCAAATTCATGGAGAGTAAAGGTTTCCTTAATGCGAAAGTGAATGTTATCCAGCAACAGGATACCGTGCTAAGAAATAGCTCTTATCTCAAAATTGTTGTTGATAAGGGACAAAAGGTAAAGATTAGAAACATTCAGTTTGCTGGAAACGAAAACTTCACTTCAGCGAAGTTGAGGAAACAACTTAAAAGCACCGGGATGGTTCCAAAGTTTTCTTTACCAACCGATATCATCACTAAATTCCCTAAGTTCATTTGGCCGCCAAACTTGATTAAATTCTTTACCACACCTAAAAAAGTCAGTGGTGAGGAAGTGCGTGAGTACTTTGCCCAACATGTCAATTTGAATTTCTTTAAAAATTCAAAGTATGTCAAATCAGATTATGAAGATGATAAGGATCTTTTAATTGGGTTCTACAATTCCAAGGGATATCGGGATGCCAAAGTAGTTTCTGATACAACTTATAACACTAGCAACAAATACATGAATATTGACTTAACTGTAGATGCTGGTAAAAAATATTATTTCAGAAACATAGACTGGTCAGGAAATTACATATATACCGATGAGCAGTTAGCTGCGGTTTTGGGCATAGAAAATGGGGATATCTACGATCTTGATTTAGTCAACAAGAAATTGAATTTCAATCCAACCGGAGCTGATATTAGCTCACTCTACATGGATGATGGGTATCTGTTTTTCAGCATAAATCCTGTTGAAGTTGGGATTTATGAAGATTCCATTGATTTGGAAATGCGAATTTTTGAAGGAGCCCAAGCGACGATTGATAAAGTCACCATCAGTGGAAATGAAAAAACAAGCGATCACGTCATTCTGAGACAATTGCGAACCATGCCTGGGGATAAGTTCAGCCGATCAGAATTGATTAGAACACAGCGCGAGCTCTCTCAGCTTGGATACTTCGATCCTGAGCAGGTGAATCCATTACCAATTCCTGATCCTGTGAATGAGACAGTTGACATTGAATGGCAGTTGGTCGAAAGGTCCAATGACCAGATTGAACTTTCCGGAGGATGGGGCGGAGCCTTTGGGTTTGTAGGAACCTTCGGGGTGACGTTCAATAATTTTTCAGCTAGAAATATCTTCAACAAAAGCCAGTGGAGAGGATTGCCGGTCGGTGATGGACAAAGCCTTTCGGTAAGATTCCAGGCTAATGGTAGACAATTCCAGAGTTATTCTTTCTCATTTGTTGAGCCTTGGTTAGGTGGAAGAAAACCAAATTCATTTGGTGTAAGTTATAGCAAATCAATCCAGCGTCAAATCGATCGATTCACAGATACTACTGTTGGGTCGTTGAAAGTGACAGGCATTTCTCTTTCTCTTGGAAGACGAGTGAGATGGCCAGATGATTTCTTTACGGTCAGCAATTCCATCTCTTATCAAAGATATGACCTATTCCAGTTTGGAACTCGAGCACTTGGATTCCAAACAGGAGATGCGAATAGTTTCACTTTCAATACCACCATTGCACGAAATTCGATCGATCAGCCGATGTACCCACGAAGTGGATCATCGATTTCACTTAGTGCGTCATTTACTCCACCGTTCTCACTCCTAGGGCGAGATGTGAGTGGAGAAGATGTTGACAATGCAGAGAAATTCAAATGGTTGGAATACCATAAGTGGAACTTCGACAGCAAGTACTATATGACCCTGGTAGGAAAATTGGTGTTAGCCACCAGAGCTCACTTTGGCTATATCGGATCATATGACAGAGACATTGGAGTAGGTCCTTTCGAGCGATTCCAGTTGGGTGGTGATGGTTTGACTGGTCAGAATTTCTTGCTTGGAACTGACGTAATTGGTCTTAGAGGGTATCCCAATAACTCGATTACACCAATTGATGTTGAAAACAACATTGAAGGAGGAACGATATTCAACAAATATGTGATGGAGCTCAGATATCCACTGTCTTTAGCTCCAACCGCCACGATTTACGGGCAAGTTTTCTTTGAAGGAGGTAACAACTGGGACGATTTTGCAAAATTTAACCCTTACGACATAAAAAAATCTGTTGGTGCGGGCCTTAGAATCTTCATGCCAGCGTTTGGTCTAATGGGAATTGATTGGGCATATGGATTTGATAGAATTCCTGGAGCTCTAGATAATTCAGGACCACAATTCCACTTTTCTATTGGCCAACAAATTAGATAGCATGAAAAAGTCGATCGTCCTCCTATTTTCATTATTGTATGTTACTGTTACATTTGCGCAAAAATTTGGCTATGTGGATACGCAATATATTTTGAGCAAAATGCCAGAATATAAAGAAGCGCAGGCTGAAATTGAGAAACTGGCGAAGGGATGGGAAGTGGAGATTCAAGAATTATATTCTGAGGTTGAAGGCATGGAAGTGGCGTTGAAGGCAGAGGAGGTATTGCTTACCCAGGATATGAGAGAAGATAGAATTGCTGAGATTGATAGAAAGTGGAAAGAGGTGAAAGAGTATCAGCAACAAATTTTTGGATTTGACGGACTTTATTTTTTGAAAAAGAAGGAGCTGGTTAAGCCAGTTCAGGATGAGGTTTTCGAGGCGGTTGAAAGAGTCGCTAAAAATAACCGACTCCAAATTGTTTTTGACAAATCAGGAGATCTGGTCATGATTTATACTGATCCGATCCATGATTATACTGATTTCGTGCTTGAAGATCTGGGATTGGTAGAAAATCAGACGGCTGGAAACAATTGAGCACAATATTTGAAAAGAATCACTAAACCTTAAAAATAAGAAGGACCGAGAGGTCAGAAAATAAATTTTAGAAATCATGAAATCGAGAATTTTACTTAGTGCAGCCCTTTCTATTGTAGGCCTAGGGCTTATGGCACAACTGAAAATAGGATATACAAATGCTGATTACATTTTGAGCTTAATGCCTGAAGCAAAGCAGATTGAAAGCGATTTGACAGCATATGAAACACAAATACAAAATCAGCTTAAGGCTAAGTACGAAGAATTTCAGGCTAAGGCTGCTGATTATCAGCAAAACGCAGCAACTATGATCGATGCGGTTAGAGCTGATAAAGAGACCGAGCTGCAAAACATGCAGCAAGAAATTCAATCTTTCGAAGCGCAAGCCCAACAGTCATTGTCGAACAAAAGAAATCAGCTGGTGAGCCCTGCCTATGAAAAAATTGGAACGGCTATTGAGCAAGTTGCCAAAGAGAATGGATACACTCATATTCTCAGTGCGGGAAGTGCGGGAGTAAGTGTACTTCTTTATGCAAGAGAAGAAGACAATATTTCGAATCTTGTCTTGCAAAAGCTTGGAATTGATCCACCAGCAGATACTGGTAACTGAGAAGACTAACTTAGTTAGAAATTAGAAACGTCATTGTGAAGAAGTAATCTTTAAGATCGCTTCGTTCCTCGCGATGACGTTTTTTTTGTTTAGTGGGGTTGAGTTATCCGAATGCAAATCCGAAAATCAGTCCTCCAACAATAATAAACGGGGTTGGAATTTTGGTAAATCGTTGCATGACTACTGTAGCAATGATTAATGCGTAATTGAGGAGATTCTGTTCCATTGGGACAAGAATTAGAAAAGTTGCGGCAATCACCATCCCAGAACTAACGGCATTTACTCCCTCCAGAGAAGCTTTAACCAGACGATACTTTTTTAATTGTTCCCAGAACCTGATGATAAAGAAGATCAAAAATGTGCCCGGCAGGAAAATCCCAATAGCTGCAAGTATTGCTCCAAGTATTTGGCCGCCTATGCCGAATTCATTCATGCTCAAACCTCCAACGTAGGCAGAAAATGAAAATACGGGACCTGGAATTGCTTGCACAAACCCATAGCCCGAGATGAATTGCTCGGAGGTTAAGTACTCCTTAAATTCTACGAATTCAGTATAAAGAAGTGGAACTAACACTTGGCCACCGCCGAAAATCAAACTTCCATTTCGATAGAAATTCTCAAAAATTTTGATTGGTAGATATTGAGTAATACCACCAAGACCAGCAGCTACAATCAAAACCGTGATCCACAATATCAAATTTGACCATTGAACTTTAATTCGCTCTTTTTCTTCTATCGGTTGCTGCTTGTACTTGATGGTGGTGATGAGTCCGCCAAGAATGATCAACGACGGAAAGGCATACGGAGACTTTAGCACATAAGATGCAATCGCAGAGAACACCATCAGGACGAATCCTAGTTTGGTGGTAACGACTTTTGATGCAATGCGATAAGCCGAAAAAGCCACTATCCCCACCACCATCGGTAAAATGAATCGCATGAATCCAAGGTCAATGTTGGTGTTGACAATGATGGCTGCAGTGGTCATAATCGTTACTGCAGGAAGCATCCAAACTAATAATGTCAAGTAGGCCAGGTTTGGTCCGCCTATTTTGAATCCAAGTGCTGTGATAGTTTGAGTAGACGTAGGTCCTGGTAATACCTGGCAAAGAGCAAATAGTTCAATGAGATCTTCTTCTGTTAGGTAAGCTCTTTTCTTTACCATCATGTCCAAAAACATGGCAAAATGTCCTTGAGGGCCACCAAAAGCTGTGAAGGATAGAATAACTACATCTTTAAGAAAAATAATATTTCTGACCCTTCGAATGGTCATCAGTTTTTCAGACCGATTTCTTGCAATCGTTGGTTTAGGAAATCTCCAGCGGAGATGTCATCAAAGTCTTTAGGATGATCTTCATCGACACAACTTTCAAGACAGGTGAGATCCATTTCTGAAATGGGATGTACAAAAAATGGAATTGAAAACCTTGAGGTATGCATCAATTCTTTTGGTGGATTCACCACCCGGTGTATCGTCGACTTTAGTTTGTGATTGGTAAGCCGCTCCAACATATCGCCGACGTTGACTACTATTTGATCAGGCAATGCAGTGATTGGAATCCACTTTCCGTCTTTTCTAAGAACTTGAAGGCCATCTGCGCTAGCTCCCATCAGAAGCGTAATTAGATTAATGTCTCCATGCTCAGCTGCTCGGACGGCATCATCAGGAATTTCTTCGGGGTTTTCTATTGGGAAATAATGGATCGGCCTTAAGATACTATTTCCTTTTTCGACCTTATCATCAAAATAGTTTTCTGGTAAATCCAAATAAAGTGCAATGGCCCGAAGCATCTGTATTCCAGCAGCCTGCAAAGTGCTGTAGGTTTTTGAAGTGACCTCTTGAAAACTTTCAATTTCTTCAGGCCAAATATTCGAAGGATAATCAGGCAGCTTGTTGTCATCAGATTGGCCCACATGGTAGAATTCTTTCAGATCTCCTGTGTTTCTTCCTTTTGCCTTTTCTTTTCCCTTGCTTATATATCCTCTCTGACCGAATAACTCCGGTTTTTCATACTTCTTTTTAGCCTCATCCGGAAGTCTAAAAAAGGTTTCCACTGTACCGTATAGTTGACTCACCAATTCGTCTGAAAGTCCGTGATTTTTTATGGAAACAAAGCCTATGTTATTATATGCTTCCCCGAGTCTTCTTACAAATTCTTGTTTTTGTTCCTCTGTCCCAGAAGTAAAATCATTTAGATCTAGCGAGGGAATTTCATCGAAAAGGATCTCTGCCATAATTGTAGATGTTGGTATGCTAAATTTAAAAAAGAATTAAGAATCAATTTCTAGTTCAAGACACTTCTTAAAACGGTCAGTGATTTTGGGCGAGGTAAATTCGCATGGTGATGAAAATAGTCAAGCATAATGTCGATGACTTCATTTCTCACCGATCTATTCGCCTCCAAAGAGATTCCATAGGGTTCTAAGATTAGCTTTTCTAACACATGCTCTCCTTCTGCATGTGGTACCAGTTTATCGATCGAGGTAAATAGTGTTTCGAACTCATTTATAGCAAAGCCTAAGTGAGTGGCTATTTTCAATAAAAACTGTAAATGGAAATTCTCAACTCCATTTTCAAGAGAGTTAAATTCTTTGATGGAATCTGTTAGAAACAAATAAAGATCAGGGTTTGCTGACCGCTCTGACTGCAAAAGTTTAGTCAGGATTTCAGTTAGGAAAAGTGTAATTGAGCTCTTGGTGAAATTTTCATGAATCTCTGGGAGTGGTAGATGGCTTTTGAAGTCTGAAATCCGTTGCAGGTCTCTTGATTCTTTGACGTACAGTATCAATTCCAGGATGGAGAATGGCTGGAAATGACCGATGCTCTTTTTTGATTTTTGGCTTCTTATAGAGTTGACGATGAATGAACCATAGCCAAGTTCTTCTGTAAAAATTCTAACGATGATGCTGCTATCACCATATTTGATGTAATTGAGAACGATTCCATTCGTCTTGACAACCATTACCTGATCACGGCTATTTTACCGACATAAGTTTCTTGTCCGTCAGAGGAGGAACTAAAAATCAAATAGACTCCCGTAACAACCTCACTGTTGCCAACATTTCTCAGATTCCAAGAAGCTGAACTTCCGTTCGCATTAATTTCCTGGACAAGATTTCCATTAATGTCAGTGATCTTGATTGAAGTGTTTTTAGCTAACCCCTCAATACCAACCAATCCTTCATATTCAGGAGGAACTGGATTAGGAAATACATTTACATTGTTGTGAGTCAATGCTCCAACCGACGAGGCACTACGATACGAAACAAGTCCCTTATCAGTGGAAATAAACATTTCACCGTTGGACTCATTGTAGGCAAGCGCTAGGATACGGTCAGAAGGGATTGGACTGTTCTCAGTATTGAAAATCGCCACCTGTTCAGTAGTGTTTTCAGTGAAAATCCACAATCCACGATCTGTGCCAAACCAAATTCGATTCCCACCATCCGTTGCGATTACATTTATGGGTTCGTCTTCAAAAAGTACGCTGCTTTCGAATGTTGGAATGATCACCTCGTTGCTTTGAAAAATGAAAGAAGCATCCGCAAATGTTGCTGGTCCTCTTGAAGTAGCTACCCAAGCATCATCCTCTATGCTGATTTCAATATCTCCGGGAAGGCCAGGAAATCCGGAAAGTAATTGCACACGACTTTCTTCAGAATTAAATGCAATGATTCTTCCGTTTGGAGTTCTCCCCCATAGGATGCCAGTCAAGGAAGTAGCTAAATCGACATATTCGTTTCCAAGTAATAGCGAGGAGGAAAATGAAGTCCACTGTTGTCCATCGAACTGGTGAATGGGATTTGAATTACCGAATGAAGAAACCCAAAGATTTTCTCTTGAAGTGAGTGCAGGAATTATGTCATCGAGCTCAATATCACTCTGTGGAATGTCAGTAATGATTTCTTCAGTGGCTTGATTGTATAGGCCATCCCCTATAGAGGAAAAGTATAAGGTTCCTTGAAATTGAGCTACGTCCGAGACATTATTGAAATTTGAAATTTGTTGATTCGACCATTCTCCTTCCGAAAATTCTGAATAGTTTTCTATAACCACGCTTCCATCATATGTCGCTGGGTCAGGAGCGTGAAATCCGTAAGCTGTATTGTTAATCACTCGCAATCGAGAATATTGATCAGAGAATGGACCTGAAGGAGATATCGAATTTCCAGATAAAGTGATCATTCCAAGCTGACCATCAGCTAACCAATACTCATTGTTCACCATTTCAACATCATTCACTTCCTGTCCAACGACAGAAGAGATTTCTGTGAATTGAGATCCATTAAACTCGAAAACAGCCTGATCATTTACTGTCAAGAGTTTTCCATCAACACTGAATACACCGTTTGAATTTAGAGGAAGATCAATTCCGGTATCAATCCATGTGTTGGAGCTAAATCGGAAAAGATCAAGATTGCTTAGCGCGTAAACATTTTCGTTTGCGGCTGTAAGATCTGTAAGTCCATTGGTGCTTGAATGATGTGTCCAATTATTAAAGTCCAACAGATTATTGGTGAGATTTCCGTTCTGAAAACCTTGATTAGTATTCGCATGTAGCACATTTCCAACAACCTCAATTTCGGTGACTTCTACTTCGGCACCATCAACTCCGATTTGAACAAAATTTTCCTGTATGACCGTTTCATTGCTAACTACTACAATTCCAAGACCAGTCGCAAGTAGCGTTTGATTATTAAAAAAGGCGATATCGTTAATTCGTTTGTTGCCTTCTATGTTAGCCTGAGCAATTTCCCTAAGGGTAGAAATACCTGATTGGGTAACAAAATCAGTGAGGCCAGATCGATAACCAATAGCTAAAACATCGCTACTTGTATTGTAAAGCATCGCTGAAATCCCAACATCTGAAAGGCCATCAATCTTTGATAATTTTCGAATGGAGTTGTCACTTAAACCGTAAGAAAAAAGCCCATTTTCAACGGCGCAAAAAATCTTGTCGGAAGTCTTTTCTAATATTTGGGCATTATTGTAGCTGAAATGAGTTCGCCATGTACCGACAGGAATATCCTGTGAGTAGGAGTTGTGGCAGAACAAAAAACTACTGCTTAGACCTAGCTTCAAAAAAACAATTCCTGCAAAGCGCCTCATAAACATCTTTTTCGCCTAAAACTATTGTCTGTTTGGATTTGGTTCGCCTATGCGAATAGGAGGCGACACTTCCGCATTTCATACAAACTGCGTGAACTTTGGTAATGTATTCTGCTATCGACATCAGAGCATCCATGGGTTTAAACGGCTGACCTTTGAAATCCATATCCAACCCTGCAACAATTACTCTTTTTCCTTGATTAGCCAGTTGATCCGCCACGTTAACCACCTCATCATCGAAGAATTGCGCCTCGTCAATTCCGACTACTTCGCAATCTACAGCTCTCAATAAAATATCATTTGCAAAATTCACCGGGGTGGATTCGATGGTAGAATCCTTATGCGACACGATTTTCTTCTTGTCGTAGCGCTTGTCGATCGCAGGCTTAAAAATCTCCACTTTTTGATTAGCGATCAGTGCCCTATTTAACCTTCTGATTAATTCTTCTGTTTTCCCGGAAAACATAGACCCGCAAACCACCTCAATCCAGCCGCCTTTATTTGAGTATCCTGTTCCAATATGAGGCTCAACAAACATTATTTGTCATAATTAAGATGTGGAAGCTGTGTTTCTTTTTTGACATAGATCTTAATATCACCAGAGGTAGACACCTGACAGGTGAGTCGTTCATCAGACTGCAATTTGTTCAATTTTATGTACTTTTTTTCTGCTTCTGTTAATTCTGATAAATGCTCTGCACCTTCAAGCACCTGCATTTTGCAGGTCGTGCATCTCCCCTTACCTCCACAGGCGTGCATCCAGTCTGTTTCTTGAAGCAGGATATGAAGCAATTTTTCACTTTTATCCTTGATAATAATAGTTTTACTTTGGAGGTTATCTAAGATGATGTTAGCCATTACCCTTCTCAAATTATAATGCAAAAAAAGTTAAACGAGGATTTTATTGATAGCTACTGTGAAAAATTTGCGTCGAAAGTAATCGACTCGTTTTTCACTGAAGGTAAAATTTCAATCACAGGTAAGGAAATTCTCAAGGTCACACCATCAAAGCAAACTAACCTCTTCATCTTAAAATTGATTTTTGAGTATTGGAAAGGAGAATCAAAGAAATTCGAAAGTCCTTTTTTCAATTACGAAAATGAAAGTGTGGTTACTGCACTTGCTGAATTCATGAATGTCCTTTCTCAAAACATTGAGGTACATAAGGACAGGTTTCAGCTTATCTTGAATAATGCTGTTAAAGATGCCATCTATTTAGCTGCTTCTCCTCAAGCCTATTTGGAGGTTGATTTAGATGGCGTGAGTGTAGAAAAAATTGATGATGATTTCATTGAGGATAATGTCAAATATTTAACCATTTATAAAAAGGACATTGAAAACTTCTTATCCGATATGCGAGGATTGAGTCCGGATGATGCTATTGATGAATTAACGGATGAATTCGAGCCCTTCAGCAGCGAGGAAGGTTTGAAAGCCGAGGCTGAAAGGTTATCAGAAATACTTCCACTGGATCCTGAAAAAATCTTGAGCGAGGAGTTTCCTGAAGATTTCAATGAATTTGATGATGAAGTATTTGACAATGATGACGAATCTGAAGTTGAGCAGACAAAAAGTGAATCAGTCGAAGAAAAACCAGAGGAGGTAACTCCTGAACCAGAAGCTGAACCGTCCAATGAGGAGACATCAGAAGAAGTAGATACTCCTGTTTCAGAAAATGTAGCTGGAGAAAAGCCGACAGTTGAAGAAGAACCAACACAATCTCAAGATACTAGTAATGAGCTACGGTTTCAGACGGAGGAAGAAAGTTCTGATAGCCTAATTCATCCAGGGTGGGCAGATAAAGTGGAAGCCCCACCGGAAAGCATGAAGTGGGGTGATGAGAGCGGCAAAGTTTCAGTAGAAGAAACAGAAAAGGAAGATCCGGGAGCAGAGCAAGAAATGACGGAACCTTTTGCAGATGAATTCTTTGAGTCTGTGGATGAGAGCGGCGAAGAAGATATAAAAGAAGCGGAACCAGCGGCAGAATCGCCAGAAGAAAGCGTGGAGGAACCTGTCGCAACAGAAGAAGAATCAGAGAAGGATGACAATAGTGAGGAAAAAGAGAATGAGTCTGAAACCGAAACTACCGAGGAACCCGCTGATGAAACACCAGTGCCTGAGCCTGAGTTAGCAGAGCCAGAAGTGGAAGAAGAATCTGCCGATCCAGAAGTTGAAACGATAAATGACCAATTCGAAGGAACTGAAAAAACGGTGGCAGAACATCATGAAGAGGAAAAGTCCAGCAGCCTGATGAGTTCAATTTCGGTCAACCACCAATTCATGTTTGTGAAAGAACTTTTCAAAGACGATCAGGTCTCCTTTCAGAATGCCCTTTATGATCTGGAAGAGTATAGCTCCTTTGATGACGCGGTGGAGTTTTTAGTTCAAGGGTACGCCAAGGAATTCGAATGGGACATGCAATCCAATGAGGTTAAGGAGCTTCTGAAAGTCCTTTTTAGAAAATACCGAGACTAATTCTTCAAACATAGCTGTTGCCTAGCGAGGGAAAACAAATCGATCAAGACGAACTCATTACGAGATTAAGAAAACATGATCCGATGATCATGTCGTACCTGGTCGAAAACTATTCAGCAGCCATTTATGGTGTCATTTTCAGAATTGTAAATAATGAATCGGTGGCCCAGGAGCTTCTCCAAGATTCATTCATGAGATTTTGGGAGAAAATCGATCAGTATGATACCAAGAAAGGGCGGTTATTCACATGGATGCTAAATATCGCGCGCAATCTCTCCATTGATCGATTGAGATCTCGAGAAATGAAAAAGGGCGAAAAAACTGATGACCTTAGTAATTACGTATCTGACATTGAGGCGACTAACATTTCGCAAATCAACGTGGATGCGATCGGCATCAAAGAGGTATTGAAGAACCTTAGAGAAGAAGAACGATTTGTACTTGATATGGCCTTTTTTAAAGGATATACCCAGTCAGAGATTGCCGAAGAATTTGAGATCCCATTGGGGACTGTGAAAACACGATTTAGAATGGCATTGAAACACATGAGAAGTTTCTTAAAAGAGTGAAAGCAGAAGAATACATATCGTCAGGGATTTTGGAAGCTTACGTACTTGATCAGCTTAGCAATCAGGAACGAGTGGAGGTTGAGCAAATGATGAACGAGCACTCAGAAATTCGAAAGGAAGTAGACGTGATCGAACAATCCATAGAGCATCTGGCTGTTGCTACATCCAAAGAAGTTCCGGTTGAATTAAAGGAAACCCTAAAGCGAAATTCAACTAGTAGTGAAATTTCTCAAGCAATAGAACCAGTTCCCATTTATTTGAAATATGCCGTAGCAGCATCGGTATTAATTGCAATTACAGCTTCTATTTTGGCTTTTGACTATTGGAATAAGTGGCAAGTGACCAAATCAAGATTAGCTGAATTGGTGGCTAGGAATTATCAGTATGCTGAAAATCTTAATCAAGTGAACCAAGAACTATTAGATGCTCAAAATTCAGTGGCAATTATGAGTAGTTCAGATTTTGTTCATGTACCGATGAATGGAACTGATAATTCTCCTTCTTCTTTTGCTACTGTTTACTGGAATGAATCTTCGACCAAAGTATACTTAAGCGTTCAGGAAATGGAAGACCTTTCACCCGATCAACAATATCAACTTTGGGCGATTATTGATGGAAAACCAGTTGATGCTGGAGTTTTCGATTCAACCGATCCTAGTTTATTGATAGAAATGAAAAACGTTTCCTCTAAACCTGCTGCCTTTGCAGTGACCATAGAACCTAAAGGTGGAAGCCAGAACCCGACATTAGAAACGATGCAGGTGCTCGGAAATGTTTAGGCTTTAAAGATCCAAAGCCCGCCGTTGACCTAATGGGAGACCTATTTCTTCTTCAAGAGACTCAATATCCATGAGATAGATCTGTTCTAACACTTCAACATACGGCCTTTGATGGTAATAGCCTTGCTCAAAGTATTCCCTGGCCTTTACAATCAATTCAGACGCTTCCATCCGGTTTCCATTTTTAAGCGTGATTCGTGCTTTGTGATAGAAAGGATCGGAAAGGTTTGGATAAATGCGAATGACACGATCAAACTCTTCCAACGCTCTATTTTCTTGACCTAGTTTTTCAAACGTGAGCGCACGATACAATACCGCGTAAGCATCCACCCAATTCTCCCCTTCTTTTCTAATCACACTTTCTACGTACTTATTGAAGTATGCCAGTGCTTTGTTATAATCGGTGAGTCCGTAATAACAAATGCCACGCATGTAATCCACACTCTGCCCTTGCGGATGATCCACAAAATCTTCAGTCAATGTATCAGTCGCATCAAAATCAGCGATTGCTCGGCCATAATCTCGGTAGAAATAGAGATAGATATAACCCCTGATTCCGCTCCATTTCTCAGGGTCAAGTTCAACTGCTCGCTGATAGTATGGAAACATTTCGGAACCAAATCCTCGCTTCAAATAAGGGACCCCTCGTTCGCGCCAAATAGCAGCGTTTTCCAAATCATGACTCTGGGCTTCTTCCAGGAGAAATTGTTCTGGAACAGATCCTTGATAGTAGTAGTGTCCTGCTCCATTAAAGAGTTGTGATGCAAGTTGCACCTTCTCATCTTCTTTTATTTCCTTCTTATACCATTCACGCTGTTCACATGAAATGATCAGAAGTGATATAGGAATTATGATTTTAAGGCAAGACATCCGTTACTACTCCATTTTGAAGTTTATAGGTTAGATAAACATAGGCATCTCTTCCTTCTTCTCTAATCACCGCTGGTTCCCATTTGTTTAATGAATAAGTTATCCCGTATAAGTGATCGACCGTTTCCTTTGGAAATCGCTTTTTCTGGTAGTCCAAGTCAGATTGTTCAATGACGTATCTTCCGGTTTCACCCTTGCAATTCACTACGAATCGGAAGGTAAGATACCCAGATTGGCCTTGTAGCTTTTCCCTTTCTAATTTGCTCTTAATGATTTTCTTCATTTGTCCCTTACCATCTGCATATCGCACATCTGGCGTAGAATTATAATAGTCAAAAATCCCTTTTTCGTGACCACATAACTCAAAATAGAGCGCATCGTCAATAGTGTTTAACGGATCAATGTAGGCGACTCTATGTTTATCATGCCGGCTCAGTTTTTTAAAATCTGAATAAGGCATTTGCTCTATTAACTCAGTGACAAATCTTCCATCATTTCTTGTCGAAAGAAAACTGTACAGGCCTAATCCCTGAACATATATTGAGGCATATTTTTGATCAAAAATTTGATCTCTTTTGAGTGATTTGATCGTTCTGTTTCCAATAAAAATCTTTGCAGGTTTATCCAAAATCGTACTATCGCGAGATCTTGTTTGGGTTTGTTCAATCTCATACCTGTCGCCATCGAAATCCCTGAATTCAATCAAACTTTGTTCACTTTCAGGATTATTCCAATCTTGATAAAATGCATTTTTTATATCGGACACCATTGTGTCTAAATTGGAAAAGCCGACAAAAGAAACATTGCTATCTAACGATACAATTCCATCTTGTATGCTGAACTTGCTCATTTTTGTCAACTCGAATCCCGCGTTGAACCATTCGATAGTGAATTGATCAGCAGATTTCCTTTTCGTAAGCGTATAAATAATATTTGTGTACGACTCCCTTGACGCTTCGTCAGGATAGAAGTGTTCGTAGTATTTACTTACAACACCATCTTTTAAGAGCCTTTCTTCAGGGAAAAAGCTAGAAACTAGCCTCTCAGGCTCATTTGCGCATGAGATAAGAAGGCCAACAAGTAATAGCAATAATGTACGCACCAATGCAAAAAATTCGGTGCAATATTATTCAGCTACGACTATTATTCAAGAGATGTTTTCAGATTAACATTTTATTAGGAGTATACAAAAGAATAACTACTCCTCTACAATCCGGATGTCATCTTCAGTAAATAGTTTCCCAAGAGCAGAAGTTGCCGAAATATTAAAAAAGCCAACTACCTTTTCATCAGGATTATTTGATAAAATGTTGGATTGAATATTTGCCAATGGGACAGCAAACAGTTCACCAAAACCACCTTCACGAGCAGTTTGAATCTGTACCTGTTGTAAGAAAAAGAAGGCATCTTGTGAAATGGAATTGATTTCCACGTAAATGGAATCTCCTAATTCAAAAGGATTGATGAACTCATCGTTTTCATCCTCTTCAAACGGATTAATGAATTCACGAATTGGTTGGATGAAAATCAAACCATCGGCATCACCGTCCTCAGAAAAGGCCGCATCATAAGCGATGTTAATTTCATCAGGCTTGTTCAGAAATTCTCCATTCTTCCAGGACTTAATCCAATAAGTGTCTCCTTTTCCTTCAAGATCTCTTGCCCAGAAGTTAGCGAAATAAGAATCATCAATAAAAGCATTTCCCTCTTCAAATCGCCACGTAATGCTGTCAACCGAAGGCACATCACTCAAGTCAGCAAGTGATTCATAAGTAGTGCCATCAAGGTCAATTGTTAACGCATAAACCCCTCCAATCACTGCGAATGTGTCTGTTGGAGTCGTCGGTGTCCAGGTGTATTGCCCGTTGGTTCCTTCAAGAAAAGAATACGTTTCTGCTGGATCATTCACGTTGGCAATTACAACTGTAGCTCCTCCAATTCCAACAGGTTCTGAGTTGTCAAAATAAGTGTTGGTAGTGTAGATATCGATGGTCTGAGGTGTAGCTAAATGATACAACCATGCATCGAAAGCCACAAGTGGCTCGCTTTCTGGTAAACCTGTAGTGATCTCCTGGTCACAAGCAATTGTGAGCGAAACGATCAATATTTTAATGAAATTCTTCATGTCTAAAACTTGAAATTGTAGGTTACTGATGGTACGACGGCTCCTAAAATAGAAACTTGATTAGCTCGGGTTACGACCGACTCGTCCATTGCGAATCGGTCATCGCCTTGAGAAAAGTAAATGGAAAACGGATTTCTGCGATTGTATGCATTGTAAATCGTAATCACGAGTGTATCCCGATTCTTCCTGACCTTTCCTTTCTTATTAATTGCTTTGCCTAAAATGGTAAGGGAAAGATCCAAACGGTGGTAATCCGGTATTCTTAAGTTGTTTCTTGTGTTGGCAGAATTTTCTGGAATCGTCAGATGTTCTATTTGGTACCGGTGCGTTGGAAATGTCGTAGGAGTTCCTGTGAGATACGTGAAGTTTGCAGACAATGAGATGCGATTATTGATTTCATAAAATCCTGCAAACTTAAAATTGTGAAGTTGGTCGTATCTGGCTGGATACCATTGTCCTTCTCTATTTTGTAAATCATCTAGAAAGTTGATCCCGTCAATTTTCAGCTCACTTCTACCCAATGTATAACTCAACCAGCCATTGAATCTTCCTTCATTTTTCTTGAGATAGAATTCCATTCCATAGGCACGTCCATCACCTGCTAAGACATCTCCTTCGATCAACTCATTGATGAACAACTCGGCTCCATCGATGTAGTCGAGCTGATTTTGAGTTCTCCTATAATACCCTTCGATTGAGAACTCGTAATCATTGTCTCTAAAATTCCTGAAATACCCAGCTGCCCATTGGACCCCTGTTTGAGGTTCGATATTGTTCGTGCTTGGCGTCCATATATCCAAAGGGTTTGATGCTGTGGTATTGGAGACCAAGTGAATATATTGAGCTGTTCGGTTAAAGCTTGCTTTGATAGACGAAGTTCGAGTTAATTGATATCGTGCCGAAAATCTCGGTTCAAGATTCATATAACTTTCGATGGACTCCCATTTGTCAGCCGTTTGTACGTCTATTGGAGTTCTCCTAACACCGGGTATTGTGTCGTTGAATGTATAGTAAGAGCCTGCTCCAAGATATGAGAAACCGGAAAGCCTGGCTCCATATTGAAGCGTGAGTTTATCATTCACGGTTTGTTGGTTGCCTATGTACAGGCCGTACTCCATAGCTCGCTTTTCTGGTAAATCGAACGCCACTCGTTCACCATCACTGAAGCCAACAGCATCAGCTGGAGTGAAACGATAAAGCAAGGCCTCTCCACCAAAAGTCAACTCGTTTTTAGTATTGATGAAATAAGTGAACTCTGGCTTGACATCATAAGTAGTGATGTTAGACGTCCATTCGAATTTGTCTCGCTCCGTATCTCCAAAAGCTAGCTCATAATCATAATCGCTTATGTAAAAAGTTAGATTTGAAAAGAGCCTTTCACTATACAAGTGATTCCATCTGAAAGTAGCGGTCTTGCTTCCCCAGTTGATTCCCTGTCTATCATCAAAGTCGAAAACGTCACGACCAAAATATCCTGAAAGGTAAATTCGGTCCTTATCTGAAATATTCCAGTTCGCTTTTGTAGTTAAGTCATAAAAGTACAAACCAGCACCATCGTCAAACGCGTTGGTAAATGGTCTTGCCAGTATATCGATGTAAGATCTTCGTCCAGCCACAATGAATGAAGCTTTTTCCTTTTTGATTGGGCCTTCAATAGCTAAACGACTGAAGATGGTTCCGATCCCACCATTCACTTCGTATTTCTTGTTGTTTCCTTCTTTCATTCGGATGTCAAGAACCGAAGAAAGTCTGCCACCAAAACGTGCAGGGATTCCGCCTTTATACAATTTCACATCTTTTACTGCATCAGGGTTGAAAACCGAGAAGAAACCAAGCATGTGAGAAGAATTATACACGGGAGCTTCATCAAGTAAAACGAGATTTTGACCT
The DNA here is from genome assembly GCA_028284125.1 of Cyclobacteriaceae bacterium. GTDB lineage: Bacteria > Bacteroidota > Bacteroidia > Cytophagales > Cyclobacteriaceae > Ekhidna. The sequence goes on from JANQSI010000018.1 coordinate 490,534, forward strand.
ACACTTCCACCACGAACATTGAAACCGGACGCGCCTTCTCCAACGGTGGTGACACCAGGCAAAAACTGAATGCTTTTAATAACATCTACTTCTCCGAGAAATGCTGGAATTTTAGTAATTGTTTTGATGTCCATTTTGGAAACACTCATTTCGACAGAAGAAACATTTTCATCTTCTGGCTCGGCAGTTACAACTACCTCCTGGAGCTGGACACCTTCTTCAACAAGTTCAACGTCGATTCGCTGATTGCTGGTCAGTGATATTTGCTGTGTTTGTGCAAGGAAACCAATATAGCGGTACTCTATTGTGTAATCACCTGGAGGAACTGTGATAGAATAGAAACCATATACGTTGGTGATGTTACCGCCATTGATTTCCTTAACTAAAACTGTCGCGCCAATGAGTGCTTCGCCATTGGCTGCATCTTTCACATAGCCATTAATTGTAAATTTTTCCTGTGCGCTGGAATACAAACACACGAGAGCAGTTAGGAGGGTGATGATGTGTTTCAAACGAATCCTTTTTTTGAGTTAGTGTAGTATTTTTTGAGTTAGTACAACGGGAATTGAAATAACCCCAACCAAAGACGCACCAATCTTCAATTAGTTTCAGTACTTCGAAAAATACTCAACAAACAAACCCTAAAAGCTCATTATTGTTTGATGTTTATCAATAATCGGAACCTAATTAATCCAGGTAGGAACCGTAACCATTAAACAGCTGCTAAAACAAAAAGATGAATTGTAAAGTAGATGCTTCCTTCGTCAGCATGACAGCACAGATTTTGAGTGGAATGTCATTCTGAACACAGTGAAGAATCTATCGTATCAAGTTTCTTATGGACTTAAACAGCGGCTAAGACCTCTTCATAATTGGGTTCATGAGTGATTTCCGGAACCAATTGCGTGTAGGTCACTTTCCCCTCTTCATCGATAACAACGACCGCACGAGCATTCAATCCTTTAATCATTCCATCAACAAGCTCCACGCCATAGTTTTTTCCAAAATCGCCTCCATCACGATAAGAAGATGCGGTATCAATATTGTCGATTCCTTCAGCGGCACAATATCTTGCGAAAGCAAATGGTAAATCTTTTGATACACATACCACTCTGGTGTTTTCTAGCTGACTAGCTTCTTTGTTAAACCTTACAGTAGATAATGCGCATGTCCCGGTATCAACGCTTGGATAAATATTCAGAATTACTTTTTGTCCATGATAGCTGGCAAGTGTTACTTCCGAAAGATCAGGTTTTACGAGTTTAAAATCCGGAGCTTGACTTCCTACTTCAGGAAGATCTCCAACAGTATTGATTGTGTTGCCACCAGCTGTAATTGTTGCCATGATGATTTAGTATTATTTAGTTTTGAATTTGAACAATTTATCCGGAAAGAAGATTCCTATATAATGACCAAACTTAGTGTAAACATTAATAAAGTTGCTACTCTTAGAAATGCAAGAGGTGGTGATAATCCAAATGTTGTCACTGTCACCAAGGATTGCGAACGTTTTGGTGCTCAAGGAATCACTGTTCACCCACGACCCGACGAGCGGCATATCACAAAGAAGGATGTTTATGATGTCAAAGAGGTCGTTACCACCGAATTTAACATTGAAGGCTACCCTGATGATCGGTTCATGAAAATCATTGAGGAGGTTCGACCAACTCAAGCCACGTTAGTTCCGGATCCACCAGATGTCTTGACATCCAATGCAGGATGGAACACAATTGAAAATGAGGAATTTCTGGTAAAAACGATTGGCCAATTAAAAAGCTGGGGAGTTCGAACCTCAATCTTCATTGAACCAGAAAAGAAAATGATGGATGGCGCTTTAAAGTGCGGAACCGATCGAGTGGAACTATACACAGAAATGTACGCTTCAGCGTATCACAACGATCGTGAAGAAGCAATTGCAGATTATAAAACAGCTGCTGATCACGCACATGATTTGGGTCTTGGCATTAATGCCGGTCACGATTTGGATTTACACAACCTTAAATTTTTTGTTGAGACACTTCCGTACATCGAAGAGGTCTCAATCGGGCACGCTCTTTTTTGTGACGCCATTTATCTTGGACTTGAAAACACAATTCAGGCTTACTTGAGAGAGTTATCCTGAGAGAGAAACACTAATTTTTTTAGCAAAATTTCGTATTTTTGAATGATGGATATTTCCAGTCTGATATTTCTAATTGTTGGCCTTGCAGTAGGTATTCCGATGGGTTGGCTTTTTTTTAAAGCCAAAAAAAATAACAGTGTCCCTGAGTCTGAGGAATTAAAAATTCAGCTGAAGCTTGAGATCGAACGTTCCAAGAAGCTTGCTCAAGAGCTGAACGAATTGAATGAAAATTTAAGGAATGAACGACAAGAAGTTATTCATCTAAATGGTCAAAATGCTTCCTTAAAAGCGAACTACCAGAACCTGCAGCAAAGACTTGAAGAGCAAAAAGGAGAACTGGGCCAACTGCAAGAAAAATTCACTTCGGAATTCAAGAATTTGGCCAATGAAATTTTCGAGGAAAAGAGCAAAAAATTTACTGATCAAAACAAAACGAACCTTCACGATTTGTTACAGCCTTTAGGTCAGAAGTTGACGGACTTTGAGAAGAAGATCGAACAAACCAACAAAGACAGCTTAGAAAGAAGTACGGCCTTGCGCGAACAAATCATTGGGTTGCGCGAGCTAAATGCTAGAATGAGCAAGGAAGCAGAGAATTTGACGAAAGCCTTGAAAGGTGATGTTCAGATACAAGGGAATTGGGGCGAGGTAATTCTTGAAAGAATTTTGGAAAAATCTGGTTTGGAAAAAGACCGGGAATACATTGTTCAAGAAACCCATCATTCCGAAGAAGGCAGAAGGTTACGTCCGGATGTAATCATCAAACTACCAGATAACAAGAACTTGGTCGTAGATGCAAAAGTGTCGTTGGTTGCTTATGAAAAATATGTGAACACAGAAAACGAGGAAGAAAAAGCACAATACCTCAAGGAGCATATTCTTTCCGTTCGAGCACACGTGAAAGGCCTGGCAGAAAAGAATTACCATCAATTATTTGATGGGGGCTCCCTGGATTATGTGCTGATGTTTGTTCCGATCGAAGCAGCTTTTGCATTAATCGTTCAACATGGGGGAGAATTGTATAATGAGGCGCATGAGAAAAGTATCATTATCGTCAGCCCAGCTACGTTGATAGCTACGCTACGAACCGTGGCGAGCATATGGAAACATGAATACCAAAACAGAAATGCGCTCGAGATCGCGAGGCAAGGCGGAGCACTTTACGATAAGTTCAAAGCCTTCGTAGATGACCTGATTGAAGTTGGAAAATCCCTCGACAAATCAAAAGGGCAGTACGAACAAGCGATGAACAAATTGGTAGATGGAAAAGATAATCTCATTCGAAAAACGGAGCGTTTGAGAGAATTGGGAGCCAAGACTGGTAAAACAATGGACGATAAGTTGCTAGGAAGGGCTGGAGCAGATGAGCCAAAAGATCGAGGGAATGAGAACCCTGAACTGTTCGGATCTGAATAGTTTTGCATCAAATTCAAGCAAACAATGGAATTGACTTCTGACAACAAGCTGAAAAAGCTCATTGTAGTTGGTGATCGCGTCTTGATCAAACCGAAGAAAGAATCTGAAAAGACAGATAGTGGCATATATCTTCCTCCAGGAGTTCGTGAAAAAGAGCGAATACAGAGTGGTTACATTGTCAAGGCTGGACCCGGATATCCGATTCCCACTCCAATGGAAGAAGAAGAGGATTGGAAACCGGAAGAAGAAAAGATCAAATACGTACCACTTCAGGCGAAGGAAGGTGATTTGGCTATTTTCCTTCAAAAAAGCGCTTTCGAGGTGATGTACAATAAGGAGAAATATTACATTGTGCCGCAGGCATCTATATTGATGTTGGAACGAGAAGAAGATCTCTACTAGTGCATGCGTCAGTTTTCACTGATATTGCTTTTCCCCTCCATACTTTCATTTGCACAACCACTGGTTCATCAAGAACCGCATCACATTCCAATCATCGAAAGCCGGTTTGCCAGGGTTTTGAATGTTTCTGCTAAACCGGGAGATACGACGCTTTTTCATGTACATCAGAATGATATCGCATACTTTACCGTTAAGGGTGCGAACTTATTCTTGGAAGAGCTAAACGAAGAACCAAGGAGAACAGAATTACCAACTGGCTGGGCAGGAAGTAACTTAACTCACACTGAAACGCCACTGGTTCATAGGTTTGCTAATCTTGGACCCACAGATTTTCAGTTGATTGCAGTTGAGGTATTGACCGAAAAATTTTCCCAAAAGAAATTTTCCCAATTTGGTGAAGTACTTCATGAAAATGAGCGATTCAGTATTCAGAATATTGAAGATCAAATACTAGTTTCTGAAGTACCAATGGTTTTAATTGAAATCTCAAAGGCTGGAGAATTAACTGCTTTGGAATTAATTAAACCAAGACGCGAGTTTGAATTGGTCCGTGGAAATGATTCAGCTCAGCTGATAATTGTACAGCTTAAATAAACTTTACATTAAGCAAATAAAATTTTATCTTTATATGGATTAACCAAACATCGTAATTATGTTGAGGAAAGCAATAGCACTATTATTGTTTGTTCCGCAACTAATTTACTCGCAATCCAGCGACCTGCCGTTTCAAATTTTGGTTGCTAAAGATGTATTTGTTTTTGGTAAAGAAGCCGAACCTTTAACATTCATTGATGATGTCACATCGCTTGACGTCAAGCCAGGTGGATTTCTAGCGCTTGTTCACAAAGGTGGGACGACCTATGAGTTGAAGGAGAAAATTTTCACTTTTTACTTAAAGCCAGAAAAAATAAAAGACGCTGATCAACGAACTAATTTGAGCGTGCTTTATGAGGATACACGCTTACCTGATGTTTCGGATAAAATAGAAATCCTTCATCCTATTTTCAATGGTGATAGAACCATTTCATGGCCAGATAGCATTCCATTTGAGATTTTTTGGCACTTGCCTGATGAGCCAGTCTTAGTGTACAAACTATCAGTTCGTGATCACAAGGGGCAAAAGATTCAGGATTTCGGTACTAAGGAACATAGCTTCTTATTGAAGCCTTATAATTTTGGACTTACGGAAAATGAATTCACTGTTCAGGTTTCGAGTACGTTTGCTGGTGAAGTCTCTCGCTCTACTGAGTACTCGGTAATATTGAAACAGGCTCCGCCCTATCCGATAAAAGCCTCAGACCTTATTTTGAAAGCGTGCAATCTGGAATTATCTCCCGTTTCAGCACTTGAAGTTTGGAAAGAAATTTTGGGAATGGAAAATGGGAAGTATTACTTCGAACTGTTCGAAAAATTCATCAACAGAAACAAGGCAGTTCTCGCCGAGTCTGGTGAGGATATTGAACAACTTCTTACCCACAAGTAGTGTGCTTAAATCAGTTTTGCAGCCTCTTTAGCAAAATAGGTTAGAATCATATCAGCACCTGATCGCTTCATTGAAAGCAAACTCTCCATCATGGTGGCTGTTGGATCCAACCAACCTTTTTCACCAGCAGCTTTGATCATGCTGTATTCTCCGGAGACATTGTAAGCTGCAATTGGGATGTTGAAATTTTCCTTCAATTTTTTAATAATGTCCAGATAAGCCAATGCTGGCTTGACCATTAAAACGTCGGCTCCTTCCTGAAAATCCAACTGTGCCTCAAGGAGCGCTTCATCACTGTTCGCTGGATTCATTTGATACGTTTTCTTGTCACCAAATTTCGGCGCTGAGTTCAACGCATCTCGGAAAGGTCCGTAAAAAGCACTGGCGTATTTTGCAGTGTAGGACATGATTCCGGTTTCGTGAAACCCATTTTCATCCAGCACATTTCTCAAGTAGCCAACCCTAAAATCCATCATGTCAGAAGGACCAATCATATCAATTCCAGTTTCAGCCTGCGCAAGACTCATTTTTCCAAGTACCTCTAATGTTTCGTCATTCAAAATTTTCCCATCCTCGACGATTCCATCATGGCCATCGCTACTGTAAGGGTCCATTGCCACGTCAGTGATAATCAATGCTTCAGGAAAAGTCTCTTTAATCTTTTTTAGGCTTTTCAAATAGAAAAAATCAGAGTCAAAGCTCTTGCTGGCGTACTTGTCTTTGTACGACTCTTCGACAACTGGGAAAATGTCAAACCCTTTAATCCCTAAGTTCAAACACTCTTCAATTTCTTTTAGAATCAGATCTTCCGATAATCGATAGATTCCAGGCATAGACTCGACTTCTGATTTTTGGTTTTTCCCTTCAAGCAGGAAAATAGGAAAAATGAAATCATTAGCTGTCAGTCTGGTTTCTTGAGCCAGGTCCCGAATGGCTTGAGACGATCGATTTCTTCTAGGCCTTCTCATTATTGAATCGTTAATTTCAGAATTGAACCATTTCTTCCTGAAACATATCCCACATTTTCTCTAAATGCAACCGCCCATAAATCCAGTGTATCAAGATTGGTCCAGTTTTGGCCGAGATCAGCCGTATAGTCCAACCCTTTTGGCCCACAAGCAAATGCAAATAGTTTTTCATCAATTTCACTGATTGCTCCACCATAGAAAGCTCCTGTGGTCTTGGGTTTTTCAGTTAATGTCCAAGTTTTTCCACCGTCACCAGAAAAAGCACAATTATCAGTATAAACATCCTGTTTGGTCAAATCTCCACCAGTGATGAACCCTTTTTGTCCAACGAATGATATAGAAGTATTTCCCGCAGCATCACCTTTGATTATTGGAGACTCAACGGCTTCCCAGCTTAGACCGTAATCATCAGTCAAGAGTACTCGAGAATTTCCGCTGGCTCCAGTAGCAATCCATGCTTTTCCATTTTCACCTACGACCACACAAGTTCCACTGGCTGCAAAACCTCCTTCTCCTTCTCCTGCTTTTGGCATGTTTTCGTTTGGTGCTCGCTCCCAGGATTTTCCTCCATCCTTGGTCAGCAAAATGTATGGATATTCATCGATGGCATCTCCGTAAGCAATTCCATTTTGCTCGTCCCAGAAATCGATGCTATCCAAAAAACCTAGGGGATCACTCATCACAAAATTTTCTTCCCAAATGGAATCATTGGAAAATGTGAATATCCGGGAAAGTGGCCCCGGACCTGCACTCATGAGAACAACCATGTTTGAGCTAAAAGCATGGATGTCTCGGAATTGAAGTGAATCACCCGTTGGATGAGTAAACAATTGCCAGGTTTGCCCGGCATCCATACTTCTTACAAAAGAAGCATTGTGACCACTGATCCAAACCGTTTGATCATCAACAATACTAATAGCTTGCAGCAATGATTCTGTTGGTGAGTTTAGCTTTTGTACATTGGGAACTAGCTCTTTTTTGGCAGAACAGGCAAGTAAAATCAGTAATGCAATTGGAAAAAGTTTCATGAACTTAAAGTTTACGAAATGTGCGATTTGCTACAACTTTTATCATAGTAAGTTGATATGTCTCAATAATTAAGTTGAGCATTATGCTCATCATGTTAGGCTATTTCCTGCAAAATAGCATAGTATTTATCAACCTCAGATTGCAACGAGATTTGCCAGTCATGAAATAACTTTTTTTCAAGGTCGACTGCAAAATCGCCATGAGATTTCCAGTCGTCAAAGAATCGCTCCATTTGCTCAATCATTTCCTCCAAATGCCCTTTCTCCTCGACAATGATCATTCGCATGCTAATCGAGCTCCCATTTGTTTTTAAAACTTCTTCGTAGATCGGATAAAGTTCATCCGCTCGGACTTCTATCGCGTAAGTTACTAGAAGATAAGACCCGTATTTCAATTCATTTCCTTTTAACCCATGTTTTTCTTTTAGATACCTGCTGATGGAGACATCTAACTGATGCAGATATTGAAAACTTTGAACAGGTGAGAGAAGTGAAGTCGGATGGTACGTTTCACAGCCTTCGAAACCTGATTTTGAAATCTGATTTTTCAAATAGTAGGCATGTCTAGCTTCTTCAGCAGCATGCTTCAATACAATGAGATCCACATTTTGTGAATGCTCACTTGCAGAGATCTTGCGTGCCCCACAGTTTTCCATCATAGAAAGTGTGTTTAGCCACTTTGCGTGCAGCTCAGGTTGTGCAGCGATTTTCTCAAGAATGTTCTTAAAGGTCATTAGTGTTTCTTTCAGTCAACAAAACTAAGAACCATTCGCAATAGAGTGACAATAATCAACCATTGCTTTTGTCACTTTAGAAAGATCTTCTGGCTGGATCACATACGGAGGCATGATGTAGATGAGGTTTCGAAAAGGTCGGATCCAAACCTCAGCATCAACAAAGAATTTTTGAGCTGCTGGAACATTGACTTCTTCTGCCGTTTCGATCACGCCAATGGCTCCTAGAACACGAACTTCTTTTACAGACGGGAATTGTTGAGCTGGTTCAAGTTCTTGTTTTAATTGGGATTCGATTTGCTCAATCTTTTCTTGCCAGTTGGAAGAAAGAAGAAGCTCAATATTCTTATTGGCGATTGCGCACGAAAGTGGATTGGCCATAAAGGTTGGCCCGTGCATAAAGACACCAGCTTCTCCTTCACAAATAGTTTTGCTAACGCGATCAGAACATAACGTAGCTGCTAGTGAGAGATAACCTCCTGTGAGTGCTTTACCTACACACATAATATCAGGCGAAACATTGGCATGCTCACAAGCGAAAAGTTTCCCTGTCCTTCCAAAACCTGTGGCAATTTCATCAGCGATCAGAAGCAGGTTGTGTTTTTCACAAAGCCCTTTTACAGCAGAAAGATATTTTGGGGCGTACATCCGCATTCCTCCTGCCCCTTGAACAATCGGTTCCAAAATGAATGCTGCTGACTCTTTTGCATTTTGCTCGAAAAAAATTGCTAACTGCGATAACTCCGCTTCATCAGGTTCTTCATCAAAACCATTCTTAGGCGCCTCGAAAAAATGATGCTTTGGTAAAAAATCTGTGAACAAATGATGCATGCCTTTTTCAGGATCGCAAACGGACATGGGACTTGTAGTATCGCCATGATATCCATTCTTAAATGTCATGAACTTCGTCTTCCCTGAGTGACCCAATGAGTGTTGATACTGCACGGCCATTTTCATTGCAACCTCGACTGACACGGAACCACTGTCGCTGAAGAAAACATTGTTCAATCCCTTGGGGGTGATTTCAACCAATTTTTTCGCCAGGGAAATTGCTGGTTGGTGGGTGATTCCGCCAAACATCACATGAGACATCTTTTCCAACTGATCTTTGGCTGCTTGATTTAACTCCGGCACATTGTAGCCATGGATGGCTGTCCACCAACTCGACATTCCGTCAATTAACTCTTGGCCATTTTCCAATTTTAGTCGAACTTCAGAAGCGGAAACTACAGGATATGTTGGAAGTGGGTTTGTCAGAGAAGTATAGGGATGCCAAATGTGGTTCTGGTCAAAATCCAGATCTGATTGACTAAAATTCGAATCTTCTCGCATATTTGCTGACAATTTCACCGGTGACTTGCTCTTCATGAGGTATTTCCAACAAACATTTTGTGTTTGCTCTGTGCATAATTACCTCAAATGTCGTTTGATTTTTTTCTCCACTAAAAATCAATCCTGTAATGGGAATATTTCGAGCCTTTAGAAGTTCAATTGAAAGAAGCGTGTGATTGATACTCCCTAAGTAATAATTGGCAACCAGAACCACTGGTAAACCAGTTTTTGATACCCAGTCGATGTAAAGAAAATCATTGGTTAATGGAACCATCAATCCGCCTGCCATTTCGATAATTAGATCATTGGATGTTTCTGGGAAAACAAGCTTTTCTTCTTCAATCTCAATTCCATCTATAGCAGCTGCAGCATGTGGTGACATTGGAGTTTCTAATCGGTAGGATTCCGGATGAATGATAGTCTTGGAATTTGAAACTAGCCTTTTGACTTTCATTGAATCGGTGTTGTCAAGATCTCCTGCCTGAACGGGTTTCCAATAATCTGCATGCAAAGCCTCACAAAGCACAGCCGAAACAACTGTTTTCCCTACATCAGTCCCTATTCCTGCGACAATTAGTTTTTTTGATTCCATTTCTCAATGATGCTGAATAATTGGTCTATTTCCTCCTTCGTGTTAAAGGCATGCAACGAAATTCGCAAACGTTCTGTTCCTGCCAGAACGCTAGGGCTCCGAATGGGCAAGATGTCCATTCCATTTTCTTGTAATGTTTTCGCGGCTTGAATGACTTCATCATTCCCGGGAATGATAAGCGATTGAATTTGCGTTGCAGAATCAATCCAATGGAGACTTGTAAGAGAAGTTCTTTTGGAAATGAAATAATCAATATTGGATTTGAGTTGATCTCGGGCGCTTGATGAAACGTCGTTTAATGTATACGAACACTTGATTGAAGCCAGTTGGTGATCTGATGGTGCAGTGGAGTAAATGAATGATCGGGCAAAATTTATCAGGTAATTTCTCAGCCAATTTTCTCCCAGGACGGCAGCTCCATGAATTCCCATTGCTTTGCCGAATGTTACTACCGTGGCGAGCACGTCCTTTTGAATGCCGAGACTTGAGCACATTCCTTCTCCTTTTGATCCGGCTACTCCAATGGCGTGCGCTTCGTCAACAATCAATTCCGCTTGAAAGCGATGACAAATCTCAAGAATGGATTCCAATGGTGCGACATCACCATCCATCGAATAGATGGATTCTATGAGTACGATTTTTTCTCCTTCAACTTTGGAAAGCTTGTTTTCTAAATCTTGAAGATCGTTGTGCTTGAATTTTACTTTATCGGCAAGGCTCAACCGAATCCCGTCAATCATGCTGGCATGGATTAGTTCATCAGAGATGTAGGTCACGCCTTTTTTTCCAAGTGCAGAAAGCAAGCCGACATTAGCGTTGTAGCCTGAACTAAAAAGCAATGCAGATTCGGTGTTGTGAAAGTCAGCGATGGATTTTTCAATCAATTCGGCATAAGCGCTATTACCGCTTAACAACCGGGAGCCGGTAGAACCCATTCGTTTGGACTCTTTGGCCTCATATTCTTTTTCAATGCTTGTGCTAAGTTCTTGGGATCTTGAAAAACCCAGGTAGTCATTTGAGAAAAAATCAATCTGGTTAGATGATGTCGTTAAGGCACGAAGAAGGCCGCTCTCTTTTCTTTTTTCCAGCTCCTGCTGATACCTATTCATTCAAGGCCTCTTCTTTTTCGTATTGAAAAGCCTCTCTTGGAACCAATCCGAGAAGGTCAAACATTTCCTTGTCGTCATTGAAATCCGGATTTGGAGTCGTCAGTAATTTGTCACCAGCAAAAATAGAGTTGGCACCAGCCATAAAACACATGGCTTGTTCAGACAAACTCATGCCTTCTCTTCCTGCAGATAATCTGACTACTGATTTCGGCATCACTAATCTGGCGGTCGCGATCATTCTGACTAGTTCATGAAAAGCAACTCTTGGTTGTTCGGCAAGTGGAGTGCCTTCAACTGGAACAAGTGCATTGATAGGAACAGATTCAGGATGAACATCCATATTTGCTAAAGTCATCAACATTCCGATCCTGTCTTTTGCGGATTCCCCCATTCCAATGATTCCACCGGAACAAACGGTAATATTGGCTTTTCGAACATTTTCAATCGTTCTCAGCCGGTCATCGTACTCACGAGTCGTGATGATATCCTCATAAAATGCTTCTGAAGAATCGATGTTATGATTGTAGGCATAAAGCCCAGCATCCGCTAATTTTTTAGCCTGCATTTCCGACACCATTCCGAGGGTACAGCAAACTTCCATATCAAGGTCATTGACCGTTTTTACCATTTCAAGGACCTTATCAAAATCTTTGTTATCCCTAACTTCTCGCCAGGCAGCTCCAAGGCACATTCGCGAAGCACCACTTTCTTTAGCTGATTCAGCCTGAGCTTTCACTTCCTCAACCTCCATCAATTTATGGACTTTGATATCCGTGTGATAGCGTGCTGCTTGTGGGCAATAGGCACAGTCTTCAGGACATCCACCGGTTTTTATTGAAATTAAACTGCTAACCTGAACCTCACGTGAAGCATGATGTTTACGATGTTCCGTAGCAGCATCGAAAACCAATTCAAGAAGTGGTCGGTCATAAATCGCTTGAATTTCTTCTACTGTCCAGTTGTGTTTGAGCTCGTCCATAAAATGCTTAATTAGCTAATGCAATAATAAAATAGAAAAGGCAGAAGGTTGGATGTCTTCTGCCTTTTTGAGTATGAATGAATGTTTATTTCATTCTTGTTAAATCAATCGTCTTTTTTTTCTGCTCTCCTTGACCTGATTGGAGGAGCTGGTTCAGGTTTAAGTTCTACCCGCTCCGATTCAAGCTTTCGCAATACTTCTTTGATTGCGGCATCTAACTGTGGGTCCTTTCCTTCCAATACAAGTTTGGGTTCTTGAATGACTTCAATGTCTGGCGCTACTCCTTCTCCTTCAACAGCCCATTCTCCATTCACGTCGAAGAAACCACCTCTTGGAGCTACCATTCTTCCACCATCAATAAATAATGGAGTGTCCCACGTTCCTACTAATCCGCCCCAGGTCCGTGTTCCGACCAATGTACCGATATCCATTGCTCTAAATAAATATGGCAGCAGATCCCCTCCAGAACCGGCTCGCTCATTGATGATCATGACCTTTGGTCCCCAAACTGCGGACATTGGAGTGGTCCAAGGTTTATGATCTCCAACTTTACTATTGAAATACCCATAAAGCTTTCTATTCATAACATCTGCCATATAATCTGCAGCAGATCCTCCGCCGTTGTTTCTCTCATCCACAATCATCCCTTGTTTGTCTTGCTGAGCGAAATAGTAGCGATTAAATGAAGTATATCCGCCTCCGCCGGTATTTGGGACATACGTATAACCAATTTTGCCATCTGTTTGCTCTTCGACATATCTCCTGTTGGATTCTATCCAATTCCTTGATCTAAGGCCATATTCATTGGTTATGGGCACCACATAACTGGATTTTGCATTAGCCAAATTGGTTGACCTTGATGTCTTGATCTGGGTCGTTTTTCCGCCGGTCTGCTCGAAAAGCTGATAAATATTTACTGAGGCATCTAACTTGGTTCCATTCACCTCCAGGAGGTAATCTCCTTCATTGACTTCTAATCCTGGATAGTCCAATGGGGCTTGCAGGTTCGGATTCCAGTTTTCCCCCGAATAAATTTTACTTATCTGATAAAATCCATTTTTTATTTCATAATCAGCTCCAAGCAAACCAACTGGCACTCGATCTATATCAGGAAAATCCCCACCTCGTGTGTACGAGTGACCAACAGCAATTTCACCTCCAAGGATGTCAACAATGTAGTTCATGTCCTGTCTGTGCTTCACATGATCTACCCATGGTTTGTACCATTGATAGATATCGTTCCAAGGTGCACCGTGTGTGTTATTGACATAAAGAAAATCCCGTTGATAGCGCCAAGCTTCACGATAGATCTGTTGCCATTCCTGCTTAGGATCAATTTTCATTTTTATATCAATCGTGAGTCGGCCTTCGGATGATTTTTGACTCTTTCCTGAGGTTTCCACTATACCCCAACTTCCACCTTTTCGGTAAAGTAATTTTTTCCTGTCCTGAGAGGTGGTTGCAAACTGAATCCCCGACATGAATTCAGAGGATTCTAGTTTTTCAAGATTATACTTGTGGAAAACGGTTCCATCTTCGTTAGGAACGTTTTCACTAACAAAGACTGTGTTTTTTGGGCCGGCAACAAGTCCGGTATAATTTCTCAACGGCATATCCAAGGCTACAATTCGAGCTAATGGATTGTCATCGATTTGAACGATCACTTCATCTGATTTCTCCTCTTCCTCTTTTTCTGATTCCTCTTCATCACTCTTAGGAGTAAGTGGTGATTTGTCATTCTCGGAGAGAACTGCAGCATACAATCCTCTCGTCACTGGGATATTGTATGAACTCATGTCGAGCCAGCCTGTATTAAGACCCCAGTTAGTACTGGCGAGGAAATAGAGGTATTTTCCGGAAGCGTCCCAAACAGGGGGAAGTGCATCAGCCATTTGATCAGAAATAGCAATGATTTTTTTTGACTCTACATTATATGTCTTGACAACCTTAAATTGAGCGTCGGTTAACTTCACGTAGGCAATCCATTTGCTGTCCGGAGACCAGACAGGATTTAGCGAACGGTTTGGGTGAGCATAACGCTCAGTATCTGCTTTTTTCGAATTTCCTGTAGCTAATTCTAAAACCCACAGGTTGAAATCGGTATCCGTATAGCTGATGTATTTGCCATCTGGCGACCATGCGGGTCTGAAGTAAAAAGTTGGATTGGGAAGTGTTATTGTTTTTTGGACAGATGACCCATATTGATCACTGATGATCATCTTATACTCACCGGAGCGATCCGAGAACCAGGCAATTTGTTGGCCGTCAGGAGACCAAACCGGATATCTGTCGGCAAATGTGGATTTTGAAATATTTCGCCAAGAGCCATTCTCTTTAGGAACTGAAAAAATCTCACCTCGGTATTCGAATAAAGCGCGTTTTCCTTTGGGCGATAGAGAAGCATTTTGCAATTGCCTTCCGGAAACATTTTCCCATCGCTCACGAGCCCAATTCAAGTCTCCTTTTACATTAATCTCCAGTTGTTTCCGCTCCCCTGTTTCGGGAATCAACGAATGAAGATAACCTCCCTGTTCATAGACAATCATGTCATCACAAGCGTCAAGGCTTTTTGTATCAAACTGGGTATGGAAAGTGATTTGTTTGTACTCTTTTGTTTCAAGGTCGAAAGACCAGATATTGCTTGTGTAATCATTTTCTGATAGAAAATACACATCTCCTTTATGCCATACAGGGTCTAGCTGCCTTTCCTTGTCTGGCTGTGGAGTTCGTACCAGCTCGTTGGTCTTTAGGTTGAGAATCCATATGGGCATGGCCTGACCCCCGCGGTAATTTCTCCATTCAGCATCCCAGGACGTAATTGGTGTATATGCTACATGATTTCCATCCGGTGATATTTCTCCAAAGGCGATTCTTGGAATAGGTAATTCCTTGGGGAATTCACCATTGACCGATACCGAATAAAATTTGTTGAGTCTGGTCGGGTGAGCTTTGCGCGCGGACCTAAAGAGTACGTCACCTTCAGGTGTCCAACCTTGAACCACGTCAGCGCCTGGGTGATAGGTAAGTCGCTTGGGTTCACCGCCCTCTAATGGAACGACGAAAACATCCGTATTGCCATCGTATTGACCACTGAAAGCAATCCATTTCCCATCTTGCGAAAAATGTGGGAAGGATTCTGCACCTTCGGAAGTAGTCAGCCGTCTTGCATCTCCGCCACCACGATCAACTACCCAGAGGTCGTTTGCATGGACAAAAACAATATTGGCATCACTTACTGATGGTTGACGCAACAACATCGTGCCTTGTGAAAAAAGCGAAAATGTAGCGGCAACAAGAAATAAAGAGAGAAATGATCGAAACATGATTTAATTGGGTTATACCTGTCAATTTAGGTAAAACCCAATTCGATCACAAAAGGCTTTATTTACCTGGCTTATTCCCAGTCCAGAATGGTTCGTTCGATGATGTCGCAGCATTCATGTAATTGCTCTTCAGTCATCACAAGCGGTGGAGCAAACCGAATAATGTTTCCGTGCGTTGGTTTCGCCAGCAAGCCATTGTCTTTCAGTTTCACACAGATATTCCAGGCAGTAGTACTATTTGGGCTGTCATTGATTACGATAGCATTGAGCAATCCTTTGCCTCTTACCAGGCTCACCAGATCAGATTTCTCCACAAGTTTTTGCATCCGCTCTCTAAACAACTTGCCCAGGTTTCTGGCATTTTGAGTGAGCTTTTCATCTTTAATTACTTCCAGTGCGGTCATTGCCACTTTAGATCCAAGTGGATTTCCGCCAAAGGTAGATCCGTGTGTTCCCGGAGTAATAACATTCATTATTGAATTGTCTGCTAAAACCGCCGAAACCGGATAAGCACCACCTGAAAGTGCTTTGCCCAAAATGAGAAGGTCAGGTCTTGTGTAGGTGGATTGCTTTTCGCAATGTCCTTCGCAACTACAGTCTCCGCAAATGGCTAGAAGACTTCCCGTTCTTCCAATCCCGGTTTGTATTTCATCCGCAATGAAAAGCGCATTGTTTTCTTTACAAAGTTTAGCAATGTCTTGCATGAAAGAAGCATTTGGCACCATCACACCAGCTTCACCTTGAATTGGCTCAACGAGAACGCCAACAATATGATCATTTTCTTCAAAGACCTCTCGAAGCGCATCAACATCATTATAAGTGACTTTGATAAAGCCGTGGGTATAAGGTCCGAAATTCTTTTTGGCATCCGGGTCAGATGAGAAGGAAATGATTGTTGTAGTCCTGCCGTGAAAATTCTGATCAAACACGATGATTTGACCTTTGTTTTCTTCCACTCCCTTTTTTTCGTAACCCCACTTCCGGCAAATTTTGATGGCGGTTTCCACTGCTTCTGCACCGGTGTTCATTGGGAGTACTTTATCAAAACCGAAATAGTCAGTGATGTATCGTTCGTACGGTCCAAGCGTATCATTGAAGAACGCACGGCTTGTTAATGTCAAAGTTTCTGCCTGCTCTTTCAGGGTGTTGACGATGCGAGGATGGCAATGTCCCTGGTTTACTGCTGAATAAGCAGATAGAAAGTCATAATATTTTTTCCCTTCGACATCCCACAGATAGACACCTTCACCCTTGGCGAGTACAACCGGAAGCGGATGATAATTGTGCGCACCGTGTTGGTTTTCCAATTCCATCAATTCATTACTCGAAAGGGTATTTATTGCTGACATATCTTTGACGTTTATTTCTACGACAGCAAAACTAGTTATTTGGGAAATGGCTAAAAAGGAAAGCGAAAAAGAAGATCAGGAATTGTGGTATTTCGAGAACGGATTCATGGTATTTACGGAGAAATATCACCTGGAACGCGGGTTTTGTTGTAAATCCGGGTGCCGTCACTGCCCCTATGGATTTAAAAAGGAATAGTACTAATTCTAAATATCCCCTTGAGGGATAATAGAGGTGTATGAATGAGTAGATTTCTCCTATCGTCGAAATGACAAAAAAGCATAACTTAATAGCATTGCCACCTCCTTCAAGGGAGGATTTCAGAAAGGGTTTGAATAGGTATTTTAAGGAATTCAACCTTGAGAACTTAAAATCAAACGAATGTTTGTTGATTTCCAATTAAATTATCAATTTTGCAATCCATTTTTCAAAAGACAAAAGAAGATGTCTAAAGTTTGCGATATCACAGGGAAGAGACCACAGGTAGGAAACAATGTTTCTCACGCCAACAACAAGACCAAAAGAAGGTTCAATCCGAATCTTCAGAAGAAGCGATTCTATATCCCTGAAGAAGATAAATGGGTGACGTTGAAAGTTTCTACTTCAGCGTTGAGAACCATTAACAAAATTGGTATTGCTGCTGTTTTGAAAAAAGCACGAGCAAACGGAATGGTTATCGAGTGATGTAAACCTTTTGTAATAGGGGTTTTCACTCAATCGTATTTCGTTTCAATAATTTAGCGACCACATCCACTACATTTTCTTAGCCTTTTCTATTTAAGATAAGGATTTTGTGACCACCACATTTTCCTAAGCCACATGTTTTATGGTCTTGTGCACCACGCAAGAATCAATGGCCGCACTATGATTTAACTGTTCTGATGAATTTGAACTTTAGATCATATGATTTATACCGCATTCGCTGACTGCCAGGGAGCAATTTCTGGTCACCACCGTTCGGCGCCTAAACAATTATTTCAAACCAATTAAAACTATGAAACATTCATTTTTATGTGTGGCACTGGTGTTATTTGCCTTGTTCTCGCCAAAAGGATCGCAGGCACAGGGACAAGAGACCTATCTCCAGTCCATCAAGACCAAAGTATTTTGGGTGGGTGCTAAAGCCGGTGGCTCATTTAACCAATTCAGCCAACCAGGTACAACGCTTGCTGGAAACATCGGTGGGTTTGTTCGCTTTCAAGCGTTGCCTTTCCTACAAGTAGAAGGGGGTATTTATTACGCTGGAACCGGAGGAGGCCGTCATGACTTACCCCGAGATTTATCTCTCCTTAGTGATCAATCCTCAGAAAGAGGGGAATTTGAAGGGCCCATTGGGTCACTGGAATACTGGAATAGAAATGTTAACATTCAAACTGCGCAAATTCCTTTATCCGTACGGTTGAACCTTCCGGCAGGAGAAAGCCCGATACAGCCATCCTTTATCGCAGGGGGTAGTTATGCTCACATATTTTATGCAGAGGAAACAAGAGATTCTTATTTCACATTTACTGATGGGTCAAGAATTGTCCTTTCCGATACGAAAGAAAATGTCACTTCTGATTACAACACTTTTAATGTAGCCATTCACGGTGGATTCGGGCTCGATTTTACGCTTGAAAATGGTCGGGTTTTTGGCCTTGAATTTCTTTACAGCCAGGGTATTACTGACCTGAATGAGATTCAGTTAGGACAACCGGAAAACATAGAAAAGTTGCGGACGAGGAGCCTGAGTATCAATGTTTCTTATAGCATTTTCTAATCATTAAAAAGTTTATCAACAATAAAAATTATTCTAAAAATGAAACTTAAAAACCTATTTTTTACCCCCTTGGGGGCATTAGCCATGAGCTTTTTCGTTGCTTCCTGTAACGACGACTTCTCGGAGGAGGATTTGCTCCGCATGCAAGTAGATCTTGCGAATGAGCAGGATTCTTTGCGAGCTGCGCAGGCGCTTGATGCTTTGAACCAAGCTGGTGAATTCTTCAGCTTGTCGATGACTGTTGTTAATGACGACAATTTCGTTGAAGGTGCTTCTGTAACGATGCATGGTCAAGAGAGTGGGAATGTAACCCTTACAACGGATGCAGATGGAACTGTGACATTCACAGGTGTCACTTCTGGTGGTAACATAGTAACAATTTCAGCAGATGGCTATGCCGGCGCAATATTGAACGTAGATTTTCCTGAGTTAGAGGAGGGCACCAACTATGAAGTTACGGATGATGGTGTTTATGTTCCAATAAAAGCAAACACTTCGGCAATCGTACCTCTTTATGCATTTGACGGATCTGCTGGATCTGTAGGTACGATTAAAGGAAGAGTAGAGATCGAAACTGATCTAACCAATACGACTCCTGAAGTACCACAAGACATTACCCTCGTAGCTACAGTGAATGTAAATAGCAGCCAATTTGATACGGCTGGTGGAGTGAGTATAGATACTTATGCTTTTGATGGTAGTAACAACACCGGAATTGGTAGCGGAGTGGTAGACAACGCAACAGGCGAATATTCCATCACTGTGCCTTCAAGTGCTAGTGGTATTGGAATTACCCTAGAAGTGCCGAATATTGAAACTACCCAGCGAATGGCAGTGGGATTTGAGAATGGTCTTGCGTTGGCTCGTCCTGAATATAGAGATGTACTTACGAATTTTGGTCCTGCATTTCAGAATGCAGATAGTATTCCAAACATTAACGGAGCAATTGCGATTTTCCCAGAACCACCAGCTGCCGGAACAGGATTTACCTTGTCTAATTTTCAGCGAGTGCCTGATACACTGCACACTGTTTCTCTAGACATGAGGTCTGATGATATAACTAGACCTATTGATCAAGGAGAACTTGTTTTACAGGTCACTTCATTAGGGTCAGGATATACTTCCTCACCTTCTATAACTATTACAGATGCTACAGGAACTAATGGTCGGGCTGAAGCGCACGTAGAGTTTGCTGTTGGTGGCGTTACGTTGACTACAGCGGGTGTAGGCTATATCCCAGGAGAAAGTGTATCGATGGATTTGATCGCTACACGAAGAGAGGTGAGTGGCAGTCTTCCGGATACAACGGTAGTGTTCGAAGATCAAAGCATTGTAACCCTGTTTGTTAATGCTGACGATGACGGTAATTTGACTCAGGACAGCATTAATGTGGTGATTGACGAAGCGATCGCTAATGGCGATTTGGGGTTTGATACTGAGCATTTAGTTCATGTAACCGGTCTTGGTTTCATTGATCATGTAGAAGATGATGAGGATGGAGATGAGTTAGAAGGCCTACGTGTAGAATTTGGTAGTGTTGCTACGACTGATCCAGTTGGAACTGTCGATGTAAGTGTCAGTAGGGTATATGCGATACACGTTGAAAGTGAAGGTACTGGTGATAATTACACCAATCCTACGTTCTCTTTTTCTGGCGGTGGAGGTACTTCACAAGCAGCTATTAATGTTATATCATATGCTAGCAGATGGACCTTTGATTTGGATAACTCTGGAGCTTCTGGATATGAAGTTTTACCTGAGGATGTTTACTTTGAGTACTTCGGAGCAAGCACAGCGCCTGGTGTTAGTCGAACAGATCTCGCAAATGTTGATGAAGTTGAAGAGTTCCTTAACGGAGTATCCAATGGACCGGCTGACTTTATTATCGATGGTATTCTTTCAGTTAATGGGAGTGGAGGACTAGCCTATACAGATCAATTAGCTACTTATGTAACATCGTTCTATGCAGTTCAGGCTCCATCTATTAGAGTTGTAGAACGTGTTGCAGAAATAGCACATGACCAGGTTACTATCAACAATGAGGGAATAGTAACAGGGCTTTTTGATCTTAATGTGCACGGAGTTGGTTACGTGAACGAGCTTGAAGTGACGATCGAGCCTTCTGCAACAGATGCTCCAGGTTCAGGAGCATCGGTTGATTTAGTTGGTGGGTTCTTTGGTGTTGAAGGTGAGTTTTTCTGGGGAGGCTCCAGCAATGTCTTAAATGGGGGTTTCGGATACCTTCAGGATCTGAACTTACAAAACACTGTTGGTGAAGATGAGGACTTTTCTTATGTAACAACTGGTAGTGAAAGTGTTCTGGTTCGATCTGGAGATGTTATTGTAGTAAACATCAACTATGGAACTGGTGTTCGTCAAATAGATGTAGACGGAGACTGGGATCATACCAATCATTAATTTATAAGTAGATAAGACTACTATTCAATATCAATAGATTATCCCGCCTTTGAACAAGGCGGGATCTTTTTTGCCTTTCAAACGGTGATTCCATCGTTATACAGAAAACCTATTTGTTTGAGAGCTACTCAGCGTAATATTTATTGCTATAAAAAGGCTTTCGTGATCTAAGTTCCGCTAGCTAACTTCGAAGACTTAAGAAATTCACATGAAGTACTCCTTAATTCTGTTCATCCTGATAGGTTATACCTCCGCTTTTTCTCAAACTAAGTCTTTCACAAGGCAAGATTCATTACGGGGCTCTATTACGAAAGAACGCGCATGGTGGGACTTGAAATACTATGACTTGTACGTATCAGTAGATCCGGATAAGAAGTTTATTTCGGGTAGCAACAAAGTAAGTTTTGAAGCGGTAGCGGATGGAGAGGTCGTGCAAATAGATCTTCAACCGCCAATGAAAATCACGAAGGTTGTTCAAGGAAAGAAGGAACTTACTATTGTAAAGGAAGGCAATGCTCACTTTATTCAGCTCGCTCCGCAACAGCAAGGAGCAACAGGGGAAATTGAAGTTTTTTTTGAAGGTAGGCCATTGGAAGCGCCTCGTGCCCCATGGGATGGTGGATTTTCCTGGAAAAAGGATCAGAATGGGAAACATTTCGTCGCTACTTCCAATCAAGGTATTGGAGCCAGTATTTGGTGGCCGTGCAAAGATCATATGTATGATGAACCTGATAACGGAATGACACTAAGGATCAATGCTCCAGAAGGCCTTACCGGAGTTGGAAATGGGCGACTGGATAAAATTGAAAAAGAAAAAGATGGAACCAGAACGTTTATTTGGAAGGTGGTCAACCCGATAAATAATTACGGGGTTAACGTCAATATTGCAGACTATGTAAATATTTCCTCTACGTATGATGGCGAGAAAGGAAAGTTGGATGTGGACTATTGGGTGTTGTCCTATAACAAAGAAATTGCTACTGAACATTTTAAAGATGCAGACCGAACGCTAGAGGCACTGGAATATTGGTTTGGTCCTTATCCTTTTTATGAAGATAGTTACAAGCTGGTAGAGGTTCCTTACCTTGGAATGGAACACCAAAGTTCAGTGACTTATGGAAATCAATATAAAAAGGGCTACCTGGGAAATGACCTAAGTGGAACTGGCTGGGGGCTTAAGTGGGATTATATCATCATCCATGAAACAGGTCATGAGTGGTTTGCAAACAACATCACCTACAAGGATGCAGCTGATATGTGGATACATGAATCTTTCACGATGTATTCAGAAAGTCTTTTTATTGAATATTTCTATGGCAAAGAAGCTGCAGCTACCTATACCAAAGGATTGAGAAAAGGGATCCAGAATCGCGAAAAGATCATTGGAGAATATGGCGTGAATAAGCGTGGTTCTGGGGACATGTATACAAAAGGAAACAACATTCTACATACGATCCGACAGTTAGTTAATGATGACGAAAAATGGCGAGCCATCCTTCGAGGCTTGAATGAGGAATTCTACCACCAGACGGTAACTACTGCGCAGATAGAGAACTACATAGCAAATCAGGCTGGGCTTGATTTAAGTAGTGTATTCGATCAATACTTAAGAGACTACAGAATCCCAGTGTTGGAATATTATATGGAGGAGAATGTGATGAACTACAGGTGGACCAACTGCATTGGTTCATTTGATATGCCAATAAAGATTTTTGTAGATGGAAAAGAGCAGTGGTTAAGTCCCACTTCCTATACGCAACGTGTGAAATTAGAAGGGGAGAGCATTGAATTTGACTCCAATTTTTACATCTATACCACTAAAATACTGTAGGGTTTGCATTGCACTAATCACTAATTTCCCTAAATTTGCACTCCTTTTGAAAACCAGAAGCATTTTTTCGCTGCGGTTTGTTTTAAAAGAATAAGAAAATGGCCAAGAAAGGTAACAGAGTACAAGTGATATTAGAGTGCACCGAGCACAAAGACAGTGGTTTGCCAGGAACCAGCCGGTACATCTCTACTAAGAACAGAAAGAACACTCCTGATCGACTTGAGTTGAAGAAATACAACCCGATCATGAGAAAATATACACTTCACAAAGAAATTAAGTAAGATGGCAAAGAAGGTAGTAGCAACACTAAAGCAGCCTGGAGGAGCGAAATACGCGAAGGTTGTTAAAGCAATAAAAAATGAAAACGGATCCTATTCCTACCGTGAAGAAATGGTAATGGAAGGAGACGTAAAAGAGGCATTGTCGAAGTAAAATTTCAAGACAATTTGTAAGCCGTCTCGGTAATTATCGGGACGGCTTTTTTATTGTTTTCACTCTATTTTTGTCGCACATGGGTTTACTGAAATTTTTTACAAAGGAGAAAAAAGAATCGCTCGATAAAGGTTTAGAAAAGTCTAAGGATAACTTCTTTTCAAAGCTGAATAAAGCAGTCGTTGGAAAAGGTACTGTTGATGCGGATGTCTTGGATGATTTGGAAGAGGTGCTGATCACTTCAGATGTTGGCGTTGAAACGACGGTAAAAATTATCGAACGGATTGAGGCTCGGGTGGCAAAGGATAAATATTTGAATACTAGCGAACTCAACCAGATATTAAGAGAAGAGATTGCCGGGCTACTTTCTGAAAACAACACAGTAGACCTTGAAGAATTCAGTATCCCGGAAGTAGATGGGCCCTATGTCATTCTGGTTGTTGGAGTTAATGGCGTTGGAAAAACAACAACCATTGGTAAGTTGGCAGCACAGCTGAAAGGAATTGGTAAAAAAGTAATCCTTGGTGCTGCAGATACTTTTCGAGCAGCCGCTGTTGATCAATTGATCATGTGGGGTGAGCGAGTTGGAGTTCCAGTTGTTTCCAAAGGAATGAATACCGATCCAGCGGCAGTAGCTTTTGAAGCAGCGAAGCGTGGAAAAGAAGAAAATGCAGATGTCGTAATCATTGATACCGCCGGACGCTTACACACGAAAGTGAACTTGATGAATGAGCTTTCGAAAATCAAGGGAGTGGTTCAGAAGTTCATTCCTGAAGCACCACACGATGTGATGTTGGTTTTAGATGGGAGCACCGGACAAAATGCATTTATCCAAGCGGAAGAATTCACGAAAGCCACCAATGTTTCTTCTCTTGCAATTACAAAATTGGACGGAACTGCCAAAGGTGGCGTAGTGATTGGAATTTCCGATCAGTTTCAAATCCCAGTGAAATATATTGGTGTTGGGGAAGGTGTGGATGATTTGCAGATTTTCAACAAAGTCGAGTTTGTCGACTCTTTCTTCAAGAACTAATTCCCACCTACAATCGAATCAACTTGATTCTGGACCGCATAAAAAGTCTCAGGAGCCATTCGGAAATAGAATTTTGCAAAGTCCCTTGAAACCTTGACTTCTGTACAGATCCCGTTCATGTAAGTGTACAAATTTGTGCCATCTGGCGATTCCATTTTATACACATGGTTTTCCATTTTTTCGAAAGTGAGGTATTGCCCAAATTGTGGAGAATAGACTTTCTGGCCGTCGTAAGGTTCATTGTAGTAGATCGCTCCAACCGAATACGTTATTGGTCCATCGAGTTTTGTTGTAATGTCATTTTGCGTATGCAGGTAGTTATCACCTTCTCTAACAACCACTGAGGATTTCTGGGTTGATCCGTTCAATTTACTGACGGTGGATTCTTTTTCTAAGACATTGTTGACGTAAGAAGACGAGGATTCATAATCGACGGTAAAAGAGAAAAGGATTCTAAAAACGACTTTGCTTTCGACATGATACTCGATGTAGTTATTATTTGATCTGCGTTCTACGATCATATCTCCTAGTTTCTTGTTCCCTTTCACCACTTCATACTTCAGTATTTGTCCGCTTGCAGATGCTGCAGCAAAAAAGAAGATGATTGATATGAACGAAAGCTTACTCATTTTTGTAAAACCTGTAGCTTAATGACACGATTAAACCAGATCCGTTTCCCGTTCAAGATAATTAAACCTTTCCAATCACATGCGATTTAAAAAAATTACCTTTCAAAATACTGAAGGGCATGAGTTGTCCGGAAGAATCGATTTCCCACTCATTGGTAAGCCAAAGGCATTTGTGCTTTTTGCGCACTGTTTTACCTGCTCGAAAAATCTAAAATCCGTCGATCATATTTCTCAAGCCTTTACTCAGCTTGGAATGGCCGTATTACGATTTGATTTTACCGGCTTAGGACAGAGCAAAGGAGATTTTGCAGATACGAATTTTTCTTCCAATCTCTCTGACCTGAGGGAAGCTTATGATTTTCTAGAAAAAAACTATGAAGCACCACAAATCATAGTTGGTCATTCACTGGGTGGAGCTGCTGTTCTACATGTATCAGGAGAGCTTCCCGCAGTGAAAGCAGTGGCTACAGTGGGTGCACCTTCTACTCCGACACACGTTACTCATTTGTTAGATGCAGGAAGAAGTGAACTGGAGGAGAACGGTGAAGCTGAAATAAATATTGGTGGCCGGCCATTCAAAATGAAAAAACAGTTTCTGGATGACCTTGAAGAGAATGAAGGAAAAGGTATTATCAAGAATTTGAAAAAGGCGTTACTTATTTTGCATTCGCCGCAGGATAACACTGTCGGAATTGAAAGTGCGCAGGAAATTTTTGTGGAAGCTATGCACCCTAAAAGTTTCGTTTCTCTTGATGGAGCAGATCACCTTCTGTTTCGTGAAGAAGACGCCAGGTATGTTGGGACCGTAATTGCAGGCTGGGCTTCACGGTATATTGAAGAGAATCAATCAGAGGAGGCACCCGAAGGTGAAGTCTGGGCGAGAGTGGGTCCAAAAGGATATACAACTGAGATAACCGCCGGGAGGCATCAAATGATTGCAGACGAACCGCCAAGTGTAGGTGGTGACGATCAAGGCCCAACTCCATATGGGTATTTGTTGTCAGGTTTAGGAGCCTGTACAGCCATGACGTTGAGAATGTATGCTGATTTCAAGAAAATTGCGCTTGATGAAGTAGAAGTAAAACTCACTCACGACAAAATTCATAAAGTAGATGGCGAGAACAGTGAGGATTCTAAGGGGAAAATTGATCAGATAAAGCGATTAATTACACTGAAAGGTGATTTGACACCTGAGCAACGTAAAAGACTAATTGAAATAGCTGATAGATGTCCAGTACATAAAACTTTGGAAGGAAAACCTGAAATTCTAACAGAAGAAGTGGATAGTTAGTTGGAAATATCCTTCAGCTTTTCAAGCGCATTTTCATACGAATAAACCAAGCTTCTTTCTTGAGAATAGAGCTCTTGAAAACCTAGCTGTAACATCTTGCCCAGTGTCTTGGCATTGGCAGGATCGTATGAGTAGGGATTTCCGAAGTGGGCGGCCATCGTTTTCCAGGTACTTGCCGGTCCTTCGTCTTGAACTTGATAGAGGTTGGACAGAATGTACAGTGTTGTGAAATCGAAGTTGTTGACAATTCCACTTAGCTCTGCACTGCGCCAGGCGCCCGATTGCAGACTTGGATTCAGAAGGCCTTTGTCCAGGATTTGAATCATCGCTTCGATACCAGAATTGTACTCCAAGGTGGACCATAAACTGTCGGAGTTTACGTATTCACCCAGCTTTGTTGACATTTCTAAGTGGTAGCTCATCTTGCTTTCAAGATCTTCTTTATTCGCCTCTATTTCTCGAATGATATTGGCTAAGACCGCAGCTTTAGTATTATCTTCTTTTATGCTGTTCCGCCACTCACTTAAGGCAAGCGCCAACAGAACCGTAAATACAATGAGAATTGCTTCTACCAGTAAGTGCTTGAAATCAATTTTTGATTTAGACATTGGCTAGGTTTTTCCAAATATACCCAACCAATTACTTTTCTTGAACCTGATCAAAAAGACGCTTGACTTGCAAGTCTCCGAACCCATAAATGGGATGTCTTTTGGAAAATTCTCCAAAAACAATGCCAAAATCCTTTGTGTCGAGATCATTGATGATTTCTCGTAGAGATTGTTCTGGTAGACCATCTCCTAGAGGGAGCCTTTTCAAGTGAGCATCAATTGCTTCCTCGACAAATGGAAAGTTTTCTGCTAGCTTTCGAGCCGCATCGATCAACCCATTTTCGTTATTTGATTGATAAGATTTCCAAAGTTTCGAGAATTGATTGACCTGATTTTCTGATAGGGAAATTCTTTCATTTAGAAGAGGCAGTAATTCTTCGGGACTATAGCTTGCAAATCCATATTGTAGTGATCTTGTTGGTCGTATCAAATGTACGGTTAGCTGTTTTCTTTTCAAGAGATGGCACGTGAACCAAAGGTTGACCTGGCAAAAAAGATCATCTTCGAACCACACATTAACTTCACCTTTATCAATGTTTGCAATCTTTCTTAATTCAGGAACTGTCGTTTCAACATATTCATTTTCTAAGACACCATAATTTTCGCTCATGAATTTGATCCTGGATTGGATCAATTCATCCAATGAATTACCTCCCACATCTCCATCAACCAGGCACTCTCGTGCGATAATAATCTTTCCTGAAATGGCTTCAGCAGGTAGCTGATCTTTCAGTGCATCACCATTTAGAATGTGAAAGACTTTCAAAATTACACGCTTGCGGTTTCTTCTAATTCCGGGTTTTCCTCTGTTTCCTCTTTTTTGAAAAAACGTTTTTGGAAAACAAGAATGATACAGATAGATGCAAAAATTGAAGCATCTGCAATATTGAAGACTGGCCAAAGTGCCATGTAGTCACCGCCTAAAAGAGGAATCCAATCGGGAAGATAACCTTCCCAGATGTCGATGTAAAACATGTCTATTACTTGCCCATGAAACCAAGGAGTAGGAGCATCATATGGGGCATTATCTAAGAGAACTCCATAGAAAATACTATCAATCAAGTTTCCAATCGCACCACCAAGAATTAGCGCAATGCAAACCAGCAATCCCTTATGCGCTTCTTTTTTGACCAAAGCAAATAAGTAGTAGCCAATAGCAAACATGGCAGCAATTCGGAAGACGGTCAGAATCAGTTTGCCATAAACGAAATCAAGCTTGAGTCCAAAGGCCATTCCAGGATTTGTGAGATAATGCAGTTTGAACCATGTGCCAAAAATCATGATCTGACCCCCAGAACCCATGGTCATGTTGTTATAAACCAACATTTTAACGATTTGATCAATGATGATAATCACAAGGCTGATCAGGAAATATTTTAAGGCTGGATGCTTCATTTAGTCAAAATAAATTCAGTTATCTGGACACTTCTATGTTCACTTTTAATTCAATGCCGTCAATATCAAATGTCTCTGGATCGGATTGACTTTCTGTGAATTGAACAGATAACGCTTGCGTTTCTTCTTTTATATAGTCATTGAAAACAGTCACTGCCTCTTTCAATAGTACATCGGTAGTGAAAAATTCAATAGCAATTTTGTCCTGTACCTCCAGACCTTTGTCTTTTCTGAGATTCTGAACTCTGTTGACAACATCTCTACTTAGCCCTTCTTTTCTCAGTTCATCTGTTAACGTGATGTCTAGCGCGACTGTTAGTGGACCTTCAGATGCGACCAACCACCCTGGAATATCTTCAGAGGTAATTTCAACATCTTCGAGTGTGAGTGAGATTCTTTCACCTTGAACTTCAATTTCATATGAACCTTCGCTTTCAATCTTTGAAATCTCCTCTTTTCCAAATCCATTGATCACTCCAGTGATGTCTTTCATCTTAGGGCCGTATTCTTGACCTAGCTTTCGGAAGTTGGGCTTTATCTTTTTCACAAGAACACCGGAATCTTCACTGATGTATTCGATTTCCTTCACATTGATCTCACTCCGGATCAATTCCTCAACTGCTTCAATTGCATGGCGTGTATCTTCCTTCAAGATTGGAATCAATATTTTGCTCAAAGGCTGGCGAACTTTGATCTTTTCTTTCTTGCGCAGAGAATGCACAAGAGAAGAGATGTCTTGTGCCAGGTGCATGCTCTTGCTTAATGGTTCATCAATCTTGTCATCTTCAGCTTTTGTAAGCTCCGAAAGATGAACAGAATCTTGTTGTAGAGGCGTATTGTTTGCCTTCGCTTTTTCACGAATTCCGTCTGATAAATTCTTGTAAAGCCAATCTGCATAAAATGGAGCAATTGGACTCATAAGCTGGGCTGTGACCATCAAGCATTCATACAACGTTTCATAGGCTGCCTTTTTATCGGCATTCATTTCGCTTTTCCAAAACCGCTTTCTCGAGAGTCGAATGTACCAGTTCGAAAGTTGATCATTTACAAAATCCTGGATTGCTCTTGCTGCCTTGGTTGGTTCATAATCCTCATAAAATGTGGTCACATTTTTGATCAATAGTTGAAGCTCAGATAAAATCCATCTGTCAAACCTTGGTCGTTGTTCTACTGGAATGATGTCCATCTCATCCATTTGGAACTCATCGAGATTCGCATAAAGTGCAAAGAAGGAATACGTGTTGGTCAACGTACCAAAGAATTTTCTTTGAACTTCAACAACACCGTCCAGGTCAAATTTCAAATTGTCCCATGGGTTGGCGTTGGCAATCATGTACCAACGCGTCGGGTCAGCGCCATATTTTCCCAACGTGTCGAACGGATTGATCGCATTGCCCAAGCGCTTGGACATCTTGTTTCCGTCTTTATCCAGCACCAGCCCATTCGCCATTACATTTTTGAAAGCCACACTGTCATACAGCAAAACGGCAATCGCATGGAGCGTGAAGAACCAACCTCGTGTTTGATCAACACCTTCAGCGATGAAGTCCGCTGGGAAATTAGCATTGAAAATGTCTTCGTTTTCAAACGGGAAATGCCATTGAGCGTACGGCATGGAACCTGAATCAAACCACACATCAATCAGATCTGATTCACGAGTCATTTTCTTTCCGGAATCACTGACAAGAAAAACATCGTCAACGAAAGGTCGATGAAGATCAAAATCTTCTCCGATTGGGTCGGTCATAAAACCTGCCTCAACCGATTTAGACACTTCATCTTTAAGTTCCTGAATACTACCAATGCATTTCATTTCTTGCCGATCTTCCGTCACCCATATTGGAAGTGGTGTCCCCCAATACCTTGATCTGCTCAAGTTCCAGTCGACAAGGTTTTCCAACCAGTTTCCAAATCTTCCGGTTCCAGTAGATGCCGGTTTCCAGTTGATTGTTTTGTTGAGCGCTACTAATTGTTCTTTCAATGAGGTAGTTCTCACAAACCAGGAATCCAATGGGTAGTATAAAACCGGTTTGTCTGTTCGCCAGCAATGTGGGTATGAGTGTTCGTATTTCTCGACTTTAAAAGCCTTGTTTTCTTCTTTTAGCTTAATGGCTATTAATACATCTGTTGGTTTGAAATCAGGATCTTTCCTCGTTTCATCGTCATAGTATTCTTCCTTCACATATCGACCGGCGAAATCAGTGACCTCTTGCACGAACTTTCCTTGCTTGTCAACCAAAGGCGCATCTTGCCCATTTTCGTCTTTGACCATAACAGATGGAACGCCTGCAGCTTGTGTAACTCGAAAGTCATCCGCTCCAAAAACAGAGGCAGTGTGCACGACTCCCGTTCCATCTTCTGTCGAAACAAAATCTCCTGCAATTACTCGAAATGCATTTTCTTCCAGATCTGAATTGGTCACATATGGCATTAATTGCTCATAGCGAATTTCCAATAACTCTTTTCCTACCCATTTTCCGGCAATCTCAAATGGGATCAGCTTGTCTCCTGCTTTGTAATCGGATAGAGAAATGTCTTTCGCTTTTTCTGAGAAAAATTTACCAACAAGATCTTTTGCAAGTACCACAGAGATTGGCTGCCCTGTATATTGATTGAAGGTTTTGACTTTGACGTATTGAATCTTTTCTCCAACCGCCAAGGCACAGTTTGCTGGTAACGTCCATGGTGTAGTTGTCCAGGCAAGAACCCTTACATCTTCCTTTTCATTTTCGAAAAGGAATGAAGATTTGTTATTGTTCTTTACTTTGAACTGAGCGACAATGGATGTGTCTTTTACATCATGATACGTTCCTGGCTGGTTCAATTCGTGTGAAGAAAGCCCAGTACCGGCCGCAGGAGAATAAGGCTGAACAGTGTAGCCTTTATACAACAAACCTTTGTCGTACAGCTTCTTCAGAAGATTCCAAACGGATTCGATGTAGTCTTTTTCAAAAGTTACGTACGGATCGTCAAGGTCAACCCAGTAGCCCATTTTCATGGTGAGATCGTCCCACTCATCTTTGAACTTCATCACTGCTTCCCGGCATTTGGCATTATATTCTTCTACCGTGATGTTCTTGCCAATGTCTTCTTTGGTGATTCCAAGTTCTTTCTCCACTTGCAACTCTACTGGCAAGCCATGCGTGTCCCAACCGCCTTTTCTTTTAACCTGGTAGCCTTGTAGAGTTTTGAATCGGCAAAAAAGATCCTTTACAGTTCTGGCCATTACGTGATGGATTCCGGGAGTACCGTTCGCAGATGGTGGACCTTCATAAAAAGTGAACGTCTCTTTCCCTTCTCTGGAAGTAATGGACTGGTCAAATACCTTTTCTTTTTCCCAAAAGGCTAGAATTTCTTTTGCGATTTCAGGGTAACTGACGTTTTTATATTCAGGGTATTTCACTTTGAGAACCAGGTTAAAACTATTTTTTTGGAACTTCTATATCATCATCAATGCCTTCAGCAAGTTCCGGTACACTTTCGATGAGTGGATGAGATTTTTTGTTTCGCTTTCCGCTATCAAATTGCATGATCAAGGCTGGAAGAAGGACGACATTCGTTAACATCGCCACAAACAGAGTGATCGCGGTAAGCTTGCCCAAAGCGATTGTTCCACCAAACTCTGAGAAAGTGAAGATGATAAATCCGAAAAACAGGATGATTGCAGTGTAGATCATACTTGAGCCTGTCTCACGAATACTCACACTTATTGCTTTTGAAACGTTGAATTTGTTGATGAACAATTCTTGCCTGTATTTAGCCAGCAGGTGAATAGAATTATCGATCGATATTCCAAATGCAATACTGAAAACAAGAGCTGTACTTGGTTTCAGCGGAATTCCAAAATAGCCCATTAATCCCGCAGTAATTAGTAGTGGGATCATGTTTGGAATCACTGATATAACGATCATTTTGAAATTCCTAAACAGCAATCCCATGATTACTGCAATGATGCAGAAAGCAATCACCATAGAGGTGAGGAGGTTTTTGATTAGGAATTTATTTCCCTTGATAAAAATGAGCGTAGTACCCGTGAGGTTGGCCGTCATTTTCGTTTTTTGAAAAATAGAATCTATTTCAGGTCTTACCACATCCTCAATTAGAGAGTCCAGTTTGATCGAACCTATGTCAGCTATTTGCATCCGAACTCTGGTGAACTGACCGGTTGAATCAATGAAAGACTTTGAAAGATCTTCGGTTTCACCAGTGCTTAAATATTTCATGATAAAACCCAAATCCCTATTGTTGGGAAGTGAGTAAAAACTTGCACCTTGATTATAGAAGGCTTGTCGGGCAGCCTTAGCAAAGCTCACAACGGAAACCGGTTGTGAAATGTAATCTAGGGTGCCCAGATATCTTTCGAGCTGGTCGATCTTTCTCAGATTTCTCAGATTTTGAACTCCTTTCTTATTTCCTGTATCTATGATTACTTCCAGTGGCATGATGCCACTGAAGTTTTGCTCGAAGAATCGAAGGTCCTTTCTTACCACATCATCTTCCGGCAAATCATCAACCATGAACGATACTGCCTGAATGTGACTCAACCCAATTGCTGATATAGCAACTACAGCAATTGTGATAAGAAAAACCGCTGGTCTAAAACGGTGAACGATGTAGTCGATCAATGTCAACACGCCATCCATGATCTTGAAATCCAGATGCTTCAAGTGCTTTTGTGAAGGCGGTTTGTATAATGAAAAGACCGCAGGGATCATGATGATACTCACAATGAATGTCGCCATGATGTTGATGCCTGCAACAATTCCGAACTCAACTAGAATTTTGATTTGAGTTGAAATGAGTACCATGAAACCAACGGCGGTTGTCAGATTGGTAATCAAAGTAACAACTCCAATTTTTCTTATAATCCTTCGCAAGGCCTTCATCTGATCACCATGGTTTAGATATTCCTGGTGGTATTTGTTCAGCATGTAGACACTGTTAGGAATTCCAATTACGACAATAATTGGTGGAATAAGACCAGTCAGAATGGTGATCTTGTATTTCAGTAAGGCTAGCGTTCCAAGTACCCATACTACTACAATTCCTATGATAATGATTGGGAAGATTACCGCCTTAAAAGATCGGAAAAATAGAAATAGGATTATTCCTGTCACAACTAAAGACATGATCAGGAACATATTCAATTCAGATTTTGCTCTTGCCGTATTTGTCACCCGTAAATAGGGCAAACCGGCAATACGGATATCTATTCCAGTTTCTCTTTCAAATTTTTCTGACTCTCTTAATATCTCGGGAATTAGAATTTCTCTAGCCTTCGAATTAAGAACGTTTTTATCTATGGTGATTAAAAGAAGGGTGGCGCCATTTTCGTCATTCAAAAGTTGACCACTATAAAACCGAAGACTTGCAACTTCTTCAAGTTTAGCATTTAATTCCTCTTGGGTTTCAGGAATTTCTTCAAAGACATCCTGTAACACAAACGAACCACTGGCTCCATCCTTTACCAGTTTCTGAAGGTTGGGGATTCCGATTACACTGTTAATCCCTTCTTTACTTTCTATTGCTGTGGTCATTTCGGAAAGCTTCCTAAACACTTCAAGGTCAAATACGGCACTATCTTTTATGCCGAAGGCCATCATGTTCCCATCTTCACCAAAAGTCTCTCGGAACTGCTTGAAGTAGATCATATCCTCATCGTTATCAGGAACGATATTGGCGAGATCAAATGACCACAAAATGTTCTTCGACTGATAGCCCATAAAGGCGGTTATCAGTAGAAGGATGACCATTAAAGTCACTCGATTTTTAAGGATAATATTGGAGAGCTTATACCACATTTTCAAATAGTGCGCAAAGGTAATTAGATAAGCCGTAGGCGCAAGATTTTGAGGTGTTTATGGCCTTATGAAAAGCTGAAAGGTGACAAATGGTTTGAACAAATGATTAAATTGAATGATGAACGTATCCTATCAATGAAAAAGTATGCGCTTGTTGGTATTTTAACTCTGTTCTCCTTTCTTGGTTTCAGTCAAAGTTCGGCTGAGGTGGGTCGACTTCTGGAGCTTGTAGAAACATACAAATCGGAGAACATCGATTCGGTCAACAAGTTCACCAATCAACTCCTGATCATAGCCAAAGAGTCCAAGGATAAAGGACTAGAAGCCAAATCTCAACTTAACAGGATTGAGTCATTGATCCTCTTTAATAGATTCGACCTGGCTGATAGTATTCTTTCAACCATCGCTGTTGAGGATAAAGCCAATCGACTTAGCGTTGACTATTATTTAGCAAAGGGTAAGATCCTCAATAAGAAAAACGAAAATGATGAAGCATTGGAATTTTTCTACAAAGCGCTTGACAAAAACTCTGAAGGTGGACTTGACTACTTGATCCCAGAAATTTATGCAGAGATCGCATCGGTTCTGAGAGAAAACAATGATCTGGAAAATTGTACGAAGTATTACCGATATGCTTTAGAAGAAGCTAGGAAAAAGGAGAACATTGACCTACAGATTAAGATCTGTGTTCAAATGTGTAAAGTCTATAATGGCTGGGTTACAGTCAATATTGATTCCTCAGTTTACTACGGTGAAATGGCAATGCAAATAGCAACTCAAGCCAACGACGAGTACGGCTATGCGAATGCCATCTCTATTGCTGCAGCCCCGATCATAAGAGACGGGCAGTATCGACGAGGACTTGATTTATCTCGTGAAGCACTTGGTTTTGCAGATAAGTATAATTTTAGCTTGCAGACAAAATATTACCTAACAGCTAACCAGGGATTCGCTTTCGAGGGACTTAAATTGTACGATTCCGCTCTTTACTTTATGAAACAAGCGGGAGAATTAAGGCCCTCCAGTTTGGATTATCCTCGATTAAAGTATCGCGTTTTCAAAGCTCAAGGAAAACACAAGGAAGCGCTTGAAGCATTCGAAATTTATTGGGCTAAATCTGATTCCACGTTGCGAAATAGAAACCAGAATCGATTGTCCTCACTTCAAGCTAGATATGAAGCCAATCTTAAAGAGCAAGAACTGGCT
Source organism: Cyclobacteriaceae bacterium (assembly GCA_028284125.1). Taxonomy (GTDB): domain Bacteria; phylum Bacteroidota; class Bacteroidia; order Cytophagales; family Cyclobacteriaceae; genus Ekhidna. The sequence goes on from JANQSI010000018.1 coordinate 525,772, forward strand.
TCTTTAACTCAAACAACAGAGCTTCAGGAATTACAGCTATCACAACAACGATATCTTTTGTTTGGATTAGTTGTAGTGGTTGTGTTTTTAGCTATTGGCGGAGTGATGATTTATCGGCAGAGAAAACTTCGCCAAGCACAAGCGATTACTCAACTAGAATTGAAGGAAACGCAAAAACGGCTGGAACTTGAGCAACAATATCGAGCCTCGGAGTTGAAAGCCATCAGGTCTCAAATGAACCCTCATTTTGTTTTCAATGCTCTGAATTCCATTCAGGAATACATCATGACCAACGAGAAAAAGTTAGCTGGGAAATACCTAGGCAAGTTTGCAGATTTAATGAGAGTTTATCTTCAACATAGCCAGGTTAAGACGGTTGCTTTACGAGAAGAAATCGAAGCATTGAGTTTGTACCTTGAGTTGGAAAAATTACGCTTTGAGGAAACACTAGATTGCTCAATTCAAATTGAGGAAAACGTAGATACGGAACTATCCATTCCGTCCTTATTGATTCAGCCCTATGTTGAAAATGCAATCAAACATGGATTGTTACACAAACAAGGGAAAAGAGAACTGACAATTGTTGTGAAGCAAGACGATAGTAAGCAAGCACTTTTGTTTGAGGTAATTGATAATGGAATCGGGCGCAAGCGATCACAAGAAATAAATCAAATGCGTGATCCAGATCATAAATCATTCGCCACACATGCGTTGAAAAGCAGAATTGAATTGCTCAATCATGATCGATTGAATCCGATAATCGAGAAAGTAAACGATGTAGATGCGAATTCAGAAAATCCAGGCACAAAAGTTATGCTTGAACTGCCAATTGAGGAATTGGTTCCGGAAGCCCAGAAACGTCATTCGGAAATTGAGGCTTGACCATAATTTGATTGAAAATATTTTTGAGTAAATGAAAGCAGTAATTATCGACGATGAGGAAAAAGCAAAACGCCTACTCAGGGTCTTGATCGAAGATAACTGCCCGCAGATAACTGAACTTCAAGAAGCAAGCGATCTTCCAGAAGGAGTAAGACTTATTAATGAATTCCAACCTGAAATTGTATTTCTCGATATCGAAATGCCCGGTTATTCAGGTATCCAACTGCTAGATTTTTTTGCGCCAAGTCAAATCACATTCGAAATCATATTCACAACTGCTTACAGTGAATACGCCATTAAGGCTTTCAAACTAAACGCAGTAGATTATTTATTGAAACCCCTTCGCGACGAACAAGTAGCGGAAGCAGTTGAAAAAGCGATTCAGCATCGAGGAAAATCGAAGATTAGCGAACGGTTAGAAGAATTAAAGAACACACTTAAAGCTTCTTCAGTAAGAAAAGTTGGGCTGCCAGTTTCCAATGGAGTACTGTTTGTCAAATTTGATGACATTATTATGCTAGAGGCAGATCGGATGTATACCAAAGTCTATTCTGAGGAAGATGGTGAAATCCTGGTTAGCAAACCACTAAAGTTCTTTATGGATCTTCTGGAGGATGCTCCAGAATTTTACAAACCCCACCGTTCTTACTTAATTAACCTCAAGCACATCAAACAATATGTGTCACAAGATGGCGGGTACATTGTTATGGACAACAATAGAAACGCCAGCATCTCAAGAGAAAAGAAAGAAGAATTTCTTGAGGTAATGCAAAGCGTCTGAGACCTTTACGATTCGGAAACTCATATTCTCCATTCGGAAGTTTTCATAAGTATAGAGCTTCTTTTCCAATCACATTTGACTAGAAGATTCTAAAAAAGTCACTATGAAAACTAAACACAAAAACACTACAAGAATGTGTGTGCTATTTACCGTAATGGCAGCCACTTTGATTTTCGCTGGTTGTGGGGAGGACGACCCAGAAATTCAAAACATACCACCAGAAATTCAAAATCAGTCTTTCAATGCTTCTGAAGCAATCAGCGAAACAGATGCCATTGGTACAGTTGTGGCGACCGATACGGATGGAGATGATCTTACATTTAGCATAACGACGAATGACAATAATCTTTTTTCAATCACTTCGCTTGGTGCTTTGAGTATCGCTGCAGGTCAGAGTCTTGACTTTGAGAGCGCAACTAGCCATAGTATTGTTGTGGAAGTGAGCGATGGAGAAGCCACGGCTTCCGCAACAGTCACAATTCAAGTCATTGATGTAGACGAAAACACTACTCCAACCATTGCTGATCAAACGTTCACAGTTGCTGAAAATATCAGTGATACCGATGTAATCGGGAGAGTAGTTGCAACAGATGCAGAAGGTGATTTACTTTCATTTAATATTGGTGTGGTCAATGGTAAAGCTGCGTCACTATTTGAAATCAGTGATTCTGGAGACCTAAGTCTTACTACTGGACAAAGCTTAGACTATGAAACAACCATCAGTCATACTGTTTTAGTTGAAGTATCCGATGGTCAATTAAGTGCTTCCGCTACCATGACTATTAATGTGACGGATGTCGAAGAAGGAGATCCGCCAGTTGTTAGTAACGAAACATTCACAGTAAGAGAAGATGTTTCTGACACCGATGTTATCGGAACGATTGATGCCACTGATCCAGAGGGAGGAACTTTATCATATTCCTTGAGTGATCCAAATGTCTTTGATGGTCTATATGAGATTAATCAAGATGGTGAGCTTTCACTTTCGGCTGGAAAAAATCTGGACTATGAAAGTATTCAACAATACAGCTTTGGAGTCAAAGTAAGCGATGGAGATCATGAAGTAGAGGCAGCAATAAGTATAGTCGTAACAGATGTTATTGAAGATGTAGTTCAAGTCACAACTTGGGCTGGAAATGGCACTTCAGGTTTCCTTGATGGAACAACCACTGGTGCCCGCTTTTTCGAGCCAAATGCAGTGGCCGTTGATGCTTCAGGAAATGTATATGTTTCGGATTCCAGAAATCATCGTATCAGAAAAATTAATAACTCAGGAGCGGTAACAACTTTCGCAGGTTCAGGAACTCAAGGGTTACTGGATGGTACAGGAACAGCAGCTCAGTTCAATAATCCAGCTGGAATTGTGGTGGATGTTTCAGGGAATGTTTATGTCTCTGATCTTGGTAATCACAGTATCCGCAAAATCACACCGGCTGGAGTTGTCACCACTCTTGCTGGATCAGGAGCCTCTGGATTTGCTGATGGAACTGGCACGGCAGCTCAATTTAATGGTCCTTCCGGGCTGGCGATTGATGGATCTGGAAACATAGTAGTTGCAGATTACAACAATCACCGAATACGGATAGTCACTGTTGCTGGAGTAGTCAGCACACTCGCTGGAGATGGAAATGCGGACGTGAGTAATGGAGCGATGGCGACCGCTCGCTTCAACAAGCCGGCAGATGTTGCAGTTGATGCTTCAGGAAATTTGTACGTGGCTGATAATAGCAACCACATGATCAGGAAGATTGATATTTCAACAAGTATGGTCAGCACGATTGCTGGAGCAGGATTTGTAGGTTATGAAGATGGGAGTGGTGCCGCAGCAAAATTTTCAGGTCCAGCGGCACTTGACATAGATGTATCAGGGTACATCTGGGTTGCGGATATCAATAATGATGCTGTTCGCAGAATAGATCCCAATGGCAATGTTGTAACCACAGTCGTTGGTTTTGCTGGTGCAGGCTATGAGAATGGGGATTTATATGAAGCCAAAATGAATAATCCTTTAGGGTTAGCCGCAGATACTGGCAATGGATTCATTTACGTAGTTGAACAATCAAATCATAGTGTTAGGAAAATCGTGATTTTCCAATAATTCAATCTACCGCCAATTAAAAGCGATCCATTTCATTTGGGTCGCTTTTTTATTTTTAACATTTATAATAATTAATTATTTACATAAAAAAAATAAATTAAAATTTATGTATTAAAAATGCTCCTCCATCTAAGTTTGCACGTATATCTCAATATTATGGAAGCAAACATTACACAATCCTCTTTCACAAAAGAACAAGCTGTTAAGAATAAAACTAAAGTAGCAGTTGCTGCTGGAGATGGAATTGGCCCAGAAATCATGAAGGCCACACTAGACATTATGGAAGCAGCTGGTGCTGCAATCGAGCCGGAATTTATTGATGTAGGCGAGCAAGTTTACCTTTCCGGCAACACTGCTGGGATCGAAGATAAATCCTGGGATGTAATCAATCGGAATAAGTTGTTGCTAAAGGCACCGATTACGACTCCTCAAGGAAGTGGTTATAAAAGTCTTAATGTAACCATTCGAAAATCACTCAACCTTTACGCAAATGTTCGTCCTTGCCGCTCTTTGCATCCATTCGTGAAGACGCTTCATCCGAATATGGATGTTGTCGTAGTGCGTGAGAACGAAGAAGATCTTTATGCTGGAATTGAACACCAGCAAACACCTGATGTGATACAGTGCCTCAAGTTAGTGACCAAATCTGGGAGTGAGCGAATCATTCGGTATGCTTTTGAATATGCGAAGCAAAACAATCGCGAGAAAGTGACCTGTATGGTTAAGGACAATATAATGAAGCACACAGATGGAATGTTTCATAAGGTCTTCAACAAAGTTGGAGAGGAATATCCTGAGATAAAGAAAGAAATTCAAATCATAGATATCGGGGCTGCGCGACTTGCATCCAGACCCGAAGAATATGATGTAGTAGTGACCTTGAATCTATACGGGGACATTATTTCTGACATTACAGCCGAAATTGCCGGAAGTGTCGGGTTGGCAGGTTCAGCTAATATTGGATCAAATTATGCGATGTTCGAAGCAATTCATGGCTCTGCGCCTGACATAGCAGGACAGGACCTTGCTAACCCTTCCGGTCTTATTAATGCGGCTGTAATGATGTTGCAACACATTGGTCAGACTGAAGTTTCCGAAAAAATTGCCAATGCGTTGCTGAAAACCCTTGAAGATGGGATTCATACGCAGGATGTTTTTAATCCTGATTTTAGTAGAAAAAAGGCAACGACATCTGAGTTTGCGCAGGCGGTTATTGAACGAATAGGAAAACATCCTACTCGTCTAAAACCAGTTGCCATGGCTGAAGGAGAAATACGGTTGGATAAGTCAAATGAACCTGAAATTTTAGGGGAGAAGAAATTAGTTGGTGTGGATGTATTTGTTGATTGGCCTGGAAAAGACCCAGAAGAGTTGGGTAGAAAACTAAAATCAGCAGCTAAGACGCTTCAGTTGAAAATGATAACAAACAGAGGGGTAAAAGTTTATCCAAATGGAAACCCTGAAACATTTTGCACAGATCACTGGAGGTGTCGCTTTATTAATAAAGACGTAGATCTTTCTAACGGTCCATCGTGTGAAAAAATCAGTCATAAAATGATAATCGCTTTGTTGAATGATTTAGTAAACATTGGAATTGATACTATCAAGACCGAGAATCTTTACTATTTCGGCGAGGAGCGAGGTTTTTCATTAGGCCAAGGCGAATAAAACTTTTGCATCAAGTTTATTGGAATGAAACAGAAAATCAAACTCAGCAAAATTCATTGCACACTTCCTGATGAAATTGATAAGGATGAGATGTATTTGAAAATGAATGGCGAGAAAATTTGGCCAAAAGGATCCATCTATTATCGTGTAGATACAGGAGATGTTGCTCCAGTTGATTTGACGCTTGAGGTACAGCAAGGATGGAACGAAGTTGAGTTGTGGGATTTCGATTACTTAAGTAGAAATGATTTTCTCGGAAAATTCAGATTTAAAGTAGACAACAATCCAGGAGTTTATACCAATACGATGGAGCTTGTCGAAAAGAATAGTACAGCGAGTTATGTTCTGGACTGGGAGATCTTGAATGAAGAAGGAGAATCTGTAGAAAGTTAAACTGGTAGTCGAAACCCTTTGATGGTTTGATATAAGCGGACTGCATGGGAATCAGTCAGTCCGCTTATAAAATCAACGATAATTTGCACCGTTTCGTAAACCGAAATTTCGCCATCTAGTTGGACCAAATACTCTTCAGGTAATAACCTTAGTGTTGATGAATGTTTCGGTTTTGCTTCTTCAAATTTTGAGTAATAAGCAGCCACTACAAAAGCTTCCATAAGGTGATCAATGACTTCATGACCACCTGCTTCTCTTTCAAGTACTTGTTTTGATTGGTAAATCTTGTCAATCGAAAGTTTGATGATTAAGTCCAAAGTCTCAGCAGATGGAATCAGGCTGGTAAGTGCTGAATCAAATGAACCGTCCAACATTTTCTCCTCGTTTTCTTCAAAAACTGTTGAACATTCGAAAATCAGTTGACTAATTGCCATCGCTCTCAATGTTCCCAGTTTTTGATTTATCGAAGGAATCTTTGCCAATTTTTCTTCTGAAAAGGCATCTCCAATGATAGATGCCAATAGCATTTTCACTTTTTCAAAGGGAACTAATCCCAATCTGCATCCATCTTCTAAGTCAATGATGTGATAGCAAATATCATCAGAAGCTTCAACCAGAAAAGCTAAGGGATGTCTACACCATTTATTATCTCCCAATTTAATGAGACCCATAGCATCAGCCATCTTTTCAAAAAGATGTGAATCGCATTGATAATAACCGTATTTTTTTTGACTCTTTCTTCCCGCCTCCTTCTCACAAGAAGAGGATAATGGATACTTAGTGAAAGCTCCGAGGCTGGCAAATGTCAATCTCAGCCCACCATTCACATTGCTATTCAATAGTCGGAATCCTTGGGCATTTCCTTCAAAAGAAATCAGATCATTCCACTCTTTTCCTGAGACTCTTTCCTTAAATGCAATTCCAACTTCATTTGTTGTGAAAAAAGAGGATATGCTGTCTTCTCCTGAATGTCCGAATGGAGGATTTCCTAAATCATGCGCTAAGCATGCGGCTCCAACAATGCCGCCAAAGTCTCCGATACTATAATTCTCAGAAAGCTCTGGATATTTTTTGAGTAGGAAGGTTCCTGCGTTTTTTCCAAGAGAACGACCTACGCTTGAAACTTCAAGGCTATGTGTGAGTCGTGTATGAACGAAATCATCTTCCGGTAAAGGAAAAACTTGTGTCTTGTCCTGAAGTCGACGGAAAGGATTCGAGAAGATAATTCTGTCATAGTCCTGCTCAAAAGGACTTCTCGTTGGTGCTGCATTTTGAGCGAGCGAATCGCCTGGACGCCTGGAAGAAAGAAGTTTGACCCAACTCATTTTAGCCATGCCCGAAAATAGTCAATTCGGAAGACCCAGCTTGATGAAAATTAAATGATTACGGATCGGAGTTCTTGTTGCTATCAAAAAAGTCGTTGTAGAAATCGAAGAGAACTGCAAGATCTCTTTTCTGGTCGAGTTTTAACTTGTTATCCTTAATGAAAACCTCTGCAGCAGATTTTTGATCTTCCATTATAGAAAGAATTTCTTTTTTGCCTTTCAACTTATTGAAGCTACTAAAATCGGTGGTGTAGTAGAAGTCAGATTCGAGGATCATTTTTTCATCTACAACTACGCCGGAATAACCATCACTTTCAGTTTTAAAACCAATTTTAAATGCTTCAAGTAGCGTTACTTGTCCGTCGGAAAGTACCTGCATATATGAGCTGATTCGTCTATCCTCAATTCTGCTCGCTGGGATTCTCATTATTTTGTCGCCATCAAAAATCAAGGCTCTTACTCGACTTTCATTAAGTCTTCTGATGTGCTTCTCGACAAGAATTTCCACCAGCATTCTTACCAGGTTAATTCTGCCATTGGCATGTAAGATTTCGTCATCTCTTGTGATGATTACCATATGGTTCCAATCTTCATCGAGATAAAATGATTTCTTAGTTAAAGAAAGTGGTGTCGAAATTGAATGAATTTTTTCAAGGTACTCCCCATTGATTGAGGTGACTTTGTTTAGATCATCTTTCGTCTGAGTTAGTCCGTAGAAAGATATTAGTAGTGTTATTGCCGATAAAAAGGTCTTCATCGCTTTCACTGTAACATATTATAACATGTAAAAGATTGTTTTACCTAACTCTAATTTGTTCTAATTCACGCTATTGTTCATGTTAAGGGTTAACAGAACTGTCCAATGAATTGTAATAATTGAATAGGATCGACAGGCTCTTTTTCTGATGAAGCTTCAATTTGTTGATTTTGATGAAGCGCTCGACCTCCGTTCTTTTGTCTTCCATGAGGGATAGAATTTCCCTTTTCCCACTCAATAGATAATATGTTTTAAAGTCATCTGTGTAGTAAAAGTCGGAAAGTAAAATGGGCGTTTCGTCTCGTACCACTCCTGAATATGCATGTTCTTCAACCCTAAACCCAATCTTATGCGCTTCAAGCAAATTCAATTTACCTGTACTAAGAATCCCCATGTAAGAAGAAGTGTTCATCCCCTCGATTTTACTTCCACTTACCTTTAGTATCCTACTTCCATTAACGATCAATGCCTTAACCTTAGCTTCATTAAGCTGTCTCACATGACGATCAACCAAGATTTCCACTGCCTTCCTAACCAGGTTTATCCTTCCTGTCGAATGAAGAATCTCATTAGTCTTAGTCATAATCATGATATGATTCCATTGCTCATCTAGGTAGAGAGATTTGTAATCCAGCCTCATTGGGCTGGATATTTCATTCATCTTCTCTACATATTCATTATTCAGTTTCGCAATTTGAAGAAGATCTTCGGTGCTTTGGCAAGTTCCATAGGTGATGGCGCCAGCCAAAAGAGTAATAGAAAGGAAGTACTTCATTTAATTGAATTGGTTATTGGGGTTTCAGATAGGGAATGTTGATTCTAGAAGCTCATTCCATTTTTAACAGCAATTTTGTGTCTTTACTTAACATCAGATTGTAAGAATTCCCATTTATAACGGATAATTGAGCATAAAGATAAGGCGCAATACTAGGGTTTTTCCAACAAAAGGGGGTCTTGTTTTAGCAATTGTCGGAGTGTATTGTATGTGAGCGGATGTTTTTCGGAAAATTCGGTAGATCTTTCAAAGAAATTTTCAACAGCCACTGCAAAAAATTCCTCTCTATCGATTGCTCCATATTCCCGGAAAAAAGTTTCCCTCCCTTCTTCAATCTCTTTCATGGTGTGAGTAGCTCTAAGCTCCCAATCCTTAAGAAATCGCTGGTCAAGAAAATTGTATTCCTCGTTCATTATCTTATTCTCAAGTCGAAGTGCATGTGCCATTTCATGTAATCCCAGATTTCTCCCATCTTCATGAATGTATCCTTCCACAAAAGATTTCCAGGAGAGGACAATGGCGTTAAGTCTAGGGTTGACTTCCCCGTTATGATAAGTTTTATTGATGAGACTGTAATACGAATCGGGATACACCAATATATTTCTGAAATGACTTAGCTGAACTTTTGGGAAGCCAAAAGTCAATTGAACTGCTGATGCAGAAATTAGTACTTTCATTTCGTTAGTTACAACTTCAATATCTCTTGGAATGAATCTTTTACTAGTCATGAACTTTGCCACTCGCGTAGCAAAAATTTTCTTCGATTGTTGAGGTAGCTTGGTGTAGAAATTGAAATACTTTTCCAGGTAAGCGATATGTTTATTGCTCAAGTAAATTGCCTGGTAAGCGGAACCAGTCCGTTGGTATCTGTTGATGCCGTGAATAACGATAAAAACCGATACGATAAGAACGAAAATCAAGCCAGTGATTTTAGCAAATGCTTCATGTCAACCTTCTCATGAAGCGTTGAGATCAAACGATCTATGGAGACGCGTTCTTGCTTCATGCTGTCTCGTTCTCGAATAGTAACAGTGTTATCTTCAAGTGTCTGATGATCAATAGTCACACAATATGGAGTGCCAATAGCGTCTTGTCTTCTATATCTTCTGCCAATGGCATCTTTCACATCGTATTGATACGCAAAATCAAATTTGATCTCGTTGAGTATTTCTTCTGCTTTTTCCGGTAATCCATCTTTATTAACTAGCGGGAGAATGGCTACTTTGTTTGGAGCGAGAGCTGGAGGGATTCTCAATACGGTTCGCTCACTTCCATCTTCTAATTTTTCTTCCTCGTAAGCAGCTGACATAATTGCCAAAAACATTCGATCAAGTCCAATCGATGTTTCCACGACATAAGGCACGTAACTCTCGTTGGTGTTCTGATCGAAGAATTGTAGTTTTTTCCCCGAATGCTCTTCGTGTGCTTTCAAATCGAAATCGGTTCGAGAGTGAATGCCTTCAATCTCTTTAAAACCCATTGGAAAGTTAAACTCAATATCACTTGCGGCATTCGCGTAGTGAGCAAGGTTCACATGATCATGAAATCTGTATTTTTCCTCTCCAAGCCCTAAGGACTTGTGCCATTTGATTCTCTTCTCCTTCCAATGCTCGTACCACTCCATTTCTGTACCTGGCTGAACAAAAAATTGCATTTCCATCTGCTCAAATTCACGCATTCTAAAAATGAATTGACGTGCTATGATTTCATTACGAAATGCCTTACCAATTTGAGCAATACCGAATGGTGTTTTCAGTCGAGAAGTTTTTTGGACATTCAAGTAGTTCACAAAAATTCCCTGTGCTGTCTCTGGGCGCAAGTAGATTTTTTCAGCACCATCGGCAAGGGAACCAACTTCCGTAGAAAACATCAAGTTGAATTGTCGGACATCCGTCCAGTTTTTGGAACCGGAAACAGGATCGGCGATCTCCAGCTCTTCAATTAACAATTTCAAATCGCTCAGGTCGCCAGTCTCTAGTGCCTGACCCATTCTATATTCTATCGACTGAATTTTTTCTTTATAGCCAACAACTCTTGGATTGGTTGAAACGAACTGCGCTTCATCGAATGAATCACCGAATCTCTTAGCTGCTTTTGTAACCTCCTTAGAAATCTTCCCTTCAATTTTCGCGATGTATTCCTCTATCAGAACATCCGCCCGATACCTTTTTTTGGAATCTTTGTTGTCAATCAAAGGGTCGTTAAATGCATCCACATGACCGGAAGCTTTCCAAGTAGTTGGGTGCATGAAAATTGCCGCGTCGATTCCCACGATATTGGAATGCATACTGACCATAGCCTTCCACCAGTATTCTTTGATATTATTCTTAAGTTCAGATCCATTTGGACCGTAATCGTAAGTGGCTCCAAGGCCATCATAAATATCGCTCGATGGGTAAATGAATCCGTACTCTTTGCAGTGAGAAACAATGTTTTTTAATGTTCCTCCATCCGGTGAATTGCTCATGGCCGCAAAGATATGTTTAGGTTTTGGCTTTTACTTTTTCTATCGGTCAAATTTTAACTGGACCAGATTCAGGCTTTTGATAGATCCAACGGCAGTGATAGTGTCTTTGATTCTTAGTCGAGTATAGCCATGAGTAATGATGGTTTGTCCACCGCGCACCACTGACAGAACGATAACATCTGCAGGAAGCCGGAGATCTCTCAAGGTAATGCCATGCAGATCCGGATTTTGAAGTTCGATATCCCTGGTGTCTTTCCCTTTTTCCATTCCCAGAAGTAAAGATGCAGCTTGTGGAGATCGTACAAACTGGTCAAGTAGACTTACCATGGCGGTTAATGGGTCTACTATTTTAACACCGATATCGAGGAATTTTTGAGAATTGTTTCTTTGATTAAGACGAACTATAATATCTCTCGTGCCAAATTTTTCATAGGCGATCTCAGCAATTTGATAATTCTCTTCATCAGTGAGCATTGCAACGATGGCTTCTGATTTATCAGCTTCTATTTTTTTCAATTCCTCGACGGAAAGTTCTTTGAGATAGACAATTTTCACTCCCTCTGGTTCTTGAAAACTACCTTCCTCTTTTATGGTGGCTAGTTGAACATCCCAATCATTTTCCTGAAGCTGTAAAGCAAGAGCAACTGCTTGACTTTCAAACCCAATGATGGTGGCATCTCTTATTCCATCAAATTCTGGGGTTGCTGCCTTAGTTCGATCTTCGCCAACTTTATGAATCGCCCATTTGAAAAGAGGTGGACCAATGAATTGATTTATCACAATCAGCGCAATAATTACAGTCGAAAACTGTGTTCCCCAATCAGGAAATTCATTTGAAATCACCGTTGCGAGACCAAGGGCAACTCCGGCTTGAGTGATATAAGGCATCCATCCTAAGTGGTTAAATTTCATAGGATCTCTGGCCAAAAGTCCTCCGGTATAACCTCCAATTATCATGGTGATAATCCGAATGAGGAACAGGATCATTGCTACTCCAATGACATCACCCATGACATTTACGGCAAACGTCGCTCCGGTCAAAGTGAAAAATGATACGTAGACTGGTATGCTGACGTCCTCAAGAATTTTTAAGAATTCAGGCCTGGATTTGGAAAAATTTGTCACGTAAAAACTCGCCAAGATGCACATGAGAAGTGGCTCCAGGAAAATCTTATGATTCAATTCCACTTCCGTGTAATAGCTTATTTGTGCAGACAGAACGTAGGCTGAGTAGCCTATTAATAGAATTAGGATGGTTTTAGGGATTTTCCTAATCCTAAGGCTTAGCGCAAACTTGAGAAGAAAACCGTATACATAGAAGCCAACAACAAACGAGGCGCCAAGCTCCAGTAACAAGATTAAGATTCGAATGAAATTAAAATCCTGACCTGAAATCAAGACCTGAGAAAGTGACAGACAGATCGAGAAGAGGATGATCACCAAAAAGTCTTTCACTACGGTGACACCCATTACTGTCTGCACGAACGGTCCTTTTGCACGTAGCTCATTAATTACAGCGATAGCTGATGCTGGAGATCTGGCTACAAAAATCGCCGCTGTAATCATGGCTATCGAAAGCTTGGCTGCTACTGTCATTTTTGACATGTAAGGAATGTAATCAGCCAAGAAGAATACAGCTACTGAACCTAAAACGAATGTGACCACCAGTTGGCCAAAGGTGTTCCACTTGATGGAATTCATCCGGCTTCTCAATTCCCTAACATATAATTCGGCACCAGCTGCGAATGCAATAAATGCCAGTGCCGTTTCATTGATAAAGTTCAGATTGGTTTTAGCAGATGCAGGGATTAGTCCAATAACATATGGACCAGCAACGATTCCAGTAAATATCAATCCGGTAATAAGAGGAAGCCTTATTCGCTGGAACGCTCTAGCGATTTGATTGGCGGAAATTGCTACCACAAAAAATCCAGCAATCAGTAAAATAATTTCTTTATGCGAAGCTGCTAATTCCAAAATTGTGTCTGTTGGCGTACCTTTTGCTGGTTAAATTGAATAGAGGACTGGAATTATTGAACCATTATGCCGAGGTAGCCCGTTGCTAGTTAGGTTTTAAGTTTGACAATTATACAAAAGAATATGAATCGAATCATTGTTTTAGCATTTGCTTTATTGTTCACAGCTGGTGCAATGGGTCAAAGTGGAGTTTCTCATAAATCCTTTGATGAATTACTTCAAAAGTATGTGGATAATGACGGCCTGGTTAACTACAAAGGGCTAGGCTCTGAAAGACCCAAATTGAAAGAATACCTCAAATTGTTGGAATCGAATGAGCCACAAAGTAGCTGGACAGACGATCAAAAATTAGCGTACTGGATAAACGCCTATAATGCATTTACGCTTGATCTTATTCTTGAACATTATCCAGTAAAAAGTATCAAGGATATTGGCGCCACGATTAAGATCCCTTTTGTAAACACCCCATGGGATATAAAATTTATCAACATTGGGGACGAGCCTAAGGATCTTAACAACATAGAACACGGAATCATAAGAAAAGAGTTTGAGGAACCTCGAATTCACTTTGCGTTGGTTTGTGCGGCAATTTCTTGCCCTAAACTCCAAAACAGGGCTTACTTACCTGAAACACTAGATGCTCAATTGACGGATGCAGCAAAGGACTTTCTATCAGATCCTTCAAAGAATGAAATCAAGAGTTCATCAAAAGCTCAAGTTTCTAAATTATTTAGCTGGTATCGTGGAGATTTCACCAAGAAAACCACACTGGAAGAATACATCAATCAATATACTGAGGTGAAACTCGAAAAAAGAGCAAGGCTGGATTATATGGACTATGATTGGGCGTTGAACGAACAGAAATAAAAAAGCCACCGGAAGGTGGCTTTTTTGTTTTTTAATCATTTACTGACCGACGACCTATACTGTGGTACTGAAAGTTTAATTCCTCCATTTGCTTGAGGTCATAAAGATTTCTACCGTCGAAGATGACCTTGTTTTTTAGTTCATCCGATATTCGGTCAAATTGCGGAGTTCTGAAAATTGGCCATTCAGTCATGATCATCAATGCATCAGCATCTTTAAGTGCATCATACTGATCTTTGGCAAAATAGATCTTATCTCCAAAAATCTCTTGGACGTTATCCATGGCTTCTGGATCGTATGTTTTGACGTTAGCGCCTTGCTCCAACAAAACGTTGATGTTTTCTAAAGCAGGAGCCTCACGAATATCATCGGTATATGGTTTGAATGCCAGTCCCCAGATAGCTATAGTTTTACCCTTCAAATCCCCATTGAAATATTTTTTTACCGGCTCAATCATTTTCTGTTTTTGAACCTGATTGACGGACATTACCGAGTTCAAGATCTTAAAGTCATAGTCGACTTCATTAGATGATTTGGCAAGTGCCTGAACATCTTTAGGAAAACAGCTTCCTCCATAACCAATTCCGGCAAACAAGAATCGATTTCCAATTCTACTATCTGTGCCTATCCCTTTTCTCACCTTATCTACATCCGCACCTAACAATTCGCACAGGTTTGCTACCTCATTCATGAAAGTGATTTTAGTCGCAAGAAAAGAGTTAGCAGCATATTTTGTTAATTCGGCAGATCGAACATCCATGAAAATTATTGGATTTCCTTGTCTTACGAACGGTGCATAAAGTGTCTCCATCAATTGGATAGATCTCTCACTTTCTGCACCAATAACAACACGGTCGGGTTTCATGAAATCTTCCACAGCAACACCTTCCCTTAAAAATTCGGGATTTGAAACTACCTCAAATTCAACCTTAGCTCCCTGTGCCACTTTTTCAGTCACCTTCTCTGCGGTGCCAACAGGAACCGTACTTTTGTCAACGATTACTGTGAAGTCATCCAGCATCGGACCTAAGTCCTCAGCCACTTTTAAAACGTATTGTAAATCTGCAGACCCATCCTCGCCAGGGGGAGTTGGTAGTGCGAGAAAGATAATTTGAGCACCTTTAATTCCTTCAGCTAAATCAGTTGTAAAATCCAATCTTCCCTGACGAATATTTCTTTCGAACAAGGCTTCAAGGCCTGGTTCATAGATTGTGATCTGTTTATTTTTTAATTTTTCAACCTTTTTCTGGTCAATATCTACGCATGTTACGTTGTTTCCAGTTTCGGCAAAACATGTCCCTGTTACCAACCCTACATATCCAGTTCCTACAACGGCTATTTTCATGATTTTTATGTGAATTTTAATTCGAGCGCAAAAGTATATCATCAGACAAATAATGTGTCAGACTGAACCAATTTTTGATCGTTAAGATTTAATAATTTTGTAACACACATTGTAACGCATAAAAGTATGTCAGAAGGAATCCTAATGATGGATGGAACCGTTGTTTCAGAAAATCAAGAGATGATCTCACAAATGATCAAAGATTTTAGTGAGAGAGAAATTGAACCACACAAAATGGAATGGGATGAGACCCAACATTTTCCAATTGATCTTTTTCAGAAGATGGGAGAATTGGGGCTCATGGGAGTTTTAGTTCCCGAGGAGTATGGAGGATCAGGATTTGGGTATCACGAATACATCACAGCAATTATCGAACTGGCCAAAGTTGATGGCGCTTTAGGACTTTCTTTAGCTGCTCATAATTCACTTTGCACAGGACACATCTTGCAGCATGGTAATGAATCGCAGAAAGCTAAGTATTTACCAAAACTTGCCACGGGAGAATGGCTTGGTGCTTGGGGATTAACTGAACCAAACACTGGCTCAGATGCTGGAAATATGAAAACTACTGCTGTGAAAGATGGTGACGAATGGGTCATAAATGGGGCTAAAAATTTCATAACACATGGGAATTCAGGGGATGTTGCTGTTGTGATAGCAAGAACCGGAGAGCCTGGTGAAAGAAAAAATGCAAGTGCATTTATTGTTGAGAGGGGAACTACAGGATTCAACAAAGGAAGAAAGGAAAACAAATTGGGAATGCGGGCCTCAGAAACTTCGGAGATGATTTTTGAAGATTGCAGGATTCCTGAAGAGAACCTCATTGGTGAAGTAGGCGATGGATTTATTCAATCACTAAAAGTTTTAGATGGTGGCCGGATTTCAATAGCAGCGCTTAGCTGTGGTATAGCAGAAGGCGCTTTGAATGCGGCTTTGAATTACTCAAAAGAGCGAGAGCAATTTGGCAAGCCAATTTCCAAATTTCAAGGTATTTCTTTCAAGTTGGCGGATATGGCTTTGAAAGTAGAAGCTGCAAAGCTGCTCACCTATCGTGCTGGGGATCTTAAAAATCAAGGGAAGAACGTAACTAAAGAGTCAGCCATGGCAAAGCTTTATGCTTCTGATATTTCAGTAGAAGTGGCTAATGATGGAGTGCAGATTTTTGGAGGATATGGATACACCAAAGACTACCCGGCTGAGAAGTATTATAGGGATGCAAAATTGTGCACCATTGGTGAGGGCACTTCTGAAATTCAGAAAATCGTAATTTCCAGAAGCTTGCTTGATTAATGATTGTTTTGAAGCATTATAAACTCTATATTTGCGGTCCTTTAAAAAATTCGAAATGTTAATTATAAACGTTAAAGAAAACGAGTCTGTCGATAGAGCGCTGAAGCGGTTTAAGAAGAAGTTCGAAAAAACAGGAGTTTTGAGAGAACTTAGATCTCGAACTCACTTCACAAAACCTTCCGTTAAAAGACGCCACGAGATCATCAAGGCTAAGTACATTCAAGGACTTAGAGACGCAGAAAATAAATAGTCCGTCTCCCTTCTTCTTCACCTAAGATTTTTATAAGTTAGTATTAATCCCATGTCGCATGGGGTTATGCTGCTTATGATCGAATCCTTCCTTAAATACCTTTCTTTCGAAAAACGATATAGCCCTCACACCATAGAGGCTTACCAAAAGGATTTGGATCAATTTCAGAAGTTTTTAGACTCTGAATTTGAGATTGATGATGTTACTGAGGCAAGTCATACCCACTTGAGAAGTTGGATTGTGTCTCTGATGGAGTCCGATCTTTCCCCAAGATCTGCTAATCGAAAAATCGCTACCCTCAAATCATTGTATAAGTTTTTACTTTCAAGAGAATACGTGGAAGTGAATCCAGCTTCAAAATTGAAGCCTTTAAAAACTCCTAAGAACTTACCTTCATTTGTCAAAGAAGAAGAGATTTCGACCTTGCTTGACAAGGTTGAGTTTAGCGATGATTTTTCCGGAAAACGAGATCAACTTTTGCTTGAACTTTTTTACGCTACAGGTATGCGTCTTTCGGAATTAACTGGCTTGAAAGACTCAGATCTTAGTGGTCATAATAACACGTTAAAAGTGTTGGGAAAAAGGAATAAAGAACGAATCATTCCGATCCCGAAGGCGTTAATATTACTAGCGGAAGATTATAAGAAATTAAAGAAGGAGGAAGGTATGAGCAGTGAGTTTTTGATACTGACAGATGCTGGGGAGAAAGCATATCCGATGTTCATACAACGAAAGGTGAAGAGTTATCTGCAAGCCGTTACGACACTTAGCAAAAAAAGTCCTCATATACTGAGGCATTCCTTTGCAACACATTTATTAAACAAAGGTGCAGACTTGAATGCTGTTAAAGATTTATTGGGTCATACCAGCTTAGCGGCAACTCAAGTTTACACACATAATTCAATTGAAAAGCTGAAGACTGCCTTTGATCAGGCACATCCTAAAGCATAATGTTCAACCTATAAACCGTGACAAGATGAAGTTACAAATGCATTCTATCCACTTTGACGCAGACCAAAAGCTGCTCGATTTTATACAGAGGAAAGTTGACAAACTGGAGACTTATTATGACAGAATAATAGATGGAGAAGTTTATTTGAAAGTGGAAAATGATGGTAATCGTGAGAATAAAATAGTGGAGATAAAATTGAACTCACCGGGGAATCAGTTTTTTGCCAAAGAGCAGGCTCGGTCTTTTGAGGCAGGAGTAGATGACGTAGTTGAGGGATTAAGAAGGCAACTTAAAAAGCACAAAGAAAAACTATATGCTCATTGAGCATAGTATTGATTCAATAAAAAAGCCTCACATGGAAATGTGAGGCTTTTGTTTTACTATTTCTTGAATCAGCTTTTCCACTTAATAGTACAGCCAATCGCTCGCTTTTCCGTAACACTTGGTTTCCCACCTTTCATCAAAGCATCAATTGCATCTTCCACATATCTTTCTGATACATCACTTGCATCTCTCGGACTGTCATCAATTGCTCCAATGAATTCTACTTTATACTTGCTAGAAGCTTCTTTATTTAATAGATAGACATGCGGGGTTTTTGTAGCACCATAAGCTTTTGTTACCTCCTGGCTATCATCCCGTAGGTAAGGGAAAGTAAATCCTTTGTCAGCAGCGCGGGTCTTCATTTTTTCCATACTATCGTCTGGCTGTTGAGATAGATCATTTGGGTTGATCGCAATCACTGGAAATCCTTTGCTTGCATATTTTTTGTCAAGTTCAACAATCCTTGACTCATAAGCTTGTGCATAGGGGCATGTGTTACAAGTAAAAATTACGATGAATCCTTTTGCATCAGTATAATCGGCAAGGGAAACATCTTTACCGTCGATGTTTGGAAGCTTGAAGTCAGTAGCATAATCTCCAACACCATATCCTGGTGCTGCTTCTTTTGCGTTTAGGAATAGCACCGCAACTACTACGAGCACTCCAGATAGAAGGATAAAGGTTTTTTTCATGGTTTCAGACATAAAGGTTTTAATTCAAATATTTTTCAACTGTTTTTTGCAGTTCTTCTTTTGTAAATGCTTTTTCGTGGAAATAAGTTTTACCTAAATCAGTCACGAATAAGGTTGCAGGAATCGCCCCGCTCCAATCGTCACTCACTTTTCTCATGTAGCTATCTGGGTCCTTTTCATCTAAATAGAGAACCTCAGATTTCAATGGTCTTTTTTCAAGAAATTTTTCTACCCTGTCAAAATCTTGCTTGAAATCAAGACTAATAAAGTACACTTTAATATCTCCATTTTCAGAACTTAACTGATCAAAGTGTGGCATTTCCTTTACACATGGTCCGCACCATGTGGCCCAAAAGTTGAACACGGTCAGAGGCGCTTCTGCGTAAAGAATTTTTTCTTGCAATTGAGAAAAATTCACCGTCTCAACGCGTTGAGAATTTGCACTTAGGCAAGTAATAAACAAGAATAGGAATAAAAATTTCTTCATGAGAAAAAGAGGTACGAATTTAATGGAATTGAGTTACTTGAAGAAGATAAATAATGACGAACGGCAATTGTATTATTTCAAGTAGAGGGTGCGAAATATAAGCGAATGGGTCGGTCGATGATAACATTTCCGTAATGTCACGTTGAGATTGGTATTATTAGAAGTCACATTAGTGATTTGGTAAAATCGTTTTCCATACTTGCAGTGGCAAATCGTGGACTTTTTAGTCTTGAGCTCTTTTATCAACAATTCATGAAAGTTATCCACATTCTCTATTGATAATGACTTAATACATTGAATGTCAATAAGTTAGGGAATAAATCTTATTTTTAGGTTTTGTTGATAACTATAAATGAACCTATTTAAATTACTGAAAGTCAGTAGATTATAGAAAAATTCTATTCTGCAGTTTGCCTGATCAATTTGTTCCTATACGCATTGAAAATCCTCGATTTTGAGATAAATCCGATGTACTGATCATCATCTATTACCGGTAGGTTCCAAGCTTGTGTTACCTCAAATTTATTCATGACAGATTGCATTTTTTCTTGTGTAGACACACTTGCTGGTGGCTTTTGCATAATTGTCTGAATAATTACATTTTGTCTCGATTCTTCATCAAACATCATTTCCCGGATATCATCAAGGGTTACAATTCCCTCCAACTGATTTTCTTCATTGACCACCGGGAATATATTTCGCTTACTTTTTTTCACGAGTTTAACCAAATCATTGAGCGACTGGTCAGGACGAATAGTTAGTAGGTCTTTTTCAATGATTTTTTTCAAATCAATAAGGCTGAGAACAATCTGATCTTTGTCATACTGAATGAGGTCGCCAGTTTCTATAAGTCGCTTGGTATAGATGCTGTATTTCTCGAAATATGAAATAGTAGAATAAGAAATTGCCGAGACGAGCATCAACGGAACAAAGAGCATGTAGCCACTGGTGATTTCTGCGATCAAGAATATGGCAGTCAAGGGAGCATGTAAGACTCCACTCATTACTCCGCACATTCCTACCAACGTAAAATTACTGGTACTAAGAGATGTCCCGAAGATCGTGTTGGATGAAGAACTGAAAATGTAACCTGCTAATCCACCCATGAAAAGCGAAGGGGCAAATATTCCTCCGCTACCACCTGCACCAATCGTTAGTGCTGTGGCAATAGGTTTCACTAACATTACCAAAAACATGAAGAGAATTATGGAAGCTTGGTTTTGAGACAGTGAACTTAGGAAGTTGCTAAAAAGGATATTTTCAGTTTCCCCACCGAGTAAGCTTTTAATTGTTTCATAGCCTTCACCGTAAATTGGTGGAAAAAGAAGTATGATAAGTGCCAATGAGATGCCCCCAACAAATGCACGCCCAAAATCATTTTTTAGTTGCTGAATAGATCCTTCGAAGAAGTAAATCATTCGGGTGAAGTACAGGGAGATAATTCCACATAATGCTCCAAACAGTAAATAATACCCTGTGTCGATTGCCACAAAAGGATCAATCAGCTTAAATGAAAATAGGATGTCGTCACCTAGCAATACGATCGAAACCAATTGCCCACAAACAGAAGCCAATAGAAGAGGAATGAACCGATTGATTTTAACTTCTGTCAGGATTACCTCCATCGCAAATATTACCCCTGTAACTGGAGAGTTAAAAATTGCAGAAATTGCTCCAGCAGCTCCACATCCCAACAATAGCGTTCTTTTTTTATAGCTGAAATGAAACAGTCTCGCCATGTTCGAACCAATGGCAGATCCGGTTACTACGATCGGAGCCTCCAGGCCAACAGATCCGCCTAGTCCAACAGTGATCGCGCTTGTTACCATTCGAGAGTACATTCTTGTTCTCCTAATGATGCTGGAGTTTTTGGAGATCGCGTAAAGAATTTGGGTTATGCCATGGCCCAGATTTTCTTTAAAAAGGTACCGAGCGACCATCGAGGTAAGCAAAATTCCCAAGAGTGGAAAAATGAGATATGTATAGTTAAATCCAAATAGTGAGCGATTTACGTCGAGATAGTCAATGATAAAATGAACAACACTCTTTAGAAGAACAGCAGCCAATCCAGCGAACAGTCCAATAAATCCAGCAGCAATAAGCAAGAAGTTATTGTCGCTGATGTATTTCAATCGCCACACCAGGAATTTAATCATGATGCTGCTAGACTTGTTTTGACTCTGATTTGCCATTATCTGGGCAAAAGTTAAACCACTAAGGAATTCTGTTTTTGTAATTCCTCTTCAATGAATTTGAATGTGGAAAGGATTTCTGGCTTTCCATTTACCACAGCAACATCGTGCTCAAAATGAGCGGATGGTTGTTTGTCAGCTGTTACAATTGTCCATCCATCTTTTAACTGTAGCACTCGCCTTGTGCCCATGTTGATCATCGGCTCAATGGCTACCACAAGCCCTTCTTTGATCTTGCTCCCTCTTCCCCTTTTTCCAAAATTGGGTACTTCAGGGGATTCGTGCATTTTCCTTCCTAAGCCATGTCCAACCAATTCTCTGACGACACCATAGCCATGGTTTTCAGCGTGTTGTTGAACCGCAAAGCTTACATCGCCGATTCTGTTTCCTTCGACCAATTGTTCAATTCCTAAATCAAGGCACTCTTTGGTCACTTTCAAAAGTTGAGCAACTTTGGCATCAATCTCTCCAACAGCGAACGTGTACGCATGATCACCGTAAAATCCATTTTTAAGCACTCCAATATCGATCCCAACAATATCACCACTTTTCAATTCTCTATCTGTTGGGATGCCATGTACCACTTGTTCGTTTACCGAGGTGATAATTGATTTTGGGTAATCATACAATCCAAGAAATCCAGGAACTGCACCATGATCCCGGATAAATTCATCCGCAAGCTTATCCAACTCCAGGAGATTAACCCCTTCACCAATTTTAGAGGCCATCAGTCCTAAGGTCTTGGACACGATTTGTGCGCTTTCACGCATCAATTCAATTTCTTCTTTGGTTTTATACTGGATCATGGAGGTGCAAAAGTAATAAACAAAAAACCCCATCCCGAAGGTTCGGGATGGGGCTTCAAAATTCTTAATTAAGTGCTACGACTTAGAAACGCCTTCTAAAACATCTTTAATAGGAACGCGTTGGCCGTCTCTGTAAGAAACTACCCAAGCATCCTTCACGCCCATTTCTCGAAGGTATTTTTTGAAAGTGTCAGCATCCCAATATTCTCTGAAAACTCCAATGGTGTATTTTCTAACACCACCTTCTTGCTCTTCTGAGAAGTTTCTGGTGTTGTCTTTGTATTTGCTCAAATCCTTTTGAGTAAATGCTCCAATTTGAACTTTAAATACCACGCCTCTTGCCTCATCAATGTTACCACTTGATTGAGTCGTGGGTTGCTGAGGTTGTTGAGCTGCGCTTTGCAGTCTTGTCAATTCATTTCTCAAGTCAGAAACCTGCGATTGATACGAAAGAATCTGCTCGTCTTTTTCAGAGATTCTGTCATCAACATTTCCTAATTCAGTTCGCAAGCTGGTTACTTGACCTTTGAGTGATTTATTCTCGTCAAGTAATTGCTTGTACTGTTCTGGATTCTTTACCAAAGCTTTAGCTCTTTTTTTCCATTCTTTTGCTTCGGCCTTGCTCATTTGAGCAGAAACATCATAGGCAAATGTGAAGCAAAGTGCCAGAGCGGTGAGGGTAATTATTTTTTTCATTTTCTTATGAAATTGATTTAAAAAGCAATTTTTAATACCACTAAAGTACAAAAAAGTCTAGAAATAAGCCTGAAAATCATTTTTTCAAGGATCCGATCATGTCCTCTGGTTTCACCCATTCGGAGAATTGTTCACCCGTAACAAGTCCCAGTTCAATGGCAGCCGCCCGTAAGGTTGTTCCTTCTTTGTGTGCTTTTTTGGCGATTTTGGCTGCATTTTCATACCCTATGTGGGTATTTAGAGCAGTTACGAGCATCAAAGAGTTCTCCAATTTTTCTTTAATAACGGGGTGATTTGGTTCAATTCCAATGGCACAATTATCATTGAAAGATTCGCACGCATCACCGATTAAACGGGCGGAATTGAGCAAATTAAACACCATCATAGGCTTAAAAACATTCAATTCGAAGTGGCCCGTCATACCTCCTGCAGAGACTGCTACGTCATTTCCGATCACTTGAGCGCACACCATTGTTAATGCTTCACATTGTGTTGGATTCACTTTGCCGGGCATGATCGAAGATCCTGGCTCATTCTCCGGAATGATGATTTCTCCAATTCCACTTCGTGGACCAGAACAAAGCATTCGAATGTCATTACCGATTTTCATCAGGCTGACTGCTAACTGCTTCAAGGCACCATGCGATTCTACAATTGCGTCATGAGCCGCCAATGCTTCGAACTTGTTTTCTGCTGAACGCATCGGCATACCTGAATACTTGGCAATTTTTTCAGCTACCAAATCCGCATAACCTTCTGGAGTATTCAATCCTGTTCCAACAGCTGTTCCGCCAAGCGCCAACTCTGAGAGATGGTCGAGTGTATTGTTTAATGCTTTCAATCCATGATCAAGTTGGGAGACATAACCTGAAAACTCCTGACCTAGACTCAAAGGAGTGGCATCCATGAAATGGGTTCGACCAATTTTCACGCAATCCTGGAAGGCATCAGATTTTTGTTTCAACGTGTCCCTAAGTTTGGTCACTTTCGGGATTGTATTTTCTACGATGATCTTGTACCCGGCAATGTGCATCGCTGTTGGAAAAGTGTCATTGGAACTTTGACTTTTGTTCACATCATCGTTCGGGTGGATGGTTTTGGTGTCGTCTTCAAGTGAACCGCCATTGATTACGTGGGCTCGATTGGCAATGACTTCATTTGAATTCATATTGGACTGAGTTCCCGAACCTGTTTGCCAAACGACTAAAGGAAATTGATCATCGAGTTTTCCATCGGTTATTTCGTCACAAACTTTAGCGATCAGGTCAGCCTTTTCTTTTGGTAAAACCCCTAACTCAGCGTTTGCTTCTGCAGCTGATTTTTTCAGAATCGCAAATGCCTTGGTGATTTCATTGGGCATTTGATTTTTTTCGCCACCTATTTTGAAATTATTCCGGGATCGCTCGGTTTGTGCTCCCCAATATTTGTCAGCGGGCACTTTCACCTCGCCCATGGTGTCGTGTTCGATGCGGTATTCCATGAATTGAAAATTTGTCTACAAATCTAACAATCTGGATGCCTTTTAGATTTCATGCAAAGGCTTTTTTGTTAAATCAAAGGAGTCGTTCTATTTTTGTTTAGAATCATTCTAAATAATGACTGCAGCCACAAGGTCAGTTCTGCTGGCAGATTTTCAGTTTCTAACCAGGCAAGGGATCGCTTCTCTTATCAATGATTTAGATGATTTCAATGTCATAGACCAGATTGAAGATCCGAAAGAACTGGTGGCATCCGTAAGTAAATTGAAACCTGACATTGTGGTGCTTGATGTTTCTGATAACGACACTTTTCTTATCAGAGAAATTGAGCAAATTAAATCAAATGAGACATCAAGCTTCCTGATTATTTCTAATAGTCAAAACAGGCAGTCAGTCCAACGTTTGCTGTCGATGGGAATCAAGGGAATCGTTACCAAGAACTGCAGTGAGGAAGAAATCACCAACGCAATTAAATCAGTTGCTGTTGGGAATCGATTCTTTTGCAATAATGTGCTTGAACTTGTGGTTGGAAAGGATGATGCAGATGACTGTGAGCCTACCAATTTATCTCCACGTGAGTTTGATGTGTTGAAATTGATAACCAAAGGGTATAAGACACATCAAATTGCAGATGAATTGCATGTCAGTGTACACACGATTAATTCTCATCGAAAAAACATACTCAAGAAACTAAACCTGAAGTCACCAGCCGAGTTGATCGTCTATGCCTTGGAATCGGGACTAGTCAGATCTTAATCGAAAATTGGAAGTGGGGTAGGTTTTCGGTCTTCATTGATGGCAACAAATGAAAATTCACCTGCTATTGCTTTGTCTCTTCCATCGGAATACATTTCTTCAATATAGATTTCTACAGAAACCTTTAAGCTCGTTCTTCCAGTATCTGTTACTCGACCCACCAACTCGATGATCGTACCGTGTGGAATAGGTTTTTTAAAATCAATCTTACTGCTGCTGACAGTGACCATTCGCATTCGGCTAAATCGTGTGGCAGTAATAAAAGCAACTTCATCCATCGCATGCATGGCTGTTCCACCAAAGAGCGTATCGTAATGATTGGTGGTATTTGGAAATACGGCCTTGAAAATTCTTGTCTCGGATTGATCGATTCGTTCTTGTAGTGTCATTGAGTTTAAAACAATTCCTAAAAATGAAAGGTTTCCAATCTCACTACTACTAGCTATTGGAATGGCTATACATAGCTACGTAATCGCTAACATTAGCGATTAAAAAATTGACCAGAACTAGCGATTGTCCATACTTCGAATCATGGACAATTTTACATTGTTTAGAATGATTCTAAATAAGTTCACTTATCATTTAAGTTTTCCTTCTGACAAGAATATGTGTATCAATAACAATCAATTATCACTCATTGAGCAGGATCAGTGCCAGATAACCTATTGTAAAGGCTGCAAGACCTTTTCTTTAGTTTTCAACAGTTGTTGTGCTTCTTTTACTAAAAAAGAGCTAAAGCAATTTCGTGAAACGCTTGAAGGATTGCGGGATTCTGATTATCAATTTAACTATATGGATAACCAAAATGCGATTGTTGTTAAACCTAATCTCTACATAGGTTTTTGTCTTTCAAGAGAAGAGACTCAGCTACTTCATCAATCAATTATGGAAGCGGAAACTTTGTTCGAAGCTTTTGGAGTCATCTACAATTAAATCCTTTCCAAAAACAAAAAACCGTCTGATATCATCAGACGGTTTTTACTGCTAAAATGAATACGTGCTTAATTTAAAGCTATTTTGATTTCATCCGTATTTATGTGTTTCTGAATCGCTTCTCTAATTTTTGTTTTACTAGCTTCACTGTCATAAGAATCTCCTACTAATTCACTTCCCAATGCGAACATTCGCATCATCAATATCTGATCTCCAGATCTCATTTTTAGCTTGAGTGTTTTTTGGCTTGCAAAAACCTCATCCCAAACGGATCGCACATCCGCCCAATAGGCTTGATTCTTTTCCCACCAATCTTTAGCTACCTGACACTTGCTTTCATCCGTTTTTGTATACTCGTTCCAGCCTTTTTCCTGGGCGATCAATTTATCTCCTTCACTGTTTCTTTTGACCTTAAGGTTGTCTTGCTCATGCACCCAACCATTGTTCGTAAGCTCTTGACGGTTACGTCTGACCATTACATTATAGTCATTTCTTTTGGTTTTCTCTCTTCTTGGAAGTGGTGCATCTGCCGTAGTTTCCCAGTAGCGTCTTTCATCCACGTGTACCCACGATCCACTTGCCTCATATCTTGGGCTGTCATCGACTTGAAAAACTTTTTGGGTCCATTGACCTTTTACTTTGGCTGCATCCAACTTGTTATAATTCCAGGCATCTCTGACATCATATTCATATAGGTCAGTGTTCTCGTAAACCCAGTCTTGCCTCCAGTGTTTGACAATCATCGTGTCTCCCACAACTAATAGGTGTTGGATGACGATCTTGTCGTCTTCTTGGCTAACTGGGAAAATCCACTCAAGCCCGCCTGCCGTATAATTTTTGTGAAACTCGTAAGCCGTATCTGCGGCAAAAGTCTCAGCGAAATTGAAGGTGATTTCATGACAGCCACACATAGATAGAATTGCTTCTATGTCTTCTTTCTGTTTCTTTTTTTGAGCGGTAGTGACACCTACCACCAGAGATAAGAGAATGGTAAAAAATAATTTGGTATTCATTTTAGTGATAATTTAATGTTTTTCATAAATCAAGGCCTCTACTTGTAGAGACCTTGAATTTAGTTTTGTCAATTTATTGAATGAGTTCGTATGCCACCTCAGGATATCCTCGTTCTCCCTGGTCACTATACATTTTTGTAAATCTAAACTTGTAGAAGTTCCCTTCACTGTCTTCCAATACATAGAATACGGAAGTATTGATTGTGAATCCAAAGGTTGCAAAGTCGAAAATCCTCCAGTTGCTACCGATGATGTTTCCTGCTTCAGAAAATGTCATAGAGGTCAGATCTGAACTGCCGAAATTGTCAAACTCGGAGTGATCCATATCTACGGCGGCTATTTGCACACCCCCTTGTCGGTTAGATAGAATGAAATCTGAAAACCCATAAGCACCATCTCCAGCACCGAAATCAATGATGTTTGAGGAAATAGCGAAAACGATATCCCATCGATCTTTTGCAGGCTCTACAGTAATATCAGAACCATCCTCGAAGTTGAAAAAGACAAAATTTGTTGTTGGGTCCTTAGTAACAGTTACTTCTTCAAAAGTAGTAGCAGCAATATCCGCGTGTTGGATAACATAATCATTCCCGCTTTTTAGTATTCGGATTTTTTTCCATCCACGCTCTGTTCCATCCACGTTTACAGATCCTACGGTAACATCTCCTGTGCCCGGCCCAAATCCTCTGTTAATGATGTACACATTGTTTTCGGAATCGGTAGCCGAGATGTCTGCTATGGCAAGTTTATCTAAATCTCTGTCCGGGTTATCTATGTAGATATGAGCACCGGCGGTACCAATCGTTTGAATAGCAGCAAATCCAACAGTATCGGCTGCTGTGACACTGTTCATATCGGTTTTATCCAATGCTTGTGCCATTCCATATGTCGCAAAATTCACTATGACTTTGTCTTCAGTACCGGTGTAAAAGCCTAGATCCCAGCTTGTTCTCGCAGCGGCAGTTTCTGCATTCAAACTAAAGTCTACAAAAACCATGTTAGGTTGAGTAGGACCACCAACACTTGCTTCGATTGTAGATCCTGCTGAAACAATGGCTTCAAAGCTCACTTCAAGTTCCGTATTTCCGGAAATCTCAACATTCGTTTCTCCGTCTACAGATTGCAAAGCGAAGGAAACCGAGCTCCCTGGTGCGATTACATCAGCTGTACGATTAATTGTGAAAGAAGCTGATTCAGAACCAGCCGGTATGTTGATTGTTAACGTTCCTGCTGCGATCGCTGGAGTTGTCGAGTAATCAGTGCCTGCTATCACACCAGTTTCAGTTACAGCAATCGTAACATCAATATCTTCTATGGTAGCACGACTAAATGAGATCGCCACATCCAGGCTTCCCATGTCACTCGTAAGACCCAAAGCGGTGGTTTGAAATGCAACGCCTAAGGTTGCAATCTCACCATCATCATCTGAACACGAGCTTACGACTAATAGTATGGCTAAGCTCGAAATTGTTAATAGTTGTTTAACACTTTTCATTGTTATATTAAGTAATTCTAAAATTTATATGTTGCCCTTAAAAAATAAGATCTTCCGTATGCCAGTGCTGTGGTGGTAGCAGCAGCAGAGTGAACGCCAGCTTGCCCTGTAGTCGTTTGGACATCTGTGATATTCATTAAGTTTTTAACTCCGCCCCGAAACTCAAAATGGTTATTGAATCGCCATGTAGAGGTGAGGTCCAGCCAATTGAATGATTCTGTCACCCCTTTTCTAAACTCTTCATCTTCCTGAATGTATTGCTCAACTCTCCCGGTATGTTTATAGTACAAAGCCAGGCTAAGATTTGGCTTGAGTTTGTAAATCGTATTGAAGTTTAACTCGGGAGAAAAAAGGAAGTCATCAAGGCTATTGTCGTCTTCAAAAAACTGGTTAAATCTTCCGATGTAGGAGGCGCCTACGTTAATGGCAATTTTAGGCCATTCGAGTTGATTGTTGAAGCTGAGTCCTTTCGACTTAAATCTTTCAATGTTGATGTATTGAAACTGAAGTGGTGCTTCGTTAACTACTGCCAACATGATTTGATCACTCAG
This sequence comes from Cyclobacteriaceae bacterium, assembly GCA_028284125.1. Taxonomy (GTDB): domain Bacteria; phylum Bacteroidota; class Bacteroidia; order Cytophagales; family Cyclobacteriaceae; genus Ekhidna. Next base: position 555,022 of record JANQSI010000018.1, read on the forward strand.
GTTGTTATAAAAAAGTTTGAGTGAACTTGATGCAAGGAGATTTCCCGTCTTGATTCTTTTCTTTATATCAAGTGAAAGACCGTAACCATCTTCAGGTCTTAACTCAGGATTTCCTCTCACATCATGGTTTGCGTCCACGAACCAGAAATACAATTCGGTGATGTTTGGTGTTCGATAGGATCGTCCGGCCGAAAACCTGATATCAAAATTTGCTGGGGCATTGTATTTGGCATTAATCGAATAGATCAAAGGGGAGGCATACAATGAGTTATAAAATGTTCTAAAACCAGGTCTTAAAGTCAGCTTGGAAATGGGAGTCCACTCCAGGTTTGCAAACCCAGCGATGTTATCAATGCTTTGTTGACCTTCATCAATTTGAGCACCATCTACACTTTCATGAGTATATTCATACCCTAGCTCAAGGTCGAATGGTTGCGAGCCTAGAATATTGGTCACATTTCCTCGGCTTGTAAATGATTCAAGGAAACTTATTTCTTCATTTGTGATTTCCTCTTCTTGTTCCGTTTGAATTCGGTATCTGTAGTTGTATTGTCGGGCCCTTACTTTAGTAAATGCTGAAACTACGCTATAGCCAATTGGATTGTCATGACCTAACTGACCCGAGAAATCAAGGTAGTGACCGTAGCGCCTTGTTTCGTTGCGAAGATCAAGAGCAAATGGATTTTCAATTCCCGAAGAAATATGCTCGTCAGGAAAGACAACACGTGAATGTCTGTCCAGTTTTTGACCAAAGTAATTAACTCTATATCTGCCTCTGAATCTTTTTCCTTTATAGGTGGCAAAAGCACTTGTCGCGTATTGTAATTTGGGAAGCCAGTCGTGTCCTCTCAGATCATCATTTTCGGTATGATCCTTACCTTCAAATCCATTGAAAAATCCTCGAAAATCATTTCGCTGAAATTCGCCCTGAATGCTCCACTTTTCACCAAGATCTTTACCAAGGTTTATTGTTTGAATGTGGCGCCCTTTATCCCATCCATATTCTGGTCCAACTGTTTCTTCCTGTATGGATACAGAATTGTACGTAGATTGCTTAGTGATCAAATTCACTACACCTGCTAATGCATTGGCACCATAACTCACCGCCATTGGGCCCTCCACAATTTCAACGCGCTCAATGGAGTTCATATTTATCTGGGATATATCAACATTGTTTCCATTCCCGTTGATACTTGGCACAGGAATCCCGTCAATAAGCACTTTGACATATTGTCCATCCAAACCAAGCATGCTTATGGAGGTCCGGCCTTCCGATTTGCTAGGAGTTAGCGTGATGTTGAGGTTGTTGCTTAGAACATCGGCCAGATCAATAGCACCCTGGGCTTCAATTTGTTCTCTGTGAATGGCCTTTACGGTGTGAACCGACTGGTCAATGGATTGAGGCTCGAACTGCCCAGTGACAACAACATCATTCAAGTAGGTAGCTTCCGGAGCAAGAGAAATTACCGATTCTGTGGTTAAAAGTTTTCCATTGAGATTTGAGTAGGAGACATGGCTGACCTGGTATTGAACCGGTAGATTTAGTGAAAAATTGAAATGGCCGCTTTCATCCGTAACACCAAATTCTTCACCCTGGTTATTTCTTACAACTACAAGTACACTAGATACTGGCTCTTTTGTTTCCTGATCGAGGACTTTCAATACACTTTGTGAAAAACTTCGTGCAACTGTGAATATGAGTGTTATTGCTATGATTAATTTCATTATTTAGAATGATTCTAAACAAATGCAAATATCAAAGCGTTGGATAATCCACACAATCGCCAATCTTAGTGAATTTCGAATTAGCTAGAACTAGTGATTGTGAGAGTGAGAGATACTGTTCAACTTTGCTTATTTGGAAGCATTCTAAACAACAACACAAATGAAATTCTCAAACAGCTACTTTCTACTTATCATTTTGGTGGTTTTAGGTAATGTGACTTATGGCCAGAACAAGAACATTTTGATTGACCGGTCATTTTGGAAGCAACAACCTTCTGTAGAAGAGGTTGAGAAAAAAATCAAAGAAGGTCACTCCCCAACAGCAATGACCTCTTCCAATTTTGATGCAACAGTCTATGCCATCTTAGAGAACAATTCTCTTGAAACGATAAAGTATCTACTTACGCAGGGTAATGCGGTTGACAAAATCACTCATGATGGGAGAACCTATTTGATGTGGGCAGCTTTAAGAGGAAATATTGAGGTAATGAAGTACCTGGTGGATGAAGGAGCGAAATTGGACATAGTCGACCAACATGGTTATTCATTGTTAATGTTTCCTGCATCAAATGGGCAGCCGAACACGATGATGTATGATTATATGCAAAATGAATTGGGCATTGACATTCTTGAAGAAAAAGACAGAAATGGAAGGAATGCTTTGCTTGCTTGTGCATCGCGAATAAAAGATTTTGAGTTGGTGGATTACTTCATTTCCAAAGGATTGGATATCAATAGTGTGGATGCCAACGGAAATGGGATGTTTCACTATGCAGCTCAAACGGGCGATAAAAAAGTGATCAAGAAGCTTGTTGCTGATTACAAAGTCAATGCTGGATTGAATGAAAACACGAATGAGAACGCTATTCTGTTTGCGACAAGGAGAAATGGACCTAGTCTTTCTTTCTTTCAATACTTAGAAAAAGAGTTTGATCTGGACCCGGCCATCGTTTCTAAAAAAGGACAAAATGCACTTCATAGTTTGGTGACTCGAACGAAAGACCTGGAAACGATTCGCTATTTTGTTGAGAAGGGAGCAGATCCAAATCAGCAGGATGATAAAGGAAATAGTGCACTCATCAATGCATCGGCGAGAGGTTCTAAGGAAGTAATCGAATACTTGATCAGTAAAACGTCCGATATCAATGTGACCAATAAAGATGGATTGTCCGGTCTGACAAGAGCGGTAAAGTACAACTCGCTTGAGGTTGCAAAACTTCTAAAGGACAGTGGAGCAGATATCGAAGTTGTTGATCGAAAAGGAAATAATCTGGGCTATCATTTGGTTGATGCATTTAACAGAGATGTTGATGCCTTCAAGCAAAAAAGCGAATACCTGGTTGGTCTTGGACTTGACATGAACTCCAAACAATCGGAAGGCACCACATTGGTACACAATGCAATCAAAAAGAGTGATATCGAGCTGTTGAAGGTGTTACTGTCTTACGGAATTGACATTAATGCCAAGGATGAAAATGGTGATACAGCCCTTCATAAAGCAGCGCTCCAATCACAGGATGAAAAAATGTTGAAGTACCTGGTGAAAGCTGGAGCAGATCTTGGAATCAACACTGCATTTGATGAGTCGGCATATGATTTAGCAAAAAGCAATGAAATGTTAGCTGACACAAACATTGAATTCTTAAAAGCAGAAGGGAAATGAAAAGATTGGTTTTTCTGGTTGCATTGTTCCTTTTTGCTTTTGTAGGTACCTCGTGGAAATATAGCAATGGAACCAAAAATGTGAAGTGTCTCATCCAGTTGACCAATTATGGCGGTGAAGGAGCCTACATCGCCGTTTCTCTTTTGGACTCTACGGGCGCTTATAAACAAACCTTATATGTTGGTGGCTTTGAAGAGGAATGGTATCCGGACCTTCCTGAATGGTATGCTTTTTATAACGATGATTTTGAATCGATCGATGGTATCACTGGTGCTTCCATTCAAAGCGGAGGAAGAAAAATTACCTCATTAGTGATAGCTGCTGACAAACTCGATGCGGGTTACAAATTGCGGTTTGAGACATCAGTAGAAGATGAATCTTACTTCAGCAAAGATGTGGAGGTTGATCTGACGAGTGAAAACATCAATCAAACGGTAGAAGGATCAGGCTACATTCGCCTTGTAAAAATGATGGCAAACTAACTTGTCGATGAAGGTTTCTCCCTGGAGACTTCTACATTTATGGCTGGCCATTGTTTCTTCAGTTTTCATCCTGATTGCATCAATCACGGGAGTGATTCTGGCGATTGAGCCGGTTTATCAACAATCATATGGATACGAAAGACCTGAAGCAGATGAACTTTCAGTGACTGATCTCATTGAAAATACGTCTGTTGCTTACCCAGAAATTTCAAGCATTCGAAAAGATCATAATGACTATTATCAAATCACCATTTTTGATGAAGAAGGCGAAAGCACTTTTTATGTAGATCCCATTACAGGTGAGCGGTTGGGTGAACTTATCAAAACTCCGGAACTATTTGATTTTGCGCGTGTCCTTCATCGCTCACTTTACTTGAAACAGACTGGGCGCTTTATAATAGGAGTTACTTCGTTGCTTTTGGTTTTTATATGCATCGCAGGTTTTGTTCTGGTAGTGAGAAAACAGGGCGGAATAGTTTTATACTTCAATAAGGTAGTCAAGGAAAATTTCTATCAGGATTACCATACCAAATTGGGGAAAATTTTCATTTGGCTGATCCTATTCGTCAGCATCACAGGCACCATTTTGTTTCTTGAGCGCTTTGATCTATTAGGAGAACAAACGATCAGTCACTCTTTTGATTCACCACAAAGTGATCAACCGGCAACTTCGGATTTTGATGTCTTCGAGTCAACCCCACTTAGCGATTTCAAAGAATTGGTATTTCCGTTTTCAGATTTCGATGATGATTACTTTGAGCTCAAGCTGGAGGATAAGGAGTATTTAATTAACCAAAAGACAGGAGCTGTAGCTAGCGAGATTGATTATAGCAACGGAATCTTAATTTCAAATTTTGCTTTTAAATGGCATACGGGAGAAGGCCAAACCTGGTGGGCCATCACGCTCGGAATTTCTTCCGTTGGACTGCTATTTTTCATCTATTCAGGCTTTGCTATTTATTTCAAACGAATTTCTTCGAAATCAAAATGGAAAAACACATTTCCAAAGGAACAATGTGAGTTGGTAGTTGCAGTTGGGTCAGAAACTGGGTCAACCGCAGAAAAAGCTAGCGCGCTTCACAAAGCACTTGTCAAAGAAGGTGTCAAAGCTTTTACGGTCACGCTGAATGATTTTGAATACTTCCCATCAATGAAGCATTTAGTGGTGATGACCTCTACCTATGGAAAGGGAGATGCTCCATCTAATGCTAGCCAATTCGTCAAAAATTTTAATTCTGTTAAAGACCAATATGCTCCTTTTCAATACAGTGTCATAGGATTTGGGTCCAGATCCTATCCGGATTTTTGCCAATATGCTGTTGAATTAGATCAGTTCCTTGAGCAGCATACTTCAGCCTCACGTCTGCTTCCTCTTCACAAAGTAGAAGATGGTTCACTCAATGGATTTGAAGGATGGGTGCAGGCGGTTGCGAATAAATTGAACCATGAGCTTAGAGTGAACGACTTTCTCAAAAAGCCGACGCTTGTCAATCTTCAGGTTGCTAAAAATACGGTTTCACAAAATCTGGAAGATCAAACGTTCCTGATGGAATTGACTGCTAGTAATGAGAACCTAAAGGACATCCAATCCGGAGATTTATTAGCAATTTCTGGTGAAGATGGTATCCTCAGGTACTATTCCATGTCTGTAGATAAATCAAGGAAAGCAATTCTCCTCAGTATTAAAAAGCACAAAGAGGGAAAGGTATCTAATCACCTATCTCGATTGGCAGTAGGCAGCCACGTTGAAGCATCTTTCAAGAAAAATCCAATTTTTCATTTTCCAAAAAAAGCTTCCGGTGTTTTACTTATCGCAAATGGAACAGGTATAGCTCCTTTCTTGGGCATGCTAGCATCCAATGCGCGAAAAATTCCTACCATGCTATTCTGGGGAGGAAAAAATGAAACTTCTCTATGTTTATATAAACCCTATTCGGATGAACTCAAAGAAGATGGAAAACTGGAGCATTTTCAGACGGCTTATTCAAGGATTGAAAATGGAGCTAAATATGTCCAGGAACTTTTGCTACAGAACGAAAGTCTAGTCACCAGTATTCTGAAGAATCAAGGTGTCATTATGATTTGTGGATCACTCAAAATGCAGGAAGGTGTGGAGAAAATCTTAAATGGGATTGCAGAGAAAAACCTAAACCAGCCAATTGGTTTCTTTAAAGACAAGAAGATGGTTAGAGCAGATTGTTATTGATCACTTCGACTACCCACAATTATCACATTTTCCATCCTTCTTTTTTGGTGCAAATGATCGCACCATAAAAAAACACGCATAAAGGAAAAGTAAACCGACAATGGATAATTGAATCATGCGATTAATTGATAAGCGATCAATGAACTAACATATGCAAGAACAGTCATATAGCCTAATTGGACCAACGGCCATTTCCAGCTTTTTGTTTCTCTTTTGGTGATGGCGAGCGTACTCATGCATTGCATGGCGAATGCATAAAATATCATCAACGAAATTCCAGTTGCAAGTCCATAGAGTTTTTCACCAGTTGCTGGATTGATCTCTTGGTTCATTCTTTCTAACAATGAGGCTTCCATATCCGATTCGTCAATACTGTATATGGTGGCCATCGTTCCAACAAAAACTTCACGCGCCGCAAACGAGGTAATTAAGGAAATCCCAATTTTCCAGTCGTATCCTAATGGTGCAATCGCTGGTTCAATTTGTTTACCAAGAATCCCGATGAACGAAGTTTCCAGAGAAGTTTGTGGTATGACTGATTCGCTTTCGTCTGCATTGGATCCAAAAGAATCAGGGCCATAAGAACCTAGTACCCACAATATGATTGAGATCGCCAGAATAATCCGACCTGCTCCCCATACAAAAGCCTTGCTTTTTTCATACACATTAAAAGCAACAGTACTTAATCTCGGCATTTGATACCTTGGCATTTCCATGATCAAGAAGCTTTTGGACTTGGTCATGAGAATTGCTTTGAATATCATCGCGAAAATCAGTGCTGCAATAACACCGAGTAAGTACATTCCGAAAAGTACCAATCCTTGAAGGTTGGCAAATCCTCCTACCAATTGATCAGGTACGGTCAACGCAATGAGAAGAATGTAAACAGGTAATCGAGCTGAGCAACTCATGAGAGGAGTGACAAGAATGGTGATGAGCCTTTCTTTTGGCTGGTCTATGGAACGGCTCGACATGATCGCAGGAATAGCACAAGCAACACCCGACATTAATGGGACCACACTTTTGCCATGAAGTCCAAATGGGCGCATGATTTTATCCATCAGGAAAACGACTCGAGTCATATAGCCTGTTTCTTCCAAAATGGAAAGAAATAGAAACAGGAACGCGATCTGTGGAATGAAAATCACTACTCCACCAATTCCCGGAATAATTCCTTCGATGAATAATGAAGAAAGAGGTCCGGGCGGTAACTGAGTGGACAAGAAAGAACTAGAGCTTACAAAAAATGCATCAATCAAATCCATTGGGACATTCGCGAAAACATATATGAACTGAAAGATTACGAATAGAATGGCAATGAAAATCGCGTAACCCCAAACTCTATGAATAAGAATTCTGTCAAGTTGACTGGTTAATTTATGAAGTTGAGGTTTCTTTTCCTTGTGAAGGAATTTCAACAGCTTATCAATTTTTTGATATCGATCTTCCGTTTCTTTTAGGTAGTCGGTTCCATTGTCGCTTTGATAGAATTGTTGCCAGTTATCATTTTTCTCAAAAGACCCAATGGCAGATTTCAAATCATCAATACCTCCAGCTCTTGCATTCAAGGCAACAACCGGAACTCCGCCAAGAAGCGAACTCAATTTTTCTTCAGAAATATCCTGGTTGTCTTTTTGACTGAGATCTATTCGATTTAATGCGATGAGAACCGGGATCTTTAAATCGTACACCTGGGAAAACAAAAGAAGATTCCTTCTAAGATTGGTGGCATCTACTACTACCACAACTAAATCCGGCGGATTATCATCCGTTAAATAGTTCAGAACAACTTTCTCGTCTTCTGTTTTTGGGTTGATGCTATAGGTACCTGGTAAGTCAACTACATCAATTTTATTGTCCTGAAGTTTGAATGATCCATATTTCTTGTCAACTGTGACACCAGGATAATTTCCGACCTTTTGGTTGAGTCCAGTCAATAAATTGAAAATGGTACTTTTACCTACATTCGGATTCCCAACTAGTGCTATTTTATTGATCAACGCCTCTACTTTTCTTCAATTGAAATTAATTCAGCTTCATTACGTCTAAGCATGACGAGATGTCCATCTACCTCGAACATTAATGGATCTCCAAACGGAGCTTTGTTAACCATTAGCACGGTCTGATTAGGGTAGATTCCCATCTCATACAACCGATTTTTTAAATCACTTTCTTCAATGTGAGTAATTGAATGAGGTTGGTTTGGACGAATGGATGAAAGCTTCATTCAGGTTTTAATGAGTAATCGCAAATGTACTATTTAGAATTATTCCAAATAATTTATTGTTAATCTTTTTTCATGATATAAATCAGTCATTCTATGATTTAAATCAGCTAAATACTATTCCGCTGTGTGGATCTTCGTTTATGGAAATATCGGTCAGAATTTCATTTAGAATAATTCTAAATAAGCTTGTTGAATTAAATGATCGAAGTTAGGTTTGCAATCTATTTAGAATGTATCTAAATAATGAAATTTTGATGGACAGTACCACTGGAAAGAGGCGTGTTTCGAAGCTCTATGAAGAGTATTCATTGAAGAAGAGGAAAAAGAAAAAAGTTAAAGATGAGTGTTGCTTCAAATACATGAAAAAGAAAGGAAAGTACTGTAAATCCTGTCCAACATTACATGCTATCTGCAATGACGCAAGAAGAAATTTTTAGTACAAAGAGCGCTGCTATCCTTCAGTGCGAATCCAATGAATCGTTTTTGCTTCGATTCGAGCGTGACGAGATCCCATTCAAATTATGTGACCTTTTCACTTTCAGAAAGCGGATTATGGAGCTTGATGTGGTGGAGCTTCTGGATAGCCAATCTCCTGATATGGAGATCATCCACTTGCCGCATTGTGATCGATTTTTGGCCTTAAGTATTTTGGAGGTTTTGGAATTTAGAGAGCTTCTAAACGGAACCTTTGATACTTTAGCATTAAATAGCGCAATTCAGAAAATTTTGAGAAAAAGCGTTTTTAACTTCTAACGTATTTACAGATGAAAGATATTCTAAGAAGGCACCATGTATTAAAAGATGAAATTGTTGATATTCTCAACAAGCAGATAAAGATTGAAGCGCATTCTTCTGCAGCTTACCTGGCAATGGCCGCCTGGTGCGATGTGAGGGGCTATGATAACTGTGCGGAGTTTTTCTTCAAACAATCGGACGAGGAAAGAAAACATCAACTCAAATTATTTCACTATGTAGTGGATATGGAATGCGACGCAGTTTCCCCATCAATTGGTGACAGTCAGCACGACTTTGGAACTCTTCGTGAGGTTTTTGAAAAAGCATTAGAAATGGAAATTGCAGTTTCAGATGCTATTCATGAAATAATGGCGGACTGTAGGAAATACAATGATTTCGCTACCGAAGAATTCATGCGTTGGTTCGTTCAAGAGCAGATTGAGGAAGAGTATGTTGCAAGACGCGCTCTCGAATTGTTCGATGTATTGGGAGAAGATAAGATCGCATTGGGAATGATTGAGGAGAGAATTCTTGACATTTCCTATGATGAGGATTAACAAATCAAACTGATTACGATATCAAAAGGCTCTCTATTTGGAGGGCCTTTTTTTTGCTAGAAAATCCCATAGCACCACACCAATGCTGACCGAGATGTTCAGCGAATGCTTGGTGCCAAATTGTGGTATTTCAATAACAAGATCAGCGTTTTCAACAATCTCATCCTTCACACCAAAAACCTCATTACCGAAAACAAAAGCATATTTTTCATTGGTACTTGGATAGAAATTGAGAAGAGAAGTGCTCTCATCAGCCTGTTCGATGGCAGCAATTTTATATCCGGAGTTTCTTAACTCTGTAATTAGTTCTGTTATGTCATCCACATGTTCCCAATCAACTGAATCTTGAGCTCCCAGAGCAGTCTTATTAATCTCTCGGTGAGGTGGCTGAGCTGTGATTCCACAGAGATATACTTTTTCGATGGCAAACGCATCACCAGTACGAAAGGCAGACCCAACATTCATGGCGCTTCGCACATCATCGAGTACAATAACCGCCTCCAGTCGATTTGAATTTTTGAATTCTTCAACCGAAAGACGGTTCAATTCTTCGTTTTTTATTTTTCTCATGCGTGTCAAATAAGAATGTGGACAAATTCTTATTTCCCAATAATTATCTCAGCAAATATTCGGGTAATATTGCTTACCCATCATAAAATTAGTTCTATCATTCTACATGGCAGGAAGCAAAGCAGGTAAGGAAACGTCACTGATGAAGCAATACAATGCAATCAAGAGCAAGTATCCTGGCGCCCTATTGCTTTTTCGAGTCGGTGATTTCTACGAAACGTTTGGCGAGGATGCAGTAAAAGCAAGCAAGACGCTTGACATTGTCTTGACCAAGCGAGCTAATGGTGCTGCCTCGGAAATGGAATTGGCTGGATTTCCGCACCACGCTATGGATACGTACTTACCGAAGCTGGTTCGGGCGGGATATAGAGTGGCGATTTGTGATCAGTTAGAAGATCCGAAAAGTGTTAAAGGGATTGTAAAGCGTGGTGTGACTGAATTGGTTACGCCGGGCTTGTCTTTGAATGATAATGTCCTTGATCAAAAGAAAAACAATTACCTCGCTTCTGTTTTTAAGACTAAAGAGGCAAATGGGATTGCGTTTCTCGACCTTTCCACTGGAGAGTTTATGGTTTCCTCGGGATCCGATGAATATGTTGATAAACTAATCCAGGGATTTCAGCCTTCAGAAATTGTTTATGCCAAAAGCACCCGAGAGTGGTTCCAGGAGCAGTACAATGATTATTCATCTTTTGCCTTGGAGGATTGGATATTTAGCATGGATTATGGCTATGAAAAACTAACCAACCAACTGAATGTCAAAAATCTAAAAGGCTATGGAATAGAAGACTTGACTTCCGGAGTTATCGCCGCTGGAGCTGTACTTTTTTACCTGGATGAAACTGAACACAAGCAGACTGGTCACATCAATTCCATTTCCAGAATTGATGAGAACAAATACGTTTGGTTGGATCGATTTACCATTCGAAATCTTGAATTGGTAGTTTCTACCCAACCAGATGGAGTTTCCTTGTTGGATACTGTCAATGCCACCTTGACTCCAATGGGTGGACGGTTGCTTCGCAAATGGATGGTGTTGCCGCTGAAAAGCAAGTCGGAAATTGACGAACGTTTGGATATTGTTGAGTCGCTCATCGAAAATGAAGAACTCAGTGAGCTTGTCCAAGAGCAGTTGGAGCAGATCAGCGACCTGGAAAGATTAGTAGGGAAGGTCGCCACTGGCAGAGTAAATCCTAGAGAGTTAATTCAACTGAAGAAGAGCCTAGCGAACATTTTACCGATTAGAGAAGCGATTAAATCCATCAAGACATTCAAGGGATTCTACGATCAACTGGATACCTGCGAAGCACTCATAGAGCGATTGGAAAAAGAGATCAATGATGATGCGCCATTGCTCCTTCATTTGGGAAATGCGATTGCTGATGGCGTAGATAAAGGGCTTGATGAGCTTCGTCAAATCTCTACTTCTGGGAAAGACTACCTGGAAGGAATTAGAAATCGGGAGATTGAACGAACAGGAATTTCATCACTCAAAATTTCTTACAATAAAGTCTTTGGTTATTACCTGGAAGTTTCCAATGCCCACAAAGACAAAGTCCCGGAAGAGTGGATTCGGAAGCAGACACTGGTAAACGCGGAACGATACATTACAGAAGAACTTAAATCTTACGAGGAAAAGATTCTGAATGCAGAATCTCAGATTCAAATATTGGAGCAAAAGCTTTTTGATGAAGTGGTCGCTTTCGCTAAAACTTTCATGGATGCCATTCAGCAAAATGCCCGAGTAGTCGCAAAGTTGGATTGCCTCTCTTGTTTCGCACACCAGGCGAAAAAGTACAACTATTCAAAGCCAACCATTTCTGAGGATAAAGTCATTGACATAAAAGAAGGACGTCATCCGGTGATTGAGCAGACGCTGGCATCAGGAGAAGAATACATTCCAAATGATATTTATCTGGACAATGAGTCGCAACAAGTCATGATCATTACGGGGCCTAACATGGCTGGTAAGTCTGCACTTCTTCGACAGACTGCTTTGATCACATTAATGGCGCAGATGGGAAGTTTTGTCTCTGCAGGTTATGCCAAGATTGGATTAGTCGACAAAGTATTCACAAGAGTTGGTGCATCGGATAATCTTTCCAGGGGAGAATCCACTTTCATGGTGGAGATGACTGAGACAGCAAGCATCCTGAACAACCTGAGCGATCGATCATTGGTGCTGATGGACGAGATAGGGAGAGGAACTAGCACTTATGACGGAATTTCCATCGCCTGGTCGATTGTAGAGCACTTACACAATCATCCGAAATTCAAGGCGAAGACTTTGTTTGCGACGCATTACCATGAACTGAATGAATTGGCAAAAGACCTTCCTCGGGTAAAAAATTTTAATGTCTCTGTCAAGGAGCTACAGGACAAAGTCATTTTCATGCGAAAGCTGGTGGAAGGAGGTAGCGAACATAGCTTTGGAATTCACGTCGCGCAGATGGCAGGTATGCCCAATGAAATAGTGATCCGTGCCAACGATGTTTTAAAGCACCTGGAAAAGGAAAAACTGGCAGAAGCAGACAAAAAGAAATTAAGTGATATGCCTGTTGAGCAATTTCAGATGAATCTGTTTGAAGCAGACCCACGATTTGAAAAAGTGATGGAGATCATCCGCAATGTGGACATCAATTCAATTTCTCCTGTGGAGGCGCTACTTAAGTTGAATGAAATGAAGGAGTTATTGAAAAATAAAACTTGATTCCTCCTTTGTCGGAATGACATATAATAATCCGATGCTCCGCATCGGAATTCTTTTAAATAAAAACATTGTGAATTTGTGGGCAAGTGATAAATTTGCAGTCCTTTTCGAAGGAAAAGCGAGAGTAGCTCAGCTGGTAGAGCACGACCTTGCCAAGGTCGGGGTCGCGGGTTCGAATCCCGTCTCCCGCTCATAGATTGTAGATTTTGATATTTGCGATTTTAAGATTTTGGCCCGAGAGGGCCGTTTTCTTTTAGGAATTCGAGAAATCAAAAAATCAATCAATCTTAAGTCCAACTTGCCTCGGTGGTGGAATTGGTAGACACGCAGGACTTAAAATCCTGTGGGCATTGCGCCCGTGCGGGTTCAAGTCCCGCCCGAGGTACTTCGAAAGCCTGATTTTCATCGGGCTTTTTCTTTCCTAATATCTGGGGTACAACATAGGTACAACAAATAATTAATCATTGCTTGTTCTTGCAGCCTAACTCAATAAGCAAAGATTTGATAGGCCTCTCCTAAGCACGTTAAGAATCAAGGGGATTGGTTGGTTAGCAATCATTCTATTCTGCGAATTTTCCAACTTCCATATCTAAATATGTCTTTTTTCTCTTTGGAAAGTTTATCAGAGGTTCCAATCCAATTTCCCTTAGCTTTCTCAAAATCGTAATCAAATTTCAGCATCACGGTTCCCATATGAGAATCATATTTATTGATCCAAAACCCCATCAGGATACGATTGGTGAATAAGTAACCATATAGCTCATAGTCTACTTCCCCCTTCTTGACTGTACCCGTGACTATTGAACCTAAACATCTCAAAACTAAAGTTTCTGGATTTGGGTTATTCTCATATTCCCAGATACTAGTGTAAACTCCATTGATATCAATTTTGGTCTCTAGATCTCCAAATTGGGTGATAAACTTGGTAAACTGATCAATAGTCCCATTACTGGGATTATCTAAAATATCCACTAGAGCTTTTAAATTGTAAACATTGGCATTTATCGGAGAGTCACCCATTCTTTCCCACTTGCTTACCGCATCACCAGATAATGGAAGCTCTGTCCTAGCAGAGATCATTAAAGCAAGGTTCGCCTGAGTTAGACCTTTTGCCTTCCTTTTTTCTTTAAGAATTCGACCAGTCCAATTCTTTCCATTTTGTTCCTGTTCAGTCGACATACTTACGCTAGGTGATTTCGTTTCTTTGAGTAAATAATTGTTTAACTTCTAAATTTTGTAGTAATGGCAGAGATTCAAACTCAATTCTTAACCACAATTTCTCCTGCACATCACGGTCATCAGGAGTTTTTGCATCAAGACGTACATGTACATCTTGCAGATCAAGCGGGTAACATTGTCTCGAATTCACCCATAGTTCAAGACAATCATCGTCCACTTTCAGGCCAAACAACTTTGAACGATTTTACTGTCCAGAGAAAGTTTGGAATTCATTAACAACGATAAGGGGCTACATAGCCCCTTTTTTATTGACTAAAATGTAAAATAATGGATTCTAATGTATTTTCTAAACAACCGTTTGATACTTCAGTGAGTGACCGAATACTAGAGGAAGGTCGAAGAATTTACGAAAGAGCAAGTAGACCTATTATTCCAAATGAGCATTATTACCATGGTCGTTGTCCGGATGGTTGGATAAAACTTCCTGACGGAAATGGTATTATGAGGCTTGCTTAAAATCAATTTGTTTTAAGTAATTCTAGTCTATAATTTTTTGATGATTAGGAGAATCCACTGAACATCCAACAAATATTGATTCAGGTTGGCATTTTCGAAGATGAGGGACTTGTTCATGTCGCTATCAGCAGATTGGCTGAATCCCTGAGTAGTTGAGAATAACATCAGAGTGACCAAGAAGAATTTAGTCTTTTTCATTATAGGGCTTTTTAACGATTTAGGAACTGGAGTGTTTCTAATCAATTCAAAGCTTCCTCGTTCATGGAAATCAGCTCGGAATCTGCTCCCAATCGTGCTGTTATCATCGCTTGATTGGCCTCAACTGTCTCTTTGGCTTTTTCTACTAATCCCATTTTTCGGTATAGCTTCACTAATTCTATTGATGCTCTTAAATCCATATTTCCAACATCACCCAATTGCTCCATATGGGTTGTTTTTACTTGAAAGAGAAGCTGCTCAGCATCATCGTAATCTTTCATACCCATGCAAGATCTAGCTAGCTCAATTCGTGCCAGATTAAGCCTAAGCAAATCCTGAGTAGGTAATTTTTCTCTTAGCGTAACAAGACTGTCAAACCTAGGGCGTGCATCATCATATTGCTCCAATAAATTAAATGTTGAGGCATAGTTGTGAAAGTAAACCAGTGAACTACCCAATGGTATGTTTATTTCTTTGGCAGCATTCCAACAGGTCAAGAACTTTTCCTGTGCTTCTGAATATCTTTCTTGGAGAAGCATGATTTGACCAAGGTTGTTGAGGTTGTCTAGTGTGGCGAGATTATTCATTCCAAAAATCTTTCGATTGATGTCATAAGCCTCTTGAAATCTGTTCTCAGCGGAATCGTAGGATTTAATATCCAGATTGAAAAGCCCGACGAAGTTCACAAGACGGGCATAGTCGTTTATCCTCGTTGAGTCTAAACCTGTTTCAACAAAAATTTTTGTCGCTGCAGTATAGAGTGAATCAATTTGATCTTTTCTTCCGGGCGTATCATAATAGTTGAGATATCGACCATAATAAGCCATCTGGTTGGCCAGTCCCAATGGGCTTTCAACTTTCGCCCAGAGCTTTACTGCTTTTCTGTACAAAGAATCAGCGCGCAGATGGTTTCCGCGGTTGACTTCCAACCAAGCCATTCGTCCGTACAAGCCGGGCCGATATAAGTGCTCGCGCTTGTTTAAAGCAGCATACTTATTTGATTCGTTAAGATAAAAAACTGCTGAATCGAGCTGTCCAAGATTGGTAAAAACATCGACCATTGAAGCTTGTGCTGCAAACAGCATATTCCTGGAATCATCAAGTAAAATGCTGTCTTTCTTAAGTAGGTTAACAGCTTTTCTATAGTAAGGAAGTGCCTCTGCATTTCTATTGTAACCGGCGTAGATTTCACCGATTAGTTGTGAAAATCTTCCACTCAATAAATCGTTACTGGAGTATTGGAGTAGGCTGTCACCAATATCTAACAACTGAAAAACATTGAGCGTATCGCCTTGTGCATAAGAAGGATATGCATTTGAGAAAATTCTCAGAAAAAGGTTAACTGTCCCTTCTGCAAGATTTTTCTCGAACCGGATTTGCTCATTCGCACGGTTGATTCGCACTACATATACGGTTGTGGAGATCAATAAAAGGAGAGCTACAATGGACCCTGAAATCACACCAACTTTGTGTCGCTGAACATATTTTCCAACTCTGTACCCCCAACCACCACGAATAGATAGTGGTCTTTTTTCTAGAAAATTCTGAATGTCTGCTATGAAATCATGAACAGATTGATACCGTTCTTCTTTTGCTTTCCGAATGGCATGAAGCACGACAAGTTTAAGGTCTGCTGGTGCATTTAGTTCTCCAATCAAAAGTTTAAGAACTTTCCCCAGTTGATAAATATCAGTGCGAGTATCGATATCCTGTCTTTCTACCTGTTCCGGACTGGCAAATCCTGGTGTAAAAATGGGTTCGTACTTTTCTCTGCTCGTTTCTTCAACTTCTTCATCCATCAGGTGAGCGATCCCAAAATCGGTTAGTTTGATTTGTCCACGGTTATTCACCAAGATATTGGAAGGCTTAATGTCCTGGTGAATTACCAGGTTTTGATGCGCAAAACGAATGGCTTTACAAGCATCCAGGAAAAGATTTAAGCGCTTTTGAAGGGACAGCTTGTTTTCTTCGGCATGCTCAATCAGATTTTTTCCAGAGACCAGCTCCATTACGAAGTATGGTCTCCCATCGGTTGTTACGCCACCGTCATAAATCTGAGCTATGTTCTCAAATTTTAGTTTTCCTAAGACGTTTCGTTCTTGATTGAATCTCTGAACGAAACTGTCAGTCGAACGCTCCAGTCGTAAAACTTTAACCGCTACTTCATGATCAAACACTCCATCAATGCGCTCGCCTCGATAAACTACGGCCATACCCCCACGGCCAATTTCTTCGTGAAGTTGATACCTATCAATTTCAGGTTTTATTTCCGTGTCCGGTTCTGCAGATAATTCATTCTTTAACTGAGTGAGCAACCCTTCATCTTTGGTTTGTACCAATTCCAAAACCTCCTTTAACAAATCCGTTTGGCCATGAAGTTGTGTTTCCAAAAAAGCTCTTCTTTCTTTTTCTGGAATATCAAGCGCCTTTAGGTACCAGGTCTCGATATCTTTGATCTTTGCCATTTCAAGCAGATTTGCTGATAGAATTCGATAGGTAGCTGCGCGCAAACGTCCATTTGCGTTTTACGGTAGCTGGTGATATGTCTAAAACTTTAGCCGTTTCATCAATGGTGAGGTCTGAAAAAAACCTACATTCGACCACCTTAGAAATTAATTCATCTTCAGTTTCTAATTTTTTAAGTATTGATAGAAGCGAAAATAGCTCTTCTTCTGTTTCGTTGCTGATTATCAGGGCATCAGGATGATTAAGTTCGACACGTACTTCTCCGGCTCCTCTTTTCTGAGCATTTTTCTTTTCTAGGTAATCTTGAAGGCGGTATCTCATAGCTCTTCCACACAAGCGAAAAAAATGGAGCCTATTAAGAGGAGTAAGTTGATCGTTGGCTAAGACTTTCAAATATGCTTCATGAACCAGCGCCGTTGTATTCATTGTCTCAGCTACTCGCCAATTGAAACGAACCCTATGCGCAAGTTTTTTTAAATCATCATACAGAAGCCCGTATAATCGATCATTTGCCTCCTTATTGCCTTCTGATGTTTCTTGGATAAGGTCAATTATTTCTACATCCGATGCAATCATAGGATGAAATTAAAAAATTTTTTTGAGTGGTGAGCCAATTCGTCTTCCAAATCGGAAGGTATAGTAGAATCAAAATCCTCATCTACTATGAAATACTTTAGCCACTTGAAATACATTAAACATGTATTGTTCGTTTTTGCGCTTTTCGCGATTCTTTTCAGCCAGGCGCAAGCCATTGCGATTTTCGTTCCAACAGTTCGAATTGCTGACAACAATTTCAATGCACCAACCGGAGATCATATTTATCCGACCATTCAGGAAGCGATAGATGCCTCAGGAGCCGGAGATATTGTTTACATCCAGCCGAGCCCAACCACTTATGGAAGTGCGACCATTGAAAAAGAGATCCATCTGGTTGGAATTGGATTCGACCTAGATAAAGATTCCCCACTACAGTCGACCATGCTGGATATTGTTTTTCGAAACAATATTGATAACACTAGCAATGCTTCTAACAGTACTATAACTGGTTTAACTATTCGAGATATCTATACGATAGCTTATCCGGGGGCGCCTTCATTCACTTTGCAAAATGTCACGATTTCTAATTGCTTGATTCAAGAGCTTCAGTATTTGTGCTGTGGAACCACCTATGTTCCTGTTGACAATTTTGAACTAAGTGGTAACTCCTTCACACAGGAAGTGGATTTCCATAACCAGGCGACTAATGTTTTGCTTAGGAATAATTTCTTCGCAGGTCGGGTTTTCTTCAACTCAGGCAACCCCAATTCTGGAATTGTTAGCAATAATATTTTCTACACAGGTATAGGTAAAAATTCAGTAGGAGATAATCTGATTATCCAGAATAACAATTTTATGGGAGCTACTGGCTCGAACAACGCTTTCAGCACCACCATGATCGATGCTATAATAGCTAATAACATTTTCTATGGTCGGACGCCAAGTGTAGCTGCTGCCGGAGGTTCCGTTTCTACAAATTTCCAAAGGAACACATTTACGAATAACCTCTCTTTTGGGACTGGAAATGACCAACTACCGCCATCGGGTGGGGGAGCTAACAACACAGGAAGTGGAAATCTCGAAGGAATCACTCCAATGTTCACAGATGTTCCGCTGTTGAACACCTGGGCTGATACCTATGATTTCACCTTGCAAGTCGGATCTCAGGCAATAGGAGGCGGAAGTGATATGTCTGATATCGGGATTTCCGGTGGCCCTTATCCTATGACGGAAGCAAACTTTGTTCTTAGAACGACTGCATTACCTACCATTCAGACATTTAATACTAGCAGTGTAATCAATCCAGGAGATGACCTGGATGTAAGAGTAAAAGCCAAGGCTAACTGATAGTACAATGAGAAGGCTTCTACTTGCGGCTATAACCTTTCTGTCTGGGTCTTTGGCTTTTTCCCAATCAGAAGTTAATGCCCTGGAGTACTATATAGACGAAGATCCTGGAGTCGGGAACGCAACTTCTGTGACTATTACTCCAGGCACTGAGTTAGATATCAATTTCACGGTTCCGATATCTGGGTTGGGTCTAAGTCCTGGATTTCACCTGATGGGAGTCCGGACGCAAGACGCAACGGGAAATTGGAGCTTTCATGAAAAAAGAACTTTTTACATTCAGGAAAATGCGGGGGCACCACCCTCCACTCCACTGGATGTCTCCGCCTTGGAGTATTTCTTAGATGAGGATCCCGGAGTAGGGTCGGCCACTTTGGTGGCCGTTACTCCGGGACAAGAAATTGATATCAATGATCTAATTGATGTGAGCTCACTTTCTGATGGATTTCACATTATTGGCACACGGGCCCGGGACGCTGGTGGAACCTGGGGGTTTACGGAATCAAGAATCTTCTATGTACAAAATGTAGTAAGTACAAATCCTACACCTGTTGATGTTACGGAACTGGAATACTTCTATGATGAGGATCCGGGAGTAGGTTCCGCAACATCTATTGGTGTTACCACCGGACAAATGATAGATATCAATCAGCTGTTACCTGCAAGTACCTTGTCACCAGGTTTTCATACGGTTCATGTCCGAGCGAAAAATGCAGACGGAAATTGGGGTCTGTCGGAATCCAGAATTTTATACATCCAAGTTATTGAAACAGGCAGCGTTGGCCTTGTTCCTATTTCAGCCCTGGAATACTTCATTGATGTCGATCCGGGGCTGGGACAGGCCACTCAGGTACCTGTGTCACCATCACAACCGGTGGTGGATATTATGAATATAGCTTTGTCGACGGGAGGCCCGTTGACTATTGGATCACATTTGTTAACGATAAGAGCTCAAGATGAAAATGGAAATTGGGGGCATAGTGAAACCATTTCATTTGATGTGGATGGTGATTGTCCTATAGCTAGTTTTTCGGTACAAAATGCGTGTGTTGGAGAAGATATTCAACTCGTCGACGAAAGTACGGGGATAATCGGGATGGGAGATTATGCCTGGTATGCCGATGGAGAACTTATCAGCAATACTGCTGGAGACATTACTCACTCATTTAATAATCCTGGGATGCATACTTTGTCTCTAGCAATAAGAAATGGATCTATATGTACCGACAGTACAGGAGTAGAAATAGAAGTGAAAGCTAAGCCCTTCGTCACCTTTAGTGCAGAAAGTGGGACGTTGGGCTTACCTACAAACTTCCAGGTAGATGATTTCCAAGTAGACGGAAGTTATACCTGGGAATGGGACTTTGATTCAGATGGAAATATTGATGACAACACCGTAGGTGATGTTGATTTCACATTTGGTTCTTCAGGAACTTTCCAAACGACACTCACAATAACAGATGGTTCAGGTTGTGGGGCTTCCTATATGCGCGATGTAATCGTTTTAGCAGACGCGGTTCCGACCGTGCTTTTTGAAGCTTCCATTGAGTGCGAAGGCACTGCAACTGTTTTCACGGATCTTTCAACCAGCGTTCCTGCTGGATCGACGTATTCATGGGATTTTGATGACGATGGAGTTACCGATGATTCTTCGGTTGGTAGTGTTCAATTCTCTTACGGTGCATCGGGTACCTACACAGCAAGTCTTACGATCGAAACGCCAACCAGCGATGTGTATACAACAACAGAAGTGATTTTAGTGGAAGCTTTGCCTCAAGCTGAATTTACCAATATGCATACAATCTCAGGGTCATCTGCAAATGTTCAATTTGAAAATTTATCTGCAAATGGCGACAGTTTTCTTTGGGATTTTGGAGACGGAAATAGTTCTTCGGATGAAAACCCTATGCATGAGTTTCAAAACTTTGCCGGGCAGTCTTTTGAAATCTGCCTGACAACAACCAATGGATGTAGTCAAGATCAAATCTGCCAGTCCATTGTTTTTCCAGATAACAGCCCTGTTGCGAACTTTGAAAGTTCAATTGAATGTGAAGGTGGTTCAACAGCTTTCACTGATCTTTCTGAGAACGTTCCAGCTGGTTCGACTTATTCTTGGGACTTTGATGATGATGGAGTTATTGATGACACTTCAGTTGGAAGTGTGGAACATATTTATGCCACACCAGGTGACTATACAGCTAGACTGACGATCGAAACTCCTACCAGTGAATTGTTTGCTGTGACAAACACAGTCTCAGTTGTGGCTGAACCAACCGTTGACTTTACAGTAGGTCCTACTTGTGAAGGACAGCCGGTTTCATTTACCGATGAAAGCTCCGACGTAGGATCCGGATCCTACTATTGGGATTTCGACGGAGACGGAACTGTCGATAGTGAGACGGCCGGAGATGTCGAGTTTACTTATTCATCTCCTGGAACGTACGTGGCTTCTCTTTTAATTGATAATGGGGGTGAGTGTTTTGGTTTTAAGGCAGTGAATGTTCAGGTGACTCTTTCACCAGTGGCCGCTTTTAGCTTTTCGCATGCTACCTCAGGTTCATCAGCGATTGCACAATTCGAAAATCAATCAACGGACGGGGTTGATTACTTATGGGATTTTGGAGATGGAAACAGCTCCACTGAGTCCAGCCCTGAACATGAGTTTGCGAATTTCCTTGGTGAAACCTTTGAGATTTGTCTAACTACGACCAATGGTTGTAGTCAAGATCAAGTTTGCCAATCCATCTCTTTTGAAGTAACTGGTATCCAAACGTTAACTGAAGCGGGAATCAAAGCTTACCCAAATCCTAGTTATGGAGATCTTTTCTTGAGTTTTGCTGATGTGCAAAGGGATGAATACAAAATTCAAGTTCATGATTTAAGTGGGAGGTTAGTTCTAGAAGAGTTTGTCAATACTTCGATGAATACGACCTTCCGTTCAAGAATTAGTGTGAAAGGAAGCTACTTGTTGAGTGTTACTTCACCTAAACTTAAGGCACAACAAAAGATTGTAATTAGATAGGCTCTGAAAACGTTTAGAGTCGACATAAAAGGGAGTAATTATTTATTCTCTTTCCTTCGTTTTCGTTTTTTCCCTGTCAGATACTGGAAGGCATCAACCATTTTGTAGGTCCCTATTGTTCCGGTAACTCCTCCAACGACCAAAAGACCTTGTCCTAATTCATCGTTTTTACGGCCCAGCATCAAGCCACCAGCTATTGTCGTCGCGTATCCTAGGGAAGCGATCAAGATCGAGGTTTTGAACTTGTTTTTGGAAGTTTCCAAGTTGAGCTGTATCTCATCTACTTCTGTCTCTAGAGCGGTTAATTGCTTTACTAAGGAGTCGTAAGATTGTGTTTGAGCGAGCGATGAAAAACTGAGTGAAAGTAGTAGAGTGGAAACGAGTGCTAACTTATAAACCATTTTTTGAATTCATTGACTTTTTCCCGGCTTACGATCAATTCCTGATCTACCGGAATTTTCAATTCCAAAGATAATCGTTGATTGTAATGTGGCTTAATAGATTCAATGAATTCCTTCCCTACGATTTGTTTTCGATTGATTCGAAAGAACAGCGTTGGATCCAGTTCAATATTGATAAGTTCCTCCAGAGTCTTTTCAATCAGATAAACTTTTTGATTATTTCCGTCGATCAGATGAGAAATTTTGTTATTGACAAATATCAAAGCAAGATCAGATTCTTTTTTCGGCACCAACTTGATTCCTGATTTCACTAAAAACCTTTTTTCACCTCTTTGGGAATTTGAAATTAGGTTTTCGAGATTTTTCAGCGTTTCTACATCTACGGCAGGCTTACTTATTTTCTGGTGTTTTTCCAATGCTTCTGCAACCGCCTTTTCGTTGATTGGCTTCAACAAATAATCAATGCTGTTCACCTTGAATGCTTTAATTGAGTATTCATCATAAGCAGTAACAAAGATGATAGGAATAGTCACTTCGACCTGCTCGAAGATTTCAAAACTGATTCCATCTGCCAGATGTATATCACAAAAGATGAGATCAATTTTTTGGTTTTTAGATAGGAAATCAACTGATTCTCTGACCGTATCAATTTCTCCAATCACTTCAATTTCCTGATCTATCTTTTCCAAGATGCTCTTAAGTCTTGCGGCGGCAAGTTTCTCATCCTCGATGATCAGTACTTTCATTTATTCTTTAAATAGCGGAATAGTCACCGCGAATTTTTCTTCTGTAGATGAAATGGTTGGAGGCTCGCTTCCAAGTAGAATATACCTATTTCTAATGTTTTCAAGGCCGATGAGTGAAGATTCTTCTTTCACGTTCTTTGGGTTGACATTGTTGCTGACCTCAATGTTTTCGCCATTCATTTTTATTTCAATGCGAAGCGGATGACTCTTAGAAATTTCATTGTGCTTGATGGCATTTTCAATCAACATCTGAATAGTGGCCGGAGGCAGAAAATAATCTTTTGTATTCTCAACTGACACATCTATCGAAAGGTTTTCCCAAAAACGTGTTCTAAGCAAGAATAAATAAGCGTCAATGAACGCCATTTCATCTTGCAAGGAGGTGATTTTCTCTCCTCTTGATTTCAATAAATAGCGATAGACATAAGAAAGTTGATCAAGAAAATTGCTAGCAACTTTTGGATCTGTTTCGATCAATGTTCCAAGCGCATTAAAGCTGTTGAATAAGAAATGTGGATTGATTTGGTTCTTGAGCGCTTCAAATTGAGCTTCTGAGGTTTCTTTTTTGAGTTTTTCTGATTCCAACCTGCTTTTATGAAGTGCTTGATTGAAAGAAACGATCGCATTGATGCAATGCAAGAACAAATTTATCCTAAATGTGAAGCCGAGAATGATTCTAATGAGTGTAGAGAATTCGGAGCCTGGGAAAAGCGATACAAGTATGTATGCCGCTGGAATGGAGATTAACCCAACAATGATCAGGCTAATTCCAAATTGGTAGATGAGTTTTCTTCCGAGAGTTGTTTCTATATTTCTTAAAATGAAAAACTCAAATAATCGGTTTCCTTCCCAGATAAATAGAACGAAGAATATAAGTAAGCCAAGAAAGGCTATTTCAGTTACGGGAACTGTAACGAGCGTATCTCCTTCTGTGAACTTGATGTTCAAATAAGAGTAGGTCCCAAGGAGGGCGATGAAGAGATATCTGTATTTTGTAGAAAACATTTTTCAGAACTAACAAACCCACTCCAGAAAAATTTCCAGAGCAGGTTTGTAAAGAGTCAACGTTAAAATTATGGTAAAATCACTTGGTCAATCACATGGATTACACCGTTTGTACCAAGGATGTTTGTATCAACAATAGATGCGTCACTAGTGCTTAAAGTAAGTGCACCATCTGTATCTGTAATTGTCAAATCTGAGTTCAACGTCCAAGTACCGCCTGCAAGAGGAGTAATGGTCGCATTCATTCCGCCATTCAAAACATTAGGAATGTCGGACGAGAAAACGCGAGAGTCAAGAACGTGATATTGAAGTACTGTTGCAATAGTTGATAAATCTGTTGCCAATACAAGGTCAGTAATATCATTGTCACCATCATTGTCCTGATCTCCAACAAGATCATACAATGCCTGGAATGCAGCATCAGTCGGTGCAAAAACTGTGAAACTTCCATTCTCATCACTTAGTGCTGTAATCAAGTTTGGTGCTGTTTCATCATTTTCAACGGCAGTAAGTGCAGCGACTAATTGTCCAAATTCTGCATCTGTTGAAGCCATAGAAGCATCTACTGCAATTTGTACAACATCATCAGAAGCTGGCTCCAATGTACGGTTGATAAGATGAACAACACCATTACCATAATCAAGGTCAGTTGTTGTTACCTGAGAGTTACCGTTTATAAACACTCCATCAGTGTTAATGCTTAGATAGAAATCACCACCCAGTGTTGTTACTGCACTTCCGGTAGCAGGTAGCCCAGCTTCCATTACTTTGCTTCCCAACACGTGATAAAGAAGAATTGGCTCTAGATCCGCTTTAGTCAAGCCTTCCAAAGATGTAATTCCGATTTCTTCAAACGCATCGTTATCTGGTGCGAAAACTGTAAGACTAGCAGATTCATCTGTAAGTGTAGTCAACAATTCTGCAGTAACGACAGCTTCTGTCAAAATGGTAAAATTCTTGCTGAAATAGGCAGGTTGAACTACCGTGTTAAGAATACTTACTTCCAATTCAGGAACAAGAACAGCGTCTATGATATGAACCACACCATTTGCAGTGACAACATCTGCAGTAGTTACATTCGATGAGTTAATTGTTACTGCAGATCCGGCAACTCCAACCGTAATATCATCTCCTAAAACTGTTGCAGCTGTTGCTCCATTGCTAAGACCTGAAGAAAGTAATTCAGCACCTGATACTACGTGGTACTCAAGAATTCTTCTCAATACGCTTTCAGGAACATCATCAATGCTAGTTTGTCCGATGGCAGCAAGTAGGTTTGTAAATGCCTCGTTTGTTGGTGCAAACACGGTGAAGCTACCATTTTGATTGGCCAATGTTTCAACCAAATCATCAAACTTAGTAAGCGCTGAAACTAAAGAAGATAAATCAGAAGTTGCTGCAGCAATGTCAACGATATCTTGTGCTATAACTTCTACTCCGGAAGGAACAAGTACCGCGTCCACAATGTGAATGATTCCATTAACCGCTTCAATATCAGCAGTAGAAACAGTAGCATTATCAATGCTGATTGTTGAACCTGAAATGCTCACTGTGACAGAACTTCCTTGAACAGTCGCTGCTGTAGCACCATCAGATAGATCTGTTGATAGCAATGCTGATCCAGAAATCACATGGTACTCAAGAACTGTTCTCAAGTCATCATCAGCGATATCATCCAGGCTAGAAGCATCAAGCGCCGTTAGAAGAGCAGAAAATGCTGCATCAGTCGGAGCAAAAACAGTGAAAGTTCCATTTTCATCTGTAAGCGTAGCTACTAGATCTGGAAACTTCGAAAGCACCGTTACCAAAGTGGTAAGGTTATCTGTAGCACCGGCAATATCTACTATACTATCAGTGACTACCATTTCCGCACTATCATCGTCTCCACAACTAGAAAGGAAGACAAGTGATAGGAAACTCACCAAACCAATTATTAGTTTGGTTCCGTTAAAAATTTTAAGTGATCGATTTTTCATCATCATTAATTGTTTGGGGCATCAACCTCACTGAGGATGAAAATGTGAGTAAGCAAAATCCAGTTTTGCTGAAATAGCAGACTGAACCATCTAAATTCCAGACTGAACTGAAAAATGTTTAAAGATTGATGGGGTTTGGCTCAACAAAAAATTGAGTCGTTTTGAAGGGATTATTTCTCTTTTGACCCAAGAAGTTGAGTGCCCAAAAAAAGTGAACGATGATGTATGAGATGATCTTTTGAGACCTTACCTCTTAATCAAGGTTAGTTTTCGACTTTCTTCTGGATTTTGTAGCACCAGCAAATACATTCCGGCTCCTTGTCTTGATAGCGCTGTATTAACCACTTGTTCCATGGAGCTAAGCGAACCAGTTGATTTCACCAGAGATTTTCCATTTGCGTTGGTCAAAATAACGGAGTATTCGTCATTGCCGGAGGAAAGAAAACTAACGCGCTCCGAAAATGGATTTGGATAAACCTTAATGTCCAGGATATCATTGACCTGAACATAAATGGTAGGACTGTATTCAAATGCACCATCGTAATCCACTTGATGTAATCGATAATAACAATTGATTGGAGAGGTGTCAGAGAAGTTATAGGAGATTTCTTCATCTGAATTACCTGCTCCTTGAACAAATCCAATTGACTCGAAATCTAATCCGTTGGTGCTTTTCTCGACCCAAAAACCTTGATTGTTTATTTCTGTAGCTGTGGTCCAAGCTAAGTCTATTTGATTTCCCGATACAAACCCTTCAAAGCGAGTCAATTCCACAGGTAGTGGCGTATCACAAGATGTACAATCACAAGTACCACCACTGCAGCTCATATCACTTGAGCCACCATTGTTTTCGTTAATTGTTCCACCATACGAAATTGCACCTGTTCCGGTCAATTCACTACTTCCGCTGTTTACATTGATGGTTCCGGAATTGACTGTTAAGGTTCCATCTATAATTAAACCTCCGTTAGCAGTTCCGCTAGGCCTACCGATGTTAATGTCTCCGCCAACATTCATTATCACTGTGCCTCCGGTTCGAACCACTAAAGCACCATCATTTGTTGCTGCAAAATTTCCTGAAGTAGTGATTGTGAGTGTCGCTCCATTTTCTACAAAAACCGTATCTCCATCAATTCGCCACCTTCCGTAGTTAACTGTTAAAGAAGCTCCACTTTGAAGTGTAATCTTTTCGCTTGTGATGTTCAGACCACCTGCGGTGAATGAACATGTATTGGATGAAGTATCATCTGCGCCATCCACTGGACTCGTAATATCACATTGTGCTAATGAATGGTAAGCAGAGATCAGTATAAGTAGGGTGACAATTGCTTTCATTTGGTAAGTATTACGAAGCAATAGTATGTAACCGTTTGACTATTAATAAATTATTACGATGAACGTAAATGAATACTTGATAAATCTTGGCTTGTTATCGATATTGATCTTTTGGGTATTACTCGTAGAATCCCAGTATTCGATGTAGAAGATATGAGGTATTGTGAAAGTTATTTAGGAGTATTTACATCCTTTCTTAGATTTAATGCTACAAGTATGACTGGGGTAGTAAAGTTGAACTATTAGCAAAAACTTAATGAATTTAAAAGAAACCAAAGTCCATCTGGATCAAACGTGGGAAGTGTTAGAAAGAGCAGTCGGGGGGTCTGATAAAAGTCCTATTTTGAGATCAAATGATCCGGACTTTATAAAGAAAGCGCTTCAAACAGATTTTCCATCAATGGAAGATTCATTTGAGAAAGTTCTGAATGAGTTTGAATCTCAGATTCTACCATTTCTCAACTTGAACACGGATACCAGGTTTGGAGCTTATATCACTGGAAGTGGCAACAAAATCTCTGCATTGGCGGAGTTTGTTAAGGCATTTTTCAATCAAAACGGACTTAAATGGAACAACTCTCCGATTGCTTCGGAGCTTGAACAATTAGTCATTCAATGGATTGCTGAGTTTGTTCAATTACCGGAATTCAACAAAGGAATTCTAACCTCCGGCGGGTCCATGTCGAATTTGATGGGAATACATTTTGCATTGGCTTCAAGGTTTCCCAATAGAGAAATGAATGGATTTTATGGAGAGAAACCTTTCATCATTTACTGTTCCAATCAAACACATTCCAGTGTGGATCGTGCGATGGTGTTTTTGGGGCTAGGCCGAAGTTATCTAAGAAAAATTGACGTCAATGATCAATTCGAAATCAAAACCGATAAGCTTAAAGAGGCAATTCGAAAAGACATTTCAGATGGATTACAGCCCTTAATGATTATTGGAAATGCCGGAACAACAAACACAGGAAGCATAGACGATCTCCAGACCTTAGCAGAAATAGCCAAGGAGTTCAATCTCTGGTATCATGTGGATGGTGCCTATGGACTTCCTGCAAAAAGACTTGCTCATTTAAAAACCGAATTCTCTGGGATCGAACATGCGGATTCAATCATTATCAACCCACACAAATGGATGTATGTGACTTTTGAAGCCAGTTGTGTTTTACTTAAAGAAATACCACAAGCCATTCATTTTTCTCCGGATTATCTCTTCACGGAAGATCCTGGCTTACGATGGGAATCTTCTGAGCATACCATAGAGCTATCCAAAGAATTCAGAGCTTTGAAGATTTGGTTTACAATGAAATATTATGGTGCCAAGCAACTCACAGATTTCGTTGAGCTCGACATTGAAATGATCAATTATTTGGCTGAACTATTGGAAAACGAGGAAAACGTAGTAGTTGAGCCGCATCATCCGCTCTCTATTCTTTGTTTCCGGTGGTCAGATCCAAATTTGAGTGAAGAAGAAAATGAATCGATTAATATTGCTGCAGTGAGATCCATAGAAACCAGAGGCAACATTTTTATTACCGGAACAAAACTCCATGGAAAGACTTATTTGAGAGTTTATTATGGAAATCCTGAGCGAACCAAGCAAGATGTTGAGTTTATGGTAGAAGAAATAAACACTGTGTTTGCTAAGCTTATCTGATTTTAATTATCTCGTCATTAATTTCTTTTTCAAAGAAAACTATTCCCGTTTTATGTAGTTTAAGTTTGTGGTCACACCACAGATTTACCGCTAATGACAACAGAAGAGCCACTAAAAAAAGTTGTTGAAATCAAATGGGTTCAACAAGCCAATAAATCACTGTTAAAATTTGAATTCTTAGGACCGCTTGACGAGAACCAAGCCAATGACGCAATAGACACTTGGAGAAAAGAGTTTGAAAAGGTTGGGAATAGTGAAAAAGTGGACTTGATATGGAATTGTCTGGCAATGGAAAGGTATAGTGCGAAATCTGCTGGACTTTGGAAAGATGCAATGGCTGAATTTAAGGAGAAAATCGACACCATTTGGCTTGTGACAACTAACACCTTCATTAAGATGGGAGCAAAAACAATTACGTTCCTATTACCAGTTAATTTGAGAGTTATTAGCTCCGAACAACTCATTAAATAAGAATTTCAGGTGGTTTTGAAAAAAAAATCAACCAAACGGGTAACATATAATTCCTTTCATCGTAATATTGCAATATGGGAATAACAAAGTCAAATTTATTTACTGAAGAACAAAATGAATTAGCGTTGCTTGCTAAGGCATTTGCTCATCCCGCACGAATTGCAATTCTGGAATATCTACTAAAAGCGAATCAGTGTATCAATAGCGATCTAGTGAATGAATTGGGTTTGGCTCAAGCTACGATTTCTCAACACCTAAAAGAATTAAAACAAATTGGATTGATTCAGGGAACCGTTGAAGGAACCTCAATGTGCTATTGCATCAATACTGAAGTATGGAATGTGGTAAAAGAACGAATGGAAAAACTCTTTGACAAACATGATCCAGCAGCTGGTTGTTGTTGAATTTTTTTGAATTGAATCATCGTAATATAGCAATAAACAAATTAATATATATTTTTAATCATTAATTGTACTAAAATGGAACAGAAAACAATATTTCCTAGAACTCATATTTCACTCTACGTGAAATCCATTGAGGAAACAGTCAATTTTTACAGCAAATTTTTCAATACATCAGCTGCTAAGGTAGAAGCTGGCTATGCAAAATTTGAACTGGACGCACCGGCTTTAACTATTTCATTTGTTGAAAGTGAAAAAGTTCCAAAACCGCCGCATTTTGGGCATTTTGGCATTCAGGTAAAAACAAAAGAAGAGCTCAATGAAAAATTGAACCTAGCCAGAGGTCAGAAAATTGTTGAGCTCGAAGAAATGGAAACGGCTTGTTGTTATGCAATCCAGGATAAATTTTGGGTAGCAGATCCAGATGGATATGAATGGGAAGTTTACCATTTCATTTCAGATGATGACAGGATGGGAAGCAAAGGGGACTCCAACGAAGAAGTTTGCTGTTCGCCCACAGATAAAAAAGAAGCAGCTGCCTGCTGCTAATCCTTAACACAAAGACTGCAAAGAATTCATGAAGCGACCTGTGTCCTTTATGAAATCTTTGTGTCCTTTGTTAGCCAATTTGCAACTATGAAATTCAATCCGGAACTTGAACGATACATCGATTCTCTTCAAGAGGATATAGACTCGATCGCTGAAACAAGAAAGGAAGTACTTCTTTCTGTTGCGGATTACATTAAAAATTCATCCAATCCGAAGCTTAACTTCATTTGCACGCATAATTCAAGGAGAAGTCACCTAAGTCAAATTTGGGCTTCAGTTGCTGCTCATCAATTCGGTGTTCAAGTCAAAACCTTTTCCGGAGGCACCGAGGCGACCGCATTTCATCCGAATGCAATCAAAGCATTGGAAAGAGCTGGATTTGAGATTAAAAATCCAGGTGGGAAGAATCCGCATTATGAGGTTTTTTTCTCTGAAAATGCAGATCCAATGATTTGCTTTTCAAAAAAATTCGATGATGAAGTGAACCCACAAACGGACTTTGCGGCAATCATGACCTGTTCAGAGGCGGACCAAGAATGTCCAGTTGTTTTTGGCGCATCAGCTCGAATTAAACTTTTATATGAAGACCCCAAAATAGCTGATGGAACAGCAGAGGAAGAAGAAAAATACAATGAGCGAACCCGCCAAATCGCTAGCGAAATGTTCTTTGCTTTTTCCAATGTATGAAATGTCCTCGAATTTGTCATGCTGAATTTATTTCAGCATATTCCTAAATGCTCGAAGATTCTGAAACAAGTTCAGAATGACCAGATCGGCTTAAAAATCGCGAGGTAGTCAGAAGGATAAAAAGATTCCATTTAGAAGAATCTTATACTCCATAACTTTGTTCTAACCGCATGGCAATACCTGAACATTTATCCCTTACCATTCCCAAATCCGATCTCCCAAGAATTGTAATTGTTGGTGGAGGTTTTGGTGGATTGAAACTCGCTAGAGGTCTGAGAAAAACAAAAGCCCAAGTGGTCCTTCTAGATCGAAACAACTTCCATACGTTTCAGCCCCTTTTGTATCAAGTAGCAACCGCCGGTTTAGAGGCAGATTCAATCGTGGGCCCATTAAGAAAGAATTTTGAAGGGAATCCTAATTACTTCTTTCGTATGGTAAAAGTCACAGGGATTGATCAAGACAAAAATGAAATAGAAACTACGGTCGGAAATTTATCCTACGACTATCTGGTCATTGCCAGTGGCTCCATCACAAACTATTTTGGGAATGATGAAATCAGAAAAAGGGTATTACCACTAAAAAGAATTGTTCATGCATTGGATCTAAGACATCACATTCTCCAAAATTTTGAACAAGCAGTTCTTACTCAGGATAAAAAGAAGCTACAGCAAATGATGAATATTGTTGTGGTTGGTGGAGGTCCGACCGGTGTCGAAGTTTGTGGAGCACTCTCAGAACTAAAAAAACATATTTTGCCAAGAGATTATCCCGACCTGGATTTCTCGGGCATGAACATTCATCTTATTGAAGGCACTGATCGACTTTTAAATGGAATGAGTGAATCATCTGGCAAGGATTCTTTACACTACATGCAAAATCTCGGGATCAATGTTCAATTGAATACTCGAGTTGAGGGATATGAAAATGAAGTCGTTCAATTGAGTAATGGTACGATTGAAAGTTCAACAGTAGTATGGTCGGCAGGGGTTAAAGGAAATGTGTTAGGAGGAATTGATGCCAGCGCAATAGAAAGAAGCCGACTGATTGTCAATGAATATAATCGTGTTGTTGGCACAGATAACATATTCGCTATAGGGGATGTCGCGATGATGAGATGCGAAGAATTACCAAATGGTCATCCAATGCTCGCACCTGTCGCGATGCAGCAGGGAATACACCTAGCCAATAATTTCAAGAAGCTTTTTGCCGGGAAAGAAATGCTTCCATTTAAGTATTTTGACAAAGGATCAATGGCAACAATTGGACGCAACAAAGCAGTTGTTGACATGCCTGGTGGTTTTCATGTAAAAGGCTTGATTGCGTGGCTAATATGGATGTTCGTTCACATCATGTATTTAATAGGTTTTAGAAACAAGCTTATCGCGTTAAATAATTGGGTTTGGAGTTACTTGACCTATGATAAAGGAACACGATTGATTATCAGGACCTTTAATAGAATTAAGGTGAGAGGTGCCTGAGCTATTTGGAAGGGAGATTCACTAGTTAACAATTCTTAACGCCGTAAATCATTACTTTTTTCCTTACTTCAAATCATTCTTCGCAAATTGCGCTCTTCTAATATTTTTGCACCGTTAAAAATTTCAGTGAATGGAAGCGCAACCGATTGATAAAGACCTTCAAAAAGAGCACCAGGAAAAAATTAGCCAGGTAGTAACCGAAGTGGGCAAGGTGGTAATTGGGCAAGACTTTATGGTTACCCGACTCTTAGTCGGGCTTTTCACTCAAGGTCATATCTTGCTGGAAGGAGTACCAGGAATTGCAAAAACCTTGACGGTAAATACATTGGCTGATGTTTTGCATTTGGATTTCCAACGGCTCCAATTCACTCCGGACCTTTTGCCTGCTGATTTGGTTGGGACCATGATCTACAACCAGCAAAAAGCAGAATTTGAAGTCAAGAAAGGACCGATCTTCGCTAATTTGATATTAGCAGATGAAATCAACCGGTCTCCAGCCAAAGTTCAGTCTGCACTGCTAGAAGCGATGCAGGAAAAAACGGTTTCTATTGGCGATACCACGTATCAGTTGGATCGTCCATTTTTGGTGATGGCGACTCAAAATCCAATCGACCAAGAAGGAACTTATCCGTTACCCGAAGCACAAGTAGATAGATTCATGCTAAAAGTGCATGTGGGATATTTAGATAAAAATGGAGAATTGGAAGTGATGCGTAGAATCGCAGACCTTTCTTTTAAACCTGACCCTCAGCCTATTCTAAGCAAAGAAGACATTTTTTCAATTCGAAATGAGATCAATCAAGTAGCAGTCTCTGAGTCGATTGAAAAATACATTATTGAACTAGTGTTCGCTACTCGAAATCCAAAAGAGTATAAACTGGATCACGAAGCTCAATACATCCAGTTTGGAGCTTCTCCTCGAGCATCAATCAACTTAAATCTGGCATCTAAAGCCATCGCTTTCTTCAATCAAAGAGATTATGTTCTTCCAGAAGATGTGAAGGAAATAGCGATGGATGTTTTGAATCACAGGATCCTTTTAAACTATGAAGCGGAGGCTGATGGAGTGTCCACACACGATATAATTGGATCGATTCTGTCGAAGGTTCAAATTAGCAAGTAAAAGAGTTATTCGTTACAACGATTCCCGCTTCATCTTCTCTTAACATTAGTAACACCGACGTTACAAACCTAATATCAGTTTAACAGTATAGTAACACCGCTATTCGGAGGAGTTAACATCAGGCGGCAAGATTTGCGTCCACAAATTGATATTGAATTCTTACACAAAATCTTAATTACTTACTAAAAATGAGAAACTTATTAGCTATCGCGACCTTAATTACAGGTACCCTATTCGTGGTATCCTGTTCTGACGATGATGCACCAGTAGATTTGGATGCTCCTGTTGTAACAGCTCCATCTGCGTCTTCTGCTCAGGTTGGAACTGACGTAACGATCGATTTCCCATACACTGCTGCTGCAGGTTTTACTTCATCTGCATTATCAGGAGTTACTGGCGGAACTGCTACAGTAACTACTGATGGTACTGCTGGAGCTACTTCTGGAACTATCACTGTTACTTTCTCAGCAACTACTGTTGGTGCTGGATCAGTTACATTGACTGTTACAGATGCAGAAGGAGATACTGGAAATGCTACCGGTGTTGTTACAATTTCTGCTAGTGATGTTCCTGAAATTGAGGACATTCCAGCTACTGCTTCAATCGAAGCTGAAATGGAGCTTTCTGTTGATGCTACAATCAATATGGAAGATCTTCCTGGAACATTGAATATTACAAAAAATGGTGATGCTTTTGGAACTGAAATCGCAATCACTACGGATGGTCAAACGGTAACATTTGCTTACACTCCTACTATCGACGAAGCAAACACAAACCTAACATTTGTTTTCACTGCAGAAGATTCTGATGGTGACACTGATGAAGTGACTCATGTGTTGACTGTTACTGCTCCCGATTTCCCAACTGTCGTGGTTGATGAAAACATTTCAACAGATGTGACTTGGACTGCAGGTAATATTTACGAATTGGCTACTAGAGTAACTGTTGTTTCTGGCGGTAGCTTGACCATTGAGCCTGGTACAGTAATCAAAGGTCAACTTGGACAAGGGGAAGCATCTACTGCGCTTCTTGTTGCAAGAGGTGGTTCTATCAATGCAGTAGGTACTGCTGACGATCCAATCATTTTCACTTCAGTAACTGATGAGCTTATTCCTGGGCAAATTGTAAGCCCTAACTTAGAAGGAGATGTGACTGGTCTTTGGGGTGGAGTGATCATCTTAGGAAACGATCTTATCTCTGTATCAGCTGGTACAGAAAACCAAATTGATGGTATTCCTCCATCAGATACCAACGGACTATATGGAGGTTCTGATGACACCGATGATTCTGGAGATTTCTCCTATGTATCTATTCGACATGCTGGAACTGACATAGGCGATGGTGATGAAATCAACGGATTGACACTTGGAGCGGTAGGAGCTGCAACAACAATCTCTTGGGTTGAAATCGTAGCGAACAAAGATGATGGTATCGAGTGGTTCGGTGGATCAGTTGATATGACTGGAGCACTTGTTTGGAACAATGGTGATGATGCCCTTGATAGTGATGAGGCTTGGAACGGAGACTTGACTAACTTCCTAGTTGTTAATCCTGGTAAGAGTGCATTTGAGCTTGATGGGCCTGAAGGAGCTTACATCAATGCTGCTAAGCCAAATCATACATTCTCTGATGGATTAGTTTACATCCCATCTGCTGCGGACTGGACATTGGATGTTGATGAAAACTCAAACGTTAACTTGAGTGATATTTATTTCTACGGATATCCTACAACAGATCCTGCTGGTACTCAAGATTATGCAGCTATGATTGCGTTTGCTAACAGTACATCTAGTCTTACTAGTTGTGAATATACCTTCCCTGCAGGCGTAACTTATACTGAAGCTGATGTATTTGCCGGAATCCCTGATGCTGAACTTACCGCAGTAGATGCTAACGCTAACATGGTTGGACCAACTGACGCTACAGGATTTGAGTGGACATTTGCTTATCAGTCTGGTGCACTTTCAAGCATTGGTCTATAATCATTGAATGAACTAATTTCTTAATACCATATAAACACCCGTTGACCGAAAGGTCAACGGGTTTTTTCAATAAAAACCGTCTGATATATTTGCGCAAAATTTTATGAACAACAAGAAGTTTTTTTTCATCCTGCTTAGTTGCTTACTCACGGCAATGGCTTTCGCTCAAACGGGAATTATTCGAGGTACCGTTATAGAAGAGGCCACAGGAGAACCGCTGTTTGGTGTTACCGTTCAGATCAAGGGAACAACAAACGGTGCGATCACTGATTTTGATGGAAAATTTGAAATTCAGGCAGATCCTGGAACTTACGATATTCAAGCATCTTTCGTTTCTTTTCAGTCTGTAACCATTTCAGGACTCGCTGTGACTGCTGGTGAAGTCACGGTAATTGATCAAATTAGAATGGCAGAGGATGTTGAGTTACTCGAAGAAGTGGTAATTACGGCAGAAGTGATAAGAACCACAGAAGCAGCTTTAATGACTGTAAAAAGAAAATCGGCTAACCTTATCGATGGAATTTCTGCTGCGAGCTTTAGAAAAATTGGTGATGCGGATGCAGCCGGCGCTGTGAAAAGGGTCACGGGAGTTTCTGTAGAAGGTGGGAAATATGTGTACGTCCGTGGACTTGGTGACAGATACTCAAAAACCATGTTGAATGGTGTAGATATACCAGGACTAGACCCAGACAAGAACTCAATCCAGATTGATATTTTCCCTACCAATTTGATCAACAACATGATTGTTTCAAAAACTGCTAGTGCAGATCTTCCAGCTGATTTCACTGGGGGTTTGACAAACATTGAAACCAAGGATTTTCCTGATCAAAAAATCTTGGAAGTTTCTGGAAGCGTAGGCTATAATTCTTCTATGCACTTTAACTCATCTTTTATTACGGATGAGGGAAGTAGTACGGACTGGCTTGGCTTTGATGGAGGCCGAAGGGAACTTCCATCTAACGCAATTAGTGGTGATTTACCACAACCATTCATTGATCAGGAGACAGATGTAAATCAATTTGCACGCCAATTTAACACTGAATTGGGTGCAACGACTACTACCAGCTTTATGGATTTCTCACTGGGATTTACTATTGGGAATCAGAAAAAATTAGCGAATGAAAATACCCTGGGCTATTTCCTGACTTCAACCTACAGACGTAGCACAGAATTTTTTGATGATCAGGTATATGGCGATTGGCAAAGAACTTCCGAAGGAGATGTTAATGATTTTGAACTAATTCCAGCTAAGTTACGATCTGGATCTGAATCAGAAATCAACGTGCTGCTAGGAGGACTTGCTGGAGTTGCTTATAAAACAAATTTGTCTAAGTATCAATTCACTGCTATGCATTTGCAAAATGGTGTGAATAAGGCAGGTCAGTTCTTTGATGAAGTTGATCCAACGCAACGTGCAAGAGGTACTTCCACTTACGATGGAGTGACTGACATCTTAGAATACAATCAAAGAGGTGTTTCCAATTTTATGTTACGAGGAGAACACTATACACAAAATGAATCTTGGGAATTGGACTGGACCTTATCACCTACATTATCAAAAATTGAGGATCCTGATGTAAGGTTTACCACATTCACAATCAGTGAAGCAGATGGATCATCCGTTTTTGATTCTGGAGGGGGTGGATTCCCTGCAAGACTTTGGAGGTTTCTGGATGAGCAAAACTATGTTGGTTCATTTAATGCCAAGAAAGAAATTAGCGCTTTTGGAAGAGATGGTAACTTCAAATTTGGTGTGTACAATGTTCTCAAAGATCGTGACTATGAAATTAAGCGGCTGGATGTTTCTTTCTTAGGTATCAGCGGAGCCTTAGATCCCTGGTCTGGAAACGTAAATGAAGTCCTATTACCAGAAAACATATTCCCTAGCGACAGAGATTTGTATTACCCTCAACCTTCTTATCTAATTGTAAACTCTAATGCTTATGAAGCCAATTCAAACACTTCTGCGTTTTATGTTTCGACAGAAATCACACCGACAAACAATCTAAAGGCAATCGTTGGTTTAAGGGCAGAAAACTATGTTCAAAATCACTCAGGTAGAGATCAGAGTGCAGCGAGGGAAATACGATCGGCGGTTCAAGGGGGTGAAGACCTAGCCACTGCAGAACGAAGACTTAGAGACCAAGGAAGCAATATTTTGATCGATGAAGAAGTGCTAAACTCCTTCGATCTTTTTCCTTCCGCAAACTTTGTGTATTCACTCAATGAAAAACAAAATTTAAGATTATCTTATTCAAGAACGATTGCAAGGCCTTCATTTAAGGAGATTTCATTTGCAGAAATTGTGGACCCAATCAGTGACCGGGTGTTCATTGGTTCACTTTTTGAGTTCCCAGAGTGGGACGGAGACTTGAAAGAAACACGAATCAACAACATCGATCTTCGTTGGGAACTATTCATGAATGCTGGACAATTGTTTTCTGTGAGTGCATTCTATAAGTCTTTTGATGCACCCATTGAAATGGTTCAAATCCCAGTGGCTAGAACTTCATTGACTTTTCAACCACGAAACGTAGGAAGTGGTGAAGTACTTGGATTTGAGTTTGAGTTCAGAAAAACATTGGATTTTATTTCTCCTTCACTCTCCAAGTTCACGGCGAACGGGAATGTAACAATTGTTAATTCTACCATCGAAATGTCACCTGATGAATTCAATGCGAGGGTTGCTTTTGAAAAGAATGGAGAGAGTATTGATAATGAAAGAGAAATGGCGGGTCAAGCGCCTTACATCATTAATGCGGGACTTCAGTACGAAGATTTTGACAAAGGATTAGAAGCTGGGTTGTTCTACAACGTTCAAGGAGAAACATTGATATTGGTTGGAGGAAGTGGAACGAATCCAGATGTATTTTCCGAACCTTTCCATAGTCTGAATTTCAACCTTAACAAAAGCATCGGTGACAGGGTTTCCCTCAACTTTAGCGTTTCTAACATTTTAAATGATGTGAGAGAAGAGTTCTATCAAGCATTCAATGCGACAGAACAGCTCTATACTAGATTTAGCCCCGGAACCGCAGTTGGTTTTGGATTTAAGTATAATTTTTAAGAGAAGTTATAAAGAAAAAGGGCTCGAAAGAGCCCTTTTTTATATGTTATTAAATGTCGGACATTCTTCCTGACCTTTTCTAGGCCCATCTCGGAAAACTTTTAATTCATCCACTCTAAGCTTAAACAATCTAGTTAGCTCTTTGCATTTGCATGGATTGAAAGTTTCTTCTCCATATTTTCTTCTGGTTATATCATAGCCTTCCGGATAGAGCATCTTCATATGCCGTTCT
This sequence comes from Cyclobacteriaceae bacterium, assembly GCA_028284125.1. GTDB lineage: Bacteria > Bacteroidota > Bacteroidia > Cytophagales > Cyclobacteriaceae > Ekhidna. The sequence goes on from JANQSI010000018.1 coordinate 594,275, forward strand.
TTATACTGTAGCCAGTAGACCTGGGATTCACCCAATCTTTTGAGGAAAAGTGTCTCACTTTCATAATTAGCTTTTATTTGATCCATGACCGTTTTCATTTCTACAGCTAAGGCGTTCCATTCATCACAAGGAGCAGTAGCGTTTTGGTTGGTACAACTTGCAGCACCTATAATGATAGATATTAGAAATAATGCTTTGTATGATAGACGTTTCATTTTGGTTAAATCTTGTTCAGTTGAAATAGTGGGCGAAACTAGTGACAGAATATTAATTGAATGTTACTTGATGGTAGATTAACAAAAAAAGGGAGGTGTTAACCTCCCTTTTTGTTAAAGAGTAGTTCCTTATCTCTTTAGGATCATTTTGTTTGTACCAATGATATTACCGTCTGCGATAAGCGCATAAACATACATACCAGGATCAAGGTCATGACCTTTCAGGTTTACCCGCACCGCACCTCTGGAGTTGACTGGTATAGTTTTGAGTTGTCTTCCTTGTAGATCGTAAACAACAAGTTCAGCATTTATGATTGAATTTGGTAAATTCAGGTCAACCGAGGTTTCAACCGAAAATGGATTGGGTTTATTTTGCTCCAGCTTGAATCCTTCGTTTAATGATTGGTTAAAAGGGGATTTCTCATTGCCTCCATTTTGCTTTTTAAGCGCAATTAGTTCTTCATTCAATTGGTCAATAGTTGCTTGCTGCGTTTCGATCATTTCGCTCAATTCCTGAACAGCTTTTGTTAATGGTACAACAAATTCTGCGTATCGAATGCTAAACTTTCCGCCTCTTGAGTTTGGTTTGTCTACGCCCGAAAATACGTAACCATCTTTATCGATTAATTCTTGGACTTCCTGAGCAACAAAACCAATGGTTTGTTTTGAAAGTCCAGGCCTTTTATAAGTTTGTGTACCATTCTCATCTAGTTTGGTATTGACCCCCAAAAATCTATCTAGTTTATTTATGTCAACATTGTAGCTAACTGGCCTAAGCTTATTAATGAATTTCAGCCCGGGAACATTTTCCTTAACATTTTTCTTGAACCTTCCATCTGAAAGGGTACTCCACGAGACTTCACCTCCTATACTAGTTACCGATGTATTTCCAATAACTATATGATTCGATTCCAAAACTGTTGCACCATTTCCAATTGCTGTTGTATTATTCAAAAAAGATGAATCTTGAGCTGGTCCAGCCAGATATCCAATTGCTGTATTGTAATCTCCGGTAATGTTCTCTGATAATGAATTCCGACCCAAAGCTGTATTGTAATCTCCTATGGTATTTTGAGATAAAGAAGAATTGCCGACAGCTGTGTTTAGACTACCTTCAGTATTATCATCCAACGCTCTTGACCCAATTCCAACATTATATGAACCTGTTGTATTATCTTTTAAACTCCAATCTCCAAACCCTGAGTTGTAAATACCGGTTGTATTAAAACGCAATGCCTCAATACCAAAAGCATTATTGTATCCCCCAGTAGTATTATTTTCTAAGCTTCGCGACCCTATGGCAGTATTATAATCTGCTGTACTGTTAGATAGTGCAAGGTACCCAATCGCTACATTTTCATCACCAACAACATTATCAAATAAACTATAGTATCCTATGGCAACATTTCTATCGCCATTTGTAAGCGAATAGAGTGCCGCTCGCCCAATAGCTGTATTTCTGCTTCCCGAAAGAATTGATTGTCCGCTGAGACTGCCAATAAATAAACTCTCAGATCCTTCAGAATGAATGAACTTTGCTCCGGTTTTATAGATGGCGCTATCGAAATACATGTTTCTGAACATTTTTGTCCCGGAGCCTAAATCATGAGTTCTAGTAACATCTGGTAATATATTTTGAGTAGCGGTATGATCTCCCATGTTATCATTAAGTGAAGACAGGTCTAAAGTATAATCAGCAACTCCGTCCCCTTCAAGACTTAATTCAAGAGTTGCTCCGTTAAGGTTTAGTTTATCAATACCCTGATCGTCAGTATTATCCAGATAGGAAGATAAATTAACAGAAGTAGCGTCTCCACTAAGGGAGAGAGTGTTACCACTTAATTGTAAATCTTGTGAATCGGTATTATCTAAATAAGAAGATAAACTAACAGAATTTCCACTTTCTATTGAAAGTGTATTGGATACAAGGGTTAATGTCTGATCATCTGTGTTTACTGAGGAAACATTTAGTTTTCCTCCGGACCATGATAACCCCGTGCCGGCAATTTGAGAACCTCTTTCTGAGTAAGCTGTGTTCCAATTACTCGAATTTCCCCCTGTCGCCCGGATTGACCCATTGACATCCAATTTATACGAAGATGACGGACTTGTGGTATTAATTCCAACAGTTCCATTGGTTTGGACAATGAATCGACTCCCATTTCCTCCTACCTGTAAAGTGCCATCTGTTCTCATAACTCCGGTATTATGGTAAAAACTTTTGTTTCCATAAGTCCGAATCCACGTAGCATCCGACATATAAATTCCGCCTCCATATGATCCGTTGTACCATCCGGTAGCTCCATAACTCCTGTGCCATCCCCCGCCATTATCAATTACTGTTACTCCATCTATCTGTATTCCATTGTTGGCATGCACAGTGCCTGATGCTGTTATCGTACCGGTGGACTCAAAAGCTCCGTTGATCTTTATTTGATTAGAACTGAAATCTCCCCAAATTAGTGGACTCGAAGTATTTGTGTTATCGATATAAAGTTTGTTGGAACCCGTTTCATTGTAACCAGCATTGTATCCTATGAAGACATTATCGCTTCCAAATATATTATTGTACCCTGAGTACGAACCAAAGAAACTATTTCTATCGCCTTCCTCATTGTTATTTCCAGCACGAAATCCAAAGAAGGAGTTGTTATCTCCATTTACCATTTCCTTTCCAGCATAATAACCAAAATAGGAATTGTTATCACCGCCATTGTTATCGCCAGCTCGCTCACCAAATGAAGACGTATAGGCTCCTGTTGAGCCAGCAGCAGTTCCATAACTTGTGTTTCCTTGGCTATATGAGGTGTAACTTAAGAATAGAGAAATTGATAAGATCATTAAAATTTTTGGTAGTGTTTTCATAATGTAGAAATTTTAGTGTATTATGAAACTTACTACTAAACGTTATAAATGAATAGAGAAAACGGTTATGTCTTAGTTAAGGGTTTGTTAAACCTTATCAGTTCTGGGCAGAAGCATTTCAAAAAACAAAATCGAGTTCTTCAGGGGCTTTAACAACTCAATTTCCCTCTACTTTTCTAATCTCCTCCTTCAATCTTTCAATTTCTTCACGCTTTGAATTCAGGTTATTTAGTGCCTCAGATTTATCTTCATCATCTAGTGCCGACTCATACTGACTTGAATATTTTTCAGCTTCCAATTCCTTTAGCTTGAGTTCGCCTAAATAGTGTTGAATGTAAAAATCTTTCTTGAAATCCTTCAGAAGTTCCTCCACCTGGACTTTATATTTTTTCTCCTCAAGGCCTATTTTGAATTTGGTAGCTGAAGCATCAGCGAGGGTTTGTGAGTAAATGGTCAGGTCAACATTTCCATCGGTAGTTGTGGAGGGGATCTTCACTTTGTAGAACTCTCGCATGTCAATCGGGTTTCCAAATTGTCGAGCATATTTCCACCAACCTCTTCTTACTTCTTCACGTGAAAAGTCAAATGAGCTGACATAACCTGTAAGTATTTTTCCTTCTAATCCAAGGCTTGTTTCGGTCACAATCAAGTCGAATTTTTTCTGACCAAAAGCGACACTAGATCCAAACAAAATAACTGCAAGGAAAGTATTTTTATAAACCTTAATTTTCATGACTGATTCTTCATCAAAGCTACGCTCACAAATGCAAAGAGTTTTAATTACAGGTGGCTCAGGACTAGTAGGTCTTCGATTGAGTGAACTTCTTACAGAAAAAGGGTTTGAAGTTTCTCATCTTTCTAGAAATCCAACGAAAGGTACCTATCAATCATTTCATTGGGACATCAAAAAAAATGAAATAGATAAAGAAGCAATCAAGAATTGTGATACAATTATTCATTTGGCTGGAGCAGGTGTTGCGTCCAAGCGATGGACCAAAAAATGGAAAGATGAAATTTACAACAGCAGGATAGATTCAACTCGGCTGCTCGTCGAGTCCATTCGAAATCACAATTCACGATTGAGTCATTTTATTTCTGCATCCGCCATAGGGTTCTATGGTTGGGATACCGGAGATCAATTGGTGGATGAGAATGCTGAAAAAGGTTCAGGTTTCTTGGCTGATGTGGTAGCAGATTGGGAAAACGAAGTATCGAAGCTCGATGAGTTTGGAGTTAAAAATTCGATGGTAAGAATCGGCATTGTTTTAAGTGATAAAGGAGCAGCTCTGGTAGAAATGATGAAGCCAATAAAACTGGGCTTTGGTGCAGCTCTGGGCTCAGGTAAGCAATTCATGAGTTGGATACATATAGATGACCTATGTGAATTGTTTATCCATTTGATTGAATCGGGCCAATCAGGAATATACAATGGAGTGGGACCTGAGCCGGTTACGAACAAGGTATTTACTAAAGAGTTGGCAAGTCATTTAAAAAAACCTTTGTTCCTTCCGAACGTTCCTTCCTTGGCCTTGAAGCTGATGTTAGGTGAAATGCAGGTGATGCTCACCGGCGGCAACAAAGTTTCAAGCAAAAAAATCGAGCAGACGGGATTCAATTTTCAATATCCTTCGTTACATTCTGCCCTCAAAGATTTATTGAACTAGATAATGGAAGAAAAGGAAATTTCGGAAGAGCAGCGAGCAAAAATTATTAAAGCATTTAAGGAACGGAACTGGACCGAAATCAAAACTTCGGATTCATGGGTGATATTCAAAGTGATGGCGGAGTTTGTCGATGGATTTGAAAAAATGGCTAAGATTGGTCCTTGTGTTTCCATTTTTGGATCTGCCAGAACAGATCCTTCTAATAAGTACTATAAAATAGCAGAAGAGATTGCTGCCAAAGTGGTCAGGCATGGATACGGTGTGATCACAGGAGGAGGGCCAGGAATCATGGAGGCAGGGAATAAAGGAGCCAACTCCCAAGGTGGGAAATCAGTGGGATTAAATATCGAATTGCCATTTGAGCAAAATCACAATATTTACATCGATAGGGATAAGAGCATTGACTTTGATTACTTCTTTGTTAGAAAAGTCATGTTCGTGAAGTACTCGCAAGGCTTTATTGGGCTGCCCGGAGGATTAGGCACAATGGATGAGCTGTTTGAAGCGCTGACACTTATTCAAACAGAAAAAATTGGAAAATTCCCCATCGTGCTAGTTGGAATTGACTATTGGACGGGACTTGTAGATTGGATGAAAGAAGTAATGCTGGGTCAAGAAAACAACATAAATGAGGAAGACCTGGAACTGTTTTCATTGGTTGATAATGCAACTGATGCTGTAAAAGTGATTGATGATTTTTACAATCAGTATAATCTCTCTCCAAATTTTTAAATTCGCAGTTTCAATCACACCCACCACTCATCATTTTGGAAAAGAGAGAAGAGGTCATAGAAATAATTGGGGCTCGGGAACACAATCTAAAAAACATAGATTTAAAGCTTCCGCGTAATAAGCTCATCGTCATCACCGGCATTAGCGGCAGTGGTAAATCTTCATTGGCATTTGATACCATTTATGCCGAAGGTCAACGCCGATACATGGAGAGCTTCAGTGCGTATGCACGATCTTTCATAGGCGATATGGAGCGTCCGGATGTTGATAAAATCGAAGGACTCAGTCCGGTTATCTCGATAGAACAAAAGACCACTTCACGCAACCCAAGGTCTACCGTTGGTACTGTCACTGAAATCTATGATTTTCTAAGACTTCTGTACGCTCGAGCCGGAGAGGCTTATTCCTATTTATCAGGAAATAAGATGACACGTCAGTCGGAAGATCAGATCATTGACCTGATTCTTAAGAGCTACGAGGGGAAGAAGCTTGTGTTATTGGCACCAGTTGTCAAAGGTCGAAAAGGACATTATCGTGAGTTGTTTGTACAGATTCGGAAAATGGGATTTTCAAAAGTTCGCGTCAATGGAGAGCTTCAAGATCTTGTGCCGAAAATGCAATTGGATCGATACAAGACACACGACATTGAAATCGTGATCGATCGAATCGTTGTTTCTGAAAAAGATAAAAAAAGAATTCGTCAATCGGTTAATGATTCACTTAAACATGGATCAGGTGTGATGATGATTTTGAAGGAAGATGAAAGTGTGGCGCACTTCTCAAAGAATCTGATGGACCCTGAAACAGGATTAGCTTACGACGATCCTGCGCCAAATACGTTTTCGTTTAACTCGCCATATGGCGCATGTCCAGCGTGCAATGGACTAGGAGTTATTGAAGAAATTTCTAAAGATTCGATTATTCCTGATGATTCTTTAAGCATAAGCCGCGGCGGGATTTTGCCGCTTGGAGAATACCGCGACATCTGGATTTTCAAAAAGATTGAAGCCATTCTGAAAAGAAACAAAGTCAATCTTTCAACTCCGATAAAGAACATTCCTGAAGACGTAATCCATCTCCTCCTCTATGGTGATGATGTACCTGTCGCAGTAAGTTCAGTAAAATATCCGGGCACCGATTGGAATACAAAATTCGAAGGCATCATCAATTTTCTTGAAAAACAGAAGGATGCAGGATCCGAAAAAATTCAGGCCTGGGTGAAAGAATTCACTGATTCTAAGGTTTGCGAAGAATGCAATGGAATGCGTCTGAAAAAAGAAGCACTTCACTATAAAATTGGCGACAAGAACATAGGTGAACTTGCTGAAATGGACATCACATCTTTGGGTACATGGATGGAGAACATTGAGGAAAAACTCAACGAACGTCAGCTAGTGATTGCCACGGAGATTCTGAAGGAATTGAGAAAACGGATCGGTTTTTTGCTTGATGTTGGGTTGACCTATTTGAATCTAAATCGGCCGCTCAAAACCTTGTCGGGAGGAGAGGCTCAAAGAATTAGACTTGCCACGCAAATAGGAACACAACTCGTCAATGTGCTCTACATTTTGGATGAGCCAAGCATTGGACTTCATCAACGCGACAATGTCAAATTGATCCAGGCGCTCAAAGATCTGCGAGATCTTGGGAATACAGTTATTGTGGTGGAACACGATAAAGAAATGATGCTTGAGTCCGATGAAGTGGTAGATATTGGACCAGGAGCAGGTCGTCATGGCGGACAAATAGTAGCCACGGGAAGCCCGAAAGGATTCATTAAAAAAGAAAGTGCCACTGCGGATTATCTTAATGGAAAAAGGAAAATAGAGATTCCTGCAGAACGGAGATCAACGAATGGAAAATGGCTGGAGCTAAAAGGAGCAACAGGACATAACTTGAAATCGGTGGATTTGAAATTACCACTAGGTAATTTAATTCTTGTCACCGGCGTTTCAGGAAGTGGAAAATCGACCCTCATTCACGAGACGCTTTATCCATTATTGAAGCAGAAATTGTATAAGAGTAGAAAAGAACCTCTTCCCTACAAGAAGATTTCAGGAGATGATCAGTTTGATAAGATTATAGAAGTAGACCAGTCTCCAATTGGCCGAACACCTAGATCTAATCCAGCGACTTACACCGGAGTTTTCTCAGACATCAGAAGTCTCTTTTCAGAATTGCCAGAGGCTAAAATCAGAGGCTATAAGCCCGGAAGGTTTTCCTTCAATGTAAAAGGAGGTCGATGTGAAACATGTGGCGGAGCTGGGATGCGTTTGATCGAAATGGATTTCTTGCCGGACGTTCATGTGCCTTGCGAGACCTGTAAAGGGAAACGTTACAACAGGGAAACCTTGGAGATCAGGTTTAAAGGAAAGTCAATCTCCGATGTGCTCGACATGACTGTTTCTCAAGCAGTAGAATTCTTTGAGTTTCAGCCTCGAATTGTCCGAAAACTCCAGACACTTCATGAAGTTGGTCTTGGCTACATTTCTTTAGGACAACACGCTACTACACTTTCCGGAGGCGAGGCACAGCGCGTGAAGCTTGCTACAGAGCTTTCCAAGAAAGACACTGGAAAAACCTTCTACATTTTGGATGAACCAACTACAGGTCTTCACTTCCAAGACATTGAGCACCTCCTAGATGTTTTGCACCGTCTGGTCAATAAAGGAAATACAGTTTTGATCATCGAGCACAACATGGACGTGATCAAGGTAGCGGACTACATCATCGACCTGGGACCCGAAGGAGGATCTGGAGGTGGAGAAATTATTGCTCAAGGACCACCCGAAGAAATCATCAAAGCGACAAAAAGTTATACAGGCAAATTCCTAAAGGAAGAGCTCGCAATTTAAAAATTTAGCCGTCATGCTGAATTTATTTCAGCATGTTCCATTGCATTCCTCAATTAGAGAGAACCCTCTAAGGACTGAAGCTTACTCTGCCCTCAGGTAGTAGTAGTCACCAAGATATTGGAATGCAAAACCGCTGCTTTCCAAAATGAAATGATCAGCTACACTGATGTCATCATTTGCTACATCCTCAGCATTCATTTCCTTTAGAAGATTTCCATCATAGTCGTACACTTTGACTTTGCTTTGCAGAGCATCATCAGCAAGTACTTGCATCTCGACTTTTTCTTGATTGGTTTGAAAGGGGATAGGAATCCCCAAGAGCATGGCGGCCACAATCATGACGCCAATAGATAGTGTTTTCATTTCAACCTAGTTTTATTTTGAGTATTTTGACCTATTATGTCCTACGAAGTTTAAAAAGGAGGGTTTTGTTAATTGTTATTAACAATTGTTGAACAACGGAATAACAATGATCATCTTATTAGCTTTAACTCGATATGAACAGGTATAAGATCTATTGGCTTTGTCAAATTGTTGGCTGGGGTCTATGGGGATTTTTTCAAATATTCCTCTACACTTTTGCCGAACGATTTGATATAGATCAGGCTGTCGGGATCCTGCTCCAGGTCATTTACAACATTCTTGCCACGCATCTTTTTAGAAGCTTGATCATCAAGCTGAAATGGCTGGACCTGAGATGGAATCGATTGATTCCACGTCTGCTAGGATCTTCATTACTGCTCAGTATTTTAAATTACTTGGTTTACCTATTCGCCACTGAACTATTTGCCGGTGGAATCAGCCGAGTCGATTTACTTCCAGTGAGTATTGCCGTGACCATCATTGGTTATTGGGCAGTGTATTTTATTTGGGCTATTTTCTACTTCACTTTCCATTACGTGGATCGATATAATAAAGCGTTGAAAGTTGAGTCCGAAGCAAGAGAGGCTGAGTTAAATAATTTGAAGGCCCAGCTAAATCCCCACTTTATTTTTAACGCGCTAAATAGTATCCGCGCATTAGTGGATGAGAACCCTTCCAAGTCAAAGGAATCGATTACTCAACTTTCCCACATACTTCGTAATTCATTGGCAAGTGATAGAAAGAAGTTGATCGCGTTTAGTGAAGAACTGAAAACGGTGATGGACTATCTCGCTCTTGAATCCATTCGGTATGAAGAACGATTAGGAATCACTTTCGATATCGACCAAAGATCCGGCGACTATTTGGTACCACCTTTGATGCTTCAGACGCTTGTTGAGAATGGAATTAAACACGGCATTTCCAATCGAAAAGAAGGTGGAACCATAAACATATGCACTACTGTTAAGAAAAAACATCTTACATTAGAAATTCGTAATACGGGACAGCTTTTGCCTGAGAGAAAAAATGGTGTTGGATTGGGCTTAGAAAACACGGAGAAAAGGCTGGAACTCCTGTATCATGGAGATGCTACTTTTAGCATAAAAAATGAGGATTCTAAAACTGTTTTAACTAAAATATCTATCCCTAAAATATGAAGGCAATAATTATTGATGATGAAAGGCTTGCAAGGAAAGAATTATTGAGCCTTTTGGAAAATCACCCGAATATCGATGTGGTGGATGAGGCAGTGAATGCAGATGAAGCAGCAGAAAAAATAGAACAACACGATCCTGATGTGATTTTTTTAGACGTGCAAATGCCTGGCAAAACAGGATTTGAATTGCTTGAAACTATGGAACGAGTTCCACAAGTGATTTTCACAACCGCTTATGATGAATTTGCTTTGAAGGCGTTCGAATTTAATGCGTTGGATTATTTGTTGAAACCCATCCAAGCGGAACGTCTTTCTGAAAGCGTTCAGAAAATCCAGGCGAAATCCAGTAAGAAGTCTGGCAACCGTGACCACAAACTCGGTGGAGATGATCAAGTGTTCGTAAAGGATGGTGATAAATGTTGGTTTGTTAGACTCTCGGATGTTCGACTGTTTGAGTCAGATGGTAACTACATCAAAGTCTATTTTGAAAACTTCAAGCCAATGATCCACAAGTCGCTAAATGCACTTGATGAGCGCTTGGACGATCGTACTTTTTTCAGAGCTAGCAGAAAGCACATTATTAACCTTGGCTGGGTAGAATCTATCGATACCTGGTTCAATGGCGGCCTTCTTGTTCAGCTAAAAGGAGGAGAAAAAATTGAAGTTAGTAGAAGACAGTCGGCCCGATTCAGAGAGATGATGAGCCTTTAGTGGTTGACTTTTTCAAGGAAAGATTTTTCGACTTGCCAATCTTTGGAGAGAGTTAGAATAGCTGTCGTTTCCATTTCCGTTAAATATCCTTTACTGTTGTTGGCATCCCACACTTCGATGAGGTGTTCCACTCGATCTTTTTCTGTCAGCTTTAAGAATACTTTTTGAAGAAACTCTCTTGAGCGTTCAAAGGCAGAGATGTAGTCTTCAGCAATGAATTTATTGGCCCAATCCAATTCCTTGGAAGCGCTTAATTTTCTCGCAGATTCTTCCAACAGATCTCGCTCCTCATCATCCAATCCGTGATAATGAAAGATCAATGATTTTAGGAGCATGATCGCCTTTTTTGTCAATTCATCCATCGAGCGTCAAAAGTAGCTGTTATTCATCAAAAAATAGTTTTAATGCCACCTCATCTGCCACCAAAAAACCTTTAGGTGTGAGGTGAAGTTTGGCATCATCAAATTCTAACAACTCTTGATTTTGCAAAAGTTCAATTTCGGATCGGTGTTCATCGAAAAGATCAATTCCAAAATCCTTTTGGAACTCCCTTCGGTCAACACCATCAATGGTTCTAAGACCGGTTAGAATTCGCTCGTTCATGAGTTGAGTTTTGGAAAGTATTTCGGTTTCAAAATAGATATCATCACCAGCGATTGCTCTCAAATATTTGGCATTGTTTCGAACATTGAATTGTCTACTCGAACCATCATATGAATGAGCCCCTGGACCGACTCCCAAATAGTTCTGACCAGCCCAATAAGAAGAATTATGTTGGGACCGAAAATTTGGTTTAGAAAAATTGGATACCTCATACTGATCAAACCCCAATGATTTCAGCGTTTCAATCGTCTTCAAGTACTGATTCGCCGCTTCCTCTTCTGGCAACTCGACCAACTTTCCATTTTTTTTCCAATGGCCAAATACAGTTCGCTCCTCAATGGTCAATCCGTAAATGGAAATGTGTTCAGGATTTAGATCAGCAGCTTTTTTAAGATCCTCAACCCAAACCTCAATCCCACTTCCAGGCAGTGCATAAATGAGATCAACTGAAATATTCTTAAAACCTACTTCCCTTGCATCTTGAAATGCTGTCACGGATTGTTCAGTAGAGTGAATGCGGTTCATCCATTTCAGTTTTGATTTTTGAAAAGTCTGAATCCCAATACTCAACCGGTTGATTCCGAGTTTGTATAGTGATTTTAACTTTCCAATATTCAAGTCCTCAGGATTGGCTTCTAACGTGATTTCCGCAAGAGGATTTACCTCATACTCTCCAGCCATAGTTTCCATTATCATTTCCAGTTCCTCAACACTAAGAATTGATGGAGTGCCGCCACCTAAGTAGATGGTTTCAATACGTTCATTTGTGTAGCCAGACCTTTTGATCAATTCTGAACTTATGGCCTGTACCATTTCATTTTTCCGTGAGAGATTCGTTGAGAAATGGAAATCACAATAATGACAAGCTTGTCTGCAAAATGGAATATGGATGTAAATACCAGCCATGATTTTAGTAAGAGCTAAATTGCAAAGTCCGATGCAAAGAAGTCTTTTTCTACTGTTTTTTTTGATTACATTTTACTCGCACTCCCAGATAAGCACCTCTTTTTTTATCGATGGAGCATTTGACGAAAAAAAAATATTCAAAGACTCGCTTCTTCTTCTGAACCATATTCAGGATTACAAGCTGAATGCGCTTTCCGGAGGCTACTATTTTGCTGGCGTTGACTCAATTATCAAAAAAGGGAAAGAGCAGACGGTATTTCTTCATCAGGGGGAAAAAGTGAAAATTGAATTAGAAGGACTTAAAGGGAAGAATGCTCTTCGAGCCCTTGAGAAAAGGATTGACTATTATTCAAATAACGGATATCCTTTTGCATCTGTTCGAGTTGATTCGACAAGAATAGAAGGTGGAATCCTGAAAGGTGAAATTGTGGAGGAGACAGGTCCATACATTGTAAATGATTCATCATTTTTCTATTCAAAAATTAAAACCAGTTCAACTTACATTCATTACTTACTCGATCATGTGATAGATGAACCGTTTAAAGAGTCCAGCTATCAACGAATAAATGATCGATTGGATCGATCTCCCTTTTTAAGTTTCAAAAGGCCGGCAGACATTTCTTTCCAGGATGAAAAAGCTAAACTGTATTTAGACATTGAAGAAAAAGAGGCAAGCTCTTTTGAAGGAGTGATTGGACTCCAACAGCAAAGCTCTGGTAGCAGCAGTGTAGTCGGTAGCCTTGATTTGGATGTCCAGAACCTTTTCAGATCAGGAAAAGAACTTAGAATTAATTGGGAGAGTTTTGCAAATGAATCTCAAGAGCTGGCCCTGGCATACAGTCATCCTTTTTTCCTGGGATCCAAATTGAAACCGTATTTTGAGTTTGGTCTGCTCAAACAAGACTCCATTTTTCTAACCAGATCAACACGCATTGATCTGGGAGTTTATATTTTTTCAAATCTGGAAATCAGGGTTGGTTACAATCGAAATACCGGATCACTTCTTTCTACAGAAGTGGCTACTCTGGAGAATTCAGATATTGCTGACTACAATTCAGACATCTACAGTCTTAAATTGAACAATGGAAGGACAGAGCGATCAAACGAACTGGGTTCAGATTTTTCATGGAATGTTGGTGTCAGTCTAGGATCAAAAGAAATAGAAAATAACTTGAGCCTACCAGTCTCTTTTTATGATACACTCGATCTTCAAACCAACATATTTCATTTCGATCTTGACACAAGATTTAATAGGAAACTATTTGAAAGACAACAATTCAGCCAGCAACTCCGGATAGGTTGGATAGAGAATGATGAATTATTGAACAATGAAAGATACAGACTTGGAGGATTGCGATCCATTCGTGGATTCAATGAAAAATCCTTTTTCGCAGACAGGTATCTGATTAGTCGGACGGAGTTTAGATCTTTTTTCGAAAAAGGCAGTTATCTCTATTTATTCTACGATCAACTTTTTTATAAAAATGGAGACTTCTCTGATTCTCCATCAGGAACTGGGTTAGGATTTTCTCTCGCTACTTTATCCGGGCAGTTTAACTTTGCCCTGGCGGTTGGTCAATCAAAAGGTCAACGCATGGACTTTGCAAACATGAAAGTTCATTTTGGGTATGTAACCAGTTTTTAGATTGCGCTGTATCATAGTTTTTTTTCTTTCAATTCTCATGCACAGCCTTGTAGGGCAGAGTGACACCATTGTAGTTAGAGATTATGCTGCGATTTTTATTACCACAGATGAAGCTGGAAATACCGAACCAGTTACGGATTACTCAGAAATTGACAAGGCAGGGTTTTTCTTGACTGAAATCCCAGAAGGGACTTTGAGAATCTGCAATGACCAGGAGCTTTTTGCCTGGGTGGATGGCCGACTTGTTTTAAATGCGAAGGGATGTGTTTTCATTGATCCCGAAGTATTATTTAAGCACTCGACTTCCGATTCAATCTTTTTCTCCTTCAACGCATCTCCAAAATTTGAAAACTTCAAATGTGAATTAGTGATTTTTGATGATCTCCAAGTTGCGACGGACGAAGTTTCAAAATCAAGACAAGTTCGAGATTCTTTTCATGAGTTTTGTATCATCGTGATATTGATACTTCTTGCAGGCTTAGGACTTTTTGCAGCTACTTTTCCAGGCAGACTTAATTTTTTCATCAGCAGAACCTTTTCCTTAAAATCTAGCGCCTACCAGTTTACGAACACCAGCTTCTTTGGACAAGCCAATATTGCAATGATCGTACTTGTCTGTCTCACAGCAGCATTTGAAATTATATACATTGATCATAAGATCAATTCAGATTATTCACAACCGATTAGCCTTGGTGGATTTTCACTTTGGTGGCTCACAATCACCATGTGGCTTTGTCTTTTCTTTCTGGGGAAAAGAGTTTTAACTCAAATGATTTCCAGACTATTTCAAATGCCAAGACTTAGAGATTGGCAGCTTTTTGACCTAGTGAATTTTTCAGGCTATTTCGTATTGGTTTTGTTCATCATAATTTTGTGGGATTTCATACTAAAGAGTCAATCGACCACTTGGATAAACACCTATTTCTCCTATTATTTTATAGCCGTCCTTTTACTCTTTGCACTGTGGTTCATAATAAAATTTGTTATTAATTCTTCCTATCAAAAACTCCTTATTATTTCCTACCTTTGTGCCACCGAAATAATACCGTCCATCTTATTGATGGTCTGGTTCTTAAAATAGTGATAAAACTGATTCTCCTAAGATGAGTGCGAATGAAGACCTGTTAGTGTTGGATAAAAAGAGAGCAAGAGCTGTGAACAGTATATTGGTTTCTCAGCCTGAACCAACAGACCCGAATTCTCCATATTTGAAATTAGCAGAAAAGTACAATTTAAAAATAGACTTCCGTAAGTTTATTGAAATTGATCCTGTTGATATCAAGGAGTTCAGAAAGCAGAAAGTGACAATCTTAGATCACACAGCTGTCATTTTTACAAGTAGAAATGCAGTTGATCATTTCTTCAGATTGGCAACTGAAAGTAAAATAGAAATACCGTCAGATATGAAATATTTTTGCATATCTGAGCAGACGGCTAATTACCTTCAGAAATACATCGTCATCAGGAAGAGAAAGATCTTCACTGGGGAGCGAACAGCTAAAGATCTGTTAAATGTGATTAAGAAGCACAAGGATGAAAAATTCATTTTCCCGTGCTCAAATATTCGAACAGATGATATTCCAAATTTCTTAAACGAAAACGAATATGATTGGTCAGAAGCAATCATTTATAGAACTGTAGCTGCTGACCTTTCGGACCTGGATGATGTGACATACGATGTGATCGCATTCTTCTCTCCTTCAGGAATTGAATCTCTATTTCATAATTTCCCCGATTTCAAACAAAACAATACGCGAATTGCTGCTTTTGGGCCAACTACATCAAAAGCGGTTAAAGATGCTGGTTTGATTCTGGATATTCAGGCACCATTGCCAAATGCTCCGTCCATGACAGGAGCTATAGAGATTTATATCAAAGAAGCCAATAATTTATAATAAGGGTTATTACTTTGTAAGCGTTATACTTACACTGGTTATTCTTATTATTACTCTATGAAAATTCGAGCAAGAATCGGATTTCTTCTTGTGGCCGCAATGATCACATTTTCAGCGGTTGGGCAGAATGATTTCTTCTTTAATCATTACATGTTCAATCCGTCCTACTACAACCCTGCTTGGATCGGCACGGAAAGTGAAGCTTTTGTTACGGGACATCATAGAAGTCAATGGCTAGGGTATGAATCTTCGTTTGATGGTAGTGGCGGTGCACCTTCAAGTCAAATGATCTCATTAGTGGTTCCGGTTCAGGGAAAAATCGCAGGATTGGGAATGACTGTTTCCAACGACAGGGTGGCAAACCTTACCAACTTTCAAGCTCGATTTGCTGTTTCCTACAAAAGAGAATTCCGATTTGGAAATATATATGCTGGTTTGATGCCTGCACTATTTTCCCAGTCTTTGGATTTTGGAGAATTCAGACCGGTTGAGCCAGAGCCTGGCTTGGCGCAAGGGAAAGAATCACAGATGAAATTTGATTTAAATGCCGGTCTTTACTTTGAATCAAATCGTAACTATTTCATAGGCTTCTCAGCCGTAAACATTTTGGAACCCGAATTTGAATACGGAGCCCAGCAATCCGGTGGAAGTTTGAGTAATGCGGTTTCGACTAACTACTTGATAAGCGCCGGAACATCCATTGGTGTTTCTCGGGATTTTGTGTTTAGACCAACAACTTTAATACGAACAGATTTTAAGTCTTACACCTTCGAAGTGAGTGGAATTGCCTACTACCAGGACAAGATGTGGGGTGGACTTTCTTTCAGGAGATCAGAGTCGATTAGCTTATTATTAGGGTACTCATTCCTCGACAATCAATTGAGGTTTGGCTATGCCTTTGACTATGTTGTCAAGGACAGAGAAGCCAAGCAGCCTACCTCGCATGAAATCTATATTAGATACAACCTACCAAATTTGGTTTTTGGAGGCAGGAAGGCAGTAAAGACTCCTAGGTTCAATTTTTAATCAGACCGTTTCCAACGTTCGTCCAAAAAAGGAATAAATCCTTCCTCGATTTCATCTAATGATTTTATATTTAGGCGGAATATCGTACAATAATTCTTGTTAAAGTTTGTTTATTTTACATACTTGCATGTTCAATTAAGGTGTTATGAATAAAAAGAGTGTTTTTACAATATCAAATTGTA
>JANQSI010000016.1 GCA_028284125.1 Cyclobacteriaceae bacterium
CTACAGCGGAGGAAATGTCGGAATTGGTACGTCGAGCCCATTTTCGGAATTCCATGTTGCCACTAACGTGGACGCTCTAAGTTGGGCATTAACAGTAAACAATATTAGGAATAATCCTACTGTTTCGAATTACGGCATTGGATTAAAATTAAAACATTCCAGCAATTCGGAAACTCATAAGTGGGGTGGGATTGCCTCAATTCAAGAGGGAAGTTGGGCCAACAACTCAGGATTGGCATTGTATGCCAATGAGACAGAGTACATGAGAATTAAGCATAATGGATACGTGGGAATTGGAACCACTAATCCACAAGCAAAATTGGAAATCAGTACTGCCAACTGGATTAGTTCATTAATCACCTTAAGAGATACGCATTATTCTCCTGATCAGGTATATAACTTCCAAATTGAAAGTGATGGGCTCAAAATAAAGCAAGATGCAACTATTAACTATCAGTTCAAGTCTGGAGGTGACTTTGTGGTAAACAATGGCAAAGTTGGGATTGGCATTTATTCACCTACAGAAAAACTGGAAGTAAATGGCACCATCCGAACCAAAGAAGTAAAAGTCGAGACTTCTGGATGGCCAGACTATGTGTTTGCTGACAACTATCAACTGGCAACTTTGACAGAACTCGAAGCATTCATTCAATCCAACAAGCATCTTCCAGGGGTTCCTTCAGCGAATGAAGTAGAAGCCAATGGCCTGAAGTTGGGCGAAATGAATGCGCTGCTGCTAAAAAAGATCGAGGAGTTGACGCTTTATGCGATTGAGCAAGACAAGAAGAATGAAGAATTAAGAATTGAGAATGAAGTACAACAAAAGACGCTTAAAGCGAACTCCTTGAAGCTTGAAACTCTATTACAGCGTATTGAAAAACTTGAAAATAGATGATTATGAAAAGATTAGTAATTGGGCTTAACATGTTTGTGTTTGTCATTACAATTCAGGCGCAAACCCCGTGGGATACAACCACAAGTGGGCAGATTACATATAGTAGTGGCCTTGTTGGGATTGGTACTACTTCTCCTGACTCTGAATTACATATTGAAGGAGGCCCATGGTCTGGCATAAAAATTAAGAATACCACAACTACCGGGGGTCGAGGGACTCAAAACTATTATCTGGATGGGAATAACGATGGATGGACCATGTTTTTTGGGGGTCATTATTCCGGACAACCGTTAAGGTTTGCGCCTGTAACAGGTGGAACTCAAGGGGCTGTCTCTCTCTCATTATTAGATAATGGCAATGTTGGGATTGGAACAACGGCTCCTTCGGAAAAATTTGAAGTGTACCAATCAGATAGACCAAGAATCAAATTAACCAATTCTGCGACTGGAACGGGAAGCAGTGATGGTGCTTTTTTGGGTCTAGTCAATAATTCACCTGATCTTAACATCTGGAATCTTGAAGACGGTTTTATTCGGCTGGCCACAAATAATCTAGAAAGAGTGCGTGTAGACAACTCTGGCAATGTCGGCATTGGCACCCCGACAGTTCCATCTGGCTACAAACTTGCGGTCGACGGAAAAATCATTACCGAAGAGGTGAATGTCTCCATTTCATCAGCCTGGCCAGACTATGTCTTTTCTGAGAACTACCAACTGACAACTTTGGAAGAACTCGAAGCATTCATCAAATCCAATAAGCATCTTCCCGAGGTTCCTTCTGCCAGTGAAGTGGAAGCCAATGGCGTGAAGCTCGGTGAGATGAATGCGCTGCTGCTAAAGAAGATTGAAGAGCTGACGCTTTACGTAATCGATCAGGATAAATCAATCAATACTTTTCGTGCGGACAATGATCAATTACGAATTAAAAATGAGGAATTGAGAATTGAGAATAAAGCTCAGCAAAAGAGACTTGAAGCTAACTCCTTGATGCTTGAAACTCTATTACAACGAATTGAAAAACTTGAAACTAATTGATATGAAACATTTAACTCTACTTATTCTGATTGCGGGAATGATTAATCCGGCATTATCACAAAATCCAGCATTCTACGATGTTTCAGCCACTCACGGCAATGGCTATCGCTTTTGGAATGGAAACAATGATTACAAGATTCACATGGGAAACTATGCTGAAAATCATTATGGCCCTGTTCAGAGCTACAGCATCAAAATGAACATGAGTAATCACTCAGATAGAGGCTGGACATGGGGTGTTAACGGTCAAACACCGATTGCCGCACTTTCAACAGGCGGGATCTTTCAATTAGATGGTGACTTTTATTCGCTAGGAAACGTCGGAATTGGAACAACGGCTCCTTCGGAAAAATTACATATTGAAGAAACGACCAACGGGGAAAATATTTCCTTCCGTCTAAGAGCTCCTACAGCCTTAGGTGCCGGAAGAAGTTGGCATATGACTGGTGATCCTGATGCAAGAAAATTACATATTGGTGAAGAGGAATTGTCTAGTGATTTGGTAATTGATCAAAATGGAAATGTCGGTATAAGCACCACTACCCCATCCGAAAAACTTGAAGTAAATGGCACCATCCGAACCCAAGAAGTAAAAGTCGAGACTTCCGGATGGCCAGACTATGTATTTGCCGACAACTATCAACTGACAACTTTGGAAGAAATCGAAGCATTCATCAAATCCAACAAGCATCTCCCGGAGGTTCCTTCCGCTAGCGAAGTAGAAGCGAATGGGTTGAAGTTGGGCGAGATGAATGCACTGTTGCTAAAGAAGATTGAGGAATTGACATTGTACGCGATTGGGCAGGAGAAGAAGAATGAAGAATTGAAAATTAAGAATGAATCGCAACAAAAGAGACTTGAGGCTACCGACTTGAAGCTTGAAACTTATGACTTGCAACTGAAAACATATGACTCACAGCTTACAGCCCTACTACAACGAATTGAAAAACTTGAAACCAATAAAAAATGAAAACGCATCACGAACTAGCAAAAATGAAACTGCCCACTATTTTGGGAGCCTTTCTCCTAATTTTCAACGGATTGGCGCAGGAAATACCATCACAGATTGATGTTGTTCCTCCATCTCCGAATGCAGCGGCGATTAATAAGTACATCGATTTTCCGGTGAGTTATTATAACGGGACGGTGGATGTAAGCATCCCCATTTTTCAGATCAAGACAACCAATCTCAATTTACCGATCTCACTGTCTTATCACACCTCTGGACTTAAGGTGGAGGAAATTCCTTCCTTTGTTGGAGCCGGATGGACACTGAATGCCGGTGGAGTGATCAGCAGAACGGTTCGCGGCTTGAAAGACGAGGAAAATGCTAATGGTAAAAAAGGGCTTTTCCGGGTAGATCACTTGTACAACACCAACGACTACCTGGACTTTTCCGAAATCAACAATTGCTCAGTTTCAAGGGACATGTATGATGGCAATCCGACCAATACCACCGACTCACTCGCAATGGGGTTCCTGGATACGGAACCGGATATCTTTCACTATAGTGCTCCGGGTATTGCAGGCGGCAAGTTCACTTTCAATCACGATGTAGAACTTCATAAACTGACCGCAGATGACGTCAGCATTAGTGATCCAATAACATCGGCAGGAGATTTTCCTGCGACTGCCTCCTGGACCATTACCGGACCTGATGGAACGGTTTACACTTATGCCAAGATTGAAAAAACGGCTGTTACTTCTATCTGTAGTGGTGACGTGAGTCAATATCAAAGTGCCTGGTATTTGACCAAGATGGAAAATGATGGTGATTATATTGATTTTGAGTATGAGGCTGAAACATTAACGTATGATACCCGGCTCAGTGAAAGCAAACAATTCAAGATCAGTGGTATAGGAGCATCTGTTATTTCCAATGACTGTGAAATTGCAACAACCGTAAACGCAGTACGACTGTCAAAGATCACTTCTTCTAATGGGTATGAGATCACCTTCGAGGAATCTACTGTAGCAGATCGACATGATCTTGATGGATCTTATCAACTGGATAGGATCAAAGTAAAAAAAGGAACTGTCAATGTAAAAACGCTCAAGTTCAACTATGGCTACTTTGGATCGAACCACAAACTAAAGCTTAATTCAATCATTCCGGAAAACCCATCCAATGCATCAGAAACATTAGAGGGTCATGAGTTTGAATATTTTTCTCCGACCTCTGTACCAGCAATGACTTCACTGAGTCAAGATTGGTGGGGGTATTACAACGGCAAAAGCAACAATTCCCTGATCCCTGAATATGACGATGGTATTAACCATGTAAACATTGGTTCAACCGTGGACAGAGACCCGGTACTAAGCCACACAAAAAGAGGTGCACTCAAAAAAGTCACCTATCCCACGGGGGGCTACACGGAATTCGAATTTGAACTGAATGAATACCGAGAAGACAACCAGGACAAGGATGGAGCTGGCCTTAGGATTAAGAATATGATTTCCTATGACCCGGCATCAAGCAGATATACAGTCAAACGTTTTCAATATCACCTGGATCCCTCAGGTAATTCCAGCGGAAGGCTTTTCACACCACCAATTTTAGGTGGACACGTTACCGAGGTGGTCGAGGGAAGCATGGGTGGAGGCTCTACCTGTGTGGAAGGAGACATAGCCGAATATGTCAATCTTAGTTCGGTCACCATGCTCCCATTGGCCGTCTATGGCGGAACCCACGTTGGATATTCTGAGGTTCGCGCTTTTGATATTAGTCATGCCAACAGAAACTCCA
This sequence comes from Cyclobacteriaceae bacterium, assembly GCA_028284125.1. GTDB lineage: Bacteria > Bacteroidota > Bacteroidia > Cytophagales > Cyclobacteriaceae > Ekhidna. Next base: position 4,676 of record JANQSI010000016.1, read on the forward strand.
CCATTACAACCTCAATGAAGGTAAATGGTGAAACCGTATTCAAATATGTGAACGATGTTCCGACGATTAGTGGGTTTCCATACAGACCACAGACCGATTATTCCTATAAAAATGGAAAACTGGAATGGGAGGAAACATACAAGCTGGATGGAAGCTCCTTGGTGCTACAACGAACGGTTGAAAACAGTTATACGGATATCATTGAAAATACAGGAACACCAGCTCTGGTACAGGGCATGATCTACAAATATGAACGAGAAGCTACTTGCTATTCTTGTACAGGAAATACCACTTCCGCCACCTATACGATGAACCGAAGGTGGTACAGATTGGATTCTTCTGAAACCATCGACCATTTGGGTAACGATGATTTGGTTCAAACAACTAATTATACCTATGGAAGTTCCGCGCATCATTTTTTGACCAAAAAACAATGGACTGGTAGCCAGGGAGAAACCATTGAGGAATTGTATACAAGGGATGGTACGGATCCGGCGCTCATTACCGAAAGAGAGTTAAAGGTGGCATCCACCACCACAGAAAAACAAAAGTTCACCTATGATGGAAAATCACTAAAAAAGCTTGAATTATACGATGTAGATGCAAGCACCTATTTTACGAAGAATGAATACACCTACAATTCAGACAATGCCATTACCGAAGCAAAAGAGTATACCGGTGCTTCCGATGAGCTAATAAATGCCTACATCTGGAGCTATGACAACACGTATCCGGTCGTTCATTGCCAGGACATTACGAATGCGACATTGGTCAGCAAGGTCGCTGCAGCAATTAATGCCATCTCAGCCTATTCCGGAGGAATCAATGATCTTGATAATGTACTTGCCAATACAAGTCATTGGAATGAGTTCAATACCAATTTACGAACGCAGTTATCGAACAAAATTTTTACAACCTATCGATTTAAAGACGGTGTGGGTATGATCTCTAGCACGGATGCCAATGGCATTAGCCAATATTATGAATATGATGACTTTAACCGACTGATACGGTTAAAGGATACCAACAGTAAGATCCTTCAGGAAATGGAATACAACTACAGCAACAACTAAAAAGATGAACACGATGAAAAAATATTTATACCTCCTTCTGATTAGTTGTGCTACTACGGCACTTGGACAGAGTGCTGCCAACAACTACATAAAAACAATCACGCCAACGATTGAAGTAAGTACCATCGGTACAGAAAATAAAGACAACATGCGTATTGGGGTGGAGTACTTTGATGGCTTGGGCCGCCCACTACAGATGTTGGAATGGTCTTCCACACCCGACGGGCATAGTATGTTCACGCCGTTTGAATACGATGCTTATGGCAGGGAAATTAAAAAATACCTGCCCTATGATAACAACAATACCACGCAAAACTATGACGGTAGCTGGTCTACCAATGTGGACAGTTTTTATGATGCCGCTGGTGACGATATTGCCAATACCAACACGTTCTTTTCGGAGACGAAGTATGAGACTTCTCCGTTGGGTCGTGTGCTTGAAGAAGCTGCTGTTGGCGATGAATGGAAGATGAGTACTGGAAAGACGGTCAAATACGAATATGGATTCAACGATGCAAGCACCGAGAACATAAAAGTCTGGGAGTGGGACGATTTGCTTGTTAGTGCCCGTAGTTTGTATACTTCCAATAAACTGTACAAAACGACCATTACCAATGAGAATGGTCACAAGACCATTGAGTTTGTGGATAAAAAAGGACGAACCATCCTAAAGAAGTCAGAGATTGGGAGTGACTGGGCAGAGACTTATTACATCTATGACGATCGCGATCAGTTACTCATCGTGATACCACCTGAAGCCAACGAACGTATCACTGATTTTTACACAGAAATTAATGGATACACCCTTGTGGAAAGTAATCTCAATATTAATTCAAATGATTCGGGTAAGCGCGCATACGACTTTGATGTGACCATTACAATTGGACCTGGAAGTGGTACTACGACCCTGTCTGATGGATTTCATGCCCGGCCGATGGAAGTGCTCACCCCGGAATTTTTGGCACAGTGGTGTTTCCAATACGAGTATGACGGAAGAGGCCGCATGATTTCCAAGCAAGTACCGGGAGGTGGAAAAATATTGATGGTCTATGACGACTGGGACCGGTTGGTGCTCACCCAGGATGCAATTCAGCGTGCCGCTGCAACTCCGGAATGGCTCTTTACCAAATACGACGAGTTGAACCGCCCAATCATGACGGGTATTATGTCAAGTGCCTCCTCTGAGGCTACTATTAGAAGTAATGTTGCGGCAGAAACGAATCGGGGAGAATCCTTTATTACAGGAGGCACCAACCAATATACCAATGCAACCTACCCAAACGACAATATAGTTAGCAAATACCTTACGGTTACCTACTACGATGATTATGATTATCAGGTACATGCGGATTGGAGCTCACTGGATATGGACTTTGATGATCCGGAAAATCCCGATGAACTGACAAAACAATTACTCGTGAAAGGCCAGGTTACTGGTACAATGACGGAAGATGGAAATGGTGGCTGGATCCATAGTGCCACCTACTATGACGATAAGTACCGACCGATCCAGATTCGTACGACCAATCATTTGCATGCCAATGGATTGGATGCTGTATCCAACTACTATGATTTTGTTGGTCAGGTAGAAAAAACCATCACAGAACATTACGATGGCGTAACCAACACCAAGATTACGCGAACGTTTACCTATGATCACATGGGCCGGTTGGAACAGACGAATCACAAGATAAATGATGGGGGGACGTCTGAGGTGATCAACCGGAACACATATAATGAGATCGGAGAGCTGACAGAAAAAGACCTGCACGACACGGAGCAGACGCTGAATTATGCGTACAATATTCGCGGCTGGCTTACAGCAATGAACAACTTCAGTCTCACAGGTGGTGATCTGTTTGGAATGAACCTATATTACGATACTAATCCGTTTGGTGGCGCTACCTATCACAACGGTAATATTTCAGCGGTTCGGTGGAGCGATCAGAATGTGACAGCTTCGGTGGTTACAAATCGAGGCTATTCGTACACCTACGATAAACTGAGTCGACTGACTGCTGCCAGCCATTATGAAAATGGAACCAGTAGCAATAATTTCAGTGTATCAAATTTAGGCTATGATCTCAATGGTAATATCGAAACGCTTGATCGTAATAATGAGAGTGGAACTAAAATTGATGACCTGGCATACTCTTATACTGGGAATCAATTGACCCAGGTGGATGATACCGGGGTTGATACCGAAGGATTCACGGAATCTGGTACCGGAACGGATTACACCTATGATGCAAATGGCAACATGATTTCTGACGCCAACAAGGGAATCACTGCAATTGAATACAATCATTTAAATCTACCAACCAAAGTCACTTTTGATGCCACGAATTTCATCGAATACCAGTATGATGCGGCCGGCATCAAGCTACAAATGGAAGTGACGAAGGATGATACGGTACGTAAGACGATTGATTATGTTGGAGAATTCCTATACGAAAAACCTGAAGGAGGTACTCGTGCCTTACAGTTGATCCAGCACGAAGAAGGACGGGTTGTTCCGAAAGGTTCGGCTTGGGATTATCAATACCATATCAAAGATCATCTCGGTAATGTGCGATTGACGTTTGCGACTACACCAGAGTATTATGATCCTGAGGCAACGATGGAAAATAGTTCAGAAGCTGAATACTTCAACGGGTACGTGGCTACTTCAGCTGCTACAGAAGCAAATAGTGGTACACATGTCTATAGAAACTTCAATAACTCAGGTAGTGGGCTTGGTATGAGTATGTTTCTAGGTGTAAACAAAGGTGACACGATTAAAGCAAGTGCCTATGCTTATTATGATGACCCTGGAAGTTCATACAATCTTGCAACCGGTCTGATTGAAGGAGCTCTTTTTGGAATCTTTAATCCAGCTAATGTTGCAGAAGGTGTTACTGCTGCCCAAAGTGACTTTGATGATGCTTTTGCTGGTAGTACCGCGTTGGGAGGAAGATCAAGCAGTGCTACTGTGCCACATGCCTTTGTGAACTACATCTTTTTCGATCGCGATATGAATTTTGAAACCGCTGGATTCAAGCAGGTTACAAGCGCTTCAAATGGTTCATCAGTTAAAGTAACGGCTGCTGATTTCATTGCCGATCGAGATGGATATATTTTGGTCTATCTCTCTAATGAGACGACCGGAGCAGCGTTACCTGTAAGCTGGGATGATTTCAAAGTCTATCATGGTAAGACCAACATCGTTCAAATAGACGATTATTATCCGTTTGGACTGACGTTTAACTCTTCGACACGGACGGCTTCTGTGCCTCAGAATTTTAAGTATAATGGCTTTGAGAAGATGTCTGATCTGGGATTGAATCTATTGGATTATCAAGCCAGGTACATGGATCCTGCAATTGGAAGGTTCATTCAGGTGGATCCAGCTGCTGATTTGATGAGAAGAGTTTCTACGTATGCTTATGCCTTTAATAACCCTGTTAGATTTATTGATCCTGATGGGATGGTGCCTCAACTGGGAGGTCAAGAACCGATCGAGGATAATACAATTGTAAACACTTTTGAATTCGATGATGATAGTAAAACATTAGGTACTGATCTTGTTAGACAAATAAATACTGTTCAAACTATAAATACAGATAATAATGGGAAGGTAACAGGAACTGTAACTACATCGGTTATTACAACAGCTGAAGTTGACGCGAAAGGCAATATATCTAGTGCCACTGTTAGTGCCATAACAGTATCTACTACTGCTGACGGTACACAAACAGCAACGAGTCCAGCACAACAAGTAGATTTTTCCGAAACAAGCGAAGATTTCCAAAATGCCACTAACTCAGTGGCTGAATTCAAGCAAAACAATGATGGAAAAAGCCCTGTACAACTGCTAGCTGAGAATAATCAGAAGAAAGCAGATGGTGTAAGTTTGGGAACATCCTTCGTTGGTGGAGGTTTGGCAGCATTTGGGCCTATTGGGAAGGGAGCAGGAAAGATTTTGGCAGGAACAGGTGCAGTTGTTGCTACCGCTGTATCTGAAAATTTAACCGATCCGACCAAATTGAGACGTAAAATCAAATAGAAATGAAAAAGTTAACTCCATTTATGTGGATCAATATTGCAACGGCAATCCTTTTCTTACCCTTGCTCTATTTCTATATCTACGAAGATTTTTTACAGTTTGAGAAAGAATCAACTTTTGTAATTGTTATTCTTGCAATGCTCCAAATCATTTACATATTGTTTGCAGCTAAGAAAAATGGAGGCTTGAAGTTTAGAAATCCCAGTGTCTATTTTTTGATAGTGAGAATAGCATTTGTTTACTATGCTGTCAAAGTACTGATGGTGGAATTTAACCTTGTATATATCACATCAATGGTGTTGTTTTTGGTTACATTTTTGCTGACAGAATTTGTAAATATTGATGAGTAGTTAATCAAGCAATAACTTCAATTTCCTGAATGAAAAAAGAAGACTTTGTACCGTCTGATCGTCGGTAATAGTCTTCTTTTTTTCAAACATCAAATAATTCCCCTTTTCGAATTGGAACAACATTGAGTTTACAGTATTAGAGGGTCTGATTGTATACCCACTCAATCTTTTGAAGTACATTCTGAATTCTTCGCCCTTAAAGAATTCTTCAAGTTCAGGGTTGTTCGATTCCACTTTAATGGATTCCAAACCCAGAAGAGAACTAAATATATTTGGTGATTTCACAAATAGAGAGAATGTATCATTTGAATTGAGGAAGACTTTGGTGTATGAATTTTTTGTAATACCTCCAAGTTTTAGCGCTTTTAATTTTTGGTAAAAAAGAAACTGAATTTGATCATCATCGAAACTTAACTTGTATTCAAACCTCAAAGCTGTAAGTAGATTTTTTTCCCTGTATTCAATATGACCATCATTTTCAGAAGTGAATCTCTTAAGTAATCTCTCTAAGGATGGATCAGCATTAATCATATGCTTTTTAATTTAGGAGCTAAGATATTAAATACCCTATCTAGACGTAGAATTGAAATAAAAAAACGAGAACTAGGCGTCAGCATTTGCTACGCCTTTTTTATCCATTTGCTTTCTCTAGCTGGCGCGAGCTTATCCATGATGCTAGTTCGAGCTTGCAGCTCGGACTTTGGTATCACGTAAACTGAAAGTAGTCCAAGACAGCATTGGAATAAAATGATCTAAAGTAGTTTTCTTCCTATGAGTAGAAAGTACAAGTTCTATAATAAGGAAGGATTATATTTTGTAAGCTTTGCAACAGTATACTGGATTGATATATTCATTCGAGACGAATACTTTGACGTAATAATCGAAAGCTTGAATTATTGCCGAAAAAAGAAAAAAATGGAGGTCTATGCCTTCTGTCTTATGCCAAGCCATGTGCATTTAATTTTTAGAGCTGGCGATGCTAATCCTGGTGATCTGCTTAGAGATTTTAAAACATTTACTTCCAAAAAAATGCAAGCATCAATTGAAGGAAACAATCAAGAAAGCAGAAAAGAATGGATCCTATGGATGATGGGTAAAGCCGGATCAGCCAACAGCAATATCAAAAAAAAGCAGTTTTGGCAGCAGCATAACAAGCCAATAGAATTGTGGAGTCCATATGTCATCGATCAAAAATTGAGTTACATTCATAACAATCCTGTCGAAGCTGGTTTTGTACTTGAACCTGAGCACTGGAAATATAGTAGTGCTATTGATTACAGTGGTGGCAAAGGATTATTGGAAATTGATTTGATTTAAGGTACGAGCTGCAAGCTCGCACCAGCGAAGGACCAGAACATCAAGCAAGGGTAATGTTTGAAAATAATGAAAATAATGGAGGTAGCGAATATGGCTATGGATTGTACGGCTCATCTGGAGATAAGGTAGTTGATGCTTACGTAGCAGGCAAGATAATGCAAGGAGTTTCCAATGAATTAGGTTTAAATAAAGTTACTAATGAAGATATTATTGGTCTAATGGCACAAAGGATTGAGCAAGTCGGACCTGTTAAGGTATCGAATCATGGAATGAATCCAGATCAGAGTAATGTTCTTGATTTAGCTCCTTCTAGCCTGAAGAATCCAAGATTATTCTTTAATGCTCTCCGTAAAGATTCGAGGATAAATCAGAGTAAATTATTTACACCATTTAACTCAACTGATCGTGCATTTCATATACAAATACCACAGCAGTAGCTCAGATAAATTATTGAAAATGACTCTGGCTTTATTTCTACTTTTAAGTGCATGTAGTAGTAAACCTGAAGATAATTCGAATGCGGAGATGCCTAGTGATACCATAAGCAGCAAGGTGAAACTTGACAAGATTGATAAGCAAACAGAATCTAAAGATGTTGTAGATGAGAACAAGTCCAATTCATCGAAGATTGTCGAAGAGACTTTTGAAGAAACAAAGTCTCAACAAGAGTTTGATAAGAGTTTACTCAATGGTATTTGGGGAGCTAACGAAGAAGACAATGCATTTTACAGGATTAAAGGCGATTCAGTTTATTACTTGGATGCCCCAAATGTTGGATACTACGTAGAAATGAGGAACAATTCATTAATCTATCATCTAGATGGTGTAAAACCAGACTTCAAAATAATTAAACTTACGAAGGATAGTTTAGTTATGAAAAATTTCGTTGGTGACATTATCAGGCTGCATAATAGACAAAATAAGTAGTTGGACTATCTAGATTAGATTCCTTGCCTTTGAACTTTCAACACATTTAGAGAGCTTTTAAAGCCTGCTTCAATCGAGCAGGCTTTTTGTTTTAAGTAGTGGCAAAATCGTGTGTTTTGACTGGTTTTTGACTAGGTTTTCTTACTTTCAATTGTTATTCTTGATATGTTCAAATCCACCATAATTTAAATTTCATGACACGTATTTCATATGTTTTGATGGTTCTTCTAACTGGAGGACATCAAGCCCTCAAAGCTCAAGTAACAACTTCTGAAGTTAAGGTTGAGACGACCAGCAACAATTACACTGGGATTGGCAGTACCAGTCCGACGGCTACTCTTTCCCTGAAGGGGCTCAATAACAATAGAGTGCTTGATGGATATAACATATCTGATGACCTTATGTTCATGATCAATACATTAAGCGGAAATCCTTATATATCCTTTTACAATGCAACAGGAGTCGTTGAGCTTCTAAAACTTAGTACAGTTGGATCGTCATTTATAAAAAGCAGTCAGGTCGCAATAGGTTCCGATAGTCCAACTGCAACACTTACATTAAGAGGGATATCCAATAATCGTGTCTTAGACGGTTACCAAGGAGGTACGTCCAAATTGATGTTTATGATCAACACATCATCAGGTTGGCCTGATTTTTCCCTCTATAATAATCTAGGAACGTCCGTCTCGGTTAAACTTAATTCAAATGGTGATTCTTACTTTAATGGTGGCAATCTTGGCATTGGCACTACAACTCCAGGCTATAAGCTTGATGTCAATGGGTCACTAAATGCGAACTCCCTATACAACTCCGGACAGCTAGAATGGTCAGATTTTGTTTTCAATGAAGATTATGATCTGCCGGATTTAAGCTTAGTAGAAAAATACATTGAAAAAAATGGTCATTTACCTGAAATACCAAGTGAGTCCGAAGTGATTGAAAATGGATATAATATTGGCAATATGGATGCTAAACTTCTTCAGAAAATTGAAGAATTGACGCTGTATGTGATAGCACAAAACAAAAGAATCAAACATCTGGAAGATGAAGTTTCCAATTTGAGAAAAAAATGAATGATATGTCTATAGTAAGCCTGCTTCGATCGAGTAGGCTTTATTTCCACCAAATAAAATTTATGACAAAATGAAAAAAAATGGAATAACTTCTTTACTTCTAGTTATTGGATCAGTTGCTTGGGGTCAAAACACCTTTCCATCTACAGGCAATGCTGGAATTGGAAACACTAACCCATCTTTCCATTTGACCATTGGTACAAACCTGAATAATTCCTACCAATCCTCACCTGATTTGGCAAGTATAGGGATCATGTCGCATGGTGTGGGTACTGCACAGGGAAATTTATATCTCCATAGAGACGATGTTACAATTAGCCAGAGTAATGTTTTGGGTTCCGTTCTCTTCACTGGTGCGGATGGAGGCGAACAAGTGGGTGCGGAAATTAGAGGGGTATCTGCCGGATCTTGGTCTTCAGGTCATTCGTCTTCTGACCTGGTATTTCTTACATCTACCTCAGGATCATCAACTCCTACCGAGAAAGCTCGATTAACGGATAATGGAAATTTTGGAATAGGAACAACCTCACCATCAAGCCCCTTGCATATAAAGTCTAACACGAATAGAACAATTAAACTTGATTTCACCGGAATTGGAAATGGTGCTTCTTACACTTGGCAGTCGCTTACTACAAACTCTGTAGAACAATGGAGGATTGTCGGGAGGGATGATGACAATGCCAATCTAGAATTTTGGAATAAAACTGCTGACAAAGTTCTTACCTTCCTTCAAAACGGTAATGTAGGAATGGGAACATCTAATCCTGATGCAAAACTCCATATAGAAAACCCTACCGGTATTAACGGTACATGGTTAAAGTTTAGCGAAGGTGTTGTAGACTATAGGATTTCAAATGAAGGTGGACGATTGAAGGTTCAAGAAGGGACCAATGACAGATTTGTAATTAGAAGTGGTGGTAATATTGGAATTGGAGTCGCAAGCCCCGATTCCAAACTTGTTGTCGATGGCAAGATAAGGACCGAAGAAGTAAAGGTTGAAATCGTGAATGGGCCAGACTATGTTTTTGAGGAAGACTATGAATTGCGAACGCTTCAAGAAACAAAGGAGTACATTGAATCAAACAAGCACTTACCTGAAATCCCTTCAGCAAGTGAAATGGAAACGAATGGAGTGGATCTTGGAGACATGAACATGCGACTTTTGAAGAAGATAGAGGAACTAACACTTTATCAGATCGAGCTACTCGAGAAAGTGGAAGAACTCCAGAACAGAGTTGAAAAGCTTGAAAATGAATAAGAGAGTACAAACAACTCATTTGGAATTAAATGGCACTCTCTAATTAGGTGGAGTATGTCGCTATGAAAGTAGACACTAGGCGTCAGGTTTTCCTACGCCTTTTTTATTCCATTTGCCTTCATAGCAAAAGTCAAAGCGAAGAAATGAATTACAAGCGAGGTTTAGATGGTCAATGAGAGATTGACATGATATTGGAAGGTGTAGCTACAACCAACACCTAGGTAGGGTGTCAATTTGAAGATTGATCGATGAGAGAATTACAGGCAAGGTTCAGATTGTCAATGAGAGATTGACAGGATATTCAAGGTGTAGCTACGACCTACACCTAGTAGGGGATGAACACGCGTCACAGATGCGCGCCAGCAGGGGTAGCCAGAAGAGGACAGCAAAGGGACTCAAAAAGCAACTGACACACCGCAATCATCGACTGACGTTCCGCAACGTTTCACAAACACTCCTTTATTATTCACTGACGTTCTGCAATTGTCAGCTGATGCTCCGCAACCTTTCACTCACACTCCTCCATTTATAATTGACACTCCGCAACCTTCCACTGACGTTCTATAATCATTCACTGATGCTCCATGGTTTTCAACTAGCACTCAATAATTGGTCACTGACGTACCATAACCATTCACATACATTCTATGGCTATCCATTGATCCTCCATTGATTTTAGCATTTAACTGATTGTTTTAGTATGTTTGATCCACTCACTACTAATTAAATGTTAATCCTAAACAATAATTAGTATGAGTAATGAGATTACCCGCACGTATAGCCTATCCGATGCTATACTGTTAACTCACATTGGAAAAGTTCTGGTTGAACTACCAGGACATCTTCCACAATTCGAAAGTATCGTTCCAAAGATCAATCAGGCTTTTGTAGATGGTTTAATCGCAGATCATATATCCGCTTTGGAAGAAGGCGGAGATGATGCAGCAAGAGGAGAGCTGGGTTCAAAAACCCAAGCCTTGGTAAATGAAATGGAAATTTCTAAAGGGTTGATAAAAAAGCTTCGATTCTGGATAGGAGAAGCTTTTCAAGATGATCCTGCCAAACATAAAAGCTTTCACTTGTCCAAATTCTGGAAGGTGGCTAATAACCAACCCAAACTTATTCAGTACATGAATATGCTGAGTTCACTTGTAAATGAAAACAGTGCAGCCTTACTGGCAGTGGGTGCAACTCAACAATTGATTGATGATTTAACCGCCAATGCAAAAGCGTTGATGGATGCTGATGCTGTACAAGAAACCAGCAAGAGTGGGCGTGCGAGTTCAACACAAGCCAGAATTCAGTTGTTGAATTCATTATATGACCGTGTCCAACTATTAGACGGTGCATCCGAGCTTGTCTTTGAAGGTGATCAAGTCACCATAGATTTCTATGGACTACCCGTGGTAAGACCAAAAGCTGAGGACTTAGAAAGCGAACCCGAAGTTTCAATCTGAATCAACATCCCATTAGCAGCACGAGCTCCTATGTATGATGCTAGTTGAATTCACTTAAAACCCTTCTTGAATGAAGGGTTTTTTCGTTTAAAACTGTCTTAAAAAAGTAACCTTCCCGACGAATTGCTGTTCTTCAAATGGGTTTTCGAAATCGTCTATTCTGGTATCGTTAAACACCAAGTAGACAAAGGAAAGTGGTTGGTACTCCCAACTGGCCCGAACGTTCCACCTTCCCTGATCATCAAACGTGTTGTATTGATAAAACGCCGATAATTGAACCCTGGGATTCAGTGCAAATCTTGAACCAAACGTTACCAAATCCGTGGTAATGTCACTGTTTTCAAAACCAACCTCCCTAATGTTGTTATGCTCATAATCAACAGTAACAACCGTATGAGGAATCGGAGCTAGTCTGCCAGAAAGATTTACTGTGTTTCTCTTGCCATTGTAAAATTCTCCGAAGTTGTACCTGGCGTCCAAAGACCACTTCTTTGACTGGTCGGTGTTGTATCGTACGGTGTATCGGGTATAGAAATAGTCATCTTCCTGAATTAAAAGTCCTAAAGGAGCAAACGCGAAGTTGATGTTTTGCCAAGTAGGCGTAAAAGAGAGTTCAAAGAAGCTATCGTCCTTGAACCACATGTAAACCGGGAAAATATACAAGGAGGCTTGTTGAAAACTGGAAGGGTCAGTTGCATCATGATTGTAATTGACAAACACTCCCGGATCCCATCTTCTAATCAATGATGTCTTGGGTCGCCATATATAGTATCCTCCAGGATTATGACGAATCACATTGGATTGCCTCACAAAACCCATTCCCGGATTGTAGTTTTCATCCGTGTATTCAGTAACCCATCCGAGATAATGCTTGTTTGTTGAATTGCCCACAAAAATTCTACCGGCATATCCATTTTCCCCAGTCAACTCATCCACCGAAGTAGTCATTAGGTATTGAATATCTAATTCACTGGTAGGTCTTATTTGTCCATCCAGGCTTACAGTCGTGTTATTATTGGATGCTAAGCCAGCTTCATTCATCTCTTCATCATACCGATGAGTGACCATCACACCGATGTTGTTTTCTCTACCATAATTTCTGAGATATCGCGCCACTCCAAAATTTGAAGCTTGCGAGCTTGCCGTTGAACCTTGTCTAACAAGCAATCCGGCAATTGCATGCTTTTCCGTTCGTTGGGTAAATCGTGCCCCTGCATCTATAGGTGCCGGTGCTGCATTAAAACTTCCTTGAAGCCCAACTCTTCGGCTAAAGAAAGGTCGAATCGATTGCTGTAGTCCACCAGACCAGATTCCTGAGTTCTCAAGAAAAAACTGTCTCCGCTCGGGAAAGAAAATATTGAAACGTTCAAGGTTATTTACTGCTCGGTCCACTTCTGCCTGGGCAAAGTCCGTATTGAACGTGAGGTCCAGCACGGTTTTAGGATTAATCGCCCATTTTACATCACCTCCTATTTTGAAATCTCCGTCCGAAGAAGTAGTAGAACCTTCTTTCTTATCATCATACTGAAACAAGGTATAAGGTTCGATTCTAACATTCGCTGATGGTGGTGGTGCTTCTATTCCGGTAAGTTTTGCCGCATAAGTCATTCGGTAAGGTGTAAACGATTGCGGTATGGCAGGAAATGTCGATACTTCGATATCGCGGCGAGCGTATCTTACGAGCGTAACGCCCCACTCAATTGGTTTTCCATCCTCTGGAGGATCGTACCTCAAGGTCTTGAAAGGGATAGCAAATTCAGCTGTATACCCGTCTTCATTTCTTTGTGTACGAACTCTCCAAAGAGTATTCCATCCATTATCAAAGTTGTTGCCATTAAAATTTTGAAAGTCACGTTGGTTGCCATACGGGGTGGTCTGAAAAGCCTGCGCATATTGTTTCAAATTTTGTGGGTCAAGCGCCACTCCAAAAATGTCGTTTTCACCCCAACTAAAATCCCGACGCAAATCCTGAACACGAATTCCTTTTAGACCAACTGAATCCTTGCACCACGCTCCTATATAGAGGAATTTATCATCGAACAAAAACTTGACTTGTGTTTGATAACGAATGCTGCCACCTTGTCTGGGTTCTTGTCGAAAGAAATCGGTGACATCCTCTCCCCTGGCCCAATCATCTTCATCAAGTCTGCCGTCAACGTTTAACGAACCATTTAACTTTAGCGCTCTAATAATTGGTGGATCTTCAGGTGGTGGGAAATTGGCATCTTCCTGCGCCAGGACCGGCTGAACAACTACGATTAATCCGATTATAGAAATTCTGAAAATATTAGCCATTATTATCGACGCTACAGCAAAGCAATTGTAACGCGATCAATTTCGCAACAATATTGCATTTACATGGGCGGTGAATACAATCGGCTAATAGGTAAAGAATACATTAAGCAGGGTGAAAATTTGTTTTCATTCCTAGGCTCTACTCTAAATCGTCCTTAACAGGTCATCACCTAGTTATTTGCGGTTTAATCAAAGATGATAAGCTATCTATCTCGGTAAGGGTTGAGTTGTATTGACTTTGCAGAGCAGTACTTGATGCTACAAACAACATTAAATTGTTTTCAAAAATCTTAGAACGAAGAAGTGGCTTATTTCCATTATTAGTAGCCCCCGGTAGTATTTTCAAGTAGATAGCAGAAGCTCCAGAATGATCAAATAGCTCTCTTAAACTTCCTGTTTTTCTTAGCTCATCTATGCCTAGTTCTTTGTCTTGCCACACTACATCTTCCTGAAAGCGAACCTCCGCTAGCAATGGTGTCAAAGTGGATAAGGACTTTTTCAAATCCTCATTTCTGACATTCTTAATGTTTCCCGAGGAAGCTAACTCAGTCAATACGGTGGTAACAGGCTGGAATCGAATGTTTGGCGCAAAAGCTTCACCAAGCCATCCGGAAAGCTCTTTATTCGTGAATTGGATGGAATCGTGAGCAATGATATCCAGCATATGTCTTCCAGCATCAATTGTATTTTGATTGTTTTCAATCATTTCCATCAGGAGCGTCCGATTCTGGTTCAACTCACTTTCCAGGTTGATTAAATATGTATTGATAATCTTCTGGATTTCTCTTTCCTGATTCCAGTCATCTATGGAAATAGCAATCAAAATTCCAATCACCACCAAAATGATTTCTCCGATGGAGTATAATAGATAAGTCACTAGCTTATTCTCTTTCACAAGTTTTTTTCGAATTTTTCTTAGGAAGAAAAGCATGTAAATAAAGCTTTAGCTAAATAGACATGAATCCTCTCTAAAAAGCAAATAGCTAGATCAAAGTATATTTAATACTTTAACCAAAGCTCATTAAGCGTAAAATGCCATGAAAAACCTAGCCACTTCTATTCTTTTAGTCGTATTTGTTTTCTCATCCTGCGAACAAAATCAATTCGCTGAACAGGATGCCATCGATGCAATCTTTGAGGAATGGGATCAACCCGAAACTCCCGGCGGAGCACTTGGAGTTATTAAAGACGGGAAACTTATCTATACGAAAGGATATGGAATTGCTGACCTTGAGCACGACATTCCGATTACTCCTTCCTCTGTTTTCTACACCGGATCTGTATCAAAGCATTTTGTCACGTTTTGTGTTTTACTCCTGGAAGAACAGGGAAAATTAAACCTGGATGATAAAATCCAGAAATACCTTCCTGATTTTCCTGAATATGATGCTCCGCTCACTATACGTCATTTCGTCCATCATACCAGTGGGGTAAGAGACAACTTGACTTTAATGGCGCTTAGGGGAGAAAACTACATGGATCACAACGAAGTGAACGATGTTTATGAATTGATCAAGCGTCAAAGTGTCTTGAATTTCGCTCCTGGTGAACGTTACCTGTACAGCAATTCTTGCTACTTCATGCTGGCGATGATCATTGAAAAGGCAGCCGGCGAATCCATTCGTGAATTTGCGAGAAAAAACATGTTCGAGCCACTGGGAATGAATAACACGCTGTTCTACGATGATATCACAGACCTTGTGAAAAATCGTGTTTTCAGCTACCAAAGAACTGACGATGGCTTTGATAATCTGGTTTCAAGATTTGATTTGGTTGGATCCGGAGGTGTTTATTCGACCATTGAAGACATGTATTTATGGGACCAAAACTTTGATAACAACAAGCTTGGAAAAGGTGGTCCTGAGATCATGGATAAAATGCAAGAAGATGGGTTGCTGAATAATGGAGAAAGCAGCGCCTATGCCTTTGGACTGGCAAACGGAAACTACCGAGGGCTTAGAACAGTTGGTCATGGTGGCTCGCTTGCTGGTTATCGTGCACATTTTGTGAGATTTCCTGATCAGAATTTTTCAGTGGTCATTCTTTCCAATAGAAGCGATGGTCGACCTGGTCCAAAAGCATATGAGGTTGCAGATATTATCCTGAAGGATGAATTCACGGAAGAAAAAGAGGAAAATGAAGGCAATCAAGGTTCACAAGCTTCGTCTTCTTCAGAGCAACCTGAACTTCCCGAAATGAATTTGAATGATTTTGTCGGCGATTACTATTGTCAAGACTTGGATATCATTTATCAATTCACCGTCGAAGATGATGTGTTGTGGTTTGCCATCAAAAATCGAGAAGCTGCTGACATGCAAATCACCGGGATAGATCAATTCAGAGGTGGAGGAATCGTGTTTCGATTTGCGCGTCAGAATGGACAAGTCTCCGGCTTTGAAATAGACGCAGGGAGAGTTAGAAACCTGGCATTCACCAAGAATTGAGCGCTCGCTTAAGCCATGCGGTGGTTCAAGAAATACTTACTTCCAGGCTTTGTTTTCCAATCGGTGTTAATCGGAGGTGGCTATGGAACCGGCCGAGAACTGGTAGAGTTCTTCATGACCACAGGCCCTTCAGCAGGCTATCTTGGAATGATCGTAACCACAATTATTTGGGGGCTTGTAATGGCTGTGACTTACGAGTTAGCGCGACTAACCAAGAGTTACGATTACAAAAGCTTCATTTCCCAAATCTTAGGCAAGGGATGGGTCCTTTATGAATTGCTATTGATTCTGGTTGCGCTATTGGTAATCTCTGTAATGGCTTCTGCTGCAGGAGAATTATCGAGTCAAAACCTGGGAATAAGCCCGTTGCCCGGCTCCATTTTTATGATGCTTACGGTTGGGCTTATTGTATTTTTTGGAACTAAGCTTATTGAGAAGGTTTTCTCGGTTTGGTCCATCGCACTGTACGTTGTTTACATCATTCTGATCATCGTCACCTGGAATGTTTTTGATGATCAGATCCGAGAGGCTGCCACAAGTAAATTGACTGATAATTCCTGGTTGCTTGGTGGGATACGGTATGCAGGTTATAATATTGCGATTTTACCTGCTTTGCTGTATTCTGTAAAACACCTGGAAACAAGGAAAGAAGCTATTACTTCAGGTTTTGTTGGTGGTTTTATTGGAATTTTCCCAGCCATTCTTGCCTATTCTGCCATGTTGAGCCAATATCCGGAAATTGTCACAGAAGCAATTCCGACCAACTATTTATTGGCACAACTTAATACTCCAATTTTCTATGGTTTTTTTCAGGTTGTACTATTTGGGACTTTCATTGAAACTGGAATCGGATACATTCATGGATTCAACGAGCGGATTTCCGGAATTTATCAATCCAAAGGTTCTGAAATGCCCGCTTACATGCGAACTGTTATTGCAATTTTTGTATTACTGACTGCCGTTTACTTAGCCAATGCGCTTGGTCTCATAGGTTTGATTGCGGATGGCTATGGAATAATCACATGGGGATTCATCGGTGTGTATGTGATTCCTCTGTTAATCATAGGAACAATGAAGATTGTCCGCACCCAAGGGTAATTCCTAAACATACTCTGAGCTGGCAATCTTTTGAAGTTTAGCAGGATCTTTGATCCTAATGATTTTATTGTCAATTTCAATAAGTTCTTCTTCTCTGAATTCTTTCAATAATCTTCCTAAACTTTCCCTGGCTGTTCCTACAATGTTAGCAAGGTCTTCTCGAGGCAAAATAATATCTGTATCCTCAGACCTGTATCTTTCATTGAGTATGAGGAGATAAAGGGCCAAGCGCTCCCGTAATGGTTTTTGTGCAAGTACTGTAATCGTATTCACGAGTACACCAAATTCATGACTCATGTTTTGGATCAATAGCAATTTGAGATTTGGAATTTGCTCCAGCAAGTGGTGAAACTTGGACTCACTTATAAAAAGTACTTTGCAATCTTCTAATGCCTCACAAGAATCCTCGTATTTTTCATTGCAAAGCAATGCATGATAGCCCAAAAGATCTCCTTTATTGTAGACATAGAAGATTTGATCCTTACCATCCAATCCGGTCTTATATATTTTAGCTCGACCTTCTTGAATCAGAAATGCACCTGTCGGAATGCCTCCTTCGTAGAAAATCAGTTTCTTTTTTTTGAAGGTGAGTTCATCTCCACTTTTTAGGAACAACTCTTTATCCATTGGAGATAAAGAGCCCAGGATTTTTTCACTTTGGAAATCAAACTTCTTAACGTCTACTTTCAATCTCTGTTAGTTAAGTCACAATAAAGTATAACAAATATCACATTTTTTTAAGATCAAAGTCGTATTTTATTGAAGTAATTCAACTTTTATTTGGACAGAATTAATAAAAACCAAAAATGAAAGTTCTAGAAGGTAATATCCTAACTGTATTTCTCTTGCTGCTTGGAGTTATTGTTGTGTTGTCATTTCCTGGAGAAGATCGTAGAATGATTCATCCAATGACTAACGAATTGGCAGTAGAACCTGATCGTATGATCGTTATGGCAATGAACTACTTATCTGAAAATCAGGAAGAGAACTCGATCAAATATGTTGAAAAAGCTATCGAGTCCATGCGAGTCTTGGAAAGGGATGCAGATGAAAAAAGTGATTTAATTATCGAAGCTTCCATTAGGGATCTCAAACTTTTGGAAAAAGAGTTAGCTGCTAAGGAATCGGATAAAAACAGAATCAGTCATGCTTTTTTGAATGCGTTGAACTCGCTGACCGTTGCTCAGCTAAGGGAATCTGAAAGCTATATCGAAGAAAAGAATTATGCTGCTTCTAAAGTTTCAATGGATTATGCTATGAAGCATTTGGAATGTGCATTGGCATTCTCAAACGCAAAAGAGCAGGTCAAAGAATTGGAACTACAACATTCTATTCATCAGATCGCTTTACAGAATTCTATTTCAGATGACAAGATGATTGCCCGGATTGATAAGATCATCAATGAAATGGATGCAATCGTATTGCACTAGCACCTTTAAAATTTTTTGTTAGTCATACTAATTTTTCCCCAAATTTCTTTTGCTAAGGTTTGGGGTTTTTTATGCGTAACTACTAAGGTTTTTAACCCTCATATGGCATTTGGATACTCTTAAAATAATCTTTCGCACGCCCAATTTGTTCTTTTGAAAAATCCCCTTTCGACACAAAAAAACCCATAAACGTGTGGGAGCCAACTTTCCTTATCATGTAGACGTGATCTCTTGTGTTTGAATCAATACAGTCTGATGAATGGAATAATGTTTCTATTCCTGAGGTACTGTCCAGCTCAATGATTTCATTAATAGCACTTTGATTGTCAGACGATTTGTAAAGAAAACTTCTATCGGTACTGTCCAGAACAAAGATGAAACTGTTAGGAATAATCGCATTTAATGCATTAATCTTTATTTGGAGGCCCGTAAGCATAAATTGACAATGGATGAAAAAAAGGGGAAGGCTTACATGGTCTGGTTGAAAAGTTCATAGCTGGTTGAACGGATGCAAGACCTTCCCTCTTCCTTAGCAAATGTAGATTTACTACAAGTCTGAAAAATGGTGGCTTACACAGTAATAGAAGTAGTCAATTTTACTAGAGGGTACTTAGAGATTTTTGATCAAGCCAAGCGTCATTGCTTTTTTGGTAAGCTCAGCCATATTTTTAGCTTGTAATTTTTTCATGATGTTGCCTCTGTGCGCCTCAACAGTTCGCTCGCTAATAAACAGTTTCTCAGCTATTTCCTGGCTTTTGTATCCATCAGAAATGTGGTTGAGCACTTCAAGCTCTCTCTCAGTTAGCTGAATGGCTTGCTTCGCCTTCTGCTCCTTCTTCATCCCCTTATATGAATTCAAAGCCGTATCAATAACCACTTTGCTAAAGAACTTACCACCATTGATTACTTTTTCAATCGCAACAATGATTTCATCTGCCACACTGTCTTTTACGACATAGCCACATACATTGTAATTCAAGCTTTCGAGAACATATTCCTCGTCCTTGTGCATGCTTAAAATGATGACCTTAATTGCGGGGTACTCTTTTTCCAATATTTTTGAAGCCTCCAACCCGTTCATTTCCGGCATTGAAATATCCATGATTATGATGTCTGGATTCAAGCCCGATTTAAGGGCTTCAAAAGCCAATCTTGGCCTATCAAACTCTCCTAAAATCTCCAATGAAGAATCCATCTGAAGAATGCTCAGAATTCCTTTGCGAACTAGTTCGTGATCTTCGACGAGGATGAGCTTAGTTTTCTTCATTGCTTACAGGAATATTTAGACTTATAAAAGTACCCTTCCCTTCTGAAGATTCAATATCGCAATTTCCTTTCATTACTTCCGATCTAAAAAAAATATTTTGCAATCCGTGGTGAGAAGTATCATCATTGTTTTTCTTGCTAAACCCAACTCCGTCATCTTCAATTGTCAGTTGAACATTATCACCAAAACCATTTATTTGAATAAACGCATTTTTTGCCTTCGAATGTTTCAAAATATTGCTTATACCTTCTTGAGCTACACGATAAATGTTGATTTTGTTGTTCATGGATACTTCAGGAACGTCATTGGCAGAAAAAGAAAAATTGATCGAACTACTTTTATCCACTTGATCCACTAATCCGTTCAGACAAACATCTAATGGAAAATCATTGAGCCTTAATGGCAAAAGGCCATCGGTCACTTTTCTCATTTCATCAAGAAACAGATCTATGGAATCGGTTAGTTCCGGACCGACTTCTAATTTTTTGGCAGTCATTTTCACCACATTCGCCAACTGTCCCACACCGTCATGCAAATCCCTTGCAATCCGTTCTCTTTCATTTTCCTGTCCTTCAATTAAAATGGAAACTCTTTTGGTTTTCAATTCTTCTTCGATCTTGCGATGCTTCACTCGATCGCTTATGTCCTTAAAAAAAAGGAATTTGCAAGGTTCCTTAAAAAAAACCTCTTTGATTTCACAATCTCCAAAAATGAGCGTTGATCCTTCTATTTCAAACTCAGAAGGAATTGGTACTTCTCCATTTAAAACCTTGCTAACTGGCTCATAATAGCTAGCCACCCTCATCTTGACGAATTGATCAATTGGACTATTCACCAGGTTGTCAAATGATGTTCCCAAATAACTTTCCGCTACTTGATTGGTATATTTTATTCTGTTATCAAAATCCACCAAAATGATGGAGTGGTCAATCGAGTTGATTATTTCCTGGAAAAGCTCAGAGTTTTCCTTGATTGTTTTTTCTGCCTCAGCTTTGTATAAGGCGACATCTATATTTGAAAGTAATTCTGCTTCATTAAATGGCTTTACCACATAGCCATAAGGTTGACTGATTTTCGCCTTTTTAAGTGTGGGTTCGTCAGTTAAAGCGGTAAGGAAAATAATGGGTATATCTATTGTCTCTTTTATTTCCATCGCAGCATCTATTCCATCAGAGCTGCTTTCCATCATGATGTCCATGAGGATTAGGTCTGGATTTTGATTGTTGGCTTCCGCCACAGCTTCAGCACCAGAAAATGCAGATATCACGCTATGACTGCCCGATTCAAGTGCGCGTCGTATATGCTGATTTACAATAAGAGAATCTTCTGCAACTAGAATTTTTCCCATAAGTTTACCCTCAAGGCCAGATTACTAATATAACTTTTATATAGGCTAATTTTTGAGAATTAATAAAAAACCAATGAAGCCGCTGGATATTTTTGTTGTGTCAAAAAACTCCATTCTTCCCAACTATATCTTTCTTTTCTTGAAAGAGTTTTCAGTGGATTTGAGCTTTAGATTAGCCATTGAGCTAAATAAAAAAGTGGATTTGGTGATAATCGACACTGGAACAATTCCGCCGGAGGAGTCAATGGAGTACACAGGACATTGCCCTGTGCTTCTTTTTGCCAGAAGCATTAGTCCTTTCTTAATCAGTTATACAAAAAAATATGAGATAAACGGTGTTTTATCACTGGACATGGAGCAAGATGGAATCATTCAAACGTTGAATGAATCTACCAAAGGTGATATCTACTTTAACGAAGAAATGATCTCCATCCTCTTTTCTCCAAAAATGAATGAACTTTCAGAAAAGGTGAATTCGATCACATCAAGAGAGTTAGATATCGTCAAGCTTATGCTGATGGATATGACCAATGAAGAGATCGCAAAGCATCTTAAGCTGAGCGTCAGAACGGTCAATGCACACAAGGGTAATATCATGCGAAAAATTGGTGCAAAAACTACCTCTGGAATGATAAAGATGATTTTGGATTACTCGCCTTACTTGATTTAAAAACGAATTTGAAATCCGTTTTTCTCACTCAAAGTCAACTCTCCATTTAATTGCTTAGTGAATGTTTTAATCAATGACATTCCAAGTCCGCTCGACTTGTTCTTGAGAATATCTGATGGTACAACTACCCCATCGTTCAATACTGAGAGATAGTTAAGTTTTCTTTTTTTCTTGAAAATGATATGGACATTTCCTTTCTTCTTTTTCTTGAAGCTGTGCTTAAAGGCGTTCGATACAAGTTCGCTCACTATTAATCCAAAGAGAAGAACCTTATCGACATCAAAGACTTTGTCATCTGCATCTACAATGATTTCCGTGTTCTCAGATCCGAGTAAGATTCTCAGTTCCCGAGCGATGTGATTCAAGTAATCCGAGATATTGATTTCTGAAACGTTATAAAACTTATACAACTGATCATGAATCACCGCCATAGATTTGATGCGATCATTGATCTCAGTAAATAGTTTCTTAGCCTTTTTGTCTCGAACATCATATGATTTTAATGCGAGTATGGAAGAAACTAACTGCATGTTATTCTTAACCCTGTGATGCACTTCTTTGAGTAGCACATTCTTTTCTTCTAGTGAAGTCTCCAATTCAACTTGCAAGGTTTTATCCCTTGTGTTGTCATATAGTACTCCGATGAGTCTGTTGATTTTTGAATTCGCATCGCGGATGATTCGGGTATACGTTCTTACGTACTTTATCTTATCGTTTATCAGTAATCTTAAGTCCGCCTCAATGAACCGCGAACCTTCTTCGATTTTTTTAACCCAATCCTTAACGATGTATCTATCCTCCTTGACTACATATTGAGAGATTTCTCGTGCGTTAAGCAAAGGTGCTTGGGCAGTCTCAAATATCTCGTGCATCTGTTTATCCCAAAACACTTCTTTGTTATCCACAGAGTATTCCCAAACTCCAATTTCCGCCAATTCAGTTGCCAGTAGAATCCTGTCCGATAATCTCCGGATCTTATCTTCCGCTACCTTCTGCTCGGAAATATCCTGACAGGTTCCAATCATTTTGCTGAATACACCATTTTCATCCTTTTTCACAGTACCTCGAGCAGAGATCCATCTTGTAGAATTGTTTTTCTTATGGTGAATTCGATAGATGTGAAAAAAATCTTCACCATTATATTTTGAATTACCAAGCTTATTCCTGAATTCCTCTTTGTCACTGATGTGGAGCATATCCTCCATATTTCGCAAGTCTTTATCTCTTGTAGAAATTCCCAACATAGCTCGCACCTCAGGGCTTGGATAAAACTTGTAGTTAATCAAATCAACCTCGTAATTCCCAATACGAGATATTCGTTGAGCTTCTAGAAGGTTTTGACGATTTTCAACAAGTTCTCTTTCCGTTTTCTTTAATTCGGTGACGTCAACCATTCCAGCTAGAGAACGTTCAAAGTTTCCGTCCTCATCGTATTCTGATGTTGCGGAAAGTAATACGTCCAAAACTTCTCCAGACTTGGTCTTGAATTGATAGGGAACGTTCTTTGAGTAACCTTTTTTGAAAAAATCCTTGACTTTTTTTAGCGCTTCTTTCTTTGTTTCTTCCGTCAAAAAATCAATGGTTTTACGACCAATAACTTCCTTTCTGTCGTAACCCATTTTTTCCAACCAGAAATCGCTGACACTCATGATTTCAGCTTTGGAATTAATAGAGTGCATCATCACAGGAGCTCGATTGTAGATATTCCGATACTTCTTCAGTGATTTTTCCAGTGCTATTTCAATTTCCTTTCTCGTGTTGATGTTCTGCCAAGAGATCACCGCGCCATAAGGTCTTTTGAGTTGAGTGACTTTAAGATTATACCATTTGTTATCTGCGAGTTTGGTTTCGTAATCAAAAAAAGTGGCTGATCTATTTAATACTTTTTCAAAACCGGATTTGATTAACTCTTTCTCTTCAAAAAAGTCTACGAACGAAAATACATTACCGCCAACCCTAACATCGGTGTATGGGGATTTCTTTAGGTAGATCTCAAGACGCTTGTTCACACTGATTATAATCCCATCTTTATCGACAACAAGAATCGCATCCTCTAGAGAGTTTAGAATCTCCTGTTTCAGTGCTTCACTTTCCTTAAGCTTTTGTGAAATCAGTTTCTGCCGTGATATATCGACCATCAGTCCCTTGAGAGTGACAGAAATGCCATCTTCAACAAAAACATCAATTATATCTTTAATCCAGAGATACTCTCCATTCTTTTTTCTAAACTGATATTCAAACTCATGACTTTTGCCTTTTTCGACTTGGCTCTTGTGAAACGAAACCACCCATTCTTTATCATCCGGATGAATCTTATCTTCCCAAAAACCTTTTACTGATCGTTCTTCCACTGTGTACCCTAGCATCTTTTTGACTCGCGGACCAACGAAAACCATCCGATCTTCTTTTAAGGACCATTCCCAAAAAACGGCATCTACTGTTTCGCTTAGCTGCTTCTTTTGTACCAATTGATCCGAATATCTTTTTTCCAGCTCAACTTTATCAGTGATATCAATAAAGCTTAAGATTCCTCCGCATAAATCCCCAACAGAATTGAATAAAGGAGATGCATCACCAGAAATCCAAACAACTTTTTTATCAACTTCAATTCCGCTAATAAAATTCTTTACGGTCTTTTGAGTCTTCATTGCAATTGATAAGGGAAGGTCTTCTTCCTTGAAAGGCTCTCCTCTTTCATTTAGCTGTTTAAGGTCGAAGTTGCTGAAATTTTTTCCTTCAAGCTCGTCCCTTTCCAACTCCAAAATTTGAATACACTTTTGGTTCGCAAACGTGATAATTCCATTGGAATCCACCTGGACGATACCCATAGGAATTTGATCAAGTACTTCGCCAAGGGAAGTGCTATATTCTGAAAATACGGTAGTATTCAAAGTGGTTATATTAAGGAGAACCTTATAAAGTTAACTCCATTTGTCTTCTTTCTGTTTACCACTAATCCAATTTTACAAGTTCCCACCAAGATCGTCTAGGCATTTTACCCAATTTGATTTTGAAGTAATCCCGCACTTTTTCATTCGTTCTAATTCGTTCAATTTGTAACGTAATCATTCAACTACCAGCTAAGGAAAATGAGAAAGTCGGAACTTAAAATTGCATCTACCCCAATCACACCTTTTTTTCACTTTGATCGAAGATCAGGCATGATAGAATTTAGGGGGAGATCACTTCCGAGCTCTCCACAAAAATTTTACTATCCGATACTGGATGAAATTGACATGGCATTTAAAAAAGGGGTGAACACACTAACTGCGAATTTCGCTCTGGAATATTTTAACACTAGCAGTTCCAAATGCCTATTCAATATTTTGAAAAAATTAGTTTCATATAAGCAAGATGGCGGAAATGTAGTCATCAATTGGTTTTATGAAGAATGTGATGACGACATGAAAGAGACGGGTCAAGATTACGAGAAAATGTTGGGCGTTTCTTTTAACCACATACAATTGAATTGAAGAAATCTACTGCTGTCAAGAACAGCGTGTGATTAGGGTGATTAGGTACCTCGTGGCGGGGTACCTTTTTTTATATCTATCAATAGTGTTCTAATACACTTCCATTAATGTTCGAATACGAACATTTTTTCTCAAAATTCTATCACTAAGTAACTAATAGTCAGATAAATACGAGGTTATGGCACAGAGTTTGTCATAATATTAGGCGTGTCAGTTAACCGAACACCTATATCACGAACGCGGACGCTACTCATCATTTTGGGTATCGTCCTTGCATTCCTTTTAACATTGAATGCCAGTTCATTATTTACCGCAGACAATTCTATACCTACCCCGAATGAGGATGTGAAAGAAGATGTTAGTGTGCCAGATAGTCTGACAGGAAAAATTGAAATGGGTGGTATAGGATTGGTTCACTTTTTAATAGAAAAATTCGCAACTTTAAAGTAAAGAATTATGGCAATGGCAAAAAGACTGGTTAGATCCCAAGACAAAGTTTTAGGTGGAGTATGCGGCGGTATCGCTGAATACTTAGGTCTGGATATTACACTGGTTAGAGCCGGATACCTCGTTCTTTCAATTCTAAGTGCGGCCTTCCCGGGAGTTTTAGTTTACCTGATTCTTTGGATCATTATGCCTGAAAGGTGATTCAGGTTTTATGAAAAAAGTTTAGCCAACGATCCGGAATATTCCCAGCCTGAGCATCTTCATAATCTTTATAGCTACAAGCAATCATTCTACTTCGATTGAACATTCCTTCATTCTCAAGGTTCGGAACCTCCATCCACCATTTTTCAGATTTCTTGCTTTTATAAAATCTTATGGATTCAGGATCTCCTCCTAAATGAACTTCATACATCAGGTAGTCATTGGAAATGAAATTCTTATCTCCTTTTCTGTGATAAAAGCCCTCGATGAAGTACCAGATCATTGTTGCAAGCACGAAGGCACTTTTTTTATCTGACGACTCAAGAGAAGCGTCATAATTATACATTCCAATTGAACTCAATTTTTCATTTTGTCCCGCATACCAACATAATTGACAAGCCTCTTCACCAGTCAATCCATATGGTTTAGAATCCAAGGCTGCAGGTGCATATGCAGATTGTAATGCAGAAAGATCAAACGAGAGCATATCTGCATCTCGCACGAAAGGTTCTATTTCTTGAATATTTTCCTTTAGCGTTCCAAGCCTCGTTGCTTCGAAAGACAATCGTTCAATCAGCTCAAGATCTTTTTGATTGGTGAGATAACTCTGATGTGCGAGATGGGAATAATTGAATAAGTAGTTAGGATTGTGGCCAAAGATTTTATTCAAATAAGATTTCTCAGGAATTCCCTCATCTTCCAAATCTATGCTCTGATCAATGTTCAACATCGAAATCAATTTGCCTCCACTTTCGTAAGCATAAAATTGACCAAGAACCAAATCATGACTTCCACCGAACAGTAGTGGAATGATTCCTTTATCCATCAAATAAGCACAGACTTCCTTTAGACGGAGATAGGTATCTTCCAGCTTTGGACCGTTCCTGAAGTTTCCTAAATCTATGATTCCATAGTCACCGAATCCCTTTCTCAATGAGTAAAGTTGACTTCTGACCTCATCTGCAGATTCTCCACTTGCTTCTTGATTTTGACTACCTCGGTACTCGACCAATCCAATCAATGCAATATCCAGGCCTTCATGATCAGGCATTTTCCCGTCATTAATGTAAATCGAAGATTGGAATGAAGATGCGGAAGTATCCTTATCAACAGAGGTGGAATCAAAGAACATTTTAAGATCCATGCCTCTAAATTAATTGAGATTAATCAATGTCGATAAATAAAAAAGCCGTCCCAATAAAGTATAAGGACGGCATGATTTCTCTTTAATTAAGGATTAACCTCCAAAGTCGTCGAATCGAATGTTTTCGTCTGGAATTCCATAATCCTCGCCCATTTTTTGAACAGCCTGGTTCATCAATGGTGGACCACAGAAATAAAGCTCAATATCTTCCGGCGAATCATGTTTGCTCAGGTAATTATCAATTACTGCCTGGTGAACGAACCCAAGGAAACCATCTCCTTCCGGGTCATCCATGTCTTTCTTCGTCTTCCAATTATCTTCTTCTAGTGGTTCAGAAAGAACTATGTAAAATTTGAAGTTTGGAAAGTTTTTCTCGAGCTCATAAAAGTGCTCTAAATAGAATAGCTCACGTTTGGATCTTCCACCATACCAGTAGGTAACTTTCCTTCCGGTCTTTAATGTTTTGAACAGATGATAAAGATGTGAACGCATTGGTGCCATTCCAGCTCCTCCACCCACATAAAGCATTTCCGCATCTGATGGGTTAATGAAGAATTCTCCATAGGGTCCAGAAATCGTAACCTTGTCTCCTTCCTTTAAACCAAAAATATAAGAAGAAGCGATCCCTGGATTTACATCCATCCAGCCATTCTTTGCTCGATCCCACGGTGGAGTAGCGATCCTCACGTTGAGCATGATTTCTCGTCCTTCTGCTGGATAAGAAGCCATCGAATATGCACGTTCGATCGTCTCATCGTTCTTCATTTTCAAATCCCACAACTGGAACTTATCCCACTCCATTTGGAATTTATTTGGATCGTCATGCTCATCCGGGTGAGCAGTAATGTCCATGTCTTTGAAATCAACTTCACATTTTGGAACTTCAATCTGAATGTATCCTCCAGCTTGATAGTCCATTTCCTCAGGAATCTCCACAACGAATTCTTTAATGAAAGAAGCTACGTTGTAGTTTCTAACAACAGTGGCTTCCCATTTCTTGATCCCAAAAATTTCCTCAGGGATCTCAATGTTCATGTCATTTCTAACCTTCACCTGACAAGCCAACCGCACATTACTTTTTTGCTCTGTTCGGCTCAAGTGTCCAACTTCTGTAGGAAGCACTTCTCCTCCTCCTTCTATGACCGTACACTTACACATCGCGCAGGTACCACCACCACCACATGCGGAAGGAAGAAATACACTTTGCGTAGAAAGTGTTGATAACAGGGTTGATCCAGCGGTAGTAACAATTGGATTATCAGAATCACCATTCACGGTAATGTTCACGGGTCCTGATTGAACCAATTTCGACTGAGCCAAAAGAAGAACTAATACTAATAGTAGTATTAAAATGGTGAAAGCGATAATAGAAATAATGACAATTGAGGACATGGGCCTATACTCTTACTTTTCTTAAGAATTTTGAGCAAATATAGTGGAATAACCACATCGATTATTGCATCTATATTGCTTTTTGAATAACATATTGTACAACCTCAGAAGTTCAGAAATGTTGGCTTAATCCAACATTTTTAGAAGGGATGTAAGCTTTGACTTCAGCTGCCGTCTATCAACGATGAAATCGAGGAATCCGTGATCGAGAACAAACTCTGAACTTTGGAAGCCTTTTGGCAAATCTTTACCAATGGTTTCTCTAATTACTCGTGGGCCAGCAAAACCAATTAATGCTCCCGGTTCAGCTATATTAAAATCTCCAAGCATCGCATAAGAAGCAGTAACTCCACCTGTGGTAGGATCGGTCAAAAGAGAGATGTAAGGAATTTTCTTTTCTGAGAGAAGTGCCAATTTAGCTGAGGTCTTAGCCATTTGCATTAGAGAGAAGCCCGCTTCCATCATTCGAGCTCCGCCTGATTTTGATATCATCAAAAACGGGATGTTGTTCTTGAGGGAATGATCAATTGCTCTGGCAATTTTTTCACCGACTACAGATCCCATGGAACCACCAATGAATGCAAAGTCCATGCAAGCAATGGTGATGTCCATCCCATTCATTTTTCCATGCGCGCTTCGCACCGCATCTTTTAATGAAGTTTTTTTCTGAGTAGCAGAGATTCTATCGGGGTATTTCTTGGTATCTGAAAACTTCAACGGATCACCAGAAGTCAGATCTTCATCCAGCTCCGTGAATTTATTTCCATCGAATAGAATTTCGAAGTATTCTTTAGAGCCAATTCTTACATGGTAATCATCTTCCGGGCACACGTATGAATTGTTTTTCAATTCTCGCATGTGGATGATGTTTCCCTTAGGTGTTTTGTACCAAAGTCCGTCCGGAGCTTCTTTCTTGTCTTCTGTCTTAGTTAATATTCCCTTGTCTTGTCGGTTGAACCAGGCCATAGGTTGTTATTTGAGGTTTGCAAAGCTAAGCCAGAATTTTTTCTTGGATTTAAAAGTTTGTGGCAAAAATCATAGTTCTAATTTGACGGGTATTTCTCTTCTTGTAAGCCTTTTGTATATCATTTTGCTTCAAAAAATGAAGATATCTCCGTCACTTAGCAATTAGGTATTAAATAATTCAAAAATTGTTTAGGGGTATTTACGGTTTTCGATTACATACATATAATTCAAATTAATATTGAAATCTTTATATTAAAATTGAATGAGCTGCGTTGAGACAAAAAATTTTGATGAATTCCATAATTGAGGTGATCCGTACCTCATATTAGGTTAGGTTGGTGGAAGGGTCCTTTATGGGCCCTTCTTTATTTGGTCGTTGTATACCTAAGAATGGATGAGATTCTTCGCTGCGCTTTGAATAACGTTAGATTCTTCACAGTGTTCAGAATGACATTTCAACTTCACAATCCATATATCATTGCGAACCGTGCTGTCATGCTGACGAAGGAAGCATCCAAGATATGTGATAGAAATAAGGTGTAGAGATTTCTCCTAACGTCGAAATGACAGCCTTGACTTAATAGTGTTCTAAACTAGAGAATTGAGATAAATGAAATCATTTCACTTCTTCAAAGTCAACGTAATCCCCACCTTCAAAACCTTTCTTTTTGACAGCCTTCGTTCTAGGAATGGAATCGACATTTAGGTTGCTCCCTGGAGCTTTTCTTCTCTGGTATTGGGTGGAATTGAATTGGCCTCTATCATACCCGCCGAGCATGAATCTGAATAGAAATGCTGCCACCCGATAGAAGGCATAAATAATAAGTATCGCTATGAGAAGAAATTTCAACATAGTTTCTCTATTAGTACCATGTAAACTTATTTACTAAGGTACAAGTTTCGTTCCGAGTAGATTTCCATGAAATAATCATCCATCAAGTCGTCAATGAAGTAGATGGCTTCTCCGGTGGATTTCATCTCAGGCCCTAGCTCTTTGTTTACGTTAGGAAATTTATGGAATGAGAAAACAGGCTCCTTAATTGCGTATCCTTTTTTATAAGGTTTGAACTCAAAATCAGTCACTTTCTTTTCTCCCAACATGACTTTGGTTGCCCAATTCACGTAAGGTTCTCTGTAAGCCTTGCAGATAAAAGGCACGGTTCGTGACGCCCGTGGGTTTGCCTCGATAATGTAGACTTTATCATCTTTAATGGCGAACTGAATATTGATCAAGCCAACTGTTTTCAAGGCAACAGCAATTCGCTCGGTATACTCTTCAATTTGACGAATGACAAAATCTCCGAGATTGTAGGGTGGTAACACCGCGTACGAATCGCCCGAGTGGATACCGGCAGGCTCAATGTGCTGCATGATTCCAATGATCTGGGTGTTTTTTCCGTCACAAATGGCATCTGCCTCTGCTTCTATTGCGCCTTCCAAGAAATGATCCAATAAGATTTCTCCGTCTGGCTTGTCCTTCAAAATATCAATGACATGATCTTCCAACTCGGTCTCATTGATCACGATTTTCATGCTCTGACCACCAAGCACGTAGCTCGGTCTGACCAGCAATGGAAATCCCAATTCTTTGGAAAGTTCGACCGCTTCATCCGCGTTTTCAATGGTTCCGTATTTTGGATACGGGATCTTCTGTTCTTTTAGCAAATCAGAAAAACGACCTCTTGCTTCCGCTAAATCGAGTGCTTCAAAGCTTGTTCCTAGGATCTTGATTCCATACCGTTCCAGTTTCTCTGCCAACTTAAGTGCCGTTTGGCCTCCGAGTTGAACAATAACACCTTCTGGTTTTTCATGTAAAATGATATCATATATGTGTTCCCAGAAAACTGGTTCGAAATAGAGTTTATCTGCAACATCAAAATCTGTAGAGACCGTCTCCGGGTTACAGTTGATCATGATGGTCTCGTATCCACATTCTTTTGCTGCAAGCACTCCATGAACACATGAATAATCGAATTCTATTCCTTGTCCAATTCGATTTGGTCCTGATCCGAGAACTATGATTTTCTTCTTGTCAGAAACAATTGATTCATTTTCATCCTCGAATGTTGAGTAGTAATAAGGTGTCTGTGCTTCGAACTCAGCGGCACAGGTGTCCACGAGTTTGTATACTCGCTTGATCCCCATGTCATTTCTTTTCTTGTATACTTCGCTTTCTAGGCATCCAAGCAAGTGTGCAATCTGACGATCAGCATACCCTTTGTGTTTAGCATCAAGCAACACTTCCTTAGTAATATCCTCAATGGTGTAAGTCCCAATTTCTTTTTCAAGGGCAATGAGCTCTTCAATCTGATTTAGAAACCAAGGATCAATCTTCGTAAGGTTGTGAATCGTCTTGAACGAAACACCTAGCTTGAACGCATCATAAATATGGAATAACCTGTTCCAGCTTGGGTTTGCCAAACTGTGTTGAATGGCTTCTAGGTTTTTAAGTTCTCGACCATCAGCGCCCAGTCCATTTCTCTTTATTTCTAGCGATTGACAAGCCTTTTGGAGTGCTTCCTGAAACGTTCGACCAATTCCCATCACTTCTCCAACGGATTTCATTTGAAGCCCTAGTTTGCGATCTGATCCTTTGAATTTATCGAAATTCCAGCGTGGAATTTTCACGATTACATAATCCAATGCGGGCTCGAAACAAGCAGAAGTTGTTCCCGTGATTTGGTTGGGTAATTCATCCAAATTGTATCCGATAGCCAGCTTTGCAGCCACTTTCGCAATTGGGTAACCAGTAGCTTTTGACGCTAGTGCTGAAGACCTGGAAACCCTCGGATTTATCTCGATTCCAATAATATCTTCAGTATCAGGATGGACGGAAAATTGAACATTACATCCTCCAGCAAAATGACCAATTCCATTCATCATCTTTTTCGCCATGTCTCGCATTTTCTGATAAACCGTATCAGAAAGCGTCATGGCTGGCGCCACTGTAATTGAATCGCCTGTGTGCACACCCATCGGGTCAAAGTTCTCAATGGAACATATGATGATAATATTGCCTAGATTGTCTCTGAGCAATTCTAGTTCGTACTCTTTCCAACCGAGAATACTTTGTTCTACCAACACTTCATGAATAGGGGAAGCTTGAAGCCCGGCATTTAATGCGTTATCAAAATCCTCAGGTGCATTTACGAATCCTCCTCCGTATCCACCGAGCGTATAAGAAGGCCTGATAACCAATGGAAATCCAATTTCTTGTGCTATTTCTTTTCCTTTTAAGAAGGACGTAGCTGTTTCCCCTTTACAAACACCAATGTCCAGCTCCTTCATTTTCAAGCGAAACTTCTCTCGGTCTTCTGTAGTGTCAATTGCCTCCACATTTACTCCGATCATTCGAACATTGTACTTTTCCCAAATCCCGGCTTTCTCACAATCGATCGCCAGGTTCAGAGCCGTCTGTCCACCCATGGTCGGAAGGACAGTATCGATCTGCGGATGTTCTTCGAGTATTTCGCGAATTGATTTTTTGGTCAGGGGTTTTAAGTAAATATGATCAGCTGTGACCGGATCGGTCATAATCGTTGCGGGATTTGAATTGATCAATGTTACTTCTATTCCTTCTTCTCGAAGTGATCTAGAGGCTTGGGAGCCGGAGTAATCAAATTCGCAAGCTTGTCCAATGATGATAGGTCCGCTTCCGATGATAAGTACTGATTTAATTTTTGGATCTTTTGGCATGAGTGTTTATTAGGCGACCTAAGCAGGGCTA
The DNA here is from genome assembly GCA_028284125.1 of Cyclobacteriaceae bacterium. Taxonomy (GTDB): domain Bacteria; phylum Bacteroidota; class Bacteroidia; order Cytophagales; family Cyclobacteriaceae; genus Ekhidna. Next base: position 38,078 of record JANQSI010000016.1, read on the forward strand.
AGTCCTAGTAAACCAGGACCATGAACCTGCGATGACAATAATTGTAGATTATTGATTCACACTGAATCTACAAACACGTCAAAGGAAGTCAGGTTAAAACAAATTCTGGCAAAACTAACATGGATGAATGAGATTCGCCCCTTGTTGGAAAACAAGTTTCAAACTAAGTGCAGATTATTTCTGTTTACAAAGTGTCAAAACTCAAATCAATTATTTTAGCAGCCTATGAACATCCAGATACCTGATCATATTTCAGCTATCAAAAGATACCAACCGGGAAAAACCATTCCTCAGTTGCAAGAGGAATTTGGTTGGGAAAAAGTGGCTATCCTCTGGAATAACGAAAATACATTAGGGTATTCACCCAAATCAAAGGAAGCAGTTGTTAATGCATACGATACGATCAATTATTATCCTGATCCTATCAGTGCAGACTTACGAGAAAGGCTTTCGGAAAGGATTGGAAGGCCAAAAGAGGAAATAATTCTTGGTAATGGTTCAGAATCTGTTTTGATGCTAACCATTCGAGCTCTTTGCTCAGGGGACGATGAATTTCTGACTTCTGGTGGGAGTTTCGTAATCGTTTACAATTGGGCGAGAATTAATAATGTGAGATGCGTCTCTATGCCCTTAACAGAAAATTATGGGTTCGACCTGGAGGCCATCAAGAATAGAATAAATCGAAATACCAAGATTATTTATCTGGCCAATGTGAACAATCCAACAGGGACAATGATCACCAGAGCTGAGTTGGAGGATTTTATGAAAAATGTTCCTGATCACATTTTGGTGATTGTGGATGAGGCCTATTTTGAATTTTCTGATTCGCTGCATGAAGATTTTCCGAATTCCCTTGAAATGGATTATCCGAATTTATTGACGCTTCGAACTTTCAGTAAGGCGTATGGAATCGCCGGAGTTCGACTTGGGTATGCAGTTGGTCATGAAAAAATTACCGAATCAATCTTCAAGACGAAGTTGACTTTTGAACCAACTGCTTTGGCTCAAGCTGCCGGGTTAGGAGCTCTTGAGGACGACGATTTCCTTACTAAAACCATTCAGAATAATAAAGAGGGGTTGAAGTATTTCACATCCGAATTATCGCGGCTTGATGTTCAGTTCGTTCCGTCCTATGGAAATTTCGTCATGACTGTCTGGAAAGATCAGAACGAGGTGGGTCGGGTTTTTAACGAACTGATGAAAAAAGGTGTCTTGGTACGTCCGTTAGCTGGATCACTTGAACATTGCATTCGAGTTTCTGTAGGAAGGCCTGAGGAAAATGAACATTTTATTCATTCATTGGAGGAAATCTTGAAATAGTTTATTGACTCATCCAAAATGGGCAAAAATCTGAATCAGCATTGTCAGTGATCTGTTCAAGTCCGGTTCCATCTAAGTTGACCACTAGTAATTCTAAATCCGAACCAACCATTGTATTGAACACTATCTGTTTTCCATCCGGAGACCATGAGGTTTGATAGGACCAAAATCCGCTGCTTTGAAAATCGCGAAACTCAACATTTGACTTAAGTTCTGGAGTCAAATCAACAAGGTTGTTGCCATCATAATCCATTACAAACAAGTGAATTGAGCCAGTCCTGTTGGACAAAAAAGCGATTTGATTATTTGTCCTTGAAGTGGATGGTGCAAAATCGACCGCTGAATGATTGGTCAGGTTTTTTGCCTTCCCTGATTTTATAGATTTGATGAAAAGCTCATAATTACCACTCCTGTCTGACACAAACACAATGTCAGCACCATCGTTGGTCCATGCTGGACTCTGATCATCGCTGCGGGAGTTGGTAAATTGAATGATATTTCTTCCGTTAGAATCCGCAATAAATATTTCCGTATCATTTGATCCCCAATTGTATTCTTCATAAGCCACTCGTTCACCATCGTATGACCAGGAAGCATTGTACTCATAATTTCTCCGGTTGGTGAACTTTCTGAAGTTAGCTAGACCGGAATCGGTAAAATCAGCAATCCCCAATTTCCAACCTCCGAACTTATACGTATTGACGATTAGTTTATTGTTCTTAGAAATCGTAACACTGTATTCGCCTCTTTTCTTTATAGACCCTTTAAAAAACATTGACGTCCTTTTTGTGTCTATGTCATACATCATAAGATCCGGCGTTTCGCCGGTGTTAAGTCCTCCCGGACTCCTCGAAAAGATGATCTGGGATTGAGATTTAGCTCCCATAAATAACAAAGCAAAAAACAATTGCAGCTTTAGTATTCTCATATAAGTCGATTTAAAATAAAGAAAAGCCACCCGCAAACAACAAAAGTGGCTTCTCCATTAGATCGCGATTAATTCATTCTCCTTTTTCAATTTTTTCAATAACTCCATCTAAATAAGCATATTGGTTTTCCGGAGCTAACTCTTTTGCCTTTTTATAGTATTTCAAAGCCTGTTTCTTGTTACCATCCTGTAAATACGCTTCGCCAAGGCTATCCGTAAATCCCCAGATGAATTGATGATCTTTGTTCTTTTCGATATTCAAACTGAAAACCTCAATGGCCTTCTTTGTATCTCCGTTGTTCAACAGTTGATAGCCATAATTATTTAACTGAAATGCATTAGCAGTGGGAATTGCTTCGTCCATAACTTTTTTGGCTTCCTCAGTTTCTCCTTTTTTAGCCAATAGTCCTGCTTTCACTTGAAGATTGCTGAATCCTTTGCTACTAGAAATTGATTGATCAATCCAGGTCATTGCCTCTTCCAGATTTGTATCATTCTGCAAACAGTAGTTGGCTGCTTGCATGTATCCACGCCAACCGAATCCGGCTGGGCCTTTTAGCTCAGCTCTTGCGTTTTCAATCACAATAGCCGGAACGTCAAACTCAATATTGAAAGGAATTTGTAAGATGTCCCATCTTAGCACCGCAGTTACATCGTTTCCATCCCTGTTGATAAAGTCATAGCTAAGCCATTCTTGTTGTGGGATCTTTGACGTTTCAACATCAGCCATCACTACAAGTTCATTTTCCGCTGGCGAAACGGTTCCCCACGATTTAGAATACTTTGAAAGAAGGATCTTGACTTTATTCTCATCTTGTGGAAGCATAAAAAGTCCATAGGTTCCTGCCTTTACTTCTTGTCCTTCCACTTTCGCATCATGTGTAAATGAGATGGTCGTGTTTTCATTAGCTCCGGCGCGCCAAATGTTCCCGTACGGAACTCGTCCTCCCCAAATTGTCCTCCCTTTAACTCCTGGACTGTGATAAGTAATGGTCACATCCGAGATTCCGACTCGTTGGGTAACGGAAGCATATTGGCTTGGTCTTGGTGTGGTAATGTTTTGCGCCTGTAATTGAAACGCTACAATCACCAACCCAAGAATAGTTAGTAAGATCTTTGTTTTCGAAATTTTCATTAGCCTCATGTTTTGATTAAGAATTGTTGTGAGGCCAAAATTGGTGTTGGGATTAACCTAATAAAAAGGAAAAGTGATCAGCAGTGGTTTTTGGGATTAGATGTTCTCATTGTCGAGATATGCCTGAACATTTTCCTTGAAACCCCTTCCAGAAATCACTTCTGAATGGTTTTTCAATTTGAACTTGTATTCATTATTCGTCATATAATGACACGATTGAATGTATCGGGTATTGATCAAATAACTTCGATGCACCCTGATAAATTCTTTTGGATCTAGCTCTTCAGCTAGTGCGTTCATTGTACTCCGATACAGGTATTTTTTATTGTCCAATTGAAGTTCAATGTAATTTCCATTGGCCTCAAGAACATAGATCTCGTCTGTTCGAATCGTGATTTCTCTTCCTTTTTCTTTAATTTCGAAAAGCTGCCTGAATCGGCTGTCTTTATTTTCAATTTGATTTAATAGAGCAAAGACTTTTTTGTTGATATCTGCGGATTCTTTTTGTTCGATTCGTTCTTTGGCCAAATGGATAGCGGTATCAAATCGATCTTCGTCCAATGGCTTTAGCAGATAATCTACCGCATGCACATCAAACGCTTTTAAAGCGTATTGATCGTAAGCAGTAGTAAAAATGATATAAGGAATTTTATCTGATCTCAGTTTCTTAATCACATCAAAACCTCCAAAATCTGGCATTTCGATATCCAAAAAGATCAAGTCCGGGCTTTTCAATTTTATTAGATCGACTGCTTGCGAACCGTTCTTAGCCTCTCCAATAATGGTAATAAATGAGTGATCGGACAGCAATGTTTCTACTTTCTTCCGTGCTAAGAATTCGTCATCAATAATTGCTGCGGTGATAGGCATGGTTTAATCGTTCTTTTTGCTTGGAAATCTAATGGTAGCAGTACAGCCCTCTTTCTCGTTGTTTTCAATACTAAACTCACTGGAATTTCCATACAATTGGGCCAACCGTTTAGTTACATTTTGAAGGCCAATCCCGTAATCATGTTCTTTGATTAAGCCTGTTCCATTGTCAGAAACTGCCAACTCTAGTTGCGGAATGGAGTATTGAGCTCCATTAAGGATTTTTGATGAAATTTCAATTTTTCCATCACTCACTTTCGAAGCGATTCCATGTTTAATCGCATTTTCAACCAATGGCTGTAAAATGAGTGTCGGCACCTGATCATCCATGGATTGTGGATCAATTTCGTAAGAGATCGACAGACGATCACTGAACCGCTCCATTTCGATTGAGAGATAGTTTTCCAGAAAAGAAATCTCCTCTTGAAGTGAAACAAACTGCTTTTCTTCTTTTTCCAGAACTCCACGTAACAACTCACCAAACCGAGCAATCATCTTTTGAGCTGCAGATTTATCAATGTCAATCAAAGAAGAAATGGAATTCAATGTATTGAAAAGAAAGTGCGGTCTCAATTGTGTCATCAAGGCGTTCAGCCTGGCGTTTGCCAGCTCTTTTTCTTTATCAATTAATCGTTGCCTGTTGATAGCAGCAATGAATATTCCTACTGTTAGCCAATAAAAAATCAGGCTTGAAATAATACCAGCGCCGAAGGACCGCAACCTCCAAAATCCGAATAATCCTGAGAATGGATTATCGACGTACAAAGAGTATATGAAATTGTAGACCGCTGTGCTTGTGGCTCGATGAACAAGTGCTAGGAGAATGCTACTCAATATTAGCGCAACAATAATTTTTAGCTTGCTTTTATTCTCGATTGTGTTGAGTGCGAATGTCGCAGCAACCGGGGTCAATAGAACCAGAAGAACAAAATCGATTGAATTGCTCACGGAGATGGAAAACCAACTGAATTCGTACTGATAGTTAGCAATTAAATAGCTGAGAAATTTCTGTAACGTCAACAACGCAGCAACTCCCAGGGCGGACAAAAAAAGATATCCAAATGGGATCGGTAACGTACGGTATGTGTAGAAATTCCTAATAACAGCTAGTTTATTGGAAGTAAAATTAGGCCTATTATTGCTTGTCAACGCTTGGAAAGTGATAAACTGCCACTTCTGTGACCATACCCAAATACAACCAAATGAGACATTTCAATTACATTTTTCTTTTAGTATTTCTTTCATTTTGCTCCACTCCCGCTAAGGAACAAGACACCTCATCTGAAGAAGAAGATGAATTGACCTACAATGAGCTTTATAATATGGTAACGCTTGAAACAGGTCGACGGATTGAATGGCATGGCGAAGAACTTGATAAAAGTGCTTTAGAATTTTTGACACTATCAGAAGGGGACCCATGTGGCGAAAATGATTGTGGAAAAGCAATGTTTGTAGAGAATTCAGGAGATGAACAAGTGCATTTCGTTATTCACGCACCTTTCCAGATTGATGATGTTTCCAGTCATTTAGCCACACGTTACACCATTCCTGCTAGCGGCAAAATATCCATTGGCTGTTCTCACCTTTGTTATCAAGGAGAAGCTTACTTGTTCGAAAGAAGGATTGTCGGGGCAAAAACCGGCGACCAACCATTTGGAGAGTAATTAATCTCTTAATCGGTTCGCACGTTCGAGGAATCCTTTTCCTACAAGATCGCTCATAACATGAGGGCCGTTTTTGATAATTTCTATTGTGCTGTCAACACCTATCTTTTCCAAGATGGCATGTCGTTGCTTAGCTGCATTCATCCAATACGTGTCTTTGTCTCCGACAACAAACTGAACTTTAACTCCTTTCAGCTTACTCAGCTCAGACTCGTTGGTGGTTCCCGGATTTCCTGCCATGCCAGTGATCCCAGTAATGTATTCAGGCACTTGCATGGCCAAACTAAAAATGGAAGAGCTATTGGCACTGAAACAGACGGTATGAAACTTGTTTCCCTCCACATTATACTTAGATCGAAGATGCTCCATAAATGCCTTGATTTCCTTGACTCTTCTTGTCGCATCATAAATTCGATAATCGATTAAAATCCAACCATAAGTGTCTTTTGTGCCTTTCCAGTAAAAGCTTTGATCACCTTTTTCTTCGACACTCGATGGACCAATTAATACAGGGTATGTTTTGGATGGATCAAAATCATCCGGAAGCTGAACACCATACCTCAATTTTTTACCATTGAATTCAAATTCAGCAAGTTCATGCTTTCCAGCCTTGCAATTAGATAATATCAGCAGCAGACTAGTAGCGAAAAGAAGTCCTTTCATTTTTTTCATTTTTTTTGAATTCAAAAGAACTTGTCTTGATGAGAAACTCCAATTTGGATGTGCCAGGAAGTTATTTCTGTGATGAAACAAAAAAGCTATCTCAAAAAGCCAACATAACGTCATAGCGAACGAAGTGAAGCTATCTTAAGTGATCTAAAGACACTTTTCTAGCATAAGATCGCTTCGATACCTCGCGATGACGACTTTTGAGATAGCTTCCTAATCAATCCTGTCCAACGACTTATACCTGACTTAATCCACCGTCAACTTCCAATTCCACTCCGTTCACGTACGATGCATCGTTTGAAGCAAGAAATAATACCGCCTTAGCCAACTCGTCTGATGCTCCAAACCTTCCTAGAGGAACTTGTTGTGCAAAGCCAGCTCCCATTTCTTCTACAGCATCTTGCGGCATTCCCAATTTTCCGTAGATCGGAGTTTCAATTGGACCTGGAGCCACACTTACGGTTCTGATCTTTCGCTCTCTTAACTCACTTGCCAACACTCTTGATAATGACCTGAACGCTGCTTTCGTAGCAGTGTAAACACTTGTTCCATCAAATCCCTTTTGATTTACAATTGATGTGTTACCAATGATTACCGCTCCGTCATTTAAATGAGGGATTGCTTCTTTGATCAAAAAGAAAGGTCCTTTCACATTCGTATTGAATTGTGAATCAAAGAACTCCTCCGTGATTTCCGTGTGCGGCGAGAAGTAAGCCACCCCAGCATTTGCGAATAGAATGTCGATCTTTCCGTATTTCGAAACGGTTGTCTCGACAACTTCCTTCGTTTTTGAAATATCAGCAGCATCTGCAAGAATTGCGGTCACATCACCACTTATTTCATTCACTGCTTGATCTAAGGCTTCTTCTCGGCGTCCGGTAATTACAACCTTAGCGCCTTCTTGAATAAATAATTTAGCTGTCGCTAGCCCAATTCCGCTATTCCCGCCGGTAATCAGTGCTACTTTGTTATCTAGTTTTCCCATTTTGTAATTTTAATTTGAAATGATTGGTCCAAATAAAACGTGAATATGGAATAAACGTTCCAAATAAATAGAAAAATTTTATAAACTGCTTAAGACTTCTTTTATAACTCCCTCTAAATCAGGCTCGATCATAGATGTCAATCGTAATCCTTGAAGACTAGAAAAAAGGTATAAAGCAAGTGTTTGTGGATCTTTACGAGTATCAATTTCGCCTAATTGTTGAGCCCCCTCAATCAACGCGGCAAAAGAAGCAACCACTCGGTCTTTGTTCTCAACTAGAAAATCTTTAATGATTGGTTGTTCTGCACTTAGTTCTGATGTACAACTCGCCAACATGCAGCCTCTATGATTTCCTGACTTTATATCATCGCTAATACCTCTAAAAAGCGATACTATGGCTTCTCTAGGAGACTTTGCTTTGGAAAAAGTAGCCCTTAGCCAATCATTTTGAGAAGATTGATAGTGTTTTAATGATTCTTCGAAAAGCTGAAACTTGTCTCCGAATGTATTGTAAATGCTGGATCTATTCAATCCCGTTACATCCACCAGGTCCTGCATAGAGGTACCATTGTATCCTTTTCTCCAGAAAAGGTCTGTAACGTTCTCCAAAACTTCATTCCGGTCGAATAATACGTTCTTAGGCATAGCTCTTTCCGTAATTTAGTGTATTATTTGAAACTAACGTTTCAGATATCCTATAAGTTTCTTATTACCAACTGTATGAGAGCAATCAATCCTTCCTCTTAACACCTTTTATTGCATCAGCAGTCCAAGGATCATCCGGCCAGAAGTGCTTCGGATAGCGTCTTTTTAATTCCTTTCTCACTTCGAAATAGGTTTCATTCCAGAAATTCTTAAGATCTGACGTAATTTGTACCGGCTTAAATCCTGGTGAGAGCAAGTGAATCAACAAGTGGGTTTTTCCTTCATTGATAGTCGGAGTTTCTTCCATTCCAAAAAGCTCCTGGATTCGAGCAGCTAAAATCGGTGGTTCTCCATTGGAGCGATACATGATCTTAATCATCGATCCACTTGGAACCTCAAGTCGAATAGGTGCGAACAGATCCAATTCTTGTTGTTTCTCAAAAGGTAAATGATGATGTAAGACTTCTTTCAAATTGATCTTCTTGAGATCCTGTGGTTTTTTCACATCCGGCAAGTACGGTGAAAGCCACTCGCGATTAGTCAGGAGAAGACTTTCTTTGCTTACTTCTGGCCAATCTTCGCCGATCCTCCATTTTCGCAGGCTCAAAACCCTATTTTGCCATTGCTCGACATCTTCATTCCAGTCTAACAAGGTAGCGCCTTGCTTTTGAATTGCATTTGAAATAGCCTCACCTAAATGTTCAGGATCAGGATCAGGTAATGGATCTGATTTGAGAACGATACTGCCAATTCTCATATCTCTTGAAGCCGATAATCCCCCGTCTTCAGTATCCCATTCGATCACCTCCACTTCTTTCACACGAGGTGCAAGGTCTTTGGGATTAAGCGGAGAGGCTAGAAAAATTTTCCCCATTCCATCTCTGGCATCCAAATTGGCGATAGCTAGCCATGACTCATGTGCCAAATCGTCTTTGTGCCCAGCCATCGCAATGCGACCGTTTGCTAATTTGAATTGAGCATTGTTTCCTGGCCGAGCAAAAGCGATACGTTCTGGAAAAGCATGTGTCAATAATAAACCCGTTTCATATGGATCGAATACATCATTATCGGGTTCTTCATTGAACAGCTGACGATAAGAATCAGCTACTTTTTCAATTCTATCAAAGCGTCCACCTTTTCGATTTTCCCGACGATGTGTTCGTAACGCCTCAATTCTAACATTGATATCAATTCCAGCTTCTCGACCTAGCGGATCTCTTTCCTCCAATAAGGCTGCTATATCGGCTGCCAATGGAACAAGACCTTCTTCTTCTGCCATCAAAAGCATGTGCGCCAATCTTGGATGACAAGGCAATTGATGCATTTTCTCTCCATGCGCTGTTATCTTCCCGTTTTCTAAAGCTTCTAACTGATGTAAGGTTTCTTGAGCTGCCATCCAAGCTCCTTTTGGGGGTGGAGTCATCCAAGTCAATTGGTTTGGATCGATTATGCCCCACTTAGCCAGGTCGAGAGCCAAAAAGGAAAGATCTGCTTCGGCAATTTCCGGAGTGATGTGTTCGGCCATTCGGTTTTCGGTTGCTTTCGACCACATCCGGTAACAAACCCCAGGGCCTAAACGACCTGCCCGACCTGCTCGCTGATCGGCAGAATCTTTAGAAATTTCTACCGTGACAAGTCGTGACAAGCCCGATCTCGGATCCCATTTTGATGTTCTACCAAAGCCGGTATCTACTACAATGTGTACTCCTTCAATCGTCAGGCTGGTTTCTGCAATGGAGGTGGCCAACACGATTTTTCTTTTCCCATCTTTATTGGGAAGAATCGCAGACTTCTGTTTCCCGAATGAAAGCTGACCATAAAGTGGATGAATCGCAAAGCCTTTTAACGTTCGTCTTAATATTTCTTCACACTTGGTGATCTCTCCTTGGCCTGGAAAAAAAGCCAGGACATCTCCATCATCTTTCTTCACAGCTTCCTGAATTGTTCGAGCAGTCATTTCAGGAAGTAGCGTTTGATCATTTTCACCGACGTGAAATATCTCTACGGGAAACTGTCGGCCATCACTCGACACAACCGGAGCTTTCAGTGTTCGGATCAGCTCAGGCATGTTCAAGGTGGCAGACATCACCATTATTCGAAGGTCAGGCCGAAGCACTTGTTGAGATTCTCTACACAGTGCTAGCGCTACATCTGCATGAATACTTCGCTCATGAAATTCATCAAAGATGACTACTCCAATATTCTCTAATGAATTGTCCGAGTGTAGCATCCGGGTAAGAATTCCTTCTGTTACGACCTCAATTTGTGTTTTATCACTAATTCTGGTTTCGAATCGAATGCGATACCCAATCGTTTCTCCTACTGGTTCACCAAGAAGTTCAGCCATCCGAGTAGCAATGGATCTGGCAGCCAATCTTCTCGGCTCTAACATTACAATTTTCTTTCCCTTGAGCCATCCAGCATTTAACAAAGCCAAAGGAATGACTGTACTTTTTCCTGCACCTGGCGGAGCATGGATAATAAGAGTTGGTTCGTTCTCAAGTTTTGCGTTTGCTTTGTCAAGAATTTCTGTAATTGGGAGGTCGATATCTTGGGGATTGAAAGACAACTGGAGTTTTGATTTTTGCTACCGCGAATTTAGAGAGAAGTAGATTCAAAGGTAGGTTCTGAATCAAGCAGAGCTCTCAAAATTGAATTCCAAAGTGGAAATCTACCCAACGCTCATGTGAACCTTTTAAATCAGATAGAAATCCGGATGAAAGCCTTTCCCCATCATCAACCTTATGGATGTTAAGTGAAAACCCTGCAAAGAGAAAAAAATGGATCATTTTCGGTCGGTTCGAGTGTCCAATTACTGGATTAAATCCAAATTCAAACTTTGCGTTGTAGACAAAATTGGGGTCCAAGAAAGATTGATTTTCCTCTTTTATTTGCTTAATGCTTGCAAAATATTCATAGAAGAACTGGTTCTTTTTGATTCCTCCCTTCACCTGATTTCCAATCGAGTACCCCAATGCCCAAATATTCCTATTCGGATTCCGACTGTAGCTGGCGATATTCATCACCCGTTTAGAACCCGTTCCTATCTCGACGTTAATAGGAAAGATCCGATTCACAGAAGCCCTTGCAAAGCCTTCCATGTCTGCGGCGATATTCAAGATACCAATTGGAAATTCTGGAATTTTATTTGAGAGATTGATTATCCCTATTTGAGAAAGTCCAATGTCTTTTCCCAAATTGAATAACCCAATTTGAACACCATCGCTATTCTGAATGGCTCGGTTGATTACTCCCATTTGAAGCCAATAAAAATGGAAGTTTCTGTAGACCGTACTTTTCTTGTTACCGATATAATTGAAGAGTCCTAATTGAACTCCATCAAGATCATTCGATACTGCATTTATTATTGCGGGAAATTGAACGCCAGTAAAATTCTTTGACGAATTCGCAAACAAGCCAGCCTGAACTCCAACCCCATATTCACCAATTCGATTGGTTAAAAGCGAAAGCTGGAAGCCTGAAAATCCTTTGCCAGTGAAATTGTAAACGGTTGAAAACTGGAATCCATCTAAACTTTCTGTCACTGAATTCGATAAGCCGGCTAACTGTGCACCATCCCCCGTTCCATTTACAACATTGAAAAGTCCTGATAGTTGAATTGCCCGCAAAGATGCGAGGCTATCTTCTTGATTCTCTCTATTTATGAATGGATATCCACCGGAAACATTTGCAATCCCAGACAAATAGATTCCCTGGCTTTTCAACAACTGGAAATGGCTTATTCCAGAAATGCAAAGAATATTATTTCCATATGATTGTCCCGTAAAGAGATTAAGTGAAACATTGTTTTCATGTTTCAAATCGTAAATTCCATTCGTGCCGATTCCATTGACAATTCCAAGATGGAGTGGACGAAATTCGATCTGCTCGTTCCTTTTTTGTCCATGGCACAAGAAGGCGCTTCCTGCAAGCAGGGCAGCTAGCATATATTTATTCATAACACCTGTCTAAAAGTGTTATACACTCAAGACAGGTATTCGTTCAATTGAAACATTTTTGAAATACAAAAATTGACGTAAGCTGCACCATGTGAGATTATTCAAATAAGAAAGCTCCTTCTATTTTTGAGGATGATCTTTAATAGAATAGATCCAAGTCCCGAATTAAGCCGGATAATCAAAGAATTTTGGATCTATGAGAACCCAAGTAATTCGCCCGAAATACAGAAAATAATTCCAGACGGTTTTAGTGAAATCATCATTCATTATGGTGATCCCTATCGAATAAACCTAACCGGTTTATGGGAATTACAATCAAGGCTTCTTTTCTCTAACCAAATCAGCACATTTTTTCATCTTGAGAATACAGGTACTTCAGCTATGATCGGAATGAAGTTGTTCCCAGAAGCCGGCCATCGACTTTTCAATCTTGATATGTCCGACTTTACAGACCGAGTTGTGGATCTTGAAGAATTTCTAAACGATGAGTCATCTATTTCCAAATTGACATCTGAGGAATATTCCACAGCGGAAAGAATCAAGACGCTTGAGCAATGGGTGAAAGACAGAATTTCAACCAAATCAGATAACATCAAAAAAATTGAAATAGTAACAGATCTGATTTTTGAGGCAAATGGCATGATAGAAATACAGTCCTTGGCAGAAGTTGTTGAAATCAGTATACGTCAATTGGAAAGGCTTTTCAAGAAAATCAACGGAACAACAATCAAGTTTTTTGCTCGAATTGTACGCTTCAATTACATTTTTCATTTGATGAAAAACAAGGAGCTAACCTGGATCCAGGTAGCTTTAAAATCTGGTTATTTTGACCAGTCTCATTTCATAAAAAATTTCAAGGAATTTACTGGTGAAGAACCTACCAATTATGGTTTTGACGAGCAAACCTTAGCTAATTTCTTCCTCAATAAGTAAGTGTCGTTTTTTTACAATACTTCCATTACAGCTGATTACTATCCTTACAGTAAAAATGGCACGACTATTCCTTCTTTTTCTGCTCATCTCTTCATTTTCTTGCTCAGCTCAGGAATCAAAAAAACTTGATTGGTTAATCGGGAAATGGCAAAGAGAAAATGTACGACCCGGACGAACGGCATTCGAGATTTGGGAACGTAACAATCAAGGACTGACAGGCATTGGAGTGACCTTGCAAGGATCGGATACAGTGTTTATTGAAAGGTTAGCCATTGCTGAAAAAGATGGTGAATTGTTCTATGTGGCAAATGTCAGCAGTAATGCATCCGCTACTTTTTTCAAAATGACTTCCTATGATGAATCAGGTTTTGAATCAGAGAATCCAGACCATGATTTCCCCAAAAAAATAACTTACAAGCTGGAGGAAGATGTCATGACCGCCACGATCTCTGGAGATGGTAAGCAGATCCCTTTTTTATTCAAACGTGTAGATTGAACAGCTTTGTCATCATTGAAACATTCCTATATGTAGCACCTTTCTACCTTTGCGCCCTTATAAAAAATCCACCAAGTGGAAAAACCAGATATAAGGGTCATAATTCCGGCTTTCAATGAGCAAAATGCGGTTGGTCTCGTCATTGACGAAATTCCCAAAGATTGGGTCTCCGAAATTATTGTGGTCGATAATGGATCAACGGATGATACCTTTTCTCAAGCTGAATCTAAAGGAGCTACTGCTATAAAAGAGCCGGTACGGGGCTATGGAAATGCTTGCCTTCGCGGTATGAAGCATATTTCTGATTCTACAACACAACCCGATATTGTCGTTTTTCTTGATGGAGATCACTCGGACTATCCTGAGCAATTAATTGATTTAGTTCAGCCGATTTTAGAGAATAAAGCTGATATGACCATTGGCTCCAGAGCTCTTGGCACTAAGGAAAAGGGTTCTATGACACCACAGCAGATATTCGGAAATTGGTTAGCGACTACATTAATCAAATTGTTTTATGGTGTCAAATTCACAGATTTAGGTCCTTTTAGAGCCATCCGATATGAAAGCCTCCTGACAATTGGTATGCGGGACCGAACTTATGGGTGGACTGTAGAGATGCAATTAAAGGCAGCTAAGCTAAATTTGCGGACACTCGATGTTCCTGTGAATTATCGTCAGCGTATTGGTGTTTCAAAAGTGAGCGGCACGGTGAAGGGTACATTGGGTGCAGGTTATAAAATCTTGTATACGATTTTCAAATATTTGTAAGTAGTGGAGTGGTTAATAATTAGCATATACGGACTCACACTGATGATCATTTGTCTCTTCAGTTTGGGCCAATTTAACCTTGCCTGGCACTACTTGAAAGCTAAGAAAATTCGTGAAGATGAATTAGTTGGACTTTCTGACTATCCTACCGTCACCGTTCAGCTTCCGATATTCAATGAAAAATACGTGGTTGAACGTTTGATAGACGCTGTTGCTGCGATCAACTATCCAAAGGAAAAATTAGAGATCCAAGTATTAGATGACTCCAATGATGAGACAGTTGATATTGTGGCCGATAGAGTAAAGCATTATAAAAATCTTGGAATCGATATTTCTCACATTCAGCGACCTGACAGAGTCGGATTTAAGGCTGGCGCATTGCAGTATGGCATGTCAAAAGCAAAAGGAGAATTCATGGCAATTTTTGATGCCGATTTCGTTCCCAAGCCTGATTTTTTATTAAAAACGCTACCAAGATTCAAAAGCGATAAAGTTGGGATGGTGCAAACCAAATGGACCCATTTGAATACGGATTACGGCGCTCTAACCAAGATTCAGGCGTTCTGGCTAAATGCACATTTTACAGTTGAACAAAAGGGACGCGAGCATGCGGGAAGTTTCATCAACTTTAACGGCACTGCCGGAGTCTGGAGAAAATCGTGTATTGAAGATGCCGGAGGTTGGCAACATGATACCTTAACCGAAGACCTTGACTTAAGCTACCGAGCTCAATTGAAAGGTTGGAAATTCGTCTATCGGGAAGAGGTCGAATCACCTGCTGAATTACCGGTGCTTATCCCAGCAGTAAAATCTCAACAATACCGATGGAACAAAGGTGCCGCTGAAACAGCCAGAAAGACGCTACGAAAAGTGCTTACTTCAAATATTCCTACTAAGCACAAAATCAGAGCTGTTTTTCACTTGTTAAATAGTTCGGTTTTTCTCCTACTTTTGATTGCAGCTGTATTATCCATACCGATGCTTTACATCAAAGAATACAATCCTAACCTTGGGTTGGTCTTTGATTTTGGAAGCATTTTTCTCGTTGGCTTTTTGGCTATGGGATTCTTCTATTGGGTTTCCGCAAAAGCCACACACCCGGAGTATACGTTCAGATATTTCATGTTCAACTTCCCAATCTTCCTGGCATTCTCAATGGGAATGGCCCTTCATAATTCGATTGCGGTCTTGGAAGGCTATCTTGGAATTAAAACTCCATTCGTCCGAACACCAAAATTCAACGTAAAATCAAAAGGTGATAGTTGGAAAGGAAATATTTACCTGAAAAAGGTTTTTACTCCTGTTACGCTAATGGAGGGAGTTTTAGCGGTTTATTTTGTTTACGGAATCTTTTCTGGTCTAAAATTGGAAGATTACGGACTTCTCTTATTTCACTTGATGTTGGCCATAGGTTTTACCTATGTGTTTCTTCTTTCTGTGAAACCAATTAGGCATGCGTAAAGAGCATCCACTCGGATTCTACAGTTTTGTCTTTGTTTTTTCCTTAGCCATTTTTTCAATTGGAAATCTCATTGAGCGAGACCAATCCGTTTTCTTGTTGCTAGCCTATGTCAGTGCATTTGCGGCGTACCTGTTTCTGCAAAAGGAAAAAGAATCTTTCCGATTCCTCTTCGGTTTAGGAGTTTTCGTCAGGCTATCGCTGTTCTTTTCCCTACCCTCTCTGTCGGATGATGTTTTCAGATTCATTTGGGACGGAACATTACTAAACAACGGTATTCATCCTTTTGATAACCTCCCAGGTTTCTATCTCGATAAAGACATCCCAGGAATCTCGCAAGGGCTTTATAATAAACTCAATTCACCAAATTATTTTACCATTTATCCACCCATTAATCAGTTTATTTTCTGGCTTGGAGCGACTATAGGTAACGGAAGTTGGTTGATATCTACCAATATCATGCGGGTGATTCTATTAGCAGCAGAAATTGGTGCTTTTTGGCTGATGGTGCAGTTACTCAAAAAGTATAATCGCTCTTCTAACCTCGCTTTTTGGTATTTCTTAAATCCATTAGTCATTCTTGAGTTTGTTGGTAATATTCATTTCGAGGGGTTAGTCATTTTCTTTCTTCTCGCGGGACTGTATTGGTTCGATAATTCCAGAAAGCTTCTATCCGGGTCAGCATTCGGCTTAGCAATTGGAACCAAGCTTTTGCCATTTATCTATATGCCTTTTCTATTTATTTATGGTCTGCGCAATAAGAAATGGATGGTTTCAATCATTGCGGGCTTCATTGCAATTCTCACGTTGCTTCCAATGGTGAATCAAAGTTTCATTGAGGGAATGCAGAATAGTCTCAATTTGTATTTTCAAAAATTTGAATTCAATGCTAGCTTCTATTACGTCGCTAGAGAAATCGGTTACTGGATCTACGGTTATAACAAGATCGCTCAAATCGGGCCACTGCTCTCGGTGTTGGCAATTGTTTCAATTCTTGGAATTTCTGTTGTCGCGGTTATCAAAAAATGGTCAGTTCCAAAGGCATTTTTATTCATCTTGTTTTGCTATCTCTTGTTCGCGACAACTATTCATCCATGGTATACCGTTCCACTTATTGCATTCGGAATTCTTTCTGGCTACTATTTTCCAATTGTCTGGTCATTTATCATTTTCATCACCTACTTAGGGTATTCATCGGAAGGGTTTCATTTGCCATTAAGTTGGGTTGTGATCGAGTATTTAGTTGTCGCAATAGCTTTAATTTTGGAGCTGAAAGAGAAAACACTATTAATTAACAAAAAGTGAAGCGATATCTTTCCCTGTTTTTCCTAACAATCGGTAGTATTCTTACTGTTTACAGTCAAAAAACCTTTGATGAAAAAATGAACAGTTTGTATAAGCGCACTGTTCCACTAATCGGTACTTTGGAATTGAAGGAGAAATCCAATGTGATCTTATTGGATACCAGATCACCCGAAGAATTTGAAGTAAGTCACATTGAAGGTGCACAAATGATTGATTATGACAATTTCAAAAAGACAGATGTGAAAAACATAGATAAAAATGCGGAGGTGATTGTTTACTGCTCTGTTGGTTATCGAAGCGAGCGAATTGGTGAAAAGATGCAGAAGATGGGGTTCACCAACGTAAAGAATTTATACGGAGGTATTTTTGATTGGAAAAATCAGGACCAGGAAGTTTTGAATAAAAAAGATCAACCTACTGATAGCATACACACCTATAATAGGGCATGGTCGCAGTGGTTGTATAAAGGAATTAAAGTTTATGAGTGATAGTTTACTAATGATCTTCGTCAAAAACCTGATCCCGGGAACGGTGAAGACAAGATTGGCAGAAGAAATTGGGATGGATGCAGCGATGGATGTGTATATGGAACTCGTCAGATACACAAAAGAGGTTGCTGATAAAATCATAACCGATAAGACGGTCTACTACTCTGAATATGTAGAAATCGAAGACATTTGGGATACCGACAAATACTCTCTGAAAGTTCAAAAGGGCAATGATCTTGGCGAAAAAATGATGAATGCTTTCGATGAGGCTTTTGATTCTTATAACAAGGTGGTCATCATCGGAAGCGATTGCTATGATCTCACACCAAAAATTATAGCTGGTGCTTTCGAAGCTTTAGAAGACAATGATCTCGTAGTGGGCCCAGCAAAAGACGGAGGCTACTATCTGCTCGGAATGAAAGAGCACCTGCCTCAGCTTTTTCAAGAAAAAACTTTTAGCACGGATAAGGTTTTGCAAGAGCTACTTGAAGAAGTGGAAAATCTTGAGCTCTCGGTTCACAAATTGGAAGAATTGTATGACATTGACACCATGCAGGATTTAAAAGATGCAGGAATCGAGTTGCAAACGGAAGAAGAAGATTTTGAAGGTACAGAAGGAGAAGACAATTTCTAAAAGTACTGTCCCAAGCCTAACACAAACCCATTCACTTCTGGCTGTTGAAGATTAAATCCGTAATCGATTCTTAAGATCGCATTGAAAATTT
The DNA here is from genome assembly GCA_028284125.1 of Cyclobacteriaceae bacterium. GTDB lineage: Bacteria > Bacteroidota > Bacteroidia > Cytophagales > Cyclobacteriaceae > Ekhidna. Next base: position 56,427 of record JANQSI010000016.1, read on the forward strand.
TCTTGTGAATAAGCCTAATTCCGCCACCAGCGAATAGTACGAAATTGTCACTGTTGGTGAAGTCCGAGAATTCCCCGCCGGGATTGCGCCAAGAACCCATATCCGAAAAAAGGACACCTTGAATAGCAGTCTTGTTTCTATCTCTCAAAGTATGCCGATGCTCTACATTCAAAATAATGGCGCCTGTTCCACGATCCACGCGATTACCAACACCGCGAATGTTTAAATAGCTGTCAAGAACAAAAGGGGCAAATGGACTTTCTTCATTGCTGCTTAAGCCCAATCTCAAGCGGGAAGCAAAATTTCCTTTTTCTCCAATTCTCTTAAATTTTTTGAAGTCATGAAAAAAGATATAAAAAGCAGGATCTGTGTCTAAGGATTGAACAGTCTGTCCGTTCAATTGGATATTCCAGCCATCAATGTAGTAGAAATGATAGTTGGTTCTGTTCCAGGTGACACTGACCTTACCCAAGAGTTTATTCTTATCCACTTCATCTGGTGCTCCTTCAACAGGATTAGTGGTCGAGCGCTTGAAGTTTTCCGTAAAAAAAGCGCCACCAAATTCAATTCGATCAGTGAAGTTCAAATGTTTCATCCCAGTAGCTCCAACTGTGTAATTGGTGTATCGGTATTCCACCTCGTTATTTCCAAAAAATAGAGGTTCGAGTGTTGCCCATCGGATTAGATTCAAATTGAGCCCCCATGTTGACTTTTTGATCCGATCAAAGGTTAAGTGCGTAGCAAAGGAACTTCGATCATAGTATTGATAGTAACTCACAAACTTATTTCCTCTTCCACCAAGGTTTACTTCTGTAGCACCCACTTGAATCCAGAAGTTTTCCTCAATCCCACCAAAGCTGAAAATTGGCAATAATGTGTGCAGCTCTTCACAAACAAAATTCACAACATACCCTCCTTCGGTCTGTGTTACCTCAGCAGTGGCATTTGCAAACATTTCTAGGTTGACAATTCTTTGCTTATCCTGCTCAACCTTTTTTGGATCATAAAGACTGCCTGGTTTTGATTCAATGAACTGAAGAATGTAATCTTCTTTAGTTTTTCTCAGACCTTCAAACTTTACAGAAACAATCTCGCTACTCTGTGCAAAAACACCAACCATTAAATGGAATGCGCATATGAAAACCAGGTTTCTAAGCATGATAAAAGTCCCAAGCCAAATTTATGGCTTATATAGTTCCCTTTTGCCTAGATCAGTTGCAGAATGCTGTAGAAGTCTTAGAAAGAACTATTCATATCTCAAAGACTCAATAGGGTTTGACGTAGAAGCTTTCCAAACTTTTGCAAAAATTGAAGCAAGAGCAATTATTACAGATGCTAAGCCACCCAGACCATAAACCCACCATGAAATTTCTGTCTGATAGGCAAAATCTTCAAGCCATTTGCTAATTGCAAAATATGAAAGTGGAGTTGCTATTGCGAATGAAACTAAGATGAGGATCACAAACTCTCGCGAGAGAATAGATCCAATTTGAAGAACTGAAGCGCCAAGTACTTTTCGAATCCCCATCTCTTTTGATTTCTGAACGATCGTAAATGAAATTAATCCTATTAGACCTAGGCAGGAAATGAAAATCGCGAGTCCTGTAGCCAGGGATGCTAGTTTTGAGGTTTTTCTTTCAGATTCGTAAAATTTACTTACCGTCTCATCCATGAAATTAATAGTCAAGGGAATTTCTCCATACACTGCATCCCATTTTTCCGTCAGCTTGTCAATGGTTCGTTCCAACTGGTCGCCGGAACCTGCTTTCATAGCTATGCACCTGTTGGATTCATTATATCTCAACATCAGTGGTTGAATTGGATGATGCATAGACCTGAAGTGAAAATCCTCCATTACACCTACCACGCGATAATCCTTTTTGTTGAGCTCTAGGTTCAGGCCAATAACATCGCGCGGCATTTCGAAACCTAGGTCCTTCATGAATGTTTCGTTAATCAACATCTCGTTTGCTGATTCATTTGGTCTCAAATTGGTCCCGGCAAGTAATTCGATTCCATAAAAATGAAGGTAACTGGTATCACCAGACTTCTGGTGTGGATTTAACATAAGTTCATCTTCGCCTTTTTGGTATTTGACCGTATTAGTAGAATAACCATTCTGAACGGGTGGAGCTCCATTCATACTTATTTCCTGAACCTCAGGAATACGTGCAATTTCATTCAGTAATAACTCCTTTTTTTCATCCGTTTCATACCAAGGGGTAAAAAGGTAAATCACTCCTTCTTCCTCGAATCCGAGTTCTTTGTCTAGCATAAAGGAAATCTGCAAGACGACAGCAAAAGTTACGACAATCAACAACTGTGAGAACAGGAATTGAAACGAGATAAGTGCTTTCCTCAGCCAGGAACCCCTCATACTCGTTGATTTCAAATTAAATCCAGATTTTAAGGCTTTGATAGGCACAAATGAGGAAGTAATCCATGAGGGATAAGCTCCTGCTAGAAGACCTACGCCGAAAGTCAAGAGAATTAGGAGAAACCAAAAACCAATATCTTGGTAACGCAGAACAGCTCCTTCCGGAACAAACTCGTCAAAAAAAATCAATCCATAATGAGCAAGTGGAATCGAAATGATGACAGCAAAGAAGGTAATTAAAACACTTTCAGTTAGAAATCTGCCAACCAAGTGGAATCGGCCACTTCCCAACACTTTCCGAACCCCAACTTCCTTCGATTTATTGGTCGACTGAACCGTTTCAAGATTGATAAAGTTGAAAACGGCTATCAAGAGCAAAAAGATTGCTACAATTGATAGAACCGTCAATGTTGGTTTGTGAGTAGATGATCCGGAATAATCAAATATCCCAAAATCTTGATTGTAGTGAAGGTCTGCTAGCGGTTGTAAATTATAGCTTTGAATCCAGTCTTGCCCTTCATTTTGCTCTTGAACATACTTGTCTAACTCGTCCATCTGTGAAAGCACATCTTCATAGTTGGATTCGGGATGGAGTTTGATAAAAAGTTGGGATGAGCTATTTGTACTTGACCAATCATCACTACCAAATCTTTCTTTCAACCAGGAGGCAGAAATGGAGGGATAGGAAATAAATTCAGTGAATCCGAAATCATTTGCATACTCAGGTGCTCGCACAATACCAGAAACGTACACTTTCAAAGAGTCCCGATAGATAATTTCCTTATCCATCATCCCCTGATAGTTTTTGTTTCCAAAATATTTTTCTGCTTGTGAAGCGGTTAGTACCACTTTAAATGGATCTCTCATTGATTCTTTCGAACCAACAATCCAATCATCAAGACTGACAAGATCAAAATAAGACTCATCCGCCAAAATGATGGTTCTCTGTCTACCCATATCTTCTTTCACATCCTCCTTGTAGATACTCACCTTTGCGCTGAAATTATGAAAAGGAGAAACTGTTTCCATTCCAGTAAAAGTTTCTTTCACATGACCTGAAACAGGGACTGCAACACCCCGGTTAGTGGACTTGAAGGAACCACTGAAACTTGAGGTTATTCTGTAAATTCGATTAGCGTCTGGAACTTCTTTGTTGAAGCTTAGCTCATACTGGACAATCGTATAAATCGAGAGAAATGAAGCTATGCCAATGGCTAACCCAGCAATGTTTATCACAGAAGTATTCTTGTGCTTTAAGAGGTTCCTCCATGTAATAAGAATATTGTGCTTTAAAAACATGAACAAACCATCAATCAATCCTTTATTTTTCATTTTTTTCCTTTTTAGTGCATAAGACCTGAAATTCTTGACTACCAACCACCAATAAAAGATCTTCGAATATTTCTTTCCTCGCTCCCGAATAAACTCATTGTAAACCTCACATAAATCGCCCTCGATTTCCTCAAGTCTTTCCTCGCTGCAGTAAAATCGCAGGAGTTTCAAAGCGCGCCTGGGAGGATTCGAAAATTCACTCATGACAAATTCTGCCAGGCAACTTCTGGAATTTGGCTTCTCAGTTTGTTCCTGATCTCACTTGCTTTTGCTAATGCAACCTTCCCAGCTTTTGAAATCGTGAAGATTCGTTTCCTCTTTCCGCCACGGATCTTCGCCATATCACCCATCCTTGAATTCAATAGTCCCTTTTCTTCAAGTCTGTAAACAGCCGAATGAATTGAGCTTATGGTGATTTTCCTGCCGGATTGTTTCGAGAGTTCTTTCTGTATGGCAACACTATATGCGTTATCATACAGAATGCCCACGGTTAACAAAACCAACTCTTCAAATTCACCTAGGTTAGTGCCTTTCATTACATTAATTTCGTAAATGTAAGTAAAATAACGAAGGATGATTAGAAAGGTTTGAAAGAGCCTATAAGATTGCTATTGCCGGATTACGCGAATTCCAAAATTGATGGTCTCTCCAGCTCCTTGACCTTCGCTTCCGTTCCAGAAATTGGTATACAGAAATTCTAGTTCAATCAAGTTGGGTACTAACTGATACTTGGTTCCAATACCAGATTGAATGAAATAGGAAAAGAACCCCTCTCTTTCCTGAAGTGCGTCGTTGTAATGAGTTGGAAAATACTCTGACATTCCGTAGAGTGTCCATCGCTGATTGGGGAAAAAACTAACGAACAAGCTCGTTTGTGTTTGAAAGTAATTGTTATCTCGGAAAGAATTATCTACCACATGATACCAAAAGGCTTGCTGCATGAATAATTGAAATTTTTCGTTCAATGGCAGATCATAAAAAATCTGGTTAAGCCAAAGGCTTCCATCATTGTGGAGAAAAACTTCATTTTCTCCTGGTCTCCCTTCCAGGTCATTGGCTAGTGGAAATAGGTAAGTACTTTGAATCGAAAGCCTTTTTAAGTTGTTGAATGGAGCAATCTTGATTTTGGGTCCAAATCCAACAACTGATGTTCTAGAAGCAATTCCTGATTGAGCATAATTAGCATTCTTAAGCCAAACATCAGCTCCTATGTTAATTTTTGAACTCAGCCCATATAAGAATTGATTAATCGAGGTAGTCCAGGTTTGTCTACCAGCCGCATTCTTGACTTTACCACCATCTGCATCAAATGATTTGGTCTGAGTATAAATATTTTGAAAGCTCTTGAATTCCCAATCTCCTTTATCGAAAAGAATAGAAGGAGTGAAATTCTGAAGATTCGATTCTTGAGCAGAAAGTGTAGTGCAAACAAGAACAGCCAGGACGAGTAGGGAGTTTCTCATTGAAATTAATTTTTCCAAAGAAACAAATGCTGCTAAAATCTTGGAGTCAACCGGAAGACAATAAAGCCAGCTTCTTAGGCAAGCTTTTCCATATCCCTGATCAAAATTCTTCTTCGATCGAAGTTTATCAGGTTGCTTTCTCTCAGCTCATTCATCACGGTAGTGACGGTTTGACGTGATGTTCCGGTAAGGCTAGCAATGTCTTTATGCGTCAAATGATTTTTGATCATCATTTCAAAACCTACCTTCTGACCCTTTTCTTCGGCCATTTCTCTGAGAAAATCCACAATTCGGGTTCTGGCATCTTTGAAAACCAACGACTCAATTTTCCGCTCCATCTTTCGTAATCGGAAGCCGACGATTTTTAAGATCTTAAGACTCAGTTCCTTGTTTTCTTTCATCAAGTTCTGAAGATCATCAATCGTCATTGCGCAGACATGCGTCCCATTATCCATTGCTTGTGCGAAATCTTCTCTCTTTTCTTCACCTGCCAAAGCCATCTCTCCGAAAACTTCGCCGCGAGTTAAAATTGCTTTTACAATTTCTTTCCCATCATTCGCGTAGGTTCCGATCTTGACTCGTCCCTGCGAAACCATGTATACATTTTCGGATGACTGATCTTTGAAATAGATAAAATCATCTTTGCTATAACTTCCCGGTGGATGCCAGTCTTCTAAGTAAGGAGTCTTTTTTGGACACAAAACCTCAAAAAGGTCCGTATCTTCAAAATACCAAATGTTTGAGGATTCACTCATTTTCTAAATAGGGTTTTGCATTTGGAATGATCTCTTTTCAACATCAAATTTGCCAACAATGTTTGTTAACAACAAGTTCATTATAAAAAGTCAGCCTAAATGGGGTATCTATACATAAAAGCCCTCCACATAATTTTTGTAATTACCTGGTTTGCAGGACTTTTTTATATCGTCCGATTATTCATCTATCACACAGAGGCTTTAGCTAAAGAAGAGCCAGATCGATCCATTCTCAGCAATCAGTTGGCAATAATGTCCAAAAAGCTGTGGTACATCATTACCTGGCCATCTGCAATCTTGACAATTATATTCGGAACTGCACTAATCATCGTGCAACCGAACTGGTTGCAACTACCATTCATGCATGTAAAGCTTGGATTTGTTTTCCTATTAGTTGTTTATCACCTGGCTTGTCAAAAAATTTATAACCAACTTCAAAAAGGTATTTCAAAATATACCTCCCTAAAACTTCGAATATTTAACGAAATCGCCACTCTGCTTCTTTTTGCAATTGTTTTCCTAATTGTAATAAAAAATGAAATTAACTGGATATGGGGTACTCTAGGACTTGTTAGTTTTGCGATCGTCTTAATGATTTCTATAAAGCTCTATAAAAAAATCAGGCAAAAATGATTCGATTGGACCACATGGCGGTATTGTTTCTCACTGCAGCAATAGGCTGCAACTCAACACCAGAAACAGCCAAGCTTCCTATTTATGGAAACAAAATTTTCGAAGAAAACGACACCATTTATCACACAGTGGAAGATTTCCAATTGGTTGACCAAGATAGCAGTTGGGTCACAAATGCCACATTCGAAAATCAAGTATATATTTCCGACTTTTTCTTCACAACTTGTCCAACGATTTGTCCAAAAATGAAGCAGCAAATGCTTCGTGTTTACGAAAAGTTTGAAAGCAACGATCAGGTGGCAATTCTTTCTCACACCATCGACCCTAAGCATGATACGGTAGCGGTGCTCAAGGATTATGCTGATAAACTGGGTATCAAATCAAGTAAATGGAAATTCGTGACTGGCGACCAGGATTACATTTATGACCTGGGGGAAAAAAGCTACATGGTAATGGCTGACGAAGATCCCAATGCAGCTGGCGGTTTCATTCACAGTGGTGCTTTTTTGTTGGTGGATAAAGAGCGTAGGATTCGAGGTGTGTATGATGGAACGGTAGAAGAACAAGTGGATATTTTACTAAACGATATTGATCTACTTTTGAAAGAATATGAACCGACTAACTAAAGCGTCCTTATTTGTTATTGTTCTTGCACTTGCCTCTTGTGGTGGAAGTTCGGATAAAACAGAGAAAGAGAACCCAACCAGTTCACGAGACGAAATTCGTTTGAAACAGTACATGGTGCAAGGTGCTAAAATCTATTCCACCTATTGCGCCAATTGCCACCAAACTGACGGAAAAGGATTGGCAGCCTTGTATCCTCCACTTGCTGGTTCAGATTACTTAATGGAAGATTTTGCACGTGCTGCGTGTATCATTAAAAATGGCCAGGCGAAAGAAATCGTTGTGAATGGAGTAACCTATAGCCAGTTAATGCCAGGAAATCCAATTACGAATTTAGAAGTTGCAGAAGTGCTCACTTATGTTGCCAACTCTTGGGGAAATGAAGGTGGATTGATGGGAGTAAAAGATATCGACAAGTGGATTGATGCCTGTGAAGAAGAGTAACTAATTCTCCATCAGTTCTTGACCTTTCTTTAGCGACTCCTTCATGTTTTTGTTCACCTCTTCTATGGAAGATTTTTGATCCGTCAGGTATTTTAAAACTTCTTCATCGGAGCCTTCAAAATTTGGATCGAAATTTCTCATCCAGACCATCATTCCTTCATTGGCTTCATCAAGGTTATTAGAAGCTTCGGTCAAAATAGCAGCTCTTTCAGCATCAGTATCCTGAATCGTGTCGACTTGTAGCATTAGACTTTTTCGAACTCTTCGCAAATCACCCATCAATGGCATCACTTCGTCATGAAGTTCAAAAACCTCATCTTTTAAGGCTTTTAAATCTACTTCTTCCTTATTTGATGACTGACAGGAAAGGATAAATACCAGGGAAACGAACAGTAGCTTTTTCATGAAAGCAAACTAAAATAAAATCGGTGGATTAATCAACGAATTAACGTTTCGCTAACTCCTTTAACGTACTACTAACAGTTTTTAATCGCTAACCACAACCTTGGCATCCTTAAGGATGTACATGAGTTGATCGTAATCCGTATTGTTAAGTTGTAGCTTACCGGTAACAGTCACTGGTCTTGCAGTGTATTTGACTTCTTCTGTTAAATACGCTTCAGCAACAGTCTCAGGACCACTGCCTCCACAGAAAAAGCATGCAGCAATGGGTAATGATGAAAGGATAATGTGTTTGGGTTCAAACATTCCCTCAAATGGAATGATGAATCCAGTCAGAGATATAATCTTCCCGTCCAATTTTTTTACACTGTCTCCAAATCTTGGAACGTAGATTTCACCGTACTCATCTTGAGATTTTTCATATCTGACATTAGCCATTGCTTCCCAGTTTTTACTTGAATTGTCGAACTGGGCTGTCGCGAAAAGTGCGATTAAAAATGTTCCTAGAAAAAATGAAAGTCTCATTACTAATTCCTTTTAGTTATCAATCTCCTATCCTTTAGCAAGAGTTTCTGAAATATCAGCCTTATAACCCATGATTGCCGGCACCAATGCAGCAAAAATACCTACAATAAGGCTGCCTACAAACACATAGTATTCTTCTTCCACGACAAATGAAGCGGAAGGTTGGATCTGATCAATGGCTGAGCTCAAAAGCCAGAAACCGGAATGAGCCAAAGCGAATCCAAATAAACTTCCTACCACTGTCAAAATAAATCCTTCGATCAGGATCATCACGAAGATTTTCGATCTTCCTGCCCCCATTGATCTCATGATGGCTAATTCGTATTTTCTTTCTTTCAAAGAATTGATAAGCGCAATGAAAACACTTATCGCACTCAGGACAATAATGACCACTCCCAGCACATTGACAACTTCCACTCCAACACCTATAATGGTAAAGAGCCTGGCAGTTTCATACGGCGGTGATGCAGCTTGCAAATTGCTGGTCCCATTGACAATTCGAGGTAACTGGACAGCTGCCATTGGCGATCGGTATTGTACAAAAATTGAGGTAATCTCTTCTTCATTTAATTGTTCCTTCGTTACTTCTACTCCCAACTTTTTAAGTGTAACCAAATCATGTAAATCACTATCTTCTTCGTGATCATGTTCTTCTCCATGATCATGCACTGCCCAAACACTTTGAATAGAAGTTAAAATCAAATTATCAATCACGTTCCCAGAGGAATTTAAAATTCCCACCACCTTATAAGGATGTTCATCGTGGCCTTCTCCACCTTCCGAAAGCCCGTGCTCGCTTTGAATTTCATCTCCAATTTTAAGTCCAAGGATTTTTGCAACATTGGCTCCTAAAACTGCTGTAAGTTCTTGTTCAAACATTTCACCTTGAGCCAATTCTGCGCCATAAAGCTCAGCGTATGCGTGGGTGGTACCAACAATGCGATATCCTTTGTGACTGTCTCCAAGAGATAATGGAATAGCAGATGTAATCAATCGATTGGCAACAAGGTTATTCGCGTCATTCAATGAAATATTTCCAGTTGGAAAATCAATATGAAAAATACTGGCCAGAATAATTTGAAGTGGACTTCCTTTTGCACCAACCACAAGATCAATACCGCCAGCGTTCTTGCTTATTTCATTTTTCATGAAACTGCTTGTCAACAAAATGATAACGATGATTGACACTCCAAAACCAAAAAGCAAAACACTGAGTAGGGAACTCAACGGCTTAGCAATTACATTTTTTGCGCTTAATGAGAATAAATTCATAGTGTCAAGGTGTTTTTAAGTTCCCCTTTCACTCGTTGATCATGAGTAGCCACAATCAAGGTTGAGTTATGAATCTCCGCTTGATCTTTCAGCAATTGAATGACTTTTCCACAGTTTTCATCGTCTAAGCTAGCTGTCGGTTCATCAGCAAGAAGTAATGATGGATTATTCAAAAGTGCGCGACCAATAGAAACTCGCTGTGCTTGTCCTTGACTGATTTGATGTATTTTCCTAGTTTTCAATTCTTCCAAACCTAGTCGATCCATTATTTCCAGCACTGCCTTTTTCTCAATTTTCCCTTTTCCCAGGTACTGAGAAAGGGCGAGATTTTCAAATACGGTCAATGAGCTGATCAGGTGCGCTTTTTGAAAAACAATTCCAATATTGATACCTCTGAATTTGTCAAGAGAAGATTGAGTCATTTGAGAAATGCTGGTTTCTCCTATTTTAACCTCTCCTGATTGAGGCCGCAGTAAACCCCCAATGATATGCAAGAGCGTAGTTTTTCCAGAACCTGAATTTCCCAGTATAACCGAATGATTTCCTTTCTCAACTTCCCAGTTTGGGAATTCGATCGTTACGGTTCCATCATATGAATGGACTAGTGAATTGATAGTTAGCATTAGATATTTAGCTCTTTTTTAATTCTATTAATTTGATGAACATGATGTCTTTGATGATAAATAAATGAATCAATCGCCTGTAACAAGGATAGTCTGCCTGCCATTGGATGTTTGTACACGGCTCTATCGAGCCACTCATCCGGATAATCATTTATATAGTCTTGAATTTTCGTCCGTGTCAACTCCCACTCTGATTTCACCTCACTCAACGAATAATCTCCTTTCGGGTTAGCAATATATGATGGAGCTTTCCACCTTAAACCAGACTCCAAAAAACCACAAGTAACCCACATGCGAGCGTTATTGACCCAATTTATCTTTTTCATTCTTTCACCTGCCTGCATCTTTTTCTTCATGTAACTCAATGAAAGACTTTCAGCCATATTCAAGTGTTTTAAAACTTGAATAATCGACCATCCTTTTCCATTTTTAGTCAATAAACCTTCGTTAATTGAGGCTAAATCATCAAAAATCTCATCAGTCTCTTTTTTTAGTAGTGAAAGCCTGTTTTCTATGGATTTCTTCACCTATTGTAGTTTTTTGCTAAAAATTATAAAAAAAGTTATCTTCGAGTCAGTAAAATGCCTTGATTAAAGGTATAACCCACCGCAAACCCAAGATCCATCAAGGTGGATCGAGCATCCTGAAGTGGCTGCTCTGCCTGCTAAAATATGTGCTAAATAGCTATTTAGCCACTCTCACACTCAATGTTCGTAACAATTCGTTGTACTATTTGGTTTTTGATAAAATTATTACGCAGAGTTTAAACCTGCCTAAATTGCAATAAAGTGAGTATTCTAGACATAATCGCCTTATTCATATTCCTTTCAGGAGCGTTTATTTTCATAAATACGTTCTACCTGAAACTGCCGTCATCTATTGGATTGATGATTCTCGCACTTGGATTGTCTTTCCTTGTTTTGGTCGTTGGAAAGCTGTTTCCGGAGTTACATCTCGCCGAACACGTCAAGGAATACGAATTTGAAGAAGTTCTCTACCAGATTGTATTGACGTTTATGCTCTTCTCTGGAGCATTAAACATCGATTTTAAGAAATTAAGCAGTCAGCGTAAGCCTGTATTAGTCCTGGCGATAATAGGAGTACTTATCTCCACTTTTGTCATTGGTACGCTTGTTTATTTCATGCTGCACTTCATGAATATCGAGTTGCAATACATGTATTGCTTGGTTTTCGGAGCTTTGATATCTCCAACAGATCCAATCGCGGTTACAAAAACGATTCAACGGTTTCATCTGAAAGAGGATCTGGAGATAAAAATCGCTGGAGAATCACTCTTCAATGATGGTATTGCAGTTGTTCTTGCATTAACGATTCTTGATATAGCGCACGCAAGTGATGACCACACACTTACAGCCTTCGAGACAATATACATTGGTGTTGCAGACATAGGAGGTGGTATTTTCATCGGGTTATTCCTTGGATACATTGGCTACCGATTGCTGAAATATGTAGATAATGATGCAGTCGAAGTTGAAGTTCTTATCACTTTGGCAATTGTGATGGTTGGTTCGCAGCTCGCCGAATTCATCCACGTTTCAGCTAAGCAAGCTGCTGTGGTTATGGGATTGGTCATTGGAAATGAGGGGCGTAGTTCACACGTGGCGAGTGCAGCAGGAGATTATGTCTTCAAATTTTGGAATTTACTGGAAGAGACTTTTAGCGCCATGCTTTTTGTGTTAATAGGACTTGAAATGTTGGTGCTCGACTTACGGCTTGACTTCATAGCAGCTGGTTTCTTTGCAATTTGTATCGTCTTATTCGGCAGATGGACAAGTGTTTTCATTCCAATAAAAATGATGTCCATTAAAGACACCTTCGAGAAGAATACTATTTCAGTACTCACTTGGGGTGCGCTCCGAGGTGGGCTTCCAATTGCATTGTCCTTGTCTTTGTCTGACTTTCATGGAAAAGAGATCATTGTGACCATGACCTACATTGTGGTGGTGTGTTCGGTTCTTTATCAAGGGCTTACTGTGCCTACATTGATGAAAATGAGTCAGAGTCAAGAACGCAAGGCTTAGCTGATTTCAACGAAAAATTCTTAGCAACGTACTAATTTTGACGTATGTCAAAAACCAGCGTAGTTATCATTGCTTTTCTTCTATTTTCTTGTGGAGAAAATGAAAAGAAGGCAGAAAAGCCGGCTAGCCCCAGAATTAAAAAGGAAACAAAAGCTGTCGCTCCAAAACAGAACCAAAAGTTCTCCTTTGGTCAAGCTATACCATTTGAATTTGAAGGAAAAGATGTCGCTATTGATTCCGTACAAGTTGAACTGGACGGAGATAAAACAACCTATTCAGAAACGAATTTTGAAGTCAACTTAACTTCAGAAAGAGTTGGAAGTCGCAGGATTAAATCGACTGTTTATTTCGGTGGGAAAAAGGAAACTCACTACGCAAAGGTGATTCTCGTGCCAACTCAGGCACCAAAGGAATACACGTACGAAATCATCAACACTTATCCGCACAATACAAATGATTACACGCAAGGGCTACTAATCTCAGATGGATTTCTCTATGAAAGCACTGGGCAAAATGGTAGTTCATCGTTATTGAAAAAGAACATTGAATCTGGTGAAACTTTAGAACAAGTGAACCTTTCGGATGATGAGTTCGGAGAAGGCCTTGCGCTAATCAATGACCAGTTTTACATGCTCACGTATCACGCAGGAAAATGCTATGTGTTCAATAAAAGTTTCGACCAAATAAATTCATTTTCTTATGAAGGACAAGGTTGGGGATTGACCGAGCACGATGGGAAACTCTTAATGACCAACAGCTCAAACAAGATCATTGTAAGAGAGCCTGAGACGTTTACAACAAGTGATGAGTTTGAAGCTTACGATCCAGATGGCAAAGTGGATGCGATCAATGAACTTGAAGTGATCAATGGAATCTTATATGCGAATGTGTACCAGGAAGATTACATTGTTGGAATCGATCTGGAGACGGGAGCGGTGGTTGAAAAAATTGATATGACAGGACTACTTGATGCGAGTGAATCAGACGGAGTTGATGTTTTGAACGGAATCGCCTATGATGAGCAAAATGATCGCATATTTGTAACAGGTAAGCTTTGGCCGAAGCTATTTGAAGTAAAATTCATTCCTAAAAATGAAGTGCAATGACAATTGATGAAGTAACAAGCAAGATTAAATCACTGGCGGAAAAACATGCCGGACAATTTCAAGGAACTGCAAATTTTCAATTCGAAGATGGGATAGTTCATTTGGATGATACTGTATCACCACCTGTAGTCATTAATGAGGAAAAGGATGCCCCATTTACCATTCAGATGACTGCAGAAGATTTTTCCCAAATCCTCTCAGGCGATTTAAATGTCATGATGGCTTTTATGACTGGAAAACTTAAGATCAAAGGAGACAAGGGTGCAGCGATGAAGCTCACTTCTCTTTTCTGAGATTAGTTAGCTCCAATCTTTGATTTTATCAGTCGTTTCTCAAATAGTTTAAAAAGTACTAGTGAGACTGTTACTCCAATAACAGATCCGACCGTCACATCAATTAAAAAATGGTGGTGCAGATAGATTCGAGAAACTCCAACCAGTACCGCTGATAACACAAGTACCACGGACCATTCTTTTTTTGCCAGCATCAGAGCCAAGAAAGTTGCCATTGCGAATGCTGTCATTGTATGGCCAGAGGGGAAAGAACCATACTCATTGACTTTAACGCCATCAACAAAGTTTAGTAAATCTCTTCCTTCAAAATACGTTTTTGGTCTTGGTACCTCAGTGAAAAAAATTTTCTTCATTGATAGTGAGATCAATCCTTCCACAGCTCCAATGAGAAGAAAGAGATAACCATATTTTCTTCGGAAAATCAAAAGAGCAATAGCAATTACACCGAAAATGATTTCATCACCACCGTAAGTCCATATTCTGAAAAAGAAGTCAAGTGCAGCATTGTGATACTCATTGAGCAACAAAACAACTCCTCCATGTTCATGTATGGTAAGCAACATGATTCCTAGGATCAGGAACAATAAGTAGGGTATGAAAAAATATCGAAATGTGTGAACATGCATTATCGAAGAATATAGAGCTTTCCGAAACCATTTTTAAAAGCTCCATCAGCACTTGTCGCTCTTCTGTCTATTCCTTGACCATTTGAATTGATAAAAACTTTATAGAAATAGACTCCATTGGCCAATTGATCTCCAAATTCATCACGGCCATCCCAGGCGTATTCGGTTATGTTATTTCCAATCCGAATCGGGCCAATCTCGCTTTGTGTTATTTCTCTAACGACTCTTCCTGATACAGTTAATATCTGGATTTTCACTTGATCCGGAATTTCACTTCCAGTTAGTGTAAACACAAATCTGCAGCTTGTAGAAAATGGATTGGGATATGGGTAAAAATGAGTGATCGTTGATTCGTTGATCACCTCGAATGAGACTTCATAAGGCTCAGTGCCAGAATCATTCCCCGTTTCATCCTCCGCCTGAACGCGTAATCCGTAGACCCCATCAGCTAATTCTCCCGGTTGATAACTTATTTCCAAATCCTGCGATTCGGAAGCGGCCGTGTAATTGAGTTCTGGCTCAGAGAAATTGATTCGCTGAAACTGACTCTCCTCTCCGGGCAATCTCAGCCACACATTAATTCCGGTTGTGTCCGTTTTAAATAGAAAATCATTGTCATCTCTTACTCGAATGGCTATGGATGGATTTGGTGAAACGATATCTCCATCTAAAATATGTCTTCCATCGAAAGTTACATCCAGCGCCGGATTGGTCTCATCTGCTTGAACTTCAATCAATCCTGCCATCGTCAAGCGATTGTTGAAATCATAGGCTTCATTTTCATTTGGCAGCACATTGACTACCAAACTGTTTAAACCACCATAACCAATTGAGGGGAAGCTTGCCACAAAATCAGTAGAATCACCTGCTAATGGCGGAGCTATTTTGATCATACTGGATTGAGTACTTCCCGAATTTTGATTGATGATACTGATTTCTACGTTTAAAGAATCAGTGAAATCAAGATCAGAATAATTGTAAAAAGAAAGATTTTTGTTGATGTCCTCTCCTTCACTAAATGTGGTAAGAGACTTATTTTCTACAATCACAAGTCCCTCCGGAGGTTGTGAATAATTCACCTGCCAAAAATTCAATTGTGGCGGTGTAAGATCCGTTTCATCATCAAAGGAAAGCTCCAGTTCAATCTCAGGATATACCTGAGCATCAATTGAGCTTACATCAATTGTTTCGGCTCTGCCTCTTTCGAACTCAGGAAAATCAGTAGAAGTCCCATTTTGATCTATCCCAAAAACTTTAATGGAGTAATTATCATTAGCTTCTTCTGTAAGATTGAAAGAAAAATCAGTCCAATCATTTACCGGCCCGATCCTATTTGACTTGATGGTTCCACTTGTGAAACTGCCTGAAACATTATCCTGAAGGTTTATGGCTTGTTCTGTCACTGGATCTGTAGAACCATTGCTAACGATTTCCAAGGCAGAGCCTGGAGCATCTCCTTTTCGTCCAAAAAAGATCACAGGCTGACCATCAACAAGATTATTTATCGTAGTGGAGCTGATACCAAGAGAGTTCAACGTTGCTTCGACCGAGGCATCCCAGTTAGAATAAGTGACATTGCCAATGTTGAAAAGGATGATTTGATCACCATCTCGCATGTTGTCGACTAAAACCTGCAGTCGTCCATTGGTGAGAATATCACTTTCTCTGAAATTGTAGATCCGCTGAGGAAGTCTACCGCAAACCTCTGTATTATTCACATCGCTGACCGAAGTGACGATTGGACGATATGGATCTCCGCTTTCTTTATCAAACGCAATGGCGTTGAACGAATCATCAAAACAAACCTCCAGCGTTGATGTAATCATAAAATCAACACCATTAATGATTGCTTCGATATCTTCATACTGAAGCGTAGCATTGTTATTTCCAAAAGTAGAGATTTCAATTGGGGTCGTGCTCTGTATAAATTCCCATCGGCCCGAAGTTTGACTAAATGCTATGCCTCTAACAACTGCACCTTCCATTTGAGCAGCTTCATATTGCCCCCAGCCTTCTGATGAATTATTAATGATCGTAAAGGAGGTTGTTGCCCAGTTATTGGTCTCATCTACATCTGGATTGGAAAGCCTGGTTCTCCAATAAATTGTAGATGTATCAGGAAGACTAAATTGAGAAAAATCGAATTCACTTCTCAGTAATAACTCACCCGAAACTGTGACTGCTCTACGATTTGGACTATTGAATGACTCATTGGTATCATACTCCAAATCATAGGATCTTTCATCTTCCAGAAGATTACTTGACTGCCATACAAACTCAATCGCGTTCGTACTCACAATTTCATTATCCTTAGGGAAAAGGTGAGTCGTATTACCTACGAAAATCGAAAATTCTACCGAGGCTGTGTTGTTTGTCTCGTCCAATTCAGTAGTGTTATCCTCTGGATCCAACTGAATATCAAATAGATTTTGCCCGACAATTTTTTGCGTCTGATCATTTATGATGAAAAATTCCAACGTGTCTTGTCTTAGCGGTCTTTCAAATTTGTCAAAATAGCTCAGGACAGTGCCATCTGGAAGTGTGCGATCAACCTGAACATCCAAAGAATCAGTCACCGATCTTCCAAAATTCTTGACGACAATATTGATCTTGAATGAATCCTGGGAAGCCAGGATCTCCGTCCCTTCGATTGGTTCAGCAAAAATTCCTGATTGTTCGATTTGATAGTCTGGAGCATCTGCTCCGAAAATGCGATATGCCGGATCTCCCTCATATAACATCCCTTGTACCTGGGAAAGGCTTGAATTAGAAATTCCAAATTGGGATAGGTATCTGTCTGAGACTTCAATCAACACATTTCCAACTGTTTCCTCAATAAAAACATCATCGCCAAATCCGATTTCATAAAACAGGTTACTCCACCTCCTCAAAGTGCTTGCCGTGGCTACATCACCATGAGCAATAAACCCAATCGCACCTAAGTCAGGTGTGATCATCCAATCTTCTCCAAACGTCAAATTATTTCCAAAAATCTCTCCGGCTTTACAACCATTTACGAGAAAGATCGGATACTTCCCCTTGTTTGCGTATCCAAAACCAGGGTCCGAAACACGACCTATTTCTATATCTGTACTGCTTCCTCCGGAGTGCCCGAAAAAAGTGACATAGCCAACTCCAGCATTTACTTGCGCAGTAACGGGTATATCCTCTACCGCTTCGTCCGTTTGTTTTCCGGTATTGAAAGCGCGACCACCAATAAAATCTTTTTCAAGGATAGAAGCGAAATGGAGAATATTCGATGCAAATTGATCCAACTCACTCGGTGTACTGCCTCCACTTAGTTGCAAAAAATCTTTTCGATTCAGGTCATCAAATGGAAGTGCCTCCATTTCTATTACCTTATTCAGATAAGCTGTTATATCTGCTGGTGCAAATGCATTCAGGCGACCAATTGGAATTCCTGGTGTTTCAGCACTTTTATTGATCCCCAATGTGTACATCAAGTCACTTCCAGGCAACCCAAAAGTTGGGATGTTCACCTCTGTCGGAACAAAAAGGTCTAGATCTCCTCGGTAGTAATTAAAATTTGGTGTGAATCCTTTTCCGAGGATAAAAATGTATTGAATATCACTGAGAGAAGCAGCATATTGAATGTAATTCCTGATTCCCAAGGGGGACGGATCACCATAGTTGAATAGATCAAACAAATCCTGTATTTCTGAAATAGAAACAGCATAACCCCCTCCATCTTCGGACTCTCGATAATTTTTATAGTCATTCACTGGATCTCCTAAAGTGCGCAAATTAGGATGTGTGATGATCAAATAGTTCTTTCCAGCTAAGTCTGGTTCTATAAATGAAGCCGCTTCAATAGAAGATACACTCGCAGGACTTGTAACCGCTAAAATTTTATGATTTGCGGATGCATTAGGAATAACAGCATCCAACCTATCCGAAAAATTAGTCGTCGCAATTCTGATCGCGTTAAACGGATCATTCACATCATAAATGGAAGTGCTTGATGGGTCCGTTGAGCTGATTTGAAGGTAAGCTTTGTTCGAAACAGGATCTTCTAAGGTGAAGATTTGATTTTCGCCAGGATTCGAAATCATATCCTGTGCAAATTTTACACGCATGTAAGCCACCGAGAAAAAGTCCGTAGCATCAGGAAATCCTTCAGTCAACACTCGAATCGTCAGTTCGCCAGCTGCTCCAACCGAAGATTCCGAAATATCAAATGAATGTGAAACATAACCCCACCCAGTGAATTGAGTGTTTCCAAGGGAAGAAAGACTTGCTGATGTTGGGCCAGCGCTTATGGCAGCATTATGAGCCAGGCTATTTCTCCCTGATAACACGAAATCACAAACCAGATCTTGACCAGCAGTTCTATTGTTCAAAACAAACTCATGATCCGTAGAACTTCCTTTTCCTTGCGAAGGGCCTGTCCAGCCCTCTCCATTATCGTACTTGCTCAGTGAAAATGCCGATCTAGTTCCAAATCTAATCCCGCTGGCATAAGTGCTCGTATACAACAGGATTTCTTCAGCCAAATGATAGGGCTCAGGAGTTAAGCCAGCTGAGTTTTGATCGGAAGAAAAAGCAATTCTTTTTCCAGTTTCATTTCCAAGTTTGTAGGTCAGGAAGTAGGCCGCTGAGTCGGAAAACAGATTGTACAGCGTGTGCGGCTGATCTCCAGAATCATACAAAGGTGAATCTGAAGTTCCGTCAATTCCTTGCCCATAAAATTCCAGGTAGTCAAGCGTTCCATCAGGATTTGAATTCACATTGATTGCTACTTCAGTGCCTCGTCTGAACAATTGAATTCGACTGGCTGGAACGCTGGCAAGAGGAAACCCTGCTGCTTGTAATTCAGCACCAGTCACACGATAAAAATTATCTTCAGCGATCCTGATCTTGTAATAGGATTGATTGAAATCAATCCATTCAATACCGAATTGCGCCCTTGCAGAAACAGCAAAAAACATGAAAAGTAGCAGGCCAATATTTCTATTCATTTTCCTCATTGAAATCCACTTTTATTGAGAAAACATGAGAGAACAAGCCAGGAGCCAGATCCCCAACATCTGTTAAAGCATAATCAACGGTCAGTTGCTTGATTTTCACTCCAAGTCCAAAATTTGGTTGAGAGGTCCAGGATTGAGATCCATCAAAATCTTTCACTTGTTGAAACTGATTGATTCCTAGTCGTAAAAAAGCCATTTGCTTGAAATCCAGTTCCGCACCAATCTTTGGATCGATGGAGAGTAAACCGGTTCGAATGATCGTATTCCTTTTTCCATCAAATGTCAGATCCAAATCGACCGAGGGCATAATTCCAAAGTTTTCCGAAATGGAAAATTTTCTTGAAATCCCTGAAACCAATCTAGGCAAGGTCACTTCGAGTGAATTGATTGGAATGTCATTTCCCGTTAAGGCATAAACTTCTTCGGCTTCCTCTGTATTGTGAGTCCAGGCATTGAACGTTCCCAAAGCATCTCTTGCTACCAACCCAAAATTCCATTCGTTCCAATTTTTTTGCACGCCGAAATCAAAGCCAAACCCCCAGGCTTTTGAAAATGGCCCAACGGTCCGATGAATGATTTTAAGATTACCGCCTGCATCAATGCCACCTAATAAATCCAATTTCCTAGCATAAGACAACAGGAATCCATAATCAGCAGAAGCAAAAAATTCGATGTTTTCATATCGGATGGCTCCATTCGCATCAATGAGAAAACGAGTATCGGGAATTTTATCCACAGAAAATCGAATGACAGACAAGGCGATTTTGCTTTTCTCATCTAGTGAAGTGGCAACAGCTGCATAATCATAATTGGCCAATCCTCCGAAATAGGAAGAGTGCATGAGCGACAACTGATGATCAACTTCCAGTTTATTAAGTCCGGCTGGGTTCCAAAATCCTGCTGTGACGTCATCCACAAAAGACACAGCTGTGAAGCCCATACCAAAGGATCTGGCGTTCACTCCGATATTCAGAAATTCGTTGCTGTACTTTGGAGTGGAATCGCCGCTAGACGAATTATCCTGTGCCCTTACAAAACCGAATAGGGATATAAAAATTGCAAAAATTACAAGCCTCATTTCAACCAAAAAACCATCAGCAAGTTAGCATCACATTACAACGTTTAAGCATCCCATTCTACAAAGTATATCAATTCTACGACAAAGATTAGGAAATAGTATTTATATAACTAATCTAAGTGAAAATATAACTATATAAAGAATATTCAATTGATTGTATATTTTTTTACTAAGTACTTGGCCATGCCAAGTACCTTTACGTATACACAACCAACAAGCGACTGGCGTTAGCAATGATGATAGTCACTAAAGGTAAAGGTTTTTGAGATGAATATAGAAAACACACAAGTGCAAATGAGAAAGGGGATCCTGGAGTTTTGCATTATGCACATAATCGCCAGGGGTGAGGTTTACGCTTCCGACATGCTGGAGGAATTAACTTCGGCAAAAATCATGGTGGTTGAAGGAACTCTCTATCCACTTTTAACTCGTCTCAGAAAATCCGGACTTGTTGATTATAAATGGGTGGAATCCAGCTCTGGACCGCCCAGAAAATATTACACACTTACTGAAGATGGTGCTAATTTCTTGGGAGGCCTAGATCAGACGTGGGATGAATTGGTTTCATCCACCAAAAAAATCATTGCAAACAGAAAAAAAGCAAGTAAGAAATCATGAAGAAGAATATAAGCATAAACATTGGCGGTATCATTTTCCATATCGAGGAGGATGGTTATGAAAAGCTGAAAAACTACCTGGATTCAGTCAATAAATATTTTTCTTCTTTCGAGGACAGCAAAGAGATCATTGAAGACATTGAGGGCAGAATCGCTGAGATTTTCCTTTCCAGGCTTGATGATGGAAAACAAGTCATCAATCAGGAAGACGTAAATGATCTAGTTAGCATCATGGGTACCACTAAGGATTTCGATGCTGAAATTGAAACGGAACCTGTTGAAGAGCCAGAGGCTGAAACGGATGAGAAAAGTGAAGACGGATCGGAAAAAACTGAGAGTAAAACTCAAGAACGTAAACTCTATCGTGATTCAAAAAGAAGAGTACTTGGTGGAGTAGCTTCCGGACTAGCTCATTATTTTGGAATCGATCCGATTTGGGTTCGATTGATCATCATCGCCACACTAATTCTTTGGTTCTTAGGAGGTTTCGTATTGCTTACCTACATCATTCTATGGATTGCAGTTCCTGCTAGCAATAAGTTGGAGGACGATAAAGCGGTGAAAAAACTGTATCGAGATACGGAAGATCGGGTTCTTGGTGGAGTCAGCAGCGGAATAGCTTCCTATTTTGGAATTGATGTTGTGGTAGTTCGAATTCTTTTCGTGATATCCATTTTCCTTGGCGGAGCTGGCCTTATTGTATACATCATCCTATGGATCATTACGCCTGAGGCTAAATCGATCACTGAGAAAATGCAGATGCAGGGGGAACCTGTCACCATTTCAAACATTGAAGAGAATGTGAAAAAGAGCTTGAAGGTCGAAGGTGAGGAGGAAAATGTTTTCGTCAAAATATTGCTTTTCCCGTTCCGATTGATTGCCATCATCTTCAAAGCGTTAGGTGAAGTTTTAGGCCCACTATTGAAGTTCTTTGTTGAAGCGCTACGTGTGGTAGTTGGAATCTTCTTCGTGTTCCTTGGCTTTGTTTGTATGATTTCTTTCTCTATCACATTAGCAGTCTTGCTTGGGATTGGAGGAGCTATGGAAGGAATGGTTCACTTTGGAGAATTCCCAGTGCAATACGTCGCTAACTCCTTCAGTACCATATCTGTAATCTCGGCTTACATTGTTGCAATGGTTCCATCTCTTGGGGTTGCACTCCTAGGTCTGCGGATCATCATGAGAAGAGCGGTTGTGAAGGCATTCGTTGCCTGGACTTTGTTTGCACTTTGGATTATTGGAATGATAGGGTTGGCCTTTTCTGTACCAATGATGGTAAGAGAATTTACAGCCGAAGGAGATTACAAGGAAGAGCGTGTATTTCAAGTAAGTGAAGATACTCCTACATTAAGGTTGAACGATTTGCTCTATGACCTGGATTATGATTACCGATATCAGGCAATCGATTTAAGATTGAGAGGTCATCAGGATAGCACTTACCTATTGGATCTTCGAATAGAATCCAGAGGTGCGACAAGAGCTGATGCTAGAGAAAATGCAAGAGCTATTACCTACAATGTCAAGCAAGATGGAAATGATATTTTGTTCGATTCAGACCTGACATTTGAAGAAGGGACAAAATTTAGATTCCAGAACGTTAATGCAACTTTCTATATTCCTTATGGAAAAATTTTCCGGATGGATGAAGACCTTGAAGAAATACTCATTAATACATTACACTTGAATGGTTATCGATCCTATCAGATGGAAGACAATGATTGGGTATTTGACAGAGGTGGTCTTAATTGTGTAACGTGCGATGAAAGTAGAAGAGGATCAACTTCTTATCAACTTAGAAGTAGAAGAAGCGGACGTGATTCCGAATCATATCGAATGTCAAACTTCGATGAAGTCCGCCTGATCTCTCTTTTTGATTTCGAAATAACTCAAGGCGATGAATATTCCGTGGATTTACAAGGTGATGAAAGCGATCTGAGAAAAGTATCGGTAGAACAAAGGGGTGATCAATTGGAGATAGAGTATCGAACGAATTGGAAATGGTGGAAAGACAAAAATTGGAAAAGAAGAGTCAAGGTTTTCATCGTCATGCCAGAGCTGGATCAGTTGACAGTTCGGGGAGCGTGTGAAGGTGATGTGACTGGATTCGACAATGACGAAATAAGTTTCAAGATTGAAGGTGCATCAGAAGTTTTTGCAGACATCTCAACGGAATACACCTATGTGGATTTAACCGGCGCATCGGAATTGACATTGGTCGGAGATTCAGAAAATTTAGAAGCTGATGTGATTGGTGCGTCGAAATTGAGTGCTTTCAATTTTGATGTGGATGAGGTAGATATTAAAGCTTTAGGAGCATCAACCGCAAAGGTCAGCGCGAATAGTGATCTGGAAGCGAATGCTACCGGAGCAAGCACCATAAGATATCGAGGTAACCCGATCGTTTCATCTAGTAGTAGCGGATTAAGTTCCGTCAAAAAGGATTAGTCAACTCAATGTAAGAAGGATCAACTTTTTGGTCGATGGGAGGCCGGAAACGGCAACCCATTTTTTTAAGTGACTTTCACAGTCATTTAGGTTTTGGTTTCCCCTGCTTTTGGTCGAGCAGGGGAATTAATTTTTCAGAAAATCAGGTTCAAGCTTGTACAAAGCGTAATCGTCAGTCAGATAAATTTCTCTCAAATTAAGCGCCTTTTTCGAGGGAAAAATAAGATGAGTGACTGTAGGGTATTTGCTTTTAATTTCAAGCACATCGCGAGTTGTGAGATTCTGATAGTTTGAAGCAATGACCCGCCTATGTTCAATATTCGGATCAAACAGATTCTCATCCCTATTTATCATTTGAATCCGACGGTACCATTCAACCAGGTCTTCCGCTTTTTGAGGTGCATGTTTCCAGGAAACAAAAACCGCTCGATTAGCCTCCATATAAAAGGTCTCCCAATCGGTTGGAATGATGAAAACAGCTTCTTCCGGTGTGTTTTGTCGAATCCATTTTGCCATTTCTAGATCGAAAGAGATTTTCGATTCAATGACATCTTTTTGGTAAGATCCAAGATTGAGTAATTCCTTGATGTTTGATTCTTTTTTTACAATAAAAAGTATTCCTGCTACAACCACCGCGAAATAGATAATCGCTTGACTTCTAACCCATTTGATGTTTATCCTTTCACTAAGCAGACCAGAATAATTGGTTAGCAATGAGGACAAAATCAAAATCGTGAGGAATGGTTGAATGGTATCATTAAACCTGAAGAAGTAAAACCTCAAGAAGGATTGATCACCAACCAAATAAATCAAAACACCTAGAAGAGAAATCAACACGCTGGTCAGTACGTAAAGTGTTAGGTGTTTCAGTTTTTCTTCTTTGACTATAAAAAGCATTCCTAGATTTAGAACTGAAAACAGAAATGGAAAGATGAGTGCCTCAACATATAGTTTAGGCAATACATGATAAGGCACACGTATGTGCACATAGACCTCCCAGCCAAGTCTGCTAATTTCCTGATCAACTGGTATAAAGAGATAGGAAAGAACTCCAATCAAACCCCAACTACCACCAATCAAAAAAGGATAGCTTTTTTTTAAGATCTCACGAATGGAAAGACCATTGTTGAACATCTGATAAACCAAAATGGAAGTCAAGCAAATCAAATGGTAACCTCCGACCAATAGATGAAGTGAGAGTGCAAATCCAGAATAAAGGAAAGCTGAAAGCAATTGCTTTTGAAGCACTGCACTTATCGCCAAAAAGGCAAATGAGTAAGCAAATACTTTGGTCTCTAGTCCACCTATCATCCATTCTCCGGCGGACATGCCGGTGGGAAAAAATGTGAGGAAAACCATCAAGCCAGCACACCCCAGACTAAAATTTATTTTGGTTGCTTCTAACAGCTTGAGGTAAGCGAAAGAGAAAAAGAAATACGAAACAAGCCTTCCGAAAAATATGGTTGGGATAAAATCAAAAAGGTGAACAAAAAAACCTGAGACGTAACCAAATGGTATTCGATAGAGAATCTCTAACTGGAGATACCAATCATTTTGCAGCCAGTCACTATTGAAAAGCGAATAGCCGTAAGGAATAACATCCATTTCATTGTATTCGACCATCAAAACGAATTGGCTGATCGTCACAATGACCACCAGGATGATTACTTTGAGAACGGCATTCACATTCCGAATTTACACTTTTGACAGAGAATGAATGGCACTAGTGATGGTCCTCAAGCAACGAAAAAGCTTGAGGTTTTTCACTGAATAAAATCTTGGTTCGCTCCCAGGTCTTTTCAAAAAGTTCAGACGAACGGTATCCTTCTAAATCCTCTTCCTTTTCCCAAATGCTGAACGTGTAGTAGACATTATCCTTGGAGGCGTCTTTGCATAACTCAAGATGAGTGCAACCGGGCCGAGCCGCAATCTTTTCTTTGACCTCCTCAAAAAGCGTGAGAAAGTCTTGCACTTTCTCAGGATCAAATTCCATTCGAACAATTCTCTTCAACATCCTAACTCAGTTTGAAAATTCGATATGGACGGGAGCATCAATGCCTAACCCGAGGAGTTGAGCCGCATTTCCCTTGTTTAATCCAATTTGAAGCACGCCAGTTGAGTTGAACAAAACATAACAATCGCCAGACTCCACATCAGAGAAAAAGCTATTCGTTTGATCAAAGGATTCTCTGCCAAATCGGATAAGATACTTAGTCCCATTTCCATTGATTTCGAGAATCTTGTCAAATTCAGATTTTGTGATGTTGGTGATCAGATTTCCAAATCGATCCACATTTACTACATTACCTGCAATCTCTCGTTTGGTGACTTTCAGTTGTCGAGCGAAAAGTTTGACAATCTGATCAATTGGACTTCCAACTTTTTTCAAATCTCCCCCATTGGACAATTCAAGTGCAACTTCAGCCAATCTCTCTTTCGCCGGAAACGTGTTTCCCGAAATATCAACTTCCACCATTTCAGTCGGTTCTTTCACGGAAAGCATACTGAACAAACCACAGTTGAACCCAACAAAAAAATGACCGTCCAACTGCAAAGCAATTCCCGCGGATTTCTCTCGAACAGAATCAACTGAAACCAGGTGAACCGAACCTTCAGGAAATTCCTGATAAGCTGATTTCAACACAACTGCCGCATGAGAAATGTCGTAAGGTTTTATAGCATGCGAAATATCAACAACCTGCTGATTCGGGTTTTTTGATAGGATTTTTCCCTTTACGGCCGCCACATAGTGGTCATCCGTGCCAAAATCAGAGGTAAAGGTGATAACGGCCATTTGAGGGTAAAAATCTTACTTTTGTTTTCGCAAAGCTATATATTTAACTGCGTAGCTTTTAAAAAG
This sequence comes from Cyclobacteriaceae bacterium, assembly GCA_028284125.1. GTDB lineage: Bacteria > Bacteroidota > Bacteroidia > Cytophagales > Cyclobacteriaceae > Ekhidna. Next base: position 82,932 of record JANQSI010000016.1, read on the forward strand.
AGAATATCTATTGCTAGAAAAAATAATCACTCTTGAAAATGTTTCCCTGGTAGATTTTCTGGGCATTGAAAACCAAAACATCAAGGCACTATCTGACGCTTTCCCGGATAGCAAAATTGTAAGTCGTGGGAACGAGATTCGCATAAAGGGAACCGCACCACAAATTCTAAAAATAAATGAAATTCTCAGTTCACTGTTGAACCACTACCACGAGTATGGAAAAGTGACGGACGAGAACGTGAAAGATTTTGTGACCAATGAGGAAAATGTAAAAGAAGAACTTGGCAAAACTCAAGTGCTTGTTCATGGTACAAAAGGCACTAAAATTTCCCCAAAGACGGTCAATCAGAAAAAGCTCGTAAAAGCGGTTGAAAAAAATGACCTGGTGTTCGCCATCGGACCGGCCGGAACTGGTAAGACCTACGTTTCCGTTGCACTTGCTGTTCGAGCACTAAAGAATAAAGAAGTCAAGAAAATCATCATAACACGACCAGCCGTTGAAGCTGGTGAAAACCTTGGTTTTCTTCCAGGAGATTTAAAAGAGAAAATAGATCCGTATCTACGGCCGATCTACGACGCTTTGCATGACATGATTCCTGGCGAGAAATTGAAATACTACAACGAAAATGGAGTCATTGAAATTGCGCCACTGGCTTACATGCGTGGAAGAACACTGAATCATGCCTACGTTTTATTGGATGAAGCGCAGAACACCACTCCGATGCAAATTAAAATGTTCTTGACCAGGATGGGCCCCGATTCCAAAGTGATCGTAACGGGAGACCGATCTCAAGTTGATCTTCCAAAAAATCAAACTTCAGGACTTATCGAAGCAGTTAAAGTCCTAAAAGACACCAAAGGAATTGGCTTTGTAGAATTGGATGATCGGGATGTTGTGCGGCATAAGCTGGTTAAGTCAATTATCAAGGCTTATAAGAATTACAAGCCAAAAAAATCCGACGAATAAAGTTTGTCTATCATCTGTAGGCTCCTTTTGTTTCTCTCTTGGGAAATAAAATAATAGCTTCAATCATCACCCTTTCCTGAGCACTCTGAAAAAATAGGTGCTCACATGTATTTCTGGAATTCCTATCCATTTGTTCGACTTTCCGCTTCCCTGATCGCTGGAATTTTCTGTTTCCAGGTTTTTCCAGAATTCTGGAATTACTTCAATTATCTAATCAGTGGCCTTTTACTAGCGCTATTCATTTCGCTGTTGACGTCAACAAAAGTTGGGTACTATAAACTCCGGGTAGTGAATGGAATTTTGATTACCTCAATCTTCTTCCTAATCAGTGGAGAACTGGTAAAATCCAAATACCACAATTTGCCACAAAATCACTATTCTAAGCTTAACTGGAAGCACAATGGATTTGCCGGAAAAGTAATTAGCTCACATACCGAAAGAACGAATCACTTCAGGTACGATTTCGAACTGGAGTATTTAGTCAATGATGATTCTATTCGTAAAGTCGATGGCAAAATTCAACTGTATATCAGAAAGGATACGGCGAACCAACTTCTATTCCAGTACGGTGATCAAATATTGGTCCATGGTAGAATGTTTGAAATCTCTGGTCCAGGAAATCCAAATGAGTTTAATTTCAAAAGGTATTCAAGCCTTCAAAATGTTTATAGTCATGCTTTTGTCCGAACCAATGATGTCAAGCTCGTTGGTAATGATCCTTCAAATCTTGTCTTTAAATATGCTTACCAATCGCAGACTAAAGCAGCAGAGATCATTGATCGGCATATCACTGCGCCCAGAGAAAATGGAATCGCCAAAGCCTTATTGCTCGGCATCAAAGACCATCTGGATAATGAAGTCAAAAAATCCTACTCAGCTGCTGGCGCGATGCATGTATTAGCTGTTTCAGGTTTGCACGTGGGCATTGTCTACTTGTTTCTTCAATTTCTTTTAGGAGGCTTGAAAAAAACGAACTTTGGAAGAAAGGCTTTCTCTGTCATTGCAATTATTGCCATCTGGTCTTATGCATTAGTCACAGGGTTATCTCCTTCTGTATTGAGAGCGGCTACCATGTTTTCAATCGTTGCTTTTGGAGAAATAAACTCCGCCAAAGGAAACGTCTATAACTCATTGGGGCTTGCAGCATTCGTTTTGCTACTATTTGATCCCTATCTCATTTATTCTGTCGGCTTTCAATTATCCTTTTCAGCGGTCTTTGGTATCGTCTATCTGCAACCGAAGATTTATCGTCTACTTGAGTTTAATGCCTTGCTACTCGATAAGGCCTGGGCAATCACTTGCGTTTCGATTGCTGCACAACTCGCCACTTTTCCTTTAACTGCCTACTACTTTCACCAATTCCCAACTTATTTCCTGGCATCCAATCTAATTGTTATACCAGCAGCTACCGTGATGCTAGTTAGCGGAATAGGAATGTTGGTGTTGGACCCAATACTTACCGAACTCAGTCAGTTGCTGGGATTTGTACTTTCGAAAGTTATCTGGTTGGTCAATGAATCCGTATCGATTGTTGAATCTTTACCCAATAGCCTGATTGAATGGATCTATCTTGACTTGCCAGGATTGATCATGACTTATTCCATTGTCATTTTTCTTCTATGGGGACTTCACCATCGATCCTTCAAAACGATCCTTATCGGTGTGGCTCTATTTCTAGGTTTTCTTCAAATTCAATTTCGTTCTACCAGTTCACAATCATCTATCAATCAAATTATTTTCTATGAGATAAAAGGAGAAAAAGTCATTGATCATATCATGGGACATCAAGCAAGGCTTTATGTTGAAAATGAAGTCAACGACTTGGAGCTGCTTTCCTATCAAATAAATCCCAATCGACTTGCTTCAGGTTTGGAACCGATTGCTTTATCAATCCAAAACATAAACAACTCAGGTGAATTCAAAGTTGAGCCACCATTTACTTACGGAATTATAGGGGGTAAAAAGATCTTATATGTTGATTCAACAACATTCAAATTTGAATTCGATCATTTAATCAAATCAGACGTACTGATTTTAGAGAATGGATCGATCAAAAGTTTAAACTGGCTCATGAAGCATTTTCAATTCAAACATCTAATCATCGGAAACAAAAACTCCCGTTACTATAGCACCAAAATGAAGCAACAAGCTAACACTTTGAACATACTCGTTCACTCTTTAATTGAGGATGGTGCGTTCGTTCTAAATGTCCGCAAATGACCATAGAAACACAAAAAAAGTGTTCGTTTACGAACAACCTATTATATTTAAGCAACCTCTAGGCCTCAGAATCGCTCTTTTATTCTGTTGGCATAGTTGTGGCATTTTACACAATACCAAACAAGACAACCGTGGAAGAAACAATTGACAAAATACTCATAATAGACGATGATGAAGATGTGCTCTTGGCAGCTAAGATGCTACTCAAGAAACACATTAAAGAAGTAGTCATTGAAAAGGACCCTAGAAAAATTCCATTCCTTTTGAACAACGATAGCTTCGATGTAATTCTACTTGACATGAATTACAGTCAGGACACGACAAGTGGAAAAGAAGGATTTTATTGGCTGGAGCAGATTCTAGAAAAAGATCCTGATTCTGTCGTCATTTTAATTACAGCCTTCGGTGATGTTGAAATGGCAGTACGAGCGCTTAAAGCGGGAGCTACAGATTTTGTCTTGAAGCCATGGCAAAATGAGAAACTCCTAGCAACACTATCTAGTGCGTCGAAATTGAAAAAGAGCCGAAAGCAAGTGACTCAACTGAAGCAGACGAGCAAAGCACTTCAGGAAGATAGCAATTTGGCCTTCAAGGACATCATTGGTAATAGCGACGCAATCAAAAAAGTATTTAAGCTCATCGACAAAGTAGCCGCTACTGAAGCTAATGTTTTGATTCTAGGTGAAAATGGTACTGGAAAAGAATTAATTGCCAGGGCCATTCATCAAAAATCATTGCGCAAAGACATGCCATTTATTGGCGTAGACATGGGTGCGATCACTGAGTCACTTTTTGAAAGTGAGCTATTTGGTCACAAGAAAGGATCATTCACTGACGCAAAAGAAGACCGAGCCGGGAGATTTGAAGTAGCTACTGGTGGTACGTTGTTTTTGGACGAGATCGGTAATCTTAGTCAGCCTTTGCAATCCAAATTGCTCACAGCACTGCAAAACAGGAAGGTGACAAGAATCGGTAGCAATCAGGAAATAGAAGTTGATATCCGGCTGATTTGTGCCACTAACATGCCAGTGTACGACATGGTGAATGACAACACTTTCCGCCAGGATTTACTATACAGAATCAATACGGTCGAAATCAATTTGCCACCGCTAAGAGAGCGAATGGAAGACATGGAAAAGCTGGCAAATCATTTCACCAAACAATACGCTGGCAAATACAGAAAGAATATAAGTGAAGTCGCACAATCGACGGTTGCTAAGCTCCAAAAGTATCCATGGCCAGGGAACATTCGTGAGCTTCAGCATGCCATTGAACGAGCCATCATCATGAGTGACAACAGCCAATTAATGCCCGACGACTTTTTCTTTTTATCTCAAAAACCAGAAAGTTCCGTATCGCTCGAGCCAGATACCTACAATTTAGATGATATGGAAAAATCTGCCATTCAAAAAATGATTAACAAACACGAGGGAAACATCTCCAAAGCTGCCAAGGAACTAGGGCTTACACGTGCCTCGCTTTATAGAAGATTGGAGAAACATGATTTATAAATCCTTCAAATTTCAGCTTGTAGCACGGATAATCGTCCTATTGGTAACGATGATGTTGTTTACCAATCTGTACAATTCCGACACCTACTTCTTTACCAAGTTTTTGGTATTCGTGGCGGTCGTTGTACAAGGTTATTACTTATATCTCTTGGTCGAGAAATCGAATAGAGAGGTCGTTCATTTCCTGGAAAGTATCCATTATGATGATTTCACAAACACGTATCCGGAAAAGAAGAACTCTTCAAGTCAAGCTTCGCTTTATCATCAATTCAATGAGATTCTTGACAAATTCCGAGAGATCAGAGCTGATAAAGAAGCCCAGCACCAATATTTAAAAACGATTGTTCAGCACATTGGAATTGGGATCATCACATTCGATGAGCTCGGTGAAGTACAGATCATCAACAATGCAGCAAAAAAACTTTTGGATGTCAAGTTGATCAAGAACATTAATCAAATTGGAAAGACGTATCCAAAGCTGCTTCAATCATTTTCTGATCTGAAAACAGGTGGTCGTGATTTGATCAAGATCACAAAAAATGAAGAAGAAGTTCAGCTGGCGGTTTATGCAATAGAACTTTCGCTTCTTGGAAAAGCTTTCAAACTTGTTTCTATTCAAAACATCCAATCGGAATTGGAAGAAAAAGAAATGGAGGCATGGCAAAACCTGATTCGTGTTTTAACTCATGAGATCATGAATTCTGTAACCCCGATCTCCTCTCTTGCCTCAACGGTGGAAACCGAGCTTGATGATTTTGTGAAGGCTGGAGCAGATGTCGCGGAGATTAAAAATGATCAGATTGAAGATTTTTATTTGTCTGTAAAAACAATCCACAATAGAAGTGAAAGCTTAATCAAATTCGTTTCCGATTTCAGAAACATGACAAGGATCAAGCATCCTGAATTGGAAGAAACAAAAATTGAAGATCTGATCCAACATGTGACAATGCTACTCCGACCTGATTTTGAACAGCACAGCATTGAAACGGACATTTCCATAAAACCTGACCTTAAGATCAATCTAGACAAGGAACAGATCGAGCAGGTGGTTATCAATATCGTGAAAAATGCAGTTCAGGCTTTAGCAGCAGATGATACTGGAGAAAAGGAAATCAAAAAATTGACGATCACAGCAATGAATGGCGAGTCTGGAGGAGCGTACATTAGTGTTGTTGATAATGGTGTAGGCATTGAAGAAGAAGCCTTGAAAAAGATCTTTATTCCATTCTTTACCACGAAAAAGAGTGGATCGGGTATTGGACTTAGCCTTTCCAAACAGATCATGCGAAACCATGGTGGCAGCATCAGCGCCAAATCACAAATTGGTGAAGGGACCGAGTTTTTGCTTAAGTTTCCGAACTAGATTTTAGATAGAAGCTACAGCCTTAAGCTTCACAACTTGTGGCTAATTACTCCCACAATGTTTTCTCACTTTGAATAGCTTCATCCCAATTGTAGAAAATCTCCCACCAATTGGTTATTATATAAGAATTCCCATCCTTACTATAAGGAATATTATTATCCATTCCTGGGATCGATTGAAACCAATAAATCAACCAACCTCCTTGTGCATCACTCCCAACATCGTTATCCTTGGTCAAATCAATATATTTTTCCATTTTATTGAATGTTGGGAGTTGAACTGGAAGGGTTCTTGAAAATTTCCAGGTAGTGTTATTTACTTCTCTTTTCTCGCCTAAATTATCTGGTTTCCAATCTCCAATATCAGAAAGGATCGATTCTGAATTATCATAGTCATAATCATATTCACCATTAGGCGGAAAATGAGTGTCGCCACTTCTACCAGTTTTTACAGCGCCCGTTAACATTGTCGTCCCTACGAATTTGTTCCAAAATACAAACTCTCCCTCTACTGTGTTTTTATCTATGAATGCCAATTGTGCTTCTATCTGATGGCCTCTGTTATGAAGGTTTTCTGCATACCACCTGTGAATAAAATTGCCATAAACAACATAGGTTTTGTTATAGATAGGAAGGTCATCCGGAATTTTGTAGCTATTAGATATATCACCTGTGGAAGGGCTCGACATATTTGATTCCGGTATGGAAAGTGATTTAGAGTTAAACCACACTTCCTTTACACCCTCAACATTCACCAAATTTTCTAAATTAATCTTTTCGAAAACATCATAATAATCCGGATACCACCCTTCTTCACCATCCGATGGAACAGCTTGATCTGGATTTGGGACTTTGCTTATTTCATAGAAGGTGAACTCCTTTACTACTTTAATCCCAACATACGGTCGGACATTATTACCATTAAATGTCCTGAACTTAGAACCTTCCTCAATTGAATACTTAGTTTTAATATCATTGGATATTATCCAATTTTTTACCTCGCTCAGCTCTAAATCTTCATAAATCTTATCACCATAATCTCTTATTGGAAACGTCTCTTGATTAACATGTAGTCCATTTTTTGTTGGCAAGTAGTTAATTATCACAACAGGCACCAATAATTCATAATTGTCGGCAGGTGTTTGAAGAAAATCATGAGGAGTTACTTCTTCGTAATGATTAACATAAAGCTCCTCAGTAAGACTAAAGTTGTCATATGTGACTTCTACCTGCAAATCACCTGACTTAGCACCAACAATAGAGTTATCATCGAGAATGGTAACGTTATCAATATTGGAACTAACCCTTACTTCACCTGACAAATCAACCTTCTCCCCATCCGAATAAGTCCCGAAAACGGAGTATTTATGTTTATTGGAAATCGTAATTGTATCGATTGAATTTTCAATTGCAATTGACTCTATCGTAAGCTGATCTAGAATGCCTACTACGGATTTGTCGGAATTCATAACAATTGTCAATGGATTAGTCTGACCAGAGGCATCTCCTGTCCATTCCTTAAGGACAAAGCCGCTATTAAGACTCAATGATATCTCAACTGAAGTCCCCGCTTCATACTTTCCATTTGATGGAGAAATAGAACCTCCATCAGGAAGATTCAGTGTCACATTTAACTCATACTCTACTACAGATTCATCAGTAGAACATCCATAATAAACACCACAAAATAGTAGTAGTAGGAACGACAGTTTCAGATGTTGTTTTTTGGAGATCAGCATGACTCAAGGTTTACATTTAGTGAGTAAAAAAAGACATGCAAAAATTAATCTTGAGCTAAGTCGAGTCTACAAAAAGTTAACAACTACTTTTTTAAATCAGCAGAATTGAACTAAGGTTGAATGGATAGGATATGTCTACTCCATCTCAACAATTTTGTGATTGCTGTAAAGGCTATACTATAACTTGCACAATGTTGGTTTTATCTACTTACTAATTTTAATTGAAATTCCTATTCATCGTTCAGGGCGAAGGTCGAGGGCACATGACCCAAGCAATATCACTGCACAGCATTTTGAGAAAAAATGGCCATGAGATCTGCCATGTCGTGGTTGGAAAAAGTAAGCGTAGAGAATTACCGCATTTTTTTTCAGATCAAATCCAATCTCCAATTCAGCAGCTTGACAGTCCCAATTTTGTGACGGATAAAAAAGGCAAGTCGGTCAAGGTTTTCCAATCCATATTTATCAATCTACTCAAGCTTCGAACGTTTATAAAAAGCATCAACCGAATAGATGAGTTGGTCAAGAATGAGCAACCGGATGTCATCATCAACTTCTATGATTTTTTGGGAGGCCTCTATTACTTATTGAAAAAACCCAAAGCCAAACATGTTGTAATTGCTCATCAGTTTTTCGTGGCTCATCCAAGTTTTGATTTCCCAAAAGGACGTTTCTTCGATCGTTCATCTTTAATCCTTGGAAACAAACTGGCTGGCTATAAAGCTTCCAAAATATTAGCCCTTTCGTTCCAGGAACTTCCTGACACAAAGCGATTAACAATTGTTCCGCCTCTTTTAAGGAAAGAGATCAAATCACAAGTGGTTTCTCAACAAAATCACTTCCTGGTTTATATGGTTAATCATGGTTACGCCGAACAGGTAGAAAAATTTCATGCCAATCATCCTGACATTCCAATTCATTGCTTTTGGGATAAAAAAGGAGTGCCTGAAGAGTATAAAAAGGAAGAGAACCTCACCTTTTATCAGCTAAATGATAAAAAGTTCATTGAATTCATGGCTAGTTGCCAGGGATACTTGACAACTGCCGGCTTTGAATCCGTTTGCGAAGCAATGTTCATGGGCAAGCCTACCTTAATGGTTCCAGTTAAAGGACATTATGAACAAAGTTGTAATGCGGTGGACGCGACTAATGCCGGAGCTGGAATTTCCAGTGAATCTTTTGATCTCGAAAAATTGTTGTCCTATCTTCCGAAATATAAAAATGTCCAATCCACTTTTTCACAATGGTGCGAAAAGACCGAAGAGCTATTCATTCAAAACCTAACCAATGTTAATTAAGTTTTCAGATAATCCATTCAAGCAAATTCTAGGGATCACTTTTTACAACAAAGGAAGTATCTCACTCTTTATTCTGATTTCAGTATTAGCCACATTGCAATACGAATTTGCTGAAATTTACACGTTCAAACCTCTCGACTTGCCTGTTGTTCCTGTCAGTATTCTTGGCGGAGCACTTGCCATTTTTCTTGGTTTCAGAAACAATAGTGCCTACGACCGATGGTGGGAAGCCAGAAAAATATGGGGGGGAATCGTAAACGCAAGTCGAACATTTGGAACATTTGTTATCTCTTATTCATCCATGAAATTCAGTGATCAAAAAAACTCTGAAAAGGAAATCAAGAAATGGAGAGAAGACCTGATTCATAGGCACGTCGCTTGGCTTTATGCGTTAAAAATGCATCTCAGAAAACTGAATTACTGGGAACATCTTGAAAAATACCTCGCTGAAAGTGAAATTGAGGAATTAAGAAAATATCACAATAAACCTACTCAACTTCTTCATGCACAGAGTTTGAAAATTCAAGAAGGATACGAAAAGGAAATCATTGATAATTTCAGACATGTGGAAATTGGCAATGTGATGAAAGAACTGATTCGACTTCAGGGAATGGCTGAAAGGATTAAAGGGACAATTTTTCCATACTATTACAATTATTTCACAACGGTATTTCTGTGGTTATTCATCATCTGTCTTCCACTTGCATTGGTTCCTGAAATGAGTTGGGGTGCAATCCCAATGTCAATTGCTATTTCGTTTGTTTTTACGATTCTCGAAAAAGCTGGTGCAACAACAGAAGATCCTTTTGAGGGTAGAGCTTCCGATACTCCCATTTCAACTATCACACGCAATATCGAGATTGACATGCTGGAGATGTTGAAAAGTAAGACAATTCCTGCGCCGGAAGAACCTAGAACAGGGAGATTCGGCGTTAGATACTTTGATTAAACTGTATCAGCTATGGCAATAATCAGTAAAAAGAAAGAACCATTTCCCATAAGTAAGCATCTGCGAGCGTACTTGAAGAAATATGATCGTGAGATGGATCTTCCTGTTTTCTATGCTGATTTGTTACGCTATGACAATTCGATTCCATTATATGACAAGAATGGAAATGACACACTTTGGGAGACGATCTTTTTCGCACAAGGTGATATGGATCAGATCTACAAAGCACTAAAAAAAGTGTATGCGATCATCAAAGCTGACGGAGATCTATCCGTCATGGATCACCTCATCATCGATCGGGTGGACCTTTGCATGTATGGGAATACACAACCTATCAGGATCCGGGTCGTCAATCAAATCAACGACAACTTTGATTACTTCTATGTAAAAAATGCGGATGCTTCTCGTATTTATGGGCTTGAATTAGAGCATTTGCTTTCTCCAAACAAGCTAAGCTATGTGGTGAATCGTGAGACGATTATTGAAGAACACATTGTTGGTGTTCCCGCTGAACTTTTCATCAAAAAATACCTGAATCACCCCAATACGAATGAAATCAGATTGTCAAAAGAGTTTGTGAAATTCAATGAGCGATGCTTTGTAAGACTTCTGGGTGATATGCATTCAAGCAATTTTGTAGTAGATATTACGCCCGATTTTGAAGATGTCGAATACCGATTAAGAGCTATCGACTTTGATCAACAATCCTACGAAGGTAGACGCGCGATTTATCTTCCTCAATATTACACACAAAACAATCCCATCATTAAAGTCGGGTTGAAGCATCTAACCGCAGAAACAGTGAAGCAATATCAGCGAGAAGAACGATCCAATATCGCTAATCGCATGAAAGTGGAACGAACCCGAATCGACGATTTATTAAAGGCGATGAAGCACGAAAAACTTTCCAAGCCTGAACATATCAATAAGCTCAAAAAAGAACTGGCGAATTTTTATGAAGACGATGATTTTCTTGAATGCAAAAACATGGGTGAACTCGTTTCATTAAGCCTGGAAATGCTTCTTCGAAAGCCAAGTTTGTATAAGGAATATTAAACTAACGCGAGTTTGATATGAATAACAGAAATATCCCCTTGAGGGGATTATAGGGGTGTTCTTGAAATGATAAAACACCCTCCTAACCTCCCTCAAGGGAGGAATTCCAACGGAAAATTGAGCTCAGATTATCAAACGTATGATTCCAATTTTCTCAGTCAAACTCAAGCTTAACCTAAAGCGGCAGAATAGCTAGGCAACAAAAACTGAAATGTACTCCCTTCATTTGGTTTGCTGATGACCTGAATACTACTGTTATGTAGTTCCATGATCTTTTTGACGATAGCTAAACCAAGTCCAACACCGTCGGCTTTAGATTCTTTCCTTGCCTGGCGATATCGATCAAAAATGTATGCTTGATCCTTTTCATTGATCCCCGGTCCGTTATCCGAAACAGCGACTTGAACATCTTTATCGTTCACTGAAACATCCAGGGAAACTTCACCATTTTTCGGAGCAAACTTTAATGCATTATCCAACAGGTTTTGAATGACACGCTCAACTAAACCAATGTCAGCAAAAACCAATGGAGTGTTATTAATCGCATTTACTTTGATATCAATGTTCTTTTCTGAAGCGAGTATTTGATATTTGGCAACCAAATCCATAGCCAAATCGGTTATTGAAAACGGTTCTTTCAAAGGCTTCACCTGATCCGCTTCGAGCTTCGAATACTCAAATAATTGAGCTACTAGTTTTGATAGCTTTTCCGAACTCCCTTTAATGATCTCCAAATATTTATCCTTCTCTGCTTCATCCAGTTTATCCTTCTTCATCTGCAGTGTTTCCACATAGCCATGAATGATTGAGAGTGGAGTTCTTAGATCGTGAGAAACGTTAGCAATCAATTCGCGACGCAATACATCGACCGACTTTATTTCCTCCATATTTCTGGAAATCGTATCCGCCATTTCATTGAAATTGGTAGCAAGAACAGAAAGATCCGTTTTTTCCGGTTCTTCAATCCTGATGTCCATGTCGCCTTCCCTGAACCGCTTAACAGTTTGGATGACTGATCTTAGGTTTTTCGTTAAGAACCAAAAACTGGTCAGTCCAAGAGCCAAAACAAACAGCATGGTCAAAAGTGAAGCACCGACCCCAAGCTTCATGAAATAGTCAGAAAGAAGTGAGCTGGCCACATTATCAAGCTCTTGGCCAGCTAGTACGATGTAGATATAGCCTTCTCGCCCATTACTTTCAAATTTTGCTGAAGAAAAGATTTTCTGTTCACCTCTATTTCTTGGATCGTCACCAAGAATGTATCGATCTCCTTGACAGGCAATGAATTCCTGTATGGGCTCCAAGTCAACATATTGAACAGGATTTGTTGGGTCGTCATGCTTGAGAACAACCGAATAAAGAACAGCACCAAGACTGTCTAACAAATACACTTCAATCCCTCGATTAACAGCCATCATGTCGTGCATCAAATCTCCAAAGAGAGGTTTATTCACTGAACCATCATCCAAAAACGGAGAGGCGCCATTAAACTTTTCTTCAATCAAATGATTGGCTAGTTGAGCGTTTAGCTTTTGTGATCTTTCTTCAAAATGTTTATTAGTGAGATAAACAGAAATAAGGATATAAGAAGTACCCATCAATACCACAAGGAAGAAAAATGCAAAACCTAATTTTTTGATCAGTCGGTTACTGAGTGTTTTATCCTTTTTCATAATTCTTCATTGAATTTGTATCCAACTCCCCAGGTCGTCAGAATAAATTTCGGCTCGTTCATGTCAGGTTCAATTTTCGCTCTGAGCCTATTAATATGAGAATTGACAGTATGTTCATAGCCATCAAAATCATAACCCCATATGATTCTCAGCAGATCGCTTCGCGAATAGCTTTTCCCAGGATGAGAAGCCATGAGCACAAGTAGTTCAAATTCTTTCGGTGAAAGCTCGATTTTCTTTCCCGCCACTCCTACTTTTCTCTTTTCCACACTTATAGAAAGATCATCGAAACTCATTTCTGAGACAGATTCAGTATTTAGGCTTTCCTGAATAAGTTTTGTACGTCTAAAAATTGCTTTTACTCTTGCGATAAATTCTCGAACACTAAATGGCTTAGTGATGTAATCATCTGCTCCTACTTCCAATCCAATCACTCGATCGATCTCCTCAGATTTAGCAGTAAGCATAATAATTGGGGTGTTTTGAACAGCTCGGATTTTTTGACAAACCTCAATACCATCCATCGATGGAAGAGAGATATCTAAAATGACCAAATCTGGCTTTTGATCGAGTGCCAAATCCAATCCTTTTTTTCCATCCATCGCTTTGGTCACAGTGCAGGACAAGTCTTCCAGGTGAATTTCCAACAGATTTATGATCTCAGGATCGTCCTCAATTATCAGTACTTCCTTCATTTCAAATACGAATCAACGCAAAACTTATCACAGAAGTATCACAATAGAATATCAAAACCTCAGCAATGCATTGGTTGGTCTTCATAATTACAATCGTACTGTCTATAAATAGCTGAATTCCAACATATTACGATCGTGATACATGGTATTGAAAATGTTAATTCTTTGTGATCATTTCACAATATCTCAACCGTTGATTTGTGTTCAAGAAACATGTAAAAATTTCAATGAAATGAGAAAACTATTCGAAAAACCGATTTTGATCTTAGCAGCACTGAGCTTAATTCTGGCAAGCTGTGGAGATGATGATGGAACGACCATTACTCCTAATGGCGGAACTATTTCTGGAGGTCCTTTCACGTTTGTGGTAGATGGCACTCCTGATATGGTAAGTGGAATTACAGTTGACGATACTGATGTGGCTGGAACCAATAGCACCTGGGTAATCACAGATGACCAGAACAATATTTTAGGATTGCCTGCAACTTTGACAGACTTGGAAGCAGTAGATTTTGACGGTGCAGGTGCAGGTGTTTGTTTTATCTGGTATTTGCGATATGAAGAAGGTCTAACTGGATTAGAGATGGGGATGAATACAAGTGGACTGGATGGATCTTTTGACTTGTCAAACTCTATCACAGTAACCAGAAATGCATTGAATGCGGGAACATTGACTGGTGGTCCATACACATTTGTGGTAGACGATCAAGTTGACAATGTCTCTAATATTGAAATCGACAATTCATCTGCCTTTGGTGCTAACAGTACCTGGTTAATCACCGACGAAGATGGTGTAATCCTAGGCATGCCAGGAACACTTGAGGCAGTTGAAGGTGTTGATTTTAATGATGCCGGAGTTGGCGTTTGCTTCATTTACTACGCAAGGTTTGGAGATGCTTTGACTGGACTGGCTGTAGATGCAGACATTGATGATCTAAATATGGATCATATCGCACTATCTAATTCTGTAACCGTAAACAGAGTCGAAGGAGCAAGTGTTACGATTGAGATTTCCGGTCTTGAAGATTTAGGAGATGACTTTGTGTACGAAGGATGGGTATTGGTTGATGGGACGCCAGTTACAACAGGTGTTTTCACGGTAAATGAATCTGGTGAGCTTTCGAAAACTACTTTCTACGCTGCTAAGACAGATGTTGACGCTGCAACTAAGTTTATCTTAACCATTGAGCCAGCGGTGGATGAGGACCCTGCACCTTCAGCACAGAAATTGATTGCTGGAGATTTTTCTGCAGATGTTGCAACGCTATCCACTGGAACTGCTCCTGCGGTTGGAGATTTCTCAAATGCAGCTGGAACTTATTTCCTGAGAACTCCAACCGATGAAGCGGATGGTGTTAACAACGGAAATGACGAATATGGAATTTGGTTCGGAACTCCTGGAGCTCCTCCGACAGCTAATTTCACACTTCCAACTTTAGAAGAAGGATGGGTGTATGAAGGATGGTTGGTAACAGAAAATGGCCCGCTTTCAACAGGAACTTTCACGGATTTCGGTGCAGTCGACAGTGGAAATCCATTCAGCAGTGCAATCAATAATGTAGGTCCTCCAGTACCAGGAGAAGATTTCTTTGTTGCTCCAGAAGGATCTTTGGATACTTTCCCAATTGATATGAGAGGCAAAACAGTGGTGATTTCCGTAGAGCCAGTGCCTGACAATAGCACAGCGCCATTCCTTTTGAAGCCACTTCTTTCCATGATTGCGGCTGATGCAGCAACAGCTCCTACTGCCCATGACTTTGGACAAAACTTGGGTTCTCTACCTACTGGAACGGCAACTAGATAAAAATAGAAAATAGGTGATGTGATAACTATGTTTCGGCGAGTCTTCCTTACAGGTAGAGTTTAATAGGTAATTATGGGAAACTCGCTATTTAGCCCCGGTGTTCAAACATCGGGGTTTTCTATGTTAGAAAAACGCCACGATTCAGGTCGACCCGAACATGCTCGTTAATGGTGGTGGATAGCTCGTAACCTTTGTAATTTGCATAAATTGGAAAACGACCATGACTCCTCAAAACGAGAACTGCAGTTGTGACTTTTTTGATTTTTACAGCTAAGAGTTTACTCAGACTATAAGCAAGAGTTTTTCCACTGTTGAGAACGTCATCACACAAAATGACAGACGTATCTTCAAGATCATCCAGCGACCCATCGAATTTTATGTCATCATCTAGTGGGTTTTCCTTGTTAATAGAAATGCTAAAACATTTGGGAGTTTTTTTAGAAATCTCTTTTAATGTATCCGCAAGAAGTGTCGCAAATTTTTTCCCGCCAGCATCAATTCCGACCAACACGATTTTCTCATCCATGTTGTTTTCATAGATCTGATAGGCGATCCGTCGTATGATTTGATCGATCTTTTTTTTGGATAGAATCTTATCGCTCATTCTCTGGCACAGGCATTACTTTGCTGTCCTTGAAGGTAGAAAGTATCACCATTGATTGCAACCCATCGACAACTTCAATATCGGAAACTTTTTCCAACATTAGTTTCTGATACGATTGAATGTCACTGGCAATTATCTTCAATATAAAATCTCCAGAGCCAGTAATGTGGTGGCATTCGATCACTTCAGGTATTTTGTTGATCTCATTGATGAAAAAATCAATGTTTTTCTTATTGTGACCTTTGAGGGAAACCTGAACAAAGGTGTTGACGCTTAACCCGACACGTTCAGTATCCAGTACAGCGTGATAACTTTTAATAACTCCCGATGTTTCTAATTTCTTAACTCGCTCAAGTGTTGGTGCTGGTGAAAGGCCTATGTCCTTAGATAGTTGAGCGTTGGTGATTTTGGCATTTGACTGTAGAATATCCAGAATTTTCCTGTCTATTTCGTCCAATTTTATTTTCGCTGAGTTTATCTTCATTACGAAATATTATTCGTTACAAATTTAATAGTATTAGTAAATATTTTGATTGTGAACCAAAAAATATCTAATCCTCTAACAATCAACTGCAAAGTAACCCTAAGTCTCTTGTATTAAAGTTTAATAATTCTTTGAACGGAAGTGGTTCCTTCAAGTTCGATTCGGATGAAATATACACCAGTGGTGAGAGCTTTCAGGTCAAGGAAAAAGTTATTTAACCCCTCCTGTGTTTGAGGACTGTGTACCATCTCAACTTTCCCAGCTGAATTTATTAGTGTGATTGTTGTCGACCCATTGGCTGGAGCCACAAGCCTTACTCTTACTTGATCAGTAACCGGATTTGGAAATGGTGCTTCTACTACGATGTTAGGTTCAATTGTTAAGCACTTCTCATTGTCTAACGGGTTGATATCATCAAATCCATTGTATTGCGAGTTAAGGGAAACACATAAGTAATTGAGCTCATTGGAGCTAAGCGGGACTCCAACATTCAAACTCACCAATTCACTTTCACCAATTTCAATCAAAGAATTAATCTGTTCAGTCACAGCGAATTGATTTTCCAACTCAATCACCACTTCCGTATCATCTATTGGAAGGTTGCTGTTGTTTTGGATCTCAAGGAAGATTGTTCCTTTGCCTTCGTTTTCAACCACCTCAAATTGACCAATGGATAAATCAACGTTTGGAATAGCTATTTGAATAGTTGTGGTAATGGTGTCACTACATCCCAAGTCATTATCGGACACCATACTAACTTGGTAATTTCCAGGATCAGGGAATTGGAAAGTTTCCTCGAGAGCATTGTTGCTCACAGAATCTCCGTTAAACAACCAATGGTAAGACGAGCCTCCAGTCGACTCATTTGTAAATGTGATCGCATCTCCTGGAATGCCAAATGTCTTAGGTGAAGCGATTACTGATTGAGGAGCTCTGTCGATCACTATGTTTTCAGTGGTATTAACAACACATCCGGAAGCTGTCGTCACCTCGAGCATAAGCTCATAGGTATTATCAGGTAGAGATGCTAATGTCAAATTACTTCCATTTCCGACTGAGGTACCGTCCAATGACCATTCTCTTGATACGATAGGATCTTGAAGCTCAGTTGATTGATCTGAAAGTTCAATGAGTTCATTGCTACAATCTCCATCAACATTAAAATCAACTGTGAGAAGTTCTAACACTTCGACCTCTTTGGTAATGGTTTCAGAACAGAAATTTTGCCCTGTTACTTCCAAGGTAACTTCAAAAACTCCTGATCCACTAAATGTGTGGTCAATCTCTTCAGTAGTGTAAGTTGCTCCATCTAAGGTCCAAAGGCGCGAAGTGATCTGATTCCCAGGTGACAATGTAATGTCAGAGAATGATGACATCTCACCTTCGCAACCAATGTTGATTGAAAAATCAGGCTGTGGTGCTGCTAAAATTTGAATGTCTTCACTATGAGAAGATTCGCAACCGGTCGAGCTCACTGTTTCCAAACGAACGTTTACGACTCCTTCTGAAGAGAAGGTAAGCAATGGATTCTGCTGATCTTGTGCTTCTGCCAATGGCGTATCACCAACGTACCATGTTCGAGACACTATATCCGCACCACTAACCGTCGAAAGATCCATGAATTGTATTCCATCACTACTTGTACATGGCACATCAAAATCGAAAGTAACTTCGGGCAATGATGAAACGGATACTTCCTGTGCAAGCGTATTTTGACAACCCAATGCATCTGTTACAGTCAATGAAACATTGTAGTTTCCAGGCTCTGAAAACAGATGATCGGGGTTTTGTGCATTAGACGAGAAGCCATCATCAAAATCCCATTCCCAGCTAATTGGATTATTTGTGCTTTGGTTGGTGAATGAAATCGATTCGGTTTCGCAGATAGAAAAGGAAGAGGCATTGAAGGAAGAAGTTGGACCATCGGATACCTCGATTTCAAATACTGAGGAAATATTCTCACATCCAGGGATGATCGTCTTCAAGGCAATTTGTTTGGTTCCCGGGCTGTCGAATGAAAAATCAGGATTTGGATCTGTTGAGGTTCCTTCTCCATTGAAATCCCATTCGTAAGACAGGACACCGATGTGCTGGGATTCGTCTGTGGTGTTGGTGAAGGAAATTAGTGTACTCTTGCATTCATTGGATGGAGCAGTAAATGTTGGAGTTGGTGGGTCTGGATAGATGGTGATTATTTGTTCAACGAAGTTGTTGCAGGTTCCGTCGTTTATATCAAGTCTTACAAGGTTGTCTCCCAATCCCAATTGAAAAGAAGGGTTCTCAAGATTACTGTCTTCGATTCCATCGTTGTTGAAATCCCAAGAATAGGTAAGTCCTGAAAGAGAGGGTAGGAAGCTGTTTGGGCTAGAGATGCATTGGTTGAGATCGATTGTAAAATCTATATCAGGAGTCACATCAGTTGATACCATCACAGTTTCAGACTTGAATGATTCATCCCCAGAAGCAGATACAGCTTTTAAACTGATCTGATTAGTGCCTGAAGTAGTATAAGAAATAGAAGGCTCTACTATTTCGCTGCTATTAATGCTAACTCCACAATCTGATGAAAATGTAATTCGATTCAGGCTTGCTCCATTTATGCCATAGAAATAATAGTTTCCATCGTAGTAACCACCTCCAACGTCGTTGAATTGTGTGTTGGCATAACCTAGATCTTCCGGTGTACTGACATTATTTAGGTCTTTTAAATCCAGAGTAAACGTAGGGTTTCCGGCATCAAACTGAGATACAATTGCGTAATAATTCCCAAAGTTGTTTACAATGGAAATTCTAGATAACCTACCAAGCATCGTAGTAAAATCTGAGTCATCAAATGTATTCTCAATAGAAAAGTCACTAAAAATGGTACTCCCAAAATTGACTCGAACAATGTTCATACCGTTAAGCCCCACCACATAAGCCAACACTTCGTTATTATATTTTACCAAATCGAATCCGTTAGCAAGATTCGTTGGCATTGATGAAGTCACTAGTTGGTTAACTGGATCATTGAGAAAAGAATCCCCATAGTTAACAATCACAAACCGATTTCCATTCAAGTTAAGAGCAACAAGAAAATAGTTATTTCCTTCTTTCCAGACCTGAACACCACGCATCTGAACGTTCCCTTCACCAAAAGTTCCCAAGTCAGTAATGGTCAACCCTCCAGCATCATCAACTAAAGAAGTACCAAATTCAATGCGCTTGATGCCGACCCCACTTGAACTGCTCCCTACAAACCCTAACCAGCTGCCATCGGAGTTTTTGGTGATTACTATGTTATGAGGATCCACTAAACTTCCTGAGGAGAAGGCTACTTTATCATGACTGAAAGTAGTCCCTAAATTATCCCCCAGCACAATCCGATTAAGGTCATCTCTAGAATCATCAGTAGCAAAAAAAATGTAATTCGTATTAACTGTGTCGTAAATTATTCCAGAGCCCCTTACCCGAGTAATATTGCTTAGCGTGCCGATGGTAGTTTCTGTCGGAGGACTAGAAAATTCTAATCCGCAAAAGTCCCATAGATAACCTGTTGAACCTGTTGAGAGGTTGGATATCTCAGTTTTCTCATTAATGCATACAGTGGTTGAGAGTGTAAAATCCGCATTCTGTGCAAATACAGGACTTACCACACTTAAGCAATAACACGCGAATATGTATCTAATTAAATTCACCTAATAGGTAAAGGTGAGGCAGAATAAAGTTCAATTTCAAAATATTCGATCACTTTTAGCATTTTTTCGATCATTTCAGAGTCAAATGAATTTTGCCATTTCGAAAGTTGAGTTAAATCTCCGCTATGAAAATTTTCAACACTGGTTACACTTGGCTTAGAAAAATTTACATTCTTTGGAACTGGCAAATCCCACCTGTCAAATATCCCCTCCAATGTTTCATATGGCTTAAGCAGGAGATCTTCATATGTAATGAATATCCAATCTTTATCATTTCGTTCGTTTTCCATTGTTTCTTTATTTGAAATACACCATTGAGCAACTCGAACCTCTTCCCTGGTTTTCAGGGTTTTCAAAAATGAAAGATGTTTTTTCTCAAAATCTGTGAATGGAGAAAGAGGAAATCGAAAGTATTCGAAATCATCTTTCCAACCTCCTTGGTTGATTTGTGAAAGAACCACGGCAAAAGGATGTCTTACCATGTAAATAGGAACGTATTTAAACTCCCACTGGCTGCTGATCCAGGGTAACATTCGATTTCCACGACATAATTTTACAATTAATTTATTGGACCTGCCCAACTCCCAGGGGGTGATCATGCTTGAGCTAAAAACATTCCAAGTTTTGCCTTGAAAAACTTGTTCAAATAACTGTTTAGCTTCTGGCCATTCAACTTCTTGAGGTATCAATTGACGTTGATTAAATCCCAATTTTATGAACTCATTTGCATATTTCAAGTGCAGGGGCTCCCACATGAAAGCCGTTTTGGGGATATTCTTTAAAATTTCGGCCATCCATGTACTTCCTCCTCGTGGATCTGAAAAGATGTAGAAATTTTTCAATGGATCGAATTGTTTAAAATGCGATACTAACTTTACTCCTATGTGATTCAGTTTGTAGCTCACTTTGTTTTTATCAGAATTAATTTCCTTTTTTCTTTTGCCTTGTTTTTGATCGTCGCAATCTTTCTTCAACCTTCCCCATTGCTTTGACAATGAATCTAAAAAGATTGACAGTCAAAAATTTATTATGCTTTAATTCGAGAAATTGTAGCCAGGCAACGGGTAGGTATCGTATACTTTGGAAAAAGAACCGTATCGGCTGACGATCTTTATTGAGCAAACTAGAAAGCTTTTCATAGTCATCGTGTCTTCCATGAATCACTTTTATGGTAACATTCCCCCATACAATATTCGAATTAGTTGTACGAAAATTATATTCATTAGAAAGGCAATAGACTCTTGCTTCTGATTGAAACAGCGCTTGCCTAAACGCCGGCTGATCGTGCGGAGGCATGAGATCTGAAGTAAGCTGATTTTTATAGGTACTTAGCCAATTTTCCAATACGGAAAGGCATGTCATCGAATTTGAGTATCCAATCACTCCTGTGTTGAATTCTGGAAAATAGGAAGGCAAATTTGCTATGGTCATTTGTTCCCTTCCAGGTGCAAATGCAGCGCAAAAATCATATTTATCTAAAAGCTCAAACAACGATGAAATATCCTCTACTATGAATGTATCTGTATCCAAAAACAGAGTTTTCTCAAACGGTGATTGTGCAAGCGGTCTTATTTTATCTATAAAATTGTATTGAGGATTGTCGATTATCAACACTTGATCAAAATGATCACCAGCCTTTTTAGAATTCAATTCATCAGTAGCAATTGCAATTGGAAATAGCGGACACTTTATTCTTAATGATCTGGAAGAAATGATGGCTTCTTCCAGAAAATGTTTTCCTGATGCAACGTAAAGAAATCCTATTTCATTTTCTGACATAATCGTTACTTCTTTATCCCAAAGGAATCTTTTCCATCCAAATAACGGCCATAGCCATTTTTTTTTGAATTCAATCGCAAAACTCTTTTCATCTATAGTTTATGTAGAAAAATCAAATTGAGATAGTATTTAAAGTTATATCCTTCAGTATCAATATGGGCAATATTCAACTTTCCAGTAACATCAGGATACTTGTCAAGTCTTTTTTGGGTAGGAAGTTTGTGAACCTCAGTCTCTATGACGAACACTTCGATGTTATGCGGATTTTTCTCATGGAATAGTATTACTCTCTATCAAGTGTCCCTATTTGGCTAATCCATGTTTTGTCAGTAGACCAATCTTCAGATACAGCATAAAAAGTTTGATAACCCTCTTCAATACCAATTGCCAAATTCTTAAAGTATAGATTGCTTCTTTGATCATGGTAAGTCCCCTTCAATTTCCCAAAAATAGATTCCACAAGCTCTACAAGTATACCCTTTCAATTGTTTTTAATAATGTGACTATAAAGGATCACCTGTTCCTCATCATTGGACCAATCCGAATAAATATACTTCCTTCAAGTTTGTAATTGCTTTAGACAAGCTTGAATGATGTGGTTGATTGCAGTTAATTACTTTACTCAACACTATATAGAGTAACCAGTTGTCCGGCACAACTCTTTTTAATAGATTTTTTAATTTATCCATAAAATGGAATTGTAATTAGCAAATAAAGGACAATGCTTGCCAGCAATTTCAGCAAAGTGATAGCAAATTCCTGAAATTTAAATCCAAACTCCCTGAGTTGGAAAAGGAATAGAATTACAAATGTTCCGAAAAAACAGAAGTTGTAGTAATAAGCGAACTCAAACAGATTGATGTTCAAAGTAACCATATAAGAGGAGAGAGCTATTAGGGAAACGAGGATAACCAATCTAACAGCCAGGTCAATTTTCATTTTTCCATTCACCTTAAAAATACTCGACATGGGTCCAGCCAAAATAATTCCTCCACTACCCACAAGCATATTCTGAATCAAGGATTTTCCTTCACTCCATTTTTCAGCAAAAATGAAATCGTAACACCATTCTGTCCCCCAATAGCCAACCATCAAAAAGAGGATCAGCCCAGCAAACTGAATATTTACAAAATGCATAATTTTTTGCTTTCTTTCCTTAAGGCTTATCTGTTTTAATTCCATGTTTTTGTGAAAAAAAACAGGACGGATGGATTTCATGGCAATCCCGACAGGTACCCCTAGTAGGCCCCAGCAAAAGGTATACAGCCCTAGGTCTGAAATACTGAATTTAAAGCCGATAGACCATAATGGAACCTGCTGTATGAGCACCACTACCCAAAGGGTGGGAAACACAAATTTGGGATAATCAGCATGTAACCTTAATAGATTTAAGCTCCCCCTTAAATCAAATCGCCAAAGTTCTCTAAAAAAAAGCCAGGTTTTGTTTGTTGGCAGAATCATCAGTAAAGCCAGTACAAAAAAAATGATATCCCCAATCAATAGGCCTATCCCTTGATTCAGGCCCATCCACCCAACAAACAACACAAGCATTTTTGATCCAATTCTTAAATAGGAAGACACCTTAGCACTACGTTCTAACAGCCCAAACCTTACCGTTCCCATACCTAATATTTCTTGCTGCATAGTAGCCAATATCACAACAGGAAATACCAAAGTCATCCACCAAAAGCCATTAATTTCAAAATAATTCCAAAAGGTATCCACGAAAAATAAATACAGAGGTAGGGAGATAAGAGTGACAACTACTGAAAGGTAGGTAATACCGCTTCCTAGTTTGAAATAATCTTTTTGATGGGTTACTACGACTAAGGAGTCACTATAACCAAAGGTGGAAAATACCATCAAATTGTTAAAAACCAGGGTCCATATCGCATACTCTGCATAGGCATCAGGACCATATATTTGCGTGAGTACCGGATAAAAGGCCAAGTTGAAAGCGTAGACTATCGCATTGGACGAAAACGTATACATCAAATTTCTAAGGAATGTACCCTTGATTCGAGCTTTGAGGAGAATTGTTCGAAGACTATTCATATTTCTAGAGCACTACAAATATTAGCAAAGACTCCTAGCTCTTTGATTTTTTCGTATGTT
This sequence comes from Cyclobacteriaceae bacterium, assembly GCA_028284125.1. Lineage (GTDB taxonomy): Bacteria > Bacteroidota > Bacteroidia > Cytophagales > Cyclobacteriaceae > Ekhidna. Next base: position 106,865 of record JANQSI010000016.1, read on the forward strand.
TTCAATCAAAATCAATTCGTTACCACTCAGTCCAATCTTAAGACATTACACTGACACAGATAAGTAGGAATCGATGTTTGTGAGTACTTCATGCAGTGCCCTTCCATAAAAAATCGACTATCAATTGAATATCACGCGTTTGCTGAACAACTTCCATACATCGCTTACGATCCGGACGCTTTGAAAAATCAATCGATGGGTTTTCCAAATCTACCACCCACCCCACCTGATGTTTGGAGACGATTTGTGGTTCATCACCAACTATATCATTGATAATAATTGGCAGACCACATGCCAGGTAGTTAGCTGTTTTGATGGGGCAACGGTATCGTTGTGAGGGGTATGGAGGAAGGATAAGAAGTCCGGCGTCTGTAGCAGAAAGATAGCCGGATAACTCCTTGTAGGCCACTGGCCCATTTATCCGATACTTCTCCGGTCCATAAGTTCGAAAAATTTGATCAACCTCATCTGTAGGATCTGGGGTAATAATCAAGGCAATGAGTTCTTTGTTTGAATTTGCAGCTAGTTTTTTAAAAAATTCAGCTGTTTTTTTGGCTGAAAAATATATGCCATCAAACTTCCCAAGATAAACGATGACTTCTGCATTGGTTGGAATTTTCCATGTTGCTCGGTATTGCTTCCTTGCCTGTTCATCAAATTCAAAATCTGTCACATCTATACTTGTGGGTACAAAATATAGTTTTTCATTTCTTTCATAAGAAAAATCTTTCACCCCATTTTGAGTCGGAAAAGCTAAATAATCACTACGCCTCATCATCTGTATCTCTAAATACCTAAGAATTTTATAAGAAAAACTTTTTTGACTCCATATTCCAAATTCAGCCATATACTTACTATGAGGTTCTACATTGAAGCAGGTGGATTTCATACCCAATAATCTTGAAGCAACCCATGCCATGACAGAGCTAATGGAAGTGAACCCAATAATATGTTTAGCATTGTACTTGACTCTTAATGTCAAAATGAGAAAAAAAGCTGTTAGGAAATCATATGCTTTCTTAAAAAGTAGAAGCTTACCTCCTGAATGATATGTAACAGGGTGCCATGTAATATTCTCTTTGGAACGAGCCTGGTATATACGGACTTGTTCGCTTGGTTCCATTTGATAAGCACGTTGTTCAAAAGTGATATAATGAAAAGTGACCTCTCTGCCGGCACGTCGCTGGTATGATTGCAAATAGCGCAATAATAATCCTTTTAGAATTGAATCATTATAGGAATGATAAGCAAGGACGATGTGATGTTGCATAACTATTTAACTACTCGAATTAACTCCTTACATGCTACTCCAAGCTTAAATGCCCTCAAGGAAGATTTGAGAATAATTAAATGAATTTTTCTTCTAAGTGACTTTAGTTCATTGCTATTCAAAACATTCAGGGTTGCAATTTTTTCATAAAGTTTATGATAACCCTCAGCTAACAATCCCATATTTTTCATTGCACTTCCTGGAGTCATCCGCCGAAAATAACCAGGGGCCAAAGTGAAGTTGTACACCCCTCCTTCTTGTGCCAATTCAATAAAAAACCATAAATCTTCACCGAAAGTAATAGAAGTGTCAAATCGATAGGTTTTTCCTTGTTTCCGTCTAATCATCCACATCACTCCGAAGAAACAGGTATCTTTTAAATTTATTAATTCTTTAAGTGGATTCCCAGTATAGGATGGATGCCACTTGGATCTTTCCTTTTTCATACTGAAATCGTAAGAAACAACCGTTCCATCTACAAAATCGACGTGAGGATTTTTTGTGAAAACCTGGAGTCTTACTTCAATGGATTTTGAGGGAAGTGTATCATCTGCATCGAGAAAACAAAAATATCTTCCTTTCATTTCGGTTAACCCAACATTTCGAGCCGCACTTACTCCCTTATTTTCTTGTTCAAAATATCGAATGCGCACATCTGAGTAGAAACGTGCTATTTCTTCTGATTGATCTGTACTTCCATCATTGACTAGGAGCAGTTCCCAATTTTCATGCGTTTGATCTAGAACTGATTGAATGGCTTCAGCAAGGTATTTCTCGGCATTATAAATAGGAGTGATAATTGAAACCAAATCATTCATGCCCTCTGATTAACAATATTTTCGATTCGATCCAACCGTTTTTCATAAGTATTGTCCAGTGCAAGAGCAATCCTTTCTTTTACAATTATATCATCAACCTCATTTAGTGCCATTTCAAAATTAGTCATCCACTTTTCGTGATTATCTGATTGATAGATCAAATCTGACTTATCCGTATAGTTTGCGAAACAATTCGAAACAATTGGCTTGCCAGATGATAGATATTCAAGCATTTTATGAGGGGTTGCATAGGAAGAATGATATGTATCAGTATAGAATAAGTACAACAAATCGGCAGCCTTCATGTATGATGGGAGATGTGATGCCGGGACGGGATCGTGTAAAAAAAGATTTTGACATTTTCTTAGTGGAACCGCCTGGTGATTCGACCCCAATAGAATGAAATCTACTTGTTGGAATCGCTCAATCGCCATTCTCATTAGGTTCCAGTTCAAATGTGGCATAGCTAGATTACCAAAATAAAGAGCTTTTTTCTTGTTTTTACCTGGTAATGCACTGGATTTTTTTGCTTGGTGGATTGTGACTCCATGAGGAATCAAGTAAGAGTTGCTGTTATACTTTTTGAGACGATTTACGATTGCGTCATTTACTCCAAAACAAACATTTGCGGAAGCGGCAGATATTTCTGTTTGAAAATTTTGATTTAAATCGACGATATGGGAAATCTTGAGTATGGAAGCTGGCAATACATCCAAATCGAAAAAAACAGAATTATCGAAGGTCCAAATAACCTCAAATTCTCCTCCAGATAATTCTTCAAGTTTGTTATATACTTGCTTTAAATTAATGGCTCTTAACCATTTTGGGAGCCGATACAGGCCCTTCCAAAAACCAGAATAATTTAAAACTTTAAGATGTTTGTATGCCGTATCAGCAATACACCATTCACTGGAAGGAGGGTTTAGAAAAAAGACAAGATTATTGCGAGATGCCAGGTGTATTGCATAATGATGTTTGGACACGAATAGATGAGACCAGGGCTCTGGTGATACAAAAAGAATGGTTTTATTTTTCAGCTCCAATTCTAGGTAGGCGATCCTTTATTTAAAGTTACATTAGAAACTTAATGATCAAAACTGGATTTTTGATTAGGATGAAAGCCAAGTATAATAACTTAAGTACCTTTCTTCTAATCCCAAATGTTTTCTGAATTCTATGATTGTAATGATCCAAACTTCTCAATATAATTATTCTCGTACATCTTTTGCCTAGATTTAATTCAACTGCATTTTTCATCATTTTTTTCCAATAAAAAACACGATGATGATATAAATCTTTCTTGATAATCGATCTATTGGTATCATGAACACCTCTTTTTGCAACCGGTTCCTTTATTTCCCCCGGATAAAGTTTGCCAAAATGGACCATTCGGTACCACATTTCTGTATCCTGACTTAATTGGAGGGAAGTGTCAAAATATCCACATTTCTCAAATAATGATCTCCTTACAGTCAAACCATCACCACTAAACCATCCGCTGTTTCCAACTAGCAGAGTTTCAAACAAATTCTCTGGTGAAATGTATTCATCTACTGTGGTAAGTAATATATTTCTTCCTTCCTTAGCTGCCCAACTCATAGTCTCTAAATAGTTCTTTTTACCAGACTCACTATAAAAATGAGTTCCTATACATTCATATACTCCATCTGCACTTGGATACTTTTGAAAAGTTTCCACCGTTTTCTGAAACCGATTTTCAAGGAAAAAATCATCGGCATCTAAGAAAGCAATAAACTCACAGTTTGCATGACGAATTCCCAAATTTCGTGATGCTCCAGCACCTTTATTGCTGTTTTGTTCATGCATATACAGGTGAACTTTTGGATAATTTTTTTCGAGGATTTTGCATAAATCAAGTGAGCCATCGGAGGACCCATCTTCTACCAGTATCATTTCACTTACTTCCGGTTGATCCAGCGCGGATGTTACTGCTTTCTCTACAAATTTTTCTGCATTGTGAACAGGAGTAACAACTGAAATCTTCACGTTGATCCTATTTTTAAGTTTGGAACTAAAACTACTGCAGATTTAGGAAGTAGTGATGACCCTTTTAAGAATTCATCATTTTCGACTTGTTGCAATAGTGATTCCCTCAGTGGAATGGGATAGTCAGTAGTATTTATTATCAAAAGTCCTCGAGAGCTATCATTAAATAGATCTATTTGGGAACTTATGAGATGTGATTCTTTTAACTCATTTAACCTCTTATCAGATATGATATCACTGATTAAGGGATCGAAACCTAGCATACCAGATGTTGGAATGATTCCTTTTCTGGCCTGCATGTACATATCAATCCACATTCGATTTAGCAAATTGTATTGAAGAATCACGATTCCAATTGCTTCGCAAAGTTGGGTATATATCATGGTTTGTGATCCCATCATACGTTCTATCGTATTTCTAAAATCTGTTCTCAAGGCATACTTTATTCCTTTTTTAAGAACCTTAAACAACCTTATTTTTAAAACTAAGTGAAGCTGATTGTTTGTTTCTAGTAATCGGACAAGCTTAGCCAAATCCCACAGGTTAACAACATGATAGCCAAAGGACAGGCCAGGCAAGTTGATATCACGCTCGGTATATCCGTCTGAGAAGAAGAAAGTTGGAAAGACTGCTTTTAGTCTAATCCGAATTCTCCAATAATAAGCAACAAAAAGACGATCTATAAGTTGGCTTATCAAAGCTTTTTTCTTATGAAATTTAAAACCGACACTTCGAATAACAGAATCTAACAATTGAAAAGGATAGCTTTTTACGTTATTAGCTTCATTTAACACCATATTCAATGACATTATTGCCCCCTCCATATATTTAGTACATTCATTTTCCGATTCTTCCGGCAGCACATTACTTTTTAAAGTATATAAGAGTGTATTTAAAGTATCCAGATGGGTATTAAATATGAGCATATTACCCTTAGTGCTACCCCAAACCTGATTGACATTTTTTCTGTCTTGGTAATACTCACTTTCTTGCTCAAGCGAATCATGCAAAAACCAGATTATGTCGTCTTCCATTCTTTCGTTGTATGATAAATGCTTATGGAGCACCTTTTTTAACAACTCACTTTGTATTTGAGCATTTTTATTCAAATAGGCATCTACTAAAAGTCGAATGGCACAACTGGTAAATCTCATATGTGATTCGCTGGGATTGGATGAAAAGTGTGAATGGTACCAAAAATTGTCCTGCGACTTCAATCTCTTAAGTACAGCATCAACAATCATTTGTTGGTCTTTTGAGATATCTATTTCTTCGCGGGCTGAATAATACCTCAACGCATGGTACAGGTAATAGCCCTCCATCTCCATCGGTTTCCCGTTTCTTCGATCGCATAAAATATCACACTGAAAAAAAATGTCGATCCCATCATCCAAGGAGAAGAGCCAGCTATTTCCATGAAGAGAGACAGCATTCATTCGTTTAACGTATTCTTGATCAATTCCTGAGCCCTGGAGTGCGAAAAAGAGTTAGCAATAATTCCTTGATTGTTTAATATACTTTCATTATCGAGGGGCTTTCGAAATTCCCTCTCAAATGCTAAAACGTCAAAAACTCTTACTCCCAAATCCACTAAAAACAAATAAGCTGGATTTGTTGATTGCATAAATACTTTTTTACCCAGATATAATAGAGTTATGATATTCCCCATGGCTTGAGAGCGTCGGTGATTCATTATACCTACATCCACATTGGATAAGACGCCCAAATATTTATCATACGACATGTAATTACTGATGGAGCTGAATTTTTTGCCAAATTTTTCGTGACCAATAGTGTTCAGTCTTTTTATATATTCAGTATTCCCATAGCTCAAGGGAGCAATAATCTGAAAGTCATTTCCTTTCATTTTCTCCAGACTGTTCATCATTGACACATGATTGTTTGACGGGTCTCCAGAATTGCCTAGGAGAATAGTAATCTGAGGATTTACGCGAGGCTTTACAAATTTATCCAAGTAGGAAAAGTCTACATCAAGCGTGTAGAAAAAAGGTACAAATTTGGCATTATGCCTAAAATATTTGCCTACAAGTTCAAAATCATACTTGTTATAATGGTAGATATGAGATACTTGGCTTAAGAGTCTTTTTTTTTGATTTCTCAGGAACCTATTTCTAGTAAATGATTCATATTGTTTTTTGATAGCTATGAATACATTTCTCCTGCCAATTTCACCAAGCACTTTACGTGTCACTGCATCATATACTTTTAATGGTACACCAGATTGGTAATAAAACTCAGAGCCAAAAAAGACCCAAATAATTTCTCTTTTTATTTTGTTCACAATAAGCCAATCTCCAATTTGAAAATCCATATTATGTATCAAAACTCTGTCAAACCGATTAATATCTCCAATAAATTCTCTGAACTCAGTAGTTAGCAAATCAAATCCATTCGCTAAATCTGAAGTTACGTATTTGAATGGTCTAGCTTTTCTTATTAAAAAAGTATGCTTTCCAATTCCTAGTTTGATTGTTTGCTTTATAAATGCATCAATAAATTTGTCATCGGGCATGATATGAAGTAAAGTCTCTTGCAAGCGTGTTGGGAATTAAAATTTAGAATTTGCTACTTAAGCAAACATACAAAATGATCGTGCCGAATTTCCAAACCCCGAATCAAATGGTCTCCATGATCTTCCCTAATTTAGCTTGATCTGTAATAACTTGTTTTGAAGGGCTCAACAGATTCTGAACAAAATAACAATGAACATAGCAGTAACCGGAGTTGGAGGAGGAATTGGCCAAAGCATATTAAAGTCTCTAGTAAATTTGGACTATAATCTTATCGCACTTGATGGAGAATACTTGGCAACAGGACTTTATGCTGCCAAAACTTCTTACATCATCCCTTATGCCAACGAAGAAAGTTACATTCCCAAACTGTTAGAAATATGCAAAAAAGAAAGAGTTTCATTGTTGTTTCCAGGGCTAGACGCGGAGTTAATGCCTCTATCCTTAAACAGGCAGCTTTTTATGGATATTGGAACAACTGTTATCATAAGTAGTCCTGAAGTAATTACGATTTCAAATGATAAATTGGAAACTTACAAAAAACTCATCAAAGCAGATATAAATATTCCAGCCACTTTGGCTGCAGAAAAGTTTCATCCGAATGATGATAACTATCCATTTATTCTCAAGCAGAAAGTCGGAGGAGCAAGGTCAAAAAATGTATATCTAATAAAAGAGAGTTTTGAATGGCAAGCAGCCTTAGATAAAATTGGTGATGAACTCGTTGATTTTGTTGCTCAAGAATATATAGATGGTGATGAATACACCTGTGGCAGCATTAGTTTAGATGGGTCTTGTAAGGGAATTATAACAATGAGAAGAATCTTAAGAGATGGCGATACACACAAATGTTTTACAGTGAAAAATAATGTGGTTGAAGAAGAGGTTAGGCGCACAATTGAGCTAATCAAGCCATTTGGCGCCTGCAATGTTCAGCTAAGGCTAAAAAATGGGAAGGCATTTGTTTTTGAAATCAATGCTCGGTGTTCAGGAACTACGGCTGCTAGAACCCTTTCAGGCTTTAATGAACCAAAGCTCATAGCCGACTTTGTACTAAAAGGAATTGAGCCAAAATTCCAGATTATTGAACAGACCATTTTAAGATACTGGAATGAATTGGTAGTCGATAATAAAACGATTTCCGATTTGACGAAAAATGAATTCATAAGCAATTCATCAAATAATTTAAGGCTATGATTCTATTTACGGGTAATGGTAAAATATCAAATCGATTTAAGGAATATTATCCTGCTAAAATAATTTCTGCTAGAAGTTTAAGTGATAGGAAGCTGTCAGAGTTTATTCAAAAGGCCAACATTGTTATTCATAATTCTGCGCTCATAGATTCAAACAATTTTGATAAGTACATAGAATCAAATTTTCTTCTAACTCGAAGGATTGTTAAGATCTGTGAGGAAGTAAACCCAGGAATTAGATTTATCAACATAAGTTCAATGAGTATTCTATCAGATAGTGATAATTATTTAGATCCAGATTCAATGACAGACTATGCTTATTCAAAATTTATCTCAGAAAATTATTGTCTCAGAAGCAAGTTGCTAAACTTAACAAGTGTTCGATTTTCAACGATATTTTACTCTGACAGTGAAAGAGATGGAATATCGAAACTAATTATGGAATGTGTCTCTAAAAAATCGATAAAATTATTAAATGAAGGTGCAGACAAAAGAGATATCATTCCACTTAGAATAGCTGTCGACTACCTTTATAAGCTGAGTCAAACCAAATCATACCAACAAAAAACTAACATTGTATCTGGCAAGGAATATTCTTTTAAAGATCTTGTCAAGATCGTAATGAAATATGTTCCTGATTTGAGGGTAAGCAATAAGAAACTTAAAGTGAACAAAGTTCTATCTAAATTTTCTCTGAAAGATGTGGAGCAACTAGGTAGACTTGAAATCGATCTCGATGTAGAAATTGGCTCTTACATAAAAAGGATAAATGAAGGTACTAATTTATAGCGATGTACATGGTAACCTTCCAGCATTCCGAAAAATGCTAGAGCACGAGGGCTCCTGTGACAGTCATATTTGCTTAGGTGATTTGGTAAACTACGGTCCCTGGAGCAATGAATGTGTTGATTTGGCTCTATCACTACCAAACTCAACAATACTAATGGGGAATCATGAAGAAGCCTTCATTGCCGGTCATTATCCAGGAGAAAATGAGTTGGTACAGAAATTTTTTAAAAAAACATATTCTGAATTCAAAAAAAAAAACCAGATAAGTACTTTCATTTATCAGTCCAAATTGGATCAGTTCATCTGCGTTCACACCATAGGAGATAAATACATATATCCTGGTACAAACATTTTACTAGGTAACAACTATCTAATAGGACATTCTCACCATCAATTCAAATACACAAACAATAATTTCACACTTTACAATACAGGGAGTGTGGGACAAAATAGAAAATTCATAAATGAAATTAATTACCTAACCTACGATGACCAAACACAAACAATCTCAATGAAATCCATCAAATATGACATTGAAGAGCTTGTTGAGCAAATGCGAAAAGAGAAATATCCCTCAGACTGCATCGAATACTACATGAAAAAAGAAAGGAAAAAATGAGGTTTTTATCACACTCCTTTTGCAGAGTAGAACTTATATTTTCGAATTTCTTCTATTTGATTCAAACAGAACATCCCCATGAATTGCATAATTTGTGAGTCACCCATAAAGTTTTTCTTAAGCAAGGAATATACCGAAGAACCTTACAGTCTCTTTATGAAGGATATTGGTCCAATTGAATACTTTAAGTGTATCAATTGTGGCTTTACTATGGGAAAAACAATAATAGACTTAAGTCATCAACGTTGGGAAATGCTGAATTCTGACTTCCACCACTATCAAGAAAAAAATAATTCAGCGATCAATCAGCCACCATACCTACACCAAGCCACATTCTTAAAAGTGCTAAGTACAAATGGAATCATAGATATTAATTCAACAGTTGACTATGCTGGAGGTTATGGATCACTTAGTAAAGTGATGAACAAATATTTCGAAATGCAATTAGCAGTATACGATCCATTTGTCCAGGGGAATACTAAAGATATATATGTACCAAAAGAATCATTGAAAAACTATTCATCAGTTTTAAGTAGTGCCTTATTTGAACATCTGACAAATAGAGAATCGTTCGATAACATTAACAACATCGTTTCAGATAGCGGATTTATGTTTATTCATACGGTTATTTGCGAAAATATTCCCAATGATCCAAATTGGTTCTATATGGATCCTCCTGTACATTGTGCATTTCAAACAAACAAGAGCATGCAAATTCTAATGGATCAATGGGATTATCGTGCATCTATCTATTGTCCAGTTGCTAAAAGTTGGGTTTTATTTAAGGAAAATAATCCAGACGTTAAACGAAAAGTTGATCTGATCAATTCCGAATTTCAGACAGAATATATCATTCATAAGGAGGGATTTGTTGATTATTGGAAAGGGTTCTAATCAGGCAGAAAATGACCCAAGAAGTGGTTACTAATTATTTTGAGCTCTGAGAAGCAATCTTGCAATATAATCCTGCTCTTCTTTTGCCAACTCATGATATAATGGCAAGCATAATATTCTAGACGCTAGACTTTCTGCCATGTTACATTCTTGTTCCTTTACGTAGCTTAGTTTATTTAGGCTTGGATAAAAATAACGACGACAGTAAACACCATTGTCTTCAAGCATTTCTTTAGATTTTAGCAATTGTTTTTCAGACGAAAAAACAACAGGAAAATAACCATAATTATACTCAACGTTTTCATTAAGTTTTTGAAAAGTTACTTCAAGCCCTCTCAACTTTTCCACGTAGTAGTTAAATTGTTCTTTACGTGTGGACAAAATAGCTTCAAAGTGATTAAGTACGGTAAGGCCCATGGCTGCATGAAATTCAGAGTTCTTCCCATTTATTCCTACCCTTCCAAATTTATCAAATCCATCATGTCCAAAATTTCTAGCCTCAGCTAGCTCTCTTGTTAATTCTGAGGATTGAGTTATTATTCCACCACCTTCAATTGTGTGAAAAAGCTTCGTTGCATGGAAACTTGCAGTTGAAATATCTCCATATTGATAAACTGACTTTCCCTTATACATAACACCGAAACAATGAGAGGCATCATAAATAATTTTTAAATTATGCTTCTTCGCTATCCTTTCAATTTTCTCGATATCACAAGGATTCCCAAAAACATGGGTTACTAAAATTCCTGATATCTCTTTTGTTATTTTCTCTTCAATTGAATCTGGATTCACATTGAAAGTTTTTGGATCAATATCACAAAAAACTGGCTCCAAACCTTCCCAAACAGCGCTACTTGTAGTGGCTACATATGAGAAAGGTGTGGTTATTATTTTACCGCTCAATCCAAGGAGTTTGTACGCCATTTGAATTGCGATGGTACCATTGGTTACATATAGAAAATGTTTGAGACCTAAATACTCTTTAATGTCCAATTCAAGTTTGTTAACCAAAGGTCCATTATTGGTTATCCAATTTCTTTTCCAAATCTCATTGACAAGAGAAATATATTCATTCTGTGGAGGAAGATACGGTTTTGTAACTGGAATCAAGGACTTGTAGTATTGTTGTACTAATCTAAGTACTACTTCTTCTTGAATTCAAGAATCCTCTATTTTTTTCAAATGCATTATTCTGAAATATGAACTAAATAGTATAAACTTTACTATATGACTAATTTTTCCGTATTCGATCGCTGCATTGTTTGCGAGAGCACAAAACTAAAAGACCTGCCTAACTATGAAAAAGCCTACCTATGTCAATGTAGAAATTGTGACATGGTCTTTACCAAACGTATTCCATCTAAAGAAGAATTGGAAAGCTACTACTCCAATTATGGTACAAATCATTATCGAAGTAAGCTTACAATCAAGCGCTACAATGAACTACTTGATGTATTTGAAAAAAATAGAAAAACAAACAACATTCTTGACATTGGGTGTGGAGTAGGTTTCTTTCTAGAAGAGGCCAAGAAGAAAGGCTGGAATGTTTACGGAAGTGAATATGGAGAAAAGCTTGTGACAATATGTGAAGAAAAAGGCATCAAAATGCACAATGGAACCATAGCTGAATTTACGTCTGAAGTAAAGTTTGACATCATCACTTCTTTTGAGGTAATCGAACATATCAATGACCCAATTTCAGAATTAAAAAAAGTTCATAAGCTTTTACGACCTAAAGGCCTATTTTATTGCACTACTCCAAATTTCAATTCTGTCTTAAGGTTCTATCTTAAGAAAGACTATAATGTAATTTCATACCCTGAACATCTGAGCTACTATACTCCGAAAACAATTCATCAACTTTTTAAAAGGAATCATTTTAAAAAAAATTGGATAAAAACTACAGGTATTAGCATCACACGATTAAAAACAAGCCTGGGTAAAAGCAAGGAAAAAATGGTTTCGGATAGATCCTCAGATGAATTGATTAGAAACAAAATTGAATCCAACAATATCCTTCTAGGAATGAAAAGGCTTGCTAATAAACTCTTGAGTTTATTAGGACTTGGAATGACCATTAAGGCTTTATACGAGAAGGTCTGAATGAAAAGATCAATGTTGTCAGATAAAATGGCAAAAAGGGTATCTTATATCTCATAAGTGTACCAAAATTGAAGGTACTCACCCCTACAGCGAAAGCAAAAAGTATTGAAAAGCTTAGGCAGAATATGAGAAAAGGCTCTTTAGATATAAGCTTCCATTTTCCAGATACAATTAGTCGGATTGTTAGAATAAATATGATGAGCGATTCTATGGCACTTATCATCATTAGTGGATTTTTCGCCTCCCATAGATAGGGGCGAAACAGACTTACATTGATGGCAGCTGGTGCCAATCGGATCATACTTTGCCATGAACCATCTAGTGTTCCAAGATCATACCCGCCTTCCCCATTAGTTCTTGCCCCCCACCCATAGCGGATATCATGAGCCGTAATGGCGGCTTTCTCTGCAATATTGCTCAGGTTGTATTCCTCAGTAGATAAAAGAAGTGTAATACCATAAGTAGATATGCCAAATAAAATTATAAGTACCGGAATGATTAAGGATTTTATAACGCTATTTCTTATTTTTTTGATTGTCTTTAAATAGAACCACAACATCAGGTTTGGGAGTAGGCACAGTAAAACATATACCTTAATAGAGAAAATTAGCCATACTGATCCTACTAAAACTATCAATCGAGGTAAAGTGATTTTCCCTTGTTCTATCACGCCAAACATTGTCCATACCAACCATCCCAAAGCGCCAATTGTGATGGGGTCCTTTAAAATTCCAGATCCCCAAAAAATAACGGATGGGATAAACAAAATAGCAAACGTTAGTGACCCAGTCCATGAAGGATACTTTTGCTGAATAGCTGAAAAAAGAGCCCACATTCCACTAAAACTAAATCCTGCAAAAAACAATGCTGTAGCACTGTAGGTATGATATGTAAACAAATCAAAAAAAGCTGCAATACGAATAATCATATAGGAATGGGTGTCCCTGAAATACCATATCCGTGATGAATATATGAAGGTATCATCCAAATTTCTGAGTCCCCCAGATTGGCTTAATAAGCGAAAACCAATTTCCGGATCTTCCATGAATGCTTCCCAAATCAGCCGGCTTCCGTGCTGCCAATATGCAAATGTATCACCACCGCCATAGTAGAATTGATATATCAATCCCAAGGCTATTGCACCAAGAAATTTCAGCAGTAAAGCTGGAATGAAAAATTTTCTAGTTTGAGTATTAGTAACATAAGGACGGACTAAATAGGCACCAAAAATGAACAACCCCAAATAAATCGGTGTAACGATTAAATCCTGCAATCCCATCAAACAAATCTAAGGTTAATTTAATTTGCTTCCTTATGTGCGGGATAGTTGGATATAAATTGTTTAATGGAGTTAGTAAGTCACAAAAAGAGGATTTATCAAATGCCATCTCAAAATTAGGTCAACGTGGACCAGATTCTTCAGGGATTTATTTTTATAACCAAGTCGGCATAGCCCAAACCCGTCTTTCCATTATCGACCCATCTGAAAAGGGAAATCAGCCCATGTCAGATTCCACTGGACGATATACACTGATATTCAATGGAGAAATCTACAACTACAAAGAACTAAGCCATCTAGTGGCAAATCATCAGCTTAAATCTACCAGCGACACTGAAGTTCTGATGTATTTACTTATCAATGAAGGTATCAACTGCTTAGAGAAGCTGAATGGTTTTTTTGCACTGGCTTTTTATGACAAAGAGGAAGATTCTCTCTTGATAGCCCGAGATAGAATGGGAATAAAACCATTGCTTTATTATCAAGATGAAGAAAAACTCGTTTTTGCCTCGGAGATGAAAGCCTTATTTAGTTTTTCTATCTCTAAAAAAATCAATTCTGAAGCACTTTACTGGTATTTGAAACTCAATTACATTCCTGGTTCTCTTGCATTGATTGAAGGAGTGAAAAAACTTGAACCTGGACATTACATTTCTGTCAAAGATCAACGAATTGAAAAAAGTTCTTTTGTTAATAATGATGACCAAGATCAATCGAATATTGAATTTGAAAGCGCTAAAAATAGTCTAGTTGAACGTCTGGAAGAGTCAGTTAAATACCGACTGATTTCAGACGTTCCGCTTGGGTCTTTTCTGAGTGGTGGACTCGATTCCTCGGCAATTGTTGCACTTGCTTCCAGGCATCATTCCAACCTTAGTACCTTTTCTATTGGATATAGAGATCACAAGTTTTTCGATGAAACGAATTATGCAGAGCTTGTGGCTGAGAAGTTTCAAACCAACCATACCACATTTTCATTGACAAATGACGATCTCCTTGAAGATCTAACGGATATCATTAATTATATCGATGAACCATTTGCAGATTCATCAGCGATACCTACTTACATTTTATCAAAGCATACACGGAAACATGTAAAGGTTGCCTTGTCTGGTGATGGTGCGGATGAGTTATTTGGTGGATATTACAAACATCAAGCGTTAAACGATTCTTTGGAGAATTCCTTAAAAGGAAGCCTGCTCAAATTTTTAAATCCATTGATTGCGCAACTTCCTCAATCTCGATCAGGGTCTTGGACGAATCTAATAAGAAGGGCCAATAAGTATGGAAAAATGATGAAGATGAGTGATCATGAGCGATATTGGTTCCTAGCGTCAATAGTAAATGATCCTTCTCATCTTCTACTTAAAGGGGTGGGCTTTGAAAGAATTCAAAGTTTGAAGAATCTTTTCCTCTCTAATGACCCTGATTTCAACCAGTACCTTGATGCGGACCTAGCTATGCTTTTGCCTGGTGACATGCTAACCAAAGTTGATCTTATGTCCATGGCTAACAGCCTTGAGGTAAGAGTGCCTTTTCTTGATAAAAATGTGGTTTCGTTTGCAAGATCGTTACCTGCTCATTTCAAAATGAATGGTCGCCAAAGAAAAAGAATTGTTCATGAAGCGTTTAAAGACATCCTGCCATCAGAGCTATACTATCGTCCTAAAAAAGGATTTGAAGTTCCACTGCTCCAATGGCTGAGAACAGATTTGCTTAGAGACTTGGACAACTCACTTTTTAACTCAGACTTCTTAGTTCATCAAGGTTTTTTTCAAGCTGAAGAAGTAATGAAATTGAGAAAAAAACTACTCTCAAACAATCCTGGAGATGTCCACGCCACCATTTGGGCATTGTATGTTTTTCAAAAGTGGTATTCGAACTATTTTGTTTAAGTTTCAAATCATAGGACATGGACAAAATCAAGATCATTGACCTCTATTCACAGCACCTGAGAATAAAAAGTGAATTAGATTCTGCAATCGATCAAGTCATTCAAGAATCACAATTCATCCGTGGACGGCATGTTCGAGAGTTCAAAGTGAATCTTGAAAAGTATCTGAATGTTCCTCATGTTATCCCCTGCGGCAATGGAACCGATGCATTGCAAATTGCTTTGATGGCACTTGACTTACCAAAAAACGCCAAGGTGATCGTACCCACATTTAATTACGTAGCTGGAGCGGAAGTTTGTGCGCTTTTAGGTTTAAAGCCTGTATTTGTTGAGGTGGACGAAGGAACCTTCACTGTGACAGCAGATGAAATAGAGAAAGTCATCACTCCTCAGACAAAAGCCGTAATCGTTGTCCACTTGTATGGTCAATGTGCAGACATGGAGCCTATTCTTAAATTATGCCAGGGAAAAAATCTATTTGTCATTGAAGACACAGCCCAAGCATTGGGTGCTGAGTACATGTTCCCAAACGGCGAATCAAAAAAAGCAGGAACTATGGGACATATTGGTACAACCTCCTTTTTCCCAACCAAATGCCTTGGGTGCATGGGGGATGGTGGAGCAATTTTCACATCAGATGAAGGTCTCGCCAATTACATGAGACAAATTGCCTTTCATGGTCAAAAGAAAAAGTATCAATATGAGTTAATCGGAATCAACTCAAGATTAGATACGATTCAGGCAGCAATCCTTGATGTAAAGCTCAAGTATTTGGATGAATACATTGAAACAAGAAATAAGAATGCAAATTTTTACAAGGAGGCTTTTGCTAATCATTCAGAAATTGTCACTCCTGAAATCCAAGATTCCTCAACACATGTTTTTCATCAGTATACCGTTAAGGTAAAAAATAGAAGCAAGTTGATTCATAAACTGGAACATGCAGATGTTCCATACCAGGTCTACTATCCAAGTCCGTTGCATCTTGAAAAAGCGTTTAGTTATCTCGGCTACAAAGAGGGAGATTTTCCCATCTCAGAAAAACTCTGCAAAGAAATCATATCACTACCCATCCACACGGAGCTTTCCGAAGAGCAACTAAATTATATTGCAAAGGTTGTTGTTGAGTGATGGTTGCCACTAATTTGCCATGTAAATGGCAAAGGCACTATTTCTTGTCCTCCACAGAAGAGATCGTTCTCCGGGTCAGCGCTACAGGCACGAACAATACCTTTCTTTCTTGCAAGCATCTGGTATGGGATGTACATTTTCTCCTTTGCTTGATGAAAAGGGAGATCGTGTTTTCTATGGTCAGGGAAATGTCTTTTCCAAAATTCAGGTTGGGTTCAAAGCACTTTGGAGAAGGTGGAAAGATCTACAAAGAGCGAACAAATTCGACCTCATCTATATCTACAGAGATGCATTCTTCTTCGGGACCTTTTTTGAAAAACGTTTAGCAAAGAAAAAAGCCAAAATCATTTACGATTTCGATGATGCAATCTGGCTGATGGATAAAAATCCGAACCAGGGAATTTTTAACCTTCTCAAGAATCCTAATAAAACATCCAAAATCGTTTCTCTTGCCGATATAGTGATCGTGGGTAATGAATACCTGGCTACTTATGCAAAGCAGTTCAACCAAAATATTAAAATCATCCCCAGCACCATCGATTTTTCTAAATACATCCCAACACCAAAATCAAAAGACAAAATCTGCATTGGATGGACTGGGAGTTTTTCAACGATCAAACATTTTGAAATAGCAATACCTGCCTTAACCGTCATCAAAGAAAAATATTCAGACAAAGTTTATTTTAAAGTCATTGGCGATCCTTCTTATTCAAACCAAGTACTTGATGTTAAAGGAATCAAATGGGCATCTGAAACGGAAGTAGAAGATCTAAGCGAACTGGATATTGGTATCATGCCACTGCCGGACAATGAATGGACGAGAGGAAAATGTGCCATGAAAGGCCTCCAATACATGGCGCTCGAAATCCCAACCATAATGTCCCCCGTTGGTATCAATTCGGAAATCATAAAAGATGGAGAGAATGGATTTCTCGCATCGTCAACCAATGAGTGGGTGAACAAACTAGTGCTACTGATTGAAAATGAATCCGCTCGAAAAAAACTTGGAAAAGCTGGAAGAAAAACAGTAGAAAAAGACTACAGCGTTGAGGCAAACAAAGACAAGTGGCTCAAGGTTTTTCAATCATAAATAACTTGCTAACCCCGAAATAGATTGTAATTCTCTTAGTATGGCAATTGTTCGGGGCTCGACTGTCTCAACGTGTAGCATCTAAACGCCTCTTTTGGTTCGTTAATAATAGCACTTGCCAAGGATAATCTCAATTTTGAAAGAAACGGTACATTGAGAAGCGTCTGTTTTACTTGAACATCTCCATAAAACCTCCGACAAGCTCGAATGTCTTCTACGTCTCCTCTATCAAATACCCTTGAAATGATAAAAATCGAATGTTTACCGTAATCAAGTCCTTCTGGATTGACATCCCAGAATATTTTCGTCGACTTATAGGGTCTTAAAAGCTTCATAGATTTACTCAAACAAATTTACAACTTCTCCAGCCTTCTCTTAGCTGATTTCCATGCATCGTGCTTCCTACCTGCAGCTTTTTTGACACGTTTATAGTAGGATCGGGCAAGCTCCTTGTCTTTCTCTTTTTCAGCAATAATCCCTAGATGTAGAATGGAATAGTAATAATATCCTTTATCAGTTGCTCCAATTTGCTCCGCATACTCCATTCCGAGATTATAGTATTCTTTAGCTAAATCATATTTGGTTCGTAATTCATAAACATGACCAAGGAAAAATCCTGCATATCTTCCTGAGTTTTCCTCATACCCAACTTTCCCACTGTCAATTTTAACTAACATCTCCTTTCCCATTTTTTCAACCCTGGAATATCTCCCACTTTGGTACAATAGACGCATATAGTAACGCTCGAAGTAAGCATTATCAGGAAATGATTCGTTCAGATATTGAGCGACCTGAATGGCTCCTCGGATGTCATGTTCTTCTGAAGCGAGCAGTCGCATGAGATAGTATTGTGCCTCAGTTCTGGAATAAAACGCATTCCTGGCGACCTCTTTCAACTGTTTTATCCCCTCCTCCTTGTCTCCTTTTGGAAACACCCACATCAAGGGTCTCAAAAGTGGATAATTTTCTCTTATCCATTCAGAGTAGTAATTGAAAAGGGCATCTCCAAACAAAAGCTCAGGACTATATGCTTCATGCCCTCGGCAGTATTTAAGGTATTTTAAAGTATTCCTTCCGGCCACAGCAGCTTTTCTATACCAACCTCTTTCCGAATAAAGCCTTCCTTCAAAGGCGTAGGCGGCTGCCAAAAAGAATGCACCTTCAATCTCATTGTGATCTTTGAATAAACGTTTAGCTAAAACCTGAGTCGTATCGATATAAGCCAGAAATTGTCCGTCCCATTCCTCGTTACTATAATTTGGAACAATCCTCCACCAATAATTTAAACTCGTAAGAAGATAAGGCAACGGATGCCACGGATACTGTTTCTTCAAATAATTGAAATGACTATTCGATTTCTTAAACTCGAAATTATACATCGAGTTGATCGCTTCAGTAGCCTCAATTTGAATGAAAGGATTTTGTAAAAGATTATAATCCAAGCTATCCTTAGGCTGTGCATTTGAAAAAAATGACACTAGGATTCCCACACCAAGGATGATATTTTTGACCTCCAATTTCATTCGACACCCAAAACTACATGACCAACATTTTAGATAAATACAGAAAGCGATTTTTAGAAGATTGGTTCGATTTCAATTTCGCTGGAATGTTCATCGTGATTTGTTTAGTATATGTCGCACTGCTCTTTGTCAAAAGGATTTTCATTATTGATTCAATTGCGGCTTTCGAGGTACTTAACGAACGAGGAGAGATTTGGGTGTTTGATATTTTGTATGGAATCCAGTACCTGAGTGTCCCCATTTTTCTGGCCTGGAAATTTACCTGGACAACCTTATGTCTTTGGATTGGGAGTTTCATGTTTGGCTATCGATTGCACTTTAATCAATTGTGGAAAATGGTGATGTTGGCTGAAATCTTTTTCTTCCTTCCAGAAATTTTCAAGATTCTCTACTACACCCTTTTCTATTCAGATCCAAGCTACTATGATTATGTGGCGTTCTATCCGTTCTCGTTGATCAACCTGGTGGATTACACAGAAATCGCGCCAAAATACCATTACCCACTGAAGTCACTCAACCTTTTCGAATTACTGTACTGGCCTATTCTCATGGTTGGTATCTATTTTTTGAGTGGGAAAAAATGGAAAATATCCGTCTATATCGTTCTGAGTACTTACGCTTTATTCTTCCTTATTTGGCTGGGTTTTTACACCGCCGTTTACTAGAAGACAAAAAAATGTTAAAATCTCAGCCATAAGGCATAGTAAGCCGTTTATTGTTCTTTAATTGCTATTTTCGCCCTCACATTTGGAATCTTATGGGATATCAGAAAATAAATATCATTACGGGTTGGTTTGCATTCCTAGTTGCTCTTATCACTTATTGGCTCACCGTTGAGCCCACAGCAAGTTTTTGGGATGCTGGAGAGTTCATCGCATGCTCAGCAAGATTACAAGTTCCTCACCCTCCGGGGGCACCATTCTTCCTTCTTACTGGCAGAATGTTCTCAATGCTTGGAGGTGGAAATCTGGAAGGAATCGCCTATTGGGTAAATATTCTAAGTGTAGTAAGTAGTGCCTTCTTCGTGCTATTCATTTTCTGGTCCATCACTCACTTAGCTAAAAGAATTTTAAAGGTAAAAACGGGAGAAGAATCAACCACCGACATAATCGTCATCATGGCTGCCGGACTTACAGGCGCTCTAGCTTGTACATTCTCCGATTCATTTTGGTTCTCAGCTGTTGAAGCGGAAGTATATGCCATGTCTGCATTTTTTACCGGGTTTGTGTTATGGGCTATTCTACGTTGGGAAAATCTGAGTAAAGAACAAGATCGGGCTCGTTGGCTCATTTTGATTGCCTATATGATGGGATTATCCATTGGAGTCCACCTTCTAAATCTTGTTGCAATTCCAGTTCTCGGCCTGATCGTGTATTTCAAATATTATGAAAAAGTGACAAGAAATGGAGTCTTGGCTACACTTGCAATTGCAGGCTTCATCGTCATATTTATTCTTGAAGGAATCATTCCTGGTATTCCATCACTAGCTGGGAAAATCGAAATTTTATTTGTCAACAACTTTGGACTTCCATTCGGATCAGGTGTAATCTTTTTTGCGATTATTTTCTTAGGAGCTTTGATCTATGGAATTCGGTACTCAATCATTCACAACAAATACGTTCTCAACACTGCATTACTGAGTTTTACATTCATCATGATTGGATACTCATCTTACATGATGATCCCAATTCGAAGTAATTACAATCCTCCAATCGATGAGAATAATCCAGAAGACATTATTTCTTTCGTTTCTTACTTGAAAAGAGAGCAATACGGAAGCCGACCGCTTTTTAAGGGTCAATACTACACAGCTTCACTTATCGACAATAAGAAAGGCGCTACCGTGTACATGCGAGGCGAGGATAAGTATGTGCAAAAAGATTACAAAGTAGAGCAAGTATTTGATCCGGAACACACTACTATCCTTCCAAGGATGTACAGTTCCGATCCAAATCACATCAATAAGTATTTAGAAGTCACGGGTTTGAAAAAAGGTGAAAAGCCAAGCTTTGGTGACAACATTTTTTACTTATTCAAGCATCAACTTGGCTATCAGTACATGCGATACTTCTTATGGAATTTCGTGGGACGAGAATCAGATATTCAAGGAGCCTCCTGGGTTGGAATTACAGATGCATTCGATGACATCCCTTCTTCTTTGGCAGCCAATAGAGGAAGGAACCTCTATTTTGGTCTTCCTCTGCTGTTGGGTCTCATGGGAATTTTGATTCAATACAAACGCGATCCAAAACTGTTTTCAGCGATTGCCCTCCTGTTTTTCATGACAGGAATAGCCATTGTTCTTTATCTAAACACTCCACCGATTGAACCTCGTGAACGGGACTACATCTATGCAGGATCATTCTACATGTTTACCATTTGGATTGGCTTTGGGGTACTTATGCTCTATGACTTGATTAAAGGCATTTCAAAACAGAAAAAAATAGCGGCAATTGTTGCAGCAGTTCTAGGACTCAGTATCCCTGTCCTGATGGCTACTCAAACATGGGATGACCATGACCGCTCTGATCGATATTTTTCTGTAGATGCAGCAAAAAACTATCTGTCTTCATGTGCTCCAAATGCGATCATTTTTACAGGCGGAGATAATGATACCTTCCCACTCTGGTATGCTCAAGAAGTTGAAGGATTTCGACGAGACGTTAGGGTAATTGTGTTGAGTTATTTCAACACGGACTGGTACATTGAGCAAATGATGCGTCCTGCTTATGAATCCACTCCGCTTCCATTTGGACTGACTGCCAAACATTACCAACAAGGAGGTTTGAATGATTACTTACCTGTTATTGAGAATCCAAACATCAAAGGGGCGATCAGTGCGATCCAGTTCATGAAAGCCATTGAGCAAGAGCACCCACAGTTGCAAATTCCTACTTCGATCAGCAACTATAATTCTGTTCCTGGAAGACGCCTCATTCTGACAGGTATTGATACCAACAAAATCAGGTCGATGGTGCCGGAAGAATTACAGGGTTCTGTACAACCTTACATGGACATAAGCATTAAAGGACGCGCCTTAGAGAAAAAGGATCTGGCCATATTAGACCTTATCGTAAACTCAAACTGGGACCGTCCGCTTTATTTCAATAATACATCGTTAGCAAATACCAACCTTGAATTGGCTCCTTACATGGTTCAGGAAGGTATCACCACACGCTTACTTCCTGTTTTGAATCCGAATCCACAGACGGGGTTTTCAGTGAACACAGACGTTATGTATGATAACGTGATGAACAAGTTCCAGTGGCGTGGGCTGGACAATCCAGATATCTATCACACGGAGGATTACCTTGGCTTTTGTCTTAACTCAAGAAGCACTTTTAATTCGTTAGTGAGAGCGTTGATAAATGAAGGTGATTACGAAAGAGCCAGAAACGCACTTATCAGATGTCTGGAAGTGATGCCAAACGAGTCAATCCCTTATGACTATTTCAGTGTATCGCAAGTAGATCTTTTACTTCAAGTCGGAGAACCAGAACTCGCTAATCATATTGCTGAAGTCACAAGTAGTGATGCAGTAGAATGGTTGGATTATTACTTTGACAAAGGAGTTAGGGATCCTGTCACAATTCAAAGACGATTGCTATATCTGAACGAATTAGCTAGAGCCTACCGTTCGAACGATGAAAGAGAATTGGCAAATAAGTACGAAAACCTATTTACCGAGTACTATACAATAATCGCTGGAGATCAAGTAAACAGATCAAACTTATAAAGGGGGAATTCTACTTCTGTTTAAGCAGAAATTTTTTGGCCATTTTAAATCTGGCCGCTTCATCTTGCACAACAAGGAAATAATATCCAGTTGCAAAGTCTTTTAATTGAATTCGATATTTTCCATATCCTAATTCCTCTGGTTCGATTACCATTTTATTTCCAATCATGGAATTCAACTCGAACTGAACATTCTTTAAGGAATTGTTAACCTCAACGAAAATATATTCAACGGCTGGGTTAGGATAAACAGTAAAATCGACTTGTTGAGAAGGATCATTGACTGAATCCTGCGCTAAAGTTGTAAAACTGAAAGCGATGGCGAACGATAATATGATCAGTTTATTGCGCATTGTTATTATACAAAGTACGCATTTTTTTTCAGATTGTTCGCTATCCAATTAAAATAATAATGGTTAAATAACGTTAATGAGGGCGGTTTTGATAGTACTATTCTAATAAATAATTGATTTTAATCATTCTAAGGCGGTTTTTGGTCGGTTTAATTTTTTATCGAAAAAATTAAACAATTGATCTAATCCTAATAGAAAAGTACGGGTTCAGACACTTTTTGTCTCAAAAGAGTTGGAAATACATGAAATAATATCTGAAGCAACCAGGCTAATTTGTCCAACTTTTACCGCAGCAAGGTCCCCAGCTAAGCCATGAATATATACTCCCAATTGTAATGCGTGGAATGGATTCAAACCTTGTGCCAAAAGCGAAGAAACAATACCAGTCAGAACATCTCCGCTACCTGCTGTTGCCATTCCAGGATTTCCAGAAGGATTGAAATAGATATTTCCCTCCGTATCACAAACTGCCGAATAGGCTCCTTTCAAAACTGTGTTCAATTTGTGTTTGATGCAAAACGACTTGAGGAGTTCCAGCTTTTCAAAATCATCATTCCAATCGCCAACCAAACGTTTGAATTCCCCTGGATGCGGAGTAAGAATCGATGCTTCAGGAACTTGACTTAGTAACGACTTATTTGCTGCCAAAATGTTGAGCGCATCTGCATCTAAAACCATTGGCTCTTTCGCTTGAGTTAGAAATAATTCAAGTGCCTCTTTGGTTTTTTCTTGTGTGCCAATGCCAGGCCCAATGGCGATGGTTGAATCACTCGCATTTATTTCCGAAATATACTCTTGGTCATTATCAGAAATGATCATGGCCTCCGGAACTGAAATCTGTAGAATTTCCACACCACATTTCGGCACATGAACGTTTATCAGTCCAACACCAGTTCGAAGCGCCGCTTTCGCACAAAGAACTGCAGCTCCCATTTTACCGTGACTGCCAGCTATGATCAATAACTTCCCAACTTGAGATTTATGTGAAAATCTGTCTCGTTTAGGAATTAGAGTCTCTAGTCTCTTCCTTTCAGAGAAGAAAAATTCTGACTTTTGCTCGGCAATAAATTCTTGATCAAGACCTATATCAACCACATGCCATTCTCCAACAAATTCGTGGTATTGTGGTAAAAAGAAAACCAATTTTGGAACCTGAAAAGAAATAGTGTGATGCGGTCTGAAGGCAATTGAATCCTTTTCTATTGGTACATCTGCATAAACCCCCGAAGCGATATCGATGGAGATCTTGATAGCATTCTGCTGATTCAAATAGTGAATCAACGCAGAAGCTATACCTTCTACTGGCCGTGTTAACCCAGAACCAAAAAGACCATCAATCACAACCTGATCCTCCTCGATTTTTGGAAAATCTGAGGGTTCATTTATGAGAGCATAGTTCTTCGTTCTTTTTAAGTTCTTTTCAAAATCCGGTGAACCAGACTCTCCAAGGGTGAAAATGGAAACCTCCCAACCTTCGACAATGAGCATTCTTCCTATTGCGAGACCATCACCTCCATTGTTTCCAGTCCCGCAAAAAATTATGATCCTTTTTTTCTCTGTGAACAACTGAGTGAACTTAGAAACAAACGCGCGAGAAGCTCTTTCCATCAGGTCAATGGAAAGTATAGGCTCGTTTTCAATGGTGAATTGATCTGCAGCCCTAATTTGAGATGAGCTTAAAATTTTCATCGTTACCGATCGACTTCTCCCATCAACAAATCTAAAGAACCTACAATTGCGAAAAGATCCGCAACCATACATCCTTTAGCAATCTCCGGAAGTACTGAAAGGTTGGAAAAACTCGGTCCGCGAGCTTTGCACCGAAACGGTTGATCCGACCTGCCATCGGCACGAAAGAAGAATCCCAACTCGCCTTTCGGATTTTCGGCTCTAACATACAAGTCCTGGGCTTTTGGTCGGATCTTTTTGGGAACTTTCTCACGTGGATCAAAGGCCCTTGTTCGCTTATGTTCACCAAGTAATTTTTCGACACACTGTTCGATGATTCTCACCGACTCCAAGCATTCTTTGTACCGCACCCAATTTCGATCCCAACAATCACCAACAGCACCCATTTCTCCTTTTCCCATTGGGACTTCAAATGCTATTTCTGGATAAACACTGTACCCATCTACTTTTCGCAAATCGAATTTCAATCCAGAAGCCCGAAGCATCGGTCCGGTAATTCCATAATTCACAGCCAAATCCAATGGCAAAACTCCCACGTTAGCCGTTCGTTCAATAAAGATTTTGTTGGAGATCAATAGTGTTTCTACCTCACTCAGTTTTGGTTTGACGTAATCAACAAATTCTTTTGCTCGCTCCTCAAACCCAACTGGCAAATCATAGAACAATCCTCCAACCCAGATATAGTTATACAACATTCTTGCTCCACTTGCCCATTCGAGCATTCGAAGAATATGCTCACGATCACGCATCATCCACAAGAAGGGTGTGATTGCTCCTATATCAAGGCCGTACGTTCCGATGGAAACAAAGTGTGAAGCCAAACGATTGAGTTCTGTCACCAGCACTCGAATGTATTCTACTCGCTTAGGAATTTCTTGATCAATACCAAGCATTTTCTCTACTCCCATTACAAATGCCCACTCATTGTTCATGGCAGCTACATAATCCATTCGGTCGGTGTAAGGAATTACTTGGTTATAAGCCAAAGACTCGGCGTGCTTTTCAAAACATCGATGCAGATAGCCAACGTGTGGAACTACGTCCTTTACAATTTCTCCGTCGGAAATAACCTCAAGTCGTAAGACACCATGTGTAGCCGGGTGCTGAGGCCCCACATTGATGATCATCTCCTCACTTTTCAAATCAGATTCCTGATACTTGAGAGGCTCGGAGGCGGCTAAGGGAGAATATGGTGTTCCGGATTCCATTAAAGAATTGAGAATTGATAATGGTTAATTGAAAATTGGAGCATCATTAATTTTTCGATTTAGAACTCTTGATTATGGACACTAAGAGTCGTTTTAGTTCTTCTGATCTAGAAATCAAATCGTCAAGACCTTCTAAAGCTATCTTTGAGTCTCTAATTAGTCTTAGCCAATAGTGTGTTTCATGAGCTTCTTTGTTCGCTATGGAAAGCTTGTGTATGAAGTCTGCTTTTGATTCTGCCTGTTGAGCTTCTTCAGACAAAGCTCCAATCGCTGTTCCACTTCTAAGAACTTGTTTCGTTAATACAAATTCTTTCTTTTCCGCTTGAATTTCTCTTACCAATTGAGTGATTGATAATGCAAAAGCATAACTTTTATCTAAAAGTGGATTTTTCTTCCCCTCAAGTACATTTCTCTCATTCTCCATTATCAATTTTCAATTATCCATTGTTAATTATTATCCATTTTCCATTTAATGATTACATCGTGATACTTCTCCTGCTCTACATAATCCTTTCTCAAGGGAAAACCTTCCCAATCTTCAGGTAGTAAAATCCTTCTCAAATCTGGGTGATTGTTGAAATGAATTCCGTAAAGGTCAAAAGCTTCTCTTTCATGCCAATCGGCTGTTTTCCAGATATCAGAAACAGAATCCATTGATGGCTTGCTTCGGTCAATTTTGACTTTCAACATTAAATGCAGGTTGTGTGGGATGCTGTAAAGATTGTAGACAATCTCCATCGTACCAGTTTCAGCTCCATTATCAATCCCGCTTAAGCATGAAAGCTGGTCAAAGTAGGTGTTTTCGTTGGCGTGCAGAATTTCGCACACTTGATGAAGAGATTCAGCTTTAATTATCAATGCATTTGGTGAAGAATTCTCGTCTTCTCCCAAGATAGCATCCGAATATTCAGATTGGATCAGCTCTTTGATTTGTTCAAACTTCATTTTTCTCCTCTACTAATTTTTCCAATGCCTTCGGACGAAGTACCGACTCGGATCTGATTTTTTCTTGTAGCTTCAAAAACCCGCCAATGAGTGCTTCTGGTCTTGGTGGACATCCTGGAACATATACATCGACTGGGATAACTCTGTCCACTCCTTTCAATACATGATAGCCATGCTCCCAATAAGGACCTCCACAATTGGCGCATGAACCCATTGAAATAACGTACTTAGGCTCGGCCATTTGTTCATACAATCGCTTCACACGATCAGCCATTTTAAAAGTCACGGTGCCTGATACGATCATGACATCTGCCTGCCTAGGAGAATTCCTGGGAATGATCCCAAATCGGTCCAAATCATAGGCTGATGAAGCAGTAGAAAAGAATTCAATGGCACAACAAGCCAAACCAAATCCCAATGGCCACATGCTACTAAAACGGGCCCAATTCAGCAAGTCATCAAGTTTAGAAACAATGATGCCTCCCTCGCCCGTTTTCAAGCCCCCTAATTGTGATATTTCAGTTTCGCTCATTAAATGCTTTGTAAACTTCTCCTGGAATCTTTGACTGGAAATCAGATGATTGTGGTTTCGGCCGAACCCAGTCCAGCATTCCTTTTGCCCAAACGTAAGCTAATCCCACCGCCAAAATCCCAATAAATATGAAGGTTTCTATCAACGAGAATTGAGCCCATAAACCATTGGTTTCATTAATCATTTGCTCATCTCCAAAGACGGTCGCCCATGGAAATAGAAAAACAAGCTCAGCTTCAAACAGAAGAAAAATCAATGCAATGACATAAAATCGAACATTAAACTTTCCCCATGCCGATCCGACCGGTTCTTCTCCTGATTCGTAGGTGGTCTGCTTTTCTTGTGTTGGATTTGATGGCCGTAAAATTCTACCGATCAACAGCATAATTAAAACAAATGCCAGCGCACCAACAATGAATAGCAATACCGTTCCAAAACCACTGATTTCAGTCATAAGGGGAAATTACAGAATTATTGGAATTTGGCTAGAACTCAAGCGGATCGAGATGCTTGAAATGTCCGTTTTGCTTGATTTTTTCTTGCGCATTTTGAGCACGCTCAAGAGCTGGAATTAGACGCTTTAAGTGATCAATGCTGTATCGTAATCGCTCACTTTCTTTTCTCATTTCGATAAGCATGTACTCTTCTTCTGGTTTTAAACCTATTTTATGGCCTATCTCAAACACAGAATTTATTCCAGAAATGTCAGGAGTATCAACTTCACCAAGCCAACCGAATAATTCTTGTACCAACTCTTTGAATTGGAGTAATTCGCTCAAATCCTTATCATTTTCCTCCTCTAAGAACTTGATCACACCACCTGCATACAACCTATCCTTCCAGGGGTTCTGGAAATCAAGTACCTCAAAAACTCGCAAGCCAAGGGTTTTGATGTCCATTCTTCCATCAGGATATTCCTTAGTTACTTCAACTATTTTCACCTCAGTCCCCAGTTCCACTTTGTTCAGCACATGAGAGGCAATTCCAAATGTGAGTCCTTCGTCCAGACAATCTCTTACAAGCTGCTTATAGCGAGGCTCGAAAATATGGAGATTGACCCCCTCGCCTGGAAAAGCGACAATGTTCAATGGGAAAATGGGTAACTCTACTGACATCAATGTTGAAACTCGATTTAAAGAAAATAGTTTGGTAGTTTAGTTGAATGAGCAAAGTTATGATCAATCAGGGAAGAAGTGTACCTCTTACATTCAGACTTGTTGCCATGGGTTTAATAATTGCCGCGATTATCTGGATAATGGGAAATCTACCTGAAACGATTGCGATATTATCTGCCATTTTTTTCTCTCTATTGATCCCCATGCTCTGGTTTTCATTTCAAATTCTAACCATAGATCCCGAAACGAAAGAAATCCTTCTAGGAACCTATGTGATGGGCTACAAATTTGGAAAGCCAAAAAAATACAACTCAATAGAAAAGGTTTTTATCAATAAGGTTAGAACAAGTCAGAACATGTATTCCCAGGCTAATCACGGACATACCGCGAGAGGAATAGAGTATCATGCCTATTTGAAATTAGACAGTGAAGAAAAAGTTTTCCTAGCAAGTGATAAAGACGAAAAACGGCTTGAAGACAAGATGATGAAAATCAGGGAAAAACTGAGCTTGAGATAAGCCCATGTCTATCTGCATCTGATTAGTTTTGCCTACTTCAAAAAATCTATGGCAAAATTTCATTCGCTCGCAATCAAATCCATTTCTAATCCGACTGAAGAATCGGTTGCCATTTCATTTGACATTCCTACTGACCTAAAAGAAGAGTTTAAGTTTATTCAAGGACAGCACCTTACGCTGAAAAAGGACATTGATGGCGAGGATACAAGACGGACCTACTCACTATGCACGTGCCCTTTGGATGACGATCTTACGGTTGTTGTAAAAAAATTAAATGGAGGTAAATTCTCAACTTTCGCCAATGAACAGCTGAAGGCCGGAGATAAGCTCGAAGTAATGCCTCCACATGGCAGCTTTTACACTGAGTTGAATCCTGCTAATGAAAAATCTTATGTAGGATTTGTTGCTGGAAGTGGAATTACTCCTATTATTTCCATTCTTGAAACGACGCTCAGAACTGAGCCTAAGAGTGAATTCATTTTATTCTATGGGAATAGAAAAACAAGCACGATCATTTTTCAGGAAAGACTTGAAGCTCTGAAAAACAAATTTCTTGGAAGGTTGAGTCTGTATCACATTCTTGATGAGGAACGTCTGGAATCAGATCTCTTTAATGGGAGAATTGATGATGAAAAAATTAGAACGTTTGGAAAAGTATTTTTCGATCCACTGAAGATCGATGAATATTTCACCTGTGGGCCTGAGCCCATGATGCTTACTGTGAGGGATACGCTCAAAGATTTAGGTGTAGAAGAATCAAAAGTGCATTTAGAGCTTTTCACTTCACCGGCTGGTAAATTAGGTGGAACAGACCAAAAAGTAGTCGAGCATAAGAAAGCGCAAAGCGAAATAACAGTCGTTCTTGACGGAAATAGCATCAGCTTCCCTTATGATTCTAAAGAATCAATTCTTGATGTGGCTTTCCAGAACGGTGCGGACCTTCCGTATGCCTGCAAAGGAGGCGTGTGCAGCACCTGTGTTGCCAGAATTGAGGAAGGTGAAGTGGACATGGAAATCAACTATGCGTTAGAACCGGACGAGCTAGAAAGAGGTTTGGTTCTAACCTGTCAATCAAGACCTAAGACTGAAAAAGTAAAGTTGAGTTTTGATGTCTGATTTTGTGAACAAATGGATTGTTTGAACTGTTAACTACCTTTGAATAAAGTATTTGGAAGATGGACGAAAAGCAACTTGAGGATCACTTTAATGAGAAAATAGATCAGGACATCCGGATTGAGCCGAAGGATTGGATGCCTGACAATTATCGCAAAACGCTGATCAGACAAATTTCCCAGCACGCGCACTCGGAGATTGTGGGAATGCTACCTGAAGCTAACTGGATTTCAAGAGCTCCTACATTGAGAAGAAAAGCTGCGGCCTTAGCCAAAGTACAGGATGAAGCTGGACACGGACTGTATTTATATAGTGCTTGCGAGACGTTAGGGATTGATCGAGATACACTGCTCGACCAACTTCATACAGGAAAAGCTAAATACTCCAGCATTTTTAACTATCCGACGTTGACTTGGGCCGATATGGGAGCAATTGGATGGCTGGTAGATGGTGCTGCAATTATGAATCAAGTCCCACTTTGCAGAACGTCTTACGGCCCTTATGCAAGAGCAATGATTAGGGTTTGTAAAGAAGAATCGTTCCATCAAAGGCAAGGTTTTGAGATCATGCTCACGCTTTGCAAGGGTTCCGAAGAGCAGAAAAAAATGGCTCAAGATGCACTTAACAGATGGTGGTGGCCAGCATTGATGATGTTTGGTCCGAGTGATAAAGACTCACCACACACAGAACAATCCATGCGCTGGAGAATTAAGCGATTCACCAATGATGAATTACGTCAAAAGTTCGTAGATGCGACTAAACCTCAAGCGGATTTACTTGGGATAGAAATTCCAGACCCGGATTTGAAATGGAATGAAGAAAGAGGTCATCACGATTTTGGTGAAATCAATTGGGATGAATTCTTCAATGTCATCAAAGGAAACGGACCTTGTAACAAGCAAAGAATTGATGCTCGTACCAAAGCATGGGAAGATGGTGCCTGGGTGCGTGAAGCCGCTAATTCATATGCGGAAAAAAAGTCTAAGCGGAATGCCGCTTAGTAGTGAATTGGTTGATTAGTTAATTGGATAGCTTACTAATTAACTATTTGACTATTTAACCATTTAACTAAACGGACATGAACAATTGGCCACTTTGGGAAATATTTATCAGAAGCAAGGCAGGTTTAAATCACAAACACGTGGGTAGTCTCCATGCTTCAGATGCAGAAATGGCAATTCAAAATGCCAGAGATGTATATACAAGAAGAAATGAAGGAGTAAGTATCTGGGTTGTTGAATCTAAATACATCACAGCCTCTGATCCGGATGATTCTGATCCACTTTATGAGCCGGCTAAGGACAAAGTGTATCGTCATCCTACTTTTTATGATCTTCCTGATGAAGTGAAGCATATGTGAGACCCAGTCATCCTGAACTTGTTTCAGGATCTTCCTCAGGACAAAACAAGATTCTGAAATGAATTCAGAATCACTTAAACGATGAACGAAAACTTATTCAACTATATCCTCCAACAAGCAGATAATTGTCTCATCCTAGGACAAAGACTTGGTGAATGGTGTGGCCATGGGCCTGTTTTGGAACAAGATATCGCGATGACCAACATTGCCCTCGATTTGATTGGGCAATCAAGGATGTTATATCAATACGCAGCAGAAGTTCAAGATGAAGGAAAGTCAGAAGATGATCTCGCTTACTTAAGGGATGCCTGGGATTTTAAAAATGTGTTGTTGGTAGAACAGACCAATGGCGATTTTGCAAAAACCATCTTAAGGCAATTCCTCTTTGACAGTTTCAATTGTCCATTTTATGAAAAATTGAAGGACAGCAATGATGAAAGGCTCGCAGCAATAGCAGAGAAATCACATAAAGAAGCACTTTATCATCTCAAATGGAGCAGTGATTGGGTTCTTAGACTAGGCGATGGAACAGAGGAAAGCCATGAACGAATTCAAAATGCATTAGAAGAATTGTGGTCCTATTCAGAAGAAATTGTAAATCCTTCAGAAGCTGACGATGATGCAAAAGAAAAAGGGTACGGAGTTGATTTAGATGCCATTAAATCCGAAAGAACGGACAAAATCAAAGAAGTATTGGAAGAAGCGACACTTGCCGTTCCAGAAGGCACCTACAATCATTCTGGTGGAAAGGAAGGAAAGCATACCGAATATCTCGGTTATATCTTGGCAGATTTGCAATTCTTGCAGCGCGCCTACCCTGGCAATGAGTGGTAATTAAACAACGGTTAATTGGTTATCGATCAAGACCATATCAGTCAATTACTTGAAGAGGTCACAGACCCAGAAATTCCCGTTATTTCAATTCGAGATTTGGGAATTCTCAGAGACATCAAAATTGAGAATGATCAAATAGAGATCGTCATCACTCCTACTTATTCAGGCTGCCCGGCCATGTTGGAAATTGAAAAGAATATCAATAATACGTTAAAAAAAAACGGGATTGAGAATTTCAAAATCGCAACGGTGCTTTCACCAGCCTGGACCACAGATTGGATGTCTGAAGAAGGGAAGCAAAAACTAAAGGATTACGGTATTGCTCCACCAAACCCAACAGGCGAATCAGATATTCAATGCCCAAATTGTGGCTCATACAATACAATCTTAGTTAGTCAATTTGGATCTACTGCCTGCAAGTCGCTTTTCAAATGCGAGGATTGCCTTGAGCCTTTTGATTATTTCAAATGCCATTAATCGCCTTCTGTCATTCCGAACGAATGTGAGGAATCTTTTAACTTCGAAGCAGATTCAAAACTTATGTCTGATACTATAACAACCGAACAAAAAGACACACTCGGAATCCTCACCTTAAATCGTCCAGAGGTTTTCAATAGCTTCAATAAGGAAATGGCACTTGCCACTCAAAAGGCACTTGATGATTATGAGAACGACTCCTCTGTGAGAGCTATAATGATCACCGGAAATGGAAAAGCGTTTTGCGCTGGCCAAGATCTCCAAGAAGCTATTGATGACAATGGATTAGAGATCAAACAAATTGTAGATGAACACTACAATCCAATTGTCAAGAGAATTCGATCGATAAAAAAGCCCATTATCGCCGCGGTAAATGGCGTAGCGGCTGGAGCTGGAGCGAATTTAGCGTTAGCATGCGATGTAGTGGTTGCCGCTCAATCATCTTCTTTTTTGCAAGCATTCAGCAAGATTGGATTGGTACCGGATACAGGTGGAACGTATACCCTACCTCGAATCATTGGATTTCAAAAAGCCTCGGCACTCATGATGTTAGGAGATAAAGTACCTGCAGAAGAAGCGGAGAAAATGGGAATGATCTACAAAGTTTTCACAGATGAAAGCTTTAGGTCAGAAGCAGAAAAATTGTCTACAAAGTTGGCCAATATGCCAACCACGGCACTTGGCTTCATAAAAGAAATGCTCAATCAGTCCATGTCTAATACGCTCGATCAACAATTGGAAATGGAAAAAGAATATCAGTCTAAAGCCACTGAAACGCATGACTACAAAGAAGGTGTTCAAGCATTTCTAGAAAAAAGAAACCCGGAATTTAAAGGAGAGTAATGCCAAAATTAAGTGTAATAGGAGCCGGAACGATGGGCACTGGGATCGCCCAGGTGGCAGCAACTGCAGGCTGGGATGTGGTGGTTAATGACAGCAATGAGGATGTGATTGAGAAGTCATCTCAAAGCTTGGTAAAAGTGATGAATAGATTGGTCGAGAAGGAGAAAATTGATCAGCAAACCGCAGATGGTATTCTAGGAAGAATTGATTTCACCGAAGATCCTCAGCATTTTGAGAACAGCGATTTAGTCATTGAAGCGATCATCGAAAATCTTGAAATCAAACAGAACGTTTTTTCGACTGTTGAAAAAATAGTAAGACCTGATACGATCATTGCCTCCAATACATCTTCCCTTTCACTCGCTTCAATTGGAGCATCCTTGGACGATCCGACTAGATTTGTTGGCATCCATTTTTTCAATCCTGCGCCATTGATGCCTTTGGTGGAAATCATACCCGCGGTGCAGTCAGATCCGAAAATTGTCGAACAAGCGAAAGATTGGGTTGACAACTGGAAGAAATTAACCGTACTGGCAAAAGACACTCCGGGTTTTATTGTAAATCGAGTTGCTCGTCCTTTTTACGGTGAAGCACTTCGAATTTACGAGGAAGGAATTGCAGATTTTGCTACCATCGATTGGTCAATGAAAGAATTTGGCGGATTCAGAATGGGACCATTTGAATTAATGGATTTCATAGGTAATGATGTGAATTATACCGTAACCGAAACTGTTTTTCAGTCCTTCTTTTACGATCCTAGGTATAAACCTTCATTTACCCAGAAAAGAATGTCTGAAGCTGGATTGTTGGGAAGAAAATCTGGTAAAGGATATTATGACTATTCTGATGGAATATCACTTCCGGAAGCGAAAAAAGATGAGAAGCTTGGAAGGCAAATCGTTGATCGTGTATTGGTCATGCTGATAAATGAAGCTGCAGATGCGCTGTTTCTAAATATTGCAACAAAAGAAGATATTGACCTTGCAATGACCAAAGGAGTGAATTATCCAAAAGGACTTTTGAAATGGGCAGATGAGTTGGGAGTCAATTGGTGTGTCGATCGGTTAGATAGGCTGTATGATGAGTATCGCGAAGATCGATACAGATGTAGTCCTTTGCTGAGAAGAATGAACAACAAAAATCAAAGCTTTTATTAACAACCTAAGGTGACAAAAGCCGAAAAAATAATCGATCAAATGATGTCCACAGATGCATTTAGTCAGTGGTTGGGAATAGAAGTGCTCGAGGTGGCTGATGGGTTGGCTAAGATCAAAATGAAGGTTAGAGAGGAAATGGTCAACGGCCATGGAGTTGTTCATGGAGGTATTTCTTTTTCGTTGGCAGACAGTGCGTTTGCATTTGCCTGCAACTCACATGGACAAAAAGCTGTTTCCATTGAAACATCCATCAATCATGTCAAACCAATTTTTGTTGGAGACGAATTAATCGCCACTTGTGAAAAGGAAAGTATGTCGAGAAGTGTTGGTTATTACCTATCTCGTGTCACGAGGAATGATGAATTGGTGGGATTGTTTAAGGGTGTAGCCTTTAGAAAACAAGAAGAATGGAAAGTGGATTAGTGGAATTAGTTAAATAGTTGATTTGTTGAATAGTAAAATGTGAGACCAATTAACTATTCAACTAATTAACCAATCAATCAAATATGAAAGAAGCATACATAATAGACGGAATAAGAACACCAATAGGAAAATTTGGTGGAACACTAGGAGCGGTAAGAACCGATGATTTGGCAGCTCATGTGATCAAAGAATTGATGTCAAGAAATTCCGGTGTAGATCCAGCAGCAGTCGATGAAGTTATTATGGGATGTGCGAATCAAGCCGGAGAAGACAATCGAAACGTTGCTAGAATGGCACTGCTGTTGGCGGACTTGCCATATTCTGTTCCAGGTGAAACAGTAAACCGACTCTGTGCTTCAGGAATGTCTGCCATTGTTCATGCAAACCGTGCAATTAAATCAGGAGATGGCGATCTATTCATTTCTGGAGGAGTAGAGAACATGACGCGTGGGCCATGGGTAATTTCCAAATCAGCAAAACCTTTCGGTACCGATGCGAAAATGTACGATTCAAGTTTTGGCTGGAGGTTTATCAACCCAAAAATGGAAAAGGTCTACGGAACAGATTCTATGGGAATGACCGCTGAAAATCTGGTAGATATTCATAAAATCAGCCGCGAAGATCAAGATGTCTTCGCCTATTCATCTCAGATGAAAGCTGCGAAAGCACAAGAAAACGGACGTTTAC
Source organism: Cyclobacteriaceae bacterium (assembly GCA_028284125.1). Taxonomy (GTDB): domain Bacteria; phylum Bacteroidota; class Bacteroidia; order Cytophagales; family Cyclobacteriaceae; genus Ekhidna. The sequence continues at coordinate 142,998 of JANQSI010000016.1, forward strand.
AAGAAGAAATTGTTCCAGTCGAAATTCCTCAACGAAAAGCAGACCCCATTGTATTTGACAAGGATGAATTCATAAAGTCAAATACGACTAAAGAAATTCTGTCCAACTTGAGACCTGTATTTAGAAATGATGGTTCTGTAACAGCGGGAAATGCTTCCGGACTTAATGATGGAGCCGCTGCAGTTCTTGTAGCATCTGAAGATGCAACCAAAAATCAAAACCTCACTCCAAAGGCGCGAATTGTTTCGTCGGCCGTCGTTGGAGTCGAGCCGAGAATTATGGGAATTGGTCCGGTCGAAGCGACACAAAAAGCGCTTAAGAAAGCAGGCCTGAAGTTGGATGACATGAATGTTATCGAGATCAATGAAGCATTTGCGGCTCAATCGCTTTCATGTACTCGAGCTTTAGGCCTTTCTGATGACGATGAACGAATAAACCCAAATGGCGGAGCAATTGCTATTGGACACCCTCTGGGGATGACAGGAGCAAGAATTACCTATTCAGCTGCGCTAGAAATTCAAAAAACCGGAAAAAAGTACGCCTTAGCCACCATGTGTATTGGAGTGGGACAAGGATATGCGATTGTACTTGAAAGGGCATAAAAAAAGCTCCTCAACGGGAGCTTCTTAGATTTGAAAATCTTTGTTGATCTAATCTCTACTTAAGAGTCTAACTCCTAGGTTAAACTGTAAATAAGTAGCATCTGAGACTATATTATAAGCAAGTCCAAGATTCAACCTCCCAACATAAACTCCTGCTCTTGGTGCAAACCCAAACTTAGATTCACTTTCTCCAATTTCTACGCCATCTATTTCTACCGCTTGAAATGAGTAAAGACCCAGACCAAGACCTGCATACGGAGTGACGCTACTGGAAGAAAACCGGTAAGTACCTGTTGGTTGAATAACTAAAACTCCTGTTGCATCTGCAGAAGAATTAGTGCCATCAATATCTGCCCCGGCAAATCCATTTGAACCTATTAACAAGCCTAAATCAATATTTTCATTCAAAGCGTACTTAGGTTCGATGTAAAATCCAATTCCCAAATCGTATGTTTCTCCAAAATCTCCCTGAGGAGAATTAAAATTCAGTCCAGGAAATTCAATGTGGAACTGAGCAGTTGCAGAATAGCTAAATATTCCAATTGCTAGCGCGGTAAGTAGTAACTTTTTCATAGTTTGATTGGTTTGATGAAAATTATTTACTCTAAAGCTACTCTTTTTAATCACTTACACAAATACTTATTTTCAAGCATTTTATGAATGGTAGAATTAGTTTGTGAATATTTCATTCTCTTAATTTGACAGAACAAAAACTATCAAGTTTATACTCTTTCAGGTAGCCGAGTAAAATGATCTATTCGTTCAACAACATCAAACCAGTCGTTCATCCTTCTTCATTCATTCATCCGCAGGCAGCTGTCACAGGAGATGTAATTATTGGGAAAAATGTTTACGTTGGTCCGGGGGCCGCAATCCGAGGTGATTGGGGTAGAATTGTCATCGAAGATGGATGCAATGTCCAGGAAAATTGTACGGTCCATATGTTTCCTGGAATTACGATCACATTGCAAGAAAATGCTCATATAGGACATGGAGCCATTATTCACGGAGCTCAAATTGGAAAAAATGTGTTAGTGGGTATGAATGCGGTAATTATGGATAATGCACAGATTGGTGAAGAAAGCATTGTAGGAGCACTCAGTTTTATCAAAGCAGATGAGAAATTTGAGAGAAGGAGCTTAATTGTGGGAAATCCAGCCAAAAAAATTAAAGATGTAAGCAATGAAATGATTCAATGGAAATCAGAAGGAACCAAACTCTATCAACAATTACCCAAGGAATGTTTTGAAACACTAGAGGAATGTGAGCCATTGCACGAAATGGAGAAAGATAGACCTGTTGCATCTGCAAATTATAAAACCTGGAATGAGAGTAAATCCAACTAAATAGGATGACTGAAAAGGGAAAAAGTAACATGCATATTGCTGTGTCCGGTAACATCGGGGCTGGCAAAACCACTTTGACCGAAATGTTGTCAAAGCATTATGGCTGGCATCCAGAGTATGAATCTGTGGAACACAATCCTTATCTAGAAGATTTTTACGGAGATATGCACAAGTGGTCATTTCACTTACAGATCTATTTTCTCAACAGTCGCTTTGAGCAAATACATAAGGTGAGATCAGGAGAAAAGACAGTCATTCAGGATAGGACCATTTATGAAGACGCTTACATTTTCGCAAAGAGTCTTTACAAACAGGGCTTCTTCAAAGAGAGAGATTACAACAGCTATCGAACATTATTTGACTCAATGATCAAATTTGTTCAGCCACCAGATCTATTGATTTATCTGAGGTCAGATATTAGCAAACTCGTTCACAACATTGAAACGAGAGGTCGTGACTATGAAAATAAAATTAGAATCGATTATCTCAAGGGACTTAATGAACACTATGAGGATTGGATTTCTAGTTACAATGCTGGAAAACTGCTTATGATTGAAGTGTCAAACATCGATTTCGTGAACAACCCAGAGGATTTTTCAAATATCGTTTTCAAGATAGATTCTGAACTCCACGGTCTCTTTAGCTAGAAAAGGCTTACCTCGTTGTAGATTTGTTAATTAAGAAATTAAGCTTTCACAATGGCAGTACAGAAAATAAAGCATTACATCGGAGGAAAATGGATAGAAGGTGGTGGAGATGGTGAAGTTCTTCATAATGCAATTACGGGAGCACCAGTAGCGGCTCACACCATCGAAGGAATTGACTTCAAAGTAGCATACGATCATGCCAGATCGATTGGCAATCCAGCTCTAAGAAAAATGACCTTTCAAGAAAGGGGGTTAATGCTGAAGGCCCTGGCTTTTCATTTGCTGGAAAAAAAAGAAATCTTTTATGAATCGTCAAAGGCTACTGGTGCCACACGAATAGATAGCTGGATTGACATTGAAGGAGGTATTGGTAACGTTTTCTCAAATGCCAGCCTTAGACGGCAATTTCCTGACTTGCCTTATCATGTCGATGGAGAAACGGTTGGACTGAGTAAAGGAGGCTCCTTCGTTGGACATCACATTATGGTGCCAAAGGAAGGTGTGGCTGTCCACATCAATGCATTTAATTTCCCTATTTGGGGCATGCTTGAAAAAGCTGCTGTTAATTGGTTGGCAGGCGTTCCTTGTATTGTCAAGCCTGCTGAACAGACCTGTTACTTAACCGAAGTTATGGTCAAAGAAATTATCGATTCAGGCATTTTGCCAGAAGGCGCACTGCAACTAGTTGCTGGATATGGAGATGGAATATTAGATCATGTAGACTCTCAAGATGTAGTGACTTTCACTGGATCTTTCGAGACCGGAAAGAAACTAAAAACGCTTCCGCAAATCATTGAGAACTCCGTTCCGTTCAATTTGGAAGCAGATTCGCTGAACTGTGCAGTGCTAGGAGAAGACGCAACTCCAGGCACACCAGAATTTGATTTGTTCATTAAAGAAGTCCGAAAAGAAATCACTGTCAAGTGTGGTCAGAAATGTACTGCTGTCCGTCGCATAATTGTTCCTGAAAAACTCACAGAAGATGTTCAAATCGCTCTTGGCAAAGCACTAGCCCAAACTACCATTGGAGATCCTGATGTGGAAGGAGTACGAATGGGAGCCCTTGCAGGAAAAGAACAACTGGAAGAAGTGACTAAGCGTGTAGCTGACCTTGCTAAAACTTCGGAAATGGTTTATGGAACACTTGATAAGGTAGACATCACTGGTGCAGATTGGGATAAAGGAGCATTTATTTCTCCGATTCTTTTCCTTAATCAAAATCCGCTAAAAACTGAAGAAGTTCATGAAATAGAAGCGTTTGGTCCCATCAGTACCCTACTTCCATATAAAAACATGGATGAGGCTATCGAGATTTCTAAAAAAGGAAAAGGGTCGCTTTGTTCTTCCATTACAACAGCTTATGACAAATTGGCGACTGAATATGTAGTTGGTGCCGCATCTCATCACGGCAGGATCTTGGTCTTGAATGAAAATTGTGCCAAAGAAAGTACGGGTCACGGATCGCCAATGCCGATGTTAACACACGGCGGCCCAGGACGAGCTGGAGGTGGAGAAGAAATGGGTGGAAAACGTGGTGTCATGCACTACATGCAGCGAACTGCGATTCAAGGTTCACCAACAACACTCACTGAAATCACACAGCAATACCAGTATGGTGGCGAATACAAAGATCCAGTAAAGCACATGTTTTCCAAATACTTTGAAGAAATTGAAGTAGGGGATACAATCATAACCGCGAAACGTACAGTTACTGAAGCAGATATTGTCAACTTCTCCAATGTAAGCTGGGATCATTTTTATGCTCACACAGACGAAACATCGCTTGAAGGAACCACATTTGAAGGCCGAGTGGCACATGGCTACTTTGTTCTTTCCGCAGCTGCTGGATTGTTCGTTCAGGCAAAGAAAGGACCCGTTCTCCTGAATTATGGATTGGAAGAATGTCGCTTCACCAAACCTGTTTATCCGGGTATGACGATCGGCGTTCGATTGACCGCTAAAGAAAAAGTAGACCAGGAGAAGAAAGATGATATCGCAAAGGGTATTGTCAAATTCCTGGTAGACGTTTACGACGAAACTGATGAGACCGTAGCGATCGCCACCATCTTAACGATGATCAAGAAGAAAGATCAGAGTTAATATTTGATGTGCTTGGGGAAATCCCTTGAATGATGAAGAATTCTCACCACTAAAATGGAGTCCTTCAATATCTTGTAAAAAACAACATGAGATTCAATTATCAAACTCTTGATATTGTTGGTTAGTTCTGCTCTTTTCATACCAAGGTTTGGATAGCGACCAAGTCTTTCTATTTGAGAGATTAATTTGTTAAGGTAAACATTGGCCTGTTGAATACTGAAATTTGATCTCGTGTATTCATAGATCTCTTCCAGGTCATTATCCGCCTCGTTCGAAAGAACTATTTTCATCATAGCCGTATGCTGCATTTTTATCGGCTAAGATTTGTTGTGGTGTTCTTTGACTGATTCCTGAATTCAAGCCTTTTTCGATTTCTCTTTTCAAATCACTAATAATCCTTTCACGCATAATTGAATGAAGTCTCAAAGCGTCTCTAACAACTTCACTTGCATTTTGAAAATCCCCTGATTCAATCTGATCTTTGATATACTTTTCTTGCTTCTCTGTGAAACTGACGTTCATTTTGACTTATGTCTATATTTGTCAAATATAGACATTCACTGATTAATTGGTCGTCAAAAACAACTTAATGCTTGGGTCTCCCTTGTGAAGTGCCATTGTTGCTCCTTTTGAAAACAGATCATTAAAATCATCCGGGTTCAGAAAAATGTTCATGATGTCATTGAAATTGGACTCTGAATAGAAGGTTTGAAATCGCCAGGCACCTGCAAACTGAAAACAAGATTTGTAATTTTCCTTTCCAGAAAGGTATCGATCGATTACACACCTCAAAACATCAATCTCACGTTGATTTGGAACAGTCGGTGGGCTAGATCCTGCAGTAGCCAACCAATTGGAAACTCTTCGATAATTAGGGTCTTTTTGAATGCCATTTTCGAGTTCTGGTTGCAGTTGGTCAAAAAAGGGACCTTGATCCCAGATCAGTTCCTTGAATTTCTTAGGATAGAGTTTAACAAGATTAGTATACAAGTAAAGATCCTTTTCCAATTCATTTAAATAAGAGAGCGATCGAGTGATGTCAGCAGCTTCCAATTCTTCTTGTCCCCATTTGCTCATGGCTTCCTCAAACGACCTTTTTCGAGCTTCAAGCTTTGTAAGTCGTTCCTCTTCCTGTTTCCTTTCCTCTTCTTCCCTAATTCTATCTTGTTCTTTCAGGTAATCATTGGTGTAAGAGAAATTTTGAACCGCATCGTACTTGTATGTCTTATGATCACGAATTGCGGCTCCAAGACCTTTGAACTCTTCATATAGAATATTTTTTCGATGGCCTACTCCTTTCACTCCCTCATCAATAAGCAAAAGCATCACAAAGTAAAGACCTGTATTATCGTACCCATACCCACAATTCTCACCGGAATATCCCCTGGGACAATCAACTCTGTCGTGCCCTAAAAGTCCTAGTTCTCCCGATTCAACCGCCCAACATTCCGCCAGCTCAAACATTTTCCTCTCTGGTAATAAAACGCCAACTGGTTTTCTAGTTTTTAACTCTTTGGTTAGGGAAGTGTAGTATTGATTTGACCTCAGTTTAGCTTCTTCTCCATCAGCGATTACATAGGCTCGATAAAATTCATAGAATTTCTTCGGATACAACCGAACAAGATTGGTATACAGATAAATGTTCTTTTCTTCATCTGTCAAATAGTCTTCATTAACAGCCGTATTGGCTGTAGCAAGCTCAGAGGAAGTGAAGTATTTAGTGGGATCAATTCTGACAAACTGAGCAGAAGAATTTAGCGACCAAAAAATGGAAAAAGCTAGAAAGCTGGTTGTGATCTTATTTCTCATTTTAGAAATTCTTGCGAAGTTCATGCCACGAACTATTTTTGGGCCAAATGAACTACGTAAACCTAACTACTAAAGACGGTATTGGAACCATTGAGTTTTTTACCGAGCAAAGTAATTCTCTACCAGGTGATATTTTGTCAAAATTGGCAAGTACAATAGCGGATGTAGGAAAAGATCCTGAGATCAAAGTAATCATCCTGAAAAGTGGCGGAGATCGTACTTTTTGTGCAGGTGCCAGCTTTGATGAATTAATCGCTATCGAGGATGTGGACAAGGGAAAAGGGTTCTTCATGGGATTTGCGAATGTGATAAACGCCATGCGGAAAGTTCCACAACTGATCATTGGTCGTGTTCAAGGAAAAGCTGTCGGTGGTGGTATCGGTCTTGCATCAGCTACTGATTACTGCTTTGCCACTAAATACGCAGCAATTAAACTCAGTGAGCTTGCAGTTGGAATTGGACCTTTCGTAGTAGGACCTGCTGTTCAACGAAAAGTAGGCGTTTCAGCTATGTCTCAAATGGCCATCAATGCTACTGAATTTCATGATGCTGAATGGGCCCGTTCAAAAGGTTTGTATGCCCAGGTTTTTGATGATGCTGAAGCAATGGACGTAGCGGTAGATGAGTTAGCGCAAAAGCTTGCGGCTTCAAACCCGGAAGCAATGGCCAATCTTAAACGTATCTTTTGGGAAGGAACTGAAAATTGGGATGAATTGCTAGCTCAACGAGCGCAAATCAGCGGCAATCTTGTTATCTCTGATTTCACCAGGGAATTCATTCAAAAATTCAAGAAGAAATAGTATCCGCAAATATGTTTCTCAGAAAATTTTTAACTAATTCCAATAAACTCGCATGGGTATTTGTCGACCTCCTTGTGGTCATTATCGGGGTGTACACGGCCTTCTTGATTCAGAATTATGCCCAAGAACAACACATAGAGAAAGAAAAGGAACGAATCTATTCTGCTTTGAAATATGAACTAGAAAACTTTAGAATTTTTCTTCCAGGAAGGTCTTCATATACTGCAAACCGAGTCAGTGAATGGCTAGAGGTTTACAGAAATAATAATTATGAAGATTTCTCAAATTGGATCTTCGTAGAACCACAGTACACCTATCAAATCATTGAGTATGCGATGAGCATTGAAGACAATGAAATTGTTGATTTTCAGCTATACAACAAATTGCAAAAACTCTATGTCGAAATAAAAAAGTTGGAACATGCTGAAAGGCTAATTATGGAGTCTTCATTGAAGTATCAATCCTTAAATGATAAAATAAGCGCGGTTGAAGCTGAAGCCAGAAAGCTGGATAATCTGGACAATTTCAAGATGTTCATCCGCTTCTCTGATAGTCGAGCCTCAACCCTGGGTCAAGTAGCCAAATGGTCAGATGAAGCACTGCAAATATTGAACGGTCGAATAAATCCAATTAAGAAAAAAGAACTCGAAAGCCAGCTCATCAAATCTCAAATCAAATCTTTAGGTGAAAAAGAACAAGCAATTCAAGCCGTCAAACAGTATTTCCCAGATTTCTCAGATGAAGAGCTTGAGGAATTGTATGATCCAAGCGAGAATTAATCATTCCGAAAGAATCCGATACAATTCCAGATTCAAATAATAATGATGCCCTGAAATTGTCTTTTTTTCCAGGATTCCCAGATCACATAATTCATTTAAGTAATTCCTCGCGGTAGCCTCAGCATATAGTTTCACATCTGTGAGATGACTTACTTTGGTAAGTGGCTGAGTAAAGATCATTTGCATCAGATTTTCTGGTTTTCGGATTTTTGTTTCTGCTTCTATTGTTTGCAAGATGGCAGCCTCAGCAGCGAGAATATCATTGATCTTGTTAAAGGTAAGGTTTGCCGTTGCCTCAATTGCTTTCAACATAAAAAGTATCCAGGATTCCCAACGTGCACGTTGAGTAACACCTGCCAGCAGAGAATAGTAATCACTTTTGTTATCAATGATGTAGCGACTTAGATACAAGATTGGGAGATCCAGCAATCCTTTCTGAGTCAAGATGTTAATATTAAAAATTCTTCCAGCTCGACCATTCCCGTCCCTGAAAGGGTGGATCATCTCAAATTGGTAGTGCGCAATTGCCATCTTGATCAAAGGATCTATTGGGTATAATTGATCGTCATTTACAAAATCAGCCAGGTTTTTTAGTTTTTCTTCTACAATCCCTTTACCACGAGGTGGAGTGTAAATTGCTGTTCCAGCATTAGGTCCTGTTCCGCCCTGCTTTATGTAAATGAGCGCACTGGTAGGTCGAATCCCATCATTTGTTTGCTTGATAGTTTGGTACAATCGAATAAAATATTCTTCATTGAAATCGCCGTGATTTTTCAAATGCTGATGACCTTCCCAAAGCGCCTCACGATATCGAAGAACTTCCTTTGGCGCACCTTTTACTGTTTCATCTTCTCCCTTTTCACTATATGCCTGGTAGAGTTCATCATCTGTTGTGAAAATGTTTTCAATCTCACTGGATGCCTTTGCCTCTTGCAAACTGATTGAATTAATCAAAATTCCCTGGTTCGGAATTGCTACAGACCTTCCGTGAAGTCTCCCTAAAGCAGATTTAGCGTTCCCCAATTGTTCCATAATCGCTACCGTTCGGTACAGATCTTCATGAATCGGAAGATCGGGAAGGTCGTTCCAGGGAACATTACGATCTGGATTTATCCTAAAAAGTGGCTCTTGCATTCTAGTGTTTGTTTTTAAGTAAACATCAAAAAATAAAATAATTGATGTTTACTCGAAAATAGACCTTTATTTTGACGTTTACAATAACATAAACATCAAATTTTCATTTTTTTAGTGTTTAGTCAAAAAAACGGATCAAAACCTACATCATACTCTCAAAGTCATCCTGAATTCATTTCAGGATCTTTCGAATGCCATTCTTTACTTTTTCGAGCCATTCACCAGATGCTTCCTGCGTCAGCATGACAAGTTTCGATTAAATGTCATCCTGAGCGCAACGAAGGATCTTTTTGAAACCAAACCACAAGATTCCCCAAGAAATCAAGAATGACTTTTTAGCGCTTTTGTATCTTAGCGATCCCAAATTTTACGAATGCCAAAAACAGCAACTGCTCCAAAAAAGAAGACGAGCCCAGCAATGAACTGGAAGGAAATTGCACGAAAGATCCTCATCTCACGCGCGATGGATGATCTCGAGGAAAACACATTGGTACCAGAAAAAAAAGTCCTCTATCAATTTTCTGCAAGAGGTCACGAGCTTGGTCAACTCATTCTAGCAGAACTGTTGGACAAACCCAAAGATTCAGCAAGTGCCTATTACCGTTCTCGACCATTAATGATCGGACTGGGACTATCTGTAGAAGATGCGCTCTCAGGACCTTTGACTAGATCGGGCGGGTATAGCGACGGCAGAGACATTGGTGTGGTGTGTAACATGCCAGAATCAAAAAGAGGATGTGTCGTTTTACCTATGGCTGGTGATGTGGGTTCTCAATACACACCAGCAATTGGATGGGCTCAAGCAATCGAATACCACGCGAATACTTTAAAAGACAAGAAATACAAAGATTCAATAGCTGCCATTTTAGGTGGAGATGGCTCTGTTGCTACCAATGGTTTCTGGTCAGCATTGACCATCGCAACAACGCAAAACCTTCCAGTTCTTTTTTACATTGAGGACAATGGATATGGAATTTCTGTAACCAGCGAATTCCAAACCCCAGGAGCCAACATCGCGGACAACCTGGCATCATTTAAAAATCTGGAAATTTGGCAAGGTAGTGGCACCGATCCTGAAGAAGCCTATGAATTACTGAAGGCCGGAACAGAATACGTTCGAAAAAGAAAAGGTCCAGCTATGGTTCGGTTGACTGTTCCACGTTTGAATGGTCACTCCTACCAGGATAACCAGGCATACAAACCTGAAAAACTGGTAAAATCGGAAATCAAAAATGACCCTTTGACCATTCTGAAAAAATACCTGCTTGAAAATGGAGTCTCAAAGAAATATTGGGACTTAATGGAAAAGGAAGCACAGGAGGAAGTTGATAAAGCCGCTAAAGCTGCGCTCAGTCGACCAGCGCCAGATACGGGAAAAACGCATCGATTTGTTTATTCCGAAGATGAAGTGCAAGGACTTGGTGGACTGAGAAAATCCAAACACAAGTTTCCTAAAAGCAGCGAAGAGCCATCACCGGATAAGAAACGAATAAACATTGGTGAGGCCATCAATCTTGCATTGGATTACGAACTGAAAACCAATAAAAAACTTCTGGTTTTCGGAGAAGATGTAGGACTGAAGGGCGGAGTTCATGCCGTAACAATGGGCTTACAGAGCAAGCATGGATCGGACCGAGTTTTCGATACCAGTTTGTCTGAAGAAGGAATCATTGGACGGGCGGTTGGCATGGCTTATGCCGGATTGATGCCGGTTGCAGAAATTCAGTTCAGGAAGTATGCTGATCCAGCGATGGAACAGTTGAACAATTGTGGTACCACTCGCTGGAGAACTGCCAATCGATTTGCCGCTCCTATTCTCGTACGTATGCCCGGAGGATTTGCCAAAGTTGGAGATCCATGGCACTCTGTAACAAACGAAGTGATGTTCGCGCATGCAATTGGTTGGCAGGTTGCGTTTCCTTCCAACGCACAAGATGCAGTTGGTTTGCTTCGATCAGCCATGCGTAGCGACAACCCAACCATGTTCTTTGAACACAGAAATCTCAACGACAACCGCTATGCTCGAAGGCCATATCCAGGTGACGAATTTGTGGTTCCTTTTGGAAAAGCTAATCAACTAAGAGAAGGTACTGAAGTTACGTTAGTCACATGGGGCGCAATGTGTGAGCGCTGTGAAGCTGCAGCAGATGAAACTGGAATATCAGCGGACATCCTTGATCTCAGAACCATCATGCCATGGGACAAACAAGCTATTCTAAACTCTATTCAAAAAACCAATCGCTGCCTGATCGTTCATGAAGATGCAATGACTGCTGGTTTCGGCGCTGAAATAGTAGCAATTTTAGCTTCTGAAGGATTCAAGTATCTTGATGCACCTGTTGAACGATTGGCAATGCCAGACATTCCACTTCCTCACAATGTTGGGTTGATGGAATCCGTAGTTCCAAGTGTAGAGAAGATTGGAGAGAAAATGAAGGAGATCGTTGGATTTTAGCACTTCTGTTCTTAGGACCCTAAGTAAAGTTTACTCCGCAATCAATAATCTAGGGCCTAGTACTTCTTAAAATCTTGCTAGCTTAGTTATCCGTTGATAACTCAGAAAAATGAAAAAGGCACCAATATTGGTAGTATTATCACTATCGCTCTATGGTTGTTCGAACATAGGTGGTGAGCTTATTCCTGTTGAAGCTAACTCCGATTTCGAGTTTAATTTTCCTTACTTCCTGTTTATCCCGGAAGAAGCAGCAAAAAACAGTACAGTATCGCTAATTGTTGAACCCAATAATTCCGGATTCACCAGCGATGATTTTGACGATCATCTTGACCAGGCTAAAGGCCTAGCTTCTAATCGGGGTAATCTTGGGAATTTCTTAGCACATGAAATGGGATATCCGCTCCTGGTTCCGGTTTTTCCAAGAGAAAACGAGAATTGGAGAATCTATACCCACGCACTTGACAGAGATGTAATGCTCCAAAAACAAACTTCACTGGAACGAATTGACCTACAACTGCTTTCCATGGTTGAAGATGCAAATAAAAGACTTGTTAACATGGGGTTTTCTGTAAAAGATGATTTTCTGATTACTGGCTTTTCAGCTTCGGGAACTTTTTCCAATAGGTTCTCAATGATTCACCCAACCAAAGTTTCGATTTGTATAGCCGGTGGTCTAAATGGCATCTTAATGTTTCCAACAGATTCAATTGACAATACGGCGTTGAATTATCCCCTTGGTACAAATGATTTTTTTGAAGTAACCGGTCAGTCATTTGATTCCACTGCCTTTCAAAACATGCCTCAATTTTTGTTTATGGGCGAATTGGACGACAATGACGCGGCACAATACGGAGATGCTTATAGCGAAGAAGAAAGAGCGATTATTTTTAACCCACTTGGAGAATCCATGCAGCCAGATAGATGGGAGATATGTATGAATGAATATAAAAATCGAGGCATCAATGCTGAACTAAGGACATATAGTGAAATCGGACATACAATCAACACAACCATTAGGAAGGACATCTTAAATTTTGTAAGAAAGAATATTGATTGAAAGCACAGAAGCATTTCTGCTTAAGTCTAAACCAAGAACTCCTCTATCACCTCAACAAATGTCTGCATTTCCCCAGGTTTGCCGACACTAATTCGGATATGATTGTACATGTCAGGCCACTTGGTGATGAGTATGCCGCGCTCTTTCATTTTAGCTACCACATTTTTATCAAATCGGTCATGTCTGGTATAGATGAAATTGGTTGAAGACCGGTTGTATTCTACTCCCCACTTTTCATAAGCATCGTAGACAATTTGCTTACCTTCATTGTTCTTCTTGACACACATTTGGATAAAGTCTTGATCATCAACGGTAGTGGCAGCCGCTACTAAAGGAGCCCAACCGGCAGAAAGTTCAAATCCAAGATGTCGACTTCTAATTGCCGCAATATTAGCTTCATTGGAAATTGCAAAACCGATTCGTAAACCAGCCAACCCATAGGTTTTCGAAAATGTTCTGCAAATGATCAGGTTGGGAAGTTCGTTTACCAAGGAAACCATACTTCCTTTCAGTCCAGCATTGGAATATTCAATGTATGCTTCATCAACACAGATCAAGACGTTTTCTGGGACAGATCGACAAAAAGATTTTAATTCTTCAGTTGGTACTTCTGTTCCCGTTGGGTTATTGGGGTTGCAGACAAACACCAATGAAGTTTTGTCTGTAATAGCGTTTTTCAATCGATTGAAATCAAAACGATTTTCACTATCAAGGTCCACTTTTTTAATCCTAGCTCCTGCTCGTTCGCCAAACATAATCATGGTTGGGAAAGTAGGATAGGCCGTCAAGATTTCTCCTTTTTGCAGTCCAACGTGCTGTCCAAGTAAACTCAACACTTCCGTTGACCCGGCGGTGATCAGAAGATTGTCAGGTTTCACTGAGTAAAATTTCGACAGCTTTTCTTTCAACTTAGCAATGTACTCATCCGGATAACGATTGGCATTTTTCATGGCTTCACCTACAGCCGTCAAAGCTGAAGGAGCTGGACCATACGGATTTTCATTCCAATTCAATAAAAGTGGAGATCCTTCAACTCTTCTTTCACTTATTCCAGAAGCACACCCATAAGCTCCTGTGGTCCCAGCCACCAGCATAGCTGCTGATGCCAATAAACTTTGTTGGATCCATTCTCTTCGATTAATAGCCATGATTATTATTCTTAGTGATAGTAAGTTAGGCCAAATGATACGTTAATTCCACTTGCCTTTCTATTTTTGGCCGCAATGAAAAAAGTATACTATCTCTCGACTTGTACCACTTGTAAAAGAATCATGGACGAATTGGGTCCGTTGATCGCAGACTTTGACAAACAAGACATCAAAACAGAATCGATGACGCTCGATCAGGTAGATCAGATGAAAAACTTGAGTGGAAGCTATGAATCGCTTTTTTCAAGAAAAGCTATGAAATTCCGATCTATGGGCCTTGGTGAGAAAAATCTTTCTGAAAACGACTATCGCCAACTGATTCATGAAGAATATACTTTTTTGAAAAGACCCGTCTTCATTGTTAATGATCAAATCTTCGTAGGAAACAGTAAAAAGGTCGTTGAGTCATTAGCTGAACATCTCAGCTAAGCCTTCTCCAAAAAGTTTTTGAGGTTTTTTGAAACTATTTCAAAATTCGGAGTATCTCTTTTATAAAGATTACATTGTAGACCTTTATATTTAAGTCACATTGTAGACTTAAATACACTGATCATGAGTAAAATTTCCATTGGAGAGTTTGAAGAAATTGTCATGCTGACTGTGGCAGTCCTGTACAAGGATGCCTATGGAGTGGCTATTAAAAAGGATCTAGAAAAGCGCTCGAAAAGAAATGTGAGTCTTGGATCGATGAGAACAGCATTGAAACGCCTCGAGAAAAAAGGATTAATAACTTCTGAATTTGGAGAGGTGACTGCTGTTCGAGGTGGAAAGCGAAAGCGATATTTCAAGGTCACACCTTACGGAAAAAAAGTTTTAATAGAAGTAATGGAAACAAGAAAAAGGCTATGGGATGCTATTCCTGATTTGGCTTTTGATATCTAAATGGCATACCAACCAAACATAGCTCCTCCTAAGGGATTGATTCGCTTTTTCAGATGGTTTTGTGACCCGGACCTGGTCGAAGAACTAGAAGGCGATATGATCGAACTTTTTGAAGAACGGTCTCAATCGAGTATTGCTAAAGCAAAAACACTTTTGGTCTGGGAAATAATCATGCTTTTTCGGCCAGGCATCATCAGAAATTTTGACGAAAACAAAAACTTAAATAACTACGGAATGATTAAAAACTACCTAAAATCCGCATGGAGAAGTTTTATGAAATACAAAACCTTCTCCGCAATCAACATTTTTAGTTTGACAATAGGAATGGCCGCCTGCATGGTGATCTTTCTTTTTGTAAAGGACGAACGTTCATTCGATGCTTTTAATGAGAAAAAGGACAAGATTTATCGGCTGTGTGAGGTTCAAAGTCCTCCAGGCACCATTGTTCAAAACGTTGCCTTAAGTATGCCAGGAATGGGCCCAACGATGACAGCTGAATTCCCTGAAATAGAAACATTCACTCGTTTTTGGAATTGGGGAGATCAATTACTCGAAATTGGTGAAAAGAGAATTACGATAGAAAACGTAGCTGGAGTGGATAGTACCTTCTTCGAAATTTTCGACTACCCTTTGATTATTGGCGATCCGAGCGAGGTAGTTGATGAACCATTGGATGCAGTAGTTTCTGAAGAGGTAGCGATTACGCTGTTTAACAAATTGGATGTGATTGGAGAAACATTCATTTTGGATGGTGATCAATGTATCATTAGAGGCGTGATGGAAAATGTTCCAGAAAATTCGCATCTCCAATTTAACATCTTGCTTAACATTAAATCAGCCACACTCAATAATCCGGATTTTGACACACAGTTTGGAAGCAATTTTTTGAATACCTATTTCATTCTCAACGAAGCTGCTGACCTAGATGC
Organism: Cyclobacteriaceae bacterium; assembly: GCA_028284125.1. Taxonomy (GTDB): domain Bacteria; phylum Bacteroidota; class Bacteroidia; order Cytophagales; family Cyclobacteriaceae; genus Ekhidna. The sequence continues at coordinate 158,686 of JANQSI010000016.1, forward strand.
AATGGCAGAACGTTACCCAGACTACCTTATTAGAAATACTGGAGATGAAGATGCAAATGACTTTTACAAACTTTTCTTACAACCATTAGAAGAAGTCCACCTGACTTCCATGGACATTGAACACGATTATAACAATTACAGAAAATTCAATGGCACCTACATTGATGTATTCATTTTAGTTGGCATTTTCATATTGATCATTGCGTCACTCAATTTCATGAATCTCACCACGGCACGAGCGAGCAATCGAGCCAAGGAAGTCGGAGTACGAAAAACAATCGGGGCAATTAAGGGTCAACTGTTTAATCAATTCATAATTGAATCGATCATGCTTTCATTCATGGCACTGGTTTTTGCTATTCTATTAACGCTTATCGCTTTACCATTCTTGAATATTCTTGTAGAAAGGCAATTGACCTTGCTAACAATACTTACCAATGCACAATTGGTCCTTGTTGTTTTGAGCATTTCATTAGTTCTTGGAATACTCGCCGGCATTTACCCGTCACTTTATTTATCCTCTTTCAAGCCTGTCATCGTATTAAAAGGATTTAAATCGTATGAAAAAAGGTCTCTTTTTAGAAGCTCCTTGATTATAGTACAATTCAGCTTGGCCCTTGGAATGATTATCGCCACTCTTGTGGTCATCCAGCAGTTGAATTTTATGAAAAACAAGGACATTGGATTTACAACAGACCACATTCTGCTTCTTGACATGAATCAGCAGACTCGAGAAAATTATGATGAATTTAAACAAACGCTTCTCAACGAGTCCAACATTCTAGGCGTGACTGGGTCTGGTCAGCGATTGGGGAATAACTTCCACCAATGGGGATTTAAAGCGACGCAAGACACCGGTATCGTACGATTAACCCCTTCTAATGTATATGTAGATCATGATTATTTAGACGTATATGGAATCAAATTAATTCAAGGTCGTACTTTTTCAAGAGAGTTTGCAACTGACGATGGACTAGCCTTCATCGTAAATGAATCGTTTGCCAAAGAACTTGGATACGAAGATCCAATTGGTAAAAGAGTTGGACATAGTTGGTATCCAAATGATTCATTAGGCACTATTATAGGTGTTACTGAGGACTTCAATTTCAACTCACTGCATTACCAAGTCAATACGCTTTCTATGGTTGTTCATACTGATTGGGGATACAGCGAAATGTCCATCAAGCTGAATGGTGAGAACATACAGCAAGCGGTGAAGGATGTTGAACGCATCTATGATCAATTTGTAACGGATTACCCAATCGAATACCAATTCTTGGATAGCCATTTTGACGAACTCTACAAATCTGACGTTCAAATGGGATCTGTTATTTCAATCATCGCCGGATTATCAATTTTTATCGGATGTATGGGGTTATTTGGATTGGCTTCTATCTCCATTCAGCGAAGGATCAAAGAAGTTGGAATTCGAAAAGTAATGGGAGCAAGTGTAAATGAGTTGGTGACATTATTATCAAAGAATTTCGCGGTGATGATCTTGATATCCTTTCTTATTGCAACTCCAATTACCTACTTGTTTATTGCTGGCTGGCTAGAAAGTTTCGCATTCAGGGTACAGATCAATCCATTACTATTTGTCGCAGGTGGATTGATCGCTCTGGTTATCGCTTTAGTCACGATTAGTTTCCATGTGATCAAAGCAGCACAAACAAATCCAGTCAATTCACTGAAATACGAATAGATTTAAGGCGGCTTCTTCTCCAAGAAGCCGCCTTTTACCGAAAAATCTATTTATTCTAGCTATAATATTATCAATTGAGAATGGTTTTTATTAAAATTGAGTAAGGATAAGCTGGTTATCGCCATCGCCCTGTTTCAACCAAGCTACGGTAAGAACATTACGTAAATCACCCTAATTAAAATGCGTCTTATAGTAGTACTTTATCTTGTCTTTGCGACCTCAATTGCATGGTCCGAGACTCACTCAATCAAAGGAATTGTTAAAGACTCCGAAACCGAAGAACCCATTCCATTTGCTCATGTTGTGATAGGACAAGTCATAAGTTTGACTAATCTTGACGGAGAATTTGTCATTGACCCACACTCAACGACTGAACAGCTGGTAATGCAAATCTCAGTGATGGGATATGAACTCTCGACAACTGAAATTGAAGATCCTGAAACCTTTCACGCGGTATATCTCAAGCCAAGTACAATGCACTTGGAAGAGGTTACGATCGTTTCGGGGAATGTCTTAATGAATGACGTTTTCAACAGATTTCATTTAAACTATGAAATGTCCAGTCAGCATATGCTTGGCTATTACAAAGAGAATTTGCTCGATACGGATTCCATGTATTATCTGGCCGAGGGAATAGTTGACATTTACACACCATCTAACGTGACATTTGAACAAGCATTTGTCAATCCAATAAAGACCAGAAAAAAAGTTTTTCGTGATCTTGACGATGATCATGTATATATGAGTGGAAACGCCAGTGATATGGCACAATCCTCTATTTGGAGGAAAGGCTCCTTTCTGAATCCGAAGAATAGAAAAAACTATGAGTTCATTTATGCGGGATCCAGCAACATTGGTGATAAGGATGTTTTCATTGTAGAATTCGAACCAAAAAATTCGAAGGGAGATACAGAAGGCAAAATCTATATTGAAGAAGAAACGCTAGCAGTAATTAAACTGGAATATCATCCAAAACTAAAAGGCAATAAATTCTGGAAGTCCGTTTCGTGGGTCGAAGAGTATTACGAGAAAAATGGGATGTATGAACTCTTCAGAGTTTCCTACACGGGAATGTGGGAAGACTACATGAAAGATTATACGTACAATGCTTTGCTAGTTGTAAATGAATCACGAGTGACTGATGACCTACCTGAGGATACTTTCCTGCTAACAGAATACGATTCATTTTTTCATGAAGCGGAAGAAGATTTCTCCGATTCTTTCTGGGATGGCTACAACTACATTAAGTTAGATGTAGAATCTTCCGATTTTCTGAAAAGCTACGGAATGGTCACTGAATAAGATTCCTAAACATCATTTTCTTGTAACAAATCAGACCAAGGTCCGGTATTGATAAATAACTTTATCTTCGACTACTGATCTGATTATTTCATGAATCGCATTGACCGGTTAAATGCCTTGCTCATCCACCTTCAAGGAAAACCTCGTGTTCCAATTGAGGAGCTTGAAGATCGATTTGGGGTAAGTAGGAGGACTATTTTCAGAGACATTAAATCCCTGATGGAGGCTGGTGTACCCATAGGTGGCGATGCTGGTGAAGGTTACTTTGTAGTAGAAGGATATCATTTACCCCCAGTTGTATTTAATAAGGAAGAAGCTAGCGCAATATTGCTTGGTGCAAAATTCATTGAACATTCTGCGGACAGCTACACCATCGAAGCTTTTCAAAAAGCGATGTACAAAATCAAGGCGGTCTTGAAATACTCTGACAAAGAGTTTCTTGATAACCTCGAAGAAAAAATTTCAATTCGTCCACGATATGGGGAGCCGAATGATTTTCCAGACTCACATATTGCCGAAATTCAGCTGGCAATAGCGACAAGTAAGCTTATTCACATCACGTACTATTCCCAGTACAATGATGTAACTACCCAGAGAGAAGTTGAGCCTTTGGGTATGGTTTTTTACTCAGGCCGCTGGCATTTAATAGGATTTTGTCGTCTCCGTCAAGATTTGCGTGACTTCAGAGCCGATCGAATCCAAAAAGTGCGAGTGCTCTCAGAAACAATTGATTCCTCCAAACATCCGAACTATTTAGAGTTTCTAAATGATACGCTCATCGGTACTGATGCTAAAGAAGCGACGATTAAAGTATCAGGAATGGTGTATCGATTTATGGGTGAATCAAAATATGCTCAAGGATTTGTCGAAGAAAAACGTCTGGATGATAAGAGCTTTGAATTAAAATTTGTCACTCCTCATTACGAATACTTCGTCCGTTGGCTTTTGATGTATGGCAAGGAAGTAGAAATTCTAGGGCCTTCTGAATTACAAGGGATTGCAGCAACATTGGCCACAGAACTTGCCGAACATTACGCATCAGTTTTTCTAGTCAAATAAGCAATTTATTTTTTTGAAAATGCAGTGACATAGGGCTGTCACTCTGCTCCATTTCTTTGTATACATACCTTAAAAAACAACAAAAATGGAAGCAGTAATCGAAAAATTAAACATTGAAAAATCAGACCCTAACTATTACAAAGTTGGTACGATTCCAGAGTTGCGAGATCTTGATCCTTACTACTATTTGACGGTTAGTGGAAAATCAAGTCCATCTTCACCTCAATTTTTCAGAGCAATTGAACAGCTTTATGCGGTTGCTTACAACATTAAATTTCTGTGTAAATCCGAAGATTTGGATTTCGTTGTTCCGAAAATGGAAGGTTTTTGGTGGATCGATGGTGGGCTAGAAGCTCAGCATAAATTCACACAAACTCCAGAGGAAAAATGGAATTGGAAAATTATGATTCGGATGCCAGATTTTGTCGAAGGAGATCATTTTTACAGAGCTGTGCAAAAAGTAAAGGCTAAAAAACCTAACTTGATAAAAGAGGATGAAGTGAAATTTGAATTAATCAATGAAGGTAAATGTGTGCAGATACTTCATCACGGGAGCTACAACGAAGAGGAGCCAACCATTATGAAGGCAATGAACTTCATTCAAAAACAAGGACTTTCAGTAGCCGACTATCATCACGAAATTTATTTGAGCGATCCTCGAAAAACGCCGGAACCTAAATTGAAAACAATCATCAGATACGCAGTTAAATGACAGAACTATGAACAAAAACATTTTAGGACTGAGAACTGTTATTTATCGGGTTCCAGATCTCCAAGAAGCCAAAAAATGGTACTCCGACGTTTTTGGAAAAGGCCCGTACTTTGATGAGTCGTTTTACATTGGATTTGAAATTGGCGGATATGAATTGGGGCTTTACCCTGATGATACTCCACCTGAAGAGAAAACAGATAATATTGAAACATATTGGGGTGTGACAGACATCAAATCAGAACATCAGCGTTTTCTCGACAAGGGGGCCTCTGAGCATACCGGCATTCAAAATGTCGGTGGTGAGCTTCTGGTCTCAACGCTGAGAGATCCATGGGGAAATGTCATAGGTCTCATTTATAATCCATACTTTAAGCTGTCTTGAGTATAATTGAGAATTTTACATTAGGACTGAAAGGACAACAGAAAGCAATAATCCAATTCCTTCATCAACGGATCAATGAACATCATGGTCTTGAGATCAAGATGAACTATGAAATTCCGATGTACTATCGAAAGTCCTGGGTGTGTTATTTAAATCCGATTAAGAAAGATGGTGTTGAACTTGCATTTATAAAAGGTCACAGGCTGTCTAATGAACAAGGTATACTTTCTATGAAAAACAGAAAGTTGGTGGCGGGAATAGAGCTTTTTGATGTAAATGCCATTCCTACCAAAGCAATTGATGAGATCATCCAGGAAGCAATTATTCTGGATGATCTTTACAAGAAATAAACCTTCCAAATCATTCTAAATTAATATTAAGTTCTCTTTTTTTATCAATTGACAATTATGTAATTGTGATAATGATGTGATAAGAATTATCTTTCTAGATCAATTCTTTTATTGCTTGTAAAAGTTGGAGAACACGCTACCTTCAGTCAATTCCAAAATCCAATCCCTGCTCGATGAAGCATACGATTCTCGTATCAATAATTTAAATGAGAGTCTCAAACTCGCTAACCAAGCATTAGAACTAAGCAAAGAAGCTTCCAACAAACACTACACTGGGAAAAGCCTCAGTCAGCTTTCCCTATACCATATGATCATTGGAGATTTTGATTTGGCGATCAATATTGCAGAGGAAGCAATCAATTATTTCGTCGAAGTTGGAGACGAACGTGGAATAGCTGATGCTAAGTACAATATTGCTGGCGCACTTTATAAGACTGACAATTTCAATTTAGGCCTCACCTATCTTACCGACTGCCTCACTATTTATCGGAAATATGGTGATCATCATAACCTGGCGAGGGTGCATAAGTCCATGGGGACCATTTATGAATATTTCGGAGATCAAAAGAGTGCTGTTCAATCCTATGAAGAGGCTATAAAATCAGGTGAAGAAATCAATGATTTGAATCTCCAATCCAATGCATTCAATCCGCTTTCAGGGATTTACCTAAATCAAGGGAAGGTTGATGAAGCCTTTGAACTGATTGAAAAATCCATCGCACTGAAAAATGACACGAAAGACATACGTGGGTTAGCTTTTGCTTTGTACGGAAGAGGGAAAGTCTATACGAAAACTGGTGATTTTGACCTTGCTGAAAAAGATTTTCTTGAATCCCTGAAGATTCATGAAGAAATGGGTGAAAAGCTCGGCCATGCCATGGTTTATCATAAACTAGGTGCATTATATATCGAAATGGGACGGCTTGATGATGCTAGAGAAATTTTAATCAAAGCACTCCAATACAGCAATAAACACAAAATCATCCTGATCAAATTCAAGGCTAACCTGTTGCTCCATGAAATTGCTAAGCGCGAAAAAGATTTTGAGTTAGCTCTGAAATATCTAACGCAATATGTTGAAGAAAAGGAAAGTGTAATCAACGACAAAACTGCGAAAGTCATTGAAAGCTATGAGGTAATAAAAAAAGTTCAGGAATTGGAACGAGAAGCTATTTCTCAAAAGGACAAAGCGGATTTGATTGAAAAGAAAAACCTGGAATTGGACTCCTTTTTCTACCGAATTTCTCATGACTTAAAAGGTCCTATCACCGCTATGATGAGTCTGAATTATTTGGCCACTGAGGACGTGAAAGACAAAACGGCTCACAAGTATTTTGATGAGTATACAAATCAAGCCAAGCGAATTAACAACATTTTGGATGAATTGATGAATCTCACAAAAATGGTCTATGGATCAGAGGCTAAGAGTGATATTGATTTTGAACAGCTCATCTATGATTGTATAGCATCATTCAAACATCTACCCAATTTCGACAAAGTCAAATTCAACGTGAACATTGACGAGAACATTCTCTTCAAAGCAGAATGGGCACTAATAAATACGATCATTCAGAACTTGATCGAAAACGGAGTTAAATATGCCAGGCCAGAAGAGAAAGATCCGGAAATTGGTATTGCCATTATGGATCTAGCTAATGAAATTAAAATTAGCATCTCTGATAATGGTATTGGAATGTCAGAAGAAGCTCAATCTAAAATCTTCAAAATGTTCTATCGAGCAAATAGAAAAATCGAAGGGACCGGTTTAGGTCTGCATATCGTGAACCGAGCAATTGAAAAACTTAACGGAAGAGTAGAGCTGGAAAGTGAACTCGGATCCGGATCTTCCTTTCACGTTTTCCTACCTAAGGAATAGTTTAAGTAGTTCAGTCTGCAAAGAGGAACCTCCATCCTGATTGTACCATTTCTGTAGCTCTACCTGAAATTCTTTGTACGGAACATCATCATCAGAATTTTTCCAGGCATCGTACAATTCTTGTGCCGGTTCAGGCCTTGGACCCCAGGCAAATTGTACTTGGTTATCCGCATTTAGAACAATTAGCTTAGGTATAGATCGACCTCCTCGTGTCAAAAACTGATCCATTAGTTCAAGGTTCTCATCTCTGAGAACTATTCTTAGATCGGTTGAATCATTGATTTCAGCAAGCTTCGCCATTACAGGAACTGAATTTGCAGCATCACCACACCAGCTTTCCGTGATCAATAACCAAGTTTGTTTTTGATCGATTTCGCTAATTTTTTTCACTAGTTCGGGAAGTAGCTGAACTGTTTTTGATATCCTCTTACCCCGCTGTACATTCAGCTTCGTGTAATGGATCAGGTCCTCATTTTGATTAGGTCCAGTCGTCAATCCCTCATCAGCATATTTTCTAAGAAGATCACTATATTCTTGATACGAAATTGAGTTGGGGAGTGAATTGCTAATTATCACGTCTAATGCTAGTGTTTCCATACAGTTTAGAGATTAGAAAAAGATTATCGGTTCCAAACTGACATTAATATGCAAACAATTATCAGGGAGCTGACTTTTTACATATGGATCGGACGATTCTCAGTAGCTGCTAGTGCAGCTTCCTTGAATGCCTCCATATAGGTTGGATGAGCATGAGACATCCTTGCGATATCTTCTGCCGAAGCTCTGTATTCCATTGCAGTTACTCCAGCTGCAATCATATCTGCTGCTCTTGCGCCGATAATATGAACACCAAGAACTTCATCAGTTTGCTTATCTGCCAAAATTTTCACCAAGCCGTCGGTGTCCATACTTGCCCGAGCACGTCCAAGTGCTTTGTATGGAAATTTCCCTGTTTTATAAGCCCTTCCCTGTTCTTTCAATTGCTCCTCTGTAAATCCAACCGAAGCTACTTCTGGCCAGGTATAAACTACCCCTGGGATCAGATTGTAATTGATGTGTGGCTTTTGTCCTACGATTGATTCAGCAACAAACACTCCTTCTTCTTCCGCCTTATGAGCCAACATTGCTCCTTTCACCACATCACCAATCGCATAAATATTTTCAACGTTTGTTCGTAAATGATCATCCACTTCTACTCTTCCTCTGTCATCCATTTTTACTCCAGCCTTTTCAAGGCCAAGATTGTCTGTGTATGGTCTACGTCCAATGGAAACCAAACAATAATCTCCTTTCAACTCGACCAACTCACCCTTCTTGTTTTCGGCTTTTACTGTAACGGTTTTCGCTTTCTTATCAACGGCTGTCACTTTGTGGCCAAGATAAAACTCAAACCCAATTCCTTTCAATGACTTTTGAAGTTCCTTACCCATCGTTCCATCCATCGTAGGAATGATACTATCAAGAAATTCGACTACTGAGACTTTAGCTCCTAGTCGTGCATAGACGGAACCGAGTTCAACACCAATTACTCCTCCACCAATTATGATCATGTGCTTTGGAACCTCTTTCAATTCCAATGCTTCTGTACTGGTGATCACTCGGTCTTTATCCAGCTTGATAAAAGGAAGATTCGCAGGCTTGGAACCAGTGGCGATAATTACTTTCTCAGCTGTGATTTTTTGTTTCTTCTTCCCATCAATTTGAATGGTGTTTTTATCAACAAAACTGCCCATGCCGTGAAAAACATCAATTTTGTTTTTGTTCATCAAGTAGTCAATCCCGTCTACATTTTGCTTGACAACATCTGCTTTTCGGTCAATCATCTGTTTGATGTTGACTTTCGGCTTATTGATATCAATTCCATGCGTCTTGAATGTGTGTTCCGCATTGTGAAAATGCTCTGATGAGTCCAGTAAAGCTTTTGATGGAATACAACCAACATTCAGGCAAGTCCCACCAAGGGTATCATACTTCTCAATGATAGCCGTTTTTAATCCGAGCTGTGCACAACGAATTGCCGCGACATAACCGCCAGGACCTGAACCAATTACTACAACCTGATAATCCATAGTTTAAGATTTTAGATTTTGGATTTTTGAATTAATGATTTAAACACCTAGCAATAACCTTGTTGGATCTTCAAGCAATTGCTTTACTCTTACTAAGAAACTAACCGATTCTCTTCCGTCAATGATTCTGTGATCATAAGATAGTGCCACATACATCATAGGCCTCACAACGACCTCCCCATTTTCGACAACTGCCCGCTGGACGATATTGTGCATTCCCAAAATAGCAGACTGGGGAGCATTAATGATTGGTGTCGACATCATTGAACCAAACACTCCGCCGTTGGTGATAGTGAACGTTCCCCCTTGCATTTCTTCAATGCTGAGTTTGTTCTCCCTGGCCTTCGTTGCAAGTCGAATAACTTCCTTCTCAATCTGAACAAAATTCAGAGATTCGGCATTTCGAATAACCGGAACGACAAGTCCTTTGGGAGCTGAAACAGCAATTGAGATGTCACAAAAATCATTATAGACAATTTCATTCTCATCAATCATCGCGTTGACAGCTGGCCATTCTTGAAGTGCTACACAGCATGCTTTGGTAAAGAATGACATAAACCCAAGGCCAACTTCATTCTTCTCTTTGAACTCTTCCTTGTATTTTTTTCGGATGTCCATGATTGGTTTCATGTTCACCTCGTTGAACGTGGTGAGCATGGCTGTTTCGTTCTTCACAGATACCAATCTTCTCGCAACTGTTTTTCTCAAAGAAGACATTTTCTCTCTTCGCTGCTCGCGAGAAACACCGCCTCCAAACACGGGTGCCTCAAATTGAGGAGCTGCTGGTTTAGAGGACTCTTGTGTCGGAGCAGATTTTTGCGCATTAGCGGCATCCTCTTTGGTGATTCTGCCATCACGTCCAGTCCCTTTCACATCGGAAGCAGCGATGCCTTTCTCATCAAGAATTTTTGCTGCAGCCGGAGAAGCATGTCCGGTGGCATATGTTTCAGAACCACTAGGTGCGGGTGCTGAAGCAGTCTCTGAAGGTGCATCTGCTGCGGGAGCTTTCGGTGCTGGTGCTCCTTCCATCACTTCGATTTTGCAGATCAGTGCACCAATTTCTAAGGTATCGCCTTCTTGAGCGACAATTCTAAGAATTCCTTGAGCCTCTGCAGTAAGATCGAAAGTTGCTTTGTCGGATTCTATTTCGGCAATGTTTTCATCCAGCTCTACAAAATCACCGTCACTTTTTTGCCAGGTTGAAAGTGTCACTTCTGTGATGGATTCTCCAACAGTTGGAACTTTCATTTCGAGCACTTCTCCAGTAGCTTTTGATTCTGAGGCTGCCTCTGTCGGCGCAGACTCAGCAGCCGGTTCGGCTGGTTTAGCATCTCCACCTCCAGCACCCTCTTCTATTTCGCAAAGTACCGCCCCTATTTCCAACGTATCTCCTTCTTGTGCTTTTATGGATAGTTTTCCAGCCGCTTCAGCAGTGACTTCAAAAGTTGCCTTGTCAGATTCCAGCTCACAAATCACTTCGTCCATTTCCACGAAATCTCCATCGTTTTTTGACCAGGAGGATACCGTTACCTCAGTAATGGATTCTCCAACGGCCGGCACTTTCATTTCTAGACTCATCTGTTTATTTCTTTTATCTTTTAATTATTTCAGCTCTTGGCTTATTTTAAATCGAATGCTCTCTTGACCAATTCTGCTTGTTCATGCTTGTGAATTTTGGCAAACCCCGTTGCAGGAGAAGAACTCATCTTGCGTGCTATTACCTCCATTTTCAAATTCACAGAACTCAGCAAATAACTCCAGGCTCCCATGTTTTCTGGTTCTTCCTGAACCCACACCAGTTTTGGTTTCGTGTATTTCTTCAAAAGCACATCCACTTGCTTCTGAGGAAACGGGAATACCTGTTCCACCCTCACAATGGCTGTATCCTTTGCTTTTCTTTTCTGTTGTTCTTCTAGCAAATCGAAATAGACCTTTCCTGAACAGAAAAGTACCTTTTTCACACTTTTGGCTGTTACGTATGAATCTGGAATTATCTCGTTGAACTTGCCTGAAGTAAAATCCTTAATTGGAGAAGCAACCCCTGGATGTCTAAGTAACGATTTTGGCGAGAATACAATTGCAGGTTTTCTAAACTCCCAGGTCACTTGTCTTCGCATCAAATGGAAAATGTTAGCCGAAGTAGTAAGGTTGGCGATAATCACATTTTCATTAGCTGCCATTTGTAGGAATCGTTCCATACGTGCACTTGAATGTTCTGGTCCTTGACCTTCATATCCATGAGGAAGTAACATGACCAATCCATTCATTCTTTGCCACTTGCTTTCAGCACTCATAATGAACTGGTCAATCATGATCTGAGCGCCATTTGCAAAATCTCCAAATTGCGCTTCCCAAATCACCAAGGCATTGGGTGTAGCCATCGCATAACCATATTCAAAGCCCAGAACACCGTATTCAGAAAGAAGGGAGTTATATATCCTGAAAGGTTCTTGTTTTTCATCAATCTGATTCAACCCGCTATAAGGTTCGTTTGTATTTGAATCAAACAAATAGGCATGACGATGTGAAAAAGTGCCTCGCTTCACATCTTGTCCCGACATCCGGACAATTTTTCCGTCCGCCAAAATTGAACCATAGGCAAGCAATTCAGCGTCCGCCCATCCTAGTTCTTTTTTCTCGAAAAAATTAGTGTTTCGATCCTTCAGCAACTTTTCTATCTGCCGTAAAGGTTTAAATCCTTTAGGAACTTCGGTAACAGCTTTTGCAACTTTGTCTAACGTCGCTTGGGTAATACTGGTCTTCGGCGAGGTTTCAAAATCTTTAGATTCCGCCCTTCTCAAATGATGCCACTCTTCCTCAATTTTCTGCGGTTTATATGGAAGTGGACGTTGCTTAATCTCATTTAAGCGATCCTGAAGCTGTGCCTTGAAATCTTTGTCTAATTTCTGAACTGCTGCATCATCCAACACTTTTCGCTCAGTCAGTTGCTTCACATAGATTTCCCTTGGGCTCGGATGTTTAGAGATAGCGTTATACAACTTTGGTTGAGTGAATTTAGGTTCGTCGCTTTCATTGTGTCCATGCCTTCTATAGCAAAGCATGTCGATGAAAATATCTTTCCTGAATTTTTGTCGATACTCGATTGCAAGATTGGCGCAGAAATTCACTGCTTCTGCATCATCACCATTTACATGGAGAATCGGAGCATCTACAATCTTGGCAAGGTCCGTACAATAAATACTTGAACGACTATCCCCAAAATCTGTCGTAAAGCCAATTTGATTGTTGATTACAAAATGGATCGTTCCGCCGGTCATGTATCCATCCAACAGCGACATTTGAATGCACTCATAAACAATTCCCTGACCTGAAGCTGCGGCATCACCGTGAATCAGAATAGGAACAGCTTTCCCCATATCACCACGATATTCATCATCAATCTGTGCTCGCGTGTAGCCAAGTACCACAGGATCCACCGCTTCCAAATGCGAAGGGTTTGGAGAAAGTTTTACATAGATCTTTTTGCCAGCAGTTGTTTCTATGTAAGAAGAATAACCAAGGTGGTATTTAACATCTCCATCACCCATTGTCAGGTCCACCTCCATGTTTCCTTCAAATTCACTAAAAATCTCCTCGAATGTCTTGCCCATGATATTCGCAAGCACATTCAAACGCCCTCTGTGAGCCATTCCTATGACAACTTCTTCTGCATCCAGCTCGGATGCGCGATTGATGATCATATCCAAAGCCGGAATAGTGTTCTCACCACCTTCCAAGGAAAATCTCTTTTGACCTAAGAATTTTGTGTGAAGAAAGTTTTCAAAAACTACCGCTTCATTAAGTTTCGAAAGTATCCGCTGTTTTCCTTCAATCGGCGGATCAATGTTTGCCCCTTCATTCTCACATTTTGATCTTAGCCACTCCTGAATATCTGAATCCCGAATGTGCGAATATTCAAAACCGATGGGTCCGCAATAAACTTTTCTCAGTTTATCAATAATGGACTTAAGTGTGGCTTTTCCTAGTCCAACCTCGCTTCCAACCTCAAATTCAGTGTTTAAATCAGCATCTGACAAGCCAAAATCTTCTAAAGCCAATTTGATAACGTGCTTACGACGCTCCCTTACCGGATTGGTATTAGAAATGAGGTGGGCGAAAGATCTGTAGCTATAAATCAGGTTCCTGACAGCTGTCTCTTTGGGGGTAGCCATCTGCGCTCCAGCCTCTCCATAATTTTCTTGCGCAAATTCAAATCCCTCAAAAAATTTCTTCCAGGATTCATCTACGCTGTTGGGGTCTTCTTTGTAAGACTTAAAAAGATCGTCCAGATAATTGCCGTGAGCGTTGGCGATGTAAGAATATTTGTCCATGTTGTCTATGGGTTCTTAACAAATGTATGGTACTTTAAGTTTCTTTAAAAATTGTAAAATCGCTTAGGCAAATATTAATGCTAGCACATAGCAGCAACGGAGTGATTTTAAATTAATGAATGAAGCATATCGAAAAAGAAGAAAATCACCTACATTTGCGCTCCATTTTAAAAACTTTAACGCGGACGTGTTCCGCAACTAAGAAAAAACGTATGCCAGTAAAAATTAGACTGACGCGTCGAGGACGCAAAAAAATGGCCATGTACGATGTAGTAGTGGCTGATTCTAGAGCACCACGAGATGGTCGCTTTATCGAAAAAATCGGAACTTATAATCCTAATTCCGATCCTGCAACAATCAACCTTAATGCTGACAAAGCTTTCGAATGGGTAATGAAAGGGGCTCAGCCTACTGACACTGTTCGAGCAATGTTATCCTACAAGGGTGTTATGTATAGAAAACACCTTCAAGTTGGAGTAGAAAAAGGAGCGATCTCGCAGGAAGATGCTGACAAAAAGTTAGCTGCTTGGATTGCAGATAAAGAATCTAAGATTCAAGGTAAGGTTGACAAACTTGCTAAAGAGAAAGCTTCTAAGGCGAAAGCAAAACTAGAAGCTGAATCTAAAGTGAAAGAAGCAAGAGCTGAAGCGTTGAAAAAGAAAGCTGAAGAAGCAGAAGCTGCATTGGTTGAGGAAATCAAAGAAGGAGGAATGGAAGGTGATGAGAGCCTAGCGGAAGATGCTGCTGAAGTGGAACAAGAACAAGCAGAGGCTACAGCTGCGGAAGAAGCTACTGAAGCCCCGGCTGAAGAAGCTGCTCCAGCAGAGGAAGCAAAAGCTGAAGAAGTTCCTGCTGAGGAACCTAAGGCTGAAGAAACTCCTGCAGAGGAAGCTAAAACTGAAGAGGCACCTACTGAAGAGGCTGCAGAGCCAAAAGCTGAAGAAGCTCCTGCCGAAGAGGCTAAAGCTGAAGAAGCACCGGCTGAAGAGGCGAAAGAGGAAGAGCCAAAAGCAGAGGCTGAAGAAGAAGCTTCTTCTGAAGACGAGAAAAAAGAAGGTTAATCCATTATGCTTCAGGATGATTGCTACCAACTTGGGGAAGTAATCAAAACCCACGGCTTAAATGGAGAAGTCAATATCAGTCTAGATGTTGATTTTCCTGAAGACTACAAAAAATTGGAATCGGTTTTCCTGAAACAGGATGGAAAGCTGGTTCCATTTTTTATTTCACACATTCAAATCAATGGTGAAAAGGCATTAGTCAAGTTCGAGGATATCGACTCCATTGATGATGCAAAAGCCCTTGTTAAAGCTGGACTTTTTCTTCCACTCACCCAATTACCCAAACTAGATGAAGGGTTCTACTTCCACGATCTCATTGGTTGCGAGGTGATTGAAGATGGAAAGTTGCTTGGGACCGTAAAAGATGTCTATGAAGGCGCAAATGAACTAATGGCTGTCTCTGCTGGTGAACATGAGATTTTGATTCCTTTAATTGATGAAGTCCTCTTAGAAGTAGATGTTAAAGCCAAAAAAGTAACGGTTTCACTTCCAGATGGCCTACTAAACCTTTACGAAGAGTGAATATACACTCCGAAATTTCCTGAATTAACTTTGACAAATGAGGCTTGATATCATTACGTGCTTACCTGAGCTTTTCGAAGGCCCGATGAATCAAAGCATCGTCAAGCGTTCGATTGAAAAAGGACTTGTCTCCATTCACATTCATAATCTTCGAGATTATTCTACCGACAAGCACAAACGAGTAGATGATTATGCCTTTGGTGGTGGTGCTGGAATGGTTCTTTCCATAGAACCGATTGACACTTGTATTTCGAAGCTGAAAGAAGATTCGGATTATGACGAGATCATTTACCTCACGCCAGATGGAGATAAACTGGATCAATCGATGGCCAATGGCTTGTCTTTGAAGAAAAACATCATTCTCCTGTGTGGCCATTACAAGGGAGTAGATCAACGGGTTCGCGATCATCTTGTCACCAAAGAAATCAGCATTGGTGATTATGTGCTTTCAGGTGGAGAGCTTGCGGCTATGGTGTTGGCTGATTCATTAATTCGGCTAATCCCCGGGGTACTGAACGATGAATCTTCTGCGCTTTCAGATTCTTTTCAGGACAACCTGCTCGCTCCACCCGTTTATACCAGGCCAGCGGATTACAAAGGGTTGAAAGTTCCGGATATTCTTATTTCGGGACATGAGGCAAAAGTTGCTGAGTGGAGAAATGAACAAGCCTTGGAAAGGACAAAAAAAAGAAGGCCCGACTTGCTAGACTGATTTTGTCTTTCCAATCTTATCAAATTCGGAAATCATCATACCAAAAAGCTCTTTGCTACTTGAAACCTCAATTTCTTCATTGTCTTCAGTTTCCTCGCCTTCACTTTTGTAGTTCATGATTTTCCATTCACCACAGGTGTATTCCAATGCCGTGAGATTTTCAATCCAATCCCCTGAGTTGAGGTAAATGACTTTGCCATCTGATTCGTCAAATTCCTTGATGACCGGTTGATGAATATGCCCGCAAACAACGTAATCAAATTTGTTTTCAATGGCGATTTGCGCAGCAGTCTCTTCAAAATTACTGATGAACTTAACTGCACTTTTTACGCTGTTCTTCACTCGCTTTGACAAAGAGATCTTCTCTTTTCCCACTTTTTCCAACGACCAATTCACGAACCGATTTATAAGAATCAGTGTGTCGTATCCTATGGCTCCAAGCTTAGCTAACCACTTAGAATTCTGCATGACGACATCAAAAACGTCCCCATGAAAAAACCATGCCCTTCTTCCGTCGAGGTTAAGAACTAGTTTGTTTCGAATTCTGAAAGAACCAAGTTCAAAACCCACAAACTTTCTTAACATCTCATCGTGATTCCCAGTGATGTAATCCACTTGTACACCCTCGGTGATCCATTTCATGATCTTCTTCACAATTTTCATGTGTGAGGTCGGCCAATATCTTTTTCGAAATTGCCAGATATCAATGATATCTCCATTGAGGATCACCCTGCGTGGGTTAACAGATTTTAAATATCGAAGAAGTTCTTTGGCGTGGCATCCGTAAGTGCCTAGGTGAATGTCAGAGAGGACGAGTAGGTCAACTTTTCTAAGATCAGGATCTTTCTTCTGTGGCTTGTATGATATATTCAAAGGAGCATCCACACTGTAGCCAAATTTGAAGCTTAAGATTTACTCCATTATTAATGCCCAATTAAATAATTCGAATGAAATCTGTCGAATGTTAATGAAGTATTATGATTCCAAAATGGCAGTTGCCTCTATTTCAATCATCATCTTTGGATCAATAAGAGCGGAAACCTCTACCATAGTAGTCGCAGGTTTTATTTGACCGAAGTATTCACCATGGGCTCTACCAAATTCTTCCCACTTGGAAATATCGGTTACAAACATTCTTGTCCGAACCACATTTTCAAGCTTAGCACCAGCACGGTTCAACGTTTCCTCGATTATTTCCAGACAAACTTTCGCTTGCTCATAGGCCGTTTCTCCAGCGGTCTCTCCATTTCTCACTGGAGCAGTTCCGGAAATCTCAATGGTATTTCCAATCTTGACAGCTCTACAATAGCCAACTTTATCTTCCCAGGGTGCACCTGTTGTGAATACTTCTCTTTTCATTAAGCGTCTTTATGCACATGAATATCCATTTGTGGATACGGGATATTCAGCCCTTCGTCAGCGAATTTCTTGTAAACCTTTTCATTCATGTCAAAGAAAACACCCCAATAATCTGCTGACTCAACCCAAACCCTGACAACAAAATTCACAGAACTATCCGCCAGCTCGGAAAGTGCAATGAATGGTTCTGGATCAGTCAAAATTCTTGTATCTGCTTTTATGAGTTCCATGAGAACTTCTCTTGTCTTTCCGGCATTATCACCATAACCGACTCCAAAGGTCCAATCGACTCTTCTTCTAGGCTCAGTTGAATAGTTAGTCATTGAGGAATTGGCTAAATCCCCGTTTGGAATAATGATGGTTTTGTTATCCGGAGTTTTCAAATAGGTATTGAATATCTGGATAGAATTTATTGTCCCTGAATAACCTGCAGCTTCTACATAATCTCCTACTTTGAAAGGTTTCAGCAAAAGAATGATCACTCCACCAGCAAAGTTTTGAAGCGTCCCCTGCAATGCTAACCCAATGGCCAGACCCATTGCTCCTAGTACTGCGACAAAACTTGTTGCCTCTACACCAACCATCCCGATTACGGAAATGATTAGCATGACTTTTAAAATGGCTGAGATGAGAGATTTTAGAAAAGGTGCAAGCGAGGAATCAACATTTCTTTTGTCCATCGCTCGTCCTACTCCTCGGGTAATAATCCCAATGACCCAGAGTCCAATTATCAGAGTCACGATCGCCAGGACAAGACTTGGGCCATACTCCCAAACAAGATTCATCAGAAGGTCAGCATATTTGCTTGCCTCAGTGGTTACTTCTTCCATTAGTGATTAGGTTTTGATTTTTGCTCAAATTAAAGCGAATTGACCATTTATATAAAAATCAGGCTTGTTTTTTGAGGTCATCCGACCTTTGAAGCGTTTACTGAATCGGGATTCCGTAAAAATCCTATTTTTGTCGATTCCTAACTTAAACTTAGAAGATGCAAGAACTGAATAATTTCCTTTCACTTATTGATAGTTACATCGGCAGTTCGGCTTGGTTTCCCTATGCCTTGCTTGGAACCGGATTATTTTTCACTATCTATTTGAAATTCCCTCAGATAAGGTACTTCAGATTTGCATTTAAAGTAGTTAAGGGAAAATTTGATAAGCATGGTGACGAAGGGGATACTTCACACTTTCAGGCATTGACCACAGCCCTTTCAGGAACGGTTGGAACTGGTAATATCGCTGGAGTTGCCTTGGCAATTCATATCGGCGGTCCGGCGGCTTTGTTTTGGATGTTGATGACCGCTGCTGTGGGTATGTGTACCAAGTTTGTGGAGGTTACACTTTCACACAAGTACCGTGAAAAAGCAGAAGACGGATCCATGGCTGGTGGTCCGATGTACTACATGAAAAATAAACTCAACTGGAAGTGGATGGGCATCATATTCGCCATCGCTACAGTTCTTTCATCATTTGGCACAGGAAGTTTGCCCCAGATAAATAGCATTGCGTCTTCTATGAATTCCGTTTTTGGTTTAAATCAAATGTTGGTTGGAGGTGTCCTAGCGGTCCTTCTAGGTTTTGTAATTATCGGTGGAATAAAAAGAATTGCCGCTGTGACAGAGAAGCTAGTTCCCTCAATGGCCATCCTCTATTTCATTGGTGCTTTTGCAGTGATCTTTAGCAATCTTGGAAATATAGGCCCATCGTTTGTCTCTATTTTCGCTGAGATATTCTCAGGTTCTGCGGCTACCGGAGGTTTCCTCGGAGGTACGATGGCTTTGGCGTTTGGAAAGGGAGTCGGACGAGGACTTTTTTCCAATGAAGCAGGGCAGGGATCTGCTCCAATTGCACACGCATCGGCCAAAGGGCATGAGCCAGTTTCTGAAGGTTTCGTTGCGATACTTGAACCGTTTATCGACACAATCGTGATTTGTACGATCACTGGATTGGTGCTTCTATCATCTGGAGTTTGGAATGAAAAGCACGTAAATAATTTTGACTACACGGATATTTATATCATGCAGAATTCTGTGGATTTGGATTCCAGAGAAGGACGACTTGAAATGGTCGATCACTTAGAAAAGAAGACCACAGCTAAATTATACAATGGCGATATTCAAGTTTCTTCGGGAAGCATCACTTCAGACATTGTTTTTATGCATGCAAGGTCGGAGGCCGAGGATGTAAAAGTCATATTAGACGGTCAACCGTTCACTGGATCTCTTGAAATTTCCAATGGTAAGCCCCAAGGAGATCATTCTTTTGTTGGACGATCATTGGTGCATAGTGCTCCACTCACAACTATTGCTTTTACTAAAGGATTTTTTGGAGATTTTGGAAAGTACATCGTCGTGTTTGGATTGTTGTTGTTTGCTTTTAGCACGGCTATTTCATGGTCTTATTATGGTGATCGAGCTATGACATTCATCTGGGGAAGTAAGTCTGTCGTGTATTATCGAATTGTTTATGTGATTGCCTTCTTTTTAGCTGCTTTCACTGACACCACGATCATTTGGACATTATCCGGAATAACGATAGCTGTGATGACACTTCCAAACCTAGTTGGAATTTTATGGCTTCATAAGGACATGAAACAAACGGTTTCTGATTTTTGGGATGGGTTTAAGAAAGAATGGCCGGATCAAAAAACTCCCGAGTAACACGCTTATTAAATTGGGCATTCTTTAATGCCATTTCAATTCTTCCAGCATATGTATGTGCGCAAGATGTTGAAATTGACACTACAGGTTCATGGGTAACACTTCAAGAAGTACAGGTAAATGCGCTAGCGCTCTCCAATACTAAATTTGATTACGGAGGAATGATTGGGACACTTGATGGAAAGAAGTTAACACTTTCCGATCCTACTATTGCTTCAATCGAAATGAATAAGATCCCGGGTGTGTATTGGCATTCTGGAGCTTTGAATACAAACAGAATCACCGTACGGGGAATTGGTTCACGTTCACCTTTTTCAACCAACAAGATCCGAGCATATTACGGGGACATTCCTCTTACAGATGGTGGCGGGGAAACAACACTTGAAGATCTTGACCTAAGCTTTGTTGGTGGAATTGAAGTTCAGAAAGGAGCAAACTCCAGCTTATATGGTTCTGGCCTAGGCGGCACAATTTTCTTAAAGGAACCTGAAATCATCAATAACTCAATGGAAGTAAATCTTGGACTCGGTTCTTTCGGTTTGGTACGGTCTGGCGTCAGAGGGAGTATTGGTGTAACCGATGGAGTACTAAGAATGGGATACCAATCTCAAATCAGTGATGGATACCGAGACAATAATACGTTCGACAGACAGACATTATTTATTTCCTCAGATATCAATTTCGGTGAAAATAAAATAAGTTTTTTGGGCCTTTTCTTAGAACAACGAGCATTCATCCCCAGCTCTTTAGGAATGACTGATTTCGATGAAAATCCAGAAAATGCAGCATTTACATGGGGAGCAGCTCGCGGGTTTGAGGACTATGAACGATGGTTGGCGGGTGTCTCCTGGGAAAGAAGTTTTGCCGATGGATCAAAACTGATTTCCAGTATCTACACAGTTGGCCGAAATGCATTTGAACCTCGTCCATTCAATATTTTAAGAGAGAAAAATCAAGGTTTTGGTATTCGTTCGAGGTGGGAAAACAACTTTGATCGTTGGTCTTTTCACGCAGGATTTGAAGCTTATGGTGATGTTTATAAAGCTGAGACTTTCGAGAACCTTCAGCCGACCAATGGAAGTGAACAAGGGCCGATTTTAACACAAGTTCGTTATCCTAGGAAATATTTAAATGTTTTTACAGAGTCGAAGTTCGACATTAACTCGGCGATCACTCTTAGCGGCGGAATTAATTTGAATTTTACTTCTTATGAGATCGAAAATCTCTTACCAGCACCTTTAAATTCTGACAACACGCTAGATCCCATTATCTCTCCCAGACTTTCCATGACCTACGGACTGAATTCAAGAATGAACTTATTCGCCACATTGAGCCGAGGGTTTTCTCCACTTTCCGTTGACGATTCGACCAATCCTGACGGTTCTCTAAATGCAGACATTAAACCGGAGACAGGTTGGAACAGAGAAATTGGATACAAGTTGGCCGATGGAAGAACCAATCTTGAATTTTCGATCTATTCTATGGATATCCGAAATCTTCTTGTGACTAGGCGAACAGCAGAAGATATCATTTTCGGTATCAATGCTGGAAGAACCTTGCACAACGGATTAGAGTTGGATATTGAGTCCTTAATTATTGACAAAGGCGAAAGTCAACTCATCGCCGATTTGAGTTACTCTTTTTCGCATTTCAAGTTCAAAGAGTTTATTGACGATCAAGAAGATTTCTCAGATAACCAACTAACTGGAGTTCCTCAACATCAGCTAAGTTTAGATTTTAGATACGAAATCAAATGGTTCTATTCAGGGATTGGTTATCAATTTGTGGATGAAATTCCGATTACGGATAGCAACGATCAATTTGCTGAAAGCTATCAGTTGGTCAATTTTTTTACCGGCGCAAATGTTGAAGTAAGTGAAAAACTTGAATTCAACTTGATGTTTAGGCTGAATAACATATTTGATGAAAAATATGCATCAATGCTGGCAATTAACGCTGGCGCATTTGGTGGGAATGAGCCCCGATACTATTATCCCGGATTGCCCATTAATTACCAGGCAAGCGTATCTGTCAAATACAAACTATAGCTTGGAGGTTTTTTAATTTTCAATTTCCATATCGCGGGTTTCCTTCCGCAAATGCTTTGAAATCATCAAGAAACTGACCACTCTGTTTTTGGAATGCTTTTTTACCCATAAAAAATGCCATTAGTTTCATAAATCCCGAAAACTGAAATTCTGATTCTGAAACCCATCTCGTCTTATCACCTTCATCTTTGAAGTAATTCTTTTGAAAGTTGTAAACACCTTGTGTTTCATAAGTACTGTGGATTTCTTCCGGCAAATTCATGTGAATAATCGTTTCGACCATTTCAATCTCCCGTTTGCCCATTTTGTATTTCAAATGCGCCTTCGCACCCTCTTCACCAGGGGTTCCTTCAAAGGTTGAAAAACTAACAAGCCCTTTTTGCCAGTATTTCATGTTATCAGAATTATCGAATAACTCAATGAATTTTTCACGTGGCTGGTCTACTACAATTTCGTTCGTATATTTCATATGTTTAAAGTTTCCGAAATGGGTCATTTGGTCACCTCAATCATCTTCACGTTGGTATTGACTCAGTGATTAAGGGACCATTATGGTCATTTCATTTTTTTGAACCAATGTTAGGAGGTTGGGTTCATTTAATCAATAGAGAAATTTCAATAAGTTGAAAATCATACGAAAGGGTGACCACCAGAAATTCATTTAGGTAGACCTAATGTAGAAATCTAACGTTCTTACTTCTTCTTTGAAGATTTAGCTTCCTTATTGAAAACCAAACATTGATCAATCCAAGCTGAAAGTTCAGAATCATCGTCCCAGCCTTCTGAATTAACAAAAGCATACCCTTTCATCGGTCGCTTAGTGAAATCCATTAACCTAGCTCCAGGACGATTTAGAAATTCTTCATAAACATGAGGACCGATTCGAGCCATCAGGTCTTCTTTGACCACTCCAACACACATTTTATCATCAACCAT
This sequence comes from Cyclobacteriaceae bacterium, assembly GCA_028284125.1. Classification (GTDB taxonomy): domain Bacteria; phylum Bacteroidota; class Bacteroidia; order Cytophagales; family Cyclobacteriaceae; genus Ekhidna. Next base: position 181,766 of record JANQSI010000016.1, read on the forward strand.
GATACACAGGCCTCCCATCATCTTCTTCTCCTCAAAATTTATTTTGCGTTCGTGTAATGCCTGTCTTAATCTATCAGCAAGCAATTCATTGTAAGCCATGATGTTCTTTTTATTAGAATAACGAACCAGATTGCTGTGGCGGGACAATGCCTAAGTGCCTGTATGCTAACTCCGTTGCTTCACGTCCCCTGGAAGTCCTTTTGATATAACCTTCCTGGATGAGAAATGGCTCGTATACTTCTTCAATAGTTTCAGCCTCTTCTCCACATGCGGTAGCGATCGTTCCTAGACCGACAGGCCCGCCCTTAAATTTGTTGATGATCGTTGATAAAATGCGGTTGTCCATTTCATCCAATCCATGATCATCCACGTCTAATGCATTGAGCGCCATTTTCGCAATCTCTATTGTGATCGCACCATCACCTTTTATTTGGGCAAAATCCCTCGTCCTTCTCAAAAGATTGTTGGCAATTCTTGGCGTACCTCGACTTCTTCGGGCAATTTCATATGCCGCTTCTTGATCAATAATCGAATTCAAAATATCTGCAGACCTTCCAACAATTCCTGTCAACAATTTCGCGTCATAATATTCCAGTCTGGAATTGATACCGAATCGGGCTCGAAGCGGAGCAGTTAAAAGACCGGAACGCGTGGTAGCTCCGATCAATGTAAAAGGATGAAGTTCAATTTGTACAGATCGTGCATTAGGACCAGAATCGAGCATGATGTCAATTCGATAGTCTTCCATTGCAGAATACAAATATTCTTCCACCACCGGATTAAGTCTGTGAATCTCATCAATAAAGAGGACATCATGTGTTTCTAAATTGGTCAATAATCCAGCTAACTCACCTGCTTTATCTAGCACAGGACCAGAGGTCACTTTGATATTTGCCTGAAGTTCATTCGCTATGATGTGTGAGAGCGTTGTTTTCCCCAATCCCGGCGGACCATGCAAGAGCACATGGTCTAAAGGTTCCGTTCTTTGTTTTGCCGCTTCTACAAATATTTTGAGATTCTCAACAACCTTGTCTTGACCAGCAAAATCTTCAAATGAGAGTGGACGGAGTGCTTTTTCAAACTCCTTTTCCTCCGGGTTCATCCCCTCACCATCTTGTTGTAGGTAATCTTCTCTCATTTATTTTTCAAATATACTAGAACCGGAATTTGATATTGATTGAATTATCATTGCAAAAAATAATCCAGTGAAGAAACCTGCTCTTGTTGGCCTTGGACTTCTATTAATCATTGCTTTTTTATGGCGCTCCTATAACGAAGCTAATAAACCCATTTTAACTCACGTGACTGGATTCACGATGGGGACTATCGTCTACAATGTTAAATACCTTGGCGAAACTGGCAATTTGAAAAATGAGATCGATAAGGTTTTGAGCGAATTGAATCAGTCACTTTCAACTTATATTGGTGATTCTGAGATTTCTCGGCTAAATGTAGATGGAAAACTAAACTTTGAATCGGGTTATTTCTATCCTGTTCTAAAGATCAGTGAAGAAGTATTTCAAAAAACTGATCAAACATTCGATCCAAGTGTTGGCCCACTTATTCAGGCTTGGGGATTTGGACCTGATAAAAGAATTCCTGAGATGGATCAAACCACTATTGATTCATTGATGTCAATGGTTGGTTTTGAAGATGTCACGTTTAATGAAAACTCCGTTTCATTGCCGCCGAATTACCAATTGGACTTTAGTGCCATCGCTAAGGGATATGCTGTTGATTTAGTTGCTGAACTGCTTGAAGAGAAGAATATTAAAAACTACATGGTCGAAATCGGTGGCGAAGTAAGATGCAGAGGCGTTAATGAAAAAAATAAAACCTGGTCACTTGGTATTGAAGATCCTACGGTTGAAAACAGCGAACGGAGATTATATGCAGTCGCCAAGCTGAAAGATCGATCTCTTGCCACATCCGGAAATTATAGAAACTACTACGAAAAAGATGGTCGAATCTTTGCCCATATCATCGACCCAAGGACAGGCTATAATGCTACTCACAATTTGTTAAGTGTGTCCGTTTTTGCTTCAGATTGCATGACAGCAGATGCATATGCCACTGCCTTTATGGTTTTGGGGCTGGAAAAATCTTCTTCGATTGTAGAAAGTGATCCTGATTTAGATGCTGTTTTTATTTATCAAAATGATCAAGGTGAACTAGCTAATCTCGTCTCTGAAGGGATCGATCAATTCGTTGAAATCAAATCATTTTAATTATCTATGCGGCTCCAAGCCCAATTTGGAATTATAGCCTAACAATTTTTGTATAAGGAGGGTATGTTAGTAAACATCTTAGTACTAGTAATTAGCACTTTGGCAGGAGGATACAGCTTCCACCTATTTCCTGGCCTAAAAAAGGACCTGAGATTACCGCTGATTTTCGCTGGCTCATACCTTTTCGCAATTACGATCATTCATATCATTCCAGAATTATTCGTAATTAGTCCAAATCCCTCAAAAGTTGGGCTTTTCATTCTTTTTGGATTCTTCTTACAACAATTCCTAGAATACTTTTCTTCTGGGATTGAACATGGTCATTTTCATTCTGGAAGTACTATATCACTAGCTGGACGGTTTTCGATTGTGGTGGCGTTGATCATACATTCTTTGCTCGAGGGAACATTATTGATTCATGATTCACCCTTTCATGAACAACACGAGTCCTATTCACTTCTTCTTGGCATAGTTTTTCATAAGATGCCTGCGGCATTTGCATTGATGGTCACTATCAATCAACTTGGGAGAAAAGCTTTTTACATACTGTTACTTTTTAGTCTGGCATCACCAGTTGGATTGCTGCTTGGCTATTACCTTATTTTATCCGCAGATGTTCTTCTGGTACTTTTTGCTGTAGTCTGCGGTAGTTTTCTTCACATTTCTACCACCATTTTCGTGGAAACAAGTCCAGATCACCACTTTGGAGTAAACAAAATACTTATTAGTTTACTTGGTGCTACGATAGCAATCGCAGTAGAGTACCTCATCTAAAATCAATTCATGAGTGGGACAAAAGCAAATTATTGGAGAAGAAATCTCCGAATACTGACCGTATTACTTTCCATTTGGTTTCTAGCCTCATTTGGAGCTGCTATTCTCTTTGCAGAAGAACTTAACTCCATCCGGTTAGGAGGATTCAAATTAGGATTCTGGTTCGCGCAACAAGGCTCCATCTTCATTTTCATCATCCTGATTTTCGTCTATGTTAAATTGATGAATCGATTGGATAAAGAATTCGAAGTAGACGAAGAATAATGAGCCTTGAAATCTGGACATACAGCATCGTTGGGTTAACGTTTCTCCTCTACATCGTGATCGCTATTCGGTCAAAAGCCGGAACAACTAAAGAATTTTATGTGGCGGGCGGAGGAGTTAATCCCATTGTGAATGGCATGGCCACAGCTGCCGATTGGATGTCCGCAGCTTCTTTCCTTTCCATGGCAGGTCTCATCTCTTTCATGGGATACGGTGGAGCTCAGTACCTAATGGGTTGGACAGGGGGTTATGTGCTACTTGCACTTTTGCTTGCTCCTTATCTCAGAAAATTCGGAAAATTCACCGTACCAGATTTTATTGGCGATCGATATTATTCGCGGCAGTCCAGACTGATTGCTTTGATCTGTGCAATTTTTGTTTCGTTCACCTATGTGGTCGGGCAAATGAAAGGTGTTGGTGTCGCATTCGCACGATTTCTAAATGTCCCTTTTGATACCGGAGTTCTTATTGGAATAGGAATCGTGTTTTTCTATGCAGTATTGGGCGGCATGAAAGGAATCACTTACACGCAGGTTGCTCAGTTTTGTGTGCTCATTTTTGCCTTTACTGTTCCTGCGATTTTTATTTCGATACAAATGACCGGGAACACAATCCCCCAGGTTGGTTTTGGTGGAACGGTAGACGGTGGTGCTTATCTGCTTGATAAGCTTGACCAGTTGTCAACTGATTTAGGGTTTGATTTATACACAGCTACAAATCCGGATAATACGGTAAATATCTTTTTTATTACAGCGGCCCTAATGCTGGGTACTGCCGGGCTTCCACATGTCATTGTCAGGTTTTTTACTGTTCCAAGAGTTCGTGATGCCAGAATATCAGCCGGCTATGCCCTATTGTTTATTGCAATTCTTTACACAACAGCTCCTGCTGTTGCTGCTTTTGCAAGAACCAATTTGTTAACCACAGTGAAAGATGCGGATTATAAGGAAATGCCGAACTGGTTTAAAAACTGGGAAAATACTGGCCTCATTTCTTTTGACGATAAAAACGGTGATGGCAAAATCCAGTACGTAGCTGACACACAAGCCAACGAACTAACAATCGATCGGGATATCATTGTATTGGCAAATCCAGAAATCGCAAATCTGCCAGCCTGGGTGGTCGCATTAGTTGTTGCCGGAGGGTTAGCCGCTGCTTTATCCACGGCAGCCGGACTGCTTCTTGTCATTTCCACCTCAATCTCTCACGACCTTCTGAAAAAGTACGTAACTCCTGACATCAACGAAAAAGGAGAATTGCGAGCTGCAAGGTTGGCTATTGCAATTGCAGTTATTACCGCCGGGCTTGCTGGTCTCAATCCGCCAGGCTTTGTCGCTCAGGTGGTGGCTTTGGCATTTGGACTAGCGGCATCATCCTTTTTCCCAGCCATCATTTTGGGAATTTTTGATAAACGAATGAACAAGGAAGGAGCTAATGCTGGAATGGTGATTGGAATTCTTTTCACAACCATTTACATCATTTATTTCAAACCCCAATTGGGAGGTCCTGGTACTCCTGAAGGTTATTGGTTTGGAATAGCCCCTGAAGGAATAGGCACTTTAGGAGCCTTGATCAATTTTGTTATTGCAGTTGTTGTTTCAAGATTGACTCCTCCTCCGCCAAAAGAAGTTCAGGAACTCACAGAGAGCATCCGATACCCAAGAGGCTAAGCCAATTTTTCTGTAGATTAGTTTTCAAAATTTGGGAAACATGGATCACAGAATTAGGTCACTTTCTGAGTACACTCAAGCGTATGATAAAAGCGTTGAAAATCCAGAAGAGTTTTGGGGAGAAATAGCCAGCTCCTTTCAATGGAAGAAGAAATGGGATGATGTGTTGAATTGGAATTTCAAAGGACCAGATGTAAAATGGTTCATCAATGGAAAGTTGAATATCACCGAAAACGCACTTGATCGTCACTTAGAAACTCGTGGAGATCAAGTTGCTATTCTCTGGGAGCCCAATGATCCAAATGAACCACATCAAGAAATAACTTTTCAGCAATTGCATGAGAAAGTTTGTCAATTTTCCAATGCCATGAAGAATAATGGTGTTGGAAAAGGAGACAGAGTCATCATTTATATGCCGATGGTTCCGGAAGCAGCGGTGGCAATGTTGGCGTGTGCAAGAATTGGAGCAATTCATTCCGTCGTTTTTGCAGGCTTCTCAGCCAATGCTCTTGCAGATAGAATCAATGATTGTGGAGCGAAGATGGTGTTGACTTCAGATGGAAATTTCCGGGGAGCTAAGACCATTGAAGTCAAAAGCGTAGTTGATGAAGCGCTTGAAAAAACTTCTACGGTGGAGAAAGTGATTGTTTTTCAAAGAACAAGGACTGAGGTGACGATGAAGGAAGGAAGAGATATTTGGTGGCACGAAGCAATCGATGGAGTTTCTTCAGAAAACGAAGCGGAAGAAATGGATTCAGAAGATCTCTTGTTCATCTTATACACTTCAGGATCTACTGGTCAGCCAAAAGGTGTTGTACATACTTGTGGTGGATACATGGTGTATACCTACTATTCATTTCTAAATGTCTTTCAATATGGCGAAGGAGATATTTACTGGTGCACCGCGGATATTGGCTGGATCACTGGCCATTCCTATATCGTTTATGGGCCTCTCTTAGCCGGAGCAACTACAATGATGTTTGAAGGAGTCCCAACCTATCCTGATGCAGGAAGATTTTGGCATGCATGTGATAAACATCAAGTCAATCAATTTTACACAGCACCTACAGCAATAAGAGCACTGGAAGCACATGGATTGGAACCACTCGAGCCTTACAAATTAGACTCGCTCAAAGTGATTGGTTCAGTTGGCGAACCAATCAACGAAGAAGCCTGGCATTGGTATCATTTAAATGTGGGCAAAGGAAATTGTCCTTTAGTAGATACTTGGTGGCAAACTGAAACTGGAGGTATCATGATCTCAGCTTTGGCTGGGGTAACTCCAGTCAAGCCAGCCCATGCTTCTTTACCACTTCCTGGCATTCAACCTATCATTGTCAATAGTGAAGGAAATGAGTTGACCGGGAAAAACGTCGAAGGAAATCTATGCATAAAATTTCCTTGGCCGTCCATTCTTAGAACGACTTATGGAGATCATGAACGATGTAGGCAAACCTATTTTAGCGCCTATGAAAACCTGTATTTTACTGGCGATGGAGTAAAAAGGGATCACGATGGTTATTTACGAATTCTTGGACGTGTGGATGATGTAATTAACGTTTCCGGACACAGAATGGGGACTGCTGAGGTGGAGAATGCCATCGATGAACATCCAAAAGTGATAGAATCTGCAGTCGTTGGATATCCACATGACATTAAAGGGCAAGGCATTTACGCTTATATAATTGCTGAAGCTGATGGGATAGAAGATGAAATCAGGAAAACCGTCACAGAATTGATTGGGCCTATTGCAAAGCCTGATAAAATTCAATTAGTTAGTGGATTACCCAAAACCAGATCCGGAAAGATTATGAGAAGAATTTTGCGGAAAATTGCAAGTGGAGATGTGTCAAATCTCGGTGACACCTCGACTTTATTGAATCCAGAAATTGTAGAAGAACTTAAGTCCGGGAAAGTTTAGGACTGCCCAAATATGATTTTGAAAGTTGTTCCTTTATTGACCTCACTTTCCACTTCTACTTCCCAACCCATGGTTTCAACCATGTATTTGGTAATGAAAAGACCCATTCCTTGTCCTTCACAGCTGTCCGTATGAAGTTTCACCCCCGCTTTGAACAACTTATTTCCATGCCTGTCCATATCAATCCCTTTTCCGTAATCTATGATACTGATTGATGGCTTATTCCCTTCAACAGAGTAAATAATATCTATGCTCCTAGAATGTTCACTTGTGCCATGAACGATGGCATTTGATACCAAGTGGTGGCAAATATCATCCAGGTAAGCTGATGACGCATTTACATAAAATGTGTTTGGTACTTTATTCTTGAATGAGATCCCTCTTTCCTTAATTGTTGGTTTGTGTTGAGCAATCACACGACTAATGGAAGAGGAAACCTTGATCGGTTTCTTCTCCATTAGCTCATAGCTGTTCTCAAAATTTAGAAGGGTATTAATCGTGTAAATGCTCTCATTTAATTTTTCAACCGACTGATCTAGGTAATCCAGGTATTGTTGATTGCATTGTTCTTTTTGAAGAATGGTGTTGATCGCGTCCAGGTTGCAGGCTGATGCTCGAACATTATGTGAAGTAATTTGAGAAAAATCTTTCAACCGCTTTTTTTGAACGATTGTTGTTTCCAGCAAGTCGTTTAGCTTTTGCTGATCTGCTGACCTTGACATGATGTTCACAGACATGTTTGCAAAAAGCTTGACGACCGTAAGCTCATTTTCAGAGAATGTTCGTTTCTTATGACAAGAATCCAACCGGATAAATCCTACACAATTATATTCCAGGCTAAGAGGAACAGTTAATGCACTTTTGATTTCCTGAGCTTGCAAAGCACTTTTCACGATACCATCCTCAAGGAGATTGATATCTGAAATGAAGACATTTTCTCCATTAAAATGACAATTGACCATATCACTTATGGAATCAATTGAGACATTTTCCCCAACACCCTTTGTGCAAGCAATTCCCGGAGCACACCATTCATAAGTAGTGACACATTCATTTTTTGCAAAATCATAACTGTGGATCTGCAATCGATCAACTCCCAGAAAAGAGCCAATCTCTTCCAGAGAGTAGTTCATCGCTTCATCAATTGAACTTAGTGGAAGATTAAGGTACCGGGATGAAATGTTTATCAAGATTCTTTGCATCTCCGCTTGGTACTTCAACTCTTCTTCAGCCTTTTTCCTTGCGGTTATGTCCGTGATAGCTCCATCGAAATAAGTGACACCATCGTTCCCCACAACTTTTGTGGTCGTGCATGATCCTATAAAAACGGATCCATCCTTTTTCTTAAATGCTATTTCTCGGTTGGTGATAAACCCAAATGTTTCAATCTCCTTTGCCAAAAGATTGCGCACTCCTGGATTTTGATAGAGGTTTTCAGGATTTGAATTCAAAATCTCGTATTCATTGGAGTAACCAAACATCTTCACAAAAGCCTCATTAATATAAACAAGACCTTTTCCAGACATGCTCCGGTATATGGCCTCCCCAATGTTTTGGCTTATACTGTGAAATAAGAGTTCATCCTCTGACATGCCCTTGAACTCTGATTCCAACAAATGATTTTGAGAAAACAGATAAGAAGTCTCGCTCTGAACAGGAAATATTCTTCTTGACTTATTCACACTACCTGGCATAACTATTTACAATGCCACAGAATGAATCAACTCAGGCTAATAGGGTGTATGATTTATAGCTAGAAATCGCTGTTATTCACTTACGGGAAAATTCAACTTTGGTTAGTCTTATAAACTCATAAGGATAAACTTCAGCTAATTATCACATGATAAAAGTATTCCTAAATGAATGTAAGAGTTAACCTTCCCAGTATACAATGGGTTAACATCGGATAAAGCCAGATTTGAAATGGATTTTGTCAGATTACCACAAAAACCTAAGATCCGCACATTTCGCAACCCTCAGGATCATCTAGCGAGCATTGCATAGCTGCCTGCTGATCAACTTGTTCCTGGGTGATGGTGGCTTGTTGTCCGTTGGTCGCCACCACTGCTTCCTTTGGCTGTTCCTTTTTTTCTTTTTCAACAGTGAACTTGATTGCATCGGTAGCCGCCTTGGTTCTCAAGTAGTACATACCTGTCTTCAAGCCCTTCTTCCATGCGTAGAAGTGCATAGATGTCATTTTGCCAAAGTTGGCGTCTTGCAAATGAATATTCAGGCTTTGACTCTGACAGATGTATGCGCCTCTATCGGCAGACATATCAATGATCGCTTTTTGAGAAATCTCCCAAACAGTCTTATATCTTTCCTTAATATCTTCAGGAATTTCAGGAATATTCTGAATAGAACCATTTTCAGCTTTTATTCTATTCATCATCTTATCATCCCAAAGATTCAAAGAGATGAGTTCACTCATCAAATGCTTGTTGGCTACAATGAACTCCCCGGAAAGTACTCGTCTAACATATAGGTTAGATGTGTACGGCTCGAAGCACTCGTTATTTCCAAGGATTTGAGAAGTAGAAGCTGTAGGCATAGGCGCAAGTAGCAATGAATTTCGAACTCCATTCTTTCTTACCTTTTGCTTCAATTCATACCAATCCCATCTTCCTGAATCAGGCTCCACGCCCCACATGTCAAATTGGAAGATTCCTTTCGAAACAGGTGATCCTTTATAAGTTTCATATGGACCTTGCTCTGCTGCCAATTCCATGGAAGTTTCCATTGCAGCGAAGTAAATAGTCTCAAAAATCTCTCTGTTAAGTTTTTTAGCTTCGTCAGACTCAAACGCCATCTTAAGTAGCAAGAACGTATCTGCCAAACCTTGGACTCCGATACCAATTGGCCGATGCTTCATGTTTGAAGTTCGAGCCTCCTTGACAGGATAATAATTGATATCGATGACCTTGTTTAGGTTTCGAGTCACCACCTTGGTGATCTCGTACAATTTTTGGTGATCAAATTCGCCATCTTTCACGAACATGGAAAGGGCTATGGAAGCAAGGTTACATACTGCAACCTCGTCCTTGGAGGTATACTCCATTATTTCAGTACAAAGGTTACTTGACCTAATTGTACCTAAATTCTTTTGATTCGATTTTCTATTTGCCGCATCCTTGTAGAGCATATATGGAGTACCGGTCTCAATCTGTGCTTCAAGAATTTCAAACCATAAATCTTGTGCTTTTACAGTTCTTCGAGCTTTTCCTTCTTTCTCGTATTTTTCATAGAGCGCCTCAAATTCATCTCCGTATTTTTCATAAAGGCCCTTGCATACATTCGGATCAAACAGCGACCAATCACCGTTTTCTTCTACTCTTTTCATGAATAAATCCGGAATCCAGAGTGCGTAGAAAAGATCTCTTGCTCTTAGTTCTTCTTTTCCATGATTCTTTCTCAAATCGAGGAATTCAAAGATGTCTGCATGCCATGGCTCAAGATAAATCGCGAAACTTCCTTTTCTTTTTCCACCACCTTGATCTACATATCGAGCGGTCATGTCGAAGTTTCGAAGCATAGGTACGATTCCATTGGAAGTACCATTCGTTCCTTTGATGTAAGATCCGGTAGCTCTTACATTGTGAATGCTCAACCCAATACCGCCCGCAGATTGCGAAATTTTTGCGCACTGCTTTAGTGTATCGTAAATTCCATCGATGCTATCATCTTGCATGGACAGCAAGAAGCACGAAGAAAGCTGAGGTTTTGGTGTGCCAGCATTAAACAGAGTTGGAGTTGCATGAGTGAACCATTTTTCCGACATCAAGTTGTAGGTCTCAATCGCAGACGTAATGTCTTCTCCATGAATTCCGACAGCCACTCGCATCAACATGTGTTGTGGACGTTCAACAATCTTACCATCTAATTTCATCAGGTAGGATCGCTCGAGTGTTTTGTATCCGAAAAAATCGTAGTTATAATCTCGGTCGTAATCTATCGCATCATCTAGCTTTTTCGCATTTGCCCGAATGATGCCATAGGTTTCCTTTGATAGTAGTGCTGCATTTTCATCCGTTTTCGGATTGATGTATTCATACATCCGCTTCATAGTGGTAGAGAAAGATGTCTCTGTCACTTTGTGAAGATTAGAAATGGCGATACGCGCTGCAAGCTTTGCAAAATCAGGGTGTCTGGTAGTCATTGTCGCAGCAGTTTCAGCAGCTAGATTGTCCAACTCGATGGTAGATACTCCATCATACAATCCGTCAATAACTTTTTTAGCAATTTCTACAGGCTCTACAAAATCAGCATTAAGTCCATAGCAAAGCTTCTCGATTCTTGCAGTGATTTTATCAAATTTTACTGATTCTCTTCTTCCGTCTCTTTTAACTACTAACATGGGTCGTGTTTAATTTTTTGGGTGATAGGTAATTAGTTGGTAATAAGTGAATTTTAGAAATCCTCGTCTAGTGAAAATTTGGTGGCTTCTCCCTCTCCTTCTTTAAGAACTCCAGCTTTTTGATATTCGCCGACTCTTTTCTCGAAGAAGTTTGTTTTTCCTTGAAGGGATATCATTTCCATAAAATCAAAAGGATTAGTTGAGTTGTAAATCTTTGGACATCCTAACTCATTGAGAAGTCTATCGGCAACAAATTCAATGTATTGGCACATCAAATCTGAATTCATACCAATTAGCTTCACAGGTAAAGCATCTGTCACAAATTCTTTTTCAATTGAAACGGCATCAGCAATGATATCCTGGATGGTTTCAACAGGCAGTTTATTCTGGAGGTGGTTATTATACAATAGACAAGCGAAATCGCAATGAAGTCCTTCGTCACGTGATATTAATTCATTTGAAAAGCTAAGACCTGGCATAAGTCCTCTCTTTTTCAGCCAAAAAATGGAGCAAAAACTTCCTGAAAAGAAAATTCCTTCTACCGCAGCAAAAGCGATAAGTCGTTCCGCAAACGATCCCTCATCAATCCACCTCAATGCCCAATCAGCTTTCTGCTTTACGCAATCCATCGTTTCAATCGCGTGGAACAGATAGTCCTTTTCTTTAGGATCTTTAACATAGGTATCAATCAAAAGTGAGTAGGTTTCAGAATGAATGTTCTCCATGGCAATCTGAAAGCCATAGAAAAATTTCGCTTCCGTGTACTGAACTTCTGAAACAAAGTTTTCAGCCAGGTTTTCATTGACAATGCCATCGCTCGCCGCGAAAAAGGCCAGCACGTGTTTGATGAAATGCTTCTCATCATCGTTAATAGTCTCAGACCAGTCTTTTAGGTCTTGGCTAAGATCAATTTCTTCAGCGGTCCAGAAACTTGCTTCTGCTTTTTTGTAAAACTGCCAGATGTCATCATGTTGTATGGGGAATATTACGAACCGGTCTTTATTTTCTTTTAGTATTGGTTCTTCTACTTGTACTTGTGGCTCGCTCATCTAGTTAGTTTTACTCTTTTAAAAACAAAAAAATACTCCCCTACCGCACTTTTTGTGCGTTTTTTAAAACTTTACCGTTAAGGGATACAGCCCCTGAAAAGTGGTTTAATTTTTCTGGCCGCTTGTCTACAAATCTGTTTAAAATGAGTCTAAATTCCAAGCGGTTATTACGGGTCAAAAGCCGATATTATCAGTTGGTAAATTTTGACTATAAATGATTGTATTTAAATGATTTACAAACTCATTTCGTAATGAAAACTTCTATTATTCTAGCTCATTTTGGGGGGTGAAAAAAAAGAAAAAAAATGTAAAAAATTTTTTATTAATTATTTAAAGGAGGCAGTGTTTGAATATTAGATGGTAAAGCATATCTTTGCAATCCTTTTTTCAAAAGACGATAAAATGTACGTTATAGTAGACATTGCGGGCAAGCAGTATAAGGCTGAAAAAAACAAATTTCTTTACGCTCCATTACAGGATGCCAAAGAAGGATCAAAAGTAAACTTCGAGAAGGTATTACTTGTTGATGATGATGGTAAAGTGAAGGTTGGAGCTCCTACTGTTAAAGGAGCAAAAGTTTCAGGCAAAGTGCTTGAGCATGTGAAGGATGATAAAGTTGTTGTCTTCAAAAAGAAGAGAAGAAAGGGATATAAAGTAAAGAACGGCCACAGACAGCAGTTCTCTAAAATTTTAATAGAAGACATTAAAGGATAATAACTCATGGCACACAAAAAAGGAGCCGGTAGTTCTAACAACGGTAGAGAATCAGAAAGTAAACGACTAGGCGTAAAGATTTACGGTGGTCAGAAAGTTGTTGCCGGAAATATCATTGTCCGTCAAAGAGGAACGAAACATCATCCTGGTAATAATGTAGGTCTTGGAAAAGATCACACAATTTTTGCTTTGACCGATGGTGTTGTGAAATTTCAAAAAGGCTACAAGAATCGTTCGTTTGTTCATGTAGAACCCTCAGCTGAATAAGTAAAAGATTATAGAAATTAAAAAAGGGGTTTTTCAACCCCTTTTTTATTTGATCTCACTCTAAAGTTTCATTAAGCCTTTGTGGCTTTCTTTCTTGGTCTTCCCGGAAGTACTGTCCCAGGCTTGAACCCATTGGAATACCTCTTCTTTCGAGTCTTCCATACTTTGAAGTTGTTTTTATTGCCAACTTCAAATTGCCATTTCATGTGCTCGGATTTTGTCATCCACTGCAGGTTCTCGAAGTAATTGTTTCTAGGATTGTTATCCCTATGGACAATCATTGTTTTCTCTTTGTCCTTGGTAGGCACAAAGCACTTTGCAGTTTCCTTGTGTGGATAGACTGTTCTTCTTTTTTTGTTATCATCAATTAAATCAAGGAAATAGCACTTGCAGATTTTATTCCATCTCTGGCGCATTATTTTCCCACGAAGTTTCATGTGGGTCTTGCTGCCCTTGTGCCAAACCTTCCTTGTTTTACTTCTGATTTTTCCTCTATTGGATATCTCGTAGTTAGAAAATCCTTCGATCGAGCCCCACTCTTCTTCTTTTTTCTGGTCTGCCATACGTTTGCTTGTTTTTTATCGGTTAATCTTTAACAAGCCAGCTCTTAATGAATTCCGAAATTACCAATTTTTGATTTCAATTCTTAGCGTTGCATCAAAAATTATGAGAAACGGTTTACCTATTTCGAATATTTCTTGGATGCATATAAAAATCCAAAAGACTCACCACCTTCCTTGGTATGCTTTTCATGATGTACATAATGCGCGTTCATAATTCGCTTCATGTATTTACTTCTTGCTCGAAATGGAATCTTAATTCTGCGATGTACAATGATGTCATGAAAGATAAAATAAAATACGCCGTAGCTGAAGATTCCAATTCCGATGTACATCAACCAATTCAATCCGGGGTTGTCATAGCCAAGGTATATACATACGATTGATGGAATGCTGAATACGACTGCAAAAAGATCATTCATCTCTAATGCGTGACCATGAACTTTGTGGTGAGACCTGTGCCAACTCCAAAGAAATCCATGCATGATGTATTTATGCGTGAACCATGCAACTCCCTCCATAAAAAAGAAAGTCCCGATTACCAATAGGACATTAATAGCTGTTGTCATTTTGCAAATTTCGTCTTGAAAAATTCATAATAACTGATATTCATCAGTAATAGCAATAAAGAATACATGGTATCTTCAACCGGTATTGTAAATAATCTAACACCGAAGTTCTCCGAATTGTTGTACCAAACTACCTGCTCTTCTATAAATGAACCTGTGAGGACTCCATTCACAATAAAGAACGGGATCAGATGATAGAGATAGGAAATCCAAAATTTGGAAAACCATGTTGGATTTTTGTATCCAGTAAAGAGTAGTAGAAGTCCTGTAAAGGTGAAATTCCAGAACGTATAATCACGATGGGTATTAAAGGCTGCTATAACCAAGAGTAGGGCTCCAAGTGAATAGGTAAAGGTTCTTATGTTTTTGTATGATTTATTTCCGGGCAGAAAATAACCGACACATTCGTAAATGAAAACACAACAAAATGGGATTATAATGAAGAACAAAACTTCTTCTAATGGAAGGCTTCCTAACATTAATCCTGTGATGTAATCATCATTGAATCCCCATACCTTTCTCTGAGTGAAGATCTCATCCCAAACAAGAAAAAAAATGGCAGTCAGGAAAATGGCAGGGAACAAGTACTTCCACTTCTTATAATAGGTCACACGCCTTTCAAATGACCAGGCAAATGGAAATAGAATTGAACCTCCAAGTAGAATAAAATACAGCCACTCCATATTAAACGATCAAATTGAGTTTGTGAAGGAAGTAACAACGGATCAATAGCATTAACTTATTGAAATCCGGTACCCGGATCCGTTCTGTCTTAATTCGCGTGTGTGAAAGACTCGTGATTTTCTTAAAGAGCGCCGTGTAATAAATGTACGCTAAATAGACTCCAGCTCTGGCCTCCTTTGGCAAGGATTTGATCCCAACCAATGAAGCTTTGAAATCTTCCTTGATGTCTTGTTCGATCGCCTTCTTATCCTCATCGGTAAAATTGTTAAAATCAACATCTGGAAAGTAAACTCGACCTCTTTCATCAAAATCACTTTTGATGTCGCGCAAAAAATTCACTTTCTGAAAGGCTGATCCAAGATGTCTCGCAGGAGTTAGGAGTTTCTGGTATTCTGACTCATCTCCATTGCAGAAGACTTTGAGGCACATTAACCCAACTACTTCGGCGCTACCGTAGATATAGGTTTTGTAATCTTCGTCTTTATAAGATTTTTTATCCAGATCCATTTCCATGCTATACAAAAAAGCATTGATCAATTTTGTGTCGATCTGATATTCATTTACCACCTGTTGGAAGGAATGTAGCACAGGATTCAAGCTGATCTTTTCTTCAATCGCCTGGTAGGTATCGTCTTTAAATCTCTTAAGTAAATCTTGCTTGTCGTGATCATGAAAAGTATCCACGATTTCATCCGCATATCGGACAAACCCATAAACGGCATAAATGGGATCGTGATACTTTTTGTTCAACGTTCTAATTCCAAGAGAAAAGGAAGTACTATAAGCTTTTGTGATGAGCTCGCTGCAGTCAAATGCCGTTCTGGAAAATAGGTCCATCATTGAGGCCCAAAATTAGAAATCTTTAGCTATTTCTTTAGCTACAACCTCACCGGAAATTAAAGATGGTGGAACTCCTGGTCCTGGTACCGTGAGCTGTCCAGTGTAATACAAGTTTTTTAGTTTCTTGTTTTTCAATGAAGGCTTCAGAATCGCTGTTTGTTTCAACGTATTGGCCAAGCCATAAGCATTCCCCTTGAACGAGTTATAATCTGAAATAAAGTCATTGTGCGCATAACTTCTTTTTACCAAAATATGATCTCGAATGTTCTCACCGATGAATGCTTCCAATTTATCCATGATGAGTTGGAAGTATTTTTCTCTGATCTCTTCCGTGTCCTCAATATCAGGAGCGACTGGAATTAACACGACTAGATTTTCTTTTCCCTCAGGTGCTACTGTCTTATCGGTTTTAGATGTAGCAGAAACATACAACAATGGTTTGGACGGCCACTGAGGGGTTTCATAAATCTCCGAAGCATGAACGGTAAAATCTTCATCAAAGAAAAGGGTGTGGTGTTGAAGGTTTGGCAGCTCTTTATCAATACCTAAATAGAAAAGTAGTGACGATGGCGCCAATGTTCTGGATTGCCAATAGCTTTTCGAATAATTCTGAAATTCCTGCGGGAGAATCGATTGATCTATGTGGTGATAATCCGCACCAGCTACTACCACATCAGCCTCGAATTGATCCATATCTGTTTTGACAGAAGTAATTTTTTTGTCGTCGAAAGAAAAGGAATTCACATTCTGGTTGAGTTTGATTTCCACACCAAGTTCAGTTGCTAATTCCGTCATCCCTTTCACTACTGAATGCATTCCTCCTTTTGGATACCATGTACCAAGAACCACATCTGAGTAGTTCATCAATGTGTAAAGGGCAGGTGTATTGCTCGCTGTAGCACCAAGAAATAAAATGGGAAATTCCATCAATTGGATCAAACGTTCATCCTTGAAATGCTTTCGAACATGTTTGGCTATGGAAGTAAAAACATCCATTTTCAACAAGCCAATTAGCAATTTGAGGTCAATAAATTCCGTAAGCGAACGACTGGGCTTATAGACTAATTTCTTTACTCCTACGTCGTACTTGAATTTCGCCTGTTTAAGAAATTTTCTGAGTTTTTTGCTGCTTCCTTCTTCAACGCTTTCAAACAATTTCTCGATTTCATCCATCGAAGCTGGGATATCCCAAACGTCTTCTTTGAATTTTACACGATACGAAGGATCTAGTCTGTCCAGCTCATAATAGTCCGATGCTTTTTTTTGGAAGGCACTGAAAAAGTGTTCGAAAACATCAGGCATCCAATACCAAGATGGCCCCATGTCCCACGTGAATCCTTTTTCAGAATAAGCTCTGGCTCGGCCACCAGTTTGATCATTTTTCTCAAGAAGTGTGACTTTGTAGCCAGCTTTTGCCAAGTGACAAGCACAAGAAAGGCCGGAAAAACCGGCCCCTATTACAACAACTCTACAATAGGAATCTTTAATTGGCATAAACGTTTAACGCATCTTTGAGCTCTTTTCTCGCAATATGGATTCTGTTTTTCACAGTTCCAATTGGAATGCTCAAACGTTCTGCAATTTCGTGATATTTAAATCCTTCGAAGTATAATTTGAACGGAATCTTGTAAAGATCTTTTAAGTCATTCAGTGCAGCCTGGATGTCTTTATTGATAAAATCTCCATGAGCTTTATTTTCAACCACCGCGCTGCAATTAATGAAGTGACTGTTTTCAGTTGTATCAATGAAGGTATTTCTCCTCACCATTCGCTGATAGTTGGTGATGAATGTATTTCGCATGATGGTATACATCCATGCTTTCAAATTAGTCCCTTCTACAAACTTGGTTCTGTTGGTGTAAGCCTTGAAGAAAGTTTCTTGCAAAAGGTCGTTAGCATCTTCAGAGTCCCGGGTCAACTTAAGCGCATAAGGCTTCAAGGATCCGGTGAGTGATTCAATTCTGTATCCAAATTCTAAAGCAGTCATGGCAATTTTGTTTAATCTTTATTACAAAAGGTTAAACGAAAGTACAAACTTTTTGTTTAACAAACAAATAAAAAAGTTAAACAAAAGATCTTGGCAAGTCAGAATCCAATAAAAAAACCCCGCCGATTACGGCAGGGCACGTGATTAATAGAACATTTTTGCGGTATCAGGACATCTTAAAAAACAACTGGAGAATCCTCATTCCATCATTGGTAAAATCTAATTCGCCTTTTATTAGTTCTTCGAATGATTTCTTATCCAATGGACTTACATTGGTGTTGAATTCCAACTCCTTCGTGGGTAGATCTTTGTAACCCATCTCCCAGCTTGGGAAAACACGTTTTGGAATTGGTTCGAAATTGCGCTGGTTTACGCTTGCATGTCGATCATCGTCACCGATAAGATTAAATAATTCGAGGACATCAGATTTGCTACCTTCGATGTACTGTATGAATCTACTATCGGAGTGCATAAGAATTCCAGTAATATTCCGTCTTGGATTATTTCTTTTGCACGAGTCTAGTATGTTTTTGATTTCACCGTCATCGCATTGAGGTTTTCGGAAGCTTGTGTAAACAAGCCTGTACAAGTCACTCATTAATAAATTGGTTTTAGGTTAAAAATTCGCTTAATAATTTGGTATACCTTAAACTAATGAGGACGCTAATTGTTTATCAAATGATAATGATTTGGGAAGAATTATTTCCTTTCAGGTATCAAATAATCTAATTAGTTATTTCAGATGCTGGCAATAATGTATTCAAAGCCCTCTTCCGATCAAGAAAATTTGACCTGACTCAATATTGAATCAAGCTCATTAAAATTACGGATTAGCTGAAGGTTTTGGGGAAGTTCAAAATCCAGGTTGATCACTTGGTTGCCGGTAATGAACACGGTGGTTTTCTTGAACTTCTTTTCCAGATCACTAATAAAATCCATTACATTATCTTGATTTGGCTTTGAAGTAGCCACCGTGAAGAGATAGTCCGGACTGATGTTGTGAAATATTTCCTCCACATCTTTTAAAGGAACTGATTGACCCAAATAGATGGTGTTATATCCTTTTGCTCTTAGGAGATAATTTGCAAACAACAAACCTATTTCATGTAACTCGCCTTCGGGAAGGAAAAGCATGAAACTTTCGGCATCCTTTTCAACCTCAATATTTGCGGTTTCAATCATTATTTTCTGACGCACCAAATGGGAAATAAAATGCTCTTGCGCAGGATTGATTGAACTGGAGATCCATAAAATTCCAATCTTTCTAAAGAAAGGATAAATGATATCAGTTATCGTATTTTCAAAACCTATTCTCTTATGATTAGCGGAAATGACAGAATTAAATAGTTCTTCATTTGAATCCAGCATAGCAACGGTCAAGGCGCTTATCTGATCTTCGTTCAACGTTTCTGTTTCACTTAGATTTGCAACCTCATGACTCATTTGTTCCGGAGACATTTGGACGATTTTGCTAATCTTAATGCCGTGATTTTTAAGGAAGGAGATATTGAGGATTAGTTTCAGATCCTCGTCGTTATAAAAACGGATGTTTGTATCGGTTCGCTGCGGCGTGAACAAATCGTGACGTTGCTCCCAAATCCGGATCGTGTGTGCTTTGATCCCAGACAAATGTTCCAGATCTTTGATTGAATATATTCCCATCTATGGGAAGGGTAACTTATTTTATTTGAAATTGTTAGACATAAAACTAAGTTTTTTTCGTTAATCGACTTCAAACCAACCTATCTCAAGCTATGATTTTATATAATGTTACAGTGAATATCGATACTGATGTGGAACAGGATTGGATCAATTGGATGAAAGAAACTCATATCCCAGAGGTTATGGACACGGGATTTTTCACTGAACACAGGATGATGAAAATGTTGTCTGAAGCTCAAGACGAAACGGGCAGTACATACGCTATTCAATACATGGCTGAAAACTTGGATCAATTAGAAACATATCTGAACACTGCCGCACCCAAACTACAAAAGGCTTCTATCATAAGATACGGAACCAAAATGGCTGCTTTCAGAACCGTATTGGAAGAAATTTAAAACTGGAGGTGACAATTGATCCACTCCCCGTCTAGATCTGCATTGTTTTTTTTATAAAAATTGATGGCTGGTTCATTCCAATCAAGCACCTGCCACATCATTCCAGTGCAGTTTGTTTCTTTCCCGATTTTGATTGTTTCATCAAAAAGTAATTTCCCGGCTCCAGCTCCACGCTTACTTTCGGTCACAATCAAATCTTCCAGGTACATTCTCTTTCCCTTCCAGGTGGAATACCTGTAGTAATAAATGGAAGCACCGATAATCGTAGCATCCTCCTCCGCTACAATAAATTCAAAGATTGGCCTTTCTCCAAAGCCATCTTTTTCCATTTCTCTGACCGAATTGGTGACTTCATCTTGGCCGTTTTCAAAAACGGCCAGTTCCATCACAAGCTCAAATAATCTTGGGAGATCGTTCTTGGTTCCTTTTCTGATTTCTATCATGGGTTAAAAATAAGAACCCCCGCTGCAATTTGCATCGGGGGCCTTTTGGTTGGTTGGAGAAATTTTTACATATCGTCTTTGGCAAAATCTGGAATCACTCCCATGTTATACCATGCGAATGAATACCGATCGGCCAGTTGTTCTATTTGTTTCGAAATTGGCGTACCAGCACCATGCCCTGCATCTGTTTCAATTCTAATTAACACAGGATTCGGTCCATTATGATGTTCTTGTAAAGTCGCAGCAAACTTGAAAGAGTGTGCGGGAACCACACGATCATCATGATCAGCAGTAGTAACCAAAGTAGCGGGATATGCTACTCCAGGTTTAAGTGCATGAACCGGTGAGTAATTTTTTAGGTACTGAAACATTTCTTCAGAATCTTCTGAAGTTCCATAATCAGATGCCCAGCCTGCGCCTGCTGTGAACTTGTGGTAACGCAACATATCCATTACCCCAACAGCTGGGAATGCCACTTTGGCAAGATCCGGTCGCTGAGTCATGGTGGCACCAACTAATAGTCCTCCATTTGATCCTCCGGCGATGGCGAGGTATTCACTGGTTGTATAGTTGTTTTCAACCAACCATTCCCCAGCGGCAATGAAATCATCAAAGACGTTTTGCTTTTGCATTTTCGTACCCGCCTTATGCCATTTCTCTCCGTATTCACCTCCTCCTCTTAGGTTTGGCTGAGCATAAATTCCACCATTCTCTAACCATACGATTCGCTGTGTGCTGAAAGACGGTCGAAGACTGATATTGAATCCTCCATACGCGTATAAATAGGTTGGATTTTTTCCATTCAATTCGATTCCCTTCTTATGGACAATGAACATTGGAACTTTAGTCCCATCCTTGCTTTCATAAAATATCTGCTTGGTTTCGTATTCTTCAGGGTTGAAATCAATTTCTGGTTGTCTGTAAAGCTCTGATTTTCCCGATGGAATGTCGTATTTATAAATGGAAGACGGATAGGTAAATGATGTAAATGTGTAGTAGATAAAATCTTCATGCATCTTCCCACCAAATCCAAATGCCGAACCAATTGAAGGGAGTTCAATGTCCCTTACCAGCTTGCCACTTAGATCAAACTGTTTGACTTGTGTTTTGGCATCAATTAGATAGTTGGCAAAAATGTATCCACCACCTGTGTTGGCATTCAGTACATTTTCCGTTTCAGGGATTACATCTTCCCAAGTATCAATTGTTGGGTTGGAAATTGTTGTTTCCACGACTCGCTGATTTGGTGCGTTATCATTTGTTTGGATTAACAGCCGATCACCCTCGCTGAGAAGGATGTATTCATCCGTCTCCATGTTCTCATCGACTGGGATGATTCTACCATTGTTTTTTAAATCCTGAACAAAGAGAACATTACCACTCGTACTTACAGCTGCAGTTATCACC
This sequence comes from Cyclobacteriaceae bacterium, assembly GCA_028284125.1. Lineage (GTDB taxonomy): Bacteria > Bacteroidota > Bacteroidia > Cytophagales > Cyclobacteriaceae > Ekhidna. The sequence goes on from JANQSI010000016.1 coordinate 203,557, forward strand.
AAATAGCGATTGTCCTCCGTGGTATAGCCGCCGATGTATCTATATGGCTGTTTTTCTCCACCAAAAACGAGTTTGTCCTGACTTTGAGGAGTGCCCAATTTGTGATAGTATAATTTGTGGTATTGAGTTTTGGCTGAAAGTTCACTGCCTTCAGGTTTATCGTAGCTGCTGTAGTAGAATCCATCATTTCCTTTCCAACTCAATCCACTGAACTTTATATTAACCAAGGTGTCCTCCACAATTTCCATTGTCTCCGTATTCATCACCATTGCCTTTCTCCAATCGGAACCTCCAGTCGAAATCATAAAAGCACACAGAGAACCATCATCAGTGAAATTGGTTGAAGTCAAAGAGATTGTTCCTTCTTCAGAAAATTCATTAGGATTAAGAAAAACCTCTTCTTCTCCTCCCTCTTTTTTCCTATAAAAAACATTCTGATTCTGAAGACCATCATTTTTATAGTAGTAGTCATAATCGCCATTTCTGGATGGCGCAAAAACTCGCTCATAGTCAAGCAAAGTCTTTAACCGATCCTTTAGTTTATCTCTGTAAGAGATGTTATTGAGGTAAGCAAAAGTCACCTTGTTTTGAGCGGAGACCCAATTAGAAGTTTCTTCCGATCGATCGTCCTCTAACCACCGGTAGGGATCAGGTACTTCGTTATCAAAGTAAACATCAACCGTATCTACCTTCTTGGTTTGAGGGTAAGATAGATTTTCCGCTGTTTCATTGGAACTGGTTTGACAGGCCCAAAAGGTAACAGCGATTAGAACGTAAGTAAGTCGTTTCATTGCTATTAATGTGTTAAGGCCATGAAAATTAAATAACTCGATGCTAAACTATTGCCAGATCAGATAACAATTACACAAGAGGTAAAGCAAGACGTAGGCTACAATTTGATTGCCTCAAATCCCAAATAAGGCCTGAGAACTTCAGGCATCTTAATTTGATCAGCCTCCTGGTTATTTTCAAGTATGGCAGCAATGATTCTTGGAAGTGCCAATGCGCTCCCATTTAACGTGTGTGCCAACTCTTTCTTCCCATCTTCCTTAATTCTAAGTTTCAATCGATTGGCCTGATAGGTTTCGAAATTGGAGACAGAGCTGACCTCTAGCCACTTTTCTTGAGCTGCTGAAAAAACTTCAAAATCATAAGTAAGTGCCGAAGTAAATCCCAGGTCTCCCGCACAAAGTCGCAAAATGCGATAAGGGAGTTCGAGCGATTTAACAATCGCCTCCACATGAGCAACCATTTTGTCCAAGACTTCATAGGAGGTTTCTGGCTTAACCACCTGAACAATTTCTACCTTATCAAATTGGTGTAGTCTGTTGAGCCCTCTTACGTGAGAACCCCAAGATCCGGCTTCTCTTCTGAAACAGGGGGTATAACCTGAATGTTTAATCGGGAGTGAATTTCCATCCAGAATTACATCTCGGTACATATTAGTGATTGGAACCTCAGCTGTGGGAATCAAATAGAGATTCGTCTCATTCACATGATACATCTGACCTTCCTTGTCGGGTAGCTGTCCCGTTCCAATACCTGAAGCTTCATTGATCACAACAGGAGGTTGAACTTCGTGGTATCCCGCTTCATTGGCTTTATCGAGAAAATAATTGATTAATCCACGAACCAAGCGAGCTCCTTGCCCTTTATAAAATGGGAAACCGGCTCCTGTTACCTTACTACCCAGTTCAAAATCGATGATATCGTAATCTTCGATAAGTTCCCAGTGTGGCTTTTTGTTATCCCCCAGATCAGGAATTCTTGAGTCTTCAACTTTGATGATTTCATTGTCCTCATCGGTATGACCAACAGGGACACTTTCATGCGGGATGTTTGGAATATTGTAAAGAAGACCCCTCAATTCGTTTTCGGCCGCATGCTGCAAATCATTCAGTTTCTTACTTTCCTCTTTCAGTTGGGAGGATTCCTTTTTCAAATTTTCAGCTTCATCTCTTTTGCCTTCTTTGAATAGAATTCCAATCTCCTTAGCTATTGTGTTTGATCGGTTTAGTATCTGATCAAGTTCCTGTTGAATTGACTTTCTTTTACTGTCAATATTCAGCACATCATGGAGCAAACTTTCAGCGTCCTTGATGCCTCTTTTTTCCAGTCCTTTTTGGCACCTTTCAAAGTTCTTTTCTATCGTTGAAACCTGTAGCATTCTAACCGTCTTTTTGAAGAGTGCAAAGAAAAATGATTTTACATTGATTAGGGTCACAAAATGGTGGTCTGTTAAAAAATAAGATGGTATTTGTTAAATTCTGGGTGATCGCCTATACTTGCGATACAGTCCTAGGAAGACCCAGCCGGGGATTCCAGCTTATAGAAGCTTAGAACTATTCAATTATTACTTCAAAAAGAACTTAAACACACTTTTATTCACTTATGTACACCTTGGATGATCTGAGTGTAATGCTTTTGTCAGAACTACGAGACATTGCAGAGCAGTTAGGAATTAAAAATGCGAAGAAGACAGCAAAACAGGATTTGATATACAAAATCCTGGACCAGCAAGCAACCATGCCTGAAAGCGAAATCAAAAAAATTAAGGAAGGGAACGGATCAGCAGCGCCTCAAACTGAACAAGCTCCAAAAGCTGAAAAAGTAGAGGATAAAAAAGAAAAAGAGCACAAAAAGCCTCGCAGAGAAGAGAAAAAGAAAGACAAACCTCAAGATTCTGAAAAGCAGAAGTCTGAAAAGCAGAAAGAGGGTGATGATGACAGAAAAGACGAGAGAAAAGAAGATCCTGAAAAAGCCGAACGAGATGCTGCCAGACAGGAGCGAGAAGCAGAACGTCAGGAAAAGAGAAGAAAGAAAGAGCAGTACAATGAGGAGATCAAAGAGTTTGACGGGTTAATTGCCAACGAAGGTGTCTTGGAAATCATGCAAGACGGGTACGGATTCCTTCGATCAAGCGACTATCACTACCTGGCAAGCCCAGATGACATTTATGTCTCTCCATCTCAAATCAAACTATTTGGTCTAAGAACCGGAGATACTGTAAAAGGTCAGATTCGTCCACCAAAAGATGGTGAGAAATATTTTGCGCTACTTAAGGTGGAGTCGGTAAATGGTAAGACCACTGAAGAAATCCGGGACCGGGTTGCTTTCGAATATTTGACTCCACTTTTCCCTGAAGAAAAACTAAAGCTGAGCACTAAGCCAGATAATTACTCTACCAGGATTTTGGACATGTTCGCTCCAATTGGAAAAGGACAAAGAGGAATGATTGTGGCACAGCCTAAAACAGGTAAAACAGTTCTTTTGAAGAACGTCGCAAACGCCATTGCAGAAAATCATCCTGAATGCTATCTGATGATCCTTTTGATTGACGAACGTCCAGAGGAAGTTACAGATATGGCTCGATCGGTTAAAGCTGAAGTTGTAGCTTCTACTTTTGATGAGCAAGCGGAGAAGCACGTGAAAGTTGCCAATATCGTGTTGGAAAAAGCAAAACGAATGGTGGAATGTGGTCACGATGTAGTGATTCTACTTGACTCAATCACACGATTGGCTCGGGCACACAACACAGTGGTTCCATCGTCTGGTAAAATCTTGTCTGGAGGTGTAGATGCTAATGCACTTCACAAACCAAAGCGATTCTTCGGAGCAGCAAGAAATGTTGAGAATGGTGGATCATTAACCATTATCGCCACTGCATTGATTGAAACAGGTTCTAAAATGGATGAAGTAATCTTTGAAGAATTCAAAGGTACTGGTAACATGGAGCTTCAATTGGATAGAAAACTATCCAACAAACGAGTTTATCCTGCTATTGACGTTCCTGCCTCTGGTACAAGAAGAGAAGATCTACTCATGGATAAGGAAGAATTGAGCAGGGTTTGGATTCTTCGAAAATTCATGTCTGACATGAATAGCATCGAAGCGATGGAGTTCCTTTTGGATAAAATGAAGGGAACAACTAACAACGACGAGTTCCTTGTTAGTATGAACGGATAGATAAGTAAAATAAATCGAAAAAAATGCTGCATCCTTTTGAGGGTGCAGCATTTTTTTTGGTACTATTTAAGTACAAAATTGAACTATCTAAACGACTAGCGATGAAAATGAAATTTTTCCTACCTACACTCACTACTTTTTTCCTGCTCTCCTGTTCTTTTTTACTAGTCTCTTGTTCTGATGAAGAGAGTGGATTAGACAATCCTTCGGCTGAAATAAATGCAATAGCCAGTGACATGAATGCTGATGTCGTTACTCTTGTACAGTCAGAAGGTGTTGACGGTGCAATGACACTTTTTGATTTGGTTGACAACTCAAGTCACTTCGGAAGAATTGCTCCTTACCAAATGGATGATAATCAAGCATTCGTGACCAATCAAATTGGGCAAATTTCCTACAGTTTTACGACCGGAATTGCGCGTTTGCTAAATGAAGAGCCTGCGGATTTCACTGAAAACAAAGGAGTCTATGAATGGAACTTCACACTTGAAGATTTCGAAAAAGTTGATGAATCAGACTTTATTGTCATTCACTTCCCCACAGAAGAATCAACCACAAACAATGCAAAGTTCGAACTGACTGAGTTTAAAGTTGTAGAAATTGATTTTGATGAATTGCCTACTTCTATTAAAGCTGCTCTTTACGTAGACGAAGAGCTTGTGATCGACCTTGATTTAGCTGTGAATTATGATTCAGAAGGAAATCCAGAAGATGCAAACATTTCTTTGGATGTAATACCATTTGCGCTTCAAATAACTTTTGATGATACACAAACCACTACATCTTCGTTGGCTGTTACTTTGCTTCTTGAAGGTGAAAATTTGGTTGGTGTAGATGTGGATGTAGAGTTTGATTCAGAAGAAAAGCTTGAGCCTACTTCAATTTCCGGTGAAGTGTCTTATAAGACGTTGAGAATAGTTGGAAGTGTAAGCGATGATGAAATGGACAGCTCTGTTGATAGTGATCCAAATGATTACATCGATTTAGAACTATTCATCGGTGCAGACAAGGCAGGTGATATTGTTTTTGTTTACGAAGAAATTACTGATGAATTTGGAACCTACGAGGATTATGTTCCTTATGTCCAATATGCAGACGGAAGCCAGGAAAAATTAGAGGATATTCTTCAACCGGTTATAGATGAAATTGAGGCTGCCTTAGAAGATTTCGAATAAAATCGTCAATCCAGATTAGCCAAGGAGAAAAGCTTCATAGTAAATGGAGCTTTTTTTATTTCCCATCAACGTAATCTTGCAAATACTTGTATCGGCTAGTTAGTGCCCCATTCTCAGTGATGGTCGCATTTTTAATAATGTCCTTTTCATCACCGTTGAGTAGATGAGGAAGAACATTTTCTATCAATTGATCGCCAAAACTTTCAGAAGCATCACGAGGCAATTCACACGGCAGATTATCAATGGCCATTACAGTAATATTCCCTTCATCTGATACGGCCTCCTCAACACTATTATCTTCCGGATTGTAGTCGTAAATGGGATCTTCAATGGTACTCGGTTTTTTCGTTGAAGGAATAGATCCTTCGATATCACACGTGATGTCTGCAATGACCCTGATACCAAAATGGTGTTCTAAAACATCTTCTCGTCGAAACAATACTGGAGCAGCTGGATTCCAAAAAGCGGATGCAATCAGTAGATCCGTAACTTTCGCAAATTTGAGGAAATCACCTTCAAAGTTCTCCGGATGCTCATGAAACTCATTTCGTTGAAATTCTTTCCCTTGGGCATGTTTGTTATAATCCCGAGAATTTAGAACGGTAAAAGTCGGTTCGTTGAATCTTTCGACAAGAAAATCATGTGGAGTCACCCGTCGAATTCCAATTCCATCTAGAACCTCAATAGCACCTTTTGCTACTCTTCCGCCACCCGTTATTGCAATTTTTACTGCTGGAAGCTTCACCTTAGGAAACTCCGTTTTCAAATCCTCCAAATCAAAGCACTCGTGCGCTCTTCGTATGTTGAACAGGTTATACCGCTTTCCATACGTCCAGATTCCGTTATATGCTCCAACAATTCCCGCCCATCGACCAAAGGCTATGATCCGATTACCATTTCCGTTCGTTAACGTTTCCCAATCTACTAAGCGAATTCTTTTATCGATGATCGCGCGTATTAGCTTTTGATTGTAATCCTGTTTCTTAATGGTGTGTGAAAAGAAGAAATGTGTTTTTTTAGGAATCAAATCATTTATTTGAACCTCTTTTACTCCCAAAATAATATCGCAATCTTCTACGGATTCCACTACCTCGATTCCGGCATCCTTATAATCCTGATCTGAAAAACAACGGATATCACTGGATTGAACCTTGATCTCCACCTTGAAAGTATCAGATATATGTTTGGCTTGAACTGGAGTGATCGGAACTCTCTTGTCAATAGGAATTTTTCCTTCTTTGATTATGCCTATTTTGGTCATTTTTGGGAATTTGGGACGAAAATAACCAAAACTGTGAAAGTCTATTTACGAGGATCTATTTTAAGACTGAGCTTACTCCTCTTCCAGATCAAGATCATCTCGATCTTTAAGTTTCTTATCTTCAACATTCTTGTTAAGAAACTTATTTAGCTCATCAATAGGCAAGTTTGATTTGATTTCTCCAAAAGAATCAACCTTGAGTTCAAACCCGTCTAAATCCTCATGCACCTTCGCTTTTTCTTTTTTCTTGCTCATGAGTGTTTCATTTACTACTTGACAACAAATTAATTGAATAATTGATTCGTTCCGCTGATTTTTTTGGCCCCATGATCTCAATCATTCCCATGAGGTCAGGCCCTGAACCTTGTCCAGTCAATGCGAATCGAAGTGTTTGCATGAACTGACCAGGTTTGTATCCTGCTGATTCAAGTGTATTCCAAAACAGCTCCTTGATCTGGTCCGGATTATCAATCGATGTTTTTTCTAATTCCTCTGAAAAAATCTTAAGCGCAACTGGAGCTTCCTCGTTCCATTTCTTATTCCTCACTCCTTCGTCATACTCCGAAGGGTTTTGAAATAGCACTAGACTCGCATTAAGAAATTCCTTCCCAAATGTTACTCTTTCCTTAAGCAAGTCAATGATCTTTTCAGCAGTCGAATGATCACATTCAATCCCATGTTCTTTCTGTAATTCAACCTTAAGCTCTTCCGCAAACGTAGTGCTTGGAGTAGCCTTAATGTACTGCTGGTTGAACCATTTGACTTTATCAAAATCAAACTTTGTCCCTGCCTTGTTGATTCTCTCAATGGAAAATGCTTCGACTAATTCTTCCAATGAAAAGATCTCTTGCTCTGTGCCTGGATTCCATCCAAGGAAAGCAAGAAAGTTGATCAGCGCTACCGGAAGAAAACCAGTTTCTCTGAACCCAATAGCTGTTTCATCCGAATCTTTATCCGTCCAGTTCAAAGGAAAAATTGGAAAGCCAGCCTTGTCTGCTGCCCTTTTACTTAGTTTCCCGTTTCCATCTGGTTTCAGTATAAGCGGTAAATGAGCAAATGAAGGCATTGAATCTTCCCAATCCAAAAATTGGTAAAGCAAGACGTGTAGTGGAGCCGATGGCAACCATTCTTCTCCTCTAATAACGTGGGTTATTTCCATCAAATGATCGTCAACCACATTGGCCAGGTGGTAGGTAGGCATTCCATCGGATTTCATCAGTACTTTATCATCGATATCCTCTGAGTTAACTTTTACCCAACCTCTGATTTGATCTTTGAGCCTAATCTCTTCGTCCTTCGGCACTTTGATTCTAATGACATAGGGTTCGCCTGAATCCAATCGTCGTTTCACTTCATCCTGTGAAAGTGTAAGCGAGTTTTTCATTGTCGATCTGGTGACTGTGTTGTACTGTGGTTTAATCACCTTTGCTGCAGTCAATCGTTCTCTCATTTCCTCTAACTCCTCAGGCGTGTCAAAAGCATAATATGCTCTCCCACTTTCAATTAATTGATTGGCATATTTTCTATAAATCTCGGTTCGCTCTGACTGACGATAAGGTGTGTAATTCCCACCATGAGTCGGGCTTTCATCGGGTTCAATTTGACACCATTTCAACGTTTCAAGAATGTAATCCTCAGCGCCTTCAACAAATCTTCCTTGATCCGTGTCCTCTATCCTTACAATGAATCTGCCTTTGTTTTTCTTGGCAAATAAATAATTAAAAAGTGCGGTCCTGACTCCACCAATATGAAGCCCTCCTGTAGGACTAGGGGCAAACCGAACACGTACATTTTCCATTAGGATAGTGTTAGAAGATATTTAAAAATGACAAAATTGGTTTGATTAATTGAATCCTGCTATGCACGAGATTTCCACATTGACTCCTTTTGGTAGTCCACTAACTTCCACTGTTTCTCGTGCTGGTGGATTTTCCTGGAAATACTTTCCATACACTTCATTAATTCTGCTAAAGTTTCCCATATCGCTAACGAAAATCGAACATTTCAGAACATCAGAAAAGGACAACCCTGCTTCACTTAGAATTAAATCAAGATTCTTCATTACTTGTTCTGTTTCAGCTTCAATCGTTTTGTCTACCATATTTCCTGTCGATTGATCGATTGGTATTTGTCCTGAAACGTAAAGTGTATTCCCAAATTTGACTGCCTGTGAATACGGACCAATAGGAGCCGGGGCTTTATCGGAGTTAATTATTTCTTTCATTGCAGAAAGTTATTCAACGGTAACTGATTTTGCCAGATTTCTTGGTTGATCAACATTGGCACCTCTCATTACTGCGATATGGTAGCTCAACAATTGAAGTGGAATGACCGAGATCAAAGGCATAAGCGCCTCATGGGTCGTTGGAACTTCAATAGTGAAGTCTGCCATGTCTGGAATCAAAGCATCTCCTTCTGTCACGATCGCAATCACAACACCCTTCCTTGCTTTCACTTCCTGAATGTTTGAGACCACCTTGTCATAAGAGCTATCTCTGGTAGCAATTACAACCACAGGCATATTTTCATCAATCAAAGCAATCGGACCATGCTTCATTTCCGCTGCTGGATATCCCTCGGCGTGTATGTAAGAAATCTCTTTAAGCTTTAATGCCCCTTCTAGTGCAACTGGGAAATTGTACCCCCGGCCTAGATAAAGGAAATTTTTAGCATCTTGGAATAGGTCAGCAATGGTTTCCACCTTGCTATTAAAATCTAAAGCTTGCTGAACTTTACTTGGAACATTTTCTAATTCTACTAATAGCTCTTTATATTTTCTTTCTGTTATCGTCCCTTTGAGATGAGCTACCCGCAAGGCTATCATTGTGAGAACTGTGATTTGTGCGGTAAAAGCTTTCGTAGAGGCAACACCTATTTCCGGGCCCGCGTGAAGATATGCGCCTTCATGCGTCACTCTTGAAATAGAGGATCCAACGGTGTTCACCACACCAAAAACAATAGCTCCTTTACTTTTTGCCAATTCAATGGCCGCTAAAGTATCAGCAGTTTCACCTGATTGAGAAATGGCAATGATGATGTCACCCTCTTTAATAACAGGATTTCGATACCGGAATTCAGAGGCATATTCAACTTCGACAGGAATTCGGCACAAGTCTTCAAAAATATATTCAGCAACCAACCCGGCATGCCAAGAAGTGCCACAAGCAACAAATGTTATCTTCTCCGCATTTATAAGCGCTTGCTTATAGTTTCTGATCCCACCTAGAATAAGATGTCCATCTCTTGCGTTCAGACGACCTCTCATGCAATCAGCAATTGATTTTGGTTGTTCGAAAATTTCCTTCAACATGAAGTGTTCATAACCACCTTTCTCGATTGCTTCAAGCTCTAGGTCCAATGTTTGTATCTGTGGAATCTGCGAATCATCGGCCGTATTAATGACCTTATATTCTCCACCTTCCATAATTCCAATCTCTTCATCTTGTAAGTAGATGACCTCATTTGTGTATTCTATGATAGGAGAGGCATCAGAAGCGACAAAGAATTCGTCCTTGCCTAAGCCAATAACCAATGGACTTCCTTTTCTTGCTACGATTAACTTGTTCGGCTCCTCCAATGATAGAATTGCAATTGCGTATGCTCCAATGACTTTGGTCAAGGCAATTCTCACTGCGTCTTCAAGCGATAAGCCTTCACTTTCTTTTATGTACTCAATAAAGGAAATGAAAACTTCAGTATCCGTTTCGCTTTTAAATGTGTATCCTTTTTGGCTAAGTTCTTCTTTTATCGAACCATAATTCTCAATGATTCCATTATGAATAATTGCAAGCGATCCATTATTTGAAATATGAGGGTGGGCATTCACATCGTTAGGTTCACCATGGGTAGCCCATCTTGTATGACCAATACCAATAGTACTTGAAAACTGCTTATCACCAATAAGATTTTCTAGGTCAGCGACTTTTCCTTGCTTTTTTTCTATATGTAATTGATCATTTTCAATCACAGCAATTCCAGCACTGTCATATCCGCGGTATTCTAATCTTTTCAATCCGCCAATAAGAATTGGATGAGCAGGATTATTACCTATATAACCAACAATTCCACACATAATTTTTGAAATTTAGTTAGCGTCAGTATAGAATATTCTCAATTTAATTCCAGAATTCTGAAAAACTGCTTGTTCCAGAGTCATTTGCTGAGGATTTATTAGCACCATATCAGAAATCTGAATCGTATCACTCAGAATTGGATCAGTATAGAACAGCTCATCAGGAGGAACTCCATCATTTTCATCTTTCCAATTTTGGTAATTATTGTAAAGCGCCTGGAAAAAAATAGTTGGTGTGACAATGTATTGATCTGTATCAGGATTGAAGGCAATAGGTGCAGGAGTATTAGCTCCATTTAGATAGCCCTGATCTGTCATAACCACATTGGAAAATGGATTAAAAACAAGTCCTGGACCAAAAATACCCCCATCAGGTTTTCGGAAAAACAAATGAAACCCCTGCAAAGTGTCCTTCGCAGCAATGTCCTCAGCAACCAGATCAAGAATGGTGGTATTGATTAGGATATTTGGATTATCCTCAAAAAAGGACTTCAAGCCTTCTATGTTGAATGCAGTGGTTATTCCCGCCAATGGATCCAAAGCAGTTCTTCCATCACCAGGTATATCAAAATTCTCTTTTTCAATAATCCCATTGTAAGGCGAAGCACTTCGATCTCTTTCCACATAGGTGTGGAGTGATGTTCGGATACTGAATTCTGCTATCTCAGTTGCGTTACCAGACATATATAGTCTTAGCTTTGATGTATCCGCCCTGGCGTCAAAAGAAACTAACCCTTGATTTGTGGTACCGCTCGCTAAAGCAAGTCCTTTAAAGAACAAAGAAGCTGTTCCTATTGAATCTGGTTTATTATTAAGGATATTGAATATTTCACGGCCATAGGAATCCTCTAATTTAAAGGTAATTACTTCATCTTCCGAACTTGCTGTGGTAGTGAGATTCCCAACTCTTCTAGAGACTCGTTCTCTCTTGGTAGAAAGATAAACCACACTATTGATCAATGTATCTTCAAGCTCATAGATATCAATATCATAAGTAAAGGGGTCTGTTAAGGGAAGTACTCCAACAGTGGAGAGAGTAATCTGTGCCGAATCAAATTCTAGGGTGTCTGCAGGCAAGACGCTACCACTCAAAAATCCAAATTGGAAGTAAGTCTCGGTAGTGATTCTTCCTGTAAGTGGGTCGTTAAAGGTTCCTGCCACTAGCCTGTCCTCTCCATCCGTCCTAAGACTGTCAAGATAAACATTGGTGGAAGGAAAGTTTAACTCCATCAAGTTTACATCAATATTAGTATCAAGATCGAATTGGGTACCAAGATCGCTGGCTGCATCACAGCCTAAAAAAACCGGAATCAAAAGAATTGATCCCGGCTTAAAAAAGCGTAAAAATTTCTTAATACTATCCAACAAGTTCATTGTATAGATTGTAGTAGGATTCTTCAAAGTTTTCGTCTTTCTCAATCGTCTCTGTTACTTTTTCATTTGAAATATCCGCAATCAACTTCTTGAAACTATCGGTAGATTCCTCATGTCCATTGATTACTGCATCTGCATACTCAACACCCATTTTTACAAAACCCTCATAGTCTGCGGTTTTCAAAGGTGTCAGCATCTCATCATCAATGTCAAGCATTTTAACTTTTTCTAACAAATCAGATCCAAACTTGTGCGTGAATTTGTTATTGTACATCGTGAATACAGTCTTTGCATTCTTGTAGATTGGATCATTTTTGTATGTTGTCTTGGTATATAAAGGAATAAGACTCGTCATCCAATCATTGCAATGAATGATATCAGGAGACCATCCCAATTTTTTTACGGTTTCTAGAACGCCTTTACAGAAAAATATTGCCCTTTCATCATTGTCTTCAAAGAAGTTATCTTCTTTATCAAAAAAGACAGATTTTCTGTAGAAGTAATCTTCATTATCAATAAAATAGACCTGAAGCTTAGCATTAGGAATGGAAGCAACCTTAATCACCAATGGCTTCTCTTCATCACCAACAGCAATGTTGATTCCCGACAATCTCACTACTTCATGTAGTCTGTTTTTTCTTTCATTAATAAGGCCGAAGCGCGGAACTAAAATCCTGATCTCCATACCTCGTTCTTGCATCGCTTGTGGAAGCCGTCTTACAAATTCAGCCACTTCTGTTGTTCTGAGAAATGGATTGATTTCGCTAGCCACATAAAGGATTCTAATATTTGACATAAAATTCTATGAGTTAAAAAAATTATTTCTTTCGGGGATTTGAAAAATGAGGACAAAAGTACGATAATTTTGGTTCAATATCAACGTATTCAATAAGTTAAGCATTAAAAACAAACCTTCTATGCGAGCAATAACAGCTCCTAAAGAGATTCTTGAAATAGCTTCAAACTTGAAATTCAAGGGTCAAAGTATTGGACTTGTGCCTACAATGGGTGCTCTACATGAAGGTCACTTGGCATTGGTAAAAAAAAGTCTGGAAGAAAATGATATCACCATTGTCAGCATATTCGTAAATCCACTTCAGTTCAACAACCAAGAGGATCTTACCAATTATCCAAGAAGCATAGATGAAGACCATGCCTTATTGAAATCAATGGGTGTTGACTTTGTTTTTGAACCATCCGAGGAAAGCCTTTACCTGAAAAAACCAATGGTAAAAATTTCTTTTGGCCATTTAGAAAATGATCTCGAGGGAACTTACAGGCCTGGACATTTTGCAGGTGTCGGAATAATTGTAAATAAACTACTAAACATTACTCAGCCCAATCGAGCCTATTTTGGGCTCAAAGATTTACAGCAATATGCCGTAATAACTAAAATGGTGGAAGATCTAAGTATACCTGTTGAAATTATTGGCGTAGAAACCATGCGAGAAAAATCTGGATTGGCCATGTCGTCAAGAAACAGAAGACTTAGTGAAAAAGGGTTGGAAATCGCGGCGAATATTCATAAAGGATTGATTGCTGGAGAAAAAGGAATATTGAAACACAGAAAAGTAAATGACCTTAAATCTGATCTCGAAGATTTTTACTCATCGATAGAAGGATTAGAGGTTGAATACTTGGAAATCATTGATCTCGAAGATTTTATATCAATTGATACTTACAAGAGTGGACAAAAATTGGCAGTATGCTTTGCCGGATATGTTGAAGGGATTAGGCTTATTGATAATCTTATATTTGCGGCCTGATTTCCTCCATGAATAAGAATATCTCTTCTTTGTTAAAAATTGCTGTGAGTGTTGGAATTGCAGCTCTTTTGTTGTTTCTCGTTTTTAGAAACATCGAATGGGATGATTTTTGGCAAAAAGCCCAAGAGGTCAACTACTTCTGGGTGTTAGCTTCAATAGCTCTTTCGGTTGTAGCCTATGTTGCCCGTGCGTATCGCTGGAATATTTTATTGAAACCATTAGGCTACAATCTCAAAACATCACGAACAACCCTCGCAGTATTAATTGGTTATTTGGCCAATGTGGCTCTTCCTCGTCTAGGAGAAATTACACGGTGTGGGGTACTCAACAGAAATGATAACGTGCCAATTCCAGTGGCCTTGGGGACAGTAGTAGCTGAAAGAATTGTAGATGTTGTAACGCTCTTTGTTCTAATCATCATTAGCCTTTCAATTGAATACGAAAGACTTACTCAGTTTCTGATTGACGCTTTTGCTTACCTCGATTTGCCACAATGGGCTATTGTTTTAATAATAATTGTTGGAGTTCTTGGCCTGATAGGGCTTGTTCTTCTCATAAAATATCAAAGCCGATTGGAGGGTAAAGTCTCCAGGATCATCCAGGGATTCATGAATGGAATTCTTTCACTTAAAGACATCAAGAATCCAATTGGTTTTTTTGCGTCTACCATAATTATATGGGTGGTCTACTTTTTTATGTCCTATATCATTGTCTTTTCCCTGCCAGAGACTTCGCATCTTGGGCTTGGCGCAGGACTGATGTTGTTAATCACCGGTGGGATTGCATTATCACTGCCTGTTCAGAGTGGATTTGGCACTTACCATGGCATGATCGCTGGAATGCTTCTTCTCTACTCCATTGAGGAAAGTACTGGAATCTTTTTAGCAACACTTTTACATACTTCGCAGTTAATAGCTATTGCTTTATTTGGAACGGTTGCTATTTTTCTATCGTTCCTACTAAGAAGAAAGAGTAGCCGACAAAATGGCAGTAAAATAGTTAAGACCCAAGATTGGTAGGAATTTTGATTCTTTTGGGTTGAACTAAAACGTATAGAAATTAGTAACATGGATACGGCTGATGTCGTAATCGAGAAATAACAGATTGATTAAAAAAGATAGATAGAATGCTTATAGTAATTATTGTAACATTTATGATTTTGAGTTGGGCAGTCAGCTCAAGGTTGAAAAATAAATTCAGGAAATATTCGCAAGTCCAATTGGGGTCCGACCTTTCTGGAAAAGAAATAGCGGAATTGATGTTGAGAGACAATGGTATTTATGATGTTAGCGTAACCTCTGTTGGTGGGCAACTCACTGATCATTACAATCCTGCAAATAAGACCGTAAACCTAAGTCAGGACGTGTACAACGGAAGATCTGCAGCTGCGGCGGCCGTGGCGGCTCACGAATGTGGTCATGCAGTACAACATGCAACTGCTTACAGCATGCTAGAATTCAGATCAGCAATGGTTCCTATTCAGAACGTTAGCGCAAGAATCATGAACATCATCTTCTTTGCTATGATATTCGGTACATTCTTCGTGCAAGGACTTTTTACAATGGATACGGCACTGCTAATTATAATAGGTTGTTACTCAGTTTTCACCCTATTTGCTTTTGTGACCTTGCCTGTTGAATATGATGCCAGCAAGCGCGCACTGGCCTGGATTTCTGATCGAAACATTGTAAACACAGAAGAACATGCGATGGCTAAAGATGCTTTGAATGCTGCGGCATCAACTTATCTAGTAGCAGCTCTTGGAGCTTTAGCAACACTGCTTTACTACGTTATGATATTTTTAGGAAATCGGGATTAGTAGGTTTAATCCATTAGAAATAAAAAAGGCCGGAAGATTTATTCCGGCCTTTTCTTTTTATTCCATTTCTTACTTACTCACCAGCTACTTTCACTTCGATAGTGATTGTTCCGGTTCCGTTAGTATCATCGACACTAGCGATTTTGATTAATCCAAATCCGCTTCCACGAGCTTCTGCAAATTGGAATGCAAGAACATCACCTTCTTCCAAGCCTGTTGCTCTTGATTCACCTCCAACCTCGAAAACAGCTTCTGTTTCCAACATTGTATTATTGGCTACACCATCGAATTGAGTCGCCGTAAGATCAGTTGTTACAAATCTTGTCGCGTTTCTTGTTCCAAAGATTCCTTCAATTGGAAGGCTAACTGCATCATAAACAGTATTGAGTGTTCCATCATCAATAGCAGCAATCGTGCTATTGTTTGTGGCACCCCAGTAGTAAGCAAAGTCTACAGGAGAGCTTGTAACAGTCGAAGCATCTCTTGCCTCAGCATAAGAATATCTGATATTGTCTTGCGCATTGTAGAATCCTTCTGCCGCATTTCCTTGGGCACCTAAAAGGACCATCGTGTATGTTTCAACATCAGGAGAGACTATGTTAAAAGAAAACTTCAACGTGTCGCTTTTCTGATCCAATTCGTCTACAACTACAAAATTGTATAAAGCACTTGCACCTGCATTATCAGCGCTAGTTGCAATCGGATCTAAAACTATCGCTCCTGTTTCAGTGGCTCCAGCATCAAGGTTGAGGTCGTTACGATTCAATGTGATTGTCCCAGAACCTGTAATAAACAAGGTGTTGAATCCTCCAGGCGCTGTTCCATTTATTGTGAAAATAACAGATTCTCCTGCAGTTACGTCCCCGCCATTCGAAAGGGTGGTGGTTTCATCTCCAAGTGTAGCTGTAACGGTTACGCTTGGTATTTCGGCTGTTACCGAATCATCTTCACCGCAGCTAACAAGGAAGCCAGCTACAGCAATCGCTAAAGTTGAGAAAAATAATTGTCGAACGTTTTTCATAAAAGAATGTAAGTTTATTGTATTTAATAGTGAACGATTTAGTTGTCATTTTGATTGTACAATTCCAATCAAATTTTGTACATATTCAATTGGACCGCAATATTAAATAGTAGTGCGCAACTCGCATGCCATTTTTGGAATAAATACATCATTCATCTAACAAAAAGCGAACTTTCTAATTATAGTATTATGCATGCATAACAATTAAGTTTAGCTTTGCATCCCATCTTAAAAAGTGATGATCTAAACCATGAATTTCAATTTTACAGAAGAACAATTGGCGGTAAGAGATGCTGCGAGAGATTTCGCTCAAAAAGAACTGCTCCCTGGGGTGATTGAGCGTGATGACAAGCAACAGTTTCCTGCAGAACAAATCAAAATGTTGGGGGAACTTGGATTCATGGGGATGATGGTTGATCCCAAATATGGCGGAAGTGGAATGGATACAGTCTCATATGTTCTTGCGATTGAAGAGATTTCTAAGGTAGACGCTTCGACCTCAGTTTGTATGTCCGTGAACAACTCTTTGGTTTGTTGGGGTCTGGAGAAATACTGCACAGAAGAGCAAAAAGAGAAATATCTCACCCCATTAGCTACCGGTGAAAAGATTGGCGCATTTTGTTTGTCTGAACCTGAGGCTGGATCTGATGCTACTTCACAACGAACGATTGCGGAAGATAAAGGAGATCATTATTTGTTGAATGGAACAAAAAACTGGATCACCAATGGCAATTCAGCTTCTACCTACATCGTAATGGCTCAAACAGATCCTGAGAAAAAGCACAAGGGAATTAATGCGCTGATAGTCGAGAAGGGCATGGAAGGATTTACCATTGGGAAAAAGGAAGATAAACTTGGAATTCGAGGAAGTGATACTCATTCATTGATGTTCCAGGATGTGAAGGTTCCAAAAGAAAATAGAATCGGAGAAGAGGGTTTTGGATTTTCATTTGCAATGAACACGCTTAATGGCGGTCGAATTGGAATTGCTTCACAAGCCCTGGGAATCGCGTCAGGAGCGCTTGAACTTTCACTTAAGTATGCCCAAGAACGAAAAGCTTTTGGTGTTGAAATCGCAAAACATCAGGCTATTCAATTCAAGCTGGCGGATATGGCTACACAAGTGGAAGCCGCTAGACTACTTTGTATTAAGGCAGCTCAGAAAAAAGATGCCGGTGAAGATTTTTCTCAGGAAGGTGCAATGGCAAAACTATTTGCTTCAGATGTTGCTATGAAATATACCGTCGAAGCAGTTCAAATTCACGGTGGATATGGGTATGTCAAAGAATTTCACGTTGAACGCTTAATGCGAGATGCTAAGATCACCCAGATCTATGAAGGCACATCTGAGATTCAACGTATCGTAATCTCAAGAGGATTATTAAAATAATCCCATACGGCTGAAACGCCACTCATCGTTTTCCATTAGGATTTTTTCTGGAATAGTATTAGATTCGTCCAACTAATTAGCTATTTAATGATAGATTAGCCAGCTTTATTCATATATGGAAGACTATAACAAAATTATCGAATCATTAGAGATTCGCTTCATCAAGGCTAAGAATATTAATATTTTAAAGCCGATCACCATTGAGAATAATTATGAAGTTGAGAACTTTTTGGTTCTAGTCACCTCGGGAGAAATCAGGTTTGGAAAGGAAAAAGAGGTTGCAAAAGAGGGTGACGTAATCTTCGTTCCCGGAGGAAGACCAGTTTCAATGACCTACGGCTCTGGGAAATCAATTAGTCTTTCAAAGGACGATTTCTTAACTAATAAGGACCAATACCTTAAATCCTTTGAAGAAAATCCCTCAACGGAAGAGCATTACAGTTATGTGGCCTTTGATGCCAAAGCCTTTGATTCCGTGAATTTCTTCGCTTCACTTGACATCCCTCCTTTCAAAATAGAAGAGGGGTATAAATTGGCGGGACTGATACGACAGATCAACGACGAGTATGTTGGAAACATGCCAGGTAAAGACCGTATCGTAAAAGTTTTGACTGAGAGCATGACCATCGAATTGATCAGGTTCATTTTGAATAATGGTCTTTTCGTGGAGAAGCTTGCTACCAACAGTACTTATTTCAGAGACCCACGACTCATCGATATTTTCACATTTATCAAGGAGCACTTGGCTGAAGATCTTTCGAATAAAGTTTTGGCTAATGTTGCTAACGTTTCTGAAGATTATGTTGGCCAGTATTTCAAAATGTTAACCGGAATCAATCCTCAAGATTATATAGAATATCAGCGAATGGAGGCGGCAGTTAACTTATTGAGAACTTCAAAGAAGAGCATTCGAGATATTGGAAAAGATGTCGGCTACAAAGACACTGCTTACTTCTGTCGTAGATTCAAAATGATGTTTGGAATTCCTGCTGGAAAAATGAGACGCAGGGAATCTTTGATGAATGTTTAAGCGTCCGTTTTCTCTTCGCTTTCGATAACTTCTTCCTTTGCCTGAGCTCTTTTTTCTAGGAAGTTGTCCAACACTTTTCCCAGATAGGGAAGTAAAAATACAATGACTTTTTCAGCAACAATTCCAGAAGTAGACTTGCCATACACTTTGGTTTTCTTGGGTTTGGTTTCTCCCTGAAAAAAAGCTTTATAAAGCCCATAGATGAGTAACGTGACTAAGCCTCCTATTAGGGCTGTTTTTCCAACCTTACTCGCTTTGGATTGCAGGCTATCAGACTTTCCTAACAGCTTCTTTTTAATTGCCTTTTCTTTTGCGGCAAGTTCTTGGGTCCTTTGTTTTATCTTCTTACTCATCTTCTTCCTGCTCTGCAATTTTTAAAATGATACTTTCTAACCACCCCTGGATCTTTCCAGTTTTCACCATTAAAAATATGATAATGATCAGCAAAAGGTAAAAGCCAGCGACAATTAAATGACCCAAAAATTCACTTTCTAAAAGGACATTCAAGTAGGACCCTAGACTAAAGCTGAGAAAGAAAAAGAAAAAGAAAGCAACGATCCCAATTGTAACCATCGCAATGACATTGGCTAGCAACTTCGAAACATGACCAATTACCTTAAGCTTTATTAGCTCTGTTTTAATTTGGATGTACTCCGTTATCTTTTCTACAATATCGCCGACGGACTTTGCCATTCAAAAATTCATAAATCAAATCTAATTTACCAATATAATTCATCAGACATGATGATAGATCTCAATGTCAAATCAAAGGTCTTGGATTTCATCAAGTTCTTGCTCCTTTTCTCCGGCTAGCGCTTCAGATACATTGATTATGTGATCTCCCACTTTCTCACAGAGGTGGAAAATGTCTCTGTATTGTCCGTCCCTCTTCTGTTCGTACTTTTCTTTTTCTATTTCTTTGGTCAAATCGTGTCTTAATTGATCTCTTAAGCTATTGATTTGAGATTCGACATTCATTGCAGCATCTATTGAAACAGTTGGTTTAGAAGATTGAAGGTTAGAAACCATGATTCCTAATGCCTCATCAATCAGATCAATCATTTTAAGAATGTTGTTAATCTGTTTTCCCTTGAAGGATTTCTCATTTTCTCGGTTACGTTCTACATCCTTTGACATTTGGTAAAAAATATCCCCAATTCTTTCCAAGTCACTAATGATGCTCAATAACGCGGAAACCTTCGATGAACTGGCATTAGTCAATGTTCCATTGGTGGATACTTCCATTAAATATTCCGAGATTTCCAGTTCCATTCGATCTGTCATCTCTTCATAATCTTTTATTTTTTCTAACAACTTCTGCTGCTTCTTAGGCTTGTCTGAAGAAAGAAATTCACGAAATTGATTAGACATTCTACCCATCAAATTACCCATTCTTACCGTTTCTTTACGAGCCTGCTCAATGGATAATTCAGCAGTGTTCATTAATCCAACATTGATAAACTCTAGTGTGTACTCATCATCGCCATAGGATTTAATTGTTCTTGTAACGAACCTCGCAATGAAGTTTACAAAACCAATAAGTAGTAGCGTATTGGTTATGTTAAAAACAGTATGAAATAACGAAAGCCCGATCGGAATACTTGTTGCTGTAGTAAAAGGAGAATTACTCCCTGAGCTAATCATGTATTGATCCACCAAATAAAGTACTGGGTTCATCAATACGATAATCCAAAGAACACCGAACACATTGAAAATGAAATGCGAGAATGCTGCTCTTTTAGCGTGTACATTTCCAATCAAAGCTGCCAGATTTGCTGTGATAGTGGTCCCAATATTTTCTCCTAAAACCAAAGCAGCTGCCAATTCAAAGGGAATCCATCCATTATTGGCCATAACCAACGTAAGAGCCATAGCTGCACTAGAGGATTGAACGATGACTGTTATCAACGTTCCAATACCGACAAATATTAGTGTAGAAAGAAAACCAAGTTCTGTGTATTGCTTCAGGAACTCAAGTATCTGAGGGTTTGAGTTGAGGTCCGGGACTGAATCTTTGAGCAACGAAAGTCCCATAAAGAGCAATGCAAATCCAACGAGTACCTCACCCCAAAATTTTATCCTTTCACGATTAAAGAACATCAAGGGAAAGCCTAAAGCGATTATTGGTAAGGCATAAGTGGCTATGTTGACTTTGAATCCAATGATTGATATCAACCAGGCAGTAATCGTCGTTCCAATATTGGCACCCATGATAACTCCAATTGCTTCTGTGAGAGAAAGCAAACCTGCATTTACAAAACTTACCACCAAAACAGTGGTGGCGGAAGATGATTGAACAAGGCTGGTTATCGTGAAACCGGTAAAAACTCCTTTAAAGCGATTTGAGGTCATGGAACTCAGAATGCTCCTCATTCTGGCGCCCGCTACTTTTTGGATGCCCTCACTCATGACTTTCATTCCATAAATGAAAAAGCCGAGAGCACCAAGCAAACTTAGAACCTCAAAAAATCCGTACTCCATCAGTTATAATTTTGATGCAAATGTATCAATTTGTATGTGTTGTGCATGTTAAGAAGTATGAACTGGTAAATGTGTCAAGATCATTGACTAAACTCCAATTCTTCAATAGCTAAAAAAGCCATTAACCCCATTCCAATTTTTAGGGATGTTTCATCAATATCGAACGTGGGAGTGTGAACTCCTGAGGTAATTCCTTTCTCTTCATTCCTGGTTCCAAGACGATAAAAACAAGCATCTACGCGATGACTATATGAAGCAAAATCTTCAGCCGCCATCCACAGGTCAAGTTCTTCGACATTTTCAGCCCCAAGGTATTTTTTTGCGGCTTCTATATTTCGTTCGGTATAGTCTTCATCGTTGATTAGAAATGGGTACCCCGGAGCAAAACTGACTTCACATGAAGCACCCATTGATTCAGCAATACTGGTTGCCATTTTTCGAATTTTCTCAAGTGCTTCTTTCCTCCATTCTTCATTGAATGTTCTAAATGTCCCTTCTACTTTTACTTCATCTGGAATAATATTAGTAATTGTTCCGCCTGCAATTTTACCAAAGGACAAAACCGTCGGCATTTTGGGGTTTGCAAACCGACTAACGATTTGCTGTAAGGAGACAATGATTTGGCTGGTGATTGCGATTGGATCTACGAAATTTTCTGGCATTGCTGCATGACCTCCCTTTCCTTTTACAGTTAAGTAAATTTCATCGGCACTTGCCATGTACTTGCCTTTCTTAAATCCGACCTTGCCAGCATCTATGAGTGGCATAACATGCTGGCCTAGAATATTTTCGGGTTTGGGATTTTCCAAAATTCCTTCTTTGATAAGAATTGACGCTCCCCCCGGAGATTTTTCCTCAGCAGGTTGAAAAATGAATTTTATTGTCCCGGTCCAATGGTCTTTTAGTTCATTTAGAATCTTAGCAGCCCCAAGTAGATTGGCAGTGTGAACATCGTGTCCACAAGCATGCATCACTCCATCGTTTTGTGAGCAGTAAGACACGTCATTCTCTTCGGTAATTGGTAAGGCGTCAATATCAGCTCGAAGTGCTATCGTTTTCCCCTTTCCATTTCCTTCCAAACAAAATGTCACCCCAGTTTCAGCTATCCGATGAACTTCCTGAATCCCAAACTCTTCTAATTTTTGTTCGATAAATGAGGCCGTGTTATGCTCTTCAAAAGAAAGTTCTGGATTGGCGTGAAGGTGTCTTCGAACTTCCTTGATCTCTTCATAATAATCCTCAGAAAGTGACTTGATTTTTTGAATGAGATCATTCATAGTTCATGGAAAGTCTTTCCGGAACGAGCAATGCTTTTGGAAATTCTTCTTTTACTTTCTGAAAAATTCGTTGCGCCTTCAATCGATCCGTGAATCTTCCAGCCTTAACTCGAAAGTTGGGTTGGTGATACGAGATTTTAGGTGAAAGATCTGTGAAGTTCTCATCCATCTGACGCCATACCTCATTAGCCCGATCTCGACTGTTCCCATTATAGACTTGAATCACAAATCCCTCGACCAATTTTTCCTCCTTATTCTGGGCGACACTCACTCGAACGATACTATCAAGTTCTGCTTTTATGTGACCAACCAAAGGTTTGAATTCTTCCGTTTGAGGTGAAGTATTTTCAACAATCACACTGTCCATCTTTGGCCGATGAACACTGAGATCTTCCTCGTAATTGGGAAGTGTAGTCGCAGGTGGTGCTGCCTTACAAGCAACTAAGAGAGCTATGACTATTCCACAATAACGCATCTGTTATTTTTTATGTCGTCTTCAACTGTCTTGAATTTAACATCTTTCTTCACAGATCCATCGGCATATTGCACATTTACTCGCTGATTTCTGCTCGCGATTTTTTGGGTTTGAACAGGCTGTGTCTTCTGAGCAGGAGGTCGGTTTCCTTGAGGTCCACCGGCTAAAGCACTTCGGCTTTCTTCTTTTTGCTCATTGTAATTTCTGGCAGTACGTTGCTGTTGAGCTGCTTGTACGTCATCCGCTTCGTTCACTGGAATTTCAGCCTTCATAAGGAATGAAATAGTCTCTTCATTCACTTTACCAATAAACCCTTTGAACATCTCAAATCCTTCGAACTTGTAGATCAATAGTGGATCTTTTTGCTCATAAGCAGCATTTCTCACCGACTGTCTTAAGTCGTCCATATCTCTAAGATGCTCTTTCCAAAGTAAATCAATGGTTGCCAGTGCAATCATTTTTTCCATTTCAAGGATGACCTCATCTCCTTCTGTTTCGACTGCTTTTTCAAGATTTACAGCTGTCCCAATTTGCTTTTTTCCATCGGTAAATGGAACCAATATATTCTCAAGTGTAGCACCCCTGGTCTGATGTATTTGCTTAAGAATCGGAAGCGCTTTTTCCTTGATTAAATTATTCTTGGCTTTGTAGTTTTCAAGCGCAGCATCATACAATTGCTGAGTAAGCGTATTTTCATCCGTCTTTTCGAAATCCTCTTGAGAAATTTGGAAATCAAGGCCAAGTACTGAAATAGCATTCAATTTCAAACTGTCAAGATCAACAGATCCTTTAGCGTTGAGTATCAGATCTTCACAAGTCTCGAAGAGCATAGTCAAAATATCCAGCTCAAGTCGGTCGCCATAAAGTGCATTTCTTCTTCGTTTGTAAATAACCTCTCTCTGACTGTTCATCACATCGTCATACTCAAGAAGGTTTTTTCTTACTGCGAAGTTGTTTTCCTCCACTTTTTTCTGCGCTCGCTCAATGGACTTTGTGATCATCGAGTGTTGGATCACTTCTCCTTCTTGTAAGCCAAGTCTATCCATGATTTTAGCGACTCGATCCGACATAAAAAGTCGCATCAAGTTGTCTTCAAGGGAAACGTAGAATTGTGATGATCCCGGATCTCCTTGCCTACCTGAACGTCCTCTCAACTGTCGATCTACTCGCCTGGATTCGTGTCTTTCTGTTCCGATGATCGCCAAACCTCCGGCGTTGATCACTTCTTCTGAAAGCTTGATATCCGTTCCACGACCCGCCATGTTCGTCGCGATGGTCACTGTCCCAGGCTTACCTGCTTCAGCCACAACATCAGCCTCTTTCGCATGTTGCTTCGCATTAAGCACCTGGTGGTTGATGTTTTTGATTTTCAGCATTCGGCTAAGCAATTCCGAAATCTCAACGGAAGTTGTTCCTACCAGCACAGGTCGACCTTGCTTAGTCAATTCGACAACTTCATCTGCCACAGCGTTGAATTTTTCACGCATGGTTTTGTAAACCTTGTCGTGTTCGTCATTTCGCTGAATGGGTTTGTTTGTTGGAATTACAACCACATCTAACTTATAGATATCCCAAAATTCTCCAGCTTCCGTTTCCGCTGTTCCGGTCATACCAGCAAGTTTGTGGTACATCCTGAAATAGTTCTGGAGGGTAATGGTCGCATAGGTTTGCGTCGCATCTTCAACCTTCACATTCTCTTTCGCCTCAATCGCCTGGTGAAGTCCATCTGAATAACGACGGCCTTCCATGATACGTCCGGTCTGTTCGTCTACAATCTTTACCTTGTCGTCCATCAGGACATATTCAGTGTCCTTTTCATACATGCAGTATGCTTTCAATAACTGATTGACTGAGTGGATTCTCTGACCTTTCAGGTTATAATCCCGGATAATATCTTCTTTCTTCTGAAGCTTCTCAGTCTCGGATAAAGATTCGTCTTTTTCAAGTTTGGCAATCTCATCACCAATGTCTGGTAGGATAAAGAAACTTGGATCTTCGCCTTCTCCAGTAATTAGATCAAGACCTTTTTCAGTGAGATCTATGCTGTTGATTTTTTCATCTATTGTAAAATAGAGTGGCTCATCAGCTTCTGGCATTCGTTTTTGGTTGTCTGCCAGGTAAATATTTTCAGTCTTTTGAAGTGCTTGTTTTATCCCTGTCTCACTCAAGTATTTGATGAGTGGCTTGTACTTTGGCAATCCTCTGAAGGTTCTGAAAAGCGAAAGTCCAGCTTCTGCTTCGTTTCCATCTTTGGCTTGCTTCTTTGCATCATTTAGGTACTCTCCAATCAACTTTCTTTGCGCATCTACCAATCGTTGAATCCGTGGTTTTAGATCGTAAAATTCATGCTCATCGCCTTTTGGAATCGGACCTGAAATAATAAGTGGCGTTCGGGCATCATCAATCAATACGGAATCAACCTCGTCCACCATCGCATAATGGTGTTTTTTTTGAACCAATTCCTCCGGACTTCTCGACATGTTGTCACGCAGGTAGTCGAAACCAAATTCATTGTTCGTGCCGTAAGTAATGTCAGCCATGTAGGCATTTCTTCTTTCTGCTGAGTTGGGTTGGTGATTGTCGATGCAATCAATTCTCAATCCGTGGAACTCAAACAATGGAGCATTCCATTCGGCATCTCGTTTTGCCAGGTAATCATTGACAGTCACGATGTGAACTCCCCGTTCCGCCAATGCATTCAAGTATGCTGGAAGTGTTGCGACCAAGGTCTTTCCTTCTCCAGTTGCCATCTCAGCAATTTTCCCCTGATGCAAAACAACTCCACCAATTAGCTGAACGTCGTAATGAACCATGTTCCATAAAACTTCATTGCCGGCAGCTATCCATTTATTTTTCCAAGTGGCATTGTCTCCACTTATTTCTACATTGGATTTTTTAGCGGCTAGTTCTTTATCGTGAAGTGTAGCTTTTACTACTAGCTTTTCGTTTTGGGCAAATCGTCTGGCAGTTTCTTTAACAACCGCAAATCCTTGTGGTAGAATGTCAAGCAGCACTTTTTCCAACTCCTCGTCTCGCTGCTCTTCTAACTTGTCGATCTCGGAAAAAATGGACTCTTTTTCATCAACGTCCAAGTCTTTTTCTTCCTCTACTTTTTTATGAAGTGCCGCGATTTGATCATCAATCGACTTAAGTCTTTCTTTGATGATATTCTTTAGCTCGGTTGTTTTTCCCCTTAAATCATCATCGGAAATATTGGCAAGCTTTTCAAACTCAGCATTTATTAGAGATACATAGGGTGTTAATAGTTTTAGGTCTTTTTCTGTTTTTGTGCCAAAAATTTTGGCCACACCCTTCGATATCGAGTTTAGCATTAGAAAAGATTTAAGCTTTTAAAGTTATAACGTAATCATATAAAGAGCGGCTAGATCTCAACAGTTCCTTCGAATACTTTTTTGGCTGGGCCAGCTAGCCAAATATTCTCAAAAACTCCATCTCCAGTCTCAAAAGAAACCGAAAGCGTTCCACCTTTGGTTTCAAGGTTGACTGGACTTTCCAGACCTCTTTGACTTGCTACAAGAGCAACCGCTGTGGCTCCTGTTCCGCAACTCAGCGTTTCGTCTTCAACCCCTCGTTCATATGTTCTCATTTTGATTCCTTCTGGCAAAAGTTGTGCGAAATTTACATTCGTGCCATTTTGACTGGAATAGACTGACATATTTCGAATCTTTTTTCCTTCACTATAGACATCTACTGTGTTCACATCGTCAACGAACCGAATATGATGAGGAGATCCCGTATCCAGGTACATATCTTCTCCCTCTTCTTTTATAATATTTTCTATTGGTGGAAATCCGAAATGAATGATCCCATCTTCTTCTTTTATGTCGTGAATTCCGTCGGTTGTTTCGAATCGAGCAGTGTCATCTACCATTCCAAGTTGTTGGGCAAAGGCAAAGCCGCATCTTGATCCGTTTCCACATAGACTTTTGGTGCCGTCTGCGTTGTAATAGATCATTTTGTAATCAAGCTCTGGATGATTTTCGATTAAAATGAGTCCGTCAGATCCTATTCCGAATTTTCGATCACAAAGACTGGTGATTGTTTGCTGTTCTTTTGGAAAAACATTTTCACGATTATCAATCAGGATAAAATCGTTTCCGGTGCCTTGATATTTTGCGAATTTGAGTACCACTTTTCAAAGATAGTTGGAGAGAAAAGTCTTTAAACAAAAATCCCGACACTTGGTCGGGATTGTAATTTCTTAAATTTTTTCTTTGATCCTGGCCGACTTGCCTTTTCTTCCTCTCAGGTAGAATAGTTTAGCTCTTCGAACCTTACCTTTTCTCATTACCTCGATTTTGTCGATGTTCGGAGTAAGTATTGGGAAAATTCTTTCAACTGCGATATCTCCAGATACTTTTCTAACAGTGAAGGTTTCGCCGTTCGTATTTTTATTTCTTACCTGCAATACCGTGCCTTGGAATTGCTGAATACGCTCTTTGTTTCCCTCCTTAATTTTATAGTGAACATTGATGGTGTCACCTGGACCGAATGAAGGATGTTTTGCTCTTGCTTCCTTGTAATCTTCGGCTACTATATCGAATAATTCTGCGCTCATTTTATTGTCTCTAAAAGAGTGTTTTCAAAAAGGAGTGCAAATATAGAAAAATGGTATGCAAAAAGAGAATAGATCAGCAAAGATTCTTTTGCGCGGATTTCAATGTAAAATTCGCAATTTACCTTTCACTTAATCCACACCAAAGAATTCCTATTTTTGTTTTGGCAAGGATTTTGAATTAGCTCTATTCAACTTAATTCTTGAATAACTACTACCTACATGAAAAAACTACTACTAATTAATACACTCATATTCATTTCTTTTACTGGTGTGGCACAATTCGGAAGCCTTGGGTTTTCGGTAGGTGTTCCAAGAAACGATTTCCGGGAAAATACGGATGCAAATGGATTTGGATTTGATCTTACGGTTGGGTTTCCTTTTCAAAAAGGCGTTCCGATCTATGCTGGACTTGACTTCAATTACATGGTGTATGGAAGAAATGCACAGAATGAAGATCTGGTCGCAGAAATTATATCCTCACAAGGTACATTACTGGGACAATTGGACATTCCATTGAGAATTATAAATACCAATAGTCTTTTTGGAACTCATGCTTTCATCAGAGCGGTTGCACCATTAGATGGCATTCAACCTTATGCAGAAGGACTCATCGGTTTCCGCTACATATCTACAAACACAAGGATTGAAGATCGCTCGAATGATAGAAGGTTTAGTGATGACGATAATGATCTGATTGTGCGTAAGACAATTCTGGATGATTTTGTTTTCAGCTATGGTTTCGGCGGTGGTTTGATGTTCAAGGTTTCTCCAAATCTCTTCATTGATCTACGACTCAACTATTTCCGTGGAGAGCGAGCACAATTCTTTGATGGAACAGATACGGAAGCTTGGTCAGTGGAATTCACAGGTTCCGATGCAGCTTATGATCCGGCCAACATTCAGAAAGGAGATTTGGATTTTTCTACAGAAGCTAGAGAGTCGACAACAGATTTGTTGGTAGTCAAGTTTGGAGTGGCAGCCAAGTTTTAATACCCATATTTATCCTTCCAGCGAGCTTTGAGGAATTTTCTTAGCTCCTCTTCTCTTGGATTTTTTCCAGGATCATAAAATTTTGTGTTCTTTATTTCTTCAGGTAAAAATTCCATGTCAACAAAGTTCAAGTCATAATCGTGTGCGTATTGATAGCCCTTTCCATATCCTTGTTCTTTCATGAGTTTGGTTGGCGCATTTCTAATCTGCATAGGAATTGACAGATCACCGGTTTCTTGAACCATGGATTGCGCCTTTTTCACAGCCGTGTATGAGGCATTACTTTTTGGAGAAGATGCTAAATAGGTCACGCACTGCGAAAGAATAATTCTAGCTTCAGGATAGCCAATCAAGTTGACCGCTTGAAAAGCACTTGTTGCCATTACTAACGCTGTTGGGTTTGCATTTCCAATATCTTCTGATGCTAGAATGACCAAGCGTCTGGCAATAAACTTGACATCTTCGCCTCCTTCAATCATTCTCGCTAAATAATAAACTGCAGCATTGGGATCACTTCCACGAATCGACTTTATAAATGCGGAAATGACATCATAGTGCATCTCTCCTTTTTTGTCATAAAGGACTGTTTTTCGCTGAGCTGCTTCTATTACTTGTTCATCGGTAATAATCTTCTCTGAAGATTCATCACTTTTTATCACCAACTCAAGCAAGTTGAGGACTTTTCGTGCGTCCCCTCCAGACAAATTGAAAAGTGCCTCCGTCTCTTTTAACTCTACTTTCTCTTTTTTTAAATCATGATCTTCTTGGATCGCCTTTTCAACTATTTGAAGAAGGTTTTCCTTGGTCAGAGCATTTAGCGTGTAAACCTGAGATCTTGAAATGAGTGCTGAGTTTACTTCAAAACTTGGATTTTCGGTTGTAGCGCCAATCAATGTGATCGTTCCTTTTTCAACGGCACCCAACAAGGCATCTTGTTGAGCTTTATTGAATCGATGGATCTCATCAATGAATAAGATTGATTTTCTACCTCCACCTGCCTTTTGTATGACTTCACGAACATCTTTCACACCGGCACTCACAGCACTCAATGTGTGAAATGGCATTTTCACTTCATTAGCAATAATGTTCGCAATGGTTGTTTTTCCAGTGCCCGGCGGACCCCAAAGAATCATGGAAGGCACCTGACCCGTACTGATTGCTCTTTTTAAAACTCCATGTTCACCAACCAGATGTTCTTGTCCAATAAGATCAGACAACTTTGAAGGTCGCATTCGTTCTGCAAGTGGAGAAACATCTTGAAACATGAAATAAAATTAACTCGGATACTCCGCGTGATAATTATTGACGCAAGAAATCTGATGTTTTGGACACAGAATTATTCTCTCTTCCGCCTTGCCAACACAATAATGTTCCCACCAAGAATCAAGATCATTCCAACCAGCACCTGCCAGCCCAGTTGATAACCCTCAAAAATCACAGACAAGGCCACTGCGATGACTGGAATAACGATCAAGACATAACCTGCTTTGTCGGCTCCAATATTTCCAATCAATGTGAGATATGAGCCGAAGGCAATAATGGAACCGAAGATTGCTAGGTAAAAAAGGGACGACATGTACGAAAATCCAAGATCAAATGAAACGTCTACACCCGTGAATAACGCAATGAGCCCAATGACAATTCCGCCATACAACATACCAAATGCATTCGTTTGTATAACTGGAAGTTTTGTTGATTGATTGTAAGCCGAAGTGATGTTTCCAAGTGAGGCAATCACGACGGAGGAAAAACAAACAGTTAGATGAAAGACTGGAAGGTCCTTGATCGCAATTCCTGTCAATTCCTGGTAAAATAATAGGAAGGTTCCGGCGGTACCCATGATAGCTCCCAGGTACACTTTTTTCTCAGCGACTTTTTTTAAGAAAATCTTGCCAAACAATATGTTCAGGAAAATGATAAGGGAAAAAGTGATGGCTACCAAAGCACTTACTAGTTCCTGCTCTGCCATGTAAACAAACCAATAGTTAAAGCCGAAGAGTAGGATTCCCTGAAGTAGGATTCGGAAGTGCTCTCTTCTTGAAAATTGAAGGTTAAGTTTCTTAATGCGTGAGTAGAGAAGCAAGATGATTCCTGCCAAAATGAATCGATAGCTAACCGACCAGGTGGGATCGACAACACCGAGCTGAAATTTGATGACAAAAAACGTAGAGCCCCAAATTAAAGCTGGAATCACAAACAAGGTTGCCGTGCTCAATTTCATAGGCCGAAGCTAGCCAAATCCCTAATTGGATTCCTTAGAAAATGGATGAAGAATTTTAATCCAAATGGTTAGCAGTTTGATGGGAATGCTATTGGCAATTCGCTAGTTTTTTCTTCAACTCTTCCACTTCTTTCGATCTTAAATCGTACTGTAATTGTGCCTCAGCCGCAGCTTCTTGGGCTAATTCAGCTTGACGTTGAGCCTCTTGCTGAGCAATCAATGCCATGCTGGCGGCCTCTTCTGCTTTAGATTTTTCAGCTTCTGCAACTTGAGTGAGTTCTTTCGTGAGTTTTAGAAGCTCTGCATTTTCTTCGGCCAATTTTTGATTAGTGGAGCATGAAAACATGAAAATGACAGCCAGACTAACAATGTATCTTTTCATCATTTTTTAATTTCTAAAATAATCAAACCAACTGGGAACCTACTCTACATTTGCCGCCGTGAATTGGTCGGCAATTAAGACATATGGCGCTTTGACACTTGTCAGTCTTCTTTATGGGATTAACTACAGTGTACTAAAGGTGATCATTCCGGAATATGTAGGAGCCTTTGGGTTTATTGCTTTCCGAGTAGTAATCGCCTCTGCAATTTTTTGGATGTTCTATTTCTTCGTTCGAGAAAAGGTTGATTGGAAAAATGATGGCTGGAGATTGGTTCTATGTGCTGCCACAGGAATCGCTATTAATCAGTTGCTTTTTTACAAAGGAATCAGCTACACCTCTGCTGTTAATGGATCTATCATTATGACATTAACTCCGGTTCTGGTTTTAATATGGGCGGCTATTCTCACGGGTGAAAAAATAACCAGACAGAAAATAATCGGAATTGTACTTGGTTTAATAGGAGCTGTCTTAATCATTTATCAACCCAATGCACTAAAATCTTCAGGTGACTGGAAAGGTGACATTTTAGTTTTTCTAAATGGTACCAGTTATGCCTGCTACCTGGTGGTTGTCAAACCTTTGATGAAAAAGTATAAGCCTATGACAGTAGTGACCTGGATTTTTACAATTGCTATTGTTATTGTGATTCCAGTTGGAATTCGAGAAGCTATAGTTGTGCCTTTTGATCAACTTCCACCAAAGGTTTGGTATGGCACGATTTACGCAATCGTTGGCGTTACCGTAATTGTCTACTTCTTAAATGTATGGACACTGGTCAAAGTGGATTCTTCAGTAGTTGGAGCATTTATTTATTTGCAGCCCATTTTCGCCACTTTAACAGCAATCCTATTCTTCGGAGAAATATTTCTTTTGAAGCACCTTTTGGCCGCAGTATTTGTTTTTTGGGGCGTTTGGCTAGTTACGAAGAAATCAGCTAAGGCTTAATTCCATTCACTATTTCGGAAAACTTATCAAGGTGTGATTGGTTGAAATCCAAATGTGTCACGAAGCGAACCAAATTTTTTCCGAAAGGAACAGCTAGTATGTCTTTCTTCTTTAATTCTTCTAAAAACCAACTTTCCGATAGCGAGTCATCTAATTGGGCAATGACGATGTTCGTATCTACCGGCATTACTTCCCTGATGAAGGAGAGTTCTTGCAAAATTTTGCCGATTGATTGGGCCAATTGATGATCGTCTCTCATTCTATCCACATGATGGTCCAACGCATGAATACACGCTGCTGCTAAATAACCGGATTGTCTCATTGCACCACCAAATGCTTTTCTGACTCGACGTGCTTGCTTGATGTTTTCCTTACTTCCTAAAAGTGCTGAGCCAACCGGAGCACCCAAACCTTTTGAAAAACAAATGGAAATGGTGTCAAACAGTTTTCCATAAGTTGACGGATCATGTTCAGTTTCTACCAAGGCGTTGAATAGTCTTGCTCCATCTAAATGCAATTTCAATCCATTTTTATCACAAGCTTCTCTTATCGATTCAATTTCCTTCAAATCATAAATACTTCCCCCGCCTTTATTCATCGTATTTTCCAAAACCACCAATGTAGTTCTAGCATAATGCACATCATCAGGGTTAATGCTCTCCTCCACTTGCTTAGCGGTGATTCGTCCTCTATCGCCTTCCAACAATTTTGGGGTAAGCATGGAATTAGACATCATTCCGCCTCCTTCATAGAGATAAACATGAGAGTACTTATGGCAAACCACCTCATCTTGAGGTTGAGTCAATACACGCATCGCTATTTGATTAGTCATGGTGCCGGAAGGACAGTAGAGTGCATCTTCCATTCCAAATAGGGATGAGATTTTTTCCTGGAGTTCGTTCACCGTTGGATCATCACCAAAGACATCATCGCCAACTTCGGCCGACATCATGAATTCCAGCATTTCTGCCGTTGGTTTTGTCACCGTGTCACTTCTCAAATCAATCATAAGTGTCGTAAGTTAAAATCCAATCGGAATGTTTCCATCGATCCCAGGGAACACTTGCCAGATCAGTGTTTGGATCTATCAAAGGAACTCGTTTATTTCTATTGAGAGATACGCTTGATTCTACATAAACCTCCACGTCTTTACCCTCCTTTTGATACTCCTGTTTGAGGTATTGGGCATATTGCCAAATCATATCCGGTGATCCTGACAATCGAGTTCTTTGTCTAGCGGTTAAATGCTTAGATGAATTGACTCGCTCCTTTTCACCTGTGGCCTTATCTACAACGTCAAATTTCGCTGTTCCAGATTTAGCTCTCAACATCATTTGCCAAGCCATTTTATGCCCTTCTTCCGTCCAATGAACATCTCCTTCGTAGAAATGATGACGAAGAGGAAGCCATAACTGCACAACAAAGAAGCAAACCAACAAATAAAATACCGGTTGACTCAATTTCCCTGACTCGCTTGGCACAATGGTTTTATCTCTAAATAATGCAGAACGAACGTATTCTGGTGGATAGAAAAATACGGTGAATGCAATCATCAAATAGGGGAAAATTCCAATTTGAAAAACTGCGGAATTGAAAAGGTTAAAGAAAATGGAAAGAAAGAATCCCAATTTTCGGGTTCTCTTGTATAGAAGCAGAAAGACGATTGTGCCATCGTATAAAATTCCACCCCAAGAAATTGCGTATTGAAACCATTCTTGAGCAAGAAGAGGTCCGATCAGCCAGTAATTGGATTTGTAGCCAAACCAAATCCCAATAGGTTTAGCCAGTATCCAATCCCAATGAATTTTGTTAAGGCTCGCAATCACATAGACCAGGCCTATCAACAGAATAAAAAACCAGATATGTACATTAAGGCAAGTTTTAGACTCTTTGACAAAACCCCATTTCACATCCAATGACCTACTTCGATGCGCCGGCATAAAAATCATTACAGCGCCTAACAGAATTAGTAGGTAGTAGTGATTGTTATAGGCCGTCTTTTGCATGAAATAGGTCCCTGTCCATAGAATAAAAAACAGCGTAGTTGCAGTTCGATAGAAAAGTCCAATCATTACTAAAAGACCACACGTCCCCATGAGGATGAAATAATAATACATCCCATCCCCGGACAATGGTTGAAGCCACTCTAGTCCGATATATGAAAAAGTAAATTTTGGCTGAATCAGAGTTCGATCTACCCATCCAGTGAGAATAGCACCATAAGATTCTGCCGCGATCAAAAATCCATAGCAAAACCGAAAGAACACCAGCGAACTATTATCTATTCGGGTTCCAAGAAATTCCCTGGCATTGTCCAACATATCCGGTTATGGATTTGAGTAAAAAAGAAAAGGAGCTTTAAAAAGCTCCTTTCAAACCTATGTAAATATGAAGAGGATTTATTATTTACAAAAGTCTTTTACGGACATTAGATCACTTTGTTTTCACTATTAACCTTCTTTAACGATAAGACTTCATTGCTCATCGAAGGTTTAATACTAACTTTCAAAAAGCTTGCCAAAAACATGTAACCAACTATAATTTTCAAAAAAGTGATCGATTCTCATTCATATGACCATTAATACTAAAAACATAAAGTTGCTCATCTTAGATGTTGATGGGACTTTAACAGATGCCGGAATCTACATAATGGAAGACGGGACTCAATTCAAACGATTCAATGCCAGAGATGGAATGGGAATGAAAGAAGCAATGAAAGCAGGTATTGAAGTGGGAATCATAAGCCATAGTGCAGTGGCCACCATGGTTGAAGAAAGAGCACATATGCTTGGGTTACATTATTGTTATGTTGGAACAGAACCGAAATTGTCAATTTATGAAAAATGGATGACCAAGTTAAAACTCAAAAAGGAGGAAGTGGCATACATAGGAGATGACATCAATGACCTAGACATCATGGACGCGGTTGGTGTCGTCGCATGTCCATCTGATGCGGTTGACGCAATAAAAGAAATAGCTCATATCGTTTTGAAAACCCCAGGTGGTCATGGCTGTGTTAGGGAATTTATAGACAACTATCTGCTAAATGGATAAGTGATGAAGACCTAACCTCCTAATAGACTACTTTGAACAAAGTAAACTATGTTCAAGAGGAGCGAAACAAAAGTAATAATTGATAGAACTGTCAGAAATCGTTGGATATTGAAATCACGTTTGAATATCCTCGCAATTAAAAGGATCATTCCTGTAATTGATGAAAAAACAACAGGTGCTATTATCAAGCTCGTTAAAATTCCAAAAATTAATCCAACTTCATTTGCCTTGGATAGGCTATAGATTATACTAAACAATAGAACCATTATTCCATTTCCCGCCCAGTAATCTTTGTATCCAAAAAACCAATGCTGTTTTGTATCTAATCCAGTTCCTTCATTCATGGATTTAACTATTTGAATGTTTTAGACTTTTCTAATAGTTCAAATGTATCAGTCCGTTCATCTCATTTTCTCTTGCGGGGCTATACAAATGGTTAACAGTGCGTTATTTCGGAACAAAAATGTCAACGTCTTATATCACATCAATTAGCTTTATTTCTTAAGTAAGATTTAGGGGTTCAGGTCCAAAAATGATACGTGCTTATAGTACGGGATTCTTAAATCCCGAATGTCAATTAATTGGGGGAGGAAATTTTAATAAATGAAGAGTTCGCTCTATACATTTTTACTTGCCATTATCCTGTTTTCGGCGTGTGATGAGCAAAATGGTCCTGAAATTCAGGGTTCAGATAATATAATTACTGAAGTGCGGGAGGTTGGGTCTTTTGAGAGGATTCATATCTCAAGTGTAATTAATGCCAAAATCGTTAAAGGCGCCCAAAGACTTTCCATCACCGCTAATGACAACATTATTGAGTTAGTACAAACGGAAGTAAGAAATCAAATACTCTACATCGATTTGGAAGATGGGAATTATGGAGAGATTTCAATCACTGCAAATATCGATACACCAGAATTTGATGAACTAACCACTGTTGGCGTAAACGCTGTAGAAGTGAGTCAATTCGATAATCTTGACCAGATAGAATTAAACATAGAAGGTGTAGGGAACATCCAGATGAGCGGATCTGCTAATGAAGTTTTCATTAACAGCAGCGGAGCTAGCAATTTGGAAGCGTTTGATTTCACATCTTCTAACTGTGAAATCAATCTTACTGGAGTTGGTAATGTGCAAATAACGGTTACTGAAGAATTATCCGGAGCGCTATCTGGAGTGGGTAATATCCTCTACAAGGGCACACCAGAGATAGACGTTGACGTTACTGGAGTTGGAAACGTCGTAGACTCCAACTAGCGAAATTTCAATCACTTTTTGTAGTTAGATAAGAATTGCAATTGATTCTTGGGTGAATTAAATACTTTTGCCAAAAATCTAGCGAATGAGTGTTCTTGTAAATAAAGATTCCAAAATAATTGTTCAAGGTTTCACTGGATCGGAAGGTACTTTCCATGCTGGTCAAATGATTGAATATGGTTCCAACGTAGTTGGCGGAGTTACTCCTGCTAAGGGTGGTCAAACACATTTGGACAAACCTGTTTTTAATACTGTCCAAGATGCGGTTGACGCTACAGGAGCAGATGTTACGATCATTTTTGTTCCGCCCGCATTTGCGGCTGATGCCATCATGGAAGCAGCAGATGCTGGTATCAAAGTAATCGTTACGATTACGGAAGGAATTCCTGTTAAGGACATGATGAAAGCCAAGCCTTATGCGCTGGCTAGAGGTGCGAAACTCGTCGGGCCTAATTGCCCAGGTGTCATTACTCCGGAAGAAGCTAAAGTCGGCATTATGCCTGGCTTTGTTTTCAAAAAAGGACGAGTTGGCATTGTATCGAAATCAGGAACACTTACTTACGAAGCTGCGGATCAAGTCGTTAAAGCTGGCATGGGTATTTCTACAGCCATTGGAATCGGCGGAGATCCAATCATTGGAACTTCAACTAAAGATGCGGTTCAGATGTTAATGGAAGATCCAGAAACGGATGGAATCGTGATGATTGGCGAGATTGGTGGCCAGTATGAAGCTGATGCCGCCCGATGGATCAAAGAAGATGGAAATAAAAAACCAGTCGTAGGATTTATCGCTGGACAAACAGCGCCTCCGGGAAGAAGAATGGGTCATGCTGGCGCAATTATCGGTGGCAAAGACGACACAGCTGAGGCAAAAATGAGAATCATGGGAGAGTGCGGACTTCATGTCGTTGCTTCTCCAGCAGATATTGGAGAAGTAATGAAAGAAGCATTGGGATAAGCTCTCTTAGAAATAAAATTATGAGCCTCATATCGAATAGACGTGAGGCTTTTTTATTATCGATCTTCCAAAGTGGCTTTTAGCTCAGAATCATCACTTCCGAGGTAATTCTCTAACCACCCAATCCATCTGGTGTACACATCCTGATACCTTACCGGATCGCTTGGGAAATGGCCCGGACCTGGATAGGCAATAAACTCCACTGGGACATCATTGTCCCTCAACGCACCATAGAGTTTGTAAGATCCTGTAATGGTGACGCGATAATCTCCGGTTTTAGACATAATCAATGTTGGAGTTTTCAGTTTGGAAAAATTTGAAATCGGAGAATTTGCATAAGCCCAATCTAGATTGTCATCTACATAAGGAGATTCTACAATTGCATGACGTCTCATCCTATTTAAATCGTTGAGGCTATACATATCAGTGAAATCCACTGGCGCAGCTCCGGCCACAGCAGCCGTCCAGACTTCAGGATATCTCCCGATCAACCAGGAAGTCATCCAACCGCCGTAGGACCAACCAGATACAGCAATTTTATTTTCGTCAACGTAAGCTTTTTCCTTTAACACATTCACTCCGGTAATCACATCATGGCCTGGCCCTTCGCTAGGATCTTTTGAAATGGCTGATTGAAATTCATTACCCAAATTCGTACTTCCTCGATAGTTGGGCTGAAAAACAATCCATCCTTTTGCCGCCATTGCCTGGGCAACTGGATTAAATCCAAAAAGTGAAGCAGAACTTGGCCCGCCATGGATGAGCAATACCAACGGATATTTCTTTGCGGTATTAAAATCCGGCGGATAGGTCAAGATTCCATTTGGTGTCAAACCCTTGTTACTTGGCCATTCCAATCCCTCTTGTTGTCCAATATTCAAATCCTTTACGAATGAATTGAAGGAAGTCAACTGGACAGGATCTGCTTCCAAGTCTTTTTTGTAATAAACTTCAACTGGATAATCTTTCTTGGTGGCAGTAAAAACCATTTTTCCATCGCTTGACATGCTATAACCACCAATTGAAGCCAAGGAACCTAGGCTCACTTTAGAAATCTCATCATCCTTTAATTTAAAAATTGAAGCACCCCAATTGTCAAGCGCTCGAACCAAGGTAGATCCATCTTCAGTCCACCGAATGCCGGAAGAAGCTTTGTTTAAACTTCTTGTAATGTTTTGAATTTCTCCTGTTTCAAGATTTACCTGATGTAAATCAACCATGTTCGATGGAAACCCATCTTTAGGGTATCTATAAACAAGCGATTTCCCATCAGCACTAAATATTGGTGAAGATTCTCTTTGGGTATTTGCAGTAGCTGGTCTGAGTTCCTCCGTTTTTAAATCGTAAATGAAATTTTTTCCAAGATCTGAATCTCCAGAATTTGGAGTGGGGTACTTAGTGAAGGCAAGTTTGTTACCATCCGGAGACCAGGAAATTGAAGAAGTCGACAAGCCTGTCGCGACAGTGAAATCTTCCGGTGTAATTCTTTTAGTGTTCTCACCATTTCCATCCGCCACCCAGACAGACATTCCGAGTGAAGATTTATCTCTTAAATAATCAATACTTCCTACTTCAAACGAGTCATTGAATTCATTTTCCGGCTCTTCACGCTTGTCTCTAACAAAGTAGGCAACACCATTTCCATCAGGGCTCCAATTGTACCTGGTGACATCTTCTTCTGCATCGAGAATCAATTCAGATTCTCCTGTTTTAAGATCATACGTATAAAGATCCCTACCGCTCTCTCCTCGTGAAAGAAATGAAATAGCAGATCCATCTGAGGTCCAGGAAGGTGAACTCAATCCTTTCACATCTTCTGCAATTTTTGTCTGCTTCTTACTGCTGATATCGAGAAGTATCAATGATCGATCAAATCGATTCGTACTCATATTCCGATTGGAAGTCATAAAAATCGCTGACTTCCCATCAGGTGAAATCTGCAAAGAGGAAATACCTGTTAATCGATTGACATCTTCAAGGGTAAACGTGTTTTGCTGCGACCAACTTTTTAGGCTAAAAGTGACGAGCAAAAGGAGGATAAAATGGATTTTTAATTTCATGACTGAGTGTTTGAGATGTACAAGGTACGACATAAAATCCCCGAATACACCAAGAAATTGACAAGTGGTTATGCCTATGAACTAAATATTTAGTTGAATTATTTGTTTTTATCAACTAAGAGTTTAGTTTTGAAACTAAATACTTAGTTAATGAAACAGCTTACGCAAGCAGAAGAAGAAATTATGCAGATCCTATGGCAACTTGAAAAAGCTTTTGTCAAAGAAATTGTTGAGAAATTCGAAGATCCCAAACCTGCATACAATACGGTATCAACGCTAATTCGGATCCTGGAAAAGAAAGGATTCGTGGGTTACGATGCTTTTGGTAAATCACACCAGTACTATCCCATTGTCAGAAAAGAAGAGTACACCAAAAAGTATCTCAATCGATTTGTAGAAAACTACTTCAGTGGCTCCTATGAGCAATTGGTTTCTTTCTTTACCAAACAGGAAAAGATGAATATCAATGACTTGGAGAAATTGCTAAACGAACTTAAAAACAAGGAATCATGATTCAGTACTTTGCAGAGTTCGTAATACTTCACACACTTTTTCTTCTAGTTTTTAAGTTACTCTTAGCACAAGAAACACAATTGAGGTTCCTTAGATCATTTCTCCTTGGAACAACTTTTCTAAGTCTAATCATCCCGTTAATCAAGTTGCCTTCCGTAACGCCTGTCCCAACCTTGGATCTTGAAGCAATCGTTTTATCGTCTTCTACTTTCTCAAATTCTGGTGCAGGGTCCCAAATAACTTTTTATGAGTGGTTCTTCCTGTTGACCAGTTCAGTTTTTCTTTTAAGGTTCATTTATGGCCTTGCTAGAATATTTTATTGGTACAGAAAAAGTGAATTGGATACCTCATTCGATTTCCCCATTCGAAAAGTTGAAGGAATCAAAAACAGCTTCACCTTTTTTAAGTGGATATTTATTGATCTGTCCCATTTCGATAATCCGAATGAAATTATTCAACATGAAAGCGGACATTCAAAACAAATGCATTCGGCAGATATCTTATTTTTCAATATCCTGTTAATTCCATTTTGGTTTGTTCCTTCCTTATGGATCATGATTCATGAGCTAAAAAGGATACATGAATATGAAGCGGATCAGTTCGCTCTAAAATCAACCGATCAAAATAATTATGTCAAGACTTTGGTGCATAGCACCTTAAAGGCGCATGGATTGAACCTGGCCAGTTCTTTCGATGACGCCCCTATTGTTTCACGTTTAAATTTTATTAAAAAAATGAAAAGAAAAGTTAGCCCATGGAAAATGGGAAGTATCATGGCCATCGTGCTTATTACAGGTGGAATGTTTGCATGCCAAGAAGAACTGGATGCCGAACTTCAGCAAATTGTGGAAGAAAGCAACCAACAAATTGTTCTCACAACACAAATGGAAGCAGCTCTTCATGAAGCAAAAACAAATAATCCAGGGAAGGAATTCGTAGTTGTGGAGGTCCCTATGAAACATATGGCAACCATCCAAAAGTTGAATAAAAATGATCCTGGTCAGATTGAGGCTTTGTTTCTAGAAAAAGGTTCAAGTGCACTTCATGAAAAATTGGAAGATGGACATGCGGTAGCAAAATCGTTGGAACCTGACGAAGGCCGGATTGTCCTTATCATTTCCAAGGAATCTGATATATTCAAAAAAACGATGCATTTTGCTCGTTCTAAAGAATCTCATGAAGTTCATACCGTAGTAGATCGTGCCCCCACTTTTCCAGGGGGCAAGGAAGCATGGATTAGCTATTTACAGGAAAACATGAAATATCCTACTCAAGCTCAACGGATGGGAGTTGAAGGCAAGGTATTTATAGAAGTTGTTGTTGAAAAAGATGGAAGCATTACCAATGCAAAAGTTGCGAAAGGAATTGGTGCTGGTTGTGATAAAGAAGCCCTAGCAGTTGTGAAAGAGTCTCCAAAATGGAGAGCAGCAACAACCGATGGTGAAGCTGTTAGAATGAAACTTATGCTAGCTATTACGTTCAGTCTCTAACATTCAACTATTGAAAAGAGAGAGTCCCGCTATAGGCGGGATTTTTTATTCAAAGTGATACAAGAAGATAATCACACCAGTAAATGCAGGTTTGTTCTGACCTTCTATTTCCAATTTAGCTTCAATTTCAGCTTTCGAAACACCCCTCAAATTCAAAAGTGAATTGAGTTTTGTTCTGAGCCTTACCTTGTCATTTACTTTGACTGCTTCTCCAAACTTAAGTTTTTCAATTCCATAGTTCACCTGCATCTTAATGTTTGTGATGTCAGCAATTTGCTCCCACAAATACGGCAGAAGAGACAAAGTCAAATATCCGTGTGCAATGGTACTTCCAAAAGGACCTTGAGCTGCACGCTCAGGATCTGTGTGTA
Source organism: Cyclobacteriaceae bacterium (assembly GCA_028284125.1). Taxonomy (GTDB): domain Bacteria; phylum Bacteroidota; class Bacteroidia; order Cytophagales; family Cyclobacteriaceae; genus Ekhidna. The sequence continues at coordinate 245,485 of JANQSI010000016.1, forward strand.
TCCATTGGTGATCTAAGGTGGCTTCAGCAAACATGTTGATTTGCTCTTGGGTGACTTGTAAATAGTCAGATACGCCTACTTCCTGACCTGTGAATGCTTCGAAAGCAGCGTGGCTATTGATGATTGGTTTGCTCATGCGGTTAGATTTTCGGATTCCAAGTTTAGCATCAATTTTTAAAATAACTCCATTCGTTCATGAAATTCTCCTTGATTTTGTTGTTCGCCAAATTTCCAATACTACCCAAATGCATGTGAGACAGTTTTTTGTTCGCTTTGTATTTCCCTGAATCTACTTTCCTTCCAATCATTTTATAAGCATCTCTGAACGGCATTCCATCCATCACTGCTTTGTTTATATCTTCAACAGTGAAAAGCAAATCATAAACTGGTCGATCAATGAGATCTCTCTTTGGTTGCAACCCGGACGTCATGATGGTCAGCACATCAAGGCAATCCATAATACTCTCAAATCCATTGATAAAACTCTCCTTTAGAATCTGAAGGTCCCGATGATATCCAGAGGGCAAGTTGACCAACACCATTCCCAAATCGATAGGAAGTGACTGCAACAGATTGCATTTTGCACGTACCAATTCAAATCCATCCGGATTTTTCTTATGTGGCATGATACTGGATCCGGTAGTAAAATTTTCATCCAGTGTAAAAACCCCATAATCCTGGCCGGAATACAGGCAAACATCCATACAAAATTTTGCCAATGTTGATGCGAGAGAAGCTATTCCAATCGCAGCTGCTTTTTCAGTCTTCCCCCTCGTCATTTGGGCGTATATTGAATTATAGTTAAGAGTTGCAAAACCCAATTCTCTGGTCGTCATTTCCCGGTCAAGAGGAAATGATGAGCCATAGCCCGCTGCGGAACCTAACGGATTCTTGTTGGCGATCTGGTGGGCCGCTTTAATTAACACAAGGTCGTCGATCAAACTTTCTGCATAGGCACCAAACCAAAGGCCAAAGGACGAAGGCATCGCAACTTGCATGTGCGTATAACCAGGCATCAAAACTTCTTTATTGCTTTCACTTTTATACAGAAGAACTTCGAACAAGTCTTTCGTTTTCCGTGCTACTTTCTCTAGTTGATCCTTTGCATACAATTTAAGGGCTACCAACACCTGGTCATTTCTCGATCTTCCACTATGAATTTTCTTTCCTGCTTCACCCAGGTCCCTCGTGAGCTGCAATTCAATCTGAGAGTGACAATCCTCGATACCGGGTTCAATTTGAAATTCCCCAAGATCGATTTGTTCCAAAATATGATCCAGACCATCTAGAATCCTGGATTGTTCATCATCTGTAAGCAATTGAATCGATGCAAGCATATTGACATGTGCCTTTGAAGCGATCACATCGTACCTGGCAATTTTAAGATCCAGCAAAGGATCGTTACCAATGGTGAATTTTTCAAAAAGTTGATCAATACTCGCTTCGCTTTTTTCCCAGAGTTTCATGATTCTGATTGTTTTTGTTTAAACAGTTCTTCCAGTAGCTGGATATATCCCACAATTCCACTTTCAATTTCCTCAAGCCAAATGAACTCATCCGCTGTATGAGACCGTTCCGATTTTCCAGGTCCCATCTTTAAGGAAGGAAAACTCATGAGCGCCTGATCGGAGGTAGTAGGTGAGCCAAATTGTTCAATTCCCAGCTTTTTAGCCACTTTGACAATGTCCATTTCTGTGGATATGGAGGATGGACTTAGGCGAGTAGATCGGGGACTGACTTCACACCTTACATTATTTTTTACCGTCTCAAGGACTTCTTCGTTTGAGTACGCATCAGTTGTTCTGACATCCACCACGAACGAACAGGTATCAGGTATCACATTGTGTTGGTATCCAGAATTGATCATTGTTACAGACATTTTTACCGGGCCCAGATATTCCGACACCTCCTCAAATTGATAGTTTTTGAACCAATCTATGTCCTGCATTGCTTCGTAGATCGCATTCACCCCAAGGTCTCTTGCAGCATGCCCGGATTTTCCTTTTGACAGGCAATCCAATACCAATAGTCCTTTCTCAGCCACCGCCATTTTCATTTCTGTCGGCTCACCTACGATGGCAAAACTGACAGGTGCTAATTGATCCAAAATGGATTCGATTCCTCCCGGGCCGGAATTTTCCTCTTCAGCAGTTGCAGCCAGTATGATGTTGTAAGGAAGATTTTCTTCTGCATAAAAATGTCCAAATGTTTGAATGAGCGATACTAAAGATCCACCTGCATCATTGCTCCCAAGTCCAAAAAGCTTTCCATCTTCGATCGATGGCTCAAAGGGATCTTTCGTATATCCACTGTTTGGTTTGACCGTGTCGTGATGGGAATTGAGTAAAATTGTCTCCCTTGTTGGATCGAAATGCTCATTGCGTGCCACAACATTATTCCCGTATCGCTTGTATTCAATTTCTTTGGAATCTAAGAACTCAGATAAGATTATTGCAGTTTTATCTTCTGCTCCACTGAAGCTTTCCGCTTGAACAAGGGATTGAAGCAATGATATAGCTTCATCCAGGTAGGTTTTATAAAATGCTTGTGAATTCATCAAAATTGCTTTTTTCTAACTGCGAAATCGATCGATGACTCATTACCCGAACCTTACTCACACCTTTTTTTGCTGCCTCAAAGGCGTTATCCAATTTCGGGATCATTCCGTTTGAGATTGTCCCGTCCTTTTTCCCTCGATCAAATGCTCTATACGAAAGTTGTTTAACCAAGGAATCGGGTTGGTTGACATCCTCCATGACACCTCCCTGTTGAAGACAATAGTTAAGCTCAACATCGAAATATTTGTTCATCGCAATTGCAAGTGTAGAAGCAATGGTATCAGCATTGGTATTTAATAAGTTTCCCCGTATGTCATGGGTTAATGGAGCGATAACTGGTGTTAAGGCACTATTGATAAAAGATCGCACGAGCTCAGCATTAACCTTTTTCGGATCTCCAACCCAGCCGTAATCAATACCATTTTGAACAGGTCGTTTGTCTGACTGGATTAAATTTCCATCCACACCAGTGAGTCCAATTGCATTGATGCTGTTGGATTGCAGTTGACCAACGATCTTTTTATTTATGAGCCCCGCATACGTCATGGTTACCACATCAATCATCTTATCGGTCGTGATCCTTCTTCCGTCTTTCATCACTGTTTTTATACCAAGAGATTGTGCTGTCCTGGTAGCGACTTTCCCTCCTCCATGGACAAGGATTTTGCGACCCGGTAGACTGCTGAAACCAGTGATAAAGTGTGTTAGCATCGCCTCATCATCAATGATATCTCCTCCTATTTTTATAACTGAGAGCTTCATTTCCATTGATTTTTTAAAATTTCTTTCAATACAGCCTGAGCTGCATAAAGCCGATTTTCTGCTTGCTGAATAACGATAGCGTTCGGACCATCTAGTACTTCATCAGCCATTACAACATTTCTTCTGACCGGAAGGCAATGCATCACCTTGGCAGAGTTGGTCAATGCTAATTTTTCAGATGTGATCGTCCATTCGGGATGATCTTTTCTAGCTCCGTAATGATGGTAGGAAGACCAGTTTTTCACATACACAAAATCAGCCCCTTCAAGCGCTTTCTCCTGATTCCATTCGATTTTAGCCCCAGCGGTAAATTGCTCCGATAGTTCCAGCCCTTCAGGTTGAACAATGGTGAGATCATAATTCGTTTTGTTCATCCACTGAGCAAATGAATTGGCAACAGACTGAGGTAGACTCCTGGGATGCGGTGCCCAGGTCAAAACAACTTGGGGTTTTTCTGACTGCTTATGCTCTTCAATGGTGGACAGATCTGTTAGCGATTGCAATGGATGCAAGGTCGATGACTCCAGGTTTATTACCGGACACCGGGCATTCTTAACAAATGAATGAAGAACCTCCTCCTGGTAATCTTTATCTCTGTTCTTTAAACCTGGGAACGAGCGAACACCAAGTATGTCACAATAGGAAGTCATAACCGGTACTGCTTCCTTCACATGTTCTACAGCACCCTTATCCATGATCACACCATCTTCAAATTCCAACTGCCAGGAATCAGAAGACACATTCAGTACCATCACATTCATTCCCAAGTTATAGGCAGCTCTTGTGGTACTCATCCTCGTTCGGAGACTCGAATTAAAAAACACAAGCCCTAGTACTTTCCCCTTCCCAATGGAGTCATCGGCCAATGGTGCTCGTTTAATTTCAAACACGTTCTTCACCATAGCGATTGGATCATCAACGTCATCAATGGACAGGAAATTTTTCATGCCAGGGCCAGTTTAAGTGAGGAAATGAAATAGTCGAGCTCAGGACTCCCAATAGACAGGGGCGGTAGAATTCTCAACGTTTTCGGGTTACTTGCCGCCCCCGTAAAAATCCGGTGGTTAAACAAGAGGTCTCTTCTTATCTCTTTAATATCGGTCTCCAGTTCAATTCCGATCATCAAACCTTTTCCCCGAACCTCCTTTATTTCCGGTATCCTGGATAGCTTGTTCATTAGGTATGCACCCATCTTACTCGCGTTCTCCATCAGGTGTTCGTTCTCCAAAACTTCAAGAACAGCAATGCCGGCAGAACAAGCCAGGTGATTTCCACCAAACGTTGTTCCGAGCATTCCTTTCCAGGCTCTGATTTTTGGAGAAAACAAGGTGCCAGCTATCGGAAATCCATTTCCCATCCCTTTTGCCGTAGTGATGATATCTGGCTTGATATCGGTATGTTGGTGTGAAAAGAATTTACCAGTCCGGCCATAGCCTGCCTGAATTTCATCGAGTATAAGTAGCACACCATTTTCTTCGCAGGTCTTTTTTAGCGTTTTCAAAAAATTGGGACATGATTCATAAATTCCCGCAATCCCTTGAATCCCTTCTACAATTACAGCAGCATATGAATCATCGAGGTGGGCATTCAAAGCTTCGATATCATTCAATGGAAGTTTGGTTACGTTCCCGGTAACATTCACTGAAGCCAGGTTCCTGGAATCATCCGTCGTTTCCAGCACAAGCGAAGTTCTTCCATGAAACCCTTTCTTGAACGACAAGACCTTCTTCCTTCCGGTATGAAAAGAGGCAACTTTTAAGGCATTTTCATTGGCTTCAGCTCCTGTGCTACTCAGGAAAAGAGAATAGTCATCGTATCCGGATACTTTTCCTAACTTCTCAAGCAGTTGTTCCTGAACAGGGATCCTCACCGAATTGGAGTAGAAGCCCAGTTGATCCAGTTGATCTTTTATTTTTCTTACATAATATGGATGGGAATGCCCGATCGAGATCACCGCATGCCCACAGTACAGATCGAGATATCTTTTACCATCCGTATCAAACACATAGCACCCTTCCCCTTTGACAGGTGCTATATCATATCTTGGATATACATCAAATAGATTCATCTTTTTTCTTCATTTTGGTGATCTTATAAAAGGAAGTCATGATGCCCTGAATCAGCGCAGAGCTGAATCCCTGGTGCTCCATTTCGTTCAAGCCTTCGATGGTGCACCCCTGGGGAGTGGTCACTTTGTCTATCTCTACCTCCGGATGCGATTGATCTTCAAGCACGAGCATGGCCGCTCCTTTCGCCGTTTGCATGGCTATCAATTGGGCGTCTGAGGAGTCAAAACCCATCTGTACCCCACCCTGGGTAGCAGCTCGCAAGTACCGCATAAAAAAAGCAATTCCGCTTGCTCCAAGAACTGTTGCCGCTTGCATCAGTTCCTCTTCAATGAGCAATGTTTGCCCGATAGCATCAAAAAGTTCTTTGACCTCCGTGAGTGCAGTCGAACCGGTCTGTCCTGAAGCAAGACAAGTCATCGATTCACCCACAGCAACTGCAGTATTAGGCATTGCTCGTATGACTGATACATCAGGAGATACAGCCTGTTGAATTTGAGAAATCGGAATACCTGTTGCCACAGAAACCAATACATGATCAGGGGTGATCAGCGCGCCAACATCGTCCAGCACCTTTTTTACTTGATTGGGCTGAACGCATAGTATGACAATCCTGGAGTTGGCAATGGCGAGGTTGTTATCATCGGTAACCTGAAAACCATCCTTAGCATATTGCTCCAGTGTTTTCACATTTCGCCTGGTCAAAAAAATCTCCGAAGGCTTTCTCGTCGCTTTTTGTACAAATCCATCAGCAATGGCAATACCAAGATTACCTGCTCCAATGATTGCTACTTGATTTTTATTCATATCAAAATGCCGAAGCTTTTAGTTGCAGGCCGGAAGTTTCCTCCAGGCCAAAAATTAAGTTCATGTTTTGTATCGCCTGTCCGGAAGCCCCTTTCAGGAGATTGTCGATTACAGAAATAATCACCGCTGTTCCATCAATTATTTCCCCGCTGATAAGCGCATGGTTGGTGTTCACCACCATCTTCAGGTCCGGATTGGTTTCTACCACGTGTGTAAATGGTTGATCTTTGTATGCAGCTCTGTATACTTCTTTGAATTCCTGTTCCTTGAGATCGGTACTGAAGCAGGCAGTCGTGATAATTCCACGTGTGAAGGCTCCACGGTAGGGAATAAAATTTAGTTTTTGATCAAATTTCGAATTCGTTCCGAGAATGGTTTCTTGGATTTCATTCAAGTGTTGATGTGAAAGTGCTTTGTATACACTGGCATTGTTATTTCTCCAGCTGAAGTGTGAAGTTTCTGAAAACGATTGCCCGGCCCCTGTGGAACCCGTAATGCCAGAAATGTGAACATCACTTGATACCGCTCCGACCTTGATCGCCGGAAGGAGTGCTAGCTGAATAGCCGTCGCAAAGCAACCTGGATTTGCTACATGATCGGATTCCTTAATTTTTTCCTTGTTGATCTCCGGTAGTCCATATGCAAAATCATGATCTCCTATTAGCCTGAAGTCCTGACTCAGGTCAATGATCCGTAGACTGAGCAATTCCGGATTGGACTTCAGAATGTTTTTCGATTCATTGTGTCCTTTGCACAAAAACACAACGTCGCATGAATCGGTAGGGATTTCAGAGATAAACTGCAGGTCTAACCCGAAAAGATCCTTGTGAACGTCATAAACAAATTTTCCCTGTTGACTTTCGCTCTGAATCCAGGAAACTTCCACCACCGGATGATTCACCAGCAGCCGCAACAGCTCCCCTGCCGTATAACCTGCTGCGCCGATAATACCTACTCGAATTTTCATGATTTCAGCGTGTTAAGAATTTTGGTTTGCATTGAAAATATTTTGGCGAAGCTTCGAGCCTCTTCACCTGTCCAGGCCGCATTCGTTTCTCCGTATTGGCCATAAGCACTCTGCATGAGGTCATTCGGCGAAGTGATTCCTTCTATCAAAAAGTGATACGGCATTAGTCTGACCTTCACGTTCCCCGTGACAGCATTTTGAGAATTCTCCAGAAATGATTCAATGTCCCTCATGACAGGATCAAGGTATTGACCCTCATGCATAAGGTTTCCATACCAGTCAGCCAGGTGATCCTTGATAAAAAGCTGGTGTTTGGAAAGCACGTGCTTTTCCAGTTGATGGTGTGCTTTAATCAACACCAAAGGTGCTGCAGCTTCAAAACCTACTCTTCCTTTGATACCAATTATTGTATCTCCTACATGAATATCACGACCGATGGCATATTGTGAAGAGATCTCTTGCAACTGCTTGATAATTGCTACAGGATCGTCTTCCTCGCCATTAAGGGATACAGGCTCACCTTTTTTGAATCCAATGGAAATGGTTTCTGCCTCATTCTTCCGAAGTTGACTTGGGAACGCACTTTCCGGTAAATACTCAACGGATGTGAGTGTCTCCTTCCCACCTACGGATGTTCCCCAAAGTCCCTGGTTGACGGAGTACTCGGCTTTTTTCCAATCCAACTCAACTCCATTTTGCTTCAAAAATTCAATCTCCATTTCCCGGCTCAGGGAATTGTCTCGTATGGGCGTGATGATCTCCATATCAGGGCACAGGGTCTGAAAAACCAGGTCAAATCGAATTTGATCATTTCCAGCCCCGGTGCTACCATGAGCGATTGCATCCGCGTTAATTTCTCTTGCATAATCAGCTATTGCTAGTGCCTGAAAAACACGCTCTGCACTCACTGAGAGTGGGTAGGAACTGTTTTTGAGCACATTCCCAAACAATAGATATTTGATCCCCTTCTCATAAAAATCCTCAGTCCGATCATTGAATCGATATTCCTTCGCCCCTAGTGCAATCGCTTTTTGCTTCAAGGATTCAGCTTCTACAGCATCAAACCCGCCGGTGTTGACGGTCATCGCATAAACATCAAATCCGCAATTTTTTGACAGATACATAGAACAATAAGAAGTATCAAGTCCACCACTGAAAGCCAATACTACTTTTTTCATACTACCATTGATTTACGATTCATTCTTGACTTTTTCAGGCGCATGAAACGCTCATAGATTTTGGACTTTTTGACAAAATCCCATCGTTTTTTATCCTTCGAACCAGGATCATACAGCATCGCAGTACACATGCAATTCTGTCTTGACTTGCTTTGGAGAATCTCATAATTAACGCAACTCTGACAACCATTCCAGAAAAGACTATCATCGGTCAATCGATCATAGGTTACCGGTTGATACCCCAATTCGGAGTTAATTTTCATGACCGGCAAGGAGGTGGTTAAGCCGAATAGCTTAGCTGAAGGAAAAAGTTTCTTTGAGTGTTCAAAAGCCTTTTTCTTAATACGGGTAGCAACACCAGACCCGCGGTACTCCGGCTTCACTACCAATCCGGAATTGGCGACATACTTCTTGTTGCTCCAACTTTCGATGTAGCAAAAGCCTACAAGTTGCTTGCTTTTTGAGAGGGCAATAATTGCCTTTCCATTCACGATCTTATCGTGAATATATTTTTGGGATCTTATGGCGATCCCGGTGCCTCTTTGTTTGGCGCTAGTCTCAATGAGCTTGCAAATTTCTTCTGCAAAGCACCCGTGCTCTGAGCTAGTCACCTGAACGATGAACGCATTCATCTGAGTGAATTTTGAAAATTAGGAAATAGGAAAAATTGGTCGGAGAATAGTTACCACGTAGGTAACACTGGATTATATAACAGGCACAAGCCTGGCGGGTGCCGCAGGCCTAAAAGAAAACGCTGCTATGGTTTTTAAGTCACTCAACGTAATTGTTTGACGCAACAAAGTTTTGTCAAAGACTTTGAGAAAAAAAAGTTTTTGTAAGAAAAAAGAAAAACAGGAGGCTCTATTTTGGTTAAAACAAGGTCTACAAGACGCTATTAAAGGTGAATCACTTCATCATAAGCTGCAGCCGCAGCTTCCATTACTGCCTCACTCATGGTCGGATGTGGATGAACTGTTTTAACGATTTCATGTCCAGTCGTCTCCAGCTTTCTAGCAGCAACAGCTTCAGCGATCATTTCAGTAACGTTGTTACCAATCATATGAGCGCCTAACCACTCGCCATATTTCGCGTCGAAGATCACTTTCACAAAACCATCTGAAGATCCAGCTGCTTTTGCTTTTCCTGAAGCAGAGAAAGGAAATTTTCCTACTTTAACTTCATAGCCAGCTTCTTTTGCAGCTTTCTCCGTGTATCCAACAGAAGCGACTTCAGGGTAACAATAAGTACAGCCTGGAATATTGTTATAGTCAAGTGGCTCGACATTCATTCCCTTAATTTTTTCCACACAAATGATCCCTTCGGCTGAAGCAACGTGAGCGAGTGCTTGGCCCTTCACGATATCTCCAATCGCATAGACACCATCTACATTGGTTTTGTAGTAATCATCTACAAGTACTTTTCCTTTCTCGGTTTTAACACCAGTCACTTCGAGTCCCATGTTTTCGATATTAGTGGCAACACCCACAGCGGAAAGGACAATATCACAATCGATTACTTCTTCGCCTTTCTTTGTCTTCACAGTCACTTTACAGCCAGCTCCTTTAGTATCTACTTTCGTCACCTCAGAACTGGTCATGACCTTCATGCCCGACTTTTTGAATGTTCGCTCTAGCTGTTTGCTCACTTCTTCATCTTCAACGGGAACGATTCGGTCCATGAATTCAACAATGGTGACTTCCGTTCCAATCGACTTATAGAAATAAGCAAATTCAACTCCGATTGCTCCTGAACCAACAACCACCATTTTCTTAGGTTGTTTTGGTAAAACCATTGCTTCCCGATATCCAATGATTTTCTTTCCATCGATCGGTAAGTTCGGAAGTTCACGTGAACGTCCTCCAGTCGCGAGAATGATATGATTGGCATCATAGGTGGTGATCTTGCCACCCTCATCTTTGACTTCTACCTTTTTCCCCTTCTTCAAGATTCCAAAACCAGCAATATGATCGATCTTGTTTTTCTTGAAAAGGAATTGAATTCCTTTACTCATTCCATCAGCCACGTCTCTACTTCTTTTCACCATTCCGGAAAAATCTGCTTTCGCTCCCTTCACGTCAACACCATAATCAGCTGCATGATTGATGTAATCAAATACCTGTGCGCTTTTCAACAAAGCCTTTGTCGGAATACATCCCCAATTGAGACAAATTCCGCCAAGTTCAGACCGTTCCACAACCCCTACTTTCATTCCCAGCTGAGACGCTCGAATCGCTGCAACATACCCACCAGGTCCGCTACCAATTACAATAAGATCATATTTAGATGCCATCTTTTTCTCGTTAAAATTGAGGCGCAAATTTAATCGGAATATTCTGAGATTTTAAACTAGATATTTAATCTTATGAGATCTAGTTATCACTTCGTGAGGTAGAGCCTTCACTTCTTGAACTCCTCCCTCTACTACCACTCAAGATGAAAGGAAGACCTGATTCTTCATTTCGAAATTGCCATCTCTTTTCAATAAGATCTGGTCTATACAATCCTTGTGAGTCAAAAAAGGGAGTTCCAGTATATGGAATGTGTCCATTGGTTAGAAACCTTACCTGTTCCTTATTATCGAAATTAATACGTACAGATGAAGGGAAGTAATCACCTTTGTAATTGTCATTAAGGAAAACAAATCGAATCATTCCTGGTAAATCGTTCAAATAATAATAAGCGCTATAGACAGATGAGGGCTGACGGAAAAGTACAGGGTACTTCTGCGTGAACCAATAATAATAGTCTGCCCAGCTCTCGATGGCCAGATATTCCCCATCAAGTTCGTAGAAAATTGAACCATAAGCTTTTTGAAGAGAATCACTGTGAATTCCATAACCTGTAACAAACGGCTCGGGGGCATGTTGGAAAATCAGGGGATTTGCCCAATCTCTGAAAGAAATAGTGTTGTTATCTAAATTTTGGAAAACCTCTTGTGCATTTGAAGATGATACGAAAACCAAAAGAATTGCTAGTAGAAATGTGTTCCGAATCATAACTAAAAAGGGTTTGATAATACTAAAAATGAACAATAATAATGCCATAAAAAGTTCATTATTACAGAAATTGTATGTTTGCACTATGAAACTACTTGAAGGAAAAAATGCACTAATTACTGGTGCATCAAAAGGAATCGGACGGGCCATTGCAAATGAATACGCCAAGCAGGGAGCTAACATCGCATTCACGTATTTATCTAGCGTGGAAAAAGGCGAAGCTTTAGAAAAAGAGCTAACAGCACAAGGCGTGAAAGCCAAAGGTTATCGATCTGATGCCTCCGATTTTGCCGCTGCTCAGGAACTCATAAATAGCGTCATTGAAGAGTTTGGTTCATTAGATGTTTTGATTAACAATGCAGGAATAACTCGAGACAATTTATTGATGAGAATGAGTGAGGAACAATGGGATGAAATCATGACCGTAAACCTGAAGTCCTGTTTCAATACGGTGAAGGCCGCGGCAAAACCCTTGATGAAGCAAAGAAGCGGTTCAATAATCAACATGTCATCAGTAGTCGGTGTGAAAGGAAATCCAGGCCAAGCCAACTATGCAGCTTCCAAATCAGGGATTATTGGCTTCAGTAAGTCAGTCGCGTTAGAATTAGGATCTCGTGGAATTCGCTGCAATGTGATCGCACCAGGATTTATAGAAACTGAAATGACAGACGCTTTAGATGAAAAAACAGTTCAAAGCTGGCGTGATGCTATTCCGTTGAAACGTGGCGGTGCCCCAGAAGATGTGGCGAACGCTTGCATCTTTTTAGGATCCGACATGTCATCCTACGTGACTGGACAAGTCATCCAAGTAGATGGAGGAATGTTAACGTAGCATCATTTTTCGATTAAAGAAATTCGAAACCTGTCTGAGAAGATGGGTTTTTTTCATGAAAAAATGATTATTTAACTATTTAAAGATTTTTTATCATTTTATTTATAATAATTTAGTGATAAATTAGTTTCTTATTTCAAACAACCACTAATGCCATTAACAGAACTCACCGGTCCTCTTGGCAAAAAAAGAGCTGCACATTTACTTCGAAGAACATGCTTCGGAGGAACCATTGCTGAAATTGATGCTTTCGCATTGTTAACTCCAGCAGAAGCTGTTCAGCAGTTATTTGACCAAGAACTTCCCGATCCGGTTTTGCCATTGGAGCGAGCTACAGGTTTGGAATGGATCACCAATGGAGCTGTCGATAGTGAGGAATTCGAACTGAGGACTCAGTTTCTTGCGTGGCATATTGGCCAGCTACTTGGAAATGGGATCGAAGAATCAAAAAAATTGCCTTATATCTTCCGGGAGCGGCTTGTGTTCTTTTTACATACACACTTCACAACTAAACAGTCTGTAGTTGGAAATTCACGGGCGCTTTATTATCAACAAGCACTTTTCAGACTTTTTGCTTTCGATTCGGAGGATATTGTCATCCCACCTGAGGATCCAGACGATCCTGAATCAATGGAAACTATTGTTCCAAAGAATTTCAAACAGCTGACCAAAAAAATTAGCGTGGATAATGCCATGCTTATTTTCCTGGACGGGAGATTCAATGTGAAAGGGAGTCCCAATGAAAATTATGCCCGCGAGTTGCTAGAACTATATGCAGTTGGAAGAGGACTTGAAGGAAATGTTCCAGAATCTGAATTTATTGGCGATTATTTCTATTACTCGGAAGAAGATGTGCAGGCTGGTGCCAGAGTTTTATCTGGGTTTACAACAGACAACACTTTTTCCACAATCGATGAAGAAACAGGACTTCCAAGAGGAGTCACAAGAGGCGGTGCAACAGCTTCAAGTCATGCCGAAGGTATCAAGACTTTTAGTAATCGATTGGGCGGAGCTACAGTCGTCCCTGATGATGAGCTTTTAGCAGGTGGAAATCCAACAGAAGAAAGTGTAATAGACGAAATCAGTCAGTTCGTCGATATTCTTTATGATCAGTCAGAAACGACACTTCACATCTGTCGAGACATCTACCGATTCTTTGTTTATCATCAAATTGACGAAACACTCCAAGACGATATCATCCAGGACATGGCAAACACATTTGCTGCGAATGATTTCAAACTTCAATCGGTGCTAGAAGCACTTTTGACTAGCACACATTTCTATGAAGCTGAAGTAGGTGATGATGACAACAATTTCGGAAGCATCATTAAATCTCCACTTGATTTGGTTTTAGGTTTTATGCGAAATTTCAACATTGAACTCCCAGAATACGAAACTGACCTGGACAACTATTACAATTTCGCGACCGATGTATTGCGAACAATAGATCGGTTAGGAATGAATTATTATGAGCCTTTTGAAGTGGCAGGATATGCAGCTTATCATCAATTTCCGATCTATAATAGAAGTTGGATTACGACAAATTACCTGACCAACAGGTATAACTTCATCAGAGGATCTATCTCTGATGGAATGGCCATGGAAATGGGGCAAGTGGATATTCTTGCATTTGTTCAAGCAAATTTTGATGATGCTACAGCCAGTGATGCAAGAAACCTGATCATTTCAATCTCCGAACACTTCTTACCAACATCTGAAAATCTATCTTTTGATACGCCGGATGTGGGAGAACTCACGGTAGAACGACTCAATTACTTTTTGAGTGCTTTTCTCTCTTCTCCACAAATAGATCCTGATCCGGAAGCTGCCTGGACACAAAGATGGCAAAGTGGAGATGACATGGAAGTTGTCGCAAATCAACTGCAGTCACTTTTTAACGCCATGTTGCAATCGCCTGAATATCAACTAATGTGATCCAAACCTCTAGACAATGAAGCGAAGAAATTTTTTAAAGAAAGTAGGTTTTGCGGCAGGAGTTCCAATTGCATTTCATGGTGTCCCAATCAATGTTTTAGGTTCGCATCGAAAGTTGCAACGGCTGGCATCTCAAAGCGACAATGATAAGGTCATCATCATGATTCAGCTTCACGGTGGAAATGATGGATTGAACACCATAATTCCATTGTCCAACTATGACGAATATTACAGTCGTCGGGCAAACATTGCGATTCCATACAAAGTTGGAAACCGAACCTTAATTCCACTTGACAGTACCCTTCCAACTGAAGATCAAGTTGGATTGCACCCTGATATGCAGGATTTCAAATTCCTCTATGACACGGGACGAGCTGCGGTCTTTCAAGGAGTTTCTTACGAAAACAACAATGGATCTCATTTCCGCGGAAGAGATATTTGGTTTATGGGCGGAGGTTCCGATGACTATTTTTCCTCAGGCTGGATTGGCAGATATTTAAGGGAAGAGTATGAACCACTAAGCTACCCGCAAGATTTCCCAACAACAGAAATGCCAGATCCATTGGCACTGGAAATGGGAAATGATGTTTCACTGATTTTCCACCAGGAAGGAAATATCCCTACTTCCATTTCTTTAGGAAGTGATCCCAATAACCTGGAAGACCTGATCAATCAGCTTGAAGGATTTGTGGATGAAGGCATTGACCCGCGTGGAAATCCGCCGGCATTTCTCAATGACTCGCCATATGGACAGGAGATGAATTGGATCCTTGGGCTGGAGGATAAATCTGAAACGTACATTAGAAGGTTAGCTGAAATTTATGATGCTGCTTCAGAAACTTCGGTGACTTACCCCGAGAGGTATCCTTTCAATAGCTCAGCAGGAGCGAAAAGAAATCCATTGTCGAACCAGTTAAAGCTTGTTGCTCGCTTGTTGGCAGGCGGTGTAAAAACTAAAGTGTTCCTAGTGAAAATTGGTGGGTTCGACACACACGCTTCTCAAGTTGAGGAAAATGATCCCACCATGGGGCTTCATTCTGCATTGCTTTACCATATTTCATCAGCAATGCGAGCATTCCTTGCGGATATGAGATCTCGCGGAATGGAAGATCGAGTACTTGCTTTTACCATGTCCGAGTTTGGGCGAAGGGTTGGCTCAAACGGAAGTTATGGGACTGACCATGGTACTGGAGGTCCAATTCTCATGTTTGGTCGCGGAGTGAAGCAAGGAGTTTACGGAACTGTCCCAGATGTTTCTCAAAATAATGTAGGGCAACAATTCGATTATCGACAGGTTTACTCGAACATCCTCCATGAATGGATGGGAGTGGAAAAAGAAGTCATTGCCAATGATATTTTTTATGGAAATTATATTGATGGAGCTAGACCTGAGGGAGGAAATTATGAGCCAATGAATTTGATCGAGGAAGTCGTTCTTGGAGAAAAAGATGTGCTCAAATCGAAGTACAAAATTCAATCGTTGTATCCAAATCCAGCATCCAACTATACCCAGGTAAAAGTATTCGTCAATGATACTCAAGAAGTGAAAGTCCAGCTGATAGATATCAACGGACGTGTGATTTCACAATTCATCAGAACCGTTTCGCCTGGTGAGCATACGTTTTCATTTATGCTCGATGGTATTAATCCTGGATTCTATTTTATTAAAGCCAAATCTCAATTGTTAGATGATACGAAAAGACTTCTCGTTAGGAAATAAACTTCTGATTGCTGTTTTCCTCTTTATTGGATCATTCGCAGCGATTGGCCAAAAGAAACCTCCAAAGAATCCGTTAGAGTCGTTTTTGGATACCCAATTCTGGCTTGGATTGAAAATGGGGGTTAATTATACCCAAGCGTTTCCAGAGACCAGATTTGCCGGATTTAGCCCGGTCAACTACGATGAAAATGATTTACAAAAATCCTATGATGATTTTTCCTTGGCCGGAGCTCACATGGGTCTGGAAATGAATTTCTATCATCGAGGATTCTCGGCTTCATTTCAACCAGCTTTCAAAAGAAGTCGCTATTCGTATTCAAGTGGTTTTGTTTGGGAAGGTACACAGGTCAATAGTCGGTTTGAAACCAACTTGCAAGTCGAGCAACGACTCGACCTGATCGAGCTTCCACTAATGATCAAAGGAGATATCATTCGAAGAGGGAAAATTCGGCCTTTTTTGATGGTTGGTGGTTTCTATTCATTGATCACATCCGCTCAGAAAGATGTAGAAATCACACAGACAGATTTTTCATCAGGAACCGCACTACCATCTTCTTTAAATCCGGTCTCTGTTGGAGTGAAAGATTTATTCGAGAATTTCTATGGCGTGGCAGGCGGCGCTGGTGTCAATCTCGACTATTGGAACATTCGGACGGTTGTTGAAATTGCCTACAAGCATTCACTTAGTACGGCAACAAAAGCAGGAGCCTTGCAAAATGAGCTGGCGGCACTTGGAGAAGTGAATGACGGAATAGAGTTAAGAGACATCAGCGTTTCCTTGAGTTTCGTTTTCCCATTCCGGTTTATAGATCAACAGTTTAAAGCACTATAGGATGAGAAGAATGAAAATAGCACTACTTGAAAAAGGCTCCATTCTAATCTTTGCGGCTTTTATTTTCCTAGGCTGCTCGGACGATGAAGTTTCGCTTTCAGAATCATTCCTGAAAATTTACGATGATTCAAATTTTGATCTTTCATACCATCCAATAGATGTTGTTGAAACTATCGATGGGTTTATCATTTTGTCTGGTACAGAATTGACCAATTCGGACTTTCAGGGTATCCAGTTAATTAAGACAGATGAAGAAGGAAATTATGTTGGACAGAATTCTACCATAGACTATGTCGCTCCAATCGGAGAAGTATATATGATTGATAGCATAAGCTACTTCTTTGCCATGAACTCTTCCACACTACAAGCGGTCTTGGTTGGAGTCAACCCACAGCTTGAAGTGACAGTAGATGTCACAATTGGCGGAATTGATTACCCCCTTGCGTCAGCTTTGACTTCTTCGAATGAACTGCTGTTACTTAGCTATGATCCGATAAATCTGACTTCCGAAATTAGCTTGATAGGGTTAGATGGAGGCTTTCTTGATGGAGAAGATTACACCATTGGAGCAGGAAGCGATATAGAGGCTCAGATCATAGATCACTACCTGCAACGAAACGAAAATCCGTATCCATTTTTCTGTGGTGAAATATCTCCCGGCAATTATTACTTCAATGGATTTTATAATTTCAGTTTTTCCATGGTTTTCACCGATCTCTCTGCCGCTCCTACTGGTGTGTTACAGGGACAATCAACTGACGCAGGAGTTCGAGCTGCTCTTCCATTATCGGGAAGCAATTTTGCTATCGCAGGATTTCAGTTTGACGAAAATTTTCAGCTTTCATCCACCGCTTTGAATACAACAGGTTTAGCTTCAAGTGTGGATCTCTACCCTGGTGATATGGCTGAACTAAAACCTTATACACCGACAAAGGCAATCAGCTATTCTTCTGGTTCAGGAGAACTTACTGTGTTTGCGGCAGAGACTAAAGGAAGGCGAATCGTTTTGCATTTCTATGATGCAAGTTCGGGCGAAGTAGCAGGAATCAGACAAATAGGCTTTCAAAACCCATTCACTTTTGCTTCAATAAAAGTCGGAACAGATAACTCTATATTGGTACTCGGAACAACTTTTGTCGCTGACAGATTTGAACGCATCGCTTTAAATAAAATTTCATCTTCTGAGATTACCGCCCTTGTGAGATAAATATCTTAATATTCATTTATACGTATTGGTCATTTTGGATTAGCTTTCGAACATGCAGAAAAACTTTCTTCAATTTGATCAGTCGGAATGGTGGATACTTTTAATTATCCTCGCTTCTGTTGGTCTAACCTGGTTTTTATACAGCATTCGCAACCCAGCCTGGAATAAAAACCAGAATTGGATTTTATCTGCAATTCGTTTCCTGGCCATCTTTTTTACACTTTCTCTTTTGTTGGAACCATTTATTAACCAGACGATTGTTCGAACAGAAAAACCGATTGTCGCAATTGCTGTTGATAATTCAGAATCCGTTGTGGCCAGATTTACTGATTCAGTAGCTTTCAAAAATCAAGTTCAAACCTTGATAGAGGATTTGGAAAATGAGGATATCGAAGTGTATTCCTACAACCTTGGTGATTTCGATTCCATTCGGTTTGATCACCCGACCACTGATCTTTCTTTATTGCAAAAGAAAGTAGGTGATGCAATGGAGGGAAGAAACTGGGCAGCAACCGTACTACTTTCCGATGGCATTTTCAACAATGGGAGTTCTCCGATTTACAAGAAATATCCTGTTCCACAATTCACGATCGGACTTGGAGATACCATTCCCCCGAAGGATATTAACATTTCCAGGGTTTTGTACAATCGAGTAAGTTTCAAAGGAAATGAAACTCCGATAAGAGTGGAGGTAACGCAGAATGGTTTTGATGGAAAAGAAGTCACATTCAATCTTACAGAAAAAGGAGAAATCCTAAGTCAACAGAAGGTACGGCTCAATAGCACGGTTCAGGAATTGGAATTCATCGTCAAATCTGAAGAAGAAGGCTTACGAAGAATTGAGGTAAGCACGGCGCTTCAAAATGATGAATTCGTCCCTGAAAACAATAGTTCATCCATCTTTATGGAAGTGATCGATGGTCGTCAAAAAGTACTGATTGTAGCAAGCGCTCCACACCCCGACATAAAAGCTATTAAATCCGTTTTAACAAGTACTGACAATTACCAAGTTGACACGTATCTTCCAAGCCTGGATGAAAAAGAACCAACAGATATTTATGATGTGGTTATTTATCACGGGGCCTTTGCTGGAAGAATTAGATATCAGCCAAAAGAGCAACCAGGCATTTGGTACATCCTCGGAAACCAAAGCTCGCTTGGTCAATTAAACAACACGGTTCCTTTCATCAATATAAGAAGAAGGGGCTCTCAAACCGATAATGTCACTGCCAGCTTCAACCAGGCGTTTAGCAAATTCAGCTTACCGGAGGACCGAGGTGCTTTTGACGATTATCCACCCATTTCCATTCCTTTTGGGGATTACACGCTCAGTGGCCCGACAGAAACGTTGCTTTTCCAGCGTGTAGGAAGTATAGCTACACAAAAACCTTTGTTCACTTTTTATGATGATGGTTCGCAAAAAGGAGCAATTCTGGCTGGACAAAATATTTGGAAATGGAAACTCCAGGAATCCGCGATCAATGGAAATTCAGACTTGTTTTATAACATCGTCACCAAGACGGTTCAGTACTTAAGCGTAAAAAACGACAAGCAGCAATTTCGATTTCGAAGCAGAGGCAACAATTTCTCTAATCTTCAATCCATCTTTT
Source organism: Cyclobacteriaceae bacterium (assembly GCA_028284125.1). Taxonomy (GTDB): domain Bacteria; phylum Bacteroidota; class Bacteroidia; order Cytophagales; family Cyclobacteriaceae; genus Ekhidna. Next base: position 264,955 of record JANQSI010000016.1, read on the forward strand.
TTGAGTCGGAAGTGTACAATGATATCTACGAGCGGATTTATGGAAATCGTATCTCGTTAACTGTCACTTCTGCAGATGGTGAATCACAAGATTATGAATTCATCGATTCGGAATTCAACTCATCCTTCAGCGTACCTTCACTAGCAGGCGGCATCTACACGTACAATGCTTCCGTTAGAGTTGGTGATAAAACCTTCCGTGATCGTGGGCAATTTCTGGTCGAAGAAATCAATCGAGAATACCTCAACCTAACAGCGGATCACAATCTACTAAAAAACCTATCCATCCGAACGGGTGGCGAATACACGCATTATTCAGAAGCGGATCAAGTTATTAACAAGATCAGAACTCAAGGTTTTAAAAGCATTGTCCGAAGTTCTGAAAGCTATTTCCCGCTGATCCAAAGTCGGTGGATGCTGCTGATTGTATTGCTTTTGTTCTCTTCTGAGTGGCTTTTGCGGAAGTATTTAGGTGGGTATTAAAAACTAATCACAGCTCCAAAGTAAGAAGTTCTTCTCGAGTACAAAGACTCCGATGGAATGGTATAATCAAAATTGTAGGAATAAGTTCTCAGATTTCTCGAGTCCAATACATTGTTGACGCTGGCAAAAGCGATAATATTTACTTTTTCAGAAATTGGAAGCATTTTAGTCACTGATATTCCGATACTTGAATACCCTGGAAGTCTTAAGTTTTGATTGGAATAGATTGGTTCAAAAACATTCAACTCAGGATCAAAATTTGCACCTTCGACCGGTGAAAATAGTAACCCCTCACGAGCAACCAGGATTCCCTCAATGGTCCATAGTCTTCCAGGAGAATACGACAGGTTTCCCCTAATAAAGTAGTTTAAATCGAAAGGGTAATTTTCTCCTTCATCAAGTGATGCGTCTAGCCAGGTAAATGAGCCGGACATCCTGTACTTAGCCGAAAATCTGTAGTCAACAAAAAGTTCAGCTCCATTAGCTTTATAGCCACTATTATCCACTTCACTGTTTTTGTGAAACAAGGAAAATGTGACGTCCAAATCTTCTTTTGTATGCCTGATGTCCAGCGAAAGTTGGTCACTTTGCGAAGTGAACAGTTCTCCTGTATTCTCTCGCATTCCATTTTTAAAATACCTTCCTGCACCGGCAGTGACAAGCCAGGATTGAGTCGAATAGGCAAAATTAATCTGACGACTTAAGTAATTTTTCTGATCCTGGGTTGGAACATTTTTTCGGAGGCCAGCACCTATTGTTAATTTCTCTGAGGCAGCATATTTTAAATAAGTAAAGCTCTCCAACGTTTGTATTTTCCCTGATTCGGTCACGCCAATGGTCGGATGATTTGGGCCAAGTGCATACGAAAATTCATGAAATGTCCCATCAACTTCTGATCGCCTCAAGTCATAGCTCAAGCCAGCCTTAACGCTTAGTGACGGTGTAGCTAGTAAGTAATTAATTCCACCAAACAAATCTTTTTGCTGGACATTGAATTGGACATTGGAGTATTTGTAATCTCCGTCGCTTGTACTCAATCCGTTATTCAAACTCAATGTTCCTTTTCCGATCGGTCGTTCCAAAGATGAAATCAAAAAACTTCTTTTCTTTTTCTGGTCGAAAACCCCGTTGAAGCTCGCATGTTCAAAATTGAATTCGTATCCCTCAAGGACAGAGTAATTCAAAACTTTCCAATTCACTTTTTCATTGGAACCATACCAGTAAATTCCAAGATCTCCTGATTCGAATGACTTAATAGATTCAAGAGAAGTTTCATTCACTGCCTTTATTGCGGCACTTGGCTGCCAGTTTGAGAACAGCTTAAGGCTTTGATTTTCTGATATTTTCTGGTCCCTGGTAATCCCAATGCTTGCAAGGGAGACAACCATTGAATTCCCGTTATCCTCCAAGACTTGATCGTCTGTGGTAAGTGAAATAACGCCTGATGTTGTATTCCCAAACTCTAATGGAGGATTTCCTGGAAAGACCACAACATCTTTGATAATAGAAGTATTGAAAATGCTAAAGGTGCCAATCCCATTTAACTGAGAATACCGTACCGCATCATAAACTGGTACATTGTTGAGAAAAACACCTGTCTCAATCGGGCTACTCCCTCTTAAGCTTATGTTGGCCGATTCATCTGTTGTTGTGGCCGATGGAAGAGAGTTCACAGCTAAAATCGGATCCGCACTGGCAGCAGGATTTGTATAAATATCGAGCTTGCTGATCTTCATATATTTAAACTCCTCCGCAATGGGTCTTTGCGATGTAATCACCACCACATCACCACTCATTTCTTGTGATTCCATTTCAATGGTCATGGATTCGGAAAGGCCAACAACGACCTCTCTGAATCCAATGAATGAAACAATCACTGAATCCGGAATCGCTGGATCGACCACAAGAGTGAAGGACCCATCCGTACCTGCGATTGTTCCGTTTCTCCAATCCTTCATTAAATAAATGTGGGCGCCCAATAGTCCCTCACCCGTTTCCTTATCCACTACTCGACCAGTTATGGTTTGCTGAGACAAGAGCACCAATGGAAAAAGAGTAAGAATTATGTGCAGCGCCCGCATGATTATTTATTTATGGAGTTAAGAACCGCCATGGCCCAACCGTATTCAGGTTCTATATCGAGTGATTTTTCCAGTGTCTCCTTCGCCATATCTATCTTATCAACTTTTTGGTAGGCCATTGATAGATTGACTAAAGATTCCAGATAAAGCCAGTTATTTTCTAGGTCTCCATTTTTCTCATAAAGTGAGATGGCTTTTTCAAGAGATCGGACCGCCTCATCTTCATCTCCACCAAACATTGCTGGTGTGTAAAGTTTTGATCCACCATAGACTTTATGAACAAAAGGGGATTCCGGTTGCTGACCAATCGCCCGATCAGAAAGAGAAGAACTCTTCATCCCATAAAGCATCCCCTTCATTGGACTATAAGCGATAACAAGCCCGTAGATTGCTGAAAGAGCGGCCTTCGGTTCTCCCCAATCTGGTTTTTCATCTATGATGTTCTTGAATAGATCAATCGTCTGATCCACATTGTCATTAAAGGTTTCTTTATCCCTTGTAGCCATTGTGGAGTTCAATAATCCATACATCGCCATGCCTTTTTCGAAACTTTGAGATCCGAACGTTTTATCCGCCTGATCAATACAGCGTTTCCAAAGTGCAATACTCGATTTTAAGTAAGCTGCGTATTCAGCCTCCTTTTGACTTTGCGCCATCGATATCATCGAGGCTGCAAGTAGTAGAATTGAAAGTGTATTTTTCATAATTAACGTTTTTGATTGAATGTTTTAAATTGATTTTCCCATTTTTTTGAATGAATGATGAATCCAATGGCGCCAGCGATCATGATTGCTGCTGAACTGATTCCCACTCCAGTGAAAAAAGGTGTTGGTAAAACCCTAGTGAATACTTCGGAAGCAAAAGCAGCGTACAAGCCAATAATTGACCAGTACATCATGGAAAGGTGAAATACTACCCAGTTCCCTTTTCTTCTGATTGCTGGGTAGACTCCAAAAAAAAGTGTAATAGCACTCAAGACGGATCCATAATGGAAAATCCCCCACCGACCAAAGAGGTCATATAACATGAATGAAGTTCCCAGCATCAAAATCATAGAGATGACATAAGCATACCCCATCTTTCTATGCCAAGAAGTTCCTTTTCTCTTGGTGAGAACCATTGTTCCTGAGATAAGTGCAAGGAAAGCGGTGATTAAATGGACTAATCCTGTAAAGCTGTTTATTATATTCATTTTAAACTAGTTTATTTTATAAACTTAATATTGAAAAAATTTTACTCGATGTACTGTTTCAAAGCATTGACATATGATTCGAAAGCCTTTATCCCAACTTTCGTAATGCTACAAGTCGTCACTGGTTTTTTCCCTTTAAAGGATTTCACAACACTTATGTACCCTGCGGTTGAAAGTTTATCTAATTGAACGCTTAGATTGCCAGCAGTGGCACCGGTTTTTTCTTTGATGAAAACAAACTCAGCGGAATCAACTCCAATTAGCAATGACATAACGGCCAATCTTAGTTGTGAGTGAAGTAAAGGATCTAATTCATTAAACTTGCTCACTTTCTACCTTTTTAAGTAAGTAACCTGGAATTAAATAACCTGCCAAAATACCAACCGTTCCAACAAGATACTGATCGATAGGAGTTAAATTGAATGCTACTATGCTAGCAACCCAAAGTGCCACCCCGCCCATAACAAGCGGTGAGAAACGCAGCATGCACCCTGAAATAAAGGTTCCTAGGCCAGCAAAAGTCAGAATTATTGCATTCAAGGTGTAACTAACTTCATTCAAGAAGAACAAGATGATTAACACACTAATCATTACTCCTAACCAAAGGAGACCATATACACTGTCCAAATGACTTTTAATTTGTGCTCGCTTCCTTTTTCTCGCGCTATACCACATGGAAGCAATTGCTGCTGGGATAGTCAAAACCCATACAATATAAGGGTGCTCATAAAGTTCATATTTGCCAATGACATAATGCCCCAAATTAGCAAGCATTACTACCCATCCCCACAATAAAAAATAAAAACTTCCTCCTCGAGCCAAATTTCTTTTCGCTTGAGTGATCATATTGGAGATCAACTCTAAGCTCTCATCTTTCGATAATTCTTTTTCGCTCATAATTCTAATTTTTTACTAAGTATACGATACAATTATAAATTAGTTTATTTTATAAACCAAATTTAAATAAAAAAGGAGCACCATGAGATGCTCCTGTATTCTAATCTTCTTTTTTATCTGTTGTCTTACTCGCTCTTTTCTTCTTCAATCGGATGGTTAACTCTTCTCCCTTACCATCCCATTCAGCAACGAGCGTATCTCCCTCAACTATTTCTCCTTTCAAAATCTCCTCAGCCACTGGATCTTCCAAGTGTTTTTGGATAGCTCGCGCAAGAGGTCTTGCACCATACTGTGGATCATATCCTTTATCAGCTAAGAATTCTTTCGCCTTCTTAGAAAGCTCAACCTTGTAACCCAGGTCAGTAATTCTGACAAATAGTTTTTGAAGTGTAATGTCTATGATTTCGAAAATGTGATCCTTCTCCAATGAATTGAAAATCACAACGTCATCCAGCCTGTTTAAGAACTCAGGACTAAATGTTTTCTTCAGTGCATTTTGAATCGTGGATTTCATGATCTCATCCATGCTATCCTTCTTGCTTTGCGTCGCAAAACCAATTCCCGCGCCAAAATCTTTCAAATCTCTAACCCCAATATTAGAAGTCATGATAATAATCGTATTTCGAAAATCTACTTTTCGCCCCAATCCATCAGTCAACACGCCATCATCTAGTACTTGCAATAAAATATTGAATACATCTGGGTGCGCTTTTTCAATTTCGTCAAGCAACACCACACTGTATGGTTTTCTTCTTACTTTCTCGGTAAGTTGTCCACCTTCTTCGTAACCAACATATCCCGGAGGCGCTCCAACCAATCGTGAGACAGAGAATTTCTCCATATACTCACTCATATCGATTCGTACCAGGGAATCTTCTTTATCAAAAAGAAATGAAGAAAGTACTTTGGCCATTTCCGTTTTACCTACTCCTGTTGGGCCTAGGAAAACAAACGATCCAATTGGTTTCTTAGGATCCTTCAAACCAACTCTGGTTCGTTGGATTGCCTTAGACAATTTCTTAATAGCCTCCTCCTGACCAATTACACTTCCGCTTAACTCCTCGTTCATTTTCAGCAATTTGGAACCTTCGTTTTGTGCAATTCGCTTTGTAGGAATTCCTGTCATCATTGCAATGACATCCGCTACATTATCCTCAGCTACTTCGTATCGCTTCGTTTTTGTTTCTTCTTCCCATCTCGCTTTCTCATCCTCCAACTGCGCGATTAATTTTTTCTCCTTATCTCTAAGTTGTGCCGCCTCTTCATATTTCTGGCTCTTAACCACTCGATTCTTTTCTTTCTTCACATCTTCAATCTGCTCTTCCAAATCGGTGATTATTGAAGGCACGTTAATATTATTGATATGAACGCGAGCACCAGCTTCATCAAGCACATCGATCGCCTTATCAGGCAAGAATCGATCGCTTATATATCTATCCGAAAGTGTCACACACGCATTCACCGCGTCATCCGTGTAATTCACGTGGTGATGACTCTCGTACTTTTCTTTGATATTTTGAAGGATCTGCAATGTTTCTTCAGGAGAAGTTGCATCTACCATTACCATCTGGAACCTTCGTGCCAACGCTCCATCCTTCTCGATGTATTGTCGATACTCGTCAAGAGTTGTCGCACCGATACATTGGATTTCTCCTCTCGCTAGCGCTGGCTTAAACATATTGGAAGCATCCAATGAACCAGAAGCTCCTCCAGCTCCTACAATCGTATGTAGCTCATCAATGAAAAGAATTACTTCTGGCGATTTCTCAATCTCGTTCATCACCGCTTTCATTCGCTCTTCAAACTGACCTCTGTATTTGGTGCCAGCCACTAATGAAGCTAGATCCAGCGTTACCACACGTTTTCCAAAAAGTATTCTGGATACTTTTTTCTGAACAATTCTTAAGGCTAGGCCTTCTGCAATTGCCGTTTTGCCTACGCCGGGCTCGCCAATGAGAATTGGATTATTCTTTTTTCTTCTACTTAAAACCTGAGCAACTCGCTCAATTTCTTTTTCACGACCGATGATCGGGTCCAGCTTGTCTTCTTCTGCAAGCTTGGTTAGATCTCTTCCGAAATTATCTAGTACTGGAGTTCTGGATTTTTCACTTCCTTTCGATTCCTTACCCGTTCCCATTGATTTACCCGAACCACGCGAGCCACTAGAATATAGCTGATCGCCTTCATCATCCGGATCGTCAGTATCTGCTGAAGCTGCTGGATTTTCTGTCTGATACTCCAGCATTTCTTTTACTAAATCGTAGTTGATCTCGAATTTCTCAAGAATCTGGGTCGCGAGATTATCTTCATCTCTCAATATAGATAGGAGAAGATGCTCGGTTCCGATCAAAGCACTTTTAAATATTTTGGCCTCTAAATATGTGATCTTCAGTACTTTTTCTGATTGCCTGGTCAACGGAATATTTGCCAGGTTCTTCACATTGCTGGTCGAAGTTCCTTTAGTCGCCTGCTCAATAGCAGATCTCAATTCTTTCATTGTAAGGCCCAACTTTTTCATGACACTTACAGCTACCCCTTCTCCCTCTCGGATCATTCCCAACAACAGGTGTTCTGTACCGATGTAATCATGACCCAAACGGAGTGCTTCTTCTCTACTCAATGAGATGACTTCTTTTACTCTGTTTGAAAATTTTGCCTCTTTTGACATATATGTCTGAGTTTCGCTTTTAAAAATAAACGTATTACCTAAAAATATTTAGCGTATAGGGTGAAAAAACAAGCGCTGTTCCAGATTTGTTCATTTAGGATTCAGTTTTGTCTAAAAAGAATCCTAATCTCTTATTTCCATTGACGAGGCTGATAATATTTCATCAGCTCTGGGGCCTTCGCACATGATCAAATCTATGATACTTAGGTTAGCAGCAAAACTATTGCCAAAAAGTTGAGAATAGGCTATCGGGTGATAGATATTTCGATCAGAAAAGTCAATTTTCGGGTGAATGTCGTTTCTAAAATCTACATTTTCGATTTCAGCATCTTTTTGATAAGTGTCAGTGAAGTCGATTTCTACTTTCCAATCCAGCAATTTGAAGCAAAGTGATAGAAACTTCATGTTGATATCTAATAGATATTCATTCCTTTGTTCCCAGATCTTTTTGAATTCCTGTGCAAAAAATTCAAAGAAAGGAGCCTTACCATATGAAGAATAAATGGCTCCCCAATGATCTTTTACCCAGCGCTGCGTGTAGTCAACTTTTACATCTTTAATGATTGTTCTATTGGAATAACTGAGAGGAATGTTGAGAGATAAAACCTTATTGGAACCAAGTATGTAAGTCCGATTTCTGTACGTCTGTTTTTGGAAATTTTCATGAATTTCAAAGACTACTTCCTTCGAGTTTCTAAGCAAACAGAAATACTCAAGACATCCCAGGTAGTGAGGTTCTATTAGCAGCTTCATCCAATAATGTTCACGTCTCCCAATCCTTCCCTAACAACTTCAGGATAACCTCCTATGCAATCTATAATGGTGCTCGGCTCTACATTTCCATACCCGCCGTTTATGATTAAGTCAACTTTGTTTTTGAATTCATCAAAAATGATTTCCGGATCGGTGGCATAGTCGTGAATCTCGTCATCATGGATGGAGGTTGTAATAATTGGATTTCCAAGTTCTTTGACTATTTCTCTTGGAATATTATTGTCTGGAATTCTGATCCCGACTGTTTTCTTTTTGGCACTTAAAATCTTAGGAACCTTGGATGAAGCCTGCAGGATAAAAGTGTAAGCCCCAGGAAGTGCCTTCTTCATCAGTTTAAAAGTAGGTGTATCGAGCTGGCGAGCGTATTCTGAAATATGACTTAGATCATAACATATGAAAGAAAGGTTCATCCCTTTTGTGTTTCCTCCTTTCACTGATTTTAATCGATCAATTGCTTTTTGATTAAAGATATCACATCCCAGACCATACACCGTGTCCGTTGGGTAAATGATTAATCCCCCATTTCTCAATACGCTTACTGCTCTTTCAATTTTCTTTTGTTCTGGGTTTTCAGGGTATATACGAAGAAATTCTGCTGCCATAGCTTAAGATTACATGACTTCTTTTAGGTGCTCTACTTGTTTAAAATGACCTTTTTAAAAATAATTCGTTCGATTCAATCAAATTACTTAATTCTGAAGCAGCAAGCTAGAGCTAGATTATCTTAATTTTGCGGCTGCTTAATAAATTTTACCAACTTCATATGTCAGAAAAAAGATCGATTCAGGAGCCAACAGGAAAACTCGGAATACTCACACCGGGAATGGGGGCCGTTTCTACAACCTTCATGGCTGGTGTACTTAGCATCAGAAAAGGGCTTTCTGAACCAATTGGATCTCTTACTCAGATGGGTACTATCCGTCTTGGGAAGAGAACTGAAAATAGAAACCCACTAATCAAAGATTTTGTCCCATTAGCTGCACTTGAAGATGTTGTGCTTGGAGGTTGGGACATTTTCGAGGACAATGCCTACGAAGCAGCTTGTCACGCGGAAGTGCTTGACCGACGGTTGCTTGATGAGCTAAAAGATGAGCTTGAACAAATCAAACCGATGAAAGCTGTCTTCGACAAGAAATACGTCAAACGACTTGAGGGTAGCCATGTAAAACAAGCTTCTAACAAGATGGAGTTGGCAGAGGCATTGATGGAAGACATTGAAAACTTCAAGAAAGAAAATGGATGTGATCGAGTCGTGATGGTCTGGTGCGGATCGACAGAAATTTATATTGAAGAAGGAGAGGTTCATTCAACCGTAGAGAAACTTGAAGAAGGATTGCGGAACAATCATCCTGACATTGCGCCAAGCATGATCTATGCCTATGCGGCTGCTAAAATGGGAATTCCATACGCCAATGGGGCTCCTAACCTTTCTTGTGATGTAGACGCAATGGTAGAATTGGCCAAGCAAACTGGTGCGCCAATCGCTGGCAAAGATTTTAAGACAGGACAGACGTTGATGAAGACCATTCTAGCTCCTGGCTTAAAAGCAAGGTCATTAGGAATCGATGGATGGTTTTCAACCAATATTCTTGGAAACAGAGATGGTGAGGTTCTAGATGATCCTGACAACTTCAAAACCAAGGAGGTATCAAAACTTGGTGTTTTGGAACAGGTTCTTGAGCCTGAGTTACATCCTAAATTGTATGGTGATCTTTACCATAAAGTGAGAATAAACTACTACCCACCTCGTGGTGATGACAAAGAAGGCTGGGATAATATTGACATCAAAGGATGGCTTGGATATAAAATGCAGATCAAGGTTGATTTCCTATGTAAGGATTCAATTCTAGCCGCGCCTCTAGTTTTGGATCTGGCTTTATTCCTTGATTTAGCCAAAAGAGCTGAAATGAAAGGTGGTATTCAGGAATGGCTTTCGTTCTATCTCAAGTCTCCACAAGCGCTGAAGGGACTGAAGCCACAACACGACATTTTTGTTCAGTTGATGAAATTGAAGAATACGTTGAGATACCTGGCTGGTGAAGATTTGATTACCAACCTTGGTTTAGATTACTACGATTGATCTTAACCCGCCAGAAAAAATTAATCCTTGTTGAGCTATCGGCAAGGATTTTTTTATAGCCTGTCGTCAGAGATTAATTTCAGCGTGCCCTCTAAATCATCAGGGTTATCGACATCATTCCAGGTGAATCCCGGAATCGGAGTAACTCTTGCCTGATCAGAATTGATGAGATCCGTGACCATATCAGAAATAGTGAATCTATTTTCAGAGAAACAATTCTGTAAAACTTCGAACACTGAAGCTTTCAGTCGGAAAAGTCCAGTATCGTAGTGATTGTATTTTTCTATGGTTTTACCAATCGCCTTTATTCGATTGCTATCTCCTACATCGACCTTGGTCACATCATCTATGTCAATGTGCTTGTTCATTTCACTTGGAACGTCGACAGCTAATTGAAGGTCAGACTCGAGTGCAGCACTTTTGGAAATAAATGACTCCACAAATCCCTCTTCGAAAATGTGATCTCCCATCGTCATGAAGAAATCTCCTATTTCTTTCTCACTTACCCATGTTTCAGCCTTTGATACGGAGAAGCCATTTTCCAAATCGTAGCGATCGTTATGCTTCGTTGAAACATTTACCTGGTGTAATTCTCTTAACTCAACAAGTTCTTTCTCAATGGATTCAGCCTGGTAGCCAGTTATAACACAAAAATTTTCAACACCATAAGATTTGAAAATTCTCAAATGTCTTGAAAGTAGCGACTCACCAGCAACTTTAAGCAAGCTTTTGGGTTTGCCTGTATCCAAACGGGTATTTCTCCCTGCTGCTAGTATTAAACAATTCAAATCAAAACTTTTGACACGAAAGTACAATGAAGCAAGGAAACGTGAATTAAAATTTTCACTTTGATTTCCTTATTTATGAATTCTTTAAGAGGCAATTCATCTAAATTTGCGCCATGGGAGATATTTTAAAAAATAGGTTTTCTTCATTCACCGAGGCGGAAGAAACCAAGAAGCGTGGGCTTTATTCATTTTTTAGAACTTTTGAATCTAAGCAAGAAACGAATGTTCGGGTAAATGGGAAGGACCTTCTAATGTTTGGCTCAAATAGTTATTTGGGATTAACCACACACCCCAAAGTCATTGAGGCTTCCATGGAAGCCATTCGTAAATATGGATCTAGCTGTTCGGGCTCAAGGTTCTTGAACGGAACTACAGATCTCCATGTGGAGTTGGAAGAACGGCTCGCAAAATTCATTGGGAAAGAAGAAGTGTTGGTTTTCAGTACAGGTTTCCAGGTAAACTTAGGAACTATACCCACTGTCGCAACACAAGGCGACACGATCTTAATCGATCGACTTAGTCATGCTTCCATTTATGAAGGATCAAGATTATCAGATGCTTCCACGATTGTTTTCCGACACAACGACATGAACTCCCTGGAGCGAAAACTCCAAAAACTTGGCGACCAAAACTTAAGATTGATCATCATGGATGGTGTTTTTAGCATGGAGGGAAACATTGCCAAACTCCCAGAGATTGTTGATCTCGCAAAAAAATACGATGCTATTATTCTTTGTGATGATGCACATGCCGTCGGTGTAATGGGTGAGAATGGAAGAGGAACAGCAAATCATTTTGGACTAACAGATGAAGTTGATCTGATTGGTGGAACATTTAGTAAATCATTCGCTTCTCTTGGTGGCTACATGGCTGGAAACAGAGAAACCATGCAATACATCAAACATCACTCTCGCTCGCTGATTTTTAGTGCAAGCATGACGCCTGCCTCCACTGCCGCAACACTTGCTGCTCTGGACATCATGGAGTCAGATGATTCGCTTCGCTTAAAACTTTGGGAAAACACCAATCACGCACTCGCACGATTTAGAGATGAAGGTTTTGATATCGGAGATACTGAAACGCCAATCATTCCTGTTTATATCAGGGACAATGAAAAGACCTACAAAATCACAGCTAGACTTTTTGAGGAAGGTGTATTTGTAAATCCTGTTGTGGCTCCTGCGGTGGCTCCTGCAGATTCATTATTCAGATTCTCATTAATGGCATCACATACCATTGAACAAATTGATCAAGCAATTGATCAGATAATTAAGGTTGCCAACGAACTTGAAATCAAGCTACACGACAAAGTCGCATAAGTGAGAGTTGCAATAACTGGCTCTAATGGTTTTCTGGGGAAATACCTTGTTGAAACCTGTCTTAATTCAGGTTATGAGGTGATTGCTCTTGTGAGGAAAACAGCCGATACTTCACAGCTACCAATAAATGATCGATTGCAAATCTGTCCAATCGATTACAAAGAGATTTCAAAAGAGTTGCTTTCGATTAAAGAGAAGATTGGAGAATTTGACTTTTTTATTCATAATGCTGGAAAAACCACCAGTATCAAGAGAGAAGATTATTCGAACATAAACACACACTTAACCGGCCGATTGGTTGATGCAATTTCCGAAGTTAGCTTCTTAAACGATAAGGGGAAACTCGTTTACATTTCATCTTACACCGCTCATGGCCCAATCGGAGTTAATCATCCCGTATCTTGCTATGGCGAGAGTAAGAAAAGAGCTGAAGAATTAATTCAAAAGTCCAAGTACTCTACTGTTATTTTTAGGCCTACGGCCATTTATGGTGCCGGAGACAAAGCATTTTTGCCCTTGTTTCAAGCAGCCAACAAAGGAATTTATCCATTGACCAGACCTGCTCAAAAAATGAGTATGATTCATGCAAGCGACCTGGCAAATATTGTCGCTAATGAAATGGTTAGTGAAGATGGGATTATTCATGTAAGTGATCTAAACACGTATTCTCATTCTGAATTTAGAGATACTTTAAGTCAGGTTTTGAATAAAAAGATTCGTAACATTAGAATTCCAGCAACCATTTCTAAAATTTCACTTTGGCTTTCCGATATTTGGTATCACATTTCACGAGGAACACCTAATCTTACGCTTGAAAAATTTGAAGAGATTTCTCAAGATTGGGATTTGCACGATGAGGAGAGTATCGAGCACTCCGAAGGACCTTTTGAGTACGATCTTAAGAAAGGGTTTGAGAATGCTTACAAATACTACGTTCAGAATAACCTATTATAAATAATAAATGCCACTAGAAATACATGAAATAAGTTCAAAACGAGAACTGGTAGCATTTATCAAGTTTCCATTTTCCCTTTATAAAGGCATTGAAAATTACGTTCCGCCAATAGTAGATTTTGAGTTAAGTACACTTAGAAAAGATAAAAACCCGGCTTTTGAAAATGCTGAAGCCAAATATTGGATTGCTAAGAGAGATGGGAAAATTGTTGGCAGAATTGCTGGAATTAAACTCAACGAAGAATTCAAAGACAAATCATTGGTTCGATTTGGCTGGGTGGATTTCATAGATGATAAGGAAGTTTCACGACTTCTATTCGACACAGTGAGCTCGTGGGGACAAGAACTAGAAGCCTCGGCTATTCACGGACCACTTGGATTTACAGATCTTGACTTTGAAGGTTCACTGGTAGGTGGCTTTGACCAATTAGCTACTCAGGCAACTATTTACAACTATCCGTATTATACTGAGCACTATGAAGCACTTGGACTTGAAGGTGCAGCAGATTGGGTGGAAGTAAGAGGACCAGTGACGAAGAATGTTCCCGAAAGGATTGTGCGAATCGCGGAGTTGGTAAAGAAACGGTCCAATTTCTCAGTTAAAAAATTCAAAAAAACAAAAGATATCAAACAATATGCCTCCGGCGTGTTTGATGTAATCAATGAATCATATGAAGGATTATATGGATATTATCCTTTATCAGAAAAGCAGATTGAATATTATATAGATCTGTACTTCGGATTTATTCGTAAAGAATACGTATGTATCGTAGTGGACGAACATGATGAAGTAGCTGCTATCGCGCTTTGTCTGCCGTCTTTATCGAAAGCATTTCAAAAAGCGAAAGGTAGTTTATTGCCCTTTGGATTTTATCATGTTTTAAAAGCTTTTCGTGCCAATGAGCATGTGGATATGTTCCTCATTGGCATTAGGCCGAAATATCAGAAAGTAGGTGTCAATGCACTTATTTTCCAAGAGCTCAACCAGACGTTCATTGACAAAGGTGTGAAGTATGTTTCTACCGGACCTATGCTGGAAACGAACAAAGCGGTACTTAGCCTTTGGGATGAATTTTTAGAAGGATTTGATGATATCACCATAAGAAGGAGATGTTATAAGAAAGAACTTGATAACATCGACGTAAACCAACTCAAGAGAAACCAACCTAAGAGAATGTCACTGGAAATCCACGAAATGAAAACGAAAAAGGAGCTCGTGGCTTTTATCAAGTTTCCTTTTTCGCTCTACAAGGGGAATAAGTATTATGTTCCGCCTCTGATCGATTTCGAGCTAAGCACCCTAAGAAAAGATAAAAACCCAGCCTTTGAGATAGCAGATGCTAAATACTGGGTGGTGAAAAAAGAAGGAAAAATTGTGGGCCGGATTGCGGGGATAAAAATTGATCAGGAGCTTGAAGAAGGGTCGTTAATACGCTTCGGTTGGATTGATTTTATTGACGATATCGAAGTAACCCAAATGCTATTTGATCAATTGAAAAGCTGGGGGAAAGAATTGGGTGCAAAAGCTTTCCATGGTCCACTTGGCTTCACTGACTTGGATTTCGAAGGTGCACTGGAAAGTGGTTTTGATCAACAGCCAACCCAGGCAACCATATATAATTACCCGTATTATATTGATCATTTCAAGCAACTTGGGATGGAGACTTCTGCCACCTGGAAAGAGTTTCGAGCCTTTGTGCCAAAAGAAGTCCCCAGAAGAATTGCTAGATCAGCTCAATTAGTGAGCAAACGGTTCAACTTTGAACTTAAGAAATTTAAGAAGGCCAAACATATCTTAAAGTATGCACCTGGGGTTTTTGATATTCTAAACAACAGTTATTCCCATTTGTACGGCTATCATCCACTCACGCAAAAGCAGATTGACTATTACATTGATCAGTACTTTGGCTTTGTTAGAAAAGAATATGTCGGGATTGTTGTAAACGAAAAAGATGAGGTCATTGCAATGGCTGTCTGCATGCCTTCACTTTCGGATGCATTTCAAAAAGCCAAAGGAAGCATGTTCCCTTTTGGATTCATCCATGTCTTGAAAGCATTTTTATCAAACAAAAAGATCGACTTATTTCTTATCGGAGCAAGCCCTGAATATCAAAAACTCGGGGCGAATGCAGTGATATTTAATGAACTCACCCAGATACTAATCAACAAGAAAGCAGAGTATGTAACAACTGGACCCATGCTATTAGAGAATAGAGCAGCAATCAACAATTGGGAATCCAACAAAGAAATTCTTGACGATGTAGATATAAGGAGAAGTTGCTATAAAGGAACAATTCAATAACCACTAAGTTCTTGAACTTAATTATCTTTTCGCTCTACCATAAAACTTGTTCCTTTTTATACCCACCAGTAGAATAGACCATTTACATGAAATCAATACCTGAAATCATTTCTTCACTTCCTTATAAGAAGCCCTTCCTCTTTGTGGATGAATTGCTAGAACTAAATGAAGAACAATGCTCAGGTACCTACACCATAAAAGAAGATGAATATTTTTTTGAAGGACATTTCCCCGGTCAACCAATCGTTCCGGGAGTGATCATAACCGAGATAATGGCTCAAATAGGATTGGTATGTTTTGGAATTTATCTTGAAGACACTGACGTTCCAATCTTACCAGCTTTTACCAATGCAAATATTGATTTCATCACTAAAGTCAAGCCAGGAGATAGATTAATAATTGTGTCAAAAAAAATATACTTTCGCTTTAGAAAATTAAAATGCCAAATTACATGCCGTTTGGAAGACGATACACTCGTTGCTACGGGCGAATGTTCAGGCATGCTAATTAATAGGGAAGATATTGGAAAAGCATAGAGTAGTTATTACGGGAATAGGTGTTGTTGCCTCCAATGCCATCGGTGTGCCTGATTTTCTTGAAGCGATAAGAGAGGGGAAATCTGGAATAAAACATTGGGAAGAACTTGAAAAACTAAATCTAAGAAGCCAGATAGGTGGACAACCCAATTTAAGTGAAGTCAACTTAGAAGAACACCTACCAAGACTTCTTGCGGCGAAACTTACAAATAAAGGAATCATATACGCATGTCTTGCAGGTGTAGAAGCCTGGAGTGATGCGGGGCTGAAACCCTCAGAAGAAACCACTGATTTCGGTTCAGGTCTCATTTTTGGAGCAGGCGATCTAAGCTTCGATAGTTGGATAAATAGAGAAATGCCTTCCTATCCAATTGATCGTGGAGAAAGCAAGAAACTAGGCTCAAGAACAATTTCCGAAGGGATGAATAGTGGAGCAGCCGCCTACCTTAACTCCATACTTGGATTGGGGAGTAGGATCCAATCAAATTCATCTGCCTGCATCACAGGGTCCGAAGCTGTGCTAATGGGTTACGAATACCTCTCCTCTGGCAGAGCTGAAAGAATGCTTTGCGGAAGCACTGAAGGAGATGGCCGCTACATATGGGCAGGATTTGATGCAATGCGAGTTTTGTGCAGCGATTCCAACGAAAATCCCACTTATGGATCTCGTCCGATGAGCGCTTCTTCCACAGGATTCGTTCCTTCCGGAGGCTCAGGAGCGCTAGTTTTAGAGACGCTTGAGAGTGCCAAAAAAAGAAATGCAAAAATTTATGCAGAAATTCTTGGGGGTCAAGTGAATTCTGGTGGACAAAGGAGTGGAGGAACTATGACCGCACCTAATTCAGAGGCCGTTGTAGCATGTATCAAGTCCGCAATGCATAATGCAAAGATCGAACCAAAAGAGGTTGATTTGATCAGTGGACACCTTACATCTACAAAAGGAGATCCGATAGAAATTAGAAATTGGTCCAAAGCTTTGGGATTAGAAGGCAGTGATTTTCCTCTGGTAAATACGCCAAAATCCATGATAGGTCATGCGATTGCGGGTGCTGGGTCTGTGGAGTTGGTAGCTTGTGTATTACAGATTTATAATAATTTTGTGCACACAAACATCAATTTAGATCAGATTCATCCTGAAATACTAGAGATTATTGATGAGGATAGAATCCCCAAAAAATCTTTAAATCAGGAAGTTAACACCGTAATGAAGGCAAATTTTGGATTTGGTGATTTAAATTGCGCACTGGTATTAAGGAAATTCAAAGAATAATGGAACGAGATAATGTAAAAGAAGAGTTGATGACGATAATTAAGCCGTTCGTACCGGACGGAGAATCAATCAGCCTTGCAGAAAATCAAGATCTGATCAATGATCTGAAGATTAACTCTGCCCACATTGTAGATATCGTCCTAGATATTGAAGATAAATTTGACATCAACATTGAAGACGATGTAATCGGAGAAATGAATACGGTTGCAGATGCTGTCGATGTTGTGATGAGAAAAACAGCCTAGTTTTTTTCGAAGGCAACCAGCAATTTCCTATCCCTTATCTTTTGACTTATTGATATTGGAATGAGTACGACCGTCCAGATCAAACTTATCCAAAGGTAGAGATCGAACCTTGCGATCATAGCAAAGACTATGGCTGCAGTTCTATGTATATTCGTTCCACAAACCAATGCCCACCAGGTTAATAGTGGTTTATTCAACCTTCGATAGATTTTGTCAAATTCATCTCGCGTATTTTCATCTTGAGATAATTTGATGGCCTGCTTCCTCCATTCAACAGTCCGTGTGGTGTAGGCCAATTGCTTCGCTGTGTAATCTTTGTAAACAGCATGGAGAAATTTATGGTACCATTTGTCTCCATCAGCCTTGACTTCATCAGCTGAAAGTGGGACATGCCCTGTTGTGGTTTTACCAACCAATTGCAAATACTCAGTCTTGTAAAATTCGTAAATGGTTGATTTGATGCTATGAGCATATCCTGCGGCTAATGCAAGGAGAAAAATCCACCAATCATAAACTTCAAGGAAAAAGGCGCTACCACCAATATATACAGCAGCAAAAACGAAATTATCAATCACTCCATCGATCACTCGGCCAAGATCAGTCGACTGGCCTGTCATTCGAGCCAATTGTCCATCTGAACTGTCAAGAACTCCTGCAAGCACCAGACAGAAACAACCTGTACCAACAATCCATAAATCATTTTGATAGTAAAAAAGAGCCCCACCAATTATACCTACAAATAGACTTGCCAATGAAACTTGTGTGGGAGTTAGACTTAGATATCTCCCAATTTTAGCAAAATACAATCCGAAGAATCGGCTGAAGTAAATATCAAATTTTTCCTCTACGTCCAAGAGTTTGATGGACCCATAAATTTCTTCAAAATGTTTTTTAAACATTGCTGTTAGGTTATGCGCAGCGAAATTACTTAATGTGGTCTTAACAAACTTTTTGAAGTAAGCTTGCAAAAAATCTCTAATGCCTTCATAATACTTGCCGAGGTATTCCATCCTGTAGTTCCCCCAGTAATTTCCGATGCTTGTTCCTTAGCAGGGTCTAGAACTTCTTTCCTAAATGAAGAGATCAGTTCCTGATCATGGGACTCCAAAACAATTTCTTGTTCCCAGTAGTAACTCACAATATCGTAGTTGCTGCTGCCAAACAGCAAAATCTCACCATCTATCAAAATTGCTTTCAAGTGAGACATCCCTGGATACTCATACATTTTGAAATATCCTTTCTCAAGTTCTGAAAGAAGAATGTTCTTGAAAATCCCCTTGTTGTTTTTTTCGGGAGAAATAATAGAAACCTTAACTCCGTTATTGGAAGCTCCTTTTAAAACATTAAGTAATGGATTAGAAACGTAAGGAGAAATCACCTCTACCGTATTCCTTGCTGATTTAATGACTCTAAAGAGCTTGTCATACAGATCAACGCTTTTTACGCCATTAAAAAAATAAATGGTAGAATCACCAACTTTTTGCGAAGCGGATTGATTTGTACCTCTCCAGGTCATCTTAAAATCATCCGCGATCGCACTTCCAATGGACTGATCCTCCAAAGCAATCATCATGTCATGCCATTCAAAGTTGTGGTCACTGAAATTGATCCCTCCCAGATAGCTAATCTTCTCATCGATGACCACCATTTTTTTGTGATTGCGCAATGGATATCTAAGCATCAAAAATCCAAGTGGATTGGTAAATATCACTTTGATTCCATTTTCTCGTGCCTTTTTGATAATCGCTTTTGTATTCGCCACTTCATCTCGAAAAGCTTTATCTCTCAAGTACTTTGGGCTGATAATAAATGAATCGTTGATGACTGCATTTGAGTAATTGTCAACCAACAGTTTTTTGTCTTCAACTGGCGAATTAAGTAGTATATCAATCAACTGTTCTCCAGCAGCATCGCCCTCAAAAGTCATTGCTTGAACGTAGATGCTTTTCTCAGCTTTCATTGCATTTTTTTGAAAATCATCCATGAAGGATTGGGCACCCAACAAAACGCTATTACTCATTTATTTATCAATCAATGTGAATAGATGAATCATTCTTTCTCTTCTTTGAAAGGATATGATTTATTTTGAGCCCGCAACTCAAATTCGTGATTCGTCAACTTATTTCGGATCATTCGATATGAAAATAGCTCAAGTTTGTCCATATGATTTTTCAAGGCCTGGAGGTGTTAAATCTCACATCTTAAGCCTGTCCAAATACCTCGCAAAAGTAGGGCATGAAGTGAAGATCATAGCCCCAAATATAAATTCAGAATTTGTCGAGGAGCCCAATGTTCATTTCTTTGGTAGAAATCGGTCTTTAAACATTGGCGGAACAAAAATTGACCTCAACATTGCGGTTGGAGAAGAAAAAAAAGCACTTCAAGAGTTTTTAAAAAAGGAGCAATTCGACATCATCCATTACCACACCATTTGGAATCCGCTTTTACCATTTCAAGTAAGACGATATGCTCGGACCAAACATGTAGCCACCTTTCATGATACTCCGAAAAATCTTTTTATAGGACGGTGGATCATGCCGCTGGTGGCGAGATGGGTTTTTGCATTTTTAGATGAGATCATATCCGTATCAAAGACTCAAGCGGGATTCATTAGACGGTTCTCGAAAAGAAATATAGAGATTATTCCGAATGGGATTGATTTAGAGGATATTCAGAATCAGCCCAAGGTCAAAAAAGATCCTTCTACTTTTCAACTTCTCTTTCTGGGAAGATTGGAACCGAGGAAAGGTGTTATGCATGCGTTAAAAGCATTCAGACGATTGAAAATGACCTACCAAAACATGAAGCTGGTTATCGCTGGAGATGGCGATGATAGAACATTGGTTGAAGATTTCATCAAAGAGCATGACCTGAGAGATGTAGAAATGAAGGGTTTTGTTGATGAGGCAACGAAATATGCGCTTCTCCAAGAGTCTGACATTTATCTAGCTCCTGCTTTGTATGGTGAAAGTTTTGGGATTGTATTATTAGAAGCCATGTCTATTGGAACACCGATGGCTGGATACGCCAACGAGGGCTATAAAAATGTGTTAACAAAGGACATGATGAAACATTTTTCTAGCCCCGAAGATCTTGAAGGGTTGGTCAAAAACATCGAGGGGTTGCTGCTCTCGGAAAAGAGGGAAAAACTTTCTACTAAAGGCTTAGAAGAGGTAAAAAAATACGATTGGAAAATTTTAGCCAGTCAGATTGAGCAGTTGTATTTAAGCTCTAACCGAAATACTCACCAGCCTTTTCTATGACATAATGCATATCCTCCGGATAGAGATCTCCAATAACCGCCACTCGGAATGTATTGATTTCTGGAATGACTCCTGGATAAATGGTTATTCCATTGTCGAATAAGAAATCATGAAACTTATTGAAATCAAACGTCTCATCAATATCCAGGGCCAACAATATTTTTGATTGATCTTCATCCTTCAAGAAGGGTTTGAATCCCAAATTTTTAAACCCATCAAAAAGGATCTGCCAATTGTCCTGGTAACGCTTCCATCGGTTTTCTACCCCTTCTTCCAGGGTTTCCTTGATTGCTTCCTGAAAGGCATAGCAAGTTTGTACCGGCGGTGTGAATCGAAGCTGATTTTTCTTTTGCAGGTTGTCCCACTGACTGTAAACATCAAAGTAGAATGCCTTTTTGTTTTCTTTCAATTCTTCAGCCCTATCCTTATGAAAAATCACATAAGAAAGCCCGGCAAGGCCGTGAATACATTTATTGGAGCTTGAAAAGAGATAGTCAATTCCCAGCTCTGATAAATTCAATGGGTAGGCTCCAAAGGAACTCATCGCATCCACAACGATCTTCACACCTTTGGCTTTGCAGAGTTTTGCAATTTCCTCCAAAGGGTTCATCATTCCGGTTGAAGTTTCATGATGTACCACGATTAAATGCGAATGACCGCCTTCATCCAAGGTCGATGAAATAAGATCGAGATCTAACACATCTCCATACTTGAAAAGTGTTGAGTGCTTGATTCCATAACCATCGCAAATGGATTGCATCCGAATTCCATAAGCACCATTAGTCAGAATTAGCACATGATCATTTTTGCCAAACGCAGAAACCATTGTGGCTTCCATAGCACCTGTTCCACTCGCTCCAAACAAAGCAACATTGTGAGTACCAACTCCTTTTCCAATTTCCAGCAACCCATCACAGATGTCCAGCATCACTTGCCCAAACTCATTTTCCCTGGGACAAATGTCTTCCACGATTTGGGCTTCCTTTACCCGTTTGGAAATTGTTCCGGGACCCGGATTCAAAAGTATGGTTCGGGAAATTGATTTCTGATGTTGTATTTGTTCCTTGTTCATTTCAAAATAGAATTGAAGAGATCCTTCACTGCGTTCAGGATGACACTAAGATTATATTGTCATGCTGACTAAGGAAGCATCTATTGCTGCAAATTTTTCATATAATCCTCTTTGTTCATTCGAGGAGTTGTTGTGGGCCTTCCCAAATCAGCTCTAGATTCTTTTGTCGTTCTGACTTCAAGCATGGTTGGTCCATCTTGTGAAGCGAATGTATCCCAGACCTCATCCAGCTCAGCTTCATTTTCCACAATATGTGTCTGTTTGTACCCACACCCCTCAACTATTTTTCGAAAGTCAATTTCAAATCCCACACTTGGCTGTCCTCCTACCGATTCGTGACATCCATTGTTCACAATGATGTGACGATAATTTGGAACATTCTGCGTTCCAATAATTGCTGAAGATCCCATGTGCATGATCATGGCGCCATCTCCATCCAGACAGTATACTTTTCGATCAGGTCTTGAAACAGCGATTCCAAGTGCTATTTGTGAGGCATGTCCCATTCCTCCCACCGTCAAAAAATCTCGTGAGTGACCAGATCCTTGTTTCACTCTAATCTCAAAAACCTCACGCGAAGATTTCCCAGTAGTCGAAACCACCACATCTTCATCATTCATTTTATTAAGAATCATTTCAATTGCAGCTTCACGGTTCAAATAGTCTGGCACTGTGCTTTCTTCATTCTGAGGCTTGTATTTGTCAAATGTGCCTTTCTTAACCAAAAGTGCATAAGGAGTGGAATCGCCTTTCATTACTTTGAATGCTTCCTGAACCTGCTTCTCTGCTTTCTCCTGTTCATCCGATAGAACCACGTATGGAATTTCCATTGCCTCTAACAACGCTTCTGAAACTCTTCCTTGTTTGACATGTTGTGGCTCATCTTTAACTCCCGGCTCTCCTCTCCAACCAATCATCAGCAACATGGGAATGGCATACACTTCTCTATCCGCAAGCGATAGCAATGGATTCATGGTATTTCCAAATCCAGAATTCTGTAAATAAATAAGCGGCACTCCACCAGTGGCAAGGTGATGGCCAATTCCCAATGCGATGCAGGACCCTTCATTTGCTCCAATGATATCTTCTCCATCGTCAGCAATGCAGGCACAAAAATTCTTCAGTAGCGAATCTGGCACGCCACAGGTAAAACTGATACCATTGGATTTCATGGTATCTAAGAAGGTTTTTGGATCAAGCATTTAGTTTGGAAGTATGGTCAAAATCTCTTTAATCGGCATACAGAATTCCTCTGCTGCTTCCTTGGATCGTTTGTGTTTCAAGATCGTTTCAGCTGTCTTCTTCATCGCCGGGAAAGCTGCTCTAAGTAAATGATTGGCATAGATGACAATGCTAAATCCAGCCTCAATAAGCTCCTCCTCAGTGAAATGATTATAGGAAGACGGAACAGAAACTACTGGTACTTTGAATTCAAACTCATTATAGTTTTTCATGAACTCCATGATCTCTGATCCATCTTTATGACGACTATGAATCATGATTGCGTCCGCACCAGCTTCGATGTAAGCTTTTGCTCTTGTTAAAGCATCTTCCATTCCTTGATCAGCAATCAAACTCTCCAATCGAGCGATGATCATGAAATCATCAGTCATCTGAGCTTTTTTGCCAGCGTTGATCTTTTCACAAAATCCTTCAATGGTGTCCAACTCCTGTTTCACTTCAGTGCCAAAGAGGGAATTCCTCTTAAGTCCAACCTTGTCTTCAATGATTACCGCAGAGATTCCAAGACGATCCAGGTTCTTTACCAACATTGCAAAATGCTCGGTAACACCGCCTGTGTCTCCATCCAGAATGATTGGTTTCGTAGTTACATCTAAAATGTCGTTGATGGTTTGAAATCGTGAGGTTCTGTCAACGTATTCGGTATCTGGTTTTCCCTTCGCCGTAGAATCTGTCAAACTACTCACCCAAAGCGCATCGAACTCTCGAATTTCTCCCTCCGCTTCATATTTTGTTTCCTCGACAATAAGTCCAGAAATTCCATTATGTGCTTCCAAAACTCTTACGATATCCTTGGATTCCAGCAACCTCCTCAACAATCTTCTTCGAATATCTGGCGTTGTTCCAATTTCTTTTAAAGCATTCCTTAATCCAGTTGATGATATACCGGATGTATATTCGGGTTCGATCAATTCTCCACCCCATTCCTTTAGCAATTCGATCACTTGTTCACGAATGTGCTTTTGAGGACCTGTTTTCCAGTCATCGCCATGAACTACATAGTCAGGCTTTAAGCTTCTCAAGTTTTGCTCATAATCAAGCGTATCCTGAGAAATCACTTCCTTAACACCTTTAAGGTTCTCTAGAATTTTTTTCCTTTCATCGAACGAAAGAAAAGGTGTTCGGCTGAATTTGCTCACTGCCTTATCGGACAAAAGACCGACAGTAACTTCACCGAGTTCTCTGGCTACCTCAATGATGTTAACGTGTCCGTGGTGAACCAAGTCCGTACCCATCCCTACATATACTTTCTTCATTGAATGTAATTTTTTTGTTTTCTTATATTTTCGCGAAGTTAAAGCTGATTGCGAACATAATAGTTCGTTTAGTAAAGGATATGAAAAATAGGATCGACACTGCCGTAATACTAGCTGCCGGAAAAGGCACTAGGCTTAGACCTTACACTTTTGATGTTCCAAAAGGTTTTATGGAAGTCGGTGGCGAAAAATTAGTAGAGCGCTCTGTTAGGCTATTAAAAGAAAATGGAGTCAAGAACATCATTATTGGTACAGGTCATCTACATGAGCACTACGAAAAATTTGCTGAAGCCAATGGGCTACAAACATTTTTGAACCCTGATTTTGCGACTACTGGAAGTTTCCATACGCTAATTTGTGGTCAAGCATTAATTCAAGATGATTTTTTCCTTCTGGAATCAGACTTGCTTTATCACTCAGAAGCCATTAAAAGTCTTCAAGAACATGAGTCCTCCGATGTTATTTTATGCAGTGGCTTTACTGAATCGAATGACGAGGTTTATGTCGAAGCTGAGGATGGCTACTTGAAAAATCTTTCCAAAAAGAAAGATGAACTCAATTCTGTTGATGCTGAACTTGTGGGTATCTGGAAAATATCGAAGGATTTTTACAACATCTTAAAAACCCACCACAAAGAAGCTCATGATGCCGAATCAAAGGATTACGAGATAGCAATAGCCGATACGCATCATCCTGTTTCAGTAAAGAAAGTGGACGAACTTGTTTGGTGTGAAATAGACAATCCCGAGCACCTCGAACGAGCGAAAGAGAAGATCGTTCCTAAACTAGATTAATTTGAGGGGGGATGCCAAAGTCCGGTTTTTTGATCTCTCCATCCACCAGTTCCTAAGTATCCATACATCATTTCCAAATAACCTAAAGTATCCTTTGGGACAGCAATATTCCGACCTAGAAAGGTATCCTCTTTTAAAGGGAAAATTAATGATTTAGGAATATGCTGACGTTCATTGGGGTAGCTGGCTTCCACATAACTTCTCACCGATTCTCCCTCATCTTCATAAAAGAAAACATCAAAATCATATCCCTTGTAAGAAAAATAAATCTTCGGACCTTCATGGTTTTGTGATGTATCATAAAACTTCAAGCCTTTTGGCAAGTCTGTTTTTAATCCTTTTACCTTTTGGTAGGAGCTCTCCATCATCGCCAAATCAATATCAATGTCGTGAGGAATAATTCCTCCCGTTCTATGATAACCCAGAAGTGTTCCAAAATCCAACCAGAATGGCTCTCCGGTTTTTTTCAAAACATCAATTGATAGACGGTACATTTCTTCAAGTATCTGAAGCTTTCTTGCGCGGTATTTACCCGGCAATGCGAATAAAACTACATTTGCAATCCGCTTTAGATACTGAATAAGTCGAAGCATTCTTGCAAAAAGAATCAAAATTGAATTAATATCCATTCATTGCCTTCAACTAAAGATATCGGCCCAATAGACATGGTGTTCACCTGGGTGAACGGTGATGATCCTGAATATTTGAAGATTTATAATCAATACGCCGAAACACCCAAGGACATCAATCCCGAAAGGGTTCGGGATGTTTATCAGATGCTTAAGTATAGCCTAAGGTCTGTAGAGAAATTTGCTCCATGGATTAGAACGATTTACATCTTAACTGCTCGGCCTCAAATTCCGGATTGGCTTGATGGAAATCATCCCAAGGTGAAAGTGGTTCATCACGATGAGATCATTGACGAGGAGTATCTTCCGACTTTCAACTACAATACCATCGAAAGCTACATACATAAGATTCCGGAACTTTCAGAATACTTTGTTTACATGAACGATGATTTCCTCTTTGGAAACGATGTTCACTTATCCGATTTTGTTGACGAAAATGGCAGAATCACTGTCTTCGGGACGCTTTTTGGAGAAAATTTGAAATTCAGAATTTACGAACGAAAGAAAGACATCATTAGTCTTGGGCTCGTCGAGCATAATCCAATTTTTTATAACAAATCTTACGTTAACGAGCTTCAAGTAAAATATGCTGAGAAGTTTCATTCTACGAGATCCTCTAAGTTTCGTAGAGATGATAATATCACCATGCAAAAAGTGTTCAAACAGCACATGCTTTCAAATCACAAAGATGAAAGCAACCCAATTAGCGCTTTAGATCTTAGAAAGATTCACACTTTTCACAAAATCAAAAACAACCTTCCCGCTCAGAAAAAAGCCATCGAAAAACTTAAGAAAAAACAGCCTAAGTTTTACTGTCTGAACGACGATCAAAGAGACAATCCAAATCCAGAAGTAATTGCGTTCATAAAAGATTATCTTGACACAACATATCCTGAAAAATCTCAGTACGAGAAGGATTGAGATTTATTATTCGTTAAGGATAAGATAGAAATTCCCGTCGTTGGTTCCCAGCTTGATTTCCTTAGGAACATTTCTGCTATTAAAGAAGACATAGCTTGTTTTGTTTTTTGGAAATTGTTTGATTGGAGGAAATTTCATTTCATAGGATTTCTTTTCGCCTTTTCCCAGTTTCTTATTTGGAGTGATTCGAAAATCATATACTCGATTGGCGATATAAAATTTCACGTTTTCATCTTTTCTCATATCAAGTTCTTGAGCCCTCATGTAGATATAGGTACTTAAAGCATCGAGAAAGGCAATTTGATTAACCTCAAAAGAATGCCTGGTAAGCTGATCTCTATCCTCTCTGAATGTTTTAACATAAATGGAATCCTGGTATTGAAATTCATCAAATTGATTATTGATTCGTTTCCCATTTATTGTGAGTCGAGTAGATCGGTTCGGTTGATACGTTTTGGCATTGATGTAAGAATCGAAGCACAGATTTAGATTGGCGAAGATTTTAAGCCAACCAACGGTTCTCAGTGTGAACTGCACATAATAATGAGGTTCTCCATCTATCAAATGAAACTCAGGATCGTGAAAGACTTCTGCTTTTCCTATTTTGAACCAGCCATACTTGATGTTGTAGTTGAGGACTTCTCCTCTATTAATTCTATCGTTTTCCCAAGAAGAATTTTGCGAAAAGCATTGGAAGCTTGTGATAAAGACAAGCATCACGAGTATTTTATTCATGCGTAGACTTCTTGCCTCCCAGTAAGGTTAGAATAGTTTTCGAACAGTTGGTCAACGAGGTTGTCCCAATTTTCATTCCTCGCATATGCAAGTGCATTTTCACAGAAAGTTTCGTAAAGACTTGAATCGTCAGATAACAAGTTTATGCGGTGAACGAATTCATCTTCATTCTTCGGTTCGACTAAAAATCCAGTTTCACCATCAATAACAATATTTTTTGGACCTCCTTCATTAGCAGCAATTACTGGCAATCCGGATGCCATAGCTTCAAGCACAACATTTCCAAACGTATCTGTAAGTGAAGGGAAAACGAATATATCCGCTGAGGCATACACTTCTGAAAGTTGATAGCCGGTTAGTTTTTCAGTAAAGATCACCTTGTCGGGATCGCACTGAGCTTCCATTTTTGCTCGCTCTGGGCCTTCACCTGTAATAATTAAAACGGCATCATCTCTCAGCTTATGGCTCAGTCGAATTAATGTATCTGTTTCTTTATAGTGAACTAGCCTACTTACAAACAATATCTTCTTTTTGTCTTCCGCCTCCCAACTCTTTATCAATCCTTTCGATCGATGCACAGGACTAAACTTTTCACTATTCACGCCTCTTGCCCATATTCCAATTTTTTTCTCTTCCAACCCGGTCTTAATCAGATGCTCTTTCATGGATTGAGTAGGAGCTAAGATGAGATTGGCTTTCTTATAAATTTTAGTAAATGTATCATCCACCTGTTTTCTAAGTGCCTTCTTGAAAGGTACATTCTTCAGATAGTTCACATAACTACTGAAATGCGAATGGTAGATAGTAATGTTTGGTACGCCACTTTTTTTGGAATATTTAGTGGCGTACTTTGCAAGGATTGATGGTGAACTCCAATGAATAAGGTCTGGTTTGAATTTATCTAGTTCGTCAAAGATTTCTTTTTTCTTACCAGGGATCGCAAAGTTGTAATCCTTAGCATATGGAAATTGGAGAAAAGGACATAACACCACGCGGTGCTTAAAGAGCTTAGATTTTGGTGCCATCGTCGAGAAAAATAGCGGTTCAATCCCCAAGTTTCCTAACCTGGATATGATTTGAAAAGTGGTATTAGATACTCCGTCTAAATTTTCTCGAAGATTGTCAATAAAAAAAGCTACTCTCATGTTGGCCGCTTGATAATTAGTGAATGAAGCGAATTACTAATTTCCACATTAGCTATTACATGTGGATTTACGAGAAGCGAATAAAACATTAAGAAAGAGTCAGTTGAGTTAAGCTTCCATTACCATTTAGATATTCACCTTATCTGGCCTTAACAGCTCCATACTTTTACTGATTAATTTCATCAATTGGAGAGAGATCAGCCTTGCGAATATCTTTTTGTGACTCATAAATACCCCCCATCTACAGGAGGTATGCAAAAGCACAGTTATGAACTCATTAAGCATATCGGAGAGGTGAGAAAACACCATTTACTTGTTTATAGAAACAACTATCCGAAGATTCTATTCCTTTTGTCAGCGCCTGTTATTGCATGGATCAAGCTTATTAGAAATAGTGACATCACACTGATTCATGCAAATGATGGACTAATGGCATTCTTTCTTACACCGCTTCTTTCCAAAAAGGGGATCAAATTGTGCGCAACCTTGCACGGACTTGATGTAGTCTTTGATTCGAGTTTTTACCAGCAATGGGTAAAAGGCTATTTATCAAAATTTTCCTTTCTGGTAGCCGTTAGCGACGGAACAAAAAAAGCATGCGTTGATGCCGGAATACCTGAGGAAAAAGTTCACGTGATCCCCAATGCGATCGAACTAGAAAAGTCTCAAGAAGAAATGGATTTCAAAGAGTGGATGGCTACACAATGTGGGGTGAACCTTTCAGACGATCTCATCCTTTCCTCTGTAGGACGACCGGTCCCAAGGAAAGGTTTTTATTGGTTTTGCAAAGAGGTTCTTCCTAAACTTTCCAATGCCAAATACCTCATTGTCGGGCCTACATTGAAGTATAAGAGATTAGTTCAATTTGGTCAGAAAATTTTACCTAAAAGGGTTTTCGAAGGAGTTTGCAAAATGTCTGGTGTTCAGCTTGATATCATTCATTTATTGGAGCTCGCTAAAACAAATGACAATCTCTTTTTACTAGGTCATCTCCCCAAAAATCAGCTTCGATTACTATACAATAACACCGATTTGTTCGTCATGCCAAATGTTGAGGTGAAAGGAGATTTCGAGGGTTTTGGCCTAGTCGCTTTAGAAGCTGGAGCAAACGGAGCTGTATGCCTGGCTTCCAATATTGAAGGAATCCCGAGTGCAATAAAGCATGAGGTAAATGGATTTCTACTTCCAAGTAAAAACAAGGATGCCTGGACAGAAAAAATTCTTGAATTGAGTGATCCAAAAACGAGAGAACATTGGAAAAATACATTCCATTCATACTACGAGAATCTAAGCTACACTTGGAAGCAAATGAGCGAGGCGTATCTCAAACTGTTTGACAATCAAATGAGTTTGTCATGCTAGTCCTCTTGCAAAACGAAATCGAGTCGATTCAACTTAAAGGTGAATCAGGCATGACATTCGAAATGCTTCGAGAGTTGCAAGATTTTCTGGAAAACCAGGATCCGGAAAAACTGATTTTAGTTTCGACCGGTTATGAACATGCTCAACAATCACTTTTTGAAAAGTTTGAACGATTGGAAAGTGATATTATCTTCTCAGCCACCTCCTCCTATCATTTCGAGAATAGCAAGCTCTCCTATTACTATTGGAAATACTATCCCAGGGTCCAACAATCTTCTTTCCATTTCATAAATCCAGACTTCTTCATTGGACGTGCTTGGGCTATTCGGTCGCTTTTGAATGACATTTCCTCTTTATACAATACACGTTTTGAAAAAGGTAATCAAAAGAGCAGCAAGGATTTGTTTCACAGAATTTATGTGGATATCACT
This sequence comes from Cyclobacteriaceae bacterium, assembly GCA_028284125.1. GTDB lineage: Bacteria > Bacteroidota > Bacteroidia > Cytophagales > Cyclobacteriaceae > Ekhidna. The sequence goes on from JANQSI010000016.1 coordinate 295,393, forward strand.
TCAGGGTTTGTTGATGTTGATTATCGAATTCGGCTGGATCATTCGCAATCCATTTTTAAGAATGATGAATCTGAACAGATGAAACGATGGATATTTGTTTCTAAAATCCATCGATTTCTTTTTACTCAATCCGAAAAGCAAAACCTTCAAACATACATCAAATCATTGCTGGCCTGGATTGTTATACTTTTTAACAATAAGGGACAGCAGAATCCTGTTAAAATTTTTCGATACGCAAAAAATCACGGGCGTGAGGTAAGCAAGGACATTGAGCGTTTGATGCTCCTGCTTAAGAATGGTTTACCGTTTAGCTTTTCTCATTTCAATGATGGAGAGATCACATTTATTTCCAAATATGTAAAAGGGAATCACAAAGAAGTATGGTTTGGTAGAAGGCAAAATCAATACACTGAAAAATTAGGTCGCTTGCTAGTTGAAGCCTTTCTGCTTGACAAGAAAAACTATTTCATAGGTGTACCATGCAGTTCTTGTCATCCAAAGTTGAGGAGAAAAGCAAATGCATTGCGAGAACCAAGTGAATTCACCATTTCTGCTATGACCTTGCATCACAATCTCGCTTATTACCCTGAAATCCTTGGATTGCTCAAAAAGCGTTCGCTGTACTTTGTTGTCAATCCCTACCAAGACCTGACATTTTTCAGTGAATTGGGGTTGGAAGTGAATGAAGAACGAACAATAAAAGTGCCTTTCAAAAACTCACACAAATTGTACGATCAATTGATGGATCGAGAATTCGAAGAAAATTCAGTGGTGTTAATGATGTGTGGAATGCTTGGGAAAATTTTGATCCCCACTTGGTTTGAAAATAATCCCACAACAACATTTCTCACGTTTGGTTCAAGCTTTGACGATTTGATTCAGAAGAACATCAACTTCAAGCTTTACCCCAAAAAGACACCCTTTTCAAGGCATTTGATCGGAACGAGAAGTTTTCTCTTCGGTCCAAAGAAGAAATGTAAACAATGTTTTGATCTAAGAAGCTAATCCCATGAAAAGCCTGAAAGTATTGACATTTTCCGATCAAGCACTGCCTCACACCAATCACCTAAAAAGGTCATGTAAAGAATTGGATCTCAAGTTAGAGGTTGTGTTACATACTCCATGGGATTTCAATGCAATCAAAATAAAATTGCTACATGAGTATTTGCAGAAAGAAAATCCTGACACACTACTTTTAGTTGTAGACGCTTTGGATGTTGTCATTCTCAATGATGAAGAAACCATCTTGGAAAAATTCCTCTCGATAGATGGTGATGTAATTTTCTCAGCAGAATCCAACTATTACTTCAGGAACAAAAAACTTTTCAAAACCTATTGGAAGAAGTATCCAAAGAATTCTACACCATACGATTACCTCAACTCTGGAACATTCATGGGAACTGCCTTCAGTTTGAGTAAAATGCTGGACTGCATCATTGAAGAAAATGAATTAGCCCTTACCAACGAATGTCTTTCAAAAGTAAGAAGCGATCAATATTTGTTCTCCAAGTTCTACGTCGACAATTTTTATAGAGATAATGGCTTGACGATCCGACTAGACAATAGTCATGAACTTATGGGATGTACTGGAGGCAGATTCTCGGTTACCTCCATGAAAGATTTATCCAAATTGCAGGGCTTCTTCTTTTTCATCATTGAACGAAACCTGTTGAAGGTATTCAAGCTTCATAAGTTTCAAGCCAAATCCAAGGATTA
>JANQSI010000011.1 GCA_028284125.1 Cyclobacteriaceae bacterium
CTCTACTTTTGCCAACTCATTTTTTGGTGCTGTAGCTCAGTTGGTAGAGCATCGGACTGAAAATCCGTGAGTCGGTGGTTCGAATCCACTCAGCACCACATCTTAAAGCTGTCTTTCCGGACAGCTTTTTTTGTTTCCCAACCAAACATCACTTCTAAGATCCATGAGTCGGTGGGTGGAACGCCACTCCGATCAAATCCACTCAGCACCACATCTAAAGCTACCCAATTTTGAGTGGCTTTTTTTGTTTCCCCGAAGTTAATTCAATCTTTGCATTTAGTATGCATGCATACTATTTAATGGATCGATTTTCTATTAATTTACATTTGATAATCTGTAGCAATCATACGATTATCTCTCACCACTTACTTTGTATTAACCAATTACCACTAAGATGCAGTTAGTAAATCTTAAGCAACTGAAAATTCGCCATAAAGTAACCCTGGCTTTCAGTGTAGTTCTCTTGATCTTCCTTGGATTTGTTTGGTTGTCACTTAATAGTCTTGGCGATGTTAAGGAGAGCTTGTCAAATCCGGCTTTCGAGAGTGTAATGTCACGGACTGCAAGTGATGTTTCAACAAATTATCAGGCGAGTTTGGCTGCAATTGAAAGTTTACAAACTCAATCGTACATGTTCCTGATTTTAGCAATTCTAGTAGGAGTAGTAGGTGGATACCTTCTTTCGAAAAATATCATGGAGGAACTAGGTGTAGAGCCCTTTGAAGCAGCATTAATTGCTAGTAATCTGGCTCAGGGGAATGCCGGTTTTGAATTAAATAAGCCGAAAATTAGAGGTCTATACAAAGACATGAGAAGTATGATGATGAATCTCGGCAGGATTGTTCGAGAAACAATTCAAATCTCAGATAGCCTGGCTCTTTCATCTCAGCAATTTTCTTCAGGATCGCAAAAAATCAGTGAAGTGGCCAACGAACAAACTGCTTCCGCTGAAGAGGTCGCTTCTTCCATGGAAGAAATAGTCTCATCCATTCATCAAAATTCTTCTAATGCCGAAGAAACAGAAAAAATCAGTAGGAAAGCTGCCGAGATGATTACAGAGGTCAATGATTCCGTAAAGCAGACTGTTTCAAGGATGTCCGCTGTTTCAGAAAAAATTAAAATCATTGGAGAAATAGTTGGACAAACCAACATATTGGCTCTTAATGCCGCAGTTGAAGCTTCACGTGCTGGCGAGCATGGAAAAGGGTTTGCAGTGATTGCATCGGAAGTAAGGAAGCTGGCCGAAAAAAGCAGCGATGCAGCAGAAGAAATTATTGAGTTAGCCGAATCCAGTGTTGAAGTGGCCGGTCGTTCGGATCAGCTTCTAACTGAAGTAATCCCTGATATCGAACGAACTTCTCAGTTGGTTCAAGAAATAGTGGCCAGCTCAAAAGAACAAAGCCTTTCCTCAGAGCAAATAAATAACGCACTTCAGCATCTCAATGAAACTGTACAACACAATGCAGCTGCCGCAGAAGAAATGGCTGGTAGCAGCAATGAATTGAGCATGCAGGCAGAAAGTCTGAAAGCAACAATTTCTTTCTTCAGACGAAACTAAAGAACAATTATTCTCGTTTATTTGTATATGTAATATACCGATCGGTATATTTGTAACGAATTATGAGAAATCCTGAGCAAACGAAACAACTGATCATTGACAAGGCGTTACCTATTTTCAATACGAAAGGGTACAATGCGGCTTCATTGTCAGATATCACTTCTGCGACAGGAATAACCAAAGGTGCTATTTATGGCAACTTTAAAAATAAAGATGAAGTAGCATCAGCAGCATTTGATCATGCGGTTGAAATCATTATTACCATGCTTTCAAAGCGTGTTCGTTCGCAAAATAACGCTCCTGACAAATTGAGAGCGATCGTAGATTACTATGCGAAATACGTCAATAATCCGCCAATTCCTGGCGGATGTCCCATTCTCAACTCTTCGATTGAAGCGGATGACAATCTTCCTTTTCTAAGATCAAAGGTGATCAGAACTATTGCTCTGATGAAGGATTCACTGGCGAAGATTGTTAATCGTGGAGTTTTGGAAGGTCAAATTAAGCGTGGGATTGATGCCGAAGAGCTTGGTGTATTCTTCTACGCAACCATTGAAGGTGCGATTTCGCTTTCGCGCATTGAAGGAGACGGCAGGTCCTATAAACATGTAAAGAATATTTTGTACAGAATGATTGAGGAAATATCTGCTTGAAAATTTTTTACCTATTAAAATACCGATTGGTATATTATAATGAAAGACACTACCACTTACATAGCAGTTGAAAATGAGGACATGTCCAGGCCGGCGGACAGACCTGAAAAAACGAATTGGAAAATCGAGCTGATAAAAAAAGGTTTGGGTGTTCTCCAACATGCTTCCCCAAGGAAATCTGCCGAAATCATTTGGCATTATTTCACTTTACCAGGAGGAGTCAAATTTTCGGAACCACAGAAGAAGTTGATGAGTGAGGCGGAGATCATCGAAACCAACTACAAAGGAGATAAGATCACTGCTTATCGATGGGGTTCAGAAGGGCCGAAAGTATTGATATGTCATGGTTGGAGGTCGAAGATTGCCGATTTCCGAAGAATGATTAAAGCCTTTGTGGAATTGGGTTACGTAGTAGAAGGAATCGATATGCGAGCGCACGGTCAATCAGAAGGTAAGCATACCGCTTTGCCGGAATACCGAGACATCATTAAAAACCACTATGCAAAACACGGTCCCTATGAAACCGTCATTGGCTATTCGCTTGGAGGTATTGCCTCAGGTATTGTATTGAACGAGCTATCAAACGTGATGCATCCGAAGCACTATTATTTGCTTTCTGCACCTCCTTACGTTCGCTACTTTTTTAAGGACATAATTAATGAAATAGGTTGCAACGAATCAGTATATGATGCCATGTGCGATTTGGTTGAAACCTACTATCATCAAAACATTGACTACTTCGACCTTAGGGATAAGGTTGGAATGCTAAAAGACATAAAAACACATCTTATGTATTGTGAAGATGATACGATGGTGCCTTTTAGCAAAGGGGAAGAACTTGAAACGATTTGGCCAAGCGCATCATTTGTTCATGCGAAAGGCCTTGGTCATTATAAAATAATTGCCAACAGTTCTATAATCAAATACATCACTCAAACAGTAACAGAACCGTAATGCCTGCCTGCGGTAGGCAGGGTCCTTTAATTACTGAGCAGAGCTAAACGCTTAATGATTAGAATGTACCAAATGACTCACAATATTAAATTTTAAGAATCATGAAATTTTTAACAAGAAAAATCAAAGAAGTAAGGGAAACGATTGCACTAATCAGATATCTCCTTGAAACTAAATCTTTATTCCAATTCATATTGGAATAAAGCTTACGATCTTATCACTTAATACCTTTAATGGCCATGATCTCCTTAGGGCTCAAGTGACGAAACTTGCCTCTAGGGAGATTTTTCTTCGTTAAAGACCCAAACATGACACGATCCAGTTTCTTCACTTCATATCCGAGATGCTCGAAAATTCTACGCACGATACGATTGCGACCAATGTGAATCTCAATTCCAAGAACAGAATTATCATTGCCAATAATTGCGAGCTCTCTTACTGGAGCTAGTCCGTCTTCCAACTCAACTCCATTTAATACCGAATTGAAATCTTCTTTTGTAATCGGTTTGTTGAGCTCCACCTGGTAAATCTTTTTTACTTGATGTGAAGGATGTGTAAGTTTCTTAGCTGTCTCGCCATCATTGGTAAAAAGTAACAAGCCACTGGTATCTCTATCTAGTCTGCCAACGGGATAAATGCGTTCATTGCAGGCTTTTTCTACTAATGACATCACCGTTTTTCGCTCCTGAGGATCGTTGGTTGTGGTGATAAAACCTCTTGGTTTGTTTAGCAACACATATTGGTGTTGTTGTGACCTCAAGGTTCGACCTTTATAGACCACCTTGTCTGTTTTCTTCACTTTGAAGCCCATCTCTTTCACCACTTTTCCATTCACTTTGATCAGACCATCGGTGATGAGCTTGTCAGCTTCTCTACGAGAACAGACGCCAGCGTTCGCAATAAATTTGTTGAGACGTGTTTCTGAAGGATTGGAGGTCGGCGTTTTTTTCTTAGGACGTTTCATTCCTTCTCCTCACCGATCGAGTTTTCCTCAGTAGCGAAATCTTTGGGTGTTGGAAGGTCCTTCAAATCGTTGATACCAAAATAATCCATGAATTTCTGACTTGTTCCATACAAAATGGGTCGACCAACACCTTCAGATTTTCCACGGACTTCAATCAATTCCTTTTCTAACAATTTCTGAATGGAATAATCACAGCTCACTCCTCGGATTTGCTCCGCTTCGCTTTTCGTAACCGGTTGTTTATAAGCAATGATTGAAAGTGTCTCCAGCGCCGAATTGGACAACCGTTTCTTCGATTGCTGCTTCAGTAAAATTCCAATACTTGCCTGATAGGCCGGTTTTGTTAAGAACTGATAGCCTCCACCAGATTTCATTAATTCGAATGAAAAGGCATCAGCTTTAAACTTTTCCTGAATAGTTGTTAGTCCTTCAGAAATATCTTTAGAAGGCACATCCGCATCGAACATTTCCTTCAGGCAGTTTTGTATTTCTCCTTCAGTAATGGGCTTTGGAGAACAAAACACCAATGCTTCAATATGATTTGCCAGATAGTCCATTAAGAGGACTTGTTCATCTTAGCGGCAATACTATGTTGGGTGTGAGGAACCGCTCTGAGTCTTTCTTTGGAAATAAGATTACCGGTATCAATGCAAATGCCATAGGTTCCGTTCTTGATTCTCACCAAGGCGTTTTCCAGGTTATTGATGAATTTCTGTTGTCGACCTGCCAATTGGCTGAGTTGCTCTTTTTCAGCAGTGTCAGCACCATCTTCCAGCGTTTTTACTGAAGAAAAATTATCTCCGGAATCATCAGATTCCCTGGTGAGTGATGCTTTGAGTGTGCTTAATTCTTTCTGCGCTTTCTCCAGCTTTTCATTTATCAGATCTTCAAACTCCTTGAGCTCTTTCTCAGTGTATCGTGTCTTTGTAGCCTTCTTTGCACTCATTCTCTTAGCATTTAAAGTCCATAAATCGATTTAGCATGGCGAAAATACCCAGAATGGACGAGAATAAGGATAGATGATGTGATATTCCCATTCAGATTTATCAAAACAAATCTACATTTATCTGACCCTAAGACTCTAAAAAAAGTGTCAGACCTGCTCGTTATTTATTAATAAAAAGTCTGTTTCGGTGCTTCATACCTTGGTTATCAAAGATGATTGGTTATTGTCAAAAACTCGTCCATACCCAGTACAATGAGTATGAAAAGAAAACAATTAGTAAGAGAAGTATGAAAATCACAGGCCAATTTCGTTTCATACGCAGTGTAACAGGATCAATGTTGTTAAATGGATTTACTGCGAGATAACTAAGTTGTCTGAAGGTGAAAAAATAGGAGTGTAAAAAGACCCAATGTATAGGTCTGCCCAAAAAATTGTCCTTTACCCATTCTAATGCTGAGTAAGCCTTCTGAGCCTTAGACCCTTTTTTGGATCTCTCCCTAGAAATTGCATTAAACTTTAGACCTCTTTCGAGTCCAACTGTCATTTGTAGTAGCCGATGGCGAACATCAAGTGCTAAAAAACTCGCCCTTCTTTCTGAAAAAAAGAGTTTTCTACCAATAAAAAACAAGCTAAAAGCAAAAACCGAAAATATCAATATCTGAACTGTATTGATTCCCGGATGTCCATTTGTCATCTCCGTAATTGAGGATAAGTACCCATGCATCTTTGTGAAGTTCCAAGATGTCATCAATGCGGCTAATGAAGCAACTAGCAGTATGCCCGCCGGTACAAATTCAAGAGCTTTCTGGGATTTGGTTGAAGTTTTTTGTTCCAAGGCTGAAAATATATTATTCAACCGCGTTGACTCAGCAGCGTAAAAATCATTTCCAATTAAATCAGCTTTTCTAAAGCTATTCAAGACCGTAAGCATATAATTGCCGAAAACTTGCCAAGAATTTACACCAAGCCTTTTCTTGTTCTTTTTCCGGTATATTTTCTTGATTGGACGACCTACGATATGTTCAAAAAGCTCTTCAGTGTTAAACTTCAACGTATCAGATACAGCAGCCGACTTGGCATCACTAGGCTTTGGTATTTTTTTATACTTTTCCTCTAAGAAGCTTTTTTGTGAAAGCCCCATCCATTCATCCGCAGTAGGATGATGCGTATTATGCTTGTGAAATAATTCTGCCACCGCATAGTACATCATCCTTTTTGGTCTTGATACTTTTGCGTGCGGCACATTCATGTCATCGTCTCCGTTGTGATCTCCCTTCCTTTCGGTAGATTCTTTCAGAAAAAAGAATCCTGACTTTTCCACGGCAAAATCGTATGTCCACATGTTAAAGATTGATTCATTCTTATCCTTCTTATCAGAATTCTTTATTAGGAATGGCGGTTGATTTTCACAAAAATCCTTTACACGGTCGGAAACTTCATTGACTTTGTTCTTAATCTCGTCATACAAATTTGACTCGGCGTTTAACTGAAGTGTTTGGACTTTGTTGAGAGGTGACAAGTGTTCAAGCTCAGCAATTCCATTTACAATCTTTGCTTCTCTTTCTTCAACTTTCCCTTCATTATGAATAAGCAGGATCTTGCCCTTTATAAATGAGTCACCCGGAGCTCTTACTGCATAAAGAATTATTCTAAAATCACCTGCCTTTATTCCTTTTATTCTGGTCGTATCTTTATAATTATTCCTAGAAGTTGCAAAAATATGACGTTCAGATATGCTTGTACTCTTCGCCCCAATCAACAAAATAGAAGCTGCATAGGAATCTCCATATCCTCTTACATGATTGCTTATATGGCCAAAATCTACACTATAAATGTTCGGAATGAATCCTATGTATTCATAATTTTCAAAAAGTTCACTTAAACCTCTTTGTGGTATATGCGTCGACAAGTTTCCGGAATTTTCTAAAAGGATTGGTTGGTTAACAAGTAAGCTGTGGGAGATTCCGGAACTTAATCAGGGCGAGTAAGAGTATTATCCGGTACTAATTTTCCAGTTTTTGCATCGTAGACCATTCCGGCAATGTTAGGTCTGTCGATTTTACGAGCAAAAATGTTGAGATAAAGCGAGTGGATTGCCAGTAACAATGCTACTATGAGTACCATGGATACCATCAATTTGGGAATTAGCGCTGTGGTAAAAATGTAAATCATATCGGTCTTAATGGTGAATTTTGCCAAGCAAGATATTAAATAACAAATACAAAATATTATGCATGCATAACATCAACTGCCAAAGGGAAACTTTTAACATTCACCTAATGTTTTAATATTCAATCTAATCCCCTAATAATCAATGACATACAAAGAAATATCCCTTTAATTACCAGAAATCAAGATAAACGCAGGAATCACCCCAAGGTTACAACTTTTTTCGTTTAAAATATGCGTTTTTCGGTCAGAAAGACCGTTTTCGGGACCAAACCGAAAAAATTTCTGATGAGCTCCTGATTTCACCTCGATTCTGTCTAAAGCAACGTAAGATTTTCAATTTTCTTACAATGAAAGGATGCTATTTAGGCTCAAAAATCCCTCCCCACAACCACTGTCTCCTTAATCACATCTGAATTACCAGAACTATCAAATACTTCAAAGAGAACAACGTAATACCCTATGCGAGTCATTTCACCAGAATTGGTTGTGCCGTCCCAACGTACAAAGCCATCTGTTGAGAGAAGTGCTCCTTCTGCGATTTTTTTAATCATTCTTCCAGCTTGATCATAGATGGTAATATTGGCAAATTTTCCAGGTAGGTCAAATCGGTAGTTGATGGTTGTGAAATCTCGACCTGATCCTGAATTACCTGGAATGAATACTTTGGGTTCTATTTCAACACTCCCAGTAGTCACACCCTGATTTGAAGTAGCTTGCGAGTTAGGTCCACCTGGGGTGGCAAAGCCAGCCGCACTTGCAGCCGATCGCCAGTTATTGGGATCATTGGTTTCAGAAACAAATGAGATTCTTTCTAAAGAAACCCCATCGTCATTTTCCAGAAGGTCATAATGGAATTCATCCTCGTACCGAAAGAGTTCTTGAATTTCTCCTAATGAGTTCAAGAGAACTACGTTACCTGTATCATTGGCATAGGTTGGTAAGGAAGCAATCTGATAGATGTTTTCTATATCGGCCTGTGGATAATTATCAAACAATACCTCTACATCAGTAGTGAATGCAAAGTATTCTCCAGGGCCCATTACAATTTGACCTGAAATTAGTTTTTCATCACTTACTCCAACGTCTGTGATTCTAGCCAATTGCCACTGGTCTAGGTCTATATAGTTTGTAGAAGCATTATATAATTCCACAAAATCTACACCGTTCGTTCTAGGATTGAACAGTACTTCACTAAGAAGAATATCACCAAGGATTGGGTCAGAAGACAGAACAACAATCAGATTATTCTCTTGAACTTCATTTCCATTACAATCAAAAATCCCAGTCAATTGAAATGTGTGGGGTACGCTTTCTGTCAAGCTTTCCTCTAAGGAAATAGAAATGGATTTTGGAAAGTTGTAGTCAAAACCAATTGATTCGACAATCAGGTCAGGGTCGAACGAGATCAAACCTATTCCAACCATTGGATCAAGATTCTCATTTAAATCGATTCGAATTGCATCAGCTGATAAAACAATTACCTCGGTAACTTCAGGACCAAAATTATCGGGAACATTTTCACTAATTGAATTTGCCAAACCAGGTGTACCTCCACTAGCATTGCCAGAACTCCCCCAGTTAAATTCTTCCATACAAGGATTAGAAATGTCTCTAATTTCTAGCGAATACCCACCATCAGATTTTTCGTCATCATGCCAATCATTTGTGTAGTTCACTGAGAAAATAAGGTTTTCTTCCATCGATAGATACAACTGTTCACCAGCATTACTCAAAGATGGAAAACCAGAAATTCCAATCACATCTACTCCGGGAAATGATGAAACGTTCGAAGTGGATGTAACAACATAGTACTCACCCGGCAATAATGAGGCAGGAGGAAATTGCGAAACATTGTTGGCATCAGAGAACATCAAATTTTCTGTCTTCAGAATTGCGTTAGAAGTGGTGTTGTGTATCTCAATGAATTCTACCTCAGGAAGTCCACTTGATGGTTCAGGATCACTGAAAATTTCTGTAATAATTATTTCGTTAAATGCTGGATCTCTTCCTATTCCAAAGTTTATTTGGATCTCATTTATCAAATTACCCCAACAGTCGGTTACTCCATATACATTCATTTCATAGACCAATCCAGCTTCAAGATTTTCGCCGAAAAAGAGATCTACATTCGTTGGCAGTATCCCAACATTGATTGTTGAAACAGTCAAATTTGATACTTGATATGTTCCATTCATCAAGCTCAATGCATCCATAGTTTCGGAAAAATTAATAGTAAGGCTTTGATCAAAATTGAATGAGACAATGGTCGGAGGTTTTGTGTCAGGCGTATTGTCAAAAACAGAATTAATCTGCCCTGGTGTGCTTCCTTCATTAACAATAGATGTAGAATAGCTATTCTCAGAAATGCATGGATCATTCGGATTCACAAGTTCCGCACTTTTACCCAGTTCTGATTCACTATAGGATAACTCAAAAATGACCGCTCCGCTTTCATCTTTTACAACAATATCATCCGATGAATTATTCAGTGACCTGAATCCTGGAACTACTAAAACTTCCCCAAGCCCTTCAAACAACTCCGGATTGTCATCAGGAATGAGGATCAGCAGTTCATTTGGTCCGAAAATTTTAGATGGTAAGTATCCTGATGTGCCAGAAGCATCACTCATCGTCCAATTCTCCAGGTCAAAATAATTAGAAGAATTATTCAGTAGTTCAATGAATTCACCATTTATAACTCCACTCTCATTCAAAGGATTTGCCATGAACTCATTCACCAAAATATCTCCTTGTTCTGGATTCACTGTTTCAATGAACACAAATTCAATTGATGTGTTTACTTTGATCACATTTCCAGAAAGGTCCTGAATATTGTTAATAGTTAATGATCGGTTTTCCGTGGATACTAACTCAGATACAAAAAGATTTACTGTGGATTTACTTACCTGTTCAAATTGTACCGAATCGATAGAGATCCCTCCATCAATAGAGTAGTTGGTAATATTTTCTGCACTTATGGAAGAGATCGGCTCACTGAAGAATAACTTCAGTTTGGTAGCAGATATCACTTGAAGTTCAGTGATAACTGGCTTTGTTGTATCAGGTGTGTCATCAAAAATAGAGTTTTGTTTTCCAGGTGTACCTCCATCCGGGTCTATGGAAAGGCTATAATTGTTTTCGGAAAAATCAGGACCGTCTGGATTGATCAATTCTGTACATATACCAGAGGTAGCTGAGGAATAACTTATTGAGAATATATCAATCGTGTCTGCACTCGTGATTGTAATATCATCCCCACTGTTGTTGAGTGCAGGGAAACCTCCAACTTCAACCACATCTCCAAAAAATGAAAACAGTATCCCATTGTCTTTTTCGGTCAGTATAACAAGTGAGTCCGGTCTCAATATGAATGATGCTATGCTGGAGGATGTATTGGAGGCATCACTTATTGTCCAATCTTGAAGATCAATGAATTTATCTGAGACATTTAATAGTTCAATAAATTCAGCATTCGGAATTCCAGATTCCTTACTGGGAATTGCATAAAATTCATTGATCAAAACATCCCCGGCTACAGCTTCTTCAGTTTCTATGTATTCAAAATCAATAGTTGAGTTATCAATGATTACATTTCCAGATAAATCCTGGACATCATTGATCGTTAATGTTCGAATTTCACCAGAAACAAGTGGAGTAACGGCTAAGTGAATAATCGAATTGTCATTCTCATCATGTCTGGCAATAGTTACCGCAATTCCACCATCAATAGAATAACTTAAAATCGATTCAGAAGTAGTCTTATCGATGGGTTCATCAAAAATGATATCCAATTCAGTGGAAGAAATGATTACTACTGTGGATATTACTGGGCTTGTTGTGTCGGGTGTGTCATCAAAAATCGAGTTTTGTTCTCCGGGTGTGCCTCCATTTGGGTCAATGGACTGACCATAATTGTTTTGTGAATAGTCTGGACCATTTGGGTTAATTAGTTCCGTACTTATCCCCGATGTTACCGAAGTGTAATTGAGTGAAAAAATATCAACTCCACTCTCATTTGTGATTGTAAGATCATCACCACCATTATTAAGAGAACGGTAACTAGGAACTTCTAGAACATTACCCAATAAAATGAAAGGAGATCCCTCTCCAGAAGCTGTGAGAATCACAAGTCCACCTGGTCTCAAAATATGAGGAGGAAACGAGCCAGAAATGCCAGTTGCATCACTAAAAGTCCAATTCTCAAGATTTATAAACTTGTCAGAAACATTTAAAAGTTCAATGAATTCAGCATTTGGAATCCCAGCCTCGTCGTTTGGAATTGCATAAAATTCATTGATCAAAACATCTCCGGCAACAGCTTCTTCAGTTTCTATGTATTCAAAATCAACCATTGAGTTATCCATGATTACATTTCCAGATAAATCCTGAACATCATTGATTGTTAATGTTCGAATTTCACCAGAAACAAGTGGAGTAACGGCTAAGTGAATAATCGAATTGTCATTCTCATCACGTATGGCAGTAGTTACCGCAATTCCTCCATCAATAGCATAACTTAAGATCGATTCAGAAGTAGTCTTATCGATTGGTTCATTAAAAATGATATCTAGTTCAGTGGAAGAAATGATTACTATGCTGGATATTATAGGGCTTGTTGTGTCAGGTGTGTCATCAAAAATCGAGTTTTGTTCTCCCGGAGTTCCACCTTCAAGATCGGTTGAAAGACCATAATTGTTTTGTGAATAATCCGGTCCATTCGGATTAATGAGTTCTGTGCTTATTCCTCCGGTTGATCCTTGGAAAGCTACGCCATGGATTTGACTCTCATTGTCATCTTTTAATGTAATAGAGTCAGCACTTGAATTACTCAAGCTTAATGTAGATATGGTCAATACATTAGAAAAGGAAGAAAAAAGAGCCTCATCATTATCATCAACGATAATCACGTAAGAATTTGGATTGAATTGATAGTTCCCCAACGTTTGTCCGTCTAATATCCAATTCTCTAGATTCAAAAATTTGTCGCTTCGATTGTATAACTCCACAAACTCAGCATCTGGAAGTCCAATAACAGGATTGGGATCGGGCATGAATTCGTTAACAACAACATCAAATTCAACAGCTTCTTCAAAAACCAAATACTGAAACACGTGCTGACTGTTGGTAGCAATCACATTTCCACTTTCATCTTCTATGTTATTGATGGTGATGACGTATGTAGCACCATTAGTCATAACTTCAGTTGTTAAATGAACGAGTTTTGGATTTAATGAATCCGTGGAGACTGTAGTAATGGTGATACCATCTAAGACATAGTTGCTGACTGATTCAGCCGTTGTCTGATCTATTGGTTCATTGAATGCTACTTCAATCTGTGTATCTGAAACTGCAGTTACCGACTGAATGAATGGAGGATCAATATCCGAAGGTGTCGATCCTGTGATTTCGAAATCGTCAAAAAAGAAACTTGTACTTCTCGTACTGGAGTAATCACATAGAATTCCAAAATAAGCTGATTCTTCAAAATCTGTATTACTAGATGTTCCTTCCGAAATGAAGTTGTTACCTCCTGACGTATCAACAAGCAGTTCCCAATTACCAATATCGTCACGCGTTACCCTGACTGAAACAAAAGCCGAGCTTGATTGAGTAACGTCATCGGTTCCATCGATTAATGGAGTTGATGAAGTGGTTGAATAAAGACTTACTTCATCATTTGTATTGCCAACTAAAACATAGTACCCATTCGGGTCACTTTCAAGATCAGCTTTATCAGAAACTAAATAGATAAACATCTTATTAGACCCTGACAATCCACCTGAAGAAAGGCCGTCGAAACCCACTTTAAATTCCCACACAGCATTTTCAATAACCGCTGAGGGTAAACTCAGGTAAGATTCATTATTTGACGAAGGGCTAAGGTTATTTAGCCTAAGCTGGTTTGATGCATCTATTACAAATTCCGAATCATGTCCTGACCAAATAGGATTGGATGTAAAATCTCCATCCGAAAATGCATCAGAGACTTGAGCTCGAAGTGTATTAGTGGTGACGAGAAATAGTGCTACTAGTATTCTCGCCATCTTCTTGTTGTTATTTCAGGTATTAAATGTACTAGTTTTGCAGCTTAGATTTTACTATTTCTGTTAAGCAATCATGAAAGTAGCATTGGTGGGGGCCACTGGCCTGGTCGGACAAAAAATGTTGGAAATACTAGAAGAGCGCAACTTCCCCGTGGAAGAATTGATCCCGGTCGCTTCCGAGCGGTCCGTGGGCAAAAAGATCGCATTTAAAGGCGATTCCTATGAAGTAATCTCTATGCAGGATGCGATTGAAGCTAAACCAGACATTGCTCTTTTCTCAGCAGGCGGCAGCACTTCTTTGGAATTTGCGCCAAAGTTTGCTGAGGCTGGAGCGGTCGTGATTGACAATTCCTCGGCCTGGCGAATGGATCTCTCCAAAAAATTAATCGTACCGGAAGTGAATGGAGAAGTCCTCAGAATTGACGATCGAATCATCGCCAATCCCAACTGCTCCACGATTCAGATGGTCGTGGCATTGAAGCCTTTGCATGAGGCTTACCACATCAAGCGAATTGTTGTTTCAACCTATCAATCAGTTACCGGATCAGGAAAAGGTGCGGTGGATCAACTGTATGGCGAGCGTGAAGGCAAAGACATTCAAAAAGTCTACCCGCACCCCATTGATCTGAATGCACTTCCACACATTGATGTGTTCCAGGAAAATGGTTACACGAAGGAGGAAATGAAAATGGTCAATGAAACGAAAAAAATCTTTGGTGACGATTCGATTCAGGTAACTTCTACCTGTGTAAGAATTCCAGCCATGGGTGGCCATTCGGAATCTGTGAATGTGGAATTCGAAAAGGACTTTGAACTGAATGAAGTAATAGGACTATTAAATAATGCTTCAGGAGTTACAGTTGTGGACAATCCATCTGAAAATGAGTACCCAATGCCCATTGATGCCGAGGGAAAAGACGATGTTTTTGTCGGACGGATCAGAAGGGACGAAACACAAGGTAATACATTGAACCTCTGGATTGTTTCAGACAATCTAAGAAAAGGAGCTGCTACGAATGCCGTCCAGATTGCAGAGTACATGATGGAACATAGCCTAGTTTATTGAATGAAGGAATGAGTGAATTTTGAATGTATGAAGGAATTGATGAATGAGTGAATGGAAGGAATTGCTAGATTTTCTGAGTAAAACTGAAATCAAAAATTTCATTCAAGAGCACATCGATTCGGACATCAACAAACTTTTACTCAATCATCCATCAACCATAGCTCCATATGCCAAAGAAATTGTGGCGCAAATTCAAGCGCGTCAAAAAGCCAAAAGAAAACTTGATCCCTGGGCTTCCAACTTTGACTTGATTTTTCCGCCACCCATTTCCGTGGAACAAGCGTCATCGGAACAAACGGCCAACTACAAGAAATCCGTCTACAGTGGCAATCACTTGGTGGACCTCACTGGTGGAATGGGAGTCGATACGATTACCCTCAGCGATCACTTTGAATCAACTATTTACATCGAACAGCAAGAGCAATTGGTTGAAATCTTCAAACATAATTGTAAGGTGTTGAGCAAAACGATTGAAACTCAATACATATCCGCTGAATCATATCTGGATCAGGTAAATAAAAAGAATGACATTTCATTTTACCTTGATCCAGCCAGAAGAGATGAAGCAAAAAACAAAGTATTCAACCTGGAAGATTGTTCTCCAAACATGGTCGAATTACAGGCTCAGCTAAAGGAAATCGGAGGCAAAGTGCTGGTCAAATTATCCCCGTTTCTCGACATCAAACTGACACTCAAAAAGCTGAGCAATATCAAAGAAGTTCATGTTGTTTCGGTGAAAAATGAATGCAAAGAAGTGTTGGTTTTAATCGATTATTCGTTCTCGGGTGAGCCAGATATAAAGACTGTGAATTTCGACCATTCAAACCAAACATTTAATTTCAAAATCTCGGAAGAAACAACTGCCCAAGCTTCATTTGGCCAATCAAAAAAATACCTTCTAGAACCCAACGCATCTATATTAAAAGCTGGAGCTTTCAATCAGGTTGCCGTCCATTTTGACGTAGAAAAGCTTCATTCGAATACACATCTCTATACTTCAGAAAAGATTGTTCCCAATTGGCCAGGAAGAACTTTCGAGATCGTTGACCCTCATCCAGATAAAAACTCCATTAATCAATTTGCTGAAAATGGATTCATTAACGTGATCACCAGAAACTATCCTTTGTCTCCTGCCGCCTTAAAGAAAAAAAACAAAGTGAGAGATGGTGGTGAATTCTTTTTGATGGGTTTTCTTGATGTTAGCAACAAAAACAACCTGGTAATCGCTAAAAGGGTCCATTCAACAATTGACTAACTTGTCACGGTTTGCATGGCGTATTGGTTTAAATATTTCAGAGTTTGGGCGATAATAAAAAGGAAATCAGCTTATCGGCTGCTATTCAATACAAATCTTGACTACACAAAATTTGCCATTGTTTGTACGTCTAGATCAGGCTCCACCTGGCTTCACACGCTTCTCAACTCTCATCCATTCATCATTTCCAAAGGTGAAATCGTATTGAGAAAACATAAGCTCAATCAAGACTTCAGTATGGGAAAGGACGTCTATCATTTGCATGCCTCCCCAATTGAAGCTGTTGGTCTCAAAGTGTTTTATGGGTTGGAAAACGACATCTATAATGGTGCTTTACAGGAACTTAAAGCCGATACAACCATTAAGGTGATCCACTTAGCAAGAAAGGATCGCCTTGCTCAATTCGTTTCTCTTCAACATGCCAAGCGGAGTAAAGAATGGAGTTATCAAACTTCGGAAGAAACTCGTCCATTAAGAATAGATTTAGCAGCATTTCAGCAGTTCGAAGAACAACAATCAAAACTTCAGGCTGAAATTGATCAGGAGTTTAGTGGTAGAATTCTCAACATTTCATATGAAGACCTAATTTCCTGGCAAAGTGAGACATTGGAATCCGTACAGCAATTTCTAGGTGTTAAAAAAAAGAAGCTGTTTTCTGCCTTGAAGAAACAATCAACCTTGCCATTAAGTGAGCAAGTGGAGAATTGGTCGGATTTTGAAAATATTGTTTATAAGTGATTTAGAATCTTCCGAATCGGAAGCTTATCATTCCAGCCGTTCCGGTCACGTCTTCATCATCAATGTTCACCAGTTCTGTCCCAGTAATGTATCGATAACTGGCTCCAAACCCTAACCGGAAATGATTACTGATATTGAACTCTATTTCAATGCCCGGCTCCACAACAAAGAACACCGAGTTTTCTATTGTAAATTCTGAGTCGGTTAAATTGTTGGGAAAGAAATTCTTGTCGACAACCTCAAAAGATCCGGCTCCAAGAAGTACTGGAATGGTGACATGGACAACTTCTTTCGGGGCAATTGAGGCCCCTATCAACACTCCACCGTATCCGCCGTGTAAATTCAATGACTTTGGATCTGGTTGACCCGGTACTGTTCCATCAAATTCTATTTTGGTCACAATTCCATAGCCTGCTAAACCAAAAAGGTATCTTCTGTTAATGATCAAGCCTCCATACGCTCCGGCGAGCAAGCCGCGTTCGTCATTAAAATCCCCAATCCGAAGGTCTGAGCCTCCAAACCCATTCAGATCATTTCCTCTACTTAAGAGTGATTTGATTTCCTCGTTACGTGGATCATTGGTGTCCACGTATTGCTGCGAATAAGAGCTAAGAGTTAAGGCGGTTAGGATAAGTGTGGTTAGGTGTTTCATGAATCAGAAAACGTATTTAAATGAAATTCCTGAATCCCAAAACTGTCCCCTGGTGTGCCGCATTCCAATAAAATTGAAAATGGGTTTTATGTCAAAGCCAATGGTGATTGGAACCTCAAGCCATCTATATTCAATACCGAGGTTGGCATCAATTCCCATCGCAAAAAAACTCTTATCCTCAAACACAAAAGCATCACCGGTAGCATTTACCAGCGTTTTGGAAATATCGTCGAATCGCTCGTAGCCTATATGCCCGCCTAAACCATAATGAGCGTAGAACTTGTCATTGAAAGAAAACTCCATCGACTGATGGAACAGGTACATTACAGTGAACTGCATGCCTTCATTCCTGCCACTTAACAAGAGTTCGATCGCTTCATTTTCAGTCACAAACTTCTTGAAAGTAAGGCCCGAGGTACTACCCAGCCGAACACCTGCAGATTTCTCGTAATTCTGCTGGGCGCTTGCCATAGACATGACTCCTACAAATAAAACAGCTAAGAAAATCCGCATGTATTAGTCTCTGTCTACAAAAATAGGTGTGTCTTTGATAGCGATTATTAATTCCCCCCCTACGGCATCAATCGAAAGCTGGCTGTGTCTGGTGTTTGCATTTCCCACATCTCCTGAAAGCGAGATAATCCCTTCATCCTCAAAAATTTCTTTTCTCATGGTAAGCATGCTATTGGGCAAAATCATTCGATCTTCGGGCCCTTTGATGATCGTCTTGATATAAGATGCCTGATTCAATACAAGGTTAATGTCCGTAGACTTCCCAGTGATATCAATACTGTTAAAATCTTTGTTAATTCTGCTCAAATAAATATCTCCGTAGCTAAAGTCAAGTCTCGCGCCACCACCAATGTATTCTGTGGTAAGGTCCGTAAACGAGCCTTCACCGGTGATCTCCTCCACCTCGGTTAGTCTGATTTTATCGTTTCTTGAGTTAAACTGGATGCGTTCTACTTTCTCAATCAATATCTCTGAGCTGCCACTTTCAAAATTCAATTTACCCGCCTCATCAATTTGAAACTCAGAACCACGAAGCGTTAGAATCCCTTCTTTCACGTTTCCAAAAGATGCGTTTCCAAAACTGTGTTTCAGGTTCATCGATTGCTCAATGTGATTGGCTTTGATATCTCCGTGAGATACATTCAAGTCCACTTTTCCGTACAAATCTGAAAGAAAGACATCCCCAAACTTGTTCTCTACACTTAAGTCTACGTTCTCAGGAAGCCAGACTTGATAATCAACTTGTAATTTGTTATTAGGTCCAACCACACCTTCCACTTCACTCATCAAACTTCCCAAAAAACCACTCCCTTTTTCAACCTCCGTTGTGGCGGAAATGATTCTTCCCACTTTGCGGAAACGAATATTTACACGATCCATGGATTTTCTTACCACAGAGCTATTTCTTCCTTCTGCTTTTACCAATACCTCAAATCGAACGGAATCATATTCCCATGTTTGAACGATCACCTCGCCATACTTGCTTATGATCTCGACTTTTGAATTTTCCTCCACTGAAAAAGACCGATCATAGTCTCTTTCCTGCCTAACTTGAGCAAAAGCCAAAGTCGTTCCAAGTAGGAGTAGGGTTACTATGTTAAAGCGCTTCTTCACTGTTCTCTTTTTCTAATTCTGACAAAATTCTCTCCAGGATCTTTAGCTTAAGTTGATAGTTTTCCATCATCGCTATCACCACTTCCTCATTATCAACATTTTCATCAAGATCTAATTTCAACTCAGCAAAAGCTTCATCCATCGCATTTAAGTCCTCTAAAATGCTATCATCTTCTAGCTGATTTTTAACCAATGAAATTTTGGCATTAATTGCCTCTTGGTAATAGCCTTCCATCTCGGCCACTTCGTTCGGCGGAGCTGTTTGCGAACTAGACATCACCAAAACAGTGGATATAAAAATCACAGCCAAACTTGCCGCAACTCCTAACAACCACCCTCTGTAATGTCTCTTTGGTGGATCTAGTTTATCTGCAATTTTGTTCCAATCATTTGCATCAAAAGGATATACTTCAAAATCCTCTGCATTCGATTCAATATGTTCTTTTAAACTATCCCGCATTTTGACTCCTTTCTTCTTCTAATATTTTTCTAATTCGTGCCTTCGCTTTGCAATACTGGGCTTTGGAAGCTGATTCTGTCACGCCCAATATTTCTCCAATCTCCTTATGATCGTATCCTTCAAAGAGATACAAATTCAATACCGTCTTACATCCGTCTGGCAGTAAATCAATGCTATGCATGATCTGACTTGCCTGAAACTGCGCATATTCATAATCATCATTTTCTTCTTCTATAAAATCCTGTCCTTCTTCCAATTGCGCCGTGTCCAAACGTTTCTTTCTCAAGGCATTGATACAGTTATTGACAACAATACGCTTGATCCATGAACTGAAAGTATTCACCTCTCTCAGTTTTGGAAGTTTTTGAAAAGCATCAACAAACGATTCTTGTAAAAGATCTTTTGCAACCTCCTCATCACCCATCATTCGCCGGCAAATGTTGTACATCGCTTTCGAATAGAGGCCGTACAACGATGACATTGCGCCTTGATCACCCTTCTGGCTTTCAATGATCAGATGTTTGTGAATGGTTTGTTGTGTGCTCACTTCCTCCATAGAGACAGGATTCAACATCAAAGGTTTCTATAAAGACGAGAAAAAATCATGTTTTTATGAAAAAATTCCTCCTTTTCGATTTCGAAGCGATTTTGAAGCGTAAAACGATTAATATTCTTCAATTTTTTAGATTCTAAAGAGGCAAAAACGCTAAAAAAAAGATGCATTAAGCGCATTAACAGTTGCATCTTGTTTGGTTGAAAATCGATTACCACAAGTTTTCCATTGAGCTTAATAATCTTATGGATTTTGTCGAGAGCCTCAGTCAAATGTTTTTCATGGAAACAATCCAAAAAGAACGGACAGATAACAAAATCATAAGTTCGTTTCGAATCGAATGTCAAAAAGTCTTCCTTAATGAAATCTACGTTCAAGTCAGCTTTGTGAGCCTTTGCTCGACTCAGCATTTCTTTAGACTTTTCCAAATAGGTGACTTGCTTACAAGATGGAAATTGAGTCAGAATCTTTCCGGTCCCTCCGCCGAGAATCAAAACTTCTGAATCCTCCTGAATCTCGTTTAGAAAATGCTTGGTCGCTTCTTCAATACTGTCCCCAAAGACCAAACGAGCCAATCGATCATAGAATGGAGCGATGAAGTTGAAATTATTCACAGGAGTTCGAATAGAATGGGAAGAAGAAAAACTGCATCGCCTATGGTTCTATACCGACTTTTTTGTTTGGCCCAGGCTGGATTGAAGACCAACAGAATGAAAATAATCAATATGATGATCAGGTAAATCGAATAAATCCCTTTCTCACTGATAGACAGAAGTCCAAGAGCAAAACCTAGAGAAGAAATTACCAAAATCAGCTTAATCAGCTTGTCAGAACCCCATTTGGTCGCGATTGATGCAAAGGAATCACTGACATCATCATCTCGCTCAAACCAGCTAAAAATGATAAGATTCAGGTAAGTCAATATCCATAAGAGAAAAAAGGAATACGAATCAAAACTCCGTGAGAGAGCAATAGGTGCTACTAAAATTCCGAGCGTATAAACAATTGAAATGTAGAGTTCCTTCAAACCAAGTTTTGCGAATGATGATTGAAAGACAACATAAAGAGTGGAGAAAGCGACTAAAATACTACCCCCAATCATGATTGATTTTTGAACAAAGAGTAAACAGGTCCCAGCTAGAATAAGAACAATTACAGCTATCAATTTTAGCCAACGTTCATTCGTGGCATGAAAAACATACCGCTCGCGTTTTCCAGATACTGCTGTTTTCGCATCCCTTAAATGATCAATAGTGTAGATCAACCAAATCGACGATCCCAACAAAACATAGGCCGACCATCCAATTGAAACTTCGTATAGTTTAGAAAAAAAATGGAGCAGAATAACTGCCCCAAAAACTATATCTATCGATAAATGTTGTAGTACGCTGTAAGTGCGACCAATCATTAAGCTTGTGCAAGAGCTTCAGCCCCTCCCACAATCTCAAGAATCTCTTTTGTAATGGCCGCTTGTCTTGTTCTGTTGTAAGTCAACCTCAACTCTTTCAGCAACTCATCCGCATTCTCGGTTGCCTTATCCATTGCTGTCATCCTAGCTCCATGCTCCGAAGCATTGGATTCAAGAACCGCTTTGTAAAACTGGATTTTCAAAGATTTAGGAACTAACTCTGTAAAGATTACTTCCATTGAAGGTTCGTAGATATAATCTACTGAAGAAGTAGATTCAGTTGCCTCAGGTTCAGCAATTGGCAAAAACTGCTCGTTCTTAACGATCTGAGTAGCAACGTTTTTAAACTCGTTGTAGATAATCTCTACCTGATCATACTGGCCTTCCTGGAACCCGTCCAATACGTACTCGGCAGCTTCCTTCACATCGTCGAAATTCAGATCGTGAAAAAGGTTGTAGTACTTATCAACTACTTGGTATCGTCTTTTCTTAAAAAATTCGTAAGCCTTTTTACCGATAGGTAAAATTTCCAGTCCTCCGGATTGCTCTGCACTGCCGTACTTTTCTTCAATAAGAGCTCTCGTATACTTGAAAACACTACTGTTGAAAGCACCACAAAGACCTCTGTCTGACGTCACAACAACCAACAATACATTAGAAGCTCCTCTGTCTTCAGAAAAAGGATTGTCCGAACTGGAAGCTCCAGAGGAAGCCACATTCTGCATAATCTCAGAAAGCTTTTGTGCATACGGTCTCATCTGCGTGATTCGATCCTGTGCTTTCCTCAATTTAGCAGCCGCAACCATTTTCATGGCCTTGGTGATCTGCTGCGTTGACGTCACCGAGGATATTCTTCCTTTTACTTCTTTAAGATTGGCCATCCTTTATGCTCCTCTTTTTCTTAGTTGTATCTTGTTGCGATATCTTTTGCTACTTCTTCAAGTTTTGCAACCGCCTCATCTGAAAGTTTTCCAGCTTTCAAATCCGCTAAAGCGTCTTTTCCTTGAGATCTCATCGCTTCGATAAATGCCGTCTGATAATCTCTTGCTTTTTCCACAGGAACCTTATCCATGAAACCTTTTGTAGAAGCATAAATAATTGCCACTTGCTCCTCTACCGGAACTGGAGAGAATTGTGGTTGCTTTAAGATCTCCTGATTCTTTCTTCCTCGGTCAATGGTTCTTTGAGTTGCGGCATCCAAGTCAGAACCGAATTTTGCGAATGCTTCCAACTCACGGAACTGAGCCTGATCAAGTTTAAGCGTACCCGCCACTTTTTTCATTGATTTGATTTGCGCACTACCTCCCACACGGGATACAGAAATACCTACGTTAATCGCGGGTCTGATACCTGAGTTGAAAAGATTAGTTTCCAGGAAAATCTGACCATCCGTAATGGAAATTACGTTTGTCGGAATATAAGCAGAAACGTCACCAGCTTGTGTTTCAATAATTGGAAGTGCAGTCAATGATCCACCACCTTTTACTTTGTCTTTCAACGAAGGAGGTAAATCATTCATGTCTTTTGCTACAGAATCATCACCAATCACTTTTGCAGCTCTTTCGAGTAATCTTGAGTGTAGGTAGAATACGTCTCCAGGATACGCTTCACGTCCTGGTGGCCTTCTTAGCAATAGAGAAACCTCACGGTAAGAAACTGCTTGTTTAGAAAGATCATCGTAAACCACCAAAGCAGGTCGTCCTGTATCTCGGAAATATTCTCCAATTGCAGCACCCGTAAATGGAGCAAAGAATTGCATCGGTGCCGGATCAGAAGCTGATGCATTCACAATGATTGTGTAATCCATTGCTCCGGCTTTTTCTAACTGAGCAACAATACCCGCAACCGTTGAAGCCTTTTGTCCTACTGCTACATAAATACAGTAAACAGGCTCTCCTTTCTCATAAAATTCTTTTTGGTTAATGATGGTATCAATGACAACAGCAGTCTTTCCTGTTTGTCTGTCACCAATCACCAACTCTCGTTGACCTCTTCCAATTGGAATCATTGAGTCAATCGCTGTGATACCTGTCTGAAGTGGCTCACTTACCGGCTCTCGGAAGATTACGCCCGGCGCTTTTCTTTCCAATGGCATTTCGAAAGTTTCACCATCGATATCTCCTTTTCCATCGATAGGCATCCCCAATGTATCAACTACACGTCCGCACATGCCATCTCCAACCTGAATGGAACCAATTTTTCCAGTTCTTTTTACAGTGTCTCCTTCGACTACATCGCTAGAGTCTCCTAAAAGTACCGCTCCAACATTGTCCTCTTCCAGGTTAAGAACCAAAGCGTTCAGTCCGTTTTCAAACTCGATAAGTTCTCCGGCTTGTGCATTTGT
Organism: Cyclobacteriaceae bacterium; assembly: GCA_028284125.1. Classification (GTDB taxonomy): domain Bacteria; phylum Bacteroidota; class Bacteroidia; order Cytophagales; family Cyclobacteriaceae; genus Ekhidna. The sequence goes on from JANQSI010000011.1 coordinate 23,394, forward strand.
CAATCCGTAGATCCTTGCCACACCATCACCAACTTGCAATACAGTACCTACTTCTTCGAGTTCAGCTTCAGATTTGAAGTTGGAGAGCTGCTCTCTTAGTATCGCCGAAACCTCATCAGGTCTAACTTGTGCCATAATCGTATTCTTTATTTTCCCGAAGCTTCGGGATTATTTTGTTTGAAGTTTTAGTTTAATATCTTTTAGTTGACCGCTTACACTTTGGTCAATTTGTTTGTCTTCCACTTTGAGAAGGTATCCACCAATGATTTCTGGATCTACCACTTCCTCCAATATTGGCTTCATTCCGGTTACTTTATTGGCGAGCTTCTCAAATTCTTTTAGTTGATCGTCAGACAACTTGATGCTGGAAGTCACAGTAACCACTTGTAATCCTTTTCTCTTATTATACATTTTGAGAAATTCATTGGCAACCTCTCCAAGTATGCTCTCCCTATTCTTGCGTGTAATCAAATCAAAGGCTTGAAGCGTCAATTCATTCATTTTCCCCTTAAAAGTCTTTTTCAAGATATCAGCTTTTCTGAGGTGGGGAATAATTGGACTTTTAAGCATCAAAAGGAATTCCTTGCTTTCCTTGCAAATAGCTGCAAACCCAGCCATGTCCTCTTTTACATTTTCGAGAACATTCTTCTCCTCCGCCAATTCAAGGATTGGTTTTGCATATCTTGAAGCTATTCTACTAGAGGTTGACATACTTAGTTGATCTCTACTTCTTTAATGAACTTATCAACCAAAGCCTTTTGAGACTTATCATCCGAAAGCTTTTCTCGAAGAATTTTTTCAGCTACTTCGATAGATAGTGAAGCAACCAATTCTTGAATTTCCTTCACTGCTGCTCTTCTTTCTCCTTCGATCGCATCTTGAGCATCTCTGATCATTTTCTGAGTGATATCAGAAGTCTCTCCTTTTGCTTTTTCAATAATACCGCTTGCTTCATCTTTTGCAGTCTTAAGGATTTGATCTCGTTCAATTCGGGCCTCTTGCAAGAGGTATTCATTATCCGATTTGATTTGTTCCATCTCCTCTTTTGCATTATCCGCAGCTCGGAGTGAATCTTCAATTTGATGTTCACGCGCTTTTAGAGAACCAATGATTGGTTTCCAAACAAACAATGCAAGAACAACAAAGACGATCAGGAAAACGATTGTCTGCCAAATGATCAGACCAACATCAGGAGTTACTAATTCCACGTTAAAATATTTTTAGTTCAATTTCTATTTTCAACAACAATAAAAAAGTAAAACTGATCCTGACACCTAATGTGAACAGGATCAGGTTTTGGTAAATTAAATACCTGCGTTAGTAGCGATAAATCCAATTACCGCAGCAAACAATGCAACACCTTCTACCAAGGCTGCTGCAATAATCATTGCTGTTTGGATTTTAGCTGCTGCTTCTGGTTGTCTAGCGATACCTTCAGTTGCTCCTTTTCCTGCAAGACCGATTCCGATACCTGCTCCAATTACCGCTAAACCTGCTCCAATTGCTCCCATAACATTTACTTATTTATAGTTAAAAAAATTCTTTATCAGTGATGCTCCTCAACAGCTTGTCCAAAGTACATTGCTGAAAGAAGCGTGAACACATATGCCTGCAAAATCGCCACGAACAACTCCAAGAAATACATCACAGAAGCAAACAACGACGCAACCACACCTACTCCAATGCTTCCTGCAATGAATGTCAGACTTATAATGCTCAATATGATGATGTGACCTGCGGTTATGTTCGCAAAAAGTCGAATCATCAATGAAAATGGTTTGGTTACTATTCCAACTAATTCAATAGGTACCAAAATGATGTATAATAAAGCCTTAGCCGACCAAGGCATTGAATTTCCTACTGGATCTAACATGTGCATCCAATAAGTTCTTCGACTAGATGCCAATGTGATGATCAGAGAAAACACTGCCAACGTAAGAGTAACAGCGATATTTCCACTCATGTTCGCTGCGGCTGGTAATAATCCTAAAAGATTTCCAAACCAGATGAAGAAAAACAAAGTCAACATGTACGGCAGGTATCTTTCATACCTTGGCCCAATGTTTGGCTTCACAATTTCATCCCGAATAAACACAATGATTGGCTCAAAGAAAGATTGAATTCCTTTTGGAGCTTTTCCTTCATTTTTTCGATATCCTCTCTTTACAGCAAAAAAGACTAGCAACAATGCCGCTGCATTAAAGAAAAGGAACAATACATTTTTTGTAATTGAAAGATCCAGAACATGATCTCCGTTTTCTAAGGTGATATGATCATGATCCATCACGTACCCATTGTAAGGAATTTCTTCGTGTGCTTCATTAAAGAAATTTGAAGACATGAACATATCCAGCCCGTTACTTTCGCTATAGACGATGACAGGAAGTGGAATTGTGAATCCATGAAAGATCTCCCATTGATGAGAATCTTTGATGTGATGATTGATCATCGCTCCCGGATCAAATTTCCCTCCGTCTGCATCTCCGCTGGCAAGCGAAAAATTCACCGAGACTAATGCAAAAAATAGTGATAAAATGCTGATTTTCAATGCTCTAGAAACGTGTCTCGGATGCTGTAGGTTCATTGCGAATTATTGGCCTCTCTAATTTCGCCGCAAGTTAGCCAATACCACCATTATTTCAAATACAAAGTAAATCAAATACACACCCAAAAACTGATATGAAAACTCAACGATGTTTTCTACTTTCAAAAAGTAAAAAACAAGCAATAAGAAAAGCCCCGTAATCATTCGAAACCCAATACTGGCAATAACAAACATAGGGGAACTGGAAGGATTTTTTTCAGCAAGGTTAAGCAGCCAAGCAATGGCAAATGACTGAACAAAAAAGAAAACGACTAGCGTGGGAAAGTGAGGATGTAAGTATCCAGAAAAGAGTGATTCATTTAAGGTGAAATAAATCAAATAAAGAATTGCAGAAATTACTCCTGTAGTGACTAAGTATCGTTTCAAATCACTTGTTTATTCGTTTCAACAAAAAATAAATGGTTCCAGCCATTGCGAAGAAAATGCTAGAAAACAAGATCCAGTTGGATTTAGGTGAAACCCTGTTGCTCAGTTCCATGCCGCCCCAGATGCACACCAGGTTAAAGGCCACCATTTCAAAGGCGAGCCCATAGTATTTAAGAAATGAATTGGACTGTTCTTTACGCTTCGAGCGCTTGTCGTTCTTCTGGTACTTCGGGCTTTCCAATTTTTATTTCTTTGCTTTTCACGCCCATTTTACACTTCCCATTGAAGCTAGCCCCTGATTCCACCAACAGTTTGTTAGTAATGATATCTCCGTCGATTGACGCAGTTGGCTTTAGAACTAATAATTCAGTTACTTCAATTGTTCCAGAGATATGCCCTGCAACTTCTGCATTCTGTGCCAATACACTCCCCTCCACATGAGAAGATTGTCCAAACGCAGCTTTTGATTTGGTTTTTATGTCTCCTACCACTTTTCCTTCAACACGTATATTTCCGAAAGTTTCAACATTACCTTGGACACTTGTCCCCTTACCGATAATATTGCTCGAGTTACTTAACTCTTCAACTTCCTTCTGATTCTTATTCAACATTCCTGTAGTCTTTAAAATGCTATATATTCTTGTGGGTTTACAGGATTGCCATTATGCCATAATTCCAGGTGTAAATGTGGCCCAGAAGTTAGCTCTCCAGTATTCCCAATGGTGGCAATTACCTCGCCAGCCACGACAAAATTACCAACGTTTTTAAATAATTCCGAATTATGCTTGTAAACGGATACCAAATTACCCGCATGCTGGACCGCAATAACATAGCCTCCATCAAGGGTCCAGGAGGACATAATTACTACTCCGTCAGCCGCGCAACGTACCGGTTCATTCTCCCTGGCAACTAGGTCAATTCCGTAATGATCTTTTCTCGGATCAAACCCATCTGTAACAATTCCATCGAGTGGACTGAACAAATAAATTTCTCTAAGCTCACTCGCTGAAGTGGAAACGCTGATCGATAAATTGGAAAGCTCGGTACCTTCAAATTCTGCTCGAAATTGTGAGTCAATTGGTTGTATTCTGGTTGACAACTCCGATGACTGTAAATTGGCTTCAGGGCTCGCCTGCAGCGAATCACTAGCTATTTCACCAGATAAAACCCTTCTAATATTTTCAATATAAACATCCTTGTAACTCACCTCTCTTTCTAGTGAATCAATGCGCATGGAAAGCTCTAAAGTCTCTCTATTGGCAACCATCTGCATATGCCTTGGATCCAGCCATTGATCGAGCAAAACAGTAACGATATAAACAGCCAAGCCAAGCAAGCTCAACCCCAAAAAAAAGAGGAGAAGAAATATTCGTGCGTAGTTGAAAGAGAACGTTGTTTTTTCAGCGAAATTCTCCTCGTTACGAATAATGAGTAAATACTTATTAGTCAGCCAGTTACTGAGAGTCTTTTTTGACGCCATGTTTATTCAAACACTTTCTTGGATTGCAAATCTATGCAATCAAAGCATGTTTATATTTACACCAAAACAACTACTTCTAACGTTATTTTAGGAATCCAGGCCGGCGTTTGAAAAGAAGCATTTACATATTTCTATTTTTGATTAGCGCGTGCGCTCCTTATCGGAAGAATCCACTAAGCAATTCTTTTCACGATATGACCGCTCATTATAATGCCTATTTCATTGCAAAAGAGCGAATCAAGGAAATTGAACAGATCATTTTTGACGCACAGGAATGGAATTATGACAAGGTTTTACCTATTTATGCACAGTTTGACTCCACTCAGGCGGCTGCTCTTAAAACTCAGGTAGAAGATTGCATTCAAAAATCTTCGATTTCTATTCAACGTCATCCGGGCTCAAAATGGGAAGATGACAGCTACATCCTTGTTGGGAAGGCCAGGTATTATTCAATGGAGTTTGCAGATGCTGTCAACACTTTCAAATATGTGAACAATAAAGGCCAGGATGACAACTCAAAGCATGAGGCGCTTGCTGAATTGATTAGGGTATATACAGATTTTGGTGAGTTCAATAATGCGGTTGCTGTTGTTGACTATCTCGAGAAAGAAGACCTTAATCTGAAAAATAGGAAGATCTACCATCTCAATGCTGCCTATCTCTATCAGAAAAGAGAAGATGAAAATAAAATGGTTTATCATTTGGTAGAGGCAGAAGAGCTTTTTGGAAAAACTTCAGACAAGGCAAGAATCAATTTCATTATTGGTCAAACTTATCATTCGCTAGGATTCGAAGGCGAAGCATTTAGATTTTACAGAAATACGCTAAAAAATAATCCTAAATACGAGTTGGAGTTTTTTGCCAAACTCTACATGGCACAAGTGACCGAGTTGGCAAAAAGCAATGACCTGAAGCGTATTCAAAAGTATTTTAAGGGTCTACTTAGAGATCCAAAGAACGAAGAATACAGGGACAAAATTTACTATGAGTTAGCTGGGTTTGAGTTCGACAATGGTCATATCGATGAAGCCATTTCCAATTACAGACTATCGATTGAATCAAGCAAGGGTAATCAACGTCAAAAGGGGTATTCCTATTTAAGGCTCGGAGAAATCTATTATGATAGTCTAAAGAACTATCAGCTTGCAAAAAACTATTACGACAGCACAGTGAGTACACTTCCGAAAGACGAGGAGAATTATGCTGCCATCAAAAATCGACAGGAAATCTTGGTCGATTTTGTGAAACAAATTACGGTTATCAACAAAAATGATAGTCTGCTACACCTTTCCACTTTGCCCAAAGATTCAGTTCTCGCCATTGCTATTTCAGCTTTAGAAGCGGAAGAGGTGGAAGAAAAAAAGAAGAAAGAGAAAGAAGAAAAGGAAAGAAGAAGAAGTCAATTAGCCAACAACACCGAAGCAAGTCTCATTCAAACACCAACCGCCAACTCCGTGTGGTATTTCAGTAACTCCAACGCACTCAGCAGAGGCAGAAACGAATTCACCACGAAATGGGGAGATCGACCTCTAGAAGATAATTGGAGGCGGAAAAACAAAACCTCCAGTGTAGTAGCCCCTACGGCTGTGGCGGTTGATGATCCGGTCGAAACACAAGAGGCCACAATAGAGGAAGTACCCATTGAAACTAAAGCTCAGTCACTTATTTCGGCGATTCCAACTTCGGAAGAGGCAAAGGAAAAATTGCTGGACGAAATTGAAGAAGCTTATTATCAACTTGGAAATATTTACAACCTGAGGCTAGAGGAAGATCAGAATGCAGCAGAATCCTTCGAAATACTCTTGAGCAGATTTCCAGAGTCAGAATATGAACCGGAAGTACTTTATCAGCTTTTCCTTATTTACAAAGAACTTGATCCAGAGAAGTCCTTGGCAAGGGGAGAAACGCTCAAATCCAAATTTCCTGAAACGATCTATGCCAAGCTGGTTGAAAACCCCAACTATCGAGAGGAGAGCTTCGCTACGAGTGAACGGCTAAAAAAACTCTACAAGAATTTATATACACTTTATCAATCGGGCGAATTTGGCCAAGTAATCACCAGATCTGATAGCGCTCTGATCAAGAATCCAGATAACGAATTCAGCGACAATATTAAGCTTCTTCAAATACTCGCCATTGGTAGAAAAGACGGCAACAGAAAATATCAATATGAGATCGGAAATTTCGCTAAAGAGTATCCAGATAGTGAGCTCGTTACATACGCAAATTCCTTATTAACAGCATCTGAAGAATTCCAGCAAAACAGATACAACAGTGCTCGTGCACGATTTATTGAGGATTTCAAACAGAAACATTTCTTTGTGCTCGTCTATGAAATAAAACAGTCCCTAAATTCAAGTGTTCCGCAGCTGGTCGATCAGTTTTTGAAAGACAACAATTTTTCCACTCTTAAAACCGGTAACTTGATTCTGGATCAGGAAAAATCCATGCTGCTTGTCAATGATTTCCCAGGAAAAGGAAGCGCTGAAGGGTTTTCAAAAATGTTTCAAGACAACATTTCCCTATCGGATACCTTTAAAGGTGAGAAAATTGAGATCTTTGTGATCACGGAAGATAACTTTGATATCTTTTACAAAACAAAGGACGTTTCAGCATACCTGAACTTCTTTGAAAAACATTATCAATGAGAACAAAATTGATTAAGCGTTTTCTGCTCGTTACCTGGATTGTTTTTCTATCAGCAATCATCGCAATTCCTACGGTGATTTTTATGGTGAAAAATGATTCATTCGGTTGGTTTGGTGGACTCCCAAGCTTGCAGGCATTAGAAAGACCTGATCCGGATCTATCTTCAGAATTGATCAGCGCTGATGGTGTTTCGTTGGGAAAATACTTTAGGCAAAACCGAACTCCGGTAACATATGAGGAATTATCGCCGGAATTAGTCAATACATTACTTGTCACCGAGGATATCAGGTTTAAAAATCATTCAGGCATTGACCTCAGAGCTCTGGTTCGTGCAATTATTGGGAAGCTCACCTTTAGTTTTAAGGGAGGTGGTAGTACAATTACCATGCAGCTAGCGGAAAATCTCTATAAAACCAATAATGATAACCAGGGATATTTGTACAAATCCAGAATAATTGGATCACTTATCACCAAAGTCAAAGAATACATCATTTCTGTTCAATTAGAAGAAGCCTATACAAAAGAGGAAATCCTAGCGATGTATCTAAACACTGTCCCTTTTGGCAGCAATTCGTTCGGAATTAAAGTGGCGGCTAAAACTTTTTTCAATAAACTACCTGCACAACTTACTTATTCTGAGTCAGCAGTTCTTATAGGTGCAATTAATGCGCCTACTCGTTGGAGCCCCGTTTTAAATCCGGAAAATGCACTAAGAAAACGTACAGAAGTCCTTTGGAATCTCACCAAATACGATTTAATTGACACGATAGCTTTTGATACGTTGAACGCTAAACCGATTGAGCTTAGCTACAGAGTAGACAATCAAAACGAAGGCCTGGCCACTTATTTTCGAACTCAAGCGAGAAATTTTCTGGTAAGTTGGGCGAAAGATAATGGATACGACCTTTTTGATGATGGGTTGAAAATTTATACAACCATCGATAGTCGGCTCCAGGGATATGCAGAAGCAGCTGTCTTAGAACAAATGGATACGCTTCAGCGATATTTTGATGAGCATTGGATTGAAGGAAATCCCTGGATTGATGATGACAATAATGAGATATTGGGATTTCTTGAGTCAGCAATGAAAAAAACCCAGGCATATCGAACACTTGCAAGACAATTTGAAGAAACTGACAATGCTGAGGATTCAATCGATTTCTATTTGAATCAGAAGAAACCAATGAAAGTTTTTAGCTGGCAAGGAGAAATCGACACCCTGTTTAGTTCATATGATTCGCTGAACTACTACAAGCGATTCCTTCAATCTGGGTTCATGGCGATGGATCCAAAAACAGGTCATATAAAAGCGTGGGTTGGTGGCATTAATCACAAATATTTCAAGTTTGATCACGTTCAGCAAGGTAAACGTCAGGTTGGATCTACTTTCAAACCGATCGTTTATGCAAAGGCAATCCAGAACAATTATTCACCTTGTATAACAGCTGTGGATGTGCCTATATGCATCGATTTACCAGGTCAGGATCCACCACAGTGGTGCCCGGATAACGCAGAAGGAAGATGGAGCAATGAAGTTATGACTATCCGCCAGGCTATGGCAAAATCAGTAAATTCCATCACTGCCTGGATGATGAATCAGCTTGGACCACAGAATGTTGTAGATATGGCTCGAGACTTGGGAATTGAAAGTCGATTAGCTTCAGTCTATTCATTGGCTCTTGGTGTTGCAGACGTTTCACTTTATGAGATGCTCGGTGCTTATTCGACCTTTGCTAACAAAGGCTACTACATTAAGCCGTATTATATCTCTCGAATTGAGGACAAAAATGGAAATATCATTCAGCAATTTGTCCCTGAAGAAAAGGATGCCATAAATGAGGAAACTGCCTACGTAATGCTTCATATGTTAAAAGGGACTGTTGAAGAAGGTAGTGCCAGAGGTATTGAATATTCACTGAAAGTAGATAATGAAATTGGAGCAAAAACCGGAACTACACAAAATGCATCCGATGGTTGGTTCATTGGAGTCACCAAGAATTTGGTAGCTGGAGCGTGGGTAGGAGGAGACGATCGAAGCATTCGTTTTCGTGACTGGCCATTGGGACAAGGCGCCAGAACTGCAATGCCGATTTGGGAGAACTTTATGCTAAAGGTTTATGAAGACAAGACACTTGGTTATACAAAGGGCCCTTTTGAACGACCTTCCAATCCAATAAGCATCGAGCTGGATTGTACTAAGTATGAGCAAAACCTGAACCCATCCGACACGCTTAACTACGATACAGTGAACCCGGATGATTTCATGTGATGGAGTTTCAACGTTTCGACAAAGACGAATATCAACGTCTCCCTCACAAACCTGGCATCTACAAATTCTTACATGATGATTCGATTATTTATGTAGGAAAGGCAAAGGATCTTAAAAAAAGGGTCTCCAGCTACTTCACGAAAAACAAAACCGATCGTAAAACCTTCAGGTTGGTCAGTGAGATTCAGCAAATTGAGTTCGTAATTGTCCAATCTGAGTTTGACGCATTATTGCTGGAAAACAACTTGATAAAGGAAAATCAGCCGCGTTATAACATTCTTTTAAAAGACGACAAAAGCTTCCCAAGTATTTGTATTACGAAAGAACGATTCCCCAGAATTTATTCTACGAGAAGAATCGATCCAAAAATCGGGGACTACTATGGGCCCTACACGAATGTTAAAGCAATGAATAGCGTTCTGGACCTTATTAGAAAACTGAACAAGATAAGGACGTGCAAATTCAATCTGGCGGAGAAAAACATTCAAGCAAAGAAATTCAAAGTATGCCTCGAATATCACATTGGTAACTGCCTCGGTCCTTGCGAAGGATTGCAAGAAGAAGAAGATTACTTGATTGACATTGAAAACAGTAGGCAGATCTTAAAAGGGAAGATTGGTATCGTAAAAAAAACCTACAAGGAAAAAATGGAAGCTGCCTCTCAAGAATTAAAATTTGAGGTAGCTCAAAATTTCAAAGTCAAACTTGATCTTCTTGAAAAATTCCAATCCAGATCAACTATCGTTAATCAAAAAATTACCAGTACTGACATCTTCGCCTTGATATCTGATGACAAGAGTGCATTTGTTAACTACCTTAAAATTCAGGAGGGCTCAATTATTAATTCCGAAACCGTTGAGGTGAAAAAGAAATTAGGTGAATCAGACGAGGATGTACTTCAGTTCACCATGTTTGACCTCAGGAAAAAATACAATAGCATCAACTCGGAAATACTATCAAATCTCCAGGTGAGTGGTTGGGAAAACGTAAACATCTTAATCCCAAGAATTGGTGATAAAAGAAAGCTGGTAGATCTTTCACTAAGAAACGCACTCTTCTTTAAGAAAGAAAAAACTTCAAGAACAAGTACCCAGCCTAATCAGGAAGTTCTTCAAAATTTAATGGAAGTTCTAAAACTCCCAGATCTCCCAGTTCATATCGAATGCTTTGACAATTCAAATATTCAAGGGACAAATCCAGTAGCATCTATGGTTTGTTTCAAAAATGGAAAGCCTTCTAAGGCTGACTACCGGAAATTCAACATCAAAACCGTAGTAGGCGCTGATGATTTTGGATCAATGAAAGAGATCGTAATGCGCCGATATCAGCACCTTAAAAACGAGGAAATTCCGTATCCACAATTGATTGTGATTGATGGAGGTAAGGGTCAATTGAATGCGGCCTGTGATGCTTTGAGGGAGGTAGGGGTCTACGGTTCAATACCCATCATTGGAATTGCTAAACGATTGGAAGAAATCTATTTCCCCGAAGATGACATCCCAGTGCATATAAGTAAGAAAGCACATTCTTTGAAGTTAATTCAACAAATTCGTGATGAAGCTCACCGCTTCGCAATAACCTTTCATAGACAAAAAAGGAGCAAAAATTCACTTAGATCAGGCCTTGACAGTATCAGCGGTATTGGAAAGGAAACAAAGAAAAAACTCTTACAAGAATACAAAAGCATTAAGCGCATTAAGAATGCAAGTGCAGAGGATTTGACAGATTCGGTCGGGAAAGCCAAGGCCAACATTATAGTAGAGGCCATAAAAAAAGGAGACCTATAAAATCTCCTTTCAAATTATATTTTCTTCCTTCTTAGTAATCTTTAATGCATCGGCAACTATTTCTATGCCAATCACCAATAACACTATGGAAAATTTCCTTGTTTCCTTTTTGTACTGAAATCAATCCAGAAGTATTGTCAGATTTCTTTTCAGCATCCCAATAGTTTCCGCTAATACCAATGTTCTTGAAAACACTTCCCGGATCACCAAAACCGCCCGGAGCTAACTCCATCCCACTTTTGCCCCCTTTTTGAAGTGCGATTCCAGCTTCGTGAATTCCTCCAAATGTTCTGAACAACAAATTCCACTCAGCAATGGTAGGGACATGCCATCCTTCTGGACATGCTTCTTGAGCTGCTTTAAACGTGTAAAGTCGCCCATACGCTTCACAATAAGCTGGCTCATTTTTATAGCAAAAGGACTCGGGAACCTCGTAATTTAAATTCTGAGCCATCCAGGTTCGCTTAACAGTCACATCACCCTCCAATAGAATATCTATTGTGATCGTCTTATAGGTTTGACCATCCCGGGGGTCTGTAAGTGTTCCAGCTTCCTGAGCAGAAGCTACTGCAACTGTACAAATGGATAAGAAAATAAATAAGTGTCTAAGTTTTATCATCACGGTGATTAGGTTTTCACAAAATTAATACTCCCAGAGTTCAGATTCATACTCCATCAAATCATATTCATATTTTTGTTGAATGACTATGACACTCATAGGATCTCTAGCCATTTCATCCGCATATAATTGACGAATATCCAAATCCTGATCGTTAGATACTTTAGTTATTGGAGCATTAAATAAACGCAACTCAAAAGCGTCGCTCATATTTAAATGTGCTCCGGGATTTTGATTATTATAATAAATAGCCTTGTCCGCATAAGGTCCTCTAAATAGGGCAACTACTTCATCATAGCTAAAATGCGCAATAGGCTTTTCGAATCCTCCTGGATTGTAAGTAGTACCCGCCTCAGGTGGAAGATAGAGGGACAATGACTTGATGTAATTATACATTCTCGATCTGTTACGATCAAAGATCACCTCTTCCCTAATATAAAGAATCGAAAATTCTTCCTCTGGAATAGCAAGTAGTCTTGGCTCATCAGATTCAGCCCCAGCCTCACCGGCATTTTCATCGGTATTATCATCAAAACCTCCTGTGTTGAAACCACCCCCAACAAATGGATTTGTCTCTTGCTCAACCGAAATGTTAGATACAAAAATGATATCAGGCATAAAATTGATGCAAGAGTCAGATCTGTACGGAGTGATGAGTCCCTCATCTACGGCCTCAATCAAGAGACGTGAAATTTCACCGTTAAGAGAGAAGAAAGGACTATTCTGTTTTTCCTTCAAATCCATTCTTCTTACAACCATTTTCTTAAACATCTGCTGATCCTCTGCCACGGCTGGTTTGATAAGAGGTGCCATTTCCTGACCATACCCCGTAATCGAGGTAAGAATCAAGAGCACCATTACGTAACCTAATTTTTTCATAACACTGTTTTTGTTTACAACTTATTTTAGAGGAATTGACATGTGTCGTTGGAAACGACCAAAATCCTCTACTTGCTTTCTAAAGTTCTGTCGTTGTACTTTTTTTATCTCAATAGCGATTAAATCACCTTTTCTAGCATTTCTATTGATTTGTGCCAAATTAACATTTTCAGAAGATCTCATATTTGCTCTTCCTAACCCACCACTAACCAAGGTGAGTTCCGCTTCAGCAACTCTAAACTTTGCGTCGTTTGGAAGAAATTCCGCAAAACTTGGATCAGGAACTGCTACTATTCTTATCCGAGGAGTTTTAGCAGGCATTCCATCCTTCATGTTCACCTCACCCTGATCCGTTAATACTTTGATTTCTGGAGCTGGAATCGCGCGAACACCAAATGATCTAGTCCCGATTTCATTTCCGTTACTCAAAACTGTCAAATCAAATTTTCTTGCATTAGGAACTAATGTTACAGCACCTTTTGTAGATCCTGGAACTGCATCACCACCTTTGGTTCTGTAACGAGGATTGTAAGCATTTCCAAGTGCTGGAACTTGAACATCAATTGCATTTCCACAATTGAGGTACAATGCACTCACAGATTGTGATTGAATGGTAATAACCGGTTTAGAAACAAAGTATTCAATAGTGCTGGTGAAGGTTGTATCCAAACCTCCTCCTAACGGAACATTGATTGCTGCTTCAAACGTCTTACGTGCATTACCTTCACTGTCGTAGTTACCTGGAGTTGCAGTAAATTGTACTTTACCAATTCCATCAGCAACTGGTATTGCATTTCCATTATAAGTCATCTTAATTTGATCATTCAGACCTGATGCAGACGCTGCAATGAACATTTCAGCAACGTATGGTGTACCTGCAGCTACATACCGTGATTCAGGCATAACCACTGGCTTAATGTCATCAAAGGTTAAATCTTTTAGACCCACTCTTTTCTTCAGGTAATCCATTGCAGCAGTCTCGTATCCTAATACGTTGGCTTGAAATTCACTAACCGTAGCAAGAGCGGCATGAGTAGGAGAATCATGAAAATTCAACTGTGACCATTTTTTACCTCTTTGATTGGGATCTTTTTTCCAATAATCATCTTCGTTGGCATCAAGGGCAAGCTTATGGTATTTAAGCAATTCTTTCTCATCTGCTCCATTCTCTGTTAAAAGCTCTCTGACAAATTCTGCGTATCCATTCAAAAGTTGCTGCATTGCCGCACCATTACCATCACCACCGTCTTCTTTTGGCATCATGTAATGGCCTACTTTATCATAGTTGGTTTTACCTTCAATGTGCATGCGATCTTTAGTCTCCTTAGCACCTTCGGAGTAACCCCCGGTAATCTCAACAAAAGTCTCTTTACTTTCTTCGAGAGAGGCAAGTACTTCTTGTGTCTTTGATCGTAACTGCTCAGTTGCAGCTATCACATCCAAATCTTCTTTCCTATTTCCCTTTTCCTCTACTGACTTTGTCATCCCTTGAAGAGTCTGACTATTTCGAGTCGAGGTTTCTGCATTTGCTTGCTCCAGACTTTGATTAATAAAGGCGAATTTGTCTAGAACAGTGGTACTCACATTCAATGCTAACAAGGCTGTCAGCACCAAATACATCATACCAATCATTTTCTGCCGCGGGGTTTCTTTTCCTCCTGCCATAATTTTTTAGTTTAAGGTTATTGCTGTTGCTGAGTACCGCCTCCTCCTCGCATGGCAGTCAGCATATTACCATATACTCTATTAAGTGCGGAAATGTTCGAGGTAAGTTTGTTCAACTCCGATTGGAAAGCTGAAGTTTCCTTACCTGCCTCGGCCATATTTTCCAGTGCTCCAGTCACATTCGAATAAAATTTGTTGAGTGCTTTTGTATGGCTTTGAGCATCTTTCAATTCCATTTCATATACAGCATTCAGCGCTCCTAAACTCTTAGTAACGTTAAGAACCTGTGTGTGATATTCTTTGGTGTCCTTGGTCGCATCAGCCATACCAGACATAGCTTCCATAGCAGAAGCATAAGACTTATTCATCTCTGAAAGAGACTTAGACGCCGACTTCACATTTCCTGCGTACTCGTTTGTTGCAACAGCAGCATCAGAAAGGTTCGACATTTTTCTTGCTGAATCAGCCATGTTACGCATCCCATCACCAAGACTTTTAATTAATTCTGGTCCAACTTTCGCATCTGCAAGCATTTTATCCATTTGTGCAGAAGCACCTGTTGCCTGAGGAACAGCTGCTCTAGGCTTTGCAGTAGGGCCATCATAATCATCCGCTAGTTCCGGATATACTTTTGACCAATCTGTGTCAGCATGTTTTGGCTCAAATGCACTAAGGAAGAAAATTACTGCTTCTGTAAGCAGACCTACGGTAAGCATCAATGCAGCACCTTCCATGTGAAGGATCTTGAAGAGAGCTCCAACAATTACGACTGCCGCTCCGATTCCGTAGACCTTTGGCATTATGGTGGAGTAGAGTAACTCCTGAAATCCGCCTTTTTTGCTCATTTTTATTATTATTTAGGTTAGTAAATTTATTCTTGTGTGATTTTAAAATTCATATCCTGACGATCTACCAAGATACGTCATTGCACACCTAAAACCAATAGAAGCCCTAGTTGTGTCTTTGTGTTCGTAAGTTCTGGTTCCTGTCTCAAGGAAATATGCAATGTCTTTCCATGAACCACCTCTTATCACTTTGTTTGGAATGTTATCATCAAAGTAAGTAGGGTTCAAGTCCCATGTTAGTGGCATAGCTGAAGGGTTGTAAGCATCCTCACACCATTCTGCTATGTTTCCAGACATATCATAAAGTCCATATTCGTTCGCAAAGTATGTTCCTACTGGAGAAGTGTACGCATATCCGTCATCAAAGTAGTTACCTCGACCCGGCTTAAAGTTTGCCAAAAGACAACCTTTCGCATTCCTTATATAAGGATTACCCCATGGATATTTTGCCATGTCTCGTCCACCTCTGGAAGCATACTCCCATTCCGCTTCTGATGGAAGCCTGAAGGCAGGCATGATTGGAAGTCCTACGCTTTCTCTGTAAGAATTCAGATATCTCGTTCTCCACTCACAGAAATATTTTGCTGCATTCCAGTTTACTCCAACTACAGGATAATCATCAAAAGCTGGGTGAGACCAATAGTATAGGACTAGTGGGTCTCCCATGTGATGAGTATAATCTCTTGTCCAAACAGTGGTATCAGGGATCAGGTCCGCAACAGAAAATCCTGAAGGGAGATCAATCTCTGATCCTTCAGTTATATTCTGAGTGAACTGTCTGTACTCATTGTTTGTGATCTCAGTATCATCCATGAAGAATGCACCGATTGTTACCTGTTTGTTGAAATTTATTTGAGTCGCAGCAACATCTTCATCTGCCTGACCCATGTGGAATGTTCCTGACGGGATTGAGACCATACCAAACGGTCTTGTCATTTCCCATCCTTGTCTATCCGGAGCGCCAAGAAGCTCTCCTCGATCGCCTTGATTATTGCCAAAAAGCCCACACCCTGAGAGCACAATAGCAACGCAAAGGATCATACAATTTGATATTGTAAAAACACTCTTTTTATTCATAACA
>JANQSI010000017.1 GCA_028284125.1 Cyclobacteriaceae bacterium
CGTGCGCCTTCAGCCGCTCGGCCACCTCTCTAATCAGCCGCCTTTTTTGACGGGCTACAAATAAATGATGAAAATTACCTTTATGCAAGTTTTGAATTAATAGTAGGTCCTATATTCCAACTTTTGGTCATTTTCATGCATCCATTTCTCCGTTCATCGGAGAGGTTAGCTTCTTCTTTAACTCCTCACGATCTTTTTCGCTCCCCAACAACAACATAAGTTTAGTTGCCGCAGCCTCAGTAGTAATGTCTCCACCACTCAAAACCCCTATTTCGTTCAACTTTTTACTTGTCTCATACCTGCCTTGCATTACCTCTCCACCCAGGCACTGGCTCACATTCAACACAATAAGGCCTGCTTCTACAGCCTCTTGAAGGCAATTCAAAAACCATTCGGCTTTCATTGTATTGCCTGATCCAAACGACTCCAGGACTAAGCCTTCAAGATTTTTAGCAAAAACCGTTCCCCTTACTGCACTTTCTGTGATTCCTGGAAAAATTTTCAAAATGGTAACATTAGGATTGATATCGTAATTCACCCTTAATGAAGCATTCTTTTGATAAGGTTGAAGCGCGCTTTCATTAAACTCAATCATGATTCCAGCTTCGGCCAGGTATGGATAATTTTCAGATTCAAATGCAGCAAACTGACTACTCCTGATCTTCTGAGATCGATTTCCTCTAAGCAAGATGAAATTAAAATAAATGCACACTTCACTTACTACAGGTTCATCATCAACAACCATTGAAGCAATTTCTAATGCAGTGATTAAGTTTTCTCTTGCATCGGAACGGACTGATCCAATGGGCATTTGAGCTCCTGTAAGGATCACGGGCTTGTTAAGTTCTTCTAGCATGAAGCTAAGCATAGATGCACTGTAGGCCATGGTATCGGTTCCGTGAAGAATGACGAAACCGTCATATCGCTCATAATTATCCGATATAATAGTGCACAAATTTTTCCAATCCTCTATAGTGACGTTTGAGGAGTCAATTGGTGTTGGAAATGAAATGGCTGCCAACTGGATTCCTAACGATTTTAATTCAGGAATTTTCTCCACCACCTGACCGAAATCAAAGGGTGCAAGTGAACCCGATTCGTCTCTTACCATTCCGAAAGTTCCACCAGTATATATAATAAGAATCCTTCGGTCTCCCGATTCATTGATATTTACCACTTCGTATTTCACGAGCGGAAAAATAAGTCATTTGCATTTTTTGTCGTAAGCGCAGCTACTTCCTCGACTTGTAGGTTTAGAACTTCAGCGATTTTTGCTGTAACGAATTTTAGTTTGTAGGGCTCGTTTCGTTTTCCTCTTTCAGGTGCGGGTGATAAATAGGGACTATCCGTTTCAAGAATTAGCTTATTCGCATCTAATTCGGGAATTACTTTGTCAAGACCTCCATTTTTGAATGTAGCTACTCCACCAATTCCCAGGTAAAATCCTAAGTCTGTAATCCTCTTTCCCTGCTCTACTGTTCCTGTAAAACAATGGAAGACACCTGTGAGGTTGGTGTTTTTAAAGTTTTCAACTAGTTCAATGGTTACATCAATCGTTTCTCGGCAATGAATAGCTACTGGTACATCATATTTTGTTGCTAATTCGCACTGTATATTGAATGCTTCTTTTTGCTGTTCCCAGAAGGTTTTATCCCAATACAAGTCAGTTCCTATTTCTCCAACTGCTATAAAATCTCTTTTAGATAACCAGTCTTCAACGATATGAAGGTGTGTTTCAAAATCCTCCTTAACCGAGCACGGGTGCAATCCCATCATTGGATAGCAGTAATCCGGGTACTTCTCTTCCAATCGTAGCATATCATCTATGGAATCTTTATCGATATTGGGTAGTAGGATCTTTTCTACTCCTTCATCGATGGCTCGCTTGATGACTTCATCTACGTCTTCATGAAATTCTTCAAGAAAAATATGTGCGTGGGTATCTATCAATTTCAAAGTACTGCGAACTTATAATTTAATGACGACCAATGCGCCAGACATTCAGGTAACATCTTCCTCAGGTTTTCAAAAGATTTTTCATTGTCATGAAAGACGATTATGCTTCCAGGTCTGGCTGCTTTCAATTTTCGAATGGATTTTGAAATGTTAAGTTTTTCTTTAAAATCTAATGCCAGGTGGCTCCACATAATTATTCGGAAATTTGACCGAAGTTGAAGAATTTGATTTCTCCTAATTCTCCCGTATGGCGGTCTGAAGAGTTTATTGGGTTGTTTCTGGATTTCGTTCACCACCTTATTGCATTTTTCAACACTCTTCCCATACGCATCATTGGATGTTTTCCATCCTTTTTCATGGTGATAGGTGTGGTTGGCCAATTTGTGTCCTCGGTTTATCGTTTCCTCCGCGATTTTCTTGAATTGATTTAGGCATTCACCAACACAGAAAAAAGTTGCTTTTGCCTCGTAAGCATCGAGTTGTTCCAAAACCCAGGGCGTAATTTCGGGATGTGGTCCATCGTCAAACGTTAAATAGATTTCACTCGAAGATTCTTTTTCCCAAGTAAGAGAAGGATAGATCTTCTTAAGAATACCCGGTGTTTGATTGGAAATCATTGGTTTTGAACACGGCAGGAAAGCATCGTGATGTCATCGTTGAATTTTCTATTTCCTTTGAATTCAACCAGGTCATCTAGTATTCGGTTATGTAACCCATGAAGGCTACCCAATTGTTCTTTTATGATTGCTTCCAATCGTTCAAATTCAAAGGCTTCATCTTCTTCACTAAAAGTCTCAGTCAAGCCATCTGTGTAAGCGAAAATGAAAAATTCAGTTAGGTCTTTGATGGTTTCTGTTTTTATAAAGGGTAGCGGATCAAACATTCCGAGCACTGTCGTTCCTTCATTCAAAAGCGTAATTTCATCGTTGTTAATCAAAACGATTTCATTATGACCACAATTGATGTATTCAAGCTCTTTAGTTGTATAGTCGTAGATGGCGGCAAAAAAAGTAATGAAGTTTTCAGCATTTCCACTTCGGAAAGTGGTGAGGTTAAGTTCGTTTATTATTTGCTCCAAATTGATTGAATGTCGCACCAACGTTCTTAGTGATGCCTGAAAGTTCGACATCAGAAGAGCGGCAGGGACTCCTTTTCCTGAAACATCAGCAATACAGATCAAGAACCTGTCTTTATCAATAGGAATGTAATCGTAATAATCTCCTCCTACATCTTGGTGAGGTAAATAGAATGCTTCGATCTGTAGGCGTTCTGCCATTGGAAGCTGCTTGGGAAACAGGAAGTTTTGAACTTTTTTGGCAATCTCAAGTTCTCGATGATAGGCCTCTTGCTCCATTTGCTTCCTGGCAAATTTCTTGTTTTCGATTGCCACAAGAATGAGGTTCGTCAAGGCATTCAAAAATCTATTCTCCACAACAGACTCTTCTCCGGTAGAAATAAATACAACCGCTAATAGTTTTCCTTTGTGGTATACAGGAAACACTTGCTGAAACTGGCCTTCGAATTTATCAGATGCATCGAGATTCTCCAATTCTTTCAAATCAAGAAACTCAGGATCCAAACCAACATCCTCACAGGACTCATCAGTTCCAAAATGAACCCGGCATGTCCAATCTCCGTCAAGGTCCGTGAATAGCGCCAGCTTCTGAATCTTAAGGTCAGCAAGCAGTGTGAACTTATAAATTTTCAATAAGTCCTCTTCCGACAAATTATTGTTAATTGCCTGCGTCACCTCCAGCAGTGCATTGAGCTGAAGATCCTTTAAATCAAGGGTAGTATTATTCATTGCCTGTTATGCGCTAAGAGTCCCTTTTTCGAAGCGAGATAGTAATATGACTTGAAGTTACTGATTAAATCAAAATCATCTAATTCTTTATCGGAATTTTCATAGATCCTAATCCATCCTTTTGAGGCAAGTGAAATCAATGTCTTTTGGATTTGCTCTTCCTCGAAATCAATATTCGAACTCAATTCTTCATAGGAAATGACGAAATAGAGTTCGTCCAGAAGATCATACTCCATTTCATCCATACTTTCTTCCTTTCCATGTATATCCGCCAAATATCGATTGCAAACCCATGATCAGTACATGAAATGGATAGAGAATCTGGAGAAGTAATAGTGGTCTAAACACACTTTTATGATTCAAAAAATTGCTCACCTGTTTCAATAATAGGTAGTTGGTCAGTAATCTAGAAGTGAAAATCACACCCAGAAAAATGAAAGGGAAATAACCAAAAATCGTGCCTCCGATGGCAATTATGAAAAGTAAATAATCAATAAAAAGCAGAACAGCGGTTAACCTTAATTTCCAATTTTTGTTGTATTTCCATTTACTTATCCAACGAGACCGTTGATTTCTAAACTTCTCGAACGTCGGTTGCGTCGTGGTTTTCACCGTTCCGTGTGTGGATTTTAAAAACCTTCCGGATCGCGGATATTTCTTGATGATGTCATATAAAAGGAACTCATCATCTCCAGAAGGTATCTGAATGTTTCCTTGATAACCACCTACTTCTTCAAAAGCTTCTTTTCTAAAAGCCAAGTTTGCACCACTGCACATGCTGGGATTATTGGAAGCAAGCGTAACTCCACCAAAAGCGATTAGACCAGCAAACTCTGCCATTTGCATTTTAGCGAACATACCTTGACCTTCCAAGGCTACAGGCCCGGCAACAATCTGCGTTTCTGGTGAAAAAGCGTAGGCATAGGCTTCAATCCATTTTTCATCGATCCTGCAATCTGCATCTGTAGTGAGAATGACGTCATGTTTGGAAGCCTCAATTCCTTTAGTCAACGCATTCTTCTTACCATGAATGGTTGGATTTTCAAGACTTAATATTTGTAAGTCTAAACTGGTATTTTCGCTGATTTCTAGCGCAATCTTTTTGGTGTGATCGGTAGAGAAATCATCAACTACGATAACTTCAAACTGATTTTTATCAAACGACTGATTTTCGAGATCACTTAGAACATTTTTGATGTTTTCTTCTTCATTCCTAACCGGAATAACTACAGAAAATGTAGTTTTTTTTCCATCTCCATAGAGTTTGATTCTTGACCATTTCCAGGATAAGATCAGAAAGAAAAACACATGGCCCAACGAAAAAATGCCGATCACCAGAATCATCAGGCAATGTTATGTGAATCCTATGAATTATGTGCTTTTAATTTCCAAAGCAACATGGCCCCAATGATTGAAGGAATGGCAGTATTTAAGATCCAGAGAATAAAAACAGGACAAACGATAGATCCTAAATTCTCAACCAGACCCTGAAAGAAAATCAGTGCGGACGACTCTCTTAATCCAAGACCTCCAAGGAGAGATGGGATAGAAGTTCTTACAAAAAAGATCCATCCAATTCCCGCTGATAGTATTGGAATGGTAAGGTCTGGATTGAAGAATTTTAGAAGAATGATGAATTGCAGAAAGAAGACCAAATAGCGGCCTATTGAAATAAATAATATCTTCCCTAGTGTTCGATTTTCCAATTCTCCGAAGTAAGAAGTAAACT
This sequence comes from Cyclobacteriaceae bacterium, assembly GCA_028284125.1. Classification (GTDB taxonomy): domain Bacteria; phylum Bacteroidota; class Bacteroidia; order Cytophagales; family Cyclobacteriaceae; genus Ekhidna. The sequence goes on from JANQSI010000017.1 coordinate 5,490, forward strand.
TCTTAGGAATAGCTCTGTAACTGGCAGCAGCAACCAAGAGGACAAGTACTAGCGAACCTAACAAATAGGACCAGTTGAATTGATCTTTCAGGAAAACAGATGTTCCATAAACTCCCAGGATGAGTGTCATGAGTAGCATGATAGTCCGATTCAATAAAATTGCTGAAGTTGTTCCTAGTCGATCTTTTTTTGAAATAACTCTTGCTACAAAATCTCCAGCGGTGAATGGCAAGATCCAATTCATAGTTAATCCACCTAAGACGTCTATAGATGCCTGTTTGAATGAAATTTCTTCAGTTACCTCAACAGAGATTTTCCATCTGAAAATCTCTGAATACCAGTTTAAAATCATCAAAAGGATTTGAAATAGAAGAACGGGTACTAAGTACTTAGGAATTTCAAGTTCTTCGAAAGAAATACTTCTATTCTGAAATTGGTCATACAAGAAATAAAAACAGAGAAGTGTTATTAGCGTTTTCAGGCCAATCCAAAACCACTTCTTCGTTTTACTCATTTCTATTGAAGTGTTGTTCTTAACTTGCATATGTGACCAAAAAAGAGAACATCATTTTGGGGATAGATCCAGGCACGAATGTAATGGGTTATGGTCTGATCAAGTGCGCCGGGCAACAAATGACACTCATTCAATTTGGTGTCATCCATCTTTCCAAATACAAAAATCACGAGGTGAAGCTCCAAAAAATATTTGATCGTGTATCTGCCTTAATTGAAGAATACATTCCAGATGAAGTCGCATTAGAATCACCATTTTTTGGGAAAGATGTTCAAGCTATGCTAAAACTTGGACGAGCTCAAGGAGTGGCAATGGCCGCTGCATTGAGTAAAGAAATACCAATCAATGAATACGCACCTAGAAAAGTGAAACAGGCAGTTACGGGAAATGGAAATGCGAGTAAAGAGCAAGTAGCAGCGATGATTAAAAATCTCTTGAAATTTGATGGAGACCCCAAGCTTCATGATGCGACAGATGCGCTTGCAGTCGCAGTTTGTCACAACTTCTCTTTTCGTCTCAATCTTGGAGGTCGTACTAGTGGTTCGAGCTGGAAATCATTTATTTCTGAAAATCCTAAGCGGATTAAGTAATGAATGTGGATTATCAGCTATGGCATGCAATCATTTTAGACGTCAACTAACCGATTTAAACAAACAAATTGTTCCCATTTTGGTAACTTTTTATTACCTTCGATGTAGTATTGAGAAAGGTTAAATGAGAGTAATTGCCAAAAAGGCACTTCGCGAATTCTGGGAAATACATGCTGATGCTGAAGAACAATTGAAAACTTGGTACAAAGAAGCATCAAAAGCTTCATGGAAAAATCCTACAGACATTAAAGGCGAATATGCAAAAGCAAGCATTCTCAAAGGAGGTCGAGTTGTATTTGATATATGCGGAAGTAAATACCGATTGGTGGTTGATATAAACTACTTAAGACAGTGGGTATTTATCAGGTTTGTAGGGACTCACTCTGATTATGATAAGATTGATGCTAACACCATTTAATTATGAACATTAAAGCGATAAAAACAGAGGCTGACTACAATCGATCATTAAAGAGACTCGAAAAAATATTTCATGCTCCGGCAAGTTCTAAAGAAGGAGATGAAGCCGAGGTACTTTCTATATTAATAGAAAAATATGAAGATGAGCATTATCCAATTGAAGCTCCCGACCCAATTGAGGCAATCAAATTCAGAATGGAGCAAATGAATATGAAGAAAAAGGATTTGGCCGAAATAATTGGATATAAGAGTCGAGTCACAGAAATCTTGACCCGCAAGCGCAAATTGACCCTCAAAATGATTCGAAGTTTACATGAGGAGTTGAAAATTCCTTATGAGTCCTTACTGGCAGAGTATTAAAAATAGGCACACTATATCCTAAGCTCACCCGAATAACACCACTAATAGATAATGATGGAGTGGCATCTTTGATTACAGGTGCCGGAATAAATCAAGAAGACAATTGCAGGACTACATTGAAATAGCTCATAAAAATGGAATAACACTCCATAGCGAGGGTAAATGTCAATTTTGCGGAGCACACACCACTCGCGGAATCCATGAATGCATTGAGATTTTTAATCTAGGATTCCAAGTCATTGATTTCTCTAATCCTGACAATCATACTTATCGGTTTTTCATTGTAGATGCTCATACGTTGCAACATCCTGAAATACATGGAAGATGGAGCAATCACTTTCATCTTACCAGGCTCCATTTGATTTTCAAGTATGAAGTGAAATGGTCCTACAAATTATCACCAAAACTTAGCTGTCATTTAAACAGGTACAAGCTTAAGAAGCAAGACGAACGATTAACACCACCTGAATTGCTAAAAAGAGGAAGCATTACCTCAACAGATATTCAAAAGAGCTCGAGCGATGAGGCTGGCTGCAAGGATTTAATAGAAAAGTGGGCAAAGGTTGTTTATGAAGCATGGAGCGACAGCCATCAAATAATAGATAATATTGCAAAGTCATTTTATGATCATTTCCGCCGGTAACGAGTATGAAAACATTAAGAACTCCCGAAGAAAGATTTGAAAACTTACCTGGATATGACTTTCAGAGCCATTATCTCGAAGTAGATAACAATCTAAGGCTACATTATTTAGAAGAGGGAGATCGTAATGGTCCTGTTGCTCTCTTACTTCACGGAGAGCCTAGCTGGTCGTATTTGTACAGAAAAATGATTCCCATTCTATCTGAGAATGGATTCCGAGTTGTTGCTCCTGATCTAATTGGATTTGGGAAATCGGATAAACCGGTTGAAAAATCTGACTATAGCTACCAGAAGCACATCGATTGGCTGTCCACTTTGATAAAGGAGTTAGACCTGAACAACATCCTCCTCTTTTGTCAAGACTGGGGTGGTCTTACCGGACTGAGGTTAATTACAGAAATGGAAGAACGCTTTTCTATGGTTGTGGCTTCCAACACATTCCTCCCCTCAGGAACTACAGAAATGCCAGAGAGCTTTTTAAAATGGCGAGAGTATTCCCAACACTCTCCCGGATTTGACACTGGAAAAGTAATTGACAAAGCAACTGTACAGCCGCTCTCCCGGGAAGTCATTGATGCTTATAACGCTCCCTTCCCTTCAGAAGAATACAAAGCAGGTGCTCGAATTTTCCCAATGTTGGTACCTGTCGACTTTGATGATCCTGAAGCGGCTAAGAATCGCAAAGCATGGGAAAAACTCCAGCAATGGAGGAAGCCTTTCTTAACCATTTTTGGAGATGCAGACACTATTATGATTGGTGCTGAAAAAGTATTTCAAAAACTGGTTCCCGGTGCAAAAGGCCAAGACCACACCATACTACATGCCGGACATTTCATTCAGGAAGAAAAAGGCGAAGAACTAGCCGAATTAGTCGTCGCATTTTACAAAAAGAACACAGGATAAATAGGTGAAGCGAATAACCATCTTAACCGTACTAGCATTCTCTCTTGCTTCTTGCTTAACCGCTCAAGACACCAATGTAAATAGAAAAAGACTTAATACTATCCTTATTGGTGGTGGACTGTCCTATACCGTTAGCATGATTGGGCTGGGTTTCATTTGGTATGAAGATTTGGGAAAATTCCATTTTTTCAATGACAATGACGGCTGGGGATACATGGACAAATTAGGTCATGTGGCAGCAGCTCAGCACATTGGGAGATTAAGCATGAATTCTTTAGCATGGGCTGGAGTCGATCGCAAAAAAACCATTTGGTATGGTGGAGCTACCGGGTTGTTTTTTCTTACCAGCGTAGAAGTTTTTGACGGATTTTCAGAAGACTGGGGGTTTTCGATTGGTGATGTAGCAGCCAATACGCTTGGGGTCGGAGCTTTTATCAGCCAAGAACTCCTTTGGGGTGAACAAAAAATCCTGTTAAAATGGTCGTATTCGAACTCTCCCTATTCTCAATATCGACCCGAATTGCTTGGATCAAATGGTTCAGAAAGATGGCTCAAGGATTACAATGGTCAGATCTATTGGTTCTCTGCTAACCTAAAAAGCTTGTTTCTCCAAAACTCTTCAAAAACACCTGAATGGCTAAACCTCGCCATCGGATACAGCATCAATGGATACACAGGTGCGAATCGAAATCCAACGGAAAATCAATCTGGAGAAATGATACCCAGCTTCCGCCGCTATGGCCAAATCTATTTTTCACCCGATATTGATCTGACCAGAATTCCTACGCAATCCAAATTGCTGAAATCGGTATTCACTGTTTTGAACTTCATCAAAGTTCCAACACCTGGATTAGAGTATAATCCAGTTGACGGATGGAGATACCATTGGATTTTGTTTTAAGACTCAAAATTGTAGTTAAAAACAACAATTTAGCTACAGTGGAATGATTCACTAACTGTGTAAGCTCCAAAAACTACAGCATAACTCTTTCCGACAGAAATATGGACTCCTCCTACAGCTGTACAACTTTCAACAACAGAAGTACAGAGGCACCGACAACTGTATAGACAATGCCGACAAGAGTACAGAGGTCACCGTTATGTCGATAACCTCTATACGCATTGACTAATCAACTAATCAACAATTCCTCCATTCAACCAATCAACCAACTTACTCCTCAAACCCTGGCACATTTGGAAGCGCATAAGGAGTATAAGGTGCACCTGATTGTACCAATTGATCTTGCAAGTTTTTCAGATCTTCATTCACCAGCTTTTGCAACGATTCCAGTACTGGCTTGAATTCTTCAGCAGCAATGGTGTAGCTATCCCTGTTGGTCTGAGTGGGATCGGAAGTATGGGCAAACATTTGATAAACCAACATACCGACCCTACTTCCAACACTTGGTGGACGTCCAATATCCAATGTGCCAGCAACTCGATCTCCGCTTAAACTAGTGCGTATTTCAGCCGTTGCCTTTTCTATATTTCTTGCGTTTGTGATCAATTCGTGATCATGAGGTACTTCTGCCCGAACCAGCGCATCATTAATGTGTCTCATCTGGTTTCCAATCTCGCGAAGTGTCTGCTGGGCAGCTCCAACACTACCCGAGAGCTTCAGTACTTTTCGGTTAAAATCATTCAAAGCAATGCGATCGGTGGCTGGAAGCGATCGATTATCTAAAGCTTTGATGGTAAACGAGACAGGTCCTGCGATCTCAGTCACAACGTCAGAAACTATTTTAGACAAGGTGACGGTATAATCACCGGGTGATACCAAAATCCCCCGATCTGTATCTCCCCAAGGATTGTAGAACGAAGGTTTTCTTAAGTTAATCGGATCTGTATCCGTATAGCGTAGATCCCAGGTTACACGCTTCAATCCTTTGCTCGCTTTAGTTGTCATCTTTCTGACCACATCACCGGAACTGTTTCTGACTGTGAACAATAGCTGCGGCGCTTTTTCCTCTCGTTCGGCTTTCAATGCTTCGTAAGAAGGATACGTATTATTCTGGCCAGCTTCCTTGGCTTTCTTCTCCTCTTCCCGTCGTTGGTCTCTTAAAGATTTAATGTCATCTTTCATGTAATAGGTAAACATAGCCACTGGCCCAAGATTATCTCCCCTGTAATAGCTATCTCCTTGGAAAGCAACACCTGGCAATCCCAACGGAAACCTGTGCTCATAGATCAGTGGATCTCTGACATCAAATAATTCCCCTTCTTTGGCTAGTGTTTCTTCGCTTGTATTTCTTAAAGATGAATAGTCATCCAATACATAAAATCCACGGCCGAATGTTCCCAGGACTAAATCATTTTCCCTTCGTTGAATAGCTAAATCTCGAACAGCAATGGTCGGCACTCCAGCTTTCATTTGTTTCCATTTTCCACCTCCATCGTTACTTACAAACACGCCAAATTCTGTTCCTAAAAACAACAAGTTTGGATCTACATGATCTTGAGCAATCGAATAGCTCGATCCTTTATCGGGTAAATTGGAAGTGATCGATCTCCAAGTTCTGCCTTTATCCGTACTCTTGTAAACGTAGGGTTTGAAATCTCCATTCTTGTGATTGTTGAAGCAGGCAAACACTACATTTTCATCATGTTGAGAGGCCAACACCATATTGACGTAAGTTCTGGATGGAACTCCAGGGAAGCTGCTAATCTTCGTCCAACTATCACCGCCATTTTCAGTGATCTGAATTAAACCATCATCTGTACCCACATATAAAAGATTTTCATTTTTTGGAGATTCATCCATGGCAACAATGGTTCCGTACGGAGAAGTAGAAGCATTTTTCGCAATGGCATCAATTCCCCATACTCGCCCCATCACGTTCAATTCATTTCTGTTGATCTGCTGTGTCAAATCCTCACTGATCACTTCCCAGCTGTTCCCTTGATCGTTGGATCGAAACACTTTGTTTGCTGCAAAATACAACCGCTTGTTATCGAAGTTGCTAATCACCAAAGGCGCATCCCAATTCCATCGATACGCATTTTCGTCTTTCCTCGGTTGTGGCTGAATCCCAACTTCTTCGCCACTTGACTTATCATATCTTACTAATACGCCATACTGCGATTGAGCGTAAATAATATTTGAGTTCGTCTGATCCACTTGCGTTTCGAATCCATCCCCCCCGTGAGTGATCCACCATTCTTCATTGGAAATTCCATTTCCACTGATCGATCTTGATGGTCCGCCTAAACTGAAGTTATCCTGAGTTCCTCCATAAACATTGTAGAAAGGTTCTGCATTATCCAAGGCCACTTTATAAAATTGAGTGACGGGTAGATTCGCCTTAAAGTCCCATGTTTTGGCGCCATCCCACGATTCGTAAATTCCCCCGTCACAGCCTGCCATGAAATGATCTGAATCATTTGGATCAATCCACATGCAGTGGTTATCTACGTGCTTGGCTACTTCACCTAATACCTTGAATGTTTTTCCTCCATCTTTCGAAACTTGAATCCAGACATTCATTCCGTAGATGGTCTCCGGATCGTTTGGGTCTACCACAATTTCCTGGTAGTAGTTACCGCTGGATTTATAACTCCCTTGTTTCGACCATGATGCACCACGATTAGTGGATCGATAGAATCCGCCTTTACCTTGTGCGGCATCAACAATCGCGTAAATGGTCTCAGGATCAGATGGTGCCATCGCCAAACCAATTCTTCCTAAATCAACCTTTGGTAAGCCTTTATTGATTTTGTCCCAATTGGCACCACCATCGGTGGTCTTGTAAAGTCCTGATCCTGGACCGCCACCCAAGTAAGTAAACACATGCCTGCGTCGTTGATGAGCAGCTGCATAAATGACATCCGGATTTCTCGGATCCATCACCATTTCATTGACTCCCGTGTGCTCATCAATGGTTAAGACTGCATTCCAGGTTTTCCCACCATCAGTTGTTTTATAAAGTCCACGATCGCCACCTTCGCTCCATAGTGGTCCGATTGCTGCTACATACACCACATCAGAATCTCGAGGATCTACTAAGATTTTCCCGATATGTTCAGAATTCTTTAATCCGACATTTTTCCATGACTTACCCCCATCAATGGACTTGTAAACACCGTCACCATAGGGAACGCTTCTCTGGTTGTTATTTTCTCCAGTTCCTACCCAAACCACATTGGGGTTATTAGGATCTATGGTCACGCAACCGATAGAATAACTTCCTTGGCTGTCAAAAACCGGTGTGTAAGTAGTACCTGCATTGGAAGTCTTCCAAACTCCACCAGAAGATACCGCTACATAATATTCTTTAGGATTTTCCGGATTAACGGCAAAGTCTGAAATACGCCCGGAAGTCAAAGCCGGACCAATACTTCTGAACTTTAGACCAGAGATGGAAAGTTCTTCAAAAGCACTTTTCGCTGGTTCACTATTGGCATTTCTTCTGCGCTGTGCATCAAGCGTGAAAGAAGCAAGTGCTAACAAGAGGATAAGAATTCGAAATTTCATAATGGAATAATGTTACGTTGGAAAAGCCAAATTAAACCAGGGGGTTCAAAATGCGAATCCCATTCAATAGATTGTGATGAGTGGTCTGAGAGTATGAGTGATTTCGCTCAAACTACGCCCCACCATTTTCTCTAAAGTTCTACTTGTCGGCGACTCAATGCTTAACTAGCTTATTTCCAAATGATTGCTAGCCTTACTCAACTAAATCAAAACTGGAAAGTCGTATCTTTGGAAAGGCAATATGCTTAAAACATGATTAACTTAATATGCATCTAAAGCGAGTTAAGCCCTGTTTTCTTATCCTAATTCTGATTGTAAATCTCTGTCATGCACAATCCCAAGAAAAATATGATTTGATTGATGTTTCAATCAAGGATTTCATGGTTGAAAAGAAGATTCCGGGGTTTGGGACGTGCATAGTGCAAGACAGTGTAATTGCCTGGTCAAAGTCGTATGGATTGGCAGATATTGGAGACAATGTGCCAATGAGTCTTGATAGAATCATGAATATTGGTTCAATATCCAAAACTTTCACAGCTGCAGCAACAATGCAACTTTGGGAAAAGGGGTTTATTGATCTTCATCTTGATGTTAACAAATATTTAGATTTTGAAATCAGAAATCCCAACTACCCAAATGAACCAATTACGATTTTTCAAATTCTGACCCACACTTCTTCGATTCAGGATGGAAAAGCTTATAACCATAGCTACTCATGTGGAGATCCAGTAATCTCACTAAATGATTGGATTTACAACAATCTTACTCCTGAAGGAAGTTACTATTATGAAGGTAATAACTACGGGAATTGGTCTCCAGGAGATAAGGAAAGGTATTCAAATATTGCCTTTGGACTACTTGGACTTATAATCGAAAAAGTCGCCAAACAACCATTCAATGAATATTGTAAAGAAAACATTTTTGAACCACTAGGGATGAAAAACACCGGATGGTTATTGAGTGAAATAGATAGCAACAATCATATCAAACCATATTCTTACGTTACCAAAAAAAGTAGGAATGGCTTACTGAAAAATAGAAGGTTATACCCTCAGGAGTCCGAATTTAGTATTGGCAGTTTTGTTGAAAATTGCTTATACAGTTTTCCAAATTACCCAGATGGACTTGTTCGTACGAGTATAAAGGAATTGTCCCTATATCTATCAGCAATTATGAACGGAGGTGAATTGAATGGAAAAAGAATATTGAAAACGGGAACTATTGACAAGATGCTTTCTCTTCAAATTGAGGGCAATAGTTCTCAAGGGCTTTGTTGGCATACGCATGAAGTTGAAACATCCTCAGGCACAAAGAGATTATGGGGCCATACAGGGGGTGATCCTGGCATTACGACCTACTTATTCTTTGATCCAATTGAAAAGATCGGTGTGATCACTTTTCAGAATAACGCTACTGGTGGAACATTCAAAATTGTTAATGAGCTATATCTAGCTACCCAGGAATAGTAAACAACGACCAAGGCTGTGTCAATCCATTTTGAAAAGGTGCATGATACCACCATCACCAATAAAAACCACACAGCATACCAATTTTTATTTCTAAAAAACTCCACTTGTTGGTAGCTCAATTCTTAACTAGCTTAGTTCCACCTGATTACCAGCGTTTAGCAATCAGCTTTAATTACGAAACAACAAGACACAGCAACCATGAAATACCTTAGCCTATTATCCCTTTTATTACTGTCCACCTTTGTTTTAGCGCAAGATTTTTCTGCGCTTGAATATCGGCAACTCGGCCCTTATCGTGGTGGTCGTGTAACTGCCGTAGCAGGCGTGGCTTCTGAGCCAGCAACTTTTTACCTGGGCGCTAGCGGCGGTGGAGTTTGGAAAACCGAAGATTACGGAACTTCCTGGCAAAACGTTTCCGATGGGTTCTTCACAACGCCTTCCATCGGTGCAATTTCCGTAGCTCAAAATGACCCGAATGTAGTTTATGTCGGAACCGGTTCGGACGGAATCAGAAGCAACATCATCGAAGGACGCGGAATGTACAAGTCCATTGATGGTGGAAAAACTTGGGTGTCCATTGGTCTTGAAAAAGCAGGTCAAATAGGAGCAGTCAGAATCCATCCGATGAATCACAACATCGTGTATGTAGCGGCGATTGGTAACGCATTTAAATCCAATCCGGAGCGAGGCATTTACAAGACCATCAATGGCGGTAAAACCTGGCAAAAAATATTGTTCATCTCCGACCAGATCGGTTTTTCCGATATTGAGTTTTTACCATCCAATCCGGAAACACTCTTCGCTTCCGCGTGGAAAGTGGAACGAAAACCATGGACGATTATTAGTGGTGGGAAACCGAATGAAGGCGGCATCTACAAGTCACTTGATGGTGGTGCTACCTGGGAAAAGGCTGTGAAAGGATTACCAACTTCATTGATTGGAAAAATAGATATTGCAACTACTCCAGCTGATTCGCGAATCATTTATGCATTGGTAGAAGCGCCAGGCAAAGAAGGTGGTTTGTTCAAATCTGTCGATCAGGGTGATTCGTACAAATTGGTCTCAAGCGCCAACGTGATCCGAACCCGACCCTTTTATTACAACAACATTAAAGTAGATCCTAAAAACCCAGATGTGATTTATGCGATGGCAACTGCCTATACCAAATCTACCGATGGCGGAAAAACCTGGTCTCGATTACGCCCACCTCATGGTGATAACCACGACATGTGGATCAATCCGGATAATCCGGACTTGTTCATTCAGGCCAATGACGGTGGCGCCAACGTAACTCACAATGGAGGCAAAACCTGGTCAACGCAATTCAACCAGCCAACGGCTGAAATCTACCAGGTAGAAGTTGATGACCAATATCCTTACTGGGTATATGGTGGTCAGCAGGACAACTATTCAACAGTAGCTGTACCAACTATGGCGCCTTATAGTATTCAGCGAGCCGGCATTGGTTACATTATCAACACTGGCGGGTGTGAAACTGGACCGGCTGTTCCTAAGCCTGGCAATCCAAACATTGTCTATTCGAATTGCAAAGGAAGGTTTGGTGTTTTCGATAAAGAAACTGGAACGGAAATGCAGTACTATGTTGGCGCATCCAACATCTATGGACACAATCCAAAAGATTTAAAGTACCGTTTCCAGCGTGTTTCACCGATTCACGTTTCACCGCACAATCCGGATGTGGTTTACCATTGTTCTCAGTTTGTTCATAAGACAACCACCGATGGGAAATCCTGGGAAACCATTTCTCCTGACTTAACTGCTTTTGAAGATGACAAGCAAGTAATTTCTGGCTCCCCAATCACTCGTGATGTTACAGGTGAAGAATTTTACAGCACGATCTATGCCATCCGGGAATCGACAATTACTGAAGGGTTGATCTGGGTTGGAGCAAATGACGGCCCTGTTCACGTCACCCAAAATGGTGGTGAAAGTTGGGAAAATGTTACTCCTTCTAAATTACCTCCAGGTGGTAGAGTGGATGCTGTCGAGCCTTCGCCGCACAATCCTGCGAAAGCTTATGTAAGTGTTTTACGATATCAGTTAGGTGATCCTAAGCCATACATTTATAAAACGACCAACTATGGTAAGTCATGGCAGTTGATCACCAATGGCATTCCGACGGATTTCCCAACCCGTGTGGTACGGGAAGATCCGGTTCGAGAAGGATTGTTGTTTGCAGGAACAGAATATGGTGTATTTGTTTCCTTCGACGATGGAGCCAACTGGAAACCTTTTCAGCAAAATATGCCAGTGACACCAATCACAGACTTGAAGATTCATCGCGGTGATATCGTTATGTCTACCATGGGTCGAGGTTTCTGGATGTTGGACAAAATCGATGCGTTGAGACAAAACGATTTCTCTAATATCACCGCGGCTACCCTATTCAAGCCATCTGAAACCATTCGCTACCGAGCAAGAGGAAGAAGTTCTGATCCTTGGTATCCAAGTGCAGGTGTGTTGATTGATTATTATCTGCCAAAAAGTGGAGTGCCTGTAAGAATGGAAATAAAAGATGGTGATGGAAATGTCGTGACGACATTTGTAAGTGATACTACCAAAACGAAATTTTCAACCGAAATCGTTTCGGACATGAGCACCAATAATGTTCAGTATTTTGTGAATCGATCTTTAAAAGCCAAGAAAGGGCTTAACAGATTCAGATGGAACATGACGATGACTGGACCGTGGCACAAGCAAAAGAATCGTAGGTATCAAGGTGGGCCGATGGTTAAGCCTGGAACATATGAGATAACATTGAACGTAGATGGAACCGAGCTAACACAGACCGTTGACATCACAATGGATCCAAGAAATAATCCTGATCTTGTAACCGAGGCAGATATCAGCAAGCAAGTGGAGCTTCAAACCAAAGTTAGAGACTTACTTAGTGAAGGTAGAATGTTGGAAGACGAGCTTTCTAAAAAGAAGAAAAAAGCGTCTGACGCAGAAAAAGGAGAAATTGAAGCGGCTTTGGCCAAGCTCAATACGGCTCAAGGCATATACATGCAGCCTATGATTCTTGACCAAATTTCATATTTATATTTCATGCTAAATCGAGCGGATCAAATTCCTGGAAAAGATGCGTATGATCGATATGAAGAATTGAAAGGCTTGCTTAGTGACACAAAAAGTTCATCTGACTAACCAATAAATCATTATGAAAATAATCCCTGTTCTGTATCTACTTGGATCATTACAGGGATTTTTTTTGGCTTTTGCTTTAGCAGGAAAAACAAAAAAAGCAGGTAAGTTTCTAATCGCCTTGTTGGCTATTTCGTCCGGATACTTCCTGTACGAGTATTTTGTATTTGAAAGGTATTTAGATTCGTATCCGCATTTAATCGGGATCTATTTTCCAATTCTTTTTCTGGTTCCATCTCTGCTCTTCCTGATGGTTCGATTTGAGGTTGTTCCAAAGTCAAAACTTAAGCAATTGGACTTCCTTCATTTAATCCCGTTTCTAGCCACACTGGGGATTATGATTCCTTATTACCTCACTTCAGCGGAAGAAAAACGGAGAGTCTTGTTCGCTCATACAGAAGCACATAGTCTTTATCCATTCAGTGCGGAGTTATCCGCATTGCTCTGGATTCTCACTTTCGCTTATGTTATAGCATCACTGGTAATTGTTAGAAAATCAGGAACAAAAAAACATGCATGGCTAAAAAATTACTGTTACCTATTCCTTGGCCTCTTAGTAGTTTTTTTGATTTCAGAGTTTCTGATTTTACAAGGAGTTTATCATCATCACACCATTCAAGTGAATACAGCGGTCACTTTCTCATTGTTGATCCATTTTGTTGGATATGCCGCGCTGAAGGAAACGGGATTCATGAGATCCAGATCAGACTCATTGCTTTCGAATGAATTAAAGGGCAAGTTAAAAACCCAACTCATTCGTCTGCTTAATGAGGAAAAACTATACACGGATAGCGCTTTGGATAGCAGCAAACTCTGCGACGTGCTCGAAACGAACAATAAGTATTTATCGACAGTGGTCAACGAAGAATTTGACTGTAGCATCACATCTCTAATTAACTCTTACAGAATTGAGGAAGCAAAACGCATGCTTGTAAATTCAGAATACAACCATCTGAACTTCTTAGGAATCGCTATGTCGGTTGGTTTCAATAACAAAAATTCGTTTACCCGAACGTTCAAAAGACACACCGGCACAACTCCTTCATCCTTTCGAGATTCCATTTAAAAGAATCTACCATTCATGAATTGGTGCTTGCGAATTACTGGTGAGCATTTCCTTTAATGGCTAAAAGAGCATATGAGAGCATTCGTTCTGATTATCCTATTACTGGACCTCACCCTTGGCAAAACCCAGGAATTGCTTGAAGAAATCAGGTTTTCCAGAGCTGTTTACGGAGTAACGCATTCTGAAAAGAATAAACTCATTTTCGCAGCTGGGAAGGACACCACCGGAAGTATTTGGACATCCAAAGGTGAATTGATCAGAACATTTGACGGACATACTTCCTCGGTATCTTCTATCTCATTTCTAAATGAAACTGGCACTGTGCTATCCGGGGATTACGATAAATATGCCATCTTATGGAATTTAGAGGGAAAAATTCTAGCCAGACTAGAAGGTCATACAAATGCTGTAATTAACATCGATCAATCTACCGAATTACTGGCCACTGCAAGTCGTGACAAAACAGCAGCACTTTGGGATCGAAATGGAAAACTCTTGCGCCGATTAGAACATGAGCAGCAAGTGAACGATGTGCTGTTTATGGAAGAAAAGGGTTGGCTTTTGACCGGAAGTTTTGATAAAACGATCAAGGTATGGGACTATGAAGGCAAGCTGATTCGCTCACTCTCCGGACATGATTCCGGCGTTCGTTCTGTTGCGACCTCAACAAGTAAAAACCTTATCCTTGCTGGTCATCGTGATGGAAAAATTTCCATTCTTGATTTAGATGGAAAGTTGATCAATGTTTTGGACGCTCATAGCGGTGAGTATGCCATGGTCAACGACTTTAAGTTTTTCGATAACGATTCAAAATTCTTTTCAGCCGGAGCAGATGGATACGTGAGGGTATGGAATTTGAATGGAACAATGCTTCATGAGTTCAAAGCCTCTTATGGTGAAAATGCCTATGTATCTGGGATTTCGTATTCAGATGGACTACTCGTTTCCTCTCAAGGTGTGGACAACTCTGTGAAAACGTGGGATATGTCAAACCTGAAACTTGACAATTTTACTTGCTCCAATAGCAACTATTCTTTTTTGGAGCGCTTGTCGGGTACCTGGAACGTCGCAACGAAAGACAGAACTTCACCAGGTGTTTATGAAGACAATTCAGGAGTCTGCACTATTGAACCAGCTATCGAAGGGTGCGGAATTTCTATTTCTTATCGGGGCATCTATAAAGGAAAATCGTATGCACGTGAATCTATATTAACGTTCAAAGATTCAACAGCCGTCCAAATGGTAGCGATGGATTCTGAACATGGTAGCTTCTCAACATATGATGGGGAATTGGCTAATGGGAAAATTGAGCTCTATTGGTTCAGAGATAAAGAGAAAAAAAGAATGCAGTCCAAGTATGTAATGGCAATTTCAGATGCTGATTCATTTGAATTTTCGTCTTATTTATCCACTGATTACGGTGAAAACTGGGCGCTTACTCATCAAAGGATGTACAAAAGGAAATAGTTGATATGTCTAAGTGATTGAAGTAATTGACAATATTCGTTTACTAACGTTGGACTACCAACTGACGTAATGCGACATTCAACTTGAATAACGCAACCATTCACTGACGTCACGCAACATTCAACTGGAACTCCGCAACTATTCACTGACGTAACGTAACATTCAACTAGAACTACACAACTATTCACTGACGCAACGCAACATTCAACTGGAATAGCACAACTATCCACTGACGCAGCGCAGCATTCAACTGGAATAGTACAACTATCCACTGACGCAACGCAACATTCAACAGAAGCTCCGCTACGTTCAACTGATGCTACGCAATCATTGACGGCCAAAATGGAGCGAATCAAGATCCATGCAGTTAATGGATTTTTGGGAGTTCTATCCTGAATCAGGTAATTGGAAGCGCCAATAGCCGGACTATTCATCTACCATGAATGGAACAGAATAAATATTACTCCTGCCTTTACTTATCTCACTGTCCCGCCAACTTGAAAACAATAAGATTTTTCCATCTTGAGTGAGCATAGGGCTATCTTCATAAGAACTCGAATTAATGGTCGAATCCATCAAAATGGGTTCGGTCCATTCATCTCCTGATTTTCTACTTACATAAATATCATCACCTCCAAGTCCCGTATCTCGAATCGAACTTAAAAGCATAAAGTCACCGGCCTCATTTACGTAAGCAGGCCATTCTCCTGCCTCAGTGTTAATCAAACCTTGAACCGGCTTTATATTGTGAAATTGACCATCCCTGAACTGAGCTTCATAGATGTCCCATGAACCCGCTCGATTTGAGGAAAAAAAGGCTTGTCCCTGTTTATTCATGGTCATACAGCATTCAAGTCCTTTGGAATTCAATGGAGCAGCCAAGACTTCTGGCTCACTCCAATTCCCATTCTGATCAGATCTAACCTTCCAAATATTCCACTTCTCACTTAGGCCTGATATTCCTGGCGATCGTTTTGATATAAAGAACCCAAAGTCGCGATTGGGAGATAAAGAAAACCCAGCATCATATCCTGAATTGGAAAAAGGTAATTTCAAGGGCGACTGCCAACTTCCATCTTTAGGGTAAGAGACATAGATATTCGAACTATCAAATTGCTGATCACTTCGTGTGAAGTAAAGTGCATCATTATTTTCATCTAAATAATTCACTGCTTCATGAAACTCAGATGTGGATATTGTTCCAGGACCAAGGAGGACTGGAGTTGATGAGATCACATCAAACAATTTTCTTGAGGAGTCAGACGAAGTAGTACAGCCAACCAAAATGAAGAAATAGATAAAGGTTTCTCTCAATTGCATCTTTTTCATGAATGTATTCAAGCGATTTCCAAACACCTACATAATTAATTAATCCGTAACCAAAAGAATTAAAAAACCCCCGCCAAAAAGCGGGGTTAAATCACAGTTATAAATAAAAAGTTGTTACTAATTACATCGGACCTTTTTTGAAATCATCACCTGGTGTACCAGAAATACACCTTGGGATTACTGGGAATTCGTCGGTAATGACATAGTAATAATCAAACATTTCACCACCTATCGTAATTGATTGAGCAATTCCATTACACTCATCCAAATCACCTGCCCCTTCGGAAAACTCATAATCGTTCGTGTATTTTCCATTGTATTCACCACATGGTGCTGATTCACCATCACCTGGCCGATCTCCAGTTTTCAGCACATAGCTTGATTCCATTTTCCTAATCGATCCATCAGCATCGCGTCCATATTTGTAGAGTATTGGAAACCCATCAGAACCCCAACCTATCTGCAATACATCATCAGGTGATGTTCCTGAGTTAATAGTCGGATTAAGATCTTCGGCATAATCCATCATATCGCCATGATAGTGGATAAGTCCTGTTCCTGTCGCCATATCCGGTTGAAGATGCGAAGTATTGCAATCAAGACCAACGGCAGTTCGGTTGTTGTTTGGTTCGAAAACCCAATCCCAGTTAAATTCTCCGGTACTTGTATTTTCAAAAATGAAAGGCTCGGCAGGAGCTGGATCGATTGGAACTCCATTAAGCGCTATTCCCATATCATAGGCTGGTCTAAATTCTTCATCTACAATGCTGGTTGAAGAAGCAGCCAGCATTGGAGTAGCGTCCAATTCAAAAGTTTCCGTAGTACTTGTCAATCCATTTGTAACAATGTTACGCACCTGGTTTCCATACATGTGATCAGGTACACGGTTCGTTACAATGGTTCGAATATTTCCACTTACTGTCTCCATGTACTCGTTTGCAACAGTAGGAGTCTCGGTACAGTCAGTATTGGTTGTGTTAAGCGAGTTGTCATTTGCGCAGGTACCTCCCCCACCGCCTGTGCTCGGTTCATCATCGTCAGTGATTGTGAAAGTAGCCGTGTTTTGAGAAAACGGGGTGACATTGGTACTTTCCACAAGTGTTACAATAATCGTTTCATCTTCCTCCTCTTCAGTATCATCTATGATCGAAACGTTCACGTTAATCTCTTGAGATCCATCAGCTATATTCACGGACCCACTCAATGCCTGGTAATCCGTTCCAGCAGTTGCTGTTCCTCCTACAGTGTAGCTCACAGAGACATTAGAACCTGTGTTATTTACTTTATCTAGGGAGATGTTAAAACCCGTCATTCCATTGGCTTCATTGACCGTTGGATTTGTTACGGTAATTGCAGCCTGAAATCCTTCATCATCTGATCCGGAATCATCTTCCGTACAAGAAATAGTTGATATTGTGAAAGCAGCTAGTACTACTAAGAATAGATAAGTTCTCATGTGGTCTTAATTATTGGTTATTGATTAGATGTCAATGCTAAAAGAACCTTTCGGTTTTCTGAAATTTTTTATCGAAAAATGAAAAATCTTTAAAAGAAATGACGAATTAATTAATCAGACAATCCAACTTAAATCCGAGCCGTAGATTCAACATCATGTTACGAAGTGTCATTATAGTAATAGGATTAATCATCCATCTCGGTGCTAATGCGCAAGATGTTCAACCAAAATTGAATCATGATCTTTCTTTCTTAAGCGGAGAGTGGCTAATGAGCATGACTTATTCTCCCGAAAGTGATAACCCAAGAACTCTAAAAGGCAATATGATTTGCCAATGGGCCATGGATAGTTCCTTTATAAAATGTGAATATCAACTAAAAAGGGAAGGAAGAAAGGATGCGCTAAATGATGTGTATTTCAATTACAATCAAATCTCCGACCAATACGAGAGTATGTGGATGAGCTCTACTTGGCCAGTTAAAGTCCTTTTGAAAGGAGATTTGGAAAAAGGAGAAGACAGCATTCGATTGACAACATTCGCAGAATTTCCTATTGAGAATGGCTTGACAGAATTTGTGAAAGACAAATTGGTCATAGCTAAAGGTTCAGACAATTTTTATAGGAAAACATACATAAGAACTTCAGAAGAAAATGAGTGGAGGTTCCATTCGCTTGAAAAAGCAACCCGAACGACTGTGGAAAGACTGGCTAATCAAGACCAGATTTCAGGCAAAACATGGCAAGCACTCGGCCCTGGCTTTACGAATACCGTCCTTGAAACGAGTCAAATCTATATCAGTGATCAACTTGCCGCACAATACAAAATTGAGAAACCTGTCGTGCAAAACCTTTTGAGATACACATTGAGCTATACCCAAGATCAACTGAGCTCTAATAAAGTTATCTATCGCTATCCCCACTACAATCAAACGGCAATAGATGGAGACCTACAACAACTTGCAAACGCGGAACTGCTAGAACAAAATGATTCACTATTCTCAATTACAGCGAAAGGGAATCAAATCTTGACAAGCTATTGGAATCTACGTCGAAATCAGGTTCGATTCTATGATTACTTATCTAGTGAACAACTGCAAACGTTGTACAATGTCATCCACAAGGTTGTTTCCAGGGCTCGTAATCTGGATAGCTCCTACCCCAATGAGTCCGTGAAAGCTCGTTTCTTAAGTCGATCAAAGAATTTCGAAGATGAGCACTTGGCGATCAAGGTATCCGAACTTCTCAAAGAATACACAGCCTTTATCAATGACGTAAGTCATTATAAATACCAGATGTTTCCAAAGCACACGAAGAATGAACCATGGAAGAATTTGAAACTATCTGCTTTGGCCAGCGAATTGATGAGTGCCACTAGAAATGGTAGAGTATATGACGTTAGTCGTTGCTACAATCAAAGTTATTGGCGGCAAGGTCAAGCCAGATGTGATGAAGTGATCAATGAATTGATTGAGGCAGGTTTGGTTATCAAGCAGAATGAATCCATTAAACAAACTTCACCGGGTGCAGATCTTTCGAAAGCAGCTGAAGCTTTTGCAGATCTAAGAAGGTACAAAGCATGGCAAGATGTCTCGATTCCCGATTATCTTGAATTTATTGAAATCCTGGACTGGATCTTGGAAAATCCTGTTGAATCATTTGTTCCCTACCCAGAACGACCAAGAAGATTGATCCAGAGTATCGGGTTTTCTCCAAATCAAGACACCATGTATTTTGCACTTCCTCATAAAGAGTATTTGGAAAGTCAGGGAGAAACTGTAAACGACCAGACACCAAGATTGGCCATCTACTATGCCACCAAATTAGACGAAGGTTGGGGCGAACCGCAGCTCATAGATTTTGGCGATTTTGGAGGAACCAATGCATACGAGCCTACACTTTCTTCTGATGGTCAGTTGATGATTTTTAACTCTCCCCGCCAATTTGACGGAAGTCCTGTAAAGGATCGTGATCCAAATAACTTATGGTTTTCAGAAAAGAAAAATGGCAAATGGCAACAGCCAAAATACCTACAGAATATCAATTCCAAAGATCTGGAGGAGAGCTACTCCACGATAACAAAAGACGGAGAATTGATTTACCTCCAACAATCAAAGATCAATGGTGAATCCGCATTTACTCTTCTCTCGACACAATTTAAAGGTGAAAAAACGAAGAAAGGAAAACCAACTGGATTGGGATACGCAATTGGAGATCCTTGGATTGCACGAGATGGTAGTTACATCATCTATACAAAATTCGACCCGAAAGATTGGGCCAATACCTGCGATTTACATTACTCTTTTCGGGATGGGAAAGGCTGGACTGAACCAAAGAAGATGCCGAAAATAAATGGCAAGCGATCTGACTATGCAGTTGCTATCACACCGGACGAGCAATGGTTGTACTACAGAAGACGAGGAAGATTTCTGAAATTTCCATTTCAACCAATTTTGAATGAGATGAGGGAAAATAGATAAAGTCCATTAAGGCCTTCCGGGAAAAGGTAAAGAATTAGCCATCAATGCAACTTGATATTAAAGTCACAATCTTTTTCTGAAAGATCAATCAAGATGCAAAAGTTACTTCTAAGCATTACCACATTCTTCTTTCTAGTACTTCAGGGAATCAATGCTCAACCCAGCGATCTAAATTCCTACTTGTTGAAAAACTCTCTGGGAATTGAAGTCTCTGCTGATGAATTCAGCGGTCCCGGAATGGATTTATTAACCGAAGAGTTTTCAAAAAATCAGTTCATCCTTTTCGGTGAACGACATTTTACAAGGGAGATTCCTGTTTTCCTTGAATCATTACTACCAAGTCTATTAGAAGCCGGATTTAATCACTTAGGATTGGAAGTGGGACCAATCGGGGCAACTCATTTGACTAACAAGGTTTTATTAAGTGAACCGCAAGATCATCCCTATGGTGTTCCATTTTATGTGACTAAGGAAGAGTTTGGGTTCGTGAAAACTTTTCTTGAAAACTCAAAATCTAAAAATAAAGTCTGGGGTTTGGATGTAGAAGCATTATTCGGTGTGAGGACGGTGATTTCAGAATTAAAGAGAAAAGATCTTAATGCGAAGGAGCAGGAATTAGCGGATGATCTTCACCAAGCATCAGCGAGTGCCTATGAAGAATTTATGTCGACCGGCAAATATTCAAGGGCTCCAATTTTTCGCAAGGAGATTAGATCAAAGCTTAATGAATTGCAATCCATCTCGTCCAATGAAGAGGTGAAATGGACCATCAACAAGTTACTTTCGGATGCTGAGATTCATCTGAGCAGAGATGGCTATTTCAAAAACAGCCGACGGACTGACCTCATGAAGGAAAACTTCATGAAGTACTTTATGGACGAGTTTCAAGAGACCGGAGAATATCCGAAGGTGATGGTAAAACTTGGCTCCAACCATATTTTCAGGCATTTTAATGAACAGCACCTTCCTGATTTAGGAAATTACATGGCCAATCTTGCAAAGTCTCTAGGCGAAAACTCCTTGCATGTGGCGCTTTACCAGGCAAAAAGCACCACCATTTGGTGGATTTCAGAAAATGCTCAGAAGGGTAATTTGCAACCTCGAGATAAACCGTATGAATATAGTTATCCACCCGTCCTGGTTGACATTGCTCCGAAAACACAATGGACACTTTTTGATTTGAGACCACTTCGAGAGTTAATCTGGCGTCAACGTTGGGTTGAGGAAGAAGACAAGATTGAATGGTTAAAAAATGCGCCTGAAGGTTTAATAAAAATTGCCGAATCTCAAGATTTGGTCATTATTATTCCTGAGACGACTCCTCAGACTCTTTTGAGGGATTGACAGATCCTTCACTGCGTTCAGGATGACAAAAAGTATATTCAGGATGGCAAACGTTTCTTACTACATGTTACGCCTGTAATGGCCAGATCCCTCGTTGCACTCGGGATGGGCGGTGATTCGATTGTACTACATGTTACGGCGATACTGACCACCCACCTCGAACATGGCATGTGTGATTTGTCCTAATGAGCAGTACTTTGAAGCTTCCATCAATGCTTCGAATGTATTTTCATTGTGAAGCGCTGTTTCCTGGAGCTTTTTGAGAATTTCAGAAGCTTTATACTCATTTCCTTTGTGCATTTCTTCCAGGTTGTGGATTTGCAACTCCTTCTCCTCTTTAGTGGCTCTAATCACTTCATCAGGAATAATTGTAGGAGATCCTTTGGAAGAAAGGAATGTGTTCACTCCAATAATTGGAAGTTCGCCGGTATGCTTTTTTGTTTCATAATAAAGTGACTCTTCCTGGATCTTGCCACGTTGATACATGCTTTCCATTGCACCGAGAACCCCACCTCTTTCTGTGATGCGATCAAATTCTACCATCACGGCTTCCTCCACCAAGTCTGTTAATTCTTCAATAATGAAAGACCCTTGCATTGGATTTTCATTTTTGGCCAAACCAAGCTCCTTGTTGATGATCAGTTGGATCGCCATCGCACGTCGCACAGATTCTTCTGTTGGTGTGGTGATCGCCTCATCGTACGCATTCGTGTGTAATGAGTTACAGTTATCATAAATCGCGTACAAGGCTTGAAGCGTCGTTCTGATGTCGTTGAAATCGATTTCTTGCGCGTGCAATGAACGTCCGGAAGTTTGAATATGATACTTGAGTTTTTGCGAACGCTCATTTGCGCCATATTTCAATTTCATGGCTTTCGCCCAAATTCGTCTCGCCACTCGCCCAATCACTGCATATTCCGGGTCTACTCCATTTGAAAAGAAAAAGGATAAGTTCGGTGCAAAGGCATTCACATCCATTCCTCTCGATAGGTAGTATTCTACAAACGTAAATCCATTCGCGAGCGTAAATGCCAACTGTGAGATTGGGTTAGCCCCAGCTTCAGCAATGTGATAGCCTGAAATGGAAACGGAGTAGAAATTACGCACATTGTTGTTGATGAAATATTGCTGCACGTCTCCCATCAAACGAAGCGAAAATTCAGTTGAGAAAATACAGGTGTTCTGCGCTTGATCTTCTTTTAAGATATCCGCTTGCACGGTTCCTCGAACTGCAGAAAGGGCCTTTGCTTTTAATTCTTCATAAACCTCCTTATCCAACACTTGGTCGCCGGAAACCCCGAGCAACATCAAGCCCAGTCCATCATTACCTTCTGGTAATTCACCATCATAGGTTGGACGCTTTACTTTCGCATCTTTGTAAAGCTTTTGGATTTTCGTCTCCACTTCCTTTTCAAGGCCATTCTCCTTGATATATTTCTCACACTGCTGATCGATCGCAGCATTCATAAAAAATGCGCAAATGGTGGCAGCAGGTCCATTGATAGTCATCGAAACCGAGGTAGTCGGATCGCACAAATCAAATCCAGAGTACAATTTCTTTGCATCGTCCAGGCAGCAAATACTCACTCCTGAATTTCCGATTTTTCCATAAATGTCTGGACGATAATCCGGATCTTCTCCGTATAGTGTCACCGAATCAAAGGCTGTGGAAAGTCGAGCTGCCGGCAAGCCTTTTGAAACGTAATGGAATCTTCTGTTGGTTCTTTCTGGCCCACCTTCTCCAGCAAACATTCGTGTTGGATCTTCTCCCTGCCGTTTGAATGGAAAAACTCCGGCGGTGTAAGGAAATTCTCCCGGCACGTTTTCCTGTAGACTCCACTTCAAAATATCGCCCCAAGCTTCATATCTGGGCAGAATTACCTTCGGAATCTTCGTATGAGATAGTGATTCGGTAGTGGTTTCAACCTTGATTTCTTTGCCACGAACCTCATACGTATATTCCTCACCTTCATAATTGGCACGCTTAGCATTCCATTCTTCTATGATTTTGAGATTATGTGGATCCAGATCAAGTTTTAATTCTCCTTTTGCAGCTTCAATCGCTTTCAAGGCTTCCTCCTTATCATGAAGAACTTCTGCAGATTTTTCCAGTCCATAAAGCTTTTGCGCTACTTCTTTCTGTTGGTCCGCCTTCTCATTGTAACCTCGAATCGATTCTGTTATCTCGGATAAATATCGCGTTCGCTTCGGAGGAATGATGAATACTTTCTCACTCATCTCTTCCGTACTCTGGAAAGAAGATTTAAGTTCTGCTCCGGTTTTCTCAAAAATCAAGTTCATCAATGCCAGGTACAGCTGATTCATTCCCGGATCATTGAATTGAGAAGCAATGGTTCCGAAAACCGGTAGCTCCTCCTCTTTCGCATCCCACAATTGATGATTTCGTTGATATTGCTTTTTCACATCACGTAAAGCATCCAACGCGCCGCGCTTATCGAACTTGTTCAAAGCAATCACATCAGCAAAATCGAGCATGTCAATTTTCTCCAATTGAGTCGCTGCTCCATACTCAGGTGTCATCACGTAAAGCGATGCATCCGAGTGATCTGTAATCTCCGTGTCGGACTGGCCGATTCCTGAAGTTTCCAGGATGATCAGATCAAAGCCCGCAGATTTCACAATGTCAATGGCATCTTGCACATATTTCGACAAAGCAAGATTGGATTGCCGCGTTGCAAGTGAACGCATATAGACACGATCACTGAAAATAGCGTTCATTCGAATTCGGTCTCCAAGCAAAGCTCCACCGGTCTTTCTCTTCGAAGGATCAACTGAAATGACGGCTATATTCTTCTCTTTAAAATCGATTAGAAATCGTCTCACCAGTTCATCCACTAACGAAGATTTTCCAGCACCTCCTGTTCCGGTAATTCCTAGTACCGGAGTTTCTTTGACTAATTTTCGAACTGCCTCGATTTCTACTTTGTGAACCTCAGGATAATTTTCTGCGGCTGAAATCAACCGCGCGATTGCGCTGTGATCTTTAGGACTCACTCGCTTTACTTGTCCGTTCAGGTTTTCGCCAATTGGAAAATCGCAGGTTTTGACTAAGTCATTGATCATTCCCTGCAGACCCATCGCTCGGCCATCGTCCGGTGAATAAATTCGAGTGATTCCGTATTTATGTAGTTCTTCTATTTCTTCCGGAAGAATGGTTCCACCGCCCCCACCAAACAACTTGATTTGATCCGCGCCACGCTCCTTCAGCAAATCATACATGTATTTGAAATACTCGACATGTCCGCCTTGGTAGCTAGTGATTGCTATCGCCTGTGCATCTTCCTGAATGGCGCAACCGACAATTTCTTGAACTGAACGGTTGTGACCTAGGTGGATCACCTCACATCCGGTCGACTGAATGATCCTCCGCATGATGTTAATAGCAGCATCATGTCCATCAAACAAAGAAGCGGCGGTTACTATTCGAATGTGGTTTTCAGGCTTGTATATTTCAACAGCTTCAGTCATATCAGTTCACTTTTTGGGAGTGCAAAGTTACTGAAAATGAGGTTGATTTTTCACCACACAATTCTTTTGCTCAATTCAAAAATCACTTTCTGTACGTCCAATGACCTTTTTTGTTCAATAAGTTCTTGAAAGAAAATACACTATCAAAACTTCAACAACTGATATCCCTTCATCTGATAGCTAGTAACTGTTGTAAGCATCGATGTAGCGATCTCTACTTCAGATAATAACTTATCACCAGCAACATTCCTGCTTCGAAGTGATTGTCCGCAAACTGCAATCTTCACTCCGGCCTCACTCAATTCCTTCACCAATGCCGCATTTGGATTGGACGACTTAAATCTTTTTTTGTAAGACGCCTCATCCATTATCGAATAGGTGGATTGACCATGAAGGGCCAAAACCACATCCATTTTTTCAGGTGGAACACCACCTACCGCATGGAGATTGAGCATCCGAGCGACATTATTCAACGATCGATCAATCTTTGATTTATCGTCTGCACCTCCATAAACATCAATTACTATTTTGTATTCCTGATTTGGATCTGGCTTTACAGTTGCTTCCTTTATATCGTAAATACCTCCAAAATTTTTGATCACAGGGTTGACTCTTTTCTGCGCAAATCCAGCAGACAGGATAATGATACATAGTGGTGATAATAGGTGTCTCATTTTGAAATTTGATTTTCGTTGAAGTAAACAAAATAGCCACCTTCATTCACAAAAACTAAGGTGGCCAGCGTCGGGATGACTGGATTCGAACCAGCGGCCCCCACTACCCTAAAGTGGTGCGCTAACCGGGCTGCGCCACATCCCGAAAGGAACAAATTTAGTCTTTGATGGAATACTTTCGCAGTTACCTGGTTTTCTTTCGAATCAACAAGAAAATAATCTTAAATCATGATCCTGTTTGATAAGTGTCATAGGTAAAGTTTATGTGACCAAAGATCTTAGCCTAATCAAACAGCAAGATCATGAAATCTAAAAGTCAACATTCAGGTAGCGCCATATACGGACTTGGTTTTATCGGAGCGGTCATCTATTTCATTTCCACCTCCTCTAGTTTTTGGACCGGAGTATTAGGAATCCTTAAGGCAATTGTTTGGCCTGCTTTTCTTGTTTATGAGTTGATGGCTCATTTGGGAATTTAAAGTCTAATTCCCAACCAGACTTTCTATTTCTATGCAGTAAATGTCTGCCGCTTTTCGTTCGGGTTCACCAAATCCTGCTCGGGTAAAATAAAGCCTGTTGTCAGATCCGGGTTTAGCGCTATACTCATAATAATCACTATTGATTCCAGTACCAAGATTCACTGGCTCGCCCCAATCATCATCCTTTCTGTAGCTGATATAGATGTCCCCACCTCCATAACCACCTTCTCTATCAGTCGGGGTGAAAATCAAAAATCGTTCGTCCGGGTCAATGTAGCAATGTGAATCTGGTCCATCCGTGTTAATGAAGGAATTCAAACGTTCAGCTTCCAAATATTTCGTCCCATTCCATTTACTTACATAAATATCTGTCTCAACTCCTCGCTTGTAGCGAACAAAATAGAAGTTTCCGCTCTTTGCCATGAATGGATGCCCTTCATTGTATTCGTCAGAGTTAACTTGATCATTCATCCGAACCGCCTCTCCCCAGGTGCCATCAAATCTTTTGGAAGAAAACCAAATATCTGAGTCATAATCAAAACCATTGTCTCCTGGACGATTCGATCCAAAAAAAATGGTGTTGCCATCGGGAGAAAATGAAGATCCACGATCAAAGAAATCTCCTGAAAAAGGTGCAAGAACCGGTTCTGTCCATTTCCCCTGTTTTTTATACGAAAAATAGATACGACGATCTCTGTGTGGCATTCCCGATCCGGAACGCGTAAACGTCATCAAATTTCCATCTGGAGAAAAAGAAATGTATTCATCCCATGTTTCTTCCAATGAGATAAGTCCTGGCTCAAAAATTTGAGCCTCTCCAACCAGTTTTTGGGAATGTCCTGTGAACACAATGATTCCGCAAAACACCCATTGCAATAGTATTCTGTTGTTCTTCATATATCGAGCTAGCTTTTAGTGAATACCTAATTTTTTCGAAAGGTTACAATCAAAGTCGACGTAAATCGCTTTAACTACTCTCTTTCTTGCAACTATTGGTCAGCCTGTACATCTTTAGGTAAAGCAATTGCATTGTGTTAACACTTTCTCTTCCTCTGAATTCAGTGAGCAAAGTCAAGCTGGATGTTAAAAATCCAGCTGCCTTCTTGACTCATATTATGGCGGTTGTTGGAGTACCATTTTTAATCATTCTCACTGTTCATTTTCTTCTAGATGGAAACTCTTTTATTGCATTTCCACCATCTGTCTCTGCTGCTTTTTTAATAACTATTTCTCTTTCAGCCTTAGCGGGTTTTTATTCTTATTTTCTCGTCCTATCGAAAACCCCCAGGTTCGCACGGGCTTACCTAATGGAAAGTCTGATTGCGATTGGCCTAATCCTGATTCTGTATATCTATGGTGAACAAGATCGCTTTTTGATAAATGATAATCCTGGGGAAGATTTAATTGATTTCGGATTTATCCTCGTAATGGTAATTGTTTGCTGGGCAATTATCTCTTTCATTTTTGAATTCTTCAGGACCAATCTGTCCCATCTCAAAAAACCAACTTATCTGACATCAAGAGGTATTGCACTACTAACACTGATCATTCCACTTGATATCATATCAAATGTGCTGTATCTGAGAATGGCCTATAATTTGCCTCTTTATGAAGATTATTGGGTGCTGGAGATTCCACTTAAGATTTCTTTAATTCTTCTTATCAATTTTCTGGATGAAGTCCAGTTATTTGCTTCTAAAGCCGAGGAAACAAAGTCTACAATGAAATTCAAAATCGGCAATCAATACCGATTCATTGAACCCAATTCCATTGCTTACTTTATGGTTCAAAACCAGATCTCCTATCTGCATACTGTTGATGGAGAAAAACTAATGGTTGACCTCCCTCTTAGTTTGCTTGAGAAAGACCTCAGCAATCATGATTTCTTCAGAGCTGGTAGGCAATTGTTGGTGTCCCGTAAAGCCATCACAGGATATAAATCCATGCAAGGGAAAAAGATAGAACTTAGCTTCGCAAGTCAAAAAGGTTTACCTGAAAAATACCAAATCAGCAGATTAACAGCCCCTGACTTTCGAAGATGGATCAATAACTAAGGGGGTACAACTCAGGCTCGAAAAGGGATCACTTCATCCATTAAAGGTCAAATAACACTATCTACGAAACAACCACATCGTAAATCTGCAGAAACAAAATTGTGGATTCAATGGTCCTTCAGAAGTTAGGTTTATTCGGATTACTTATTTCCATTACTTGCTGTGGTGGTCGAGTTGAAAATACTCGAGCAAATGAGGTAAATCCATTAGAAAAGGATGTCAATGACTTTGTTGCCGAAGTGATCAATGACTACAACATTGGCGGTGGAATTGGTATTGGTATTGTGAAGGAAGGTGAAATTCTCCTAGAAAAAGCTTATGGATACAGCGACAGGGATCTAAATATTCAAGCTTCATCCCAAACACCTTTCTACATTGCCTCGATCACCAAATCGTTTGTGGGGACACTTGCAATGATGCTTCACGAAAATGGTGAGATTGACCTGGAAGAAGAACTCCAAGCTTCACTTCCATTTAAGTTTTCCAGTGAAATAGAAATTAATGACGTACTGGTTGAAGATCTTTTTACTCACACTTCCGGAATTGGGAATTCTGTTGTGCCTATAAAAACGGCCTACACCGGAGGTTTTACCAAGGAAGAAATTTTCCAGGATTTTGAACAATTCAGTTACCCAATAACTCCCGGGTATTCTTATTCTAATCTTGGCTATATCATAGGCGCCATCATTTTTGAAGAAAAACTAGGTGTCAACTGGAAAGAATTACTCAAGCAGAGATTGTTTGATCCATTGGAAATGAAAAACACCTCCGCTAATGTTTCAACATACCTAAGTGACAAAATTGCTAAACCACATACGCTTGCCAGCAATGTCATCCAGGTTGGTGATTTTCTAAAAAAAGACGACACTATGCATGCTGCTGGTGGTCTGTTCACAACAGTAGAAGACATGAACAAATGGATGAATTTCCATTTGAGTGGAAGCGACTCACTTTTATCAAAGGAAGCCTTCGATTACATTCATTCTGATATTGTTGGTTACTACGGAAAATCAGGCACGTTCAATAACTACGGCTATGGGTTGGGGTGGAATCAGGCAGATTGGAATGAATATGGAATATCCTGGCATGGCGGTGGTTATCCGGGATACCGATCTTTGTGCATTCTGGTTCCTGATGAGAAGCTTGGAATTACCATACTCATGAATCAAGTAACTCCTGCCATAAGCCTTCTTTCAGATTTTTTACTTGGAAATCTTCTGGAAGTTCCTGATTTCGAAAACTACTTATCTGAGAGGAAAAATAGGATTACCAATCAATGGAATCGATACCAATTTGTTCGCGATAGCACGCTTGAAGCAGGAACAAAAAAGACTTCTAACATTCGGGAAATTCAAGATTATGAAGGCTCCTATCTTGATGAAGAGTATGGAGAGATAATTGTCAAGTCAAATCAGAACTCAATCAGTCTTTTGATTGGAAACCTCTCATTTGACACCAACTACATGGGTGATGATCGATTTTTCTTTTTTAGTGATGCAGATCAAATGTATGGTACAATGGATTTCTATTTTCATTCTGAGAACTATCAACAAGCCAGCTCATTGGATTTCTCCGGTGTAGAATATAAAAGGGTAACTAATAAAGGTCAAAACAACTAAATCATGATTCAAAGAACTAAATCTCTAATCTCAGTTTTCGCTTTACTCGTCTGCAGTCTAAGCTTCAGTCAAACGCATATGAAGCTTTATGGAGAAGTAATTACTTCTGATGGCGAACCTGCCTCTTTTGCGCATGTATTTGTTAAGGATAAAAACATGGGCGGAATTACGGACATTGACGGCATTTTTAGATACTATATTTCGGAAGATTACTACAATGATCAGTTGCTCATTTCTCTCGTTGGATTCAAACCACTAGAGGTTCCTGTAAAGGATTTAGTGGATAATCCCGGTCAGGTTTTAACTCTTGAAGAAAACGTCATACAACTTGAAAATGTCACTGTATATGCGCCGGAGAAAATCATGCGAGCAGCATTAAAAAATGCGATCGAAAACAATGATCCTTCCCAGTATTATTCCAAATCAGGTGTCGTTACCATCACAAGACAAGAGGGTGAAAAAATCACACTATTTGAGGAAATCGCCTTCAACTATTATTACCGTGGCATGAAAGAAGGTAGAGCATTGGTAGGCTATGAACCAATTGCCCAGCGACGATCCATTGACTATTCTGCTTTCCCTTACAAAGTCAAACGAGGAGCCAGATCTTCTTCTAGTGCGAATTACTTTTTTGGTGGGTCAACGAGAGGTATGTTGGCACGAACAGAGGCTGAACTTGACAGCCTGGAGTTGGACATCACAGATGTAGTAGAAGAGAATGGTCAAAAACTTTATGTCGTTACCAGGGTGCGCGAAAAAGGTGGATTAACCAACTTCTACATAGACGTAGAACAGAATCAATTGAAGAAAGTTGAGTTAATAACTAATTCTAATCAGACTTTCACATACATCGGTGGTTCACCCTTCAACAGCTCAAAATACAATCGCTTTAGGTATTTGTTTACCGATACTTATCACTTTGACATGATCGATGGAAAGCTACAAATCGTCACAGCTTCACACGAAATGAAAACCCAATACATCGAACGGTTGACGGGATACATTTACAAAACCTACAACGATTTCACCAACATTCAATTTTTCAAGCACACTCCTCTAACCGAACAACCTAAGAAGTACAAGGACTATTTTCAGCTTCCCATTTCAATGGGTTACAATGCTCAATTCTGGCAGAGTTTTGAACAAGAAAACAATCATAAAATAAAAGAGGATTTAGTCGCTTCTTTAAGTAGCAAGAAACCTTTAGAACAGCAGTTTGAAGAAACAGACGGATCGGTTGTCAGAGGACATACTTCCACTAAATCTTCTTTTACCAAAAGCGATCAAAAAAAACAGACCAAAGTCAACGATGTGGAAGTCTTCATCGAACAGCTTGTCTCAAACAACTACGAGGCTGATTATCCGCCAGAACTTAAATGGGAAGATATTCCGAAACTTCTGGCAATTGCTAACTCAAACACCGTCATTGATCGATTTCCAAGAAACATTTTAAGCAGGCTTTATCTGCAGGATTGTCAAGTTGGTATTGTCGCCATGTGGCTCATCGATTCGATTCGAAAAAATCATGGGAAAAGGGCAAGAAAAGCCTGGTACATTTCTCCAATGGCACTCCTTCAGGATCAAGAAGACCGAGACAGATCAAAAAATCGAGGTGGAGGAAATGAATACATTCCAGTCAATAGCGATACAAAACTTGAAACCGCATACCAAGCTTTTAACTCTTGGTGGGAAAATGCGCAAGACATAAGTCCAAGCAAATCCAAAAGAGTGAACCCAATGGATGGTTCCGGATTGAATTGGCTTTGGCGATAGGAATTAGTGCAACCCAAAGATGAGCGGACAGGTTTAAAACACCATAAACCTGTCCAATGAAATTTCTCACAGCATTACTTCTTTTGTCCATTTCAATATCATCCACCGCACAAATCGATCTTACTCAACTTGACGGAATCATTTCTGAAGAAGAAAATGCCAGGTTTCAGAAATTGGGTGAAAACAGGACCAGTGAAATTTCAGCTATCGTTGATGGAGACTACATAAAAATCAACGTGAAATCTGATACCATGTACGTTGCAAGCCTTTGTCTCTGTTCCGATGAAAAGAAGACGATAGTTCTTCATGCTTCATCCGCACTTGGTCAGATCAATTATGCTTACGATAGTGAAAGTTGGACAACCGAAGAGCAGTTCACTTGGAAAGTTCGTGAGAGAGATATGAGCGCCTCCACTTTAGCTAAGAGAAGAAACTACTTGGATGAATTTGGGTGGGTTGCTAATACGACACCCATGGGCAGCAATAAAGAAGTGGAATTCATTATTAGAAAAGATCTATTCACTGGAAATCGGGTTTTGCTTGCGGCCGGACTTATGTTGAAGTCAGACCCAGAAAACATCGTTCCTCTTCCGGCAAAAACTTCAGGCGATTGCGCTGCGCTTTCGTTGGTTGCTGGCAATAGAGAAAACAGCTATCAATTCGAACCGAAAAACTGGTTCAGGATCGATCTATAAACCTTATTCTTCCCTTAAGGTAATTGCTGGATTGGTTTTAGACACATTAAGTGATTTAACGCTAACCGTAATCAATGCAACTAAGATCACGAAAAATCCTCCTAAGATGAAGATTCCCATTCCAATACTCGTTTGATAGGCAAAATCTTCCAACCACTTTGTCATCAGCCAAAAAGACAAAGGGAAGGCAATAATCATTGATCCAATGATCAATTTCGCATAATCCTTGCCCAGCAAGAGCATGATCTTAGTGACTGAAGCACCCAATACTTTGCGAATTCCTATTTCTTTTTTTGCCTGCTCCACAGTGAATGAGACTAGGCCAAAAAGTCCAAGACAAGCAACAAAAATGGCTAGGCCTGCAAATGAAATGAATACAGCATTGAATTGTATATCGCTTTTGTATTGTCGATTAAAAAACTCATCAAGGAAAAAGAAATCAAATGGATTATCCGGATAGATTTTGTCCCATTGATCTTCAATGGAAGCAACCACTGAACGGTAATCATTGGTGTTCAGCTTTATTGAGTAAAAATTGTTCGAGCCTGTGCTAAGGAAAAAGGCCATCGGATCAAGTTCTTCTCGCAATGTCGCCTGATGGTAGTTTTCTACCACACCAACAACCTTCCATTCGCGTCTTCTCCCTGGGTTTAAAACTTCTCCAAGCGCTGCCTCTGCAGAACTGAAACCAAACAACTTTAGTGCTTCCTTATTCAATATAACACTGGCCGTATCTGATTGGAGATCTTCGCTAAAATTTCTACCAGCAACTAAATCAATTTCGAATTGGTTGAAGAAATTCTCATCAACTGCAATGATGTAGCATGAATTGGACCCTTCACTTTCTCGAGTAAAAAATCCGCCAATCCAAAAATTTTCTTCTCCAGGTATATTGCTTGAAACAGTGAATCCCTTCACTATTGAATTCTGTTCTAGCTGGGTTTGCAATAACTCCTGACGATTCGCCAGATCATTTTCTCCCCTTGATGAAGACGGCCCTCTTAAGACCAATGTTTGCTTCACATCCAGACCAAGACTTTGATTTTGCATATACCTTAACTGCTTCACGACGAGTATGGTCCCGAGTATTAGGATGATAGAAATCGTAAACTGAAAGATCACTAATAGCTGTCTAAAACCAAATGATGCTTTTCTGCTGTAGAAGCTTCCCTTTAAAACGATAACAGGTTTGAAAGAAGTCAGGACAAATGCCGGATACAACCCTGATAATAGAGATCCACCAAATATTAGGACCACAATCCCAATAAGTATCTCTTTACTCAGAAGTAGATACGGATCAATTGAAAGATCAATTGCATTTGAAATGAGTGGAATAGCTATCAAAACAAAACCGATAGCAATAATCACCGCGAAGAAATTGTAGAGGAATGCTTCAGTCAGAAATTGAATAATCAATTGTCGTTTTTCCACTCCCACAACTTTTCTGATGCCCACTTCTTTAGAGCGTTTCACAGCTCTGGCCGTCGAAAGGTTAATGAAATTGACCCAGGCGATAATCAAAATCAAAAAGGCAATCGCACTTAAGAAATACACCTGATCAGAACCTCCATTTTCACCCATATCCCAGCTCATACCTTCAGAATACAGATGGATATCAGGGACATGCTGTAGCCAAAGTCGCTGGGTTGTGCCAAGTCGTTCATTGATTTCTTTTTTCTTCTCCAAAAGCAAGCGATCAATTTTTTCTGAAAAGAGTGTCATATCCGTTTGTGGATCGACACGGATGTACGTGTAGAAATCGTACCACCCCCAATTGTTTTTCCATTCATCAAATTGATCCATTGATCGAAGGGAGGTAATCATATCAAACTGCAGATGAGAATTTTTTGGATAATCCTGCATTACGCCGGACACAACAAGTGTTTGTCTTCCACGAAAGCTGATGTTTTTTCCAACAGGATCGGCATCACCAAAATATCTTTTCGCAGCAGATTCTGACAGCACAATATGGTCTGGCTCACTTAATACTTCATCGGGATTCCCTTTCAATAGCTCAAATCCAAACATGCTAAAGAAGTTCTGATCTGCATAAACTCCCTTAGCTTCATTGAACCGAATTAACTGTCCGTCTTCATTCTGGACACTGTAAACACCATCACCGAAAGGTAGAATTCGTGTGAAATCCTGAACCTCCGGAAAATCTTCGTTTAATGCAATACCAACGGAAGGGTAAACTGGTGTACTGCGCCCTGAAAGTTCATTTTTCTTGAACATGTCCATCACCACACGATAGGTATTGTCTGGATGAAAATTGTCATAGGATAATTCGCCAATCACATGAAGCGATATCAGCAGACAACAAGTGATCCCCAACACCAATCCTGAAAGGTTGATGGAGCTGTAGACTTTGTTTCTTCGAAAAATTCGAAATCCGAGTTTGATATGGTCCTTGAACATTTTGAGTTGATTTGAGTTTGTTTGATATTTTGAAAAAGAAGAAGGTCTAAAAAATTTGATCACATCCCAGATGAACCACAGGCCAGCTTTAGTAGAACCAAGTTCTTTTTGCCTGTGAAAATGCGCTTCGCGCAAGTCCCCCTGAATTTCATCGATCAAATGACTGGCACAATACCACTCAAGAAACCG
Source organism: Cyclobacteriaceae bacterium (assembly GCA_028284125.1). Lineage (GTDB taxonomy): Bacteria > Bacteroidota > Bacteroidia > Cytophagales > Cyclobacteriaceae > Ekhidna. Next base: position 40,550 of record JANQSI010000017.1, read on the forward strand.
ATTCGCCCATCGCGGAGGTGGCTTATGCATATTAGGAAGTATAATATTTTGGCATCATTCCCCAAAGCTTCATTCTTGCCTCCTGGATGGATTCTAGCGTAGTAAATCCAAGTTTAGTCACCTTGAAAATTCGTTTCTTACGACCTCCACGCTCCTTGGTGGCTCCCCCCATTTCAGAATGGATGTAGCCCTTTTTCTCCAAACGTTTTAGCACCGTATGAACCGCGCTAATGGAAATTCGCTGGCCGATGTTTTTGTAATACTCTTCAGAAACAGTATACCCATAAGCCTCTTTTTCTATCACTGCTACAATGAGTAGTACTGTTTCTTCAAGAGTTCCCAAGTTTTTAGACATATTTCTACAACTTTTGTAGATCAAACGTAAACAATAGTTTTTAGTTTCTACAACTTTTGTAGATCAAATGGGTATAAGTAAAACAATTACCCACGAAAAAATGACATCAAAAACACTCCTTACACTAACCATCTGTTGCTTATTGCTTTCATCAATTTTTGGTCAAAATCTGACAGAACAACAAGTCAGAGAAGACTTAAATGAGATGAAGCAGCAATTTGAAAAGTTTCATTCAGGATATACTCGATACACCGTCAAACAACAACTGGACCGCCTTTTTGAACAAACAGAAAATGAAATCAAGGAATCATCTGTCGTTGATCTTTACAAGAAAATAACGCTTATCACGAGTAAAATTCGATGCGGCCACACAAGAGCATCCTTACCGGAGAATGCAAGTCAGGAATTCAGAAAATCCAATGTATTCCTGCCTTTTACTGTCAGTATTTTGAACGAACGATTGTATGTGTTTGAATCACTTGATCCGAGTTTGAAGCCAGGAAATGAGATCATTTCTATCAATAATTTATCAGTCTCAGAAATATTGAAAACCATTTTCGAGCATCACTCTTCGGATGGTTTTATTCAATCGGGTAAAACGCGGCTGACAGAGCTCTATTTCCACTATTACTTTCAACTCTATTTGGCAAACAATGCAGCGTCCTTCAAAATTGCTCTGGCTGATACCGAAAATCCGATTTCGGTAAATGGAAAAAATTGGGATGAGTTAGAGACAATCCGTCATAAGCATCCATCCAACCCAACTTTAGAGCTCGAACATCATGAATCTTACAGCTACATGAAGATTGGAAGCTTTTCAACTTCTGCGCTACATAACAATGGGTTCGGATACAAAGGGTTTTTGGCCAAAAGCTTTAAAGAATTAAAAGAACGTAATACCAAAAATCTGATCCTGGACTTACGCGGAAATGGTGGCGGAAGAGATGAATTTGGAGCTCTGTTGGTATCCTATTTCCTCAAGGAGCCTTTTGGTTACTTTGAAAAAATTGAGGTAACTGACGATTATGAAGGCTATGGAAATGTCAGAAAAACCAACGATACCAATTATATGACCTCTCACTCGGGGCTTTCCGAACAAGCCACTCAAAAAAATAGCTTCCGAGGAAAACTCTTTCTGTTAACGGATGGTTGGACGTTCTCGACCGCAGCTGACGTTGTATCTGTAATTGACAATGCCAATCGCGCATTGATTGTTGGAGAAGAAACGGGTGGCGGAAGATTTGGAAATACCAGCGGCGTATCAAAAAGTTTAGTATTACCCAATTCCGAAATAAGAATCAATCTACCTATGTGGAAGTACACTACATCACTTGACGAAAAAGTAGATGATGGACGAGGCGTAATTCCTGATGTAGAAATCATTCCAACAATTCAGCAACAACTTAGCGGTGAAGACATTCCACTCAATTATTGTCTCGACGCTATAAAAGACCTAGGAGGATAGCCATTAAACCAATAGATTTGAGATAGCAGCAATTGCTATCAAATCATGAAAAGACGAGCATTTGTCAAAAAAACAGCCCTTTCATCTCTAGCTGGCTTAATAGGAGCTCCTATTGTTTTTGGCAAAAAAATGCCTGCTAATTATCGCCCGGTTACACTTCAAGAACCCGATCCCTATCAGTTGTTTGATTTGAATCAGGAAATGGTCGTTCTAAATAACCGTCCTTGGAACATCGAAGCAAAAGCACACTTGCTTGATGAAGACATTACTTCTGCAGAGCACATGTTCATTCGAAACAATGGGGTAATTCCCAAGGATATTGATGTGAAGAGTTGGACGCTCACAATTGATGGAGAATCCGTTCAACAGGAAAAAACATACAGCCTGGCTGAATTGAAAAGTAAATTTCAACAGTACACTTATCAAGTCACTTTGGAGTGTGGTGGCAATGGTCGTAGTGAATTTGACCCGCCGGCGAAAGGAAATCAATGGACTGTGGGAGCAGTTTCATGCGCGCAATGGACTGGAGTACGATTAAGAGATTTGCTAGAAGATGTTGGAGTCAAAAGCGACGCTGTTTACATTGGTTATCATGCGATAGACACTCACCTGAGCGGTGATCCGGCAAAAGAACCCATCTCGCGAGGAGTCCCAATGGAAAAAGCCTTGCAAGACGAAACACTGCTTGCTTTTCAAATGAATGGAGAAGACATTCCTTTGGCACATGGGTATCCATTGCGATTGATTGCCGGTGGCTGGCCAGCATCTGCTTCTGGGAAATGGGTCAACCGGCTAAGCATCCGAGATCGCGTTCATGATGGCGCAAAAATGACTGGCACCTCCTATCGGATTCCTTGCAAACCGGTAGCTCCGGGAGAAAAAGTGGAAGACAAGGACATGTGCATCATAGAGTCCATGCCGGTAAAGTCATTGATCACTTATCCAAAATCCGGCGCAATCATCGAATCCGGAGAAAAGCTCAACATTCGTGGGCATGCCTGGGCAGGTGAGTTAGAAGTAAGTCGAATGGAATACTCGATTGATTTCGGAGCTAGTTGGAATCAAGCCAACTTAGATCAACCGGTTAATCGTCTCGCCTGGCAACATTTTTCCGCTTCCATAGAATTTCCAGAAAATGGATACTACGAAATCTGGGCAAAAGCCACGGACTCCAATGGCAATAGTCAGCCGATGGTTCTCCCAGGCTGGAACCCAAAAGGGTACCTGAACAATGCTTGTCACAGAATTGCCATCAAAGTGGAATCATGAGTGAGCAAGACGAATTAAGAAAACTTGTGAGAGCCGTCTCCAGATTAACTCTTGGAGTAGCTTTTGGCGCAAGTTTGGTCATAGCCATGCTTATCTATTACATTGTAGATCCGTCTGTTTCAGCCGTTACACAGCTCATTCAAGAAAAAGAAACAGTTGTCACAGAAAATCCAGATTTGATTGAAAATGGTGTGCATGTTCGCACTGGCTTAATCGAAGCAGAAGGATTGATGTCAGTCGTTAACAATTGTACCAACTGTCATTCTGCAAAGCTGGTGATCCAAAATCGAATGAATACGGAGCGATGGAAATCGACCATCCAATGGATGCAACGAACACAAAATTTGTGGGACCTTGGAGACCAGGAAGAGGTTATCATCAACTATTTGGTAAAAAATTATCCGCCACCAAAAAAGGGTCGTAGACAAGCACTGAGTGATATTCAATGGTATAAACTCGAAGACTGACCAACCTTTGAACAACCAAAAATCTTGCTATCCCGTATTAACATTTTATATTAGTCTTACATTTACAACACTAATAAAAAATGAAAGGGACTCATTTAGGCGAATTCGAAGAATTGGTTCTACTCACAACGGCAGTTGTTGACGGGAATGCTTACACTGTTTCGATTGTTTCAGAAATTGAAAACAGTACTGGACGGAAACTGACATTAAGCTCCATTCACACAGCTCTGGTAAGATTAGAGAAAAAAGGATTTGTCACATCATATATGGGCGGTACCACCAAAGAACGTGGTGGGAGAAGGCGCAGACTCTATAAAATCACTGCTCCTGGTTATGCAGCGTTGAATCAAGCACGGGAAACGAGAACCAAGATGTGGGACAAGATCCCCGAGCTAAGCTTTGATTTTAAAGGTCTTACATGAAAGAAAAGCGACCACCAAAGTGGGCCGATAAGATTCTGCAATGGTATTGTCTTGAATACTATCTGGAAGAAGTACAAGGCGATCTTCATGAATGGTACTATGAGAATCTGAAGCATTCTTCTAGGTTTCTCAACCTTCGATACTACATACTTATCATTCGCTACTTTTCTCTCACCCGCTCAAAATCCTTTCAAAAACTCATTACTAACCCAAATTATTTATCCATGAAAAAGATCCTACTTATCACTTACCGAAATCTGAAAAAGGACAAGATTTCGGGATTCATGCGACTCGCAAACCTTGCATTCGGCATTAGTGTTTTCCTCCTGGCATTGATATATGCGAATTACGAATTGAATTACGATCGTTTCCATGAGAAAGGTGAAGATATCTATCGCATAGGACAGGAACATGGTGGAGACAGAGCTTGGGCAGCTGGGCCAATAGGACTCGGACCTTACATCATGGAAAATTTCCCGGATATAAAAAAAATGTGCCGGTTTATCCCTGTAACAGAAACCTGGATGGAAGCCGGAGAAAAGAAATTGTATGAAGATGGAGTTTATTACGTGGATTCTTCTGCGCTCACACTCTTTTCTCATGAGATGATCCAAGGAGACAAAAAAACGGCTCTTACTGATCCTTGGTCCATTGTGCTTACTGAAAGTATGGCAAAAAAATACTTCGGTGATGAAGATCCAATGGGCAAAACGATGCAGCTATTGGTAGATAGAGGTAAAAGCAGAAAAGTCACGGGTGTAATCAAAGATGTTCCCGCTCAATCTCATCTACAGTTTGACTTCCTCTGTTCGGTATACTCTTATGGTGATGAAGATTTTCAACGGAGTTGGAGAAACTATTTTGTATACACTTACATGGAGGCGGAAAAAGAGAGTATTGATAAGCTAAGGGAGCAAGTCAGAATGGCCTTTCTTGAGAATTATGGTGCTCCGAAGGACACACCCCTAGTGGCAATACTTACACCTCTACACAGAATCCACCTTTACACCAACCAGGAAAAAGACAATGCCGACCATGGCAACATTTATAATGTTTATATCCTGTTCTCAATTGGTGTTTTCGTGTTGATTATTTCATGCATCAATTTCATCAACCTGACAGTAATCAAAGGACTTGACCGAGCCAAAGAAGTAGGCTTACGTAAAACAGTTGGAGCATTTCGACCGCAATTGATCGCCCAGTTTATGGGTGAAAACATGGTTCTTCTACTATTTGCCGGAATCTGTAGTGCACTTATTCTCGTGCTAGTTGAACCATTTTTCAAAGAACTTTCTGGTCTGGAACTGCCACTCAATTTCATAAATAATCCACAGGTTCTATTGTCACTTGCGGCTATTCTTATTGGGCTTGAACTCATCAGTGGTATTTATCCAGCGGTTGTCCTTTCAAATTTCAGACCGGCGGAAATAATCAAGCCATTAGGTTCTACTTCTATGAAATTGAAGAAAGTCGGATTAACTAGAAAAATTCTAATGATCACCCAGTTCAGCCTTTCACTCATTCTGGTAATCGGCTCGATCATTGTGTACAGTCAGTTGTCTTACATGAAGGAAAGAGATCTTGGTTTTGAAAAAGAACAAATCCTGCTTATTAAACTCAACTACTCCCTTAACAGAAAAATCGAAGCTTTAAAACAAAGCCTTGCCGAAACAACAGGAGTTAATCATGTGACAGTTTCAGGTGATGTACCAGGTTACAGGATTAGTCTAGAGCCAATGAAAATTCCCGGAGATCCAGAAGAATACATGAGTCGGTTTTTATTGACAGACGATCATTTCATAGATGCCTATAAGATCGATATAAAAGAAGGAGAAGATTTTAATGACATTAATCCGGGCCAACCTCAATACATCATTAATGAAACAATGGCTGCACTAAGCTTCGGAGATCGAAATCCAATAGGACAGCAACTGGTGTGGCGAGATACTGGTCGTGTTGTGGGAGTGGTGAAAGATTTTAACTTCAAATCACTACATAGCGAGGTAGAGCCTTTGACATTGGTCAGGAGCCTTGACAATGGTTACGGATACGTCTCCATTCAATTCAATGCGAAAGCAACAGACAATGTTTTATCCGAGATTGATCGGATCAGCAATGAAGTTTACCCGGATTTACCAAAAATAAATCCCGAATTTCTTGATGATCGATTTGGCCAGCTTTACCTTGCTGAAAATAGATTACAAACCATTGTTTGGTTCTTTTGTCTGATCACAATCGTGCTAACCATTTCCGGTATTTTCGGAGTGGCCAGCTACAATGCTCACAAGCGACAAAAAGAGATTGCAATTCGAAAAGTGCTTGGAGCAGGATCATCAGAAATGATCTGGCAATTGCTCAAGGGATTTATTGTGTTACTGGGTTCCGCACTTTTAATAGGCTTGCCCGGTGCCTGGTATCTGGCAAATTGGTGGCTTCAGGATTTTGCTTACCAAGTGAGCATCAATCCATTAATTTTTGTTGGAGCGACCATTGCAATGCTAGTCATGATCTTTTTAAGTTCTGGGTTGGTCACATTCAAAGCCACTAATACCAATCCTGCGACAATTTTGAAGAATGAATAAGAACAATTAGAATAGCTATGAGGCGATTTTCATTCGTCGCCTCATACGCTTTTTCCAGCTACTTTCCTTCTTTCGAATGCCATGCAGTTCTTCTGCCTTTACATCAAAAAATGAAATAGTTTCTAGTAAAGCCTTTGCGTGAGAATGCAATTCTTTCGAGTTGGCTTCCATTTGTTCAGCAATTGCCGCGTTTTGTTGAATGGTTTGACTCAACCCATTAAGAGCTCCATTAATTTCTGTTGCGCCAGAATTTTGATCATTACTTGCAGTTGAAATCTTTAATACAAGTTCACTTGTTCTTTCAATGTGAGGGAGTGTTTGTAAGATCAATTCTTTTGAACGCTTAGAAATTCCAATACTTTCGGCCGATTCCCGATCAATTTCATTGGCAGCTTCCTGCGTTCGCTCAGCAAGCCGTCTTATTTCTGCGGAAACCACAGCAAAACCTTTTCCATGAGCTCCAGCTCGAGCAGCTTCAATCGCCGCATTTAAAGCAAGAATATTAGTCCTTCTGCTGATCTCTTCAATCACCGAAATTTTATCCGTTATTGAATTCATTGAATCAGTGGTTTTAGAGACCAGATCTTTGCTCTCAGCCATAAATGAGGATCCCTCAACAGCTATTTCCTTAGTTTCGTTCGCATAATCTGCATTCTGGTGGATGCTTGATGTGATTTGCTCCATAGAGCTTGAAATTTCTTCAGCTGAACTAGCCTGCTGAGAAGCTCCATCTGACATAACTCCGGATGAATTAGATAGTTCTCGGCTCGCGTTATTGATGAAGTTCCCGGAATTCACCACCACTTGAACGACTTCCTTAACTTTAGTTACCATCAACATTAGGTCTTGTATCAGCTCTCCTATTTCATCTCTCTTTTCAGTGCTCACATCAAAGTTCAACTTTCCTTTGGACACCTTGTTGATAACCTTTCTGGCAAGATCAACTGAATTGTTGATGGATCGAATAACAATTAGTGATGCCAACACTGAGATAATAATACCAATAAAAATGACTACATAAATAGATACTAAAAATGCATGTTGCTGATTTTTGCTCCTGGCAACCTCTTCTCTCAATAAGGAAGAAACAGCAGGTTCCACTTGATTGACCGTTCGATAAAGTTGTCCATACATTCCTGTTGTGTCCGAGTAGCCAATTCGTTCATCCAGATCAACTATTTGGTTAAACATCTTCTGATATTCATCTAAGCTCAACACAAGACCAGGTTTATCGCTGACGCTTGCTCTCATTTCATCATATACTCCGTTCAATCGATCCCTATACTTTGGATCTGAGCGAAGTAGGTAATCCTTTTCATGCCTTCTCAAGGTTAGCATGAATACTTTTTCACGGTCTGTTTCAATTCTTCCTTCTAAATCATGAATTTTAGATCGCATATCGCCGATCATTCCAAAATCCTTAAAACCTTTCACATAGATCGCTCTTGACAGACTATCGAAATCTCGGTCATACTGTTTCAAAAGATCTGAAACATTTCTAATGTCCGCTTGCTTCCCTTCATCCGTCATCAATTCATGATTTCTTAAATGATTCATTAGCGAGTCGATCGCGTTCATTTGATTGGAGAAATCACTTAGATATCTGCTTTGATTTGATTCGTAATACTCAGGATTTCTTGTATCTCTTAAAATGTAATTCTTTTCTGCCACTCTCAACTGAAGAGTTTTAGACCAAACAGAACTCAAATTAGATTGAATAAGATCATAATCAGAGATCCTTGAATTGGCGAATTGGGTGAATGCCCCAATTAAATTCAAGATCAGAAATATGCTGAAGGCATATATTATCAGCTTGTTCTTGATGGTAAATTTCATTCGATTTAGGTGGCTCCAAACGCGAACATACGATCACATAAAACTAAAGATGCATGATTAAGTACTATTTGATTAAAACTTAACGTAATGGCAACAAACCATTAAAACAAAACCTTGAAATAGCCAAGCTGCTTTCTTTTCTCTAAACAAACTCCCAAATCATTTTTCACGTACTAGACAGATACCAAACCTTAGCCATGAAAAACTACCTATTCATCTTATCATTTTCTCTTTTTTGCCTTTCAGCCTCTGGATCAGACCTGACTATTTCGAATATTCGTTCAGTAGATCGGAATGGAATGGAAGGATATCCAGTCAGTGTGATTTTTGATATTGAATGGAAAAATTCGTGGAACAACAGCAAAAATCGAGATGCCATATGGGTTTTTATGAAGTTCAATGGCTTCTGGAATAATCATGTGAAACTTCTACCTACTGGCCATAAAGTGCTTCAAACCAGAAACGGTGTTGCACCAACAATTGAAGTTTCAAAAGATAGTCTGGGTTTTTACATCTACCCATCACAAACCTACCGGGGGGACGTTAATTACAAACTCCAGATCCTTATTGATACAACCACGCAACAAACGAGTAGGAATAAGACAAGAGGGATGACCGTGCATGGAATTGAAATGGTCTATATTCCTGAAGGATCTTTTTCAGTTGGCAGCCCGGATAAGGACGCTATCCGAAGAGCTGCACTTTATAGAAGTGATTCAAATGGAGAACCTAAAGGTCCTTTTCAAATCTCAAGTGAGGAAGAAATACCGGTCGGGCCACAAAACAATGCCCTCTACTATTGGAGCGAAACTGATTTATACAATGGCGATCAAAAAGGTCCAATCCCAGCGGAATTTCCCAAAGGCTTTGATGCATTCTACATCATGAAGTACGAGCTGACCCAGGGCCAGTATGCTGCTTTTCTCAACACATTACCAGGAGGATGGACCTACAACCGATCTCCGATTGGCGGACGAGATTATTACAAAAAGAGAGGCGGTATTCGATTGGAAAAAGAAAAATATATCACTGACAATCCCAATCGCCCGATGAATTTCGTAAGTTTCACCGATGGTCTGGCATTCACTGATTGGGCTGCACTACGTCCAATCACTGAACTTGAATATGAGAAAGCAGCTCGAGGACCTTCTAAACCTATACCAGCGGAATTTGTGTGGGGAACCAACAATTACGATCAGTTAGAACGGTACATAAACACTGATTTTGAAATAATTACTGCTAATGGTTATGATGAGCGCCAACTGTCTGATGACGCACGTCCCATTTTTGGAGCTTCCTACTACTGGGTCATGGACTTGAGCGGTAGTGTTTGGGAAAAAGTGATCACCGTTGGAAATCCTGTTGGCCGAGCATTCAAAGGCACGAATGGCGATGGGAATTTATCTTTCGGAAACGCGACCAATGAAGATTGGCCCAAAAGTGACGATGAAGTTGGAGGTTTCGGCTATCGTGGTGGTGGTTATTACGAAATTGGAACCGGCTACTCAGATTTCAACCCACATTCCCCGATCGGATATCGGTATTATGGTGCATGGTCCGGTGGCCCGAGATCAATCGCCTATGGCTACAGAGCTGGAAGATCAGCAGAGTAATTAACCATAGAAATCGATTTAAGAAGTTGGAATCACACATTAGATAATCTGAAGATCAATTTTCTAATCAGAATTCCTCCCTTGAAGGAGGTTAGGTGGGTGTTTTTCTAATTAAATCTGTCTTTAAAACACCCCTATAATCCCCTCAAGGGGATATTTGTGTTCACTTGTATCGAATTCACCTAGCTAACAAGACTAATCTTGATGGTAGTCGTCACGTTTCATGAGCTCTTGGTGAAGTTCATCCCATAACATCATGAAGATTACAAACTCGTTGTTGGCGCTAAGTTTCTCTTTAATGAGCAAATCAAAAACAATTGTCTGCATACCTGTCAGCTTTGACCTCAAGTCTGGAGTCGAGTAAGTTTTTAACTTCTCCTTCACCTGCAAGAGTTCATGGTAGTACTCATCCATTCTGTCTTTTTTCCGCTGATTAATATTTGCTTTGATGCTGGCACCCAGACCGAAAATCACAATGAAGGCAGACAAAACAAATCCCATGAATTCTGAATAGCGCTCGATAAAGGAAGGTTTGTCACGATTCACATAGTCAATGGTACCGCCATGAAATGGAAAACTTAAATTGATGTCTTGGTGATTCACCTCAAACGTGTAGCTATTTGAAGATTCAAATATCGGAACCACATGGTGTTGATGGATGGTTTCAATTAAATCATAAATGACCTTGGTTGGGGCGTTGGAATTTGCAACCAATAGCTCGTGAACTGCAAGTGTATAGACAGGATCATCCAGTGTTGTGCCAAATGCATATCTGGAGATAATATATGGAGTCGTCTTTTTATAGGACTGACAAAAACCTTCAATGAAAGAACCTTGACCAAAAGTCTCCTCGTGATCCATTGAATAAATATTGGCTTTCCCACTAAAAAGTAGTTTTCCCAATTCATAATTTTCTAATGCTGAGAAAAACATCAGGAGATCATTCTCTAGAAGATCTTGCTCCAAATTAAAATGCGGTTCCAATCGATAGTTCAAAACGGAATCCCCGGTGAAGTTTGGAATCAGTCTTCTGAAAAACTCCAATTCATCTACCTCTTTAGTCAGAACCATGTAATCACCCGCTTTAATGAGCGAGTCAATTTCTCCTTGTTCTAATTCGAATCGAGAAATAACAACTAGCACTTCGTGAAAAAAGGGAATGACTGTTCTTAGTTCTTTCTTACTTTGCTTGTAATCAATGGTGTTATCTACAGTCGTAATATCATATTCACCATTCAGTATCCCGGCGATTGCAGCCACTTCAGTCAAAGAATCTCGTGCATCAATTTCAATTTCAAATCTTGAATGAGTATTGATATCACCAACAATGTGTCTCATCACTACTTCATCCTCCTCGGCGACTAACATTCTTAATTTGTAATTATGATTACAACTTGATAAAACCGTTATTAGAAAGAGAAGAAGCAGAATTCTTTGGCTAGTAATCTTCATATGGCTAGTTGATCAGTGGATCTTAAATATACAATGATTTTGTGCCGCTTTTCTATTTCAGCAAAATGCCGTTTTCCACCCAAACTTCCTCCCCTACTTTCACGGTAGCGTCAGTGAAGAAATTCCAACGAACATAACCTCCAGTCACATTCCCACCTAATTCTGAGTTATCACCCAAAGAAAGTCGTACAACTCCCGCTCCGTATCCAAAATAAGGAATCCACGGATTTTCACTTGGAATGGCAAGTTGGGGATTCATTCCCAGGGCAAATTCACGAAAAGATTTGGCTACTTCTCCAGCTTGATCCATTTCTTTCTGAACAGCTTCAATTCCGTAAGTTGCTTGCATATCTATGACTTTTCCCTGTTCAAGAGTCATCACAAGCCCCTGAACCATGGTGGTGTCCCATTCGGCATCAGGAAAAGCAATCCTTCCATTCACAGAGGTTTCTATTGGTGCTAATCGAACGGCCCCAGAAGGTAATTCCATCTCTCTGTCAATTAGATTTCTTGCTAAAGTGGCATTGGCTGCAGAGGCGTCTCCGCTTTGCTTGGTGACTGGTCGATCACCGATGGAAAATGAAATATCTGTGCCGGCAGGAGTGGTCACATTAATTGTTTGATCACGTATGGCATCCTCGAATCTTTTTTGATCCCTGGCGAGTTGACGGTAGTTGGTGGAGAGAAGCGCATCCTCGTAAAAGAAATCAGTTTCTTGGGTTATATCTTGTTCTAAACCATTCAATCCATAAGCCCCAGCCCAATGAAAATGAATAGTTCTTCCAACTCCCTCATCAAGATTTTCCTGAATCATTGCATAAATCTTATCAGCAGGCGTAGCTCCAGGCAGCATAACTCCGACATCCACTTGCTTCAAGTATTCTTTTAACTCTACAACATTCAGATCTGCAGAAGCATCTATAAAAGCGGAGTTCCATCCTTCTGGCATTGAATCTGTTACGCTAATTGCACCGAGGTACTCACCAAGCGAACTGTCAACTTGGTTTTTAAGCTCTGAGACTAGCGGATCAAATCTACCAGGTGATCCAACAAGCAAAACTGTCTCACCTAACTGAAGGTCCATACGTTCCACTATGAGTTCTGAAATAGCTTTGAAATCAAGGCCATCTCTTTCAATGGCTTCCTCTTGATTTAGAAGCGAGCATGAAGAAAATATTAGACAGAATACCAAAAAAAGGTACTGGAGTATCTTAGGAAGCATAGCGGCTTATTTATCAGCGGAAAAGATAAAAAAAACTGCTTAACCCACTAAATTATTCACTCATGACGAATGCGATCGGTAAAATCATACTGACTCGTACAGGACGTCCACGTTGCTTTCCTGGCTCCCATTTGGGTGCTTGAGACAAGACACGAATTGCCTCTTGGTCACAACCGGCTCCTATGCCCTTAACAACGTTAATGCCTGAAATGCTGCCGTCCTTTTCGACTATGAATTTCACAAATACCCTTCCACTGATCTCCATTCTTAATGCTGGTTTAGGGTAATTTATATTTTCATTTACATAGTCATAGAAAGCACTTATCCCACCATATGGGGAAGGCATTGACTCCACAATGCTGAACACTTCATCCACTCTTTCTTCTTCTACCACTTCTTCATAAACAACCTCTTCTATTTCAGATTCTTCACTGATCTCTACATCAAGATTGATCTCGATTTCATCCATTACTTCTTCTTCCACTTCCTTGATGACGAAAAGTTCCACCATCTTTTTCGGAGGCGGTGGTGGAGGCTGCTTGCTTATAGGAATGTCCATTACTTCGTTCGTATTGCCTTGCAATTCAGAATACTCAAGGATCGGCTTTGTTTTTTCGGTTTCCCAAATAAAAGCTGCATTGACAAATAATAAACTGATACAAAGGCCTATTGAAAGAAATAGCGGATGGTGAGTTTGAATCCACTTTTTTTTCTCTTTTTTGATTTCAATCAAATCTTGGTAAAATTTGGAGGTAATCTTTTTAACACCCTTCATCCTTTTTTTTAGCTTGTCTGGATGGTGATGATGAGTCAAGGATGCTTGCATCCTTTCTTTTAATGACTGTCTCATAACTCTACTCTTTTGTTAGGTTATGAAAAGTTTACCTATATGTTAATCAATAAATATGAGGAAAGTCATGCAATTGGCTGATTCATGATAATCAGCAAGCGGCAATGAGATAATTTTATATATTTAATTCATGGCAGTATTCCATGTTTTAATTGCATTTGGTGCCTTCCAAGCTCTCTTTCTGGCTTTGGTTTTTCTGACTCATTCAACGGAAAATCTGCCTAAAAAACTCTTCGGGCTTTTTCTTCTTATTGAGGGGTTTACTCTAGTAGAACGTGTGTTGGTAGAAAGCGGATTAATAGAGCATGTACCACATATCCTGGGAATCAGTTATCCAATTAACTTCATCAAGCCACCAATCCTATTTTTTATGGCGCTGGCAATTGTGAATCGGAAATTCAAAGTAAAACCCATTCAAGGATTCCACTTCATTCCATTTGCACTCATACTCCTGATGAACGTGCCATTTTATTTTGAAACCGGCACCAGAAAAATGGAAATTGTTGAAGCTTTTGTAAACTACATTCCGTCCTACACTGACTTCAATTTCTACTTCTTTCTCTCATTTTTCTTTTACATCGGGATCTATATTTTCTTGACAGTTCGAACACTGAGAACCTATCACGAGCATGTGAAAAACAACAAACTGTCTAACTGGTATTTATCGGTATTATACTTATATGGCGCCACTTTGCTGATTAGCCTTTTCCACTTCTTAATAGAACCCTTGGGAGTTATTGAAATTCGTCATTTTGGAGTAGTGAGTATGCTGATAATGACGTTCTTGGTGCAATCGATCGCTTACTCATTTTTTGTCAAGTCAAATATCTTTCATCATCGTTCTCCCTCGATGGAAAATATTGATCAAGCCTTAAGAGACGAAAAGCTCATCAGAGAAAAATTGGAAACTGAAAAGGCGTATTTAAATGATGAACTCAATCTGGGTGAATTTGCCGAAGGATTAGGCTTTTCAAAAAAGTATGTTTCAGATATAATCAACCAGCGGTTTGGGAGCTCTTTTAAAGAAATAATCAACCAGTACCGCGTAGAAGAGGCCAAAAGTTTAATGAGTGAAAACAAGAATTCGAATCCGCAATTAATTTCAATCGGCTATCAAGCTGGGTTCAACAACAAAGTGAGTTTTTACCGCTCTTTTAAACGACATACTGGCAAATCTCCTTCCGATTATTACAAACTCCTGTTGTCTACCAAATAGTCATCTGTATACGTCTGGTAGGCAATAACATCTAGATCTCATCTCACTAATTTGAAAATATTTGGGTTACAAAATGAATCCGTAACCTCTTGGTGATCTAATCCTGCTACTTTGAATGCAAATTCAATTATTAACGAAACCTGATTTATCAAATGAAATTCAACGGATCAATAGAGATCAATCAGTCGATTGACGTAGTTACCAAATTATTTGCCGACCCAAATAATATAAAAGAATATCAAGAAGGTTTTGAAAAGAAAGTATTGGTAAGTGGTGATGAAGGGCAAGATGGCGCCATTTCTAAAATGTACTACAAGCAGGGAAAACATGAGATGGAATTGACAGAAACCATAACTTCCAATAAACTCCCAAACTCATTTGAAGCTTTCTATCATCATAAACACATGGACAACACCATGAAGTGTACATTCACTGATTTAGGCAATAACAAAACACGCTATGATACAGAAATAGAATACACTCGCATCAACTGGGTTATGCCTCGATTGATTGCAATTCTTTTTCCGAGCATGTATCGAAAACCAGCGCAGCGATGGTTCGATAATTTTAAAACATTTGCTGAGAAACAAAATACAGAACAATGAACTGGGAAGAAGCATTAGAATTTTACGACAAGTTGATTGCAACAAATTCAAAGTTTGAAAGGCTTGGCAAAACCATGCCTTACACTTCAGCGAACACCTACATGTTTTCACTTCTCAATAAAGACGGTGAAATAGGCATCAGACTTTCAAAGGAGTCTGGTGAAAATTTCATGAAGAAGTATGACACCACCGGATATAAATCCTACGGTGCATTCATGCATGGATACGTCTTGATCCCGGAGAATCTCTATGATGACATGGACCTTTTAGCTTCTGTTTTAGAGGAAAGCTATCAGTACGTAATGTCATTGGAACCACAAGAAAGAAAAAAATAGCTATGAAATTAGTCCCATACTTAGTTTTTCCTGGCACCTGCAGAGATGCCATGACCTATTATTCAAGAATCTTCAATGGAGAGCTCAATGTCATGACAACTTTTGGTGAATCGCCAATGGAAGTCCCGCCAGAAGTAGAAAACAGGATATTCAACTCAGAGTTAGATGCCGGTGATTTCCAACTTAAAGCATCAGATGATATGCCTGGCTATGAAACAAAAATCGGCACCAATATCTCTCTGTTTGTTGTTTTTTCTGACAAAGAATCAAAATTGGTCGCATTTGAAAAACTCTCAGAAGGCGGGAAAATACTCTTCCCATTGGATGACAATTTTGGAATGTTAAAAGACAAATATGACGTTCAGTGGATGTTTGTGAATGAGACATAGCGTTTAGTCACATTTTGTGCTCTCGGTTAGTTTGATGAAATTTAATAACCCACAAACTAATTAACCTAACCAGAGCCACTATGAGATTTATATCCACTGCCCTACTCTCAGTTTTACTATTTGCATGCAGCAATGAATCTGACAACAGAAAACAAATTGCCGGATTGCAAGAACCAGTAGAAATCATCCGAGACCAATGGGGCATCAATCACATTTACGCGAAAACCCAACGCGATCTCTTCTTTGCGCAGGGATACGCAGCAGCACAAGATCGACTCTTTCAATTTGAAATCTGGCGTAGACAAGCCACAGGAACAGTAGCCGAGATTCTAGGCGAGCGTGAGCTGAAACGAGACATAGGCACGCGACTTTTCAAATTCCGTGGAGATATGATTGACGAAATGAATCACTACCATGAGGAAGGCGAGGAGATCATTACAGCATACACCGATGGAGTCAATGCATATATTGAACATGCACTTCAAGCTCCAGAAAAACTACCAATAGAATTTAAATTATTAAATATTCTGCCTCAGAAATGGACTCCTGAAGTCGTGATTTCCAGACATCAAGGTTTATTAGGAAACATCGGTCAGGAATTACAAATTGGTCGTGCCGTGGCAAAAATTGGAGCAGAAAAAGTGAAAGATCTTTTATGGCTTCACCCTAAAGAACCGAACATCGACCTTGATCCATCCATCAATAAAGAGTTGTTAAGTGATGATATTCTGGAACTTTATAATGCATTCAGAAGACGTGTTCGTTTTGAAAAAGATGACATAATTCCCGAATACCAAGCATCAAATCAAGTTGAAACCTTGCTTGCCTTAGGCGAGCCAGGAGACGATCCATTTTCCATTGGAAGTAACAACTGGGTAGTCAGTGGAAACAAAATGGCCGACGGAAATACGTACATGGCGAACGATCCACATCGAACGATTGCTGTCCCGTCCTTAAGATACATGGCTCATTTAGTAGCTCCAGGCTGGAATGTGATTGGTGGTGGTGAACCGGAAATTCCAGGAATTTCCATTGGACACAACGAGTATGGTGCTTGGGGACTTACCGTTTTTAGAACAGATGCAGAAGACCTGTATGTCTATGATCTAAACCCAGACAATCCTAATCAATACCGCTATCAAGGCGAATGGGAAGACATGACGATCATCACAGAAACAATAAAAGTCAAAGATCAAAAAGACGAAGTAGTTGAATTGAAATACACCAGGCACGGACCCGTTCCTTATGTAGACTTAGAAAACAACAAGGCCTATGCGGTGAGGTGTGGCTGGTTGGAAATTGGCGGATCTCCCTATTTAGCTTCTTTGCGTATGGATCAAGCCAAAACCTGGGAAGAATTTAGAGATGCCTGCAATTACAGTCACATTCCTGGCGAGAACATGATTTGGGCAGACAAAGATGGAAACATTGGCTGGCAGGCCGTGGGAATTGCACCCATTCGCAGAAACTTCAGTGGACTTGTCCCCGTCCCTGGAGATGGTAGGTATGAATGGGAGGATTATCTACCAATCATTCAAAAACCAAATACCTACAACCCTGAAGAAGGATATTTTGCTTCTGCCAACCAAAACGTGACGCCAGAATCCTATGAATTTTGGGATGCCATCGGGTTTTCATGGTCAGATCCGTATCGTGGAGATCGAGTGGAAGAAGTACTGGAATCAAAAGAGAAGTTGACAATGGAGGACATGAAAAATTTGCAGGTTGATTATCTATCAATTCCTGCACGTATACTCGTCCCATTTCTTGAAAATCTCGCACTGGATGGAAAAGCGGATGAAGCTAAAGCTAAGTTGGCGGACTGGGATTACAAGCTTGAGGCAACTTCAATTGAGGCAGCGATTTATGTTGCTTGGGAAAATCAACTAAGATCACAAGCAAGAGACCAATTCATACCAGAGGCTGCAAATGGTCTTATCAATGGAATTCAAATGAAAAAGCTCATGGATTGGATACTTGATCCGACGGAAAAATTTGGTTCATCGTCCAATCGAGATCAGTTCTTAACAGATGCTTTCATCGATGCGATTAGTGATCTGGAAGAGAAACTAGGAGAAGACATGAACCAATGGCAATATGGCCAAGAAGCATATAAGCATTCATTCATAACACATGCGCTTGGAAATGTTGTTAATCAAACCACTTCAAGCAAACTGAATGTTGGGCCTCTACCTCGTGGTGGCAATTCATATACGCCCGGATCTTCCGGAGGCAATCTCCGACAAAGTAGTGGTGCATCTTTCCGCATCATTGTCAACACAGGAGATTGGGATGCAGCAATTGGGACAAATAGCCCGGGACAATCTGGGGATCCAGAAAGTCCATTTTATCAAAATCTTTTTGAATCATGGGCCAATGATGAGTTCTTTCCAGTTTATTACAGCCGTGAAAAAATTGAATCAGTTGCAGCTGAAAAAATTACGCTTGTCCCTTCAAATTAGATAAAATATTCTTCCGTTAAAGCCATTATTTCTACCACTGGTAAAGTGAGCTATTACCGATATAGGAGTAGGTTGTACCTTTAGCTTCCACATTTTTTAACATATCATGAAAAAAATCTTAACCCTTTTCTCACTAGTATTCATTTTTCAATCTTTTGCGCAGGATCTTCCACCCTACACCGGAAAATTTGATGCAATCGATCGCTTATTAGAACCGCCAAGTCCTTATCGAACAGCCTCTGGAGCACCAGGAGCTGAATATTGGCAACAACGAGCTGATTATGTGATCAAGGCAGAAATTGATGAAGAAACCAATGTTCTATCAGGCGAAGAAACAATCACTTACTATAACAACTCTCCTGATGAACTCAAGATTCTATGGGTACAACTAGAACAAAATGTGAATAGACAAGGAAATGAAGACTATGGAGACTTTGGTGGAGGAGTGAGTAACAACATGAATTCCCTCAAAATGCAGCGCCTGGTAAGACCTATCGAATTTCCTGCAGGAACAGATATCGATTATGTGAAGGATTCGAATGGCAGAGACATACCTTTTATCGTAAACAACACCCAAATGCGGGTTGAATTGTCCCAACCTTTAAAACCAGGGCAAAACATCACTTTTTCCATCAAATGGAAAAACTACATCACTGATCGGGCGAAATTCCTTCTTTCAAGGGAGGGATATGAGTATTTTCCAAAAGATGACAACAAAGTATTCTTATTGGGGCATTGGTTCCCAAGAATGGCTGTCTACAACGATACCGAAGGATGGCAAAACAAACAGTTCTTCCGTCTTGGAGAGTTTGCGTTAGAATTTGGCGATTATGATGTGGAGCTAACAGTACCTGCCGACCACATTGTTGCAGGAACAGGAAGTCTGACTAACCAAAAGGATGTCTTAACAAAAACGCAAATAAATCGTCTAGAGCAAGCCAGAAATACCTTCGATAAACCTCTCATGATCGTTACGCCTGAGGAAGCTAAGGAGAACGAACAATCAAAAACTAAAAAGAAAAAGACCTGGAAATTCAGAGCGGAGAACGTTCGTGATGTGGCCTTCGCCAGCTCAAGAAAATTCATTTGGGATGCTCAAGCAGTTAAACTTCCTACCAACACGGTAATGGCCATGTCCTTTTATCCAAATGAAGGAATGCCGGTTTGGTCCGAAGAATCAACACGAGGTATAATGCATGCCTTAGAAGTTTATTCAGAAGCCACTTTTGACTATCCTTATCCGGTAGCGATTTCGGTTAATACTTCAAACATCGGAATTGAATACCCAATGATCTCTTTCAATGGTGGACGGCCAGTCAATGGTACCATTACCGAGCAAGCCAGGAGAGGAATGACCAGCACAATCATTCATGAAGTCGGTCACAACTGGTTCCCAATGATTGTCAGCTCTGATGAGAGAAAATGGATGTGGATGGACGAAGGACTCAACACTTTTCTGCATCAAAGAACACTAGCAGAACGATACCCACAATGGAGTCATACTACTCCGGAAAGCATCGTTCCTTTCATGAAAGGTGACAAAAGAATTCTTCGTCCAACAATGACTAATGCGGATAATGATTTGTTATCCCAGATGGGAAACAACTACTATCAAAAGCCAACGGTAGGATTTCAGATGCTACGAAATTCCATTGTAGGAAAAGAGCTCTTTGACAAAGCCTTTAAAGAATATGCTAACCGATGGAAGTATAAACATCCGAATCCATCGGATTTTTTCAGAACCATTGAAGACCAGACTGCAGTAGACTTGGATTGGTTTTGGAAAGGATGGTTTTTCACCACGGACAATGTCGATATTGAATTAGCGGATGTAAAATGGTTCCAGGTGAAACAAGAAGATGTTTCCATCGAAAATCAGGTGACAAGTGGCAGTTCCGCTCAGATTTCAGGTTCTGGAAAAAGCGATGGCTCCAAAGACTTCAGCAACGGACCAGAAGAAATAACTATGCAAACAACTGCTGATAATTTCTACGGTCAATACTTGAGCCGGATTGATGAAGATGAGATCCGGGCAAGACTTGCGGGTAAAAATTTATACGAGCTCACATTAAAGAATAGAGGTGGATTGGTTATGCCAATAATCATTGAGTGGACGTATGCGGATGGTACCACAGAGATTGATCAACTGCCGGCTGAAGTCTGGCGACACAACGAAGCTGAAGTGAAAAAGACGTTCCTCAAAGACAAAGAGGTTGTGAATGTCGAGATAGATCCTAATCTTGAGTTGGCAGATGTGAACATGGAAAACAATTCTTTTCCAAAAGCAGAAAGCGGCTCTCGGTTTGAAGATTTCAAGGAAGGGAAGAATTAATTAAAACTAGCAACTAGTAAGTAATTAGATACAAAATATCCTCTTGAGGGGATTACAGGAGTGTTTTAGTGTTAAATCAAGTAAAACACCCTCCTTACCTCCCTCAAGGGAGGATTCCTATAAAAACTGATCTCATGTGATTAACCCAGATTCTTTTGTGATTAACCCAGATTCTTTCACTGCGTTTAGAATGACATCCTACTTCTCAATCTGTGCCGTCATGCTGACTTTGGAAGCATCTAACGTGATCTGATGGAGTTACAAGAGGATTACAAACAGGTTATTGAAGATCCAGTCGTCTTCATTTTTTGAGTTATCTTAATAGAAAAATAACCTAACCATGCGATTCTTAAGTTTCCTAACCATAGCTGTATTGGTGTGTATTTCATGTCAACCATCAGCACCAAGTTTTAGTGTCGAAGTTTCATTCTCAGAATCAATTTCCACCGATTCATATGATGGAAGATTGCTATTACTTCTTTCTACCGACGAAAGTCAAGAACCTCGATTTCAGATCTCTGATGGTGTAAATACACAAATTGTCTTTGGGAAAAATGTGGAAGCATTTACTCCTGGTCAATCAATAAGTTTTGATGGTTCAGAATTTGGCTATCCGATCGAAAATTTGATGAATGTAAATCCCGGTGAGTATTGGGTACAAGCACTTTTACATACCTATGAAACCTTTGAATTATCAACTGGTCACACAGTGAAACTACCAATGGATAATGGTGAAGGTCAACAATGGAATCGATCGCCTGGAAATCTCTACAGCACACCGGTAAAGGTCGAGATCAACCCGAAAGGCAATACAAGTATTTCCATTGTGATGGATCAGGAAATTCCACCCATTGAACCACCAGAGGATACCGAATGGATCAAACATATTAAAATGAAAAGTGATTTGCTTAGTGAATTCTGGGGTCGAGATATGTACTTAGGAGCTCATGTGTTGTTGCCGAAAGGTTTTGATGATCATCCAGAGGCAAAATATCCATTGATGATTTTTCATGGACACTTTCCATATGACTTTGGCGGCTTCAGAACTACTCCACCAGATCCAAACATGGAGCCGGACTATTCCTCTCGTTTTAATTTGAAAGGCTATAATATCATTCAGCAGCAGGAAGCTTATGATCAATACCAGCAATGGATAAGTGACGATTTTCCAAGATTCTTGATCATTGAAATCCAACACCCCACTCCTTATTACGATGATTCTTATGCAGTTAATTCTGCGAGCCAAGGTCCTTGGGGAGATGCAATCACCTATGAGCTTATTCCTTATATCGAAAAGATGTTTAGAGGCCAAGGCGAACCATGGTCAAGATTTCTTTATGGTGGCTCAACTGGTGGATGGGAAGCACTTGCCGTTCAGGTCTTGTATCCGAACGACTACAATGGTTGCTTTGCTGCTTGCCCGGACCCAATTGATTTCCGAGCTTATTGCCAGACAAACATCTATGAACATGAAAACGCCTATTACTACGAAGGTCCAAACAGAAAAGACCTGGTACCTGGACGCCGAGATTACTTAGGAAAAGTCTCTGCCTCGCTTCGAGACATGAATTATAAAGAACTAGCTCTTGGTGATAAATCACGATCCGGTCAGCAATGGGATATCTGGGAAGCCACGTACTCTCCTCAAGGTCCGGATGGTTATCCGGTTCGATTGTGGGACAAGTACACCGGCGATATAAACCAGGAGGTGGCGAAATACTGGCAAGAAAACTATGATCTTAGGTACATTTTAGAGCGAGATTGGTCTACGCTCGGTGAAAAGCTGGAAGGCAAAATCAACATTTACTGTGGGGACATGGACAATTACTACCTCAACAATGCTGTATACCTGATGGAAGAATTTCTTGAAAATACTACTAACCCTTACTACGGTGGTGAAGTAGATTATGGTGATCGGGCAGAGCATTGTTGGAATGGCGACCAAGAAAATCCAAACCATATTTCCCGGTTGCGATACAATACCATGTACGTTGATAAAATCATGAAACGTATCCAGGAGAGTGCCCCAAGAGGGGCTGATCTCACAAGCTGGAGGTATTAATTTAATGGCAACAAGTAATATGGCTTGGAATATGAACCATGGATACAATCCATTATAGTATGAAAAGCTTCTTAATTATCTTATCTCGCATTTTGTAATAGGTCTTCGCATATTCTCGAGACGCAGATCTTAATCCTGAATTGCAAAATATTCCTATAGTAAGGTCTTTGTGTGGTAAATAGTATAGATCTGTTCTCATACCAATTCCGCTTCCTGAATGGCCAATGATGAGTTTATAAGGAAAGCCCTTATCTGCTTCAAGTCCCAGGCCGTAATCCGGATTTTTTTCATTGTTCCAAGTCATCATTTCCTTCATGATTTCCTTGTTTAATATCTCTCCCTTCATTAGATCTTCCAAAAAATTTGCTGCCTCCTCGATTGGAGCGTAAATTCCATCATCTCCACTGTACCAATTGGTCGTTTCAACGGTTTGGCTGGTCAAGTTTTCAGTAATAGCATCCTTATTCAGATCCCCATAATGGTTGATCATTTTTGGAGGGGTTTGTTTGTAATATGTATTGCTATAGTTATTTGCATTGATGATTTTATCCCTCAAATAATCTTCATGGCATCCGGATAAGACCTTGTCCATAATCATTGTAAGAAGCAAGTAATTCGTACTGCTATAGTGATACTCGGTTCCTGGTTCATTCAAAGATTCCTTGCCATAAAAATATTTTCTAAGCGCATCCATATGGCTCATGGTGTCAAGGGATAAATTTCCATCCAGATACAGCTTGTTCAGGGCAGGATCAGTGTTATAATTGGCAAAACCCGAGGTATGCCCAAGAAGATGTCTCACTGTGACCTCATCAGCATTCGGTACATTGTCAATTATCTCTCGATCCAAATAGTTACTAATCTTATCATCTAACCCAAGCCGTCCTTCTTCTACAAGCTTAAGTACAGCAACTGCTGCATAGGTTTTTCCAATGCTTGCAATTCCAAACACGTCATCCTTTTTCAAAGGGGTTTTCTCTTCCAGGTTTGAATACCCGGACACCCCAATCCACTTTCCATACTTGGGACCTTTGATGTAGACCGCAACCCCAACAAGGTTATCACTGGTTGCAGCATCTATATACTTCTGGATCTTTTTCAACTTCCCGTGTTCTGGCTGAGCACTTAAGTTGTAAAATGTTGTCACTACTAAAAGACTGATCAATATGATCTTCAGATTTTTCATAATTTCAAATTTTGGTTTGAAACAAAAGACGAGTAACGCCTACAAGGAATTATGAAAATCTGCTTAAAAAGGGGTTTACCGCTACTTTTTTTAGGTTGAACCGCTATTGAACCACTTACGAAAGGATGATGCTTTTTGTCTGCTCACCATCAATTCTTCATTCTCGTGTGTGGTAAGGAGTACTTTACCAAAGGTCGATGAGGAAACAGATTTTATCATATCTCTGTGAATAATCACATTTCTGCCAACCACAAAAAACAAATTCTCAGGAAGGAGAGCAGCTAATTCACCTAGTGTTCCTGAAAATATTCCTGAACCTTCTTCTACAGTCGAGACTCTGATAATCCCAAAAGAACTCTTAGCAACACGAATGTCCTGAGCAACAACAATGAACTTGCTTTTCCCTTTTTGAAGTTCAATACGTTTTGTTTCCTGGCTAATAGTGGACTTAAGTTCATCCAACTGTTTAACCGAGTCTTGCAAGTCAATTTCGGTTGTTCTCCAACTTTTATAAAATGACACTGTCCATTTCAAAGTTGTCAATACAAGTGACAAAGCAAACGTCACAACATTGATTACAACCATTTCATTGAATGGATAGAAGCCATCCCCGTTTAAATACAAATAAATGTTTCCAACTACATTGAGTACGATAACCAATGTTAATGTCAAGTAAAAAAGATGATAAAGGAAACGGTTTTTGAAATCTTTGGTCCAGCTAAATCGCTTTTCAAGTTTATGATCGATCAAACGATTCAATTCTGTAATCGGAAGACAAAAAACCCAAGCCATCACAAATTCCATCCAAATGATATCCGGGTCTTCCGGCTTGAAAACATAGTTGATCACAACATTAGCCAAGGAACCAAGAACGATCGGCTCCATAAGCCTCCAAAAAATCATCTTTAGGAATTTCATGTAACGTGAATTCTCTTTCGAAATCTACAATAAAAAGTTTTCCTGAATGCAACCTGTAACGAAATGGTGGCATCTCTTTTAAAAACCAAAACCAAAATGAAAAAGCTAATAATAATCCTACTTGTATTTCCTATCTGCACATTTGCAGGTGGAGAAGGCGACGGAATTGGTTTCCCAGCCAAAAAATGGTTCATCGGATTCGGTAACTCTCCAATCTTTACTGGACTAAGATTCAATTTCAAAGACCGTGATGTTGAAAAAATCAATGGAATATCATTTACCATGTGGCAACCTAAAAATGGTGATGGTGATGGCACAGTTAATGGAGTAAGTTTAGGAGTTCCACTAGCGGGAGGAACTGCTGAAAGAAACGGTTTAAACTTAGGACTTGCTGGAGTTAGTGCCAATGAAAACCTGAACGGTATTAACATTGGAGGATTTGGTGCTGGAGCAGGTAACAACTCTAATGGTGTGAATATTGGCGGAATAGGAGTAGGAAGTGGCAACAACCTTAATGGCCTTAACCTTGCAGGAATAGGCTTGGGATCGGGAGATGATGTGACCGGAATAAATTTTGCAGGAATTGGTGTCGGAGCTGGTGGTGATTTGAAAGGGCTAAGCTTCGCAGGAATTGGTGCCGGAGCTGGAGATGATGTTGAAGGTATCAATATTGCACTTGTTGGAATGGGTGCCGGTGACGATATGACCGGAGTTAACTTTGGTGGAGTTGGAATGGGAGCTGGAGGAAAACTGAAAGGAATCAACATAGGTGGTGTTGGTGTCGGAGCTGGTGAAGAAGTGATGGGTTTAAATATTGCAGTTGTTGGTGTGGGAGCTCCGGAGGTAAAAGGTATCAGTGTTGCTGGTGTAGTTGGTGGAGACAAAGTGACCGGAATAGCTATCGCTCCAGCGATGCTAAAAATTGGTGACAAGAACACGGATGAAGATGATGAAACCGAACTTAAAGGAGTTGCTATTTCAGCATTCAATCACATCAGGGGCGAAAACAATGGTGTATCCATCGGGATATTCAATATTGCAAGGGGTGGAAAAGGATTTCAGCTTGGATTATTGAATCATAACCCGAATAATCCTAAAGGACTTAGATGGCTGCCCTTCTTCAATGCTAATTTCAACAAAAAATAATTCTCGACTTATCAACTCAAAAAAAGGACGGCAATTGCCGTCCTTTTTTATCTAGTACATTTTTTCTCTTACTCTTCACGCAATCCCAAAACCGGATTGGCATTCGCTGGTGCGATGACCGCACTAGTTATGGTTATCAGCGAAAGAACGACAATAAAGATTCCACTAATACCAATCGTTAAAGCTGACACATCGATATAATATTTATAAATAAGCCCTAGAACGGTATCTGAAACTAAATAGCCCAAAACCGTTCCAACTACAAGAGCAATCAGTAGAACGATAACAAAAGACCGATTGATTGCATAAAGAAGTTCCTTAAGTGAGGCACCTAGTACCTTCCGTACACTTATCTCTTTATTCCGTTTGGCCACATTGAGCTTAGCCAACGAGAAAATTCCTACAATACTTAAAAACCCACCAAGAATGGCCATTGCCACGAAAATCTTCTGCATGTTACGCGTATCTCTACCTGCCTGTCCTAGTGCCAGTTCTTCTTGAAGCTCGCCATCGTAAGGCTTGTCAATGTGTTTCTTCCAGATCGTCCTTAGTTTTTCATCCACACCTTCAATATCACCTGAATTTACCTTCACTACCAGATGTCTGAGATTCTCGTCTTGTGTTAATCCAAAAACAGATGGCTGCAGTTCAGAATCTTCATATACATCGTCTATAATATCCGAAACAATGCCAACGATTTGCTTCCGATGCTCTCCTACTCCGATCAACTTTCCAATTGGCTCCTCGCCCTTGAAATACCTGTCAACGAAGGATTCATTTACCAAAATAGATTCTTGTTGATCCGCTTCACTACCATTAATAAAACTCCGTCCAGCAATAACTGCAACCTCCATAAACTCTAGGTAGTCAGCTCCAACAGAGTAATACCTTACCTCTGCGCTCAATGTATCAATCTCTAAAACTCTTGTCGAACTGAATCGTCCGAATCCTCCTACGTGACTCAAAGTGCCAGCGGTAGTTACCCCAGGAATCTGATCCACCTCCTGTTTGATGATATCATAGTATTCATTGCCACCAAGATTAAGATCAATCACATTATCGTCTCGATAACCTAAATCCAATTCTTTTAAGAAGTCAGAATTTTGAGAAAATGTAATCCCAGCCGCCAGAACTGCGATTGAGAAACTGTATTGAGAAACGGACAAAAACCGATTAAGCCAATTCACTCCTTTCAGTTTTACAGCCTTCCTCATAATAGTGACCGGCTGGAACTTCCATGCATACATTGCTGGCAAAAGTCCGGCAACAAAGGTTGTGAAAATCAAGAATCCCAACACAAAAAGAATGATACCAGTAAGATCCGCATCTTGCAAAACAAAACTTGCACTGAATAGCCCAAGGATCATGTCAGAAGTGGTGTTTGCCGTTAATAGCGCAACGACAAAAGCCAGCGCACTTATGATTCCCATTTCAAACAAAAACTGGATTAAAATCTGTCTGCTTCCAGAACCCAACGTTTTTCTAATTCCTATTTCCTTCAACCGCTTGGCAATCATGGCCATGGATGTATTGGCGAGGTTGAAACAAGCTGTCAAAAAAATCATCGCAATCAACACCGTGAAAATGATGTAAACGGATGGCTGAAGACGAGACGTTATATATGATCTGTAAAGTGTCTCGCTGGACACCAAAGGTGAGAGAAATGGTACCAATTCAAAACTAGTGATCTTCCGTGCCTCATGACCTTCATTTTGCTGAGGTATATAAGCACTAATCTCTTTTGTTATTTGTTCTAATCTGTTCGAATTGGCTTGGATGTAAATGCCTTCATATCGTCTGTTGGACCAATCGTTTGGATCCATTTCATACGCTTGCAGGTATTCCTTTTGATTTATGAGAATGGCAAAATTGAAACTTGCATTCAACGGAATTTTTTCGAACACTCCACCTATTGTTACATCGACCTTTCTATCTCCACTGAAGTAAATCGTTATTGTCTCACCCAGAGCCACCTCATTCCCATAATATTTCTTTGCAATTGATTCATTCAAAAAAACCACTGGTTGCTCACCAAACACTTCCATTGATCCATACCGCAAGGGAATTTCGAACATCTCCAACAAATCTGTAGAAGCAATACCTATATATTCAGAGAAAAATTCATTCCCAACTTTGACATCTGCGTTTCTTCCGAAATAGCTGCTAACAGCATCTATTCCAGCAATATCATTTCTAAGTTTACTTTCTAATGCAATTGGTGCCGATTCATTTCTCCTTTTCGCCCCATTTTCGAAGGTCATAGCATGCAATCGATACGTATTTTCGGTATCCTTATAGAAGGAGTCGAATTCTATGTTATAGGCGTAAATGAGGTAGAGAAAAACACACATACTTAGTGCTAGACCAAGACCGGTGATATTGATCAATACTGACCATTTATTTTTCCAAGAGTGCCTTAAGGCGAGCTTAAAATATGATTTGAATAGAGTTAACATAATTGAATTATTTTGAGTTTTAGTCCTTGCATAAGATTTGTAACATCGGAAAACATTCCACCAGAAAAAGAATCTAGCTTTCCAAATAGGCTCTCCTTTGTTAATCCGTTTTGAAAAAAATTCTTCGAGATCACCTTCAAGTTCTTCTATACGATCCGGTCTGCAGTACCATCTGAAAAACCGAATGGCCAATTGTGGCGGTCGATATGTTTGAACCGAAGACATTGATTATCCTTCTTTCCAGGTAAGTGCTTGCTTTGGGATCTGATATCTGAGTTGTTCTCGTAAAGTAGCCAGTTCATCAAGCGCTCGACTAGCATAAGGCGTCAGGTAAAACAAACGTTTCCGCTTCCCTCCCCTTTCAGCTGTCGATTCACTCATTTTTGATTCTAAAAAGCCTTTTTCCTCAAGTCGATAAAGAACAGTATGAATCGCACTCACATTGATCTTCTTTCCCGTTTGCTTTTCATACTCATCCACAATATTGACAGAATAGGCATTTTCATACAGCACTCCAACAAGCAATAGCACCAATTCTTCGAAGTTCCCTAGTTTGATGTTTTCCATTTATTACACTATTGTAAGTATTATACTGGACGAATATAGATAATGTTTCACTATTGTAAGTAAAATAGATGCAGCCATTAAAAAGCATGAATTTTGATATCTTACCCCATTCAAAAAATGGAACCGATGAAAAGCATCTTTTACCTCTTTATTGTCTTTATATTCATTGCTTGTCAACCTTCTCAACAAAAGGAGGAGCAAGCTGGAGAAACGGTGACACAAAAAAAACAACGTCCTGTCTCGGTTGAGAATGGGAAAATCTTCACAGTTGGAGATAGAAAAATGATGTACGGTGGAGAGGACAGTCTTTCACATTTCGACATTACGAATAGCGAATTAAAAGATGAGCAATTTCACTATGGGATTGGTCGTGAAGCATTCCCTGCACTACTTGAACCAGCATTCACGTCCGTTCAGGAGGCAGATACACGATGGCACGACACCACTCGATTTCTTGTAGCGTACGCCGGAGAAGAAGTCAAAGCTTACTCAGTACCTGATCTTACCAGACATGAAGTAGTCAATGACATGCTTAACGGTAAACCTATTATGGCCGCCTACTGTATTCTTGCCAATCTTGGTGCTATTTACGAACGAACGTACGGAGACACTGAATTGACTTTCGCTTTGACTGGCTACACCTATTACGATGATGAAGTCTGGGACGGTTTGGATGGTTTTGTGTTCTGGGATCGTGAGACAGAGAGTATGTGGTGGCCATTGATCGGACGAGCGGTATCTGGTTCACTCAAAGGAGTTGCTCTCCTCGAGATGGATAAAACCAATTGGGAAGATACAGATTGGAAAACAGTAAAAGAAAAATATCCCAATGCCCAAGTGCTTATCAGCGGCCAGGATTTTGAACGACCTACAGAATGGGAAAAACTGAATGACGTCAGCGATATTGTCTCAAATTACTCAGTCAATTAGAAAAGTGGATTTACATAAATGAAGTTGCTCAAGCGTCTCCTCATCATCCTTGGATTAATTATTCTCATTGGTTATTCATTCGCTTGCTGGTCCTTGTCTGGTCGCATGCTCTTTCCAACAAGTTCTCTTGAAAAAACAAAATCAACGATTGAACGATATTGGGGGACTACTTATGAAGCTTCCATGGCTGCTATGCCACCTTCGGAAGAATTTTCAGTTGAGACGGATGAAGTTGAATTAAAAGGGAAATATTTTACCCTTTCGGATAGCTCGACATGTGCCATTGTTTTCATTCACGGTTGGAGTACCACCTGGGCTGATATGCTAAAGTATGTCACGCTATTCTCAAGTTGTAACTGTGATTTTGTCTTCTATGATCACCGAAGGCATGGGGAAAGCAGCGGAAAATATGCAACTGGTGGAATCAAAGAAGCGGATGATCTTTGGGAAATCACTGATTGGTTAAAAGAAGAAAAGGAATTAGACTATTCTAGTATTGGGTGGATGGGAAGTAGTTGGGGGGCTGCTACCTCACTCATAGCTGCGGGGGATGAAAAAAACATAGGATTCGTTATTGCCGACTCACCTTTTCAGGATTGGCGTTCTGCTGCCTTCGAGCGAGCCATTGTGGATTACGGAAATGGAATAAAACTGCTCACTCCAACAATCATGAAACTTGCGTCGGTAAGAGCCGGAGTAGATCCTGTAAACATCAGTCCTTTGAAAATGGCTGCTCAAATTGAAGAACCAGTCTTGCTTATTCATTCTAAAGCCGATACTGAAACTGCGTCTTTTCAGTCGGTCAATATCGCTGCAAACCTCAGTTCTGATAACTCACAATTTTACCACACTGAATGGGGGAACGATCATGTGATGGATGTGATCAACAATACGGAAGAGTTTCGTCAATATGTGAATGATTTCCTCAAAAAGAAAGCTCCGCAGTTCTTAAAGACTAATTAGTTGTCTGCGTGGATTTTTGTACTAGTAAGTCACTTAATTCATATTTATCTGATTATCAATACTTTTACATTAAACCCTGATCCATTATGAACAAATATTTAATCATTCTTTTGACGATTGCCACAGTCAATTGCTTCGCTCAAAATGAACCCATCAAGAAAGCCGTTACTGTAAATTCTACCAGTTTTGAATATTATGAGTCGCTCGTTCAATCGAAATCTGTTGTCCTCATTTTTCATGATTGGTTTGGAATATCGGATCTGAGTTTTGAAATGTTGCAGCGTGTTAACGAAGCTGGATTGGATGCCATTGCCTTGGATATGTACAAGGGAAAATCTGCCAAAACCAACGCGGAAGCGAGACAATTAATGAATTCTGTCGACATGGCGAACGTTTGGGACTATATCAATCAGGTGGTTGGAGATGCTTCAAAAAAATATGAAAATGTTTTCATCTGGGGATTTAGCCTCGGAACTCAATTTGCAAGTCAGGCAGCGATCAATAACAACTCTGAAGTTACAGCTCTAATCCTTTTCTATGGAAATACGCCACAGGCTGAAGAACAGTTAAATAAAATGACATTCCCTTCATTAATGGTGATGGGATCGAAAGACAATCCACAAGGAGCAATTCGTTTCTACAACGCACTTAATAAAGATGTGACGTATGCCACACTTTTTATTTACCCAAATGCAAGGCATGCGTTTGCACAAAAGCTTTTTAATGGTGGAGCGAATTATGATGAGCAAGCCAAGAAGACTACCTTCTATTTGGCTTTTCGGTTCATTGAGGAAAATACCAAGTAAAGTCTATTTGCTCATAGCCTCTGCTGGTAGATCAATCCTTCACACACCTACATGAAAAACCATTTCCCTTATTTGAAGAATTAGAGCTTGGATTCCTGCAATTTTGTCGCCCGCTCATCGATAAAAAAAGTACTATCGAACAATAAAAACTCTTTCTTAACACCTTTAACTCTTATTTAACCAACCTCTCACGTCCCGAAGCGTTTTAAAATGGAATCCAAGTATTGTATCTCCTATGATGCGTTCGAAAACTCCCATAATCCTTTCTTTACTAGTAGTAATTTTGTCTGGCTGTAATCACTGTGATCCATTTCCCGGAGCTGAGCCCTTGCTTCAACCCGGTCAGGTGGTTCTTCTAGGTGAAATTCATGGCACAAAAGAAGGTCCAGAATTTGCAGGCCAAATTGCTTGTAATGCCTTGGAAAAAGATCTCATGGTAACAATTGCTCTTGAATTACCACAAGCGGATCAAGATCAACTTGACGAGTATCTTGATTCGGAGGGATCTATCGAGGATAAGCGAAAATTCTTAGGCTTGAATTTCTGGACTCGTGATTATCAAGACGGTCGAGCAAGTGAATCCATTTTCAAACTCATTGAGTCGGTACGAGCACTGCGTGAAGAAGATAAACGCATTGATGTTGTATTCCTTGATGTTGAAGGTGCAAAAAATCGGGACAAGATCATGGCCGATCGCTTATTAGAAGATGTGAAGAGCTACCCGAACAACTTCTTTATAGCTCTAACTGGAAACCTACATAACATTGTTAGCAATGGGTCTGGTCGGATGGGAAGCTATATGGTTGAAGCCATTGGGAAAGATCAGGTGGTCTCACTCAAACAAAGCTACCAGGGGGGTACGGCTTGGATTTGTCTGACCGGGGGAATTTGCGGACCTGTAGATCTGAAAGGGAAAGGTGGTAATCAGTTTGGTATTTTTCTCAACGAAAAGAATAGTAAATATGATGGGACACTTGAAATGGATTCCATCCACGTATCTTTTCCCGCTAGAGAGTTGATTAAGATTTGAAGATCAAAATCAAATCCCCAACTCCTCCTTATTCCGTTTCAACACCTCAATTATAAATGTGATATGCTCGGTTAAATCAACTTCCATCATTTCCACACCGGCAGCTATTTCGTCACGTTCAACCTTTGCCGCGAAGCTTTTTTGCTTCAGTTTCTTTTTCACAGATTTTGCTGTAAGCGTTTCCACTCCTTCAGGTCTTACCTGACAGCAAGCCACAATAAATCCAGTTAGTTCATCACATGCGAGAAGCGCCTTGTCAAGTAACGAATTGTAAGGAACATTCCACTTGGTGTAGTGGGCAGAAATCGCATGCGCCATCTCCTCCTCCCCTTTTTCTCGTAGAAGATTCACAATTCGATTAGGATGTTCTTCGGGATACTTATCGTAATCCGCATCGTGGAGTATTCCTGTGTTCGCCCACAAAGTCACATCTTCTCCAAATTTTTCGGCATAAGCCTCCATCACTAATTCAACAGTTCGAGCATGGCGTAGCAGACTTGGATTTTCCATCATGGAAACTAGGATCTCTTTGGCTTCTTCTTTTGTCATCAGATAAACTTAAAAAATAAAATTGGATCTTGTTATGAAGTGCAACACTTGATCAAAAAGAAAGGTCTAACGACGAAAGGAACTAAGCCGGTATTGTTCACGTTGAACCGAACTTATGAATAAAGTCACTAAAATAATTCTCATTGTAATTGTCTCGTTGTTAGCCCTTGGTTGGGGCGGTTATCAATTCCTAATTTACTCCACCAAACAACACAGCCCCGAGGAAATTGCGAGCTATCAAAAAAGCAACTATGATTTAGAAGTTTTCTACAATCGGCCTTACAAAAAAGGACGTGAAATCTTCGGTTCCCTTGTTCGATTCAATAGCGTCTGGCGAACAGGCGCCAATGAAGCCACCACATTTGAAACCCAATCAGATTTGACTATTGAAGGAAAATCGTTGAAAGCTGGCAAGTACACGCTTTGGACAGTGCCCGGACCCGATTCCTGGAAGGTGATTTTCAATGATAAACAATATCCTTGGGGAGTGACTAGCAATGGCCCAAGTCGGGAACAAGAATACGATGCATTGGTCGTGGAGGTTCCCGTTGAAACAATCGAAGAAACAATTGAGCAATTCACTATAGATTTTGAAGAAGATTCGAACAGTGTTCTACTGACGCTAGCTTGGGATCAAACAAAAATCTCCGTTCCAATCAATTAGAGAACGATTCAGAATTTTGTCAATTGGTATCCATTCCATAGGTCGTTAACTTGAGTGCTTAATCACCCAAATCAAACGATCATGAAAACCCTATTATTGACTAATCTTTTTCTTCTTTTTTCATTTTTTTCAGGCAACCCTGAACAGGAATTCAAACGGTACGGGATCAAATCCGGGATAATTGAATATGAATTAAGCGGAGCTCAGTCAGGAAAAGAAACTGTTTACTTTGATGACTGGGGGTATAGAGAAGCCAAGTATTCTGAGACTGAACTCAGCTTCGGTGGTTTTTCCCAGAAAACCAAAACAATAACCATTCTTGAAGGGAAAATGATTTATTCAATTGATCTTGCCACTAATACAGGCACTAAGATGGAAAATCCCATGTTTGCCGGATTCGAAGGTGATGATATGCAGCAGATGGGAGAACAGATGATGAAACAATTGGGCGGAGAAAAGACAGGAACTGAAACAATTCTTGATAAGACCTGTGACGTTTGGGAAATCAAACAGATGGGCAGCAAAACCTCTGTTTGGAAATCCATTCCACTTAAGACTGAAGTGAATATGGGCATGCAAATGAGTATCACTGCCGTTTCCATTGAAGAAGTAGATGTACCACAAGAAAAACTAAAAATACCGGAAGGAATCACTTTTAAGGAAGGCGCAGACTTATCTGAAATGATGAAAAAACTGAAGGGCGGTAATTAGTAGCGATTATAAATCATCCCGGTTGTTTTTCGGAATCCAGAAAATCAATCTCAGCTCTAAAAGGAAAGTTCATCAAATAGGCATGAGCATCGTTGATGGTCATTTCTCCGTGAATGATTTTGTGCAAGGTTTCTGTGATGGGCGACCGAACACCATATGACTCTGCTAGTTGAGTCACGATGTTGATGGTTTTCACTCCTTCAGCTACTTCTTCCATTGATTCGATAATCTCATCCAAGGTCTCTCCTTTCGCCAAACGATAACCTACAGTAAAGTTTCGACTTAAGTTAGAAGTGCAAGTGGCAATCAAGTCTCCAACTCCTGCTAATCCGAGAAAAGCCTGCGCGTTACCGCCAAGTGCTTTTCCTATATAGACCATTTCAACCAATCCTCGACTGATAAAAAGAGCTTTGGCATTTTCACCTAAATCCATTCCGCTGATAGTCCCTGCTCCTACTGCAATAATATTTTTTAGAATTCCACAGAGCTCAATTCCAATCAAATCACTACTTCCATAGATCATGAATCGATCATTTTTTAAAAGCCGTTGACCAATGGAAATCACTTCATTGAAATGCGAAGCAACTACAGTAGCTGCCGGTTTTCGCTGATCAAGTTCCCTGGCAAGATTGGGACCAGCTAAACATCCAATCCGGAGCACAGAAGTTTCTTCCTTTATTACTTCTGAAATGGTCTTCACATGCTCCCTGGTTAATGGATTTTCCTTCGAAACCTTTTCCTTTTTCGGAATGTGAAGATCGAAACCTTTAGTCCCATGGATCAAGACGTGATAGGGTCGTAAGTGAGGCGAAAGAGACATGATCATCTCTCTGAAATTCGCAGAAGGTACCATCGGGAAAATCACTTCACAAGTCTCTGCTACTTCCTGAAGATCTCTTGTGACTCGAATGTTATCGGCGAGCTTTTGACCAGCGCTAATTCTTGATTCATTAATGGCTTTTTCCTTTTCATCTGATCGAACGTATAATATGACGTTTGAGGAATTTTCAGCCAAAATATTGGAGATAGCTGTCCCAAAGCTGCCAGCTCCTATTACCCCGATGGTTTCTTTAGATGAATTTTTCGAGCCCATAGCCATTCATACGATTGTGGTAATAATAGAGCGTATTAGTGTCTTTGATAATAATCTTATTACCCTTCAAAACTAATGGTCTCTGATCATGATAAAGTCCGACATTCTTTAGTCCATGAAGAATAGAAATATCAGCTTTTTTCTCCATATGCAAAGCCATATTGACTTGACCTTTTCTATGCAATTTTTCTAGTCTACCTCTTAGTTTCTTGTAATTTTTCTTGAACTCCTGATAGTCCAAAACTAAATCTTCGTCAGGGAGCCGGAGAACGTTATAAAGATCCAGTTTTGTATGTTTTCTTTCCAGCATTTTGAAAGCGGTGAATGCCACCAAATGACTTGCAAAAACACGATTATACTTGTGATATTCTTCTATAATTCGATTCGAAAGGACTCGAACATATTCGTTCTCACGCTGTTTATCAACGGTAATTTCATTTCCCCTTAGAAAATAATCCTTGGGATTTATTGCATTACCATTTTTATCGAAACTATTACCTTCATCATCCACGTAGTTTCCAAGAATATCCATCCCTTTTCCAATGCTTACAGAAATATCTGAGCCCTTGGTAAAAAACTTGAACATGAAAGTGCTTATCTTATATGAAGTGGAAAACTCATCCGCTTCAACATAGTATCGTTCTTTCCCTGTTCGTTTCAAATGCTCTTTAATGAGCGCTGGAGCTTCCAACGTGAAATGATAGTTAATGACTACAGGAACAATAAAAACTCGTCCAGCCTCTGTGCCATTTGCAGTCTGATACATCTCACGTTGCGCTTCAATAGCAGTACTAAGTAATCCCATTTTCAGCCGCGTTTCAATTTCACCAGAACGAGAACGTGTACCGCCAGGAAAAAAAAGACTATGACATCCTCTTTGGATCGCACGGTTGGAATATGATTTGAGTGTTTCCAAATAAATGGGATTCTTCTTTCTTCGATCAACTTTGTAGGCGCCAAGGCTATTCATAAAATAGGCCAGGATCCTAATATTGAAAAGATTAAGGCCCGCCCCATAAATAAATGGTGGCAAACCTAAATGCTGAATAGCCCATCCAATAAGAATTGAATCAAGATTGCTGAAATGTGTTGGGACCATAACCACAGTCCCTATTTTGGCTAGTTTTCGGATGTGATCTGTTTCACCAACCACATGAAGTTTGTCATCCAAATCCAATTGCCTACTGAATAAAGCAAGTAAACCTTTGACTCTAGCAGCATTCAATAATCGGGCGAAACCAAACGTCACAAATTTCTGAGCGAATCGATAGTAAGATTTTCGGAAATTTCCTGCGATCTCTTCGGAATACCGAAGCATGATATCCATTAAGATTTGCTTCTCTTGCTCGGCTGCCTCCTTCTTGTTTTCAATATCAATATCAAGCAACCTTGACTGGATTCCACTCCAATAGTCTCTTTCATTTGGTGGGTCAACCTTCCATGGATTAGCTTTCATTCGCAACTTCTCCCGATGAATGGTCATTTCTATTTCCTCACGAATAGTGCCATTCTTTTCTGCTAGAAACTTGGTATAAGCTTCTTTAGCTACTTCATCGATAAAAGCTTTTCGGTTCTTAGAGAGTTGAACAATCGGCCAATCCTTATTCTTAGGTACAATTTCTGAATACCGAACCTTCTTTTTACCCATTTACCAATTTTAGAAATCAGGCGGAAAGATAAATCGATTTAATAAGTTTGAGCTTTGAAATTTATCCAGGTGGTCAGAATACTAATTAACCTACTTTTTTTCCTATTTCTCGCATTTTCATCATATGCTCAACACTCCATCGCCAGGCAATGGAACGAAATTTTGCTTGAAGCAATTAGAAACGACCTGGCACGTCCAACGGTTCATGCTCGAAATCTTTTTCACATCTCAGCAGGCATGTACGACTCCTGGACCATTTACCAGGAAAACCAAGGAAATACCTATTTCTTGGAGAATCCAACACTAGGACTTGAATGCGAGTTTGGAAACTTTCCATTCATTGGAAACAGAGAAGCTGGAATTGAAGAGACCATGAGCTACATGGCTTATCGATTAATTATACATCGATTTGAAGACTCTCCGGGAGAACAAACCACCTACTTCAAAGCCGATTCATTGATGGAAGAACTTGGATTTTCCACCGATGTTTCGTCTACGGATTATTCCGGTGGATCAGCTGCTGCGCTTGGAAACTATATCGCTTCTTGTATCATTAATTACGGATTGGCTGATAACTCCAATGAAATCAATGACTATGAAAACATTTCATATGAAAGTGTCAATGAGCCATTAATCGTGGATCTTGCAGGAAATCCCGACATTACTGATCCGAATCGATGGCAGCCACTTACGCTTGAGATCTTTATCGATCAAGCTGGCAATGTGATACCTGGTTCAACACCAGACTTTCTAAGCCCGGAATGGGGAAGCGTTTCTTCCTTTGCTCTAGAACCTGAAGATTTTACTACTTATATGCGTGACGATTTTTCTTACCTCGTCGCACATGATCCAGGACCCCCTCCCTATCTCGGTACAGATGGTGATGACGATTATAAATGGGGTTTTTCCCTGGTAAGTACCTGGTCTTCACACCTCGACCCGACAGATGGAGTTATGTGGGACATCTCACCAAAGTCGATCGGAAACATCACATCCTATCCGGAAAGCTTTAGCGATTATCCTGATTTCTATGACTATGAAAATGGTGGGGATGGAAGCACAGGTTGGGCCATCAATCCCGTTACTAATTCTCCTTATGAAGAGCAAATGGTCCCCAGAGGAGATTACGCTCGTGTGCTAGCCGAGTTTTGGGCTGACGGTCCCGATTCTGAAACACCTCCAGGACATTGGTTTACGATCCTCAATTATGTAAACGATCATGAGTTACTGGAAAAGAAGTTAGGTGGTAGTGGTTCGGAGCTGGCTGATCTTGAATGGGACGTTAAAACGTATTTTGCCCTTGGCGGAGCGATGCATGATGCCGCAATCAGCGCATGGGGAATCAAAGGTTGGTATGACTACATCCGCCCAATTTCCGCTATTCGGTACATGGCGGATAAAGGTCAATCCTCAGATCTTGAAAAAGCCAACTATGACGAGGAAGGAATTTCGTTGGTGGACGGACTTATTGAGCTGGTGGAAGATGGAGATCCTTTGGCTGGTAATGGAAATGAAAATGTTGGAAAAATAAAGGTATTAGCCTGGCGTGGACCGGATTTTATCAACAACGAAGAAACAGACGTGGCTGGAGTGGACTGGATTTTGGCAGAAGATTGGGTCCCCTATCAGCGACCTTCGTTTGTGACGCCACCTTTTGCTGGATACGTTTCGGGGCATTCTACCTACAGCAGTGCTGCAGCGACTATCATGACTGCCCTGACTGGAAGTGAATATTTTCCTGGCGGAATCGGGGAATTTGAAGCAAAAGCCAATGAGTTCTTAGTATTTGAAGATGGGCCAAGCGTGGATGTTGTGTTGCAGTGGGCAACCTACCAAGATGCTGCTGATCAGTGTAGTCTATCTAGAATTTGGGGAGGAATTCACCCTCCGGCTGATGACATTCCCGGACGAGTGATTGGTTTAACCATTGGACAAGATGCCTTTGACAAAGCGATCGAGTATTTTGACGGCACAGTGTTAGGTTTTGAATCAAAAAAATTCACCGCATTTCCAATTCCGGCAAGAGACCACATAACAATCAGAACAGACGCTCATCAAAACTACTTATTGCGCGTACTTGACCTTCAAGGCAGGGAAATGATTAAGAAACGTATTAACCAGCCAGACTATCAGCTTAGCCTTTCAAATATCCGAACTGGAACTTATATTCTTGAGATTGTGTCCTATTCATCAAAAGAAAGGCTGACATTTGTGAGACGATAGCATGCCGCTGAAATTAAAAGACATACAATCGCCTGTAGCTGCGGAAATGGTGGAGTTTGAGAAGAAATTTCGCCAATCCATGAAAAGCAGAGTAATGCTGCTTGATAAAATCATGGGCTATATCGTAAAACGAAAAGGAAAGCAAATGCGGCCCTTGTTTGTTTTTCTCAGCGCTGGAACGGCTGGCCAAATTTCAGAAGCAACTTACCGCGGGGCATCACTGATTGAACTTTTACATACTGCAACACTGGTCCATGATGATGTCGTTGACGATTCTCACTATCGAAGAGGTTTTTTTTCAATCAATGCGCTATGGAAAAATAAGATCGCAGTTCTGGTTGGTGATTTTTTATTGTCCAGAGGGTTAATTCTCTCGATGGATAACGGTGATCATGACTTACTTAGAATTACTACTGAAGCTGTGAAAGAAATGAGTGAGGGTGAGTTGCTCCAAATGGAAAAGGCCCGGAAACTCGATATCAGCGAGGATGTTTACTATGATGTGATTCGGGCAAAAACTGCGAGTTTAATCACTTCATGTTGCAGGGTTGGAGCAGCTTCTGCCGGTGCAAATGAAGAAAGCATTGCCAAAATGGGTGAGTTTGGAGAGAATGTGGGAATGGCTTTTCAAATCAAGGACGATTTGTTTGATTATGGTGCATTCGAAATAGGCAAACCTACGGGTATCGATATTCGGGAGAAAAAAATGACGTTACCGCTCATTCATGCTTTGAGCAAAGCTTCCGGGAGTGAAGTGAGAAGGATTAAGAAATTGGTTCGGAAAAGTGAAAAGAAGCCAAAGTTGGTTGGCGAAGTAATTTCATTTGTTAAAAATTCAGGCGGTATTGATTATGCAACTTCCGTTATGGAGAAATACCACCAAAAAGCAAAAGACATTCTGGCCTCTTTTCCGGAATCGGATTATCGAAAATCACTGGAAGATCTTGTTCAGTTTACGATTGAGCGAACGAAATAAATTAGCTACAAGCTACAAGTCATAAGCCACTAGCAGACCTTTTTATCAATTATTGTTTTCTCAGAAAATTAGCAAATGGCTAAGGGCAAAAGCAAAAGGCTACATTAAGTTTGCGGCTTAAATCAAATCTCCAATGAAAACCATCTCAGATTTCAACTTTCAAGGCAAAAAAGCCCTGATCCGTGTCGATTTTAATGTGCCGTTGAATGACAAACTAGAAGTCACCGATGAAACAAGAATTAATGCGGCAATTCCCACTTTGAAAAAAATCCTGGAAGATGGTGGTTCAGCCATTCTAATGAGTCATTTGGGTCGACCGAAAAACGGTCCGGAAGATAAATTCTCATTGAAACACATCATCCCAAATCTGTCATCTAAGCTGGGTGTCGAAGTAAAATTCGCCAACGATTGCATCGGAGAAGCTGCTAAAGATCAGGCCGAAGCTTTGCAAAGCGGAGAGGTTCTTTTATTGGAAAATGTTCGCTTTTATAAAGAAGAAACTGCGGGAGACGAAGCATTTGCAAAACAGCTCGCTTCACTTGGAGACATCTACGTGAATGATGCCTTTGGAACGGCGCACCGAGCGCATGCATCAACAACAATTGCTGCCCAGTTCTTCACTGATAAATGCTGCGGATTTGTGATGCAACAGGAATTGGAAAACGCTCAAAAAGTCTTAGAGAATTCTGAACGACCATTCACAGCAATTATGGGTGGGGCTAAGATCTCAGATAAGATTCTAATCATTGAAAAGTTGCTCGACAAAGTAGATCATCTCATCATTGGAGGTGGAATGAGTTACACATTTTTCAAAGCAATCGGCGGTCAAATCGGAAACTCATTGGTAGAAGAAGACAAAGTTTCCTTAGCAAAAGACCTGATTGAAAAAGCAAAAGAAAAGGGAGTTGACCTTCAACTGCCAAAAGATTCCATCATCGCTGATGATTTCAATAATGAGGCAAGTAAGGAGACGGCAGATAATTACAGCATTCCTAATGGCTGGATGGGCCTTGATATTGGGCCAGAAGCTCGAGCTGTATTTTCGTCAGTCATTGAAAAATCCAAGACCGTGCTTTGGAATGGCCCAATGGGTGTATTCGAAATGAGCAATTTCTCAGAAGGCACCAACGAAATTGCCAAAGCTGTAGTTCAAGCGACTGAAAATGGTGGTTTTTCGCTCATTGGAGGTGGAGATTCTGCTGCAGCTGTTAACAATATCGGATATGGGGATCAAGTATCCTATGTATCTACTGGAGGTGGGGCACTTTTGGAATACATGGAGGGGAAAGTGTTGCCGGGAGTAGCTGCATTGGGATAATTTCTATTATTATCAAAGCCTCTCCTTTATTGTAGCAATTTTGCCTTTCGTGGAATTGCTATCATAAGTCAGTTAAGCAACATACAAACTCTATATATTTGGTTTAAGCTAACTAACTAGCACCTCAAGCATGTTCAAAAAATCGGCCATTCTTTTTTTGGCAATTCTTGGCTATAAAAGTTTCGGTCAAATTGATTTCGAAAAAGGCTATTTCATCAACAACGAAGGAAACAAAGTCGATTGCTTGATAAAAAATCTTGATTGGAAAAACAATCCTGACAGGTTCCAATACAAGTTAACGGAACTGGATGAAGCTCAAATCATGACTATTATTGGAGTAAAGGAATTCGGTATAACGAATTCTTCCAAATATGTACGCAGGACTGTTAACATAGACGAATCCAGTAATAATCCAAATGAACTGACCAATTCAAGTAATCCTATTTTCAAAAAGGAACAAGTTCTTTTGAAAGTGCTGGTTGAAGGCAAAGCAAATCTATACTCCTATGAAGATGGCAACCTTCGAAGATTCTTATTCCAAACTGATGTTGTGGGTGCTGAACAATTAATTTATAAACGCTACTTAACGAATGACTCTCGGGTGGCAACAAATAACAAATTTAAACAGCAGCTGCAAAGCTATTTGCAATGCGATGGTTTGGAAACAAACGATTATGAGAGTGTCAGTTATTCTCAAAGTTCTTTGATAAAACTCTTCATTAAATATAATTCTTGTCAAAATTCGGATTTTGTCAATTTCGAAGAAAAGAAGTCAGATCAAGAGCCAATAAGTGCAACATTAAGAATAGGAGCTAACTCTTCTTCACTGGAATCGAATTTTGTAAACTCTGTTGATTACGGTAGTCAAATTAGATTTAGACTTGGAGTAGAAGGAGAATTTCCATTGACATTCAATAAAAATAAGTGGGCGGTCATTGTGGAGCCAAGTTATCAAACATACAAGGAAGAATCCACCATTGGGTCTAGAACAATTACTGTTGATTATGAGTCATTAGATATCCCTGTCGGCATAAGACATTATTTCTACTTAAGCGCCGATTCCAAAGTCTTCGTAAACGGGTCATTTGCCTTCTCTTTTGCTCTTAATTCTAAAATTTCTATATCGAATTCATTTGTTGAACTAAACACTGTTGGGTATTGGGCTTTTGGGGTTGGTTACAAAAAGAACAATAAGTATAGTTTGGAATTAAGACAAGGTTTGACCCGAGATCTTAATAGAAAGCTTATAAATGTACAATCAGATTTCAAGGCTTTTTCAGTGATTTTTGGATACAGAATCTTCTAAGATCATTTTGAATTTCTTATCTGAGTTTCCTTCCGTGCGAAACCCTTGACGAAGATTAATCAAATTTCCTTTTTCTTATTCAGCAACGGGGCATACTAACTGGTTGGGTTTCGCTTGTTCGGGTTAGTCACTTGACTTATATGACAAACAATCAATTCCCCAACCTCCTACAGTTTTCATGCAGCGAATTTGTCATTAAAACAGTCTTGCTTGTAAAGACCAAAATAAATTCATCATGAAAAAATATCTTAAAGCCATACCATTGTTGCTACTCATAAATTGTGACATCCAAAATGATGATGTCAAGCCAGAGTTGCAGGATTTCGGTACTTTCGACATTTACACAGTCAAGGATTCAGAAACCGTCGCTGACTTACAAGCATTACTTGGCGAGAACTACTCAGAAAACATCGAGTTAAGTGTTTCGCCAACTGCCGGAAACGCAGAAATCCTGTGCGATAACCAGTTTTTACAATACACGCCATCAGGAGCCTTGCAAAATGATCAAGCGGTGCTTTCCGTAAGCAACGATGAATCACAAACCATAGGATATGCCACACTCAATGTGAATCCAAAGGAAGGCAACTGCACCTTCGGAGGACAAAGTGATCACATCGTGATTGAGCTTGGCGAGACAGGCACACTAAATCTTACCGAAAATGACGGCATCTGTTTTAATGCTGAAATTGGAGGGAGTGTCGCAATTTTTGACTGGACTTGCGATAGCGAAGAGTTTGAGTTCTGGGACATCATAGATGCCTCAAGAGATCCCGACACGGATGATCTCATTCTAGCTATCACTCCAACATCAACAGGTCGGTTCCAATTCATCTACAGCGTTTGCTATGGACTTGCTGGTGGTGTTGGCCTTGGTGGCGGAACCTTGAGTTCAGAAGATCTTCCACACAAGGCAAGTGAAGT
Organism: Cyclobacteriaceae bacterium; assembly: GCA_028284125.1. Lineage (GTDB taxonomy): Bacteria > Bacteroidota > Bacteroidia > Cytophagales > Cyclobacteriaceae > Ekhidna. The sequence continues at coordinate 84,895 of JANQSI010000017.1, forward strand.
TTGTGATTTCTACGGTACCGCGTTAGTCACTATTGATGTAGTAGCCACCAACTAAAACTAAATCTTATGATTCAGGTACAGATCAGATGACGTCTCAACAGATCATTGCTGGTTGTCGAAAGAATCGACGAAAGGAGCAGAATGCCCTGCACGACAGATACAAGGATAAAGTCATGGGTATTTGTCTAAGGTTCGCCAGGAGCGAAGACGAGGCTAAGGATTTGTGCCAGGAATCATTTATGAAAATTTTCAAGAGTTTGAAATCTGCAAGGAAGATTGAAAATCTTGAAAGTTGGATTCATCGGATCACGGTTAATCATGCCATCGATGATTACAACAAGTTAAAAAGACGGATTGACTCAGAACCTTTTAATCAAGAAGAACAACCTTGGTTTGAGGATGAAAAAACAATCATTGAACGTCTTGATACCATCCATTTACTGGAAATTATCAATCGACTTCCGACAGGATTTCGCATGATTTTCAACCTGTATATGATTGATGGATTCAGTCACGAAGAGATTGCTGGAAAACTTCAAATTTCCACAAGCACTTCAAGATCCCAACTAACCAGAGCAAAGAGAATGGTGAAAAACGAATTAAAGAAAATTGATATGTCTTATGAAAAAGCTATCTGAGAAGGAAATTCAACGTCTGCTCCAATCCAAGTTTGAGGATTTTAAGGCTCCAACACCAGACAATTCCTGGGCTAAGCTAAATGAGGCGCTTGACACGGTGGGTAGTCAGGGGGCGGTTCTTAATTATGTGAAGTTAGGATTCGCAGCTCTTGTGAGCATTGGTTTGTTGTTTTGGTATTTTCAAGATACGGAATCCGGTGATTTGAAAGTTCAGAATTTGACACAGTCGAGTCCAGTCGAAAAAGAAATGAGCAATTCGGTAACAAACGAAGAATTGGTAGCTAGTAGAGAAACTGAGTCAACAATTGGCTCCACTCCTGAGAACCAGGGCAAGTCTTCTACATCAATAGTTTCAAATACCGATACAGGCACTCCACAGATCAATCAGAATTTAGGATTAATTCTTCCAGAAGATGAGTTTACTAGCTCAAAAGAAGAATTAAACTTGGTTTCCAATCCAAAAAATCCAGCGAGAACAATTACTAAGTCAGAAATCAACAGAACGGATTTCGGTGAATTAGCTTCCACCAGATCTGGGCTTTTAGCGACAATCTCTCCCTACCGATTCAGAGCAGAACAGGTTCCAATTGATTCAAATACAGTCATTAACAAAAACTCAGAATTGTTTTTTGATCTCTCTTCATTTCTACTATACGATCGGCTAATCCCAAATCAGAATGATGCACTTTTCTTTGAAAACATCAATTCTGATTTGAGTTTGGCTGATAGAATCGGGCTCAAAACCAAATTTGGTCTCGTCAAACCAGTCAGCTCATTAATTGATATGGAGCTGGGAGTAAGCTATCTTCTGCTTCAAAGGAATTTGACTTACAACTATCAGAATGCGATTCTTGATCAGGTTCAAAACGGTCAATCAAATACTACCAATGAAAATTCTGGTGAAAAATCTGCCGTGCATGGTTTGGGAATTAGCCTAGGCTTACAACATAAAATTGGAAACAAACCTTACTACCAGTCCATTGGTCTTTCCATGGATGTAGCAAGAATGCTGAGTTCCAAAGTTATTCAGGTAGGTGACGCCAATCGAGAAGTATTTGCCGAATACCAACAGTTCATCAACCTGTCTTATCTCACGAAACGAAGTTTATCAGATCGCTACTTTCTCAGAATCCAGCCCTATTTGACTTATGCGCTATCACGAACACTTCCTGAAGCTCCAATTCAAATGAAGCCATTTGGTGGTGGTATTACCATAGGGTTAGGTCGCAAATAGTTCGAGACTATTTAAGTGAGTAAATCCCGTTTTGCTCAGTAACCAATCCGTCTTCTAACAGGATTCGTATTTGGGTCAAGATCTGTTCTTCCGAGTAAGAACTTAGTTGAGTTTTAAGCTCTGAAAATGAACGTGATTTGACCACCAAGATATCTTTTACACGGTCAGTGGTTAGTTCTTGATGCGTACGTTTCGATAAATCATTATCACAGATACCACAGATTTCCCCAGGTTCTTCATCAAAATAACGTTGGAAAACATTGGTTCGACATTGATCGGTTAACATGTAATCAATAACTGCCTGGGCCTTTTCGATGGCCAAATTCTTTCGCCACTCGATCTGCTGATTATCGATGGGAAGATTTTCAACATCTTGTCTGGGCGTCAAAAAAGTGATGCGTTGTGAATCCGATGAAGGCTGATAGTCAATTACCTTTTGATCATGCAAAAATTGAAGCCATTGCCTGACCTGCTTTGCATCGGTTTTTAACAAAGCGGCAATTTCTCTTTCCTTGATCGGGATATAGTTTGCAAAAAGCTCGCCCCCGTACAATCGCATCAAACTTTTCAAAATAGGATCCAATTTCGGATTAGCTACTTGGTAGGTGTAGATCTCAGGCTTTTCTAAAATGAAGCTCACTCGCGACTGCTCATAAAATCCATCGCTGAGTTGGATCAATCCTTCATCGGACAGTTTTTTCAAGGCTGAAAAAGTAACGACTGATGGAAGGTTGTAGGTTTTGGTGAACTGCTCAAAATGAAAGTCAAAGCTGGAAAATGACTGACTACCTATAGCCAGCTTGTAGTAGTTCGCCAATGCCTGATAGGTGCGTTTTAGTTCCTCCTTACTCACCACAGATCTTTCGGCTCGCTTCTTCAATTCTTTCGTGTCCTGGTCATGGTGTAGTGCTACCGCATAGGCTTTTTTCTCGTCTCTTCCCGCCCTTCCAGCTTCCTGGTAATAAGCTTCCAAGGTATCCGGAAGGTCCATATGAACAACCGTTCTAACATCCGGCTTGTCAATGCCCATTCCAAAGGCATTGGTAGCAACAACAACCCGAGTTTTGTTTTCTATCCAGGCTGCCTGACGTTGATCACGCTCTTTTCCACCCAACCCAGCATGATAAAAGGTGGATGTGATTCCGTTTCGATTTAGGAAATCAGAAATCTCTTTCGTGCGCTTTCTGCTCCGCACATAAACAACACTCGAACCTTTGACATTCTCCAGAATCTCGACCAGCTTTTGTTGCTTGCTTTCCAACTTAAAGACTGAATACGACAGGTTGGCCCGTGCAAAACTCTTTTGAAAAATCTGGCAATCCTTGAGTTCAAGTTTTGAGACAATGTCCTCCTTCACTGCTTTGGTTGCAGTAGCGGTCAGCGCAATCGTTCGGGAAATTCCAACCTCCTTTTTGAAATCAGCGATCTGAAGATATGGTGGCCGAAAATCATAACCCCATTGGGAAATACAGTGAGCTTCATCGATGGCTAACAAACCAATTTTCATTTGCCTGGCTCGCTCAACAAAAAGCTCGGTTTTGAGTCGTTCAGGAGAGACATATAAAAACTTGGTTTCTCCGTAAATGCAATTATCCAGTGTAATGTCGATCTCTCGTTTGCTCATGCCTGAATAGATAGCTGTCGCATTCACACCACGATCCCTCAACTGTTGCACCTGGTCTTTCATTAACGCAATTAAAGGAGATACAACAATGCAAATTCCTTCCAAACAAAGTGCCGGGACCTGGAAGCAGACTGATTTTCCTCCGCCTGTCGGAAGCAGTGCCAACGTATCATTTCCATCCAACACTAACTGAATGATCTCTTCCTGTAGTGGACGGAAGGAATCGTAATTCCAGTAGTGTTTGAGTACTTGATGTGGAGTCATAGTTCGCCATCAAAGGTATCAATTGGGGAGGTTAGATTCGACAAAACAATTCATGACCCGTATCAAACTTATAGTGGATTATTGTAATTGACAAGGAAATCAAGAGTCACTCGAAAGGTTGTGTATATCAGGACAAGAGGGGATCTACAAGAGATTTTTTTAGACATAACGCAGTATCTTTCCCGATATAAAGGTGTTATGATCAATTCCCTTAATTCAAGATTCACCTCAAAAAAAGAAATATGAAATCTACACTTATAATTCTATTTAGTCTTTATCTAACTCAGATAGGATATTCACAGGAGCTTTTTTCACCAAATGGAACTGTTGGAAACTCATCCACTAGCAACGTCGGCATTGGCACGAGTTCGCCAGATAAGAAACTATCTGTTTATTCTAGCGAAAGCGCAATCGTCAGATTTCATCATTCTGGATCATCAACGATAAGTGGCTATAGACTTGGAAGGTCCGGATCATTTGGAGATATTATCAACTTATCATCTGGATTTGGAATTGGGGCTGGAACATCTTCTGGGAACCTACCTTTAAGTTCTCAAAATACAAGCCATGTGGATTTATTCATTAACGGCTCAACAAATAATGTTGGTATTGGCACTACAAATCCAGATGCTAAATTGGACGTTTACGGCGAAATCAAATTGAACGGTGGTGCTCAAGGACTCAGTATTTCAAACCTAACTGGTTCAGAACAAGGGTACGGAAACTTCATTAACTACGGAGGAATCGCGATTAATGGAAATAGTGGAAGCAACAGGCAAATGTTTATGTTCTCTGACGGCTCTACAAATCATAATATATTCACCGTCGTAAGTAGCACGGATGCCGGTGTGACTTGGAACCCTCGTTTTATTATTAAACAAACCGGAGGTGTTGGGATTGGGACAACTTCCTTAGGTACTCACGAACTAGCAGTGGAAGGAACTATCGGAGCACGTGAAATCAAAGTAGAAGCAAGCGGCTGGTCCGACTTTGTATTTCAGCACGACTATGATTTACAAACTCTTGAAGAAGTAGAACAACACATAGCAGAGAAAGGGCATCTACCAGAAATACCAAGTGAAGCCGAAGTAATTGAAAATGGTATCAACTTAGGGGAAATGAATGCCAAGTTGCTTCAGAAGATTGAGGAACTGACACTTTACATGATCGACATAGACAAGCGTGTGAAAGAACTTGAAACTGAAAATCAAGAACTGAAAGAAAAGGTAACAAGCCTTGAAAACGATTAAAGATTATAACAAACACTAAAATGAATATGCGAACTGAGTTCTCTGAGAAAATATTGCAAACCGGCAGCCGCATAGCTCCCTGACAACTAGGACGATACTCATTTTAAATAAACGTTACCCACCTATCACAAATGAAAAAGCTTGTCATTATTCTTCTCCTATTGTTAGTAGTGATACTTACCGCCTACTTTTCTTATCTGAAACCAAGCCTTCAGGTGGTGAATGGTTATGCAGCCAAGAATTTGTGTTCGTGTGTCTTTTTGGCTGGTATAGAAGAAAAAGTGGTAAAAGATATTGATCTGGGTGGTTCTTTTATCAACATGACAACAACATCGGTAGACTATGAGGATAAATCAACCACTTCTAACCTCTGGGGGCTTGTTCCGCGTAAGGCTGTCTATCGTGAGGGATTAGGATGTGCACTAATCAATGAGTTGGACGAGAACACCGTAAAAAACCAGTCTTTCGAGCCATCACTAAGTCCGACGGATAGCCTTCAAAACTGGTTTGAACTGGATACAATTGAAGTGGTTTCAGAAGCACAAGGTTCGCGCGTGCAAGAAATAATCGATGCTGCTTTCGAAAATGATCCTGACAACCTCATCAACACCCGAGCGATAGTTGTGCTGTACAAAGGCCGGTTGATCGGTGAACAATATGCAGAGGAAATTACAAAAGCTACTCCCCTCTTGGGTTGGAGCATGACCAAAAGTATCACCAGTACGATGGCCGGGCTCTTAATTCGAGATGGACACTTTTCACTCAACGACCCTGCACCAGTTGCCAGTTGGAAGAATACAGAAAAAGCAGGTGTTACATACAAACACCTGCTTCAGATGAGCAGTGGACTTAAGTTCGATGAGGTTTACGGGTCTTACTCAGACGCAAACCAAATGTTATGGATCAGTGATACCTCTGGAATAGCTACCATTGATAATCCATTGGAAGCTGCCCCTGGCGAAAAGTGGTATTACTCCTCCGGAACTACTAACCTGTTGATGCATTTAATGAGAAACTATTTTCCAGATCAAGACGCATACCTGGATTACCTCAACCAAGAGCTTTTCAATAAAATCGGAGCATATTCTTTCGTCATCGAGCCAGATGCCTCTGGAGGTTTTGTTGGTTCATCATTTGGATGGGCCACTGCCAGGGATTGGGCACGTCTTGGCCAATTATACCTCAACAAAGGGACCTGGGCCGGAGAGGAAATTTTACCAGCGGAATGGGTGGAGTTTGTTCAGCAGGAACCCAAGGATCCAGAGGCTCAAAATACTTATGGAGGTCAATTCTGGCTTAACAATACGCAACCTAATTCTCCGGATGATGCCTATTATATGAATGGTTTTCATGGCCAACGAGTCATGATTGTCCCATCAAAGGAATTGGTGGTCGTCCGTTTAGGTGTTACTTACAGTGGCGGATTTGACTTTGACGGCTTCTTAAACCAAATTATTGACACGGTAGAGTCTGAATAGCTTCTTGTGCCAAGAATACTAATCATATACTTCTTATTTAGTCCTCTTTTGAGTTTTCCCCAAACGAACGAGTTAATTCTCATTGACAAAGCCAGGGAGGACTTCAAAATTTATCGAGAATCACTTGAAGAAGCACACCCGGGACTCTACTGGTATCGAACAAAGAATGAAATAGATGCCATTTTTAGTTCGACATATGCTCAGCTAAATCAGTCACTTACAGAAAGAGCGTTTTTCACCCTACTATCATCAACCACAGCAAAAATTGGTTGTCTACATACCTTTCTAAGGGCTTCTGAAGCATTTGAAGATGCTAATATCAATATTGAAGCTCGTCCATTTCCATTTGAAATAAAACTTGATTCGAACAGAATGTTCGTTTATCAGAACCTAAGTAGCGACACCACAATTCAGAGAGGAGATGAAGTGCTCTCAATTAATGGTAGGGCTGTGAATGCTCTGATACCATTTCTAGTTGACAAAATTCCAAATGATGGGTTTGGTGATCAATGGTCTCGATATGCTTTGGAAAGATCCTTTCGGTACTATTATCATGTGTTCTTTGGTGAGCCTGAAAACTTCATTTTAAAAGTGAAAAATCAGGATGAAACTGAACGAACGATAGAAGTGCCTGGAAGACTAGAAAGAGATCGGTACGAGGTAATTCAGCAACGCTATCCCGATTCGGAAATCGAAGAACAGGTAATTACGCTAAACTTCGATCAAGAAACCAATACTGCAATACTAAGAGTCACTCGACTAGACAATTGGAAGATTGCCGGTAAAAAGTACATATTCAAAAAGGTACTCAAGAAGGAAATGAAAAAGATTCTTGCTTCTGATGTCGATCATTTAATTCTCGATATTGGTGACAGAGGCGGGGGAAACGAATTGTGGGGATTGGAAATCTTATCGTACCTCATTGATGAGCCATTTCAACCGGTCAAAGCAGTTGAATTCAAAACGAAAGACTTCAATATTTCCAAAAAGTACAGCAACACTTCCTGGCTGGAATACAATCTTGCTATGCTCTACCTTAGTTTTTATAAGTCAGACTCGACCTATAATTGGAAAAATTATCGTGGAATAAAACCTAAGGCTCCAAAAAAGGAAAGATTCACTGGTAAACTTTACTTACTCATAGGTGGCGCTACTGCATCCGCAACGTCTGATTTTGCTTCTTGGGTTGACGAACTGAATATTGCCACGGTCATCGGTACTGAAACCGGCGGATCTTACGCCGGAAATACAAGTAATTGGGAATTTGAAGTGGAGCTGCCGAATTCAAAGTTTCGATTATTGTTGCCACTAGCTCGGTATTTGAACAATGTTTCTGAAAAAGAACTCGGCCGGGGAGTCATCCCAGATATTATTGTTCCTTCGCCCATTGAAGATAAATTGAATGATGTAGATACTCAGCTGAGTTATACACTGAACCTAATTAGAGAAAACCTGGATAAGAAAAACCCATAAACTCAATTAGAGCATTCTCCCTTTGCTTCCCTCTCAAAACAGTAGGGTGCTAATTTCATTAGCATTAGTTATAAGAAACATAATTAATATAAATTAAAACTTATAAAACAATTATGCTTCTTTTGTGTCACGCTGTTGGTTGAATTTCTATTCTAAAATCCAGAAAAGGTGATTGCAAAAATTGAACTCAAGCCCAAGCTAGCACGTGTATAGAAGTGGAAACCAGATAATTATTCAAAACACAAAATTTCAAGAGCTTATGTACAGATTAATACCATTCCTATCAATTTTAGTCCTTTGGAGTTGTAGTAATAATGAAGATGTTATTAATCCAGTTTTTGAAGGAGATCTCGCTTTAACAACTCAACAAGAAGTTGACGATTTTGCCCTTGAAGGTTATACAGAAATTACTGGTAGTCTGACCATTCAATCAGCGTCCGACCCTTCTATGGCGATTACTTCCTTGGAAGGCCTATCTAACCTAGAACATATTGAAGGTAGTCTTGTTGTTTTTGAAAATAACCAACTACTTAATCTTGCTGGCTTAGAGCAGCTATCTAGTATTGGGGGTCTGCTATCTATAAGTTTCAACAGCAATCTGAATAATGTTGAACATCTGGATGGGTTGACATCCATTGGTTCATTGAGTATTGAGAGAAATGACGAGTTAGCTAGTTTAGATCATTTCAATAATTTGGAGAGTATTGACCAAAGCCTTAGCATTTCCGGTAATCCCAGGCTTATTAGCATAAATGGATTCAAAGCAATAGAAACAATTCCATCTTCTTTAACAATTTGGAGTAACCCATCATTGCAAGAAATCGATGGATTCTCCAACCTTATATCCGTCGGGAGAGCTATTGACTTAAATAGTAATGCTTTGAGGAAGTTAGATGGATTTGAAAACCTTTCATCAATTGGTTGGGGACTTAAAATAAAGAACCATAATTCGTTAGTATCGATTGATGGTTTTGGAAATCTTACTTCTATTGGCAGTAGAATCGAAATTGAAAGAAATACGTTGCTAGCTTCTATCACAGGCCTTAATCAAGTAACAACCTTGCCTGAGTTTCTCATTATCTGGGACAATTCCTCATTGGAAAATCTGGATGGCCTTAGCTCAATTAGTGGTGTGGGTAATTTATATCTTGCATTCAATACCTCACTTACTCAAACAAATTTGCCAAGCCTTTCCAGGATAGAATACGCACTTTTAATAAGTGGTAACAATCAATTAGAAAATTTAAATGGTTTGACTAGTCTGGATTTCATTGGTCAAAAGCTAGAGATTACAGAAAATCTTAACTTGAATAATTTTTGTGGCATCAAACAAGTTGTTCAAAATGGCTTCAGTGGTGAGTATAGCGTATCCGATAATGCGGCTAATCCTAGCATGTCAGAGTTACTTAATGATACCTGTGAGTAGAAGAGCCTTTGTCGCATTGACACAGAATTGACATTTTGAAAGATTTTTATCCAGGATCACATCTCCTTCCTGATAACCCTCGGATAAATCCTATTCTTTCTCATAGAGATCATTATATAAATATTAATTATTAAAAACATAATTAATATAAATTAAAACTTATAAAACAATTACGCTTCCTTTGCGTCATGTTATTAGCTGAATTACAATTCAGTAATCCGGAAAGGTGATTGTGAAAATTGCACTTCCAACTCAAAACTTATTGATATGCAATTTCTCCAGATTTCACATTCACGAACAATTAGGGAAAGACTAAAAGATTTTTTTGAATCTTCGCTCTTTCATGCAATCATCACAACTGTCATCATCATCAATTCCATACTTATTGGTTTGGAAACTTCGGACTATGTGTTGGCCAAGTTTGGTGATATAGTAGATCTTTTCGATATCATCATTCTAAGCTTATTTACACTCGAAATCATCCTCAAGCTTTTTGTCTACAAGACCGGGTTTTTCAAAGACGGTTGGAACAACTTCGATTTTATGATCATCGTCATCTCATTGCTACCAGCAGCGGGATCATTTTCTGTCTTTAGAGCGCTAAGAATTGTTCGTACACTAAGGTTGTTAAAGAGCATTCCAAAACTTCGACTCATCATTGAGTCTCTCGTCAAATCACTTCCAAGTATCGGTTGGATCGTGGTACTCCTATCGATTGTATTTTATGTCTACTCAGTTATTGGTGTCAATATTTTCGGAGACGCCTACCCCATCTATTTTGGTGATATGGGTAAAGCAGTTTTCACGCTGTTTCAAATTATGACATTAGAAAGTTGGTCCTCAGCCATTGCACGCCCTGTGATGGACGGAGTACCTTTCGCAGCGATCTATTTCATCTCTTTCATATTGATGGCGACTTATACTACGCTCAATATTTTCATTGCGATTGTTGTCAACACCATGAATGAAGTTTCTTTGAAAGAACTCCAAAAAGAAGAAGAACATATCAAGGATTTCGTTTCACAGGAAAACGAAAAAATTCAAGTTCAGCTTACGCAAATACAAAATCAGCTTACTAAAATTCAACAGGCAACGGAGAAGAAAGAGGCACGAGAAGAATTGGTAATGTCCAATTAGGCTGATCTAATATAAAGTCCCTCAAACGAGGTAATTCCCTCAGGAAAATAGCAGGCTATCTTTTTAGCCCGTCATCGCGATCTCGACTCATCGAAAGAAGCGATCATTCGAAATTCAAGATTGCTTCACTTTGTTCGCAATGACGTCTTCTGATAAAAGTCCAGTTAGTTGTAATCAAAACCGTCATCGCGAGGTACGAAGCGATCCGTCTGAAAAGAGAATTAGTGGATTTCTTGCTACATTGAGTAGATGAATAAACCTAACCTAACCACAGTAATCGCTTGTTTAGCATTCTTGATTCAAGGATGTACTCAGCCTTCAAAAGAAGAATCATCAGACTCAAATCTCTATTGGGAAGCCTCCACGCCAACAGCGGAAGGAATCAATGCTCAGACATTGGATGCTATCCATCAAGATATTGATGATGGGAGATATGGTCTAATTGACCATTTTCTTGTTATTAGAAATGGAAAATTGGTTTTTAATCAAGCCTATAAACAAGATTATTTAACCATTTCAAAACAATACGACACAACCAATCATCAATTCAACTACGATCATCCCGATTGGCACCCCTTTTACAATTCAACTTCGTTGCATTCGCTTCAATCCGTCACTAAAAGTGTCACCTCACTATTGGTCGGTATAGCGATGGATGAAGGACAAATGATTCCATTGGATTCTTCAGTCATGCCACTTTTTGATACGTATGAATTTGATCTGTCTGATGAAAGAAAAAGATCTATTACGCTCAGGAATCTACTGACAATGCGTGGTGGCCTTGAATGGGATGAAGCCAACTATGATGATGCAAAGAATGATTGCGTTGTGATGGAACTCAGTGATGATTGGATCCAATACATCCTTGACAAACCTATGGACACCATTCCCGGAAATCAATTTAATTACAACAGTGGAATAAGTGTTCTGCTAGGAAAAATTCTCCGAATCACAACCGGGAAAAGAATTGATGAATGGGCAGAAGAAAAGTTGTTTGGCCCACTTGGAATTACAGAATACTATTGGAAAAAAACTCCCAAAGGTGAAATAGACACAGAAGGTGGGCTCTACTTAACCAGTCACGACCTTGCTAAAGTTGGATATTTAATGCTCAATGAAGGAGTTTGGGAAAACAATCAAATCGTGTCTAAAGAGTGGGTGGAGCAGTCGATTTATCCTTCTGTACAATTCAATGAACAATCAGGATACGGATTTCAATGGTGGGTGCCAGAACATGATAATGGTCAAACCAAAATTTTTGCTGGAAATGGATACGGCGGTCAATTCGTAATGATCGTGCCAGACAAAAGCTTAATCACCGTTTTTAACGGATGGAGTATTCATGAACCAACGGAGAAATCTTCCTGGATGGCGCTGCAAGAACGAATTCTTCCTAATTTGGAGGACTGAGTCGAATTTCTTTAGGCTCCTAACTCCATTTTTAGAACAGGGGAATTATTCACGCATGTTCTGCTTAACACAAGCAATCTTCTCAGCGACTCCTATTTTTCCATCTGATGTTATCTCAGTCCTTCTCCCTCAATCCAAGGTGCTCCTGCTTCCTTCAATGCTGACCGCAGACCTGGAAGTGTCTCTTCACTAATGGTCTTTAGTTCAGCCTTTATATCTCCCAGTTGAGCGACAGCTCTATCAAATGCAGCCACATGATTGCCGGTAGGCCCATAAGTATTACCCAAAGCGACAAATCCTAAAAATTGACCATTACCTGGTGATGGCGGATTACGCTCGCCCACTTCTCTTCGAGCCTGGCTTCCATTCATTTTTCGGTTTAGCTCCAACAGCACATTCCTGGTATCTTCTATTGATTTGGCTAATTCAGCCGTAGGGTTAGTAGCATTAGTTAAGGCCCTACTCATGGCGTCCACCAAAGATTGACTTTGAGACAAGACCGTTCTTACGGAAGTCATGTCTTGTTGAAATGCTACGAATCGTTCTCTGAAAGCATTGATTTCTGAAACATCCTTACCTGGTAACGCTCCATCCCTAAGCTTGATCACTTGAAACTCCTGTGGTTCTGATAACTCCGTCCACACGCCATCAATCACTTTGGCTAACGTCATCGTATAAGTTCCGGGTGTAGCTTTCGCTCCACCTCCGAAGAACCCTCTTCCTCCAGTTCTTAGCCGTTCGCCACCTCTATTGGCGTAAGTCAAGTCCCAGGCTACCCGGTTAAATCCTTTTGTATTCGTGCCGTTGACATGCTTAACAACGTTTCCATTTGTATCCCGAATGGTGAGAATGACCATGGGTTTGTTTTGAGAAAATTCTTTATCCAGGGCATCCCATCCGGGGAACGGGACGTTAGATTTGTTCTTATTCAAGTCTTTTTCAGATTCTTTTCTGGTATCCGTCAGTGACTTGTACTTATCCTTTAAATAGTAGGTGAATACAGCACCATACGGTGGGTTCTTAGCCTGATAATCTGCATGACCTTGTCCGTAGATTTCATCGCGTGGCACATACCAATAGGCTGGTCTGGTATTGAAAACAGTAGCCTCCGCATTCTGCATGGCATTATCCCAATCCCGCAAAGGAGAGATATCATCAAGAATGTAAAAACCACGACCAAAGGACGCACCGACTAAATCATTCTCTCTTCTCTGAATCGTGATATCTCTGAATGAAATCGTAGGTAGACCGCCTGTCAATTCGATCCATTTATTGCCACTGTCGTTTGAGAAGTAAACACCGAACTCTGTTGCCAAAAACAATAAATCCTTCTTCTCATGATCCTGAACAATTCTCCAGGTCAGCAACCTGTCTGGCAGATTACCATTGATAATCGTCCACGAATTTCCTTTATTCGTGCTTTTTAAGACATAAGGTTTAAAATCTCCATACTTGTGATTATCGAGAATCAGGTAAACAGTATTGGCATCATGTAAATCAGCTCTCACATCATTCACAAAAGGTGTGGATGGAATGCCTTTAATGCTGCCAAGCTCAATTTTTCTCCAGTTTTGACCTCCATCTTCCGTGACTTGCAGGATGCCATCATCTGTTCCAGCATAAATCAATCCTTCTTGTAAAGGAGATTCCGCAAGTGATGTGATGGTGTTGTAGTTGGACATAGCGCCAACATCCCATGCATTGTCATAGCTTTGAGTCCTTCCCATGATCGGCAATCCTAAGCGTTCCTGGTTTCGAGTTAAGTCACCCGATATGGCTGTCCAGTCGTCTCCCCTGTTTTCTGACTTCCATACCCTGTAGGAAGCGAAGTACAATCGGGTCGGATTATGTGGGCTGACCAAAATCGGAGCATCCCAATTGAATCTTTCGTGAGGATCTCCCGCTTGTGGTTGAGGTTGTATGAATACGGTTTCACCTGTTGTTTGATCGATTCTCCATAATGTTCCCTGCTGGTATTCCCCATAAGTGATGTCAGGGTTTCCTGGTTCCGTAGCACTTTGATGACCATCTGCTCCCAGTGTAATCCACCAATCTGCATTACGAATTCCGGCTGAATTGGCGGTTCTTGAAGGTCCACCATGGCTACCATTATCCTGCGTTCCACCATAAACGTTGTAAAAAGGTGCGGAATCATCAACCGCTACTTTGTAGTACTGAACCAGCGGGAGATTGGCGATGTATTTCCATGTTTTAGTCAAGTCAAAGGTCTCGTACAAGCCACCATCCGTTCCAAACAACGCATAATTGGGGTCAGACATTTTGAAAGCCATGGCATGCGTATCCACATGTTTTTTATTTTCGTTCATGGCCGTAAAAGTCTTGCCATGATCATCAGAGATCATTACCACATTATTCATGAGGTACAATCTTCCCTCCTGATGAGGTGAAGTATAGAGTTCCTGATAATAGTGAGGTCCTGTTCCTCCAGAAATCTGATCGGACATTTTTGTCCAGGTAGCACCCTGATTGGAAGTCATGTAAGTTCCACCTTTTGATCTTATCTCCTCAATGACCGCATACACCTGATCAGGATTAAAAGACGAAATCGCTAAACCAATTTTACCCATGGATGTTTTAGGTAATCCCGAGCTGAGCTTTGTCCAAGTCTCTCCCCCGTCAGTACTCTTGTGAATTCCCGAACCAGGGCCTCCACCCATCAATGCAGCTACCGTTCTGTGTCTTTGCCAGGTAGCGGCATACAAAATGTCCGGATTTCTTGGATCGATCAAAATATCTGTTGCTCCGACCCACTCATCGTCTCCCAATGTTTTTCTCCAGGTATCTCCTCCGTCTGTAGACTTATAGAGACCTCTTTCTCCTCCTTTACTCCAAAGTGGTCCCTGTGCCGCAACCCATACGACATCAGGATTAGTTGGATGAACAATTATTTTGGAAATGTGTTCCGATGCTTTGAGACCTTTATTCTTCCAGGCCTTACCTCCGTCATAACTCACATAAATGCCATCACCGAATCCGACGTGTCGACCACCTACATTTTCTCCTGTCCCCACCCAAATCGTTTCTGAATTATTAGGATCAATGGTAACGCAACCAATGGAGTAGCTGTCCTGACCATCAAAAATGGGTTTCCATGTGGTACCGGAGTTGACTGTTTTCCAAACTCCGCCAGAACCAACGGCTACATACCAAACATTCTCATTGTCCGGATGAATGGCAATATCAGCGATTCGTCCTGAAGTTAGTGCCGGACCGATACTTCTAAATTTCAGTCCTGCAAAAGTTTTTGAATCAACATCCTGCGCCATCGTACCGAGCGCTATGAAACAAAAGGTGAGGGTTAATGATAAAATGCGGGTCATAATCAAATTTTGGTTTAGAAAGTCCAATCTAGAAAGAGCGAAATGAATGTCAAAAGAAATTGTGATCAGTGGCGGCAGGCAGAAAAGTTTAAAGTGGATAATTCTAAAAAGTGGAAAGATTTTTTGGCAAAAGATTAAAGACATCCCACTAACCCGGTATGATTGATCTTTTTCTTTCCCACTCTTTTAAAGTCAGTTTTTCCATGCTCACTGAAAATGAGTTATCTTGAATGAATGTCAAACAGTACCAGCTATCTAAGTCTTCTTGGTAAGCGTCTCATTTTCTATCTAGGTGGTGCCTGGGTTGTTGTTGAATCATTTAGCTTCTTAGTACAACGCTACGATCTTGACCCAGGACTCATTGATCTCCTGATATTGATGATCTTATTCGGGTTTCCTGCCACGTTAATATTCAGCTCTTTTAAAGGCAGATGGAACTGGAGACCCATTCTACTCCACGTGGCAAATCTCGTACTGGCATTCAGTTTAATCTTTTACTATGTTATTCACCCATCGATTCTCAATCCGGAAAAGCTCCGATTTTTTAAAGTAACTAAGACACACACATCATCTGTTGATAACCTAAGCGGGATTGCCGTCCTTCCCTTTTTGAATAATATGGGAGAGGACCAAGCGTATCTTGTCGCCGGGATTCACGATGGACTCATTACTGAAATTGGAAAGCTTGGCAACCTAAAGGTGGTATCGAGGACATCCGTCATGTCTTATGAGAATACAAAAAAAAATATCAGACAAATTGCCAAGGAACTAAAAGTTGATGCGTTGATCGAAGCATCCCTAACGCGAATAGACACTACGATCTCGCTGCAGATGAAGCTTATCCGTGCATTTCCAGAAGAATCCATTTTATGGACCTCTTCTTATGAGGTAAGCCTGGGAGCCATTCCCAACCTCTTCAGAGAGGTCACTAAAAATGTGGCACTGAAAATCAATAACACCATAACACCGGAGCAAGAAGAGAAGCTCTCGCCCCAACCAATCCTCAACTCAGCTAGCTATGAAGCCTATTTAAGAGGTGGGTACTACCTGGGATTTCTTACACCTAAATACTTTGCTACCGCAGAAAACTATTTCGTCAAAGCAATCAAAGCTGATTCTCTCATGGTAGAAGCTTACGCAGGCTTAGCTAATCTCTGGGCTTCTAAGAGACAGATGGGGTATGTTCATCCACAGCTGGCTCGCGACACAATTAAAACATTATTAGAAACTGCTTCTATCATCAACCCTGAAAATGCGTTGCTTATTGCACAGTATGCTATTGAACAGACCTGGGGGACATTTGAATGGGAAAAAGCTGAGAAAAACTTTAGAGAAAGTATAAAAATTAATCCCAATTACCCTGGTTCCAGAATTGCTTTTGCGCATTACCTCATGATTATGGAGAGTTGGGAAGAAGCCTGGGAGCAAGCACGTTATGCCGAAGCACTGGACCCGGAATCACCTTGGATCATAAGTTTTATTGGGGTCATGTATGTGTTTGAAGGTAAAATACTAACCGCTTCAAAATACATGGAAAAACTGAAGAGAATAGCTCCTGATCATCCACTGGTGGTGGAAGTAAACCTTGAAAAAGCCATCGCCCTCAAAGATTATGAAGAAGCAATAAAGCAACTGAAAATTCTCATGCAAAGAACCCAAATCGATGAAATAGAAGAGTTCATCGATGATACTTTTGCAAGAAGTGATTTTAACACTTCGATTCAGAAAATTGCTGACTTTCTAGAGAAAAAGAAAGAGACTCAATTTATCCAAACCAGATTGATCGCTCAACTTTATCATATGATTGGCAACATTGACAAACAAATGCAAATGTTCCTGATAATGCATGAAGAGGGAGATCCGAGTCTTCCTTATTTCGGTGCAGGACCTCTAGGAGCAGAAGCTAATCATCCAGTCTTTCAAGCGGTAATGAAAGACTTAGGATTAGATAAGGTTAAAAATCAGAACTAAACACAAATCCCATAAGATACGTAAGATACGAACCATGAAGACCTACATCCTAATACTCTTACTGTTTCTCGGGCTAACAACTTCAACCAACGGACAAACGAACGAAGACCAAAAAGCACCCCCTACCTGGACGGAAGAAGACCGGAGTTACCTATTGAATAACCTGACAAGATCTTTAGATGACTTAACTGAAGAGGTACAAAACCTAACGGAAGAACAATGGAATTTTAAGGAAAACCCGAATAGTTGGAGCATTAATCAGATCGTAGAACACTTGGCCATTTACGAACTGATTTTCATGAATGAAATTTCAGTCGCTTTACAAATGGGCGAATTCCCTCAAATCAAGAAGTATGCTCCCGACAGCCTTTTTCTTGGTGACAATCCGAATCAACTCAACACAACAGATTATACGAAACCATTTTCCCATACCGTGCCCTTAGGTAACAATAAAGGAATTGATAACTTGACATGGTTAAAAACAATGAGAAGTGACTCCATTGAGTTTGTGAGAACAGAAGAAAGAAATCTCAGATTATACTATGTCAATTTTGGGCCGAATATTCATCAAAAGTGTATGAGGATTTTCAGTCATACTGATAGACACCTAAGACAAATCAGAGGAGTCAAGTCGCATCCCAATTATCCTGAATCATAAGCGTAAAGCGAATCACTACAGTCCTTTGATAGCAAGCGAGCTACCGCCTGCAAGGAATCGCTGGATATAATCGGTAATTATGGCTAGCTTAGAAATTTCAACGCTAAACTCATGAAATCTAAGCTATCCCTACTCTTTTCGTTGCTATCCATTTGCCTTGTTGCACAGCAATTGGACCCTTCAACATTTAAAAACCTTGACTTTCGCTTCATTGGCCCCGAGGGCAACCGTGCAATCGCGATCGCCGGAGAACCAGGCAATCCCATGGTCAATTATATCGGGGCGGCTTCTGGCGGCCTATGGAAAACCATGGACGGGGGCGTGCGATGGAATCCGATCACCGATTCACTAAATGTTTCTTCTATCGGCTCTGTGGCCTTAGCTCCTTCTGACCCCAAGCAAGTCTGGATGGGCACCGGAGAAACCTTCGTCATCAGACCCGCCCATGCCATGGGTGATGGGATTTACAAATCCAATGATGCGGGTGAAACCTGGGAGCGAAAAGGACTTGAGAAAACGGGTCGTATCGGTCGAGTGGTCATCCATCCCACCAATCCTGACATTGTATATGCAGCAGCATTGGGACATACGTACGGACCACAGCAAGAGCGGGGCGTATATAGAACAAAAGACGGAGGTGAATCCTGGGAACGGGTGCTCTTTGTTGACGAAGGAACAGGTGCTGCTGATATCGCCATTGATCCTTCGAATCCCAACACACTTTATGCTGCCATGTGGTCCATTCACATCAACACCTGGGGACTCAATAGTGGCGGCCCGGGTGGAGGAATTTATAAATCGACTGACGGTGGAGATACCTGGGAGCCATTGACGAAAAATGGACTTCCGGGCGGAGAGAAGCGACCTGTTGGTAAAACAGCGGTGGCCCTTTGTTACACCCAGCCCAACGTGGTTTATGCGCTTTTTGAAATCAACAGTCCGGAGCTGTGGCGCTCTGATGATTACGGAGAAACGTGGACGCTCATGAGTCAGGACCACACGATGAACGAGCGTGCGCCCTACTATACCCGAATCACCGTGGCACCTGATAATCCTGAAGAGATCTATTTTCTGAGTGTACGATTTTCTAAATCTGAGGATGGTGGGAAAACACTCATGAAGAATCCACCGCGCGGTGGCGGAGACAACCACGACATGTGGATCGATCCTGAAAATCCGGACCGGATGATGGTCGCGCATGATGGCTGTGCAAGCATGAGCCTCAACAGGGGAAAGTCTTTCAGCCGAGTTGTATTACCGATTGCTCAGATGTATCACGTTTCAGTTGATGACCAGGTCCCCTATTACGTCTACGGCAACCGTCAGGACGGCTGGTCCTACCGCGGACCGAGCAACAGTTTACAAGGGTATATTCCGGTCGGCCTATGGCACGGCGTAGGTGGCTGTGAAAGCGGGTTCGCAAAACCCGACCCAAATGATAACACTATCGTTTGGTCAGGCTGCTATGACGGTGGATTGGAGCGCTATGATTTAAAAACCGGCTATGCCCGAGAAGTTCGTGTGTGGCCAGAAGCCGGATATGGCTGGAAACCAGCAGACATGAAGTATCGCTGGCATTGGAATTTTCCGCTCAGCTTTTCCACCTCAGTAAAGCACCGAGTCTATGTAGGCAGTCAGTTTGTGCACCAATCAGATGATGGCGGGCAGAGCTGGCAAATCATTAGCCCTGATCTGACCCTCAATCGAAAGGATCATCAGCAAAGTTCCGGTGGTGTAGCCATCGACAACCTTATGACCTTTGATGGTGCTACACTCTTTGCGATTGAAGAATCGCCAATAGAGCCCGGACTTATTTGGACGGGAAGCAACGACGGTCAGGTTCAGCTAACCAGAGACGCAGGAAAGACCTGGACGAATCTCACTGCTAATATTCCGGATTTACCTGAGTGGGGCACCATTGCCAACATCCATCCTTCGAAATATCAAAAAGGCACCGCATACATTACAGTAGACCTCCACCAGATGGGTGATTTTGGGACTTATTTGTACAAGACCACCGATTATGGCCAAACCTGGAAATCCATTGTCGGAAATGTACCACAAAGCGTACACAGCTTCGCCCATGTCATCATTGAAGATCCCAAAAAGCAAGGCATGCTCTACCTCGGTGTAGACAATGGGATCTACATCAGTCATGATGATGGCGAAAACTGGATGCCGTTGAGAAATAACCTTCCACCTGCTCCGGTCTATTGGTTGACTGTTCAGGAACGTTTCGATGACCTGGTGGTTGGTACGTATGGAAGAGGCTATTACATCCTGGATGATCTTGGGGCACTCAGACAGTTTGATCAAGGTAAATCTGCGGAGGTGCAGCTGTTTGATATTCGTGAATCTTATCGATTTAGTCAAAAAGAGAGTATCAAGACAGATGGTGCGAGTTTTAACTCCGGGAGTAATCCAGCTTACGGTGCCCCCATCAACTACTACCTTCCCGAAGAAGCAGATTCTGTCATGATCCGTATTTTGGATGAGAATGACGAAATCATCCGTTCCCTTGATGGAAAAAAGAAACCTGGCGTGAATCGTGTCATGTGGGATTTAAGATACGAACCTACCTACAAACCACGTCTCAGAACACTCCCCCCTGGCCGACCATGGGTGCAGTTAAATGGTGAGGGATGGAGGCCACTGGTGACCTGGGATTTGGACCTGTGGCGTGGACAGTTTGGTCCAAGGGTCGTTCCCGGAAAGTTCACAGTCGTACTGATTGTGGATGAACAAGAATATCGCTCAGAATTAGAGGTACTAAAAGATCCGATCTCGGATGGAGAAGTTGAGGACATCAAAGCGCAAGTTGCCTTGTCGCTGGAGTTACGAGATGCCATGAACCTGGCCGTTACCCTGATCAATAAAGTGGAAATCATACGGTCGGAGTTAGACGCCTTAAAGCCTGAGCTCAAGAAAAAGTCAGATGTCCGAGAAGCTGAAAGGCTCCAGGGAGTTGCAACAAAAATTGCGGGTAGCCTATACGATATCCATTTGACAGGAGCGCGTGAAGATGCTTTTCGCTCACCCATGAAACTATACGGGCGATTAAGTGCCCTCGCAAGCGATTTAACTGCAAGTGGTATTGACTTCAAACCTACTAATCAGCAAAGTGCCGTCTATGAAGTGCTCAATAAACGCCTGATGACCTCAAAGGAAGACTTTGATGAGCTAGTTTCCAGGGATATTGAAGCCTTCAATAAGCGACTAAATGCACTGGATATAAAAGTCGACATAGAGAAGAAAATAGAAGAAGGAGGATAAAGACTGCACTAGTCGGTATCCTTGGCTAAGTTGTCGGTAGAGGCAACTATCTTGTCTGCACCCTTAGCTCGCTTGTCTGTGGAAGCAACTATCTTGTCTGTACCCTTGGCTCGCTTGTCTGTAAAGGCAACTATCTTGTCTGTACCCTTGGCTCGCTTGTCTGTGAAGGCAACTATCTTGTCCGTACCCTTGGCTCGCTTGTCTGTGAAGGCAACTATCTTGTCGGTACTCTTGGCTATGTTGTCGGTGGAGGCAACTATCTTGTCGGTACCCTTGGCTAAGTCGTCGGTGGAAGCAACTATCTTGTCGGTACTCTTGGCTAAGCTGTCGGTGGAAGCAACTATCTTGTCGGTACGCTTGGCTATGTTGTCGGTGGAGGCAACTATCTTGTCGGTACCCTTGGCTATCGTGGCTATAACACGTTTGCAACCCCTACTAATCTTTGCTAGCTTCGTTTTCGTATCAGTTCTAGTAAATACATAACTACAATAACCCGTTTCTTACGTTTCAATTAACCCTCGTATTATGAAATACCTCATCTCATTGCTCCTTGTCTCGTTCAGTTTCAGCTCATTCAGTCAAATCAATGCGAAGCTGATGCGCTTTGTTGACGTATCGGAAACGCAGATCTGCTTCGTCTATGGTGGCGATATCTGGGTGGTCGATAAAAATGGCGGTACAGCCACCCAACTCACCAATTCTCCTGGCGAGGAATCCTATCCAAAATTCTCTCCGGATGGTACGGAAATAGCATTTACAGCAAGGTATAGAGGAAATCCTGACGTGTACGTCATGCCCACCACAGGCGGGGTACCTGTTCGACTGACCTATGGATCACATTTCGATCGAATGGTGGATTGGCATCCTTCAGGTGACAAAATTCTGTTCGCTTCTCGAAGGGAAACCGGCATTCCATCCGGACGTGTGAACCAACTTTTCCTGATTCCAAAAACAGGCGGAATGCCAGAAAGATTACCCATGCCTTACGGCGAGATCGCTACGTATTCAGCAGATGGAAAGCAACTGGCCTACATTACGAAGATCACTGAGACGTATCCCTTTAAGCGGTATCGAGGTGGACTAACCTCTGAGGTAATTCTATTTGACTTGGAAACCAATACCGCTAAAAACATCACCAATAACGAAGCAAATGATGGTAAACCAGCATGGGGCGGTGATAAAATTTATTTCCTATCCGACCGTGCAGATGATTTAAGGTTGAACGTATGGAGTTATGACCTTGCGTCCGAATCGCTTAGCCAGGTGACGCAATTCAAAGACTTTGACATCACCTATTTATCTGCAGGCCCAAGTGACCTGGTATTTGAAGTTGGTGGTGCACTCCATTTAATGGACCTTGCGACCGAGCAATCAAAGCAGGTAGAGGTCAATGTGGTCAGCGATTTGACATTGGAAATGTCAAGAAGATTGGAGGTGAATAGCCAAATAAGAGGCATGACGGCTTCCCCTGGAGCAAGTCGGATTGTATTCGAAGCACGGGGAGAATTGTTCAATGCTCCAGTCAAAGAAGGATTTGTTCAGAACATTACCAGCTCTTCCGGAGCATACGATCATAGTCCCACCTGGTCTCCCAATGGCGATCACGTCGCTTATTGGAGTGATAAATCCGGGGAGTATGAGATCTACGTACAATCCATGCGAACAGATCAAGCGGCGAGAAAAATCACTTCCAGAAACAAAGGATACGGATACACGCTCCATTGGTCGCCGGACAGTAAAAAGCTGGCATTTATTGATGAGAAAAACGACATCAGCATTGTAGATGTAGCAACTGGAACGGTAGAAGTGGCAGACAACTATGAGTGGAATTTTGGTCATGGTGGTCGCTATGGCTTTCCCATTAGTTGGTCGCATGATTCAAAGCTCCTAGCCTACTCCATTGGGATGGAAAATGGGAATGGAGCTATTTTCATCTATGACCTCAATAGCAAACAAGCCAGACAAGTCACGAGCGGGTTTTATAATGACAGCAGTCCCGTTTTTGGAACAGATGGTAAATACTTGTTTTTCCTTACAAACAGAAATTTTAGTGCAGTATATAGCAGCATGGGAGATGGTACCTGGATTTATCCGAACACCACACAACTTGCTGCGATCAGCCTCAGTCAGGAATCTCCATACTTATTGAACGCAAAAAATGACGAGTTAAAGTCTGCTGAAAAAGACGAACCAGCAGAGGATAACGACAAGAAAAAAGGGAAAAAGGAAGATTCGAAGGAAGAAGCACCAAAGCCAATTAAAATAGACTGGAATGGATTGGAAAGCCGATTGGTCATCTTACCTCCTGACGCAGGGAACCTTAACAGCCTAATGGCTTTTGAAGGCAAGGTGGTGTACCGTCGTTTTCCTAATTCAGGTTCAGGTGGAGGCGCACCGGAATTGTCCTTTTATGACCTGAAAGAAAGGGAAGAAAAAACCATCATGGCCAGGGTAAATGGCGTGGTTAAAACGGCTGATGGGAAATCGCTATTGGTACGAAGTGGTCAATCATTTGGAATAATTAAGCCCGCACCCGATCAAAAAATCAAAGATGCCATTCCAACCAGTGGATTAGTGATGGAACTGAACCCACGAGAAGAATGGCGTCAAATCTTCCAGGATACCTGGCGAAGGCACCGAGATTTCTTTTATGACGACAACATGCAGCAAGTAGATTGGGATGCACTTCGCACCCAATACGGAGATTTAATCGAAGATGCCCGATCGCGCTGGGATGTTAGTTTTCTTCAATCCAACCTTGCCGCCGAGCTAAGCGCGGGACACACGTACACGTTTGGCGGAGATAACGAAACCATAGAAAACGTAAGTACCGGATACCTGGGAATTGACTGGGACCAAGATGACAAAGGCTACAAGATCAAACGAATCGTGAAACCTGCGGATTGGGATGCAGAAAACCGATCGCCTTTCGATCGCTCGGGCGTAGCTGTTTCAGCGGGTGACTACATCCATTCGGTGAATGGAATTTCGCTTCCGCTAAACAAAGACCCATTTGCTGCTTTCGAAGGGCTCAATGGCGAAACAGTGGTTTTGAAGGTCAGCAAAACAGGAAATGCAAGTGATGCAAAAGATGTGGTCATTACCTGTTTGACAGCAGGACAAGAAGGAAACATTCGATACCTGGATTGGATTGAACAGAACCGGTTACTGGTTGAAGAACTCTCCGGTGGCAAACTGGGATACGTTTATATGACTAATACCGGAGGCAGAGGTCAACTCGATTTAGTGAAGATGTATTACGGTCAGCTTGACAAAGAAGGATTCATTATCGATGAGCGTTTCAACGGCGGTGGACAATTGGCCGACCGGTTTTTGGAGCTGATGACACGACCAGTTATTTACAACCTGTACTGGCGCCATGGCAAATCGCACACGTTCCCGGTCAAGGCAAATACTGGCCCTATGGGCATGCTGATTAATGGCTGGGCTGGATCAGGTGGTGATGGACTTCCGTGGGCGTTTAGAGAACTGGATGCCGGCCCTATTGTTGGTGAGCGAACCATTGGAATTCTAGTTGGTCCCGCCACCGGCCACCAACTCATTGATGGTGGTGGAATAACCGTTCCTGGCGCACGACTTTACTACAATGATGGACGTTGGTTTGACGAAGGTGTCGGAGTACGCCCTGACTTTGCAGTCTGGGATGATCCAAACATTTTGATGCAAGGACGTGATCCACAGATGGAGAAGGTAGTAGAAGAAGTGATGAAGCAGTTGGAAGACAGACGTTTAGCCACGCCACCTCCGGCTAAAGATGATCGTACGGCTGAGGGTTTGAAGAAGAATTAGTTTCGTAACTGAGTCACCTACCAGCGCGGAAGTAACTTCCGCGCTAGAAGAGCCCTCTCCAATTTTCATCTGAACTTCACCGCTCTGCCAGCCATTCTGACATTGCATCTCCCTTAGACACTTTCTTGCTTCTGGATTTTATCTTCTCGATGCAGCGTTTCATAGTTTCCGTTGTAGGTGTTGGCTAGCGGAGCTATCTTGGTGCTTCTGCCAAGCTGTGGGCGCTCTCCTGCTAGCTTGGCGTTACACCGTATTGCCATGAACAAAATAATCGAGTATATCATACCAGTGACTCTAATCGTCCTAGGAATTTTCTCGGTGATCTTTACAGCATTGACCGAATATATCGTTGAACTTCCTTTCTACATAGGCTTAACTGGAATAGTCATTTCCTATGGCCTAAGATATTGGCGCAAAAAAGTCAGTAACTATTTAATCTCGGTAGTACTATTAGCAGGAACATTCGGATTGGTTTCATTCTTCTTCGCTAATTACTCCTTCAGTCTTACAATTTCAGATATTACAATTATTAAATTTCATCCAGTTGTTTTAATACTTCTTTTCATTCACCTCTACATTAATCGAGAAGAATTTGATAAGTTGTTTGCTACTTCAAGTTCGACCGCCAATTTAGATGTTGATAAACCTGATAACCTTGAAGTTCAAAGGATGAAAAACAGTTTTTCAAGTAAGTCCATAGAGGAACTTCAACACATAATTAATAATCCTAATCAATATAGGAACGAAGCTGTTCAAGCAGCCAGCGAACTGCTAACTGAGAAAAACGCGATGTAACAAACGCTAAAGTGCATATGTCTGAGTGCTTCTAGAACCCTACTAGGTGTAGTATGTAACTAATAAAGTAGACACTAGGAGTCAGCATTTGCTACGCCTTTTTTATTCCATTTGCTTTCATAGCAAAAGTCAAAGAAGTGAAATGAATTGCAAGCGAGGTTAAGACTGCCAATGAAAGATTGACATGATATATGAAGGTGTAGCTACAACCTACACCTAGGTAAAGGAATACATTGCCACTTAACTAGTGCTCGTTTGTAACGCACGCATTTCTACCAATTTACCAGGCACTCGTTGCAAACGAGCGCCAGCTAGGGCCAACGCATTACTTGTGCTCCTATTAGGTACGAACTTCGCGATGTGTTAACGAGCATAATTCAATATATTCCACATATAAACGTGTCGTGCTCCTTTAAGTATTCAAATCAGTAGAGATGGCTCAAACAGTTAATTCAGTATTCACAGATTCAACTATATATTCCAATCAGCAAATCAGACGAAATATCTTCACATTAATATGGATAACTCTGTTCTGGCTTGCTTTAGCATTCTACCAGTATCTTGATCGATACACTTATGGGTGTATGGATGTATCCTTTGATCATTTAAGCTTGATCAGAGAAATGATAATTTCTGTTGTCATTGCCGGCTTAGTTGGAGGAACAGCCCTTGTTTTTCTTTGGGAGAGGTGGCTTAGAAAAATGTCTTTTATGAGAGCGTTAGGCTATATTTTTCTATGGTATGCAGGTGTTTATGTTCTGGTCAATTTCGTTGCTACAATTATCGGGTTGTACTTCGCTTCTTCTGAATCAACAACCAATCCTCTTTTTGAAGTAACGCTAGCAGCATTGTTGAACCGCAATGCTTTACTCAACTCTGTTTTCTGGATGTTTGTAGTATATTTTACGATGGGTGTGCTTCTTATTAGGGATAAGTTTGGTCCAAAAGCTTTCCTCTCATTTTTAATGGGCAAGTATTTTCGTCCAAAACGAGAACACCGAATTTTCATGTTCATGGATCTTAAGTCATCCACTTCCATCGCAGAAAAACTAGGTGAACTAAAATATTTCGAATTTTTAAATGATACCTTCAAAACTGCAATACCTGGCATCATGGACACACTCGGTGAAATATATCAATATGTTGGAGATGAAATTGTGATCAGTTGGAACTTAAGGAAAGGACTAAAATCTGCCAATTGCTTGCGATGTTATTTTGAAATGATAGACCGGCTTGAGGACAGGAAAGAATACTTCAAATCCACCTATGACGTGATGCCTCAATTTAAAGCTGGGTTGCATAGTGGATTTGCGATTGTTGGTGAGATGGGAGTTATCAAAAGAGAACTAGTATATTCTGGGGATGTACTTAACACCACCGCCAGAATTCAATCCAAATGCAATGAACTGGAAGTGAATATCCTGATTTCAAAGACACTAAGAGAACAAATAAATAACAATGACATCAAAGTGCAACCAAAAAACATGGGAGAATTCCTTTTAAAAGGAAAAACGGAAAAAGTAGAGGTTTTCACTTTGTAGATAGCTAACGCGCGTTTGTAACGCGTGCATTTCTACCAATTCACCAAGCACTCGTTGCAAACGAGCGCCAGCAAGATTAATCCGAATCGATATTTTGGCTTAAACTGTCAAATCATTGGCAGAAAGTGTCAAGATTAAGCTATTCCAGGCATTCAATTTTACACTCATAATCAAATACATAGTGTAAAATGAAAAGTTTAAATATCAAACATGCTATGATAAGCTCGATAGTGGTTTATCTAATTGGAATAACTAGTTACATCGCATCATATTTTATCCCGCTACTAGATGACAAAGACCTTCAGGCAAACCTCGTGCTAATGATCGCCATAGTTCCAGCTGTCCTAATTGGTACTAATCTTTATTATCGAAGGGGATATTCGACAAAGGGTCTGCTATTGGGTACTGTGATGTTTCTGGGAGCTATGATACTGGATGCATTAATAACGGTTCCTTTTTTTATAATACCATATGGCGGTAGCCATCAATCTTTCTTTGGAGACCCTGGGTTTTGGCTGATTGCTATTGAATATGTGGCAGTTGTAGCTATAGTCTCAAAGTTGAAATACAGACTGACCAGTCTATAGTTCGGATTTCTTCTAGCGCAGAAGTTACTTCAGTGCTAGAGAATACATTGCGTCATTATTTCCACCTCCAATAAAAAAGCCGCTCCTCCCGGAGCGGCTTCAATCAAAATCCACAACACTAAAAACTGATTGTGTAGGAGATCGTTGGGAACATGCCCAGCTGGCGCACTTCGTAAACATCTTCCGTTTGCTGTGCAAAGTACGTTTGAACCAATGCCGAATTATTTGTCACATTTTGAATGTCCAACTTCAACTCATGCGTCGCTTTTGGACGATCTCTTCGTGTACCAATCGAAAGAT
Organism: Cyclobacteriaceae bacterium; assembly: GCA_028284125.1. Taxonomy (GTDB): domain Bacteria; phylum Bacteroidota; class Bacteroidia; order Cytophagales; family Cyclobacteriaceae; genus Ekhidna. The sequence continues at coordinate 113,105 of JANQSI010000017.1, forward strand.
TTGGGATAAACAAATCTTCAGACCGTGCGGAGAACGGACGATCTTCTTGTCGAACTTCTTCACCAGCGGCAATTGAAGCAGGCATATCCAGCGGAGTGTATCGTTTACCTCCTAGCAAGGAAATCTTGGTATTTATAAATAACACCCGATTTCTTCCCGGCTTACCAATCTTGAATTCTTTTCCACCGATGAAATTGAAAATGTAATCATTGGCAAAAGCTGTTTCTCTTTCAATTCCATCTTTTGCGGTATAAAAGGATCGGAAAATCGAAGCGGAAGCTAGGTAGTAAAAGCCTTTATGCAAGTATTGCTCCAGTGTCAATTCTACTCCGTAGTTTCTTCCCGTTCCATCATTGACCAGCATTCGAGGATCATACTGCTCCGTTTCATTTAACAATGCATACGTGCTGTTGGGATCATCTTCAACAGGTGAATCATACAAATACTGGTAATAGATCTCAGATTTGAAATGCGTATTTGGACCCAACTGCTGGTCGTATCCCAACACCAAATGAGCTGCTTTTGAAAGCTGTAGATCTCTATTTGGTTGTGAAAAGGTTCCATCACCGTTGTTGAACCTCCACAGGTAGACGGCCGGGCTTTCCATTTTACTATGAAGTCCGCCACCAAAGCTGATCGCTCTTCTATCCGTGACATCCCATCGCAGGGCCACTCGTGGTTCAAAAGAATAGGAATCATTGAGTGTCAATCCATTGAAGTGTGCGCCACTGGTCATGGTAAGGTCTTCCGTAACTCTGAATTTCCAGGTAGCAAAACCTTGCAATCGAGTCGTTGCACCATCATCACTGAGTTCATTTTCCAGTAACTCATCTTCATAGTTGTATGCGTTTTGAGTCATGTTGTACCCAATCCGATTATAAATGAACCCCAATTCAATCTTATTTCTTGAGTTGAATTTATGTCCATAGGTTGAGCCGGCCCGGAGATACGTTTTCGTAAAGTCATCATTGAAAACATTGTAGAACTGGTTGTTATCACCATCCGTTGGCAAATCCGCTGTAGATTTCAAAGAGGTCCTTGAAAGTGAGGTAAATGACTTCAAATAGGAATTGTCGTTGATCAGGAAATTGTGAATAAAGCCTGCCGTTCCCATAGATGACTCAAACTCCGATCGCAACAGGTTTTCATCTGTATCCTCATCCTGGTCTATGGTGGAAATACTGCTAATCCCACCCAGCCCAAACATGGAGAGAAAATGACGCTTGCTCAGCGGCAAGTAAATATTATACGTCAAATCCTGGTATTTCGGCACTCCTCCAAAGTCCACTACGCCGGCCCGGTCCAATAAATCCAATGAGGAATACCGATAGTTGGCTATGTAAGAGGCGTTGTTCGCATTTAGTGGTCCTTCAGCAGCTAAATCAATTCCAAGTGTGCTCAAACCGAACGTGTATTCTCGCTCGTCCGCATTTCCGCGGCGCAGCTTCATATCAAATACACCTGAAAGTGCATTTCCATATTCAGGAGCAAATGCGCCACTCATAAAATCGGAATCACTTAGCATGTTGCTACTCAACGCGTTGATCGGTCCTCCGGTCGCACCATCACTGGCAAAGTGATTGGGGTTTGGAATTTCTATTCCTTCCAATTTCCATAAAATGCCTTTAGAAGAATTTCCTCGTACAATGATGTCGTTGTTTCCTTCAGGGGAATTGGCAACACCAGCAAAGGCGGAAGCCAATCGAGCTGGATCATTAAAAGAGCCTGCAAATCGCTTGGTCTCTTCCACCGAAAAAGATCGCGCACTAACCAAAGACATTTCGTTGAGTACCTCGGATTTATCCTTTTTAGCTGTAACAACAATTTCTTCCAGTTTCTCAAAAGATTCTTCCATGGTGATATCCAGGATAAACTCCTTGGAAGAATTGATCAAGAGATTTGGGATCGTCTTTTCCTCGTAACCGATGTAAGTCACTTTAAGTGTCACACGCCCAATTGGCACGTCATTGATCTTAAATGATCCATCTACATCCGTAATACTTCCAAGGATCGGATCTGATCCCACAACCATCACGGTCGCACCAATCAATGGTGATTTAGAGTCCTGATCAAGGATGAGTCCTTTGATGTTTTGTGTGAGTTCCTGTGAGCGTCCAACAAACGCAAACAACAGGAACATCACATTCAAGATTAGGTAGCTAAGTTTTTGAGTTTTCATTTTTATGTGATTTTAAAGCTGAGGAACCTATTCTGGTTTTTACCCTGACAGCATTTTTCTTTTATTGGTATTGAGCTTAAAATCCGATTCCAATGGAGTAGCCTACCCAAAGCTGGTAACTGTTTCTACCGCTTCTGTGGTCCCAGGAAGGATTATCCTTAAGGTTGATTTCAGGCTGTCCGTTTCTGTCCAGACGATTACTCATGTAAAAGTTGATCGAAGGACCTGTGGTAATGTACAAGTGTTTGAAAGCCTTGTAACCAAAGTTCATGTTCAGCTTTACCAGGTGGTTATTCCTGTTAGCCTTCAGCTTCCCTTTGTTAATGTTGTGAAATCTCAATTCCGGATTGAAAAAGGTCGTCCGTCTTTGTGAAAGGAACAATCTGGAGCCAAATCCTGCTCCATAAGACCAGTATTCATCCGGTCGAACACCTGCCGAGAGAAGTGCATAGAACTTTTCAAGTCCCGATCTGAATACAAATCGATAAGGCATGGTATCATCCGTTTCTAATCCGGGAGAGATGAACCCGTTCTTTTTAGAAACATTGATCAAGCCAACTTGAACACCTGATTCTACACTGTCTGCCACATTGATGATTCCAAACTGGACACCTTTTACATTTTTAGCTTTATTCATAAAACCTGAGAGCTGAAGTCCGTCAAGATCTCCTGTGGTGTTGATAAAGCCAGCCAGCTGCGTTCCCTTGGTTCCCTTATTATGGTTGTTAAATCCAGCAACCTGGAAACCTCTTGTTTCTTGCGAAATATTGGAAAATCCACCTAGTTGGAGTCCTCTGGTACTATCAGAAGTGACATTGATAAATCCAGCGATTTGTGCACCTTCCACATACCCTTGGTTTGTGTTAATGAAACCTGCAAGCTGCAAGCCATGCACTTCTCCACCAACATTGTTTCCAAATCCGCTGATCTGAGCTCCATTGACATTTCCTTTTAAGAAATTGTAGACTCCACCAACTTCTACTGCCTGGACACCATAAGCACTTCCAGCCAACAGGTTAAGGGAAATTTTGTTGATCGTTTGAGCATTTTGCGGACCGTTAGAACTAACAGGTGGAACGAATGAGAATTGAAACCTTTTTACGTCAATTTCAGACGAATCCTGTGCTATCCCAACATAAGAAATGACAAGAAATAGCACACAATAAATAAGGAAAGAGTGATTTTGAGTTTTCATTTTTATATCTGTTTTGAAGCTGAGGAACTTCAAACAGATCTTACCCTGACAGGGAAATGAAAAAAATTAAATTGAGCTAATCAAAATACTTTACAGATTAGATTGGTATTGAAGATGTATAGTGGTGGTGGGTTTATATATTGCATTTAAACAGTTATCGACAACAATTGTAATTCAATCATCCATAAATTAACCACCATTCGAAATGGCTAAATCAAAAATTATTTTCAAGGGGCTAATTCTACTTCAATTATTCTCGTTCCATAGTATACAAAGCCAATATCTAATTGAAGGGTTTAAACCAAAAATAAAGAGCACTCCAAATACTGCGGGCCATATTATTCACGATAATGGTAAAATCGTCATGTTAGGAGACTATACCTTTTTAGATGACTCAGTTGTCGCAAATTTGCTTAGGTTCAATTCAGATGGAAGCATTGATAAAGATTTCGTACTAAGCAGTGAACTCACACAAGTTTTTACTACTGATTTCAGCAGGTGTTGCGGTAGAGCCAGAGTTTTTGATGGCGTAAATGGGGATCTGGTTCTAATGGCAGATGGAGCCATGAGAAGGGTTTCAATCATTGATGATCAGGGGCAATTCAAGGCTGACATACCGACTCCAGAGGGATTTTTTCAATTTGAACATATTCTAAAACATAATGATGGCTATATAGCAATAGTTCACAAAACTGGTAATCAACAATCTGTTCTTAAGCTGAACGAAAATGGTGAAATAGACCCATCTTTTTCACAAGTTGATTACGAAGGTTTTGTGGATGATCTGACCATAGACTCTGACAACAATATTCTTATTGTTGGTAATTTGACTATCGATCAAGTTAGTAGAAATCTTGTAAGAGTAAGTGAATCGGGTGTTTTGAATAATCCAATTGGCAATCCTTCATTTACAGCCTCTTTTACTGAGATCGATCTTTTCCCGGATGGGAAAATTATTATATCGGCAGCTTCTGAGATTTTATTATTAGATGCCGATGCAAACTCAATTGATACTTTTATTCCAGATACAGGTGATTCTCAAATCTATAGCTCGGTGGTTGATCCAACAAATGACAGAATCGTTGTTCTATTAGATCAGGACCCGTCATCAGTTTCTATAGTTGCTCTAGAATTAGATGGGTCTATTTCCAATTCATTCACCCCCATTCCAGTTGAAGGTTCATTTAATTCTTTGGCAAGAATTTTATCTCATGATGAAGGCTTTATTATGACAACAGGTTTTGGGGAAATAGGATATAATAGTACAAATCAGTCTTTTTTAGTTTTTGATCATACTGGGAATGTAGCAACTGACGTATCGACAAAGGAAAAGCTATTTACAGTGGGTACGGTAAGTGCTGCAGTTAGTCTTGAGGATGGGAGTATAGTAATTGGTGGTGATTTTACATACGTTGGAAACAGCCAGGCCAATAGCCTTGCCAAAATTGATGTATCCGGTGATCTAGATGAAGAGTTCAATAATAATAACCCTCTTTCAACTACGGATCATGTCAGGGAAATAAGGGTTTCCTCAGACAACCAACTATATGTTGGTGGCTTTTTTCACGATATACTTAATACATCTGAAAATTCATTAATCCGAATCGATGCAAATGGCACAATCGATGAAGGTTTCGTGACTAATAAAACCTCCACTTCATCAGTGGAATTCCTTGAAGATTTCATTATAATGAATGATCAAATAATTGCTTGTGGTGCTTACAGTCAGGATGTTGTCGCCTTCGACTTCAGTGGCAGTGAAATAAATACATTTAACAATAATATTTTCGGTACTCAAAATGTAAGCGTTAGAAGTCTAAGCAACGTCGATGAAGATAATTTTGCTATCAGTGGTGAGGTCTTAAACCAAAAGGGATTTATATGGATTATGGACACAAATGGCGATATCGATGATTCATTTGTTCGCCAAGATGAAATCCCAATAGATTCTGAACACATTGTCAAAGTAGGGAATTATCTGTACAGATCTGGGAAGATATTGGGGGGACAGGGCAGCAATGATCCAAATTTCATTTACAAGTACAACCTTGAAACCGGAGTAATTGAAAGTACAGATTTTTCGACTAAGACAATTAGCACTAATAAGCACCTTTTGGCTTTGAATGATACCACTGTCCTTATAAGTGGTCAATTTGATCAGTTTAATGATGACGAAGCTCACAATTTTGCAGCATCCAATTTTAGCGGCGAAACTTATGAACGGCTAGTATTTAATGTGTCCTCCAATGTTGACGGTTACTATCTAGAAAAGACAGTAGCCATATCTGATAATGAAACCCTAATAATCGGAAGATTTAATTCAATTAATGACAATCCCTATTATAGCATTGCCCTTTTAAACAACAGCAACTACATACCAGAAGTCACTGTAGAAGATTCCTACATCATCCCTGAAGATACCAGTTTTTACATATCTGATTTAGCAGAGATTATTGATCTGGATGATGAGGTCGAGCTTACAGTAGTTCAAGATGATAATTTCTCTGAGGAAGATGGACTGGTTACTCTACAAGAAAATTTCAATGGTGCTATTGATTTGACATTTAGTGCTAGTGATCCTCTTACCACTGTTGGACCTTTTACAATGATGATTGAAGTTACACCCGTGAATGATGCACCTGTAATTGTTAGCCAGACTGAAGTTCCCAATATCTTACCAGGAGAGCCATTCGAAATTACATTCGAAGTGATTGAAGTGATTGATGTTGATAGTGAAGATTTAACATTAACAGTTAATCCTGGAGAGAATTATTCAATAGCTGAAGGTAATACCATTTTAAGCAGCGAAAGCTTTAATGGTGTTCTTGACGTTGGGATCATTGTTTCAGATGGTACTGCAGAAAGCGAAGAGTTTATTTTCAATATCCAATCTTCTCCATTAAGCGTAGGAGATGAAATAGCTTTAGAGTTGTATCCTAATCCTTCACTCAACTACTTCAGCTTAGCTTCAACCGAAGATTTTGAGACTGTCATTATACGTAACATGAATGGTCAAAAGCTTAGGGAGTACAGTTTTCTTGATCTCAAGAAAAACCAAAATACTATACAAACAAGTGTATTACCATCAGGTCTGTACATTGTAGAAATTGTATCAAAATCTCAAAATCGATATTATATGAAATTGATTAAGAAATAACACTAGATTCGGGTTTTGTGAAAATCCAGCAAGCGATTAAAGTGAATCACTATTTGAATAACTTGACTATTATTCGATAGAATCAAAATCCAATTCCCACTGTATAACCTATCCACAATTGATGACGAAATTTAGATGTGGAGTTATCTAAAATAGTGTTCCCCGCTATGTCAATGATAGGATTACCGGACTCATCCAAATGGTTAGTAAAATAGTAATTAAGCGAGGGGCCTGAGGTGACAGACAAGTGTTTGAAAATTTGATACCCTAGATTCAGGTTAAGCCGAACGAGGTAGTTATTCTCATTCTCTTTGATCTTGTCTTCTGCGACATTGAACCATCTGATTTCAGGGTTGATGAACAATTTGTTTTTCTTGGGAAACCACCGAGAGCCAAAACCTGCACCATATGTCCAATGATCTCCTGGCTGAAATCCAACAGATAATACAGAATAAAATTTGTTCAATCCTGATCGAAACGATACGCGATACGGAACCACATCATCAGATTCGATGGCTGGAGAAATGAAGCCTCCTTTTTTCACAATGTTGACGAGACCAAACGGAGTTCCCGTGACGACCGTGTCCGCCAAATTCACAACACTTAATTGTAATCCCCGCACCTCTTTTGCAGTATTAATGAAGCCGGCAAGCTGAAATCCATCCATTTCTTTTGTTGTGTTGATAAATCCTGATAACTGAAAACCAGCGGTACTACTTGTATGGTTATTGAACCCCGCAATCTGAACTCCCTTCATTTCTTTGGTAAGATTGGTAAACCCACCCATTTGAAATCCATTGACACTATCGGATGCCACATTGATAAAGCCAGCGATCTGAGCGCCCTTCACATAATCCTTGGTGGTATTGATGAATCCGCCCATTTGCAGTCCATGTACTTCTCCTCCTACAGTGTTTCCGAAACCACCAATTTGAACACCTCTCACCTCTTCTCGGGAAATGTTGTAAACGCCACCAAGTTCTGCTGCGCCTACTCCATAAGAATAGCCGGCGATCAAGTTGAGCGAATAATTATTCTTGATCTGGCTACTCATTTTTCGATTCGTTCCAAGGGAAGGAATGAAGGAAATCTGAAACATTCGAGTGTCTGTGAGGTTCACGTTCTGCGCATTCTTGCGCACCTTGTCTGAGGTGAAGAATTTTGAGAGACCCGTTGAAAAGGTCCTTACTCGCTCGCGAATGGATTTCCCGGGACGTGACTCTTTTTCCTTCTTCAATACGATTGGCCCCTGAAGCGTTTTCAATTGACTCGCTTGGATGATCGTATCCTCATAAAACTTTTTGCTTATCACAAAGATGGCAGCCGAAACATCTGTCTCAGCCAGCAAATTGAATTCTCCTTTTTCATCGGACAAGGTCGAGCGAAGCGAATTCACCTCATAAATGGAAACATCTTCCAATTCCTCTCCTGTTGATGCATCTTTTACTCCACCGCTAAGTTGAAAAGTGACCTTTTCTTTTTTAGGTGGTGGCGCTTTTTGAATGATCAGGTAATTGCCAATCGATTTCAATTCATAGGCATCCCCCAGGATCTCTTCAATAATACTTTTCGGAGATTCAGATCGAAACGACTGGTTTAAGACTATTCCTGTTGGTAGTATTTGTGGGTTATAAGAAAGTTGTTGATCCGATAAATCATTAAGTCTTAGTAAAGCTTCTTGGAGAGGTTCATTATCGAAAGAAATGGTGATTTTTTGCTCTTCAGGTGTTTGCCCAAGAAGCGACCAATTGTATAGTAGAAAAAGACCAACAAAGAGGAATCTATTGACAGCCATTTCCTTTCAACGTATAGGACGCTCCATCCTCAATTAGTTCATAATTCAGAGTACTGGAAATGATTTCAAGCACATTATCGAAGGATTCATTATCGAATGTTACTGTGAGCGAACAACCTTCCGTTGATCCTTCCAACACAATGGATGTTTCATAGGCTTGATTGACGATATTGACCACATCTTCAATGGAAGTGACATTAAAAACCAAACGTCTCGTTTTCCAGAATGAAGTCAGTCCGATCTCATCTTCAATCTCGACCAATTGTTCTTCTTCCATATCCAGCGATAGTGTCTGACCTGTTTCTACAATTTGGTGCAAATCATTGTAAGACATCAAAACGCTACCTTCATCCACCTGGACACTCAAGGAGTTATCATCAGGGCGATCGATGAGGAATTTGGTTCCTAAGACCCTCACTTCGACATCTCCAATTTCTACCACGAACGGTTGATTATCAATTTTGGCTACCTCGAAGTATGCGTCACCAGTGAGTGTTACTCTACGCTCATTATTTTGAAACGGTTCCTGGTATTCAATACTTGCTCCTTCATTGAGTGAGATCAAAGATCCATCAGGAAGTGTGAGTTCACGGACCTCCGTTACACTGGCAATTGTTACTTCTTCTACTTGCGTTTGGTAGAAATAAACTCCGATAGCAACTCCGATCACGGCTACAATACTTGCAGCATATCGCAACAGACTTATCGAACTTGTTGGCGCTTGGTGCATGGATCGCACATTGTTTTCTTTCTTGAATTTCTCCCACGATTGATCGACATCCTGAACGTCAAGACTCTTGTAATAGGAGATTCCTTTCATGTCCAGAAACATCAATTGTGCTTCATCAAACACACGTTTGTTCTCAGGAGAATTCTCAACCCAGGACTCCACATCCATCACTTCATCGGCAGATAATTCCTTACGGAAATACCGATAAAGTACTTCTTCTATTTCGATATCGTTACTGTCCAAATTCAACTATCTACAATTTTGACACGCTATTTAAATTTTACCCCTACAACTTTCCAACAACAGGATCAACGAAAAAAGAATCAAGTACATCAAATATGAACCTAAAACCTCTCGCATCACTTTTAAAGCTCTGCTCATTTGAGTTTCCACTGTTTTGATGGAAATATCCAATTCTTCTGCTATTTCATGATACTTCTTTTCTTCAAACCTACTCAGCTCAAAGATCTGTCGCCGCTTTTCCGGAAGCTGATCAAGCGCAGCTTCCAATTTTTTCTGCAGCTCATCCATCTCCATAAAAGTCGTTTGATCTGATTCTTCTACTTGCATGGTCACTTGTGCATGCGACTCGACCACTTTCAAATGGCGTAGATGGTTCAAACATGCATTTCTAACCGCTCCAAAGAGGTAAGATTTGATATTGGTCCTTACTTCTAGTTGGTCAGATTGATTCCAAAGGTTACTGAAAACTTCTTGCACCACATCCTCTGCAACATCCGAATCTTCGACGTATTGAAAAGCAAACCCCACCAGCATGGAAAAGTGCTGCCGATACGCCAATTCAAATTGTGTCGAATCTTGAAAAAGAGACATTTTGTGGTGTAAGGATTTCTGCCTCTAATCTAAATGATTCATCAGGATCAATGCAATTTGCCTGAATTTTAAAAAAACCGATTTTGTTAGGTGATAGTTGGCTAAGTTTTGGTACTTAGTAGTAAATCATGTTTTTGTATGAATCACAATCAAACCAAAACATCTGAAAAGACCCATTTTTTTATTGATCTCTACCAGCAATATTTTCCGATTGTTGCCAGACATATTCAGAAAAATAGTGGTGATTTGGATGATGCCAAAGACCTTTTCCAGGATGCGCTGATTCTATTCTACGAGAAAAAGCTCCTAGAACCGTCCATCAACAACGGGTATCTCTTTGGCATTTGTCGAAATCTTTGGTCGAAGAAATTACGAGACGAACCTCGTATTAAAATTGAATTGGATACTAATCTCTCCGTGAAAGAAGAGGATTCTGAACTTTCAATTCAAACCATCTCGACTTTCATGGAAAATGCAGGAAGGAGATGCAAAGACATACTTGTTTCTTTTTACTACGAAAAGTTGTCGTTGGAGAAAATCGCCTTAAAGTTCGGATTTAAAAGCACACGATCAGCAACGGTTCAAAAATTTAAATGCATTGAAAAAATGCGCGCTCTTGTCAAGGAAAAACAATTGGAATATGCGGACTTCATTAAATGAAATACAAGAAATAGAAGAATTTCTCCTCCACAAGAAAGATTCTATTGATCTAAAAAACCAAAGACTTCTGAACGCTGAGGTTTATGAAAAAATTGAGATCCAGAAGTATTTATACTCTGTTATTCACCAGATGGGAAGAAATGTAGTACTTGAAAGCATTAAGGAAGCAGAAGAAGCCTTTTTCAAAACCCCACGATTTCAGCCAATTATTCGATCAATTAACCAACTATTCAACAAGAAATCATGAACGGAGTAATTCCAATGGTGGTAGAGAGTTCAGGAAGAAGTGAACGCTCCTACGATATCTACAGCTTACTTTTAAAAGAACGGATCATTTTTCTAGGCTCACAAATCAACGACCAAGTGGCCAACGTGATCGTAGCGCAACTCTTGTACCTCAATAGTCAAGATCCAAAGCGTCAAATAGACCTTTATGTTCATTGCCCTGGTGGAAGTGTTTATGCCGGATTAGCCATTTATGATGCCATTCAATTGATTAGTGCGCCGGTTTCTACGGTTGCCATGGGCTTTTCAGGAAGCATGGGTACAGCACTTTTAACTTCAGGTGCAAAAGGAAAAAGATATGCGCTCTCTACTTCCACGATTCATATGCACCCAACAGGAGGTGGAGCGAAAGGTTATACAGAAGATGTCCGCATCGCTACGAGGGAACAGGAACGCCTTCAAGTCCAACTCTTTCATATCATTGGTCAAAACACCGGGCACACCTGGCAAGAGATCGAGGAATTCTTCACCAGAGATAAGTTTCTGAATGCGTTGGAAGCAAAATCTTACGGAATTATTGATGAGGTGATTGGCGACACAAGCAAGTTGATTCACTTAAACCAGACAGAACTTTCCGTGGAATTTCTCAAGGATTCAGCAAGTAAATAATCGCTTCAAGCGAATTTTTCTACCGATTTCAGTTTTTGGCATCATTTTGACTTAGTGATAGATATGTTTCACTAAAAAGCATCAAAATGAAAAAGGTATACATATTAGGGCTTTTTGTTGGGCTGATTTTATCAGCTTGCCGAGACGGTGCACCAGGTCCTCAAGGTCCACCGGGTATTGATGGTCTGAACGCGGAGGAATCTTTTGTTTTCGAATATGAATTCAGCTTCACAGCTCCTGATTACGCTGCACTGCTTGAATTACCAAGCAGTTTCACCATGTTGGATTCTGATGTTATGCTGGTCTATTTCTTATGGGATGTCATTGACGGAGTAGAAGTATGGCGCTCACTTCCCCAGACACTTTTCCTGGCGGATGGAGTTTTGCAATACAATTTTGATCATACAAAATTTGACGCCAACGTCTTCCTGGACGGCACGGTAAACCTGGATATGCTTGGTGCAGATTTTACTGATAATTGGATCGCAAGAGTAGTTGTCGTCCCAGGCCAATATTATAATGGAAGATCGGCGATTGATTTTTCGGATTACAATCAAGTAAAAGCGTTGTTCAATCTTTCTGATTCAAAGTTGGCTTCAGAGAGCTATAGCAAAAGACCTGGGTAAGGCAAACCGTACATCAGATTTTCGTTTCGTCCACCCCGTATGATTTGCTACCTTCCGGAGAAATCTACAATGGATGACAAACGGCCATGCCTGACTTTTTCGCGATCGATATCATTTCCATTATCCTTCTCCTGAGCATTCTGCAAGGGTTAATCTTTTCAATAGTATCGATAACAAACAAGGGCCACCACATGTCGAGTCGAATATTAGCAATGATAATGTTGGTACTCGTCTGGTATCAATTTGAATTCTTTTTGGTTCGAGAAGTAATCGAATGGAATTTCGATCTCATTTATGGAACTAGGTATGGATCATGGCTCATCCTTGGTCCCTTGATCTACATCTACGCGTTATCCTTCACTTCATCAGATTTCAAGTTGAAATGGAAATATGCGATCTATTTCATTCCATTTCTAGTTTTTACCATCGCACTGCCGTTAATAGCCGGAGATTTGATCCCTGAAAGAGGCAAGTATTACGGAATGCTCACAGTTATGAAATTGCCCAAAATGGGACTTACAGGGATTCAGGCAGTTTATGGTATCCTGTTCTTTGTTCAATTCATTTACACTGCCGCTTTCACATTTCTTAGCTATCGAAAAGTTCTTGCTCATTCCAAGGTCGTTGAAAACAATTTTTCAGATGTAAGCTACGCCTGGGTAAGTCGGATCATCTTTTCCACGGGAATCATTCTGGTTACAGCCATCGCATTTTTCATCCTATTATACTTTTCATCTATCTACGACCGATGGATGGATCATTTTTATGTGATTCCGGTTACACTGTTGATCTACTGGATCAGTTTCGGCGGGATGAGAAAAAATGAACTCACTGAAAGGCCAATGGTGCCTATTCGTAGTTGGGAAAAATACGAGAAGTCTTCACTTACAGAAATTCAGGCAGGGGAAATAGTCACTAAACTGAAAGAAACCTTGTCCAAGGATAAGTCCTACTTAAATAATGAACTCACGCTTTCCAATCTTGCAGACCAACTTTCAGTGTCTCCGCACTACCTATCGCAAGTGATCAATGAAAAACTCAACACCTCCTTCTATAACTTGATTAATGAATACAGAGTGGAGGAAGCCAAGCGGTTATTGAAAGAATCCAATGGCGATAAAACGATTTTACAGATCGCCTTTGACTCAGGTTTTAATAATAAAGTGTCCTTTAACAACTACTTCAAGAGGCACACAGGGATGACTCCAAAAGATTTTATCAAACAAAAAAGTTAATCTGGATCGGAATTGACGATTCTTGTTTCTTCAGGTTCTTGATTTGTCTCAAAACAAATTTTGAATCATGAAAAAAGGACTATTAGCTTTTGTTTTAACGATCATCTCAGCAACAGCTTTTGCTCAAGCCAAGGTATATCCGATTGACCGGTTTCATTCCAAAGTAGGATTCGCAGTGAAGTTTGGCGGCTTGTTCAATGTAGAAGGCCGATTTGATGACTTTAATGGAACAGTTGTATTTGATGAGCAAGACCTCACCAAATTATCCGCAACAGTTACAATTGCTTCTGAAAGTATTGATACAGGAGTGGATTCACGGGATCGACATTTAAAAAGTGAGGATTTCCTTGAAGTTGAAAAATTTCCCGAGATTAGATTTTCCAGTAAGCAAGCGGTTCTGAATGGTGATCAATTCCAATTAATCGGCGATTTAACCATGCATGGAGTAACGAGAGAGGTCACGATTCCTTTTTCAGTCATTCATGGAGAAAAACCGGACTTCTGGAAAAATTTCAGAATATCTCTTCAAGGAAATTTCAGCTTAAATCGGTCGGATTACGGTGTAGGAGAAATGGATGACATTGCTGACGAAGTAACCATCGACTTGATGATCTCGGCCAGAGTCTTGAACATGCAAACCATCTCTTTGTTTTCCAGACCATTCGGACAAGAGCTAGTTGACAAACTTGAGAATGGCGGCATGAAAGAAGCTCGAGCACATATAAAAGCTCTACAGAGCAATGAAGATCGAGACGTTGGGAGACCTGTAAGTTTTACTCGACTGAATTTGAGATTTGCTCAAAACAGCAATTTCGAAAAGGCTATTCAAGCCTGTCAACTAGGAATTGAGGTTTTTCCAGATGATGCTTCTTTGCACACCACGCTTGCTAATACTTACTACCAAATGGGTGAATTAAAGAAAGCGAGAGAGGCTGTAAAAAGTGCTTTAAAATTGGATGGGAATAATTCAATGGCGCTTGAATTGAAGAAACTTGTGAATGCTGATTAAACTATCCATTTGCTCACATACTAAAATCAATCCTATCTCCTAGGGAAATCTTTGTGCCCAAGACTTTAGATTGGCTTGCCTATCTATTTTCTCACTCGTTACTTCTAGAAATTTATCCTTGTAGTTTTTGTTTGTCGTACCCATTAGATCATCCCACCAAGTGAAGTACAAACCAAAGTTTGAATTTGGATGGTTGTGATGTAAATGGTGATGAGTTGTAGAGTTATTCCAATTGAAGAGCTTGTTGGTAATAAAGCCTTTCGGAAGTAACTCGTATCCCAAATGCCCCCAAACGTTTCTTAAGATCATGAAAATTAAAACTACAATTATAGCTGTGAGATGAACCGGGAGGATAATAAATATGGCAGGTAGGAAAAGAGTGTTTATCGTGGCTTCAATTGGGTGAAATGAATAAGCTGCCCAAGGTGATGGGTTGTGAGACAGGTGATGAACTTTATGTACTTTCTTGAAGAGCCACGGGTGGTGCATAGCTCTGTGAGTCCAATAGAAATAGGTGTCATGAAATAAAATCATAATACCTATACTGAATAAAAAGTACAACCAACCGCGCTCTTCGATATCGAAGTACATTTCAAAATATCCAGCTTCAAAAGCCCATTTGTTGCCAACTCCAATGATTGCTATAATGACAATTGTCCCAATAGAATAACGTATTTCGCTATAGATTTTAGCATTGTTTGGCTTCTTGCCATTTATTAATCGATGGGCAAGCTTCTTTTCATAAATAACCCACACAATCAGATAGAAAAGGCCGGCCACAACAAAATACCTTAATGAATCTTGAATAAGAACATTTATAAATTCTTCTAACATGTCAAAAGTTTTTGTCTGAATGGATTAATAATGTTGTCACCGAACCCATCAAGGGGTGACAGCCTCATTCAAATCAAAAGTGATATTGAGGGAATAACATGAGGCCCCATTGTCAGGAAATAGGAATCCTAACTCAAAAAAATTATTGATATTGAAAAGTCTAAGGAAACTTGGGCTTGAACCGATTGAAGTAATACAAATTCACCTCATCCGAATTGCTTTCAATGATATCCAATTTCCCATCTCCGTTCAAGTCGGAAATGATTACATCATAGGTATTGAATTCGCGCTCACTTAATTGGACACGCTCCCATTTAGTTCCATTTTCCTTATTAAGAAATACTGTGTTTGGTTCACGAGAATTTCCAATGACAACATCCACAGTACCATCCTGATCCAAGTCACCGGTTGCAATCGCATAGGATCTGTTTGAACTCCCATCAAAAACTGCTTTTCGCGAAAAATCTAGTTTTTCACTTCCAAAGTACACGACATTTGGCTCGCCAATATTGGCGGCTATAATATCCAAAAAACCATCCTTATTCATATCGGCAATGGCAACTGATCGAGTGTTATCACTCCCACTTCCATACGGGATTTTTTCGGAAAATTTGAGATTTCCATCGTTGAGGTAGACAAAGTTTTGTTGTTCGTCTCGGTTGGCTAAGATTAGATCATTATCTCCATCTCCATCCATATCTGCCACTTCAACATCTATGGTTGAGTCTTCACTTGAGCCAAATCCAATGGTTTTCGAAAAATTTCCTTTTCCGTCATTCAGACAGATTTCGTTTTCGCTACTTCTATTCGTAATGAGAATGTCAATATCACCATCATTGTCCAGGTCAGCAGTTACGATATTTCTGGTGTGATCGTAACGTTTACCAAAACCCGAGCCTTTGGTAAAAGTGCCGGTCCCATCATTAGTAAAGATGAAATTTGGTGCCATGTCATTTCCAACAGCCACATCCAAATCTCCATCGTTATCAAAATCGGCTAACTCTGTTGAGTAGCTGGTTTCCATTTCATTACCCAGTTCCATTGAAACCGTGAAAATTCCATTGCCATTATTGAAGAAGATCCGGTTTTGACCAGGCCAATGCCTTCCATTTGCCGCCAAAACATCGATATCTCCATCTTTGTCAATATCTCCAACTCCCATGGAAGCTGTTCTTTCTTTATGCGTGCCAAATATTAGTCGAGCACTGGTGGAGAAATTGGGTGATTGTCCGTTAACAAATAAAATAGCAAGGGACAAAAACATACTGATTAGATATTTCAATCTCATTGTAATCGTTGTTAAGACTTAAGTGTTTCGCGGTAATACCTTAACCAATTGAGACCCAAGATCTTTTCAATATCTCCGGTTTTGTAGCCACGCTTGTCCAGTACTTTGGCAACTTTCCTGTAGCGATCAGGTAAGTCAAGTTCAGGAATCCAAGGTGGCCACCTAACCTGATAAGACGGTTTGAACCTAAGTAATCGAGGTTCATACCAGTTTTTTCGAGTAGCTCCATCTGCTTTTAATCCTTGAATCGCATAATCGGCTGCAACGCCCACATGATCGATACCAGCAATTTTCACTGCATGATCTATATGATCCACATAGTTTTCCAACGTGGTTTCTCCACCCGGATCAGGTCCAATCATGTAGCCCAGACAAATAACTCCCATCACACCACCTTTGTCGGCCATCGCTCGAATTTGCTCGTCAGTTTTAGCTCGTGGATGATTCTTATATAAAGTCTCACACATGGTGTGATTGAAGCTCGCCCCCGTCTTGCTGAATTTGATTCCATCATTTGTGGTTTGTCTTCCGCAGTGGGAAAGGTCTATGATGATTCCAAGCTCGTTCATGCGTTCCACTGCCGCCACACCAAAATCAGATAAGCCAGCATTCGTCCGTTCGGTACAGCCGTCACCCAAAAGGTTTCGTTGATTATAAGTCAATTGGATCCAACGTGTGCCAGCGTCGTAAAGCTTATCGATGTTATCGATGGATTTTTCAATCATGGTAGCATTCTGAAACCCGTACACCACAGCGACCTTTTTTTCTTTCTTGGCTCGTGCGAAATCATCAGCCGTTAGAGCATTTATTAGCTTATCAGGATTTTGCTTGATACGATCGGACCATTCGGTCATTGACCGCATAGCTGATTTGAAACTTCCAGATGATAAGGAAATGTTGAATCCCGTGTAGCCGGATTTTTCCAATGCTTCAAATGAATCCTCATCCCAGCCACGTGGGATGATCAAACCATCAATGATAATTGACTTATCGTAAAGCTTATCGATGTTTTTTTGAGGTTCGGAGTTTAGTGTGAAGGCGTTTCGCTCTCCGGCAAGGCTACTTAAAATTGGTCCTGGAACCAACGCACCCATTGGCAACATTTTTACAAAATCTCTCCGTTTGAATCCCATGATTGACAAGTGGTTTCTAATCCTTGTAACTAAAGGTAATGAATTGTGGTCAAGGAGCTTGATTTGAGAAGCACTGCCAATATTTTATCGACAAATCAGAACTTTATTAAATTCGCTTCGTATTATTAAATCGACAAATCAGAATTATATATGAAAGGAGATCATCTTGGAGAACTGGAAGAGCTTGTATTACTCACCGTAGGTTCACTCCATCCTCACGCGTATGCACCTGCCATTAAAGACGATCTGGCTGAAAAAATGAATCGTAAGGTTGTTTTAAGTTCGATCCATACCGTACTGAATCGGTTGGAAAACAAACATTTCGTTAAAAGTGATTTTGGAGAATCTACCCCGGAACGAGGTGGAAAACGAAAACGATATTTTGAGATCACGGCAGAAGGTTTCAAGGCATTGCAGGAGCTGAAAATCAAACGAGACGCGCTTTGGAACAATCTTCTTACACTAGTGCCTTCCTACAAATAGCTTTATGAAAATCCACAAACCTCCAAGGTTCGCGTCCAACATTTTATCTCGTGTCATCAGTAAAGAGCTCTTCGAAGAGATTTCTGGTGATATGGAAGAGGAATACAACAAAGCTCTGAAGTCGAAAGGGAAAATTTATGCTCAATTCTTATATCTCATGGAAGTCCTGCGATACATCCGAATGTATCGAGGCGGTCGAAAATTTCAATCTACAAACTCACTCAGCATGTTACAGAACTACATCAAAGTCGCTTTCAGAAATCTTTTAAAACACAAAGCATATTCCATTATAAATATCAGTGGTCTCGGTGTTGGTCTGGCTTGTGTATTTATCATTTTTCTATTTATCAAAATAGAAACAAGCTATGACAAGTTTCACGAAAATGGCAAGGACATCTACCGTTTGCAACATGTGTATGGTTTCATCAATGCGGTAGCAGCCACTGCCTACGAGCGAGATTACTCTGAAGTAAAAAAATCCATGCGAGTACATCCATGGAAAAAAGACCGGAAAATAACGTTAGAAAATGAAGACATCTACTACGAAGATGTGCTCATGGCTGATTCTAACTTCTTCAGCTTTTTCTCCTTTCCATTAATTCAGGGAAATGCGGAAACTAGTCTAAAGGACAAAAGCAGCATCGCCATTTCTCAGTCCTTTGCTTTGAAATTCTTTGGAACTGAAGATGCTATTGGCAAGGTGTTACGAATAGAAGGTGTAATGTCATCAGTAGAAGCTCCATTCAAAGTTTCAGCAGTTTTTGAGGATATTCCTTACAACTCTCATTTGCAATTTGACCTAGTGGTCCCATTTGAATTACTCTATGATGATCCCGCGGTTAATATTTTAGATCTCTGGCCCAATGATTGGATTGGGAACTATGTTCAGCTCGAACCGGAAGCGGATGTCGAGGTACTGGAAGATGAATATCTAAGCTTGTGGCAAAAGTATTGGGACCCGGAGCGTGATTCCATTATTCTAGATTTTATGCCGCTTGAGGATTTGTACCTCGACAGCTACGATCTCAGAAACGATTACGCCAAGCATGGTAATGGCAATCAAGTGCTTATTTTTTCGGCGATTGCCGTGATCATTCTGCTGATCGCTTGCATCAACTTCATGAATCTGGCCACTGCTAGAGCATCGAAACGAGCCAAAGAAGTTGGTGTTCGTAAAGTGATGGGAGCTTTTCGCAAACAATTGATCATTCAGTTTTTTGCCGAATCGACCATCATGACCATTATCGCGCTGTTTTTGTCAGTACTTATTCTGGTAATTGCGATACCTACCATTAGCAGCATGGCTAATATCGATCTTATGAGTGGCTTGCAAAATATTGGCACAATACTCCTAAACACATTTATTTTATTGGTCATTACCATCTTAATTACCGGGAGTTATCCTGCATTGTTTTTGTCTTCATTTCAGCCGGTATCAGTTTTGTCTGGAAACGATTCAGCGAAAGGAGGAAAAGGATTTATCCGCCGCATTTTAGTTGTATTCCAATTCACCATTTCCATTGCATTGATCATTGGAGCACTCGTTGTTTATTATCAAATGCAATACGTCAAAAAGAAAGACCTTGGGTTTGAGCCAGAGAACGTCATTGTGATGCGGTTTGGAAGTTCCAGCATGTTAAATCAAAAATGGCATAGAATAAAAAGTGATCTTGAATCCCTTTCAGGGGTGAAATCGGTCATGGCAAGTAGTCAAATACCAGGAGATAATGCCTATTACTGGGGGTATAAGTTTGAAGGTTTTACGGATTACGAAGATCCAACAGGAGATGCGTGGCTTGGTTATTACGTGGGTCTGAATACGCTTGACGCTTTAGGAGTGGAAATGATC
This sequence comes from Cyclobacteriaceae bacterium, assembly GCA_028284125.1. Taxonomy (GTDB): domain Bacteria; phylum Bacteroidota; class Bacteroidia; order Cytophagales; family Cyclobacteriaceae; genus Ekhidna. The sequence goes on from JANQSI010000017.1 coordinate 133,006, forward strand.
ATGGGACGTACATTTTCCGAGGAAATTTCTACCGACAGCACTGCCTTCATTCTAAATGAAAGTGGTTGGAAACAAGCGATAGAGTTGTATGGAGAAAGTTGGGAAAACCCAATCGGAAAAACCATTGAATACTACACCACACACAGTGGAGATTGGGCCATGGACAAAAAAGGCGTGGTAATTGGTGTGGCAAAAGATTTCCATCACCACTCACTTCAACGACCGATTGATCCTTTGGTCATTCATAATGTTAGAAGCTACCGATTGATGGTCAAGGTGTCTGAAGAAAAAACAAATGAGGTTCTAGCCAAGGTGCAAAACCTATGGCAAGATTGGAATGCTCCATCAGCTTTTAATTATGAATTTCTTGACGAAAAATTCAATGCCGCATACAAAGCTGAAGATCGGTTCAACCAATTCATACTTATCTTCTGCCTACTGGCAATAGGAATTGCTTGTTTAGGACTCTATGGGTTATCGTCATTCGTTGCGGAGCAGCGAATAAAGGAAATTGGAATACGCAAAGTGCTTGGTGCATCAGAGCAAAAAATTGTAGGAATGTTATCATCGGAATTCCTCAAACTCGTAGGAATTGCCATTATTGTAGCTACACCACTGGCATTTCTATTTATGTCGAACTGGCTCGAGAATTTTGCTTTTAGGATCGACCTATCCTGGTACTATTTTGTGATCGGAAGTATTGCCGCAATTGTAATTGCCATCTTGACTGTCAGTTATCATTCAATTCGAGCGGCCACTTCTAATCCGGTTAAAAGTCTAAGAACTGAATAATATCAAAGGAATTAGATGGCCAATTCTATGGCCATCTAATTTCCTACAACTACTTAGTTTATCTTTCAGATACCTTGATCCGGATTTTTGGCGCAAGGAGTCTATTGGAGGTATAATCTGACAGATTCCTGCCAACATCAATAAATTTTAATTTTTCCATACGTTTCAACTCGGGTGGAATTACTGAGATAGGATTACTTCCCAGGTAAAGATTCTCCAGTTTTTTCATGTACATGATATCCATTGGTATCATAGAAAGTCCATCATTTTCTAAATGAAGTTCTCTCAAATCTTTCATTTCTGTCAAAACTCCCATGCTGCGATCAAGATCTAATTCCAAATCATCATTGAGGTATAAAACTTCAAGACGAGGAAGTTTTGCAAGCACCGGAGGAATTGTTCTGATTGGATTTCCTGAAAGATCAATTGATTCCAAGGAACTAAGTCTTTGGATTGAGTTTGGAATTTCAGTGATGTTATCATATTTCAAATCAAGAACCTTGAGGTTTTTCACTCCTTCTATAGCTGAAAATGCCTCTTGGATATCCAGGTTTGGCAAGTAACCAATCCGAAGTACATTCAAAGATTTCATTTTAGAAATAGTCTTCGGTAGCTCGGAAAACGTATTACCTGACAAATCAAGGTAATTGAGCTTATTGATCTTGGCCAACTCCGTCGGCAACTCCGAGATATTGTTTCCGGACAGATCAAGAAACGTCAAATTGGGCAGCTTGGTGATTTCCATTGGAAATTGGGTCAAGCCTCTATCTCTCAAGATTAACCACTCCACATTCTCAGGATTCGAGAGCGCACTCTCAAGATCGTTGTATTTGGTTTTCCCTTGACCTTTCGCTGTGTTGATCGAAAGCAGAAAGAATAATACCAACATGGAGGTGAGGAAAATTGCTTCTGCTATTCGTTGCTTAAATTTTTTCATGACTTTAAAGTTTTGTTGTGAACAGATCAATTTCCTCCTGGCATTAGAATTGGAGTGTTGTTGCCATCTGTAATAATGATTTTAGCATTAGGTGAAGTGGATAACTCTTTAAAAGCCTCAATCATTTGCCACTCAAGAATCTCTTTATTTATTCCCTCAGACAACACTTTCTGAGCATCTCGAGTACCTTTTGCTTCTACTAATTTTCTCTCAGCCTCAAGTCGCTCTCGTTGAAGAAGAAATTCCATTCGCTGCGCATCCTGTTCTGCTTCCAATTTTTCTTCAACTGCATTTGCTAAGCCAGCAGGCAACTGGATTGTTTTGAGAAGCACTGCTTCTATTTCAAATCCTCTCTCCTTTAATAGATCGGACATCCTATTGGCAATTTGCTGTTCGATCTCAGCTCGTTTTACGGTGTGCATGTCTTTAGCAAAAAATCTCGAGCACACATCTGCAGAAGCAGATCTGAAAACACTTTTTATCACGACATTTTCGTAATCGGTTCCTATGTTTTCGATAATAGAAGGTGCCTCGGTCTGATTAATCCGATAAAGAATCGAAATAATGGCTCCTACATTTAGGCCTTCTTTAGATGGAAGATTAGAGGTAATCTCAATATTTACCGTGCGAACCGGCAATTTGATTATGGTGGTGAGAAGAGGATTATAGACTATGGCTCCAGGTTCAATGACTCGATCTTGGAGTTTTCCCAGTTTTCTCTTCACTCCAACTTCTCCCTGTCTGATAACTGAACAACTGGTAAATAGTATAGTGGCAATGATCAAAAAAATAGGAATCTTTCTCATAGTCGTAATAATTAATTGTTAAACATTAGTGCGCATAGCTTCTCGAAAATCCACTGTATCGAATTTCTGAAGACAGCTTTTCATTTTGTCGCGATACCCTCTTTATGTAATCAGGATCAATCTCATATGCTTTACGCTTGTCTTCTGCTGATTTTACCAGTTCGCCCTTCAGCCGATAGGCCTCAGCTCGTTCCAAGTACGCAAATACATTTTGTGGATTGTCTCTGATCTCGTTTGAGAAGTAGTGAATCGCCATATCAAAATTTTGCCTGGATATCGAACTTCTTCCAAGCTTTAACCAATCTTCCGCACGGATTGCTGCCGTCAACAGATTGATACCTAGTAGCATAAAAGATATTAGAAGAACAATTTTTGTGTAAAGCATTGGTATATATTTTAATAGTATTACTATTATTAACTGAGATGAGGTTTTTTCGTTCCGCCATCAAAATGGAACTCTGTCAGTTTCAGGGGAAAACGGTCTTTCTAATCTGTTGACTTTGACTAGATAATTGGACAAAAAACATAGAGTTTCGCTTGTATTCTAATTCAGAAAAAGGAGAGAAAAAGTCCCTTTAAGGGCTTTAATCAATGTTTTTGTGTGATAAAAGTCAGAAGTAACACTAGCACGGAATTTTAATTGATCGTTCATAAACTTCATATTATTTACATTAATAATAATTAATGATATAAATAATTAATTTAAA